>NZ_JASGKI010000006.1:0-566290 GCF_047600745.1 Paenirhodobacter sp. | reverse complement strand
GGTCCATCTCCGGGCGGCGGGCATCGAGCCGCTCGGTCAGGCGGATCAGCATGCGCAGCGACATCAGCGATTCGTCCACCGCCGGCGGGCGCGGCACGGTGTCGATCTCGATGCCGTCATCGGGCCGGGCGATGCGGATGGTGCGGGTCTCGGACAAGCCGATGCCGGGGCCGGTCAGGCTGTTGCGGTCGCGCGCCACCGCCCGGATCGACAACTGCCCGCCCGGTTGCAACCCGAAGGCGGCCAGCGGCACCCGCGCGGTGAGTTCGCCGGAGGTGGTGCCGGGCTCGAAGCGGGTGTCTGCGAGGCTGGTCTCGCGGAACTCGAAATTGCCCTCGCCCTCGCCGGAGGCGGCGATGATCTCGAAGCGGGCCCCGGCAAGGCCGATGTCGTCGCCGAGCCGGGCCGACAGCTCCAGCATGCCGCTGGCATCCTTGAGCAGCATGTCCTGCTTCGGCAGGCGCAGCGAGACCACCGGCGCCCGGTCCGGCACCGGCTCCAGCGCCAGGATGCGGCGGAAACGGTGGTCCGAGAAGCAGCAGCGCCTGCGGCACCTCAGACATGTCGAGCACGAGTTGCCAGCCGTCGCCGTCCTGTTGCAGTTCCGGAGGGCGCGCAGACACGGGCTTTTCTTGCGCAGGCGAGGCGGCTGGCGTTTCCGGCGAGACGGGAGGCGCATCCGCCGCTGCGGCTGCAATATCCTCATCCGCGCCAGGCGAGGGTCGCGCGGTGGCCGGCGAATCCACGGCATCACCGGCTTCGATGCTCGTCCCGGGCGGTGCGGCGGGCAGGTTCTCCGCGTTGCCAGCCTCGTCCGCCATCTTCACCGCCACATCCTGCACGCCTTGCAGTTCTGCCACGATGCCATCCATCGGACCCTTTCCACGCAGCACGATGCGCGAGCCGGTCAGGGCCTTGATGCTGTCCACATCCGCCAGCATCTCGGCGGGCTGGCCGGTGTAATCCGGCGGGATCACCTCGCCGCGAAGGTCGAGGAAGCGGTTGATCTCGGTGGCGGAGCCGTCGCCCTGCGCGATGGGGCGCGGGCCGACTGACCCGCCGAAGAAGGAGTGCAGGCCGAGAAGCAGGACGCCGGCCAGCAGCACAGCCCCCGGTGCCGGCAAAGTCGCACGCAGGTGCTGCCGGACCAGATGGCCAAGGCCCGGTGCCTCGGCCATGGCCTGGCGCATCTGCCGCGTCAGGGCCTCGGTGCGGGCGCCCCGGCTGTCGCCCATCAGGGTCAGCAGGGCATAGCGCAGGCCGGGGACGCGCTCTTCGAGCCAGCGGGCCACGTTGCGCCGGTGCCGGACCGGGCGGTCGCGCCACAGCGACAGGGCAGCGGCAAACGCGCCGGTGGCGACGGCCAGCCAAGCCGGTGACAGCGGCAGGACCGCCTGCGCCATCCGGCCGAGCGCCAGCACGGTCAGCGCGGCGCCGATCGCCCAGAGCAAGGCCCTCGCCAATGCGCCGGCAGCCAGCAGGCGGCAGGCGCGGGCGACCAGTTGCGCCGGATCACCCGCAGGTTGGTCGGGACGGATTGCGTCACCGCTCATGCGCGGCCTCCTTCGGCTTGCCCATCGGAGGGGCGATCCTCGCCGCGCGCCAGCCGGCGGCGCAGCAGCGGCTCGGCCAGCAGCATCAGCAGCGCCAGTACCAGCAGCCAGGGTGTGAGCGGCGATGTCCGCCGGGCCTGTGCCGGATCGGGCTGCGCCGCATCTGCCACGGGCGCGGAGGCGAAGGCGGCCAGGTCGGCTTGCGACGCCGACGTCATGGTCCGGGGCAGCCGCGCCGGATCGGCGAGCCAGTCGGCGAAGCGCCGGAAGGCGGGGCGCAACGTCGCATCGCCCGCATCCGGCAGGGCAAAACCCAGCCAGGTATGGCGGGTGGTGCCGATGATCCGCTCCACCGCCGCCGGTTCGCCGTCGAGCCAGCGCGCCACCACCGTGACATCCGCCGCGCCGGGGTCCAGCCGCCAGTGCCGTTCGAAGGGCGCGATCAGCGTAGCCGCCGCGCTGTGAATGCCATTGGCACCGGCGGGCTGTGGGTCTTCGGGCGCAACGGGCTGCCAGAGAACCCCACCCGGGAAACCGCTGCTATCGCCATCCCAATGCAGGGCGACCTCGCGGGCCTGCGGATGCGCCGGGTGCTCCACGGACGACACCGGATGCAAGGCGATGGCCTCGGGCCAGAGCGCCCGGACCTTCTGCGTGGCGGCATCGAACCCGGCCAGCGGGAAGGGAGAGACGACAATGAGGTCCACCTGCTCGGCCTTGCCGCGCAGCGCCTCGCCGGCACGGATGCCCGCGATCAGCGCCGGGGAAAGCTGGCCGGTCACGGCCCGATCCGTGTCGTCCGGCAGGTCCACGAAGCTCGCGTCATGCGTTTCCGGCGCATCGCCCGCACCATAGGCGACCACCGCATCGGCATCGCGGGTCAGCCCGGCCACGGCCCCGCGCCATCCGGCATCGCGTGCCACGCTGGCCGAGACATCGACCAGCACCACCCGCGCCCGGCTGCCGGGCCAGATCCAGTGCGGCTGCGCCAGCGCGAGGCTCAGCAACAGCAGCATCAGCACCCGCCAGGCCAGCAGCCGCCGGTCGCTCAGCCGCAGCAGCAGTCGGCTGGTCTGCCGCAACCGGTCGGGGACGAAGCGGAAGGTGGGAAAACTCTCCGGCAGGCGCTGGCGCACCGTCAGCCAGTGCAACCCGAGAACAGTGGCAGCGGCCATACCGGCCGCCCAGAGATACCAGGGGAACAGCAGGGTCACGGCCGTCCTCCGGCCGCGATCTCGTCCTGTACCTGCCCGGCGGCGATGCGGCGCACCGCTGCCGCGGCATCCGCGCCGCTGCGCAGGGTCAGGAACCGCGCCCCGGCGCCGCGCCATTGCTGCGCAAGCGACCGGCGCCACCCATTGAGGTTCTCCAGATATTGCCGCCGCGCGGCACCGTCGAGGCTGCGCATCAGACCGGGGTCGTGCAGGTCGCGCAGCACCGAGAGCCCGCGCGGCGGGTTCAACTCGGCATCGTCCAGCACCTGCACGGCCAGCACCTCGCGGCCCTGTGCGCAGAACTGCGCGGCGCCGCGGATCAGCGCCGCATTGTCCGCGTCATCATCGAGGAAATCGCCGATCACCACCAGCCGCCGCGCCCGGCATTGCGCCAGCGCACCCGCCAGCCGCACCCGCCCCTGCGGCAGCGCCTCCGCCGCCTGCCGGGCGATGCGGCGCAGCGCCAGCGCATGGGTACCGGCCGGCACCTGCGCAACATCCCCCGATCCGGTCACCAGCATCAGCCCGACCGGATCGCCGCCCTGCTGCGCCACGGCGGCGAGGCCAAGCGCCAGCCGCCGCGCCTGTCGCCATTTGGCCCGCGTCGCCTCGGGCCAGGCCATGCCCGCCCCGGCGCCGAGCAGCACCATCGTGCCCTGCCGGCTATGCCCCGGCGCCAGCCGCACGAAGGCGCGGTCGGTGCGCGCCAGCAGCTTCCAGTCGATGCACCGCGCCTCCTCGCCGGGACGATAGGGCCGGAACTCGCTGAGCTCGGCCGAGGGCTCGGGCGGACGCGCGCGATGCGCCCCGGGCGCGGCAAAACGCGGCGGGCGCTGCGCGGGCCAGCGCACCCCGCGCAGCGCATCCAGCAGCCGCCCGTCCTCCGCCTCCATGGTCACCCCCCGATGCCGCTGACAGGCGCAGAGACCTCGGCCAGCAGCGCCGCGATCACCTGTTCCACGCCGACGCCATCGGCATCGGCGGCGAAGTTCGGCACGATCCGGTGGCGCAGCACCGGCGCCGCCACCCGGCGGATGTCGCCCGGCGCGATGGTCCAGCGCCCGTCCAGCAACGCATGCGCCTTGGCCCCCAGCACCAGCGCCTGCCCCGCGCGCGGCCCGGCGCCCCAGCGGACATAGCGCCGCACCGGATCGACCGGCGACGCCTCGGGCCGGGTCGCGCGCACCAGCGCATTGGCATAGCGCAGCGCCTCGTCAGTGGCGGCAACCTCGCGCACCATGCGTTGCAGCGCCAGCGCCTGCCCGGCGTCGAGCACCGGGGCGATCGCCTCGCCCGCAGCCCCCGTGGTGGATCGCAGCACCGCCAGTTCCTCGGCCTCGGTGGGGTAGCCGACGCGGATATCGAAGAGGAAGCGGTCGAGCTGCGCTTCGGGCAGCGGATAGGTGCCCTCCTGCTCGATCGGGTTCTGCGTCGCCAGCACGAAGAAGGGTTCGGGCAGCGCCATGGTCTCGCCGGCGGCGGTGACGGAATGCTCCTGCATCGCCTCCAGCAGCGCGGCCTGGGTGCGGGGAGGGGCGCGGTTGATCTCGTCGGCCAGCACGATATTGGCAAAGATCGGCCCGCGCATGAAGCGGAAGGCGCGGCGGCCCTCCGCCTCCTCCATCACCTCGGCGCCGGTGATGTCGCTGGGCACCAGGTCGGGGGTGAACTGCACCCGGCGGAAATCCAGCAGCAGGGCCTGCGCCAGCGTCCGCACCAGCAGCGTCTTCGCGAGCCCCGGCACGCCCACCAGCCGCGCATGCCCGCCCGCCGCCAGCGCCATCAGCACCTCGTCGACCACCGCATCCTGCCCGACGATCCGCTTCCTCACCTGCGCCCGAACACGCCCAACCGCCTCAAGCAAAGCCGAAACGTCATGCCCCGAACGGGCCGAAAGTTCATCCATAGGTCTCATTCCGTGGATTGGGGAAAGGCGCCCGAAAAACCGGGCGCCATGCCGTCAGAAATTCACCGTCGCAGACAGCCGGACGGTGCGCGACGATCCCAGCTGAAGCCTGTCGTTTTCACCCGTCGCCCAATAATTCCGGTCGAAAACGTTATCGACATTAAGCCGCACCGTGACCGGGTTCTTTGCCCAATCCTGCGCAAAGGTATACCGCGCGCCCAGATCGACGGTCGTATAGGACGGGATCTTCAGAGCTGCATCCGTATTGCTGACCACCTGATTGCCGGAATAGGTCACCCGCCCGGTCAGGGTCAGCCCATCGACAAAAGGCGTGTCCCATTCCCCGCCGATAACCGCGCGGAAACGCGGCGCGCCTGCGGCCCGGTTGCCGTCGTAAAGACCGTGTTCGGTCCCCGTCAGCGTGGCATCCAGAAGCGTGATCCCGCCCATCATCCGCACACCCGAAACCGGCGCGCCATAGGCGTTCAGTTCAATCCCCCGGTTGCGCTGCTCGCCATTCGGCGTCAGGCGCGGCAACCCGCCATCGGGATCAGCCACGATGATCCGGTTCGGCTTTGTGATCTGGAACGCCGCCAGCGTCGTCGTGACCATGCCCCAATCGACCTTGGCGCCGATTTCGTATTGCTTGCTGACATAGGGCGGGAGAATGTCACCCGCATTCGCGAAACTGCCGGGCACCACGGCCCCTGCCCGCAGGTTTTCGATATAGCTGGCATAAAGCGCGACGTTCTGCCCCGGTTTGATCACCAGCGCATAGGAGGGCGTCCAGGCGCTGCTGTCATACCCGCCGCTTTGCCGGGTGCCGTCCGCAAGAATCACGCCGCTTTTCACCTCCTGATAGCGCAGGCCCGCGGTGAACTGGATCCGGCCATCCTGCATCGACAGGGTATCGGCAAGGGCATAGGACGACACCCGGTATTCATTGCGACCCTCCGTCGGAACGGCAGGCACGTCGGGGCGGGGGTCAAAGACCGGATCATAGATATTGGTGGTGTGGGTATACCATGCCAACCCCGCGCCCCGGCTGGCTTCCGTCTTCGAGCGGGCGGCATTGAAGCTCAGCGCATGATCCACAGACCCGGTGGCGATCGTTCCCCGCAGCCCCGCCTGCATCGAAACCACCTCCGTCGCCGAATCCCAATTGTAGACCGCCGGAGCGCCATAGGTGCCGTCGCGATCCAGCAGACTGGTCAGGATCGGGGACAGGAAATCGAAATCGGCCTTCTGTCTGCCGATGGCGGCATAGGCGGTGACATTTTCGGCAATGTCATATTCGCCCCGCGCCATGACCGTTGTCGATTCGACGCGGTGTTCGCTCCATGGCGGAAGGAAGCTGACATCGCCCTTCGGCGCCCTGGGGATGAAATCGGTGATCAGCAGATATTGCATATTGGCGGGGCTGGACTCCTCCGACTGATGCGTGACATCCGCCGAAAAGCGGAACCGCTCGCCGCGATAATCCAGATTGAGCGCCGCCGACCCGACTTCGGTCGAACTGTCCCTGAGCGCGCCGTCCCCCTTCCGGAAGGCACCGTTGAACCGGATGCCGAACCGGTTCCCCTCGCCAAAGCGGCGGCCCATATCCAGATGCGCGCCCAGTTGCGCGCGCGAATTGAACCGGGTCGTCAATTGGGTCAGCGGCTCATCCCCGGCCTGCTTGGTGACAAGGGCAACCGAACCGCCGACACCGCCATTCGCGTTGGCGGACATGCCGTTCAAAAGGGCGTTCGGCCCGCGCATGACCTCGACCCGCTCGATATAATCCATTTCGGCGGAACGTGACGGCGACATGCCCATCAGGCCATTCAGGCTGCCGGAGGATTCATCCGCGGATTCGACAAACCCGCGGATCGTGGTCTGTTCATAGAAACTCCCGCCGCTGCGTGTGCTGGTCACGACCGAAGGATCATTCGCCAGCACGTCCTGAAGGGTCTGGGCCTGCTGGTTCCGGATCGTCCCGTTGGTGAAATTCGTCTGGCTGAACGGCGTGTCCATCACGTCCCGATTGCCCAGCATGCCCAACTGCCCGCCCGTCGCCACCTGCCCCCCGGCATATTCCCCGGGCAGGCCCATGGTGGAGTTCGGGTTGCCGGTCACCGTGATCGTGTCCAGCGTGACGGCATTGCCCGGCGCGGCGTCCCCGGCGGCGGAGAGGGTGACCCCGTTCTGCCCCACCCGACGGGCCGTGACGCCGGTTCCCGCCAGCATGTGCGCCAGCGCCTGATCCACGGAATAGCTGCCGTTCACCGCATTGGACCGCAGCCGGTAGGCCGCTTCGCCGGTGTAGAACACCTGCACTCCGCTCCGGGCCGAGAGCGCGGCCAGCGCCTGCGGCAACGGCTGCGCGGGGATGGCGAGGGGAACGCTCTGGGCTGCGGCGGTCTGCGCCAGCGAAAGGCAGGTGCCAAGCAGCAATGCGGCCAGCGGCGACGGGCGGGAATGACTCATCTGGGGCTCTCCATGAAACCTCCCCACTGAGCTGGCATCTCGCGTGCGATGCAGGGTCTTGCACGGTAGGACGCGCCAGCCCCCCGCTTTCCCCCACTCCGCCGCGCAATTTTTTTCGCGCGCTAGCGCAGCACCGTCAGCGCGCCGGGCACGCGGTGGACGGAGAGGCCCATCGTCTCGGCGATGATGTCGATCACCTGATCGGGGTCTTCGGTCGAAAACGCCCCCGTCACCGGCAGTTCCGCCGCCCCGTCGTTCAGCAACAGCACCGCGCCGCGCCGGTAGCGGCCAAGCTCGGCGATGACCTCGCGCAGCGGCGTGCGATAGAAGATCATCCGGCCGCCGCGCCAGGCGGTGCGGCTTTCGGCGTCGAACGGCGCCGGATCGCCGACCCCGGACGGGCGGACGGCCGCCTGCTGCCCGGGGGCAAGGGCGGTGGTCCCCGGCGCATCGCGTGCCGAGAGCGTCACGCGGCCCTCCAGCAGCGCGACCTCCGCCGCCTCCCCCGCCAGATCGACGTTGAAACGCGTGCCCGTGACGCGCAGGCTGCCCTCCGGCATGTCCACGACGAAGGGGCGCGCGGCATCATGGGCGACGTCGAAGAACGCCTCGCCCCGGAACATCCGCACCCGCCGTTCGCCGGGGCCGAAGGCCACCGCGATGGCCGAGCCGCTGTTCAGGTCGATCCGGCTGCCCTCCTCCAGCACGATGCTGTCGCGCGATCCGGTCCGGGCCACATGGTCGGCGCGCAGGCTGTCCCAGGCGTCCGGCCCCTGCCACAGGCCCAGCCCAACGGCCAGCGCCAGACAGACGAGCCCCCTGCCCTTTCGGCCACGGCCCTGCGCGACCAGCGCCGAAATCGCCGCTTCGTCGCGCGCGGGAGCGGGGGGCTCCATCGCCTGCCACAGCGCCTCCGCCCGGTCATAGGCCGCCAGATGGCGCGGGTCTTGCCGGATCCAGTCGAGAAAGGCGTCATGCACCCGTGCCGGGGCATCGGGATCGCGCAGCCGGATATGCCAGCGCGCGGCCTCCTCGAACAGCCGGTCCCCGGTATCGGTCATCTCTCCGTCGCGCGTCAAATGTCCCGCCCCGCCGCGCGCAGCGCCGCCCGGAGCCGCGTCATCGCCTTGAGAAGATGCTTCTCCACCGTCTTTTCGGAAATCCCCAGCCGCCCGGCGATCTCGCGCATCGTCAGGCCGTGCTCGCGCGAGAGCAGAAACACCACGCGGCATTTCACCGGCAGCCCGTCGATGGCCCGGTGCAGGATCGCCAGTTCCTGCCGGGATTGCACGATGGCCTCCGCCCCGGGCTGCGGTGCGGCGACGCTGGCGGCACATCGGCCGTGGTCCAGAACCGCCTCCCGCACCTGTTGCCGGCGCAGATGGTCGAGCGCCGCATTCGTCGCCGCCCGCGCGAGGTAGTTGCGCGGCGATCCGACCGACAGCCGGTCCTCGCCGCGCAACAGGTTCACGAAGACCTCCTGCACCAGATCCTCCGCCTCCGTCCGGCAGCGCACGACATGGCGCACCCGCCGCAGGAGCCGGTGGCGCTCGCTGCGGAACAGGCTGCCCAACTGAAGCACAAAAGAGGACATGGCGGCGGTTTCCGGTCCCGGATCCGTGGCCCTCAGGGTGCGATCTTCTCGACGAAGGCGTTGGTGTAGGTGCGCGACAGGTCGATCCCGGCGTCCTTGATCTCGGGCGCGTTGAAGCCCATCACGTCGAGCACCACGCGGGCGCCGGCCTCGTCCACCTTGCCATCTTCGGAAATCATCTCAAGGCTGCTCGCCAGCGATTGCGCATAGATCGCCTTGTCCGCGCCGGTGATGTTGGCGGGCATCTGCGCGGCGATCTCCGCCGGGTCGGTTTCGTGGATATAGCGCAGCGTGTCCACGATCGCGGCGGCCATGGCGCCCGCCTCCTGCGGATGCGCATCGACCCATTCGCGGCGGCTGTACAGCACCGCGCCGACGTAATCCGCACCGAAGAATTCGCGGGTGTCCGCTTCCTTTCGCGTATCCACCAGCAATTGCAGATCGGGGTGCATCTTCTGCAACTGCGAGATCGCGGGATCGAGCGTCACCGCCGCGTCGATCTGCCCCTGTTCCAGCGCGGCGACAGAGGTCGCCCCCACGCCGACCCCCACGACCGAGGCCGCCTTCGGCGAAACGCCCTGCTTCGCCAGCATGTATTTCAGGAAGAAATCGGTCGAAGACCCCGGCGCCGTCACCCCCACCGTCTTCCCGTCCAGTTCGGCGATGCTGTTGATCTTGCCGGTGTTCTTCGGCGCCACGACCAGCGCGATCCCCGGCAGCTTGCCCTGCACCACGAAGGCCTGCATGTCCTGCTTCTTCGCGGCCATGCTGATCGTGTGTTCGTAATAGCCCGACACCACATCCGCGCTACCGCCGACCACCGCCTTCAGCGCGGCCGAACCGCCCTTGAAGTCGATCAGTTCGACATCCACGCCGTGCTTGTCGAAATTGCCCAGCTGCTCCGCCAGCACGACCGGCAGATAGCAGATGCAACTGGAGCCGCCGATGGCGACCTTGACCGTTTCGGCGCCCGCGGGCACCGCCGCGCTCAGCGCCACTGCGGCGATCAGGCTTCTGGTGAACGTCATCGCATGTCCTCCCTTGATGACCATCAGTGATCTTGCGCGCTGTCGGGCCGCCACACCAGCAGCCGCCGCTCCGCCAGCGTCACGCCCCAGTCGATCAGCAGCACGAAGGCCGACAGCACGAACATCCCGGCAAAGACGCCCGCGATGTCGAACATGCCCTCCGCCTGCGCGATGAGATAGCCCAGCCCCGCGCTCGCGCCCAGATATTCGCCCACCACCGCGCCCACGACCGCGAAGCCGATCGAGATATGCAGCGACGAGAACACCCAGCTGAGCGCCGAGGGCAGGTAGACATGGCGCAGCAACTGCCGCTCCGACATGCCCAGCATCCGGGCGTTTTCCAGCACGGTGCGGTTCACCTCCTTCACGCCCTGATAGACGTTGAAGAAGACGATGAAGAACACCAGCGTGAAGCCGAGCGCGACCTTCGACCAGATCCCCAGCCCGAACCACAGCGTGAAGATCGGCGCCAGCACGACCCGGGGCAGCGCATTCGCCGCCTTGATGTACGGGTCGAACACCGCCGCCAGCCCCGGCCTGCGCGCCATCCAGAAGCCCAGGACCAGCGCCGCCACCGTGCCGATGACGAAGGCCAGCGCCGCCTCAAGCAGCGTGACCCAGAGGTGATACCAGATCTCGCCGGTGCGGAACCACGCCACCACCTGCCAGAACACATCGGCGGGCGTCGAGAAGAAGAACCGCATCCGCGCCACATCGCCGATCAGCGAGGTATTCGTCAGCACCCACCAGAACAGCAGCACCACGACCGCGACAAGCACTTGCAGCGCCACCAGAAGCGACCGTTTCATCACGCTTTCCCCCCATAGGCCTTGAGCACCTGCTCCTTCAGCATCTGCCAGATCTCGCGGTGGATCCGCTGGAACCCGGGCGTCAGCTTGATTTCGGACACGTCGCGCGGGCGCTCCAGCGCGATCGGGAAATCCCCGATCAGCCGCGCCTCGGGCCCCGTGGACATGATCACCACCCGGTCGGACAGCGAAATCGCCTCCTCAAGGTCATGGGTCACGAACATCACCGCCTTGCGCTCCTGCTGCCACAGATCGAGCAGCAGATCCCCCATGATCAGCCGGGTCTGCGCGTCGAGCGGGCCGAAGGGTTCGTCCATCAGCAGGATGTCCGGATCGCGGATCAGCACCTGCGCCATGGCGACGCGCTTCCTCTGCCCGCCCGAGAGCATATGCGGATACCGGTCGCCAAAGCCGCGCAGCCCCACCCGCGCCAGCCAGTCATCGGCCCGCGCCAGCGCCTCGCGCCGCGGCGTCCCCGCGATTTCGAGCCCGATCGCCACATTGTCGCGCGAGGTCTTCCACGGCATCAGCGCATCGGCCTGGAACAGATAGCCCGCCTTGCGGTTCAGCCCGTCGAGCGGCACGCCCTCGATCTCCACCGTCCCGGCCGAGGGCTTCAGCAGCCCCGCCGCCGCGTTGAGCAGCGTCGATTTGCCCGACCCCGTAGGCCCGACGATGGCGACGAATTCCCCCTTCGCAACCCGAAGATTCGCATCGGCCACCGCCCGGAAATCCGGTTTCCCCTTCGCGGTGAAGGTGATGTCCACAGCCCTTAGATCGACGGCCGGTGCCATCCGCTCATCCCCCCATTGCCGTTGATGATGCCGCGCATTCCCCGCAGGTTTCTATCCCGCGACGCAAGCCGACCACAAGAGCCCTCGACCCGATCCGCCCGCCCGCCACGCCGCAGATCCGACCCGCACGCGATCCCGGCCGACCGAAAGGCCATAATCGCCGCCCCACCGCGTCACGATACCGCCGGAAACCCCCACCATCCCCCGCGTCAGTCGGCACCCGCCTTTCACGGCGTCTGACGGCAAACCGGCCATTTCGCGATGGCGGACGGCAAACCGAGCCCTTTCACCGCGTCAGGCGCCATCAACGGCCCTCTTTCACCGCGTCTGGCCACAAACCCGCCTTTCACGGCGCCTGACGGGAGCCGCAACCCAAACCCGGCGGCCCGAAGGCAGAAACCGGCCACAAACCACACCACGGCGCGGCTCCCGAAGCGGCCTGTCCCGCAGAGAACCGAGCCGAAAAACCGTAGCCCACGGCCTTACTTACACCGCTCCACCGGGGGAAAATTCCCGCCGACCCGCTCCCTGAAACGGCGGTTCATAAGCAAATTTTTACAAATAATAGCCGCGCATGTGGAATATCACAAATAGCCGATAATCTTGCCTTATCGGATGATGCTGCCAAAGAACACACGCACCGCCTGAAACCCGAACAATCTGTCGGATAGCCTGAATTCATGAGATTCAAGCCCTTCCCTGCAAAGCAGGCCGGGGCTCATGAGATTCTCGAGCGGCATTCGTGAGACTGGACGCGCCGGTATTCGTGAGACTGGCGCCGTCTCGTGGGTTTCTGGGCGACCTGACGCTCTCTCTCGTCGCGCTGAGCGCGCCAGAGACGGGCAGAGATGCGTCTCCTCAACGAGAGAGGCCATGATCTGAGGGCGTCCCGGACCTGCCCCTGCCCGTCCGCATCGCTCTTCAGCAAAACCGAGATCGTCTGATCGACCGGGGTCTCGGCGATGCGCCCGATCCCGACCGCCAGAGCGAAGGCCTGCAGCAGCGAGCCCTGGGCCAGGCTATGCAGTCCGGGGCGGACGGGCTTTGCGAGCACGGGTGCCACCGCGTCGTACTCGGGGACGACGACCGTCAGCGCTTGGCGGATGATCGGCGTCGTCAGGAACTCGTGGTAATCCCGGCGGGTCTGCTGCGACATGCGCGGCTGTTCGCGCGCAGAAGGTGGCGAGGCGCGCCGGTGCCGCACCGTCAGTAAGGCTAGCATCTCGACCGGGCCGAAGCCCTGCTGGCAGGCATCGTGGGCCCAGGCATCGAGAATGGCTGCGCCGGCTTTCGCGTGTGCTTCCATCGCCGCCAACTGCCCGGCGCCCAGAAGATCCGAAAGGGACCCGCCTGTGACATCTTCCAGATTCGCGCCGTGTACGGTACAGCGAAAGACCCAAGGCAGGGCCGCGGACTTGCTCTGCACAGCGGCGGGGCATTGCGGGCAATGGTGCCGGTTCCGGCGGATCATCACCCGGGCCTCGGGGATCAGCTCCCCGAAAGTCATCGCCTGCACGGCCTCGGCCGAAACCCCGGTCCGGGCTCCGATCAACGCCCCCTCCCCTTCCGAAAGACGCCATTCGAGGTCGAAGACGTCGCAGCCCAAAAACCCGAGCTCGGCCAGGAACTCCGGTACTGTCATTGCGTAGAAAGGCGCCATGCGGGCGATCCAGGAGGACAGGCGCGCGTCGGCAGCGGGCGCGAACACGACCGGCAGGCGCTCGCGGCCCGTCACACGGGCTCTCCCAGGGTGGCCTGCAACCGGTCGCCGCCAAGGACATCGCGCGACAGGATCCGCTCCTCGCCGCTCTCGATGGCGGCGATCGCCAGCTGCGACAGGATCGAGAAGATGCCCGATGTGATGCCGCCCGTCGCCTTGATGATCCGCACGAGCGCCTTGTCGTCGATCTCGCTTTCGCGTCGGAGCGGCAGGCTGCGCATGAGCGTGCTCATCAGCCCGGTGAAATCCGCCCCCTCCTGCCAGGGCGGCAGGGCGAAAGCCTCGAACCGGCGCACCAGCTGGGCATCGGTGCGCAGCGCATTGCGGGCCTGCGCGGTGCCGACACAGACCAGCGGCACGCGCAACTCGTTGCCGAGGAACCGCAGCATGTTCAGAAACCGTGCCTGTTCCCGGATCGTGCCCGCCTGCAGGCTGTGGATTTCGTCGATCACCAGCATGTGGGGCCGCAGTTCGGTGAGCAGCCGCAATGCCAGGCTTTCCAGGACGGACAGCGTCGCGCGTGGTGGTTCCGGGGCGCCGATCGCCGCCAGTATCCGGCGATAGAAGCGGGCCTCGTCGGGCCCCGAGACCATCTGCACCGCGACGACCGGCATGTTGAGCCGCCCGGTGGCGTCGTCGAAACTCGAGGTATGATCGCGGGTGAACTTCTCGATGATCATCGTCTTGCCCATGCCGCTTTCGCCGACCAGGAGCAGGTTCGGCATCCGGGCGCGCTCTGGGAAGGACATGAGCGTTTCGAGCTTCGCGAGTGCCGCTTCCGCGCGCGGATAGGAGATCCAGCGGTCGGCGTGGATGCGCAAAATGCGCTCCTCGGCGCTCAGCGCCGCGATCCTGCCCGCACCTGGGTAGAGATGCGGAAACTCAGTCGTCATCGTACCACTCCTCGACATAGAAGCCCGGGTGATCCTTGAGCGCATTGCCCTTGTTTTCCGGGGCGGGAAGCGCGTCAGGTGCCTCTGGCCCAGGCGTCACATCGATCATCGGGTGCGGGTCCAGATGCGCCCGCCGGGCCTGGTGGCGACGGATCGCCTTGGTCTGCCGCTGGGCACTGTCCACGACGTCCCGTTGCGCCTCGATCGTCCGGAAGATGAGCTCCTCGTCAACGGACCGGCGTCCCGCCTCCCTCAGGGCGCGCCGCGCCGCGCGATGTTCCCAGAGCGTGATCGCGGGCCGCGTCAGATCCGCCGGCCGAGCCTCGATGATCCCCTTATCCGTCACGACGAAGATGCGGGAGAGATCGCGCGGGTCGTATTTGAGCGTGTATTTGCCGCTATCCCGGCCCATCAGCCAGCGCAACTCGTCCGACCAAAAGCGAATATGGAAGAGATGAAAGCCGTCGCGCTGCAGCACACGCTGTTCCGAGGGCAGGAAATCGACCAGGAACTGCCGGAGATCGGCCGGCATGCGAAGCCCAGCGGCGTCCTCCCCCGCCGCCCAGGCCGCCGTGGGTGTCGTCTCCAGCGCGCTGTGGACCCGCGTGTGGTAGGATCCGGTGATCTCCAGCGCGAGCCAGGTCTCCAGCTCGTCGAGCGTCATCACCGCCTCGGCCTCGGCGTCGAGGTCTCCACGCTCGAAGACGTTCGAGAAATGCGAGCCCGGAAGCAGGTGCACCGCCCCCATCATCGTGCCGATGAGGCGCTCGACATGGCCGCCATAGCGTGGCGTGCCGGGCGGGCGGTACCGCAGATCGATCTGGTATTCCGCACAGGCCATCCCGAAGGCCCGGGCATGGAACTCCGCGCCGTTGTCGACGTAGATCGCCTTGGGAATACCATGGGCGGGCCAGTCCGTGTTGACCCCCCGCGCCGTCAGCCAGTGCGTTTTCTCCATCACTGCATGGGTCAGACAGAGCGCGACGGAGAGAAGCGAGGGCGGTTCCAGAGACAGATGAAACCCCAGGACCATCCGGGAATTGACGTCGATTGCCACGGTAAGCGTCGGCCGACCGAGCGGGCGTCGGGTCACCGGATCCACAACCGTCACATCGGCCTTTGTGTGATCGATCTGGACGATGTCGAGCGGGCGGCCAGCGGTGAGCGCGCCGGGCGTGGCCAGGTGACGGCGCTCCGCCTTGTCCTTCCCCTCCCGCCTGACCATCAGCTTCGCCTGATCCTTCAGGTTAAGCCAGCGTCCCAGCCGCCGGATCGAGGGTGTCGCCAGTCCCCGCGCCTGGCAATCGGCCGCGACCTCGCGCCAGAACCGTGTCTTGGTCGGTTTGCGGCGGGTGGCGTAGAATTCCCTGAAATGGTGGGCCACGATCGCCTCGACCGCAGGGTCCAGCGGCTGCATCCCCGGTTTGCGGCCCGACGTATTTGGCAGGAGCGCGCTGGTCCTCGCATCTTCGCGAAGCTGCTTCGCCAGACGATAGACCGTCGCCCGGCTGACGCCGAGCAGGCGCATGGCCCGTTCCACCTCGCCCTGGGCGAGCTGTTCCGGCAACTCCGCAAGCACGCGCACGCGGAACGCGGCCTCTTCCCGGTCTTCGTCGGCCACGGAATTATCGGACATGACCTGAGCAACGCACGGATGCTGTGTAGCCTCACGAATAGTGTCTCACAACCATGTGCAGTCTCATGAATTCCGACTCAATCGCAAAATGAAGAACCAGCAAAGCCTTGAAAACAAATGGATCGCAATCTCACGAATTCCGGCAGACCGACAATCCCGATGATCCGCCCCGATTTACCCCCCCTTCCCCGCACCGGGCGCTCAGGGATCTGGCGTCGATACCGCCGGTCCATGCGGTCCATCGACCACGCATGCAGGGTCGGGGCACCTTGAGTTCGAGAGCCGTCTGTGGCGGATTGGCCATCGCCCACGCGCGTGGGGTCCGGGCGCTGCGCGGGCACTTACGGCGTAGCTTCTGGACCCATCCTCCGCACGCGAACGGTCAGGACGCGCCGGGCGATGGAGCGGACGCGGCGCATCCGCCATCGTCCGCGCGACAGGTCGGGACGAAGGCGGTGCCGGGGGCCCACGATGCTCCGTGGAATTCAGCCGCTCATGACGCGCCGTTCTCCCGCGCGCCACGCCCATGCCCGCAGGGCGCAGGGCGCAGGGCGCAGGGCGCAGGGCGCAGGGCGCAGGGCGGCACGCCCGTTTCGCGCGGGCCGGTCAAGGCCCGGCCTTCCCCGCGGGGAAGGTCAGCCGAGTTGGTCCAGCATCCGGCGCACCGCGTCCTCCAGCCGCCGGCGGTCGACGGTGGTGAAGTCGCGCGGCAGGCGGATTTCCAGCCGGCCATCGGCGGCGGTGCAGCGGGCGCGGCCCTCGGGGCGGTCGATCTGAAAGCTGGTGCGGGCCTTGCCGCCGTCGCGCGGCTGCGGCGCGGCCTTCTTCGGCGCCGGGTCGCCCTCCCCTGCCCCGGCCAGGCCCAGGTGCCGCCGGATCACGCCCAGCTCGTCGGTGATGCTGCGCCCGTCCCAGTCCTTCAACTCGGCCAGGATCGCCGCGACGCAGCCGTCGTCCTCCTCGATCCGCTGCGACAGCGCGAGCCCGAGCGCGCGCGGGATTTCCTCGGGGTAAAGCAGCCCGCCCTGCATCCGACCGACCACCCGGATGAAGGCGCGGATGTAGCTGCGCTTCTGGTAGCGGGCCGATTTGAACAGCAGCGCCACGGCCTTTTCCGGATCGTTCTCGGCGGTGGCCGGATCGGCGGCATAGTCGAGCGCAAGCTGCGCCATCTCGTAGAAAGAGATGTCCTTGCGCACCAGGTTCTCGTCCACCATCCGGCGGTAAAGGGTCTCGATCCCCTCGCCGCGCGGCGAAACGGCGGCGGGAATCCGGCCCCAGGTCTCGGCGTCGCCGGTCTCCTCCAGCAGCGCCTTGTAGGCCGTCAGCCGGCGATAGCCCTGGATCAGCTCGTAATGCCCCGCCCCCGCTTCCTCGACCCGGATCGGGTTCGAAAGCCCGATCGAGCGCAGCGATTCCTTCAGGTCTTCAAGCTCCAGATCCGGCCCCGGCTTGCGGTCGCGCACCAGTTTGGTGGTGTCGACCTGATCGAGCGGCACCATCTCCAGCACCAGCCCGAGCCGCTTCAGCCGGACATATTCATGCGCCAGCGCGTCATTTTCGGCGCGGATGCTGGCCTCGGTCTCAAGCCGCTCGCGGGTCGAATCCGCGGTTTCGCCGATCGCCACCGCCATCGGGCCACGGCGGCGGGCGCCGTCCTCCTTCCCCGCGGGGAAGGTTTCCGCCGGGGTTTCCGGGTCGGGCATGTCGATGTCAAAGATCCGACGCTTCTTCACCATGGTCCTTCAGCCTCCTCAGATCTTGTCCCAGCCCGCGATGATATTGCCGCGGAATTCCTCATAGGCCCGGTCAAAGCTGGCCCGTGCGCGGCGCCAGGTCTCGCGGGTCATGTTGCGATAGTCGATCTCGTAGACCGAACTCAGAAAGCGCCCGGATTGTTCGACCGCGCGGGTCATCTCCACCGGGTGGCGCGTCACATGATCGCCAAAAACCTTGCGGAAGGCTTCGAGCATCGCGCGGTGCAGGTCGTTGCCGGGCTCGTAGCGCGTCATCAGGAAGCGGATATCGACGAAGGCTTTCGGCAGCCGGATCTTCCCCGCGGGGAAGGTCGTCTCGCCCCGGGAGAGGTCTTCGAGCGCCTCCGACAGCTGGCCGATGAAGGAGGTCGTGCTGTCATATTCCCAGTAGCCCGGCCCCGAGGGGATATAGAGCATGTCGGCGGCAAAGACCGCGTTCATCGACTGATAACCAATCGCGGGCGGGCAATCGAACAGGATCAGGTCATAATCGTCATCGGCGATCCCGTCGAGGAAGCGCGACACCGCCGCGAAGAAGCTCCACTCCGGGTTCAGGTGCCGATACTGCGCCGAGGCGAATTCAACAAAGGCGGCATTGGCGCAGGACGGGATGATGTCGATCGTGGACCAGGAGGTCGGCTGGATGAAATCGGCATGGCGCAGATCCTCCAGCCCCATGTCGCGGATCGAGGCGGGCAGCTTGCGCTGCGGCAGCGCGGTGCCGCTGGCCGCGCCGGTCGCAGCGCTGTTCATCCGGTCGGTCTCGCGGATCAGGTCGCGCACCATGATGCCCCAGACGGTGTAATCCTCGCTCACATCGGTCAGGCCCATGGAATGCGACAGCGTTGCCTGCGGGTCGAAATCCACCACCAGCACCCGGTAGCCGTCGAGCGCCGCCGCATGGGCCAGGTGCAGCGCCACCGTGGTCTTGCCCGCGCCGCCCTTGAAATTGGCGACCGCCGCGCGGAAGGCGCGCTTGCCAGCGGGGCGGGGCGGCAGCAGCGACTTGCGATTCGCCTTCACCCGCCGGCGCAGTTCGTTGATCTCTTCGAGCGAGAACCAGCGCTGGCGGCCATCCTCCTCGACCTCGCCGCCGGGCAGGGACGGATCCGCCGCGAGTTTGCCACGAAAGGTCGACTGGTTCATCTTCAGGATCAGCTCCGACACCTCCCACGACGAGAAGCGGCGCAGCTTCTTGGTATTCTCCGGGCTGAAGGTGTGCTGCCGGATCCAGCCCTGCATCTTCAGGGACTGGGACTGGAGCCGGGCCAGGTCGGTGTGATCATACATGCTCTGCCTCAACGCAAATCAGGGATTAACTCTCAAATACGCCGGATTTGCCAAAAGCGCAAAAGCGAAGTTTACTGTCTGCGCATCTTCCCCGCGGGGAAGGCTCCGGGCCTGGTATTTCCTTGCCGCGATGGGGATTGCGGCCCGAATCGGTCGGGGCAGGGCGCATGGGCGATTCTGCGGCCCAGGCACGCCGGAACAGGGGACATTCCCGTGCCGAATCCGGCCAATCAGGGGACAAATCGGGCCGATCAGGGGACACCCAAGACGTCCCCCAATACCATTAATACCCAGATTCAATTTTTGATCTGAGGTATCTGTCCGAGCCTACCGCACGGTTGCTTGACAGAATCGAAACGCCGGACGTAAATGATGGACATGATCCGAAGTGCGTTTGAAACGGCTTCGGCAAGGTGAGGTCATAAGACCCTGAGCAGAGCAGGACTGACCGGTATCGGTGAACGGGCGGGGGCGATCCGTGCGGGCAATCGGTGGCGGCGTCATTACAGGATGGATTCATGCAGAGCGTCAAGCCCGTCGGGCGTCAGGCGGCGTCCAGGAAATATGACCTGCTGTCAGCGATGACGGTGTTTGCGCTGGCGGGTGAAAGCTGCGACCAGACCCGGATGCTGCGGCTGATCGCGCTGATCACCACGCGCTACAACTGGCAGCGCGACGAGCTGTGCGTGGGGCAGCGGGAGATCGCGCGGATGTGGTCTGTCGACGAGCGGACGGTGAAGCGCGACATGGCGCGGTTCCGCACGCTGGGCTGGCTGGTGCAGAAGAGCCGCGGCACCCGGGGCCGGATCAGCACCTACGGGCTGGGAATCGTGCGGATCCTTGAGGACACGCGGGCGCATTGGCCCCGGATCGGCGAGGACTTCGTGGCCCGCATGGCGCCGGGGGAGGTGCCCGAGGCCGGAACGAACGTCGTGCCGCTGCACCGGCAGGGCGCGGCTCCGGTGGTTCCGGAAGGGCAGGGGGCCTGGGCGCGGGCGGCGGCGCTGCTGGCGGCGGAGCAACCGGCGCTCTATGCGGCCTGGCTCCAGGAACTGACCGAGGTCGAGACCGGGGAAGGGTGCCTCGTGCTCTGCGCCAGCAACAGTTTCCGCCAAAGCTATATCGTCACCCATCACCAGCAGGTGCTGATCCATGCGGTGCGGCGGGCGGATCCGGCGCTGCATCGGGTGGAGGTGGTGTGCTGACATCTTCCCCGCGGGGAAGGTCGGCGGCGGGAAGGATATGGGGAGGTCGGCCGCCCCGGAAAGGACTGACGCCGGAGATAGCATGACGAGACAGGCTGCCCGACCGGGCCGGTGAAATCGCCCGCCGCGCTGAGCCGCATGGTCGGTGAACGGCTGGCCGATCGAGGTGCAGAGCGTGGCCGGGCAGGGACCTCTCCATCTGAGCCCCCATGATCCATGTCCAATCATGAGGGCTCAGGCTGTAGGGGGCACTTACAGATGCCGGGCTAGAAACGGCCGGATGAAGCCGACGATTTCGCGGCAATGCGTTTCGAGCGCAAAGTGACCCGTGTCGAGCAAATGGACCTGCGCGTCCGGGAGATCGCGCTTGAAGGCTTCCGCGCCAGCGGGAACAAAAGCGGGATCATGGCGCCCCCAAACCGCGAGGAACGGCGGCTGGTATTCGCGGAAATACGCCTGAAACTCGGGGTATCGCTCCACATTGGTGGCATAGTCGCGAATGAGATCAAGCTGGATTTCCTCGGCGCCGGGGCGGGCCATCAGGGCAATGTCCAGCATATATCCGTCCGGACTCAGCAGGCGGGGCGTCGTCCCGGTTCGATATTGCCAGTTCTCGATGACGTCGGCCGATAGGCTCGCGCGGCACGCCTCCCGATTTTCGGGAGTGTCGTCACGCCAGTAGGCCTGCCATGCGCCCCATCCGTCGCTGAAACCGTCGAGATAGGCGTTGCCGTTCTGACTGATGATCGCCGTCACCCGTTCCGGATGTGCGACGGCCAGGCGCAAGCCAACAGGCGCGCCGTAATCGAAAATATAGAGCGCGTATTCTTTCAACTCCAGTGCTTCGACGAAATCGCCGATGACGGCTGCCAGATTGTCGAATGTATATTCGAAAGCACCACGTGCCGGAGCCTTGGTGTATCCGAAACCGGGAAGATCGGGCGCAATGACCCTGTATGTGTCGGAGAGTTGCGGGATCAGGTCGCGGAACATATGACTCGACGAGGGGAACCCGTGCAGCAGCAACAGCACCGGCGCATCTTTTCGCCCAGCCTCGCGATAAAAGACATTCACGTCGCCAACCTGTTGGTTCTTGTAAAGGACCGTCATTCAAAACTCCTCTTCAGTGCGTGGTTTCATCGGCGCTTGCATGATTACGCCGTGCGATTGACGATCGGATCGTGGATATCCTTCAGCCACGATCCGAGCTTTGAAAGATCGCCGTTTACCCGATAGCTCCCGTCCTTCGCAAAACGGTTGCGGGCCGCCTGATACTCAGGATCAGTGCCGGGAATAAGATTGAGTGACCGGGCAGCTTGCAAGGTCACTTCGATCACGATGTCGCCCATTTCATCCGGGGTAACACCGACCTTGAAGGATGGCCGCCCCCCTTTTATATCGAAGCGGAGCCCCTGAAACCGACCGGGGAAGATTTCCGCCCCGTCGATATATCGTTCCACCAGCGAGACGTTGAGATCTTCCGGAAGGTGCGCGCGCGCGGCGGCTTCGCTCATCATGCTGCCCACCATCTCGAACCAGGCAGGGGTTCCCTGCGCAATTTTCACCTTATCGGCCATCGTCTGTTCCTGCTGGCGGAATGCGGGCGATGACCTTGATTTCAAAGTCGAATCCGGCGAGCCAGTTGACCCCGACGGCGGTCCAGTTCGGATAAGGCGGGCCTCCGATTTCATCGGCCTTCACGGCGAGTACGGTTGCCATCTGGTTTTCCGGATCCGTGTGGAACGAGGTGACATCGACCACATCGGCGAATGTGCATCCTGCCGCCGCCAGCACCGCGTGGAGATTGGCGAAGGCGCGGCGCACCTGATCTTCGAACACTGGCTCGGGTGAACCGTCCTCGCGGCTCCCGACTTGCCCCGAAACAAACAGAAGATCACCGGATCGGATGGCGGCCGAATAGCCATGGGCTTCGTAAAGCGCATGGCGGTTTGCCGGAAAAACCGCTTCGCGTTTTGTCATGGAAAACTCCTTGTTTCCGTTAAGTCGTTGCGGATATGGCGCCCAATTGGGGCGTCACGCGACAGTCAGAACGATTTTACCCTGAATGCCGCCTTGGGCGGCCCGGCTATGGGCCTGTGCTGCTTCGGCAAGCGGAAAGGTGCTGTCCACAACGATACGGAGGGTGCCATCGTCGAGCAGCCGCCCGGCTTCCGCGAGTTGCCCGCCATTTGAACGGACCTGAGTCGATGAGACCGTAATGCCCAGACGTTCGGCTTCGGCCTGGCCGTCAAATCCCATCGGGAAGACCGGAAACAGGGCGCCCCCGCGTTTGAGCGTGCGCAGGAAACGGCGCGTTTCCTTGCCCCCGACCGCATCGAGAACCAGATCCGCATCGCGCACGATATCGGCGGCCGGGGTCCTGGTATGGTCGATGAACTGATCGACGCCGAATTCGCGCATCAATGGCTCATTCCTGCCGGAGGCCACGGCGATGACATGCGCGCCCTTCCACTTTGCCAGTTGTACGGCAAGATGCCCGACACCGCCGCCAGCGCCGTTGACAAGGACGGTCTTGCCTTCGAGCGGCAGCGGCCTGTGCCTGAACGGCTGAAAGGGATTGGGTTCGTCATGGCCGAGTTCGATCAGGAACTGCCACGCCGTGAGCAAAGACATGGGCGCGCCCGCAGCGTGGACATGATCGACCCCGGCGGGCTTTGGCGCCAGATCGGATTGCGGCGCGCAGATATATTCCGCATAGGCCCTGCTGCCCTCCATGACGTTCTCGGGAAAGCGCACCATGCCATAGACGGCATCGCCGGGCCGGAATGCGGTCACGTCGTCGGCAACGGTTTCGATAATTCCCGAAATATCGGAACCCAGGATCAACGGAAAGGACGGGTGCGGCTGCCATTCCGGAGGCAGCGACCGATAGCCGTCGCGAAGATACCAGTCGGGCGGGTTGAGACCGGCGGCATGAACGCGCACGCGCACCGCGCCGGGGGCAAGTTCGGGCTTTGGAACCTCTTCGTAGCGCAGAACGTCAGGTGCGCCGAATTCATGCAGCTGCACCGCCATCATCGAATTTTCCATCTGTCACCTCTGGGGTTGGGATCATGATCCGGATGTAAACCCCGCATTTCGGTTGACAATATGAGTGGAAATCCTTTCTATTGTGCCATGAAGGAACAAATGGCACTGGAACGGCTGGCGGGTCTGATCGCCTTTGCGCGTGCGGGCTCGTTGGGGAGTTTCAGCGCGGCGGCACGCTCGCTTTCCATTTCGCCCTCGGCGGTGAGCAAGAGCGTGCAGCGGCTGGAGCAGCACTTCGGGGTGTCGCTGTTCACCCGCACGACACGGGCCCTGACCCTGACGCCCGAGGGCCGGGAACTGCACGAACGCGCACTTCGGCTTTTGCAGGAAGCCGAAGAAATCGAGCAGGTGGCGATGACGGTCCGCGCCGAGCCCGCCGGGCTATTGCGCATAGCGACCTCGCTTCCGATCGCGGTGCATATCATCGGGCCCGCATTGCCGACATTTCGCAGGCTTTATCCCAAGGTCAGCATCGACCTGCGCATAAGCGATCAGGTCGTGGATATTATCGAGCATCGGATCGACGTGGCGATCCGGATCGGAGACATCGCGGATACGCAACTGATGTCGCGCCGGCTTGGGCCGTGCCAGCTTTGTGCATTTGCCGCCCCCGATTATCTTGCCGCGCGCGGCACGCCCCTGCATCCGGATGACCTGGAGGGGCATGACATTGTGAACCTGCGCCATCAGAGCAGCGGTCAGGCATTGCGCTGGCCTTTCCAGATCGGCGGGCGGACGATTGAAATTGTGCCGACGGCGGGCATCATGGCCGATGTGAGCGACGCGGTGGTTGCCATCATCGCCGCAGGCGGCGGCATCGGCGTGACGGCCAGCTTTCTGGCCGCGCCCTATGTCGCACGCGGAGAGCTTGTTCCCGTATTGGCCGATTACGCGGTTACGCGCCACAACATCACGGCGCTCTGGCCCGTCAACCGGGGCGCCAATCCGGCGGTGCGGGTCTTTCTCGACTGGTTGCAGGAGGTCTTCAAGGCCAAGGCAGCGGGGGAGGGGCCTATCCGGGCTGCGCCGCATGGTCGCGGCCCCGGGGCTAAGCCCGGAGCCGCGCGCTGATCAGAACCGCAACTGTCCGCCGAGGTAGATCGTCCGCCCCTGCCCGTCGCCCGAGGTCGACAGGAACGGGGTATATTGCTCGTCGAACAGGTTGCTGACCCGCAGGTTCAGGTCCAGATTCTCGGTCGCGCGCCAGCTTGCGAACAGATCCACGAGGTTGTAGTCGTCGCCGCCCTTCTCATGGGCGCCGCCGCTCCAGTCGGCGTTATAGCCCGAGATCTGGCCCGAAGAGACGTGGTTGACCGTTCCGCCCACCGTGAGCGCATCGTCAAGGAACCGCGCCGAGGCATAAAGCGTGACGGTTTCATCCGGCAGGGTCTGCCCCGAGCCAAGGCCCGGCATCTGGCTCGGCAGGTCCGAATCCGACTTGCTGTAGCCAAGGCCAAAGCTGTAGCGCGCAATATCATAGCCCAGTTCAAGTTCGACGCCCCGGGTCTTCGACGTGCCATCGACGTTCATGTACCAGTAGCTGCGCGACACATTGGACGCCGCCACGATATAGTCGTCCACATCCATCCACCAGGCCGCGACGCGCCCGCGCAGCCGGTCGCCCGAGGCGAAGACATCGGCGCGGTCCAGGTTGACGCCCAGTTCCCACCCCTGCGAGGTTTCGGCCTTCAGGTTGGGGTTCGGCACCATGCCCGCCACCGTGCCGCCCGGATGCACCCCGCCCAGCATGGTTTCCTGCGGCGTCGGCGCGCGCATCGTGCGCTGCCAGGTGAGATAGGGCTGCACCCCGTCCAGAACCGAATAGGCCACGGTCAGCTTCGGGTCGAAGGAGGTGTCGGAATTGTCCACCCGCTCGGTGGCCGCGCCGGTCTGTGCGGTGCCCTCGACCTTGTAGCTTTGCAGCCGCGCACCGCCCGAGATTTCCAACTGGCCCAGCGTCCAGACGTTTTCGCTGAACAGCGCGGAAGTGGTGACCTTGCCATCCGTCGGGTTCACCCCGCCCTTTTTCGAGGTCACATCGTCGCGGAACACCTCGACCCCGTTGGTCGAGCGCAGCGACCCGCCACCCACCGCGAAGGTCGAGACGTTCGACGCATCGAAGCCCCAGCCGCGATCCTTGATCTCGCGCCCGACAGAGCCCGCCATCGGCGAGCCGCCCCCAGTATAGGTCATTTTCAGGTCGGAGTAATGCGCGTTCAGGCGGAAGTCGATCAGCCCGTCGCCCGCGTCATAGCGATATTTCGCGGTGAAGATGTTGCTTTTCACCGTCTGGAAGTAGCTGTTGGCGAAGAAGTCGTTGTCGTAATGGGTCACGCCCAGTTGCAGCGACTGGCGCGGGTCGATGTGCCAGGTCGCCTTGAACAGGCCCGAGGTCAGATCCTGCCCGGAATTGGCCACCACATCGCCATCGCCGTTGCTGTAGGATTTGGCGTTGCGCTTCGACAGCGCGCCGACGATATCGAGGCTCTCGCCCCGCATCGCGGTCGCGATCATCTCCGAATGGTCGGAGCCGTTGTCGCCATAGCCGAAGCGGATCAGGCTGCCGCGGGTCTTGCCCGTCGCCAACACGTCATCGGCCTCCAGCGTGCGGAAATTGACCGAACCGGCCAGCCCGCCGCCGCCCGCGCCCAGATCCGCGCCCCGGGTGACGTCGATCCCCGCCAGCAGGTTCTGATCGACATAGGTGAAGCCCGAGGCCTCGTGCGAGGTGAAACGGAAGCTCTGGCGCACGCCGTCGATCGTGGTGTTGACGCGGCCCGAACCCTCGAAGCCACGGATGTTTACCGCAACGCCCGGCTGCCCGGCATTCACGCGGGTGAAGACGCCCGGCACCTCGCGCAGGGTTTCGTCGAGCTTGCGGGTGCCGCCCTTGCGGTTCTCGGCGGTCATGTCGACGGAGGTGGCGTTGTCGCCCGCGCCCTGGGCCTGCGCGTCGCCGCTGATGGTGATGGTCGCAAGCTCGGCCGGTTCCTGCGCGAGGGCCGGAGCCGCAAGACCCGCCGCGATCAGCAGGCCCATCGCCGTCGTCATCCGCAAGGAGTTCTGGAAGTGAAACATGAAAATCCCCAACCCGGGGCCATCCACGGAGACACCCGGAACAAGAGTGCATGGCAGGGGCTGGCACAGGGCTGGCATGAACGCGCACCGCGCCCGGGGGGCAGGTGCCTGCGGCGGTGATAGCGGCGCGGCCCGTCCGGCGCAATTCCAATAAAATCACTCGGGAATATTTCGCCGCCCTGTCGCTTTCGCATCACAAAGGTGAGGGGCTCCGGGGGCGTAACTTCGGGTCCACGGGCGTGGCGCCATCGAGGCGGGGTTCCGACCACGGGCCAGAGACCCCGGTGACCTGAGGTGTCCAATCTGCCGGCCGCCGCCAGCAAAGCGCAGCATTGTGGGAGCCGTTGTGCAACTGGCCATGGAATGCGCGCGCGAAGCGATTGCCCCAGCGATCCTTGCGAAGGATGACGTGAGGGCCTGATCAATCCGATCCGTATCATGAAACTGTCAAGGAACGGGACTAAACCCTGCCCGTAAATTGTTGGGCAGTTCCTCATCATGACAGACACCTCTCCGCAGATCCACGGATCTGCCGATCACCCTCTTGAGGGGCCCAGCCATGTCGGCAAATGGTTCCTTCCGCTCTTCGCGGTCATCCTCGTCGGCGGGCTGATCTACATCTTCCGGTCCCTTGGCGGCGAGCTTGAGAACGAGCGCGCCGTGCCGTGGCTGCTTCTGGGCATCGCGCTGCTGATCGCGCTCGGCTTCGAGTTCGTGAACGGCTTCCACGACACCGCCAATGCCGTCGCGACGGTGATCTATACCCGCTCCCTGCCCGCCGAGATCGCGGTGCTGTGGTCGGGCTTCTTCAACTTCCTCGGTGTCATGGCGTCGAGCGGGGCGGTTGCCTTCGGGATCATCTCGCTGCTTCCGGTCGAACTGATCATGCAGGTCGGCTCGGGCGCGGGCCTTGCCATGGTGTTCTCGCTGCTGATCGCGGCGATCATCTGGAACCTCGGCACCTGGTATCTCGGCCTGCCGGCCTCCAGTTCGCACACGCTCGTGGGGTCGATCATCGGCGTAGGTCTTGCGAACCAGTTCCATGCGGCGGGCGATACCGCGACGAGCGGCGTGGACTGGAGCCAGGCGGGCAGCATCGGCCTGTCGCTTCTCATTTCGCCGGTCCTCGGCTTCTTCGCGGCGGCGGGGCTGCTGCTCGCGCTCAAGGTCTTTGTGAAAAGCAGGGAGCTTTACGCCGAACCCAAGGGGAACCAGCCCCCGCCGCTGTGGATTCGCGGCCTGCTGATCCTGACCTGCACCGGCGTGAGCTTTGCGCATGGCTCGAACGACGGGCAAAAGGGCATGGGGCTGATCATGCTGATCCTCGTCGGGCTGGTGCCCACGGCCTTCGCGCTGAACCGCACGCCGGACGCGCGCCAGCTTGAGGCGTTCCGGGCGGCCTCGGTCGCGGTGGAGCGGTCGCTGGAGAAATACGCCGTCGCCGGGATCGCGGTGGAGGATCCCAGGGCGGTCATTGCTCATGCCGTGCAGAAGCGGGAATGGAGCGATGAAACCACCGTCGCGCTGGAGAAATTCGTCGAGTCCACCCAGCAGCAGGTGGCGGGCTATCATACGCTTCAGGAACTGCCGGGCACGCTGGTCAACAACCTGCGCAACGACATCTACCTGATCGGCGAGGCGCTGCGGCTGATCGACAAGCGCCACCTGCTGCCGATGGACGCGGCGGATCTGGCGGCGGTGAAGACCTATCACGCCGCCGTGGATGATGCGACGAAGTTCATCCCGATGTGGGTGAAGGTCGCCGTCGCGATGGCGCTCGGTCTGGGCACGATGGTCGGCTGGAAGCGGATCGTGGTCACCGTCGGCGAGAAGATCGGCAAGACGCATCTCTCCTATGGTCAGGGCGCCGCGGCCGAGGTCGTCGCGATGGCGACGATCGGGGCGGCGGACCACTTCGGGCTGCCGGTCTCCACGACGCATGTGCTGTCCTCGGGCGTTGCGGGGACGATGGCGGCGAACGGCTCCGGCCTGCAATGGGCGACGGTGCGCAACATGCTGATGGCCTGGGTGCTGACCCTGCCGGCCTCGATCGCGCTGTCCTTCGTGCTGTTCACCATCCTGCGTCAGGTCTTCTGAGGCCGGGCCCGGATATGCCGGAACCGCACCTGCCCCCGGCGACGTGGGCAGGTGTTATGCGCAATTCGGGCTTTCATGGTGTAAAACCAGCATCTAGGATACCTCTTCAGTCCTAATCGGTTCGGGAAGATCAGACCTCATGCTCATACTGGCTTTCATATTCCTGCTGTCCGGGGCCGCATTGGCGTTGGGCGGAGGCTGGCTCCTCGCTTTGGGGGGAAGCCCTTATTACCTCGTCGCGGGGATCGGCTTTATCGCGACGGGCGTCCTGCTGTGGCGTCGGCGGGGCACGGCGCTGCTGATCCATGCCATCGTTCTTGGCGGCACGCTCGTCTGGGCGGTGTGGGAGGTCGGCTTCGACTGGTGGCAGCTCGGGCCGCGCGGCGGCATTCCGGTACTCCTCGGCCTTGCGCTGCTGCTGCCCGCCGTGCGGCGCAACCTTGCCGGGGCAGGGGTGCCGGGAGTGGCGCTCGGCGCGGTCACGCTGGCCTCGGTGGCGACCGCAGGCTATTCCATGCTGCAAACCCCGTCCTCGCTCCATGGCGAACTGACGCGGGACATCGCCTTGCCGATGCGCGACAGGATCAATACCGGCAACGAGGCCGGCGATGAGGATTGGCGCCAGTATGGCCGGACCGGCTTCGGTCAGCGCTGGTCGCCGCTTGAGCAGATCACCCCGGCGAATGTCGGCACGCTGAAGCTCGCCTGGCACTACAAGACCGGCGACGTGAAGCGCCCCGACGACATCGGCGAGACGACCTATCAGGTCACGCCGATCAAGGTGGGCCGGAACCTCTACGTCTGCACGCCGCACAACATCGCCATTTCGCTCGATGCGGTGACGGGCAAGGAAAACTGGCGCTACGACGCCAATTCCCGCATGAACCCGGACCGGCAGCACCAGACATGCCGCGGCGTGACCTGGTGGGAAACCCCGACCGCCCCGCCCGCGGGCGCCACGCCGGAACAGGTGGCGCTGCATGCGCAGGCGCTGGCCGAATGCCCGCGCCGGGTCTATCTGCCGACGGCGGATGCGCGGCTGATTGCGCTTAATGCCGATACCGGCAAGGTCTGTTCGTTCTTCGCCGAAGAGGGCGTGCTGCACCTTGAGGCCGGGATGAAATACAACCCGGCTGGCTATTACTACTCCACCTCTCCGCCGGTGGCCACGGGCGGCAAGCTGATCATCGGCGGCGCGGTCAACGACAACTTCTCGACCACCGAGCAGTCGGGCGTGATCCGCGCCTTTGACATCGACTCGGGCGCGCTGATCTGGAACTGGGACAGCGGCAACCCCGACCGGACCGAGCCCCTTGCGGAGGGCGAGTATTACACCACCAATTCGCCCAACAGCTGGTCCGTCTTCAGCTATGACGAAGCGCTCGGCCTCGTCTACATCCCGATGGGCAACAAGGTGCCCGACCAGCTCGGCATGGACCGCTCGCCCGAGGTCGAGGAGCATTCCTCCTCCATCGTCGCGCTCGACATCCAGACCGGGCAGAAACGCTGGGTCCGCCAGACCGTGCATCATGACCTTTGGGATATGGACGTGCCCGCGCAGCCCGTGCTCGTGGACCTGACGCGGGAGGGCAGGGTGATCCCGGCGCTCGTCGGCCCGACCAAGCAGGGCGACCTGTGGGTGCTGGACCGCCGCACCGGCGTTCCGCTGTCCCCGCGCGAGGAACTGCCCGCCCCCGGTGGCGCCATCCCCGAGGACTGGAGTTCGCCCACCCAGCCGATCAGCAAGCTGACCTTCCGCCCCGAGCGCATGACCGAGGCGGACATGTGGGGCGGCACGATGTTCGATCAGCTGTCCTGCCGGATCAAGTTCCGCTCGCTCAACTACGAGGGGCAGTATACGCCGCCCTCGCTCAAGGGCAGCATCATCTTCCCGGGGAACTTCGGCACCTTCAACTGGGGCTCCGTCGCGGTCGATCCGGAGCGGCAGATCCTGTTCGGCATGCCGACCTATCTGCCCTTCACGTCGCGGCTGGTTCCGGCGTCCCAGATCCCGCCGAAGGAGGCCGGTGCCAAGGCCAGCGAGCAGGGCCTGAACCGCAACGACGGCGCGCCCTACGGCGTCGTCATGGGGCCCTTCCTGTCGCCCCTCGGCGTGCCCTGCATGGCGCCGCCATGGGGCTATGTGGCCGGTGCCGACCTGCGCAGCGAAAGCGTGGTCTACAAGCTGAAGAACGGCACGGTCGAGGACATGACCCCGCTGCCGCTGCCGATCAAGCTCGGCGTGCCGGGGATCGGCGGGCCGATCGTGACGCGCTCGGGCCTCGCCTTCCTCGCGGCGGCGGTGGACGACTACCTCCGGGGCTATGACGTCACCACCGGCGAACAGCTGTGGCAGGCGCGTCTTCCGGCGGGCGGGCAATCGACCCCGATGACCTATGCGGTCGACGGCAAGCAATATGTCGTCATCGTCGCGGGCGGGCATGGTTCGGTCGGCACGAAGCCGGGCGACGACATCCTCTCCTATACCCTTCCCTGAAGGGCCGGATTCCCTCCTCCGCCGGTTTCGGCGGAGGGGGGATCGACGCCCGCGCCGATCGCAGCGGAACTGTCACGGGAAGATCCGGGTGAATTCTGTTCCCCGGGTGATCCTGCGCGGCTGACCCCTCCACCTTGACGACGGCGGTTCTGGCCACCGTTTCGGCGGTTGAACGGGCGTAGTGGGCGTGGTTGAGTGGTGTCGAAGGGGGCTTCGGATGGATGACGCGTGGTTTGACTGGCCCGGCAAAAGCGCTCCGGTCGAGGGCGGGCCCCGGCATCCAGCGGTTTGCCATATGCTCGATGTCGCGGCGGTTGCGGAACGGCTGATCGCGCCCTTCGGGTTTGATCAGCCGCTGCGCGATGCGCTGGTGCTACTGATTGCGCTGCACGATCTGGGCAAGATCAGCGACAGCTTCCGCGCGATGATCGAGAGCGGGGTGCCGCAGGGCTACCGGCACTGGCAACTGACCGAGGCGCTGCTTTTCGCGCATGACGAGCGGCTGGCGGCGCGGATCGGCGGCAGTTGGCGGCAGCGGCAGGCGCTTTATGCCTCGGTCGCCGGGCATCATGGCCAACCGTCCGATCTGGGTCTCGGGCAGCCCGGTCGGCCGGAGCGAGACATGCGGACGGCGCTGAAACAGATCGGCACCGGCCTGACGCCGGCGGGGGAGGTGATCGACGCCTTCTGCGCGCTCTGGCCCGGGGCGTCTCTGGCCGGGCTTGACCTGCGCGCGGAGGTGCCGCTGTCATGGTGGTTGCCGGGGCTGTGCGCGGCAGCGGATTGGGTGGGGTCGAACACGCGGTGGTTTCTGCCCGAAGACGGGCAGCCGGATGTGTCCGACTATCTGCGCCGCGCCCGTGCTATCGCGGAAACGGCGGTTCGGGAGGCAGGGTTGGCAGGGGCTGCCGTCTGCCCCGGGCCGCTGTTTGATTTCACGTTGCGCCCGATGCAAGCCGCCTGCGCCGAGGTTGCCTTGCCGGATGGCCCCATGCTGGCGGTGATCGAGGACGAGACGGGTGCGGGCAAGACCGAGGCGGCGCTTCTGCTCGCGCATCGGATGATGCAGGCGGGGAAGGGGCGCGGCCTCTACTTCGCCCTGCCCACCATGGCGACCAGCGATGCGATGTTCGGGCGTGCCCGCGATGTGGTCGGGCGGATGCTGACCGCGCCGACCCTGACCCTGGCGCATGGGCGGGCGGCCTTGTCCGACGCGTTCCGCGATCTGGTCGGATCGGATCAGAGGGGCGAGGATGCGCCCTCCTGCACCGACTGGCTGGCCGAGAGCCGCCGCCGCGCGCTTCTGGCCGATGTGGGCGTGGGCACGGTGGATCAGGCGCTGCTCTCCGTCCTGCCGGTCAGGCATCAGACGTTGCGCCATTTCGGCCTGTCCTCGAAGATCCTGATCGTGGACGAAGTGCATGAGATGGGCGAGCCTTACATCGGCCGCGAGCTGGAGCGGCTGTTGCAGATGCACCGCGCGGCGGGCGGCTCGGCCATCCTGCTGACGGCGACGCTGCCGATGGATCTGCGCAGGCAGCTGCTGAAGACCTATGGCGGGGAGAACCCCGGCCCGGCCTATCCGGCGCTGACGGTGGCCGGGGGCGAGGCGCGGGGTGATTTTCCGCCCGATACCCGTCCGGTGAAAGGCCCGGTGCGGGTGGAGCGGATCGCCGATGCCGAGGCAGCGGCCGATCTTCTGGTGGAGAGGGCGGGGCAGGGGGCGGCCTGCGTCTGGGTGCGCAATGCGGTGGACGACGCCATCGCCGGGGTGGCGGCGCTCCGGGCGCGCGGGGTGGAGGCGCGGCTCTTGCACGCACGTTTCGCCCTGGCCGACCGCAAGCGGATCGAGGCCGAGGTGCTGGCCCGCGTCGGCAAGGATGGCGTGGGGCGGGAGGGGTTCGTTCTGGTGGGGACGCAGGTTCTCGAAGCGTCCCTCGATCTCGATTTCGACGTGATGCTGTCCGATATCGCCCCGATCGCCGCGCTGATCCAGCGGGCGGGGAGGCTGTGGCGGCATATGGACCGCCGGCCTGTGAGGGGTCGTCCGGTGCCGGAGCCGGTGCTGCACGTCCTCTCGCCCGATCCCGCGGTGGTGCGCGATGACCGGTGGTTGCAGGGCACCCTCGGCGCGGGTGCCTATGTCTATGTGCTGGCCGACGTCTGGCGTTCCGCGCGGGTGCTGTTTGAGGCGGGGCAGATCACGGCGCCGGGGGGCCTGCGTGCGCTGATCGAGGCCGTTCATGGGGCGGCGGCGGTGGATTTGCCCGAGGTGCTGCTTCCGTCGGAGCTACAGGCCATGGGGAAGGGCGCGGCGGATGGAACGCTGGCCCAGCACAATCTGGTCGATTTATCCAAGGACTATCGCAATGCGGGGAAGGGTGAGAGCGATGTCACCTACCCGACCCGATTGGGCGACGAAACCCGGACGTTGGTTCTGGCGCGCGGGACCGGGGCCGGGCTGCTGCCGTGGGCCGGTGAGGGAACGCCGGAGAACTGGGCGCTGTCCGAGGTTTCCGCCCGCCGCAGCCGCCTCGACCGCCTGCCGCTGCCGGATCAATCGCTGCCCGACATTGCAGCCGTTACGCAGCACTGGCCCGAATGGAAGCGCGCCGAGGCGGTGCTGTGCCCGGTGGATGAGGACGGGACGATCTGCGATGGCTTGCGCTACGACGCGGATTGCGGTCTGCTATTCGTCTCCCCGGATTGATCGGGGATGGGGCAGGAACGATCTCCGGGGTGGTTATCGCGTGAACGCAGTGCATCACCTGACGCGCTTGCTTGCGGGTCCGATGATTGAAAGCTGGAAAATCCGCAGGACAGGATCATACGCTTGTGGTTCCCGATGGCCCATCCGTCCTCGGCACGGAAAAACAGGAACAACGTAAAAGCCGTTCCCGACCCTCCTGCCTATGCGCTTAGTCGGCATTTCCTGCGAGCGCGGAAAGGGGTGGATGATCCCTGTCATTCCCTGTCTGCTCTGGTTCAATGGGGTCGCTTTATATTGAAAATTAGACAATTTTTGTCAGTTTCCGGCTTTACTTTGCGTTCGGGACAGGATCTTCTCCCTATGGTTGTTCCCGGGAGTATTCATGTCTCTCAATCTGATTGCCGACCCGTGGATTCCCGTACGTTGCGCCGATGGATCGCGGCGGATCATCGCGCCCTGGCAGATGGCCGAGCCGGGGATTGAAACTCCTGACTGGCCGCGCCCCGATCTGAATATCGCCTGTCTCGAACTGCTGATCGGGTTGGTCTATCTGGCTGATCCGCCCGCGGATGTCTATGACTGGGACAATCGGCAAACGCCGGACCCGGACCGGCTGCGCGACCGGCTGGCGGGTTTCGCGCCGGCCTTCAACCTGCTGGGTGACGGGCCGCTGTTTCTTCAGGACATGGAGCCGCTGACGGGTGATCCCAACCCGCCCGACATGCTGTTCATCGACAGCGCGGGGGCGCAGACGGCGCGCAACAATGCCGATCTGATGGTGCATCGGGGGCGGTATCCGGCGCTCGACCTGCCACTGGCGGCCATGGCGCTTTATACGTTTCAGGCGTTTGCGCCTTCGGGCGGGGCGGGGAACCGGACCTCGATGCGGGGCGGCGGGCCGTTGGTCACGCTGGTTGATCCGGGGCGGGGGCTGTGGCCGATGATCTGGGCGAATGTGCCCTGTGGTCAGCCCGCCGTGCCGGCCAGCCTGCCGTGGATGCGGGCCACCCGCAGTTCGGAAAAGGGGTTGGAGACTCTGCCGCCCGATGGTGCGCTGTTTGGGCCGGAGGCGTTCTTTGGCATGCCGCGTCGGCTGCGGCTGGTGGCCGATGAGGCGGGGGTGACCGGGGTGATCCAGAAGCCCTACGGCACGAATTACGCGCTCTGGAAGCATCCGCTTTCGCCTTACTACCGGATGAAGCCGGGCACCGAATGGCTGCCGAAACACCCGCGCGCCGGGCGCTTCGGCTATCGCAACTGGCTGGGCATCGTCGCGGGGCAGGCGAAAGGTGATCTGTCGGAACTGTCGCTTTCCCTGCGCGATTGGGGAAATCGGCAGGGCGGGGGCGCGGTCATTGTTGCCGGTTGGGCGATGGACAACATGAAGCCGCGCGATTTCACGCTTCTCGGTCGAGCCCTTCCTTAATCTGGAGCCGGAGGCCGAGGACATCTTGGCCGGGCTGATCCTCGGGGCCGAGGCGGCGGGCGTGGCATTGCGCGGCGCGCTGGAGCCGGTCCTGGCGGGCGGCGAGTCGCGCGAGGCTGAGCGTGAGGCATTCTTCACCGCCACCGAGGCGCGCTTTGCCGTGCATCTGGCGGCGCTGCGTGCGGGAGCGGATCCGCGCGCCGACTGGCTGGCCGATCTGCGGGCGCAGGCGTTTCGGCAGTTCGATGCGCTGGCCGTGCCGGGGATCGACCAGCGCGAGACGGATCAGATCAAGCGCATCACCGACGCGCGCAAATTCCTCGGTCTCGCCTTTGCCGGACATGGCAGGCAGGGCAAGGCGATCTATGACGCGCTTGGCCTGCAACTGCCCGAGAAGAAAGGGAAAGCCGCATGAGCGACGAGAAGAAGGGGCCGGGCGGCATCGCATTGGGCTGGTGGTCGCGCGAGATCGCTCCGCGCGACATTCCGGCGGCGCGGGGGCTTTCGGCGCGGTTGCGGCGGGCGGCACCTCTGGCGGCCTTGTGCGAACCGGCGGTGATCGAGCTTGCTGGCAAGCTGGACCTGCACCACAGCCAGGCCGACCGGCTGGTGCGGCTGGTCACCCTGCTGGCCGAAATCCGGGAGGACAGTAGCGAGACGCTGGCCCGGCGCATCGGCGGGGCGGAGCCTGTGTTGTCTTCGCTGCGCTTTCAGCGCCTGCTGCGGGCTGAGGGCGATGAACTGACCGACCATCTGCGCCGCGCGATCATCATGGCCGATCGGCGCTGCAATGTCGCGGCGCTGGCCGCCGATCTGCTGCACTGGGAGGCCGCGCGGCCGCGCTGGTGTTTCCACTATTTCGGGGCCGACGCTCCGGTGAAAAGCCCTGAGGAGAAGACCGCATGACGACTTTCGTGCAATTCCACCTGCTGACCAGCTACGGCCCCTCGAACCCGAACCGCGACGATCAGGGCCGTCCGAAACAGGCCATGGTCGGCGGCGTGCCGCGGCTGCGGATGTCGTCGCAATCGGTGAAGCGGGCGCTGCGCGAAAGCAGTTTCTTCGCGCTGGACCTTCAGGGCCATATCGGCACCAGGACCAAGCAGCTGCATGAAAAGCTGGGCGAATATCTGATCGGCAAGGGCGTGTCCGACAAGGCCGCGCAGGACGCCGCGACCGAGGTTGCGGGCATTTTCGGTAAGCTGGAGACGCTGAAGGAGAAGACGCGAGCCACCACGCTCGCCTTCATCTCGCCGCAGGAGTGGAAGCTGGCGGAGGAACTGGCGGAGAAGGCCGCCGCCGGCGAGGCGCTGCCGAAGGACAAGGATCTGAAGAAGCTGGTGCTGCGCCGGGCCGATGGTGCGGTGGATATCGCCATGTTCGGGCGGATGCTGGCCGATGACGCCGATTTCAACCGCGATGCGGCGGTGCAGGTGGCCCATGCCATCACCACCCATGCCGCGCAGGCGGAGGAGGACTGGTATTCGGCGGTAGACGACCTGAACAAGGCCGAGGATACCGGGGCGGGGCATCTGGGTGAAACCGCTTTTGGGTCGGGCATCTATTACCAATATGTCTGCGTGAACTGCGATCTTCTGGTCGAGAACCTCGGCGGTGACCGCGAACTGGCCGAGCGGGGGATCGAGGCGCTGGCCAAGGCGCTGCCGGTGACCACCCCGACCGGCAAGCAGAACAGTTTTGCTCATCGCCCGATGGCCTTCTACATGCGGGCCGAGGCGGGGGCGCGTGCGCCGCGCGACCTGTCCGGGGCGTTCTTCACGCCGGTGGACCGCAAGCTGCGGGATCTGGGGGCGAACGATCTGCAAAGCGGCTCGATCAAGGCGCTGGAGCAGACGGCGGAGCAGATCGACGCCTGCTATTACGACGGGAAGGCTGAACCGGCGCTGTGCCTCAACACGCTCGACAGCGCCGGTACCCTGGCCGAGATCGTGCGTTTCGCGGGCCAAGCGGTGCGGGGCGCCTGATGCAGCGCTTCCTGATATTCGGCCTGACCGCCAGCCTTGGCGCCATGGGCGAACTGGCGGGGCATGAGCGGCGCGGGGCACTGGCATGGCCCGGCCGGTCCGCCGTGATCGGGCTGATGGGGGCGGCGCTCGGCATCCGGCGCGACGGCGATTTCTCGGCGCTGGAGGCGCTGGAGATCACGGTCGGCATCTACGACAGCGGCGCGCCCCTGCGCGATTACCACACGATCGAGACCGTGCCCTCGGCGGCGGTCAAGGCGCCCAATTCCCGGCCCGAGGCATTGCGGGCGGCGCGGGGCCGCACCAATACCACCATCACGCTGCGCGATTATCGCACCGGGCCGTTCTTCGGGGTGGCCGTGGCGGGGCAGGGGCTGGAAGCGTTGAAGGACGCTCTGAACGCCCCGGCCTTCACGCTGTATCTCGGGCGCAAGTCCTGTCCGCTGGCGGCGCCGCCCGGTGCGCGGGTGGTCGATGCGGAGGGGGCGGAGGCGGCGCTGGCGCAGGTGATCGTGCCACCGTGGCGCAAGAGCGCGCGGCTGGTCAGCCTGATCGTCGAGGATCCGGCGGGGGAGGTGGTGCATGACGTTGCCATCGACCGCGCGCGCTGGCATTTCGCACCGCGACGGGTGGCTGTCCGCTCGGCGGAAGGCGGTGCGGCATGACGCTCTATCTCAGCCAGATCCGTCTGGCCCGCAGCCCGGCGGCGCAGGCGTTGGCTCCGCTGCTGGCGCCCTCCAACCCGGCGGCCCGGCGTTCGGCGCAGCACAACCTGCTGTGGTCGGTCTTCGCCGATGGCCCAGACCGGCGCCGCGATTTCCTGTGGCGGGAGGAGCGGGACGGCAGTTTCATGGCCCTTTCGGCCCGCCCGCCAGCGCCGAGCGAGCTGTTCCAGCCGCATCTTGTGCGTGACTTCGCCCCGGTTCTGACGCCCGGTGACCGGCTGGATTTCCAGTTGCGCTGCAACGCGACCCGCACGGAAAAGACCGGCGGATTGTCGGCGAATGGCAAGGAGAAGAAGCGTCATATCGACCTGGTGATGGATGCGCTGCACCCGGTTCCCGGCCGCAAGGATCTGCCTGAAGGCGCTGACAGCCGGCGCGCGCCCGAACGGATGGATCGGGCACAGGAGGTCGCGCGCAGTTGGCTGGCACGTCAGGGCGAGAAGGCGGGGTTTTGCCTGCTGCACGCCGAGGTCATGGACTATAGCACCGTGGTGCTGCCCGGCCATCGCGCCCCGCGCAAGGGGCAGCCGCAGTTTGGCATCCTCGACCTGGCAGGCCGGATCGAAGTCACCGCCCCGGAGGCCTTTCTTGCGCAACTGCCGCTCGGCTTCGGTCGCGCCAAGGCGTTCGGCTGCGGTCTCATGCTGATCCGGAGGGCAGGATGACGGGCCTGCCCCCGCCCGCACCGATCCCGTTGAAGGACCGCGCGTCGATGGTCTTTGTTGAGCACGCGCGGCTGGACGTGCAGGATGGCGCCTGTGTGGCGGTGAACGCCGATGGCACGCGCATCCAGATCCCGATCGGCGGCATCGCCTGCATCATGCTGGAGCCCGGCGCGCGGATCAGCCATGCCGCCGTGGCGCTGGCTGCGCGGGTGGGCACGCTGATCACTTGGGTAGGCGAGGGCGGGGTGCGGCTTTATTCCGCCGGGCAACCGGGAGGCGCGCGGTCGGACAAGCTGCTGTGGCAGGCCCGCATCGCGCTCGACGATGCCGCCCGGCTGCGCGTGGTGCGCAAGATGTATGCGATGCGCTTCGGGGAGGACGCTCCTTCACGCCGTTCCATTGACCAGCTGCGCGGCATCGAGGGCGTCCGCGTGCGCGAGAGCTACGCCCTTCTGGCCCAGCGTCATGGCGTGAACTGGAAGCGCCGCAGCTATGACCCGAAGGACTGGGAGGCGGGCGATGTGCCGAACCGCTGTCTGTCGGCCGCCACCGCCTGCCTGCATGGCCTGTCCGAGGCCGCCGTTCTGGCCGCGGGTTATGCCCCCGCCATTGGCTTCCTGCATTCGGGCAAGCCGCTGTCCTTTGTCTATGACATCGCCGATCTGTTCAAGCTGGAGACGGTGGTCCCTGAGGCGTTCCGGATCGCGGGGCTGGCAGCCAAGGGGCGGCTGGACATGAGCCCGGATCGCGCAGTGCGGCTGGCCTGCCGCGATTCCTTCCGCAAGACCGGGCTGCTGGCGCGTATCATCCCCGCGATCGAGGAGGTGCTCTCCGCCGGAGAGCTGCCGCGCCCCGATCCCCCGCCCGAGGCGCAGCCCATCGCCTTCGAAGAGGGCACGAGCGGCGACGAAGGTCACCGCGGATGATGATCGTCGTGGTCTCCAATGCTCCGCCCCGGTTGCGCGGCCGTCTCGCCGCCTGGCTGGTCGAGCTGCGGGCAGGCGTTTATGTCGGCGACTATTCCGCCCGCACCCGCGAGATGATCTGGGAGCAGGTCCTGGCGGGTGTCGACGAGGGCGACGCCGTGATGGTCTGGAAAGCCCCCACCGATCAGGGCTACGAGTTCCGCACCCACGGCAAGAACCGCCGCATGCCGGTCGATTTCGACGGGCTGAAGCTGGTCAGCGTCCTCCCCGGAAAGCCAGCCTGACCCGCATTTCCACCACCAAAAATCCGGTGCGCTCTTTGAAATTGTTAAAACAACCGTGAATCAATAGTCTACAGCAAGACTGTTCCCCGCCCCCGCGGGGATGACCCGGGTTTCTCGTTTGATCGCGACAACACGATCAACTGTTCCCCGCCCCCGCGGGGATGACCCGAAGGAAAACCTGCGGGCCCAGAAGCGCGTGTTCTGTTCCCCGCCCCCGCGGGGATGACCCGTTGTCCACCTGACTGACGTCCATCCAGCACAGCTGTTCCCCGCCCCCGCGGGGATGACCCGGCCGAGGGGTGGGGCATCACGGCGCACGGCGACTGTTCCCCGCCCCCGCGGGGATGACCCGCGCAAGCCCGGGCCGAAAACGAATCTCGCTGACTGTTCCCCGCCCCCGCGGGGATGACCCGTTCGTTCCATCGAAATACCCGGCTTCCGTGGACTGTTCCCCGCCCCCGCGGGGATGACCCGTCGAACGTCCGGGCACCAGCCTGCCGCACCACCTGTTCCCCGCCCCCGCGGGGATGACCCGTGTTTTTCGGCAACTGGTCGGATCTGGTGATCCTGTTCCCCGCCCCCGCGGGGATGACCCGCCCGGCGACGTATATCGCGTAACGATCCGCCACTGTTCCCCGCCCCCGCGGGGATGACCCGTGGATGCGAACCCGGCGTCGGTGATGAATTTTCTGTTCCCCGCCCCCGCGGGGATGACCCGCGTTGATGACCGGCGCGTCACAGCCCGAGGTGCTGTTCCCCGCCCCCGCGGGGATGACCCGGAAGAATGTTCATGTCCCCTGCCCAGATCAGGCTGTTCCCCGCCCCCGCGGGGATGACCCGATCAAATCGGCCCGGCGTCACGGCGTGGATTTCTGTTCCCCGCCCCCGCGGGGATGACCCGGGTCATACCCTAAGTGCGGTCGCGAATTTCGGCTGTTCCCCGCCCCCGCGGGGATGACCCGCCGCAGCGCGACAGCAAGATTGGCAAGCAAGCCTGTTCCCCGCCCCCGCGGGGATGACCCGGCCAGATAGGTGGAGGCCGAAATCTCCACCGCCTGTTCCCCGCCCTCGCGGGGATGACCCGAGATCCTGCCCTCCGGTTCGGTGCGCTATCGCCTGTTCCCCACACCTGCGGGGATGGCCCATAAGCCCAGGCCTCCGTGTTCCGGCCTGTGTGTCCGGGCGAGACGGGGCCAGGTCAAAGCGCGACGCGTTGTTGTTCAAGGCTGGCCCTTCCGGTAAGCGTGTGCGTATCCGAATGTCCTGACGCCACGGCGTGCAGCGACTGGTCATCGTCATGCAGGTTTGCGTGGGCACCCCGGCCTTTCCGTCGCTCGGGTCAGGGACGGGCTTTGGAAGGCGGGCGTGACGTCCCTGAGGACGGGATCAGGTCGCGCGACAATCGGAGCCACCGACAGGGGCATGGTCTGCAACCGCTTCCGCCTCGGTTGACCCTCATGTTTGCCGCTGGCCGCTTCGTCCGGGCCGAACCGGTGTCGCGCGGATATGCCGATGACCCGGTGGCATGAATGAGGTTCCCACCGTCACGAATGCCGCTTGATGCCGACTGTCGCACAGGTTACCCCTGCCATATGAAATACAATTGGGAGTGGTGATGACGGACAGTCTGCACCTCGGGCCTGATGCCCAAGTCAATCACGCGATTGCCTCGCTGCGCTCGCTGAGCGTGGACATGCCGCTGACGGACGGCGCCCGGATCGCCCCCGGGGTTTTCCTGTCCGTCGACAGCGAGACCGGGGGTCAGGTTGCGGGCAATGTCGTCACCGGGGGCGACGGTCTGCTGCGGCTGTCCTATACCATCGACAAGCGGCCGCGCTGGCTGGCGCTGCATGTGGCCATGGGCGGGGTGGATCTGAGCCAGGCGTCGGTCTTCGGCGTCGTGTGCAAATCCCGCGCACCCGAGGCGGCAACCTTCAGGATCTGCCTGCGCTCGGCCACCGCCGACGGGTTCACCGACACGTTCCTGCCGAAACATGTCGTGGCCTTCGCGGCGGACAGCACCCATCTCGATCTGCTGCGGCTGGAGGGGCATCCGGATGTGCCGGCGCGCGCGGCATGGCGCGAGCTGATCCTGTTCTTCCAGACCACCTCGGCCACATTCGACATCCGGGATCTGCGGGTCTTCATCGTATAAGCCGCGGGGCCTGAACCACCCCGGCCGACAGTTCCTGCGGGTGTGAAATGCCCGGAACGAGGACAACATGGCGCTTTCTCTCATCATTCCTGTCTGGAACGATCTGCCGGGGCTGGACCGGCTGCTGCGTCAGGTTGCGGATATGGAGGTGTTTTGCGAGGTCATCATCGCCGATGATGCCTCGGACGAGGCGCCGGGTCCGCATAATCTGCCGGCAGCGGCGGCGCTGGCCGACCGGCTGGTCTGGCTGCGCAGCGACCGCCGACGCGGCGCGGGCCATGCGCGCAACATGGCCCTTGCGCGGGCGCGCGGCGATCATGTGATCTTCTTCGATTCGGACGATCTGTTCGCCGCCGATTTCCCCCGCATCGCCGAACAGGCCGCCCTTGCCGAACCCTTCGATTTCCTGATCTTCCGCCATCACGACAGCCGGATTCTGGACGAGGGCGGCACCGGCATGCTGAGCGGCGACGAAAAGCGCTGGCAGGCGCTGCACCTTGGCGAGGAACCGGCCCTGCTCAGCCCCTCGCAGGCGCGGGGGCTGGTTCAGGTCGCGGCCTATCCCTGGAACAAGATCTGCCGCACGGCCTTTCTGCGCGACAACGCCATCCGCTGCACCGAGACCATGGTGCATAACGATGTCGAACTGCACTGGAGCAGCTTCATCGTCGCCGAACGGATTCTGGCCAGCGGCCTGATCGGCGCCACGCATTTCGTCACCAACGGCGGCAACCGGCTGACCAACCGGCGCAGCGCCGAGCGGCTGGAGGTGTTCGGGGCCTTTCGCAATGTCATGGGCCATATCACGGCAACGCCGGATATGGCCCGGCTGGGCTATCTGGCGCCCTTCGCGCGCTTCAGCGCCGATCTGCTGACCTGGATCGCCGAGAATATCGAGCCGGATCATGGCCCCGGCCTGCGCGCGGGGCTGCGCGACTTCTACCTGACCAGTCTCGACCACCGGCTGATGAGCCTGATCGCGTACCGAGACCCCGAGTTGGCAGGCAGGATCAACCGCTTCATCATCGGGGATTAGCGGATATGGGCATTTCCTTCATCGTCACCACCTTCAACATCGCGCCCTATATCGCGCAATGTCTGGAAAGCCTTGCATCCTGCACCCGGCCGGGCGATCAGGTGATCATCGTCGATGATGGTTCGACCGACGAGACCGAGGAAATCGTCCGGCAGTTTCTGGACGGGGCCGGTTTCGGGCCGGGCGTGCGCGTCACGCCGGTCTGGCTGGGCACCAATACCTTCGGCGGCGTCGGGATCCCCGGCAATATCGGCCTCGATATGGTGGAATGCGACAGCGTGTTCTTCGTCGATGGCGACGATTACCTGATCCCCGAGGCATTCCGGGCGGCACGGCGCGAATACGAGGCCCTGGGCGCGGACATTCATTTCACCGATTATCTGGAATTCGATCAGAAGGCGGGCAAGACAAAACCGCCTGCCGATGCGCGCAAATGGGCGACCCTGGGGCAGGCGGTGACACCGGCAGAGATCCGGCTGGCCGCCATCGGCCTGATCGCCGTGCCCTGGCGCAAATTCTACCGGACGGAATTCCTGCGCCGGCACCGCATCCGCTTCCCCGAGGGCGATTTCTTCTTCGAGGACAATCCTTTTCACTGGAAGGTCTGCATTCTGGCCGAAAGCATCGGCTTTTCGCGCCAGATCACCTGCCACCACCGGGTGAACCGGCCGGGGCAGACCATGGCCTCGGTCGGGGTCGAACTGGCGGCTTTCTTCACCCATTTCGACACGATCACCGCCGGAATTCCCGAGGGTCAGGACGATCTGCGGCTACAGGCCGGGCGCTGGCTGATCGGCAATATGTCCTGGCATATCCCGCGCCTGCAACCGGCCGCCTTCTTTCCCTATGCGGCGCGCGCGCATGACGCGCTGAACCGGATTTCCGATGCCGACTGGCAGGTGCTCGAAACCGAGATGTTGGCCTCGGCCACCTGGCATCAGGCCGCCCGCCTGCGGCTGCCCGGCGGGGTCTGGGATGTCGTGGCCTTCTGGCGCGCTAATGCCGACCGGGCGATCCTGTCGCGGATCGACCGCGAAACCAAGGGTCTGGAAAAGCGGCTGCGCGACATGGAGACCCGTCTCAAGGAGGTCGAGGCTCAGGTCAGGACCATCCGCGAAATTGCGCAGGCACAGCGGGCGATCGGGGAATTCTCGGCGCTTCAGCAAGCCTATTCATTCCCGCGGAATAAGGATTGATATGGCAAAATGAACAATATCCCTCTCACTGCCAACGTATATAGGAATGCAACAGTCTCGCCAATCCAGAAGGCGTTGATGCAAGCTCACATTCAGAACCTTGGCGTTTTTGATCAGAGCGGAAAACTGATTCAGGATACTATTGGGGATCGCCATCATGGAACCCACTTATATCGGGCTGCGGATTTAGATCTGTATGACAACATAACGGATGCGGAAGAACCCGAGGGCATATATGCGGGCGTTTTCTTTCATCATTATGGACATTTTCTTTTAGAGAGCCTCGCGAGGCTTTGGTATGCCAAAAGCAGACCGGATCTGCCTGTTGTCTGGATCGGGGTGGACTCCTGGCCGACACCACCACAGTTTCGCAGCTGGCAGAAAAGCATCCTCGATATTATAGGAATTAAAAACCCGCTCCGCGTTCTTATTCGGCCGGAACGTTTCAGCAAGTTACATGTTCCAGAACCAGGTTATAGATATGCTGATTGGTGCCACCCTGATCATGCCAAATTTTTGGCGGCATATGATGGTTCTGGGCAAATCCCCGGGCGTAAGCTCTGGTTGTCGCGGAAAAATGTTGAAAATTCTGTAGGAATCATCAACAGCCCCATATTTGAGAGCCGCCTCAAGAATTTCGGTTGGGATATTTTTTGTCCGGAATTGCACTCCGTTCCCGAACAACTGAATGCCTTCGCCACAGCCGAGGTTATCGGTGGGGAGGAAGGGTCTGCCTTTCACAGCTTGCTTCTTTTGAAGGACGTATCGCAGAAAACGTTTCATGTTTTTCGAAGAAACGGTCCTGAGCATATGTCATTCCACACTATCGGAAATGCGCGCAACGTTCGACAATTTTTCCACTCTACCAGCAATGATGCAGTGATCAGTAAGGTGGGGCGTGAGGTCCGCAGGTTGGCGCCGAACGCCGCGCAAGTGATGAACTGTTTGAAAATCCCGATCTCAAGATCTTCTGTCAAATCTACAGCAGGAAATTGGTCGCTGCGCCGCATAAATCGCATCGGCGAAGCTATTGGCGCTAACAGCTATCTTGAGTTTTCTGTCGGAAATGGCGCTGTATTCCACAATGTCAAGATTCCAACGCGTGTTGGCGTAGGTGAAAAGCTCGGTTTTGACGTGAGAGCCTTCACAGATCCCGGCACCTCATTCTTCGAGGTTTCCCCGAAACGTTACCTGCAATATTTTAGCAAGGGGAAGCAGTTTGACCTTATTTTCATTAATAACTGTCATCTGTTTGAAGATACGATTCGTACCTTCACATTAGCTACCGCGCTTGCGCATGAGCGTAGTGTCTTTTTGATCGACAATGTTTTCCCGGTAGACCGATATTCAGCAGACCGGGATCACGCACGGGCTCTTGAACTTCGGAAACAAGCCGGCAGCGATCGTAAAGCGTGGCATGGCGATGTATACAAGTCTATTTTCGCCATTGATACATTCTTCCCGCACTTCAGATTTCTTACCATTCAAAATGACGGAAATCCACAGACGGTTGTATGGAGAGACAAGCGTGACACACCTCACTTGCCATCCAGTGGAGTAAACGCCATATCTTTCATGGATTATGATGACATGATGGAGCGTTCCTCTACCTTCAGGTTTGCCAGTGAAGATGAGGTTATTGCGGAATTAAGATCTGACTTGGCTCTTCCTGGCTAGATTTTCTGCATTGGCTCGATCTGAACGCCTAGGTGAGAGGAAAGGCCGTGTCGTCCGGGGTGCCGAAAACAATCGGGTTCCAATATCCCCGGAATCACCACTCAAACCATCTCGTTTTCCTGTTAATTGCTCCACTGCACACCTATCAAGCCGATCCTGCGGAGCCAACGGTGCGTTGTGACCGGACCGAAAATGAAATTAAGATCCGGAGAAAGGCTGTAGGCACCCGGTTGAGGCCACCTTCCGATGGTTTGTTTTGTGGTCTAGCCATCTGTCGTTATTGACGTCGTTACCGACGTCGTCTGTGGCGGATGGGATCATGCGGCAAGAGATATTGACGGGGGTCGAGCGTCGGCTGCGCTGGTCGGATGCGGATGAAGCGTTCGATCCTGGCGGAGGTTGGTGTGGACGGGGCGCGCCGTCACGACCTGACCCGGCAGCACATCTATCAGTGGCGGGCCGAGTTCCGTCGACGCGGCGAAGGCCTGATGGAGGAGACCGCGTTCCTGCCCGTTGAGGTGACGGGCGAGAAGACGGTCGCGGCCGCCATCACGCCCTCGCCGGTCGAGATCGTGCTGCTGAACGGGCGGCGCCTGCGCGGTTATGATGTGATCGGGCCGGACCAGATCTTCTTCAGCGGCACGCCCGATGAATATGCCACCGTCCAGACCCAGACCGGGGCACTGCTACGCAGCTTCGCCGGGACGGTCTGACCGCCCCCGCGCGCGTCGTCCGGCGCCGCAAGCCAGCATTTCCGGGCCCCACCCAATTTCCAGGCGGAGATTTCAATGACCCAGGTAACAGAACAGATCCAGACGCTGACCGAGGCCATCGCGCGGCGTGCCGCGATCACGCTGCCCGTTCTGGATACCGGCGCGCCCGGGGGCGCCGAGGCGGCGCTGGCGGTAATCAACCTGCCCGGCCTGATGCGGGCGGCCCCGCGCGGTGCTTTCGCGGCGATGGTCACCACGGCGCTGCGCGGCCTGCCCGAGCCGGAGATCGACGGATTTCTGGATGCGATGAGCGATGCCGCCTTCCGGGACTATACCGCGACCGATGCGGCACAGATCCGCAGCGAACATATCCCCCCGGCGGCATCACAGCTGATCAGCCTGCGCGACGGCGACATGCCGGTGGCGCAGAGGCTCATACCGCGCATCCGCGATCAGTTTACCCGCCGGGGCATTGATCCGACCGCCGGGATGTCGCTGGTGCAATATTTCCTGTCGAGCGACATGCACCGCGATCCGGCGGAGCGCGACCGGCTGCTGCGGCTGCTGGATCACTGGTTTCCCAGGATCAACATGCATCATCTGTTCCGCATCTTCGACCCGAAGAACCGCCTGTTCGTCGCGCGGATCATGGAGCAGGGCGCTGCGGGCGCCTATGACGACAAGCCCCGTGCGTTGCTGCATTACTATTGGGTCTGTGTCGGGCACGACCGGGGGCGGCTGGAAGAGATTCGCCGCGTGATGCGGGATCTTCTGCCGGGTCTGCCGGATCCTGCGCCGGGACCGGAAGTACATTATCGTAACTCGCTCGAATGGATTTCCGACGGGCGTATCGCCCATATTGCCGCATGGGGTCGCAGCTTGCCGCGCTTGAACTCGGCCTGTCGGGCGTGCTGACCGAGACGCTGACCGCCTGGACCTGGCAGGATTTCCGCATCGCCGGGGCGCCGAAGAACGTGATTTCCCTCGCGCTCGACTGGCAGGCGGCGGAGCGGTTCGGGCTCAATGGGGATCCGCATTGGGTGCCGGTGGACAATATGAACACCGTGTTCAACCTCGGCGCGCGCTATGCGGTGAGCGAGAATGCGATCCTGGAGGTCACGAACCTCTTCGACCGTCGCTATGCCGCCCCGATGCTGGCGCGCGATCCCGCGACGGCGGGGCAGGCGGCCTTCATCCCGGGCGTTCTACTTCGGCGCTCGGCTGCGGTTCGAGGCGCCGATCGGCGCTGTGCCGGGTAGGTGCGGTTCTTCGTCGAATTCTGCGCCCTGCCGGTTTGACCCCGGTCAAATACATGCAGTTTCAATTCATCTAATCTGCCCCTGAACGCCAGCCCTGCGCCCGCCGTGTTCCCTGCTGTTCCGGAGGCTCCGATGCCCTTTGTTTCCCGCCGTTCCGTCCTGATCGCCGCGCTGGCCGCGCCCGCCGTTCTGCGCGCCGCGCCTCCCGCCACGCTGGCTCTCTATGGTCCACCGGCGGGGCCGAGCATCACGCTCGTGCATGCCGTTACCGCGGGGCTGCTCAAGGACATCGCGCCTGCGGAGGTCGTTGTCTGGCGCACGCCGGATGAATTGCGCGCGGGGCTGACCTCCGGGCGGATCGGGCTCTCTGTCGTACCGGTGCAGGCGGCGGCCAATCTTTACAATCGCGGCATGGGGCTGCGGCTGGTGAATGTGATGACGGACGGGCTGCTGAGCATCGTCGCGCCCGAGGGTGCGGCGCCGGATCTTGCGGGGCTTGTGGGGCGGCGGCTCGCGGTGCCATTCGTCAACGATACGCCCGACATCGTGCTGCGCGCGCTGCTCACACGCGCGGGGCTGGCCGGGAAGGTGGAACAGGTGCCGGTGGGCAGCCCGGTCGAGGCGGCGCAGATGCTGCTTGCCGGGCAGGTCGATGCGGCGCTGCTTTCGGAACCTGCGGCGAGCGCGGTCGGGATCCGCGGCAAGCTGTCGTTCAAGAGCTTCGTGCGGTCTGTCGATATTCAGGACGCCTGGGCGGCGGTTTCGGGGCGCGGGGCGCTGCCGCAGGCCGGGCTTGCGGTGAGCGACGCTTTCGCGCGCGATCACGGCGACCTTCTCGCCCCGATCCAGTCCGCGCTGGAACGGGCGGTGGCCGGGGTGCTGGCCGATCCGGGCCGGGCGGCGAAAGAGGCCGCCGCCACGCTCGATTTCCCCGCGCCGGTGATTGCCGCCTCGATCCCGCATTCGCGGCTCGTCGCGCGCCCGGCGCGGCAGGCGCGGGCGGATATCGAACCGATGCTGTCGCTGATGGCGGAAACGGACCCGGCGCTGATCGGGGGCAGGTTGCCGGATGACGGGTTCTATGTCCTCTGACCGGCTTTGGCGCGCGGTGCAGGACCGGGCCGGGCGGATCGGGCGGTTTCTCTGGTCCGGCTGGGCGGGGCTTGCGGGGCTCGCGCTTTTCGGGGCGCTGTGGCAGGCGGGGTTCGAGGCTTACGGCGAATTCATCCTGCCCGCGCCGCTCGCCACGCTCGATGCGGCGCGGGGCCTGCTGGCGGACGGGGCGGCGCGGGCGGTGCTGTGGCTCACCGTGCTGCGCGCGCTGGCGGGCTTTGCGGCCTGCGCGGTGATCGGCACGGCGGCGGGGGTGGCGGCGGGCTATTCGCCCGCGACGCTGCGCCTTGCGCGGCCGGTGCTGACGGTGCTGCTCGGCGTGCCGCCGATCGCCTGGATCGTGCTGGCGATGCTGTGGTTCGGCTCCTCCGCCGCCACGGTCGCGGCGACGATCGTCGTTTCCACCCTGCCGGTGGTGTTCTCGGGCGCGGTCGAGGGCGTGGTGACGCGCGACCGCGGGCTCGACCAGATGGCCGAGGTCTTCGGCGCGGGGCCTGTGCGGCGGGCGTTTCTTGCCGGGCGGCAGATCGCGGCGCATCTGCTGCCTGCGCTGGTGCTCGCGCTCGGGTCGTCGTTCAAGGTCGCGGTGATGGCGGAGTTGCTGGCCAATGCGGGCGGCGTCGGCGGGGCGCTTGCGCGTTCGCGCGCGATGCTCGATGTGGCGGGCGCGCTCGCCTGGGTCTGCCTCGCGGTGGCGGCGCTGATCGTGGTGGAATATCTGCTGATCCGCCCGGTGCAGGCGGAACTCGAACGCTGGCGTGTCGCCGCCGCGCCCTGGGGTGTGAAACGATGACGCTGCTGGAGCTGCACCGCATCGGGCACAGCTATTTCGGGCGCTCCGTGCTTTCGGGGATCGGGCTGACCATCGGCGCGGGCGAGGTGGTGGCGCTGGTCGGCCCGTCCGGGTCGGGGAAATCGACCATCGCCCATATCGCCGCCGGTTTGATCGAACCATCCGAGGGCCGCGTCCTGCGCCGCTACCGCCGCCACGCGATGGTGTTTCAGGAGCCGCGCCTGATGCCCTGGGCGACGGTTGCGCGCAACATCGGCTTTCCGCTCCGCCGTGCGCCCCGCGCCCGGATCGAGGCGGCGGCGCAGCGTGCCGGGCTGATGCCCGAGGATCTGGACCGCTATCCGGTCGAGCTTTCGGGCGGCATGCGCCAGCGCGCCGCGATTGCCCGGGCGCTGATCGCCGAGCCGGATTTCCTCTATTTCGACGAGCCTTTCACCGCGCTCGATGTCGCGCTCAAGCGGCGGATGCAGGATCTGGTGATCGCGGCGGCGGGGGCGGCGCGCTTTGCCGCGCTGTTCATCACGCATGACCTGATGGAGGCGATCCGGATCAGCCACCGCATCCTCGTCCTCGATGCGCAGGGCCGGGGGATCGCGGGCACCCGCGTGCTGCCCGGCGTGCCGGGCGGGCGCGACGATGCCGAGGTCTTCGCCCTGCGGCAGGATCTGCTGCGCACCGACCCCCTTTTCGCCCATATCCATGACATAGACGAGCGCGCCCGGCCATGACCCTGCACCGCACCCTGTCGGACGAGGGGTTCCGGCTGTTCTTCCCGCTGGCGGCGCTGTACGCGGCGCTCTGGCCGCTGCTCTGGGCCGGGGTGTGGGGCCTCGATCTGCCCTTCGCGCGCGATCTGCCGCCCGGTGTCTGGCATGCGAATGAGATGATTTTCGGCGCCTGGGGGGCGGCGCTGATCGGCTTCCTGACGACCGCCGTGCCGGAATGGACCGATACGCCCCGGCTGCGGGGGCGGGCGTTGTGGGGGCTTGTGGCGCTGTGGGGCGCGGCGCGGGTGGCGGGGCTGCTTGGGGCGGATGCGCTCGCGGCCCCGGCGGGGCTGTGCGATCTGGCGTGGCTTGCGGGGCTGCTTGTCTATCTGCTGCGGGTGTCGTGGCAGCGGCGCACGACCCGCATCCTCACCTTTGCGGTCTGGGTCGGGGGGCTGACGCTGGCCTGCGCGGCGGCGCGATGGGCGATGGCCCTTGGCGCGGCGGAGGCGGCGGCCTTCTGGCTGCGGGTGGCGGGGCTGGTGTATCTCGGCCTGCTCGGGCTGGTGCTGGCGCGGGTGACGGTGCAGGTGACGAATGTGATCCTCGATCCGACCGGCGAAAGCACGCCCTTCCGTCCGCATCCGGGCCGGGTGAACCTGGCCGCGGGCCTTGTCGCCGTGGCGCTGGCGGGCGAAATCGCGGGGCTGTCGCCTGCGGTGAGCGGGTTTCTGTGGATCGCGGCGGGCGCGGCCTTCATGGACCGGATCGCCGAAGGGTTCATCGGGCGGGCGGCGCTGCGGGCGGAGATCGTCGTGCTGATGGCCTCGGCGGGCTTCGCGGGGGTGGGGCTGCTTGCGTTCGGGGCATCGCGGCTCGGCGCCCCCTGGGCCGAGACCCCGGCGCTGCATATCGCGCTGATGGGAGGGCTTGGCCTCGGGATCCTCGCCGTCTTTGCCATCGCCGGGCGGTTCCATACCGGGCAGGATCTGGGGCTGCATGTGGCGACGAAGGCGGCCTTCGCCTGTGTGGGCGCGGGTGTGCTGCTGCGCGCTCTGCCGGAAATGGGGTGGACGCCCTGGCCACCCGGCCCGCCATATCTCCTTGCCGCGGCGCTCTGGGCCCTGGGCTTCGTGCTGTGGCTCGCGGATTACTGGCCGGAGCTGCGCCGCCTCCGGCCCGCAGCCGGGCCGGACAGATGCTGACGTCGCGCAGGGCGGTGGCGCAGCCCGCCAGATAAGCCGTCTGCGCCGGGCTGAAGGCGGGCGGCGCCTGCATCGGCAGGCCAGGAAGCCGGGCAAATGTGTCGACGGGCTGAGGCATGGCAGGGGCCGTTTCTGAGGGGGGCGCTTCCGGCGCGACGGCGGCGACCTTGAACTAGCGGATCGGTCGCATCTCTGGTGACGGCCTTTTGGCGCAGCGTCATGCCGCGCTCGGAATTGATCGGCAGGCCGGTGCGCGAGTAGGGGGCGGTGACTGACCAGAGACCGCCCAGGGCGAACAGCCTGTAAATCCACTCAAACGCAGGCGGTTTCCCTGATTCACCCTCCCGATCTGGAAAGGGATCATGGGCGAGGTTTTCTGGCTGACCGATGAACAGATGGAACGGCTGCGACCGTTCCTTCCAAAGTCATGAGGCAGGCCACGCGTTGACGGCCGTTGCGTGCTGCGCGGCCTAATCCTCTTTTGATGTGGAAGCATGTGCCCGCCTTTCCCGGATGATTAAAAACCCAAATCGAAAAGTCGCGGCGTATATCGCTCCACGAGGCAAGTCTGGTCGCCGCTACAGGCGTTACGGGTCCGCTGATTGTCCAGAAAGGCGGTTTTCTTGGCGCTGTCAGCCGTGCGTCGGAAAATAAAAGAGGTTCGCAACCACTCGTCCCATCGCCTACAAGTCTTGAGAACCACAAATCGCAACCTCAGTCGGGGTTCCTGCCGTGCCGCAGTCAAAGCCGGGGCCAGTGACTCCGGTCTCAATGCCGTCCTTTCTTGACGCAGCCTCTGCCGAAAGGCACCAACGGACAGTCCCGTCACGCTGCATTCCGGCCTTGCTGATTTCGAGAAACTCCGGAAGAAATGGAATGAATGTCTCACCACCGAAGAAATCATGGCCTTCTCGGAAGGTCTTTTCTGCTTGCTCGTGCCATTCCCCCTTGGTTCCCCTCAGAAGCTCAACGCAATTGTTTGCAAGAACGGCAAGATCAGTCACCTGTCTGGCGATGCGCCTTGGGGTCGGCCTGTCTGCGGGGCGTGATAACCCGCTCACCGTCCTGAATGCAAACGTCAATGTCCACGCCTGAGCGATCTCCGGTGTGACCGGAAGGAGTTCCTCCCCTGGTCTTGCTGTCGTGAAATACTCGATAGCGACCCTGCTCAGACCAAGCTCATTAAGATACGCGCCGATTCTAGCATTTGCGACACCTGATTCTTTTGAATCCTCAACCCAATAAGCGGCGTGAACTCTAATATCCGCATCCGGGGACATGTAACGGCGCACGCCCGAAACCCAGATAACCGCACAGATAGAATGACAACCCTCTCCATCCAGAACCAGATTCGTGAATCCCCTGATCGCGATCTGCGCACCGATAGAAATTCCGGCGTCCACGTCACCTCCGGGGGATACCCGCTCCGCACTCTCGGTCATCCGGTGAAACGATCGTCGTCTCCGGGTTTGATTGACCCCAAAATCATGACCAACGTCTGTCCGGGGGCAAATCCGTCGATGACATCTATATTCGCAGCGAAAGATCCATACACGATCAGAATAGCTATGACGGAGAGCAAAAAAGTAGTGATCACGTCTCTCATCGCTTCCTCCGATTCTGATCTTCTTTAAGTAAATCAACACACAGACGTGGCCGTTGTAATGGGTTTTGTACATAAAATAAATGTTCGATCATCGTGGTTATTTTTCTGCGTCTACATTATGAGCTGCGACGGATATCGAGAACGTCAGGACACCACTGGTTTTCCCGGCGCCGCCTTTCGGAGAATAGAAGGGAGCGATCATTGGTTCCTCGGTGTTTTTCATTTGTGAATTGTCGCCTGTTGTGTATCAGATCCATAGGAGATATATTTTCACGTAATTACCAGGCGTTTGATTTCTCGTGAAGCTTTTCAGAACGTCGTCATTGACCGGTGCTATCTGGAATAAACTTTTTGGATAAATCTGGATTGTCGTCAGGCTTTTCCGTAAAGTATGGCAAAGTGCCACACTTTGCCACTTGATCCTGGGTGGTGAGCTTGCGCCGAGAGGCGGGGCGCTTCCGGGGGTAGGTGATCGGATGCCGTGTGCTCCGATGCTGGCGCCAGCCGCGAGCGATGGCCTAGAGGGTTCGCGACCTCGCCCTAGTCGCCCTCTGCGTCGTCACCCACATCGATGTGGAAGACCTACATTCACCCTCGGACGGCGGAGTAACGGCTCGGTCCCACCTGAAACATGTCGCCGGAGCCACGGAGCGGGCCGCAGAGTACCCACTTCGGTTTTAGGGAGGGGTGGCGCGCAACAAAGGTGGCGCATGAGCGGCGTTCTCCGCAGCTCATGCGGCCGTGGGGGGTGCCCGGCGGAGGCGCCTTCCGGCTGACAGCTCGCCGTCCTGGCCGGGTTTGGAGGTGGCGTTTTCGGGCCGTTGATCGTGCCGGGTCTGACCCTACCGAAAATCGGCGAAAAGCAAAGCGAAATCCGGGGGGTGTCAAACGCCTTTGTGTCAAAACAGGGGGGGTCAAACGCCTCTACATGTTGGGTTTGCCAGGGGGGGTCCAACTTAAGCGTTTTTTCGGGGGTTCAAGCACTAACCAGAGGACAGGGTTTGGCCCCCTCGATTTTCACCATATGTTCTCTACATTGAAAGACGTAGCTTTCCACGGCTTTTTCGCTTGAATAACCCACCTGGAAGGTCCGTTCGCGTTGTGCGGCGAGCGTCAAAAAATGGTCGCAAAAATGGTCGCTGGCGCTCACGCGCCATGAGGCGGAATCCGGGGGAAGCATGGATCTGACAGGACGTTCTACACCGCAACGCGAGAACCAGGTGGAGATCGCACATCAAATTGTAAACACAGAAGAAAACATACTGGCAGAGCTTCTGCGAGAGGCGAAGGATCTCTGTTCGGAATGCCATCGGCTGATCCGGGAAAAGGATCTGATCGGGATCGAGGAAAGGGCCGTGGATATTCGTCTGAAAACGGTCTTCTGGCGCGGTACGATCAAGCGGTCAAAGGCACGGCTGGCCGAGAGCGACGAGGCATGATGAAGGGCATTTTTGCGCGCTTTCCGGGCGGTGGAAGCGAGGCGTTTGCCCAGTTTCGATGCCGAAAACACACCCTGCAACGGGGCATCGGAACGCGGTGGGAGAATCCGTTTCCGGGCGCAAATCCGCTCCGTAGAGAACACACGACGACGATTTCCTCTGTCTTCTTTGCACATTGAAGAGGCCATTTCGTCGGCCAGATCGCGGGAAGAATAGGCCTTCTCCGTAGAAGATTTTTTGGCAAAAAAGACCGGAGGATTGGTTCCATCAGACCTGCTGCATCCTGATAAGGAAGATCTTGAAATCGTCCCTTCGACGGAATTGATGGAGACAAAACTAGCAGTCCATCGGACAGGATCTGGATGCCTTCCAGCATAAGGAATATCTCTCCAACCTCGATAAACGCGCCATGGAATTCATACGGAGATGCATTCTCTGGATGGGGCCTCTACCGGCACCGAAAGCCTATCACCATCTTGGTCGCTGGGATTTGCGCTCTGTGGATGCGGTGTGGTGGTATTCCTGGTAGCGGATAAATTCTGTTGCCGAAGGAGTGCCTCTGATTTGTTGTTCTTCTGCCCCTGATGCGTTCGCGGACGTATTTCGCAGTATTATGAGAACGTCCTTGAGCGCGTCATTCGAAATCTTTCTAATCAACTTTCTGCGCATAGAAACAGCGCCCATAGTTGGAATGAATAGTATTTCCGCATGTGGATGGTCGGCCTTGCCGATGTATTCGTTGGCATATCCTAGATGATGCTCTTTCCGCGCGTCCTGTCTTGCGCGATCGGTAGCCATGTTATCGGCCTGGTTGTGGCACGCAATCGCGTCAACGCCGGCCGCGCCATGATCCATGGGGATGATCCGGGACGATATCAGCGCATGGTATAAGCCGAATGAGTCTTCGTGCATAACAGCGAGGCACTGGAAAAATATGTCACCGATATGCAGAAATCTGGGAAGGATCAGAGATGCGCGGTCATCGTGAAATCGTCGTTACAATAGATTGTCGCATGTTTCGGGATTTTCGCAACAGGATCGGTCCTACATTGCGCATGTTGGTTGAATTGAGCGCTATGCGATAACTGCGCACGCGATCTGGATCAGCTTGCCCAAGAACATCGCTACCTGCAAGCCGGTAACGATGCCATGGGTTATTGCAAAAACGGTGCCGGGGACGGCGACCCCAACCATTGCTCCCAATATGCGCGCGACGTTGGTTAGGGCATGGCTGTTCCCGATCGTGTTGCGGTGGCGGCGCTCATCAGCGGTCCGATTGTAAAGCCCACTCCAAAACCGGTCAAAATCAATCTGATTTTGGAAGCGATAATCTTGGCGTGATCTGAACCGACGCCGATCAATATAAGCCCGGCGCCAATGATGGCGAAACTCCTGGTGGCCATGACGTGTGCACCATATCGACCGGTCAACGCGCTGGAAACGGGTAAATGGTGACGAACACCAACGCCATCGGTATCAGGGCAGTGTTAGCGCCCAAGGCACTGAACCGGCTTGCGCTCAGCCACGACAGCGGAAACAGGAAAAGCACACCACACATGCCGAAAGTCATGCCTGCTATAGATGTTGCCGTTCCGCAGAATATACGAGATCGAGATATGTTGAGTGGCACCAATGCGTCTGTTCCTTTGCTTGCTTCCACACGAATAAACAAGACAAGCATCAAAACGGCAATGAGGAAGGCCACACCGCAAGCGCCGGCGCATCGCGGGATCGGATGGCGGAAAAGGTAAGGCCACCGAGTGCAGTTGCGCCGAGTCCCGCGAGGGCTCTTCTGATAATCAGCACGGAAGCGATCGGTCTACCGCATATAACAACGACGCGACCGGGAAGATGCGTCGTCGGCCGGAGAGATCGGCAAGCAGGCCACCCGTAAGCAACAGGACCGCATGGACAAGGTTATAGCTGCCCACGATCCATTGCAGCACGCCGATCCCAACATTGAGGTTCGCGCCGATCGGGCGCATCGCGAGATTGACAGCGGAGGTGTCGATTTGAGCGTCGAGGACGGCAAAGCATCGCCAGCGTTTGAGGGATACGCTCGGGCGGGTTGAAATCAAAACTTCGGCAGGAGTTTCGGTTTGCATGCCGACGGTCCTATCAATGCTTGCAACCGAATGTTTCGATGCGTGTCGCAACATGGGGCGTTATAGTTAGCTTAACATCGTCGCGATCGTCCGTAGGCTGCCATGCTCAAGACACCGTTGAGGGCGCTTGTGCGGCGACATCGCGCTTATGCCCGCGAACACGAGGTTCTGGTCGAATATTCCGGTCCCGGGTTTCGACAGCGAGGCAGGCCGCTGTTCCATGTCCGCCTCATCGTCCGGGGTAAGGAGACGGCCGCTATTCTATGTGCCGCGGCGCGACCCGACCGCGGGGTTCTGACCGTCGGCAGATGTGACCAGACCGCAGGCATCGCGCCCCGGGATGACAACGTGGGATGCACGCCCGGATCGGTGCCCGGCCAAACGGGGGGCAACGTTGCGCTGGAGCAACGTTGCCCGGCACCGGCTGCGTTTAGTGGGGGAAACGCTGATCTGGAACCTTGCCCCTTGTCCATCGACCGGAGCCTGCTGAGCAACCTGCCGCTGTTTCGCGGCCTCGACGGCGAAGGCATGGCGCGCGTCTTGCTGAACGCGACGCTGCGCGATGTGGCGCGCGGCGAGACCGTGTTCGATCAGGGCGCGCCCGCCGAACGGTTCTACCTGCTGCTGCGCGGGCGGCTGAAGGTGTCGCAGGTCACGCCGGACGGGCAGCAGGTGATGGTGCGGATCGTGCATCCGGGCGATCTGTTCGGCTTTGCCCGCGCGCTGAACCGGCCCGACTATCCGGGCACGGCGCGGGCGGTGGTCGACAGTACGGTGACCGGCTGGCCGATGGAGGACTGGCCGGCGGTGGTCGAGGCCAGCCCGCCGGTGGCGGCAAGCGCGCTGCGCACGCTGGGCAAGCGGCTCGACGAGGCCCATACCCGCCTGCGCGAGCTGTCCACCGAAGAGGTCGAGCGCCGCATCGCCCATACCGTCCTGCGCCTTGCCGACAGGGCGGGGCGGGTCGAGGCGGAGGGCATCCGGCTCGACTTTCCGATCAGCCGACAGGATGTCGCGCAGCTTTCGGGCACCACCCTGCACACCGCCTCGCGCATCCTGTCGGCCTGGGAGGGGCGGGGCTGGGTCGCGGGCGGGCGGCAACGGCTGACGGTTGTCGATCGCGCGGCGCTGGCGCGTCTGGCCGATCCCGAGATCTGATCTCGCCGCTGTTTGTCGTGGCGCAAAGTTCCGCTTCACCGCCTTTGCTACGCTGCGGCGGTATGGAATCTCGGAGATCGAAGATGCAATTTGGAAACGGCCTGCTGGCGGCCATGGCCCTGAATATCGGACTCGCGGCAACCGCTTTCGCGGCGGAACATGAGGTGAAGATGCTCAACAAGGGCGCCGCCGGGACGATGGTGTTCGAGCCGTCCTTCGTGCGCGCGGAACCGGGCGACGTGATCCACTTCGTGCCGACGGACAAAAGCCATGACGTGCAGTCGATCGACAAGATGCTGCCCGAAGGGGTGGCGCCCTTCAAGGGCGAGATCAACAAGCCCTACGACCTGACGGTGACGGAGCCCGGCGTTTACGGCATCAAATGCTCGCCGCATTTCTCGATGGGGATGGTCGGGCTGATACAGGTCGGCGATGCGCCGGCGAACCTTGAGGCCGCCAAGGCGGTGAAGCTGCCGAAGAAGGCGCAGGGGCGGATGAACACGGATTTCGAACAGGTCAAGTGAGCCGCGCGGTTCCGATGCGGGCGGGCCCCCCGCCCGCCGCCGTTCGATCCCCGCCGGGGATCAGTCCAGCAGCCGGATGAGCTTTGGCAACGCCTGCTCCTCCGGCTCCTGATAGCCGATCGTTCCGACGAAATCGCCGCTGCGGTCGAACAGCATGACATAGGCGGTGTGATCCACCGTGTAATCCGGCCCGTCGCCGATACGGCGGGCATAGATCGCAAAGGACTCCATCGCCTTGTCCGTCTCGGCGCGGTCCCCCGCCACGCCGGTGATGCCCTCGGACCAGGACAGGTAATCGGCCAGCATGTCGAGGGTGTCGCGCTCCGGATCGACGGTGATGAAATAGATCCCCAGATCGCCCGCGCGCGGGCCGAGCGCCTCTTGCCATTGCGTGATGTCGCCAAGCGTGGTCGGGCAGACATCGGGGCAATAGGTATAGCCGAAGAACACGACCGAGGGCGCCCCGCGCAGTGTCGCCGCCGTGAAGGGTGCCCCTGCGGTGGTGGTAAGCCTGTAGCCGCCCTTGCCGATGGTGGCGGCATAGCCGTTCGTCACCGGCTGCGGCTGACCGGTCAGGAACCACCCCGCCGCCGCCGCGATGGCCGCGGCGGCGATCAGCCCGATGGATCCGGTTGTGATGCGAATGCGCATGGTGTTCAGTGCCTCTTCGATCCGGCGCCCGGCCCGCGCTTATGCACCGCCGCCGCCGATATGTTCAAACGTTTCGGCGCCTGCCTGTGCAGGTTTGCCCGGTCGTGCTCCCGCGCAGGGGGTTGTGGATCCTCGCCGAAGGGGTTCCCGGGCGGAATCGTTCCTGCGCTGCGTGACCCCGGAAAAGCGCGTCGGGCGGGGTCAATCCTGTCCCTCGTCCAGCAGGTGCCGGACCCACAGGCCCGCGGCCCATGCGGCGGGAAGGCCGAGCGGGACGGAGGCGGCCACCGCCGCCTGCGGCGAAAGGGCCGTGAACCCCACCGCCTGCGACAGCAGCCCGAGCATGAACAGATTGATGGCCACCGCCCCCGCCGCGAAGACATAGAGCAGAACGGCGAGTTTCCAGACCGGCCAACGCGCGTCCATGGCGGCCTCCTTTCGTTGCGTGCCACCATGAACCGGGCTTTCCCGCGCCGCCTTGACTTTCGTTAAGACCCGGGCGCGCGGATTGGCGCATGCCGGAGGAGATCGAAACCGCTCCGGGAGAATCTCGCCATGCGCGAAGTCCTGACGAAGAGCATGGCCCGAAACATCTTCTACGGTGGGTCCCTGTTCTTCATCGCCATATTCGTGGCGCTGTTCACGCACAGCCACCTTTACATCGTCAACCGCTCGACCAACGCCGAAACGCTGACGGCCAGCGTCGCCGCCGGCAAGCACATCTGGGAAAAGAAAGGCTGCATCAACTGCCACACCATTCTTGGCGAGGGCGCCTATTTCGCGCCCGAACTGGGCAATGTGATGAAACGCTGGGGCGCGGAAGAGGATCCGGAACTGGCCTTCGAGACGCTGAAGAACTGGATGGAGTTCGCAGCCTTCGGGGATCCCGGGGCGCCGCCAGATGCCGCAGTTCCACCTGACCGACGACGAGATCCGGGAACTGACGGATTTCCTGCTCTGGACCGGCACGATCGACACCCAGAACTGGCCGCCGAACGACGCCGGTTGAGGAGAGAGAGATGAAATACCACACACAGAAGATCGCGCTGGCCTATATCTACGTCGCGCTCGCGCTGTTCGCGGTGCAGGTGACGATGGGGCTGGTGCTTGGCTACATCTACGTCAACCCGAACTTCCTGTCCGAGATCCTGCCCTTCAACATCGGCCGGATGCTGCATACCAATGCGCTGATCGTGTGGCTGCTGACCGGCTTCTTCGGCGCGGCCTATTTCCTGCTGCCCGAGGAAGCGGAGCGCGAGATCCATTCGCCGCTCCTCGCCTATGTGCAGCTTGCGATCCTCGTCGCGGGCACGGCGGGGGCGGTGCTGACCTATCTGTTCAACCTGTTCGAGGGCAACTTCCTGCTTGGCAAGCAGGGGCGCGAATTCCTTGAACAGCCGACATGGGTCAAGGTGGGCATCGTCGTCGCCGCGCTGATCTTCCTTTACAATGTCACGATGACGCTGCTGAAGGGGCGCAAGACGGTGATCTCCACGATCCTGCTGGTCGGGCTGTGGGGCCTTGCGCTGCTGTTCCTGTTCGCCTTCTACAACCCGCCGAACCTCGCGCTCGACAAGCAATACTGGTGGAACGTGGTTCACCTCTGGGTTGAGGGCGTGTGGGAACTGATCATGGCGTCGATCCTCGGCTTCCTGATGCTGAAGCTGACGGGGGTGGACCGCGAGGTGGTCGAAAAGTGGCTTTATGTCATCGTCGCCACGGCGCTGTTTTCGGGGATCCTCGGCACCGGGCACCACTATTACTGGATCGGCATGCCCGCATACTGGCAATGGATCGGGTCGCTGTTCTCGTCCTTCGAGATCGTGCCGTTCTTCGGGATGATGGCCTTTGCCTTCATCATGGTGTGGAAGGGCCGCCGCGACCATCCGAACAAGGCGGCGCTGCTGTGGTCGCTCGGCTGTGCGGTGCTGGCGTTCTTCGGCGCGGGGGTCTGGGGCTTCCTGCATACGCTGCACGGGGTGAACTACTATACCCACGGCACGCAGATCACCGCCGCGCACGGGCACCTTGCGTTCTTCGGCGCCTATGTCTGCGTCAACCTCGCGCTGTTCACCTATGCGATGCCGATCCTCAAGGGCCGCGACCCCTACAACCAGGTGCTGATCATGTCGTCGTTCTGGCTGATGGCGGGGGGGATGCTGTTCATGACCTTCGTGCTGACCTTCGCGGGCACGCTCCAGACCCATCTGCAACGCGTCATGGGCGAGGGCTTCATGGATGTGCAGGACGAGATCGCGCTGTTCTACTGGATGCGCTTCGGGTCCGGTTTCGCGGTGGTGATCGGGGCGTTCCTGTTCATCGGGGCGACGCTGATCCCCGGACGGCGCGAGGTGATCGAGCCCGGCCCGGTCGTGAAACATGCCGCGGAGTAAGCCGATGGACGGAACCTTTGTCGAAGGGGGCAGCGCCCCCTTCTATCTCCCGCAGGGCGACGAATGCGATGTCTTCGCCGCCGCCTACAAGGCCCGCCTGCCGCTCCTGCTCAAGGGACCGACGGGCTGCGGCAAGACCCGCTTCGTCGCGCATATGGCGGCGCGGCTCGGTCGCCCGCTTCATACCGTGTCGTGCCATGACGACCTGTCGGCCGCCGATCTGATCGGGCGCTACCTGCTCAAGGGCGGCGAGACGGTCTGGGTCGATGGTCCGCTGACCCGCGCGGTGCGCGAGGGCGCGATCTGCTACCTCGACGAGGTGGTCGAGGCGCGCAAGGATGTGGCCGTGGTGCTGCACCCGCTGACCGACGACCGCCGCATCCTGCCGATTGACCGCACCGGCGAGGAGCTGCACGCGGGGGCGGGGTTCATGCTGGTGGCCTCCTATAACCCCGGCTACCAGAACATCCTGAAATCGCTGAAGCCCTCGACCCGGCAGCGGTTCGTCTCGGTCGAATTCGCCTTCCCGTCCCCGGTGCAGGAACTGCCGGTCGTGTGCCGCGAAAGCGGGCTGGACGAGGACCGGGCGCGCCTGCTGATCCGGATCGCGGGCAAGCTGCGCGGGCTGCGGGGGCAGGATCTGGAAGAGGGCGTCTCGACGCGGCTCGTGGTCTATGCGGCCACGCTGATCGCGCAGGGCATGGGCTTCGACCGGGCGGTGGAGGTCGCGATGATCGAACCGCTGACCGACGACGCGGATGTGAAGCGGGGTCTGCTGGACCTCGTGCAGGCATTGGCGGGCTGAGCATGGTCGAGATCATCCCCTGGGAACCCGAAGAGACCGTCGGCAAGATCTGGCACCGGCTGGCCGGGCGGATCGACGGCGGGCACGATTTTTCCGCCGCCGAGGTCACGCTGGAGGAGATCCGCCCGCGTCTGGGCGTGCTGTTCCGGGGGCTTGGGGGGGATCCGTCGGTCGAAATAAAAGGCGTCGCCCCGGAGGAGAGCCATCACCGGCTGCGGTTCCGGCGGCGGCTGTCGATGCCGGTCGAACAGGTCGCGCGGGCGAGTTTCGACGGCGAGGTGCTGCGCCTGCCCGCGACGCTGGCCGAATTTCCGCAGCGGAAGGAGAACGCCGGGCTCTATCTGTGGCTGGCGGCGATGGCGGCCCATGCGCCGGCGCCCGTGACCCTGCCCGAGGATCCGCTTGCGGCGGATATGGCCGCGATCCGGGCGGCGGGGCGGATGGTGCGCGATACGCTTGCCGCCGCGCCGGGGCTTGCGCCGCTATGGCGCGGGCTGGTGGCGGCGCATCTGGCGCTGCGTCCCCGGCTGCCGCTGACGGGGAGCGAGGCGCGGGTGGAGGACCATGTGCGGCAGGTGCTGGCCGATCCCTTTGCCGCGGAGGCGCCGCGGATCGGGGCCGCGCCGCGCGGGTATCGCCCGTTCCGCCCGGTGCCGATGTGGCCGGACCTGCGGCTGGTGCGGTTCTCGGCGCCGTCCGAGGTCGAGAATCCGCCCGTCGGCGGCACGCCTGAGGAAGGCGGCGACGGCACCGCGCGCAAGGCCCGCCGCCACGCGACCGACCGGATCTCGCGCAAGGACAGCATCATCATCTACAAATTCGAGGCGCTGCTGTCCTGGACGCAGTTCCTCAACCTCAATCGCCGGGTCGAGGACGACGACCTCGAAAACGCCAAAAAGGCCGCCCGGGATCAGGAGGAGATCGGTCTGGGCCAGATCGCGAAGGCGCCCGCGACGCGGCTCAAGCTGCATCTCGACCTCGCGCCCGAGGATGTCGACCGGGAGCGGCTGTCGGACAGCTTTACCTATCCCGAATGGGAGGCGCGGGCGGGGCGCTATCTGCCCGATCATACCCGCGTGCTGGCGGCGCCGGTGGTACCCGACCCGGCCCATGCCGTGACCTTTGACGCCCCTGCGCAGCGCCGCATCCGCGCCGTGCGGCGCCGGTTCGAGGCGCTGCGCCCCGCACGCGTCCTGTGCCCGGCGCAGCCCGATGGCGAGGAGCTCGACCTTGACGCCGCCCTGCGCTCGGTGGCGGACCTGCGCGCGACGGGGCAGGGCAGCGAGCGGATCTGGCGCCAGTCCCGGCCCGAGCGGCGCGACCTTTCCGTGTCGATCCTGCTCGATGTGTCGCGCTCTACCGAGTCGATGGTGACGGGGCGGCAGGTGATCGACATCGCGCGGGAATCGCTCACCGCGCTGGCCTGGGGGCTGGATGCCTGCGGGGACCGGTTCGCGATCGACGGGTTTTCGTCGCTGAAGCGCGATCGGGTCTATCTGCACGGCTGCAAGCGGTTTGACGAACCGATGTCCGCCACCGTCGAGGCCCGGATCGCCGCGCTGAAGCCCGGATTCTATACCCGCCTTGGCGCGGCGATCCGCCATGCCTCGGCGGGGCTGAGCGCACAGGGGACAGGGCGGCGGCTCCTGCTCGTCATCACCGACGGCAAGCCCAACGACCTCGACCATTACGAGGGCCGCCACGGCATCGAGGACAGCGCCATGGCCGTGCGCGAGGCCCGCCGCGCCGGGCATGCGGTCTATGGCATCACCATCGACCGCGACGGTCAGGCATGGTTCCCGCGCCTGTTCGGGCAGGGCGGCTTTTCCGTGATCCGCGACCCGGACCGGCTGACGCTGGCGCTGCCCGACATCTATCGCCATCTGGTGTCGTGATGCGGATCGACGATCTTCCGGGCGAATTGCTGATGTGGGTGCTGATCGGCTCCGAAGTCGCGGTTTTCGCGGCGGGGATCACGGTGATGCAGGCGGTGCGGCTGACCGATCCGGCGGGCTTTGCCGCCGCGCAGGGGCTGCTCGATGGCCGGATGGCGGCGCTGAACACGGCGATTCTGGTGACATCGGGGCTGTTCGCGGCGCGGGCGGAACGGGATGGCGGTCGCGGCTGGCTGTGGCTCGCGGCGCTTGGCGGGGTGGCGTTCCTGACCGTGAAGGGCATGGAATATGCGGGCGACGCGGCGCGCGGCATTACCATGGAGGCGCATCCGTTCTTCACCTTCTACTATCTGCTGACCGGGTTCCATGCGGCCCATGTCATCGCCGGGGTGGTGGTGCTTCTGCTGGTGTCGATCCGCCCCCGGCGCGAGTCCGTGCAGGCGGCGGCGATGTTCTGGCATATGGTCGATCTGGTCTGGGTGCTGCTGCTGCCGCCCGTTTATCTGTTGGGGTAGGGGATGGATGCGCTCACACGGAACTGGCTGTGGCTGCTGGTGCTGATCGCGGCGACGGTGGCGCTGGCCGGGGTGCCGGCGGCGCTGCTGGCGGTCGCCTTTCTCAAGGCGCTGGCGATCCTGAAGGGGTTCTTGCATCTCACGCGGGCGTCGGGCTGGCTGACGGCCTTTGCGGTGCCGCTCGGGCTGTGGCTCGTCGCGATCTGGGCGCTGCATGCGGTGGGTTAGCGTGACCAGGCGTCCCCCGGATCGGCCAGCGTCATCTCGCGCAGCGCCGAAACCGAGTCGATGGTGGCGCTGTTCTGTCGCACGCGCACGCCGTGTTCGCGCAGCCGGGCAAAGGCGCGGCTCAGGCTTTCGGGCTTCATCCCCAGCCGCCCGGCGATCAGCATCTTGTCATAGGGCAGGGTGACGGTGGCCTCGTCGGCCCCTTCGGGGCAGAGGTCGAGCAGGAATTCCGCGACCCGTTGCGTGCCGGAGCGGGCCTTGAGCTGCTCGATCTGCTCGACGAGGCCCTGAAGGTGCAGGAAGGTCGAGGCGATGACCGAGATCGCCGCCTCGGGCCGCGCCTTGAGCATCGACAGCAGCGCCTCCGCGGGCAGGACGATCACCTGCGCCTCGGTCGAGGCCTCCGCCGAGACCGGATAGGCCGCGCGGCGCAGCGCGATCGGCTCGCCGAAGCTCTGGCCACGGGTCATCGTGCCCACCACCGCCTCCGCCCCGCTCGGCGCGATGCGATAGAGCTTGATCCAGCCATCGGCGACGATGTGCAGCGACAGGGCGGTGTCACCCTGATGGAAGATCGGGTCGCCGCGCCCGAACTGCCTGACCCGCGCCGAATCGAGCAAAGGCTCGCGCAGATCCGGCGGCAGGGTGGCAAACAGTCGGGATTGAGACGCAATCCGGCGCAGGGCGGGGCTGAGGGGAGCGGACATCGGGAGGGCCTTTCATGGGACAGCCTGGATTTTCCTGCTGATAACACTCGGAATTACGCAGGTATTTGTGCTGGCACAACGATGCCGCCCCCGGTTCCGGCTAGAGAGGGGCTGACCGGCAACGACCGGGCCAGACCAGGAGAAGACAAGCCATGACATTCGTTCCCATGACCCGCCGCACCATTCTGGCCGGTGCCGCGATCGCGGGCGCCATGACGCAGGTGCGCACCGTTGCAGCCCAGACCAAGGAAGTGCTGACCCCGGTCGCCACGAGTGCCGAGGGGCTGCCCCGGGTGAAGGTCGAACTGGTCGATCCGCCTTTCGTGCATGCCCATGAGCAGGTGGCGACCACCGGCCCGAAGATCGTCGAATTCGAGATGACGATCGAGGAAAAAAAGATCGTCCTTGACGACGCGGGCACCGAAACCTTTGCCTTTACCTTCAACGGTACCGTTCCCGGCCCGCTGATGGTGGTGCACGAAGGGGATTACGTCGAACTGACGCTCATCAACCCCGAGAAGCAACGACCTGATGCACAACATCGACTTCCATTCCTCGACCGGGGCGCTTGGCGGTGGTGCGCTGACCCAGGTCAACCCGGGCGAAAAGACGGTCCTGCGCTTCAAGGCGACCAAGGCGGGCGTGTTCGTCTACCACTGCGCGCCTCCGGGCATGGTGGCGTGGCATGTCGTGCAGGGCATGAACGGGGCGATCATGGTGCTGCCGCGCGATGGGCTGAAGGACGGCAAGGGCAATTCGTTGACCTACGATCGAGTCTATTATGTCGGCGAGCAGGATTTCTATGTGCCGCGCGACGAAAACGGCGCCTTCCGGAAGTATGACAGCCCCGCCGATTCCTATGACGACACGCTCAAGGTGATGCGGACGCTGACGCCGACGCATATCGTCTTCAACGGCAAGGTCGGCGCACTGACCGGCGACCACGCGATGACGGCAAAGGTCGGCGAGACGGTGCTGATCGTGCACAGTCAGGCCAATCGCGATACCCGGCCGCACCTGATCGGCGGGCATGGCAATTTCGTCTGGGCGACGGGCAAGTTCCACAATGCGCCCGAAGTCGATCAGGAAACCTGGTTCATTCCGGGCGGCACGGCGGGGGCGGCGATGTATACTTTCGAGCAGCCCGGCGTCTATGCCTATGTGAACCATAACCTGATCGAGGCTTTCGAGCTTGGCGCGGCGGCGCATTTCAAGGTCGAGGGTGAGTGGAACAACGACCTGATGATGCAGGTGCTCGCACCCTCCGGGGTGTGAGTGCCGGGTAGGGTGCCATGCGGATCCTGAGTATCGCCGCGGTTGTCGGTCTGGCGCTCGCGGCGGGGGCGGGGGCAAGGGTATGGGTCTCCGCCGCCCCCATGGTGCCGGGGCCGGAGGTGGTGCGTCTTGAGCCACGGCCCTTCTCGCACCGCCTGAACGGCGACTGGCGCTTCGAGGGGCGCCCGGTCGATCCGCCCCGCGCCGAGGTAAAGATCCCCGCGCCGGTCTGGATCATGGCCTATCCGGTGAGCGTGGCCGAATACATGGGGTGCGTCGCCGATGGTGCCTGCGCGGCGCCGGGCGGACCGCCCGGGGACACCCTGCCGGTAACGGGGGTGAGCTGGCTTGACGCCAATGCCTATGCGCATTGGCTTCTCGCGCGGGACGGGCCAGACATGGCGGCTGCCGACGGATGAGGAATGGGCGCAGGCGGCGGGCGCGCTGTTCCGTGACGATGCGCTCGGCATCGCGGACGATCCGGCCAATCCGGCGGTGCGCTGGCTTGCCGAATACGATGCCGAAACCGCGCGCGACCGGTCCCGCGACCGTGACATCCGCCCGGTCGGCACGCTCAACCGCAGCCCGACCGGCGTGCACGACATCGGCGGCGCGGTCTGGGAATGGACATCGACCTGCCTGCGCCAGGTGGATGTGGACGCGCAGGGCGCCATCCTCAAGGAGCGGCACAGTTGCGGTATCTATCTGGCCGAGGGGCTGCACCGCGCCGCGCTGACGGCCTTTGTCCGCGAGCCGAAAGCCGGGGGATGCTCGGTCGGGGCGCCGCCCGACAACATGGGGTTCCGCCTCGTGCGGGAAGACGACGCGACCGGCGGTTGAGGCCCGGTCGCGACCTCTCCGCACCGGGCAATGGCCCCGCGAGTTCAGGTTTGGCGGGAAGGGCATCGGTGGTTCGATGGCGGGACACGTCAGACACCGGAACAGGCCCTTGTCCTGATGGAAAGCATGGCGACGCGCTTTTCCGATGCCGATATCGCGGATACCTTGAACCGGAAGGGCGCGCGAACCGACCAGGACAAGACCTGAACGGCGCACCGGGTGGCCTCCATCCGCAGGGTCCACGCCTTTCGCTCGACCGAGAAGGACGGAGCATGGCTCACAATGCGCGAGGCCGCGGCAAAACTCGGGGTGACCAGCCATATCGTGCGACGCATGATCCAGGACGGGATTCTGCCTGTCGCGCAGGTCGTTCCGGGCGCGCCGTGGCAAATCCGGGCCGAGGATCTTGAGAATGATGACGTCATCAACGCCCTCCGGCAGAAAGGGCGCCCGCGTCACATCGTTAGCCGAGACCAACTGTCAATGTTTCCAGATACTTGAAGAAGAGGGCCACAATGACTCGCCACTCGCGATCGGACGGATCTGGTTCTCGACCCTGTTGGAGTCGATCTCGACACGGCCGTCGGCCAGAAAGGTTTGCAGCCCGTCCCATTGGTTATGGATGTAGGTCAGCTTTTCACCCAGCCGGGATTTGGCGGAGATTTACCGGCGCTGCGCCTGAAGCCATTCGCCGAAGGCTGCCATCCGCGGCACAGTGCGAGCCTGACGGGCAGACAGGCGCTGGCCGGGAGAGATGTCGCGGATATCGGCCTTGACGGCGTAGAGTTCTGCGATGCGGCGCAGGCCCTCGGCCGCGACCTCGGAGCCGTCGCGGTCGAAGACCTCCTTCAGCTTGCGCCGGGCACGCGCCTTGCTTGCGTCAAGCAAGCCCCGGAACGGGGGATGATAGGCAAGCGGGATCGGGGTCGAGAATTCCGATGACCCTTCGTCAAGAGGATAGGCATGCGTTTCCCGCCGCCCGGCTTGAGCGCAGTTCGTCATGTTCGTTCTCCTTGCGGTGTTGGCAGAGGTCAGGGCATCCGACTTAATCGGCGGTTGCTCAAACTCCGATGCGGGGATCGAAACCCCATTATGGTAAGCGTCAGAGGCGTTCGTTCACTCTGCTGTCAGATGTCCGGACCGTTCCGGATCTCAATTCTCGACCGACGGTTTGCCTCGTCCCGCGTCAGATGCCCTGGCCACTGCCAACATTCGCACGCGCAGGATTCAGGCAGCCCTCGGCATCACGATGATCGCCGTCGCCCAGATGAAGCCGACCAGTTCGCGGGCAACAGCGGCCGCAGCAACAGTGCTCCGCTTTCCTTTGCCTTCGAGACGCCGAAAGCGCTGGTTCAGTCGCACCTGGGCTTTCCACCCGATGTCCTTCAGCGCTTGGCTGTAGTTTTCGCGTTTCAGCATGAGCAGCACGCCGACCTTAGGAGGTCATTTGTACGACCATGCAGCCTCGACCAGCATCACTCTCGCGATCTTGTTGCCCGCTTTCGTAATGCCGCCAGGTCGCTGCTTGCTGCCGCTGGAGTATTCGCTGGGGACCAGGCCGAGATACGCCATCAACTGGCGCGGACTGGCAAACCGGGAAAAGTCCCCGATCTCCGCAGCGAGCGTCGCGGCGATGACCATCCCTATCCCCTTGAATACCTGCAATGCGTGGACCAAGGGGGCGAGCGTCCAGCCCGGGATCAGATCGACCATTTGGCCCTCAATCTCGGCCTTGCGGGCCTCAGCCTGATCCAGGCGATTGATATAGCTCTGTAGTGCGAACTTCTGGGCAGCATGTTCAAGCGGCAGGGATGTCAGCCACTTCCGATAGCGCAGGCACCATGCCTTCGACTTGCACCGCAGTCCATGCTTGGGCAGAAACATCTGGATCAGTGCACGAGCTGCCCGGACATCCTGCGACGCAACCTGGCGCGCCCGAACCAGATCGCGCATCGCCTCATGGGTGGCGTCAGGCACCCACACAAAGGTAAGTTCGCCTGCACGAAGCAAGCGCGCAAGCATCAGCGCGTCACGCGTGTCGTTCTTCACCCGTTCACCTGGCCGCTTTGGCGTGTGGCTCGGTGCAACGATCCGACAGACAATCCCCATTTCGGCGAGTTGCCGATAAATCCCATAGCCGCAGGGACCTGCTTCGTAGGTCACCTCGATCTTCCCATGTCGCTGCACCAGCTTGCGGATCAGGCGCGCGATAGCGTCGGGCATATTGGCGATTGTCCCATACATCCGGATTTCGCCATCCCGGCCGGCATCCGCAATCGCGACCGAGATGCTGTCCTTGTGCACGTCCAAACCGATAAAGGCATTGTAGTCTTCCATGTCATCTCCTCCGGCTGCGGACCGAAGAAGAGTGCGGACCGCGATCACTCATTGGCGATCCTGTCCCACGTCGGCGGGAGCGCCAAGAATGGTCATGCCATCTGCTGGAAGGTCTGGGCTTCGTCGGAGCGGCGCGTATGCGTCGGCATCAGGCCGGCGATCTTGCTGAGCTGCGGCAGGATCGCCGCCGGAGACCCGGCCTTGCGGAAAAGTGGCTTTCCTTATTTGCGCAGGAAGAGGACCGTTGCCGCTTCGCAGGCGTCATCGGCGGTTTTCCAGGTCCAGGCGCCGGTGGCATCGGAAGCGCCGAAGGCTGCTTCCATGGCAGCGCGCAGGGCGGCGGCATCGACACGCTGGTCGCGTTCGAGATGCGGCAGCAGCAGTGAAGACGCGCGCTGCGGTTTCGGCGTCATGGTCGCGCGGTTGCGCCTCGGCAGCCTTGGCCGCCGCGGATGCGGAAATCATGTTCATCGGGGAGTCCTCGGGAGAGCGGAATGGGACCGAGCCTGAGCGGCGCTCTCTCGACCGCACCGGCTCAAATCCCTTCCGTCCCGGCTCTCCTCTGCCTCTCTCATTCCTGGACAGTGCCGCCGAGCTTGAAGATTGGTCCGATCGGCGATATCTTACCAACGTCTTACTTTCAGGTGTGAAGCGATGGCCCAGGTTGACAATGCGATCACGACGGTCTCGACCAAGGGACAGGTCATCTTGCCGAAGGCAATCCGCCAGCGGAAGGCTTGGGATGCTGGCACCCGGCTGATCGTCGAGGAAACCCCGGAGGGGGTTTTGCTGAAACGGGCACCGGCTTTTTCTGCCACACGGCCGGAGGAGGTCTTTGGCCTGCTGCCTTTCAAGGGCGAGCCGAAATCTCTGGAAGACATGGAGGCCGGTATCCTCGCCGAAGCCCGCCGCCGCCATGATCGCGATTGATACCAATCTGGTCGTTCGCTACCTGACCGGCGATCATCCCCTGCAATCCCCGCGTGCCCGCCAGATCGTCGATAGTCAGGCGGTTTTCGTGGCCGTCACCGTGGTCTTGGAAACCGAATGGGTGTTGCGTAGCGCCTATGGCTATGCCTCGCTCGATGTTTCCAAGGCATTGCGAGCCTTTGGCGGCCTGCCCACCGTGACCGTGGAGGATGCGGCACTCGTCGCAGCCGCGCTCGATCTGGCGGAAAAGGGGATGGATTTCGCGGATGCCCTGCATCTCGTGCGGTCGGCCCATTGCGAAGGTTTCGTCACCTTCGACCGCAGGTTTGTCCGGGCGACAAAAGCCGCCGGGCTGGAAACCGTCCAGGAGGCATGAAGCCGGATCAGCCGAAGCGGCGGCTGGCCTCGGTGAAAGTGTAGTCGTTGGCGGTGATACTCTCGTCGACCGCCTCGTCCGAAGTCAGGTATTCGTATTCGCGCTCAAGCTGCCGGTAGAGCCAGCGGGCCGACTACGATTCATTGTGCACCTCTTCTTAAGTGTTTGTAATTATTGGGATCTCGGTCTGTCGAGGGTCGCAACACGGGGCCTTTCAGTGCTTCAGGGCTTCGGCAACCGCCGCACTCTCCAAGTCGACTACCCTTATCTGATGTGAGGCGTAGCGCATACGCGTTGCGGCCTGCGTCGTGCGTTCGCCGCTGCGCTGGCGCCGATCAGGCCGTCGACATCATTCTTCGCTATGATCGCTCCACTGGAGCGATCACTTCACGCTCGAATTCCATGATCAGTTGAAGGACGGCCTCGGCAATGCCGCGTGAGGCAAGTCGCCCTGATCGTGCCTGGCCAGAAGCTCGGGCAGGTCCATGTTGGTTTTGGTCATCGGGGTCTCTGTAGGGTTCGTGGTTGAAGCGTCGAAACTTCACCGCCGCGCGCAAGGATCCTGATGGAGGCAACAATACGCTTGCCTTCGGCGCTTGCGTTCTGCGACAACAGGGTATGGCTACCCCCCTTTCCATCGTCATCTGCGAAAAGGATCTTGAGCGTGCGTCGATGATCGTCGATGCGCTGCGCCAGACGGGTGGCCATGACATCATGGTCATCGACGAGGAAACGAGCCTCGCCAACAGGATCGCCGAACGCAATCCCGATCTCGTCCTCATTGATGTCGAGGATCCCTCGCGCGATGTGCTGGAGGAACTGACGCTGGCCTCCGGCCCGATGGACCGTCCGGTCGCGATTTTCGTGGACCGTTCGGACAGCAACCTTACCCGCTCGGCTATCGAGGCCGGGGTCTCGGCCTATGTGGTGGACGGGCTGCGCGCCGACCGGATCCGGCCGGTCATCGACGCGGCCATCGCCCGCTTCCACATGTTCCGCCGCATCCGCGAGGAACTGGCCGCCACGCGCGCGGCGCTGGAGGAACGCAAGGTCATTGATCGGGCGAAGGGCGTACTGATGCGCGCGAAGGGGCTCAACGAGGAGGAAGCCTACGCATTGCTGCGCCGCACGGCCATGGACCAGAAGCGCAGGATCGCCGATGTGGCGCAGGCGCTGGTCCTCGCGGCGGAGATGCTGCGATGAGCCTGCTTTCCATGCGTGCGGGGTTCATCCCGCTGACCGATGCGGCGCCGCTGATCGTGGCGCGGGAACTGGGCTTCGCGGAAGCCGAGGGGCTGGCGCTGGAGCTCGTGCGCGCGCCATCGTGGTCCCGGCTGCGGGATGAGCTGGTCTTCGGCCGGGTCGATGCCGGGCACATGCTCTCGCCCATGCCGGTCGCGATGACGCTGGGGCTCGGCGGCGTGAAGCTGGCAGTCGATGCCGCGCAGGTGATGTCCGTCTCGGGCGAGATCATCTGCGTCTCCGCGAGCCTCGCCGGGCGGCTCAGGGCGCGCGGGCACGACTTCGCCTTCAACGACGCCCGCGCGGCGGCGGTGGCGCTGCTGGCCGAGACGGGGGGCGCACTGCGGATCGGGGTGCCGTTTCCCTTCTCCATGCACATGGAGCTCCTGTCCTACTGGATCGAGACGGTGGCCGGCGGCCGGCCGGCGGGGCTCGACATCCATACCGTGCCGCCTCCCCATATGGCGGATGCACTGGCGGCGGGGGAGATCGACGCCTTCTGCGTGGGCGAGCCCTGGGGCTCGATCGCGGTGGAACAGGGGGTGGGTGAACTCCTGCTGCCCGGTTCGGCGATCTGGAGCTACGCGCCTGAAAAGGTGCTCGCTTTCCGCCATGACATGCTGGAGGTCGACCCGGAACCTGCGGAGCGGCTCATGCGCGCGGTCTGGCTGGCCGGGTGCTGGCTGGCCGATCCGGCGAACCTGATCGCGGCGGCGGAGCTTCTGTCCGCGCCGCATCATGTGGGCGTGCGCGCCGATGTGCTGGAGCGTTCGCTCTCCGGGCGGTTCGTGATCTCCGCCGCCGGGGAAACGCGCATGGCTGGCCGGTTTCTGGATTTCGGCGGCCTCGCGCCATTCCCATGGCGCAGCCAGGGCGAATGGATCGCCGACCGTCTTGCCCGCAGGCATGGGCTCGAACCGCTCGCCGCGCGGGCGGCGGGGCGCGCGGTGTTTCGCAGCGATCTCTACCGGCGCGTGCTGGGGCCGGCCGGCGCATGGATGCCGGGCGCTTCGGCGAAGGTCGAGGGCGCGCTGATCGAGCCGCTCGAAATCCAGACCGACCGGGGACCTGTCTCCCTGCCGCGCAATCGCTTCTTCGACGGCCGAATCTACGATCCCGATCTGCCTTGAACGCTCTGGGCGATGGATTACGGTGCCGGAAGTGCGAAATCTTCGGGCACCCTCGTTTCTCGCGCCAGAAAAAAGCTGAAACTGTAATCAATTCACGGAATTTCGGTTTTCCGGATTCCGCATCCGGCTGGCGCGGGATCTCCGCCGGTCCTATTCTGAGCAGGTGATTGGCGCAACGGGGTGCCGATTTTCCTTGTCCGCGAAGCTGCGGGCTTTTTCCAGGCAGTGACGCCGCTACCGAATGCATCCCTCATGATCGGGATGCCCGATGGCGGCTTTTTGTTTTCCTGCACGCCGGCGGACACTCCTGTCCGGCCGCCAGCACGAGGATGGCCATGACCACCACGAAGGACGCCTTTACCCGCCGATCGCTGCTAAAATCCGCCGCCGGCACGCTTGCCACCGTTGCGGCGGCGCGCAGCCTGCTGCCCGGAGGAGCCTGGGCCGCCACCAGCGCGCCCGAGGTAACCGGCGCGAAGCTGGGCTATATCGCCCTGACCGACAGCGCCCCGCTCATCATCGCCAAGGAGAAGGGCTTTTTCGACAAGCACGGTATGCCCGATGTCTCGATTGAGAAACAGGCGAGCTGGGGGGCGCTGCGCGACAACATGGCGCTCGGCGGCGCCTCCGGCGGGATCGACGGCGCGCATAACCTGCGGCCGAAGACCCATCTCTATGCCACCGGCAAGGTGATGCAGAACGGCGTGCCGCTGCCGACCTATACGCTGATGAGCCTGAACGAGAACTGTCAGGGCATATCGGTCGCCAATGCCTATGCCGACACCGGCGTGCAGCGGGATGCCGGCGCATTGCGCGAGGTCTTCGCGCAGAAAAAGGCCGCCGGCACCCCCGCCACGGTGGCGATGACCTTCCCCGGTGGCACGCATGACCTCTGGGTGCGCTACTGGCTGGCGGCGGGCGGGATCGACCCCAATACCGACGTGAACCTGATCGTCGTGCCGCCGCCGCAGATGGTGGCGAACATGAAGGTCGGCAACATGGACGCCTTTTGCGTGGGCGAGCCCTGGAACGAGCAGCTTGCCAATCAGAAGATCGGCTTCACCGCCACCACCACCTCCGAACTGTGGATGCGCCACCCGGAGAAGGTGCTGAACATGCGCGCCGAATGGGTGGATGCCAATCCGAACGCCGCCGTGGCCATCATCGCCGCGGTGATGGAGGCACAGATCTGGTGCGAGCAGATGGAGAACAAGGAGGAGATGGCGAAGATCGTCTCCGGCCGGCAGTGGTATAACGTGCCCGCCCGGGACATCATCGGTCGCATCAAGGGCGACATCAACTACGGCAACGGGCGCGAGGAGACGGGCACACCCTATCTGATGCGCTTCTGGGGCGAAAAGGGCGAAAGCTCCTATCCGTGGAAGAGCCTCGACACCTGGTTCATCACCGAGAACAAGCGGTGGGGTTATTTCCCGGCCGATCTGGACACGAAGGCGCTGGTGGACAACACCAACCGCTCGGACCTCTGGCTTCAGGCGGCGGGCCTTCTGGGGCTGGACACGGCGGGCTTCGGTGACAGCCGGGGGGTGGAGACCTTCTTCGACGGCAAGAGCTTCGATCCGGCGAACCCGGAGGCCTATCTGGCCAGCCTGCCGATCAAGGCCATGGCGTAAGAGGAGGGCGAGATGACAGCAACTCCTATGCGCAAGGCAACCCCGGGGGTCCCGGCAAGCCCCGAGACCAGCGTCACCGCGCTGCCTGTAACCCCGCGCCCGGGCCGCGAAAGGCTCGCGGCACTTCGTGGCTTCGTCACCCGGCAGGTGGTGCCGCCGGCGGCTGTGGTCGCCGTGCTGCTGCTGATCTGGCAGGTGGCCTTCTATGGTGGCGGCTCGGCCCTGCCCACGCCGCTTCAGGTCTGGGAGGAGGCGTCGGAGCTGATCCTGCATCCGTTCTACGTCAACGGCTCGCAGGACATCGGCCTCGGCTGGCGGGTGCTGACCTCGCTGGAGCGGGTGTTCTACGGCTTCGGCCTTGCCGCCGTGGTGGGCGTGCTGATGGGCGCGGTGATCGGCCAGTCCGACTGGATGATGCGGGGGCTGGACCCGATCTTCCAGGTGCTGCGCACCGTGCCGCCGCTGGCCTGGCTGCCGATCAGCCTTGCCGCCTTCATGGACAGCCGCCCCTCGGCCATCTTCGTGATCTTCATCACCTCGATCTGGCCGATCATCATCAACACCGCCGCAGGCGTGCGGGCCATCCCGCAGGATTACAGAAACGTTGCCGCCGTGCTGCGGCTGAACCAGGTCGAATTCTTCTGCAAGATCATGGTGCCGGCGGCGGCGCCCTATATCTTCTCCGGCCTGCGCATCGGGATCGGGCTCGCCTGGCTTGCCATCGTCGCGGCCGAGATGCTGACCGGCGGCGTGGGCATCGGCTTCTTCATCTGGGATGCGTGGAACTCTTCGCGCCTGTCCGACATCATCGTGGCGCTGATCTACATCGGCCTCGTGGGCTTCGTGCTGGACCGGCTGGTGGGCTGGATCGGGCGCGTCGTCTCCCGCGGCACGGCAGTCTGAGGGGGCGGGGATGAGCTATCTGAAAATCGACAATGTGGGCAAGGTTTTCGCCTCCGGCAGCCGCCGGACCGAGGTTCTGCGCGAGGTGAACCTGCGGATCGAAAAGGGCCAGTTCGTTTCCGTGATCGGCCATTCCGGCTGCGGGAAATCGACGCTGCTGAACATGATCGCCGGGCTGACGCCCGTCACCTCCGGCGGCATCATCCTCGAAGGTGCCGAGGTGAGCAGCCCCGGGCCGGAGCGGGCGGTGGTGTTCCAGAACCATTCGCTGCTGCCCTGGTTGACCGTCTACGACAATGTGAAGCTCGCCGTGCAGAAGGTCTTCGGCGGGGCGAAGTCGAAGGCGGAGCGGCACGACTGGATCATGCACAACCTCGACCTCGTGCAAATGGGCCATTCCGTCGACAAGCGCCCGGGCGAGATCTCCGGCGGCATGAAGCAGCGCGTAGGCATCGCCCGGGCGCTGGCGATGGAGCCGAAGGTGCTGCTGCTGGACGAACCTTTCGGCGCGCTGGACGCACTGACCCGGGCGCATCTCCAGGACGCGGTGATGCAGATCCATGCGCGCCTCGGCAACACGATGATCATGATCACCCATGATGTTGACGAAGCCGTCCTGCTGGCCGACCGCATCGTGATGATGACCAACGGCCCCTCCGCCACCATCGGCGAGGTGCTGGAAGTGCCGCTGCCCCGCCCGCGCGACAGGCTCGCGCTCGCGGGCCATGCCGATTACCTGGCCGCGCGCGAGGGCGTGCTGCGGTTCCTCTACGAACGTCATCGTTTCGTCGAAGCGGCGGAGTAGGTATCATGATACAGAAACTTGTGGTGATCGGCGCGGGCATGGCCTCGGGCCGGATGCTGGAACATATCCTCGACGCGGCGCCCGGGGCGTTCGACATCACGCTCTTCAACGGCGAGCCGCGCGGGAACTACAACCGGCTGATGCTCTCGCCGGTGCTCTCGGGCGAGAAGAGCTATGAGCAGATCGTCACCCATGACGAGGGCTGGTATGCGGGCCACGGCATCCGCACCCGGTTCGGCGAGCCGGTGGTGAAGATCGACCGCGCGCGGAAGGTGGTGGTCTCGGCCGGTGGCGAAACCGCTTACGACAGGCTGGTGATCGCCATCGGATCGGCGCCCTTCATCATTCCGGTGGCGGGCAGGGATCTGCCCGGGGTGATCACCTTCCGCGACCTTGACGATACCAATGCGATGATCGCCGCCGCTGGCCGGGGCGGCCGCGCGGTGGTGATCGGCGGCGGGCTTCTGGGGCTGGAGGCGGCGGCGGGGCTCGCCATCCTCGGCATGGAGGTGACGGTCATCCACCTGATGGGCCATCTGATGGAGCGCCAACTCGATCCCGCCGCCGGGTATCTGCTGCAAAAGGATCTGGAGCGGCGCGGCATCCGCGTGCATTGCCGGGGCGCGACGAAGGCGATCCTCGGCACGGACCGGGTGGAGGCCGTGGCCCTGGAGGACGGGACCGTCTACGGCGCCGATCTGGTGGTGATGGCGGTGGGGATCCGCCCCGAGGTGCGGCTGGCCAATGACGCGCATCTGGAGGTGGGGCGCGGCGTGATGGTCGATGATGCCATGCTCACCTCCGACCCGGACATCCTCGCGCTTGGCGAATGCGTGGAACATGGCGGCCAGCTTTTCGGGCTGGTGGCGCCGCTCTACGATCAGGCGAAGGTCGCGGCGGCGACGCTTCTGGGCGAGGCGGCCGCCTTCCGCCCCGTCCAGACGGCGACGAAGCTGAAGGTGACCGGGGTCGATCTCTTCTCCGCCGGCGATTTCGCCGAAGGCGAGGGGCGGGAGGACATTGTGTTCCGCGATCCCGGCCGGGGGGTCTACAAGCGCCTCGTGCTGGAAGGCCCGCGTGTCGTCGGCGCGGTGATGTATGGCGATACCGCCGACGGGACGTGGTTCTTCAACCAGATCAAGGACGGAACCGACATATCGGAGATCCGCGAGACGCTGATCTTCGGCCCCGCCGCCGGGGCGGGCGCGGCCGATCCGCTGGCCGCCATCGCCGCCATGCCGGACAGCGCGGAGATCTGCGGCTGCAACGGCGTCTGCAAGGGCACGATCGTGCAGACGATCAAGAGCGGCGCGCATACGCTCGACGCCGTGCGCGGCACCTGCAAGGCGTCGGCCTCCTGCGGCACCTGCACCGGGCTGGTGGAGCAGTTGCTGGCCCTGACGCTGGGCGACGGCTTCGCGAAACCCGCCGCGCAGCCGATGTGCAGATGCACCGACCACAGCCATGAGGATGTGCGCCGGATGATCAAATCCATGGGGCTGAAATCCATCCCGGCGGTGATGCAGGAACTGGGCTGGAAGACCTCGGGCGGCTGCCATTCCTGCCGCCCGGCGCTGAACTTCTACCTGCTGGCGGAATGGCCGCTGGAATACCGGGACGACCGGCAGAGCCGCTTCGTGAACGAGCGGAACCACGCCAATATCCAGAAGGACGGCACCTATTCCGTCGTGCCGCGCATGTGGGGCGGCGTCACCACGCCGGCGGAGCTTCGCGCCATCGCCGATGCGGCCGAGAAATTCGCGGTGCCGATGGTCAAGGTCACCGGCGGACAGCGGATCGACCTTCTGGGCGTGAAGAAGGAGGATCTGCCCGCGATGTGGGCGGATCTGAACGCGGCCGGCCTCGTCTCCGGCCATGCCTATTCCAAGGGCCTGCGCACGGTGAAGACCTGCGTCGGGACGGAGTTCTGCCGCTTTGGCACACAGGATTCCACCGGGCTCGGCATCCGGCTGGAAAAGGTGCTCTGGGGCTCCTGGACCCCGCACAAGGTGAAGCTCGGCGTCTCTGGCTGCCCCCGGAACTGCGCCGAGGCGACCTGCAAGGACGTGGGCATCGTCTGCGTCGATTCGGGCTACCAGATCGGGGTCGGGGGCGCCGCGGGGATGGACCTGAAGGAGGTCGAGCGGCTGACGACCGTGGCGGGCGAGGATGAGGCCGTCGAGGTCGTCATCGCCTTCGTCCAGCTTTTCCGGGAGAATGCGAAATATCTCGACCGGCCCTACAAGTGGATCGCCAAGGTCGGGCTGGACTGGGTGCGGGAGCGGGTGGTCGATGACATGGACAGCCGCCGCGCGCTGGTAGAGCGTTTCGAGATCTCGCAATCCGTCTATCGCAGGGATCCCTGGGCGGAGCACGCCCGGGCGAAGGAGCGCGGCAAATGGGCGGCGATGGCCGACCTCAGCGGGCTGGAGGCGGCGGAATGAGCGGGTTCATCGACATCGGCGCGCTGGAGGACATTCCCCGCCAGGGCGCGCGGGTGGTCAAGACCGGCGCAGGCTGCGTCGCGATCTTCCGCACGATGGAGGATGAGGTCTTCGCGCTGGACGACCGCTGCCCGCATCGGGGCGGGCCGCTCTCCGAGGGGATCGTGCATGGCGGCCGCGTGACCTGCCCGCTGCACAACTGGGTGTTCGACCTGAATTCCGGCGAGGCGCAGGGCGCCGACGAGGGCCGCGTGGCCACCCATGCCGTCAGGGTGGAGGCCGGACGGGTGATGCTCGACGTCTCTCGCCTCGTCCGGGCAAGCGCCGCCTGAACGGCCGAACCGCCGCATCGGGACGGCCCGCGACCTGCGGGCTATCCCGCCACCCCTGTCGGGAGAGCCAGATGAAGACATTTCCGATGTTCCTGCGGATGGAGGGCCGCCATGTCGTCATCGTCGGCGGCAGCGAGGAGGCGGCGCGCAAGATCCGCCTCATCGCGCGGACGGAGGCCGCGATCCTGATCTTGGCCGGAGAGCTCGTTCCGGAACTGGCCGGCCTCGGCCGGCTGGCCGCGCTGGCCGGTCGGCTGCGCGGGGAGGTGGAGCGGAACCTGCCGAAGGAACGGCGGCGGGGCTTCTGGTCCTGGGCCTTTTCCGGCGCGCCGCGCGCCGCCCATGCCGCCGGCGACGAGGCCGGGCTCCTTGCCGCCGCGATCCGCTCCGGCGGCGGGGAGGGCGAGGCGCAGGGCTCCATCGCGCTGGTGGGGGCCGGCCCCGGGGCGGCCGACCTGCTGACGCTGCGCGCGCTGCAAAGGATGCAGGAGGCCGATGTGATCTTCCATGACCGGCAGGTTGACCGGGCGGTGCTGGAGCTTGCCCGCCGCGATGCCGAGCGGGTCTTCGTCGGCAAGGAGGTCGGCGCCCATTCCTGGCCGCAGGAGTGGATCAACCGCGTCATCGTCGATGCGGGGCTGCGCGGCCTGCGGGTGGTGCGGCTGAAATCCGGCGATCCCGGCATCTTCGGTCGCGCGGCCGAGGAACTGGCCGCCGCCCGCGCCGCTGGCATCCCGGCGGAGATCGTGCCCGGCGTCACCGCCGCCGTCGCGAGCCTTCGCCGCCTGTTGACCGAGTGGGGCGAGACCGATCACCTCGTCATCGCCACCGGCACCTGCCGCCCGGGCGACGATCCGCCCGACTGGGGGGCGCTCCTGCGCCCGGGGACCACACTCGCCCTCTACATGGCCATGGGCCGGCTGGCGAAGGTGGCCGCGAGCCTACGCGCCGCCGGCCTGCCCGAGGCCACGGGCATCGAGATCGTCACCGAGGCCAGCACCGGGCGGGAACGGCAGCTCTCCACCACGCTGGCGCGGCTGGCTGGGGATGTGGCGCAGGCGGGGTTGCGCGGCCCCGCCATCATCTTCATCCGCCGCCCCAAGCAGGCCGCGGGACGGGCGGCGGCGTACCGCCCGGCACCGCTCTTCGCGCGGATCGCCTGAGGGCCTTCGCATGGATGGCAGCGCGATCAAGCAGGCGGATGGGGTGGCCGCTGAGCGGTCCGGCGGCGGGGAAGTGACGCGGGTTCGCAGCGTCTGCCCCTATTGCGGGGTCGGCTGCGGCATCGTGATGGATGTCCGGGACGGCAAGGTGGTCCGGCTTTCCGGCGACAAGGCGCATCCGGCGAATTTCGGGCGGCTCTGCACCAAGGGCATGACCGCGCATCAGGCCATCGATGCGCCGGGGCGGATGGCCGGCGCATGGCGGCGGAACCGGGAGGACGGCAGCCGCCGTGCGCTACCGCTCGACATGGCCATCGTGGAGACGGCGGGGCAGTTCCGCCGGATCCTCGACACCCACGGGCCGGATGCCGTCGCGCTCTATGTCTCCGGCCAGATGTCGATCGAGGCGCAGTATCTCGCCAACAAGCTGGCCAAGGGTTACCTCCGCACCCGGCATATCGAATCCAATTCCCGCCTGTGCATGGCGAGCGCGGGATCGGGCTACAAGCTCTCGCTGGGCGCGGACGCGCCGCCCGGGTCGTATCAGGATTTCGAGGCGACGGATCTCTTCTTCGTCATCGGGGCCAACATGGCCGATTGCCACCCGATCCTCTTCCTTCGGATGATGGACCGGGTGAAGGCGGGGGCGAAGCTGATCGTCGTGGATCCGCGGCGCAGCGCGACGGCGGAGAAGGCGCATCTCTTCCTCCAGATCCGCCCCGGCACGGATCTCGCCCTGCTGAACGGGCTTCTGCATCTTCTGCACCGCGACGGGCATGTGGACGCGGGTTTCATCGCCGCCCATACCGAGGGCTGGGAGGCGATGCCCGCCTTCCTCGCCGATTACGGGCCGGAGAAGGTGGCGGCGATCACCGGCCTTCCGCAGGCCGACATCGAGGCCGCCGCCCGCATGATCGGCGAGGCCGGGAAATGGATGAGCCTGTGGACCATGGGGCTGAACCAGTCCACCCATGGCACCTGGAACACCAACGCGCTCTGCAACCTGCATCTGGCGACGGGGGCGATCTGCCGACCCGGCAGCGGCCCGTTCTCCCTGACCGGCCAGCCCAATGCCATGGGCGGGCGGGAAATGGGCTATATGGGTCCGGGCCTGCCGGGCCAGCGCAGCGCGCTTTCCCCCGCCGACCGGGCCTTTGCCGAAGGCATCTGGGGCCTCCCCTCCGGCACGATCCGCGCCGAGGCCGGCCCCGGCACCATCGCCATGTTCGAGGCCATGTCGCTGGGAGAAATCCGCGCCTGCTGGATCATCTGCACCAATCCGGCGGCCAGCGTCGCCAACCGTGACCGCGTGCTGGCCGGGCTGAAGGCGGCGGAACTGGTCATCGTGCAGGATGCCTATCTGGAGACGGAGACCAGCCTTCACGCCGACATCCTGCTGCCCGGCGCCCTCTGGGCGGAGGCGGAGGGCGTGATGATCAATTCGGAGCGCAACATGACGCTGACGGCCCGGGCCGTCGATCCGCCGGGCGAGGCGCTGGCGGACTGGGAGATCATCGCCCGCGTCGCCCGCGCCATGGGCTTCGAGGGCTTCGGCCATGCCAGCGCGGCGGAGGTCTTCGCGGAGCTTTCGCGCTTCGGCAATCCCGCCACGGGCTACGACATTTCCGGCGCCTCGCACGCGGCCCTGCGGGAACGGCCGCTGCAATGGCCGCTGGCCCCCGGCGGCGATCCCCGGAACCCGATCCGCTACCTGACCGCCGATGGCCCGCGCTTCGCCACCGAAAGCGGCCGCGCCGTCTTCCACCCCCGGCCCCATGCCGATCCGGCGGAGATGCCGGACCCGGAGTTTCCGCTGATCCTGACCACCGGCCGCGTCCAGCACCAGTGGCACACGATGACCAAGACCGGCCGCATCGCCACGCTGAACAGGCTGAACCCCGGACCCTTCGTGGAGATCAACGCCGAGGATGCGGCGGAACTCGGCATCCGGGAGGGCGCGCCGGTCCTCCTGCGCTCGCGCCGGGGCGAGGTGCGGCTGCCGGCCCGGATCAGCGACCGGATGCAGCCCGGCACCTGCTTCGCCCCCTTCCACTGGAACGACCTCTTCGGCGAGGGGCTCGCGGTCAATGCCGCGACCTCGGATGCCGTCGATCCGGTCTCGCTCCAGCCCGAATTCAAGTTCTGCGCCGTTTCCCTCGCGCCCGCCTCCGGGATGCAGGATGCCCGCGCGGACGACAGCCGGAGCCCGCCCATGTCCGCCATCCGCAACCTTGCCGAAACCCTCGGGCTGGAGCCCGCGCCGGCCCTGGTCCTCGAAGCCGGGGAGCGGAGCTATCTTCAGGGCTTCGTCGCCGGATTGCAGGCCGATCCCGCCCTGATGCGGGGGGAGAGCGCGCAGCCCGTGCCCGTGCTGCCCCCCGGGGCGCCGATCGCGCCGGAGCGGCGCCTGCTGCTGGACGGGCTTCTGGCGGGCCTCTTCTCGCGTGCGCAACCCGCGCCCGTTGCCGCCCCTGCGGGGCCGTCCGTCCTGATCCTCTGGGCCTCTCAGACCGGCAATGCCGAGGCTCGCGCGGCCGAATGCGCCGAACGGCTGAAGGCGCGGGGGCAGGCGGTGAGGCTTCTGCCCATGGACGGTTTCCGGGCCGGCGACCTTGCGGCGGAGAAGCAGGTGCTGATCTTCGCCAGCACCTTCGGCGATGGCGAGGCGCCGGACAACGGCACCGCCTTCGGCGCGGCGATCCTCGCCCCGGAGATGACCCGGCTCGACGGCCTTTCCTATGCCGTCGCGGCCTTCGGCGATCCGAGCTATGACAGCTTCTGCGGCTTCGGCCGCCGGATCGACGCGCGGCTGGCCGAACTCGGCGCCCGGCCACTCGCCCCGCGTGTGGACTGCGACCCCGATGCGGAGGAAAGCCTCGCCGCCTGGTGCGAGGGCGTGGCGGCGGCCCTCACCCCAACGGCTTCGGCCCCCGCAGCCCCCGTGCCCTCCACAGTATTCGCCTCCATGTCCGCCCCGGTGCCCGCCCCCATGCCGCAGGCGAAGGGCAGCCGCCGGAACCCGCTTCCGGCCCGGCTGGTCGGCAACCTGTTGCTGAGCGGCCCCGGCAGCGGCAAGGAAACGCGCCGCTTCTCCATCGAGGGCTGCGCGGACGCGATCCCCTATGAGGCCGGCGATGCGCTCGGCCTCTGGCCCCGGAACTGTCCGGCGCTGGTGGATGAGATCATCGCGCTTCTTGGCTTCGACCCCCGCGCGGAGGTGGAAGGCGGGCCGCTGGCCGAGGCGCTTTCCGCGCGCCATGAGATCGCCCGCCCCTCGCCCGCCTTCCTGGCCTGGTGGGTGGAGCGGTCGGGCAGCGAGGAGCTTGCCGCCCGGCTGGCCTGCCCCGGCGAGGCGCTGGAAAGCTGGCTCCACGGCCGGCAGATCGCCGACATCCTGCGCCTCGCCCCGGCGGCAGTGATGGCGCAGGATTTCATCGCCCATCTCGGTCGGCTCCAGCCCCGGCTCTATTCCATTTCATCAAGCCCCCTTCTGGCCGGCGGACGGGTCGATCTCACCGTCTCGGTCATCCGTCACGCGCTCCACGGGCCGGCGCGCAAGGGCGTCGCCTCCACCTTTCTGGCCGACAGGGCGGAGGGCGCGGAATTCCCTGTCTTTATTCAGAAATCCGCCGATTTCCGCCCGCCCGGAAACCCGGACCTGCCGCTTGTCATGATCGGCCCCGGGACGGGTATTGCGCCCTTCCGCGCCTTCCTCCAGGACCGGCAGGCGACCGGCGCGCGGGGCCGCAACTGGCTCTTCTTCGGCGAACGCAGCGCGGCGCAGGATTTCTACTACCGCGAGGAAATCGAGTGTTGGCAGCGGGATGGCCTCCTCACCCGGCTCGACACGGCCTTCTCGCGCGACGGGGCGCGGAAGGTCTACGTCCAGGATCGGATGTGGGAAAACGGTGCCGAACTCTGGCGCTGGATCGCGGATGGCGCGCATATCCGCATTTGCGGCGATGCCCGGCGGATGGCGCGCGATGTAGATCATACGCTGGGCCGGATCCTCCACGAGCATGGCGGGATGGCAGAGGAGGAGGCCACCACCCATCTGCGCGAGATGGCGCGTCAGAAGCGCTATGTCAGGGATGTCTATTGATGGCGACTGGACGACGACAGGCGCCCTGCTCGGTGCTTCACACGGTAGAGCGTGCCTGCCGTGTCGTTCAGGCCCGGATCACGTTGAGGACGAGCGACAGGGCCACGAAGGAAAGCCACAGGGACGCGCCGCGCTGAAGGATCGTCAGCCGTTTTCCTCCGCCGCCAGCCGCGCCGCCCGCGTCAGCGTGCCTTCCCCATGCTCGCCCGCCCCCTCGCCGTCAACCCAGCAGAAACCAAATTCGCACCATATTCCGCCAGCGTGCACGCAGCCGGATAGCCGATCGGGACCTCGCGACGATCGGGATTGAACATGACGCCATTCCGGACCTAAACCAAGACTATGTGACAAGGAGTCATACCCCATGATTGATATCCAACCTCTGGCCATTCTGCGCGAGATTGACCGGACGAGCAGCCTGACCCAGGCCGCCGACAAGCTGAACCTGACGCAATCAGCGGTCAGCCATGCGATCCGGCGGTTCGAGGAGCGTCATGGCGTCAAGCTGTGGGAGCGTGAAGGCCACAAGCTGCGCCTGACACTGACCGGAGAATACCTGCTGGGGCTGGCGATGCGGGTGCTGCCGCAACTGGAATATGGCGCGATGGTGCTTGAGGATTATGCGCGCGGGCGGCGCGATCCGGGTGGGAATGGAATGCCACCCTTGCCAGGATTGGCTGATGCGGGTGGTGGATCCGTTTCTGGCGGAATGGCCCGATGTCGAACTGGATGTGACCACGGCATTTCAGTTCGGCGGGCTGGCCGCGCTTTTGAGTCATGAAATAGATATTCTTGTTACCCCGGATCCGATAGAGCGCCCCGGGCTCCAATATACACCCGTTTTCGATTACGAATTGGTTCTGGCCGTGGCCGAAACCCATCCCTTGGCGCAAAAGCACCGGGCCGAGCCCGAGGATCTGGCGGGCGAGACGCTGATCACCTATCCCATTTCCCGCGAGAGGCTGGATATTTATACGCGCTTTCTTGTCCCGGCCCATGCCCTGCCGCGCCGGCATCGCACGGTGGAAACAACCGATCTGATGTTGCGGCTGGTGGCCTCGGGGCGCGCGGTCAGTGCAACGCCCGATTGGCTTTTGTTTGGGGCCCGTGGAGTGAAGGGTTTGCGGCTTGGCGAAGGGATCACGAAATCCATCCATCTGGGGCATCGCGCGGGCGAACCTGCCCCCTACCTGAGCGGATTCATCAATCTTGCGAAAAACGTCAGGATTTGAATTGGTTGTGCTGGGCCCTCAGCGCTCGAACATGACATTTTATCATATTTTACTGAAATAATATCATTTTTTATCATGTTTGTGTTCGGGCATATAGTCCGCACCGACGCCCCGTATTGGCGCGCCACCCGAACGAAAATCACCTCGGAAGCCAGGAGGGCAGACTGCGATGACCAGAGATTTCACTTTCATAATCAAGACCCTTCGTTTCGGCGAGAATTACACCCCCGCCAATGGAACGCGTCTGACCACCAATTTCGCAAACCTGGCGCGGGGGGAGAGCCGTCAGCAGAATCTGCGCAATGCGCTGCGGATGATCGACAACCGTTTCAATGCTCTCGCGCAATGGGACAATCCCGAAGGCGATCGCTACGGTGTCGAACTGGGCATCGTTTCCGTCGATCTGGATATCGACGGCACCGGGAATACATTTCCGGTAATCGAGATTCTGAAGACGACAATTCTTGACCGAAAGACCGGCGCGCGTATCGAAGGGATCGTGGGGAACAACTTTTCTTCCTATGTGCGGGATTACGACTTCAGCGTCCGGCTTCCCGCGCATCGTAAGGATCGCGCCGGTTTCAGCATTCCGGACGATTTCGGCGATCTGCATGGCAAACTGTTCCAGAGTTTTGTGCGCTCTGAAACCTACAAGGCGCATTTCCGAAAGCTACCGGTAATCTGCCTGAGCATCTCGCATGACAAGGTTTATCGGCGGACGGCAAACCATCACCCCATTCTGGGCGCGGAGTATTTTCCGAACGCGCCATCCCTGACCGAACAATATTTCAGGAAGATGGGCATGCAGGCCCGCTATTTCATGCCACGGAACAGTGCGGCGCCACTGGCCTTTTATTTCTTTGGTGATCTGGTCAACGACCACACCAGCCTCGAACTGATCGGCACGATCGCCACGATGGAGACGTTCCAGAAAATCTACCGGCCCGAAATTTACAATGCCAATTCAGCGGCGGGCGAATGCTATCGTCCCAGCCTGGAACACCAGGATTTTTCCACGACCCGGATCGTCTATGATCGGGAAGAGCGCAGTCGGCTGGCGGTCCAGCAAGGAAAATTTGCCGAGGACCATTTCATCAATCCCTATCGCACCATTCTGGACGCATGGTCCACGCAATACGCAGCCTGAACATACAGACAAGGTTCTACCCCCATGACAAAATTACTCCCCACCTCGACCGCTGGCAGTCTTCCCAAACCCTCGTGGCTTGCTGAGCCCGAAAAACTCTGGTCACCTTGGAAACTCGAAGGAGCTGCGTTGATCGAGGCCAAGCAGGATGCGCTTCGCGTAACGCTGGCAGAACAAGAGCATGCGGGGATTGATATTGTCAGTGACGGGGAACAAACCCGCCAGCATTTTGTCACGACCTTCATCGAGCATCTGAACGGCGTCGATTTCGAGAAACGCGAGACCGTGAGAATCCGAAATCGCTATGATGCCAGCGTGCCCTCGGTTGTCGGCGCCGTATCCCGCGAGAGGCCGGTTTTCGTCGAGGATGCCAAGTTCCTGCGCGCACAGACGACGCGGCCAATCAAATGGGCTCTGCCGGGGCCAATGACGATGATCGACACTCTCTATGATGCCCATTATCGCAGCCGCGAGAAGCTCGCCTGGGAATTCGCCACGATCCTCAATCAGGAAGCGCGCGAATTGCAGGCTGTGGGCGTCGATATCATTCAGTTCGACGAACCGGCTTTCAACGTATTCTTTGATGAGGTGAACGATTGGGGCATTGCCGCGCTGGAAAGGGCGATCGACGGCCTGACATGCGAGACGGCGGTTCATATATGCTATGGCTATGGTATCAAGGCCAATACCGACTGGAAGAAGACCCTGGGGTCGGAATGGCGCCAGTATGAGCAGGTTTTCCCAAAGCTACAGGCGTCCAATATCGGTCTGGTTTCGCTGGAATGCCAGAACTCGCATGTTCCGATGGAGCTGATCGACCTTCTGCGCGGCAAGAAGGTGATGGTCGGGGCCATTGACGTGGCGACCAATACGATCGAAACTCCGAAGGAGGTGGCCGATACCCTGCGCAAGGCGCTGCAATTCGTGGATGCCGACAAGCTGTATCCCTGCACCAATTGCGGCATGGCGCCGCTCTCGCGCGATGTTGCACGCGGAAAACTCAAGGCCCTCAGCGCAGGTGCGAAAATCATCCGGCAGGAACTCTCGGCCTCCCTGGCGGCGGAGTAAGTCGCGCATAAAGATGGCCTGTTTGCCGCCCGGAGTCTCTGCAAGCCTTACCTCGCGTCTTGCGTGCCGGTCAAACGAGGCGCCGCGGGGCGGGCCCGCGCATATTTTCCGGGTGCGCTCGCCCCAATCGCAGGGACTAGGCGTCTCGATACGGCACAGGTTATCGAGAAACCGCACCCATTTTCACCTTCTGAAGGAAAAACCCTCATGCCCGACACAACCGCCCCGGAGACCATCAACACGCGCGCCCTGCGCGATTGCTGCGACAGTTTCGCGACCGGCGCCACGGTCATCACCACCCGCACGCCCGAGGGGGCTCACGGCATGACGGCCAGTGCATTCATGTCGGTCTCGCTCGACCCGCCGCTGATCTCCGTCTCTCTGGATCGCCGGTCAAGGATGCTGGAAAAACTTCGGAAATCCGGCTACTATGCGGCGAATAGCCTGTCGCAGAAGATGCACCCGCATGCCCTGCATTTCGCAGGAAGACCGGACGAGACATTGAGCGACCTGTTCCTGGACCAGCAGGCCTGCCGGTCGTGCGCGATGCCGCTGCCGTCCTGGTGGCCGATGTCGTGCAGCAGGTCGAGGCGGGAGACGACGTTCTCTTCTTGGGCCATGTCCGGCATCTGGATCACGATCCGGAGGCCGCGCCGCTTCTATACGCCGCTTCTATACCATGCAGGCCGGTTTGGCAGCCTTGTCGCGCATCCTGCCGGTAGAGTCTTGTGAATATGGGCGAAAGAGCGGAGATCGGGACATCTCGGCGCGCTTGATCGCCTTGATCTAGGACGGCAGCTTCCACGCTATACGGCCGATGGCCTTCCGCTTCGAATCCTGATGAGATCGCATACTGAAAAAGCCGGATAGCGATAGCGCCGCCCATAGCGGTTTGCCGCGATGGGCCTTGATGATGTGACCGCCCCCCGACGGCATCTGTGTGCCAAGGTGGGCCTGCGATGATCCAGAGAGCGGTCTTATCGCAGATTATCACTGTCGGGCTCGATCTGGCGAAGAATGTGTTCCAGGCTCACGGGGCTGATGCCGTCAGGGGGCGGTCACATCATCAACACCGCCGCGCTCATAACCGCGAGTTCGACCCGGCCATCTTCGACGTCTGCTAAAACCTGCTGTCGGCCTAGGGCGATGCGTGGCCCCTTGCGCGCGGCTTTCGACCGTGAACCGGCCAGCACCGACGACGACGCGCCGGGCCATTAACGCGGCACGCAACCTTTTACGGCAAACGAAAAGCGCCGCCCCCTTCAGGACGGCACTATCCGACCGATAGCACCAACGCCAGCAGGGAGCCGGTCGGACCGGCTTATTCGGCGGCGAACTGGTTCATGGTGTTGGCATGGCCGCCCGCCTTCAGTGCGCGGTCGCCCGCGACCATTTCCTTAAATGTGTCGCCCAGATCGGAACCCACCTCGTGCTGATGCCTGACCGCGCTGATGCCGCGACGGATTTCCTCGCGCTGCACGGTCTTCACATAGGCCAGCATCTTCTGGTCGCCAAAATAGCCGTGCGACAGTTCGTCCACCGACTTGGCGGTCAGGTGGAAGGTCGGCAGCGTGATCAGGTTGTGGAACACGCCCGCGCGGGCCGAGATGTCGGTCTGGAAGCGTTGCAGGCGCTCGTCCGCCTCGCGGCCCAGATCGGTGGCGTCATAATCGGCCTTCATCAACTCGTTGCCGTCGGGGTAGTCGGCGGCGCCGATCCGGCCCTCGGCCAGCCATTGCGCGCGGACCTGCTTGCGCAGGTTCAGCGTCCAGTTAAAGCTGGGCGAGTTATTGTAGGTCAGCTTGGCATTCGGCACCGCCTTGCGGATTTCGGCAACCATGCCCGCGATCTCGTCCACGTTCGGGGTGTCGGTCTCGATCCACAGCAGGTCGGCGCCGCCCTCGGTCAGATTGGCGATGCAATCCTCGACCACTCGGGCGCGGCCGGTGCCCTCCTGGAAGGGGAACAACCCGTTCGGCAGGCGCACGGGCCGCACGAACTGCCCGTCACGATAAAGCGCCAGTTCGCCGTCCTTCATTGGGTTCGCGTCGGTGATCGGCTCGGTCTTTAGCCATTTGATGTATTGCGATGCCAGGTCGCCCGGCCGCTGGCTGACCGGCACCTTTTGCGTCAGGCCCGCGCCAAGGCTGTCCGTGCGCGCGACGATCACGCCCTGATCCACGCCCAGCTCCTCGAAGGCCAGGCGGCAGGCGCGCAGCTTCTCGATGAAATCCTCGCGCGGGACGGTGACCTTGCCGTCCTGGTGGCCGCATTGCTTGGCGTCCGAGACCTGGTTCTCGATCTGAAGGCAGCAGGCGCCGGCCTTGATCAGTTCCTTCGCCAGAAGATAGGTGGCATGTTCGTTGCCGAAGCCCGCGTCGATATCGGCGATGATCGGCACGACATGGGTCTCGAACGTGTCGATCTTCTCGATGACGGCGGCGCGCTCGGCCTCGGTCCCGGCGGCCTTCAGCTCGCGGAACAGGTCGTTCAGTGCCACCTCGTCGGCCTGCCGCAGCGAGACATAGATCTCGTTGATCAATTCGGCCACGGCGGTCTTTTCATGCATCGACTGGTCCGGCAGATGGCCCCAGCGGTTGCGCAGACCCGCCACCATCCAGCCGGACAGATAGACATAGGTGCCCCGGGCCGTGCCGCGCAGGCGCTTGACCGACTTGATCATCTGCTGCGCATGGAAGCCCGACCAGCAGCCGAGCGACTGGGTGAATTTCGACGGATCGGCATCATAGGCGGCCATGTCGGCGCGCATGACCGTCGCCATGTCGCGGGCGATGTCCAGATGGGTGTCGTAGGTGTTTTGCAGCTTCAGTTGAACGATATCGTCAACCGTCACCCCGCCCGGCGTAGCCCCCGAGGGGTAGCGCGACAAAAGCTCGGCGCGGATTTCCGAAAAATTCTTGCGGTTGGTCATGGGTCTTCCTTTCGGCATGGTCGGTTTGGGAATGAACGTGGGCGGGTTGCAGAGCGATGGCCCGCCAAAGGGGGAAAAGATGCGGATCGGGTCCATCCCTGCCTCAGTCCAGCGCGTTCAGGACGTCATAGGCCGGCACGGTGATGAAATCGGGCAGGGTTTCGGCCGTCGCCGCCTCCAGCACCAGCCGCGCGGCGGAGGCGTAATGGCCGCGGTGGAAGCCGCCCGGCCCCAGGCGCCCCAAGGATCGTACCGATCTCCTCCTGCACCAGCGCGCCCACCCAGTCGGCAGTCAGGCGGCGCGGACCTTCGGCGGTTTCGACTTCGGCGCCGTGGCGGATCCATTGCCACAATTGCGCGCGGCTGATTTCGGCGGTGGCGGCGTCCTCCATCATGTTGTGGATCGGCACCGCGCCCCGGCCCTGCAACCAGTTCGCAAGATATTCGATCGCGACCTCGATGTTCAGCCGCACCCCCGCCTCGGTGACCTGCCCCTGATGCGGCTTCAGCAGCATCGCCGGAACGATGCGCCAATCCTGTCGCGGCTTGCGGATCTGGTTCGGGCCGGGCATCTCGGCATCGAAGATTTCGCGGGCGACCGGCACCAGGTCAGGATGCGCGACCCAGCAGCCGTCGAACCCCATGCCGACTTCGCGCTCCTTGTCGGTGCGGATCCGGGCGAAGGCCGCTTCGTTCGCCGCCGGATCGTCCCGGACCGGGATCGCCGCCGACATGCCGCCCATCGCATGGATGCCGCGACGGTGGCAGACCTTGACGACCCGCGCCGCATAGGCGGCCAGGAAGGCATCCGCCATCCCCACCGCGGCCCGGTCCGGCAGCACATAGGCGGCATGATTTCGCAGCGTCTTGATATAGCTGAAGATATAGTCCCAGCGGCCGCTGTTCAGCCCGGCGATATGGTCGCGCAACTCCCAGACGATCTCGTCCATCTCGAAGGCGGCGGGCAGGGTTTCGATCAGGACGGTGGCCTTGATCGTGCCGGGGGCGAGGCCGACCTTGTCCTGCGCGAACAGGAAGACCTCATTCCAGAACCGCGCCTCGCGGTGGCTTTCCAGCTTGGGCAGGTAGTAGAACGGCCCGCGCCCCGATGCCGCCAGCGCGCGGCCGCAATGGAAGATGGTCAGGCCGAAATCGAACAGCGCCGCCGAGACCGGCTGCCCGCCGATCAGCACATTCGCCTCGACCAGATGCAGCCCGCGCGGGCGCACGATCAACAGCGCCGGATCGGCGCCGATGCGATAGGACTTGCCGGTCTTCGGATCGTCATGCTCCAGCGTGCCGTCGCGATAGTCCAGCATGTTGGCGTGGCCCGCGATGATATTGGCGAAGCTGGGCGAAGTCGCGTCCTCGAAATCGGCCATGAAGACCCGCGCGCCCGAGTTCAGCGCGTTGATCATCATCTTGCGGTCGACCGGGCCGGTGATCTCGACCCGGCGATCGGCCAAGGCTTTCGGGACGGGCGCGGCTTGCCAGATGCCCTGCCGGATCTCCTTCGTCTCGGGAAGGTAGTCAGGCATCTCGCCCCGGTCGATGCGTTCCTGCCGACGGGCGCGGGCAACCATCAGCGTATGCAGGCGCAGGCCGAAGCGCGCCTGCAACGCGGCGACGAAGGCCAGGGCCTCGGGGGTCAGGACATGATCCACCCCCGGCGCGTCGCGCAGGACGAGCGGCGGCTGGGCGGTGGTGGTGTCGCGGTCAAGTGGCATGGCGTCCTCCGGATGAATCGGGCTGTATTGTCACTGTAGTAATGTCATACCGCATGTGCATTATATGCTTTGAAACATCGGGTTTTTATGTGCGTCTTGTCATGAAACTGGTGAGTGTTTGTAAGTATTGTCACATCGGAGGCAGGGATGACGGCACGTCCGCAGAAACTGATCATCGGCCAGCGGCTGCGGGTGCTGCGTCAGTCGCTGGGGCTGACGCAGGCACAGATGGCGGCGGAACTGGGGGTTTCGGCCAGCTATGTCACGCTGATCGAGGCCGACCAGCGCCCGGCCTCGGCGCGTTTCCTGATGAAGCTGGCCGAGGTCTATGACCTGAACATCCGCGAACTGGCTCCCTCGACCGATGTCCAGCTTGCCGCCGATTTCGCGGCCGCGCTGAAGGATCCGGTGATCGGCGATGCGCCCTCGCGCGCGGAAATCGAGGCGGTGCTGCAAGCCTCTCCGCGGCTGGCGGCGGGCTTCGTGCGCCTGCATGACCGGTACCGCCAGGCCCTGTTGCGCACCCAGGCCGAGGACAATCCGATGACCGACCGCGATAAGGTCGAGGCCCTGGCCGAAACCTCACGTCCGGTCGATGCGGTGCGGGCGTGGTTCTACGCCCGGCGCAACCATGTGGATGCGCTGGACCGCGCCGCAGAGGCGTTGGCCGACGAACTGGGCCTGCACCGGAACGAGCCCCATATCGCCCTGACCGCCCGACTTTCGGCGCATGGCATCGCCGTGCGCATCCTGCCTGCCCCCGTGATGGGCGACCGGCTGCGCTGCCATGACCCGGCGCGGCGCGAATTGCTGCTGTCGGAACTGCTGCGCCAGTCCAGCCGGCGCTTCCAGATCGCCGTGCTTCTGAGCCAGTTGGAACAACAGCCGCTGATCGACAGCCTGCTGGAGGAAGCCGCGCTCGAAGATCCGGCGGCGCGCAGCCTGATGCGGGTCAGCCTTGCGAATTACTTCGCCGCCGCGCTGCTGATGCCCTATGGCCGGTTCCTCTCGGCCTGTGAATCCACGCGCTACGACATTGAACTGCTCAGCCACCGCTTCGGCACCAGTTTCGAGCAGACCGCTCATCGCATGTCCACCCTGCAACGGCCCGAGGCGCGGGGAATCCCCTTCTTCTTCGTCCGCGTGGACCGGGCCGGGAATATCTCGAAACGCTTCAGCGCCGGCCGGTTCCCCTTCTCGCGCTTCGGCGGCACCTGCCCGCTGTGGAACATCCATGCCGCCTTCGAGCGCCCGGACGAGATACACACCCAGGTCATCCGCATGCCCGAAGGCGCGAGCTATTTCTCGATCGCGCGCACCGCGACCCGGGCGGGCGGCAGCCATGGCGCCCCCGCGCAGCGCCTCGCCATCGGGCTCGGCTGCGACGTGGCCTATGCGCCGCGCCTTGTCTATGCCGACGGTATCGACCTCGACCGCATCCGTCCCGTAGACATCGGGCTGAACTGCTATCTCTGCGAACGCTCCGACTGCGCCGCCCGGGCCCATGCCCCGATCAATCGCAGGCTGGCCGTCAACGAACAGGAACGCAGCTTGGCGATCTTTCGGTTCGAGGAGGGGTGAGGCGCTCAGCCGAGTCTGTTCCGCATCAGCATGACGGTGACGAAGAAGGCGCCGATGGAACTGGTGACGATACCGATCGGCAGTTCCTGCGGCGGCAGCAGGGTGCGGGCGAGGAGGTCGCTGGCCAACAGCAACGCCGCGCCGAAGATGGCGCAGGCGAGCGTGAGCCTCAGGTGCAACGGCCCCGCCACGCGGCGCGCCAGATGCGGGATCATCAGCCCGACGAAACCGATGACACCGGCCAGCGCGACCAGCGTCGCGGTGGCGAAGGCGGCGGCCAGAAACACCGCCATGCGGAAGCGCGCTACCGGCACGCCAAGGCTTTCGGCTGTGGTTTCGCCCGCCAGAAAAGCGTCCAGCCGCCGGTGGTTCCACAGCGCAAAACCCGCGATCCCGCCCGCGCCAAGCGCCGCGAAGCCGATATTGTCCCACCGCGCAAGGCCGAGCCCGCCCATCGTCCAGAACAGCACCGAATGCGCGGCCCTCTGGTCGCCCGAGAACACCAGATAGTTCGTCAGCGCGGTGAACAGGAAGGACACCGCGAGCCCCGCGAGGATCAGCCGCTCCGGCCCCTGACCGTCCTGCGCGGCATTGGCGCCTGGTTTCTGTTTCTGCCGCCCTATAGCCCTGACCTTAACCCCATCGAAATGGCGTTATTCAAGCTGAAATCCCTGATCCGAAAGGCAGCCGCACGAACCTACGATCAGCTATGGAATGCCGTCGGACAGGTCTGCAACCTCTTCTCGGAAGAGGAGTCCTACAACTACTTCAGAGCGGCAGGATATGAGGCTGATTGACTGCAACACGCTCTAGCGCCAACGACCGGCCGGACGGAGGGATGAAGATGCGCGCGCCAGTCGATCTCCACCTCGCCGTCCTCCAGCCGGTCGCGCCAGATGCGCAGGCTTGTCGGCGACAGCTGTAGGGCTGCGGCGTACCCCCGTACGCCCATTCCGCTCCAGTTCATCGCCTCTACATGCATCGCCCAGAACGCCTGGACCCTGCGTCTGCGCAAATCCGTGCTCACCGCATAGCGCAGTCGCGCACGTTTCCGCAGCCGCTTCCCGCGCTCCTCAAGACTTTCCTGGCAGCGCAATTCTGCCTGATATTCCGAATGCTTGCGCGCATCCTCCTCGCTGATCGGATGCTTCATCCACTTGTCGAACGTGCGCTTCGACAGCCCATGGCTGCGACAGTATTCCGCACGGCTCAGCCCGCTTTGACGCCAGGCTTCGACATGCATCGACCAATACGGACTGTGCGCCTTCTCCCAGGAACGTTTGCCAACCATCGGAGACCCTCCAATGTACGAAGGAACCCGATATGCTGCGATATTGCACCACTTCAACGATGTGCGGAGACCGAACGGATACTCACGACCGGAAGATGGCGAGATAAAATGGCGCACGGTGCGCTTCGGTTGAGCGGTTGTTTTTGCGGGGGTTTCCGGCGCGTTCGGCTCCGCTCGGCGCGCATCTGAACTACCTTTGCCGCGATGGCGTGACCCGCGACGGGGAGAACCCAGGGATGTTCGGCCCCGAGGGCGATGACATGGACGTCCGTGCTTTCGCGGAACGCTGCGAGGGCGACCGGCATCATTTCCGCTTCATCATCTCGCCGGAGGACGCGGTGGAGATGGCCGACCTCAAGAATCATGCGCGCGAATTGATGGAGCAGATGGAGAGGGACCTCGGCACGAAACTCGACTGGGTTGGTGCCGATCACTGGAACACCGACAACCCTCATATCCATGTCATCCTGCGCGGGCGCGCGGATGACGGCCAGGACCTCGTGATCTCCCGCGACTACATCAAGGAGGGTATGCGCGCCCGGGCGCAGGATCTCGTCACGCAGGAACTGGGTCCGCGCACGGATATCGAGATTCACCGCAACCTGGCGCGGCAGGTCGAGGCCGAGCGCTGGACCCAGCTCGACCGGCAGCTTGTCCGCGACGCCAGCAGGTCCGGCATCGTCGACCTTGCTCCGCTCGCTGGCCAGCAGCCGGATGCCGTTCATGCGCTGAAGGTCGGCCGTGTCCGTACCCTGGAAATCCTTGGGCTGGCCGGTCAGATCGGGCACTTGCAATGGTTCATCAAGCCCGAGGCCGAGATGGTGCTGCGCGAACTCGGCGAGCGCGGCGACATCATCAAGCGCATGCACCGCGCCCTGACCGAGCGCGGCCTTGATGACGAGTTGAAGGGCTCGGCCTATGCCGTGGTCGATGGTGTCGACGGGCGCACTCACCACATCAAGCTGCCGCATCTTGACGCTGCCGGCGACAGCCCGCCCGGCTCGATCGTCGAGTTGCGATCCTATGAGGACGCGCAGGGCACGCGCCGGGTCGCACTCGCCGTTCGCTCCGATCTCGATCTTGGGGCACAGGTCGGCGCCACCGGCTCGACCTGGCTCGACCGGCAGGCCATCGCCCGCGAGCCCATCGCGCTTTCCGACAGTGGTTTCGGTGCGGAAGTCCGTCAGGCGCTGGATGAACGGGCCGAGCATCTCATCGGTGAAAACCTTGCCGAGCGGCAGGGCGGTCGCGTCGTCTTCGCGCGCCGGCTGCTCGCCACCCTGCGCAATCGGGAACTGCGGGCGGTCGGGGAGCAACTCGCCTCGGAAACCGGAATGCCGTTCAACCGCGCCGGAAGCGGCGAATACGTTGCCGGCACCTATCGCCAGCGCCTTGCCCTCGCGTCAGGCCGCTTTGCCATGCTCGATGACGGCCTCGGCTTCCAACTCGTGCCCTGGTCGCCCTCCCTCGAGAAGCAGATCGGCCGCCATGTCTCCGGCGTCGCCCGCGACGATGGCGGCGTCGATTGGGATTTCGGGCGCAAGCGCGGCCTCGGCCTCTAGCCTCAACCGGAAAGGACCATCGCCATGTCCGCGACCAAGATCCTCTGGGGACAGATCACCGTCGTCTTCCTCATCATCCTCGTCACCACCTGGGGCGCGACGCAATATGTCGCCTGGAGCCTTGGGTTTCAGGCCCAGCTCGGCCCGCTCTGGTTCGTCCTCTTCGGCGTGCCGGTCTATTATCCGCCCGCGCTCTTCTGGTGGTGGTATTTCTATGAAGCCTATGCGCCGCCGATCTTCGCCAAAGGCGCGCTGCACTGCAATCGCCGCACGGTTGCGGCGATCAACGCCGGCGGCGACTGGTGCCTGGCGCCCAAGGCCAATCAGGACTCGCTCCTGTCTGACGCCAGAGCTTGTTTCGGCACACTGAAACCTGACCATCCCACCGCCGTCACCAAAGATGCTGGTCATGGTCGGACGGAGGTCCGAACGGCAGTCGTGGTCGGGGCTAGGGATCTGGCAGAGCATCATGATTTCTCCACTCTCAAGGCCTTCGGTCGGGTCGAGGCGACGTGAGAAACGGCTGCGGGCACAAGCTCGGAGACGCGATACTTCGCGCTGTCGTGGATGCCGACGCCGGACGTCCTGCTGGCCAACATGCGCGCCCACTGGGCCATCGAGAGCGCCTTGCACTGGCAGCTTGATGTCTCTTTCCGCGAGGACGTCGCGCGCAGCCGCAAGGATAACAGCCCCGGTATGGCAAAATCTTTGACCGGGTAGGTGTGCGGCGGCGTTGCGACTCAACGCCTGGGTGTCGAGCAGAAGGCATGGCGCCGAAGCACATCTGGTAGCCGGGGGGGCAGTCTGCGACCTTTTCGGCGCGGGCAGAAGCCGAACGGCGCGAGATGTGGTTGCGCAGCTTTTACAACGGTTTTCCCGGGATGGTGTGATCGAAGCCCTGCAATTTGAAACGGCAGAACACCGGAAAAGGCACGCTCCCGGCCATCATGACCCGGTTGTCTGTCGGCAAGGCGCCTTCTGATCCTTTCCCGCATGTCCCCGCATCGACGAACTGCTAGACCAATAATCTGGCCGGGATGCGGTTTCTCATTGAGATGGCTGCAAGAACCGGCGGATCATCGTGGTGATGAGGTCGCGGCTTTCTCCGAAATCCACATCGGTGGCGATCAGCGGCAGCATGGGCGCGGCGTAGAGGATGGAGACCAGCACCGCGCTGGTCTGATCGGCGTCGAAGGTGTGATCGACATCGCCGCGCGCCTGTCCCGCCCGCAAGGTTTCCGACAGCAAGCGCCGGACGCTGCTGGTGTTGTCGATCATGATCTTGCGGATGGTTTCGTTCCGCCCTGCCTCGGCGAGCAATTCAAAGGTGATCCGGCATTGGGCCAGATCGTCCCATCCGTCCATGCTCCACAGTTCAGAGAGCAGCACCGTCGCCGTTGCCTCGTCCTCGCCATGGGCACCGAAATGCGCATGCAGCGTGGTCAGGTAGTCGCCGGCCATCTGCTCGACGATGGCGTCCTTGCTGGGGAAATAGTGGTAGAGATGGCCGGGGCTCATCCCCGCCTCCTTGCAGATCATCGAGATCGACGCGCCCTGCAACCCGTGGCGCAGAAAGCAGCGATGCGCCGCCGCCAGAATCTCCTGCCGTTTGCCTTCGTGCTGTTCGGGAACGAGTTTGCGCGCCATGTGGCCCCTTTCATAGATTGATCACTCTATTTATCTTGACCCCGCCGCGATCATAACTAGAGTGATCGCTCAATCTATATCGAATCCAACGGCTCGTCCACTGTCTGGGCAGGGCAAGGGCCGTCACCGATCCAGCGAGGCAACATGAACAAGACCCTTCCCATCATATCGACCGCCCTGGCCTGGCTGCTGGCAGCATTTTTCCTGTTCGGCGCTTACGGCAACACCTTCATCTCGGCAGAGAATGCTGCCGCCTATGTGGCCTGGGGCTATCCCGACTGGTTTCACTACATCACGGCGATCTTTGAGTTGGCGGCCGGGCTGCTGCTGATCCGAGCCGCCACACGTCCTGCGGGGGCCATGCTGGGCGCCTTGGTGATGGCCGCCGCGACCCTGACAACGCTGGTGAACGCCGATTACGGCCATGCGACTGCCCCGGGCATCGTGTTGCTCATCTCTCTCACCGTGCTGGCTTTGTCGCTGACCATGCGGCGCGCGGCAGCCTGATCCTTTCTTTCACCCGGAGAACCCTTCCATGAAGACATCACCTGAATCGGCCCGTCCGGCCGATCTCGCAAGCATGCCCGATGGCTGGGCCGACCTGTTGTCCGGCCGTCATCTCGCCATCGTTCTGGTCATGGCGAGCGGTGTCCTGCTTTACGCCATGAACCTCTATTTCACCGCCGCGCTGCTGCCCTCTATCGTCGCGGATATCGGTGGGCAGCAATATTATGCTTGGGTGACGACGGCTTTCGTCATCTCGGCCATCGTGGCGTCGCTGTTCGTCAGCCGTATCCTCGACTGGAAGGGGCCGGCGCTGGCCTATGCCGCGGCATTCACCGTCTTCACGCTTGGCGCGGCGGCCAATGCTGCCAGCCCGACCATGGAACTGCTGATCGTCGGGCGGGTCATCCAGGGGTTCGGAGGCGGTCTGCTGGCCGGGCTTGGCTACGCGGTGATCCGCGCCGCCCTTCCAGAACGGCACTGGGCGCGGGCGACCGGCGTTGTTTCGGCCATGTGGGGGCTGGGAACGCTGTTCGGGCCGGCGCTTGGCGGGCTGTTCGCGGAACTTGGCCTCTGGCGCTGGTCCTACGGGGCGCTTGCGGTGATTTCGCTCCTGTTTGCCGCCATCGCACAGCGGTCGTTCGCCGGCATGGCCGGTTCGGGGCATCGCGCACCCGTTCCCGTGGCCTCTCTGATTCCGCTTGTCCTTGCCACCGTCGCCATCAGTCTCAGCGCCATCGTGCCGATGGGCTGGCCGGTGCTGGCCATGATCGGGGTCGGCGTTGTCCTGCTGTGGCTGTTCGTCTCTATCGAGCGGCGGGCAAAGGACACCATCCTGCCCCACATCACCTATCGGCGCGGCAACTCGCTGAAGTGGATCTACCTGACGGTCGCGGCGCTCAGCGCGGGCGTGATGGTCGAGAACTTCATTCCCCTGTTCGGCCAACAACTGGCCGGTCTGTCGCCGCTGATCGCCGGTTTTCTGGGGGCGGTCCTGTCTCTGGCATGGGTCATCGCGCAATTATTCGTGGTATCGGTCGAGAGTGAGCGTGGCCGTCGCCGTGCCATCCGCCTTGGCCCCATGCTGCTGACGGCGGGGTTGATCGCCTATGGCCTGTTGCAGGTCGCGGGTGCCGATATGGCGATGGTGCTGATCTGGGCGGCGGTCCTTGCCGTTGCGGGCATGGGCATCGGTCTTGCGTGGCCGCTACTGGGTGTCGCCGCGATGAGCAGCACCCATGACCCGGCCGAAGGCGGCAAGGCGGCGGCTGCGATCACCACCACGCAGCTGATCGCCTTCTCGATCACCTCGGCGTTGGCCGGCACGCTGATGGCGGCAGGTGGGGAATTTGCGGTAGATGCGGCGCGCTATGCTACGCTCGGCATTGCGCTGCTGACCTTGCCCGGCATTTTTGCCGCCGGCGTGGCGACGAGATGGCTGGCAGAAAGGTAGCGGCAGCGGTCGGCAAAGGGGATGTCGGCTTGCCGAAGCTGTGTATGCCCCCGCGCCGCTGAACCGGATGCTTATAGACAGCTGCCATCGGGTAAAACGGGTTGCGCGCCTTCACCCCCGATCCGACTGAAAGATCTCTTCGATGGTCAGGCCGAACAGCTGTGCGATGCTGAAGGCGAGCGGCAGGCTGGGATCGTAGCGGCCCCGCTCGATGGCGTTGACGGTCTGGCGCGAGACCTTCAGATGCGCCGCCAGATCGGCTTGCGACCAGTCCCTTTGCTGACGCAATGCCTGAATGCGATTGTTCATCTGAAACGCAGCCGCCCCAGCATGACGCAGATGAACCAGATCGTCCCCATGAGCGGCCAGACGGCGAACATCGACAGCCGCGGCAGGCCGGTCCCTTCGAGGAAACCATAGCCGAAGGTGATCAAGGCAGTACCCGCGAAGGCGATGGCCGGGGCCTTGAGCTGCAATTTACATTGCATCTCGTCCAACGGACCACGGCGTCACAGATGAACAGGGCGGACAGCATCGGGTTGAGGGACAGCAGAATGCGCATCGTCTGGCTCTCGACGCCGCCGGCGAGCAGCCTTTGTGACAGGATCAACATTGCAGCATAGGCAGTCAGTCCAATCAGAAAGGAGAGGAATCCACGCATCATGATCTCCGTTGTAAAGTATACTTTACATATGGAGTGACTCCGTGGCTGTGTCATGGTTGCTTTATATTTGGTGGAAATGGTGGATGTCCCTGCCTCGCCTGGACGCATGTCCCATTGCGCCAAACGTCCCCGCCGCGTAAGCGAGGCGCAAGGCAGCCGGTTTCCCTCCAGCCACCGATCAGCCACAGGCAGTTGAGAACCTGATCACATGCCCGGCAGCCCCCGACTTACCGGGATGTGGTGCGCCGGAAGCCGGAGGAAGACCCGTGAACACAACCCGTCTCGCGCTCGCATTCGGCATCGCCCTGGGGTCCGCCCCCGCGATGGCCGATGAGATCCGCTTTACCCATGCCCAGGGCGAGATCGTCCTGCCCGCCGCGCCGCAACGCATCGCGGTCTTTGATCTGCCGACGCTGGATATCGTCAATGCGCTCGGCAAGACCGATCTGGTGGTGGCGGTGCCCAAATCCGCCGACCGGGCGCCGAACTTTCCCGACCATCTCGCGGTCTATAGCGAGGATCGTTTCGTCCCGGCCGGTACCGTCTTCGAGCCTGACGCCGAGGCGTTGAAAACCATCGCGCCGGACCTGATCGTCGTGGGAGGCCGGTCGCGCGGCGCCTTCGAGGCGATGGGCGCCATCGCGCCCACCATCGACATGAGCAGCGGCGGCGGGGATCTGGCCGGGACCGTGATCGCCAGCACCGAAAAGCTGGGCGCGTTGCTGGGCGCCGGGGATGCGGCGGCCACGCGGATCGCGGCGTTCGAGGCGACGCTGGCCGAGGCGCGCGGACTGGGTGCCGGGGCGGGAACGGGCCTTGTCCTCTTCGGTGCTGGACAGGGCTTCAGCGCGCAGCCGCCGGGGTCGCGCTTCGGCGCGGTCTATGATCTGGTCGGCATCAAGCCCGTCATCGGCCCGTCGGAACAGGCAACCGGTCCCCGCCCCGAGCCGGGCACGCCGGAGGCCGCGGAGGCACAGCGGCGGCAGCAGGAGGCGCTGGAGGCCGCTCTGGCTGCGGAACCCGACTGGATCTTCACCATCGACCGCAACGCCGCCGTCGGCAATACCGAGGTCGCGCCGCTGGCCGAACGCCTCGCGCAGGACGAGCGGGTCACGGCCACGAAGGCCTGGCAGTCGGGTCAGGTGGTCCATCTGGATGCCAGGACCTGGTATCTGCTGGGCGGCGGGATCGACGCGATCTCGGCCAGTGCCGAGGAGGTCGCCGCTGCTTTCGAGAAAGCAGGGCAGCCATGAGGCCTGCTGAAACCTTCGCGTCAGACGTGGCGTTCCGGATATGACGGGCAAGTTCACGATCCGGCGGAAACGGGGAAGGGCGCCTGGATGAAGCACTGGAGGCTCTGGATTGCAGCCTTCGTTCAGGCTGGTGTCACTGTCTGCTCATGCCGATCCCCTCTCGACGGGTCGGCAGATGGCCGAGACGTTCCTTCGTGGGGATGTGGAGGTTGTCTGGTCTGCATCGACGCCGGACATGCAGGAGGCCTTTGGTTCGGTCGGTAGGCTGGCATCGCTGCGCGACGAGGTGCTGGCCGGTTTCGGCACCGAAGAAGCAATCCTCTCCGAATGGGCCGAACAGCAGGCGGGCCATGACGTTTTCACCCGCGTTTCGCGTTGGAGCGATTTGGCCGTGCCGCTGGAACTCGTCATCTCTTTTGACGATCCTGAACGGATCGCCGGGTTTTTCATCAGGCCGCAACCCGTTGCCGCGCACAGTGACCACTTGGATTACGACACGAAGGCCATGCTGCGCCTGCCGGTCGAGGGGAGTGGTTCGTCTATTGGGGCGGGCACGAGGTCGCGGGCAACTATCATGCCGTCGGTGCGGGGCAGCGTTTTGCCCTCGACCTGCTGGTGATGCGAGAGGGGCGGAGCCATGAGGGCGATCCCGCATTCCTCGACAGTTACCATTGCTGGGGGCGCCTTATCCTCGCGCCGGCGGATGGGGTCGTTGCCACGGTCGTCGACGGATTGCCCGATCAGGCGATCGGTGCGACCGCTGCGGCGAATCCGGCGGGAAACCACGTCGTGATCGACTTAGAAAACGGTGAATACGGGTTCCTCGCCCATTTGCAGCAGGGCAGCGTCCGGGGCGCGGAAGGCGACCGCTGGAAGTGGGGCAGGAGATTGGTCTCTGTGGCGACAGCGGCAACACCTCCGAGCCGCATCTGCATTTCCATCTGCAAACCAGCCCCCGACTTGGCGAAGGGGAAAGCCTGCCGGTGCAGTTCACGAACTATCGCGCGAACGGCGTGCTGGTCGAGCGAGGGGAGCCTGCGAGAGGCAAAGTCATCTCGTCGTCGGCGAATGGCTGAACACGGGCTGGAATCCTACCTCGGCCAAACAGGTCGCCCGCCAGCTGCGGGGCGATGGGAGTGATCGGACAGGCATAGCCCGCATTTTGATACCATCCGGCATGGTGATATGTATCAAGATACCTATCATATGGAGGGTTCCAGGGCTGCCAGAACTGCAAAGCTGTTTACGACCGGCCGCAGCTAGGCTGCCCGCAGAGTATCGCTTCGAAGGCGGAGAGGTGTTCATCCGACGCGATCCGGCGACCGGCGATGTGATCCTCTCGCGCAAGCCTGATTCATGGGACGGCCTGTTCGAACTTCATGGCGCGGGAGCCGTGCCGGATGATTTCATGGGCGTGGCGGATCGGAGCGCACCCGAGCAGGATCGTGATCCCTTCGCCGGATGGACTGAATGAGCGTTCATATGCTCGATACCAATATCGCCAGCCATGTTATCCGGGGCGACCGGCCGGAAATCCTTCGGAAGCTTACAGCATTGCCCATGGAGGATGTCGTCATCTCGGCAGTGACCGAAGGGGAGTTGCGCTATGGGCTGGCCAAGCGGAACTATCCGTCGCGCCTGACCGAGCTCGTCCGTCAATTCCTGTTGCGGGTCGATGTTCTCCCCTGCGACGAGGCTGCCGCTCAGGCCTATGGGGATCTGCGAGGCCAGGGGGGTGACCATCGCACCTCTGGACATGATGATCGCCGGGCATGCCGTGGCGACCCTGGTGACGCGCGACAAGATCTTCCTGCGGACCCCCACTCCGCAGGCTATGACATTCACACATCTTCCTTGCGAGCATTGATCATCTCTGATTCCGTTTTGGTAAACGGAGGCGATCATGGATATGAGCTTGGGCGGTTTTGGGGATCGGCGGCTGGAAAAAGGGGGGCCGATCTGCTGGCACGACTGGTCAGCCATGGTGCTCGCGGGGTGCGGGTTCGGCGTTTGGGCGGGACCCGGGCCGGGGAGATCCGCTTCACACGGTTTCTGCGTAACCCGGCTGTGACCGTGGAGGCGATGATCTCGGCGGCCTTCGAGCGTACGCAGGCGGCTTGTCTGGGCAAGGACGTTCTGGCGATCCAGGACACGACGGTGGCCCGATCCTCCGGCGGAGGCGGCAGCTTTCTGCACGCGATGATCGCGGTGGATGCAGGCAGTGGGGCGGTTCTTGGCGCGCTGGATGCGCAATTCATCGAGCGCACGGAAGGCGGCAGGGCGAGCCGCCACAGCCGGGGCTTCCAGGACCGCCAGAGCGTGCGGTGGCTGGACGCGGCACACAGGGCCGGGACGATCGAGGGCGCGGCGCGGGTGACGGTGGTTGCCGATCGCGAGGCCGACATGTTCGAGCTGTTTACCCATCGACCGGCCCATGTGCATCTGCTCGTGCGCGCCATGCATGACCGTGTGCTCATGGGCGGCGGCAAGCTGGCGGCCGGGATCGCGGCGGGCCCGCGTCAGGGCTGCGCCATGCTCGATCTGCCCGCCCGGCCCGGGCGGGCTCGACGCCAGGCGCGGCTTGCGGTCCGCTTCGGCAGGCTCGACCTGCGGCCCCCAAAGAAAAGCCGCAAATCCTGCCACGAAGCTGTGCCCATGACCTATGTCGATCTCCGCGAAGAGACCCCGCCCGAGGGTGAAAAACCCCTGCACTGGAGGCTGCTGACCACGATCGAAATCGGAACCGTGGCCGATGCGCTCGATCTGGCCGCACGCTATGCCGCGCGCTGGAAGATCGAAGACCTGTTCCGCACCATGAAGCGCAAGGGGTTCGACATCGAGAGCCTGGCGATCAGGGATGCCGGGCCCCGCAACCGCCTCATCCTGGCCTGCTTCATCGCCGCCACCGTTGTCATGCAGATGGCCACCGAGCGCGACGGGCCGCTGTTGCGCCCCATGACGGATGCCTTCGATCCGGAGGACCGGCCACTGCTCGAAAGCCTCAGCCGCGATCTCGAAGGCGCGACCGAGCGGCAGAGAAACCCGCATCCCCCTGGCAGCCTTGCCTTCGCCGCATGGGTCTGCGCGAGGCTCGGCGGTTGAACCGCCTACTACGGCAAACCAGGTCCCATCGTCATCCTGCGCGGCTGGACAGAATTCCAGGCGCTCAAATACAGCGCAGCCCTCAGACAGACCCTGGCCAAAGGCCCCAATCACGATGTGTGAATTCTGATAGCTCCGCTGGAGGTGGAGAACTGGTCAGATGTAGAGCCGCTCCTTCTTGGTAGATAGCGGTAGCAAGTTCCGAGCAGCAACATCTGAACAACCAGATATTGACAGATATCATCGTTATGGCACACGATAATGGCGTCATGGTTTCCGTGGGGCGACTCGCGGATGAAAATGGGAAGCCGGTGCGAGACCGGTGCTGCCCCCGCAACTGTAAGCGGCGAGTGAGACTGGAATGCCACTGGGTCGGAACACCTGGGAAGGCCGGTTGAGCGACGATCCGTGAGCCAGGAGACCTGCCAGGACAGTCGAAATGAAACCGTGCGGCGGGCACGGGGCGCGTGATAAGAGGCTCGACGGTCGGTCGGCCATCGTGCTTTTGCCTGTCCAGAAGAAGGATGAGGACACAGGGCATGAGCATCATCGCTTATTCCAAACCCGCCTGCGTGCAATGCGCCGCCACGACCGGCGCGCTGGACGCCCGCGGTCTGGCCTATCATCTGATCGACCTGACTAAGGACGATGCGGCGATGGAGATGGTCACCTCGCTGGGCTATCGCCAGGCTCAGGTCGTCGCTGCGGGTGAGGCGCATTGGGTGGGCTTCCGCCCCGACATGATCGGTCGGCGGGCCTGAGTGGCAAATATGCCGGGACTGGTCCATTATTCTTCGGCTTCGGAGAGCATGACGCGCTTCGTCACCTCGCGGGGGCTGGTGGCTGACCGTATACAAGTTGTGTAACCATGACATCTCGCGATGCGATCATCCTCTATGGCCGGTCCGACTTCATCCGTCGGCAGGCGCTCGCCCCCCTGATCGACGGCCTTGCAGCTGATACGCCGGGCGTATCGGTCGAACTGGCTTACGAGGACCTGTCGGGTCCGGCGTTGCCCGACGTCATCGACGCCCTTGCGGCGAAGGGGGTGCGCATGTTCTGCGTCCTGCCTTGCGGCGTGCCTGCGGATCGCTCGATCTCGCAATGGCTGCCGGGGGCGCTGAGCGCCTGTCGCCACGGGGCCGGGACGGATCTGGATATTCGCATCGCCCCGCCGGTGGAGGGTTTTCTGGATTTCGCGGGCGCGGTCCGCGCGGCGCTCGCTTCCGATCGGTGGACCGATGTGGCAACCGTCCGGCCCAGCATGGGAAAGCCCGGCTGGACCGATATTCCGCAGCACAATCTTCAGGTCTTCTTCTGCCTTGGCGCGCGCTGCGCGCATCGCGCGGGCCTGCCGCTCTATCAGCATCTGCGCGGCCTGATGAAGGCCGAGCGCAGCCTTGCCTCCGGTCCCCGGCGGGTGATGTGCGCCCGCAGCAGCTGCCTGTTTCCCTGCAATCAGGGGCCGCTGATGGTCGTGCATCCGGAAGGGATCTGGTATGGGCGTCTGGATCGCGACCTGCTGGCGCGGATCGTGACCGAGCATTTCGTCGGCGGGCGGCCGGTCGAAGAGGCGATCGTGCATCGCCAGCCCAGCATCGTCCGGCCCGGCCAGATTGCGGGCTTGACCCCCTGACGGCCCGCCACTACACGTTTCCGTGACGGTTTCCGATTTTCGGAATCAAAAGGGAATGCAGTGCGGACCATCGGTCCAATGCTGCGGCTGCCCCCGCAACTGTAAGCGGATAGCCTTTGCCAACGGCCACTGGGTGCGATTCCGGGAAGGCGGCAACAGGCGGCGACCCGCGAGCCAGGAGACCTGCCGTCTGCCGTTGTCATGCGTGAACACATCGGGCGGGGTGTCCTGATGGAGCGATCCTCTGCCCGCCACGGCCGCGGGCAACGGGATGTTGCGTTTGCGGTGACGGTGAAACAGTCGCTGGAGCCACATTCGTGCGCGATCATATCATTCCCCAGTCTTCGCGTCGCGACGCGAAGGACAGCCCGTCTTCCCGCGCCCCCGCGGCGATCCTGATGGCCCTGCTTACCACCGCGGCCTGGCCCGTGATGGCGCAGCAGTTTCCCAAACAGGAGGCGGGCACGGTGGTGCTGGACCCGATCACCATTCAGGGGCTTTCCTTCGGCTCGGGTCTGGATCTTCAGTCGCGGTCCAATGCCGGCAGCCGGCTGGGACTGAGTTCGTTCGAGACCCCGGCCAGCGTGCAGGTGATCGGCGCCGAGACGATCCGCCAGCGCGGCCAGCGCGACGTCAACCAGGCTATCGTCCAGAACGGCACCGGGATCAGCTTTCACGGCGCGCCGGGCAACGGCGGCACCTCGCTCAGCATGCGCGGCTTTGCCGGCCACGCTTCGGTGACACGGCTTTATGACGGCACGCGGCTGTATCCCGCATCGGGCACGATCACCTTTCCCTTCGACACCTGGAACGTCGAGCGTATCGAGGTGCTGAACGGCCCCGCCTCGGTGCTGTATGGCGAAGGCGCGGTCGGCGGCGCCATCAACATCGTTCCGAAAAAACCCCTGACCGACAGCACCCGGAATGAAGTCCGCACGACGATCGGCACGGATGGTCAGCTCGGCCTCGCCTTCGGCAGCGCCGGGCCGATCAACGAGGCCCTGGCCTACAGCTTCGACGTGAACGGCACCCGCTCGGACGGCTGGCTCGACGGCAACGACACCTCTGGCCGGTCGCTGTCGGCGGCGCTGCGCTGGCAGGCGACAGAGGATCTGGCGCTGACCCTGTCGCATGACTATGGCTACAATCGTCCCGGCGCCTATTTCGGCACGCCGCTGGTCGATGGCAAGCTCGACGAGCGCGTGCGCCGCCGGAACTACAACATCGACGACGACCTCGTTCGCTTCCGAGACGGCTATACCCAGCTCCGGGCGGAATGGACGCCGGTCGCACATGTCACCGTCCGCAGCAACAGCTATTATCTGACCAGCGACCGCGACTGGCGCAATGTCGAAAGCTACAGCTATCGCCCGGAAACCGGCGACGTGCTGCGCAATTCCTATATCGCGATCAAGCACGATATCGAGCAGCTCGGCAACCGCACCGACGTCACCTTCGAGACCGCGCCGGGCGGGATGGAGAACACGACGACGATCGGCTTCGACGTGAACCGGATCAAGTTCAAGAACACCAACAATTCGCCCTATGCCGGGGAATCGGTCGTGGATTTCCTGCATCCGCAGCGGGGCTCCTTCGGGCCGCATGTGATGGCCACCACCGCCGACACGACCACCGATCAATTCGCGCTCTTCGTCGACAACCGGCTGAAGATCAACGAGCAGTGGTCGATCGTCGGCGGCCTGCGCCATGACAATCTGCGGATTTCCCGCGTCGCCCCCGAATTCACCCGCAGCTTCGATTCCCTGAACTGGCGGCTCGGCGCGGTCTATACCCCGACCCCGGATGTCGCCTTCTATGCGCAGGTCTCGCGCGCGCACGAGCCGATCGGCAATATCCTGTCGCTCGCGCAGAGCCAGTCGGACCTGAAGCTGACCCAGGCGCGGCAGCATGAGATCGGCGTGAAGTTCAGCTTCCTCGGCGGCAGGGGCGATGCGACGCTGGCCGCTTACCGGATCGTCAAGAATGACCTGCTGGCGCGCGATCCGGATGATCCCTCGGTCACCCGCCAGATCGGCCAGCAAAGCTCGAAAGGGGTCGAGGCAGCGGTGGGCTTCGATGTGGGCTCGCGCCTGCGGATCGACGTGAACGGGGCGCTGATCTCGCCGCGCTACGACGATTACGTCCAGTCGGGTGGCGATTTTTCCGGCAACCGTCCCTCCAATGCGCCGCGCCGCGTCGCCAATATCTGGGGCTCCTGGGCCTTCGCAGAGGGCTGGACCGCGCGGGCGGGGGCGCATTACGTCGGCGAGACCTTCACCAGCGACGCCAACACGACCTCGCGCCCGTCCTACACGGTGCTTAATGCAGGGCTGGAATGGAGGCCGCGCGAGAACATGAGCCTCGATCTGAACGTCTACAACCTGACCGACCGGGTTTATGCGACCTCGGGCGGGGCGACGCAATGGCTGCTGGCGCCGCCGCGCAGCGCCTCGCTCGATTTCCGCGTCACCTTCTAGGATGGCGCTGGATCTGAAGGTGCGGGATCTCTGCTGGGGGCCGCACCCGCGCCGGCGGATCGTCGAGGCGATCAGCTTTGACGTTCCCGCCGGCACGACCACGGTGATCGTCGGCGCGAACGGGGCAGGAAAATCCACGCTGCTGCGCAGCATCTATCGCCAGAACCGCCCCTTGGCCGGGCAGGTGCTGGCCGGAGGCCGCGACATCTGGCGGATGCCCGCGTGCGAGGTAGCCCGCCTGATCGCGGCGGTACTGCAGGAACCGGTGGCCGATTTCGCCTTTACCGTGCGCGAGGTCGTGGCGATGGGGCGTATTCCCCATCGTGACAGCCTGTTTTCGCGCAGCAACCGCGATCAGGAAATCGTCGCACAGGCCCTGGCCGATTTCGAACTGGCGGATTTCGCTGGCCACCCCTTCAGCGGGCTGTCGGGGGGCGAGAAACAGCGCGTGCTGCTGGCCCGCGCCATCGTCCAGCAGCCGCAACTGATCGTTCTGGACGAGCCGACCAACCACCTGGACATCCGCCACCAGCTTGAGATCATCGAAGTGCTGCGCCGCCTGGACATGACCGTGCTGGTCACGCTGCACGACCTGAACCTTGCCGCCGCGCTGGCGGATCAGGTGCTGGTGATGCGCGATGGCCGCATCTGCGCCCATGGCCCGCCGGGGGAGGTGCTGACGCCCGACACCATCCGCGCCGCCTTCGACGTCGCCGCCGATATCGACCGCCATCCCCGCAGCGGCAGACCGCGCTTTTCCTTCAACCTGCTGACCTGAAAGCCCCGCCATGCTTCGCCTGACCCTTTCCCTTGCCGCCCTGCTGCTGGCTGCCCAGCCCTCGGCCGGTAGTGATTTCCCCGTCACCGTGACCAGTTGCGGGCGCGAGGTCACCTTCGAGGCCGCGCCCGAACGCGCCATCGCCCACGGCTCGAACCTGGTCGAGATCATGCTGGCCCTGGGGCTTGAGGACCGGATGCTGGGCTATAGCGGCCGGATCGAGCGGGTCGAGGCCGCGACCGACCTGTTCCCCGCCGCCGCCACGCTGCGTCCGCTTCAGCGCGGCTATCCGACGCTGGAGATGCTGCTGGAGGAGGATCCTGATCTTTATTTCGCGGGCTGGAGCTATGGCATGCGCGTGGGCGGGGAGGTCACCCCGGAAAGCCTGGGCCGCTATGGCATCCCGGTCTATGAACTGTCGGAATCCTGCATCCGGCTGGGGCAGGCGAACCGGCCCGGCTTCGACTATCTGTTCCGCGACCTGCGCAATCTGGCGGCGATCTTCGGTGTGCCCGAACGGGCCGAGGCGCTGATCGCCGGATACCAGTCGCGCCTGGACCGGGTGGCGCAGAAGGTTGCGGGGCGCGAGAACCGCCCGCGCGTCTTCATCTACGATTCCGGCGACCGGGTGCCCCTGACCGCGGGGGGCTATTCCATGCCGCAGGCGATCATTCAGGCGGCGGGCGGGGACAATATCGCGCAGGACATCGACAGCAACTGGGTCCGCATCGACTGGGAAACCGTGGCGGCGCGCGATCCGCAGGTGGTGGTGATCGTCGATTACGAGATCGCGGCCGAGGACAAAATCGCCCTAATGAAGAACCATCCCGGTTTCGCCCATGTCGCCGCCATCCGTGATGACCGCTTCCTGGTGCTGGGCTATGACGAGCTGACCCCCGGCCCGCGTAATATCCGCGCGGTCGAGCGTCTGGCCGATTTCCTGCATGGCGGCTGACCGGCGATGACGGGTTTCCTGCGCCACCGCTTCGTCGCCTTCTGCATCGCCGGGCTGGCCCTGTGCCTGCTGGCGCTGACCCTGTCGGTCAGCATCGGCTCGACCCGGATCCCGGCGGGCACGGTCTGGGCCATCGTAGCGCACAAGCTGGGGCTGGTCGCGGTCACACCGGACTGGACCGAGGGGCGCCAGAACATCGTCTGGGACCTGCGCCTGCCGCGCGCCCTGCTGGCGGCGATGGTCGGCGCCGGGCTGGGGATGGCGGGCGCGGTGATGCAGGGCGTGACCCGCAATCCGCTGGCCGATCCGCATCTGCTGGGCGTCTCGGCCGGGGCGGGTTTCGGCGCCAATCTGGCGATCCTGCTGTTGGGCAACCTGCTGGGGGCGTTTACCGTGCCGCTCTTCGCCTTCGCGGGTGCGCTGACCGCCACCGCGCTTGTGGTATCGGTGGCGGGCTTCACCCGCAGCACTGGCTCCACGCGGCTGGTGCTGGCCGGGCTGGCGGTGTCCTTCGTCATCGCGGCGGGCAGCAACGTGCTGATCATGCTGGCCGATCCGCGCGCGATCAATTCGGTCGTGTTCTGGATGCTGGGCGGATTCGGCCTTGCGCAATGGAACAACCTGATCTTTCCGGCCTTCGCGCTGCTGTTCAGCGGGGCGGTGTTCCTGGCTTACGCGCAAGAATTGAATGCGCTGTCCATGGGCGACGAAAGCGCCGCCACGCTTGGCGTTGACGTGCGGCGGTTGCGGATCCTGATGCTGACCATCAGCGCTTTCCTGACCGGCGCGCTGGTCGCCTTTTCCGGGATGATCGGCTTCGTCGGGCTGATGATGCCGCATATCGCCCGGCTTCTGATCGGCGGCGACAATCGCCGCGTCCTGCCCGCCAGCGCTCTGCTGGGGGCGATTTTCCTGGTGCTGGCCGATCTTGTGGCACGACGGCTAACCGCGCCCAACGACATGCCCGTCGGCGTCGTGACCGGGCTGGTCGGCGGGCTGTTCTTCATCGTCCTGTTGGCACGCCAGCGCGGATGAGGGGCTTGGGAATATCCGCCAGATTGCTATTTTCGTGACCACGGGCCCTAGATGTTCAGATGGGGTATTCGGCTGGCGTCCCATCTAGCGGCGATGTGTTGAGGTGCTGCGCTTCGAGCTGATGATAAACGTGGTCTGTGTGACGCAGCCACAAGGATCAGAAAGGAAGCGCAGCATAAAGCATTTTGCCGGATTGGATGTTTCTGTCAAAGAGACCTCGGTATGCATCGTAGACGAAACGGGCCGGATTTGCCGCGAGATGAAGGTTGCCAGCCATCCTGGCGACCTTGCAGAGGCTCTGACCGATCCTTCCTGGAATTTCGTGCGGGTCGGGCTTGAGGCAGGGCCATTGTCGCAATGGTTATTCAGTGGTTTGGCGGAAGCCGGCTTGCCGACGATCTGCATTGAGACACGGCACGCGAAGGCGTTCCTGAAGGCGCAGGTTAACAAGACTGACCGAAATGACGCTCGCGGTATCGCACAGATGATGCGCGTCAATCTGTCCCGACCGGTCCACGTCAAAACGCTGGCAAGCCAGAAGCGGCGCGTTCTGCTGACTGCACGAAAACTGCTGCGGGAGAAGGCCATTGCGATCGAGAATGATATCCGTGGGCTGTTGCGCAATTTTGGTCTGAAGGTTGTCATCGTTGGCGCTGGAAAGTTCGAGGCACGCATCCGGGATTTGGCCGACAACGTGCCGGAACTGCGCGACATCATGGATGCCCTTCTTGTGGCGCGCCGGAAACTTCGCGAGCAGTTCACCGTGTTTCATGAACGGCTCCCGTCCATTGCGAAGAATGACGCTGCTTGCAGGAGGCTGATGACCGTTCCGGGCGTTGGTCCTGCTGTTGCTTTGGCTTTCGCGGCTACCATAGACACCCCGGCTCGCTTCCGAAATTCGCAAGCCGTTCTCGACCCAACGGGCGATGACCGCATCGTCCGAGAAGCTTGAAGGCATGCTGCAGATACATCAGCCCCGCGACTAGGCGAGGTGATGTCGCCGGTCGACCCTGGTGCGAGGGAAAGAAGCGCGCCCATTCCCGCTCGAAGAACTCCCAGTCGATCAGCGCCGCGAGTTTCACCAGCTCATGACGGGCATCAATCATGTCGGCCAGGCGCGGGCGCAGCAGGTCATCCTGTTCGGGGGGCGGGAATGGGGTTTCATCGACAACCTGAAAGTGCAGGGATTCTGGCCGAAGCATACGAAATCCTGAGATTCAACGCGAACGAAACTGCTGCTTCATCACATAAAATCAATGGGCTGAGACTTGTTCAGGCCGGACTCAGTAGGGCCTGCATGTGCAGCGGATGGATTGGTTGCGCCGGGATCGGAAGGTGAATTGAGGTGGCCACGGTTCCAAGCGAGATCGAAACTATTTCTGCGGCACTGGATTATCTGATCGCCTTGAACTAAGGCTCACAGGGTCTAACGGCGTGCATCCTTTGGTCCGGTGTATTTAGCCATTCTCCGCAGCCACTTATTGGTCCGGCGTCAGGCGGGGCGTTGATCTTCGATGAAAGCAAATGATCGGGCGATCTGTACTGGCAGTGACCTGCCACTGGTCTTTCTTCCATCTCGCGCGGGCTATGTCTGAAAATGGGTGATGTGGCCTGAGAAGGCGGCGTATCGTGGCGGGTGCTGAAGCCTGCCAGAATCTCCCGAAGGAGCGATACGCCTGAAGGGCGATACCACGATCCCCTCGCTTCACCAGCCCGGAACGATCCTTGACCCGCTGACCGAGATCGCCCGCCAGATGCTGGCCGCGGCGCTCAGGGCGGAAGCGGCGAGCTTTGTCGCCAGGTTCACGGACGAGCGTCTGCCCGATGGCCGCCAACGCGTTGTCCATCACGGCATCGGCCCCTTGCCGGTGCCGCGGCGCAAGATGCGCGACCGCGCCACCGACGTGCCGGCCGAGAAGAACGTCCGCTTCACCTCGAACATCCTGCTGCGGTGGGTGCGGCGGTCCCACAGCCTCGATGCCCTCTGTTGCCGGTGCCCTACCCGCGCGGCGTCTCGACCGGGAATTGTCTGGAGGCCTTGGCAGCGCTGCTGGGGGCGGACGCGCCGAACCTGTCGCCGGGCGTGATTTCACGCCTCACGGCGGGCTGGCAGGAGGATTACGACCGCTGGCAGCACCGCGCTCTCTCCACCCGCAGCTACGTTACATCTGGGCCGACGGGGTTTACCTACATGGAGGTGGCATCGCCGCTCACTCGCTTCAGCGCACCAAGATGACTCGTGGTGGCGGTCAGCGGCTGCTCTGCGGACCCAGTTGCCGTTTGCAGGTTCCGCGCGAAGAAGCACAACATCACACCCGGATCGACCCGCAGGGCGGATTCCGGTCGTTCGCTGCACATGCGAACGCAACCTAGCCAGAACAAGCGAGATGCCGCGACGCCGCAAGTCTTGTCTCCGCCCTTTATAACGATGTCGATTGTATCCAGGTCGCGGCAGCGCAGGCCGGATCAAGATGAAAGGAACCGAAACGAAGGGGTAAGTCCTCAGCGAGGAAACACCGGCACCGGTTTTGTGAGTTGTCGAAAGACTGCCCGCGGCCTAGAGTCTGCCCCATGTGCTTTCTTCGGCCCGCCGTTCTGTTCCTGCTCCTCGCATTTGGAAGGGCCGAGGCGCATCCGCATGTCTTCATCGACACCGGACTGACCTTTCGCTTCGACGGCGAGGGCAGGCTGGGTGCCGTCAGCGTCATTTGGGCCTTTGACGACTTTTCCTCGATGCTGATGGTCGAGGACATGGAGATGGACAAGGATGGCGACGGCGCATTGTCGGATGACGAGATTTCCCGCCTCACCACCATGTTCAGCGATTGGCCCGAGGATTTTGCAGGGGATCTCTATTTGACCCAAGACGGCAGGCCTGTTGTGTTGTCGGGTCCGCTGGACGTTGCCGTGCGCTATCAGCAGGGCAGGATAATTGTGACCCATATCCGCGCGTTGCCGGACCGGATCAGCCCCGAGGGCGGACAGATCGGGGCGCAAGTCTATGATCCGACCTATTACACCTACTACGACCTCGCCGGGACACCCGAGATCCGTGGTCGCAAGGGTTGCCGCATCCTGATCGAGCCGGCGGACATGGCCGCCGCGCAGCGCAAGTATGGCGACGAACTCGCCAAGCTGACCGATGAAGAGGTTATGGATGAGGGCAAATATCCCGATGTGGGCGGCGATTTCGCCGACAATATGAGGCTGGAATGCGCAAGCTTGTCCTGACTGCCCTCGTCGCGATGGCCGTGGTTGCTGGTCTCATCTTCTGGACCGGGTTCGATGACCGCGTTGCCCGTATAGCCTTGGGTTGGCAGCGCGACTATCAGAATGCGCTGGCGCGTTCGCTGCGTGCCCTGCGGGGTGGCGAGACCGGGGCGGTCAGTGCATTCTTGGGGATCTGCTTTGCCTATGGCTTCCTTCATGCCTTGGGGCCAGGCCACGGCAAGGCGCTGATCGGGGCCTACGGGATGGCGAGCGAGCTGCCGATGAAGCGCATGGTCGGCCTTGCCGCGGTTACCAGCCTTGCCCAGGCGACGGTCGCGGTGGTGCTGGTTTATGTGGGCGTGTGGCTTTTCGGCGGCACGCGCGAGGGGGTCGAGGGCGCTTCGGCGGGGCTTGAGCCGTTCTCGGCTGGGGCGATCGCGCTTCTGGGCCTGTTTCTGGTCTGGCGCGGGTTGCGCAGGTTGGCGCCATGGCTGCACGCTCATGATCATCACGCCCATGACCACCGGCATTCCGAAACCTGCGGCTGCGGGCACGCCCATATGCCGGATGCGGAACAGGTTCTGGCGGCACGGTCCTGGCGCGAAACCGCCGCGCTCGTGGCCGGGGTCGCGCTGCGGCCCTGCACGGGCGCGCTGTTCCTGCTGATCCTGACATGGCGTCTGGACCTGGACGCGATCGGGATCGCGGGCGCCTATGTCATGGGGATCGGCACGATGATGGTGACGGGCCTTGCCGCGATGCTGGCGGTTGGCTTGCGCAAGGGGATACATTTTTCGCTTCCGGGGCTGGGCCGGGCGGCGACCCTCGCCAGCCTGATCGAGATCGCCTTCGGCGGCCTTATCGCGATCCTTGCCATCTCGGCCCTGTTCCGGTTGGTCCCGGTGACATGATGTGCGGTCCCGGTTTCGAAAACCCGGTGGGTTCCTCGGCGGGTCAGGGCGTTGCCATGTGGCTCTCCCGTCTGATCGCCGGTCTTTTCGCCTGAGTACCCACTGCGGCTCTCGCACCTCCGCATGTCTTCGTGGATGCCGCCTGCCTTGCGCTTTGATGACAGGGGGCGGATGGCGACGGCAGAGGTTGCCTGGGTCGATGGCGAGTTCAGCACCATGCTGATCCTGGCCGATCTGGGGCCGGATACGGACGGTGATGGCCAGCGGAGTCCGATTGAGACCGCGAGCTTGCGCCAGACCGACCGCCGATGGCCGGAGGGTTTCGAGGGCGATCTGTATCTGTCCCGCGACGGGGTGCCCTGGCCCTGGCCGCGCCGCAGCATAGGAGACTATCGGGACGGCCGACTGATCGACCTATGTGCCTTGCGGACTCCGCCGGACCCGCGGATGGAGCGATTTCCGTCAAGATGAATGATCCGGGCTATTCCATCAACTGTCTTCCCCGTCGAGAAGCCTTGGGCGGCAGGATTGCAGGCTTGAGGGAAGGCGGGCCGATGCAGCGGCGCGTCGCCGCCATGCCGACGAGTTGGCACTGCTGGACGCTCTTGTGGCATTGGGTCAGAAGACGGCCTCGAATATCGGGGCCGCTTTCCCCCGACGAATTGACGCTTGGCTGTGGGAAGGGCAGATAGGCCGCACAGCCGGAGGATGATATCCTTTGCGATCCGGCGGGGGAGCGGGGCATCGGCACCGAAGCGCTGCTGCTGTTTGCGGCGCGCGGGGCCTTGCCGCCGGGAGGGGCCTGTCCCCGGCGGGGGAGGCGATAGCGCGCCGTGCTGCCGCTGATCGTGCCGGGCGAAGGCCAAGGCCTGTGGGATCTGCCGAAGTGCGGTGCGCTATCGGTCGGGCGTGAACTGATCCCGTTGATGGAAGTCGATTCCTGCAACAATATTAAATCTCTGGCACGCGAGGGGCTGGGGTTTTCCGTGCTGCCTGAGAACGCCATCATCGGCGAGGTGACGCGGGGTGCTGGCCGCTGCACGAGGCGGAGCGGCGCATCTCTGGCTCGCGCAGGGCAGGGACCGTTCCCTGACGACGCCGTGCGGGCCGTGGCGCGCGAAACCCTGTGCGGCCTGCTGCGCCGTCGCCGCTGCCTGGCTGCTGCGCGCCGAAGACCCCGCGCCGGGGGCGTGCCCCGCCGGCGCCTCCGGGAAAACGATCGCCGCACATTGGAACCGGCGCCTTGCCGGGGATGTTCGGATCAGCCCTCAGGCCGAGCGGGTGATCGTGTCGCCCGCAACCAATGCAGCGCCAGCGCGATCAGCGTGTATCCGACCGTCAGCGCCAGCAGCAAGAGCACCTTGCCGGTCACGGCGTTCAGCCCGGCGCCCATCTGATCGACCTGGACGATGGCGCTCAGCGCGGTGGTGGAGGGCACCAGCAGGGCGGCGGTGCGGATCAGGGTGGGGGTGCTTTCAAGAGGCCAGGAAATCCCCGACAGGAAGAACAGCGGCAGGCCCACGACCACGAGGAAGAACACCACCCCTTCGCGCGAGCGGACGGCCTGGGCGAGGGCGAAGCCCATCGCGCAGGTGGCCATCAGGAAGGGCAGGGCGACGGCATAGAGGTGCCACCACACGCCCAGCCGGGGGATGCCGTAGACCACCGGCAGAAGCAGCTGCGTCACCGCGATCCAGAGGCAGTAGAACAGGATATAGGCCAGCGGCGCGGCGATGATGTCGATGCCCTCGGCAGGTCTGCGCCCGGCATGCAGGATGCCGATGCCCATCAGCAGGGTCTGTTGCAGGATCAGCACGAAGGCCGCCGGGATCACATAGCTGGCATAGCCGCCCTGCGGGTTGAAAAGCGCAACGGAGGTGACGGTCATCGGCGCGGCGAGGGTCTCGGCCACAGCGGCATCGACGCCCATGCCGGTCAGGCGGGCCTGCCGGATCCCGGCGCCCAGGCTGCGGGCGGCATCGCCCACGGCGCCCATCATCGCGCCGTAATCCATGAAATAGCCCGCATCGCCATAGGCCGCGATGGGGGCGGCGGTGCCGTCCAGAAGATCATGCTCGAACTGCGGCGGGATGAGGACGATCCCCGACACCTTGCGCGCGAAGAACAGCGCCTGCGCCTCGGGGAAGCCACCGGCGGCCGGGACGACCTGCACCGCTTCGGAGGCATCAAGGCGGCGGATCAGGTCGCGGCTGGCGGTCGAGCCGTCCTGATCGACGACGGCCACCGGAATGTTGCGCACCACCTCGCCCAGATAGGGTTGCGGGTAGAGCATGGAATAGACGACGATCGAGAAGCATCATCGTCGCGCGCGCGGCCGGATCCGCAAACAGCCGGCGCAGGGCCGCCGCCATCGCCTTGAGAAGCGCGCTCATGCCCGGCCCTCCCGCACAGACAGGGCCCAGGCCAGCCCGCCGTAAAGCAGCACCAGCCCCCCGAGCCAGGCCAGCGCGGGCAGCGAGACCGCCACATCCGCCCCCCGCACCACCTGATCGGTGCGCAGTTGCAGATAGGGCGTCAGCGGCAGCATCGCCCCCCAGGTGAGCGCGAAGCCGTTCATCGCCGCGCGGGGGAATCCGATACCGGCGAAGCCGAAGGCCGGGGCGGTCAGCAGCCCGGCCAGCCCCAGCCCGCGCACAGTATCGCGCGTGGCCAGCGCCAGCACCGCGCCGAGCGACAGGCAGGCCAGCACGAACAGCACCGTATAGGCCAGATGCAGCGCGATGCTGCCCCGGAACGGCGCGCCGAAATAGCCGAAGATGATCGCATCGGCCAGCCACATCAGCCCGAGGAACACGATGCCATAGGGCGCGAGCTTCGCCACCAGCGGCCTGCCCCGGTCCTGCGCCAGCGCCATCACCGCGCTGGCGCAGATGAAGATCTGCAACATCGACGGCATGACGGCGGCCAGCAAGAACTGGGTGTAATCCAGCGCGGGGTTGAACAGCGGGCTTTGCTGCACCGGAACCGGGTTCACCGCCGCCATCGCCCCGGCCTTATCCTGACCCTGCGCCTGCCGGACCTGTAGCGAAACGCCCGCCGCGAAGCCGTTCAGCGCCGTGGCCGAGGCCCGCGCAACGATGCCGCCCACGGTCAGCATCTGGTTGTTGTAGAAGGTCACCACCTCGGGCCGCGCGCCCGACAGCAGGTCGCGCTCGGTGTTTTCCGGGATCATCACGATGCCGTAGACCTCGCCCGACAGCAGCGCCTGCCGCGCTTCGCTCAGGTTGGGCAGGCGGGCGGCGACATCGAGGTCCGGCGTGGCATCGACCATCCGCACGATCTGGCGCGAGGTCTGGCTGCCGTCCAGATCCACCACCGCGACGGGCAGGCCGGTCGGCAGTCCGGCGTGAAAGATCGAGGCCAGCAGTGCGAACAGCAAGAGCGGGCAGGGCCCCAGCATGAACAGCAGGCCCGGCTGCGCCGCGATCCGCCGAATCTCGCGCCGGAAGGTTGGCAGCAGGGTGGCGGCCATGGCTCAGCCCCCGAAGGTGATCAGCGCGCTCATGCCCGGGCGCAGTTCGGGGTCCGGCTGCACCGGCACGGCCCGGATCGAGAAGGTCCGCAGGTCGAAATCCCCCGTCGCCTTGGTCGCGCGCCAGTTGGCATAGCTGCCCTGCACATTGATCGCGGTAATCCGCGCCGGGATCTGGCGGTCCTTCAGCGCGGGGACGCGGACGCTCAGTTCATCGCCGATCCGCAGCCCGTCGAGCAGATCTTCGCGCAGGTTGAAGGTGAACCAGGCGTTGTCGACATCGACCACCGAGATCAGCGGCGATCCGGCGGAGAAATTCTTGCCCGGCTCGGCCATGCGGGCCGCGACCTGCCCGGCGATCGGGGCATGTACCGTCAGTTCGGCAATGTCCGTCTCGGTCTGCTCCAGGGCGGCCCGCGCCTGATCGGCCTGCGCCTGCGCCACGGCCTTCTGCTCCGGGCTGTTGCCGTTGCGCGCAAGCAGCAGGTTCGCCGTCGCCGCCTCCCGCGCCCGCAGCGCCGAGTTCGAGCGCGTTCGACGCCTCGTCCAGCGTCTGGACCGAGGCCACCGCCGTATCGCGCAGCCGGGCGATCCGGTCATGGGTCTTTTGCGCCAGCACCACATCGGCCTCGGCCTTGGCCAGTTCGGCCTCGCGCGCGGCGATGGTTTCCGGGCGGGTCGAGAAGGTCAGGTCGCGGTTCGCCTCGGCCACGGCAAGCGCGGCCCGCGCGGTCACCAGCCCCGCCTGAAGCTGCGGGCTTTCCAGCATCACGACGACATCGCCCTGCGCCACCCGGTCGCCAAAACCCACCGGCACCTCCCGCACCCGGCCCGAGACGCGGGCGGCAAGGTCGATGCGCGTCGCCTCCACCTCACCCTGCACCAGAACCGTGCGGGGCGTGGCCATCGCCCATAGCGCATAGCCGCCGATCGCCGCCGCCAGGATCACCACAACGGCAAGCAGTTTGCGTGTCGACATCGGGCCTCTCCCTTCCGAACGCCGCAGGGGCGTTGCCCTAGTTTGGAAAACTTGTATTTTCCTAATCACGAATCAGACGAGCCTGTCAATGGAAACCGATTCCCAGACCCCAAAGCGCCCCCCCGGCCGCCCGCCGCTGCGCGACGCGGGCGAAACCCGCAGCCTGCTGATCGAGGCCGCCGCCGCCGAATTCGTGGCACAGGGCTTTGCGCAGGCCAGCATGAGCCGCATCGCCAGTCGTGCCGGGATCTCGACCCGGACGCTCTACAAACTCGCGGCGGGGAAGGAGGATCTGTTCCGCGTCGTCTGCACGCAGCGCATCGCCGATACGCTCGCGGGCCTGCCCGAGCGGGGCAGCGACCTGCACGATCTGGTCGCCGCCTATGCGCGGCTGGTGCTCGGCCCCGAGGGCCGGGCGACCGCGCGCATCCTGATCGAGGAACAGGGTCGTTTTCCTGACCTCGCCGCCAGCTTCCGGGAGATTTCGGCCCGCGCGAGCCAGACCTTCGAGACCGAGGCCAGCGCCCTGATCGCCCGCCTGTTCCCCGCCCGCGCCGAGCCCGCCCTTCTGGCCCGGCTGCTGCGGCTGATCCTGATCGGGGAACAGCGCCAACAGATCCTGAACCTCGCCCCGCCCATGACGGATACCGAGATCACCGCCTTCACGGAAACGATCATCCGGGCCGTCGTCCGGGGCGCCTAGACGCCCGCGCAACCGCTGCGGCGTCGAAGCCGCACCTTTCGAGGATCGGGAGCCAGCCTCAGGTGCGTTTCGCCGTCCGGTGTTTTGGTTCGGGGGCGGGTGTTTTTCTTCGGCTGAGGTGTTTGGAAAAGCTCTCGCCCGCGGGAGGTGGCCTGATGGAATAATTAAATAAAAACAACGTGTAATGTTGATGGTGGGCCGCAGTCCGGCCTGGAGGTGCGCGATAGAGCGCCCATCATGCGCGTGACGGACTCCTTCCCGTGGCCTTGTCCACGCGTCGGCTGTTGGCACAATCCTGCCGCCCGGGGCCGACGCCTGAGCGCATTCAGGACCGTGGGGTAATCAAGGCGGGCGTCGGCCCAAGCCCGATTTCGGCAGTGACGGCAAATGGACAGGGGTCTTCATCGCCATCGGCAAGGCGCTGTCGCCCGCCGTGTTCGGCACGCCGGACCGGGTGGAGCTCACCAGTCCCTCGCGGCGGCGGCTGCCTGCGTGTCGACCGGGGAATGCTTTCGCGCGTGACGGTGACGATCTCCCGCGCGTTTTCAGCCCAGCGATGTTCTGCGACGGGCATGGGGTCCTGAGCGCTTTGCGGCGCTACCATCGGCGCGCAGGCGGGTGCGACGGGCCAACTGAACATCGCCGATTTCTTCCGCGCGACGAGGCGCAGCTTCCCCCCGGTCACCATCGCGAGCTCGACCGAATTCATTGCCGGGCTGGCAACCGGGCGGTTTGATGCGATCCCGCCGGATAGCTCCGATCCGGTGGCACCCAGACGATGACGTCCTCCTGCCCGAACGGCCGCCAAAAGAGCCGCTGGCCCCGGCGATCACGGCGGGCGATGACCGCTGGTTTGAGGTGGTGAACCGGACGGTCCACGCGCTGATCCAAGCCGAGGAATGGGGCATCACCTCGCGGCATCTCGACGATTTCCGGGCATTGATCCATCGCTGGCCGAGACCATCTGTTTCGATCCGAAATGGGCCTATACGATCATCAAGACCATTGGGAACCATGGCGAAATCCAAGATCGCAACCTGATGCCGCCGGGCTGGGAGAGGGGTGCTGTTGATCGTGGTGCTGCCCGGGGCGTGGCTGCTGATCGCCGGTCAACGATTGGGGCTGCCGGTCACGCTGCGGGTCTGGGCCACCTGCATGGCCTTCGCGCTCCGGGCTTAGCACTACTTTGGCAGAAGTTTGTTGAGTATTTTTCGCCACTTCCTACGGCAGTGGGGACAGTTGGGCGGCGGCTGACTGAGCTGGATCAAGATCGTCTGCCTGATAGCTGGTAGGCTCGGTTGCGGCGGGGGAGCTGGGGCCCTTTTTTTTCCCACCCGCTGCCTTCAGGCGTCGGGCTTGCAGGAAGGAGAACGCGATCATGGTCATGAGCGCATGTCGGTGCAGGCCCTGCCATGATCGGCCCTCGAAGTGGTCAAGGCCCAACTCTTCCTTGAGCTGCTGATGGGCTTGCTCACAGACCCAACGGGCCTTGATGGCCCCGGCCAGTTTCTTGAGCGGTGTGTCGGCCGGCAGGTTGCTGAGGTAGTATTTGCGCTCGCCGGTGGAACGGTGCTCGCCGACCAGCCAGACCTCCTCGCCGGGCAGATGCTGCTGGCCAAGATTGCCAATGCGCTGCGGCGGTCCGTCGGCGACGCGGACACGCATGGCAGCGAACCGGGCTGAGAGCTTGCCTTTCGTGCCGCGCCGCCAACTCACGGCCTGCCACTTCGCCTTCTCAAGTATCTCCTGCGCCGGACGAGATGGGACATCGGGGACATGGTTCTTACGCGGTCGCCCGCGACCGGCGATCGGGAAGATCAGGGCAACGTTGGCCGGGTAGACCTTCTGCTTGTGAGGGATGCCCACGGCCCAGGTCAGTCCACGCTCGGTGAGCGCCTGCCGGAACGGGCCAGACAGGCCATAGCCGGCGTCGGCCAGGATGCCGCCAAAGCGCGCACCTGCGCTGCGCACACGGTCGATCTCGGCCAATGCGATCTCCGGCTTGGTACGGTAGGTGCGCGCCTCGTCAGGAACCTTTGCCCGATCCATGCGCGCCGTATCACTGGTCCAGCTTCTCGGGCAGAAACAGCCGAAGCCCGATCATCACGGGCACTTCGCCTGATGCCAGCGTCACCGACACAAGGGTCTGGCAGTTGGCGTTCTTGCCGAGCGCCGACGCGTATTGCGGTGCGACCCCAACCGAGGCACGCCCCTTCTTGGGCAACGCGGTATCATCAATAATCAGCCAGGCATCGCTGCCACCAACCAAGGCGTCTGCCTGCCGGCACAGTTCCTTCTCCAGCGGCGCGCTGTCCCACAGCGCGGCACCAATAAAATGATGAAGTTGATCATAGCCAATCCCGGGCGAACGCATCGCCATGGGCTGCACGCTCTTGCGATCGCCAGGACCAATCAGCCCCTCAACGTAAGCCGGACACATCCGCGCCCTGCGACGATCGCCCAATGTTGCCACAAAGGGACGAAGCCACTCCGCCAGATCGTCCCGCCAATCATCCGCCATCGCCAGCCTCCACAAGCTGGCACTCTATGAATCACCGCAAGTGACTCTTGGGAATCCTGAAAATACACTTCTGCCAAAGTAGTGGTAGGTGCTGCTGGCGATCGGTTGCGGTGATCGGGGTCTTCGACCTGCTGAACGCCGCCAAGGCCGCGGCCACGGATCCGAACTGGCTCGGGTTCCATGACGAGGCGCCTGTTCCGCGCGGCGATCCATTTCGGGATCTGCTTTGCCGGGGTCGCGCTACAGCCTGTGGCCCGGCGGCATCTGCAACGGGGCTGATGCCGCCCGGGGTCTTATCCGACCTGCTCGATGATCCGGAGCGCCGCCAGATCGGCGTGATGCGCCGCCGCCACATCGGGATGCGAGCGCAGCCGGCTTTTCAGGTGGTTCAGGCCCGCGCTGCGGAACAGCGGGTTGAGCGGATCGACCGTCAGCCCGCGTTCCAGTTCGCGCAGATCCTCGGGCAGCGGCAGGACCGGGATCGTCGCGTCGTAGCGCGCGCCGAGGAAGAAGGCGATCGCATAGCGCTCCACCCCCGGCGGCGGCGCCACCACCTCATGTATATCCGCGCGTACGAAGCCATTCGTCGCCAGTTCCAGCAATTCGCCCGCGTTGATGACGAAACTGCCCGGCAGCGGCGGCACCTCGCTCCATTCCCCCTCCGGCGTCTGCGCCCGCAGCCCGCCAATGCTGTCCTGCAACAGGATCGTCACCAGCCCGCCGTCCTTATGCGCGCCCACGCCCTGATCGCTTTCTGCCGTATCGCGACCGGGATAGCGGATCAGCTTGAGCAGCTGCGTCGGCTGGGGTTCGTAGACATCGGCGAAGGCATCCTCGGGCTGGCGCAGCGCCAGTGCGATCGCCCGTAGCAGCATGATCCCGACCTCAGTCACCTGCGCCTGATAGGCAAGCACCAGATCCCTCAACTCCGGCACCTGCGCGGGCCATTGGTTCGGCCCGTGCAGCCGCTTCCACGGCGGGCTGTCGGGGGCGATCCTTTCGGCTGTGCCTTCGGTGTTGAAGTCGATCTGTTCGCGCCAGTCGGGCGCGCCGCGGGTGTGTTCATAGCCCGCGCGATTGTAGCCCCGGAAATGCGGCGAGCGCACCATCTCGATGTCGAGCTTCTGCGCCTCGGGCAGGGGAAAGAACCGTTTCGCCGCGGCGAAAAGCGCGTCGCTCAGTTCCTGCGGCACGCCATGGCCGGTGAGGTAGAAGAAGCCGTGGTCATGCAGGATGTCTTTCAACCGCCGGACGAATGCGGCGCGGTCGGGTCCGTGGAAGCCCGACAGGTCCAGAACGGGCAGGGTCATCACGCCGCCTCCCGCGTTGTCTGCGCCAGATCCGCGATTATTACCGAAAGCCGCACAGGGCCCGGCGTCACCCCGGCGATCCGTTGATGCGTGGTCGAGGCCGGGATCGCCAGCGACCGCGCATCGCCGATATGTGCGACAGGGCGGGACAGCTTCACCCATGCGCGGGCCGCCCCCTTTCTCGCTTCATCCGCGGGGCGATCGTGCGTCGCCTCGGTCCGGATCGGCACTGCGCAGGCCGTGGTCTCGGGGGGAAGGCTCGTTGTCATGGGGTCTCCTCCGATTGTGTTCTTTGTGGAAATGGCGCCGGAATTCATTGCTCCCGATCCGGCGAGAGGTTGCTTGCCTGGCGTGGTCGTCAGAGCATCAGCAACGCCATCAACGCCAGCGCACCGCTTGCGATCAGGAATTCCAGCCAGACAGGAAGCAGCGGCTCCGTGGGCGGCTCCCCCTCGGTCAGAAGAATGGCAAGGCCGGGGTCGTGTTCTCCGTAAATCATGGCGGTTTCTCCTCGTTTGTCGGGGAATTCTAACCGGTTCCGTCGGGGGCGCGGTTTCGTTCTGCGCCGCGTCGGGAAAGTCTCCATCTCCGACGGGGCGTTGCGGTGGAGTTTCGTTCCCCGGATCCGAATCGGACCCGGCGTCGTGGAAAAATTCCCTGCGCGAAACGGGGTGTGCGAAATGGAAACTCTCCGCGCCGGGCCGAGAACGGAACCGCGCCGGGGGTGGTTTTGGCTAAAATGCCCCTATCCACGATGCAACAGGAGGCGACCCATGGCCAATGGCAATTCCCATATCGAAGGAACCCTGATCGAACACCTTCTGGGGCAACCCCTGTCCCCGCTGCTGCGCGCGAACGACCCGGTTCTGTGGATGGCGGAACTGGCCTGGCTGAACCTGTTGCAACCCGCGCGACCGGGCGAGGTGACGGTGCTGGAACGGCAGGTGATTGCCGCCTTTGCCGCCGTTCTGCTGGGCGATCCGGCCTGCATCAGCCATTATCGCGGGGTGCTGATGGCGCAGTCCCCCGAACTGGCCGCACGGATCGAGGCCGAGGCCCTGCGCGCCGCCGGGACCGCGCCGTTCCGGCTGTCGCCCGGCACGGTGCGGATGGTGGGGACGCGGCTGGCGGAGGGGCTGGAACAGGTGGCACGCCCTGCGCGCGACACACCGGGCTGGAGCCCGGAGGCCCGCGCCGTGCTGGACAGCATCGTCGCGCTCGTCGCCTTTCAGGCGCGGGTGGTGACGGGGCTGCGCGCGGTGCTTGGCCATACCGATGCCGATGCCCGGCGCGCGGCATAGGGGGCGGTCATGCGGATTCCGTTCCCGACCGTGACCTCCCCCAGCGGCGATATTGCGCGGCTGGAAACCGCCGCGCTGCGCAACCGCGGCGGGCTGAACCGTGGCGAGCGGGCCTTTGTCGCGGTGGCGGCGGCGCTGCAACGGGGCGATCACGCGGCGGCGCAGCGGCTTGGCCGGGAGGCCGCGCGGCTCCTGCGTGATCCGCGCCCGGTCGATCTGCTGATCGAGGAGGGCTTTCCCTCGCCCCTGACCGGGCGGCTCGGCGCGCTGGCGGGTGCGGCTGCGTCGCTGAGCGCCATTCCGGCGCGGATCGGCCCGCACGACATCACCCGCCTCGCGGCGGCGGGGGTGACACCGGACGAGATGGCCGACCTCGTTCTGGTCTGCGCGGCGAATGGCCTTGGGGGAGGCCGCCCTGATCACTGACGTCAGGGTGTTCAGGTTCCGCTGCAACTGGCCAATCCGATTGCACGGCGCGGCCTCTCTGCGTCAACGAGTTTCAAGCATCGCTATACTTTCGCGCGACGGCTGAGCGCCATAGGAAAGGGCGGGCTGGCGGCCTGCGCAGTCCTGAAAATCGTTATGACGTGGCGGCGGAATATGTCGAGGTGCTTTACACTATTCCGGAAGGCAGTTGGGACGATGGCGACGGTCATCCCCGAAACTGCCCAAGGGCCGGGGAGTAGCTCAATGCGCCTCTTATGATGGGGATGTCTGGCTGGACTTCGGCGCCTATGCGCCAACCGATACGGTGAAGAAGGCCAGGATCCATGCGATCGTTTCGACCATCGAGGAACGGGCGCAATGGAGCCGTTGTTCGCGGGGCCGGTCGCGACCGTGGCCGATCTGTTGCACGAATGGGCCGAGGAGACCGATATTGATGGCTTCAACCTCGCCTATGCGGTGGCGCATGAGACCTTTGCGGATGTGATCAGCCATGTCGTGCCGGAGTTGCAAAGGCGATTTTAGACTGCGGCTTCAACGTCGCCCGGGGGTTCCAGAACAATGCGCTTTTCGCCGGCCTGTCGCGGCTGTCCCGTGTCTTGGTGCTCGAAGCAGCGCTGCGCCTTCCGCGCGCCCGCGCCATCTCCGGGTGCTGGCACTGCTCGGGCTCGGATCCCATGCGCGGATCCGTGTCGGCGCGCAACCCTATGGCGTGCAGAAGCTGGTCGCGCGGCAGCCGCATCTTGTCGATCTTCACCAAACCCGAAGCCGTGGCGCGCTGGCCAAAGCTCCACCCGTCGTTGGTGACGCTCAGGCCCGGCGTCTCGCGATCTGCGCTGCCGCCGGATCGCCCGCCGCGACGATGGCGATCACCTTCGTCAGGGTCGCATGCGACAGCCCCGGCCCGTCAAAGCGTTTCGGGATCAGGATCGAGCACAGCCCGCTTTGCGACGAGCGGTCGAGTTCGGCAAGCGGCAGCAGGCCCCCGCGCGCCTTGGGCGTGCGCGGTTGCATCGGCGTCGTCGCGTAGCAGATGCGGCGATTCCGCAGGGCGTGGCTGCGGTGGAACCGGGTCTGCCGAGTTCACCCTTGGGTGCCGTGCGCGGTCGATCTCAGCTCCGGTCAGCGATCCCATATGCCTGTCCTTTCGTGATGCGGGTCGGGGAATCTCGTGCCGGAGGCGGAAAATGTAATCATTTGAAAACACGCAGTTCATTTCGTGTCGGGCGGGCTCCGGCAAGGAATGGGGCATCGTCTTCCGCGCCCCGACCGGAGTTTGCGCTTTGTTCGGGGCGATGGCCTTCTCCTCCGCCCGGCCCAACGATTCGCGGGCAGGTTTCTGCGGGCGGGAAATTTCTTCTCATCGGGCTCGTACGGAGAACCCGCACCTGCTGCCCCCCGAATAGGGAACCCCTCCGGGGAAGCCGGACCCTGTGCTTGCGGCCACAAAACGTTCGCCAGAGCGAAAGACGGAGCGACACCATGACCGCAAAGATCCCCGACACCGCCGACCTGAAGGCCCGGTTCCGCCCGGTCGTCGATCGGATCGCCGGAGCGCAAACGCATCCTGTCGTTCGCGGAAATCGGCTGGCTGAAGGACTCGGGTTTCACTGCGTTGCGCGTGCCGGTGGAATACGGCGTCGGGGGCGTTGCTGGTACAGTTCTGTGACCTGCTGGTGGACCTTTGCCGAGGCCGACACCAATATCGCCCAACCCTGCGCGGCCATTTCGCGCCCCGCACGGACACCGGCGCCCCGGTGATCGCCATCGTGCAGGCCGATCGGCCGGGCATCGCGCGGGGAGACGGCCGGACCGGCTTCGTCCATCGGCTGACCGGCATCACGGTTTAGACCGGCGCAGGGGTCGGGCCCTGCTTCCGCTATCAAACCGCCTGCTCTCAACTGGCGCTGAATGCGGTGCGGGTTCTCGCACGGGATGGGGCGGCGGCGCGATCCGCAGGTGGTGGACCGGGTGCGCGCCTTTGCCGTGCGCCCATCATGCCGGGCCGGGCGACGACAGGGCCGCAGACGTTGCCGCGATGCCCGCACCGAACTCGTCTCCGCCGCGCAGCAGATTTTCGCTCCCCTTACACCAAGGGGCCATCGGTTTCTTCTCCCGGCGGCGGGATCATTGGAATGGGCTCCGGGCGCGTTCCGCCTATCCTCGGCACCATCAAATCCCTGGAACGGACCCTATGCTGATTTCCCCCTTCACCCCCGATAGTCCGGAGCCGCGCCGGGCGGCCCGGCTGGCGGATGACTTCCTGCTTTCCGCCGCCGAAGACGATGCCGCGGGCCGCTTTCCGCATGCCCATATCCGCGCGCTGAGGGAGGCCGGGCTGCTGGGCCTGACGGCGCCCGCGCGGTTCGGCGGCGGGGGCGCGGGGCTTGCCATCGCGGCGGAGGTGATCCGCGAGGTGGGCCGGGGCGATCCCGCCGCCGCGCTGATCCTGGTGATGCAATATGCCCATATCGCCACGCTGCACCGGACCCGCTGGGATCCGGCGCTGGTTGAAATGGTCGTCACCGGCGCGGTCCAGCGCGGCGAGCTGATCAACGCGCTGCGGGTCGAACCCGACCTCGGCACGCCGTTGCGCGGCGGGCTGCCGCAGACCACCGCGCGCCGGGTGGCCGATGGCTGGCGGCTGAGCGGGCGCAAGATCTACTCGACCGGCAGCGAGGGGCTGACCTGGGGCATCGTCTGGGCACGGACCGAGGATGACCACGTGGGGCAGTTCCTCGTGCCGATGTCGGCGGCGGGGGTGCGGATCGAACGGAGCTGGGACACGCTCGGCCTGCGGGCGTCATCGAGCCATGACGTGATCCTCGACGACGCCCCCGGTTACGCCGCCGACATCCGCCGCCCCGAGGACTGGGGCGCGGATGGCTCCGGCTGGATCGCGCTGCTGCTCGCGGCGCTTTACACCGGGGTGGCGGAGGCCGGGCGCGACTGGATCGCGGGATTCCTGCGCACGCGGGTGCCTGCGAACCTCGGCAAGCCGCTCGCGGAACTGCCGCGGATGCAAGAGGCGCTCGGCGCGATCGAGGAGCGGCTGGTCGTGAACCGCCGCCTGATCCGCTCCGCCGCCGCCGAGGTGGACGCCGGCGTCCCGCTGCCAGAGGCCGCGATCCTCAAACATGTCGCCACCGAAAACGCCATCGCGGCGGTCGAACAGGCGCTGAAGCTTGCCGGGAACCACGCCATCGCCCGGCGCAACCCGCTCGAACGCCATTACCGCGACGTGCTTTGCGGCCGCATCCACAGCCCGCAGGAAGACAGCGTGCGCATCACCGCCGGGCGCGCCGCGCTCGGGTTTCAGACCATCGGAAAGGACACCCCATGACATTCGACACCCCCAACCGCCGCAGCCTGCTGAAGGGGGCGCTGCTCGCGGCGCCGCTCCTCGGGCTGGGCTCCCTTGCGGGCGCGGGCGGGCTGCGCAAGGTGCGCTTTGCCTCCAATACCTCGTCGATCTGCCTTGCGCCGGTCTTCGTGGCGATCGACCACGGGATTTTTGAAAAACACGGGCTGGAGGTCGAGATCGTCAACTTCGGCGCCTCGACGGAAACGCTGCTCGAAGCCATCGCCACCGGCAAGGCGGATGGCGGCGTCGGCATGGCGCTGCGCTGGCTCAAGGCGCTGGAACAGGGCTTTGACGTCAAGATCACGGCGGGCACGCATGGCGGCTGCATCCGGCTGCTCGCGCCCGAAACGGCGGGGGTGAAGACCCTCGCCGATCTGAAGGGCAAGGCGATCGGGGTGCCGGACCTTGCCGCGCCGGGAAAGAACTTCATCTCGATCCTGCTGAAACAGGCCGGGCTGGATCCGGAGACGGATGTGAAATGGCGCGTCTTTCCGATCGACGTGCTGGAAATCGCCGCCGAGCGGGGCGAGGTCGCGGCGATCGTCGATGGCGATCCGCGCGCCTATTTCTGGCTGCATGACACGCCGGGCAAATATGTTCAGGTCGCCACCAACCTCGACCACGGGTTCGAGCATCGCGTCTGCTGCATCGCCGGGCTGAGCGGCAGCCTCGTGCGCAATGAGCCGGACACCGCGCGGGCGCTGACCCGCGCCCTGCTGGAGGCGCAGGACTGGACCGTGGCCCGGCCCGAAGATGCGGCGAAGGCCTTCCTGCCCTATGCGCCGAAGGGGCGTTCGGTCGCGGATCTGATCGCCGTGCTGAAGGATCAGACCCACAACCACACTCCCACCGGCTCCGACCTGAAATCCGAGATCGCGCTTTATGCCGAGGAGCTGCGCGCGGTGAACATCTTCCGTCGCTCGACCGATCCGCAGGCCTTTGCCGAACGGGTCTATGCCGATGTGCTGAGCGCATGAGGAGGGACCATGGCTTCGATTGATCTTGTGGCCCCGGCCGCAGCGCCACGGGCGGCACAGCCGCGCACGGTTCTTGCCGCCACGGGCTGGTTCGCGGCGGCGGCGGTTCTGGTGCTATGGCCCGACATCACCTATCAGCCGCTGGTGACCGAGCTCGCCGCGATCTGGGCGGCGGCGGGCGCGGCGCTGGTCGCCCTCGGCCTCGCCGGCAACCGGCTCGGCCGGGCCGGACGCTGGACCGCCCTGCGCGGGCCGTGGCTGTTCGCGATCGGCCTTGGCATGGCGGTCTGGACGGTGGTGACCGCAAAGACCGGCCTGCTTCCGCAGCCCTTCTTCCCGACGCCGCAGGCGATGCTGGAGGTGTTCCTCTATGACTACGGCAAGATCCTCTACAGCGCGTCGTTCTCGGTCTGGTTGCTGGCGAAGGGGTTCTTCTTCGGTGCCATCGCCGGGTTCCTGATCGGTATCGGCATGGGCTGGTCGCGCACCATCAGCTATTGGGCGACGCCCCTTCTGCGCTATATCGGGCCGCTGCCGGCGACGGCCTGGCTGCCGCTGGCCTTCTTCATCTTCCCCACTTCGGGGTCGGCAAGCGTGTTCCTGATCGCCTTTTCCACGGCCTTCCCGGTCGCGGTGCTCACCTGGTCGGGGATCGCCTCGGTGAACCGCGACTACTATGAGATTGCCCGCACGCTCGGCGCCTCGCAGCTGTTCCTGATCCTGCGGGTGGCGGTTCCGGCGGCGCTGCCGCATGTGTTCGTCGGTCTGTTCATGGGGCTTTCCACCTCTTTCGCCGTGCTGGTCGTGGCCGAGATGCTGGGCGTCGAGGCGGGCCTTGGCTGGTATCTGCAATGGGCGCAGGGCTGGGCCGCCTATGCCAACATGTATGCCGCGCTGTTCGTGATGGCGGCGATGTGCTCGGGTCTGATCACGCTGCTGTTCCGCATCCGCGACCGGGTGCTTGTCTGGCAAAAGGGAGTTGTGCGGTGGTAGATCACGGCCGGGATATTGCAATCGAGGCGGTCTCGCACCGGTTCGATCTGGAAGGGGCGCCGCTGCCGGTGCTGGACGATGTGAGCTTTGACATCGAACCGGGGTCTTTCGTCGCGCTGCTCGGCCCTTCGGGCTGCGGGAAATCGACGCTGCTGCGGCTGATCGCGGGGCTCGACCATCCGGCACAGGGCCGCATCGCGGTGGGCGGGGATACGGTGGGCGATCCGGATCCCTCGCGGATTCTGGTGTTTCAGGATCCGACCCTGTTCCCCTGGCGCGATGTGCGGGCGAATGTCGCGCTCGGGCTTCAGGCGCAGGGCACGTTGAAGACCGAGGGGCACCGTGTCGATGACGCGATCCGTCTGGTCGGCCTGTCGGGTTTCGACAAGGCCTATCCGCATCAATTGTCGGGTGGGATGGCGCAGCGGGTGGCGCTGGCCCGGGCGCTGGTGAACCGGCCCGATGTGCTGTTGCTCGATGAACCGCTCGGCAAGCTCGACAGCCTGACCCGGATGACGATGCAGGCGGAACTGGTGCGGCTGTGGCAGGACAGCGGGCTGACCGCCGTTCTGGTCACCCATGACGTCGAGGAGGCGCTCTTCCTCGCGCAGCGGGTGATCGTCTTCGGGCCGCGCCCGGCGCGGGTGGTGGCCGACCTGGCGGTCGATCTGCCCTATCCGCGGCATCGGGGCGATCCGCGTCTGGCGGCGCTGCGCCATCAGGCGCTTGGGCATCTGGGGCTGGAGGCGAGCTGGTGAGACTGCTCCTTCTGCTCGCAGTTCTGCCGCTGCCGCTCGCCGCCCATGTCCATGTCGCGCCCGAAACCGTGGCGCGGGGCGGGCGGGCCGAACTTACCCTGATCGTCGGGCATGGCTGCAAGGGCGCGGCGACCACCGCCCTACGCGCGGCCCTGCCCCCGGCGCTGAGCGCGGTCACTGTGCTGGAAAAGCCGGGCTGGACCGTCACCACCACGGCGCAGGAAGTGGCCTGGCACGGCGGCCCGCTGCCGGACCACGACACCGGCACCTTCACGCTCAGCGCGACCATCGCCGGGGATGCGCCCGAAACAGTGCCGATCCCGGTGATCCAGATCTGCGGCGATACGGAAACCCGCTGGATCGGCGCTGAGAAGCCCGGTGCTGAATATTCTGCCGTGAGCCTGCTGTGGCGGGTTCTGTCCGGGCTGGCCGTGCTGGTGCTGTGCGCCGGTGCGGCGCTCGCGCATGCCAGCCTGCTGGCCTCCGATCCGCCGGATGGCGCGCTGCTGGAGGCCGCGCCCGGGACTGTCACCCTGACCTTCAACGAACCCACCCGCCCCCTTGCCGCCCGGCTGACCGCGGCGGATGGCACGACCCGGCTGCTATTGCCGCCCCGGGCGGAGGGGGACCGGCTGGTCTATCCGCTGCCGCCCGATATGGGGCAGGGGACGCATCTGCTGTCGTGGCGGGTGACGGCGGCGGATGGGCATCCGCTGGCAGGGGGCGTGGTCTTTTCGGTGGGTGCCGAGACCGGGGCGGTTGGCGCCCCCGATACCGGTTCCCCGGCCACGCGCGGTCTGCTCTGGGCGGCGCGGGCGGGGTTGATCGCGTCGGTTCTGCTGGCGGTTGGCGGGACGGCACGGGCGGGCTGGGTGGGGCTGGCGCTCGTGCCGGTGGTGCTGGGCGCGCAGGGGCTCGATCTGCTCGGCCTGCCGCCCGGGGCGCTGCTGACCGCTGCCCCATGGCGCGAAGGCGGGGGGATCGCGCTCGTGCTGACCGGGGCGGCGCTGCTGGCCGGGGTGCTGCGGGCGCGGGGGGTGGCGGTGCTGCTCGCCGGGCTGGCGGCAGCGGCTGCGGGCCATGCGGCGACGGCCCCGCTGCAGCTGGTCATGCGGCCTGCGGTGGCGCTCCATGTCATGGCGGCGGCGCTGTGGATCGGCGCGCTCTGGCCGCTGGCGCGCAGCCTGACGGATCCCGCGCCGCTGCGCCGGTTCGGGCGGCGGATCCCGTGGATCGTCGCGCTGCTGGTCGGCTCCGGCTGCGTGATCGCGGGGGTGCAACTGGGCCGCCCCGCCGCGCTGTGGGAAACCGATTTCGGCCGGGTCTTGGGGCTGAAACTGGCGCTGGTGGCGGTGCTGCTGCTGGTCGCACTGGTGAACCGGCTCTGGCTGGCCCCGCGTGCGGAGGCGGGCGATATCCGGCCGCTGCGCCGGGCGATCGTGGTGGAACTGGTGTTGGCGGCGCTGATCGTGGGCACGCTGTCGCTGTGGCGCTTTACCCCGCCGCCGCGCAGCCTGCCCGAGCGGGTGCAGGTCATCGCCGCCGAGGGGCTAAGCGCCACGCTGCGCGTTGCGCCCCCGCGCCGGGGGCCGGTGACGCTCGGGCTCTCGGATCTGCGCCTTGATGGTGTGCCGGTGGTGCCGCAGGCGGTGGAGGTGGAGCTTGCGAAGCCCGCCTATGGCCTCGGCCCGTTTCAGCACAGCCTGCCCGGCGCGGCGGGGGAGATCGGGCTCGGCACCTTCGTGCTGCCGCTCGATGGCTATTGGGTGCTGACGCTCGATGTCCGGCTGAGCGATTTCCACGCGATCCGGATCCGCGACATCGTGGAGATCGCGCCCTGAGCGGGGAAAGCCGTTCCCCGCCGCGCCCCCGGCGGAGAACGGTTCCCTCCGGCGCCGGGAGTCTTTGGAATTCAATCGGATACACCCCCGGGCCTATCCTGTCGCCAGATCGAAAGGACAGGACGATGACCCAGAGACAGTTGAAGCTCGGTTTCATGATGCACGGCAATGGCACCGGCTGGGGCGACTGGCGCCATCCCCGCGCCACGCCCGGCGCCTCGACCGATTTCGCCTATTATCGGCGGCAGGCACAGGTGGCGGAGGCCGCGAAATTCGACTTCCTCTTCGTGGCCGACAGCGTTCACATCACCCCGAAGTCGAGCCCGCATTACCTCAACCGGTTCGAGCCGCTGACCATCCTGTCCGCGCTGGCGGCGGTGACGGATCATATCGGCCTCGTCGGCACGCTGACGGTGAGCTATGCCGAGCCGTTCAACGTCGCGCGGCAGTTCGCCTCGCTCGACCATATCTCGGGCGGGCGCGCGGGGTGGAACGTGGTGACCTCGTGGCTCGACGGTTCGGCGCGCAACTACAGCCGCGAAAAGCATTACGACCACGCGACGCGGTACCGGCTGGCGGCGGAGCATCTGGACGTCGTGCAGGGGCTGTGGGATTCGTGGGAGGATGACGCGCTGACCCATGACAAGGCCACGGGGCGCTTCTTCGATCCGGAGAAGCTGCATCGGCTGGACCACCGGGGCGAGTTCTTTCAGGTCGAGGGCCCGCTGAACATCGCCCGCAGCCCGCAGGGCCAGCCGGTGATCTTTCAGGCCGGTGCTTCGGAGGCCGGGCGCGATTTCGCCGCCGCCCGGTCGGACGCCATCTTCGTGCAGTTCGACCGGCTGGCCGAAGCGCAGAGCTATTACACCGACCTGAAGGCCCGGGTTCTGGGCCATGGCCGCGATCCGGAGGATGTGTCGGTCCTGCCCGGCGCGCGCCCGGTGATCGGTTCGACCGAAGCGGAGGCCGAGCGCAAATACCAGGAGTTCATCGCCCTGACCTCGATCGAGGATGCGCTGCTGATCATGGCGCGGTCGTTCAACGAACATGACTTTTCGCACTACGATCTGGACGCGCCCTTCCCCGATGTCGCGCGTTTCGCCGAGAATTCCAACCGCTCGACCTCGGACCGGATCATCCGGCTGGCAAAGGAAGGCGGGCTGACCCTGCGCCAGACCGCGCAGCGCTTTGCCACCCCGCGCACTGATTTCGTCGGCACGCCCGAGCAGGTCGCCGATGCCATCGAACGCTGGTTCCTGGGCCGGGGCGCGGATGGCTTCGTCTACAACAACTCGTTGCCCGATGAACTGTCCGTCTTCGCCGAAACCGTGGTGCCGATCCTGCAAGAGCGCGGCCTTTACCGGCGCGACTACCTCGGCACGACCTTCCGCGAGACGCTGGGCCTTGCGAAACCCGTCAACCGCTACAGCCACCCGCTGGCTGCCGAATAAGGATCCCGCCATGACCCGTTTCATTGCCGCACTGCTGGCGGCTGTGCTGGCGACATCGGCCACCGCGCAGGATCTGTCCGGTGTCGTGCTGCGCGTCGGCGATCAGGTCGGCGAAAGCCGCGCCCGGCTGGCGGCCGCCGGTCTGCTGGACGATCTGCCCTATCGCATCGAATGGTCGGTCTATCCCGCCGCCGTCAACCTGCATGAGGCGCTGAAGGCCGGGGCCGCCGATGTCGGTATGTCCGCCGACAGCCCCGCCGTCAGCGCCATCGCCGGCGGCTCGAAGGTGAAGATCGCGGCGGTCTTCTCGAACGGCGGCCTCGGCAGCGCGATCCTCGTGCCGAAGGACAGCCCCGTCCGGACGATCGAAGACCTGAAGGGCCGGACGATCTCGCCCACCACGCGCGGTTCGGTCGCGCATTACCTCGTGCTGGGCACGCTGAAGAAGGCCGGGATCGAGCCGGGGGACGTCACGCTCGCCTTCCTGACGCCCACCGATGCCGCCGCCGCGTTCCAGTCGGGCAGCATCGACGCCTGGAGCACATGGGGCATCTACAAGGCGCGCAGCACCGGCGTTCTGGGCGCGCGCGAACTGTTCGACGGGGTGGGGGTCAATACCGGCAACAGCGTCTATGCCGTCACGGATGCCGCGCTGGCCGATCCGGCGAAGGTGGCGGCGATCGCCGATTACCTCGGGCGGATCGAAAAAAGCTACGACTGGGTGCGTGCCAACCGCGAGGATTTCCTGACCTTCTACGAAGGTTTCACGAAACAGGACCGCGCGACGGTCGAACCGCTTTACGCCGAACAGGCGGGTTATCGGCGCGGGCCGGTCGATGATGCTTTCGTCGCGCGTCTGCAAGAGGTGTTCGACACCTGGGTCGCGGCGGGGGTGCTGTCGGGCACGCTGGACCTGTCCGCCCATGTCTGGCGCGGTCTGCCGGTGGCGCCATGAGCCTGATCGACGCGAAAGACCGGTTCACCGCGCCGGAACCGGAACGGCTGATCCCCGCCACGGCGCGGGGCGGCCGGGTACCGCGCCCGCTGCGGCGGTTCGTGGGCGTAGGGCTTCTCGTGCTGGGTTGGCACCTGGCCTCGGTCAGCGGCGTGCTGCCCGCCGAGGTTCTGGCCGGTCCGGCGACGGTGGTGCGCAGCGCCGCACGCCTTGCCGCGACGGGGGAGTTGCAGCAGGCGGTTCTGGTCTCGATGGGCCGGGCGCTGACGGGGCTGGCGATCGGCGGCACGGCGGGGGTTGTGCTTGCGGTTGTGGCGGGGCTGACCCGGCTGGGCGAAGATCTGGTCGATGCGCCGATGCAGATGCTGCGCACGGTGCCGAATGTCGCGCTGATCCCGCTCTTGATCATCTGGTTCGGCATCGGCGAGGCACCGAAGATCGCGCTGATCGCCCTGGCCACTGCCTTTCCGCTGTATCTCAACGTCTATGCCGGGATCCGGGGCGTGGATCAGACGCTGGTCGAGGCGGGCCGGACACTGGGCCTTGGCCGGGTGGGGCTGGTGCGCCATGTCGTGCTGCCCGGGGCATTGCCCGGCGCGCTGGTGGGGCTGCGCTATGCGCTCGGCATCGCCTGGCTCGCGCTGGTGTTCGGCGAGCAGATCAACGCCACCGCGGGCGTCGGCTATCTGATGGCCAATGCGCGCGAATTCTTCCAGACCGATGTGATCGTGGTCTGCCTTGTCGTCTATGCGCTCCTCGGTCTTGCGGTCGATGCCGTGGTGCGCGCCCTTGAAAGGATCTTCCTCGCATGGCGTCCGAATTTCACCGGAACCTGAGCCCGGCGGCGGTCCGGGTGCGCGGCCTGAGCCGGGCCTTTGGTCCGCGCCGGGTCATCGACAATCTCGACCTGACGATCCGGCCCGGCGAATTCGTGGCACTGCTGGGCGCCTCGGGCTGTGGGAAATCGACGCTCCTGCGAATCCTCGGCGATCTGGATCCGGAGTTCGCGGGCGATGTCACCGTCCCCGCCCGCCGCGCGATCGCCTTTCAGGCGCCCCGGCTGATGCCGTGGAAACGGGTGTGGCGCAATGTCGTTCTCGGCCTGCCGGGGCGGCCGGACCGGATGCTGGCGGATCGCGCGCTGGCGGAGGTCGGCATCGGCCATCGCGCCGATGTCTGGCCGAAGGTGCTTTCGGGTGGCGAGGCGCAGCGCGTGGCACTGGCCCGGGCGCTGGTGCGCGGGCCGGACCTGCTGCTGCTCGACGAACCCTTCGCCGCGCTCGATGCCCTGACCCGGATCCGGGCACAGGCGCTGGTCGCCGAACTCTGGCAGCGGCGCGGCTGCGCGGTGCTTCTGGTCACCCATGACGTCGAGGAGGCGCTGCTGCTCGCCGATCGGGTTCTGGTGATGAAGGACGGGGTGATCGCGCATCACGAACACATCTCCCTGCCGCGCCCGCGCGACGTCGCCGCCCCCGATTTCGCCCGCAGGCGGGGGGTCTTGCTCGACTGGCTTGGGGTGCGGCATTGATGGCGGATGTTCTGGGGATCGGGAAGGGCTGACTCGGCACTTCGGGCGTCACGACAACGGACCTGTTCGTTGCGGGCGATACGACCTCGCGCGAGCTGATCGCGGGGGAACATCAATGCGGCCTGGGCGCTATCCTCGGCCGGGCCGGGGCGGACGCGGGGCCCGGCGGGGTATCCCCCCGGGCCGCCGCCGATCAGATCACATTGAAGAAATGCGTGCCGTCCCGGTCCAGTTGCGCGACGAGGCCGTATTCCCATTCCAGATAGGCTTCCATTGCGGCGCGCGGCGCGTCGGTGCCCTCATAGGGGCGGCGGTAGCGGTCGATCCGGGGCGCGGCGAGGCTGTCTTCGCCCGAGGCCAGCGGCAGGCCCGCGGCCTTCCACGCCTGCGTGCCGCCCGCCAGCAGTACCACCTTCGTCGAGGTCAGCGCCTGCACCTCTGGCACGGCATAACGGGCCAGCGCGCTTGATCCGCAGGTCAGAACATAGCGGTCAGCCGGGCCGATCCTGTCCAGCGCTTCGGCCAGCCGCGGGCGCAGCGCGAACCAGGCGCCGGGGATATGTTCGCGGACATGGTTAGCCGAGGTGGTCAGGTCGATCACCGCCGTGCGCGGCGTGCCCTCCGCCAGCCAGCGGGACAGCTCCGTGGGGGTGACCTCCTCCACCACCGGCGCCGGGATCGGCGCGGGGGCGGGGGGCTGCGTCTCGCTGCGCTGCGCCGGATCGACGGGATCGACCACCGCCACCTCCCACCCCATCTGCGCAAGCCATGAGGCCGTCATATCCGCCCGCGTGCCATCGTCATCGGCCAGCACGATCCGCGCGCCGCGCACCGGCACGGTGTGATCCGTCTCCTGCACCAACTGCCCGCCCGGAACGTGGATGAAGCCCGGCAGATGCCCGGCGGCATATTCCTCGGCGGTGCGCACGTCGATACGGTAGAGGCTGCGGCCCGGATCCGCCACCGCCGCGTCCGCCGCCACCCGGGGCACGCCCGCCCGTTCGGCCACCTGGCGGGCCTGGGCGCGCGCGGCGGCGCGGGCTTCGTCCGACACCGGGCCGAACTGCCGCTCCGCCCCGTGGTCCAGATCCAGCCCCGCCAGCGTCCAGCCGATCGTGCCGTTGCGCAGCCCGGCAACCGGATTCGGCACGCCCGCATTGATCAGCGACTGCGTGCCGATGATCGAGCGCGTCCGCCCGGCGCAATTCACGATTACCGGCGTTTCCGGATCGGGCGCCAGGTCGCGCAGCCGCAGCAGCAGTTCCGCACCGGGAACGGAAATCCCGGTCGGGATGCTCATCGTGTGGTATTCGTCGAACCGCCGCGCATCGAGGATCACCGGCGGCCTGTCCGAGGCGATCCGCCGGGCGACCTCTTCCGCCGGGAGAAGGGGAGTATGGCGCCGGGCCTCGACCAGTTCGCCAAAGGCCTTGGACGGCACGTTGACGTCGATGAAGGTCTCGTAGCCCGCCGCCTGCCATGCGGCAAGCCCACCCTTCAGCAGATACACATTGCCATAGCCCCACCCCCGCAGCCGCTGCGCCGCCAGCGGCGCCTGATCGCCATAAAGCACGATCCGCACATCCCGGCGCGGGATCCGGCGCGGCAGGTCCAGCTCCAGCCGGCCTAAGGGGAAATTCGCGGCCCAGAGCGGATGCCCCCGGGCATAGGGGTCTTCCTCGCGCAGGTCGATCAGCGCGATCTCGCGCCGGGCAAGCAGGTCGGCCCGGACTTCGGCGGGCGTCAGGGTGGGGAAAGCGTGGGTCATGGGATGTCCTCGGAAGGGTCACAGCCACAGGTTCGGCACGACGTCCGACGTGTAGCCGCTGCGGAAGGGCCTCTCGGCGCCGGTTTCGGGGTCGAAAATGTGGCGGTCGATCGCGCCGATATTGCCGCCGTTAAGGTGGATGCTGATCGAGGCCCTGTCCGCGCGGGCGTTGCTGACGCGGTGGATGTCGCCGATGCCGGGGGAAACGGCATCTATATCGCCGGGCTCGAAGCGGTCTTCGTCGCCCACCGGATGCCACAGCCCATCGTCGCGCGCGTAGCGCTGCGCGGTTTCGGCGCCTTCGAGGATGCCGAGCAGGCCCCATGTCGTATGGTCGTGGATCGGCGTCGCCTGCCCCGGCCCCCAGACGAAGCTGACGAGCGAGAACCGTTGCAGCGGGTCGCAATGCAGCAGGTATTGCTGATAGCGCGCGCCGGTGGTGGCAAAGGCTTCGGGCAGCCAGTGCCGGTCGCGCAGCAGATCGGCAAGCAGCGGCCGCGCCGCACCGAACAGCGCCGCCTCGCCGGTTTCGCGCTCCACCAGCCGGGTCATCTCGACCACGAAATCCCGCAATGGTCGCTGTGTCATCTCTGCCTCCTGTTTGTCGCCCCGATCATAGGCGGGCGTCGGATCCGGACCATTCTCTTGTGGGGGGTCGCCGTGGCGGATCCGTTTCGCGCCCGGGGGCGGAAAGGGGGAATCCTTCTGCGCGGAAACGGCCCGGTGCCACGTCCGCGGGCGTTCCCCCTGGCGCCGTGGCGGGCAGATGGGAAAGATCTGCTCTTTGACGCGCGCTTCGCCGGTATCGCCTTCTCCCTGCGTCGTGGTCTTTGGAATGGAGCGAAGGCGGCGGGGGGCCTATCCCTGTTTGCAATCGTGATGTCAGAAGGAGGCGGTGATGCCTGCGCTTTCGCTGGTCGGTCTGTCCGGCAATATTTCCAGCCCGTCGAAGACGCGGGCCTTCGTGCGGGCGGCGCTCGACCGGGCGGAGGGGCAGCTCGACGCGACGTCCGAGTTGTTCGAGATCGCCGATTTCGGCAATGACCTCGGGCGGGCGCGGCGGCTTTCGGACCTGTCCGCGGCGGCACAGGAGAAGGTGGCGCGGATCGCCGCCGCCGATGCGCTGGTCGTCGCAACGCCGATCTACAAGGGCTCCTATCCCGGACTGTTCAAGCATCTGATCGACCTGCTCGACCCGGTATCGCTGCTGCACAAACCGGTGCTGATCGGCATGACCGGGGGCGGGGATCGCCATGCGCTGGCGGTTGAACACCAGCTTCGCCCGCTGTTCGCGTTTTTCGAGGCGCAGGTGCTGTCCACCGCCGTCCATGTCTCCGACCGGGATTTCACCGAGGGCGCGTTGACCGGAGAGGCGGCGTTGGCGCGGCTCGATCGGGCGGTGTCGGAATTCGGCCGGATCTTCCCCCCGGCGCTGCGCCATGCGGCGGAGTGAGGCGATGGACACGGTGGCAATCCTGGGCGGCGGGCTGTCGGGGGCGATCGTGGCCTGGCACCTCGCGCGCAGCAGCGCGGTGCGGATCGTGGTGGTCGAGCCGCGCGCCGAACTGGGCCGGGGGCTGGCCTATGGCACGACGGATCCGGACCACAAGCTGAACGTACCCGAGGATCGGATGACCCTCGACACCGCCGATCTGCTGCATTTCCGGCGCTGGCTGAGCTCGCCCGAGGCGCCCTTCCTGCCGCCCGGTTCCGCGACGCTGCGGGGCGAGGTCTTTGCCCCGCGCGGGGTGTTTGGCCAGTATGTGGCGCAGACCGTGCAACCCTGGATCGCCTCCGGGCGGATCACGCATCGGCGGACCCGGGCGCTGGCCGCGCGGCGCGAGGGTGCGGGCTGGCTGGTCGATCTGGAGGATGGCGGGACGTTGAGTGCCGGGCGGATCGTGCTGGCGGTCGCGCATCCGGCGCCCCGGGTTCCGGCGGCGCTGGAACCGCTGCGGGGGGACGAGGGGCTGCTCCTTGACGGGGTGGATACCATCGCGCCCGACGAACGGGTGCTGATCGTGGGCAGCGGGCTGACCGGGGCCGATGTGGTCGCGACGCTGGCGCGGCGGGGTCAGCGCGGGCCGGTCTGGATGCTTTCGCGCCATGGCCGCCGGTCGCAGCCGCATGGGCCGCGACAGCCAGAGACCGCCGCCGATTACGCCACCACGCCCGAACACACTGCGCTTGGCCTGCTGCGCCGGGTGCGCCGCGATGTGGCGCGCGATGCGCAGGCGGGGCTGACCTGGCACGCGGTGTTCGACCGGCTGCGCGCGCAGGGGCCGCAGATCTGGGCCGCGCTGCCACATCCGGAGCGGGCGCGGCTGCTGCGGCATCTGCGCGGGCTGTGGGACATTCACCGCTTCCGCATCGCGCCGCAGACGGAGGCGGTGCTGGACCGGCAGATCGCCGCGAAACGGGTGACGCCGCTGCGGGGGCGGATCACCGGAGCGCGGCGCGGGCCGGATGGGATCGTGGTCGAGATCGGCGCGCACCACCTGACCGTTGACCGGATCGTGCTGGCGACGGGGCCGGCGCATGACCGGGCACTGGTGGAAAACCCGCTTCTGGCGGCGCTGGCGGCGGGCGGGGCGGTGACGGCGGATCCGCACGGGCTGGGGATCCGGACCACGGCCGAGTGCCGGGCGATCGCGGCGGATGGCCGGGCGCAGGACGATCTGCTGGTCGCCGGGCCGCTTGCGCGTGGCGCCGTGGGCGAGTTGATGGGCGTGCCCGAGATCACCGCCTGGGCCGAGCGGATCGCCCGCGCCCTGGCGCTTCGCGGTGCCACCAGGGCCGCCTGACAGCGGCCTTCTGCCGAAAAGGTGCCGCGCAGCGGCTGGCAACAGGTCGCCGCAGGCCGATGCGACCACTGGCGCCAAGGCCGAGTGGCGTTACTCCGGCGGCACTGCCGGGGCCGTCGCGGTCGACCACAGCCAGCCCCGGTATCTGGTCGGTCAGGCTCCTGCGTCAGGGTGTGGCGATCATAGGGGGTGCCGGGAACGCTGCGGGCGCTGACGACAACGCCCCCGCCGAGGGTGGTGGCGAACTCGTAGCGGATGCGGCCTTGCTCTTGGAGATGCAACCCACCTCGGGCTCGTGCAGGGAATAGATCTTGCCCCTGCTCTTCGGGGCCTGCTCCAGCAGGCACCCGACCAGTCAGACCCCCTCCGCGCAGGGCCCTTCGAAATGACGGCGCACCCCGCCGACATGGCCCTTGATCTGCCGCGAGGCCTTGAACCGTGGCGGCTCACGCGCCGCTCCGCAGTTTCATCGCGGTGCCGAAGGGGGCGTTCGTCGCTGGACCTGACAGTGGCCGCGCGGGTTCCCCGCCTGTCCGAGGCTGGTCTGTTTCGCCGCGAATACCACGCGACGTTCCCCGGCCAGTTGCAGGACAACGAAACCACCGCGAGCCGCGCCGGTCCGTGGCGCAGGTGTCTGGATGGCCGTTAGCAGGCCCGCCAGTCAATGGACAGATGCGCTGGCGTTCAATCCGTTGCCCACCGAAAGGCGCGTGGGATTGGGGCACAGCCGCGGGACGCTGGCCAGATTATCCGGAACGTCAGCCCCCATTGGTCCGACCATTGCGGCACGGAATGTATCGGAAAGGTGGCCAAAACCCTTGACAAGGGCCAATGCAAAGCGGCATCTGGCGCGCAAGACCAATATGACGCGACAAATCAGCGCATCTTGGTCCTACCATAAGGGCAGCGAATCGCCACCTTGGCCAATCACTACGGAGCCGGGGCGATACGGATTGACCCTTTCACCTGCCACATCGGCGGTGGAGGAGGCTGTGCCCGATACACCCCGCACTCCGTCTTGCAAAACGGAAGTTGCCATGCCGATCATCTCTTCCCCGACCGATTACCGCGAAGCCGCGCGGCGCAGACTGCCGCCCTTCCTCTTTCACTACATCGACGGCGGCGCCTATGCCGAACACACCATGCGGCGCAATCAGGCCGATCTGGCCGATGTCGCGTTGCGCCAGCGCGTCTTGCAGAACATGTCGGCGCTGAGCCTGGAAACCACGCTGTTCGGCCAGACGCTCGGCATGCCGATCGCGCTGGCGCCGGTGGGGCTGACCGGGATGTATGCGCGCCGGGGCGAGGTGCAGGCCGCCCGTGCCGCCACCGCGTGCAACATCCCCTTCACGCTTTCGACGGTTTCCGTCTGCGACATCGAGGAAGTGTCGGATGCCATCGACCGGCCGATCTGGTTTCAGCTCTATGTGCTGCGCGATCGCGGTTTCATGAAGAACGCGCTGGAACGCGCCAAGGCCGCGGGTGTCAGGACGCTGGTCTTCACGGTGGACATGCCGATGCCCGGCGCGCGCTATCGCGATGCCCATTCCGGAATGAGCGGGCCGAACGCCGCGATGCGCCGCTATGCGCAGGCCGTGCTGCATCCGCGGTGGGCGTGGGATGTCGGTCTGCGGGGCCGCCCGCACGATCTGGGCAATGTCTCGCGCTATCGCGGGAAACCGACGGGCCTTGAGGATTACATCGGCTGGCTGGGCGCCAATTTCGACCCGTCGATTTCGTGGAAGGATCTGGAATGGATCCGCGAATTCTGGGACGGCCCGATGATCATCAAGGGCGTTCTGGATCCGCAAGATGCCCGCGATGCGGTGACCTTCGGCGCCGATGGTATCGTGGTGTCCAATCACGGCGGAAGGCAACTGGACGGCGTTCTGTCCTCGGCGCAGGCCCTGCCCGCGATGGCCGATGCGGTGAAGGGGCAGATCGCGATCCTGGCCGATTCCGGGTTCCGCAACGGGCTCGATGTGGTGCGCGGGCTGGCACTGGGCGCCGATGCGATCCTTCTTGGCCGCGCCTTCATCTATGCGCTGGCCGCGGCGGGCGAAGCCGGGGTGCGCAATGTCCTCGACCTGTTTGCCAAGGAAATGCGGGTGGCGATGACCCTGACCGGGGCGAAGAGCGTCACCGATCTGGACCCGAGCTTCCTCGCGCGGCTGCCGCCGTCCTGAGCCGCGCTGGCTGGCGCGTGCCGTTTCACACCCCGTCCCCTCCCTGATCGGAGTGCCCCCGCATGTGGCAACAAGTCTACGATCCGACCGGAAACGCATATGAATCTGCTCTCGTGGCGGCGCTTCCGATCCTGTTCTTCCTCCTCGCCCTGACCTTGCTGAAGATGAAGGGGCTGACCGCCTCGCTGATCTCTCTCGGTCTGGCCGTCGCTGTGGCATGGCTGTTCTTCGGCATGCCGCTGCCCGCGATTGCCGGGGCGGGCGCCCTGGGCGTGCTGAACGGGCTGGTGCCGATCGGATATATCATCCTGATGGCGTTCTGGCTCTATCGCATCGCTCTGGCGAGCGGCAATTTCGACGTGATCCGCGCCAGCATATCCGTCATTTCGGACGATCAGCGCATTCAGGTGCTGCTGATCGCCTTTTGCCTCGGCGCGTTTCTGGAGGGGGCGGCGGGATTCGGCGTCCCGATCGCGATCTGTGCCGCCCTGCTGGTGGAACTGGGCTTCAAGCCGCTGAAGGCGGCCATGTTGTGCCTGATCGCCAATGCCGCGCCGGCGGCCTATGGCGCGATCGGGATTCCCACGCTGGTGGCCGCGCGTCAGGGCGGGGTGGAGCTGAGCGAACTCGCGCAGATGCTGATGGTCACGCTGCAACTCGCCAACCTGTTCGTTCCGTGGCTTCTGGTCGCGGCGCTGGATGGCTGGCGCGGCATCCGCCAGACCGCCCCGGCGCTTGTCATCGTCAGCGTCCTGTTCACCGTGGTTCAAAGCGCGACGCTTCTGTTCGTCGGGCCGGAGCTTGCGGATTTCTTTGCCCCGGCGGCCTGCATCGCGGCGCTGGCATGGCTCATGCGGCGCTGGTCTCCGGCCGAAACCTATCGCGAGGACGGCGCCGCCGTGGCGGGGACCGGTGCGCCTCTGTCGCCCGGTGGGGTGGCGCGGGCCTGGCTGCCCTTCGCGCTGCTCGCGGCGATGATCCTGCTCTGGAGCCTGCCGCCGTTCGGCGCGATGTTTGCCAAAGGCGGGGTTCTGGAGGGGACGGTGCTTCGCCTGCCGATCCCCGGCCTTGACGGGCTGGTGCAGGAACTGCCCCCCATCGCACCCGAGCCGCGCACGATTGCCGCCGTCTGGACGTTTTCGCCGATCGGGGCTTCGGGCACGGCGATCCTGCTGACGGTGATCCTGACCGTGCTGCTGGTTCCGGGGGCGAACTGGACGATGGCGCGGGCGCAACTGGGCAATGCGGTTGCCGCCTTGTGGCGCTCCATCGCGATGATCTGCATCATCATGGCCATGGCCTATATCGCCAACTATTCGGGCGGAACCTCGACCATTGGCCTCGCGCTGGCAACGACGGGCGCGGTGTTCCCCCCTGATCTCGCCGCTCCTCGGCTGGCTGGGGGTGCTGATCACCGGATCGGTGGTGAATGCGAACACGCTGTTTGCCTATCTGCAATCGGTTACGGCGCAGCAGATCGGCATCAGCCCGGCGTTGCTGGTGGCGGCCAATGTGGTCGGCGGCGTGATGGGCAAGCTCATCTCGCTCCAATCCATCACCATCGCTGCCGCGGCGACGAATCAGGTGGGGCAGGAATCCCAGATCCTGCGCCGGACACTGGCCTATAGCCTCGGGCTGGTCGTGGCGGCGGCGGTTCTGATCTTCGTGCTGTCCTTCGTCTTGCCGGGATAGCCGCGTGACCGGGTTGGCTATGGGGGTTTGCTGTCCAGCACAGCGTTGTTCTTGCGCGGACGTCGTGGCCCGATCCTAAATCCCCCCCCCCGGATTGCTTCCGTAGCTTGCGGGTTGATCCGGCGGGCTCCTGGGTATAGTTGATGGAAAAGCTCAGTTTCTTATCGTGACAGGAAATCCGTCTCATGGCTCGCATCCGGCCCGCGCTGGCATATACCTCGATCCTGACAGGCAGCTGTCTCCTTGCAATCGTGCCGGCGCGGGCGCAGGAGGCCGAGCCGCAGATGCTCGACACCATCACGATCGGCGCCAGCTATGAGACCGAGGGCACCGGCAGCTATACCACCGGGCAGATCAGCGTTGGCGACAAGGACACCCGCGCCCCGCGCGAGGTGCCGCAATCGGCCACCGTGCTGACCCGCGAGCGGCTGGAGGACGGCAATTTCACCTCGCTCGACACGGCGATGCGCAAGACGCCGGGCATCGTGGTGATGACCAATGACGACGGGCGCTCGTCGCTCTATTCGCGCGGGTTCGAATTCGACTCGCTCTATCTGAACGGGCTGCCGACGCCGCTGTCGAGCATCTACGGCACGCAGGCCGACATGGCGACGGTCGATCACGTCGAGATCCTGCGCGGGCCTTCGGGGCTGTTCACCGGCTCGGGCGAACCCGCCGGGGCGATCAACATGCGGCTGAAGCAGGCGCAGGCCGAGCCCGCCTTCCGCTTCAGCGGCGAGGCCGGTTCGTGGAACAACCGCCGGGTCGAGGCCGATGTGACCGGCAAGCTGAACGACAGCGGCACCCTGCGCGGCCGGTTCGTCGCCGCCTATGGCGACAAGGACAGCTGGGTCGATGACGTCACGAACAAATCCCGCGTGCTTTACGGCACCATCGCCGCCGACCTGACGCCGGACACCACGGCGACCTTCTCGATCAACCACCGCGCGCGCGAGATGACGCCGTTCAACGGCCTGCCGACCGCTGCGGATGGCAAGCTGCTGGACCTGTCGCACAAGACCTTCACCGGCGCCGACTGGAACCACTTCGACAACAATGTCACCGATTACATCGCGGAACTGGAGCATCGTTTCGCGGATGGCGGGCATGCGAAGCTGTCGGTGCTGTATTCCACGGTCGATGCGGATTTCCTCTATGGCTATGCGGCGGGCGCGGCGGTGGGCGATACCGTCAACGGCATGCGCTACCTCTACCGCGATTACGCCGAAGACGCGCTGTCGCTCGACGCCCATATCAGCAAGCCGCTTGATTGGGCCGACAGCAATGTGATCGTCGGCATCGACCACCGCCGCGACAACAGCACCACGCTGAACGGCACCGGCATGATCCCGGGCAGCTTCGATCTGCGGAACTGGAACACCGCCGTTCCCCGCCCCGATGCCCGCTTCGCCACCCGCGAAGAGGCCGACATCCACCAGACCGGCCTTTATGGCCAATGGCGGATCAAACCCGCCGCGAACTGGACCCTGATCGCCGGGGGCCGCGTGAGCTGGTATGAGGGCGAGGTCCGCAGCACGAGCCTGTCGGATGGGTCGGTTACGACCGGCAAGGTCAGCGAAAACGGCGAATTCACCCCCTATCTGGGCGCGATCTTCGACATCGACGCCACGACCTCGGCCTATGCCAGCTATACCGAGATCTTTCAGCCGCAGAGCGAGACCGATGCCGCGGGCGGCATGCTGAAACCCCGGACCGGGCGGCAATACGAGCTGGGCCTGAAGTCCGAGGTGCTGGCGGGGGTGAATGCCTCGGCCGCGCTGTTCGACCTGAAGGACGAAAACCGCGCCGTGGGGGATATGGACAACCCGGGTTCGTCGCTCGCGTTGGGCAAGGCGCATATGCGCGGGCTGGAGCTTGAGGCCAGCGGCTCGCCCCTGCCGGGATGGGAGCTGACGGCGGGCTATACCTATACCGACACGGATTTCGAGCGCACGGAAATGGCCTCGGGCGCCGAATTCTATTCGCCCCGGAACATGGTGCAGATCTGGTCGAAATACCGGTTCCAGCAGCCGGGATGGGACCGGCTGCAACTGGGCGGCGGGATCAAGGCCTTCAGCGGCTTCAAGAACGTCACCCGCCGCGCCGGAACCGCCAGCCCGATCGAGGCGCCGGGCTATGCCGTGGTGGACCTGATGGCGAGCTACGACCTCACCGAGTCGGTGACCGCCTCGCTCTCGGTCAACAATGTCTTCGACAAGGATTATTACGAACGCGTCGGCGGCACCTCGGTCTTCAACTTCTACGGCGAACCCCGCAGCATAACCTTCAAACTCTCCGCAAAATTCTGAGACAGAAGGATCCCGGAATGGGGGGCATGTCCAGCATGGCCCCCCATGATCGCTGAGGGCGTCGCCGGGTCTATGCCCTCAACTGTTCGTAGGGTTGGCTTCCTGAAAACACCAAGCTGAATTAGTCGGCTCTGAACAAGGCATCAGGCTATCGTCATCTTTCGGGGCTCGGTGGCCTTCGCGATGATGATTCCGACGATCAGATGGGTGATCCGGCGCCAAAGCGCCCTTGTTGTGGCCGCAGGCGCAGAGCCGTGAGGTACCGCAGCACTGGTTCAAGCGATACGCCGAACGAAGATGGCGTCACCGATCCTGCCGTTCAGGGGACATCTGGCCACTCTGCCGTCTGATTTCATGTGCCCGATTTCCGGCTCGATGGCGCTGCGCCGTTTCAGGGTTTCGCCAGCACCGGGGCGTTGCCGCGCCGCTGGCCGCGGATCAGGACATGGGTGGTCTCGACGCCATCGCGGTCCACGACGGCAAGGGTGGGCCGCGTGGGGATCAGGATTTCGACCTGCTCCAGCGCCAGGGTGTGGCCGTCATAAGGATTGCCCGGAACGCTGCGGGCGCCAACGATAAAGCCGCCGTCGAGGGTGGTGGCGAGGCCGACCCTGGTGCCGAATTCGTATCGCACCCGCGCCTTGCCCTTGGAGAGGCAGTCGACTTCGGGTTTGTGCAGGGAATAGATCTTGCTCTTCGGCCCCCGCTACAGCAGGCGACCGACCGGCCAGAGTGGGTTGCGTCAATCATGATCTCGCCGGTCTCACCGCCCCCTTTCGCGAGGTCGACGAAGACGTGCCCGAACACCCCCAAATCGCTCCCGCGGATGAAGCGGTTGCAGATTGTCTTGTGCGGCCCGTAGCTTGCGGGCGCGTCCCGTCAGCGCAGACCGTTGCGGAGCGCGCCCTGATCACCCGTCGAACATCCACCTGCGGCACCCCGTGCGAGAGCGGAAAGAACGGTGAAATCCGCGCCATCTGATCCTCGGAAAGCAGAAACATATCACTCATCGCAGCGCCCCTCTGGGGCCGAAATTAAATCAGAGCGGCGCGGTCGCCGCAAAAAATCCAACAGGTCCAGCGCGGAGGTGCGGCGGTTTTGTTATTTTTAGTTCTCGCGCCGAATATAGAAGCGGTAATCGGGGGGGCCATGAAGATATCCCTTATACCCCAGGATCGCGCTGTGAGGTGGCTGGGGTGGTCGCCTCTCCTGCGGCATTCTCCGTTCGAGGGTTGCACCGGGTTGGCTGGCGCCGAACCTCAGGACTAGGGGGAGAGACCAGGTGCCGGAAGCGCGGATGTCCACGGAGGCGATATCGGTTGCGCGTGGCGATGAGGTGCGCCGCTGGGAAACGGTCCCACACCGCCCGGATCATCTCCGGAAGCTGGCGGCCAGTGGGGCACGGTGGCATTTCTGCTACGAAGCGGGTCCGGCCTTTACGCCAGCTTGTCGAGATGGGACGACTGTATCTTGGTGGGGCCATCGCTGATCCCGGTGAAGATGGGCGGCCGGATGCAGGCTTCGCCTGACTTCACCGTGATCCCGGTGACCGCTGCAAAATGCCAAAGCGTTGGCCATTGGTCGCCTGCGCGATTTGTTGAGGCATGATGCGCGCCCGTGTTGTGCACGGCTTCGTTCGGGATCATGACCGGGCACTGTCCGGCGGAACTGCTCGCGCAGCATAGCTCCAAGGAGTTCCGGGGCGGTTTGCGCCTTGCCCTCTGACCATGGGGCCGCTGATCAGATTTCTGCGATTGCATTATGTGATGATATTACATAATGCAATCGCTCGAACCCAACGGAGGCCGCCCATGTCCGCTCGAACTCTCTTTCTTCCGCGGAACGTCCGCGATCACGCTGGCTGCACTCATCGCCGGCCCGGTGACGGCGCAGGAGGCGGTGACGCTCGACACGCTCGTCGTCACCGCGACCGGAACCGAACGCAACCTGCGCGACGTTCCGGCCAGCATTTCGGTGATTGACGGCGAGGAACTGGAACGGCGCCCTGTCCATGATCTCGCCGACGCGCTTCAGGGCACGCCGGGGGTGACGGTGAGCAGCGTCGGCCTTGGCAATCGTGGCATTTCGGTGCGCGGGATGGATACCGATCACACGCTGGTGCTGATCGACGGGGCGCGGCTGTCGAATTCGGCCTCGGCGGTGGCGCATTCGGATTACGAACTGGGCTGGATCCCGGTGACGGCGATCGACCGGATCGAGGTGGTGCGCGGGCCGATGTCGGCGCTCTATGGCTCCGAAGCTCTGGGGGGCGTCGTCAATATCATCACCCGGCGGCCCACCGATGAATGGCGCTCCGCCCTTACGCTGAACGGCGCGGCGACGGGGCACGGGCGGGGCGGTGATCAGGGGGGGATCGCGTTCCATACCGGCGGGCCACTGGTGCCCGGGGTGCTTGGGCTGGGCTTATGGGTCGAACAGCGTAACCGCGAGGCGCTGACCTCGGAGAGCGAACCGCAAGCGACGTCGATGGGCGAGGAAAAGGCCAGCATGGCGGGGGTCGGCCTGACCTGGACGCCGGATGACCGCCAGCGCATCGACCTGAGCCTGGGCGCGGGCTATGAAACCCGCTGGGGCGATGTGGTTTCGGCGCGCGGGGCCTATCGGTCGGAGGACAAGATCCGGCGCAACCGCCTGATGCTGTCGCATGAAGGCGCGTGGGGCTGGGCGGACAGCCGGTTGCGGCTGACCCGGACCGAGCTTGACCGCAGCAACCACCGCAACGATGGCGCGGAGGCGTCGCGTCCGCATCGGCTGACCGATACCACGCTCGACGGCCATCTGGCCTTTGCGTCCTGGGGGGTGCATCAGGCCACGCTGGGCGGCGAGATCCGGGAGGAGACGCTTACCGATCAGACGGTGAACACCCGGGGCAAGGCCCGCCAGACCCATTACGCCGCCTTCGTTCAGGATGAAATCCGGCTGGGCAACGGGGTGGAGCTGGTCTTCGGCAGCCGCTTCGACCATCACGAGACCTTCGGCTGGGAAATCAGCCCGCGCGCCGCGTTGCTGTGGCATGCGAACGAGGCGCTGACCTTCCGTGCGGGGGTGGGCAAGGGGTTCCGGGCGCCGACGCTCAAGGAACTGTCGCCCGAATATCGCGCGCTGGCGGGCGGCGGGCGGTTCACTATCATCGGCAACCCGGACCTGGAGCCGGAAACCAGCGTGACGGCGGAACTTGGCGTGGATTACGCGGGGCAGGGCTGGCGGCTGACGGCGACGCTGTTTCAGAATGACGTCGACAATCTGATCCGGACCACCTGCCTGACCGGCTGTGCCGCACCGCGCGGGGCGATCTGGAGCTATGACAATGTGGACAAGGCCCGGATCCGGGGCGCCGAACTGGGCGGTGATGTCGAACTGCGCCCGGATCTGCGGCTGCGCGGGAATTACACCTATCTTGACGCGGTGAACCGGACCGATGGCGGGCAGCTGACGGGGCGGCCGCGCCATGCCGCCACGGCGGAACTGGACTGGCAGGCGACCGAGGCGCTTTCGGCGGTGCTGCGGGTGCAATATGTGGGCGTGCAGAAGACCTCGACGGGCAGCGGCCGGGCGCCGTCCTATACGATGGCCTCGGTGTTCGGCGAATATGCGGCCAATGAGGCGACGGCGATCCGCTTCGGGGTGGAAAACCTGGGCGACGAGCGGCTGGCGGATGAGAATGCGGCCTATGCGCTGGCCGATCCGGGGCGGCGGCTGTTCCTTGGCCTGACGACGCGGTTCTGAACCGATGCGCGGTGTTTTCTGGCTGCTGGCCGTTCTGATTGTGGCGATGACCCCGGCGCTGGCGGACGAGCGGCCGCTGGTGCGGTTCCTGACCTCGGATTTCGTGCTGCCGGGCAAGTTCCGCGCGCTGGAGCCGCTGGCCGCCGCGGAGGGGGTGCGGATCGAAACGGGCGGGGAGGCACCGTTGCGCGGGGCGGATCTGGTCGTGCTCGACGTTCCCCGGCCCAGCGATCGGGCACAGGTCGAGGCCGCGCTGGAAGGGCAGGCGGGCGACAGCCCCCGGCTGACCGTCGGCGGCGGGCGGCCCGACTGGCAGGGGCTGACGGAACAGGATGCCACGCGCCTTGCCGGTTGGTATGCGGCGGGCGGGGCCGCGAATTACCGGCAGTTCTTCCGCTATGTCGCCGCCCTGGCGCGGGGGGCGGAGCGGGAGGGCTTTCCCGATCCGGTGCCGTTGCCGGAAACCGGGATCTATCACCCCGATGCGCCCCGGATCTTTGCCTCGGTCGCCGAATACCGCGACTGGCGGGGCATCGCGGCGCGTGGGACGGTGGGCATCCTGATCAGTTCGGGCGCCGTGTCGGGCCTGCAAAGCGGGGTGGAGGATGCGCTGATCCGGGCGATCGAGGCGGAAGGGCTGCTCCCCGTCGCGTTCTGGGCACCGGTCGGGCAGATGCCGGAGGGGCTCGATGCGCTGGTGATCCGCACCCATGCGCAGGGCGGCGAAGCCTTTGCCGCGGCGCTGCGGGGGATGGATGTCCCGGTGATCCAGACCATCGGGTATCGCGGCGGCACGCCCGAGGCATTCCGCGCCGCGCAAAGCGGGGTGGCACAGGGCACGGCGGCGATCTTCCTTGCCGGGGCCGAGGTCTGGGGGGCCTCCGATCCGCTGGTGCTGATGGCGGTCGAGGATGGCGCGGAGGTGGTGATCCCCGAACAACTCGCCGCGCTGACCGGCAAGCTGCGCGCGCTGGTGGCGCTGCGGCACAAACCGGCGGCGGAGAAGCGGCTGGCCCTGATGTTCTGGAACTATCCGGCGGGGGAGAAGAACCTGTCGGCCTCCAATCTGAACGTGCCGCGCAGCATCGAGGAAATCACCACCCGGCTGGCGCAGGCGGGGTATGGCGTGACACCGCTGAGCGAGACGGCCGCGATCGAAGGGGCGCAGGCGCTGCTGGCCGGGATCTGGCGCAGCACCCCGCCCGAAGACCTGCTGGCAAAGGATCTGGCGGTGGCGCTGCCGGTGGCGGACTATACCGCCTGGCTCGCCACCCTGCCCGAGGACCGGCGCCGCGAGATGCGCGCCTCTGGCACGCCGGAGCGGCATTGGGCGGTGCGCGAGGTCGATGGCCGTCCCGCCTTCGTCATTCCGCGTCTCAGCCTCGGCAATCTGGTGATCCTGCCGCAGATGCCGCGCGATGCCCATGGCGGGCATTACCACGATACCGCCAGCGCGCCCGATCACCTCTATCTCGCGGCCTATCTGTGGCTGCGGCAGGGGTTCGGGGCGGATGCGCTGATCCACCTTGGCACCCATGGCACGCAGGAATGGCTGAAGGGCAAGGATCGCGGGCTTTGGGCGGGGGATTATCCTTACCTCGCCGTGGGCGATGTGCCGGTCTTCTATCCCTATCTTCAGGACAATGTGGCCGAGGCGATGCAGGCAAAGCGCCGGGGCCGGGCGGTCATCATAAGCCATCAGACCCCGCCCTTTGCCCCCGCCGGGTTGCACGACGACCTGCGCGACCTGCATCATCTGATCCATGAACATGCGCAGCTCGAACCCGGCCCGGTGCAGGACAAAGCCGCCCGGCGGATCCGCGCCGCGGTGGAGGCGAGCGGGATCGGCGCGGATATGGGATGGGACACCGCGCGGATCGACGCCGATTTCGCTGGCTATCTGGCCGAACTGCACGACCACCTGCATTTCCTCGCGCAAAGCGCGGTGCCACTGGGGCTGCACAGCTTTGGCCGCGCGGCGGAGCCGGAGCATCGGCTGGTCACAGTGATGCAGCAGTTGGGCGCGCCGTTCCTGTCGCGCTTCGGCATGGATGCGGAACCGTTCAGCGACGATCCGGCGCGGATCGGAGAAAGCGCCCCGGTCGCCATGTTGCGCGGCTGGCTGCGGGACGGGCAGGGGGTGGGGGATCCGCTGCGGGCGCGGGCCGCCGAACTCGATGCCGCCCTGGCCGAACCGGGCGAGGTCGAGGCGCTGCTGGCGGGGCTTGCGGGGCGGTTCGTCCTGCCCGGCGCAGGGGGTGATCCGGTCCGTGATCCGGAGATCCGCGCCGGGCGCAACCTTTATGCCTTCGAGGCCGACCGCATCCCGGCCGAAAGCGCCTATGCCGCGGGCGGCGAGGCGCTGGCACAGGTCATTGCCGCCTATGCACAGGGGCATGACGGCGCGGCACCGGAAAAGCTCGCCTTCAGCCTCTGGGCCTCGGAGGCGATCAGCCATCTGGGCGTGACCGAGGCGCAGATCCTCCACGCCCTCGGCCTGCGCCCGGTGCGCGATCGCGCGGGCCGCGTCACCGCGCTGGACATCATCCCGATGGCGGAGCTTGGCCGCCCCCGGATCAACGTGGTGGTTTCGGTCACCAGCGTCTACCGCGATCAGTTCGACGGCTTCATGCGGCTGCTCGACGGGGCGATCACCCGGCTGGCGGCGCTGGACGAGCCGGGCAATCCGGTCGCCACCAACAGCCGCCGCATCGCGAAAGGGCTGATCGGGCAGGGTACCGCGCCCGATGACGCCGCGCGGTTGTCGCGCTATCGGATCTTCAGCAATTCGCCCGACACTTATGGCTCTGGCGTCAGCCATGTGACGCTCAATTCCTCCGGTTGGGAGGATGAGGCGGTTCCGGCGCAGACCTATCTCGACGGCACCCGCCATGCCTATGGCGCCGGAGCCTGGGGCGAGGCGCCGAAGGGCGTGAACCTGTTCGCCGAGCAACTGCGCGGCAGCGATGCGGCGATCATGTCGCGGTCGTCGAACCTGCATGGCGTGCTGGGCAGCGATCACCCGTTCGAGTTCCTCGGCGGGCTGGCGCTGGCGATCCGGCATCTGGATGGGCAAAGCCCCGATCTCTTCATCTCGGACCTGCGCCGGGGCAGCCCGCGTACCGCGACGCTGGCTGCCTTCCTGTCGGACGAATTGCGGCTGCGTTATCTCAGCCCGCAATGGATCACCGCGATGCAGGCCGAGGGCTATGCCGGGACGCTGGCGGTTCTGGACGGTACCAACAACCTGTTCGGCTGGCAGGTGACCGCCCCCGAAAGCGTGCGCGCCGATCAGTGGCAGGCGATGTTCGACACCTATGTGAAGGACAGCAACGATCTGGGCATCGACGCCTGGTTCGAGGCGCATAACCCCTCGGCGCAGGCGCAGATCATCGCCCGCATGGCCGAAGCGGTGCGCAAGGGTTATTGGGATGCGCCCGAGGACACCCGCCGCAAAATGGCCGAACGCTGGCAGGAGCTGAACGCCGATCCGGAGGTTCGTGCCGGAGAGGCGAAGGCCACGCGGGAGTTTCTGGCCGATCTGGCGGCGGGTTACGGGATCGGTGCGCAGGCTCCCGTTTCTGCGGGCGAAACCGTGCCCGAGCAGGTCAGCGGGCAGGTGCTGGAACCCGTTCCGCCGCCCGCAGGCGTGCCCGATCACCGGGCGCTTCTCGGGGCAGGGGCCCTGCTCGCGCTCGTCGCCCTTGGTGCCGGAATGCAGATCAGATCCAACCGTATCGCAGGCAGAAAGACCGAATGACCCTCTTTAAATCCACCCTTTACGAAATCTCCCGGCTGTTCCTGCTGCCGGTTCTGGGGCTGATCCTCGCCGCGCTGGCCTATGCGCTGGTATCGCTTGGTATGTTCCTGACCGAGGCGGCACAGCGGCGGCGCGGACACTGGCGGCCGGGCCTTGCGCGCGGGGCAGCCTCCTCGGCCAGCGACGATCTGGAGCTTGAGATCCTGCGCCGCACCGAATGGCTGCGGATCGTGTCGCGCGCGGCGCCGATGCTTGGTCTGGTGGCGACGATGATCCCGATGGGGCCGGCGCTGCTCGCGCTTGGCCGGGGCGATGCCGGAGGCGTGGCGGATAACCTCGTCGTTGCCTTTTCGGCGGTGATCCTCGCGCTGGTCGCGGCCTCGATCTGCTTTCTGGTGCTGACCGTGCGCCGCCGCTGGCTGCTGAGCGAATTGCGCGCGATCGAACGGGAGCGCGGCTGATGCGGTTTCTTGAGGCCGAGGATGACGATCCGATCCTGTCGGTGGTGAACCTGATCGACCTGTTTCTGGTGGTGATCGGGATCCTGATGATCGTGATCTTGCAAAACCCGCTGAACCCCTTTGCGGCGCAGAATGTGACCGTGGTCGAAAACCCGGGCACTGAACAGATGCGGATCACCGTGAAGAAAGGCCAGGAACTACGGCGCTATGAGGCCAGCGACGGCATCGGCGAAGGCGAAGGCATCCGCGCCGGGATCACCTATCGGCTCGACGACGGCCGGATGATCTATGTGCCCGAGGATTAGCCTGCGGTGGGCGTCCGGACATGTTTCATCAGCGTGCTCGGGGGCGATATGCGCCTTTGCATTTGGCGGAGGGCCTTTCTGTGCATGGGGCACTCCATATTCCTATGGTATCGCGGGGAGGCAGTCAGTTTCCGCGCGGTGCAGGCCGGATCGGAAATCTCTAGTCCTGCGTTGTCCGCCCATTGGCACTCTGATCCGGAACGCGGGCACGTTGCAGCGCTTCCTGAGACGATATGACCGGCAAGGTCCGCGCCACCAGTTCAAACCCCGCCATCTCGGACCACAGGTCACGATCACCAACCGCATAAAACCGTTTCTTCGCCCGGGTCAGCGCAACATTCAGCAGATTGGGTTTCGAGGAAGCCCAGCGAGCAGCCGCAGCATGGTCTCCGTCCGCACCCAGAACCATGAAAACGGTCTGCTCCTCTTTGCCCTGAAAGGTGTGGACGGTGCCGACATGCCGGGTCACCCATGTATTGAGATCGCGCTTTTTCAGACCGGTCCAATCCGCCCGCATCAGTTGATCCTTCAACTGAGAGGCGATTTCCTTGAAGGGCGAAATGACATAGAGGTCGGGGAGCGTTCCTTGCCGTTGGCAGGCCGCATGCAAAAGTTCCACCATGAACCCCACCTGCGCCGGAACCGTCTGCTTTCCCACGACCCGGCCACCAAGATGGATCCATGCGCTCTCGCCCAGGAAAGGCGGGACATCTTCGGCGGGCAGCCGCTGTTCGGCGCCAAAAACCATCTTGCCCTGATAGGCAATTTCATTGGCGAGGCTGAACATCGGATCCGCACATCGGCGATGAACGCGCAACGGGCTGCCAATCCAAATGGTTTCGTCCGCATCCTTTGTAATTCGGGCGCCGAACCGATTGGTCTGATCGGCGAGAACCTGCACCGATACCCGGTCGGGAGAACGGGATCCATCAGAGGTGGCGGAGTTCAGCCGGGCGAGCGCATCAATCAATGCAGTTGGCAAGGTGAATACGGGCTCGATTTGCAGCGGATCACCGATCACGATAACCCGGCGCGCGCGCATGATGGCGCCGACCGCGGCCTGCGGCACGGATTGGCCGGCCTCGTCGATGAATAACCAGCCGATAGAGCCCGGCGCCATCCCGGAAAACTGCCGTGTGAAGGATGCGAAGGTTGTCGATACCAGCGGCACCACCATGAACAGGCTTTCCCAGACCGGCGCCGGGTCGCCTTCATATTCGCCGTTCAGGAATTTCGAGATCGCAACCAAATTGGTTCCGAAACCACCACCGGTCTGGCTGACTTCCGCAAGCCAGGCCTCATGCAACCGCAAGGCGGCACATGTCAGTTCCGAGCGTGATTTGGCAATCCGGTCATGGTGCCAAAGCCCTTCAATCTGCACGCTCTCCTGATCCAGATCAAACAAACCGGTTTCTGGTAAGGAAAATCCCTCTTGTTTCAGCGCCCTGAATTCCGATTTTTTTGTTTCAAAATCGGTTCTGGCGCGGGCCAGTTCATCTGTTGCTTTCTGAAGCACCAGATCCGCTTCCTGTTGGCGGGCACAATCCGTTTCGACATGCGCGGTGGCCCGGGCAATTTCCTTTTGTAATTCCTGTTGCAGGACGGCGTTTTTGGAAACCTTTTGATGATGCTTTCGCGCCTCCGGCAGCCCCAGAAGACGGCTCCACCACGGCGGACGCTGGCGATCAAGCAGGCGTTCGTCTTCGCGCAATTCATCTCGTTTCCGCTCAAGGGCCTGCACGGTTTCCCGAGCCCGATCCAGCGCATCGCGATTGCGTGAAGCCTGCGCCTCGGCTTCCTGCTGCTTGATCCGAAAGTCCGAAACGTAGCTGTCACAGGTCTGACCGGACAGGCTGAGGGCCAATGTGCAAAAGCGTTCGGCGAGTTCGATTTCCGCCGTAACCCGCGCTGACAGGGCGCGAAACTCTTTCGCTGCTTCACGGAATCCGGGGCCGGTGTAATTCTTGCGCCACTCCCAGATGCTTTGCGGTGTCACCGGATAGGAATTCTTGTTTGCAGCCGATCTATCCGGAGAGAAGAATAGCCGTTCCCGGAGTTGACGCCGGTTCGACTTCTTTCCCAAGGCCGAGGCGATCAGGCCCCATGGCGTGTCTTTTTGCGACAAGATCGCGAAGCCGCCATCGCGTTTTTGCGCTGCGATCTTATAAGCGACCGGTTTCAGATATCCGAAATCCGGCGGATCCTGAATTGAGGATGATTTCGGCAGATCGAGTGAAATATTTTCGACTGCCGCGTTGTTGGATGAGGCCACCACCATCCCGAAACCGCACAGTTCCGGCTTCAGGATGGAAAGCATACCGGTATTCTGTTTTGAGCCACCCCGGTCGGCGCATTTCCCGGTTTCAAATGCGTCTCTGGCGTTTGGAAGTTTGCTCAGGATCTCGGCGCGGGCAACCAGATTATCCGCGATTATATCGCGCAACAATGTAGTTTTTCCGGTGCCGAGTGGTCCGTTGACGGAAAAAATCCCGGAGGAATTGCGCAGCCCGATCGCCTTGTTGATGGCAAATTGCTGCATCAAGCTCATGGCATGGTGGGGAGGGCTCATCCATCTGCCCCGATTGGATAGTCGGGGCGCGACACCCTCCAGAATGGCACGTTGCCCCTCCGGTCCGTAAAGATCGACCGGTGCGCCGGTCATGGAAGCCGAAAGATAGGGAAGCAAGGCGCCGACATCTTCGCCCTTCGCAAGGCGAGCCATGGCCATTTCCAGATCGGTAATGTAGAAGCTGTTGAGGATACCGATTTCCGTCTCGGCTGTGGGTTCCTCATCTTCCTCCTCGTTCTGTGTGGGGGTGCGCTTTGCATCCGCAAGATTGATTTCGATACAGGCTATCGGCAATCCATGGCCCGGCAAATCATAGCCGGCCCAGATCTCCAATGCGCGGATCACGTCGCGCAGGGTCGCGGAACCGAGGGCAGGGCCCGTATCATCGGCTGCACGATCGGATATCTGCCGCAACTGGTCTTTCAGACGTGGCAGGCTGTCAAAGTAAGTCGAATCCCTGAGAATTTCCAGACCATATTGACGGCTTTGGCCGATGGCCCATGGCAGGGTCGAAATCTCAATATCGGCAAAATTGATCCGGAATGCGGCGCCGACATCAACGCCAAATCTGGCAAAACAACTGCGCCCCTCTGCCAGCCCGCGCTCGTCATCCTCGAATGTCGCCGGTGCCTCCGGCATGATTTCCCGGGCGAACTTCTTCAGGTCAGACATCGGGAAAACACCCGCAAACAGATGAGCGGAGGAAATCCGCATTCCATCCGGGGGGCGGAAGGACAGAAGCTCGGCGAGTTGTCCGTCCAGATTGTCGCCGTCGAGCCACAGAACCTTTTTCTTCTCCGAAGGTTCGGTGCGATTGCTCAGATCGAAGGGGGTGAAAAACTCAAGGCGGTGCCAAAATCTGAGGATTTCCAGAAGATCATCGGTCTTGTGGTTGGCAATACTGGTCACCGCGCTGCCCTGAGTGTCGATGCTGTGTCTTTGCGACTATGCCCAAATCCGACCGGCAACGCCACCCGCTCTGTTACGCGCGGCCCAGACGATCGACAATGGTTCGGGAAGCCTCGTTCATGCCCATGACCTCGACTTCGGCCCCGTCGCGGCGGAATTTCTGCACGGCGGTTTCCAACGCCTGTACGCTCGACAAATCCCAGATATGCGCGGCGGAAACGTCAATCACCACGCGCTCCAGCCGCTCGCGGAAGTCGAAGGCGCGGGTGAAATCCTCTGCCGAACCGAAGAAAAGCTGCCCCTCGACCCGGTAGGTCCGGCTGCGCCCGTCGGGCGCGAGGGTCGAAGTCACGCGGAAGAAATGCGCGATTTTGGCGGCAAAGAACAGGCCCGACAGCAGCACCCCCACCAGCACCCCGATGGCGAGGTTGTGGCTCCAGACCACCACCGCCACGACCGCCAGCATCACCGTCGAGGAGGACCGCGGATGTGTCCGCAGGTTCCTGATCGAGGCCCAGGAGAACGTGCCCACCGACACCATGATCATCACCGCGACCAGCGCCGCCATCGGGATGCGCGCCACCAGATCGCCCAGCCCCACGACGAGGATCAGCAAAAACACCCCCGCCACAAAGCACGACAACCGCCCCCGCCCGCCGGAGCGCACGTTGATCATCGACTGCCCGATCATCGCACAACCCGCCATCCCGCCGATGAAGCCGGTGGCCGCATTGGCCAGCCCCTGGCCGATACATTCCTGATTGCGGTCCGTCCGGGTGTCGGTCAGTTCATCCACGAGGTTCTGCGTCATCAGGCTTTCCAGCAGCCCGACCACGGCCACCGCCAGCGCATAGGGCAGGATGATCACCAGCGTGTCGAGCGTCAGGGGCACATCCGGCAGCAGAAAAACCGGCAGCGCATCGGGCAGCGCGCCCATATCGCCCACCGTGCGCACGTCCCAGCCAAAGCTCAGGCTCAGCGCCGTCAGCACGGCGATCGCGACCAGTGGCGAGGGAACGGCGCGCGTCAGCCTTGGCAGCAGGTAGATGATCGCCAGCGCCGCCGCCACCAGCACATAGGTCAGCGGCGGCACACGCGCCGGATCCAGCTCCGGCAGCTGCGCCATGAAAATCAGGATCGCCAGCGCGTTGACAAAGCCGGTCATCACGGATTTCGACACATAGCGCATGACGAACCCCAGCCGCAGCAGCCCCATGCCGATCTGGATCAGCCCGGTCAGAACCGTGGCCGCCAGCAGGTATTGCAGCCCGTGGTCGCGCACCAGCGTTCCCATCAATACCGCCGTCGCCGCCGTTGCCGCCGAAATCATGCCGGGCCGCCCGCCCGCGATGGCGGTGATGACGGCGATGGAGAAAGAGGCATAAAGCCCCACCTTCGGATCGACCCCCGCGATGATCGAAAAGGCGATCGCCTCGGGGATGAGGGCCAGCGCGACGACAAGGCCCGACAGCAGGTCGGCCCGGATATTGCCGAACCACTCCTGCCGATAGGAAGAAAGCGAATTCATGTGGAATCCATGCCCGAAACGCAATCATCGGAACGGGTCATCAGAATGGTCCGGCGGATCGGCGGCCGGAAGAGCCACCCGGGAGTCACACCCGAGTCCTGGCGGTTCGCGGCGTCATAATCGGAACCGCGACAACGGGCAAGTCGGTTTGGAGCCATGATAGCGGCGAGGGGGGAGGGTGGCAGGGAAAACATGAGGTTCAAGCGCGACACTGGAAAACCTTCGTCCCGATTGCACAAAGGTGCCTGAGGAAGGTGGCCGCCGACCGATCCGGAAACGCCATGGCAAGACGCATGTTTTCGAGAGCATTCGCCTGAACCGACCATGACCCTTGTACGGACATCGAAGCCCTCCGTGCATCACCTTCGACATGACCGGGATCATTCACCCCACGGGCGGCACCATCTGCTGCCTCGTAAATCTAGGCCATGAGGAAAACTTCCTGCGTCGCTCTGTCGAGAAACTGGCGGTGCGGCCTATGATGCGCGCCCACGGCCAGTTCGTTTCCGGGATCACGCAAAGGGTCAGTGCTCTCAATGCTTATGGCCCCAACCCTGATCCCCTTGCTTCTCGTACCCCTGATGGTCCGCGCGGACACTGGCCGGGCATCGAGGGAACATTGCCCGGTCGAGATCAGGCGCCCGGCTTCTGGCCAAAACCATGATGAATTATGACAGCCTTTTCCCGCGCGACCGCGCTTTGCTCGGCGGAGCGATAGTCTTCAACGGGATTGACGATATCGAAACAATCGGCCCCGCCGCGATAGGCTGGCTGGTGTGCTTCATCGAGTCTCATTCCAATCGCTATCCGCTCGTTACGAGCCAGTTTTATTACATAAGACGGATTACTAGATTCTTCGCTATCTCGCCATCGCCCAACGGTTTCTGCCATGCTGAGCGTAATCCGGTGCCGAATGATGGCGGCATCAACCGCATGGAGATGAATCCTGTATGGATACCCACGTTGAAGCAAGTGGTTCCTGAACGGCTTGAGCGTGTAATCGGATGCGGTCATGTATCCGGCCTCTCGTTGCGGCGATTGATATGGCCGCAGGCCGGTATGGAGATTCGCAGATCGAGTTCGGATCACATTCGCGGGCTCTGGGGTCCCTATTTCAGTCTGGTTTATTTTCCCCTACCTTTCGCAGACCCCTCATATTCCGGTCTCCCCGAGGGCGGTGGACATCATGCTGTCGCCACCGAATCCCGACAGGTCTTCTATTTGATCAGCGTCGCCCAGATACCGCGGATTATTTTGTTTGCCAATGCAATCGCGACCACCATACGCGTCAGCCGTCATTCTGCGGGTATGCAGTGCCTGGGGCACAGTTGCGGACCATTGCCATTGGGCATCAGCAGCCGGCGCATCTTCGATGCCGTCCCGGGTATCTGCTTTCCATCAGTCGATTGCATCGTCAGACGCACCCGCGCCTGAGCCGCGACCACACCATACTCCGCCAGATGCCCGCGCAAAGGGTTTATCATCGAACATCAATACAATAGCCGCACGCTCGACATCTGCGCGGGGATGGCAAATGTCAGGGCCCGTGCATGCGGGCCCTGACCAAGTTTTTATTGCTTTTCCGGGTCGAACTGCTTTTCGCGGATGAACAGCGCCGGGATGATGCCGCAGATGAAATAGGCACCGCCCATGACCAGGAAGCCGAGGCCGATGGAAGACTGGCTGGCGAAGAAGCCGATGATGATCGGCGCCACCGCCGCCCCCGCACGGCCGATATTATAGGCGCCGCCGACAGCAGTGCCGCGATACCGGGCCTCGAAGCTCTCCGACATATAGGTGGCGTTGACGCCGTAGGGGATGCCGTAGAGGAAGCCGAACACCACCAGCATCCACAGGATCGTATCCGGGCTGTGGTAAAGCACGATGACCGGCAGGAACACCGCCGTGCCGAGCGCGCCGAAGGCAAAGACCGCGCGCCGCCCGAGCCAGTCGGCGGCAATCCCGGCAAGGATCTTGCCCAGGATCATGGCGGTGTAGCTGCCCACCATATAGGCCGTCATCGACTTGAAGTTCATGCCCATTTCCGTTTCCAGATAGGACGGGAGCCAGTTGTTCACGCCGTAATAGCCGAATTGCAGGAAGCCCGCCGTCGCCGCCCAGAGGAGGAACATCGCCCGCGCCTGCGGATTGGCGAAGATCGCCTTGAAGGCCCCTTCGCTCTTGCCCGCGGCCTTGGCCTTCGGGGTTTCGCTCCCCCGCGCAGCCTGAGCCCAGATCCAGCTTTGCGGTTCCGGCACCGCGCGGCGCATCACCAGCGCCAGAACCACCGGGATGATCGCGACGTAGAACAGGTAGCGCCAGCCATAGGTCGGCAGCAGCCACCCCGCGAGCAGCGTCGCCACGATATAGCCGACCGACCAGCCCGCCTGAAGCGTGCCCAGAACCGTGGTGCGGTATTTCGTCGGCACATATTCCGCCATCAGCGTGTTGCACGCGACGTAAAGCGCCCCGAGCCCCAGCGAGGCGATGAACCGCGCCACGGCGAATTGCAGGTAGCTGTGCGTCAGCCCCAGAACCGCCGTGCCGACGGAAAAGACGACGATGGTCCAGGAAACCGTGCGCACCCGCCCGAACCGGTCGCAGGCCCAGCCGCCATAGATGCCGCCGATCGCCATACCGGCGAGCGTGATGCTGCCCAGGCTACCGGCCTCGACCGCGGTCAGGCCGAATTCGGCCTTGATGCTGGTCAGGCTGTAGGACAGCAGCATCAGGTCGGCCCCGTCGATCATCAGGCCGAGAAAGCAGAAGATGAAGGCCAGGATCCAGACCTTGCTATGTCCCGCCTCCGTGGCTTGTGTGTTCGTCATTGTCCTCTTCCCTCCATGTCATGGCTCCGCCATGGACGGGCACGCGCTGCGCCCGCCTCGAAAATCCCCCCGATCCGGGTGTGTCCTAGCCGCGTGCCGCGCGGATCATGTTGCGCGCGATCACCACCTGCTGGATCTGGGTCGTGCCCTCGTAGATCCGGAACAGCCGCACATCGCGGTAGAAGCGCTCGATGGCATAGTCGCTGACATAGCCCGCGCCGCCGTGGATCTGCACGCAGCGGTCGGCCACGCGGCCGCACATCTCGGTTGCGAACATCTTGGCGCAGGAGGCTTCGGTGCTGACGTTGAGGCCCTCGTCCCGCTTGCGCGCCGCATCGAGGACCATGCACTTCGCGGCGTAGATCTCGGCCTTGCTGTCGGCCAGCATCGCCTGGATCAACTGGAATTCCGCGATCGGCTGGCCGAACTGCTTGCGCTCCATCGCATAGGCCAGCGCATCGGAGAGCATCCGTTCCGCCGCGCCCACGCTCAGCGCCGCGATATGGATCCGGCCCTTGTCGAGCACCTTCATCGCGGTCTTGAAGCCGACACCCTCGACCCCGCCGATCAACTGACTGGCCGGGATGCGCACATTGTCGAAGATCACATCGCTGGTCAGCGCGCCCTTCTGGCCCATCTTGTGGTCGGGCTTGCCGAAGGACAGCCCCGGCGTGCCGCGTTCGACGATGAAGGCGCTGATCCCGCCCGCGCCCTTGATCTCATGCGAAGTGCGCGCCATCACGGTGAAGATGCTGGCCAGCGGCGCGTTGGTGATGAACCGCTTCGTGCCGTTCAGAACGTAATGGTCGCCGTCCCGCACCGCCGTGGTCTTGAGCGAGGCGGCATCCGACCCCGCATCCGGTTCGGTCAGGCAAAAGGAACTGAGCAGTTCGCCGCTCGCCAGCCGGGGCAGATAGGCGTTCTTCTGCGCCTCGGTGCCATCGACCAGAATCCCGATGGAACCAATGCCGTTGTTGGTACCGATATAAGAGCGGAACGCCGGGGAGGTATGGCCCAGTTCAAACGCGACGTTGACCTCCTCCTCCATCGTCAGGCCAAGCCCGCCGTATTCCTCCGGGATGGTCAGGCCGAAGAAGCCCAGCTCCTTCATCTGTTCCACGACATCGGCGGGGATCGCGTTGGTCTCGGCGACCTCCTCTTCGCGCGGGATCAGGGTTTCGGTCACGAACTGGTGGACGGTCTCCACCAGCAGCCGGGCGGTCTCAGGGTCGCGGATCATGCTTTCTCCTAACGGCATGTCGGGGCCCCGCCGCTAGGGGACGGCGGAACCGATGTTCCGGACCATGGCGATCAGCCGGGGCCCGATGTCCTCCTCCAGCTTTTCCTGCGGAAGCTGGAAACTGGGCCCGCCGCAGTTAAAGGCGACGACCCCGTATTGTTCATGGACCAGCGGCACCGCCACGGAATTGACGTCCTTGTGCCAGTCGCCGATCGACAGGCAGTAGCCGTAGTCCTGATAATCGCGCAGCGCCCGTTCCAGCCCGCGCCGAACGCTGGGCCAGCCCTCCGGATCGCGGCGGCGGATGTGATCCATGAGGAACACCCGCTCGCTCTCCGGCATGGCGGCGAGACAGGCCCGCCCGACCGAGCTTTGCGCCAGCGGCAGGTAGCTTCCCACCTGACGCCGCATGGTCTTGTTGCCGCCGCCCTGCACCACATCGACATAGACCATTTGCAGGTTGTCGCGGGCGGCCAGGGCCACCGCGGCCTTGGCATATTGGGCAAGCTCCATCATCAGCGGCCCCGCAACCGTGCGGATCATCATGTTCGACAGCATGGCATAGCCAAATCCCAGAACCCCGACATCGAGCCTGTAGCGCCCCGACCCGGTATCCAGCTTCAGATAGCCAAGCTGCGTCAAGGTGTGGGTCAGGCGTGAAACCGTCGGTTTCGGCAGGCCCGTCTTGCGCGCGATGTCATGGTTTCCAAGGATGTGCTCCTTGGGCGTGAAACAGCGCAGGATATCCAGCCCGCGGGCCAGCGCTGTCACGAACTGGCGATCCTTCCCCTCTTTCGCCGCGCGCAAGGGAGCTTGCGCGGACTCACCCACGTTGCCGACCTCCGCCTTGCGGTTCTCCCTGTCGGTAGCGTCCAAGTCTGTCTTGCTGCGGGGCATTTTTAGCGCACCTTTTCTCTTTGTCAATATAGCGGAATTGAGTTTCGCATAGCGAATATCCTAAGGACATGGAAGCCTGAATCCGTTCCGCAGATTCGGTATTTTTCATGGGGAGAAGCGATTTCCCGCCCTTTGCAATCAAAATGTTATCGCAAACCTGACACGGCGTTTCGCAACCGGCTTTGCATTATGGGGATTTGATATTATGATGCGTTGACGAACGGTTGGTCCGCCACGCGGAATTTCCGAAGCGGAAAGATGTCGGATCCCGAGGGCGGCTTCATCGGCGCCGTCTTGGCCGGGATCTGATTCCGCCGGCTTGGACCTGACCGAAGCGGAATAGTCGAAGGAGGAGAGATGGGAGCTTTAACCGGATATCGCGTGCTCGACATGAGCCGCGTCCTGGCCGGGCCGTGGTGTGGCCAGATCCTTGCCGATCTGGGCGCCGAGGTGATCAAGATCGAACGCCCGCGCAGCGGCGACGACACCCGCGACTGGGGCCCGCCATGGATGAAGGACGACGCGGGCAATCCGACCCGCGAGGCGTCCTATTACCAGTCCGCCAACCGCGGCAAATTCTCCGTCGCGCTCAACATCGCCACGCCCGAGGGGCAGGAGATGCTGCGCAAGATGGTGGCCGAATGCGATGTGCTGCTGGAGAACTACAAGGCCGGGTCGCTGGAGAAATACGGGCTGGATTACGCCACCCTGTCGGCGATCAATCCGGGGCTGGTCTATTGCTCGATCACCGGCTTCGGGCAGACCGGCCCGCGCGCGGCGGAACCCGGCTATGACTTCATCATCCAGGGCATCGGCGGGTTGATGAGCATCACCGGCGAGCGCGACGACCTGCCCGGCGGCGGCCCGCAGAAGGTAGGGGTCGCCGTGGCCGACCTGATGACCGGCCTTTATTCGACGATCGCGATCGAGGCGGCGCTGCTGAGCCGGGAGAAGACCGGCAAGGGCCAGCACATCGACATGGCGCTTCTGGATGTGCAGGTCGCCGCGCTGTGCAACCAGAGCCAGAACTACCTGACCTCCGGCAAGCCGCCGGGGCGCTATGGCAATGCCCATGCCAATATCGTGCCCTATCAGGTGTTCCGCGCCGCCGACCGCGACTTTATCATCGCCTGCGGCAACGACTCGCAGTTCCGCTCGCTGTGCAAGGCGATCGGCCTGCCGCATCTGCCGGAGGATCCGCGCTTCGCGCGCAACTCCGACCGGGTGGTGCATCGCGCGGTTCTGGTCGCGCTGCTGTCCGAACATTTCCTGACCGGAACGGCGGATGACTGGGTGGGCCGGATCCATCCCTGCGGCGTTCCCGTGGGTGCGATCAACGACATCGCTCGGGCGCTGGACGAGCCGCAGGTCAAGGCGCGCAATATGCTGGTCAATATCCCGCATCCGCTGAAGCGCGATTTCGTCACCGTCGGCAGCCCGATGAAGCTGTCGGAAACGCCGGTGGCGTATCCGCGCGCGGCGCCGATGCTCGGCGAGCATACCGACATGTGGCTGAAGCAACTGGCCGGGGCGAGCGACGAGACGCTGGACGAGTTGAAGGCGAAGGGAGTGGTCGAGCAGCGCTGACGAAACCCGGCTTGACGCTCCCCCGATGGGCCGGTGCCGGTTGCCGGCTTTCCCGCTGTTCGGACGGATCGCAGCCGAGACGGCGGGGACAGGGGCATGCTGCCGGTGGCCGAGGAATACGAACCCTTCGGCCACCGTCTCGCCATCGGACAGGAACCGAACCCGGAATCCCGGGGGCATCGGCTTGCGCCCTGCCCCGGGGTCCGCAAATAATTGGCGCCAAGGGTAAACGGTTGCAGTGCCGTGATGAAGCTGCGGCATGAACCGGGCGCGAGGATCGCCGACGCGGATATGGGAACTGATCGGGGATAGCTACCGGCGGATCGTTCTGCGTACCGTGGGGTAAGATGGCGCCGCCGGATCCGCTGGACAGGAAGCCACGCCTGCTCGACGAGGCCATGGACCTGAAGATCCGACGCCAGAACGCGCCGGACAATCCCGTCACGCGTCAGGCGCTCCACGACCAGAACCTGACGACGAAGGCGCCCGGCATCGTCACAACGCGCGAGGCGACCAGCGCCCCATGCGCGCGGCTTCAAGATCAACAATTGCCAGATCGACGGCATGGGCCCGACCTATGTGTCCTCCTTCCGGCCGGATTTCGACATGGCGATCCATGCCCGGGGCGCGGAGGAGCTGTTTTCCGGCAGCGTCAACCTCGTCCGCAAGCGGCCCACGGAGCGGCTGCAATCCGCCGTCGCCCTGTTTTGGGGAAGCTGGAACAACCGCCCGATCGACGCCGATACAAGCGGCGCACTGCGCGGTCGGCTGGCAGGCACGCGATTTCTTCCATTCCCCCGGCGACGGGACGAAACATGTCCTCAACGGCATTCTGGAATACGACATCGCGCCTGCGGCCACCGGCGAGCCGCGCAACATCGTATTGACACTTCACGGGCGGTTCTGATCCGGTTCCGCCTGCGCGCGAATCCCTGACCGGGTTCGCGCCCGATGATCCCGCAAGCGGTTTTGCCAGCGTTTGACCGAGATGCCGCGATGCGGCTGTTTTCAGGAGAGACCGATGTATGTTCCGACCCGAATGGGCTGTTGCGTGGCGCTGGCCGTTGCAATGGCGCTGGCGCTTCCTGCGGTGGCGCAGCCGCCCGAGTTCCTGAGTACGGCGCAGGTTGCGCCCGCGCTGATCCGCACGGACAGCATTTCCGGCGCCTATGAAGTGGTGCATTGGGGCGAGGCGGGGCTGATCTTCGTCGCCTCGGTGCCGTCCTTCGACAAGGGCAGCGCAGGGTTCATCCAGGTGCTGGACGCGGCCACCCTCGCCCCGATCCGGCAGATCCAGCTGCCCCGGCGGCCCTTCGCGCTGGCACTGGACCGCGGCACCGGGCGGCTGTACGCGGGCAATACGCTGGACGGCTCGCTGACGGTGATCGACGCGCGGGGCGGGCAGGTCATCGACACGATCCAGCTTGGCCAGCCGGAGGACGAGGGCGTCGAACATACCCGGATGATCGCGCTGGACGAGGCGCGGGGCCTCGCCTTCGTCACCAGCCCGGGGCGGCAGGGCGTGGTCTGGATCGTGGACACCCGCGCGGGCCGGTTGCTGCACCGGATCGAGGGCGGGCTCTGGACCGCCGGGGCCGCCTATGATCCGGCGGGGCGGTTCTATGCCAGCGGCGGCGGAACCGAGGAGATTTCGGTGATCGACGCCAGCGGCCAGCGGATCGGCGCGCTCTCGACCGGCGACACCACCGGCACGGGCGAGGACGACTCCCGGCATTTCTTCGTCAACCTGGCGATCGACACAGTGGGTCAGCGCCTGTTCGCCGCCGATGCCGAGACCGGCACGCTCCATGTCTTCGACATCGCCAGCGGCAGGAGCGTGGCGCAGGTGCCGACCGGCCCCGGGACGCTCGACGTGGCCTATAATCCGGCGCGGGGCGAGATCTACGTCAGTTGGCGCGGCGTGACACGCGACGAAAAGGCGGGAACCGGCGGGCTGACGGTGATCGACGCGGGGGATTACAGCGTGAAGCAGCGGCTGTCGTTGCCCGCCCACCCCAACAGTCTGGAGGTCAGCGCCGATGGCCGGACGCTGTTCGTGACGGTGAAGGCCCCGCATGACAAGGACCACCCGGATTACCGCGCGGGTGGGCTGGATTCGGTGCTGCGGCTGGATCTCGCTCGGCTCGCCGCCGCGAATTGAAGGCTGCCCCCGCGCCTCAAAGGTCAGAGCCGCGGGGGATAGCCGGACAGCGCAGGCACGATTGAGGGCCGTCAGAACCGCGCGGGGGCAGCACGATCTCCTGCGCCCCGCCCCGCTCGCCACATCGCAAGGCAACCGCGCGGGTCAGTTCGAGGCTGCGATCCTCGCCATGGACCACGGTGTCGCAGAACCCCGTTGTGGCGTCATATTTCCTGTCGAGGATGTTGTTCACGCTCAGCGTCAGATCCGCCCGTTCCGACAGCGCACAGGCGGCGTTCAGGATCCCTGATGCACGTTCGGCCGTGCCACATCCGAGGCGAAATCCATGCTGTCGGTGCCGGTCTGCCAGCGCATCGCGCCGCCGGGCGTCAGCCTGTCGCCGAGGCTGTAATCCGTCGCGCGTTTCAGCTGATCGGCGGCGAACTTATTGCCGTCCTTGTCCTTCGAAGTGCGGAACGTATAGCCTGCGGAGACGTCAGGTCGGATCCGGATCCTGCCGGTTCACCTCCTGCTCCAGACCCGGTTTGAATGTTGAACCTGTGCGCGTCGTCCTTGGGCGATCCGGGTGGCGTCCTTCAGGGGGCCGGTTTGTGCCACCGCCACGAACCCGCGCTCGGCCTGTCGATGGGAGCATCGGTGCGATCACCGGCCATGGGTTACCCACCGGTGCGGGCCGGGCGGGATGCGGTGAGCCTGAAAAACAGCGATCTCGGCGACAGCGGATCGCAAGCGACATGGGGCATCTGGCATGGAGGGGATTTCACGCCTGCTCCGGGGCGAGTTCCTGTGACGCCATAAGAATCCCATGATGGGCGATGGCTGGTGTTTGATCCCACTGCCCGGAATGGCGCGATGTCTGGGGCCTGTCCGGGCCGTCGAAGAGACCCCAGGCATCGAGCGCGGCGGTCCTGCCGAACCACAGCAATGTGACCGCCGCGAGGTCCAGACCTTCGCGTTCGATGCCGGTCACCCGCCAGCGCCCCGGCCCGAACCAGACGCGCGGACGGTCCGGGGGTCGACAGACGGTCGAGCATCTCCGCTTCGGCGCCTTCGAGGTCGATTGCCAGTCCCCTGGCCATCACGCGGGCGGCATCGCGCGCCGGTACGCCGTTGATCCGAAGGTCGGCAACCGTCATCCGGTAGGGGATCGCGTCGGGCAGCGAGATACAGCCTTGCCTTCGGGAACCGCGCGAGACAGCGCCGACCAGCGTCAGCCGCAGTCGTATCAGCACATCCCCCGTCCGGCCGCCGCAAGCGTCAGCTTGGCGGCAAAGAAAATCGGGCTGCCGTCGTGTCCGGCCACGATACTGGTGAGCGTGCCACAGGGAAAACCGCCGGGATCGGTGATCGACAATGCCGCACTGGCGCAAAAGGTCGCGCGTTCCACAGTCCTGCCCCTGCGACCGCCCGCTGGCCCTGCTGCATGGCGTGGTCACAACGATCCTCGGGCATCTGGATCTCGCTGCGCGGGATCGCCTGGAGCAAGGCGTTTTAGGACGCGCTGGAACCGTGGATGCAGCCGGTGCCCTGTATCAGATCGGCGTCTTCGCGGCGCCGCGCGAATGGCGCGGGTGATCTGCGCCGCCCATCGCCCGCCGGAAGCCTTGGGCGGGATCCGAGAATTGCGGCTGGTTGAACGACGAAACCCGGCCCTGCGATGGGGCCGGGTCCGAAGGCCGCGCGGATCAGAATCGCGCTGTCACACCGGCGATGAAGGTCCGCCCCCGGCCGGTTTCGGCGGAATAGCCGCCAAGGCCGGATCCGGCATAGCCATATTTCTTGTCCTCGACGTTCTCGACGGACACGAATACCTCGACCCGCTCGGTGACCGCGTAGCTGCCGTAAAGATCGACGAGCGTGTAGGAATCGGTCCTGCCCCACTGATCCGGTATACCGCCGAAATTGGGGATCGCCTCCTTGCCCTTGCCGACATAGCGCAACTGCGCGCCGAGCGTCAGCCGCCGGTCCAGCAGCCGGGTGCCGAGGTCGAGCGTGGCGACCGTATCGGGCAGGACCGAGCCCTCGCCATTGCCCATGCCCGCACCGTCGCCATGCGGCTGATCGTCGGTGTTACTCGCGGTGATGGCAATGTTGGCATAGGCGAAGCCGAGGTCATAGCCGCCTTCGATCTCGATCCCGTCCATGCCGGTCGTGCCCGAACGGTTGACCCACATCGCCGTCATGCCGCGCCCGGGCACTTCGACGAAATCGTTGACGATGAAATTCCGGATGTCGCTGTGGAACAGCCCGACCTTCAGCCGCGCCTTGTCGCCCTGCCGGAACAGCCCGTCGCGCGTGAAATTCGCGCCGATCTCGATGGTCTTGCTGGTTTCGGGCTTGAGGTGGAGGTTGTTCGCCGCGCCGGTCCCGATGCCGTCGCCGAAGGGGATCAGCGCGAAGAACGCCTCATGCGTCGTCGGCGGGCGGAAGGTGTGGGCGTAGCTTGCATAGAGGTCCAGATCCTCGCGCGCGCGGAAGGTCACCCCGATCTTCGGCAGCAGCTTGCCGCCGTCGCGGCTTACCCAGTCGTCGCCGCAGTCCGGCCCGCTCGCCGGGCAATCGCCCCACCCCGCGCGATAGGGCGGGCGGTAGCCGTCAATCTTCCAGTAATCATACCGCAGCCCGCCGTTGAGCGTGACCCGCCCGAGGTCGAGCATCGCGTCACCGAACAGGCTCGCCTTGTCGAGCGTGCCGGGGTGGTTGCCGCCGCGCGCGTAATGGGTCTGAAAGTCATTCTAGCTCCAGCTCAGGCCATATTGCAGGTTGAGCGGATGGCCCTGCCAGTCGATCCGGGCGCGGTTGGTGATGTTGATCCCGGTGGTTTCGTCCTCGGTGCGCCGCCCGGCATAGCTGCCGAAGGGGTTCAGATAGCGCAGGTTGGTGTCGTTGTAATAGGCTTCCACGTCGAGGTTGATCCAGCGGCTGCCCGGATCGTATCTATAGCCTGCGGTCCATGTCCTGTTCCGGACGTTCCAGGCGTAGGAGGAGTTCTGGAAGGTGTTGTCGTAGTCGCGCCAGCCGAGCGAGAATTCATGCGCCGCGTTCGGCCGGATCTCGATCTTGGCGAGCGAGCCGCTTGGCGAACTGGCCGACGCCCGGCCATAGGCGCCGCCCGGGATCTCGGTCCTGTCGCCGCCCTTGTATTCGCCCTGCACGGTATAGGCCGTGCCGATGATGTAGTTGACCTCGCCCGCGCCGCCCCAAAGCCCGCCGAACCGCTGTCCCATCGCGATCATGCCGGAGCGGTGAAAGCCGTTGTCGCCGAATTTCACCCGGGTCAGCACGCCCGTCTTGCGGCCTTCGGCGACGACATCGCCGATGTCGATGGTGCGCAGGTTCGCCGCCCCCGCCAATGTGCCGCTGCCCGCCGCGCCGGAAACGGCGCCGCGCACCACGTCGATGCCCGAAAGCAGGTCGGGCTGGACATAGAGCATCGCGCCGCCCGAGCCTTCGTGCCCCGCGACATTGCGGAAGGTCTGCGGCACGCCGTCGATCATCGCGTTGACCCGGCCGTAGCCGCTCATGCCGCGGATGTTGACCTCGATGCCCGGCTGGTTCGACTGCTGCCGGGTGAAGACGCCGGGCATCATCCGCAGCGCGCCTTGCGGATTGCCGCCGCTGCGGGTCTGGATCTGCGCGGCATCGGTTGAACTGACGGCGGCGGGGGTCTCATAAACACCATCGCCCTGCACGCCAAACCCGGGCGCGCCTGCGCCCAGCACGATCGTATCAAGAACCGTCGGCGTCTTTTCCGTATCGGGGCCGGCCGTCTGGGCCAGCACGGGAACCGGCAGGGCGGTCACCAGGGCGGTGGTCAGCATCAGCCGGGCAAGGCGCAGGAATGCGCCCGTGTCGCGTGACATCTCTGTCTCCTCGTCGATTTTGAGAAATGCGACATTCCCCTCGATCGCCCGGAGTCCCGGCAGCTGTCTCGGATCGTCGTGCGCTGCGGCACGCAGCGGTTGCACTATTACGCAGCCCGGCCCCGGGCCACAACCGCCGGTGTGAAAAAAGGCATATGTCTGTTACATTTTTATCCGTCGGCCGGTGCGGGCGATCAAACCCGCGTCGGCCCGCCGACCGAGGCGATCCAGGCATGAAGTCCGGCGCGGCTGGTGATCCGCTGCGGCAGCCAGATCCGGGCAACCGCCGCCTCCCCCGCCAGATCCAGCCCCTCCGGGTCGATAGTCGTGACCTTCCAGCGCCCCCGCACCCCGCCCGCGCGTTCGGACAGCGGCCCGATGAGGCGTTTGTCGGCATTGATCCGGGCGATTTCCTCCTCTTCGTGGCGCATCAGATCCTCGGCCCCGGTCAGGTCGATGCGCAGATCGTCCGGCCTCAGCGCATCGGTATTGCGCGCGGGCCCACCGTTCAGATGCAGCCCCTCGACCTCGACCCGGAAGAAGCGCGCATCCTTCAGCGCGGTATAGGTCGCGGCTTTGGGAAAGCGGCGGCGATAGCGGGCACGGGCAGCGGCCAGATCCGCGCCCTCCATCGGCAGCGCCCGCCCGACCAGCGTCAACCGCCGCTCGTTCAGGACGTCCAGCCCGCTGACCTGCGCCAGCGTCAGCGAGATACGAGGCTCGGCCAGAATATTGCGGGCGTGAAGCGACAGCCCCGCGGCGTAGAATACCGGCATCCCCTGCGGTTCGACCGAAAGATTGGTCATTGTGCCATAAGGATAGCCGCTGGTCGTGTCGAGCGTTGCAAGCGCCGCCATCCGCGAGGTACGCAGCAGATCGCGCGCCGCCTGACGCGCGTCAAACGGCGCGCCGACGGTCTCGTCAATCGGCTGTGCGCGGGGGGTGATGACGTGATCGACCAAAATCGCCTCCTCAGCGTCGGGATGGCTGGCCGACTGGCTGGCGATACAGGGTAGGTTCATTGTAGCCGCCCGGTTCCATCGCGCCAAGGGGGCGGGTCAATGCAAAGGCCTGCCGCCTCATATCGGGTCCGGGCGAGGGATCTCCGCCGCTCTCAGCGCGGACAGATCACGCGCGATTGCGTTCGCCAGCATCGGCCCGAAGATCACCGCCGCGAACGTCTGCAAGGTCATCACAAAGGCCGCATCCGGCCCCGATGCGCCGCTGGTTCCGGACATCCTTTGCCCCGGGCCATGTCGTCGGCGCGATCCCGGCCTCCAGTGCCCTGTTCCGCGGCCCGGCCGAAAACCCCGGTGCGCGGGTCTATTAAGCGCTGAAACCCTCGGGCGTCAGCCATCTGGCGATCCTGAACAGCGGTACGAACGCCCGGGCGGCCGAGGGGCTGCCGCTGAAAACCCGGGCGAACCAGCCGCAGCCATCCGAGGTCGAGATCAGCTTCTCGAACCGCTGGCTGGCCACGACCGAGGATGTCGGCGGCCAGAAACAGGCGCGGATGATCAATTTGCGCCCCGAAGCCTACTGTCAGGGCCAGCAATCCCACGCGGCGGCACGAAGCCCGGCACCCTGCCCGGGGCCGGGAACGTCTCGCACGCGGTCTGGTTCAGCAACCCGCCTCCGGTGATGAACGCGCCTTCGGCGGCGAAGCTGGGCATCGGCAAGGAAGGCGGTCGTGGCCTTCTGCAATACCGGCCATTGGGCGTCGGCCGAATGGATCGTGCTGGAAGGCTTGCGCTTCGGCTTTGCCGGGCCCTGACGGGCGATGATCCTGCGCCGCGATCCCTTGGCCATCGCGCTGGTCTCGCTGGTGGCCTGTCCGCTGCTGGCTGCGCGTCCCGGAGAAATCGCGGGTGCGCAGGCACCTATCGGCTGGGCGATGGTGGGCGGGGCCTTCGTCTTTGGCGCCGCGATGCAGGTGGTGCTGGTCAACGCAGGCAGCGGCAACCCGGTCGGCCTGCTGGCCCTGCCCTTCTTCTGCATCGGCAGCTTCCTTGGCGCCTACAGCCTCGTCTGGTGGACCGATCTGGGCGCGCTACCGATCCTGACACTGAAGGGGATCGCCCCGCTGGTCATGCTGGCGGTGCTGCTGATGCTGGCCGCGCCGGGCACACGAAAGGTGCCGGGGCGGCATTCCGGGTTCCATCCAACCGGCAGAAGCCTCCGTTCAGCCCGAAATCTCAAGGCAGCACCACATGTTAGCTGCCGCCAGGTGCGGCCGGGCTCGACCTCCACCCTTCAGGGACATTGGAACTCCAATCTGCCTGCGAAAGCGCCTGAACGGTCCTGGTTGGCCGGTCCTTTCGGGCATCGGCAAGGCATGTATCTTCCCAGCGAGATTTTCTGTGCCCAACCAAAAACGCCATTACACGCGCTCTCGAAGCCGATACGGGGCAAGCTTCATTGCCAGCGCCGGGCCTTCCTGCTATCCGGAACAAAACACGCACATCACGGGTCCCGCATGAGCGATCTTTTCGACGCCGCCCCGCACAAGGGCCGGATGCCGCTGGCGGCGGCGCTGCGTCCCGCCACGCTGGACGATGTTATCGGGCAGGATGCGCTGACCGCCCCCGGCTCGATCCTGCGGCGGCGGATTGGGGCGGGGGCGCTTGGCAGCGTGATCCTGTATGGTCCGCCGGGGATCGGCAAGACCTCGATCGCGCGGGCGGTGGGCAACATGCTGGGCAAGGGCTTCCGCCCGCTGAACGCCACCCGCGCCGGCGTTGCCGACATCCGCCGCCTGGCGGACGAGGCACGGATGAACCCGCTGCTGATCTTCGTCGATGAGGTGCAGCGGTTCTCGGCCACCCAGACCGACGACCTTCTGGCGATCTGCGAGGACGGCACGGCGGATTTCATCGGCGCGACCACCGGCAACCCCTATCACGTCCTGACGCCCGCGCTGGTCTCGCGCTCGACCATTCTGAAGCTGGAGCCGCTGTCGATCGAAGACATGGAAAAGGTGGTGCGGCGCGGGCTGGACCATCTGCCGGGGGTCGAGATGACGCCCGAACAGGTCCGCCTTGTCGCGGGCCGATCCGGCGGCGATGCGCGGCGCGCGCTGACCACGCTGGAAAGCCTGGCGCTTGGGCATCAGGGTCCGGTCACGCAGGCGATGATCGAGGAAGCCTATGCAGCGGCGCCCATCAACCACGACCGCGCGGGCGATGCGCATTACGATGTCGTTTCCGCCTTCATCAAGTCGATGCGGGGGTCCGACCCGGATGCCACGCTCTACTGGCTGGCCCGGCTGATCCATGGCGGCGAGGATCCGCGCTTCATCGCCCGGCGGATCATGATCCATGCGTCCGAGGATGTCGGGCTGGCCGACAACACCGCATTGCAAACGGCGGTGGCGGCGGCGCAGGCGGTGGAAAAGATCGGCTACCCCGAGGCGCAGATCGTGCTGGCTCATGCCGCGCTGCATGTGGCCCGCGCGCCGAAATCGGCCTCGGCCTGCCGGGGCATCATGGCGGCGCTGCACCTGGTGGCCTCGACCCCGCCCGCCCCGGTGCCGCTGCACCTGCGCGATGCACATTATAAGGGCGCCGAGGCGCTTGGCCATACTGGCTATCGCCTGCCGCATGACGATCCGCGCGGTTGGGTCGAACAGGAATACTCTCCCCTCCCGCCCGGCACGGTTTACCAAAGCGATGCCCGCGACGCCGCGACATTCGAGAAGCGGGCCGACGACTATTGGCAAAAGGTCATGGGCCAGCCACCGCGCGGATCGCAAACCTAGGCCGGTCGCGCATCCGGCCTGACCAATGTGCCGGATCGGCTTCCACAGGCGACAAGCCCTTCTTACCGCTGTAAAGGTTGCGGCCCCCCTGCGAGGGTAGATGTCGAGATGCCCCCAACGCGACTGTTCTCCGCTCTGGTGCAACAGCAGGGCCTGGCAGCGGACGGCAGCCGGGCAATCAGGCCCGCGCGAGTTCCGCCGCCAGATCGGCGGCGAAGAGCCGCGCGATCTCCAGCGGTTCCGGCTGGATGCGCAGCGCGATATGGAATTGGGACAGCCATTCCAGCCCCAGCCCGGTAATCTGTCGCATTTCGCCGCGCCGAACCCAGGTATTGGCGAAATGCAGTGGCAGAAAACCCAGGAAGCGGCCGCTTCGGATCAGGATCGCCTGCGCCTCCATGTTCGACACCGACGCCACGACATTCGGATCGTGCAAGGCGGCGAGTTCGGCACGCTGAAGATAGGGACGCGCGGTGATCGGATAGAGGGAAAGCTCCTCCAGCGTCACGACCCCTTCGGCGCGGGCATAAAGCGGATGCAGGCACCCGCAATAAAGCGCGTGTTCCTCGGTATAGACCGGGGTATATTCGACGTTCGGCTGTCGGTTCGGAAAGGGACCGATGGCGACATGGACCTCGCCGGTCTGTAACGCCTTGCTGAGTGCCTGCGTCGTGCCGATTTCCAGGGTCAGGCGCACCTCTTGCTCGCGCCCGAAGAAGCGGCGGATGGCGCGATGAACGGGCAGGTCGGGATTGTCGGCCTCGCTGTCCACGATGCCGATGCGCAGATGGCCCGTCCGCACCTTGCGCAGCGTGCCCAGGTTGGCCTCGCATTGCTCGATCCCGCCTAGCATCTTCTTCGCCTCGCGATAGACGGCTTCACCCTTGTCGGTCAGGGCAAAGCCGCCCCGGCCCCGCTGGCAGAGCGTGAAGCCCAGGCTGAGTTCCAGGTCCTTCAGATGGGTCGAGATCGCCGACAGGCTGGCCCCAAGCACGGCCTGCGCGCCGCTGGGGCCGCCATGTTCGACCATGGCACAGAAGCTGCGCAGGTTGCGCAGGGTATAGTCACTGATCCGCATGGCTTGCTTCGCTGAACCGAAAGTAAAGATCGCATGATTTCAGTTTATCGAAAATTACAGCGCCGCATAGTTGCCTTCAGCCGCGACGGCCCGGATCGCGGCGTTATCAGGGAACCAGAACCATGTCCGACACGCCTTCCTCGCCCGGCCATCACACCGTTCGGCTGAACCTGCCCTTCGTGGGCATCTCGACCTTCGGCAAGCGGCCCTATGTGGCGGACTGGTCGCGGATCGAGGCCGATGTCGCCGTGCTGGGCGCGCCCTTCGACTTCGGCACCCAGTTCCGCGCGGGCGCCCGCTTCGGGCCGCGCGCAGTGCGCGAGGCCTCGACCCTGTTCAGCTTCGGCCATGCCGGCGCCTATGATCACGAGGACGACTGCACCTATCTGGGCAGCGACATCCGCATCGTCGATATCGGCGATGCCGACATCATCCACACCGACACGGCAAGAAGCCATGCCAATATCCGCGCGGGCGTGCAGGCGATCCTGGATGCCCGCGCATTCCCCGTGGTGATCGGGGGCGACCATTCGGTCAATATCCCCTGCATCGAGGCGTTCGAGGGCCGGGGCGACATCCACATCCTACAGATCGACGCACATCTGGATTTCGTGGACGAACGCCACGGCGTCCGCACCGGACATGGCAGCCCGCTGCGCCGTGCGGCGGAAAAGCCCTATGTGACGGGGCTGACACAGGTCGGCATCCGCAACGTCAGCTCGACCACGAAGGACGGTTACGAGGCCGCGCGGGCGATGGGCTCGGACATCCTGTCGGTGCGGCAGGCGCGGGCGCTTGGCCCGAAAGCGGTGATCGAACGCATTCCGCAGGGGGCGCGGGTCTATGTGACGCTGGACATCGACGGCTTCTGCCCCTCGATCGCGCCGGGGACGGGAACGCCCTCGCACGGTGGTTTCCTCTATTACGAGGTGCTGGAGATGCTGCAAGCGCTGGCCCGCCGACACGAGGTGGTGGGGATCGACCTGGTAGAGGTGGCGCCGGATTACGACCAGACCGGCTCGACCGCGATCCTGGCGGCGCAGGTGCTGTTGAACTTCCTTGGTTTCATCTTCCACGCGAGGGGGAGAAAGACGGGATGTGAAACGACAGCCTGTTGAGAGCCATTTTCCGGGTTTTCGGCGGTTACTTGCAAGGCAGTTATCGCCCACTCTCCGCCTCACCCGCTGAATATATTTATAGTTCATGGCGTTATCCTGAATCGCCCAGAACGGCGAAACCGGGCAGTCCCGCCGCATCGTCATCGGCGCTTCCGGCCCGCCCGCCTTGACGGCCCCGGCCCCTTTCCGCATCGTACGGACATCCCCCGGCCCCGCCGCGGCCCCCTTCCGGAATTCGCCACCCTTGCAGTCCCCGCCCGGAAAGCCCCGCTTTCCGGACCGGCACTGCATATCCACTCGGAAACCCGCCATGCCGCCCGAACATCTGCGCGATGAGTTCGCCCTCCGCCGTTCCATCCTTGCCCTGGCCGAGGTCGACCCTCCGCTGAAGATCTGGCCGATGTCCCGCATCTCGACCGCTGGCTCGCGATGCGGGGGTTCATCGGTCGTATCGTCCTGACCGGCAGAGTCACCGGGCATCCGAACCAGTCCAACACCGATATCGTCACCTCGCAGCTCTTCGGCATTGATGCACAGGCGGGCCGGGCCAGGACGCGCAACCGATGGTATCGGCTCGGCGCTCCGCTCGTCATCGCGGACGAGGCCCCGGTTCCACCCGGCCATCCCGACGCGTTGCCCGAGGGCGGCGAGGCCGAACTTCTGCTGCGCGGCCTGATTTTCCCCGACGGCTGACAGCCCTCACCACAACCCTCTTCCGCGGGCGGGCGTTTCCCGACCGACGGCCCTCTCATGCCCGGAGTCTCCCCATGACCCGCATTCCCTTCGCCCTGTTCCCTTTCCCGAACCCGAACCTGTCCGCCGAGGTGATCGAACGTCGCTTGCGGCTCCACCTTGCCGGTCTGATCGCGCCAAAGATCGGCATGAAGCCGCCCCTGAACGCCGATGACACCATTGATGAGGCCGGGCTTAACGCCCTGCTGGAGAGCATGCCCTATGCAAAGACCTTGCGGTTGCGCCAGCGCGCAACAAGGATTGTCGAGCGCCGGACCGAGAAGTCGCCGCTGTCGCGGCTGAAGACCGTGGACCGGAAGCGGATCACGCCTCTGCGCGGTGGGGTCGAGCTGATCGGCATCCCGAACGAACACCGGGCCGATGAGCTGGCCGCGACGCTGCATGCGGAGTTCCTCTGGATGGGGCCGGCAACCGAAACGGCGTGGCATGGGATGCGCCGCTTGGTTCAGCGCGGCGATGCCGGGTTGCGGCTGCCGCCGATCCTGCTCGACGGCCCGCCCGGGATCGGCAAGGGCCATTGGGCCCGGCGGCTTGGAACGCTGATCGGCGCCCCTGGCATGGTCTATGATGCGACCACCGAGAATGCGTCGTTTGGTCTGGCCGGCAGCCAGCGCGGTCGGGGTAATGCCGCGCCGGGACGGCTGGTGAACCTGACCCTGACCGAGCGCGTCGCGAACCCGGTCGTCGTGGCCGACGAGGTGGAGAAGGCCGGGATCGCGCAGTCGGACAAGGGGCGATCGTTCGATCTGACCGCCGCCCTGCTGCCGCTGCTCGAACCGCTGAGTGCCGGGAACTGGACCTGCGCTTCGACATGGGCTGGATCATCTGGGTGCTGATCTCGAACAATTGGCGCTTGCTGCCGGATCCAAAGATCAGCCGTTGTCCTCCGATCCGGCTGGAAGTTCCTGCGCCGGAGCATCTGCATGGTTTTGCAGCCAACGAGGGTGCACGTCGGGGTCTTATGCCCGAGGCGGTCGACGCGATCCGCGCCACGCTGGACCGGACCGCCACGCAGGATCGCCTGCCGACCCTGCGCACCGCGCTCCGCATGCTCGACCGGGCCGAGCGGATGCAGCGACGACCGCCGCTGCAATGAGCGGTGCCTCCAATCTCTATCATCCCATGAAGCTCGCTCCCGACCTGCGTATCCGGTGTGACAAGGTGTTGCACGCGATCGCCGCCGCCGAGACTGGCCCCACCGCGCCGATCTGCTCAATGCTCCGGCTCTCGACGCACGGCCACGTCGTTCTTTGGGGCAAGGTCACGGGCATCCGCTGATCGCGATCGGGCCGGATGCCGGCTGAAGCCATGTTGATCGGCGGACACATGCAGCCGATGTCGGTCTGGTGGGAAGCCGTCACCGGATGGTCATGGCGCTTCAATGTGCCGGCGCCAGCGGCAACTATCCCATGCTGGGGCCGCGGGTCCAGCATATGCAGAGCGAAGCTGCCACCCGCGACATCGGGTTCTATCTCAAACGACAGTGGATTTATCGCAAGCTCGCGCCTAGAAGGACGAATTCATCGAATCCGGTGACGGCTGCGTATTGCCGTGGCGCTGGTCAAGGCCGCGTAGTTGCTCCATGTCGGCCGGATTGAGCGCGAAATCCCACACAGCCAGGTTCTCGGGGATGCGTGAGGTCGTTCCCGTCTTGGGCAGCGGCACAAGGCCCTGTTCCAAATGCCAGCGAAGCACGATCTGCGCCGGGGTGCGTCCGTGCTTTGCTGCGATCGCCGTAACTGTCGGATGGCGCAAAACGCCGTTGCCGCTGCCGCCAAGCGGGCTGTAGCTCTCGATGACGATGCCGTTCGCATGGTGATAATCACGCAGGGCCCGCTGCTGGAAGAATGGATGGACTTCGATCTGGTTCACCGCAGGGATCACGCCAGTTTCGCGTTGCAGCCGGTCGATATGGGCGGGGGTGAAGTTCGACACGCCGATTGACCGCACCCGACCAGTGGCCTTCAGCTCGATCAGCGCCTGCCATGTCTCGACGTAGCGATCCAGGGCCGGCATCGGCCAGTGGATCAGGCAGAGGTCCAGATAATCGAGGCCGAGCCGCTTCAGACTCTCATCGAATGACCGTAGCGCCGGAGCATGGCCCGTGTCCCGCCCTCGCAGCTTCGAGGTGACGAACAGCTCTTCGCGTGGAACAGCGGTGCTTCGCACCGCGCGGCCGACACCTGCCTCGTTGCCATAAGCCTGTGCTGTGTCGATATGACGGAACCCGGCCGTGATGGCGCTACCTACGATGGATTCAGCCCGCTGGTCACGGATTTGCCAGACACCGAAGCCAAGGCGGGGCATCATGGTCCCGTCATTGAGAGTGACTCCATGTTTGCCCATATGGTTGCCTCCTGCGGCTTCATGTGGGGCTTTCCTCAAATCGGCCGAACCGCAGCCCGGCCCGGACGACGGCGAGCGCCCATCAAGGGATTGCATGGACTGCGCGCCGTCCCAATCGCCCCATGATGAGTGCGATGACAGCGGCCATGACAAGGACGCAGCCGCTTCCTATGGGCACAGAGAGAGGCCCGATGTTGTCATAGGCGATTCCGCCGATGACTGCGCCGGCGGAAATCCCGACCTGCGCGACAGCAACCAGTATCCCGCCCCCGGCCTCGGCATCGTCGGCCGCCGCGCGCGTCACCCACGTCCACCAAACCACCTGCGTTGCCGTTCCGACAAATCCCCAGACAGCGAGCAAGGCAATGGTGAGTGCGGGCACGCTGCCAAGAAGCGCAAGGCATAGGGTCACGGCGGCCATGCTTGCCGCAAGGCCGGTAATCGTAAGGTGGAGCCGATCACCGATCAGACGGCCGACAAGCAGGGTTCCGACGAACCCCGCGATCCCGATGACCAGGAGGCTGAAGGACACAAGGCTCAGGCCCGCATTCGTCACCTGTTCGAGAAAGGGGCGAAGATAGGTGAACAGGGAATACTGACCGGCGAAGAACACCATAGCGGCAAGGTATCCGACGAGGACGGGCGGCTGGCAAAGCAACCCAAGCATGCCGACAGGTGCGATCCGGCCTCGGGGCGGGAGGTGGGGAATCGCCCGCGCCTGCCAGAGAAAAGCCACCAGCGAGATGGGAATGATGCAGAGGAACGCCCCACGCCAGCCGATCAGGCCGCCCAGAAAACTGCCGAGCGGGGCGGCGATGATGGACGCCAGAGCCGTGCCGCCGGAAATCACCGCCAACGCCTTCGGGACGGATGCGGGGGGAACAAGTCTCATGGATGTTGCCGCCGACAGCGACCAGCCCCCCCCAAGCGCGACCCCCACGAGGATGCGCCCGAACATCAGCACGCTGTAATTCGGTGCAAAGGCGACGAGAGGCCCGGAGAGGATCAGCATCGCCGTGAGGAACAACAGAACGTGGCGACGATCTGTGCCCCCGGAGATTTTGCGGATCGTCAGGCTGGCTATCAGTGCGGCGAGCGCGCAGATCGTGACGGTCTGCCCGGCTTCGCCTTCGGTCAGCCCAAGGTCCGCTGCAATCGGGGTCAGAAGGCTGACCGGCATGAACTCCGCAGCGACAAGGACGAAAGAGCAAAGGGCCAGCGAATAGTCGCCGCTCCAATATGCCGGGGCGGATGCTGTGTCGTCATTCATGGAGGATCGTTCCCAGGGCATTCTATGCCGGACTCCGAGGAAATTGGCTCCACAGCGCGGGATAGCCGTGGCCGAAACAAGACCGGCCGCAGAGCCCGAAAATGCGGCTGGCAAATTGGATGGTCTCAGGAAAGGGAAAGGCGTGTCGGTCAGATGATGAGGCCGTCAGCGGGCAGCCTCATTTCTGTGTGCGGGCGATCAGTCGGCCGCCCGTTCGATGGCGACCGGCGCATTGTCGGGGATGGCGCGAAGTTCATCCACGCTGGCATTGATGGTGCCGAGCGGCACCTTGCCCGACCAGTAGCCGATGGGGCCATAATAGAGCGCGATCCATTTTCCCGGATGGTAGTAACCGACTTCGGGGATCAGCGGATCGTCGCCGCGCGGAGCGCCTTCCATCGACAGCGCCATCGGCAGCCGGATGACCTTCTCGTCATAGCCCGGGTAGTTGCTGGCCTGCACGGTCAGCGGTAACCGTGGCAACAGGTCCGCCGCCGTCGGATTGTCGTAGAGATCGACGGTGAAAGCCTTGTCTCCGATGCGCATCACGACCTGCTCGCCGCTCGGCACCCGCAGATGGGCGTTATCGGAACGCTGCCCCTGGGCGTAAAGGCAGCCCGCCAGACCAATACCGGCGATCGAAGCCGTGGCGGCCAGCATCATGAACTTTCTCTTGTTCATTGCTATTCCCTTCCATGTTCCCACGTTCTCGACGCGCAATAGAGGTCACGGCGGATATGTCCCCGCCTTACATTTTCCCGCCAAAGACCGGGAAATGACTGGCATCGCCATAATCGGTGAAGTGTTCGGTCGCCTTCAGTGCCGCCATATCGGCATCGGAAATCTCGAAATCCACGGCGGCATTGCCGCGCATATGGGCCGGGGTCGCCGTTCGGGGCAGTGGCAGCAGCCCAAGCTGAAGACAATAGCGGATGCAGATCTGGGGGACGCTGACACCATACTTCGCGGCCAGATCGGCCAGCTTTCCATCGGCAAGAATCTTGCCGTGCGCGATAGGCGAATAGGCTTCGACCAGAACCCCCTTGCTCTGGCAGTAGTCGATCAGTTCGAAGGGCGTATTGCCGATATGGGTAAGGATCTGGTTGACCACCGGCTTGACGGTGCCGTGGTCGAGGATGTTGTCCAGATCGACCTGCTCGAAGTTGGAAACACCGATGGCGCGCAGCTTGCCCGCCTGATGCGCCTCTTCCAGCGCTTGCCAGGCTGCCAGATTGCCCTTGAAGAAATGCTCGCCTTCGCGGAACTTTGCCCAGGGTTGCGGGCTGTGGATGATCATCAGGTCGAAATAGTCCAGACCGGACACCTTCAGCGAACCGTCGATGCCGGCTTTGGCCTCGGCATAAGTCTTGTAGTCGGCTTCCAGCTTGGTGGTCACGAAAAGCTGGTCGCGGGCGATCCCGCAATTGCGGATGCCCTCGCCAACACCGCGCTCATTGCCGTAGCCTGCGGCGGTGTCGAAATGCCGGTAGCCGATTTCCACCGCGTCGAGCACGACCTGCGCGGCCCGGTCATCCTCGATCATCCAGGTGCCGAGGCCGAGCTTGGGGATGGCCACGCCATTGGACAGCATGTAGGAGTCATTCAGGATCATTTTGCTTCTCTTTTTCAATCCGATACCGCAGCTTGACGGGATGGGTCGTCTTGTTGTGTTGCCCGCGAAATCAGTCCTTGCGGCTGTTTCGGACAGCGAACAGCGTGACTCATATGTAGCAAAGCACCGGGGGTTTCAGTATCCGCCGGATTTGCATTGTAACCATGAACCGGATTCATGGTTGGTCAGCGTGCCTTACGCGGGGGCGGACCTCACTCCCGATAGCGCAGACGGTCGATCAGCAGCCGCATGGCGGAACTGACCTGCCGGCGCCCGGAATAGAACAGATGGAAGCCATCAAAGGGCGGGCACCAATCGGCCAGCACCCGGCGCAGGCTGCCGTCCCTGATGCTGTCGATCACGTCTGGTTCCGTCACCATGCAGATGCCGTGCCCTTCCTTCGCCGCCTCGATCACCATATCGCTGTCGTTGAAGATGAACGGACCCGACACTTTCTTGACGATTTCCTCGCCGTCCTTTTCGAATTCCCAGTCATATGGCCGTGCATGGGGGGCATAACGCATGGTCAGGCACAGGTGATGGTCGAGATCGTCCGGGTGTTCAGGGATCGGTCGGTTGCGGAAGTAGCCTGGCGCCGCCACAGCGGCCAGTCGAACCGGGGGGCCGATCTTCACCGCGATCATGTCGGGCGCGACGAACTCGCCCATGCGGATTCCGGCGTCGAAGCGGTCCTCGGTGATGTCCGTCAACCGTGTCTCCGTGCTGATCTCGATCTGTATCTCGGGGTAGTCGGTCACCAGCTTGTCAACGACGGGCCAGAGGATGGTTCTGGCTGCGGTCTTGCTTGTCGTGATCCGAATAAGGCCGCTTGGCACATCACCAAGCAGGCGCAGCTCTTCGATCCTCGCATTGATCCGGCCGAAACAGGGGCGCAACGCAGCGAGCAGTTTGTCGCCCGCGTCGGTGGTGGTGACACTGCGCGCCGTTCGGTTCAGCAGCTTGATGCCTCAACCCGCCGGATCGTGTGGCTGATCGCGGATTGCGAGACACCGAGGCGCGCGGCGGCACGCGTGAAATTCCGTTCTTCAGCCACCGCCAGGAACACGGCCAGGTCTCCCAGTTCGTCTCGCTTCATGTGGGTCTCCTGTTTTCGTCACGGCACCTTAGACCAGGCGGAACCCAAGCGTTCTCGCCATCAGGCATGAATCAAGATCATGGTGACCATGAAAATGCGGCATTCTTCGGCACCAGGGCACTGAAGGCACATATTTCATATGCTTGAATACATGCCAATTATATTGAACTTGCATAGAGGCGCGCGGGGCTGATTTTATTTTCCGCCGGAACCCAAATCACAATCTCCTCATGCGCCATGAATCCGCTTCATGCTCAGCATGAAGGTGTGCCGGGTGTTGCGAGCCCGTGCCCGAGATTACCTTGCTCTGCGTCCGTCACCGACAACGTGATGGTGACGGGATCACCCGAACTCGGAGCAGGACGGCCTGTCCTGTATTTCCGGATCAAGGAGTTTCGAGATGCACAAGCAGGACAATGATGGCCAGAGAATAACCGGGCATGGCGACAAGCCGGAACCGGGCCGGCGACGGCTGCTGGCAATGGCCAGTGCCGGCCTGGCGGCCGCCCCGTTCATGGGCATTGCATCATCCGCCATAGCCCAGACCCAAAGCGGCGGCGCGGCGGCGACCGTTAATGCCAGCGCATCGGGCGAATTCAGGATCGGCGGCGACCTGACCGTCAACCGCCTTGGCTTTGGCGGGATACCGATCTGTGGACCGATGGTGTGGGGTGAAAATGATCGTCGCGACGAAGCGATCCAATTGCTGAAGCGTCTGCCCGAACTCGGTGTGAATCTCATCGACACGGCCGACGCCTATGGCCCCTACGTCAGCGAGAACCTGATTGCCGAGGCACTGGCACCCTACGAAGGCTTCCCCTATGAGGGCGCGCAGATCGCGACCAAGGGCGGTTTCGTTCGTCCGAACCCGGAAACGGACCCGTGGGTAGCCGTTGGCGACCCGGCCTATCTGGAACAATGCGTGCGGATGAGTCTGCGCCGCCTGAAATTGGAGCAGATCAACCTTTGGCACCTGCACCGGGTTGACCCCGACGTGCCGGAAACCGTGCAATACGAGGCCATCAAGTCGTTTATCGACAAGGGCCTGATCCGACATGCGGGGCTGAGCGAAGTGTCGATCGAGCAGATCGAGGCTGCGCGGAAAATCTTCCCCGTCGCGTCGGTTCAGAACCGCTACAACCTCAACGACCGGGAACACGAGGATGTTCTCGACTACTGCGAAAAGGAAGGGATCGCCTTCATTCCGTGGTGGCCGCTGGCCTTCGGCACACTGGCACGGCCGGGCGCTGTCCACGAGGAAATCGCCAAGGCGAAAGGCGTCACGAATGCCCAGCTCGCCATCGCCTGGCTGCTTCAGCGCAGCCCGGTCATGCTGCCGATCCCGGGGACCAGCCGTCTGGCCCATCTCGAAGAGAACGTCGCGGCGGCCGGCATGACCCTGACGGACGAAGAGTTCGAGGCCGTGGACAGCATCGCGCGCCCGACATGACCGCCAGAGGCGCCGCCCCACTCAGGGCGGCGCCACCCCACCAAAGCAATCTGGTATCTGCGACCAGATAAACTTGCGCCATCCGTCTCATGGGATGGCAGCTTGATCCTCTCGGCAGTGGGGGATGAGCGTTTCCCGCACAGTCATATCAAGGATCATCCAATGGCCGTGAAAGCCTATGGCACCCATGCCAGTTCCAACCCCCTTGAACCCATGAATATCACGCGCCGCGAAGTCGGTGCGCATGACGTCAAAATCGACATCGCCTATTGCGGCGTCTGCCATTCCGATCTGCACCAGGCGCGCGACGAATGGGGCGGCACCGTGTTTCCCTGTGTGCCCGGGCACGAGATTGTCGGTCGGGTTTCGGCTGTCGGTGAACACGTCAAGGGCTTCCGGCCGAGCGATCTCGTCGGCGTCGGTTGCATCGTGGACAGTTGCAGGACCTACGCCGAATGCGAGAATGGCGCTGAGAATTACTGTGACGGGATGATAGGAACCTATAACGGCCCCGCCTCGGATGCGCCCGGGCATACGCTTGGCGGTTATTCACAGAAGATCGTGGTGCATGAGCGATATGTGCTGAGAACCCGGCATCCCGAAGACCAGTTGGCGGCCGTGGCACCGCTGCTCTGCGCGGGCATCACCACCTACTCTCCCCTTCGACACTGGAAGGCAGGTCCGGGCAAGAAGGTGGGCGTGGTCGGCATCGGCGGCCTTGGTCATATGGGGATCAAGCTGGCCCATGCGATGGGTGCGCATGTCGTCGCCTTCACCACGTCGGAATCCAAACGCGAGGCCGCCCGGGCGCTCGGGGCGGATGAAGTTGTCGTTTCACGCAACCAGGAAGAAATGGCTGCCCATGAGAAGAGTTTCGATCTGATCCTGAACACGGTAGCCGCGCCCCATGACCTCAATGCGTTTCTGGTTCTGCTGAAGCTGGGCGGAACGCTGGCTCTGGTCGGCGTCCCGCCCTCGCCGCATACCGCGCCCCAAGTGTTCAACCTCATCAAGAAACGCCGCTCGATTGCAGGCTCGATGATCGGGGGCATCCCAGAGACGCAGGAGATGCTCGATTTCTGTGCCGCGCACGGCATCGTGGCGGATATAGAACTCATCAGCGCCTCGGGCATCAATGATGCCTATGAACGTATGCTGAAGGGCGACGTGAAATATCGCTTCGTCATAGACAACGCGACACTGGCGGCATGACGAAGCCGGCGGGTGCTTTATGCGCCGGCGCTGGCACGGAGACGGTGCATCGCTGATCCTGCTTGGATTCCTGCATGTCCGTAACGCACTTTTTCAACGCCTCGCTGTTATGCGCGAAGACCCATTCGGCTCTGAACACGCGCTGATACTGTCCTGGGTCGCCGGTCTGGATCAATGTCGCAGACGTGAGCGTCACGCTCAACGGCACCGGGTTTCAGGAACTCGATCGCGCTACGCGCCCGACCTGATCGCAGCGAGCGCCACTCTTTCGAGGATGGCGCGGCATGGCGAAGGCGGTCTTCGCCGCCGAAGCTGCCGGGCGCGCGGTGATCGACCATGCCTTCGTCGCGGAACATACCGATGGCATCGACGCCTGGGCCGCGCAGGTGGCGGCCACGCCCTGGGCGGTGATCGAGGAGCAATCCGGCCTGACCCGCACGCAGATCGAGGCGGCGGCCGAGGTCTATATGGGCGCGGATCGTGTGATCACGACCTGGGCCATGGGCGTGACGCAGCACCGCCATTCGGTCCAGACCATCCGCGAAATCGCGAATCTGATGCTCTTGCGCGGCAATATCGGCCGTCCCGGCGCGGGGCTGTGCCCGGTGCGGGGCCATTCCAACGTGCAGGGCGACCGCACGATGGGGATCAACGAAAAGGCGCCCGAGGCCTTCATCGCCGCGCTGGAACGCGAACTGGGCGTCCCGCTGCCGCGCGGGCATGGGCATAACGTGCTGGCGGCGATGGGGGCGATGCTGGACGGCTCGGCGCGGGTGTTCATGGGGCTGGGCGGGAATTTCGCGCGCGCGACGCCCGACAGCGCGCTGATCGCCGGGGCGATGGACCGGCTGGACATGACGGTGCATGTGGCGACGAAGCTGAACCACGGCCATCTGCTGCCGGGCAAGGTCGGCTTCCTGCTGCCCTGTCTGGGCCGGACCGAAATCGACCGCAACGCAGCGGGGGCGCGCCAAATCGTCACCGTCGAGGATTCGATGTCGATGGTGCATGGCTCGGGCGGGATCAACCTGCCCGCGTCGGAACATCTGCGCTCGGAAGTCGCCATCGTCGCCGGGATCGCGCGGGCAACGGTGGGCGATGTGGTCGACGGATGCTTCTGTGTCATTAGCTGCCGTTGCTACGCATCCGGTGAGCGCCAGCCAGTTCGATCTCGATATGGTTCTCGGCGACAGGTGCTGCCGGGGCAAGCCTGCTCTCCGCGACAATCTCTACAGGCAGACAGCGTGCCTCTTCCGACGGGGACTGCACCGAAACCGGGTCTGGCGCGAACTGCGGATCGCGCAGCTACTTGAAGATCAGGTTCGCGTTAGCAGCGTAGCGCCGTGCCACCTGTGCGACGGAAACCCCAGGCACGGTGAGCCGGAAACAGATCGACCGCTTTCTCATCATCCGTCCAAAGCCGCTTCGTTCAACGCGCCACGCAAACACTATAGTGTCCACTATCGTTGGCGGACACTATCTGCCTCTCTCACCCCGCGGTAGGGCGGTCAGACCGGACGGTTATCCATCACCCTCATTCTCCGGAAATATGGGAATGCAGAAATAACAGATATCCCGGGAGGGCTAAGTCTATAACTCCGGCCCCTTCCCCAATACGAAAGTTGGTTTGGCTCTTGCATATCAGGCCCAAGTATCGCCGACGGTAAAGCCCTCTGTAAAGGGATCATCATGATCGAGAACAAGCGTATTGAGGCCATAGATCCAACTGGTTCCCGAGATTTCCGGCACCACGGCGCGGTGGTTCGCGATCTCGGTCTCCTCGACCAGCCGCCCGGTATAGACATTGCCCAAGATGCTCTGGTGGCGGAAGCTCTGGTCCAGCGGCAACTCGCCCTTGGCGTGCAGCACCGCCATCTTGGCACAGGTGCCGGTGCCACAAGGGCAGCGGTCCAGGGCGCCGGTCCAGGTTGCCGGGTTGTCCCAGGAAAAATCACCCGAAGCCATGGTAACCGCGTTTTTCCAATCCGCTTTCGGGTCATCTGTCGGTCCGGAAAGCTGTGAAATGGTGATACCAACTCCCGGGTAATCAGGGTGCACGACCGGTAATTGCTCAATCGCCGCCTGCCGGATCATCGCCGAGATTCGGGAGATTTCGCGGCCATGCTGGGGAATGAGTTCAAGGCCGGGAAACTGCCTAACATCGGCAATAGCATAGAACATGCCACCCCAACCGACGTCGACCCGGACTTTACCCAGATGAGGGACCTCGATCTCGGCATCCAGATGGGCGGCGAAGGCCGGCACGTTGCGAAATGTTACACTGGTAACCTTCCCATTATGACAATCGGCACGTATCCGTATCAACCCTGCTGGAGCCTCAAGGACAAGTTCAGTGACAGGTTCCTTCATCGGCAGCAGACCCATTTCCAGAAGCACAGTGACAACCGAAATTGTATTGCCACCGGACATAACCGGATATTCGATCTGCTCCATAATCACATAGCCCGCATCGGCCTCGGGATGCGAAGGCGGAACAAGGATGTTGCAGCAGTGCGCCGAATAACCCCGAGGTTCGCGTAGAAGCAACTTACGCAACTGATCATCATTGGCTTCCAGCCATTTCATTTTTTCATAAACCGAGTTTCCCGGGATATGAGGAATGCCCCCCGTGACGACTCGCATCGGGGTTCCTGCATGTGTGTCGATAGCATGGATCATTCGCTTGAATTCCATTATTCATTCTCCTGAGTAGATATTCCGGGGAAACTTATGTAGCTCGCCCGACTGGGTGAAATCGGACAAGCCCGATGGTTTGTCAAACAGTGCATTGTGATAGAATTTGTCCGGCGCATCGGAGGAACAGAGTGCTACAACTATACTCAAAGACCAGATTCGACTTTTTCCGCGATATCGGCGGGCAGCCACTCTTTCCAGATATCCTTGTTCTCTTTCAGGAAATGGATTGCGGTGTCCTCTCCCATGGCCTGATTGTCTCCCTGCCACGCTATCAGCGAAGCCACCGTAGTATTTCGCCAGCCCCGAGTGTTGAAATATTTCATGATCGCAGGGTCGACGCGGTTGGAAAAATCTTTGGTCACGACCGTCATGACCGTATCGACGGGCCAAGCGGTTACCTTGGGATCCGGGCAATCCAGGTTGGTAATGCATCTTTGCCACTCCACCGAATCTTGTGCGGCATTGGGTTCGAGTAGCACCATCTCATACCGTCCCAACAAGGCGGTCGGAGCCCAGTAATATGTAATGAACCCCACCTTCCGTTCATATGCCCTGGCAATAGCGCCATCCAGACCAGCAGCCGATCCAGGCCTCATCAGATTGAAGCCTTTTTGTTCAGCATCATAGGCCTTGAACAACTGGGCCGTCACCACAGTCGCCCCCCATCCTTCAGAGCCATTGAAAATCACGCCTTTGCTGGGATCTTCTGGATCAGGGAAAAGTTCGGGATGCGCTAGCGCATCCTCAACCGTTTTGATTTCAGGGTGTGCTTCGGCGATGTATTTTGGAATCCACCATCCCTGAATTCCGCCGTCCGGCAAAGCCGACGCGCCATAAACGATTTTCCCGTCCTTCAGGCCCTGCGGAACAATTTCAGGAAGAAGATCCACCCAGGTCTCCGAAGAAACGTCAGGCGTTCCTTTCTCGATCATGGATGTCGTGGAGGGAACCGTATCCCCCGGGATGGTCTCGACACTACAACCATAGCCCTTTTCAAGGATAATCTTGTCGACATAGGTCAAAAGCTCAGCGCTCTGAACATTGTGGAGGGCGAGCGTTATGGTGCCGCAATCCTGAGCGTTGACCGAACATGCGCCGCTGAAGAAGCCAGCTGCCAAAACAGTAGTAGCAAGAAGCCGTTGCATTTTATCTCCCTATTGTTGGCGTCGTGAGAATCAAGTATCATATTGTTATTGTTGAGTAAGTTTTGTCGTCCGAAGGCTGGTGGGCTTCGGGTTTGATCTGCCTGATCGTGTATCGTATACGATATTTTACAGTAGGCGCGATTCTGTCAAGGAATTATTTTAAGAATCGCGCTGATACAGGAACTCCAACATCCTCTTTCACGAGGTGAAGAACAGGGATCGAAGGCGATCGCACATTCCCACGCATGATGGTTCATCAGGATCAGATTTCGCATCGGATCACTCCCACCTATACGAGACGACGGGCTCTCCAAGCACATCAAGGCGTGGAGTCACCCCCAGGCCTGGCGCATCCGGTGCGTGAACACGTCCGTCCTCTATACGGAAGTTCCCGTCGGCTGTCTTCAACAACACTATATCTCGGCATTCCAGCAAGCAACGGAGCTGCCTTTCCGGGACTGTTTGTCCCATGTGGACGAACGCCGCAAAGGCAATATCAGATCTGGTCGTCTCCTGCACACTGAGCGTATAACCGGCGGCCAGACAAATACCACGGTGACGACGCCCTCGCGTCAACCCTCCGTTCTTTGAGATTTTCAGACCAATCCCCTCGGCAAAGTCATCGGCAATGAGCTGGACGATCGAAGCGTCGCTCAAGGAAAGTTCATCGAAAATAATCAGCACATCCGTGCGACGACAAGGCGAAAGGCATTCACGCCAGGTCGTACAAGGAGCTTCGAGCACGAAATCGAGACCATGCGGCAGTAAGCGCAGCATACGCAAGGCGGTTTCAACGCTCATCCCACCATTCGCATCCACGATGAAGAATTCACCCGGACGTTTGTCCGCCAAAGACGCAGAAATGCGGGCGGCGTCATCCGCCAGATCGTCGCCGATCTTGACGGAATGGCCAATATACCCGCGCGCCCGATGTTCTGCAACGCGATTGCGCATATCCTGGGAGTCACCCATATAGATCGAGGAAATGAGCGGCATCCGCGCATTGGTGCGCCCCCCCGAAGATCGCAGACCGGAATTCCCAAAAACACCCCAACACGTCACGTCAAGTGCCGTTTTGGTCATGTTCATGACCAAGAAGTGCCTGATCCATGGCCTCGTTGATCCGCTTCACTCTGCGCAGATCCAAGCCCAGCAGGTGAGGTGCTATCTCGGCTATTCCCGCTCGGACACCAAAGGCATGCAACGCGATATAGGTCGAACCAAACGGCGTGCTCTCGCCCGATCCTGCAATGCCATTGTCCGCCGTGATCCGCACGATCGTCGTATCAAAGCTGCGATACTCCCACCCTCCCGATAATGTATATACCCCTCCAGAGTAAGGAAAATTTACCTGGTAAACGTCGATTTTCTCGATTGCAAGTTCAAACATGAGTTTCATCCTATTGGGGAATGGTCAGGACCAGTTTCCCCCCGTGGCCTTTGAGAGGAATTCCTTCTGGGAATCCACAATCTGCTCCAGCGGCCAAACACTCGCAACATTCGGACGGATTTCTCCATGCTCAATGTAAGAGATCAGGTTCTCGAATACCTCGTCTTCCTGAAATGTGCATCCCAAAATGGTAAGATCCTTGAGATATAATCTGCGTATATCCAGCTCCACGATCGGTCCAGCGATAGCTCCGGCCACTGCATAGTGCCCACCGCGTTTCAGCAATTGGATCAATTCGGAAAATCCGGGACCGCCCACCACATCCAGAACAACATCAATGGATTGCAGCGGAAATGATCTGCTAACAGATCGCCACGCGGGATCACCTGCTCCGCGCCGAGGGACCTCAGCTGCTCCGCCTTGTTCTTTCCCGCGGCCGCAGTTACACGCGCACCCCTGCGTTTCGCAAGCTGTATCGCTGCAGAACCAACCCCACCCGAGGCTCCGGTGATCAGCACATGCTCGCCCGCTTTCACCTGCGCCCGGTGAACCATACCCTCTGCGGTCGAATAGGCGCAGGGCACCGAAGCCAGTTCGACATCGCTCCAATCGCAGTCGATCCTGTATGTTCCCCGCGCAGGCGCCTTGGCATATTGCGCGAAGGCTCCGTCACATTCCGACCCGAAAGTCCAGAGCATTTCCATGGAAGATAGTCGACATAGGAACGCAACATATTGCGGACGAGAACCTGTTCCCCAATACGGTCGAGATTTACACCTTCTCCAACCGCTACGATACGGCCGCAACAATCTGCGCCCTTGATACGCGGAAAAATCAGAGCCACACCCGACCAACTCGCATCATTTTCATTCGTGATGTCATATCCTTCGACTCCACCATCCGACGTTGCGCGGGTCACACTCTTCGAATACCATCCGATCCGGGTATTGGTGTCGGTGTTGTTGATACCGGTCGCCGCAACCTTGACAAGAACCTCGCCCCGACCGGGCAGCGGAACCGGGATATCATTCCGAATTTCAATCTTTTCGAAGTCGACATGCTCAGTCAACAAAGCACCGGTCATTCGTATCGGAATTTTATCGTATGATGGCATTGCATCTGTCCCTGGCTCGCGCGGCTCATTCCCGAGCCCGAACGATCCGGAGCCGGGATGATCATCCGTCCATCAGGGGAAAGATTTGGATTCGGGGCAATGCACGAAAAATTCCATGGCGAGTTGATCTGAAGTCAACCGGGAAGGCGTGACATGCAGTCAGAGCGAGCGCCCCGTCGGGTAGGGTAACGCCCGCACTTGGCGTATCCATTCGCGCACGACCTCAGCCGCTTCGGACAGCTTGCGCACGCTGTTCCAAGTGAGATAATAGCCCCCGGCGCCGGCATGATCAGGTCGCTGAACCGTACCAGATCTCTCCGCTCGACAAGTGGCCAGACTATCCGGTGCCACCCGATGACCAATCCCTGGTTCGCCACGGCGGCTTGCAGGGCGATGCTGAATTTACCAAAGCGCCGCCCCCTCAGCGCCTCTGCCTTGATCCCGCCACGAAACAGAATTTCTTCCCAACCTAACCAATCGGATTCGACCCATTTCACACTCAGAAGCGGCAAATCGGCCAGATCGCCGATTGTCGCCCCTTTGTGATCCCGGGCGAACTCCGGGCTGCATACCGGGTAAACCCAGACATCGAAAAGCAGTTCTACCGTTTCACCAGACCATGAGCCGGAGCCATATCGAATGCGCAGTTCGACATCGCTACGACGATAATTTCGCACATTCTCCCAAACGACATGATCTTCGAGAATCCCCGGATGTCTGCTCCAGAAATCCGACATTCTTGGAATGAGCCATATCGTTGCAAAAACATCGCTACAGGAGATGGCAACATTGTTCGTAATTTCTCCGTCCTTGATCGAGCGGACGACCCCTGCGGCGCGAGAAAAACCGCTGGCCAGCGCGCGAAACAGGTCTTCTCCGGCGCTGGTCAGCACAACTCCCTTACCGTTTCGGACGAAAAGCCGCGCACCAAGCTCCTGTTCGACGGATTTTATCTGACGGCTGACCGCATCCGGCGTTACGTTCAGCTCCTGTGCCGCCAGTTTGAAGCTTGAATGCCTCGCCGCGGCTTCGAACACGGCGAGTGCACTGAGAGACGGAAGACCATAATAACGGCGGACCAAGACCGACGCCTATCTCCGATAGGGGTGGGGTTGATCCGCCCTTTGCCCTGCGATCAATACACCACCACAGCGCGGATGGATTCTCCCCTGTGCATCAGGTCGAAGCCTTCGTTGATGCGTTCGAGCGGCAGGGTGTGGGTGATCATCGGGTCGATCTCGATCTTGCCGTTCATATACCAGTCGACGATGCCCGGCACATCGGTCCGGCCGCGCGCGCCGCCGAAGGCCGTGCCCTTCCACACGCGGCCCGTCACCAGTTGGAACGGCCGCGTCTGGATCTCGGCCCCGGCGGGCGCGACGCCGATGACGACCGAAACGCCCCAGCCGCGATGGGTGCATTCCAGCGCATCGCGCATCACCTTGACATTGCCGGTGCAGTCAAAGCTGTAATCCGCGCCGCCGATCTGATCGAAGGGCGTCTTCGTCATGTTGACGATGTGCTGAACGACGGAGCCGTCGATCTCCTTCGGGTTGACGAAATGGGTCATGCCGAAGCGCTCGCCCCATTCCTTCTTGTCGTTGTTCAGATCGACGCCGATGATCATGTCTGCCCCGGCCATCTTCAGGCCCTGGATCACGTTCAGCCCGATCCCGCCCAGGCCGAAGACCACCGCCTTGGCGCCGATTTCGACCTTCGCCGTGTTGATCACCGCGCCGATGCCGGTGGTGACGCCACAGCCGATGTAGCAGACCTTATCGAAGGGCGCGTCGTCGCGGATCTTCGCCAGCGCGATTTCCGGCACCACCGTGTGCTGCGCAAAGGTCGAGCAGCCCATGTAGTGGTAGATCGGCGTGCCGTCGAGCATCGAAAACCGCGTGGTCCCGTCCGGCATCAGCCCCTGCCCCTGAGTCGCCCGGATCGAGGTGCAGAGGTTCGTCTTCTGGCTCAGGCAGCTCGGGCACTGCCGGCATTCGGGGGTGTAGAGCGGAATCACATGGTCGCCGGGCTTCAGCGTGGTGACGCCCTCGCCCACTTCCAGCACGATCCCCGCCCCTTCATGGCCCAGGATCGCGGGGAAGATCCCCTCCGGATCGGCGCCCGAGAAGCGTGAATTCGTCGGTATGACAGATACCCGTCGCCTTGATCTCAACCAGAACCTCCCCCGCCTTCGGGCCGTCGAGGTTCACTTCCATGATTTCAAGCGGTTTTCCGGGGGCGACAGCTACCGCAGCACGGGTTCTCATTTCGAATTCTCCTTCAGTCTCATATCAATTGGTTGATCGGTTTGCCGTCTCGACAGCATAAAGAGCGCCCGTCCCCTAAATTCCGAGGTCGCGATAGGCGTTGGCGACTTCTTCGATGGCGAGCACATAGCCCGCGCGGCGGAGGGAGCCGAGTTCGGGCTGTTCGGCCAGCCTCTGGGCGATGCGGCGATAGGCGGCGCGGATCATCTCCTCAAGGCCCGAGCGCACCAGGTCAAGCTCCGACCCGGAGTCAGCCAGATCGGACCGCACGCGCGAGGGGATCGCCTGGCTCGTTGCCGACTGGATCAGGTCCGCCACATGCGAGAAGCGGCGCTGCGTGATCCGCCGCTCCATCAGACCAAAGGGCATATGCGTCAGGTTCTTGACCCATTCGAAATAGCTGACGATCACGCCCCCCGCATTGGCGCAGAGGTCTGGGATGACGGTGATGCCGCGCTCCCACAGGATCCGGTCGGCCTCGAAATCAATCGGCCCGTTGGCGGCCTCGATGACGATCCGCGCCTTGATCCGCGCGGCATTCTCGCTGGTGATGACATTCTCCAGCGCCGCCGGGATCAGGATGTCGCAGTCCGTGCAAAGCGCCTCGGGCGTGACCGGTTGCACCTCGGCGCCGCCGAAACCGGCCAGCGCGCCGCCCTGCGCCAAGTGGGCGCGCAGCGCTGCGATGTCGATGCCGTCCTCGCGGAACAGAAAGACGTCGCGCTCGATGATGCCGGTGATGTGGGCGCCGTATTCCTCGGCCAGCACATGGGCGGCATGCGAGCCGACATTGCCGAAGCCCTGGATGACGATCCGTTTGCCCGCCAACCCTTCGGCCCCGCAATGTTCGGCCAGCACATAGGCCACGCCGCGCCCGGTCGCCTCGGTCCGCCCGGCGATGCCGCCGCGCGACAGCGGCTTGCCGGTGACGCAGGCCGCCGCGTTCAGCGTTTCCAGAGGCGAAATCCGGCGATATTCATCCGCCATCCAGGCCATCTCGCGCTCGCCCGTGCCCATATCGGGCGCCGGGACGTTGCGGCCCGGGCTGATCAACCCGCGCCGGGCCAGTTCCTGCGTGAAGCGGCGGGTGATCTTTTCCAGTTCCAGTTCGGTCCATTCACGCGGATCTATGCAAAGTGCGCCCTTCGAGCCGCCAAAGGGCACGCCTGCGACTGCGCATTTCAGCGTCATCAGCGCCGCCAGAGCCTCGACCTCTTCACCGGTAGCGTCCGGCGCGTAGCGGATCCCGCCCTTGACCGGCTCGATCTGTTCGGAATGCACCGCGCGCCAGCCGGTGAAGCTGATCAACTCGCCGCGCAGCCGGACGCCGAAGGTCACCCGATAGATCGAGTTCGTGGCCTTGATCCGCTCGGCCAGCCCCTTGGGCAGGGTCATATGCGCAAAGGCGCCGTCGAAATGCGCACCGACGCTGGCGAGGAACGATGTGATCCGGGTATCCGTCATGGCTTCCCCTACAGCTTCTGTGTCAGTTCTGGGACATTGGTGAACAGGTCTCCGACCAGCCCGTAATCGGCGACCTGGAAGATCGGCGCCTCCCCGTCCTTGTTGATCGCAACGATCACCTTGCTGTCCCTCATCCCCGCAAGGTGCTGGATCGCGCCCGAGATGCCGACCGCGACATACAAGTCCGGCGCCACCACCTTGCCGGTCTGGCCCACCTGCCAGTCGTTCGGCGCATAGCCCGAATCCACCGCCGCGCGGCTTGCCCCCACCGCGGCCCCGAGCTTGTCAGCAAGTGCCTCGATGATGGCAAAACTCTCCTTCGAGCCCAGACCGCGGCCGCCCGAGACCACCCGCTTGGCCGAGGTCAGCTCGGGGCGGTCGCTCTCGGCTACCTCGTCGGCAACCCAGGCCGACAGGCCCGGATCGGCGGCGGCGGCGGTCTCCGCCACGCTGGCCAAACCGCCCTCGCCCGCCGCGTCGAAGCTCGCTGTGCGGATGGTGAAGACCTTCCTGGCATCCTTCGAGCGCACCACCTGAATGGCGTTGCCCGCATAGATCGGCCGTTCGAACGTGTCCGCGTCGATCACGGCCGAGACGTCCGACAGCACCATCACGTCGAGAAGCGCCGCCACGCGCGGCATGACGTTCTTGGCGTCCGTGGTCGCCGGGGCGGCGATGTGGTCGTAATCACCGGCAAGGCCCACGATCAGCGCCGCCGTCGGCTCGGCCAGGCGGTGGCCGTAGAGCGCGTTTTCCGCGACCAGAACCCTGGCGACGCCGGCGATCTTTGCCGCCTCCTCACCCGCGGCGCGGGCCGAGGCGCCGGCGCAGAGCACCGTGACATCGCCCAGGCCCTTGACCGCACCCACCGCCTTCGCCGTCGCGTCACGGTTCAGCACCCCGTTCGTCACTTCCGCAACCAGAAGAACAGCCATCAGATCACCCCCGCTTCCTTCAGCTTGCCGACCAGTTCGTCCACCGAGCCGACCTTGATGCCGGCCTTGCGGCCCTCGGGCTCGCGCACCGAGACCACCTCCAGCCGCGGCGAGACGTCGACGCCGTAATCGGCGGCGGCCTTCTCATCGAGCAGCTTCTTCTTGGCCTTCATGATGTTCGGCAGCGAAGCGTAGCGCGGCTCGTTCAGGCGCAGGTCGGCGGTGATGATGGCGGGCAGCTTGACCTCAATGGTCTGCAACCCGCCGTCCACCTCGCGGGTGACCTTGGCCGCCTCGCCCTCGATCTCCACCTTGCTGGCGAAGGTCGCCTGCGCCCAGCCCAGGATCGCCGCCAGCATCTGGCCGGTGGCGTTCATGTCGTTGTCGATCGCCTGCTTGCCGGCGATGACGAGCTGTACGCCTTCCGCCCTGGCCACCGCGGCGAGGATCTTCGCCACCGCCAAAGGCTCGATGTCCTGCTGCACATCGTCCGTAGCGGTGACGAGAATGGCGCGGTCGGCGCCCATCGCCAGCGCGGTGCGCAGCGTCTCCGCCGCCTGCTTGACACCGATCGAGACGGCGATGACCTCCTCGGCCCGGCCCTTCTCCCTCAGCCGGATCGCCTCTTCCACCGCGATCTCGTCGAACGGGTTCATCGACATCTTCACATTCGAAAGGTCGACACCAGACCCGTCACCCATCACACGGACCTTCACATTATAGTCGACAACCCGCTTCACCGGAACGAGAACCTTCATGTTCATCCTCCGATCGGAGCGGCCGAAACCTCTTGCCCCGCCCATAACGCCCAAAGCGCAAGCAGCGGGACGTCGCCGGAACGCATGGCGTGAACCGCGTGCGGCGGGACGAAGAAGCTGCCGCCGATCCCCGGTTCGAACCAATCCGAGCCATTCCTGCGGAATTGCCCGGGCGAAAGCACCAGATAAGTTTCTTCCGGCGCGTGTCGATGGTCGGGATAGCGTGTGTGCGGCGCGAGCAGGCTCAGCCCGATCCAGATATCGCGGCGCTCCTCGATGCCGCCCGGGCCGAGCAGCATCGCATTGGCATGATTGTCGGCGAAATTCGCGCTGGCAGTCGTATCGCCGCTCCGCCGCCGCCAGCAGAGGTCCGGAGACAACGCACGAATGGCCGCCGGCAGCCTGGCAAAATCCCCCTGCCAGTCGAGCGCAGGTCCAAGCCATTGGCAGACCGGCAGCGTGGCGGCTTCGGCGCCGGGGGCGCCGACATGCCGCATCGCGCCGACGATACGGCACAGGGAGGCCGGGGAACCCCCATCCCGTGCGCGCGCCTGCATCGCCGGCAACGCGAGATCGAGAAAGTCTTGCAGGGCCTTGCATCGTGCCATTGCGGTTGTTCCTGTCGGCCATCGCCTGTTGGGTCAGAGATCCTTGACCAGCCGTAGCGCGTCATAGATCGCGGCATGGGTGTTGCGCGCGGCCACCGCATCGCCGATGCGGAACAGCCGGAAGCCGCCCTCGGGGTTTTTACGGACCGCCTGCAACCGCCCGGTGGTCAATGCTTCGTAATCCACCTCTCCGAGGTTCGACGACAGCGGTTTGAGCGCGAAATACAGGTCGTCCAGCGGTCGGGTGCCGTGGTTCACCACGACCTGATCCACGACCCGCTCGCGGGTGACGCCGCCATAGTCGCTGCCCAGAACCGCGCGCAGCTTGTTGCCTTCGCGCGTCACCGAGATCAGCCGCCAGGTCACGGTGAATGTGGTGTCGCGCTTTTGCAGGTTGCGCATGTAGGGCACCAGAATTCATCGCCATCACCTCGGGCGAGAAGCTGCGGTCGGGGGTGACGATCTCGACCCGGGCGCCGGTGGCCGAGATCAGATCGGCGGCTTGGAGCGCAGCGTGATCGCCCGCATCGTCGTAGATCAGCACATCCCGCCCGGGCCTGACATCCCCCGACAGCACGTCCCAGGCCGAACAGGTCAGATCGTTGCCACTCGTCAGAACCTCGGTATGAGGCAGGCCCCCGGTCGCGATGATCACCTCGTCGGGGTTCGTGGCCAGGACGTCGCCTTCATCGGCGAAGGTGTTGAAGTTGAAGGTGACGCCACGCTTTTCGCACATCGCCTGCCGCCAGGCGATGATCGAGATCATCTCCCGCCGCCGTTCTTGCAGGGCGGTCAGACGGATCTGCCCGCCGGGCTGATCGGCTGCTTCGAAGACGGTGACGGCATGGCCGCGTTCGGCAGCGACTCGAGCCGCCTCCATGCCTGCGGGACCGGCGCCGACGATGGTGATGCGCTTCTTCACCTCCGCCGCCGGGATGGTCTGCGGCATCGTCTCTTCGCGGCCCGTCGCGGGGTTGTGCAGGCAAAACGCCATGCCGCCCTGATAAATCCGGTCGAGGCAATAGTTCGCGCCGACGCAGGGGCGGATATCATCCTCGCGCTTCTCGACAATCTTGCGCACCACATGAGGGTCTGCCATGTGTGCCCGCGTCATGCCGACCATATCCACCAACCCTGCGGCGATGGCATGACGCGCCGTCGGCACGTCGGGGATCTTGGCCGCGTGGAAGGTCGGAAAGTTGGTGGCATTGCGGATCTGACCGGCGAATTCCAGATGCGGCGCGCCCCGCATCCCCTGCACCGGGATCACGTCGGTGAGGCCCGCATCGGTGTCGATATGGCCCTTCACCACATTCAGGAAATCGACCAGTCCGCTGTCCTTGAGCTTCTGCGAGATCTCGATCCCGTCCTTCGCGTCGAAGCCCCCGGGCAGGTCCTCATCCCCGGTATAGCGCACGCCCAGCAGGAAATCCTCGCCGCAGCGTTCCCGGATGCCGCGCAGAATGTCGAAGGTGAAGCGCAGGCGGTTGTCCAGGCTGCCGCCATAGGGGCCGTCCAGGTCGTTGGTCAGCGGCGACCAGAACTGATCCATCAGGTGCCCGTAGGCTTGCAGCTCCAGCCCGTCCAACCCGGCAGCCTTCATCCGCTCGGCGGCATCAACATAGTCGCCGATGATGCGCTGAATATCCCAATCCTCCAGCTTCTTCGGAAAGGAACGGTGCGCCGCTTCGCGTTCATGGCTGGGCGAGACGACCGGCAGCCAGTCCGCCTTGTCCCAACGGGTGCGGCGGCCAAGGTGCGTCAACTGGATCATCACCGCGCAGCCGTGATCGTGGCATTCGTCCGTCAGCTTCTTCATCCAGCCGACAACCTCGTCCTTCCACGCCAGGATATTGTTGAACACCGGCGGGCTGTCGCGCGAGACCGAGGCCGATCCCGCCGTCATCGTCAGCGCGACACCCGCCTTTGCCCGCTCGACATGATAGGCACGGTAGCGGTCCTTCGGCATCCCGTCCTCGGGATAGGCGGGCTCATGACTGGTGATCATGATGCGGTTGCGAAGCGTCAGATGCTTCAGTTGAAAAGGCTGCAAAAGGGGATCGTTCGACATCGGATCTGCCTGTGAAAGGGTGGAGAGTCGAATTTCAGGATCGAAGTAATGTTCATATGTGTCAATTATAAATTCACAAGTGAACTATTGAAAATCATATGTGCACAAAAAAAGATCAGAGCGGAACATTCCAATTGAACCGAATCAGGGACCGGGTTAGCCATTGGATATGGAAAACCTCGCAGAAACGGCAGAAACGGGATGGCGCGGATCACGCAGGGGCTGGCTGGAGGCCGGCTATCAGGCGTTGATCGAAGGCGGCATCGACGCGGTGAAGATTCAGCCTCTGGCGAAGCGGCTGAATCTGTCGCGCACCAGTTTTTATTGGTTTTTTGAGGATCGCGAGGCGCTGCTGACTGCCCTGATCGAGGGGTGGGAGGAACGCACGACCGATCCGCTGATCCGTGCGACACAGGAATATGCCGAAACGCTGGCCGAGGGGATGCTGAACGTCCTGGCCTGTTTTCTCTGCGGCCTGTTCGACAGCAAACTGGAATTCGTCGTGCGGGGCTGGTCCTTGCAGGACGAAAAGGTGGAGGCGCGCCTCGCGGCGGCGGATGAAAAACGGCTGGTGGCCCTGCGCAACATGCTGACCCGATGGGGATGCGAGGAGCAGGAGGCCGATGTCCGTGCACGCACCATCTATCTGACCCAGATCGGTTATATCTCGATGCGTGCGCAGGAAGATACGGACACCCGCCTCGCCCGCATCCCCGCCTATATCGAAATCTATACGGGGCAGGCCGCCGCACCGCGCGAACTCGCCCGGTTCCAGGCCCGCGTCAAAAGTTCGGCCCGCCCGCGGTAGATCCTGCGCGGTCCCGACCTAGAGGTTTCCTCCATCCAGCCGTCCGGGCAATGCGACATCCCGGGTCAGCAAGATTGTAAGAGTCGCGACAGGGAGACCGAAATGCAACGATCCTTTCTTCTGGGCACCATCGCCGCGCTGCCCTTCATGGCGCTGGCCGGCACCGCCTCGGCGGATTGCGGCAGGCTGACGATCGCCAGCATGAACTGGCAGAGCGCCGAAGTTGCGGCCGCGCTGGACGCCTTCGTGCTGAACAACGGCTATGGCTGCGATGCCGAGGTGATTCAGGGCGATACGGTGCCGACGCTGACCTCGATGGTGGAAAAGGGCCAGCCCGAGATCGCTCCGGAAGGCTGGGTCGATCTGGTGCCCGAGGTGATCCAGGCGGGCCTTGCCGAGAACAAGATCGTCGTCACCGGCGACATCCTGTCTGATGGGGCGGTGCAGGGCTGGTGGATTCCGAAATACATCGCCGATGCCAACCCCGGCCTGAAGACCATCGACGATCTGCTGAAGCATCCCGAACTGTTCCCCGATCCGGAGGACCCGTCGAAGGGCGCGATCTTCAACGGGCCGCAGGGCTGGGGCGGCACGGTGGTCACCGGCCAGTTGTTCAAGGCCTTCGGTGCGGAGGAGGCCGGATTCAACCTGATCGACAGCGGTTCCGCGGCGGGACTCGACGGCTCTATCGCGCGCGCCTATGAGCGCGGGCAGGGCTGGGTCGGCTATTACTGGGCGCCGACCGCGCTGCTCGGTCGCTATGAGATGGTCAAGCTGGGCCACGGCGTGCCGCTCGATCCGGAGGAATGGAAGGCCTGCACCTCCAATGCCGATTGCGCCGAGCCGAAGAAGAACGACTGGCCCACTGACAAGGTGCAGACCGTCGTTGCCAAGGGCTTTGCCGACGCCGCCCCGCCGGAGGTGATGGATTACCTGTCCAAACGGTCCTGGTCCAATGCCACGGTGAACGCGCTGATGGCCTGGATGACCGACAATCAGGCCACGGGCGAGGATGGCGCGCGCGAATTCCTGCGCAGCAACGAAGCAATCTGGACTCAATGGGTCACGCCCGAGGCGGCGGAGAAGATCAAGGCGGCACTGTAAGCCCGTCTGCGGGCGCCCCGGGGCGGCGTTTTGGTAGAACCCCGGGGCGTTTCCGAAAGGCCAGCCTCGGGAAACCGGGACGAACAGGAAAAACGGACCCCGTGTCGCGAGGCCGAACCCGGCGTCCTTCGCACTTTCATCCAGCCGCCCGGGGCATTGCGACGAACCGGGCAGCAAGACCATATGTCGCGACAGGGAAAACAAGCATGTCATTACTTCTTGCGCGCTGCGCCGGTGACACCCCATGAGCGTTTTCACCACCTTTCCGCAACTGAGCGACGGCTTTCTTCGTGACCTGAAGAAGGTGATCGACGACGGGTTCCGCAGCTTTACCCGCTCTTATGGCGATGTCATCGAGGGGTTCTTCAGCCCGCTGCAAACGCTGCTGATCTGGTTCGAGCGGCTGCTTCTGAACACGCCCTGGCCGGTGATCCTGTTGATCGTCGCGGGGTTGGCATGGGGGGCGAGCCGGAGTTGGCGGATCGTCATCGGCTCGGTGGTGACGCTGGTCCTGATCGGCATGTTCGGCATGTGGACCGACACGATGAAAACCGTGTCGATGATCCTCGCCGCCACGCTGCTGTCCATCGCCATTGGCCTGCCGCTCGGGGTGCTGATGGCGCGCTCGCCGCGCACGCAGGCGATCCTGAACCCGGTTCTGGATGTGATGCAGACGATGCCGAGCTTCGTCTATCTGATCCCGGTGGTGATGCTTCTGGGCATCGGCCGGGTGCCCGGCCTGATCGCGGTGGTGATCTATGCCCTGCCGCCGATGATCCGGCTGACGAACCTCGGCATCCGGCAGGTCGACCGCGAGGTGCTGGAGGCGACCGATGCCTTTGGCTCCTCGTCGTGGCAAAAGCTGATCAAGGCGCAGCTGCCGCTCGCCCTGCCCACCATCATGGCGGGCATCAACCAGACCATCATGATGGCGCTGGCGATGGTGGTGATCGCCTCGATGATCGGGGTGCAGGGGCTGGGCCAGCCGGTGCTGCGCGCGATCTCGAACCAGTATTTCACGCTCGGCCTGTTCAACGGCTTTGCCATCGTCGGCATCGCCATTCTGTTCGACCGCATCAGCCAGGCCTGGGGCAAGCGGCTGCAAAAGCATCGCGAGGCCAGCCATGACTGATCCCATCGGCATTGAAATCCGCAGCCTTTACAAGATTTTCGGCCCGGATCCTGCGGCGCAGGTTGAAGTTGTCCGCGCCGGCATGACGAAGGCCGAATTGCAGCGCGATCGCCACCATGTGCTTGGCCTGCGTGACATCAACATCTCCATCGCGGCGGGCAGCATCCAGGTGATCATGGGGCTGTCGGGCTCGGGCAAATCCACCCTGATCCGCCACATCAACCGGCTGATCGACCCGACGGCCGGGGAAATCGTGGTCGAGGGGCGCAATGTCGTCGAGATGTCGCCCGAGGAACTGCGCGACTTCCGCCGGCACAAGACCGCGATGGTGTTCCAGAAATTCGGCCTCCTGCCGCATCGCACCGTGCTCGACAATGCCGCCTATGGGCTGGAGGTGCAGGGCATCGGGCAGGCCGACCGCTATCGCACCGCGATGCGCTGGATCGAGCGCGTTGGCCTGAAGGGGTTCGAGAAGAGCTATCCGAGCCAGTTGTCCGGCGGGATGCAGCAGCGGGTGGGGCTGGCGCGGGCTTTGGCCAATGACGCGCCGATCCTGTTGATGGACGAGGCCTATTCCGCGCTGGACCCGCTGATCCGCTACGACATGCAGACGGTGCTGCTCGACCTGCAACAGGAGGTGCGCAAGACCATCGTCTTTATCACCCACGACCTCGACGAGGCCCTGCGTATCGGCGACCGCATCGCGCTCCTGCGCGACGGATCGGTGATCCAGCAGGGCACCGCGCAGGATATCGTCATGCGTCCGGCGGATGATTACGTCGCCAATTTCGTCCAGCATGTCGATCGTGGCAAGGTGCTCAAGGTCGCTTCCGTCATGGCTCCGCCCGGCACGGCGGTCGCTCCGACCATCCCCGCCACCGCCACCCTCGCCGAGGCGCTGAAGGCCATGGGCGCGCATCAGACACAGGCCCTTCAGGTCGAAGACAACGGCCAGATCATCGGCTGGCTCCCGTTCCAGACCGCCATCGACGCATATACCGGGGCAAGGGCATGAAGATCGGCATCATCGGCGCCACCGGTTGGCTCGGGTCGGCCCTAGGTGCCAGATTGCTTTCGAACCAGATCGTCCGACCGGGCGATCTGGTGTTGCTCAATCGGAGTGGCCCGCACGCTGACTACCACGGTCATGCCGATGTGATCTGGGCGCGAAACGTGGCGGATCTCGCGGCGCAAAGCGATGTGATCGTGGTCTCGGTGCGGCCCGAGGACTGGTCAAGGCTGACGCTGCGGGCCGAAGGGCGGCTGGTCCTGTCCTTCATGGCCGGGGTGGACGCGGCCACGCTGGCCGGTTGTGGCGGCCGGATCGTGCGAGCGATGCCGAACGCCGCCGCCGGGATCGGTGCCTCCTATTCGCCGTTCTGGGCCTCCGAAGGCGTGACCGATGCAGACCGCGACACGGTGCGCCACCTGCTCTCGGCCATCGGCACCACCGACGAACTTACCCACGAAGCCGAAATCGACCTGATGGCCGCGCTCCCCGGCTCGGGCGCGGCCTATCCGGCGCTCATGGCCGCAGCGATGGCCGGCTTCATGCGCGCACAGGGCGTTTCCGAGGCCACCGCATGGCGCGCGGCCGAGGCTGCGGTCACCGGCGGCGCCCGGCTGCTGGAAGGCCGCATCACCGAGGCCCCCGCCCTGCTTGCCGCCTATCGTGCCTATCGCGGCCCCACCGAGGCGGGACTGGACGCTGCCGAGGCTGCGGGTTTCAACCAGGCCATTGAGGCAGCTCTCACCGCGGCAACCGAGAAGTCACGCCAGATGACCCGGGATGCGGGGAACCCGGCATGACGCGCCCTGACATCGCCAGTCTCGACGGCACGGATTACGACGTGATCGTCATCGGTGCCGGGGCCGTGGGCTGCGCCAGCGCGCGGCAACTGGCGGGGCGCGGCTTCCGCACCCTGCTGGTGGACCGGGGCGATATCGGGGCGGGCACCTCGTCGCGATCCAGCCGGATGCTCTATTCCGGGCTGGGCTATCTCGCCGCGCGCTATCCGCTGTGGCAGATGCCCTTCCGCCCCGGCGATATGGTCCAGCGGCTGCGCTATACCCGCGATGTCATGCGCTGCCGGGCGGAGCTGGTGCGCGACATGCCGGGCCACCTGACGAAGCACCGCTTCCACTATCCGTTCCGCCCGGGCGACCGCTATCCGCCCTGGTTGGTCGACATCGGCTTTCGTCTGGTCGCGGCGCTGGACGGCTGGCGGGTGCCGCTGGCCTATCGCCGCCTGACCGCACAGCAGGCGGGGCGCGAAAGCGCGCTGGCGGCGGCGCTTGGCGGACCGCTGCGGGGCGTGGGCGTGTTCGAGGAATATATGTATGCTTGGCCGGAGCGGATCTGTGTCGATACCGCGCTCGATGCCGAGCGGCGCGGCGCCACGCTGCGCACCTATGCCGAAGTCACCGCGATCAGCCGCGCGGGCGCGGGCTGGCAGGTCACGCTGGACGAATGCGCGCCCGGGATGCAGGGACAGGCGCAGGTCCGCGCGCCTCTGATGGTGAATGCCGCCGGTCCGTGGATCGACCGGGTGCCGGGCGGCGGCACCGGCAGGCGACGGGTGATCGGGGTCAAGGGCGTCAACGTCATGGTCCGCCTGCCGGAAGCGTTCCGGGGGCAGGGGCTCGAAGCCTTTTCCAGCAAGGGCGAGCCCTATTACGTCTTCCCCTGGCGCGACCTGCATTTCATCGGCCCGACCGAGACCGAAGTCACCGCGAACCCCGACGACATCCGCGTCGAGGACGCCGAGATCGACTATATCCTCGCCGAGGCCAATCACCTGTTCCCCGACCTGCGCCTGAGCCGCGCGGATGTGGTGCATTGCTGGTGCGGCGTGCGCCCGACCTCGACCCGCGACGGCAAGGTCACCAGCCTGCCGGTTGAGGTGACCGAGGAGGCGGCGCGGCCCGGGCTGCTTGCCGTCACCGGCTCGACGATCATGTTGCACCGCCATGCGGCGCGGAAGGTGGCGCGCGCGGTCGAAGACCGGCTGGGCAAACGCGGGCCGGAACCCCGGGGCGTGATACCCGTGCCGGAAGAGGACATCGGCCAGCGGCTCGCGCGCGAACCTGTCGTGCGGCTGGCCGACCTGATCCGCCGCCGCCTGCCCGACGGGCTGGACCCAGACCTTGGCCGCAGCCGGGCCGAAGACCTGTCGCAGATCGCCGCCGCCGCTCTCGGCTGGTCCGAAACCCGGCGGCCGGAGGAATTGCGCCACTTCGAAGCGGATACCGCGCGGGTCTATCGTCAGCCGTAGCGCCTTTCGGGCGCGTCAGCAGAGCCAGTCGGCAAACAGCCGCGCCTTGGCCGAGGCGCGGGGATGGACGGTCAGGTAAAATCCGGCGGGCGACGGAATGCTCTCCGGCACCAGCCGGACCAGCCGCCCCTGATCCAGCAGATTGCCCAGAAGCCCGTCCCAACCCAGAACCGCACCAATATCGTCTTCGGCGGCTTGCAGGGCGATCATGTAATTGTTCACATGCAGACTGCGCCCCCTTGGCGCCGGATGATCCAGCCCCGCGAACCAATCGGACCAGCCCGTCCAGTCGTTTTCCTCGCTTCGCAGGTGGATCAGCGGCGCGGTCAGCAGATCGGCCACGTTGCGAATGCCATGCTCCTGCCGGAACCGCTCCGTGCCGATCGCGAAGATCCGGTCGTGAAACAGCGGGCGCCAGTCTTCGCCATTGTCCTGCGGAATGGCGTAGCGGATGCTGAGGTCATGCCGCCCGGCGGAACCCGGCACATCGGAGATGATCTGCGACACCGTTATTTCCGGATAAATCCTCCAGAAGGCGCCGATCTTTGGCGTCAGCCAAAGCGCGCTGATCGCCGTCGAGGCACGGATGGTCACGTCTACCGTTTCGGGGCGCGCGCGCAGGTGCGCCACGGTGTCCGAGATCGTCTCGAAACTGCGCTGTAGCGCAACCAGCAGGAAGGCGCCCTTCTCGGTCAGCTCAACGCCGCGATGCCGACGGATGAACAGCGCGCAGCCCAGATCCTGTTCCAGCGCCTTGATCTGATGGCTGACGGCAGCCGGGGTGACATTAATTTCGCTTGCGGCGACTTTGAAGCTCATGTTCCGGGCGGCAGCCTCGAAACATATCAGCGCGGTCATGGAAGAAAGGTCATAGGGCCTGGGCAACCAATGTCCCCTTATCGCTCTCAGATTAGATGATCTAACTCAGGGTGAATTTTTATGCCGTTGTCAAGATGCCACCCCCGATGGAACGTCCATGCAGATTCACCTTCATCATATGGAAGCCGACATGTCCGCCACCGATCCGAATCTGCCAGATCTCCTCACCCGCCGGAGTCCGGGGCATGCGCTGGAGCAGCCCTTCTATGTTTCGCCGGAAATCTATCAGCTCGACCTTGAGTATATCTTCTACAGGGAATGGCTCTATGCCATCCCCGCCTGCCAGTTGGTCAAGACGGGCAGCTATGCGACGCTGCGGGTCGGCGCCTATAACATCGTCATCGTCAGGGGCCGCGACGGCGAGATCCGCGCCTTCCACAATACCTGCCGCCATCGCGGTTCGATCGTCTGCAAGCAGCGTCAGGGTCAGGTGGCGAAGCTGGTCTGCCCCTACCACCAATGGACCTACGATCTGGACGGCAAGCTGCTCTGGGCGAACAGCATGGGACCTGATTTCGATCCGGCACAGCATGGGTTGCGCCCGGTGGCGCTGCGCAATCTCAAGGGGCTGATCTATATCTGCCTGTCGGACACCCCGCCGGATTTCGAGGATTTCGCCCGGAAGGCCGAACCCTATCTGGCGGTCCACGACCTGTCCGAGGCCAAGGTCGCCCATACGTCTTCGATCATCGAGAAGGGCAACTGGAAACTCGTCTGGGAAAACAACCGCGAATGCTATCATTGCAGCGGCAACCACCCGGCGCTGTGCCGGTCCTTCCCGCTGGACCCGGAGGTTGCGGGTGTGTCGGCGGACGGGTCGCTGTCGCAGCGGATTCAGGACCATTTCGATGCCTGTGCCGCAATCGGCGCCCCGGCACAGTTCCTGATCAACGGCGACGGGCAATTCCGGCTGGCGCGCATGCCGCTACAGGAAACCGCCGTCAGCTACACGATGGACGGCAAGGCGGCGGTCGCCCGGCAACTGGGCCGCGTCGCAAAACCCGATGCCGGTTCCCTGATGGTCTTCCACTACCCCTCGACCTGGAACCACTTCCTGCCGGACCATTCGCTGACCTTCCGCGTCACGCCGATCAGCCCGACCGAGACCGAGGTGACGACGACATGGCTCGTGCACAAGGATGCGGTCGAGGGCGTGGATTACGACTTCGACCGTCTCACCGAGGTCTGGATTGCCACGAATGACGAGGATCGCGAGATCGTCGAGACCAATCAGGACGGCATCCTTTCCCCCGCCTATATCCCCGGTCCCTATTCGCCCGACTGGGAAAGCGGCGTGATCCAGTTCATCGACTGGTATGCCGACTGGATGGAAAAGGCGACCGCCCCCACCCGCATGGCCGCCGAATGAAACCGGCGCTGGCCTTCTGGACCGATGCCGAGGACCTCGAATGCGCTTCCTTTCTTCGGGAGGCGCCGAATGTCATGACCTTTTGTTTCCGCAGCCCCTCGGGCGCATTGTTCAGCTTCGATCCGGAGCAGTTCCTGACGCTGGAACTGCCCCTGCCCGGCGGGGTGCTGCACCGCACCTATACGATCTCCTCCTCACCCTCGCGTCCGACCTCGCTGACGGTGACGGTCAAGGCGCAGAAGGAGTCCATTGGCACGCGCTGGATGTTCGACCATCTGCGGCCCGGTATGCGGATCAAGGCGCGGGGACCGGCGGGCAGATTCTCGATGATGCGCGATCCGGCGCGGAAATACCTGTTCATCTCGGCGGGGTCGGGCATCACGCCGATGATGTCGATGACGACCTTCCTTTACGATTCCGGGGTTGATCCGGATATCGTCTTCGTCAACTGCGCCCGCCGCCCGTCCGAGGTCATCTTCCGCGAGGGGCTGGAATATATGGCCACCCGTTCGCCCGGGATCGACCCGAAATGGATCGTCGAGGAACCTGATCCCTACCGCCCCTGGACCGGCTTTCGCGGCATGTTCAATCAGTTGATGCTGGGCCTTGTCGCGCCCGACTACCTGGAGCGCGACGTCTATTGCTGCGGACCCGAGCCCTTCATGCAGGCGGTGCGCGGCATCCTGCACGGGCTGGGCTACGATATGGCGCGCTATCATCAGGAGAGCTTCGGCGCTCCGCCGGTCGAGGCCGAGACCGTGCCCGAGGATGTCGTGCCTCAGCACGACGCCCTCGCGGAGGTGCGTTTTGCGGCTTCGGGCAAGACCATGCGCGCGGCGGAGACCGAAACGATCCTGGCCACAGCGCGGGCGGCGGGCATCCCCATTCCCTCCGGTTGCGGAATGGGCATCTGCGGCACCTGTCAGGTGCAGAAACTCTCGGGTCAGGTCCACATGGTCCATAATGGCGGCATCACCGACGAGGATGTCGAGGCGGGCTATATCCTCGCCTGCTGTTCGCGGCCGATCGGCAACGTGACCATCGACCTGTAACAGGACCGATGGTCGCTGAATCCCCTCATTCGATCCCACAAGGACAGGCCATGAAGATTTCCGAAATCCACCTGTATGCGCACGACCTTCCGGTCAAGAATGGTCCCTATACCATCGCCAGTTCGACGGTCTGGTCACTGCGAACCACGCTGGTCAAGATCGTCGCGGACACCGGGCTGACAGGCTGGGGCGAGACCTGCCCGGTCGGCCCGACCTATGCGCCCAGCCACGCCGCCGGCGCCCGCGCTGCGCTGGCCGAGATGGCGCCCGGCCTGATCGGCGCCGACCCGCTGCAACCGCTGATCCTGCGGCGCAGGATGGACGGGCTGCTCTGCGGGCACAACTATGCAAAAGCAGCCATCGACATCGCCGTGCATGACCTGATGGGCAAGCATTACGGCTTGCGCGTGGCCGAACTGCTGGGCGGCGTCGCGGCGGAGCGCGTACCCTCGTATTACGCGACCGGCATCGGCGAACCCGATGAGATTGCCCGCATCGCGGCGGAGAAGGTGGCCGATGGCTTCCCGCGCCTACAGATCAAGATCGGCTCGCGCCCGGTCGAACTGGATATCGAAACCGTCCGCAAGGTCTGGGAGCGCATCCGCGGCACCGGCACCCGGCTTGCAGTGGACGGCAACCGCAGCCTGCCCGCCCGCGACGTTTTGCGGCTCAGCCGCGAATGCCCCGAGATCCCCTTCGTTCTGGAGCAGCCCTGCAATACGCTTGAGGAAATCGCCGCCATTCGTGGTCGCGTTCATCACGGCATCTATCTGGACGAAAACGGCGAAGACCTCTCGACGGTGATCCGCGCCGCCGGACAGGGGCTGTGCGATGGCTTCGGCATGAAGGTGACGCGCATCGGCGGGTTGCAGGCCATGCGGGCCTTCCGCGATATCTGCGAGGCGCGGACCCTGCCGCACACCTGCGACGACGCCTGGGGCGGAGACATCATCGCCGCCGCCTGCACCCATATCGGCGCCACCGTCCTGCCGCGCCTGAACGAAGGCGTTTGGGTCGCACAGCCCTATATCTCCGGGAATTACGACGACAGGAACGGCATCCGCATCACGGACGGCCATATCGCCCTGCCCCGGGGGACCGGTCTCGGGATCATCCCCGATGAAAGTCTCTTCGGCCCGCCGGTTGCGTCGTTTTCCTGACGCGGGGTCACCAGAAGACGGCGCGCGAGATCATGCTGGGGCGTTCCCCCCCGGCAAAGGACAGGCATGGTTCAATCGGCCAGCATCCGGGCGATCCAGACGGCGATCATCAGGTCCAGATGCGCGCCGCCGCCGTTCTTGAAAACGGTGATGTCTTCGCCCGATTGCCGCCGCAGCGCACCGGGGCGCACCAGATCGTAGAGATCGCCCCGCACGCTGTCGCGCGTGATCGCACCCGAGGCGATGGGGATCAGCAATTCGCCGATATGGTTCAGGGTCGTCTCGCGGCTGTCCACGAACAGCGATGCCTTGGCCATCAGCGCATCGTCCGCCTCGCGCATGTCGGCCTTGAAGGCGCCGATCAGATCGACATGCGTCCCGGGGCGAACCCAGTCGCCCAGGATCACCGGCTGCCGCGCCATCGTGGCGGAAGAGATGATGTCGGCCTGCCCGACCGCCGTTTGCAGATCCTCGGTCACCGCCAGATCGGCGCCGATGCCCTTCAGCCCCGCGACCAGCTCCCGCGCCTGTTCCGCCCGGCGCGCCCAGACCGTAACCCGCTCGATCCCCGGCAGCACCGCCGTATAGGCCCGCACCAGACTGGCCGCGACGGTGCCCGCCCCGACGATCAGAAGGTGGCGGCTGTCAGGGCGCGCCAGCAGGCTGGCGCCCAGGACGGAATCGGCGGCGGTCTTGAACTCGGTGACCAGAGGGCTGTCCACGACCGCCTGCAACACTCCGGTTTCGCTGTCGAAAACCAGCATCGCGCCCTGCACCGTGGGCAGGCCGATCGCGGCATTTCCGTCAAAAACGGTGAAGGTCTTGGCGCCGTAGCCCAGCCCCGGAATGAAGGCCGAGCGGCTCATCATCGTGCCGGTGGGCGGGCCGAGGAACACATCCGCGATCTGCGCCCGCGGCAGGCCATGCCCCTGCCGCAACGCCTCCACCGCGCCGGGCCAGTCGAGCCGACCGATGGCGGCATCATAGGACAGAAGCCGCGGGGCCTTGCTGCTTGCCATGAAAATACACCTCTTTTACAGGCCCATCGGCCAGGTATCCGACAGACGATAGCCGCTCTGAAACGGATCGTCGGGGTCCACCATGAGCTGTCTGGTGCCGATCACCCAGGCCCGCCCCGAGATGACCGGGCGGATCGCCCGCCTGCCGTTCAGATCGACCTCTTCAGCTATCGAGCAATGAAAGGTGGTGTCAATGATGGACCGGCCGATGAAGCGGTCCCCGACCTTCATTTCCCCGCGCGCATGCAGCACCGCCATCCGCGCCGAACAGCCGGTCCCGGTCGGAGAGCGGTCGATCTTGCCCGGTCGGATCGCCACGGCGTTCCTGCCGCAAAGCACCCCGTCCGTTTCGGTCAGCGGGTCGGTGAACTGGCAAAACGAGATATGGCTCCAGTCGTTTGCCGGATGCCGGAAGCCCAGTTGCTCATTGGCGGCGCGCGTGATCCGCACCCCCCATTCGGCTAGGTCGCGCGCCTGATCGGGAACGATCCGCATACCGACCGAGGCCGCATCCACCAGTACGAAACTGTCGCCGCCATAGGCGGTGTCCACCGTGAGCGTGCCCAGCCCCTCGACCTCGATCCGCGCATCCAGCCGGTCGGCGAAGGAGGGCACATTGTGCACCCGGATGCGCTCTGCCTTGCCGTTCCTGCATTCGGCCTCGATCTCGATCAGCCCGCCCGGCGGTTCAAGGATCATGCGGGTCAGCGGCTCCTGCATCGGAACGATCCCGGTATCGAGAAGCACCGTCGCCACGCAGATGGAATTCGACCCAGACATCGGCGGCGTATCCGCAGGCTCCATGATGATCCAGCCCATCCGGGCGCGCGGATCCTTGGGCGGCACCAGCAGGTTGACATGCCGAAACACCCCGCCACGCGGCTCGTTCAGCACGAAATTCCGCAGCCCCCCGTCCGCGGCAATCCACTGTGCCTGATCCCAGACCGTCTCTCCCGGGGGCGGCGCCACACCGCCAACGATGACGTCGCCCACTTCGCCTTCGGCGTGGCAGGAGACGATATGCACTATTCTCGACGTCCGCATTTGCTTTCCCTGCATCGGAGGCTGTCAGCATTATATTTCGTATACGATATTAAGATTGGCGAAACCAGCCCCTGCTGTCAATACGCGCAGCGGCCGTCTCTTGCGGCCAAATATCGACTACCATATCCTTCGCACGTTCATGACAAGGCGGGAGGTAAGGGATGCCATTCAGGGAAGCAGAGGTGCCCGACCTTGGAAAGGCCCCCACCGCCTCGGATATCATCCTGAGATTCATTCGCGATTCCATTGCCGACGGTTCGCTGGACGAAGGCGAACCGATCCGTCAGGATGATGTCGCGCGCCTGTTCAACGTCAGCAAGATCCCCGTCCGGGAGGCGCTGAAGCGACTGGAGGCCGAGGGACTTGTCGCGTTTCAGCGCAACAAGGGCGCCGTCGTCATTGCACTGACCGAACCGGAAATCGCCCAGATCTTCGAGACCCGCGCCATTCTGGAATCGAATGCCATCAGGCTGTCAGTGCCACATATGACGCCCGAAACATTCGCCGAGGCCGAGGCCTTCTGTGACGCTTTCGCCCGCGAAACCGATGTCGCGCAATGGTCGGCGCTGAACTGGAAGTTCCACAGCCGCCTCTATCTGGACGCACAAAGGCCGTTTCTCGTCAGCGTGATCCGTTCGGTCAACGATCGGCTGGAACGCTACCTGCGCATCCAGTTGAGCCTCTCGCATGGGCAGGCGACCGCCGACCGCGAGCACCGCGAGATCCTCGCCGCCTGCCGGTCCGGGGATGCCGACCGGGCGGCCGAATGCGTCCATGGCCATATCATGGGGGCCTGTTCCTCGCTGCTGCATCACCTGCCAGCCGAGAAAAGCGTCCGCTGAAGCCGTCCCATCCGCTTTCCTGCCCCCCCCCCCGCGACATTCGCGAAAGCAGTCCGGTCACAAAAGTCAAAGAGTGCCCAAAGTTTCAAGATGGCAGGGGATTTCATTTTCTGTTGCCCATGACAGGATGGGCCGGACAATCATGACGAAAGGCGGAGACGGGGGTGAAAGTCGACGGACGCTGCCACTGCGGCCATATCACCTACCTGGCAGAGATCGACCCGAAACAGGTGTCGATCTGCCATTGCACGGACTGCCAGCAACTGACCGGCAGTGCTTTTCGCGTGACCGCGACAGTCCCGCGCGAGGCATTCCGGCTGACCGGCGCCGCTCCGCGTTGTTACATAAAGACCGGAGACAACGGCAAACGAAGGTTGCAGTTCTTCTGCCAGGAATGCGGCACGCCGATCTACACGACCGGTGAGGGAGCGGCGGCACGTGAAATCGGCATCCGAACCGGCACCCTGAGTCAACGCAGCCAGTTGAGGCCGACATCACAGATCTGGTGCGCTTCCGCCCTGCCATGGCTGGAAGATATCCCGGATATTCCCGGCCGCTCCGGCGATTGACAGACTTGCGGCCGGACCCGGGAGGACACGCGGCATGGCCGGTCATTCCCCGGCTCAGCCTGTGCGGGCAATACGCTGCGGGAGCAGGCCGCCAAGGCCGAGCCGCAGGGGGGACGATATCTTCCGGGCGCGGAAACATACGACCAGCGGCGTCGATTCCCGTCGCCATGTCTTCCCGGCAGAGGCCGAACAGCAATGTTGCGCTCATTGGCCTCCCCGGACGAATGGCTTCTTTCCGATCTGTCCGGGCGGGTTGATCCGGCGGCGAGGGTCCATCCCGCGTTGTCACGCCCGTGCGGCCCTGAACCTGTCGCGATAGTCGCGCGGGGTCAACGAATAGCGGCGGGCGGAGGCTTTGCGCATCTGCTCGTCCGAGGAAAAACCGCTACGAAAGACGATGGTCTTCAGCGGCAGGTCGCCGTCCAGCAGCAGCGTTTTGGCCCGCTCGCAGCGCCTGCCTTTCAGATAGCTGGCTGGCGTTGCGCCGAGTTCGGCACTGAACAGGCGGCTGAAGTTGCGCGGGCTCATTCCAGCGCGGGCCGCCATGTCTGGAATGCGCAGGGGCTGGTCCAGATAGGCCAGCAAGCAGGACTGGATGTCGCGTATCCCCGGCGGGGCGGTCATCTGGCCGGTCCGGGCGGTGCTGAACCGGGACGACCGCCCGGCCGCTTGAGATAGGTCACCACATCGCGCGCCAGCGCCAGGTCGCGGCCGAAATCCTGCTCGACAAAAGCTAGCGTCAGGTCGATCGCCGCTGTCACCCCGGTCGATGTCCACAGGCTGCCGTCCTGCACGAAGATCGCATCCGCATCGACACGCACCATGGGAAAGCTGTGCGGCAACAGCCCGGCCACACTCCAATGCGTCGTCGCCCGGCGGCGATCCAGCAGGCCCGCCGACGCAAGGAAGAACGACCCGGAACACAAGGCCGCGAAGCGTTCGGCCTCTGGCGTTCGCCTGCGGCGCCAGTCCACTTTCTCGCGCGAGCGCCGCCCGAATGTCCACGGCACCCGCGACGATGACCGTCGCCAGCGGACCTTCGGGCGGCGGCCCGGCGTCGAGCGTAAGCGCTGGTCGGGAAGGTTCATGTGTTGGTTCACCCCGCAGTGTGATTCCCCGTGCACAGCGCAAACTGCAATGGAAAGCCATCTGCCGATACGGGTTCCGGGACCACTTCACCGGAGCGCCTGTGGTGGGCTGACACCGGCAAATCGACCCGCGGCCTGACGAATCACCGCGCTTCGTTCCGGAGAACTTGGATCACCACAATTGCAACTCCGGCGAGGCAGATGATGTTCATCTCCCGGATTCTCGTAAAACTGCCTATTTTTCAGGCATGTTCATGTGCAACACAGCGAGTTGGAAGATTTCAAGAGATAAAATAAACAGGGGCACCGGCTCGGCGGCCCTTCTACAATTATGACCATAGGGAGTATAGAAGGGCCCTTGTCACGAGGGTGTTCAGAGTCAGGAATCCAATTAAATTCAGATGTTGCGTTCCGGCAGCGATGTGGTCAGAGAATTTCTTGTCGCCGCTTGCTGGCAACCGACCTTCACATGTTCACCTTGCGAGAACAGCCATGACCCCGACCCTGCACCTCATATCCGCCTGAAGGCGAACAGGCCGATCCGACCGGATCGGAAGCAGGGGAAACAGGCGGCCAGATCATTGCTTTGGCCACGCCATTCCAAACCCGGCATCGACGGGCCGTCTGGTCCGTTTTCATGGAAGGAACGGAACATGACTTTTCTCAAGATGAACATCTTTGGTGCGGCGACGCCTCTGTCGGTCTTCGTCCTCGAAATGGAATTCGGGTCAGGGGAAGGCTGATTTTTGTCAGGAAAATTCTCATCCCACCCTCGATTTCGGGACCGGAACACGGCGAAAACAGCTCCCAGACTTCTTGTATCAGTCACCGTTTCAGACGGCTCTGTGCGAAAAATTTCACCACTCCCGAAGAAATTTTCGCGCCGAACTCGGCCTGACATATACTCCGCCAAATCGTTCGTGGCTGCAATCTGACCGGATGGGGACTCCATTTTCACGAAATTCCGGGCAGGCGCGGATGTGAAAGCAGAAACACCGGAAAAATATTTGAATAACGATGCGCATATCTGGCCAGAACCGCGAAGCCATCTACAGGATCAGGGAAACATTCGGGGAGAAATCGGTGAAGTCGGGATGACTCCCAGAAAAAATCGTTTCTCTTTTCGCATTACGCATCCGCCATAATCAGAAATTATTCAGGAAATCAATTTCGAGTCAAGATATTACGAGATCGTCTATTTCCGAAATACACCATGAACGCCAAGCCGCCGCTGTCCAAGCCCGGCACAAAAAGGAGCAAGACGAGACATGACGTAACACAAAGCGAAACCGACCCCGGAAGGATGTTCCAGCATCCGGCCAAGGCCGCATCAGAGCAGACCGAAGCCAGCCATCAAGCAGCTGTCCCATAGCAGATCCAGACACGGGCTGCAATGGTTCCGCGCCTCCCCGGACATGAACGGCAGCTGAGAGGAGAGATAGCTTTACGGATTTGCATTTTTGCAGTCCGAAACCGCCTTCTTCCACGCGGCGACGCCTGAAAAATCCACCGGTTTCTCTGAAGAATGCTTCGCATTCCGCAAGAAATCACCGGCTATGATTTTTTCTTACCAAAAACCCGGATAGGAAAATAGAATTCTCGGAGAAACGCAATGACCTTCAATTCCATCCTTCAAGGATTGACCGGAGATATCCCCGTCTGCAACCAAACGCGGATCCGGTATCATCGGCGGGCCGGCTGAAACCCGCTCGGCCTGTCCGACGAAATCACCCTGCACGAAACGTGAACCCGTTTGTGGATTCGCATGGCAAAGCCGGTCAAGCGCCGCCTGGGTTGATCGACAGCCACCCCTTTCTTAAATCGTCAGGTCTGAACAACGCGTTTATGCCGCGCAGGGTTTGCAAAGAGAGCTGTCAGCAACCACGATGATGGAGAGTATGAGTTGGATGACGAGGGACGCAATGGCCCTGAGATGGGTCAGGATTTTGCGGATGTTGTGGCCGCAGGCACAGAGAACGGCGAAGACCGCATCGCCGATACGGCCTTTCAGGGGGCATCTGGCAAGGCGTCCGTCCATCTTCATGTGACCGATCTCGGGCTCGATGGCGCTGCGCCGTTTCAGGAGTTTGGCCAGTAATGGCGTTAGGCCGCGCCGCTGGCCGCTGATCAGGACCTTGGTGCTGTTCACGCCGTGGCCGCGATAGCCGCGGTCGACGACGACGAGATCGGGCACCTGGTCGGTCAGGATGGCGACCTGTTCCAGCGCCGGCGCCAGGGTGTGACCATCATAGGGATTGCCCGCGAAGCTGCGGGCGCCGACGGCGAACCCACTGTCGAGGGTGGTGGCGAGGCTGACCTTGGTGCCGAATTCGTAGCGCACACGGGCCTTGCCCTTTGAGATGCAGTCGACCTCGGGCTCATGCAGGGAATAGAGCTTGTCGCGGCTCTTCGGCCCCTGTTCCAGCAGGCGCCCGACCAGCCAGAGCGCGTCCAGAACCTTCTCGTGCAGGGGGCCTTGCGGGATGTCCTGCAGGTGACGGCGCAGATCGCGGCGCACCCGGCCGACATACCCCCTGAGCCGGCGCAGCGCCTTGCGCATGCGTTTGAACTGGCGGGCATGGGCGTAGCGCCCGACCTGGATGGCCAGCCGCGGTGCAAGACGGGCATAGCTCTGGCGCAGATCGATCCCGGCCTTCTTCGCCAAGCCGACCAGCAGGGCCCGGGCCCGCTCGTAAAGCCGGGCATCCGTAGGATGGGCGATGTTCTTTTCCATCACGGTGGTATCGACCGCCACCCGCTTCAGCGCCTTGTCCGTGATCGTCCCAGAATTGCGGCCTGCTTCGATCGTCTTGGTCAGCAGCCATTCGACGCCTTCTTCACCGATCCTCTTGCGCCAGCGCACCAGTGATGAGGGATTGATCGGCGGGCGGTGCTGAAAGAAGGTCTCACCGGTGAAATGCTGATAGTAGGGGTTCTCCACCCAACGGGCGACCACCGCCTCGTCCGACAGCTTGAAGGCGTGCTGCAGATACATCAGCCCGGCGATCAGGCGTGGCGAGGTCGCCGGACGGCCTGTCTTCGAGGGGAAGAACCCGGCCCATTCCCGCTCGAAGAACTCCCAGTCGATCAGGGCGGCGAGCTTCACCAATTCGTGGCGGGCATCGATTATGTCCACCAGCCTGGGGCGCAGGAGATCATTCTGTTCGGGGGCGCGGGAATGGGGCTTCATGGGCGATCGGAATTTGCAGGGTTTCTGGGGCCAGATTACGAAACCTTGCAATCTGATGCCAACAAAACAGCAATATAACAACGCAAAATCAATGTGTTCCGCGTTGTTCAGAGCCGACTAAATCCATCGGCGATCATTCATGAACCGCTCGAATGCGGGCGGCATCGTGTTGCCTGACGCTTCCAAAGCCGAAAGACCCATCGCAAATGCCGCCACCGGCCATTGCACGGCCTTTGCTGTGCTTGGCGACGGAGCGGGCATCCGTTTTCAGGCAGAATCCCACACCGAGTTGCTGAACCTGCTGATCCTGAACGCCTCCCCCGATGTCGCCGAACTGCGTGAGCAGGTGCTGTTCCATTTCGGTCCCGAGATGGAACAGGAGCACTATTTCGACGCTCTCGCCGTTCGTCGCAATGGTCGGCGTATCGCCTACTCCGTCAAGCCTGAAGCTTATCTGCATCGTCACCGTAAGGACGATCTTATTGGCCTGCCCTTCCTCGAACGTATACAGATCATCACCTGATGGGTCCGCAAGCAGGGCTTCGCCGATGACGTCCGACTGATTACCGAAGCGGATCTCGACCCTGTTCTAGTGCATAACGCCAAGATCCGGGAACCGGAGGCCGAAGCCGATGGCGCGGCCTGAATGCAGGTTCGCCACATGATCGGCGACCGCACCCTTCACGATCTCATCCGGTCGATCGGCATGGATGCGCGCGGTTATCGCGCCCTCCTCCGCCTGATCCGCAATGGCCGCATTCGCTTCGAGCCCGGCCGGCGCATCACCCCTTCCCTTCTCGTCACCCGCAAGGAGTTCCTGCAATCAGCACCGATTTCGATCGCCGCTTCCCGCCCTTTATGATCGGCGAACATGACCGCCTCACCATCGGCGGAAAGGCATTCCGCCTTGCCTATATGTCCGGGAGCGGTGCCGTCCTGAAGCCGGTTGAAAGCGCTGGCGTCGCCGAGATCTTTGCATCTGATCATCTCAACGCCAGCAGAAAAATCGCCCATGAGGTGGAATACTGCCTGCACGAGAACATGCGCTCCGCAAGGCAACGCATCCCCGATTTCAGCTTCATCGGACCTGTAACCCAGGCAGCGCGGGATCGGATGGATACGGCTTGCGCAATGGCATAGATGGCCATCCACTTGCAGGAACATGAAGATCCCGATGTCAGGATCAGCAAGACCGAACGCGCATTGCAGGCGAACATGGATCTGATCCGCGAACTCTTGACGGACTATCTGGTCGCGGCCTTGCCGGACCCGGAACAGATCGAAAAGCTGCGCCTTTACCGGGCGGGAGGCGGTCGCAAGCTCAAGGGCGGCAAATCCGCACCGATGCCGAATGCCGTTCATCCCGGCACACTGCGCAAATGGATCACGCAGGTCCGGCGTGACGGCAAATACGGTGTGATGCCGAGCTATAGTCGCCGCGGCTTCCGTGCGACCTACTTCTCCCCACAGGAAAAGGCGCTCATGGCGCGGGTGATCAACGAACGCCACCTCACCCTGCAACGCATCTCTATTGCCGCGACGCTCGTGATGTGGCCGCCGCTTATGCCGAGGAAAACCGCAAGCGCGACGCGCAAGGCTTGTCGCATTTTCGCATCCCCAGCCGCGAGGCGGTGCGGCTTCATATCCGGAAACTGGACAGGTTCGCCGTCACCGTCGCCCGCTACGGTCGCGATGAAGCGCATGGGACCGGTGGGCCAGGGGCTGGAAGTCTCGCACCCGCTCGAACGCGTCGAGATGGATGAATGGCGGATCGACCTCATCAGCCTGATGGCGGAAGGCGGCCTGCTTCAGCTTTTCACGCCGGAGGAGCTTGACGCGATCGGCCCGAAGAACGGCAAGGGCCGGTGGTGGGTGGCAGTCGCCATCGGCTGCCGGACCCGCGTCGCAGCTCGTGAACACCCCCCGCACCACCGCCACGGTGGAATGCCTGCGCATGGTGATGGAGGACAAGGGCGCATTCGCGGATGCTGTGGGGGCAGTCACTCCCTGGAACATATTTGGCAAACCGGAATTCCTCGCCACCGACAACGGCTGTTTCAAGTCGCGTGTGTTCACGGACTGCTGCGCTGACCTTGGCATCATTCTCGAACGCACCATTGCCGGGCACCCGGCGATGCGCGGGAAGGTCGAACGCTTTTTCCGGACCGCGATCGAGGGCGTTTGCAGCCGTCTGTCCGGACGCACCTTCGCCAATGTTCCGGAGCGCGGCGATCACGAGGCGGAAGAACGGGCCTGCCTGAGCACCAGCGATCTGTGCTTTGCCCTCGTCCGCTGGATCGTCGATGTCTATCACAAAGCCCCGCAGTCGGGCCTTGGCGGGCACGTCCCGCTTCAACAGTGGCGTTGCGATCACGAGGAAGGCAACTTCCCGCTGCACGCGGTGCCGGACCAGCGCCACAAGCGACTGGCCCTCGGGGTCGCCCTGAAGTGCAATCTGCACAAGGACGGCCTGACCATTCTTGGTGTCCTCTACCACTCGGAGGAACTGGCGGCCGCGTTCCTGCACGACGGCGGCCAGGAACTGAACCTGCGCTGGAGCCATACCGATCTCGGCACGATCGGGGTGTTCTTCGATGACGGCTGGAATGAAGTTCCTTCGGTTCACGAAACTGCCGACTCTTCGACGGCCTCAACGCCCGGGAATAGATCGCGATACGGCGCGCGCTGAACGCCCGTTCCGAGAAACAAAAGGCCTGGGACGAAGCTGTCGTCGCTGACGCCATCAGGGAAATCCGCGAGATGAATGCCGCCCGTCAACTCGCGGCCAAAATCGTCGACAAGAACTGGAACCAGGAGGACCTCGACAAGCGTGAATTCTCTCTCATCGCGGGTTTTTGCATCAGCAAATCGCGCCCGCAAACCCGCCATGCCGGCGATGGTTGCGGGCGCTCCATCGCGCCGATCGCGCCCGAAGGAGCCCTTCCCGCCCCTCGCAAGCGTGACAACTGGTCGAAGAAGGACTGATCGGATGACCCACAAACCCTCACCGGAGGCGACCCCACACGGGACCGCCAGCACCCTTTCCAGACTGCGCCGCATCCATATCGAAAATGAACGCGGCCGCGACTTTGAAGAACAGCTCCTCCGCGACAAAGCGCCCGATCGAACGCCCGCGCCGATCCCTGTCCGCTTCGCTGCGGATCTCGAAACGCGGGGAATCGCGGTGATCGAGGCGGCCGGCGGCGGCAAGACCACCGCGATCCGCACCGTGCTGACCGGCTCCAGCATTCTGGCCCACAATCCGGAGACCGGCGCGCCCCGCTTCATCCATGTCGGTGTCGAGAGCCCGCCACTCAAAAAGCCTCGGCATCGCCATTCTGCGCGAAACCGGCATTGATCAGGTTGCACCTCGCGCAACGGTCTGAGAGATCTGGCGCCTCGTGCGGCATCGCCTCGCGGGCATGGGCACCGTCATGCTCTGGATCGACGAGGCGCGTGACTTGTTCGACCGGCGCTCGCCGCGCGAACTCGATGACATGCTGAAAATGCTCAAAAGCCTGATGCAGGGCGACGCTGCGGTCATCGTGGTGCTGAGCGGCACCGACCTGCTCTCCGGCATCGTGCGTTCTGACCCGCAGATCGACCGCAGGTTCCGTAAAATCTACCCCCGCACCCTGGCGGTCGGTGCCGACACCGCAGATGTCGCCGATCTCGTTCGTCTCTATTGCGACGAGGCCGGACTGCGCTGTGCCTTCAAGAGCAACCCGGCCAGTCGCCTGATCCATGCCAGCCGGGGCCGCTTCGGCCGCATCATCGAAACCGCCATCGACGCCACCGGACGGGCGCTGCAAGAAGGGGCCCAATCCTGACCGCGGAGCATTTCGCCGAAGCGTGAGGCTCCAACGAAGGTTGTTCCTGGTCGAAAAACGTCTTCGTTGCCGACAACTGGGCCGAGATTGTTCTGGAACCCGAAACGCTGGATCTCGTTTCCCCGCGCGGACATCGCGCAAAGCGACACAAGGGGCGCTGACCGATGGCGCTGCTTCCGCTCGCTCTCCTTCTCTCAGGGGAAAGCCTGATTTCCTATATGACCCGCCTGGTCCGGTGTCGGGCGGGCAGGTCCCTGACCGCGTTTCTGTCCTTCCTCGGCCTGCGCCTGGCCACCATCCTTGTGCCCGATGATCCGACTCTCGACCGGATCGCAGACCTTTCCGGAACCGAACGCTGCATGTTGAACGAAGCCGCCGTTCTTGCCGATCGCACGGGAATGCGCCGGTATCGGAGAGAACCGTTCGCCGCCCCATTCCGTCTTGCCCGCATGATTTCGTTCTGCCCGCGCTGCCTGCTTGAGGACCGCACGTGCAGCCATACCGGAAGCCGCCGCATCGGCCGCCAGATCTGGGATTTCGCGCCGATCCGCACCTGCCCCCGGCACGGCGCTGCCCTGTTCCGTCGGCATGAGGAACACAACTTGGAAATCGTCGATCTGCACGAAGGCGGCGTCTATCCCGCCCCTGAGCTGCTAATCACTCGCGGACAACGCCCTCCCCCGCGCCCTTTCCTCTTTGCGGATTTACGCCCAATACCGTTTCGACGGTCTCGAAAGCCAGGAATGGCCGGACAGTCATCGTATCGACCAGATCGCGGCATGTTCCACGCTGATGGGGGCCTGTCTGCAATACGGTGCCGAGACTGTCATGGCCAATCTCAATGAACAGCAGCTTGATGCGGCCGGGCCCTGTGGTTTCGACATGCTGCGCGGCGGCGGTGCTCGCATTCTCACCGGGCTGGACCGGATGCTTGCCAAGGCACAAATGCGCCCGAAAGAGTTGTCGGTCATGGCGGCTTACGGCGCGGCCTACCGCCATGCGAACCGGGATTCTGATCTCTATGCACCGCTACGGCCGATTCTGCGCGCGCACATCCTTGACAACATGCCTGTCGCCGCGGGGACCGTGCTGCTCGGCACGCCCGTTGAGGTGCGCCGTAATCACAGCATCATCAGCCTCTCCCGACAGGAGGGGGGTTCGCACCGTCGCTTTCAAAGATGCTTTTGCATCAAGGTCTTCTCACCCCACCCGAAACCGGCCGACCACATCAAAGCCAGGTTTTCGACGCCAAAGTCGGGGAAGCCATCGCGCATCAACTGAAAAACTCCATTCCCATGAATGCCCTTGGCGAATATCTCGGTTGCGACGCCACAACCGCTGCGATGCTGGTTTCCTATGGTCATGTAGACCGCATCGAAGGGCATAATGAGACAGGGCTTCAGTGCCCAAACTCGCTCGATCTGATCAAAATCGGGGTCGATCGACCGGTTCATGAGGAATCTGAAGGGCTTCGCCACCCTGCCTTTCGCGGCAATCGTCAAACCGCTCGACATGAGCAAGGCAGCCTATAGGTTCCACTGGCGTGTCAACCGCATTCTGCGCATGGTTCTGTCCGGCGTTCTGAAACGGATCGCACGGCAGCCCGGCCGATCGGGATTCACTTCCATCGTTATTGATGAGCAAGATCTTCGTCACCTGTTCGAGGCCCCCGCCACGGCCGCGTGTTTCTCGAAGTTCGAAGCCTCACGCCTTCTCGGGGTTGACCGTGCCGTGATCGACAAGTTGTTCCGAGCAGCCGCTTCCAATGGCGCCCCCATCGTCCGGCGCGTCGCGCCACTTATCGGCTGGAACAAAAACGTTCTGGCACCTTGAAGAAGCCGACTTTCATTTGTTTTGTGAAAACCATGTAACCCTTGCCCGCGCCGCGCAGGAGCGCATGATTGACCCTCGGGCCTTGGCGCGAACTCTCTCTGCGGGCGGAATCGAACCCGTTCTGCGCGCCCCGCGATTCGAGTTCGGTCTCTACCCGCGCTCCGTTTTCTGATCATTCCACCAGTTCGATCTGTAACCGCTCCTTCGGGGGCGGTTTTAATACCCTGACGGGAAGTTTCGGTGGGCGATAACTCCCTTGTCGAAAAGGCGTTTGGGCCGCCCAGATCACTTCATCCAGAATTATAACCATTGAAAATCAATATATTAAAAATCACCATAAAATCTCAACTGGCTGTTATTACAGGATGATCGCCGAACCCGCGGTTTTGCAGGACCTTCCATCGCCGTTCTTCGACACACGGCAGGACACTGTACCCAGCGGACGGGCGCCCGGCATGAGCAGCGCCGTGTTCATCGCCTGATTCAGCCCCGGCTTCAGGGTTCGGCATCCCGCGCGCCGCATCCAAGAAGGGCCCGCGCTTCACCCGTCGGACGATCTGGTAACGTGATTCCGACGGTACCAGGGAAAATCCACCTCCTCGATCAGCGAGGCGACCAGATCAAGCCGGTCCTTCGACCCAAAACAGTTCGACCGGGAAGCAGCGGATCTCGCGGCAAAGCTGATCGGTTGCCGTGTGATGCTCGACCGGATCCTTCGGCGCGCCCTTATTGTCGCGCGCACTGCTCAAGAAGGCCGCGGCGGCAGGCAACCGGCGCTGTGCCCTCTTGGCTGACAGCGGGCAGGGTGGCGTTGAAATCGGCGATCGGCTTGCGGTCCAGCTGGCGCGGGCCTCGTGATCCGGCGGAGTGGTTGAAGGGCCGAGAAACCCGGCCCTATCGCGATCATTCACCCGCCTGCGTCAACGCCTGAAGTTCATCCGCGCTCAGCCTCAACGCCGCTGCTCTGGCGAAGCTTCTCGACCTGTGCCACCGTCGTCGCGCTGGCGATCGGTGCGGTCACGCCGGGCTGCGTCATCAGCCAGGCCAGCGCCACCTCGGCGGGCTTGGCGCCATGGGCATTGGCAACGTCGTCCAGTACGGCGAGGATCGCCCTGCCCTTCGGCGTCAGGTATTTCCCCACCCCACCGCCGCGCGCCGATTTGCCAAGGTCGGCCTCCGAACGGTATTTCCCTGACAGGAACCCGGCGGCGAGGCTGTAATAGGTCACCACGCCGATATTCTCGGCCAGGCACAGATCGCGCAGCGGCCCCTCGAACCCGTTGCGGTCATAGAGATTATATTCCGGCTGCAACACCTGATAGCCCGGCAGGCCGACATCCCGCGCGGCCTTCAGCGAGTCCCTAAGCTGCGCCGCATCGACATTGGACACGCCCACGGCGCGGATCTTCCCGGCCTGCCGCAGCTTGTCGAAGGCCCCCAGCGTTTCCTGATAGCTGGTGCCGAGCGGATCGGGCCAATGCGCGAAGTAAAGGTCGATAGCTTCGATCCCCAGCCGCCGCAGCGAGGCGTCGCAGGCGGGCAGGATATGCGCCTCGGTCAACCCACCCTCGTGCGGGCCGCCGGTGACCGAGCCGACCTTGGTAAAGATCGTTACCTTGTCGCGCATGCCGGGCCGGGCCTTCAGCCAGTTGCCGATGATCGTCTCGGATTCGCCGCCCTTGTTGCCGGGCGCCCAGGCGGAATAGCAGTCCGCCGTGTCGATGGCGTCGAAGCCGTGGTCGACGAAGGCGTCCAGCACGGCGAAGCTCTGCGCCTCGTCGATGGTCCAGCCGAAGACATTGCCGCCGAAGACCAGCGGCATGATCCTCAGGCCGGTCCTGCCAAGATCGCGATGTTCCATGGGGGCCTCCATAATTGGTTCCGGGGCCAGTTCGAGCACGTTACCGGGGCGAGGGCAAGCGTGGCTTGCGTTGACCGGGGTCGTCTACTGAAGGCAGGATGGCGCGGGCTGAGGCCACCATGCGCTGCCCCTTGGTGAACCTCCGCCCTGCGCGTCGAAGGATCGCGGACCGCCATCTCAGCCCTGAGAACCAGCCGCCCTCTCCCAGTCCCATCCTTCGCGCAGGTGCTCGGCCGCGCGGTCGATGAAGACACGCACCTTGGCCGGGACTATGCGGCCGGGCGGCAGGATGACGTTGATCGGGCCGTCATTGGCGGCGCTCCAGCCCGGCAGCAGTTCGACCAGTTCTCCCCGGCGCAGGTGGTCGATGACGTGCCAGTCCGGGGCGAGGATGATGCCCGCGCCCGCGACGGCGGCATCGACCAGGATCTCGGCGCTGTCCGAGATGATCGGGCCCTTCGGTTCGACCATGACCCGCCTGCCGCCCTTGCTCAGCGGCCAGCGCGGCCAGGTGACATGGCCGGTGAAGCAAAGACAGGCGTGTTCGCCCAGATCCTCGGGCCGTTCCGGCACCCCCCGCGCGGCGAGATAGGCAGGCGCGGCCACGAGCATCGTGCGATATGTGCCGATCCGGCGGGCGATGCAGGCACTGTCGGCAAGTTGGCCGACGCGCAGGGTCAGGTCGAAGCCTTCGGGCACCGGGTCCACATGGCGGTCGCTGAAACGGACATCGACGCGGATCTCGGGGAAATCAGCGGCGAAGCCCGGCAGAAGCGGGGCGATCCAGCGGCGCCCGAACGCCAGCGGCATCGAGACCCGGAGCAGCCCCCTCGGCGTGACGGCGATGTCGCTGACGTCGCGGCTGGCCGCCTCCAGCTCTTCCAGAATGGTCTGAACGCGGCGGTGATACTGTTCTCCGGCCTCGGTCAGGACGACCGCGCGCGTGGTGCGGGCCAGCAGACGCACGCCCAAGCGCCGCTCCAAGGCGTTGATGCGCCGCGACAGCACGGAAGTGTCACGGCCCATATGCCGCGCCGCCTCGGCGAAGCTGCCGAAATCCGCGACGGCGATGAAGGTTCTGAGTTCCTCGATCGAGGGGGGATCTTCTTGCATGGATTGCAACAGTCAAATGCAGAACGAGGTGGTTAATGTGGTTTCGATCAAAGCCTATCTGGCAGTCGATGACAATGCTTGCACCAGAGGTCCACAATATGAAGACGTTTCTGAGCATCGGCCATGAGACGGCCTTGCAGTTCGCCAGGCAGGGTTTTCATGCCGTCCTGTCCGCGCGCAACCTGGAGAATGTCGCGAAGCTGGTGGAGGATCGCGGGCTTTCCGCCGAAGCGCAGCGCGTGGACGTGACCGATGCCCTGGCCGCCTTCGTGGGTTCCGTCGAAGACCGGCACGGGGGCTGCATTACAACGCGGCCAACCTGCGCAACGCCACCCTTGATCAGCAGGCACGCGGCAGCATCGCGACCAATATCGGCGGTGCGTTGGTCGCCGTTCAGGCGGCGGGTGCATTCGTCGCGCGTGGCGATGGAACCATCCTGCTGACGGGCGGCGGTCCGGAAACTCCATTCCCAACCGCACGGCCAATGGGCGGCGGAAACCGTCTACGAGCCGAAGGGCTGACAGGGCCCAACGAACGCCTCCCGATCACGGGTGCCGCGCTTCGTCGATGAGCGCAGAAAGAGAAGATGATCATGACCCGAATCCTTGTCCTTTACTATTCCAGCTATGGCCATATCCACGCCATGGCGCAGGCCGTGGCCGAGGGCGCGCGTTCCGAAGGCGCCGAAGTCGCCCTCAAACGCGTCCCCGAACTGGTGCCGGAAGAAGTCGCGAAGCAATCGGGCTATCGCACCGATTTCGACACCCCCATCGCCGAGGTCGAGGAGCTGGCCGATTACGACGGTATCGTCTTCGGCACCCCTGTGCGCTTCGGCAACATGGCGGCGCAGATGAAGCAGTTCCTGGACCGCGCGGGCGGGCTGTGGTTTCAGGACAGGCTGGTGGGCAAGGTGGGGTCGGTCTTCACCTCCTCCTCGACCCAGCATGGCGGGCAGGAAGCCACGATCCTGTCCTTCCACCTGCCGCTTTTGCATTTCGGCATGGTCGTGGCCGGGCTGCCCTACAGCTTCAAGGGCCAGACGGAAACCGGCCGCATCACCGGCGGCAGCCCCTACGGAGCCTCGACGCTGGCCGGTCCCGACGGCGCGCCCGCCGAGGGCGATCTGGCCGGTGCCCGCTTTCAGGGCGCGCATGTGGCAAAGATCGCGCGCGGGCTGAAGGCGGTCGCCTTCGGCAATTGCTGATGCGGCCCGCGCCCCTCGGATCGTCGAAACAATCCACGCGCCGCCAGTCCCGGTGGCATCCCGAGAAGGAGATGATGTGATGCCAGACCAAGCCAACCTGCCTTTGCGCGACACATCCCGACGCTATGGCCGGATCACCCGCCTGCTGCATTGAAGCATGGCGGCGCTGATCCTGTGGGAACTTCTGGGCATGGGGTTGATGCGTCTGTTGGGGCGAGAGTCGATCGCCGCCACCATCGCCAGCCCATCGGCGTGACGCTGTTCGTGCTGATCGTCCTGCGGCTCATCTGGGCCGTCGCCAATCGCAGGCAGCGCCCGGCCCACGGCGCGGGCCTGCAAGGGCTGGCCGCACGGCTGGGGCATCTGGCGCTTTATCTGCTGATGCTGGTCGTGCCGGGCGTGGCTCTGCTGCGGGCATGGGGCTCGGAACGCGCCTTTGCGCTCTTCAGCGTCGCGATCTTCCCGGCCCGCGCCGAGGCTGTCGAATGGACCGTCGCCCTGGCCGGGGCACTGCATGGCGAACTGAGCTGGGTGATGGCGGTGCTGATCCTGGGCCATGTGGTCATGGTCGGGCTGCACCAGGCGATGTGGCGCGACGGCACCCTGTCGCGCATGGCCGGCCCGCCCCGGAAGGCGTGAACGAACAATCACGAAAGGAAACCCCAAGATGAAACTCTATTACGCCCCCGGAAGCTGCTCGCTCTCGCCCCATATCGCGTTGCGCGAGGCGGGGCTGACCTTCGACCTGATCCGCGTCGATACCCGGACCCATACCTTCGGCGACGGCCAGGACTATTACGCGGTCAACGAACTGGGCTATGTCCCCGTCCTGCAACTCGACAGCGGCGAGGTGTTCCGCGAAGGCGCGGTGCTGGTCCAGTATATCGCCGATCAGGCGCCCGCGACCGGCCTGGCCCCGGCGAACGGCACGCTGGAGCGCTATCGCTTGCAGGAATGGCTGACCTTCCTGAGCAGCGAGATCCACAAGGGCTTCATCCCCCTGTTCTACGGCGCCGCCGCCGAGGGGTATTTCGACATCGCCAGATCCAAGCTGCTTGAGCGTTTCCAATGGATCGACACGCAGCTTGCCGGCCGGGATTTCCTGATGGGCGAGCGGTTCACCATCGCCGACTGCTACCTGTTCGCGCTGATCGGATGGGCCAAGGCGGACTGGATGACCTCGGTCTTCCGGCTTGATCTCGACCTGACCGGGCTTGACAACCTGGCCGCATGGCACAGGCGCGTCATGGCCCGCCCGGCGGTGCAGGCGGCGTTGCAGGCCGAGGGGCTGCAAGCCGAGCCCGCCTGACGCAAAGGGGGCCGGATTGACCGGCCTCCGCGATCCGCAACGCTCCCGAAAGGGAATACGAGAGGAATTCGACGATGCGCACACCCGTTCAGCTTGGCGGACCTGCCGTTTCTCCCATCGGTTACGGCTGCATGGCCCTGACCGGCATCTATGGCGGCGGGCTGACCGATGACGACGCCCGCGAGCAAGTGTACAAGGCCATCGACGCCGGGATCACCCTGCTCGACACCGCCGATGTCTATGGCGATCCCCGCCCCGGGCACGAAGGCCCTGCGGGCACCAACGAGGAAATGCTGGCCCCGCTGCTGGCCGAACGGCGCGACGACGTGCATCTCTCCACCAAGTTCGGTATCACCGGCGAACAGGTGGACCCCGAGACCGGCAGGATCGAGGCAGGCCGGACTATGTGCACGAGGCTTCGCTGCGGCGCCTGGGCGTCGAGGTGATCGACCTCTACTATCTGCACCGGCCCGACCTGACCGTGCTGATCGAGGAGACCGTCGGCGCCATGGCCGAGCTTGTCGCGCAAGGCAGGGTGCGCCACCTGGGCCCGTCCGAGGTGACCGTGGACGAATTGCGCCGCGCGCACGCAACCCACCCGATCTCGGCCCTGCAATCGGAATGGAGCCTGTGGTCGCGCGATGTCGAGGCAAGGATCATCCCCGCCTGCGCCGCGCTTGGCATCGGCTTCGTCCCCTACAGCCCGCTTGGGCGCGGCTTCCTGACCGGTACGCTGACCAAGGAGGCCGCCGCCGGCATCCGTGGCGCCACCGAGCGCATGGGCGTGGGCTGGGACGCGAACGCGCGCTGGTCGCCTCGGTGGCGGGGGAACTGGGCGCCAGCAATTCGCAGGTGGCGCAGGCCGGGCTGTTCGCCAAGGGCGCGCACTACGGGGTGGCGACCGTGCCCCTCCCCGGCTCGCGCCGCGCATCGCGTATGATGGGAACCTCGGCGCGGCGGGTCTTGTGCTGTCCGACGAACAGATGGACCGCCTCGACACGGTTGCGCGCCTCGTCACCGGCACCCGCAACCTCTATGCCGACAACCCCGACTGGACCACCGAAAGCCGGGAATGACGTTGAAGGCGCAGGCACGATCCACCCGGCCTGGCCCCGGCACGATTGGCACTTGGGATAGGAGATTCATCATGGTTTAGCGTGCTCTGGTGTGGGTTCCACCCCCGCGCGCGCGGCCACCGAGACCAGCACTCGCTAGAAATTCTTGTATAGAAAGAGATAATCGCCTTTTCGACTACTTTCTATGGGCGCGAAAATCACTATCGGCCACCGGAAAAGCGATGGCCGGTCTCTCCTCGTTGCCCCTACCCTTCCCGCTCAATCTGTCAATGCCAAGCAGGACTGCCGACTCGAACGTTACCCGCCTGGTTTCTGGTTGGCCCGGGCCAGAATATCGGTATCGTTCCGGTGAGGGCCGTCTGATCGTCTTGGGTCAGATCAACTATTGAGGGTCCTTATGGACGCTCGCAAGGACATATCGCGGGTTCAGGTTCTTTCGGTCTCGGACACGGGCCGTCGTCGACGCTGGACCTTGGAAGAGAAGACGCGGATCGTTGAGGAAAGCTGTCTGCCCGGGATATCCGGCAGTGAGGTGGCGCGCCGCCATGGCATCTCCCGTTCGCAGATGTATGAATGGCGCTATCGCCTCGGACAGCTTCTCGAAACCAGCTGCGCCAGTTTTCTCTGCCCTGTTGTCGGTCGCCGTGGCGGAGGATGAGATGGATCGCTCGACATTCTCGATCTCCACGCCGACTCGCGGAACCGGCCTTCTGCCTGAGTTCGTCATCGAATTGGGCGCGGGAAGGCGCATGCGCTTTTCGCGCGGAGCCGATGTGACCAGCATCCTCCAACTGATCGGAGGGTTGGAGGGCAAGGCGTGCCCTGGTCGCCGCCAGGAGCGAACTGAGCCAGGTTCAGGCAATCGTCTCGGCCTCCGAAGACATGATCCGACACCTGCGGCTCCAGATCGCCAAACTCCGGCGTGAGCAGTATGACCACAGCGCCGAACGTCATGCCCGGCTGATTGAGCAACTCGAGATGCAGCTTGAGGACATCGAGACGGACCTTGAACAGGATCGTGCAGAGGCGCGCCATGGCTCATCGTTTCATCCGACGCCTCGGGGCTGGGCAGGCCCCAATCTGCTGGCCATGGTGCTGTTCGAGATCGAGCCATGGGAACGCCACTGGTTCGAGAGACCATGGCGAGGCGGTCAGCATCAACCGCTGAACCGGCAGGCCGATCGTTACGCGAAGAAGGGCGTCGAGATCAGCCTTTCCACCTTGGCCGACCGGGTCGGCGCCTGCGCCGTCGGCCTGAAGCCGATCCACGATCTGATCCGCGCGCATGTCCTCAGCGCTGAACGACTGCATACGGACGACACCACCACGCCGCTTCTGGCCAAGGGGGCACGCAGACCGCCCGCCTTTATCGGGATCAGCGACGGCGCCACCACGATGCAATCGTACCCCAACTCGGCAAGCTGACGATAAAGGTCATAGCCGCAAGGGCTCGTCTCATGGCAAAAATGCAGCTGCGCCCCCGAATTCGCTAGCTTCTCAACCAGTTTGCGGGCCTGATCCGGACGATGAGGCACCGTCCCCGTGGCGGACCTCGCCACCCCGTTTGCCATGCGCGACCGCGACCGGGATCGTCGCCGTGGACCTCCAGCCCGATGAAACTGCGATCCTGAATCTGATCTCTCCCCCCATTCCTGAGGCTCGGCGCCAGCCAATCCAGCGCAGCCCTCGAACGGAGAATGCCGCGGGAGAGGCCACCGACCCAGTTAGCGCATTCCGCGATCATGGGGTCTAAGCGGCAAGCCTCGGAAATGCTGCCCTGTAGCGCGATCCGGACCGACTGCCCGCTCTGGGCCGAGAATGTTGCCGTCAGCGATGCGCCAGATAGTCCGCCGAAACGTAACCCGAGATAGCAGGCCTGTCGGTGAGCGAGACCTTGCACCAGACCTTGCCACCATTCGTGACGCAGTTCTGGCGGGTGAGGCGCGTTCCGTCGGGCAGGCCGATGATGATGTCGTGATCGAGGCCGGGGCCCTTGCGAAGCTTCAGGAGATCGTCTGGCCCGACGCCCTTGACCACGGCACCGGAACCGACTGCGCAACCGGCGACGACCATGAGAGCGAGAAGGGTGGCAAGATGAGTGCGCATGATTTCGACCTGAACGTTTCGCCACTACTACGACACCATCACGCCAAATGACAGCAGGCGGGTGCCTGACGCTCCCGACCTTGCCAATATATGGTGCCACCGCGCCCCGGCCGTGTCCCTTTCACGCCCGGCCATCCCGTCAATGACATGAACGTCGGAGAAATCCCCGGTCTTCGTGATCGGCACCCGTCCGGCATGAAGATCCTCCCGTATGGTGTTACGGACGCAGATCATCGCCATTCCCTTGGCAAGGGCGGTGGCCCGTTCCTCGTTCATGCGCTTCATCGGCCCCTCCCCTCCGCTTCATAGCCCCGGCAGGCCGAGGCTGAGCTGTTCCACCCCGCCATCCTCGCCCTGCGGCTCCAGCGAGGATAGCCTGACGCCGAGCAGCCGTATGCCCTTTTCGACCTGGAACAGCGGCGTCAGCAGCACCGAAGCAATCGCCGCAAGCTCGCCGACGTCCCGCACGCCCCTTCGATGGTCCTGCTGCGGATCTGCTGGAAACCGGCATGCTTCACCTTCAGCGTCTCGGTGCGACCGGTCAATTCCTTTGCCGCAACGGCACCACACCGGGGCGGCGGGTCGGTATCGCTCCCCGACGGTCCGGCAGGCCATCGCTATGATGGTCACCGGATTGCTTCTGCCAAGCGCGATCGCTGAAGACCAAGCGGTCGCCGCCTTCCACGCCGCGCCGTCGCGTTTCAGGTCCAGCCCGCAAAGCAGCCATGGCGCTTCAATTGGCGGCCGCGCCGCGATATGTCGGGGCCGGGTAGAGTGAATGGCGGGGCATGCAGATGAACGGGCCTGATGCGGCACCCCCGCGAGACTGTCGATGGGACGTGGACGGGTTGCAGCTTGCCGGGCTGGCTTGGGGGCACGAGGGCGGCATTCCCGTGCTGGCGCTGCATGGCTGGATGGATCATGCCGCCAGCTTTCAGGAGCTGGCGCCCCGGCTTGCCGGATGCCATGTCGTCGCGCTGGACCTCAGCGGTCAGGGGCAGAGCGGCCATCGTTCGCCGCATGCCACCTACAATATCTGGGACGACCTGCCCCAGATCGCCGGAGTCCTGGATCGGCTGGGGTGGAAGGATTGCGTCCTTATGGGCCATTCCCGGGGCGCCAATATCGCGACCCTCTTCGCCGCAGTGCAGCCTGAAAGGGCGCGCGCGCTGGTTGCGCTCGATTGGCTGGTGCCCGAACCCGTGCCCGATGAAAGCGTCGTTTCGACCCTGCGCGCCTTTATCGAGGAGACCCGCAGGCACAAGACCGGCGCACCCAGGATCTTTGCCTCGAAAGGCGATTACATCGAGCGCCGCCGGTCCCAGGGCAATTCGCGGCAAACCTCGGAGGCCCTGGCCGACCGCGCGCTGATCGAGATGCCCGACGGCTTCCGGATGCGGGGCGATCCGCGGCATTTCGCCAGTTCCGCCGTCAAGCTGACGCAGGGACAGGTGGAAGCCGTGCTGCGCGCGATCCGATGTCCCGTGCTGAACCTGTGGGCCGAAGATGGCGTCAGGAGCCGCAGGCCGAAGGCGATGGAACTGGCACGGCTCGGCGCAAGGCTGACCCCGGACTACGAACTGGCCGAGTTTCCGGGAGACCACCATTTCCACCTCGAACCCCGTATCGCCGCACAGATCGCGGGCGCGATACTGGCGTTCCTGGCCAGGAACGGTCCTGATCCGGGCACGGCGTCTTGAAAGGCGCCTCGTTTTGCCGTCGAATGCTGTCGGGAGACAGGCAGGATGGAGCACGCCGATGAAGGAGGCTTTGTTCCGTGACCGTGCCGCCATCCGGCAGCCAGGTGTTGTCGGTATCCTGGCGGTGCTGATGGCGGGCATGGTTCATGCCGAAGTGCTGCCCGTGCCGTCCCAGGCCGATTGGGATGGCGCGCGCCAGACCGTCACGCTGCCGTCGGGCCAGACCATCGGCTATGTCGAGATGGGCAATGCCGAGGGCGATCCGCTGATCCTGATCCACGGCTATACCGACAACAGCCGAAGCTGGTCGCTTCTGGCACCGGAACTGGCCGGCCGTCACATCCTTGCCGTGGACCTGCGCGGGCACGGTCCTTCTTCCGCCCCCGATTGCTGCTACACGATCATGGATTTCAGCCATGACCTCGACGGCTTCATGGCGGAAAAGGGCATCGAGAAGGCGGATATCGTCGGCCATTCGCTCGGCTCGATGACGGCGGCAGTCTTTGCGGCGCGCCACCCCGAAAAGGTCGGCAAGCTTGTCCTGATCAGCAGCGCGGCCAGCCTGCCACAGGCGGCCAGCGACTGGCTGTGGGACAATGTTCCGCAACTGCCCGAGGATCTGGATCCAGGCAGCGCCTTCATGACGGACTGGTACTGGAACCCGAACCCGGTTTCGCCGGATTTCCTCGACCGGGAGCGGGCGGAGAGCGCGGCCACGCCGAGACAGGTCTGGACCGGTGTGCTGGAGGGGCTGACCATGACCGACTGGACGCCCTATGCCGCGCGGATCGAGGCGCCCATGCTGATTCTGTGGGGCGATCAGGACGGGCTGTTCGACGCGGCCACGCAGGATCATCTCAGGACGATCCTGCCCGAAGCCCGGCACGAGACCTTTGCCGGATATGGCCACAACATGTTCTGGGAGGCGCCGCAGGCCGTCGGCGCCATGCTGGAAACCTTCCTGTCGGAATAACGGTTCGCTGGCGTTTGGGAACGCTTGCCCAACCGGAGCTTTCGTCCAGCCTGCGCAGCACCATCACCAAGTCGCTGACGCTGAAGTCCCCGCCGAGCCAGCGAGAAAGCTGGCGCAGCCGTCGGACCGGACATGGTTGACTGCGTTACTCGATGTCCTCGCAGCCCGCCATGCGCCATTCCCGGACGGCGCCTTGCCCGGTGGTTTCGGGACTGGCGTGTCAGCCAATAGTCGCCCGCAGTCAGTTCGGCTTCCAATGGCCGGGCCAGCCCTTCGCCCGTCAGATCGACGCGGTTGTCGTTGGTGTGGGTGCGCAGGTCGAGAGAGGGGTGGCGCCGCTGGAAATCCGCAATGCGCGGGATCAGCCATTCAGTGGCAAAGCCGTTGACGATGCCCGGGTTGATCGTCTCGTGGCCGGCGGAAAAGCGGTCCAGAGTCCCGGACATCTCATCGAAGATCGGGGTCAGGGCCAGCATGATCCCCTCTTCGGTCAGCACCAGCCCGCGCGGGACGCGGCGGAACAGCGTGACCGCTCCTTCAGCCCCCGGATCTGGTGGCTCAGCGCCGCCTGCGTCACGCAAAGCTCGATGGCGGCGCGGGTCAGGTTCAGATGGCGCGAGGGGCGTTCAGAGAAGTTGCGGGCGAAATTAGATTCTCATGACAGAAGTGAAATATGATCGTTTGTGCCGAGATGCCCCTTCGGCCTGACAGGGCATATGGCGGCCGCAGCAAGGCGGTGCCGATATGAGCAGAGCGGAAACATGAATATGAATTATGGAGGCGCGGGCCTTGGCCTGATCGCAGCGGGGCTTGCCATGCCGGCCTCGGGATGAGCGAGGCCGAGTTTCAGCAGATCGCGGCCGGGATCCTTGCCCCGTCATCGCCGAGCATGACATTCCCGGCCTCGCCGTCAGCGTGACCTGACAGGGACAGGACTATGCCTATACTGCGGGCATGGCCGACCGCAGGTGCTGTGCCCGTTACGGCCGAAACGCTCGTCGAACTGGGTTCGATCCGCAAGACCTTCAACGTGGTGCTGGCCGCGCTGGCGGCGAAACAGGGTCACCTGTCGCTGGCCGATCCGGTCGCGGTGCATCTCCCGGAGTTGAAAGGCAGCGCGATCGGCTTGGTGTCGCTGATGGACCTTGCCACCCATCAGACCGGCGGCCTGCCCCTGCGAGGGCCGAATGCGGCAGGTGACGAAGGCAAGCTGATGCGCTGGCTGGGGGAGTGGCAACCCGTGCCGGGCCAGGGCGAGCGGTCCTATTCGGATGTCAGCATCGGTTTTCTGGGCCGCATTACCGCGCGCGCCTTCGGCGAAACCTATCCGAGGCGCTGCAAGCCCATGTCCTGTAACCGCTGGGGCTGGAAAGCACCCATGTCGATGTGCCGGAGGCAAAAATGCCGCGCTATGCCTCGGGCTATTCGCGCCGGGACGACAGCGCCATCCGGGTGAATCCCGGCATGCTGGACGACGAGGCTATGGCCTGAAGTCGAACCCGTACGACATGCTGCGCTTCCTGCGGGTCAACCTGGCTGATACGGATGTCCCGCCAGATCTGCGCAGGCCGTGGCGCAGACCCATACAGGCCAGACGGGGACGCGGCGCTTCCAGCAGGCGATGATCTGGGAACGCTATCCCTGGCCGGTTTCCCGCAACCAACTGCTGGCCGGAAATGCGGCCGAGATGGTCATGGCAAGCCAGCCCGCGGCCCGATAAATCGGACCATGCAGTGCTGTCAAGCAAGACCGGATCGACCAATGGCCTTGGCGGCTATGTCGTCTTTATCCCGGACGGGGACCTGGGCCTTGTCATCCCGGCCAATCGCAACATCCCCAATCCCGCCCGCGTGGAGGCCGGGCTGGACCTGACCGAAGCCGTTCTGGAGGCTGAACAGCGAAACCAGCCCTGACAGGGCGTTCGTGGCCTGCCGCCCACGGATCGTATCGAAGGAAGGGGATGCAAGTCGGAGCATGCAAAGCTCAGGCTGGCTTGGCCGACCTTCGAACGGAACCCTATCGCGCGGCCTCGTCATAGCCGGTCATCTCGTCCTGGATGGCTGCCCTCGGCGCGGATCGGGCCTTGGGCACCGATAGCGCGTTCCAGGCCTGCTCGTTCAGCGGATGCGTCGTGATGTCCAGACCCTTTGTGGGCAATTCGAGCCGCCATTCCACCCGCACCTCCCGGTCGGCGCCGTTGCGCTGCGCAGCGTGCCGGGCGGCTGAGGCTCGGGGCGTCTATCCGCGGCGATCCAGGTGGCGCTGACGTAATCCTCGGTCCCTCGCAGGCGGAAACCCATCAGCCGCGCACCGTCGTCGAAGGACAGGCTGAACCAGTCGCATCCCGACTGATCCCCGGCAAGCGGCTCGGAGCGTCCATTCGCGGTCCATCCAGTCTGTGCCGGTCACCGGGATGCGCTGGACGTCCAGCACCACCTCGCCCGAGGCTGCAAGGAAGGGCTGCGAATGGTATCGGCTGGCCTCACCGGCGGCGGACTTGACCGAATAGCCGTCCTCTCCCTGCGCGACGATCAGCCCGGTGGCGCGCAGCGAAAGGTCATAGGCGAAGCCCGTGCCTTGTGCGGCCATGCGGTTGGAAAACCGCCAGTCGTCGATCCAGCCCTCGAACGGGGTGGAGATGGCACCCGCCTGTCCGATGCCGCCGCGAGATGGCGCGTGCCGGTCGTCAGCGCCGCATGCCCTAGCCAGATCTGCGGGCTGGCCCAACCCTCGGCCTCATGGGGGGCAAGCGCGCTGCGGAACAATGTCCATTGCGCGCCGTATTCCGTGCCGTTCACGGCGGTGAGATTCGCGGTCACATACCACCACTCGATGCGGAAGCTCGTATGCGGGCCATGATCGGCGGGAAAGTCGAAGGGGCCGGGCTGGGCATCTCGAACCCTTCGGCCTCGGTCCCCAGTCCGGCGAAGCCCTGGCCGGGCGCAGGGCTTGCGACGAAGCTGGCCAGCCTGCGGACCGGCAACGCCGCCGCAAGCACTGCGGCAAGCAGCGACAAACCGGCCAGGCGCAGCCGGTCTGCGGGAAACAGCAGCATGGGCAGCCGCCAGCCGAAGGCCTCGACCTTGACCACCGCCAGCAGAACCCAGGCCAGCGCGAGCCCCAGCACGCAGATCATGGCGGCAAGCGCAAGCGTGCGCAGCAACTCGATCTGTGCAAGTCGGCGGCGGGTCAATCCCATCGCCCAGACCGGCGCGGCCTGCGACAGGCCCATCGCAGACAGCGCCAGAAGGCTGGCAAAGATCGCCAGCGCCGCGACACCCAGTGTCAGCACGTTCAACGCGGCGGTGATGGCGAATGTGCGCTCGAACACCGCGACCGAGGCGGCGCGGTCCTCGACTACCAGGCGCGGGAAGGCGGCGCGGATCTCGGTAATCAGCGCATGGCGCAGGATCGGCAGGGGATAGAGGGCACGGTGCCTCTCCTAGGACAGGATCACCTGTGACATCGGGTTGCCGTAATCGGGATGGATGCCGGCGATCATGCCCTGTTCTAGCCGGTCTCCGGGCTTGAGGTTCCGGCGCAGGGCAAGCTGTTCGTTGACGAAGACATCGCCCTCAGCAAGGCGCACAGCAGCGGCCAGGCCCGGTGGAACAGGGGATGGTCCACCATGCCCACGATATCCGTCCCCCCATCGGTGGTCCGGATCATCGGCAGCGCGACTGCGCGGGTTCCCAGCCATTCCAGCAGCCGGGCCGCGTCGGCCTCGACATAGGGGTCTGCGGTCGGCCGCTGGTCGATTTAGGCGGTGAAGGTCGCGCGGAAGCTGCCGACCATCGTGCCCACGCCGATATTGCTCGCCAGTGCCAGCAGCAGCACCATCAGCACCAGCGACAGGCCGGGCAGCTTGTCGGCCCAGAACCATTGCGCCACCGCCTCGCGTGCCAGCCGTTGCCCCAGATGCGTGAGGGCGGCGAACAGGACCGGCAGCAGCCATGCCCCGCCAGCACGCCGAAGCCGGCCCAGAGGCCCGGAACCGCCAGCAGCCCCGCCGCAAGACCCAGCAGAAAGGCCCCGGCCCCGTATCGCCCGCGCCGATTCGCGCGCCCATGCCCGGGGATGGGCCGGTGCCAGCGGGGGCAAGCGCCACAACCGCCACAGGCTCTGCCCGGCCGAAGCCAGCACCGCGATCGCCAGCCCCGACAGCCATCAGACCGGGCGCAAGGTCAGGATCGCCCCGATCTCGGCCCCTTAAAGCCCGCCGCCACGTCCGGCAGCAGCGCCCCCGCGACCAGCTAGCCCGGGACGACGCCCGCGTCACCCGCCAGCAGCGCGAAGACCAGAAGCCCGGTCAGCATCCGCGCCGAAACGCCGAGCGCCCGCAGGGTGCGGCGCTGCTCGAAGGCGAGGCCGATAGCGGAATGCACGATGAACAGCCCGACGCCGAAGGCGAGGTAACCGAAAGCGGCAAGGTTCAGATGAACGCTTCTCGGTCAGTTGCGACAGGTCGGTCGGCGATGGCTGGATCCGTGCGTAACCCTCGGGCGGGCTTCGGTCCTCGGTCAGGAGCAGATAGGAGATGTCCGGCCCCGGCATCGCGGCGACGCCGATACCCGTCAGGGCGATGCCCGGCGGCAGGTCGGCGATCCGCGCGCGGGGATCGTCCAGCGGGGCAGCCGACAGGATCACCCCGCCACTCAGGAAATCGGTCGTATCGGCGGCATCGGTTGCCACTTGGGTCTCGCCGGGGGCAGGGTTAGCGGCTCGATCCCGATCAGGCGCAGATGCTGGCCGCCGATCACCACCTCGCCCTTGATCACCGGGGAGACCGGCCAGCCGGTACGGCGTAATCGTCCGTCGTGATCCGATCCGCGACCAGCCGCGGCAGCCTGTCCTGCGACAGGGTTGCGGCGTCATAGCTGGCCCCGCCTCGGCATTGATCGCCTGCACGCCGGTCCAGAGCGCGGTGGCCAGCCCCAGAAGCAGAAGCGCCGCCTGCACCCGGTGCCGCGCCCAATGCGACAGCAGCCCCGCCATCGGCCCGGTCATGTCAGCCGCTCGCCGCGCAGATGCAGGCGCCGGTCCAGTCGCGCCGCCAGGCGCGCGTGAAAGGCCAGATTCGCCGTCACGTCGAGCGAAGGAACGAGGTTGACCTGCTGGAACACCGGCTCCACCGTGCTACGCCGCAGCGCTGCGGCCCATCGACTGGCCGGCGACCCCGATCCTGCCGGGATCAGGCAGGTCCAGCCCGGCGCACAGATGCAGAAGCGTGCTTTTCCCGCTGCCGGACTCGCCGGTCAGCGCCAGCGTCTCGCCCGCCGCCAGTGACAGGCCGACGCCGTTCAGGACCGCGCCCCGGCCCTTGGAACTGGCATAGCCCTTGCGGATGGCGGTCAGCGAAAGCATGCTGGCTCCTCGGCAAAAACTGGGCGGGGGCAAGCCATGGCCCTACGAAGAAGAAAGGTCAACCCGGCAGGGTGACGACGATGGCACCGCGATCCGTCGCGACGACCGTATGCTCATATTGCACGACCGGGGCGGAGGGCTTGCTGTAGAGCGTCCAGCCGTCATCGCCATAGACCGCCTGCCGATAGGAATGGCTCGACGGTCAGAACCAGCCCCTTGCCGATGCGGCGCTTCTCGGTGCGGCTGGGTCACGCCGTGGCTGGCCTGGTTGCGGATCAGCGTCTAGCCGCGCGTATCGGCAAAGCGTCTGATCGCCTTACCGATCCCGGCCAACGGCTTGTTGTGGCCCACCTGCGCCATGCCGATCGGCATGGCGCACCTGCTGTTGCGGCACAGTGGGGGCGGCACCGGGCCGACGCGATATGTCGCGCCGGTATCGGCGAAATAGTCGTTCTTCGTCGATATTGACCAGATCCCCCGCCACAATCACCCGGTCGCCGGGAATGCCATGGGCGATTTCCTCGTTCACGCGGATGCAGGCCGCGCCGGGCAAGTCGTAGGTGGATTGCCGCGCCGAGACGGCGCCCTTGCGGTCCAGAAATGCGCGGCCGATCTCGTCCAGCTCGCGGGTGGTCATGCCGGGGTTCATCGCTTTTGCCATCACCTGCATGGTGTTGGCGACGATCCGACCGATATGCTTCAGCCCCTCCAGTTCATCGTGATTGATGATCGTCATGCTTTCGGTTTCTTTCCGGGCAGGTTAGCGGCGCAGGCCGGAAATGTCCCGGGCGGCGGGCAGTAACGGGGAAAATATATGGCGGCTGCCGGAAGCCGTGGCTGCCCGGCTAGCAGGTCAGCCTTGGGCGTTCAGGCCGTCAGTTCGGCGACATGCGCGTTCAGAGCCGCGATCGCATCCTCGGCGAGACTTCCACCATCACCCCTATCTTGCCCTTAAGGGCCGCCGCCCCCGCTTCGGCTTCTGCACCGCTGCGACCGAAAGCGCCACGCTTCCCTTCTCAGCCGCCGCTTTGCGGGCATGTCAGGTAGGCCATGATCATCCTCCGGCACTGATCCGCCAGCCTCTCCGGCGGCAGACTGGCGGGATGTTGTTCCAGTGCCCGGTGCGCGGCATTCTCCAGCAGGACTTCCAGCATCACCGCCGCCTCGTCCGGATTGAGGTCGCCGGCCAGTTCGTCCGCATGGCGACGCAGCCGCGCCTCGATCAGCGCGGCGATCCGGGCGCTGAGCGTCTTGCTGTGGCCGATGCGCGGGGCGATTTCGATCAGAACCCTGTGCAGCCGCGGATCGTGCGGGTGGTTGCGGAAGGCAGTCGCGGCCAGGGCATCGACCGTTCGCGCCAGCGTGTCGCCCGGCGCCTCGTCGATGGCCTGGGCGAAGCGGGCGGCAAAGACCTCGCCGTAATGGTCGACCACCGCCGCCGCCAGGGCCTGCTTGTTCGGGTAATACTGGTAGAGCGAGCCGATGCTGACCCCGGCGCGCTGCGCCACCAGCGCGGTGGTCATCCGCTCGAACCCGGCCTGCACCAGAATCTGAACGGTTGCTTCGATGATTGCCCGACCCGTGGCCTGTGCCCGGCTTTGGCGCGGGATTTTCCGTGGTTTTACATCCATCTGCACCATCCTCCGGTCAGGGGCCGGGAATACAAAAACCGAGGAATTCATCACATATTACAGGACCACCGCAAGCAAGCCGCACCAGACGCGGCCAGCGAAGGGGAGACACGATGACCGGTATTGTTTCCGCCCTCGACCTGAACCGCTTCCACCTGCATCTTGGGGACGGGCCTCGCATACCCCCTGCCCCTGAATGCGGACGAGTGTCTGGCGGGTGGCAAAACGCTTGCCGTCCTTGCCGCTGAACGCCCCGAAGATGTTCACCCGGACCATTGGGAGACGTATCCCGGCGGCGACGAGTTGCTTATCCTCTGTTCCGGCAGGCTGGAACTGGACCTCAAGGACGCCGACGGCCTGCACACGATGGAACTGATGCCGAGAACCGGCCATGTCGTGCCTTCGGGCACCTGGCACCGACTTCGGCTTATGGAGCCATCAATGCTGATCGCGATCACCCATCGCGGCGGGTAGGTCTGCCCTGTGATCGACCAAGGCCGGTGCGTTGACGTTTATTTTACCCGGGTGATATTTATGTCCACATTTTGCCCGGGTATAAATATCTGCGAATCCAAGGAGACGGACATGACATCACCAAACTGGACCGCCTTCGCCGGGCATCTCTGCATTGCCGCGGGGTCGCAAGAGACCGTTGCGCGGGCCGTCAGCCGGGCAGGCAAGAACGGCGTGACCGGGATACTCATCTTCGATGACAGCACGGGCCGGCAGGTTGAACCGGACCTGCGGGGCAGTGAGGATGAGATCGTGGCCCGGCTTGCACCGTCGAACATTGCGGAAGCCGGGCGCGGGCGGCCAAAGCTGGGTGTGACCGCCCGCGAGGTCACATTGCTGCCACGGCATTGGGAATGGCTGGCGCAGCAGCCGGGTGGGGCCTCGGGCACGTTGCGGCGGCTGGTGGACGAGGCCCGCGCCTCTCCCGCGGCCCGCCGCAGGCAGGCGCAGATGGTGACGGACCGTTTCCTGTCGGTCGTGGCCGGCGACCTTCCCGGCTATGAAGAGGTCTCGCGGGCGCTTTACGCCGGGAACGGGCCGGGCTTCGAGGCGCTGATCGCGGGCTGGTCGCAGGACATCCGCACCCATGCCCTCCGCTTCGCCGCAGACGCGTTTGACCGGGATGCGGGCGATGGCTGACACCGTCAACCGACAGCTCGTGCTGGTCGCCCGGCCCAAGGGCGATGTCGGCCCCGAATGTTTCGCATTGCGCCGCGGCGAGATACCCGTGCCGAAGCCGGGTGAGGCCCTGGTGCGGGTGCGCTGGCTGGGGATTGATGCCACGCAGCGGACTTAGTTGAATGCGGATGGTCCCTATGCCTCGCCTGCACGGCTTGGGGCGGTCATGTCGGGAAGCGGCGTTGGCGAGGTCGTTGCCTCGGACGCCCCGCATTTGAAGGTGGGCGACTGGGTCGCCGGCCCGGTCGGCTGGCAGGACTATGCGATTGTCGGCGGCGAGGGGCTGTTCGGGCTCAACAAGGTGCCGGACGGGATCGAGCCCAGGGACATGCTGCACGTCTTCGGGGTGAACGGGCTGTCCGCCTATATCGGCTTGACCGGGATCGGACGGCCCCGCGCGGGCGAAACGGTCTTCGTGACCGGCGCGGCGGGGGGTGTCGGCTCCATCGCCTGTCAGATCGCGCGGCTGCTGGGATGCCGGGTCATCGGCTCGGCGGGCGGGGCGGCGAAATGCGCCTGGCTGCGGGATGTCGCGCGGCTCGACGCCTGCATCGACCATCGGCATGACGACATGCGGGCGCGGCTTGCGCAATATGCGCCAAAGGGCATCGACGTAGTGTTCGACAATACCGGCGGCCCGGCGCTGGAAGCCGCGCTGGACCATATCGCCATTGGCGCCCGCATCGTGCTGTGCGGCAGCATCGCCTCGGGTTACCGCGATGGCGATTATGGGCAGGGACCGCGCAACTACATGCAGCTTGCGTTCCGCAGGGCGCGCATGGAGGGGTTCATCTTCCTGGATCACGTCGAGACTTTCCCCGCCGCCTTCGCCTTCCTGTCGCGCTGGCGGGCCGCCGGGGAGATCCGCGTCGAGGAAACGATCAGCGATGGCCTTGAAACTGCCCCCGCCGCGCTTTCCGACCTGTTCCGGGGCGCAAATCTCGGCAAGCAGCTTGTGCGGCCGTGAGCGAGCGGTGCGAGGCAGGCCCGCAAGACCTATGCGGGCACATATGCCTGATCGCGTTCTTGCCGATCCGGTCGCTTGCGGTCAGGCGCAACCGGGGCCGTGGGCCGGCGAAGAAGGGCTTGCCGTGGCCAAGCACCACCGGGTGGAAATACAGCCGGTATTCGTAGATCAGCCCCATTCGGTCAGGCTGTGGGCCAGGTTCGGCCCGGCGACGTTGATCTCTCCGTTATGCTGTGCCTTCAACCCCCCGGATCGTCGCCTCGATCCCGTCCGAGATGAGCGCGGCATTGGGGCCGACCGATGCCAGCGAGCGTGAGACCACCCATTTCGGCGGCCGCCGCCAGGCTTCGGCGAAGTCGTGTTCCGCAGAGGTGCAGTCGGGGCGGTCCTCGTCCCAATAGCGCATCAACTCGCAGATGCGGCGGCCGTAGAGGCTACCGACCGGGACGCGCACCTGCTCGGTCCAGTGCCAGAACAACACCGGATCGGGTGCGAAGGCATCGTGATCGGCATAGCCGTCCAGCGACAGGTTCATTCCGAAGACGAATTTCGCCATGCTGCGAGGTCTCTCTTTCCGGTTGCTTCACCCTGCCATGATCCTGTCGTAAGCGCCCGCTTAACCCCGCGATACCTTGAGCACGGCCCGTTGCGCCTCGAAGGCGCGCCGATAGGCGGGGCGCGCCTGGCCGCGGACGATATAGGCTGAGAGGTTGGGATATTCCTCCAGTATGTCGCTGCCCTCTGGCCGCCGCAGCACCGTGACCATCAGCAGGTCGCCGACGATGAACGTGCCGTCGATCCTTTGCTGTCCGCCATGGCCTGCACGGCCCATCAGTTCGGCATGGGCGGCAGGATCACGGGGGAGCGGCGCGGGGCGTTCCGCCGTTACCTTCCTGGCCTGTCCTCGACGACCGGCCCCATCCTCCGGCCCGGCATCGCCGCTCCGGGCAGGTGCTCCAGCACCAGCGAGCGGTCGCCTGGAAGGATCAGCCGGTTCCAGACCAGAAGCATCTGGCGCTGATCGCGGGGAAGGTTCGCATCACCTTCCGCGCGTTCGCTTGTCGGCGCGGGTTTGCGCGATGTGTGGCACGGGGGCGCTGGCCTTGAAGAGGGTCGGATCGCCTTGTTCACAGGTCGGGATCTGTCCGCGGGGATGCGACGCCAGATGCGTGGGTGCTTCATCTCGGCGAAGCTGCGTAGGGCTGGCCGGGTTCTTCCAGCGCCCAGCGGACGCGCATGTCCCCGGCCCTGGTCGGGGGATTGCGCGAATGCGGTGATAGCGGAGGGGCATCGGCGGGCTCCTGCGCCTGGGACTTGATCTCCGGCTGAACCAGCTTCGCGAGCTTGTGCAGCGACTCCTGCCAGCCGAGATAGCAGGCGTCAGCGGGGATCAGGTCCGGCACGCCCTTCTGCTCGATGAAGAGCTCGGTGCCGACCGAGACCGGTTTCAGATCCACGGCGACCGTCATTTCGCCCGGCATATCGGGATCGTCGAAGCGGTCGGTATAGACGAGGCGCCGGCCCGGGATCAGTTCGAGGTAGCTGCCGCCGAAGGCATGGCTGTGGCCGGTGGTGAAGTTGCGAAACGACATCCGGTGCCGGCCGCCGACCTTTGCCTCCAGCTCGTGGACGGTGCAGAGAAAGCCCCAGGGCGGCAGCCAGCTTGCCACCGCGTCGGGCTCGATGAAGGCGCGGTAGAGTTTTTCGGGCGGGGCCGCGATGACGCGGTGCAGCCGGATCGTGCAGGGCATGGTTTCCTCCTTGATTACCTTGGATATTCCAGTTGCATGGCCACCACATCGGTGGTCCTTGCGCCGTAACGCGCGGCGATCGCAGCAAGGGTCCGGCCGAGGGCTTCGGCGGGCTATCGGGAAGGTGGGGGCGCGCCTCCCGTCCGTCCGCACCCCGGTGGTCGGGGATGATGTGGATGCCGTGCCGGGTCTCGACCGTGCCGCCTGGCTCGTCACCGTCGGGGGCCAGATCCGCGACCAGGCATCGGCCACCAGCGCCAGCGAGACATCATCCACGCCCGGCGCGCGGGCGATACCCGGTTCCTCATGGTTCCAGAAGGCCAGCCGGTTGGCAAGCACCATCGCCGCGAAAGGCCGGGTCAGCGCGAAGGCCAAGGATCACCACGCCCTTCCGGGCCTGGCCTTGCAGCCAGCCTGTCACCGCCGGTTCATGGCGGGGACGATCACATGATCGGCGCCCCGGGAATGCGCTGCGTCGAAGGCGGCGATGGTCATGTCGGGCTGCACGGTCAGCGCGGGAAACAGCCGCAGCGGGCCGGGGCCGGTGGCAAGCGACACCGCATCGGCGCGTTTCAGGAGCAGGTCATCGGTGGTCCCGGTCGCATCGTTGAGGCCGACGATGGCGAGGGGCGCTTCGGCTTCAGCGCTGCGAGCAGGGCGTCGGTCTCCGCCTGCGGCACCGGCGGGGCCAGCGCCACGGATGCGGGCGGCCAAACCCCGCCGCCGAGAGAGCGCCCAGCCCCAGGACGGCCCCGAGGCAACGCAGCGGTACAGGGCGGTCGGATCGCTCATGCCGGTTCCTCCTTCCCCGCGGTGGCCGTGTCGCGATGAGGCAAGCATAGCAAAGCGACCGGCTGGCAGGGAACTGGCCCCCATTTCGACCGGACACCCAGGCCAGAAGATGGAGGCCTGAGCATGTGCTTATGGCTAACGCAGAGATTCACCGACGGCGGCCGCCGTCGCCGCTGGAGGGTGGCGGAGAAGCTGCGGATCGTCGAGGAGACGCTGGAGGATCACGCCCGCATTTCGGTCGTCGCGCGGCGCAATGGCGTGGCGCCGAACCTGTCGTATCGTTGGCGTGGAGCGTCGCCCGTTCAGGTTCTGCAATTCCAGGGCATGAGTGCGTCGAGATTGGCGCCCGGCCATTGGTTTGCGATGCGGGTGAGGGTCTGGGTGAGCCAGGCGGTCGGATCGACGCTGTTCATCCGGCAGGTTTGCAGAAGGGGGGCGATGGTTGCCCATGTGCGGCCACCACCATCTGACCCGGCGAACAGGTTGTTCTTCCGTGTGATCGTCTGGGGTCTGATGGCGCGCTCGGCGATGTTCGAGTCCAGTTCGACCAGGCCATCGGTGAGGAAGCGCTCGAAGAACTCGCGGCGGGAGATGGCATAGCGCATGGCCTCGGCCAGCTTCGATTTGCCGGAGATGCGCGGCAGGGTCTGCTGCCAGAGCGTGAAAATCCCGGAGACGATGGGGGCCGATACGGTCTGGCGCGCCGCGGCACGGGCCTCTGCCCCCGACAGTCGCCTCCAGCTCCCAGAGGTCGGCCATCCGCCCAACCGTCGCGCTGGCGATGGTGACCCGCGACTTGGATGCGGGCATCGTGGCCGAGGTGGCGCAGCGGCTGGGGCCTTACGCACGCCGGCCGGGGAACCAGTCGCAGTTCAGCCCGGTGCTGTCGGCGCAGGCGCGGGCCGACAGTCCCTTCGCGGATCTGATCGGCTGGATCTAGGCCAACCCGCACGCGCCGCTGGACGTGCCGACCCTCGCCGCCCGCGCCGGGCGCAGCTTCCACCGCAAGTTCACCGCCGCCACCGGCCAGTTCGTCGAGACCCTGCGGCTGGACGCCGCCCGCATACTGCTGTCGCGCGGCCTGCCCTTGAAGCAGGCCGCCGTGCAGCTGGGTCTGCTCCCGACCACAAGGCTCCCGCGCCTGTTCCAGAAACGCTTCGGCATCTCGCCCGGAACTTACCGCGAAATGCACAGCGCCCAATAGCGCCCTTCACCATGCGCCACAAAACCCATCCCCCCGCTCCGCCCAGGCCCTTTGGAGGGAGGTCCAGCCAGTTGAACGCGCCCATCAGCAGTTCCACGCTGCGCTGGTCGGTGGAATAGCTGAGGAAGATATAGCCGTCCTCGCGCGCGAAGAGGCTGACGCCGTGCATGTCGGGGCTCTTCTCGATCACCGATCCGTAATTGTAGATCGCCCGGCCCGCGGCGCGGTCCTCGTCGGTGAAGGACACGCCGAAGTCGTAGTGAAATCACTGTTCTCCGACGACAGGCAGGGAAAGCGCCAGCCCATGCGCTGCGGACCTCTTCGATCTGCCGGATCGGCGCGCGCGAGATGGCGGCGAAGGCCAGGTCAGCCTGCGCGAAATGCCGCCGGGCGGCGTCGATATGATCGGCGACGAAGCGTAGCCCGAGCAGACATGCTCCGATCTCGGCGCCAGCATGAAGTGATAGACGGCGAGCTGGCTGTGGGTTCCGAACAGGTCGGCCAGCGTTACCTCGCCGTCGGGCCCCATGAAGCGATAGGGCTTGTCGATGCGGACCCAAGGCATCTGCCGCCGCTCGACACGCAGCGTGTCGAGTTGATGGGTCATGTCGCGTTCGCGGGCCTCCAGCCAGTCCTCGCGGGTGGGTCATGGTCGGTCATCGCCAGAGGAGGCTTCGGCTGCATATGCGCTCACTGATGGGCTTGTGGGGGTTCTGGCGGCGTTTTCCTGGCCTTCCTCCGTCTCGGCGGATCGCGGATATCCCGCATGAGGGCGGTAAGGCGCCTGGAGATTTTCTTTGCCGCCCGCCCCGTCAATATCGCCGCGAGGATCATATGCCTCAGCAGGCTATGCCGCCACCACAGCGACTTGCCATCCGCAGGTTTGGCGGGTCGTCTTTTCCGCGCGGGCCAAAGGCAAGGCTGCCCGAGGCCGATGATCCCGATGAAGCTCTGGCCGATCCTTCGCCGCAAAGTTCCTGTCCCGATACGCCTGAGACCGACCCGGTGCTCCGCACCAGCCGACAGAACCGCGACGTTCGAGACCAGCTTGCGGGGCAAGAAACGCTCGAATACGACGTATACTTCGACCCCATACAGGAAATCCACCGGCACCGGTGTGAGGCCGTGCGCTGATGGATATGACGCATGTTCCGGCGCCGGTTCAGGGAACGTGCCGATTGTACTCGGGGTTGCGCGGGGAGAACTGACCCGGGCCGACGGTCATGCCGGGCGGTATGCGGCACGCGACATGATCCACCGCCACTCCCCGGGCGTCTCGACGACCAGCGCCCGGCGCCGACACGGGGTCAGGGCTCCCCCGTTCACATGGTGGTCCGCGACGGCGAAAAGCGCCTTGTCGGGGATGTCGATTTCGGCGGAGCGGCGTAAAGGGCACGGGTCATTTCCGCGGTGCCCGATGGCGATCATGATCCCGCTGGCCGCCCGGCACCTCTGGCAATTTTCGTTCCGCAGGGCGCGGAATGGTCGCGGATCGCACGGTGAATGCCGGTTGAGCTACAGCAGCGGCCCGTTTCGCGTTTACTCTGACGCAAACACTCGAACCAATGGGATCAGCCATGTCATCCTTTCCTGAACGCGCCGATGTCGTCATCGTGGGCCTTGGCGGCATCGTCGGCGCCTCGGTCGCCCATCACCTGATCGAGCGCGGCTGGGACAATATCGTCGGTATCGACAAATCCGGCATCCCGACCGATATCGGCTCGACGGGTCATGCCTCGGATTTCTGCTACTGCACCAGCCACGATCTGCTCAGCACCTGGACCACGCTCTACTCGGTCGATTTCTACGAAAAAATGGGCCATTACGCGCGCGTCGGCGGGCTTGAGGTGGCGCGCGTCGGCGATGATGGCCGGATGGAGGAGCTCAAGCGCCGCTGCGATTCCGGCCGCGCCTTCGGCACTCGGGTGCGGATGATTTCTCCCGCCGAGACCAAGGCGAAATTCCCGCTGCTGGAGGAAGATCAGATTCAGGGCGCGATGTGGGATCCGGATGCGGGTCTGGTCATTCCGCGTTCGCAGACCGTGGCGGGCAAGCTGGTGGATGCGGCCGAAAAGACCGGCAGGCTGCGCGCCTTCGCCAATACCCCGGCGCTGTCGCTGATTATCGAAAACGGCCGGATCAAGGGCGTGAAGACCACCCGCGGCACGATCATGGCGGATCATGTCGTGGTTTGCGCCGGGCTCTGGGGGCGGCTGATCGCGGAAATGGCGGGCGAGGATCTGCCGGTGATGCCGGTCGATCACCCGCTGACCTTCTTCGGTCCCTATGACGAATTCGCGGGCACCGGCAAGGAAATCGGCTGGCCGCTGCTGCGCGATCAGGGCAACTCCGCCTATATGCGCGACACCGGCGATCCGGCCACCACCGAAGGCGGCCAGATGGAATGGGGCTATTACTACGAAACGAACCCCCGTCTGGTGCATCCGCGCGACATTCTGGAAAAGGATCAGGCCCGACTGTCGCCTTCGCAGCGCGATCTGGTTCTGGATGACGTGATCGAACCTTTGGAAAAGGCGATTGAATTGACGCCGATCCTGGCGGATCTGGGATTCAACGAAAGCCATTCGTTCAACGGCCTGTTGCAGACCACCACCGATGGCGGGCCGTCGATGGGCGAAAGCCGCAAGCTGCGGGGCCTGTGGTATGCGGTGGCGATCTGGGTCAAGGACGCGCCGGGCATGGGCAAGCTGATCGCCGACTGGATGACCGACGGGCGCACCCATATCGACCATCACGGCATCGACTATGCGCGGTTCCAGGACTTTCAACTGACCGAGGATTTCATCTGGGGTCGCTGCACCGAAACCGCCGCCAAGATCTACAACCCGCCGGTCCACCCGCGCGAGCCCTTCGGCAATGGCCGGGGGATCCGCCGCTCGCCGTTCTACGAACGCGAAGTCGAATTGGGCGGCTATTTCATGGAATTGGGCGGTTGGGAACGGGCGCATGGCTATGCCGCCAATGAACATCTGCTGGAGAAATACGCGGCGCAGGTTCCGGTTCGCGCGGCGGAGTGGGACAATCGCCATTTCTGGCGCGTGTCCAATGCCGAGCAATTGGAGATGAGTGCGGATTGTGGCATCATCAACCTGTCGCATTTCCACATGACCGATATTTCCGGTCCGGATCATGTTGCGCTGCTGGAATATCTTTGTGCGGCGAAGATCGGCGGGGATGGCAATATCGGCAAGGGCATCTACACCCATATGCTGGATGACGAGGGCAATGTCCGCGCCGACTTTACCGTGTTCCGGATGGAGGACCGCTGCCGTCTGGTGAATGGTGCCGATGCCGGTCCGCGCGACCTGATGTATATGAAGCGGATGGCGCAGGACCGGGGGCTGGACGTCACCATCACCGATGTGACCGAGGATTTCACCACCATCGGCATTTGGGGGCCGAATGCGCGGGAGAACCTGAAAAAGGTGGTCGCGGATCCGGAAGGGCTTGAGGCCGCGAATTTCCCCTTTGCGGCGATCCGCACCATCGAGATTGCGGGCAAGAAGGTGATGGCATTCCGCATTTCCTATGTCGGCGAACAGGGGTGGGAACTGCATATGCCCTATGCCGACGGTCTGGCCGTCTGGGATGCGCTGCGCGGCGTGGGCGTAATGGCGGTGGGGGTCGAAACCTATGCCAATTCGCGGCGGCTGGAGAAATCCCTGCGCTTGCAGAACGCCGATCTGCACACGCAATACAACCTTTACGAGGCCGATCTGGCGCGCCCCAAGGTCAAGGAGGCGGATTTCCGTGGCAAGGCAAAGCATCTGGAATACCGCGCCCGCGATCATCAGCCGGCGATGCTTTGCACGCTGGTGATGACCGACAATATCGACAGCAAAGGGGTCGCCCGCTATCCGGTGAATACGATGCCGGTAATGGATCCGGAAACCGGCGAGGTTCTGGTCGATGCGCTCGGTCGCCGGTCCTATACGACGTCACAGGCGTTCGGCCCGACGATCGGCAAGAACATCATGCTGGCCTATCTGCCGTGGGACTATTGTCAGGTCGGCCGCAAGCTGAACGTCACCTATTTCGACGAAACCTATCCGGTCGAAGTGGCGGGCGTCGGCTATGCGCCGCTTTACGATCCGGAAAACCTCAAGCCGCGTAGCTGAGGCGGAACTCAAACAAACCCGGCGGTCTTCCGCCGGGTTTGCGCATTGAAGTCATTTGGGGCGCAAGCTCCGACGGAATAGCGAATCCGGGCCTGATGCAAAATCAAGGCAGCATTTTCCGATCCTCAAACAATCGCGCATTGGCCGAAGCCCGACCATGACTGCACAGATAGAACGCATTAGCCTCCGGCCTCGACCGCTGTCGAAATAACCGCCCAAGCCGGAGCCGATCCTCGGCGAAATCAGACAGGTGTTGAGAAAGACCCACGCGGCGCGGGACATTCCGTTCAGGGATGGCGTATGGATCAGCGGCGCGTCGAGAAAATCCGAAATGTCCCGATTCCTGACAAACTGCACCGTTCCCAGGGCCGGGATATGGTCGCAAAACAGCATCCGGATCGCGTCCATCTCGAATGCCGGCATCTTGAAACCGAGATTCCGTGCCGTCTCCGTAGATCTGCTATCCGCACCGCCGCAGCTATCGCGTGGCGAAGCTCGCTCCCCTATCGCCTACGACCTAGACGGCCGGTTGATCTGGGCGCGGGGTATGGCTGCCGATTCCGACCCGGCGAGGACAGGCCGAAACCGGTCCATTACCGCCGGGTGTGACGGTTTCCGGTCCGTGTCACGACCGGGAGGTGGCCCCCCGGTCGCAGGTCTTAACGGTTGACGGTCCCGGCGGGAATGCGCAGCACGATCGCCGCGCCCGCCAGCAGGAACCCCGCCAGCACATACATCCCGATCGCCGAGGAATGGGTGATGTCGCGCAGGATGCCGATCATGTAGGGACTGAGGAAGCCCGCCAGATTGGCGACCGAGTTGATCAGGGCGATGCCCGCCGCCGCGGCGCCGCCGCTCAGGATGGCGGTCGGCAGCGACCAGAACAGCGGGGCGCAGGACAGCACGCCCGCCGCCGCCAGCGACAGGAAGATGATCGAGACCGTCGTGCTCGATGCCGTCGCCGCGACGATGAAGCCCACCGCCCCGATCAGCGCGGGCACCACCAGATGCCAGCGACGCTCGCGGTGGCGGTCGGCGCTGCGGCTGAAGATCGCCATCGCGACGATCGCGCAGATGAACGGGATCGCGCCCAGCAGGCCGATCATCAGGTTGCTCTGCACGCCCGAAGCCTTGATCAGCGTCGGCATCCACAGGGTCAGGCCATATTGGCCCATGACGAAGCAGAAATAGATCAGCGCCATCACCCACAGCATCGGGATCCGGATCAACTCGCGCAGCGAGTGATGTTCGGCCTTGCCCGCGCCATCGGCCGCGATGTCGCGCGCGATCATCGCCTTCTCGTCATCGTTGAGCCATTTCGCGCCTTTCACCGAATTGTCCAGATAGAGCAGGATGATGACGCCCAGAACCAGCGCCGGGATCGCCTCGATCAGGAACATCCACTGCCAGCCCTGCCACGATCCGACGCCGTGGAACGCATCCATGATCCAGCCGGAAAGCGGGTTGCCGAAGATCCCCGCCGCCGGGCTGCCCATCTGGAACAGCGCGAACATCTTCGCGCGCCGGTGCGAGGGGAACCAGTAGGTCAGATAGAGGATCACCCCCGGGTAGAAGCCCGCCTCCGCCGCGCCGAGCAGGAAGCGCAGCACATAGAACTGCCATTCCGTCTCGACGAAGACGAAAAGCGCCGACAGGATGCCCCAGGTCACCATGATCCGGGCGATCCACAGCCGGGCGCCCAGTTTGTGCAGCAAGATGTTGCTGGGCACCTCGAAGAAGAAATAGCCGATGAAGAACAGCCCCGCGCCGAGGCCATAGACCGCCTCGCTGAAGCCCAGTTGATCCGCCATCTGGAGCTTGGCGAAGCCGACGTTCACCCGGTCCAGATAGGCGATGATATAGCCGACGAACAGGATCGGCATGATGCGGAACGCGACCTTGCGATATGTGAAATCGGCATGCGCATCCGGCACCGCCGAAGCGGTGTGCGTGGTGGTCATTCTCTCTCCCCCTTGAAAAGGTTACTTGAAGGTGCTGAGCAGCTCCTCGATCTGCTCAGGCGTCAGTTCGCGCGTGGCCTTGCCCTCCAGCATCAGGGCGAGCTTCGCGCTTTCTTCCAGTTCCTCGGCCGCATAGACGGCATCGGTGAGGGTCTTCCCCGACACGACCGAGCCATGATTGGCGAGCAGCAGCGCGCGGGCGCCGAGCGCGGCTTCATGGATGTCCTGCTCCATGGCCGGATCCCCCGGCCGGTAGTAGCGCACGACCGGCAGGTGGCGACCGACGCGCATGACGAAATAGGGCGTCAGCGGCGCGATCGGGCGCCGACCCTCGCCGAGGTCGAGGCAGCTTACCGCCGTGGCATAGGTGGAATGCAGATGCACCACCGCGCCCGCCTCGGGCCGCGCGGTCAGCACGGCGCGGTGCATGAACACCTCTTTCGACGGTTTGTCGCCGCCGACATGGGTCCAGTTCCGGTCCAGCTTACTGATCCGCTCCGCCGTCAGCCGCCCGAGCGAGGAATTCGTCGGCGTGATCAGGAAGCCGTCCTCAAGCCGGACGCTGATATTGCCCGCGCTGCCGACCGAATAGCCCCGGGCGAACAGGCTCGCCCCGAGTTCGACCAAAAGGGTGCGCAGTTCGGCTTCGGTCATGCCCCGACCCCCGGCGCGAATTCGTCGCGGTACTGGCGCACCACGGCGTCGAAATCGGCATCGGCGGTGAAACCGAGCGCGCGCGGGCGGGTCACGTCGAAGGCGCCGGGCCAGGAACACACGATGTCGATCACCCGCTGTTCCGGCTCCGCCGCGACCAGCGCGCGCACCTCGGGCCCGGCGATCCGTTCCAGACTGTCGAGCATCTCGGCCACGGTGACGGTCAGGCCCGGCAGGTTCAGCACCCGGTCCGCGCCGATGGCGTCCCCGCTCACCGCCACCGCATGCACGAGGTTCGCCACCGCCGCATCGGGCGAGGACAGCCACATCCGGGTTTCGGGCGGCACCGGGTTGTTGGAGGGGATCCCGGCGAGCGGTTCGCGGATGATGCCGCTGGCAAAGGACGAGGCCGCCGAATTCGGCTTGCCCGGGCGCACGACGATCGTCGGCAGGCGGCAGACACGGCCATCGACGAAGCCCTTGCGGGAATATTCGCACACCAGCATCTCGCCGATCGCCTTTTCCGCGCCGTAGGAGGACTGCGGCTTTAGCGCCAAGGTCTCCGGCACGACCTCCGGCATTTCGCCGCCGAACACCGCGAGCGAGGAGCTGAAGACGAAGCGCGGCACATCGCCCGTCGCCCGCGCGGCTTCGAGCAGGGCGCGGGTGCCGTCGAGGTTGACGCGCATGCCGGTGTCGAACTCGGCCTCGGACTGGCCGCTGAGCACGGCGGCCATGTGATAGACGGCGACGGTGCCCGGTGTGATCACACTGGCCGCGAAGGCCGGATTGGCGATGTCCCCCACGGCGGAGGTCACCCGCGCATCCGCGACCGGACAGGGCACCAGATCGACCGAGGTGATGGTGTCGAACTCCGGCACGCCGTTCTGCCCCCGCGCGGCCAGCAGGGCACGGATCAGGCGGCTGCCCAGGAAACCGGCGCCGCCGGTGATGACGATTTTCATTCTGGATTCTCCTCCGGCGAGACAGCGGGAACCTCGGCCAGATGCAGCGAGATCCCCCGTTCGGTGATGGTGTCATGCGCGCTTTCGGGCAGCGCGGGATCGGTGACGACCGCCGTCAGCATGTTCAGCGGCAGTGCCTGGAAGGTGGCGATCCGGCCGTATTTGCTGCTGTCGGTGACCAGCACGCGCTGGTGCGCACTTTCGGCCACGGCACGCTTGACCGCGACCTTGGTTTCGGACGGCGTGGAGACCCCGCGCGGCCCGAAGGACGAGGTGGACAGGAAGGCGATGTCGAAGTTGAACCGCCGGATCGCCTCGGCCGCGGCCTCGCCGACGCAGGACTGGTTCTCGCGCTCGACGAAGCCGCCGGTGTGCCACAGCGGGCAGGAGGTTTCCTGTGCGATGAAGGCGGCGATGACGAAATCATTGGTGACGATGGTCAGGTCTCCGCGCCCCGCCAGGCCATGCGCGACCTCAAGGATCGTCGTGCCGGCATCGAGATAGACCACCATCCCGGGCTGCACGAAGCCCGCCGCCAGCCGGCCGATCGCCCGCTTCTGCGCGTGAAACAGCGCGGCCTTGGTCAGGTGCGACGGCTCGCTGAAGATCCGTTCGGGCAGTTGCGCCCCGCCCGCGACCGAGGTCGCCCGGCCCTGCTCCTCCAGCGCGCGGATGTCGCGCCGGATCGTCATGTGCGACACGCCCAGCTGGTCGGCCAGATCGGTGATGCTGACCACCCCGCGGTTGGTCAGCGCGCGCACGATCAGGGACTGGCGCTCCGCCGGGATCATTGCCGGGACCGCCAGGGCGCGAACCAGCCGAGGCCGTCCTCGGTCACACCGCGCGGGTTGTATTCGCAGCCGATCCAGCCGTCATACCCTTCGGCATCCAGCACGGCATAAAGGTGCGGATAGTTCAGTTCGCCCTCGTCCGGCTCATGGCGTTCGGGCACCGAGGCCAGTTGCACATGGCTGAAGCGGCCCTTCATCTTCTGGATCAGCCGGGTCAGGTCGCCGTCCATGATCTGCGCATGGTAAAGGTCGAGCTGTACCTTCGCATTCGGCCGGTCCACCCGGTCCAGCAGCGCCAGCGCATCCATCTGATGGGCGATGAAATAGCCCGGCATGTTGCGGCTGTTGATCGGCTCGACCAGAACGGTGATGCCATGCGGGGCCAGACGGTCGGCGGCATGGCGGAAGTTCTCGACGAAGGTCGCCTCGCAGGCGGCGCGGTCCATCCCCCCGGTGATCCCGGACATGGCGTGCAGCGTCTTGCAGCCGAGCGCCTGCGCATAGCGCAGCGCGATGTCGATATTGGCGCGGAACTCCGCCTCGCGGCCCGGGATCGCGGCCATGCCGCGCTCACCCGCCTCCCAGTCGCCCGGCGGCATGTTGAACAGCGCGACGGTCAGCCCGTGCTTCGTTACCTCCGCCGCGACCTCTTCGGGCGTATGGGCATAGGGGAACAGAAATTCCACCGCCTCGAACCCGGCGGCGGCGGCCCGGCCGAAACGCTCGATGAAGGGCACTTCGGTGAACATCATGGACAGGTTCGCGGCAAAACGCGGCATCTCAATGGCTCCCATCGGCAACGGACTGAGCGTCGAAGAAGAAACGCTCGGCCCCAAAATTCCCGGATTTCAGCGCGAGCGCCAGCGGTTTGCCCACCGCCCGCACCCATGGCACGCCCGGCGCAATCTGCGCGCCGATGGCAAAGCCCGGAATGTCCAGCGCCTGCGTCACCGAACCCGAGGTCTCGCCCCCGGCGACGATGAAGCGCACGACGCCGCCCGCCTCCAGCCGCTGTGCGAGCAGGGCGAACAGATGCTCGATCCGTTCGCTGGCGCGCGCGGCGCCGTGGCGGTCCTGCACCTGCCGAAGCGCGTCGGGCGGCATCGTCGCATAGACCAGCGGCGCCAGCCCGCCCTGATGCGCCAGAACCCAATGCGTCAGGTCGTCGGCATAGGCCGCCGCATCGCCGGTGATGGCGCGGTCGACATCCACCGCCATCGCGGGCGCCTCGGCCCGATAGGCCGCGACCTGCGCATTCGTCATCTGCGAGCACGACCCCGAAAGCACCACCGCCGGGCCACGGACCACCGGCTCGACCGCCGCCGTCCGCCCGGTCCGCCAGTGCCGCGCCATGCCATCGGCCAGCCCGGAGCCGCCGGTGACCAGCCGCATCCCCTGCACCGCCGCCCCCATCACCTCCAGATGACGGTCGTTCAGCGCATCGAGAACGGCATAGCGCACCCCGGCCGCCCGCAGCGCGTCCAGCGCCGAGCGCACCGCCTCCACCCCCTTGTCGAGGATCCGGCTGGGCACATTGCCCGCCCGGCCACGCGACTGCGCCTCCATCACCCGCATGATATTGGCATCGGTCATTGGCGTAACGGGATGGTTCCGCATGCCGGATTCGTTCAGCGGCACGTCGTTCACGAACAGGTAGCCGTTGTAGATCGTGCGGCCATTGACCGGCAGAACCGGGCAGATCACGGTGAAATCCTCGCCAAGCGCATCGAGCAGCGCATCCGTCACCGGGCCGATATTGCCCTTCGGCGTGCTGTCGAAGGTCGAGCAGTATTTGAAGAAGACCTGCGCACAGTCCCGCGCCCGCAGCCAGTCGAGCGCGGCGAGGCTGTCGGCCACCGCCTCCGCGGGTGGGCAGGACCGGCTCTTCAGGCTGATGACGACCGCATCGGCCTCCACCGCCAGATCCGCCGCCGGAACGCCGTTGAGTTGCAGGGTCCGCAGCCCGTTGCCCTGAAGGAAACCGGCAATATCCGTCGCGCCGGTGAAATCATCTGCGATCACGCCCAGAAGCATGTGTCCTCCTCAGGGAAGCGCGATGCCCGCGAAGGTCTTGATGACCGCGGCATCGTCTTCCTTGCCATAGCCCGCGTTCGAGGCGTTGGCGAACATCGAATAGGCCGTCGTGGCCAGCGGCAGCGGAAAATTCAGCGCAAGCCCGGTTTCCGTCACCAGCCGCAGATCCTTGACGAAGATGTCCACCGCCGATTTCGGCGTATAGTCGCCATCGACGACATGTTTCATGCGGTTCTCGAACATCCAGCTGTTGCCCGCCGCATGGGTCACCACGTCATACATCGTATCGAGCGGAATCCCCGCCCGCGCGGCCAGCGCCATCGCCTCGGCCCCCACGGCGATATGCACACCCGCCAGAAGCTGGTGGATGATCTTGACCGTCGCGCCCTTGCCGATCTCCTCGCCGAGGTCATAGACCTTGCCCCCGACCGCATCGAGCACCGGCCGCAGCCTGTCGAAGGCCGCGCGGCTGCCCGCCGCCATGACCGTCATCTCGCCCGCATCGGCCTTGGCCGCGCCGCCCGAAACCGGCGCGTCCAGCACTTCGAGCCCATAGCCCGACAGCTCCGCCGCGATCTCCCGCGCATCGGCGACCGAAATCGTCGAGGAGACCATGACCGCCGTGCCGGGCTTCAGCCGGGGGGCAAGGCCGTTCGGGCCAAACAACACCGCCCGGCATTGCGCCGAATTCACAAGAAGTAACAGAACGGCATCCAGATCTTCCGGATTTTCACATACCGGCCCGGCGGCAATGGCGCCCGCAGCCCGCAGGTCCGCACAGTGTTGCGGATCAAGGTCAACGCCGAAAGTATCAAGTTTTGCGCGAATACAGGACATTGCGGCACCAAAGCCCATAGAGCCAAGGCCGATGACGCAAACCCGATATGCTGAATGCTCCATGATTCCTCCACATGAAACTTTGTGAAGTTTTGATTATGAGCCTCTCACATGTCAACATATAATCACATATATTATCACATGGTCACATCCGCGCGCTGGTCAGAACATCAGGGTTGAGGCCGCGATCCGGCCCCGCGCCCGAAAACCGAAGGGCCAATACCGGCCGGTGTCATTGTCTGCCCGGCCGCTCCGCCTCATGGTCGCCATAGCGCCGCAGCACGGCCTGACTCCGCACCGACAGGATCAGCGGCGAGCCCGTGATCCTGTCGTTCAGCACCGAAATATCCGCCATCGTCGGCACGGCCACCGAGACCAGCGCATCCACCTCTCCGGCGAGCGACATCACCGAAGCCACCCCCTCCAGCGACTGGATCCAGCGCAGGGCGGTGTCACAGGGGCGCACCGCGATCTGGACGAACAGGACGGCCTGCACCAGCCCCGGCCCGGCGATCACGGCGCGATAGCCCTGAATGATGCCTGCCCGCTCCATCGCGGCGATCCGCTCCTGAACCGCGGGCCGGGACAGGCCGATGTCGCGGCCGATCGCCGCCGCGCTCCTGCGGCCATCGGCTTCGAGCAGGGCCAGGATGCGTTTGTTGGTGCGGTCGATGTCCATGCTACTCCCGACGTTTGGCAGGCGTTTCACAGCGCTGCGCAAGGTGACCCCGGCGGGGCTTTCTGCTCTGATCGCCTCAACACAGGAGGCACGGATGCGCAAGATTTCACCGCAGGACTTTTCAGGCAGCCGGGCGTGGGAGGCAATGGAGATCGAACGGTTTTCGGGGGAAACCACCGTTCGCCTGCATTGGACCGATCAGCCCTACAAGTGGCACGTCAACGATGGGCCGGAAGTCTTTGTCGTGCTGGACGGCGCGGTCGACATGCACGCGCGCGAAAACGGGGCCGTGGTGGTTCACCGGCTGCTTCCGGGCGACATCTTTCACGCCACCGAAGGCGATGCGCATGTCGCCCACCCCATCGGCGCCGTCCGCGTTCTGGTCATCGAACGCGCGGGCAGTATCTGAGCGGTTCATCCGCGCGGGGCCCCGCCCCGCGCTCATCCCACCCTTTCGACGTGCGCCTCACCCCAGGCCTTCAGCGCGAGGATCACCGGCTCAAGGCTCCGGCCCCGCGCGGACAGGCTGTATTCCACCTTCGGCGGCACTTCCGGGTAGACCTTGCGGATCACGAAGCCGTCCGTTTCCAGTTCGCGCAACTGGTTGGTCAGCATCCGTTGCGTGATGTTCGGCAATTGGCGGCGGATTTCGTTGAAGCGCAGCGTGCCTTGCAGCAGGTGCCACAGCACCACGCCCTTCCACTTGCCACCGATCAGCGCAAGCGTCGCCTCGACCGGGCATCCGGGGCTGCAATCGAAACGGTCATGCGGCGGGCGGGGCATTGCAGTGGTATCCTTTTCGGGACTACAGATATTTTCGGACATACTAGACAATCCGCTACCGGATAGGAAGATCACCATGAAGATCGGCATCATCGGCGCAGGACATATCGGTCAGGCGCTCGCCCGGCTCGCGGTTCGCGCCGGGCATCAGGTCACGATCAGCAATTCGCGCGGCCCGGAGACGTTGACGGAACTCGGCCAGCGGATCGGCTGTGCCGTCGCCACCGCCGCACAGGCCGCGCGCTTTGGCGAGGTCGTCGTGGTCACCGTGCCCTTCACCCATCTGTTTCAGATCGACCCGGCGCCTCTGGCCGGGAAAATCATCGTGGATACCAACAATTACTATCCCGACCGCGATGGCCGGATCGCCGCGCTCGACCGGCACGAGACCACCACAAGCGCCCTGGTGGCCGCGCATTTTCCCCGGTCCCGGGTGGTGAAGGCGTTCAATGCCATCCTGGCGACGGACTTTGATACGCCCGCGCCTTTGGCGGGCCGCCGTGCCCTGCCGATTGCGGGCGATGACGCGGAGGCGAAACGTATCGTCGCGGCGCTTCAGGATCAGTTCGGCTTCGATACGCTGGACGCCGGTTCGCTGGCCGACAGTTGGCGGTTCGAGCGGGCAAAGCCCGCCTATTGCATCCCCCTGGATCGTGCCGGGCTGGCCGCCGCGCTGGCACAGGCGCAGCGCGATGTCGAATTGCCCCACGGATCCTGGCGGCGCGGCTGATCCACAGTATCCTTTTCAACACTATGTGCAATTCATGTGCGTTCTTGCGCAAAATGCGCCGCCGCGTCACCTGTTGCGAAACATCGACAGGAGACAAAGATGCGCGCCATTGGCTACAAGACCCCGCTTCCCATCACGGATGACAATTCGCTGGTGGACATCGACCTGCCGCGCCCGGCGCCTGCGGGGCGCGACCTGCTGGTTCAGATCAAGGCGATTTCCGTCAATCCGGTGGATGTGAAGGTCCGCGCGAATGTCCAGCCGGAGGGCTGGCGTGTGCTGGGCTGGGACGCCGCCGGGATCGTGGTTGAGGCCGGGCCGGAGGCCACCCTGTTCAAACCCGGCGACGAAGTGTTCTACGCGGGTTCGATCATCCGCCCCGGCAGCTATGCCGAATTCCAACTGGTGGACGAACGCATCACCGGGCACAAACCCGCGTCCCTCGGCTGGGCCGAAGCGGCGGCGCTGCCGCTGACCGCGATCACGGCATGGGAGTCGCTGTTCGACCGGCTGGACGTGAAGCGCGCCGTTCCCGGGGCCGCGCATGCGGTGCTGATCATCGGCGGGGCGGGCGGCGTCGGCTCTATCGCCATCCAGCTTGCCCGGATGGCGGGCCTGACCGTGATCGCCACCGCCTCGCGGCCGGAAACGAATGCCTGGGTCCGCGCGCTTGGCGCGGATCATGTCGTGGACCACACGCAGCCGCTGGCTCCGCAGGTCGCGGCGCTCGGCCTCGGTGCGCCGGGGTTCGTGTTCTCCACCACCCACAGCGACCATTACCTGCCGGAAATCGTGGACCTGATCGCGCCGCAAGGCCGCCTCGCACTGATCGACGACCTGCCCACCCTCGACATCACGCCGTTCAAGCGCAAAAGCGTGTCCGTGCATTGGGAGATGATGTTCACCCGCTCCATGTTCGGCACCGCCGACATGGCCGAACAGGGCGCGCTGCTGAACGAGGTCGCGCGCCTGGTCGATCAGGGCACGCTCCGCACCACGCTTACGGAAACCCTCGGCCCGATCAATGCCGCAACCCTCAAACGCGCCCATGCCTTCATCGAATCCGGCAAGGCCCGGGGCAAGATCGCGTTGGAAGGGTTCTGACGCGCGGCCACGGGCTGCAATCGGAGAGCCAGTTGCGACTGTGGCGCTGAGGCGGGCCGCTGTTAAAGGCGGGCCGCTTCCGTGCCAATCCCTTGCATCAGCGTCGCCACGATCCGGGTTGCCAACACATCGGCATCTGCATCGCCGGAAGCCTTCTCACCATGCAGCGTCTCGGCGATCAGCGCGCGGTAAACCCGCAGCGCCCAATGCAGATCAGCGTTTTCCGTAATCAGCCCGGCCGCCTGCATGCGCTCGAACAGCTTTTCGCACCGGCCCGTGACGGCGGCAAGCATTTCGGGAACCGCAGGCCCGGCCCTCTCCGCCTGCGCCATGCCATAGGACCAGGCAATCTTCGCCCGCAGGATGTTGAGGGTAAGCTGATAGAGCGCCACCATCGGCGGCGACGCCTCGGGGCGGGCATCGTCCACCGCCGCGTTGAACTGCCCGACCGACCATGCCCGAAGCGCGTCCAGCAAGGCTTCGCGGCTGGAGAAGCGGCGGTGAATGGTCGTGCGGGCGACGCCCGCCGCCTCCGCGATCTGCGCAAGACTGGCAGCGGGATCAGCGCGCAGAACACGCTCCGCCGCTTCGAGAATCGCGCGGACGGAGCGTTCCGCATCCGCCCTCAGAGGACGCGCGTTCCCTGCCATCGGTTCGGTTGCCCCCGTAAGTGGAGCATGAATGTTGCAATTAGCCATATATTCGCGTCATGTATGTGCATGATTCTTGTGTCAGGAGAGTAGTATGGACCTGTTTCTAACGGATCGGATTGCGCTGGTCACGGGGGCCAGCAAAGGGATCGGCCTTGCGATCACCCGTGCCCTGATCGCCGAAGGCGCCACGGTGATCGGCGTCGCGCGCAACATATCGCCCGAACTGGCGGAAAGCGGGGCAATGGTGCTGACCGCCGACCTCGCCACCGCCGACGGACCGGCGCGCGCCGTCCGGGCCGCAATGGAAGCGCATGGTGACATCGACATTCTGGTCAACAATGTCGGCGGCGGGGATGTCGCGGACCTCCGCAGCTTCGATCAGTTGGACGATGGCGTCTGGCAGCGGATGTTCGACGTGAATTTCCATTCCGCGGTTCGCACATGCAAGGCCGCCCTGCCGGGCCTTGTCCGGCGGCGCGGGGTCGTCATCAACATCTCTTCGATCGGTGGCCGGATGCCGCAGGCGGGGCCTACCCCCTATACGACGGCAAAAGCCGCCCTGACCGCTTATGGCAAGGCGCTGGCCGAGGAGTTTGGAAGCCAGGGGGTGCGGGCGGTAACGGTCTCGCCCGGACCGGCGCGCACGGCGATGTGGACCGATCCCCAAGGCTTTGGCGGGGCGGTTGCGGCGGCGCAGGGATTGTCCCATGCCGACCTTCTGGCCGGCCTCGCAACCGCCTCGGGCATCCAGTCTGGCCGGCTTGTCGAACCCGAGGACGTCGCCTCCCTCGTGGCCTTTCTTGCCTCGCCGCGCGCGATCAGCATGACGGGTCACGAATATATCGTCGATGGCGGCGCGATAAAGACGATCTGACCGCAGCAACGGGCAGCAACCCAGACCACGATCAATTGCAGTTCGGCATCATCACCGTTATTCTCTGACACGAATGTCAGGGAATGGCGGCAATGCGGATCGGTGAACTGTCGCGGCGGACGGGCGTCAGCATCCGTTCGCTGCGCTATTACGAGGAACAGCACCTTTTGCGCCCGGAGCGCCTGACCAGCGGCTACCGTGTTTATGGCGATGCCGATGTCGTCCGGGTGCAGCGGATTCAGGCCCTGCTGGCGGCGGGCCTGAGCACGCAGAAGATCGAACGCATCCTGCCCTGCATGATGCAGCACCGCGACGGGCTTCGGCTTTCCTGCGCCGACCTCCGCGCCGAACTGGAGGCCGAGCGGAAGGCCCTTCTGGACCGCATCGCGACGCTGCGCGCCTCGGTCACCGCGCTGAGCGCGATCATCGAGGCCAGCCCCAGATAGCGTTTGACTCTGACATTGGTGTAAGGCTGTAGCCTCGCCCCATGAGCAAACGAATCGTCTATTACGAACATGGTGGCCCCGAAGTCCTGCGATGGGAGGACGAGGCCATCCCCACCCCCGCGCCGGGACAGGTGCTGGTGCGCAACGAGATGATCGGGGTGAATCCGATCGACTGGAAACTCGTCGCCGGGTTTTTCCGGCACGATCCCGCGCCCTTTCCCGGCACGCCCGGTTGGGCCAGCACCGGGATCATCGAGGCCGTTGGCGCAGGCGCGCCCTTCACCACCGGGCAGGCCGTGATCGTGGACAGCCGCGCCCGCCTGCCGGTGACGTCGGGCAGCCGCGCGGGCACCTTCCGGCAATATCTGGCGGTCGATGCGCGGCAGATCGTCACCCGTCCGCCGGAAATCAGCATCGAACAGGCGGCGGGGCTGCCGTCCTCGGCGGTGGCGGGGTATTCCCTGGTCAATTACCTCGACATCACCGGGGACGACACGCTGCTGGTTCATGGCGCTGCGGGGGCGGTTGGTTCCGCCGCCGTGCAGGTCGCCATTGCGCGCGGTGCGCGGGTGATCGGCACGGCATCACCCGCCAACCATGACTATCTGCGGCGCTTGGGTGCCGAGCCGGTGGATTATCGGGGCGACATGATCGGCGCCATCCGCAAGCTCGGCCCGGTCACAGCCAGCGCCGATGCCGTGGGCGGGGCCGCTTCGGTGGCTGCGACGGTGGCCCTGCGGCCGGGCCGCGCCGTCACCGCATGGGGCGATGAACATTCCCGGGCGGCAGGCATCCCCTGGGTCCGGCACCCCGAGGATGAATTGCAGCAGGCCACCCACCTCGCGGCGCGCGGGTTGCTGCACGTTCGGATCGCCGAAATCCTGCCCCTGGCGGAAGCCGCCACCGCTCTCGAACGGGTCCGCGCCGGCCACAGCCCCGGCAAGATCCTGCTGCGGCCATGACGGAACCGGCCCCTACCGATGCGGTTCGCCCTCCGGCTTCACGATAGCGGCCAGAATCCTGCGGCACGTCTTCAGGTCCGCGATCTGCCGATCCAACTCATCCATCTTGGCCAGAACGCTGTCTCGCAGCGCCGGGCAGGGCTGTTCGCCCGCCCCGGGCATGGCGCATCGCAACAGACCGACGATGCTTTTCAGCCGCAACCCCGCCCCGTTCAGCAGAGCGATCCGCTCCACCACCGCAACATCCGCCTCGGAATAGTCGCGATATCCGGCCGCCGTCCGATCCGGTTTCAGCAGGCCCTCATCCTCATAGTAACGCAGCATCCGTTCACTGAGTCCTGTCCGTCGCGCCAGTTCTCCGATCTTCATGAAATGCCCTTGACCCTGACAGTGCTGTCAAGGCGTAGGCTGCGACATCGCGAAATGCAAAGGAAACAATCCATGCTGAAAATGATCTCCTGTGTCCGGCGCCTCCCCGGGCTTAGCCGCGCGGCGTTCGACATGCACTGGCGGGAAGAACACGCGGCGCTCATCCGCAAATATCAGGGCGCATTGCGCATCCGGCGCTATGTCCAGTCCGTCCCCCTGGCCGATACCGCGGTGCAGGCGGCCCTGGAGCGCGGACGCGGCACCGAGCCTGTCGACTTCGATGGCTGCGCGGAACTGTGGTGGGACGATCTCGACGCGCATCTTGCGGCAAGAACCACGCCGGAAGGCGCCGAAGCCCTGCGCCTGGTGATGGAGGATGAGCGGCGCTTCGTCGACCTGAAGCGCTCGCAGCTTTGGTATGCCACCGAAAGGCTTATCGTGTCGTAAGGGGCGGTCCCCCGATCCCGGGCACGCCCCGCATCTCCCGCGCGAGGAAATCCACCAGCAGCCGGATCCGCGCGACCCCGGCCCGTTCCGGGACGATCAGCATGTTCAGCGCCACGGGCGGCGGGGTGTAACCGGGCAGGATCACCTCCAGCCGCCCGTCGGCCAGCAGGTCGTCCACCAGCCACAGATGCGCGGGGGCGAAGCCGCGCCCGGCCAGACAGGCCTCCAGCGCGGCAAGGCCGTGATCGACGCGCAGCCGCCCGGTGACGGGCACGCGCACCACCTCCGGGCCGGTCAGCACCAGCACATCCGCCCCGGCGATATTCGACATCCGGATCGCGTCGAGCCGCGCCAGATCCCCGGGCACCTTTGGCCGCCCATGCCGCGCCAGATAGCCGGGCGCAGCAACAAGAACGCGCCGGCTCACCCCCAAAGGCCGCAGCTTCAGCGAACTGTCGGCCAGCGGGCCGAGCCGCAGCGCGATGTCCACGCCCTCCCGCACCAGGTCGATCCGTTCGTCGGTCAGGCTCAGATCGACCGAGATCCCCGGATGGCGGTCCTGAAAGGCAAAGATCAACCGCGCGACATGCCGCACGCCAAGCGCCGCCGTGCAGGACACCCGCACCGTACCCGCCGCATCGCTGCGCAGTTCCTCGCCCGCCTGCTCGACAAGCCGCAGGATCTGCACGGCATGGGCGTAGTAGCGGCGGCCCTCCTCGGTCAGCGTGACGCGCCGCGTGGTCCGGCTCAGCAGCGCGACGCCCAGGGCGCTTTCCAACTCCCGCAGATGCCGGGTGATGCTGGACTGGCCGATGTTCATCTCCCGCGCGACAGCCGAGAGGTTCCCGCGTTCGGCAACCCGGACAAAGCTGCGCATCCGTTCCAGCGTGACGTTCGATTGATCCATTTTCCGGCACTATCCTATCCGCTTTGCAAGGATACCGGATCAATCGCTCCGCGCCTAGATTGTGCGACGCAATCACAAAGGTGCATCCCATGAAGGTTCTCATCGTCTTCGCCCATCCCGAACCGCACTCCCTGTCCGCCGCGCTGCGCGACGTGGCGATCCGGGAGCTTGAAACCGCCGGGCATGAGGTCCGGGTCTCGGACCTCTACGCCATGAACTGGAAGGCGCAGGTGGATCGCGCGGATTTCCCCGCCCTGACCGAGGACCGGCTGATGCCTGCCGCGGCATCGAAACACGCCTTCGCGACCGGCACGCTCACCGATGACGTCAAGGCCGAGATCGACAAGCTGCTCTGGGCCGATCTCCTGATCCTGCATTTCCCGCTGTGGTGGTATGCGATGCCCGCGATCCTCAAGGGCTGGGTCGATCGGGTCTATGCCTACGGCTTCGCCTATGGTGTCGGCGAGCATAGCGACACACGGTGGGGCGACCGTTTCGGCGAAGGCACGCTGGCGGGCAAGCGCGCGATGCTGATCGTGACGGCAGGCGGTTGGGAGGAACACTATTCGCCGCGCGGCGTGAACGGCCCGATCGACGACCTGCTGTTCCCGATCACCCATAATATCCTGTATTATCCGGGCTTTGACGTTCTGCCATCCTTCGTGACCTACAGCACGGACCGCTTCGACGACGCCCGTTTCGAGGCGGCGGCGGAGGCCCTGCGCCAGCGGATGCGGGACGTCGAAACGACAGCCCCGATCCCCTACCGGAAGCAGAACGGCGGCGACTATGTGATCCCGACGATGCAGCTCAAGCCGGGGCTTGAGGCGCCGGGCACGTCAGGCTTTGCCCTGCACCGGCGCGGTTGAGTTATGGCAGGCGTCAGGCGAGCGCGGCCATCGCCGGTTCGATCAGCGCCTCCAGTTCCGGGCGCGTGGCTCCGTCGCGCGCCTGATGCGAAATCGCCTGCATGACGCCGTGGTAGAAGGCCGCGAGATCAGGGCCTGCGGGCAGTTCCCCCTCCGCAATCCCCCGGCGCAGCCGCGCGCGGATATGCTCCACCGTCTCCCGGCGCGCGGCCATCAGACAGTTGCGCGCTGGCCCGCCATGCGCCGCGCCAAGGATCAGCATGCAGCCGCCGGGCTTGGCCGTCAGCGCCACGTCGATACTGCCCCGCAGCATCGCGCGAATGCCCTCCCGCGCCGTCGGGGCCTCTGCCAGCGCCCGCATCGGCCCCGCGCCCACCGTGGCGATATAAAGATCCACCGCCTCCAGAAACGCCGCCTCCTTCGAGCCGAAAGCCGCATAGAAACTCGGCGGGCCGATGTTGAGCGCCGCGGTCAGATCGCTGACCTGCGTGCCCTCATAGCCCTTCGACCAGAACACCTCCATCAGGCGCTCCAGCGCCTTTTCGCGATCAAAGCTGCGGGGACGGCCGCGCGGCGCCATGGCGTTCCTTTCCATAATGCGGGTTATATAAATCCCTTGGCCGGGTGCGGCAAGCGGTCCGGATTCTCCATCCGGCGGCGCGCGATCTCGGCAATCGCATGTTCGGCCAGCGCCGCCAGTGCGCCCTCGGACGCGCCGTCCTGCGCCTGAACCGACATGCCCTGGATCATCGCCCCGACGAACCGGGCCAGCGCCCCGGCATCGGTGTCGGGCCGGAACTGCCCCTCGGCGATCCCCCGTTCGATCCGCGCCCGGATGATGCCGATCGTCGCCTCGCGCAGCCCCGACACGTGGCGGGCCACCGGCGCATTTTCGACCGCGCAGGTCAGCACGGCGGTCGAGACCATGCAGCCATGCGGATGATCTGGCCGGGTGAATTCCCGCGCCGCATCCCGCAGCAGGCGGGTCAGCGCGGCCCCCACATCCGGATCCGCAAGCGCTTCGACCGCCCAGGCGCCGATATGCACCTGATACCAGGCCAGCGCCTCGCGGTAGAGGTCGGCCTTCGACGAAAACGCCGCATAGAGGCTTTGCGGCGTGATCCCCATCGCCGCCGTCAGATCGGCGATCGACGCGCCCTCATACCCCAGCCGCCAGAAGGTTTCTGCGGCTTTCGCCAGCGCTTCATCCCGGTCAAAGGCACGGGGACGACCGCGCGGACGGGGTGTGTTATTTTTCATAACGTTCACTCTGGAAATACCTCGGCGATTGGATTATTCAGGAATGGTCACTCCATATATAGAGGATTCCCCGGACATGCGCATCCCCGTTCTCGCGGCGGCCCTTGCCGTTGCCGCCACCACCGCCCTTGCCGAAGCGCCGCTTGAGGCCCGACTGAACGCCGTCATCGACACCGCGATTGCCGAAAAGCGGATCGTCGGCACCGTCGTCCTCGTCGCGAAGGATGGCGAGATCATCTATCGCCGCGCTGCTGGCCTTGCCGACCGCGAGGCGGGCGCCCCGATGCAGGAAGATGCGATCTTCCGCCTTGCCTCCGTCTCCAAACCCTTCGTCACGGCGGCGGCGATGCGGCTGGCCGAGGAAGGCCGGCTGGACCTGAACGCCCCGGTCACGCGATGGCTGCCGGATTTCCGCCCCGCCCTGCCTGATGGCACACGGCCCGACATCACCATCCACCAGTTGCTGACGCATACTTCCGGGCTGGGCTACAGCTTTCTGGAACCGGCTGATGGGCCGTATCACCGGCTGAACGTCTCGGACGGGATGGACCAGCCGGGGTTGTCGCTGGATGAAAACCTCGCCCGTCTTTCGGCGGCCCCGCTGTACTTCACCCCCGGCGAAGGCTGGCGCTATTCGCTGGGGATCGACGTTCTGGGCGGCGTTCTGGAACAGGCCGAAGGCCGCAGCCTGCCCGATATCGTCCGCGACAAGGTGACCGCGCCGCTGGGGATCACGGACACCGGTTTCACCGTCCGCGATCCCTCGCGCCTCGTGGCCGCCTATGCCGATGCCACCCCGGAGCCCCGGCGGATGACAGATGGCATCGCCGTTCCACTGATGGGGCTGGATACGGTCTTCGCGCCATCGCGCATCCTTGACCCCACCTCCTACCCCTCGGGCGGCGCGGGCATGGTGGGGACGGCGGATGATCTCCTGCGGTTTCTGGAAGCGATCCGCACCGGCGGCGCACCGATCCTGAAGCCCGAAACCGTGGCAACGATGACCCGCGATCAGGTCGGCCCGCAGGCACAAACCCAGGGCCCCGGCTGGGGCTTCGGCTATGGCTGGGCGGTGCTGACCGATCCCGCCCCGACCGGCACGCCACAGGCCACCGGCACGCTGCAATGGGGCGGCGCCTATGGCCATTCCTGGTTCATCGACCCGCAGAACGGCCTGACCGTCGTCGCCCTCACCAACACCGCCTTCGCGGGCATGGCCGGGGCGTTTCCGACCGCGATCAGAAACGCGGTATATGAATAGGACTGGCGCAAATAGCCAGCAGATCGATCAGGGCTTCGCGGGGCCGGCACCCGTCCGCCCTGCCTGATCAAGGCTTCGCTACCGGGGATGCTTCCCGGTGGCGAAGAAGAAAATCACGCACATGGACGACACGCGGATGCCGCAGCGCACCCTTGCTCCAGGCGAGATAGAGGGCATTGACCGGGGGCTCTTTCGGGGTTGGCAGTTCAACGAGTTGCCCGGACGCAAGAGCATCGGCGCAAAGGTAGTCCGGCAACACCGTCCAGCCTGCACCGGCCTTGGCCATCTCTATAAGGATACGCAGATCCGGCGCGGTCGCGACGGCCTGTATGTCCGGCACCTTGTCAAATACCTGCTGAAAGAACTCGCGCAGCAGCGGCAGATTCTCGTCATAGGCGATGCAGGGCATGCCGCAGAGGAACGCATCCGTCACGGTTCTGGCCTTGGCACGCTCCGCAATGGCAGGCGCGGCGACAAGCAACAGCCGTTCCCGGCCCAACTCCGCGAAGCCGTGGGTCTTGCCTTCCGGCGGCGAGGCCGTGACCGCCAGATCGGCGTGGCCTTCGTCCAGCGCGGCATATATGCGCTCGCGATTTCCGGTCTGGATGCGCAGCTGCAAGCCTTCCGCGATCAGCGGCACGAGCGCAGGCGCCACGCGCATCGAAAGATATTCGGCCGGCCCGATCAGATGCACCGTGCCGCTCAGGTGGGCGGACCGCGCCTGAGCGGCAACCATGGTCGCCTCGATCCCGTCGAGATTCATGGCGATGGACCGGGCGAGATCGTCCGCCGCTGGCGTCGGCGCGACTCCGCGCGCCTGCCGGATGAAAAGCGGCTTGCCCAGCAAATTCTCCAGCGACGCGATATGCGCGGAGGCGGCGGGCTGGGTAATACCGAGCCGCTGCGCAGCGCGTGTCAGCGATCCGGCACGGTAGGTGTCGAGGAAGGTGCGCAGATAGATCAGGTGATTCATGCTGCCTCAACCATAGGAATATCTATGACTGATAGCGCAAGGAATGATTTCTGTCGCTGGCTTCGATCAGACATGCTCCGCCGGTCACAAGGAGCAAGCATATGACCGAAGACACCAAGAAGACCAACATCCTGATGGTCCTCACCTCCGCCAGCACCATGGGCGATAGCGACAAGGCGACCGGCCTGTGGTTCGAGGAACTGGCCACACCCTACTTTGCGTTCATCGACGCGGGCGCGTCCGTCACACTCGCTTCGATCAAGGGCGGTCCGGCACCGATTGATCCCCGCTCCCGCAGGGCAAAGGGCGAGAACGAGGCGAGCGTAGATCGCTTTCTCGGTGATGAAGCCGCCATCAAGGCGCTGAACGATACCGTTGCGGTCTCCTCCATCGACGCTACGCCATATGACGCAGTATTCCTGCCCGGCGGTCACGGCACGATGTGGGATTTGCCCGAAAGCATGGAACTGGCCGCGCTGCTCGGCAAGGCATGGGCGAACGGCAAGGTTGTGGCTGCTGTATGTCACGGTCCAGCTGGTCTGGTGAACGCCAGGGATGAAACCGGCGCGCCGCTGGTGAGCGGTCGCCGCGTCACAGGCTTTTCCGACAGCGAGGAACGCGCGGCTGGCTTGGACACGGCCGTTCCATTCCTTCTGGAAACCCGCCTGCGCGAACTGGGTGGCCGTTACGAAAATGCTGCCGACTTCCAGCCCTTCGCCGTCGTCGATGGGCGGCTGGTTACGGGACAGAATCCGGCATCGTCCGCACTGACGGCCAGGTTGACGTTGGAGGCTCTTTGAGAGGATCGGCCGACCTGACCACTCCGTATCAGAACCTCACGCTGCAACCGCCCGGATCGCGAGTAAAGCGGTGGGGATCATGGCCAGCAGCCGCTCCCGCGGGACACCATCGCGCGCCTGCACGGAAAGGCCGTGCAGGACCGTGGCGTAGTAGTCGCCGAGCAGCTGCGCATCCGTATCGGGCCGCAGCTCGCCCTCCGCCACCGCCCGCTCCAGCCGTTCGACCAGCGAGGCGGTGCGGCGGCGGCGGTAGTCGGCCAGGAACTCCCGCACGCCATCGTTCCCGGCGGTGCAGTTGGTCGCGGCCGAGACCACCATGCAGCCCTGCGGCCGGTCCTTGCGGGTGTAGGTCTCGACCGCCTCGCGCAGGCTCCGTTCGATGGCGCGCGCCGCCGTCGGCTCCTCGGCCAGCGCCCGTGTGGCGAAACCGCCTTCGCCTTCGTCGTAAAGCGCCACCGCCTCTTGAAACAGCCGCTCCTTCGAGCCGAAGGCCGCGTAGATGCGCGCCGAGGCGAGCCCCAGCACCTCCACCAGATCGGCCATCGACACGCCTTCATAGCCGCGCGACCAGAAGGCATCGCGCGCCTTGGCCAAGGCTGCATCCCGGTCGAATTCGCGTGGACGCCCCGCCATCGCTTCCTCCATTCTTGGTCGGTCGATAAATAATCCGCTTGACCCTCCCACGCAAGCCTGCATTCTTTGTCGAACAACAAAGAATCACGGAGTTTGACATGACCACCCCGGCTTCCGGCACAGGACGGGCGCTCGCGCTGCTCGCCTTCGCCCAGCTCATCTATTCGCTGGACATCAACATCGTCTTCGTCGCCCTGCCGGAAATCGGCGCGGGCCTCGGCTTCTCCGGGCAAACCCTGCAATGGGTTGTCAGCGCCTATATGGTGTTCTGCGGCGGCTTCCTGCTGTTCGGCGGACGGGCCGCCGACCTGATCGGGCAGCGGCGCATGTTCATCTTCGCGCTCTGGCTCTATGCGCTGTCCTCCCTCGCGGGCGGTCTGGCGACGTCACCCGCCGTCATCGTCGCGGCGCGCGCGGTGCAGGGTATCGGCGCGGCCTTCCTGTTCCCGGCAACGCTCTCGCTCCTCAACCGCCTGTTCGCCGAGGGACCGGAACGCAACCGGGCGCTGGCCGTCTGGGGCGGCGCGGGGGCGAGCGGGCTCAGCATCGGTGCGCTGGCGGGCGGGTTCCTGACCGCCGCATGGGGCTGGCCCGCCGTCTTCTACGTCAATGTGGTGCTGGCGGGCATCGCTATCATTGCGGCCTTCTTCGTCATTCCGCGCGATCCCAAGCGGCATGAGAAGCGCAGCTTCGACCTGCCGGGCGCGCTGACCGTCACGATTGGCGCGACGGCGCTGGTCTTCGCGCTGGTCGAAGGACCAGAAATCGGCTGGGGTGCAACCAGCGTCGTCTGGGCGCTCATCCTCGCAGCGGTCTTCCTCATCGCCTTCGCGGTGATCGAGGCGCGCAGCCGCGACCCGCTCATGCCGCTACGCCTGTTCAGGAACCGCAGCCTTGTGGCGGGGATGACGATCACCTTCCTTTACATGGGCACCTTCGGCGCGCTGCCCTACTTCCTGACCGTCCTGTTCCAGAACGTGCAGGGGTTGACCGCGCTCCAGACCGGATGGGCCTTCCTCGTGCCCTCCATCGCCATCGCGGTCGGCACGCAGATCGGCGAGCGGCTGGCGACGCGGCTTTCGACCCGCACGACCCTGATCACCGGCATGATCGTGGGTGCGGTCGGCACGGCGCTGCTGGTGCCCGGGGTCACGTCGGGGTATCTCGCCATCGTGCCGGGCCTGATCGTTTCGGGGCTAGGGCAAGGCATCGTCTGGACCGGCATGTGGATCGCCGCCGCCTCCGGCGTGCATCACGACGAACAGGGCGTCGCCTCGGGCATGGCGTCCACCGCGCTCAGCGTCGGCAACTCCATCGGCCTCGCTGTCCTGATCGCACTTGCCAACCGTCATACCGGCGGGCTGGAGGGCGAGGCGCTGCGCACGGCGCTGGCCGAGGGCACGCAGCTTGCCTTCTGGCTCGCCGCCGCCGGGATCCTCGTCAGCCTGATTGCGGCCTTTGCCCTGCCTGCTCGGGCGAAGGGCTGAACTGCGCGATCAGGAAATCCAGAAAGGCGCGGATCTTCGGGGCAAGGTGCTGGCGCGAGGGGTAGACGGCGTAGAGCGTGGTTTCGACCGTCTGCCAATCCGTCAGCGCGGCTTGCAGGCGGCCCCGCGCCAAGTCGTCCTCGACATAGGGGCGCGGGATCAGGCTGACCCCGAACCCTTCGCGCAACGCATCCCGCACCGCGAGGCTGGAGGAAACGGAATAGCGGGCCTCGACGGCGATCCTCTCGGTGCGGCCCTCCCGGTGGAACTCCCAGCTGTCCGCGTGGCCCGACAGGCTGAACCGCAGGTGCTCCATCCCGTTCAGGTCCGCAGGCACCATCGGGATGCCCCGGCGCGCGAAATAGGCCGGGGCGGCGCACAGGACATGCGGCATCACCGTCAGCCTGCGGGCGATCAGGCTGGAATCCTCCAGCTTGTCGCTGCCGCGAATGGCGAGGTCGAAGCCCTCGCGGATCAGATCCACCCGCCGGTCATCCAGATCCAGATCGAGCCGCAGATCCGGGTGCCGTGCCAGAAAGCCCGGAATGGCGCGCGACAGCCGCGTCAGCACAACGGTCATCGGCGCGCTGACCCGTAGCGTGCCCATCGGCGCGGTGCGGATCGGGGACAGGGCGCAGTCCGCCTCGGCCAGCGCATCCAGCCCGCGGCTGACGTGATCGAGATAGATCCGCCCCTCCTCCGTCAGCGCCATGCGCCGCGTCGTGCGGTTGATCAACCGCGCGCCGACATGGGCCTCAAGCTCGGCGATGTTCTTGCTGATCGCGGCGGGGGAAAGGCCAAGCCGCCGTCCGGCCCCGGCAAAGCTGTTCATCTGAGCGACATGGCGGAAGACCTGCAAGGCGGTGAAGCGGTCCACATCATTCTCCGACAGTGAAGAGTGTCTTCATCGAAGGGGATATTATCATCCGGTGCACAGGGAAATATCTGATCCGCAACAATCGGAGCAAACCCATGACCCACCCCGCCCTCTCCCTGATCGAACAGCGCGTCTCGGCGAACCATTTCGACCCCTCGCACCGGATGGAGGACGGCGAGATCGCGGAACTGGTCCGCCTCGCCACCCGCGCGCCCACCGCCTACAACCTGCAAAACTGGCGCTTCATCGCCGTCCGTACGCCGCAGGCGAAGGCGCGGCTGCGGGCGCTGGCCTGGAACCAGCCGAAGGTCGAGGACGCCGCTGTGACCTTCATCGTCATCGGCGTGCTGCCCGATCCCGGGGTGCTGCCCGACCGTCTGCGCCCCGCGGTGGCGGCGGGATATATGCCCGCCGACATGCCCGCCACATGGCAAGGCGCGGCACAAAGCCAGTTCGCCGATCCCCGCGCGGCCCGGGACGAGGCCATCCGCTCCGCCATCTTCGGCGCCGCCACGCTGATCCATGCCGCCTCGGCGCTCGGCCTCGCCTCCGGCCCGATGACGGGGTTCGAGCCGGACCCCCTCGCGCGCGCCTTCGGCCTTGGGACCGACGTGCCCGTCCTGCTGCTGTCCGTCGGACGCGCCGCCCCCGGCAACTGGCCGCAGAAACCCCGCCGCCCGCTGTCGGACGTGCTGACCTTCGCATGACGACGCGCGGCACGGACCTGCTGCTGACGGCGATCGCGCCGGTGATCTGGGGCAGCACCTATATCGTCACCACGGCCTTCCTGCCGGATTTTCAGCCGCTGACGGTGGCGCTGCTGCGCGCCCTGCCCGCCGGGCTGCTGCTGCTCCTGATCGTGCGGCAGCTTCCGGCGCGGGCGTGGTGGGGGCGGATCGCGATCCTCGGCGCGCTGAATTTCGCGATCTTCTGGGCGATGCTGTTCATCTCCGCCTATCGCCTGCCCGGCGGTGTCGCGGCGACCATCGGCGCGGTGCAGCCGCTGATCGTGGTCTTCCTCTCCGCCGCCCTGCTGGGCGGTGGGGTGCGGCGGGTCTCCGTCATCGCGGCCCTTCTGGGCCTCGCGGGCGTGGCGCTTCTGGTGCTGACGCCGCAGGCCGCGCTGGACCCGATCGGCATCGCGGCGGGGCTGGCCGGAGCGGTGTCGATGGCCTTCGGCACCGTCCTCACCCGCAAATGGCAGCCGCCGGTGTCGCTGCTCACCTTCACCGCGTGGCAGTTGACGGCGGGCGGCATCCTGCTCCTGCCCGTTGCGCTCTGGGCTGAACCGCGGATCCCCAGCCCCGCCAACCTGCTGGCGCTCGGCTGGCTCGGCCTGATCGGTGCGGCGCTGACCTGTTACCTGATGTTTCGCGGCGTCACCCGGATCGGGCCCGCCACCGTCTCCCTGCTGGGTTTCCTCAGCCCGGCGACGGCGGTCCTGCTCGGCTGGGTCTTCCTCAACCAGTCCCTGACCCCCCTTCAGATCGCCGGTGCAGCGCTGGTGATCGGCAGCATCTGGATCGGACAGCGCCAATGACCCCCCGACTGCTGGCCTTCACCCTGGCCGGTTTCCTCGCCATCATGACCGAGACCATGCCTGCGGGCCTGCTGCCGCAGATCGGCGCGGGGCTCGGCGTGGCCGAGGCGGCGGCGGGCCAGACCGTCACGCTCTACGCGCTCGGGTCGGTCACCGCCGCCATCCCGGTCATCGCGGCAACGCGAAGCTGGAACCGCCGCCCGCTCTTTCTGCTGGCGATTGCGGGGCTGCTGGTCTTCAATACTGTCACGGCGCTTTCCGCGCACTATGGCCTGACGCTGACGGCGCGGTTCGTCGCGGGCATGTCGGCGGGCGTCGTCTGGGGCCTGATCGCGGGTTATGCGCGCAGGCTGGCGCCGGTGCATCTGCAAGGCCGCGCGCTCGCCATCGCCGGTGTCGGTCAGCCCGTCGCGCTGTCGCTCGGCGTGCCGCTCGGGGCCTGGCTCGGCGGGCTGTTCGACTGGCGCGCGGTGTTCTGGATCATGTCGGCGGTGGCGCTGGTGCTTCTGGTCTGGATCCGGCTCGGCATCCCCGACTTTCCCGGCCAGACCTGGCACCAGCGCCTGCCGCTGCGGCAGGTGATGCGGATCCCCGGGCTGCGGCCGATCCTGCTGGTGCTGTTCGCGTGGATCCTGGCGCATAATACCCTCTATACCTATGTCGCGCCCTTTCTTGCCGCCACGGGAACCGGCCTGCGGGTGGAGGTCGTCCTGCTGGTCTTCGGCATGGCCTCGGTCGCGGGGATCTGCGGCACCGGCCTGCTGGTGGACCGTCACCTGCGCGGGATGGTGCTGGCCAGCCTGTGCGCCTTCGCCGCCGCTGCGGTCCTGCTCGCGCTGCCGCAGCCTTCGGCAACGCGCGTCCTCCTCGGCACAGTGATCTGGGGCCTTGCCTTCGGCGGCGCGCCCACGCTCCTGCAAACCGCGCTGGCGGATGCGTCGGGCGCACAGGCGGACATCGCGCAATCCGTCTTCGTCACCGTTTTCAACCTCGCCGTGGCGGCGGGCGGGTTGGCGGGTGGGCTGATCGTCCGGGGCCCGGGGCCGGGCTGGCTGCCCGTGGTTCTGCTGCCCCTGACCCTCATCGCGCTGATGGTGGCGGGGCGGCGCCCTGACGGGCATAGACCACCATCCTGAGGTGCTGCCCGCCGTCGATCGTCAGCGAGGTATGCTCGAACGTGACCGGTTCCCCCGCCACCCGGATCCTGCGGGTGCCGGTGCAGGGGGCATGCACCTCCTGACTGCGCCACCAGCGGCGGAACTCCGGCGAAACCGCCTCCAGTTCGGCCACCAGCGCGCAGGCATCGGCATCCGCGCGCGCGGCGGCGAAATCGCGGCGAAAACTGGCGAGCATGGCCGGAGCCTGTTCCTCCCAATCCACGATCGCCTCCCGTAGTGCCGGATCGGTGAACAGCCGCCGCAGCATGTTGCCCCCCTGCCCGCCCAGGCCGAACAGCGCATCGGCGGGCGGGTTGAAGGCCAGAACGTCCCACCGCAGGTTGAGGATATAGGCGGCATGCGGCGCCAGATCCCGCACCAGCCGCCCGGCCAGCGGCGGCACGGTGCAGAAGGTCTTGCCCGGTTCGGCGGGCGGGCGTTCATGGGCGAGCAGGAACAGATGCCGCCGCTCCGCCGCATCGAGCTTCAGCACCCGCGCGAGCGTATCGAGGAACCCGGCCGAAACGCCGATTTCCCGCCCCTGTTCAAGCCATGTGTACCACGTCAGCCCGACCCCGGCGAGCGCGGCCACCTCCTCGCGCCGCAGGCCGGGCGTGCGGCGGCGCCGGCCGCTCGGCAAGCCGACATCCTCGGGCGTCAGCCGTTCCCGCCGGCTGCGCAGGAATTCGGTCAGTTCGGGGCGGGTCCGGTCCAGCGTCCGCATGGATATTGCCTTCTGTAACAGCATAACGTGTTAAATTGTAACCCGATCAAGGCCATGGAATCCCCGTCGCGTCAATTCAGGAGAACGCGACATGACCCCCAATCCCCCACCATGGCCCGGCCTTGCCATCCTGCTGCTGGCGGGGTTCGTGACGATCTTTGACCTGTTCGTGGTCAATGTCGCGATCCCGTCGATGCAGGCCGACCTTGGCGCCAGCCTGTCGCAGATCGGTTTCATCGTCGCGGGGTATGAGCTGGCCTTCGGCGTCCTGCTGATCACCGGCGGGCGGCTTGGCGATCTATACGGGCGGCGGCGGCTGTTCGTGGCCGGAATGGCGGGCTTCACGCTTGCCTCGCTGCTCTGCGGCCTTGCGCCGACGGTGGGTTTCCTGATCGCCGCGCGGGTGGCGCAGGGGCTGGCGGCGGCGCTGCTGTTCCCGCAGGTCTATGCCTCGATCCGGGTGAATTTCACCGGCGAGGACCGGCAGCGCGCCTTCGGGTTTCTCGGCATGACGCTGGGCCTCGCCGCCATCGCCGGGCAGATCCTCGGCGGGTATCTGGTCGAGGCGGATCTCCTCGGCCTCGGCTGGCGCACGATCTTCCTGATCAACGTGCCGATCGGCCTCATCGCCATCGCGGCGGCGCGATTCATTCCCGAAACCCGCGCGCCGGAGCGCCCCGCGCTGGATTGGGCGGGCGTGGCGCTGGTCAGCCTCGGGCTGGCGCTGCTGCTGATCCCGCTGATCGAAGCCCCGATCCGTGGCGGGAGCATCGCCGCCGCCCTCGTGCTGACCGCCTTTTACTACCATCAGGAACATCGCCGCAAAACCGGGCGGCAGCCGCTGGTGGACATGACCCTGCTGCGGCAGCCGCGTTTCGCTCAGGGCGGGGTGCTGGTCCTGCTGATCTATTCGACCTCGGCCTCCTTCTTCCTGTGCTTCGCGCTTCTGGCCCAGACCGGCTTTGGCCTCAGCCCCTTCGCGGCGGGCCGCGTCTTCGCCCCCTGTTCCATCGCCTTCGTGGTCCTGTCGCTGAGCGCCCCGCGCCTTGTCGCGCAGTTCGGCACCCGGGCCATCGCCATCGGCGCGCTGATCTACGCCGCCGCGCTGGCGGTGCTGATTGGACAGGTCTGGCAGGCGGGCGCCGCGCTGGTCGTCCCCCACCTCATCCCGGTGTTGATCGTCATCGGCGGGGCGCAGGCGATGATCATGACGCCGCTGCTCAACCTTGTGCTGGGCTTCGTCGCGGAGCGTCAGGCCGGCATGGCCTCCGGCGTCATCTCGACCCTGCAACAGGTGGGCGCGGCGCTTGGCGTCGCGGTCGTCGGGATGCTGTTCGGCGGGGTGCTGGGCGCGGGACCGGCGGATCGGGCGCTCTACGCCTCGGCCTTCGTGGCGGGCATGGGCTACAATGTCGGCGCGGCGATCCTCGCGACCTTCGTGTTGCTGCGCCTCGGGCGGGCGAGAAATCCGTAATCGTGATTATATAATCCTTGACGCCCGGTCCGGGATCGCTGATTTGTGTACCCATGACTACAGAATAAGGATACCCGATGACCGACCCCCGCCTTGAAACCGTGCGCGACTACTTCCGCCGGGTGGATGCGAAAGACCCGACGCTGCTCGACCTGTTCACCGAGGATGTGGCGTTCTTCTTCCCGAAGTTCGGCCTCACGCGGGGCAAGGCCGCCATGGCGCGCTTTGCCGAACGGATCGGGCAAGAGGCCGCGACGCTGACCCATGACATCGACGGTTTCGTCTTCACCGCGGATGCGAACCGCGTGGTGGTCGAAGGCCGGGAATGGGGCGTGACCGCAACAGGGCGCGCATGGCCCGGCACGTCCTCTGGGGGCCGTTTCGCCAGTGTTTTTGAATTCGACGGGCCGCTGATCTGCCGGATGTTCATCTACGTCGACCCCGACTTTACCGGCGAAGACACCCGCCGCGTGGCGCTGTATCAGGGGGCCTAGCTCACCCGCCCCTTCGCGGCCAGAAAGTCCAGCAGGGCACGGACGCGCGAGGGCAGCGGGCCACCCTGACCGACATGGACGGCGTGGAATGCCTCCGGCTCGCCCGGGTCCAGATGCCTGAGCACCGGCACCAGCCGCCCCGCGGCGATGTCCGCCCGCACCGTGAAGGCCGCGAGCCGTGCAAGCCCCGCCCCGGCCAGCGCCAGATGCCGCAGCCCCTCGCCATCGCTCGCCTGCACGCGGCCGGTGGCGGGCACGGTGACGGTCTGGCCCCCTTCCCGCAGCGGCCAGCCATCGACGGCGCGGGCATAGCCAAAGCCGAGGCGATTGTGCTGTTCGAGATCGGCGATGGATTGCGGCTCGCCGCAGCGTTCCAGATAGGACGGCGCGGCAACGATGGTCAGTGCCGTCTCGCCGAGCTTTCGCGCGACGAGGCTGGAGCTTTTCAGCGGCCCCGCTCGGACAGCAACATCGGTGCGTTCGGCCAGCAGATCGACCACCGCATCGGTCTGCACGATGTCCAGCGTCACCCCCGGATGCGCCGCCAGAAACGCGGGCAGCACCGGCGCGAGGATATGGTTGAAATAGGAGGCGCTGGTATTGACGCGCACGCGGCCCACCGCCTGTTCACCGCTCCCCGCCGCGCGTTCGGCGTCCTCGATATCGGCAAGGATGCGCGTCGCCCGTTCGTAGAAGGCGCAGCCCTCAGGCGTAAGCTGAAGCTGGCGGGTCGAGCGGTTCAGCAGCCGCGCGCCAAGCCGCGCTTCCAGCCGCGCGATCAGCTTGCTGACGGCCGAAGGTGTCATGTTCGCGGCCCGCGCGGCAGGGGAGAAGCCGCCTAATTCCACGACACGCACGAAGACCTCCATTTCGCCGGATCGGTTCTGCTGCGGGCTGCCCATGACCTACCAGCCCCTTTCGAGCACTTCGCCCGGCAGGCCATCGAAATCCCTGAACTCCTTCGACACGAAGCCGGTGTTGATCAGGATTTTCCGCGACGGAATATTGGCCGGGTCGATGATCGCGAACAGACGTCGCAGAATGGGCTGCCGTTCGGCCCGCGCCACCAGAAGGCTAGCGATCCGGCTGGCGATTCCCTTGCCCCAATATTCCGGGGCGAGGATGTAGCCCAGTTCGGCCTGATCCGCCTCGGCGGTTTCCACCGCCAGCTTACCCAGGCCGATGAAACTCCCGTCGCTTGCATCAAGGACGCGGAAATGTCCCAGATCCGGGTGAAGGGCGTTCTCGGCCAGCAGTTTTTCGTAGTCGCGGCGCGCTTCATCGGCGGGAATGGCGCGTTCGGTGATCATCGCCATGACCTCCGGGTTGCTGACCAGTCTGAGATAATCGTCGAAGTCCTGGTGGGTGAATTTCTCAAGGGCGATGTCCATCAAGTCTCCGTTGAATTGATTTCACAGGTGATATTCCCAAGCGCATTCTACTTCATCCACGGCGGAGCGTCTATCTTCCGGGCAACGAAACATCATCGGATAGATTCATGCCCGTCGCGCTCTACGCCCTGACGGCCGGGGCCTTCGGCATCGGCGTCACCGAATTCGTCATCATGGGCCTCCTGCTGGAGGTCAGCCGTGAACTCGGCGTCACCATCGCCGCCGCCGGGTTGCTGATCTCCGGCTATGCGCTCGGCGTCACCATCGGCGCACCGGTCCTGACTGCGCTCACCGCCCGCTGGCCGCGCAAACAGGTGCTGGTCGGGCTGATGGTCATCTTCGTCATCGGCAATGCGGCCTGCGCGCTTGCGCCCACCTATGGCTGGCTGATGGCGGCGCGGGTGCTGACCGCGCTGACCCATGGCACCTTCTTCGGGGTCGGCGCAGTGGTGGCGACGGGGCTGGTGCCCGAAGACCGGCGCGCGTCCGCCATTTCCATCATGTTCACTGGCCTGACGGTGGCGACGGTGCTCGGCGTGCCCTTCGGCACATGGCTCGGCCAGCATTACGGCTGGCGCGCGACGTTCTGGGCGGTGACGGCGGTGGGGCTGATCGCGCTTGCCATCCTCGCCGCGCTGGTGCCGCAGGACAGGGCGGAACCGGAGGCGTCGGACTGGCGCGTCATGGCCCGCTGGCCGGTGCTGCTCGGCCTGTTGACCACCGTGCTCGGCTACGCCGGTGTCTTCGCCGTCTTCACCTATATCGCGCCCCTGCTGACAGAGGTTGGCGGTTTTGCCGATAGCGCCGTCTCGCCGATCCTGCTGGTGTTCGGTGGCGGTCTGGTGGTGGGAAATCTGCTCGGCGGCCGCCTCGCCGACCGCAACCTGATCCGCGCCATCCTCGGCACGCTGGCGGCGCTGGCCGTCATCCTCGGCCTGATGGCCTTTGCGCTGAACACCCCGGCCGCCGCCATCGCCTTCACCGGCCTGCTCGGCGCGGCGGGCTTCGCCACCGTCGCCCCCTTGCAGATGTGGGTTCTGTCCCGGGCCGAAGGCGCGGGCCAGAGCCTCGCATCGAGCTTCAACATCGGTGCCTTCAACCTCGGCAATGCCATCGGCGCATGGGTGGGCGGTATGGTCATCAATCATGCGGGCCTCGCCGTGGTGCCGATCACGGCCGCGCTGTTCCCCCTGCTCGCCATCGCCACGGCGCTGATCGCCGTCCGGGCGGCCACCCCTATTCACACCGGAGCAAGCAACAATGTCCAATAAATACCGACAGCGACCCGTCCTTGCCGCTGCCTTCGCGCTGATGTCCGGCCTCTCCCCGGCCCATGCCGAGGGTCAGAACTGGGTCGGTAGCTGGATGGCCAGCCCGCAACCGATCTGGGGTTCCGATTTCCCCTTCCCGACCAAGATTCCGGCCTCCATCGAGGGCCAGACCTTCCGGCAGGTGGCGAAGATCAGCCTTGGCGGCGCACGGGTGCGCCTTGTCCTGTCCAATACCTATGGCGACCAGCCGATGCGGATCGGCGGGGCGAGCGTGGGACTTGCAGGCGAAAACGGCGCGGCCAGCGCGATCCACAAGCTGACCTTCGGCGGAGAGGACGGCATCACCATCCCGCCCGGTGCGCCCGCTGTCAGCGATCCGCTGGACCTGACCGTCGCGGATCAGGCTCGGCTCGCGGTCTCGATCTACCTGCCCGATGAGACGCCGCTGACCACCTTCCATTGGGATGGCCGCCGAACGGCATGGTTCGGCGATGGCGACCTGACCCGGGCCGAAGGCTTCACCGCGACCGCCACCACGGATGCCCGCGTGATCCTGAGCGATGTTCTGGTCGATACCCCCAACGAAGGCGCGGTCGTCGTCATCGGGGACTCGATCACCGATGGAAACGGGGCGACGGTCGATGCCGATGCCCGCTGGCCGGACTTCCTTGCCGCGCGGCTGGCTCCCCACCGGATCGCCGTGCTGAATGCCGGTATTTCCGGCGGCAGGCTGCTTCGCGACAAGATGGGCGTGAACGTCGCCGCCCGGTTTCAGCGGGACGTGCTGTCCCAGCCGAATGTGAAGGCGGCCATCCTGCTGATCGGCATCAACGATATTTCCTGGCCGGGCACCGATTTCGCCCCCGATCAGCCGCGCCCGACCGCCGAACAGATGATCGCGGGATACCGGCAGGTCATCGAACGGGCGCGCGCGAACAATGTTCGCCTGATCGGCGCGACCTTACCGCCGTTCGAGGGCGCGCTGACCGGAACGCCGCTTGGCAACTACTACCACCCCGACAAGGACGCGCTGCGGCAGGAGGTCAACCGCTGGATCAGGGAAAGCGGAGCCTTCGACGCCATCGTCGATTTCGACGCGGTGCTGCGCGATCCCGATCACCCGGCGCGGATCAGCCCGTCCTTCGATTCCGGCGATCACCTTCATCCCGGCGACGAGGGCAACCGGGCGATGGCGGAGGCCGTCGATCTCGATGCGCTGCTTGGCCGCTGACCCTTCCCCTGCATAACGAAAGGAACATCCCATGGAATACCGCCCTCTCGGCAAATCCGGCCTCAAGGTGCCGGTCCTCAGCTTCGGCGCGGGCACCTTCGGCGGCTCCGGCCCGCTGTTCAGCAATTGGGGCACCTCCGGCGTCCCGGAGGCCAGCCGCCTCGTGGACATCTGCCTCGACGCCGGCGTGAACCTGTTCGACACGGCAGACGTCTATTCCGACGGCGCTTCGGAGGAAGTGCTTGGCGAGGCGATCAAGGGCCGGCGCGACGCCGTGCTGATTTCGACCAAGGCCAGCCTGCCGATGGGCGACGGGCCGAACGATGCCGGTTCCTCGCGCTTTCGGCTGATCCGCGCGGTGGAGGACGCGCTGCGCCGCCTGCAAACCGACCGCATTGACATCTTCCAGCTTCATGCCTTCGACGCCTTCACCCCGGTCGAGGAAGTGCTGTCCACGCTCGACACCCTCGTGCGTGACGGCAAGCTGCGCTATGTCGGCGTCTCCAACTTCTCCGGCTGGCAGATCATGAAATCGCTGGCCGTGGCCGAGCGTCATGGCTGGCCGCGCTATGTCGCCAATCAGGTCTATTACTCGCTGGTCGGGCGCGATTACGAATGGGATCTGATGCCGCTCGGCGCGGATCAGGGGCTTGGCGCGATGGTCTGGAGCCCGCTCGGCTGGGGTCGGCTGACCGGCAAAATCCGGCGCGGGACACCGCTCCCCGAAGGCAGCCGCCTGCATGAGACCGCCAGCTTCGGCCCGCCGGTGGAGGATGAACACCTCTATCGCGTGGTCGATGCGCTCGACGCCGTGGCGGAGGAAACCGGCAAGACCGTTCCGCAGATCGCGCTCAACTGGCTCCTGCAACGCCCGACCGTCTCCACCGTCATCATCGGCGCCCGCAATGAAGACCAGCTTCGCCAGAACCTCGGCGCCATCGGCTGGACCCTGACCGCCGACCAGATCGCGAAGCTGGATGCCGCCAGCGCCGTCACCGCCCCCTATCCCCATTTCCCCTATCGCCGACAGGAGGGCTTCGCCCGGCTCAACCCGCCGATGGCCTCATAGCTCGGCGCTCCCCGGCAGCGCGGCGGCCAGCGCGTCGATGGCCAGCCGGGTGCGCAGCGGCAGATGCGGCGTTTCGGGCCAGAGGGCATGTGTCCGCAGAACCAGCCGGGGCAGACCTTCCAGCAGCGGCACCAGCCGCCCCGCTCGCACCCGCTCCCGGATCAGCCAGCAGGGCAGCCAGGCAAGGCCATGCCCGGCCTCGGCGGCATCCGCGATCGCTTCCAGATCGTCGAAGCGCAGGCGCGCGGGCGGCGTCGCCTCCCCGACGCCCGGAAATTGCCAGCTGCGGACGCGACCCGCGCGTCCGTAGACCACGGCGCGATGAGCCATCAGGTCGGCCAGCGCCTCCGGCCGCCCCCGTTCGGCAAGATAGCCGGGCGCGGCGCAGACCGTCATCCGTTGCAGGCTGATCGTCCGGCTCATCAGGCCGGAGCCCTCGCCGACCTCGCCGTTGCGGATGGCGAGGTCGAAGCCGTCCTCGATCAGATCCACCGGGCGGTCGGAGAAGGACAGGTCGAGTTCCAGCTTCGGATGCTGCGCCGTCAGCCGGGCCAGAACCGGGGCCACGCAGCGCCGCCCGAACAGGATCGGCACCGAGACCCGCAGCCGCCCCGACGCCTCGCGCCGACCGGCCGCGAGCGCGGCCTCGGCGGCGCGAAGTTCCTCCAACGCCCGCACACAGCGCTCGTAATAAAGCTGGCCATCCTCGGTCAGGCTCTGGCTGCGGGTGGTGCGGTGGAACAGGCGGGTTTCCAGCCGCGCCTCGATCCGCGCGATGGTCTTGGCGACCGCCGAACGGGTGAGGTGCAGCCGTTCCGCCGCCGCCGCGAAGCTGCCGCATTCGACGGCGGCAACGAAGACATCCACGCCGCTCAGGGAATTGTCCATTGTCGCCCCTCAGGCACCGATCATGCGAAATACTATCGCCACCACGCCGCAGTATTCAACGATAAGCTGCGCCTGCAATAAAGGAGCAGATGATGAAACGCTGGCAGATGAATGGGATCGGTCGGGACAGGCTGACCCTTGCGGAGGTTCCAATGCCCGTCGCGGGGCCGGGAGAGGTGCTGGTGAAGGTCGCCGCCGTCGCGCTGAATTACCGCGACAAGCTGGTGATCGAGGGCGGCATGGGCCTGCCGCTGGACTTCCCCTTCACCCCCGGCTCGGACCTCGCCGGGTCCGTGGTGGGTCTGGGCGAGGGCGCGACCCGGTTCCGCGTGGGCGACAGGGTGATTTCCACCTTCGCGCCGGGCTGGATCGACGGCGCACCACTGGGGGACGCCCGCACGCCGCCCTATCGGACCCTGGGCGGCGCCCATCCCGGTGTTCTGGCGGAATACGTCGCCTTCCCCGAGGATTGGCTGGTCCGCGCCCCGGAAGCCCTGTCCGACGCGGAAGCCAGCACCCTGCCCTGCGCCGGGCTGACTGCCTGGTTCGCGCTGGTCGAGAGGGGGCGGCTGCGCGCCGGTGAAACCGTTCTGGTCGAGGGCACGGGCGGCGTGGCGCTGTTCGGCCTTCAGATCGCCAAGGCGCATGGTGCGAAGGCGATCGTCGTCTCGGGAAGCGCGGAGAAGCTGGCGCGTGCCCGCGCGCTCGGCGCGGATCACGGGATCGACCGGACGGCGGAGGATTGGGTCGAGGCCGCATGGCGCGTCACCGCCGACCGGGGCGCGGATCATATCCTCGAACTCATCGGCGGGCCGCATCTGGCCAGGGCGGTGCAGACGGCGGCAATCAACGGCCGGATCTACCAGATCGGGGTGATGGAAGGCTTCGACATTGCAGCGCCCGCCGGGCCGCTGATGCTGAAGAACGTCACGCTCCACGGCATCGGCGTCGGGCACCGCCGCGCGCTGGAGGATCTGGTCGCCGCCGTCGACAACGCCGGGATCAAACCGGTGATCGACGCCCGCTATCCGATGGCCGACCTGCCCGCCGCGCTGGATCATCTCGACCGTGGCCCCTTCGGGAAGGTGGTCGTGGAGGTGGCGTGAGGCCCATTGCGCGCCAGCGGCATGGCAAAGCCAACCGGCTTTGCCATCTGCTGCGCTCAGGGGGCGGATGCAGGTTCGTTCCCATAGGCGTGGTGCAGCAACTCGACCAATGAGGCGGAGCCCGGCAGATCGACCGCGCCGATCGCGCTGACCGTGATGCCGGGGGTCCACGAGTTCATCACCACAGCGCCCGTCAGGCTTTGGAGCCGGTCCAGCGAGACCGGCTCGCTGCGCTGCGGAACGCCCATGGCGTCCAACTGGCGGCGGAGGATCTGCATGGTGATGCCGGGCAGAACGGCGGCATCGGGCCAGATGACCGTCTCGCCGTCCCAGAAGGCAAGGTTCCAGATCGTCGCCTCGCTGAGATGCCCCCGGTGATCGACAAAGGCCGCATCGTCGAAACCGCGCGCGACCGCTTGGCGCAGGTAAAAGGTCTTGGCCGCCTCGCCCACATGCTTGATGCCGACCAAAGGGCGTTCGTGCGGCACCGCCATCAGGCGCAGGGGGCCGGCCGGGCCATCCGAAGGCGGCGCGGTGCGCACGAGGATCGCGGGATCGTCCCCCGCGCCCAGGGGCGTGAACTCGCCCCGGCGCGAAAACATGGTGGCGGTCAGGGACAGGTCGGCGGGGCCACCCGCCAGCGCATGGCGCAGATGGGACCGCACCAGATCGTCGGGCATGGCCTGACCAAAGAAGGCCACGGATGCCGAACGCAGGCGCGCAAGGTGCAGATCAAGCCCCCGGACGCGCCCGCCCCGCAGCTGCATGGCGGTGAAATGCGCGAAACCGGCAAAGGCAAGGGGGGCAAGATTGTCTGCCGTCGCGGTTCGGCCATCAATCTGGGTTCGGCTGGGAAATTCCAAGGGCATTCCATCGGCTCCTGATCGGGATTGCATCGAAGAGCCGCCTCTCTACACTGTGACAGCGCTGTCAGGGTCAAGGGGTGTTTCATGAAGATCGGCGAACTATCGCGGCGCAGCCGGACCAGCATCCGCATGCTGCGCTATTACGAGGGCGAGGGCCTGCTAACACCTGTGCGCGGGCCGAACGGCTATCGCGATTATGACGCGCGGGATGTGGAAACGGTGCGACGGATCAGAAGCCTCGGCACGGCGGGGATGACGCTGCCGGTGATCCGGCAGTTCCTGCCCTGCGCGCTGGAAGACCGCGGGGCATTCGAGCCCTGCGATGAGTTGAAGGACACGCTGCGCCGCCAGATCGCGCTGGTCGAGGATCAGGTGGCGAAACTGGCGGACAGCCGTGCCCTGCTGGCGGATCTTCTGGACGCGATGGAACGGTCAACGCCCTGACCGCCGCAGTGCTTCAGGAGGAAACCACTGTCCGCAGCCAGGCCATCACCGCCCGAACATCCGCGCGGGCGGCGTTCTCGGCGGTTGTCAGCAGGTGATAGGCGTGCCCTTCGATGACCGGCCCGAACGGATGGCACAGGACGCCTTGCGACAGCTCGTCCTCGACCAGAACAAGGCTGGCGATCATCGCGCCATGACCGGCGATGGCGGCCTGAATGGCGTGACCTCTCACCCCGACAGGATGCGCGAGGGCGTCGTGCCGAAAAGCTGCCTGAACGCCGCGATGAACGAAGACACGTCGGAATATCCAACGGCGAAGGCGGCTTCGGTGACGCTGGATCCGTCCGACAGATGTTCCAGCGCCACTTGCAGCTTCAGATGCTGACGCCAGCGACCGAAGGTCAGCCCGGTCTCCTTCACGAAAAGCCGCGCGGCCGTCCGTTCGGTCAGCGCGGCCTCTGCCGACAGGGCCGCCAGTGTCGCGTTGCACTCCGGCGCGGCGAACAGCCGCCCGGCGATCCGGCGCAGCCGGGCGTCCGCCGGCTCCGGCAGGTAGATGTCCGTCGGCCTGAGCGCCGGCAGCCTGTCCAGCAGCACGGCCACCAGCCGGGCTTCCGCGCCGTGCCCGGGGTAGTCGCCGCCGAAGCCGGACGCCGCGATCAGCAATTCGTCGGTCAGCCGATCCACCGCGACGGCCCGCACCCCTTCCGGCACATCGAGCACTCCCGGCTCGACATAGCAGGTGGTCAGCCAGAACGGCGCCCGGCTGGCGATCCGATGCTCCACCCCCGGCCCGATCCAGACCGCCCTTTGCGGCGGGATGACGAAACGGGCGTGGCGGGTCATCACGGTCAACACCCCCGTGCTGACATGGATGAGCTGCGACCGCCGGTGGCTGTGCCACGGCACCTGCATGCGCTCGTGCCGGTCGGACAGCACGAAGACCGGTCGCGATGTCGCGTCCGGGTCCACGATTCCGGGATTTGTCTGTCTCGCCCTATCAATTGGCATCACAGGGCGAGAATACCATGTTTGCCCCGGCTATGTCTCGATCATTCAACGAGACAGGAGCAACAGAATGACCATCGTGGTTCTCGGAAAAGGCAATATGGGCGCACCCATCGCGGCGCTCGCCCGGAAGGCCAGGCATGAGGTGCTGTCCTTCGGCCGTGAAGGCGCGCCGGTCAAGGCTCTGGAACAGGCCGGGATCGTCGTCATCGCCACGAAATATCCCAAGGCGATTGAAATCGTCAGCGATCCGGCAGTGGCCCGCGTCTTGGCACGCAAGATCGTCATCGACGTGACCAACCCGCTCGCCGATGACTTCATGAGCCTGACGCTCGGCCATGCCACTTCCGCCGCCGAAGAGATCGCCGCCCGCCTGCCCGGCGCGCATGTCGTCAAGGCGTTCAGCACCGTCTTTGCCGCCGTCCTCGCCCTGCGCGCCGAGGGACGCGAGGTCTCGGTCCCCGTTCTCGTGGCGGGCGATGACACGGAGGCGGTGGGCGCGGTCATCGCGCTCGCGCAGGCGTTCGGGCTTGAGGCCATTCCGGCGGGCGCTTTGCAGAACGCGCGCTATCTGGAACCGATGACCGAACAACTGATCCAGTTTGGCTATGGCCTCGGGATGGGCGACCGGATCGGCCTGGCGCTGGTCAGGGCAGGCTAGACCCGCGGCATCTCCACCAGCGCACGCAGCGCGGCGGGGGTAGTAGGGGAAGAAGCCGGGAAAGGGCGGGCACCAGTCTTCGAGCAGGATCTTCTGGACGCGATGGAACGGTCAACACCCTGACCACCGCAGCGCTTCAGGCGGGAACCACTGTCCGCAGCCACGCCATCACCGCCTGAACATCTTCGCGGGCGGCGTTCTCGGCGGTTGTCAGCAGGTGATAGGCGTGCCCTTCGATGACCGGCCCGAACGGATGGCACAGGACGCCTTGCGACAGCTCGTCCTCGACCAGAACAAGGCTGGCGATCATCGCGCCATGACCGGCGACGGCGGCCTGAATGGCGTGGCTCTCATCGCTGAAGCGCAGCCCGGCGGTGGTATCCAGCCCGTCCAGATCGGCGAGGCTGCGCCAGTTCACCCAGTCTGGCTGCATGTCGCGGCGGTGCCATTCGGAATGGATCAGTGTCGTTTGCAGCAGGTCGGCGGGCGCGGAAAGGCCAAGCCGGGGGCTGCACACCACCCCGAAACGCTCCCGGCAGAGGGGTTCGGCAATCAGGCCGGGGAACGGGCCATCGCCATAGCGCAGGGCAATATCCGCCCCGCCGCGCCGCAGATCGACCACCTCCTCACTGGCATGAAGCCGCAGGTCATGGTCCTGCCATTGCGCGCGGAACGCCGCCAGCGCGGGGATGAGGCGCCGGGCGGTGAACAGTGTCGTCGCCGTAAGCGTCACCGCCCGGCGGCTTTGCGGATACAGCGCGGCGATGGCACGGGCGAAACCGTCCAGCCCCTCGCGCAGCACCGGGTAAAGCTGCGCCCCTTCCGGCGTCAGCGAAACCCGCCGGATATGGCGCACGAACAGCCGCAGGCCGAGGGTTTCCTCCAGCAGCCGCACCTGATGGCTGATCGCGGTCGGTGTCACGGCAAGTTCCTCGGCCGCCATGCGAAAGCTCAGATGCCGTGCCGCCGCCTCGAAGGCGCGCAGCGCCGGAAGCGGGGGCAGTTTCCTGCGCTGGATTATAGATGATTCAAACTGTTCCATCACCTGAGACATTCGCCTTTGTCATCAGGCTATGCAATCGACAAAACCCTCCGTGAGTGAGCCAGTCAGTTTCATGGAGAGACGATGAAAATCCTGCATATCAACGCCAGCGCCCGCCCCGGCCGATCGGGAACCGATCCGCGCGGATCGCATACCCGCCGCCTGACCCATCGTTTCGTCCAGCGCTGGCAGGATGCCCGGCCCGGCGATACCGTCACCTGTCGCGATGTTGGGCAGGCGCCGCCCTCCCCGGTCAGCGGCGACTGGATTGCCGCCGCCTCTACCCCGCCCGAACGGCGGGACGCGGCGGCGCGGGCGCGGCTGGCCGAAAGCGACGAACTGGTGGCGGAACTGATCGCGGCCGATGTCGTGGTGATCGGGGCGCCGATGTATAATTTCGGCGTTCCGGCCCAGCTCAAAGCGTGGATCGACAATATCGTCCGCGTCGGCCTGACCTTCGGTTTCGACCGCAGCCGCGCGGGGGAGCCGTATTGGCCGATGCTGGCGCCGGGAAAGCGGCTGGTGATCCTCGCCGCGCGCGGGGATTACGGCTATGATCCGGGCGGTCGGTTGGAGGCGATGAACCTGGTGGAACGCGGTATCGCCGTCCCGCTCGGGTATCTGGGCCTGACCGAGGTGCATTCCGTCGCCATCGAATATGACGAATTCGCGGATGAACGGCTGGCGGCCTCGATCCGCGATGCCGAGGCGCGCGTGGATGATCTGGTCGCGCGGCTGTTGCCTGCGTGATGTCAGACCCGCAGCATCTCCACCAGCGCACGCAGCGCGGCGGGGGGTTGGCGGCGGCCGGGATAGTAGAGGAAGAAGCCAGGGTATGGCGGGCACCAGTCCTCCAGCACTCGGATCAGGCGGCCCGCCGCCAGATGATCCGCGACATGCTGTTCCGTCGCATAGGCCAGCCCCACGCCGGAGAGCGCGGCATCGACCATCAGATCGGGGTCGTTCAGGATCAGCGGCCCGGTCACGGCGACGCTCAGCGCCTGCCCATCCTTCGCGAACTCCCAGCGGTAGAGCGCGCCGCTGCCCGGCTGGCGCCAGCCGATGCAGGCGTGGCGGTGCAGGTCGCGCGGAGTCTCCGGCGCGGGGAAGCGGGCGAGGTAGTCGGGCGCCGCCACCACCGCCGCGCGCAGGTCTGGCGTAACGCGGACGGCGATCATGTCCCGGTCGAGGCTTTCGCCCAGCCGGATGCCCGCGTCGAACCCCTGTTTCACGATGTCGACAAAGCCGTTCTCCGCCGCCACCTCCAGCGTGACATCCGGGTAACGGTCGGAAAAGGCGCGGAACTTCGGCACCAGAACCCGCGCCGCCACCGCGCGCGGCACGCTGATCCGCACCGTCCCTGCGGGATGGTCGCGGAAGGTGTTGATGGTCTCGACCGCGGTTTCGATACGGGCGAAGGCCGGGCCGATCTGGCGCAACAGGGCCTCCCCGGCCTCGGTCAGGGCAACCGTCCGGGTGGTCCGGCTGACCAGCCGCACGCCGAGCTTTTCCTCCAAAGACCGCAGCGAATGCGAGAGCGTCGAGGGCGTCAGGTTCAGCCGCGCGGCCGCCCGGCGAAAGCCACCCTCTTCGGCAATCGCCACGAAGGCCGCCAGTTCTCCGAAATCGCCCGTCCGCATGATTGGTGAATTTGACCCAACACCGCGTGCGATGCAAGGCGGATTATCCCGAACAATCTCCCGCAGTAGGATGCGCCGAACGATAGGAGACGACCGATGAAATTCCTCACTGCGCTGGCGCTGTGCCTCGCGCTTCCCGCCGCCGCGCAGGTGCCCGACCTGTTCCCCCTGCCCGACGATTTCTATCCCGAGAGCGTTGCCATCGCCGAGGACGGCACCACCTATATCGGAAGCTGGCATCAGGGCTCCGTCGCGCGGCTGCGCCCCGGCGAGACCCGTACCGAGGTCTTCATTCCGCCGGGCAGCAACGGGCTGTTCAACACGCAGGGGCTGCTGATTGATGCCGCGCGCGAAACGCTCTGGGCCTGCTCCGGCGACACGGGGTTCAGCACCGCGCCCCGGACCGAAAGCGCGCTGAAGGCGTTCGACCTGACGACCGGCGCACCGAAGGCCAGCTACGCCCTGCCCGGCGGTGGCTATTGCAACGATCTGGCGCTGGATGCGGGCCGGGTCTTCGTGTCGGACACGAAACGCCCGCGGATTCTGGTGCTGGATGCGGCGGAGGCGGAGCTGCGGGTCTGGGCCGAAAACCCCGCCTTCTGTGACGGGCCGATGTGCCTGAACGGCATCACGATCGACCCGGGCAAGGCGGTCTATGTCTCGCGTGTTGCCGCCGCGCAGGAATTGCTGCGGGTCGGGCTGAGGGATGGCGCGGTGACGTCGGTGCCGATGCCGCGCGTGCTGAAGAACGCCGACGCGATCCGCTTCGTCGATGGCCGGATCGTGATCTTCGAGAACAACACTTTCGCCGCCAACGATCCGCTGAACGGCTCGATCTCCGTCGCCACGCTGCACCCGGACGGCCCCGCCACCCTCGACACGTTGGCGAACGGGCTGGCCGATCCCAGTTCCGGCGCGGTGCATGACGGCAGGATCTACTTCATCGAGTTCGAAATACACGGTGCTGTTCCGCCATGCGCCGGACGCCGGCCCCGTCGAACCCGGCGTGCCCTTCATCGTCAACTCGATCACCCTGCCTGCGCAACAATAGTCCCAGGAGCGCAATCATGACCACCGAAACCGCAACTCCCCCCAGGCTTCAGGATCGCGTCGCTATCGTCACCGGTGGCGGTACCGGCATCGGCCGGGCGGCGGCGCTGGCCTATGCCCGTGAAGGCGCGGCGGTTGTCCTTGCCGGACGCCGCCGGGCGGAGATCGAAGCCGTCGCGGCGGAGATCACCGCCCAGGGCGGCGCCGCGCTGGCCGTGCCGACCGATGTAGCGCGCGAGGACGACATCCGCCGCCTGATCGGTGCCACAATCGACCGCTTCGGCCGTCTGGATGCCGCCTTCAACAACGCCGGGATCCTCGGGAATTTCGCGCCGATCATGGAACAGAGCAGTGCCGATTTCGATGCCGTCATCGCCACCAACCTGCGCGGCGTCTGGCTGTCGGTGAAATACCAGATCGAGGCGTTTCTTGCGCAGGGAACGGGCGGCAGCATCGTCAATACCTCGTCGTGGCTGGCGCAGGGCGCGCTGGCCGGATCGTCCAGCTATTCGGCCAGCAAGGGCGCGCTGGATGCGATGATCCGGGCAGTGGCGCTGGAATACGGGCCGAAGGGCATCCGGATCAACAACATCGCCCCCGGCATCATCGACACGCCGATGGCGCGCGGCGGCTGGTCGGACGCCTCCGCCTTCATCCCCTTCGTCGAGCATACCCCAGCCAGACGCGCGGGCCTGCCCGAGGACGCGGGCGACGTCGCGGTCTGGCTCTCTACCGACGAGGCCCGCTTCGTCACCGGCCAGAGCCTCCTCGTGGACGGCGGCTATACCATCGCCGGCCTGCGCTGAGGGATCGCACGGCGCCCCTCGGAACAGGCAGGAACCCCACATCCGACGGCAAAGCGGCCGGTATGGGCGCGTTACGGAATCGCGGGTCTCTCTTTGTGCCCGTTTGCGAAACCTGCGGATCCGGCGTTTTGTTGGATATGGCCGGTTTTGGGAGCCGCCGACGACCGCTATATCATCCCCGACCTGATGCGGCGGGCGTTCGACCGGTCGGGACAAACCGCAACCGGCAGAGCCCCCTGTCGCGTGGCATCCGGGCGACGATGCGGCGGTCACTTCGCGCTGGCGCGGGGCGAAGCCGGAGCGGCAGACGTTTCGCCCTCGTCCCGCGCGGATGATCGGGGCATGATCGGCGCATCCGACGGGAGATCCTGATGCGCCTTCATGCCGCTTCGCTGTATTATTTCGACGCCGTGCGCCGCGCAGGGTCCATCCGCGCGGCGGCGCGGCGGCTCAATGTCGCCTCTTCGGCGGTGAACCGGCAGATCCTGAAGCTCGAAGACGAGATCGGCGCGGTGCTGTTCGAGCGCGTTCCGGGCGGCGTGCGGCTGACCGCGGCGGGGGAGGCGCTGGCCCGTCATGTCGTTGTGGTCCTTCAGGATTTCGAGCGCGCCCGGGGCGAGATCGAGGGCCTGAAGGGCGCGCGGATCGGGCATGTGGACATCGTGACGATCGAGGGGCTGACCCGGACCTTTCTGCCCGAGGCCCTCGGCCAGTTGCACGACCGCGCGCCCCGCATCACCGTCAGCGCCACCACCCAGGGTTCGGACCGGATCGCCGCGATGGTGACCGGGGGGCAGGCCGATATGGGCATCGGTTTCGACATCCAGCGCCAGCCCGATCTGCGGCAGGCGGCGGTGGCGCGGTTCCGGCTCGGGCTGGTGGCGGCGCCCGGTCATCCGCTGGCCGGGCGGCCGTGGGTGACGCTGAACGACTGCATCGGGCACCGGCTGATCCTGCCCGATGCCTCGCTGTCGATCCACCGTATTCTGCGCCCGCTGCTGGCCGATCTGCCGCCGGGTGAGGGTGCCTTCGTCACCTCCTCCTCGGTGCAACTGATGTATCGGATGACGCTGGCGGGGCTCGGGATTTCGTTCCAGACCCGGCTCGGGCTGGAGCCGGAGCTTGCGCGCGGCGAACTGGTGCATGTGCCGCTGATGCGGCAGGGCGAACCGATGTGGAGCGAGTTGGGGATCTATGTCCGGGCCGGGCGGTCGCTGGCGCCCTCGGTGGATCTGACGTTGCGGCTGATGGCGGATCATCTGGTGGCGGTGGCGCGCGAAGGGTGATGCCGAAACGGCATCGGCATGCTGAGAATTCTGTTCTTTGGGGGCGCATGGCGGGGCGGTTAGGGTCGCCCGGTTCCCTGACCGAAGGCCCGACCGATGACCCTGACCGCCCGTTCCGTTTCCGCCGCAGCCCTGCCCGTGATCGACGTCGCGGGGCTGTCGTCCGCTGACCCTGCGGCGCGCGAGGCCGTGGGCCGGGCGCTGCGCGCGGCCTGTCTCGACAAGGGGTTCTTCTATGCCACCGGCCATGGCGTGCCGCAGGGCCTGATCGACGCGGTTTTCGCCGAATCCAAGGCGTTCTTCGACCAGCCGCCCGAGGCCAAGGCGCGGATCGACAAGGCGCATTCCTTCTGCAACCGGGGCTATGAGCCGATGCGGGGGCAGGCGCTGGACCCGACCGCGCCCGCCGACCTGAAGGAAGGGTTCTACATCGGCCCCGAACTGCCGATGGACGACCCGCGCGTGGTCGCGCGCCGGTTCAACCGGGGGCCGAACCAGTGGCCGGAGGATCTGCCCGGCTTCCGCCCGGTGATGCGCGCCTATTTCGCCGCGATGCAGGATCTGGGCGAGCGGCTGATGCGCGGCATGGCGCTGTCGCTGGCCCTGCCCGAAGACCATTTCGCCACCTTCTGCAAGGATCCGCTGATCACGCTGCGGCTGCTGCACTATCCGCCGCAGCCCGCCAAGGCGGCGGAAAACGAGATGGGCGCCGGGGCGCATACCGATTTCGGCGGCCTGACCCTGCTGTTGCAAGATACGGTCGGCGGGTTACAGGTGTTCGATGCGGCATCGGGCGCGTGGATCCATGCGCAGCCGGTGCCCGGCGCCTTTGTCGTCAACCTGGGCGACATGATCCAGCGCTGGACCAACGGGCGCTATCGTTCGACGCTGCATCGGGTGGTGAATGCCTCGGGGCGGGAACGCTATTCGGTGCCGTTCTTCTACACCGGCAACCCCGATGTAGTGGTGGAAAGCCTCGACCCGTCCGAACCCGCGAAATTCCCGCCGATCACGGTCGAGGATCACCTGCGCGAGATGTATGCCCATACCTATGCCGTGGCGCAAAAGGCATGACGGCGGTCATCCTGATCCATGGCGCCTGGCAGGGAAGCTGGGCCTGGGATGCCTTTGTGCCGCTGTTGCGGGCGGCGGGGTTCGATCCGGTCGCGGTGGACCTGCCGGGGAATGGCACGGGGCCGATCCGGCCTGAAGATGTCAGCGCGGCGGATTGCCTGACGCATCTGGAGGGCGTGCTGAACCGCACCGGCCCGGCCCATGTCATCGGCCATTCGGGCGGCGGGGTCTTTGCCTCGATGCTGGCCGAGGCGCGGCCCGATGCGGTGCTGAGCCTGACCTATGTCGCCGGGATGATGCTGCCCGATGGCGGCAGTTTCGCCCGGATCGTGGCCGATCTGCTGCCCGAACACCCGGAGGCCGCAGGCATCGGCCCCTGGCTGATCTGGTCCGATGACCGGCGCCTGTCGCGTGTGCCGCCCGAGGCCGCGCGGAAGATTTTCCTGCACGATTGCCCGCCTGATGCCGCGCAGCGCCTGACACCACAGGGCGAGGGTGCCCGCGCCGTCACCCCGCGCCTGACCCCCGCCCGCTATGGCCGGGTACCGCGTCTGTATGTCGAGGCGACCGGGGACCGTTCCGTCGTGCTCGCGGTGCAGCGCCGGATGCAAGAGCTCTCGCCCGGGGCGGAACGCGCCACACTGACGACCGGGCATGTGCCGCAGCTTGCGGCGCCCGCCGATCTCCTCGCCGTCATCCGGCCCTTTCTGATGGCGCATGAACCCCTGACACAAGGAGCCATGCAGTGAAAACCCTTGCGCTGGCCTGCGCCGTTCTGGCCGCACCCGCCTTTGCCGAAGACGTCACCTTCCTGATCGACTGGCTGCCCTCGGGCGACAAGGCGGCGGTCTATTACGGGGTGGAAAAGGGCTATTTCAAGGACGCGGGCCTTGATGTCACGATCCAGTCGGGCCGGGGCTCGTCCGATGTGGTGACCAAGCTCGCCACCGGCGCGGCGGACATCGGCACCGGGGGCCTCTCGGCGCTGTTGCAGGCGCGGGCGGAAAGCGGCGCGCCGGTGACGGCGATCGCCGCGATCTACACGGTGCAGCCCGATGCGATCTTCACCACCGAGGGCAGCGGCATCACCCGGCTGAAGGATCTCGAAGGCAAGACGGTGGCGACGGCGACCTTCTCGGCCTCGAATGTGGTCTGGCCGATCCTGCTGAAGGAAAACGGTATCGACGCCGACAGTATCAGGCTGCTGAAGGTGGATCCGGGCGCGCTGGCGCCGATGCTGGCGACGGGGCAGATCGCCGCCACGATCAACTGGCTCACCGTCGCCCCGGCCTTTGAGGGGCCGCTGGCGGAGGTCGGCAAGGTGCTGCACAACATCCCGTGGTCGGATGCGGGCTTCGAGGGCTATGGCCTGTCGCTGCTGGCCTCCGACCGGATGATCCAGTCGAAACCCGAAACGCTGCGCAAATTCGTCGCCGCCTATGAGAAGGCGCAGGCTGCGGCGATTGCCGATCCGGCGGGGGCCGCGGCGGCGGTGCAAAGCCTCGCGCCCGGCATCGACCTTGCCGCCGCCGAGGGGCAATGGCGTGCCTCGATCCCGCTGATGGTCAATCCGACCGCCGAAAAGGACGGCGCGGGCGTCTTTGAACCCGGCCTGCTGCGGGCGACGTGGGATTGGGTGGCGCGCTCGCAGGGGCTTGCGCCCGACAGTTTCGATCCGGCGACGGCTGTTGATACCCGCTTTCTGAAGTGACGCGATGATCCCCGAGGCGCTGTTACCCGCCGACCGGCTGATCGTGATGTCGCCGCGCCCGGGCGATATGATCGAGGCGCCGCTGGCGGTATGGGCGGCCACTATCTGGGCGCCGCTGCGAGTGGCGGAGAAGGGGATCGCCTTCTCGACCTCGAACTTCCGCATTCCACAGACCTTTGCGGGGCGCGCCGTTCTGGTGACGCTCAGCCTGATCCTGTTTTGCTCCATCGACCGGATCCGGCGCCGTTTCGCGCCCTGGACCCTCAACCCACCCGCTGACCGGAGACTGCCATGCTTCCCGACCTCGACCACGAAACCTACCTGCGCAAGGCCTTCGACATCGCCCGCGCCGCCCGCGACAAGGGCCAGCATCCGTTCGGCTGCATCCTCGTCGGGCCGGATGGCGCGGTGCTGATGGAGCAGGGCAATGCCTTCGAGGAAGAGGGCCATGACATGACCGCACATGCCGAGCGGCTGATCGCCACGCGGGCCTCGAAACGCTGGCGGCCGGAGGTCCTGAAGGACTGCACGCTGTATACCTCAGCCGAGCCCTGCGCGATGTGTTCCGGCGCGCTCTACTGGGCGGGGGTGGGGCGCGTCGTCTTTGGCCAGACCGAGCATGAGCTGAAGGAGCTGACCGGAAACCACGCGGAAAACCCGACCCTGGATCTGCCCTGCCGCATCGTCTTCGGCGCCGGACAGCGCCCGGTCGAAGTGGTCGGCCCGCTGCTGGCGGAAGAGGCGGCGGAGCTTCAGCGCGGCTTCTGGACCCCCTCCGCCTGACCTCGGGGCGGATCGGGCATCCGCCCCGACCGGGCGGCATAAAACTTCGCCGCGAAGCGTTTTCCGGTGGAGGAAATCCGGCCCTGCCGCGTTGTCGATGAAATGCCGGGTGGATTGCATGACCCTGCCCCCCGGGCGCGGACATGCAGGCCCCGCGTCGATAACAAGGAGATACCGATGAACCGACTTCCCGCCGGGCTTGCCGCCTGCATGGCCCTGTCCGCACCGGCGCTGGCCGAAGACAGCCGGCTGGAAACGCAGTTCCAACTGGGGTGGGAAAGCGAATACGAGGGCAATTTCGACCTTGACGATGACGACCGCGCGGATGTGAACGCCCATGAACTGACCCTGCGCGGCACGCTGCGCTATCGGCATTCCGAAACGGTGCGGGCGCGGCTGGAAGCAGAGGCGGCCCTGATCCGCGATTACACTCAGGGCGAACGGGTGGACCGGATCGAGCGGCTGAAGATCAATCAGGCCTGGATCGGCATCGAAGCCTATGACGGCGGCGAAATCCAGCTGGGCCGGTTCCAGTTGCGCGACCCGCGCGAATGGCTGTTCGATGAAAACCTCGACGGGCTGCGGTTGCTGCACGAAGGGGGGCGCGTCGCGTTCGATCTGTCGCTGTCGCGCGCGGATATGTGGCATCGGGATCTGCTGGATCCGCGCTCGACCGGAGAGCCGGTGAACAACCTCGCCGCGCTGGCGGATGTGGAGGTTCGGGATGGGCTGTGGCTGGGCGGCTATGCGGTGCTGCGCGATGACCGTTCGAAGGGGGACCGTTCGGGCAGGGACCGCCCGCTGCATCTGGGCCTGCGCAGCCACGGCGCACTGACCGGGGCGGTGGAGCATTGGGCCGACCTTGCGTTCGTGCGCGGGACAGACGGCACGCGGCCCCTGCGCGGCCATGCGCTGACGGCGGGGGCGACCTGGACCCTTGGGGCGCGGCGCCTGACGCTGGGCTATGCCTGGGCCAGCGGTGATGACGATCCGCAGGACAATCGCAACACCGAATTCCGCCAGACCGGCCTGCAATCGAACGAAGGCCGCTTCGGCGCCGGGTCCAAACTGAGCTATTACGGCGCGGGGTTCGATCCGGAACTGTCGAACATGGCGATCCTGACCGCCGGGCTGGGCATGAACCCGACAGAGACGCTGGCGCTCGATCTGGTCTACAACCGGTTCCGGCAGGTCGAGGCCAGCGATACCCTGCGCGACAGTGCGCTCGACGCCGATCCGGACGGGATCAGCCGCGATCTGGGAGAGGAAATCGACCTCGTGCTGACCTATGAGCCGGACGAAGACCGGGAGTTTCAACTGGTTCTGGGCTATTTCCGCCCCGGCGATGCCTTTGGCGCGGCGGATGACGCGCTGTATGCACGGCTCGAATTCGAACTCCGCTTCTGATCGGGCGGAGGGGAAAAGACCGCTTGCGCCCTTTGGCAGGTTGCGACAGTTTTGCGCAACACGCCCAAAGAACAGGCACGGACATGACCACGACATTGACCCGGATCGCGCAGGCGCTTGGCCCGGCCATCGGCCCCGGATCGCCGCGCGAGGCGGTGCGGGCGGGGATCGGCGCGCTGGTCGGGCTGGCGGTGGCGGGGCTGTTCCTGCTGTCGCCGATGACGGACCTGCGGCTGGGGCTGTATCTGATCGCGCCTTTCGGGGCGAGCGCGGTGCTGCTGTTCGCGGTGCCGAACAGCCCGCTGGCACAGCCCTGGTCGGCGGTGGTGGGCAATGGCAGCGCGGCGGCGATCGGCGTGCTGGCGACGATGTTCATCCCCGATCCGGCGTGGTGCGTGGCGCTCGCCGTCGGGGGCGCGGTCATGGCGATGATCGCGCTGCGCGCGGTGCATCCGCCCGCCGGTGCGGTGGCGATGACCGCCGCGCTGAACCCGGATGCGATCGGCGAACTGGGCTTTCGGTTCGTGCTGGCGCCGGTGCTGGCGGGAACGGTGGCGCTGGTGGTGCTGGCCATCGCCTATGCCCGGTTGACCGGGCGGCGCTATCCGTTCCGGCAGTTCGACGCGCCCGGCCCGCATGGCACCGCCGACCCTCCCGCACCCGAGCGTCTGGGCCTGTCACGCGACGAACTGGCCGGGATTCTGGAACGGTATCGGCTGAACCTGAACCTCGGGATCGAGGATCTGGCCCGGCTGATCGGGGCCGCCGAGCTTCAGGCCGCGTCGCATCAGGCCGGGCCGCTGACCGCCGCCGACATCATGTCGCGCGACCTTGTGACCGTCACGCCCGACACCCGGTTGCGGGTGGTGGCGGAGCTGTTCAGCACGCATAACTTCACCTCGCTGCCGGTGGCCGAGGACGGCCGCTTCCGGGGCGTGATCTTCCAGATCCACCTGATCCGGCGCGCGGGCGGGGCCCGGTGGGGCGCCCCCACCCGCGCGGAACAGATCATGCAGGCCGACCCGCCCCATGCCGCGCCCGATACCCCCATCGCGGCGCTGCTGCCGCTTCTGGCGCTTGGCGATTGCGATGCGGTGCCGGTGCTGGAGGGCGGGCGGATCCTCGGCATCGTGACGCAGACCGACCTGATCGCCGCCCTGTCACGGCAAAGCCTGCGGCGGGATCTGCCGGTGCGGTGAGCGCCGCGACCTCAGGCCCCGGCCCGCTTCCAGCCCAGGGCGAGCAACCCCGCGCCGATCATCAGTGACCCGCCCGTGCGGTTGACCGCCCTTTGAACGCCGGGCTTGCGGATCGTGTTGCGCGCCATCGCGGCCATCAGGCCGTAGGCGGCGGCGTTGGCCGTTGCCAGCACGAGGAACGTCGCCTCGAACACGACCATCTGGAAGGCGATCGGCTCCGCATGGTTCAGGAACTGCGGCAGGAACGCGACGAAGAAGAGGATACTTTTCGGGTTCAGGGCGGTGACGATATAGCTGTGCAGGAAGATGCGGAGCGGGCGTTCCTTCGCGACCGGAACTGTGCCGTTGCCCGCCACCGGCGCGCGCCAGAGCTTGAGGCCGAGATAGATCAGATAGGCCGCCCCGACCCATTTCAACACGGTGAACAGCGTTGCGGAGGCGGCGAGAAGCGCGCCGAGGCCGAGCATCGAAGCGGTCATCGCGGTGAAGTCGCCCAATGCGACACCGGCGATGGTCGCCGTCGCGGAGCGCTTCCCATGCCCGAGCGCGTATGAGATCACCAGAAGAACGGTCGGCCCGGGAATGGCCAGCAGGACGACCGAGGCCGCGACGAAGGCGAGCCAGAGTTCCATCGACATGTTTCCCCCAAGGTTGCCTGGGTCGAGCAATCCACGAGACCTATCGCAAGGCAAGCCACCGCCGTGAAAATCCACTGGCCCCGGCGCAGCGATCCCCTATTCGGGCGGGGCGGCGGACTCGCCCAAAAATTACGCGGTCGGGGGCTGTCCTGCCGCGCCCCATCGGCTTTGGCTTGCGTGAAGGGGGCGCCGCCTGCCTAATTGCCCGGCATAATAACACAAACGAAAGCCAAAGACATGACGACCCAAGCCCCGGCGCCCGCGCCGATCCTGTCCGTGCGCAACCTCGATGTGGCGATCCCCGGCCTGCGCGACCGCCCCCATGCCGTGCGCAACATCAGCTTCGAGCTGATGCCGGGGGAGATCCTGTGCATCATCGGTGAATCCGGCTCCGGCAAATCGGTGACGGCGAATGCGGTGATGGGCCTTTTGCCGGAGGTGATGCGCGTGACGGCGGGCGAGATCACCTTCCACGGTCGCGACCTGCTGAAGATGCCCGGCTCCGAACGGCGCGCGATGCGGGGCAAGGATATTTCGATCATCTTTCAGGATCCGCTGTCGGCGCTCAATCCGCTGATGACGATCGGCGACCAGATCCGCGAGGTGCTCGACGCCCATCACGTCGGCACGCCCGAAAGCCGCGCCGCGCGCGTGGTCGAGATGCTGACCGAGGTCGGCCTGCCGGACCCCGCGCTGATCCAGCATCAATATCCGTTCCGCCTGTCGGGCGGGCAGCGGCAGCGGGTGATGATCGCGATGGCGCTGGCGCTCGATCCGGAAATCCTGATCGCGGACGAGCCGACCACCGCGCTCGACGTCACCACGCAGGCGCAGATCCTCGACCTGATCCGCAAGGTGCAGCGGCGAAAGGGCATGAGCGTGATGTTCATCACCCATGACTTCGGTGTCGTGGCCGATATTGCCGACCGGGTGATCGTGATGGAAAAGGGCAATCTGATCGAACAGGGTCCGGCGGTGCAGGTGCTGCGCGCCCCCGTGGAACCCTATACGAAAAAGCTCCTCGCCGCCGTGCCGACCCTGCGCGAGACCGACCGCCCCCGCATCGACGACAAGCCGGTGGTGATGCAGGCGACGGGCTTGCACAAGACCTACCGCACCCGCAGCGGCTTCCTTGGCCGGATGCGCGAGGTCCATGCCGTCAACGATGTCAGCTTCACCCTGCGGCAGGGCGAGACGCTGGGCATCGTCGGCGAATCCGGCTCGGGCAAATCCTCGATGGGGCGGGTGCTGATGAAGCTGATGCCGGCGGATGGCGGTGAATTACGCTTCGGCGGCGAAAATATCCTGCCGATGAGCGAGCCGGAATTCCGCCATATGCGGCCGCAGATCCAGATGATCTTTCAGGATCCCTATGCCTCGCTCAACCCGCGCTTCACGGTGGGGCAGGCGCTGACGGTGGGGCCGCTGGCGCATGGCCTGATGACCCATGACGGCGCGCGCAAGCGGGCGTGCGAGATCCTCGAAACCGTGGGGCTGAGCGCCACGGCCTATGACCGTTATCCGCATGAATTCTCGGGCGGGCAGCGGCAACGGGTCGGCATCGCCCGGGCGCTGATGTTCGCGCCGCAGGTGATCATTGCGGATGAGGCGGTCTCGGCGCTCGATGTCTCGATCCAGGCACAGGTGCTGGAACTGCTCAACCGGGTGCAGCGTGAAAGCCGGTTGTCGATGATCTTCATCACCCATGACCTGCGGGTGGCAAGCCAGATCTGCGACGACATTCTGGTGCTGCATCGCGGCAAGGTGGTGGAATACGGCCCGCCCTCGCAGATTTTCCGAAATCCACGGCACGATTATACCCGCTCGCTGGTCGCGGCGATTCCGGGGATGGCGCGGGTCTGACGGATCCGGGAGGATTGTGCCCAAATTATGGACAAGTTGCGTTTCACAATCAAAATGGTTGTTATCTGCAACTTTCCTGTTGCCCGAATCCGACGGCTGTCACACCCTCGACATGTCCCCGAGCCGGAGACAGCGACCGCGAGGATCCCGGACCATGCCGCAGCCCGCACTCCGTGATGATGCCGAAGACGACCCCATCGTCATTGCGGGCTATCGGATCGACGTGCTGGAGGGGGCGTTCAGCTGGTATATCCGTTCGATCAACTCCTTCGTGTCGCAGGATCTGGACCAGCGGATGCGGCATCTCGACATCGCGAAGGGCAAGGGCAAGATCACGGCGCTGCTGCTGATCGACGATTACCCCGGCATCCGCCCTTCGGCGATTGCCGAGGTGCTGATGCGCGACCGCCCGGCCACCGGGCGGATCATCGACCGGCTGGTCACCGCCGGGCTGGTGGAACGCGCCGTGGCGGCGGATGACCAGCGCGCGCAGGCGCTGCGCATCACGCCCGCAGGCCACGATCTGGCCGAAACCGTGCGCGGCATCGTCCGGGCGCAGGAGCGGGAGTTCTTCGATTTCATCGCGCCCGAGGATCGCGCGCCCTTCCTGCGCATCCTCAAGCGGACCTACATGAGAATGAGGCAGAAATGGGAATGACATCGACACGGGTCGCGTTGATCTCGGGCGCAAACCGGGGCATTGGCGCCGCCGTTGCGCGCAAGCTGTTCGCGGATGGCTGGGCGGTTTCGCTGGGCATGCGGCGGCCCGAACTGCCGAATTGGGCCGATCCGGAGCGGGTGCATTGCTTCGCCTATGACGCGCTGGACCCCGCCGCCCCTGCGGGATGGGTGGCCGAGGCCACGGCCCGCTTTGGCCGGATCGACGCGCTGGTTGCCAATGCCGGGATTTCGATCCCGAAATCGGTGGTGGAAATCGGCGATGACGAATTCGATCAGTTGCTCGATGTGAACGTGAAGGCGCCGCGCCGTCTGGCGGCGGCGGCTTGGGAGCGGCTGTGCGAGACCGGCCGGGGGCGGGTGATCATCCTCGCTTCGCTGTCGGGCAAGCGGGTGAAATCCGCGCGTTCGGGCGCCTATTCGGTGTCGAAATTCGCGGCGCTGGCGCTTGCGCATGGGCTGCGGCATGCGGGGTTCGAGAAGGGCGTCCGGGCGACGGCGGTCTGCCCCGGCTTCGTCGCGACCGATATGGCCGCCGCGCTGACCGAGCGCCCGGCGGAGCTGATGACCTCGCCCCATGACCTTGCGCGGGTGATCGCGCTGCTGATCGACCTGCCGAACGAAGCCAGTGTGGCCGAGTTCTGCGTCAACTGCCAGCTTGAGGAGTCGTTCTGACATGCCCGGACCCTATGTCGTTCCGTTTCACGGGGATGCCGACCTGCCGGAGAAGGTCGATGTGGTGGTCATCGGCGGCGGCGCGATCGGGGCATCGACCGCGCTCGAACTGGTCGAACGGGGGCTGAAGGTTGCGCTGTGCGAAAAGGGCGGCATCGGGCATGAGCAGTCCAGCCGCAACTGGGGCTGGGTCCGGATCAGCCGCCGCGACCCGCGCGAAGTGCCGCTGATGGTCGAGGCGATCCGGATCTGGGAACATCAGGCCGAGCGGCTGGGCCGCGATGTCGGTTATAAGCGCACCGGCATCATGTTCACCTGCGCCGATGACAAGGAATATGCCCGCCACGCCGACTGGATCAAGCATCTGGACGGCTATCAGATCGAGACGCGGATGCTGGACCAGCGCGAATTCGATGCGATCTGCCCGGGCGGGCACCTGCCGATCAAGGGTGCGCTCTACACGCCGATCGACGGCCGGGCGGAGCCGCAGAAGGTCGCCCCCGCCGTGGCGGAGGCCGCGCGCGACCGTGGCGCCCATGTGCTGACCGAATGCGCGGTGCGCGGCATCGACACCAAGGGCGGCAAGGTCTGCGGCGTGTTCACCGAGCGCGGCTATATCGGCTGCGATGCGGCCGTTCTGGCCGGCGGCGCGTGGTCGAGCCTGTTGGCGCGCAACACCGGGCTGCGGCTGCCGCAGTTGAAGGTGGTCAATTCGGTGATCCGCACCAGGCCGCTCGACGGTGGGCCGGAGGCGGCGATCTGGTCGAACGGCTTTGCCATCCGCAAGCGGCAGGACGGCGGCTATACCATCGCGAACGGGTTCGAGAACATCGTCGACATCGTGCCCGACAGCTTCCGCTTCTTCCGCGATTTCCTGCCCGCGCTTGGCCATGAATGGCGGGCGCTGCGGCTGCGCGGCAGCTTCCGTTTCCTCGACGAAGCGCGCATCCCCAGCCGGTGGAAAATGGACGAGGCTTCGCCCTTTGAATACTGCCGCGTGCTGGATCCGAAACCCTCGTTCAGCCTTCAGGATCAGGCGCTGCGCAACCTGCGCAAGGCCTATCCGGTGTTCGAAAAGGCCGAAATCGCGCAACGCTGGGCCGGTGCGATCGACGCCACGCCCGATGCGGTGCCGGTGATTTCGGGCGTCGATACGGTGCCGGGGTTCTATATCGCGACCGGCTTTTCCGGCCACGGTTTCGGCATCAGCCCGGGGGCCGGGCGGCTGATGGCGGATATTGTCACCGGGCAGACGCCCTGCGTCGACCCGACCCCGTTCCGCTTCAGCCGCTTTTCGGACGGCACGAAGATGGAGATCATTTCAGGCGTCTGACACCACCCGCGCACCCGCCACAAGAGCGGGGCGCGACACCACCCACCAACAGGGAGCATCCGCAGATGACACAAAAGACCGAATTCACGCTGAACCGGCGCGCGGCGCTGATGATGATGGGGGCGGCGGGGGCCAGCGGGCTGATCCTGCCGTCGATGATCGGGCGGGACGCGGCCTTTGCCGCCAATGCCTCGGCGGAGGGGAAGCTGGTGCTGTCCTTTTCGCAGGAGCCGACGAATTTCAACCCGTTCATGCCGCATATCGAGGTCGATGAGGGCGTCTATTATTCCGTCTTCGATACGCTGTTCGATTTCGACCCGGAGGGCAACCTGTTCCCGGTCCTGGCGACCGAGGTGCCCACCGTCGCGAATGGCGGGATTTCGGCGGACGGCCTGACCTGGACGGTGAAGCTGAAGGAAGGCGTCACCTGGCATGACGGCAAGCCCTTCACCGCCGAGGATGTGAAGTTCAGCCTGCAACTGCCGATGGAGAAGGATTTCCGCTCCGGCCGTTCGACCGGCTATGCGCTGGTGCAGGAGATCACCGTGGTCTCGCCAACCGAAATCCGCTGGACGATGAGCATCCCCTTCGCGCCGATGTCGGCGGTGCTGGCCTCGACCTGGATCGTGCCGAAGCACGCGTTTGACGGCGTGGCGGACAAGAACACCGCGCCCTTCAACAACGCCCCGATCGGCACCGGCCCGTTCAAGTGGAAGAACCGCATGGCGGGCGACCATATCGAACTTGAGGCGAACGCCGCCTATCACATGGACGGCCCTTATTTCAAAACGCTGATCCTGAAATACATTCCCGACCTGAACGTGATGTATACGCAGTTCAAGGCGGGCGACATCGACGTGGTGGGCCTGCAATGGATCACGCCCGACCATTACGAAGAGGCGAAGGCCCTCCCCGGCAAGACCGTCGAGGTCGCCGGAAGCGGCACCTTTGAATCCTTCGGGCTGAACATGATGCGGCCGCAGTTTCAGGATCTGGCCGTGCGGCAGGCGCTTTATGCGGCGATCGACAAGCAGTCGATCATCGACGCGCTCTATTACGGCATCCCGCAGCCGACCGAGACCTACATGCCGCAGCAGTCGGCCTATTACAATCCGGACCTGCCGAAGCACGAATACAGCCTGGAAACGGCGAACAAGCTGCTCGACGATGCCGGTTGGGCGAAGGGCGCCGACGGCATCCGGGCCAAGGACGGCGTGCGGCTGAGCTTCACCAATTCCACCACGGCGGGCAACCACCTGCGCGAACAGGTGCAGCAGTTCCTGCAACAGTCCTTCAAGGACATCGGCGTCGAGATGACGATTTCCAACCTGCCGCCGGCGGTGATGTGGGGCGACTACTGGATGAAGTCGGAGTTCGACACGGTGATCGTCGGGCTGAACGTGCTGCTGGGCGCGGATCCGGATATTTCGGACTATTTCCGTTCGACCAATTCGCCCGCGCGCGGCGGGGCGGGGCAGAACACCTTCTGCTATCAAAGCGCCGAGGTCGATGCCCTGCTCGACGAGGGCGGCAAGACCTTCGTCCCCGAGGACCGCAAGCCGATCTACCGGAAGATGCAGGAGGTCATCCGCAACGACCTGCCGATGCTGCCGATCTTCCAATATGCCGTCGTCAAGGGCCGCAAGGCGAACGTCACCGGCCCGGTGCCGAACGTGAACAACCGCGTCGACAGCTGGAACATCCGCACCTGGAAGATCTGAACCTGACGGCCGGGGCCGTGTGGCCCCGGCGCCACGCAGCCCGGAACGAGAGGTTCCCCGATGCTTCGTTATGTGCTCGGCCGCTTCTGGCAAAGCCTTATCCTGCTGCTGATCGTGTCCTTCATCGGGTTCACGGTCCTCAGCCTCGCGCCCGGCGGGCCACTGTCGCAATTCGCGCTGTCGCCGGGGATGACACAGGAACAGCTCGACAAGATCCGCACGCAGATGGGCCTCGACCGGCCGCTGGTGGTGCAATACCTCGACTGGCTGCGCCATCTGGTCACCGGCGACTGGGGCCGGTCCTACCGCGACGGCCAGCCGGTGCTAGAGATCATCGGACAGCACATGTTCGCCACGCTCCTGCTGATGGGCACGGCGACGGCGCTGGCCGTGGTGCTGGGCACCGGTATCGGCATCGGCAGCGCGCTGCGCCGCGGATCGGCCTTCGACCATACGATGACGGTGCTGTCGATGATCGCGCTGTCAATCCCGACCTTCTGGTTCGGGCTGGTGGCGATCTATGTCTTCTCGCTCGGGCTTGGCTGGTTTCCGGCGGGGAACATGTATACGGTGGGGGACGGCTCGCTGGGCGATTACGCCCGCCATCTGGTCCTGCCCGCGCTGGTTCTGGCGCTGGTCGATGTCGCGGTCTGGAGCCGCTACATGCGCACCGCGACCCTGAACGTCGTCCATCAGGATTTCATCCGCACCGCCCGGGCCAAGGGCCTTGGCCGGGGGCGGATCCTGTTCAAGCATATCGTCGGCAATGCGCTGGTGCCGATGGTGACGCTGGCGGGGTTGCAGCTTCCGGTGCTGCTTTCGGGCGCGCTGGTGACGGAAACGGTGTTCACCTGGCCCGGGATGGGGCGGCTGTTCCTCGATAGTCTGGGGTATTCCGATTATCCGGTGGTGATGGGGCTTTTGATGACCTCCGCCATCCTCGTGCTGATCGGCAACCTTGCCGCCGATCTGATCGTCGCGGCGATCGACCCGCGCATCCGTCTGGAATGAGAGGCCCCACGATGTCCATGACCGAGACCGCCCTGCCCCGCCCCTTCATCCGCTCCCGCGCGCTGCGCCGGTTCCTGCGCCACCGGCTGGCCCTGCTGGGGCTGGTCATGGTGCTGGCGCTGACGCTGGCCTGTTTCATCGGGCCCTGGCTGCTGCCCTTCGACGAGTTGTATATCGACCTGCGCGCCCGCTTTGCGCCGCCCGGAACCGGGGCGCATATCTTCGGCACCGATCCCCTTGGGCGCGACCTGGCCGCGCGGCTGTTCCATGCGGGGCAGGTTTCCATGGCCATCGGCTTTGCCGTGATGCTGATCGCCACGACGATCGGCGCGGTGGTCGGCGTCGTGTCGGGCTATTACGGCGGGCGGATCGCGGCGGTGCTGATGCGGGTGGTGGATGCGTTCCTCGCCTTCCCCTCGGTGTTCCTGATGCTGGTGCTCGCTGCTTTCATCAAGCCCGGCCCGGTGATGATCGCGCTGATCATTTCCGCGACAAGCTGGATGGAGGTCGCCCGCATCGTCGAATCCGAGGTGAAGTCGCTGCGCGACCGCGATTTCGTGCAGGCGGCGCGGATGCTGGGCCTGTCGGGGCGCTGGATCATGTTCCGCGAACTGCTGCCCAATGCCATCGGCCCGATCATCGTCGCCGCCACGCTGACGGTAGCGCGCGCGATCCTGCTCGAAGCCTATATCAGCTTCCTCGGCTACGGGATCCAGCCGCCCTTGCCAAGCTGGGGCAACATGCTCAACGGCGCGCAGCAATATCTGCAATCGGCGCCGTGGCTCGCGCTGGTGCCGGGGATCGCGATCACCATGGCGGTGACCGGGTTCAACTTCATCGGCGACGGGCTGCGCGACGCCTTCGACAGCAGGACGGATCTGCAATGACGCGGTTTTCCCCCTTCGAGGATACGCTTTGGTATGCGACCGCCCCCGCCGCGCCGGAAACGCCGCGGTTGCAGGGCCGCGAAACGGCGGATGTCTGCGTGGTCGGGGGCGGCTATTCCGGGCTGACGACGGCGCTGGAACTGGCGCGCAAGGGCGTTTCGGTCGTGCTGCTCGAACGAATGGAGCTGGGCTTCGGCGGGTCGGGGCGCAACGCGGGGCATTGCACGCCGACCTTCACGCATTACAGCCTGCCCGATCTGCGCCGCGTGCTGGGCGCGCCCTGGGCCGAGCGGCTGATCCACCGCCAGACCCGCGCCAACGACCGGGTGGCCGAGATGGTCGCACGCTATGGCATCGACTGCGAATGGGAGCAGAACGGCTACATTCAGGGCGCGCTGTTTCCCAGCCATATCAAGGTGATGGAGGCGCGCTGCCGCGACTATAACGCCGTCGGCGCCCGCACCCGGATGCTCGACCGGGCCGAGGCCGAGGCGATCACCGGATCGCCGCGCTTCTACGGCGGCTGGCTGCACGAGGAAGCGGGCGGGCTGAATGCGCTGGCCTATGCGCGCGGCCTTGGCCGGGCGGTGCTGTCCGAGGGCGGGCGGATCTTCACCCGCTCCGGCGTTACCGGCTGCACCCGGCTCGATGGCAAATGGCGGCTGCGCAGCGATGAGGGCGAGGTTCTGGCCGAGAAGGTGATCTTCACCACCGGCGCCTATACCGTCGGCGGCTGGCCTCAGCTGGAGCAGACCTTCCGCATCATGCGCGTCTTCGTCGCCGCGACACAGCCGCTTTCGGCCGAAAGCCAGGCCGCCTGCCTGCCCCGCCGCACCACGATCCAGGACGGGCGCGGCGACATCTACGTCTACAAATACAACCGCGAAAACCGCATCGTGGCGTCGATGTTCCCGATGGGGCGGCGCGGGCGGGACATGGCCCATACCCGGCAGGTTCTGAGCGACCGGCTGAAATGGCTCCACCCCGGGGTGCGCGAAACGCTCGACTGGCAGTTTTTCTGGATGGGCGAACTGGACATGCAGCGCCTCACGGTGCCGCGGCTGTATGGCCTTGCGCCCGGGGTGGTGGCGCTGACGGGGCTGTCCGGACGGGGCGTGCCCACGGGCTCGATGCTGGGCGGGATCCTGTCGGAATGGGCGCTGGACGTGCCGGAACGCGACCTGTCGCTGCGCATCGAACCGCTGAGTACCCAGCCCCGCTACATGAGTTTCGCGCCGCAGATGGCGCTGTGCGGCTACCGCCTGCGCGACGATCTGCGCGCGCTGATCCAACGTGCCCCCCTGCCCCCGCATGCCTGAGGGCCATCAAAAGGAGAAGTCGAATGCCAGGACCGATGCTTGACCCGGTGGTCAGCGATGGGCAATTGCCGCAATCGGTGGATGTGGTGGTCATCGGTGGCGGGATCGCGGGGGTTTGCGCGGCGCTCGAACTCGCCGATCGGGGCCTGAAGGTCGCGCTGTGCGAAAAGGGCGAGGTCGGCGCCGAGCAGTCCAGCCGCAACTGGGGCTGGGTCCGGCTGTCGAACCGCGACCCGCGCGAGATGCCGCTGATGGTGGAATCCACCCGCCTGTGGCAGGGGCTGAACGCGCGGATCGGCGGCGACACCGGCTATAGCCAATGTGGCGTGACCTTCACCCTCGCGACCGATGCCGATGTGGCCGATGCCGAGGCGGCGGTGGCGCAGCAGGCGAAATACCAGATCCCCGCCCGGATCCTGCCGAAGGCCGAGGCGCTGGCGCGGTTTCCGGGGCTGGACCTCGACATCAAGGCCGCGATGTTCAACCCCGCCGATGGCCGCGCCGAGCCGCAAAAGGCCGCCCCCGCCATCGCCCGCGCGGTGCAGGAGCGCGGCGGCACGGTGCATCAGAACTGCGCGGTCCGGGTTGTGGAAACCACCGCCGGGCGGGTCTCGGCGGTGGTGACGGAAAAGGGCACGATCCGCTGTTCCGCCGTGTTGCTGGCGGGGGGCGTGTGGTCGCGGCTGTTCCTCGACAACATGGGGATCTACCTGCCGCAGCTACGCACCACCGGCACCGCCCTGCGCACCAGCCCGGTGCCCGAGGGGCCGGAGGGCACGGTGAAATACAAGACCTTCACCCTGCGCCGGCGCACGGATGGCGGCTATACCATCGCGGGCGCCGATACCGGGCGCTATGAGATCACGCCCGACAGCCTGCGCCTGTTCCGCGCCTTCCTGCCGACGCTGAAGAACGAATGGCGCGGCATGCGGATGACCCTGGGGCGGCAGACGCTGGAGGCGCTGAGCACCCGCCGCCGCTGGGGCGCGGGGGACCGGACACCGTTCGAGGACACCCGCATCCTCGACCCCATTCCGGACATCAAGCGCGCGGACCGGATGTTCGCTGCGGTCAAGGCCGCCTATCCGGTGTTCCGCAGCGCGACGGTGGCGCAATACTGGGCCGGGGCGATCGACGTGCTGCCCGACGTGATCCCGGTGATTTCCCCCGTCGAAGGCACGCCGGGGCTGTTCGTCTCGACCGGCTTTTCCGGGCATGGCTTCGGCCTTGGCCCGGGGGCGGGGCGGCTGGCGGCGGATCTGGTAACGGGGGCGGCGCCGGTCGTCGATCCCGCGCCCTTCCGCCTGTCGCGCTTCACCGATGGCAGCCGGATCGAACCGATGATCGGCATCACCACGCGCTGAGGTGAACGGTCCTGTCCGGGGCGAGGGTTTCCAGAAAGGCGGTGTCGTGGCTGACCACCAGCACGGCGCCGTCATACCCCGCCAGCGCGGATTCCAGCGCCGCGATCCCGTCCAGATCGAGGTGATTGGTCGGCTCGTCGAGGATCAGCAGCATCGGCGGCGGCATCGCGCCGAGCGCGCAGGCAAGGCCCGCCCGCAGCCGTTCGCCCCCGCTCAGGTCACCCGCCCGGCGCAGGGCATCCGCCGCGCGGAACCCGAACCGGGCGAGCGTTGCATGGCCCTCCGTTCCGGGGTTCAGCCGCCGGAAATTGTCGCGCAGGGTCTGCGCGGGGTCCAGCAGCCCGACATGCTGGTCCAGCAGCGCGCAGGGCACCATCCGTTCGACCCGTCCGCTTTGCGGCGCGATCTGGCCGGTGATCAGCCTTAGGAGCGTGGTCTTGCCGCTGCCGTTCGGCCCGGCGATGACGATGCGCTCGGGGCCGGTGACGGTCAGCGACAGGTCGCGGATCACCGGGCGGGCCGGGTCGTATCCGCCGCTCACCGCATCCAGCCGCAGCACCACCTTGCCCGGCGCAAGCCCTGTCGGCGGCAGGTCCATGCGCAGGGGTTGCAGGATTTCCACCCTCTCGCGCGCGGCAGACAGCGCCGCCTCCGCCGCCGCCCGCCGGGCATCGCGCAGCCGCGCGCCGCCGGATGCCTCGGCCCGGCCCTTCGCGGCACCCATCACGATCTTCGGCTGATCCCCCTTCGCCCGCGCCCTGCGCCCGGCAGAGTCCTTGCGTGCCTTGCGCTCGGCCGCCTGTTGCGCGCGGCGGGCGGTCTCCTTGCCGGTCTGTTCCGCATGGGCGAGGTCGCGCGCCGCCGCCTCCAGTTCGGCCGCCTTGCGCTGCCGGTAAGCGCTGTAATTCCCGCCATAGCGGGCCGCACCGAGGGAGGTCAGCTCGACGATGGCGTCCATCTCCTCCAGCAGCGCGCGGTCATGGCTGACCACGATCGCGCCACCGGTCCAGTCCCGAAGAAGGTCGGACACCGCCCGGCGCCCGTCCTGGTCGAGGTTGTTCGTCGGCTCGTCCAGCAGCAGGAAATCCGGCTCGGTCAGGATCAGCGCGGCAAGGGCGGCCCGGCTGCGCTGCCCACCCGACAGCGTGGCGAGCGGGGTCTGCGGCGCGGGGGAGAGGCCGCAGCGCAGCAACGCCGCCTCGATCCGCGCGGGCAGGGTCCAATCGGCCTCGCTCAGGTCATCGGCAAGCCCCGCCGCAGCCCGGTCCAGCAGGTCGAGTGCGGCGCGGACCCCGAGCAGATCGGCGATGGTCTCGCCGGATGCGTCCTGCCGCATCATCGCAACGCGGCCGGTGACCCGCACCGTGCCCGAGGCCGGGAACAGATCGCCAGAGATCAGGCGCAGAAGCGTGCTCTTGCCCGATCCGTTGCGCCCGACGATGCCGGTGCGCTCCGGCCCGAAGCTGAGGTCGAGGTCAGTGAAAAGCGGCGTGCCGTCAGGCGCGGACCAGCACAGGCGGGACAGGGAGATGGAGGCCATGGGGAACTTCTCGCAGCGGAACCGAAGGGGCGAATGCGGCGAGGGTCAGGTCCATTGAAAGTGCCTCCGATTGACCCCTTCCAGATAGGAACGGCCCGCGAGGGTTTCAAGCCGGGAGGCGGGCCGGGGCCCGAGGGCATCGGGCTTCTCCGCCCCCCTCGGCGGCGATCATGCCCTTCCGGGCCGGGCGGCTTCCATCTCCGCGATCAGCGCCGCGACCAGATCCGCCGCCGGAAGCGCGCGGGCCAGCGGGGCGCCCTGTCCGGCCCAGTGCGCGGCGCAGGTGTCCGAGGCCGCCTGGAGCCGTTTGGCCGCGTCATAGGCGAGCGGATAGGCTGCGGGCGAGGGGCTTCCCGGCGCCTCGCCATGGGTGATGAGGCGGTTGACGATCCCGCGCGCCGGGCGCCCCGACAGGACCGGCGTCAGGCGGGTCACGCCCGCGTCGGGGCCCGTCAGCCGCTCCCGGTAGCCCGCGTTCGCCGCCGATTCCGGGCACAGGATGAACGCCGTGCCAAGCTGCGCCGCCACCGCCCCAAGGTCGAGCGCCGCGCGGATCCCCGCGCCGTCCATGATCCCGCCCGCAGCGATCACCGGCAGGCCGACCCGCGTCACCAGCAGGCGCACGAGGACCGATGTGCTCAGCCGCTCGTCCGCCGCCCCGGGGTCGAACATGCCGCGATGACCGCCCGCCTCGATCCCCTGCGCCACGATCCCGTCGAGCCCCGCCGCCGCGATCGCCCGCGCTTCGGCAAGGTTGGTCGCCGTCGCCAGCATCCGGATCCCGGCCGCGCGGAAGGCGGCGATCCGGTCGGCGCCGGGCAGGCCGAAATGGAAGCTGACAACCGCCGGGCGCGCGTCGAGCAACATCCGGAACGCCGCGTCATCCCCGAGAAAGCTCCGGTAGATCTCCTGCAACCCCACCGGTGGCTCCACGCCGAATTCGGCAAAGAGCGGCGCCAGATGCCGCAGCCAGGCGGCCTCGCGCGCCGCGTCCCGGCGCGCCGGTTCGTGGCAAAAGACGTTAACGTTGAAGGGCTTGCCGGTCAGCGCGCGGGTCTCGGCGATGGCCGCACCCGCCTGCGCGACAGTGCTGGACCCGATCCCGAGCGAGCCCAGCCCTCCGGCATTGGACACTGCCGCCGCCAACGCCGGGGTGGAGACCCCGGCCATCGGCGCCTGAACGATGGGGCGCGCGACCCCCAACACATCAATCATGCTTCCCCCCGGTTTGCAGGCCCAGCATCGCCCCAACCCCCGGGAAAATCCACCCCTTCCTTTGGAAATCCCGCCCGTCCTGCGGCCCGGTGTCCTCACGTCGGATCCGCCCGCATTTCGGGACGCTGCGCCATCATCGGAAGGCGGCGGGCGACGTCCTCCACCGGGGCGCCGCGTTGCGCAAACCCTGCCGCCAGCACCGACAGTCTCGTTCGACACCGAGACCCGTCGACCACAGCCGCCGCGCGCTGACCGGCTTCCGACACCCCGCATCGCGTTCAGCGCTGTGCAACTCGCCTTCAACCGAGGATCGACCCGCAGGAACTGCGCCCGCCTCAAGCCATTCGTCTGTGACTGCCGTCATCCAATCCTCCGAGGACACGTCGCGTGCTGGTGCTCTGAGATGCCGTGGGGGCCCTGCCCATCGCCGACCTTGCGGCGGTGGATGGGCAAACCGGCAGGCGATCATCGACCTGCGGCGGAACCGCTGTCGCTCGCCGTGCCGACGGCGGGCCGGAAGCCCTTGGGACCGCTTCCGCGACGAAGTGCCCCCTATGGCCTCCGCCGCGACTTCTTCGAGGCGTGGAGCATGTGGGCACACCACGCGTTCAGGGCGTTGATGACGCCGAGGCCCGGCTGCGGCTGGCATCGACCGACCGACCCGGTGGCTGACCGGGCGTTGATACTGCGCTTCCGAGGCGATGGAACGAACTGGTGCTGCGCAGGGCTTCGGAGACGGAAAACTCCGCCTGCGGGATGGCAGTTCCATCCCGCAGGCCACGCTTCCTGTATATGAGCCTCAATGTCTACGGCGACGACTTTGGGATTTCTGCTGCTGTTGACGTCGAAGCCGGCCACCGCAAGACCGCAAGGATGTCCGGTAGCCTGTCGGCTGTGCGGGCAGGCCGCGCTTGCCTTCAGGCGTCCGGAGACTAACGGTCGATAGCCTCGGGCGAAGCTGGCTCATGGCGGTGTTGACCGACGCGACCGTCCTTTCCCCGGCGAAGACGGCACCCTCGCATTCGGGCCTTTGCTGCCGCGGAGGCGCGATCCTCCCCACGATATTCGCGGTACGAAATCTCCCGCCGTTTCTGCGTCGTCATGCGCCAGACCCACGATCCACCGAAACGGAGGAAAACGACGCAAGACCCCGAGAGTTGGTGCATGGCACGGGCTCCACACCATCCGCCCCTCATGCTCCCGTGCGGAGACAAAGACGGGCCAGTCCCCGTTTGCGCGCAGGAAGGGGGCGCGTCGGATCTGTCGGCCATCACCTCACCCCCGCGCGCGGCGATCATGATCGTGGGCAGGTTGGCGCGGCAGCGTCGGCATGACCGAGGCATCAGCCACCCGCAGCCCGGCGATGGTTTCGCCCCGTGTGATCAGCCGCCGCACCAGCGCCCTCCGCAGCGGCCCCGCCGCATCCAGCAGGGCCGTCAGCACGCCCGCCCCGCGCAGCAGGGCGTCCTTCAGGCGGGTCAGGTCGCGCGGGTCCGACAGTATGCGGAAATCCAACACCGGCGCGGCATGGTCATCCGGCGCCGCCAGCGTGACCGCCCCGCGCGAACAGGATTTGGTGACCCCGAAGAAGATGCTGCCCAGCCGCCAGCCCGCAGCATGCGAACCTGCACACGACAGAATGCGCAGCGGCCTCGGCGCCCGTCGCCCGGCTGCCGTCGAACAGCAGGCGCAGGGCGTGGTGGCCGGTCATCAGGCGCAGATTGGGGCGGTGGCGAACCTCCTCTGCCAGCCAGACAACCGAGGTCGGCTGCCGTTCGCCCCGGTCGCTGTAGCCCATCACGCCACGAAAGGTGCCGTTCTGATCGGGGCGGATCGGATGGCCGCTCGCATCCAGCGTCTCCACCACCCGGCGCACGAAGGGCGGTACGGCGCTTCGGCACAGGAGCCGATAGTGCAGGATGAGTGGGAGGCATTCTGCCAGAACTCCGGAACCATCGGGTTCCGACCGGAGCTGAAACACCTGCGGCAACAGCGGCTTCTTCGCTGGACGGTCCCGCTGCAATCTCCCGCCAGAACCGGCACAGATGTTCACGCGGCCAGACTGGCGACCGACCTGACGAGGACAATTTGCGCCGCGTCGATCACTCCGACGTCCGTTTTCCGGTCGTCATCAGCACCTCCAAAATCGGGGTGCTGCGACGACCGGTTGAATCCGCGCTGCGAACCGCGGTGAGAATGATGAACCAGCCCCTCGATCGGGCGCCGGTCATGCACGGCCTGCTCCAGCGCATCAAGAACGAAGCCTGCATGCGCCGAGGTGCTGACGCGCCAGCCCAAAATCTTGCGGGCATAGGCGTCGATGGCGAAGGCCACATAAGCAAAGCCCTTCCAGGTGGCGGCACAGGTGAAGTCGCTGCCCCACAGCATGTTCGGCGCAGGCATGCGGAACTGGCGGTTAACCTTGTCCAACGGACGTGTCCGGGATCGTCGTCCTGTGAGGCTCGCCACGAATGATGCCCCGAATCCCTTTATTCTTCATCAGTTTCCCGACCGTGCAACGGGCGATGTCGAAGCCTTCGCGTCACAGCTGCCGCCAGACCCTGCGAACGCCATAGACCCGAAGGATCTCGGGGCGTGGCGCATCGTCACGGCGCGCCCGGGCGGACTGTCGCGCCGGGTCGGCCCGCTTCGCCAGATGGCTGTAGTAGGTGGACGGGGCAATCGGCAGCACGCCGCAGATCGGCTCGACCCCATGCCTCCCCCGATGCGCATGAATGATGCGACACCATCACTTCGACCGTTGGTCGAGCATCTCCGGCAATGCTGAAGCAGTGTCGCCGAATCCAGCAAGGCCCGAACGCCGCACGATCCAGCAGGTGGCATAGCCAAGCTCCCGCGCGATGCCGATGTCATGATACTGGCTCTGCGGCACATGCAGGATCTCGGCCTGTCGGAAGCGATGTGCCAACTGCCGCCTCTTGTTGAAGGCGAAGAACTGCGGTTCGGGGTTGGCGCAGCCGGTATCGTCGCGGGTCACGCTGTCGTGGAACGGGTTTCCAAGGCTCTCGGAATAGGCCGAAAAGGCAGTACAGTAGGCATTGGTCATCGCCCTCAGCCGGGCCAGTGCCTCGGCGGAATCGGCAAAGGCGGGCCAGCGCAGGCAGGCAAGCTGGAACGCATCCGCCGCGAAACCGGCCTCTGCCGCCAGAGACAGATAGATATCCTTCATCGCATGGGACTGCCGGTCGCGCCCGCGCTTGTAGGGCTCAAAGATCTCGTCATCGGTGGCCGCCGCCTTCCGCCGCCAGAACGCCGTTCTCGAAGTCGATCAGCGTGTCCACGACGTCGAAGGTCAGCACCTTGAAATCGTTCAGTTTCACCGCAAAGATTCCTTGTTGCTTACGAGGGATGTCAGGGCCTCGGGCACCACGATCATGTCTTTGGAATGCAGCGCCAGCGTCACCGCGGTGATCGGTCCATGCAGCATCTGGCGCCCGGCGTGATTGCCCGGCAGCCGCAGGCTGATGTCCGATCCGTCGACCAGCCGCGCCAGCAGGCGATAGCCCTCACCCTGATACAGCGTCGAAACCAACGTGGTGCCGATCCGGTTGGCCTCGGGCGGAGTCTGCGGACCGGCCAGGATCAGCTTTTCGGACTGCACCGCCAGGAACAACCGCCCCGCAGGCACCGCGCTTCGATCCGTTCCGCCGGGATCAGCGTCGCTTCGCCGATGAACCCCGCCACAAAGGAAACGGCCGGGTGGTCGTGCAGCCGCCCGGGCGTATCCAGTTGCACGCCCCGCCCGCATCACCGCGATCCGGTCCAAGATGGTGAGCGCCTCGCGCTGGTCATGGGTCACATAGATGACCGTCGCGACTAGCTTCGCATACAGCGCCTTCAGTTCGATCTCATCGTCTCACGCAGTTGCTTGTCCAGCGCCGAAAGCGGTTCCGGCTCGAAGATCATCGCCAGTGCCACCCGTTGCCGCTGCCCGCCCGACAGCGCGGAAATCGCGCGTTCCGCGTAGATCCGCAGGTCTACCATCGCCATCGCCGCCTCCAGCCGCGCGGGCCCGTCCGCTTTGGGCATCCGCCGGGCGTGCAGTGGATAGGTGAAGCTCTCCCCCACCGTCATATGCGGAAACAGCGCGTAGTTCTGGGACACGATCCCGATGTCGCTTGTGCGGCGACGTAAATGTAATGTCCTTTCCGCATAGGAATATCTGCCCCGAGGTCGGCTGCGCGAAGCCGCCCAGAAGCCCGAGGCAGGTCGTCTTGCCTGACCCCGACAGCCCGAGGATCGACACGAATTCGCTCGGCTCCACCTCGAGGCTCACCGCGTCCAGCGCCGTGAACCGGCCATGGCGTCTCGTCGCGTTCCGGATCGAAACGCCACATTTGTCCTGCTCCGATCGGGTCATACGGCGGTTCCCTGTCTGTTGGTTCTTGTTCGACCAGCGGTAGGGTCGTGCGCTCCTGCCAGACCGTTCCGGCCTTCGAGCCGGTTCGTGTCATGACTGGATGTTCGGCCATAAAAGCCGTTTCGGGCAATTGAAAAAGGGAATTGCGTTACATTATGTAATGTTGAGCATCCGTGCCCTGCTGCCTTCTATGAATGCGCTCTTCACCTTTGGCGCCGTGGTGCGGCGGGGGGAGTTTCACCGATGTCTCCTCCGACCTGAAACTCACCCCGGCTGCGGTCAGCCGGATGATCGCCCGGCTCGAAAGCCATCTTGGCACTGCGCTGTTCCTGCGCCAGCCCGGTAGGGTCACCCTGACCGAGGCGGGGCGCATCCTGTCAGAGGCAACGACGCGGGGCCTCGCCTTGATCGAAACCGCGCTGCGCCAGATCGGTGAGCGCCAGCGTGGGATGGAGACCGTGACCCTCTCGCTCTCACCCCCCTTCACCACGCATTGGCTGATGCCGCGCATGTCGCGGTTCAAGGCCGAATTTCCGACGGTGAATCCGCGCTTTCAGCTGATCATGGAGGCGATCTCCGGCTCGGTCGACGATGTGAATTTCGGCATGCGCTACGTCGAAGGCCCCGACCCGCGGCACGATGCCGCCTTCATCATGCGTGAAATGCTGGTGCCGGTGTACAGCCCCGAATATACGCTGCGCCCGCTGCATCCGCTCAATGGCGCGCTGGAACGGCTCGACATCGCCGAAACCTCGAAAGACTGGCCGCACCTGTTCTTTCCCGATACCGCGCGGCGCACCGCTGGCGCTTTCGGAGTATGCGATCGTGATTCAGGCGCCCCTGCTGGGGCAGGGGGTGGCGCTCGGTTGGCTGAACGTGGTGTCGCATTGGCTGTGCATCGGCGCGCTGGTTCCGGCCACGCGCACCGGGTGGCTGTGCCATTTCGTCAATGCGCGTGGGCGCGAGCTTTCGCCGCAGGCCACCAGGGTGCGCGACTGGCTGATCGCCGAACTGCGCGGCGAAGCGTTGCAGGTCGGGCGGAAATACCCGACCCTCGGGATCGAGCCACTGCTGCACATGGGCAAGGCCGGTTGAACCGGGCCCCGGATGCGGGGCCCGGGCCTGGATCATTCCGGCAGGGCGTAGGCGATGATGTAGTCGCCGTAATCCGGCGCCGAGCGCGCGCCCCCTGCCGTCACGACGACATATTGCCGCCCGTCCTTTGGTGAAACGAAGATCAGCGGCGTCGAACTGCCCCCCACGGGAAGCGGGCTTTTCCACACCACCTCGCCCGTCATCACGTCCAGCGCCCGAAGGTAGTAATCCGAGGTCGCCGAGAAGAAGATCAGCCCCGAGGCCGTCGGCACCGTGCCGCCCAGGCTGGGCATCCCGAGCTCGACCGGCAGGTGGGTCTTGATGCCCAGCGGGCCGAACTGCTCGGGCGTGCCGATGGAGCGGTGCCAGAGCATCTTCTGCGTGCGCATGTCGATCGCGCCGATCGTGCCGAAGGGCGGCGTCGTGCAGGGAACGCCCAGGAAGGACTGCACCATGCCGCGCTCCCCGCCGTAGGGGGTGTTTTCCAGTGGCACCACGCCGCCCACGCCGGGCTTCGTCTTGCCGGTTTCCCGCGCCCGGCGGATCTGATCCTCGCGCGACAGCAGCTTGCCCTTCATCGCGACGCGCATATCGTTCACGATCATGATGTCGTGGCGCTTGTCGATCGACTGGCCGCCCCAGTTGGTGGTGCCATACCAGGACGGGTTTTGCAGATACCAGACCAGTTGCGGAGGGGTATAATCGCCCTCGTAATGCAGTTCCTTGAACTGGATCCGGCAGTTGAGCTGGTCGATCGGGGTGATCCCCCACATCCGCGCCTCGCTCAGGACCGGATCGCGCATCGACGGCATCCCCACCGAATAGGGCTGCGTCGGCGAGAGCCGCTCCCCGGGGACGCCCTTGGTGGGCACCGGGCGTTCCTCGACGGCGGTCAGCGGCTTGCCGGTGCGGCGGTCGAGCACATAGATCTCGCCGTTCTTGCCCGCCTGGATCACCGCCGGGGCCCGGCCGCCCTTGCCGTCCGGCATGTCATACAGGACCGGCTTCGACGGCATGTCCAGATCCCACACGTCATGATGGACAAGCTGAAAGGTCCAGACCTCCGCCCCCGTCGTCGCGTTCAGCGCCACGACCGAGGAACTCACCCGGTCGGTTTCTGGCGAGCGGTTGCCGCCGAACAGGTCGGGCGTGCCGTTGCCGGTCGGCAGGAAGACCATGTTGAGGTCGGGGTCATAGCTCGGCGTGGCCCAGGTGTTGGGCGTGCCGCGGGTGTAGAATTCGCCCGCGGGCGGCGGGTTCGGCTGCCCCGGACGACCGACGTCCCAGGCCCAGGCGAGCTTGCCCGTCACCGCGTCGAAGGCCCGCACCACGCCCGAAGGCTCGTCCGTCGACTGGTTGTCCATGACCCAGCCGCCGACGATCAGGTTGCCCCCGGCCAGCAGCGGCCCCGAGGTCGGGTTGTAGAAACCCGGGATGACCTTGCCCATGCCGACAGCAAGATAGAACCTGACCGTTTTCGCCAAAGCTTCTCGACCGGCTTCCCGGTCACGGCGTCGAGCGCGATCAGCCGCATGTCGGCGGTGGTCACATAGAGCCGCTTCTTGCCCGGCGCGTCATCGGCCAGGCCCGGAACCTCGTAATAGGCCAGCGACCGACAGCGGTTCCAGTTCGCCGCATCCTCGGCGGTGACGCCGGGATCAAACTTCCACAACTCCCTGCCGGTATCGCCCTCCAGCGCGAAGACCTTGTTCTTCGGCGTGCAGGGGTAAAGGATATTACCGATCTGCAGGGGCGTGTTCTGGCTTTCGGCACCGTTTCCGGTGATGTCACCGGTGCGGAAGGTCCAGGCGACCTTGAGCTTGTTGACATTCTCGCGGGTGATCTGGTCATAGGGCGCGAATTGCTCGCCCGAGGTCGTCCGCCCGAAGCCGAGCCATGTGTCGGGTTCGGAGGCCGGATCGTAATCCGTGGCGACCGCCGGCTGATAGCCCGGCTTGACCAGCCAGACCGGCGTGAAGGCGCCATAGAGCGCGGCCGCCAGCCCGACGGCCAGCACCACCGCGGCCCCATACGCGCCCCGACGCACGGCCCGGTTGCCGCGCACCGCCGGGAACTGCGGCACCAGGAGCGCGAGGATCAGGCCGAGCACGGCGAACATGCCGATCCGCGCCGCCAGCGCCCAGAACGTGAAGCCGGACTCCCACACCGCCCAAACCGCGGTCAGCACGAAAAAGGCGGCGTAGATGTACCCCGCCACGGGCCGCCGCAGTGCCAGCAGCCCTCCCGTCACCAGCAGCACGACACCGGCGATGACGTAATAGGGCGAACCGCCCAGCGACAGGAGCTGCACGCCCCCTTTGACGAAATATGCCGCGATCGCCAGCACCACCAGCGCGACGATCCAGCATATGACAGTAAGCCAGAGGGGCGATCCCCCGGCCTGTGGATTGGATTGCAAGGTCTTGTCCTCGTGTTTCGGTCTGCGGCTGAACGGCATCGGCGCTGACGCCCGGTTCACTCCGGCTTATGCGCCGGGTGGCCGCTACGGGAAGAACCGCCGATCTTTCCGTCCCTGATCCGCGATATACGCCGGTATGCCGTTGCACTCAAACGATGCGTGCTAAATACATATTAAGCGCCACTTAACCCGAAAGGTCACGAATGCCTCGTCTTGCGGTCCCTCCCGGCAGTCTCGAAATCTTCGCCGAGGCCGCGCGCCTGCGGTCGTTCAAGAACGCCGCAGCCACGCTGGCCCTCTCGACCAGCGCGGTCAGCCAGGCGATGCGCAAGCTCGAAGAGCGGCTGGGATGCGCGTTGTTCGCGCGCACCCGCACCGGCGTCGCCCTGACGGCGCAGGGCGAACGGCTACTGCGCCATGTCGATGAAGGGTTCCGGCATATCCGGCTGGGCCTCGACGCGGTGCGCCGGAACGCGGAGCGGCCGCTGTCCTTCACCAGCCCGCCCGGCATTGCGGCGCAGATCCTCGGCCCCGCGCTGGTCGAGATCATGACACACCATGACAGCGACATCCGTATCGCCGCCGACGAAGCGCCGGATTTCGAATCCTATCACGACTATGACGTCGCGATCCTTTACGGCGCCGGGGCGCAGAAGCTGCGCGATGTCGAACCGCTCGGCCCGGATGTGTTCGCACCGGTCTGCGCGCCCGATCTGGCGCGGGAGGTCACCGACGTCACGGCCCTGTCGCAGCAGCTTCTGCTGACGAATGAAACGAATGCTGTCAGCTGGGAGGACTGGTTCACCGAAAACGATGCCGACTGGCCCGGCCCCCGGCGACTGCATTACAACCGGGTGAATTACATCATGCCGAGCCTGCTCCGGGGGGCGGGGGTCGCGCTCGAATCCCTGCGTCTGCTGTCGCCGCATCTGGCGCGCGGCGAACTGACGGTCTGCGCCCCGCCCGGCACGCGCCCGATCATCCGCGACCTCACCTATCTGTATGTCACGCCGAACAGATCCCGCCGCGCGCGGGTGCGCGAGATCGCCGACCTGATACGGCAGCGCTGCCGCACCGGCACGGACGGGATCCTGCTACACTAGGCCCGTTCATCCCCCGCCGGGATTTCGGACAGTGCCCCGGTCCGCCTGCGCCGGGATCAACCGATAGGCGGCGGTCGTCCTCCGTGGCACCATGATGCCGGACCAGACCGGTCAGCCAGGTCAAGGCTTATGCTCAGGACTTCGGTACCGGGGCAGTTCCAGTCAAGCCTTTTCCGTCACGACGTGTCGGTCGCACCGAGGCGGGTTCGGTGATCTGATTGCTTTTCGTCGCCGCTCTGCTCTTGCTCGCCTTCGTTTGCGCTCACCCGGGCGCATGCTTCGGTCCGTGAGCAGCCGCGGCGGCGAGCGACCTCCTTGGCCCATGCTCTCAGCTCTGCCGAACGCCCACGGTGCAGCATGACTGTCGCGGCCCGGGTCACAGCGTGCGCCACAGGTTGATGTCGCCGGCTTTTGTAATTCCGCCCGATACGTCGCGTTCGCCTGACTGATTGCTTGAGGGCGTCAGGCCGACCCATGGCCCGACTTTCTTCGACGATGTGAATCGGGAAGGATCATCAATGGCGGAGCGGTAGGTCACCCCGTTCGAACCGAAGCGCTTTCAAGCGCGGGCCATTGACAGAGACCCAAGCCTCACGCCGACTTTCATCAAGGCGCGCGGGCAAACCGCAAACGAAACGCCGAAGACATGCGCATACCAACCGGGCTTTGTCAGACGGAACCGCGACGCAAGTCGGTCACCGCCCGGGCACGCCACGACCCCGCGGTGGCCGGGATGCGCAGCCATATCCGCAATACCGCCCGGTGCGCGGGATCCGACGTCGAAAGGCGGGCGCAACGGGGCCCGGGATGCCTCTCCGCTCAGGGTGCTGGCCATCGCCGGGATCGCTGGGACATCCGAAACCGGGCGGGCCGCGCCGCAACCCGCCCGCTCCCTCAGGCAGAAATCTTCCGCACGCCCATCAGGAGTTCGGCCAGAAGCACCGCCTGCGCGTCGAACATACCGCTGCCCGGCATGGTGCCGCAGCCCGCCGCCCGTGCCGCCGCGATCAGGGGCGGCACGGCGGGGCGCGTCACCACGTCCGACACGAATTGCCCCGCCACCAGATGCTCCACCTGCACCGGCAGGGGGTCGCCCTCGCGCATCCCCAAAGGCGTCGCGTTCGAGATCAGCGCGAAGCCGCGCGGATCGGTCGAGCCGACCTTCGCCCGCCCCGGAAAGGCCGCGTTCAGCCGCGCGATCAGCGCGTCGCGCCGCCCCGCTTCGATGTCATGCACCGACAGTTCCGATGCCCCGCGCGCCAGAATCTCATAGGCGATCGCCGCCCCGGCGCCACCCGCACCAACCAGCAGCGCAGGCTTGCCCGCCACGTCAAAGCCCTCGGCGGCAACGCCGTCCATATGCCCCTGCCCGTCCGTCGCATCGCCGAGCCACTGGCCGCCCTCGCGGATCATGATGTTCACCGCCCCCGCCGCCCGCGCCCGGTCCGACACGCGGTCACAGAACGCCATGCAGGGCGCCTTGAGCGGCACGGTGATGACGATCCCGTCGCAGTTTTCCACCTGCCGCGCCGCCGCCATCCAGCCGGGCAGCACCGCAGGCGGCACGTCGAGCGGCACCACCACCCCGTTGTAGCCCCGCTCGGCCATGATCCGGCTCAGCGCGGCGGGCGATTTCACCTGCCCGATCGGGTGGCCGATGATCGGCAGAAAGCGCGTTTCGCCGTCGATACGCAAGGTCGTCATTGTCTCTCCTCTCGCCGCTCCGCAGCGGCCCCCGGGGGTGACAAAGCCCGGTGTGGCCGCCCCCGAATCCGGTCTCCTCCACCGTCCGGTGCAGATTTTCAATAAATGGAACTTGGTTCAAGAATAAAATTCATTTACAAATGACGGAGGAGCGCTTCGGGGAGGAAACGCATGGCTGGGGAAACCCTCAATATCGCCGTCATCGGCGCGGGCGTCATCGGGCGCACTCATATCGACACGCTGGAACGGATGCCGGGGATGCGCCTGTCGGCGATCGTGGACCCGGTGGCGGCCGAATCGTGCGGCGTGCCCTGCCTGCCGGATGTCGCGGCGCTGATCGCCTCGGGTCTGGCCGATGCCGCCATCGTCGCCACGCCGAACGAAACCCACCTGCCGGTGAGCGCGGCGCTGTTGCGCGCCGGGCTGCCGGTGCTGCTGGAAAAACCGGTGGCGGAAAGCCTCGATTCCGCGCTGCGGCTGATCGCGGTGGCCGAAGAGACCGGCGTGCCGGTTCTGGTCGGCCATCACCGCCGCCACAACCCGATCACCCGCGCCGCGCGCGATGCCATCGCTGCGGGCGTGCTCGGCGATCTGGTCATGGCCACCGTCACCTGCGCGCTGGCGAAGCCCGATCCCTATTTCAACGCCGCCTGGCGGCGCAACCCCGGCGCGGGCGGGCCGCTGCTGATCAACCTTGTCCATGAAATCGACCTCCTGCGGCATTTCTTCGGCGAAATCGCCACGGTTCAGGCCCTTACCAGCAATGCCCGCCGGGGCTTCGCGGTCGAGGATACCGCCGCCGTCTGCCTGCGCTTCGCCTCGGGCGGGCTGGCGACGCTGTGCATCTCGGATGCCGCCGCCGGGCCCTGGGCCTGGGATCTGACCTCGGGTGAGAACCCCGCCCGCTTCCCGGCGCATCCGGTGTCCGCGCATATGTATGCGGGCAGCAAGGCCGGCCTGTCCCTGCCCGATCTGACGCTCTGGCGTCATCCGGGCGCGCCCGACTGGACGGCGGAGATGGTGCCCGAACGCCTCGCCCATACCCCCGGCGACCCCTACGAAGCGCAGCTTGCGCATTTCGCCGATCTGATCCGCCACGGCGGCACGCCCCACGTTTCGGCGCGCGACGCGACCGCCAATATCATCGTGCTCGACGCGATCCGCGTGGCCGCCGAAACCGGCCGCATCGTCGCGGTCGATCTCTCTCCCCTCAACGCCTGAAAGGACCAAAGATGAGCTATTACGAAATCGCCACCCTCGACACCGTGTTCGGCGGCGCCGCCAAGGCCGCGCCGGGCATCGAAGCCTGGGTCGCCGCGGGCAAGGGCAGGCTGCTCGGCGCCTGGGCCACCGACATCGGCACGCTGAACCGCGTCTTCGTGTTGCGCGGCTTTGACAGCCATGCCGATCTGAGCGCCGAACGCGAACGCGCGCTGCTCTCCGACGACCCCTTCGGCGCGACCGAATTCACCCGCAAGCTGAGCATGGAAAGCTACCGCGCGTTCGACTTCCTGCCCCCGGTGGCGACCGGCACCTTTGGCCCGATCTACGAATTCCGCACCTACAAGGCGAAGCTGAACGGCATCGCCCAGACGCAGGAGAAGTGGCGCGCCGCCGTGCCGGAACGCAGCGCCTATTCGCCGCTGACCGTCGCCATGTATGGCCTTGATGGCGAGCCGCGCATCACCCAGATCTGGCCCTATCCGAGCCTCGCCGCCCGGACCGAGGCCCGCAACCAATCCGTCGCCGATGGCAAATGGCCGCCGAAGGGCGGGCCGGACTGGCTCTCGCCCGACATGACCAGCCAGATCGCCCTGCCGCTGCCGTTCTCGCCGCTCAAATGACGCATCCGATCTCGCTCGCGTTTCTGACGACCTTCGAGCTTGGCCCGGTTGAGGCGGTGAAAACCGCCTCGGCCGCCGGTTACGATATGGTCGGCCTGCGCCTCCTGCCCGCCGCCACGAGCGGCGAGCCGGACTATCCCCTGCTGACCGACGATGCGCTTTTGCGCGAGGTCCGCGCGGCGCTGGCCGATACCGGCGTGCGGCTTGGCGATATGGAAATCATCCGCCTGAAACCCGAAAACGACTGGGATCTCTTCGCCCGCTTCTGCGCGCGCTCCGAGGCGCTTGGCGCGAAGCATGTCCTCGTCGCCGGGGATGACCCGGATGAGGCCCGCCTGACCGCCAGTTTCGCGCGCTTCACGGAGTTGGCCGCGCGGCATGGCCTGACGTCGGACCTTGAGTTCATGCCCTGGACGGCGGTGCCCGATGCCGCCACCGCGCTGCGCATCGTCGAGGCGGCGGACCAGCCCGGCGGCGGTGTCCTCGTCGATGCGCTGCACTGGGACCGGGCACGCACCACGCTGGACGAAATCGCCGCCCTGCCCCGCAACCGGCTGCATTATGTGCAGTTCTGCGACGGCGCGAAGCCCTACGACCCGTCGGACGAAGGGCTGATCCGTGTCGCGCGCGGCGAACGGCTGATGCCGGGCGAAGGTGGGATCGACCTGATCGTGCTGGCCCGTGTCATCCCCGAAGGCATGCCGATCAGCGTGGAGATCCCGCACCGCGCGCTCGCCGCCAAGGTCGATGCGCTTGGCCGGGCGGAAATGGCCATCGCCGCCACAAGGGCGATCCTGCGCGCCGCCGGACGCGGCTGACAAAGGCCCCCTTTCGGGGGCCTTTCCTCTTAGCCAAGCGTCCCCGCCGCGTGCTTTGCCACCCGCCAGCCAAAGACCATTGCCGGGCCGATCGTCGTGCCCGGCCCCGGATAGGTGCCGCGAAAGATCGAGGCGAGGTCGTTACCGCAGGCATAAAGCCCGGCGATCGGCTGGCCGTCCTGCGCCAGCACCCGCCCGAACGCATCCCCCGCCAGCCCCGCCGAAGACGCCAGATCCGCGGGCTTCACCGCCATCGCGTAGATAAGGCCCCGCGCCGACCGGCCCCAGACAGGGGTTCGCCTGCGCCGGATCGCCGTTGAAGCGGTTCATCACCGAGGTGCCACGCCCGAATGCCGCGTCCACGCCGCTCTCCGCATAGCGGTTATACTCCGCCACCGTGCGTTTCAGCCCCACCGCGTCACAGCCGATCCGCGCCGCCAGCGCATCGAGTGTCGGCGCCTCGATCACATAGCCCGCCTTGAGCATCGCGCTCAGATTGCGCGCCCCGGGCAGGATCATCCCCATCCCGTATTTGCGCATGAACCCCGCATCACAGACCAGATGCGCCGGGAATGCCCCCGCCCGGATCTGCCCGACCGAGAAATCGTGATAGGAATCCGACTCGTTCACGAACCGCTCCCCCTTCGCATTCACCGCGAACAGGCCGGGTTTGGCCCGGTCGAGGAGGATATGCGGCCAGACCGCCAGCGTCCCATCCGCCCGGGTGTAGGACGAGCACGGCATCCACAGCGCAGGGCTGTCGCCGCCATCGTCGAACGCCGCGCCGATGCCCGTGGCCAGATCCGCCCCGTCGCCGGTATTCGTCGCCGGGCCGAGCGCATAGGCCCGCGTTTCCGCCGGGAACAGCCGCGCGCGGATCGCCGCGTTCCAGCAGATGCCGCCCGTCGCCAGCACCACCCCCCTGCGCGCGAGAATCCGGCGTCCGTTCACCACCGCGCCGGATCACCCGCACGCCGTCCAGACGATCAATTCGCTTGCCTGTGCATCGAACAGCACCGGCACTCCGGCCTTGCGCAGGCTATAGAAGCAGCCGCGCCACCAGCGCATTTCCCATGATCAGCCGGGTGCCGCGCCGGATAGCGCAGCCGGTCCAGACCATAGCGCCCGACCATTGTGATCGTCGTGCGGAAATTCCCGAGGGAAGCGAAGGGCGAAAGCAGTGCGCCCAGTTCCGCTCGCCCGACCATCATCCCGCCCAGCCCCATGAACTCGCGCCGCGGTGGGCGAATCCGGTCGAAATCCGCGCCCAGCAGCCGCCCGTCAAACGCCAGCGGCCCAAGCGCCCGCCCGCCATAGGCCTGCCCCGGCCCATCAAGATAATCCGGATGCGCGGCGGCAGCGGCAAATTTCACCTCCGTCTTCGCCTCCAGTTCGGCAATCGCGGCGGGGCCGGAGGCCAGGAACGCCGTGCGCAGATCCTCGCCCCCCCGATTCCCGACGATGGCATCCAGAAACTCTGCGCGTCCTCCTCGGGCCCTGTCCTCGGACAGATGAGTCCCCGGCACCCATGTCGTCCCGCCCGAGGTCGATGTCGTGCCGCCGACCTGCCCGGTCTTTTCGACCAGCAGCACATCCAGCCCTTCCAGAGCCGCGACCAGTGCCGCCGTCATCCCGCCGGCGCCCGCGCCCAGCACCAGAAGATCGACCTCCTGCGGATCAGACTCCATGTTTCCCTCCTCCCGTTTTGCGCCCTCGCCCGAGGCGATCGCCTCGGCGGCGAGGAAACCGAATGTCATCGCCGGGCCGAGGGTGATGCCCCCGCTCGGATAGGCGCCGCCCATGATGCTGTTCATGTCATTGCCCGCCGCGTATAGGCCCGGTACCGGGCGGTCATCGGCGCCCAGACCCGCGCCATCGGCATCCGTTACCACCCCGGCAAAGGTGCCGAGACTGCCGGGGACGACCTCGACCGCATAATAGGGCCCCGGCCCGATCGGCGCGACGGCGGGGTTCGGCTCATGGTCCGGATCGCCCTGCACCCGGCTATAGAGCGTTTCACCCCGATGAAAGTCCGGGTCTTCCCCCTTTGCCGCATCGGTATTGTAACGCGCCACCGTCGCCTCAAGCCCCGCCGCGTCTATCCCGCAGCCGTCCGCCAATTCGGCAAGCGTCGCCCCGGTCTTCGTAGATAGCCGTTCCGGATCCAGCCCCCATAGAGCAGCGGCGCGGGCTTCACCGCGCCCAGCCCATAGCGCCGCAAAAATCGCCGGTCGCAGATCAGCCAGGACCGCACCGGCGCGCCCGGCGGGGTCGCGGCGATCATCTCGCGCACATAATCGTGATAGGGGCCGCCCTCGTTCACAAAGCGCCGCCCCGAGGCCAGCACCGCGATCAGCCCCGGCTTGCCGCGCTCGACCAGATGCGGGAAACGCCCCTCTGTGCCATCGGCGCGCGGCACCCGCGACACCGGCGCATAGGCGGCACCATGGGCCAGGTCCTCGCTCACCCGCCCGCCGGCGCTTTCGGCCAGCCGCAGACCGTCGCCGGTATTCGTCTCCGGCGCCGGCGGACACATGCGGCGTGCCCGCCTGCACATGCGGCAGCAATCGCGGAAAGCCGCGCCTCGTCGCGCGGAAAACCGCCCGTCGCCAGGATCACGCCACGCCCGGCGCAACCGCCACCGGCCCCCGCGGCGTGTCGAGCATCGCCCCCGTCACCCGCCCGCCATCACGCAGCAGAGACTGCGCGGGGGCACGGTCAGCAGCTCGCGCCCTGGTCGGCGGCGGAGCGCATCAGCCGCGCCACCAGCGCATTGCCGTTCACCAGCTGCATCGGCCGCCGATACAGCGCCAGATCGCGCAGGTTCCGCAGCACCCGCTTAGTAACATAGCCGAACGCCTCGGGCCGAGCGCGTCGCCGTCAGGAACATCCGCATGTCGACGCCCGAGGCAATCCCCATGCCCATGAAGGTCGTCTCCGGGATCGGCCGCCGCAGCCGCTCGATCAGCCGCCCCAGACGCCGCCCGTCATAGGGCGCCGCCACCACCGAGCGCCACCCCGCCGCCGCGCCGGGCAGATTGCCATGGAAATCCGGCACGCCGGAACCGGGGGTGAACTGCACCTCGGTCCGGTCCTCGAAAAACGCCAGCATCCGGGGCGCCGCCTCAAGGTAGCGGTCGATCATCGCCGCATCGTAATGGTTGCCGATGACGGCGCGCAGATAGGCGCGCACCGCCCCGAGATCCTCGCCCTGCCCCGCCGCCACCGCATGCGGCGCGTTCGGAATCCACAGCCAGCCGCCGGAAAACGCGGTCGTGCCGCCCAGAACCGGGGCCTTTTCCGCCACGATCACCTTCAGCCCGCGTTCGGCGGCGGTGACGGCGGCGGCAAGCCCCCCGCCCCCGAGCCGATCACCAGCACATCGCAGTCGATCTCGCGGTGCATGGTCATTTCATTCCTCTTGTTTCTGGCCTCTTGCTTCTGGCCAATCCCGGTCGGGCGCACGGATCCCCCCGCGTGGCGGCATCGTCGCGGGCCGGGTTGGTCGGCCTCCGGGGTGCCCAACGCCGATGTCGGCCTGTGGCCCCGACGGTTTCCGTGAACATCATCTCTTCATCCCCGGATACAGCCCGCCGGTCCCCCAAAGGGGTTCGGACTGCATCCTCGCTCGCCTGATGGCCCCGCCGGTCCTCATCCCACCGGCAGGGCGTTTCCTGTCACCCCGACGATATACACAATGTTGAAATGCTTTCCACTTTTAAGTTCGTTTCCGAAATATCGCGGCATTCCCGGAAATGATACGCCATTCCAAAGGCTTGCCGGAAACGCCGCTGCCGCGCATGAAAAAGGGCGCCGGGGATCCCTCCCCGCACGCCCGCCTGCTGCGCCACCTGACGCTCCGAATCGCCCTAGCCGCCCTGGCCGAGCGCCTTCATCCGCGCCGCGAAATATTGCGAGCCGAGCGCCGCGACCCCCAGGTCATCGGCCGCCTCCCGCAGCATCGGCGCCAGTTCCGCCATCCGCGCCGCATCCATCCGCACCGCAGGCCCCGCGATCGACAGACAGCCCAGCACCGGCCCTTCGCCGTGATAGCGCACGGTCATCGCCATCGCCGCCATGCCCAGAAGATAGGTGCTGACCGCCACCGAATAGCCCCGCTCCCGGGTTTCGTTCAGGATCGCGAGCAGCCCGGCCACGCCCGCCGGGGCGCCCTCGGGGCCGCCCGCGCGCGAAAACCCCTGCGTGCCGACCAGTTCGAGCGCCGCCTCGTCGCTCATCGAGGCGAGCCACGCCCGCCCCCCGGCCGAGGTCGCCAGATGCACCTCCACCCCCTGCTCCTGCCCCGGATCGTAGCGCAGGCCCCGCGTCGCCCCCTGTGCCACCGCCACCCAGGTCAGCTTGCGCCCATCCGTCACCGAAAGCCGGATCAGCTCGCCGGATGCCGCCGCCAGCCGGTCGAGGATCGGCTGCGCCACATCGGTGATCCCCGCGCGCCCCAGAAAACCCAGCCCCATCGCCGCCAGCTTGATCGACAGCGCGTAATCCCCGCCGTCGTGCAACTGCCGCACATAGCCCAGCCGGATCAGTTCGTGCAGCGTCCGATGCACCCCGCTGATCGGCTGCCCCGTCGCCGCCGAAATGGCCGAGACCGGCAGCCCCGCCGGGTTGTCGACCAGAAGCTCGACGATGGTCATGGCTTTTTCGAGAACACTGCTCACTCGACCGCTCCCCTTTCGCTGTGGCGAGAAGACCTTTCAACTCCGGAAAGGTCAACCCGCCTTCGGCCCGGGAACGGGATTGATCCGCCATCACCGGGAAGCGCCGCGTCGGCGCACTGGACACCGGCTGTTCGCAACCCACATCGGAAAGCACCCATACCCCGGGGCCGCTTCGGGCGAGGTGCGGCAGATGCCGAAGCCTCATGGGACAGATCGGCGGCATGCTCCGCCTGACAGATCGCAGCGCAGACATCGGCACAGCCCCGCGCGGGCGTGCGTTCGGGCATCATCCGCCACAGTGCGACCCGACCCCGGCAAAGACCCCGATCTCCAGCCCATCACGCGGCCCTTCGACTTCCGCCGCGATGGTTTCGATCATCAACCCCGCGCGCCACGCTGAACCCATGGCCCCGCTGGGTATGCCCCACCACGCGAACGCGCGGCAATGGCCGTAATGCAGACTTTCCAGCACCGTGACGGGTGAGGGGAGAGGGGGCACAGCAGGCTCCTGTTCCCGGCTGCGCCGCCATATCCCGGCCCCAGACCCACCCCTTGACGCCGCGCAGAATGACGCCATATCATGTCAGTCTGAATGGAGGCGGCAATGCGTATCGAAACATTCGCGGAAGGCGGGCAGTTCGCGCCCGGCCGGATCGCCGAGACCCTGCGCACGACGCGCGATGAGGTTGCGCGCACCGTCGGCCTTGGCCGCGATGCCGTCATGCGCCCCGATCGCGTCGCCAGCGCCAAGACCCAGAAGCGCCTGCGCGAGATGGTCGAGATCCTGAACCGGGTCGAACCGCGCTTCGGCTCGCCGCTCATCGCCTATGCCTGGTACCGCTCCGAGCCGCTGGCCGGGTTCGGCGGGCTGACGGCGATGCAGCTGGTGCGGGACGGTCATGCGGCAGATGTCATGGAGTATATCGACGCGGTTGAAGCGGGCGTTCACGCCTGAGCCATGCACTATCGCGGCCTTCTTTATCGCGCCCTCAATCCGGTCTGGGCACGCGAACCGCTGTCGGGCGAAGGCGCCCGGCGGTTCGGCGGGCGGTTCAACCCGAAGGGCACGCCGGCACTTTATACCGCGCTGTCGATCATGACCGCGATCCGCGAGGCGAACCAGATCGGCACCCTGCAACCGACGACGCTGGTGGCCTATCACGCCGATCTGACACCGATCTTCGACGCGACCGAGGCGCAGGCCCTGCGCGATCATGGCCTTGACCCCGAGGATCTGGCCGCCGATGACTGGCGGATCCGGATGCGCGAGGACGGCAAGGCCCCGACGCAACGACTGGCCGAGCGGCTGATCCGGGAGGGCTATGCCGGAATGCAGGTCCGCAGCTTTGCCAAAGGGGCGACGGCGGCGGACCTGAACATGGTCCTCTGGACATGGGCCGACGGGCTCACCTTTGTCGATGACGAGGGGCGGCTGGCCTGAGCCGCAGCCGGAGAGAAGGGCTCAACCGTCCCGCTGAACGCCTCCCGACCGATCGCATCCACCGTAAAGCGCCCCTTTTGCCCGGCGCATGTAATGGCGTTGCGGGGGGTGATCCGGGCGCTTGCCACCCTGCTGCGGCTGACGAAAATCCCGGTGCTTGTCGGAGCCTGCGACGGCATCCTGACCCGCCATCGCCAGAGCCGAAATGTGGCAGATGGCGCCCTGCCTGCGCAGGTTGATGCCGCGTTGCTTCGGCATGACGGCGGGGCGCTGTGAGGCGCGGGATCTGTCCGGGCGGCACCGAGCCTTCCGTCCCTATGGCCAACGAAACCGGCACCGGTTGGTATCACTGCGCGCCATCGCGCGACCACCGGTCAGGAACCGGGCTGGTCGATGAGCGGGAAAGCGGCGAGGAAGGTTTCCACCGCGCCTCGGGCCATTGCCTCCGCCTCCGCCGCATCCGGGGCGGAGCGGTCCCCCATCAGCACGCCACTCATCACCGGAACCATCACCATGGCATTGAACTGCCAGGCCGCCCGTTCGGGATCGGACAGGTGCAGGCGACCGGCCGCATGCAGGTTTCGCAGATAGCCGGAAACGATCGCGGCGCCATGGCACGGCCCGGCGCGGTAAAAGTTCTGCGCCGGCGCCGGGAAACGATCCGCCGCCGCGATGACCATCCGCAGGAGCCGGATGTGATCGGGGGCGGAAAGCCGCAGGATCAGTTGCGTGGCATAGGTGGTCAGCGCGCGGGCCACATCCGGATCGGCGGCGTCAACCGCGGTCAGCTGTTCGGCGCACTGGCCCCTCATTTCCTCCACCAGCGCGGTGAAGAGGGCCTCCTTGCTGTCGAAATAGACGTAGAGCGTGCCCTTGGAAACACCGGCCTTGCGGGCGATCTCGCCCATGCTGGTGGCCTCGAAACCGCTGGCGAAGAAGGCGCGCCGGGCGCCCGCCATGATCTGGTCGCGCTTCGGCGGATGGGCGGGTCCGCCCGCGTCGGGGGTCTGGGTGGCGGGCTCTTGCGGCGGGCGGGTCATGGGGCTTCGGACACTTTGGGAGGGGCGAACCGGGGGTCGCCGGGAATAATGACCGAACGGTTCGGTCATGTTGACAATAGGCCGCTGCGGCGCTATGTCAACCTGCATGGACTGACCGAACGGTTCGGTCACGCCCCGCCATCGCGCGCCGGGAAGCCCGTTGTCAGGATTGCGAAATGCCCCAGGATCCGCAGAGCCCGTCAGGAGCGCCCGCCGCGCGGCGGAAGGCCGTTCTGGGCGGCATCGCCGTGCTGCTGCTCGTCGCCGGGATCTGGTTCGGGTATCGCTACTGGACGGAAGGCCGCTTCATGGTCGAGACGGATGACGCCTATGTGCAGGCGGATTTCGCCGTTCTGGCGCCGCGCGTCTCTGGCTATGTCGCCGCTGTTCCGGCGGTGGAGAACCGGGCCGTGAAGGCGGGCGATCCGCTGGTGATGATCCGCGATGCCGATTATCGCGACGCGCTGGCGCAGGCGGAGGCGCAACTGGCCGCGCAGACGGCCGCTCTGGCCCGGATCGCGGCGCAGACACAGGCGGCGGAGACGGCCGTCACCCAGGCCGAGGCCCGCCGGGCCGCCGCCGCCGCGCTGCGCGATCAGGCCGGGGCGGATCTGACCCGCTACGCGCAGCTGGCCCGCCATGACGCCGCTTCGGAACAGCGGCTGGAGGCCGCCCGTGCCGGTGCCGCCACCGCCGAAGCCGCCCTGCATGAGGCCGAGGCCGGGATCGCCGCCGCCCGCGCCGCCGTGACGGTGAGCACCGCACAGAAGGCCGAAGCCGAGGCCGAGATTCCCGGGCTGCGGGCCGCGCGCGACCTTGCGGCGCGCAGCCTTGATGACACGGTGATCCGCGCGCCGGTCGATGGCGTCGTCGGCAATCTTTCGGTGGCGACTGGGGATTATGTGACCGCCGGGCGGCGGCTTCTGGCGGTGATCCCGCTCGGACAGGTCTATATCGAAGCGAATTACAAGGAAACGCAGGTCGGTGCGCTCACCCCGGGGATGAAGGTGCATGTCGAGGTCGATGCCTATCCGGACCGGGGCTTTACCGGCGAGGTCGAGGGCGTCTCCCCGGCGTCGGGCTCGGTCTTCAGCCTGCTGCCGCCGGAGAACGCGACGGGCAATTTCACCAAGGTCGTGCAGCGCCTGCCGGTGCGCATCGCGGTCCCCGCCGAGGTGGCGGGGCAAGGCTGGCTGCGGCCCGGCATGTCGGTGATCGTCAGGGCCGACAGCCGGACGGTGGCGGGAGGCTGAGCGCATGGTCGGCGTGGGGAACGGCGGGCCTTTCGGCATGGCGCCGCGCACCCCGGGGAAATGTCCCGCCGATGAGGGTCGCGCCGAAGGATCGGGGCGGGGAAATCCGCGCCCCCAACGGATCGCTGTCGGGATCGCCCCCCGGGAGGACAGGCGTTTCGCGACGGCGCTCCCGCCCTGCGGCGGAGAACGTCAGGAAACCGCATGAGCACAGCGACATCGCCTTCCGCACCCACCGCGCCGGGAAGCCGTCCGGAGCCGGAGGTGACCCCCCGCCGGGTCATCGCCTATTTCGCGCTGGTCTTCGGCATGTTCATGGCGATCCTCGACATCCAGATCGTCTCTTCCTCGCTGTCGCAGATCCAGGCCGGGCTGGCGGCGGCGCCGCGAGAGATTTCCTGGGTGCAGACCAGCTACCTGATCGCCGAGGTCATCATGATCCCGCTGTCGGGGTTCCTGTCGCGCGGGTTGTCCACGCGGGTGCTGTTCACCATCTCGGCCGCCGGGTTCACGCTGGCCTCCGTGCTGTGCGCCATGGCGACCTCGATCAACCAGATGATCGTCTTTCGCGCGCTTCAGGGCTTCATCGGCGGCGGCATGATCCCCACGGCCTTCGCCGCCTCCTACCTGATCTTCCCGCGCCGCCTGCAACCGCCGATCATGGCGCTGGTGGGGCTGACGGTGACGCTCGCGCCCACCGTCGGCCCGACCGTGGGCGGCTACCTGACCGAACTGCTCAACTGGCGCTGGCTGTTTCTGATCAATGTGGTGCCGGGGATCGCGGCGACGCTTCTGGCCTGGTTCCTCGTGGATTTCGACACGCCGGATTACGCGCTCCTGCGCCGGTTCGACGGGCTCGGGCTTGCGCTCATGGCGGTGTTCCTCGGCTCCCTCGAATATGTGCTCGAAGAGGGGCAGGCGAACGACTGGTTCGAGGACCACATGATCGCCGCCGCCGCGGTCGTGGCGATGCTGGGGGGCATCGCCTTCTTCCTGCGCGCCTTTACCGCCCGAACACCGATCGTCGATCTTTCGGCCTTCCGGGACAGGAATTTCGCGGTGGGATCGCTGCTGACCTTCGTGCTTGGCATCGGGCTCTATGGGCTGACCTATCTTTACCCGGTCTATCTCGCCCGGGTGCGGCAGATGAATGCGCTGGAGATCGGCGAGACGGTCTTCGTCACCGGCGCCTTCATGTTCCTGACCGCGCCGGTGGTGGGGATGCTGTCGCGCAAGGTCGACCCGCGCCGGATCATCGGGCTCGGGCTTGCGGGCTTCGCCGTTTCGTCGTTCCTGCTCCGCCCGATCACGGCGGATTGGGTGTTCGACGAGCTGTTCTGGCCGCAGGCGCTGCGCGGCGTGTCGCTCATGTGCTGCATGATCCCGATCAACGTGATCGCGCTCGGCACCCTGCCGCCGGAGCGGGTGAAGAACGCCTCGGGGCTGTTCAACCTGATGCGGAACCTCGGGGGCGCGGTCGGGCTCGCGGGGATCAACACGATGTTGCAAAGCCGGACGGATCTGCATGCCGCGCGGCTGGCCGAAAGCGTGCAATGGGGCTCGGCGGTGGCGCAGGAGCGGCTAGCCGCCATCGCCGGTTCGCTGTCCTCGGTTCTGGGCCAGGGCGGCGCGGCCGAAACGGCGGCGCTGGCCCGCGTCTCCGCCATGGTCGGGCGGCAGGCGCTGGTGATGGCGTTCTCGGATGTCTTCGTGACGCTGGGGCTGATCTTCGCGGCCATGCTGCCGCTGGCCCTGCTCGTCCATCGCCCAAAGGGCGAAGGCGGCGGCGGGCACTGAACGAAGGTAATGCCCGGCTCTCGTCCTGCTGGCCGATCTTCCGGAAAGGACCGATGAGCGGACGAGGGCCGTAACCGCAGAGCGCGCAAGGCCATTCCGTCCGCTCACGCACCAAGGTCGCTGGTATCCCCGCCGTGCCAAGCGTCAGAAACACAGCGAAGGGGATGACGGGCAGCGCATACCCTGCCCAAGAGAGCACGGACGAAGACCGGATCCGAAATGCCTTCTCAAAATTGACGGAGGCAACGAAACGGCGGCCAACAGGTCACGGGCCAGACACCTACCATACTTGACATATTTATGATCTATATCAATTAGTTGAAAGACACTCTTAAGATCGACTCTCAAGTCGGAACTTATTGTGTCGAAACTGTGCCGTTGGCGTCTCCCCTCGCGCAGTCATTGGCCAGAACCTGTGTATCCACCAAGGTTTTGCGACAGTCCGCCCACCATTGAGGGCTCCAATAGACCTGGGATCGACGGCTTTTCGTAGCTGTCAGGCGTGTTCGCTCGGATATCCTAGCCGATCCGGTGCCAAATGACACCGGCCATCCGGCGGGGTGTGAGCGCGATGCCGATCAGCGAGGACGTATAAACGGTCATGGCCTCTGGCGCGGGAACGCAAGTCGGGCTGAAGGGGATGGGAACGGTGGTATGCCGATCCCGGCATCGGTCGCCAGACAGAACCGGAATGGCGGTCTCAGAGGCCGGAGACCATTACCCGATCAGATCGGGGATGGCCTGCCATCGCATCTTCAGGCCGGGGCGCACCGAGGATCTATTGATCCCAATGACGTCGCGCGCATGGTCTCGCGGGCCGTTTCAGATACCGCGAGGATCCGAGATCGTCGGTGCCCGGCGTACCGCGCCCCGGACGGCCCATTCTCTGCTCGCGTGTGATCACGCCGGAACCACCGCCGGGCCCGGCATAGGCGTGGCCCCCGACCGATCGGGCCGTCGATCGACGGGGCCGCGTCTGACCCGGGATCGGTGAACTCTCATGACGATCACTCCGACGGCGGTCACCCGGACAGGCCATGTCGCTGCGCCGGGCCCTCGATGTCGGTGGGCGGCGACCTTCGCGGTTGACCGGCCATTATGCTCAGACCGGGCGAGGAAGGCCGCGCGCCCGCCGGATCAAGGCGCCGTATAGCCGCCGTCGACCAGGTGATAGCTGCCGGTGATGAAGCTCGCCTGTTCGGACAGCAGGAACAGCACCAGCGCCGAAACTTCCGCCGCCGTTCCCAGCCGCCCGACGGGATGCCGGCTCACCAGCCAGTCGATCTTTTCCTTCGGCATATGCGACAGCAGCGGCGTGTCGATGAAGGCCGGGCCGACCGCGTTCGCCCGGATACCCTTGTCGCCATAGTCGATCGCCGCCGCCTTGGTCAGACCCACCACCGCATGTTTTGCCGCGACATAGGCCGGGGAACCGGCATATCCGACCGAACCGAGGATCGAGGCCATGTTGACGATCGCGCCGCCCCCCGCATCCAGCATCGCGGGGATGCCGAAGCGCAGCCCGTAGAACACGGCATTCAGATTGACGTCGATGACCCTGTGCCAACCGTCGAGCGAATAGTCCCCGGTCGGCTTGCCCTCGCCGCCGATCCCGGCATTGTTGACCAGAAGGTGCAGCCCGCCATTCCGGCGCGCGAGATCGACCAGCCCTTCGACCACCTGCGGATCCGCCACATCGCCGCCCGCCGCGATACCCGTGCCCCCTTCGGCCCGGATCTGCGCCGCGACCTTCTCCGCCGCGGGTTCGTGCAGGTCGGCGACGATCACCCGGGCGCCTGCCCGACCGAGGTCCAGCGCAATCGCCTCGCCGATGCCGGATGCGGCCCCTGTCACCAGGGCGGTCTTGCCATCAAAACGAATATCCATGTTCTGCTCCTCCTGTATCGACTGCGCCCCTCCCGACGAAGGGCTCCGCCCCGGTCAGCCGCGCCGCGAAGAGCGCGGGGATTCCCTGTCGGCGTCCTTTGCATCCGCAGGCTGAACATCTCATACAATGGGTGCAAGGGGCATTTTGTCGCCCGGCGATCGGGATCCCGGATATGGATCTGCCTGTGAGCCCGCCCCTTTCGGAAAACCTGCCGGGGCCGGGCGCGGGCACAACGGACGGACGGGCGCGCGGATGTGGCCATCGGTTCCCATGGGCTGCGTGGCCGACAAAACCGGCAGCCGCACCCTGATCGCCACGCTGACCCCGCCGAAGGGGAAGCCGATCTTCTCGACCTGTCGATTTCGGACACTCAGGCCGGTTTCGCCCGCTGCGGCGATGGAACGGCTGACCGGGCGTTGATCAAAAAAGGTTAATGGCCGTCAGATTTTTTACGTTGGACTCACACGACCCGGTTTTTCAAGCTCGGCGAAACAACCGGGAGCCTGAGCCATGAACACCAAGAAACTGCCCGCCGCGCTTGCCGCCCTCGCCCTTTCGGCCATCGCCGCCGATGCGGCGGAAATCACCGTGATGGGCTATCGCGGCGCCTTCGAGGAGAATTACGTCAAGGCCGTGATCAAACCTTTCGAGGCCGCGCATCCCGACATCAAGGTCACGTTCTTCGGCGTGCAGAATGCGGCGACCTCTCTGGGCAACATGCGCGCGCAAAAGACAGCGCCCGGTGTCCATGCGGTGATCTACGATCTTTCAGTGGCGAAGATCGCTTCGGAAGAAGGGCTGGTCGCGGATATTCCGCTCGACCGGGTGGCGGCTTACGGTGACCTTTACGACATCGGCAAGGATCTGGGCGGCAAGGCGATCCCGCTGACCTATGACACGCTGAACCTGATCTACAATGCCAAGGCCTATCCGGAGGCGCCCGATAGCTGGGAAGCGCTCTGGGACAAGAAGAACGACGGGCTGGTCAGCCTGCCCGCGCAGGGCGGCGGCGATATTCAGGCGATCCTGATGACCATTGTCGCGAACCGGCTGGCCGGGGAGACGGATTACAAGAAGACCATCCGCCCCGGTGTGGAAAAGCTGATCGAACTGGCGCCGCGGATCCAGACATGGGAGCCGAAGCCCGATGCCTATACCCTCGTCGCCGATGGCACGCTGAACATCTCCATCGGCTACAACGCGCGCGGTCAGTTTTATCACAGCAGCACCGAAGGGCGGCTTGGCACCGTCTCGCCGAAGGAAGGTTCGCCCGCGCAGATCAACGTGATCAGCCGGGTCGCGGGATCGTCCGAGGAAGAGGCGACGCTGGCCTTCATCAATTACGCGCTGAGCCCCGAAGCGCAGGCCGCCTTTGCCGAGGCGATGTTCTACGCGCCGACCAATTCCGGGGCCGAAGTCGCCGAAGATGCCCGTGCCCGCATCCCCTTCATGGACCCGGCAAAGCGGGAAACGCTGATTGATGTGGACTGGATGGCGATCGGCGACCTGCGCGAAACGTTCCTCACCGCCTGGCGGCGCGAGATCATCCCCGCCGGCCGCTGACCCAGCCCCTTTCAGGACCGACCATGACCCAAGCCCAAACCGCTGCGGGGCCGGACCCCGCATTCCTGAGCCTGTCCGATGTGTGCAAGATCTATCCCAACGGCTACAAGGCCGTGGAGAACCTGCATATCGACCTGCCCGAGGGGCAGATGCTCGGCCTCCTCGGCCCGTCGGGCTGTGGCAAGACCACCACCTTGCGGATGATCGCGGGGCTGATGCCGATCACCTCGGGCACCATCCGCGTCGGCGGGCGGGAACTGTCGCAGGAGCCGCCGCACCGGCGCGATATGGGGCTGGTGTTCCAGAACTACGCGCTGTTCCCGCATATGACGGTGGCGGAAAACGTCGCCTTCGGGCTGGAGATGCGGGGCGTGTCGCGGCGCGAGGCCCGGGGCCGGATCGAAGAGGCGCTGGAGATGGTGCGCCTGCCCGGCCTTGGCAGCCGCCGCCCCCGGGAGCTTTCGGGCGGGCAGCAGCAGCGGGTTTCGCTTGCCCGGGCGCTGGTGATCCGGCCCCGGATCCTGCTTCTGGACGAGCCGCTGTCGAACCTCGATGCCAAGCTGCGCGACGAAATGCGGGTCGAGATCCGCGAGATCCAGCAACGGCTGAAGATCACCACGCTCTTCGTCACCCATGATCAGGTCGAGGCGCTGACGATGTGCGACCTCGTGGGCGTCATGCACCGGGGCAAGCTCGCGCAACTGGGCACGCCCGAGGACATCTACGAGCGGCCGGAGTCGCTCTTCGTGTCGGAATTCGTCGGCCGCACCAACAAGTTCCGCGCCGAGGTCCTGAGCCGCGATCAGGTGCGCATCGGCCACGAGACCTTTCGCGCCAATACCCGGGGCCTGACCTCGGGCACCGGCACGGCGACGGTGCGCCCGCACCGGATCGCGCTGACCCCGGACCGCGACCGCGCCTTCGTGCCGAACCAGACCAACGCGGTGCGCGGGCGGCTGCTGCGCACGACCTATATCGGCGACCTGATCCAGTATGACCTCGACATCGGCGGGCAGGAGCTGAAGGTCGAACACCACACCCTCAGCGCCGGGCCGCGCCATCAGCCGGGCGAGATGCTGCTGTGCGAATGGGCGCCCGCGGACATGATCGTCTACGGAGAGGTGCCATGAACATGGACCTTCCGGGCACATCGCGCGCGCGCACCCGCCTGTTGCTGCTGGTTCTGCTGGTGCCGATGGCGGCGGTGAACCTGCTGGCCTTCATCGTGCCGGTGGTGCGGCTGGGGATGATCTCCTTTCTCGAAAGCCGCTCGGGCGGGGTGCTGACCGATACCTTCACGCTGGCGAATTACGCCGATTTCTTCACCGACCATTTCAGCTACCAACTGGTCTGGAACTCGCTGCTGATGGCGTTCATCGTCACGCTCGGCACGCTGATCTGCGCCTATCCGATCGCGCTGTTCCTGCACCGGGTCGGCCCGCGCTGGCGCAACCTGCTGTTCGTGGTCACGGTCTCGCCGCTTCTGGTGTCGAGCGTGGTGCGCACCTATGGCTGGATGGTGATCCTGGGCAACAGCGGGCTGATCAACGGTCTGTTGCAGGGCATCGGCCTGACCGAGGCCCCGGTGCGGCTGATGAACAACGCTTTCGGCGTCTATGTGGGCATGATCGAGATCCTGATCCCCTATATGGCGCTGGCGCTGATCGCGGGGTTCGGCAGACTGGATGCGGTCTATGAGGAAGCCGCCGCCACGCTCGGCGCCAATCCCTTCGTGCGCTTCCGCCGCATCGTCTTTCCGCTGACCATGCCGGGGGTGCTGCTGGGTTGCCTGCTGTGCTTCGTGCTGGCGATCAGTTCCTTCATCACGCCGAAACTGCTGGGCGGCGGGCGCGTCTTCCTCCTCGCGACCGAGATCTACGATCAGGCGGTGGTGCAGTTGGAATGGACCCGGGCCGCGGCGACCTCGGTGATCGTGCTGGCGATCTTCGGGCTTGCCCTCGCGCTCTATTCCCGCCTGTCGCAACGCTACGAGTGAGGACGCCATGATCGGACAAACCTCCCTGCCGCTGAAGATCACCGTGGCGCTTCTCTATGTGTTCCTGCTGGCGCCGGTGCTGATCGTGGTGCCGCTGTCGTTCAGCGCGGACAGCTTCCTCGCCTTTCCGCCCGAAAGCTGGGGCCTGCGCTGGTATCGCGCGATGTTTCAGCACGAGGGCCTGATGAATGCCTTCCGCACCAGCCTCTGGCTCGGGCTGACGGTGACGCTGCTCAGCCTGCTGATCGGGGTGCCTGCGGCCTTCGCGCTGAAACGGTTCGACTTCTTCGGCCGCGATGCGCTGATGAACCTGTTCACGGCGCCGCTCCTGTTGCCCTCGATCGTGCTCGGCCTCGCGATCCTTCTGGTCTTCGTGCAGGTGCGGCTTCTGGGCAGTTACACCGGGCTGGTGATCGCGCATCTGATCGTGACCACGACCTATGTGATCCGGATCATGGCGACCGCCTTCGCCACGCTGCCGCCTTCGGTCGAAGAAGCCGCGACGATGCTGGGCGCATCGCCCTTCACGGTTTTCCGCCGGATCACGCTGCCACTGATGATGCCGGGTTTCATCGCCTCCGGGGCGCTGTCCTTCCTGATGTCCTTCGACGAGGTGGTGATTTCCCTCTTCGTCACCGGGCCACGGGTGCGCACCCTGCCGGTGGAGATTTTCGATTATGTCGAAAGCCAGAGCAACCCGATGACCGCCTCGATCTCGGTCGCGCTGATCCTCGCGACGCTCGCGATCATCTTCGTCCTCGAACGCACCCTCGGCTTTTCAAAGGCCATGGGCAAGTAATCCTCAACACGGAAAAGACCATCATGGAAAATGTCGCCCTCTGGATGTCGCAGCCGCATTTCAGCTTTCTGGAAATGGCGAAGCTGTGCGGGTACCGGAAAGTCGTGGTCGAACTGGAACACGGCACGTTTGATCTCGCCACCGCCGATCAGTTCCTCGCGCTGGCCCGCGCGCTTGGCATCCCGGCGATCTGCAAGGTGATCGCGCCCACGGTCGAGGCGATCCAGCAGGTTCTGGATTTCGGCGCGCAGGGCGTGGTGATCCCGCATATCCGGGGCGTGGAGCATGCCACCGAAATCACCAGGGCCGCGAAATATCCGCCGCTTGGCGTGCGCTCCTATACCGGCGGGCGGGTCTATGACTACACCCGGCCCACGACCACCGCCTTCGACGACGAGAACCGCCGCACGAAATGCTATGCGATGATCGAAACCGCTGAGAAGCCTTGCCGATGTCGAGAAGATCATCGCGCTCGATACCGTCGACGGGCTGTTCCCCGGGCCGTCGGATCTGGCGCTGGCCTGCGGCCGGGGCGCCTATGCCTTCAACGATGCCGACCGCGCCGACCTGACCCGCATCGCCCGTGCCGCGCGCGAGGCGGGCAAGACCTGGATCATGCCCGCCTGGACCCCGACCGAGCGCCAGTTCGCGCAGGAGGAAGGGGCCGAGCTACTGGTCATTGCGACGCAGAACATGGTGCTGCGCGGCGGCATCATGTCCACCCTGGCCGCGCTGCGCGCCGAAAACGTCATCGCCTGAACCCGAAAGGACCGATCATGAAGATCACGCTGATCCAGACCAACCCGAAACAGGACCGCGCGGCGAACCTCGCGCGGATCGAGGCGCTGATGGAGGAGGCGGTGCGCACCGACACCCCCGACCTGATCGTGCTGCCGGAGTATTTCGAGCTTTATGGCACCACCGTCGCGGAAAAGCTCGCCGCCGCCGAACCCGCGCCGGGGGGCGCCGCCTATGCGATGGCGCAGGGGTTCGCGAAGAAGCATGGCGTCTACGTTCATGCCGGCACGATCATGGAGCGGATCGAGGGCGGCAACCGGATCTACAACACCACCTTCGTCTTCGACCGCGCCGGCACGGAAATCGCTGCCTATCGCAAGATCCACATGTTCGACATCGACACGCCGGACGGCATTTCCTTCCGCGAATCCGACAGCGTGAAGCCGGGCGACGATCTGGCGAGCTATGAGATCGACGGGCTGAAGATCGGCTGCGCGATCTGCTACGACATCCGCTTCTTCGAACTGTTCCTGCAATATCAAAAGGCGGGTTGCGACATCATCGTGCTGCCCGCCGCCTTCACCTTGCAGACCGGCAAGGACCATTGGGAGGTGCTCGCCCGCGCCCGCGCGATCGAAACCCAGACCTATTTCGTTGCCTGCGGACAGATCGGATCGGTCACCGTCGAGGGCGTGGTCAAGAGTTGCTACGGCAATTCTCTGGTGGTCGATCCCTGGGGGCTGACGGTGGCGCGCGCCTCGGACAGCGAGGGCTATGTCACCGCCCGCATCGACCCCGCCCAGATCGCCCGCGTGCGCAAGCTGATCCCGATGACCAAACACCGCCGCCTGGCCTGCAACTGAGGAAATCCATGTATACGATCAAGGACATGCCGGAGCAGATCCCGGCCGAAGACCTGGAGCTTCTGTCGGGCGTCGAGACGGCGACGGTGGGCCATTGGCGGCTGTTCGGCTTCATGGACCGCGCGATCCAGCCGCTGTTGCCCGGGCGCCGGGTGGTGGGAACGGCGGTGACGCTGGCGATCTCGGGCTCGGATTCGACGCTGTTGCACCATGCCACGGGGCTGTTGCGGCCGGGGGATATTCTGGTTGTGGATCGGCTTGGAGATGACAAATATGCCTGCTGGGGCGGTGGCGTGACGGTTGCCGCCAAGGCGTCGGGCGCGGTCGCGGGCATCGTCGATGGACCCTGCACCGACCTGACGGAAATCATCGACAGCGATTTCCCGATGTGGTCGCGCGGCCTCGCGCCGATCACCACGCGGCTTTATGACCTCGGCGGCGGGATGAACATCCCGGTGTCGTGCGGCGGCGCGGTGGTGATGCCGGGGGACGCGATCCTTGCCGATGAAAGCGGCGTGCTGGTGATCCCGCGTGCCGAAGTTCGCGCGGTCGCGGAAAAGGCGCTGTCGATGCAGGCGGCGGGCAAGGCGCGCGAGGCGCGGGTCCGCGCGGGCGAGGTGAAGCTCGGCGAGCTTTCCGGCGCCTCGGCCAAGGTTCTGGCCCGGATCGCCTGACGGCTCACACCGGGATCACGAGGTCGCGGGAGTAATCCTTCGCGACCTCGGCGGCCGACCTGCGGGTGACCTCGGCGATCAGTTGCGGCATCCGCGACACGCTGTTGCGCAGCCAGATCACATGATAGGCCGTCGGCGGAAAGACCGGCTGCACATCCAGCACGGTGAGCCGCCCGGTTCGCAACTGCTCCTGCACCACGATCGGCGGCAGGACCGAAACGCCGATCCCCGCTTCGATCAGGTTGATCGTCGTGCCGAGCGAATTGGAATAATGTGCGATGCCCTCGCCATGGAATATCTCGCCGAAATAATCCTCGATCCGCTGGTGATTCAGCGAGCCGCGCTCATAGGCGATCACCGGGCAGGACAGCAGATCGGCGGGATGCAGCCGCGCGCCCGCCGGAAACATCCCCGTCCGGGCGACCCAATACATCCCCAGCGTCCAGAACGGCACACTCTGCCGCGCCGGATTGTCCTCGCGCTTGATCCCCAGAACGACATCCAGTTCAGAGGCATCAAGCATTTCCAATAGCCGGGTGCCGCTGTCCGTCACCAATGACACCGCAAGACGCGGATAATCCGTCCGCAAAATCCGGATCACCCGCGGCAAAAGGCTTGGCGCGACCGAGGGCACCACGCCCAGCCGGATCTGCCCCGTCGTATCGCCGCCCTGCGCAAATCCATCGGTCAGCACGCGATATTCCTGCACGATCCGGACGGCGCTTTGCACGAAGGCCTCACCTTGCGGGGTGATCCGCACATCCTTGGAATCGCGGTCGAACAGCTTGATGCCCATTTCATTTTCGATTGCCATGATCCGGCTCGAAATCGCGGCGGGCGTGATGTGCATATGCTCGGCCGTGGCGCGGAAACTGCGCAGGTTCGCCAGACAAATCACCGTTTCCATGAAGCGGATATTCATCGGCACGCCCTGCGGGAATATATGTTACAGGCCCGATCAGGGCGCAGGTGCATCCGCTCCTCCCTCCTTCTCCGAGGGCTCAAGTAAATTGGAAACGCCACGCGAAAGGGCAACCCCTACAGCTTTGGTCCGGGCAGATTATCCGGGAACGGTTCACAGCGGAAGCAGGAATGCACGACAATCCGCGTTTTGCGCAGATGCGGCCCTGACAGTCTGTCCGACGCGCGGCCCGTGCGCAGGGCGGGATCAACCGCGCACGCCCCGCCCAAAGCCGATGCGCTGTGCCATTCGGCGCACTGCCTGCCCTCGGTCGCGGCAGGCTCAAGCCCATGAATTTCAGACCAGCACGGGCGCCCTCGGGCATCGGCAGATTCCACGCTTCGACCCGCTCCTCTCCGTGCCATGTCGGGGAAATGCCGGGCGAGCAGATCGGCCGCCTGTATCCCAGGCTGTTCACCCAAGCGAGGGCTTACGATAACCGCTCCCGCCGGCGCAGGGCAGGTCCGTCGCACCGAAAAGCGCGATTCCCTGCCATTGGCCCTGCAAGCGCCCGGTTGATCGGGCATGAGTCCGCCCCTGATTTCAGTCGAGACAATGCCTTCGGAACCATTCGTTTGCAACCTGACTTTGCAACGAACCACAGGCTGAAATAGAAATGTGCGCTTTGGTGGTAAAAATGAAGATTCTTCGTGGAATATGGCGTCATTCATCAATCGAAATTCCATGAAGTGCTCGTTATTCTCATAACGCTATAGCCCCAACACACAGAGATCTGAGCGTGAATTCAGATTCGTCAAAATGAAAAACGACATATCTCTGTGTGATACTTCCCTGAAGTCAGGAATGACGGAGATCGGATTACACGGGGCAACCCTGGATGCAAATTCACCCTCGTGCACGGGAAAATGATCTTTTCAAAAATTTCGAACAATGGCCCTGCATAAAATGCGATTGACACTGAAAAATGCACCTGGCTCATTGAACCGCACAAAATTCTGCTTCTGTCTGTGAAAATCGGCACAGGTGCGCTGCGGCATTCACCGCGTCAGTCGTTGCAATACTTCCCCCTATATAACCAGAAAAGGGGTTCAGGTATCAGCACGGCCATTGATCTTATAGCTTACGGACCTGCGGCCACTGCATCTTGTGCGCAATCCTGACAATGACGCGGAAAGCGTATGCCACATTGCTCAGCGCAAACCGGAATGGAATGAGCTACGGAGGCGACAGGATCGGCCTTCACCGCCGCGTCATCGGCGCCCCACAGACTACCGGAAAACACGCGCCCCTTGCCTGCCAAAGATCCGAAGGCGGAATCGCGCGCATATGGCCGCGCGGGCGTCCCGGCGTCCCTGCCGATTGATCTGGATCAAATCCCGCCTCGTCTTAATGCGCAAACATTAGGCGATTCGCACGGCCATTGACCAATGTCTTTGCGATTTTGAAACTCGCAAGACGTTCGGCGTGACACCGCCGCCGTCCCGTCAGCGTGCAACGGCACCACGCCGAGCCAGCTTCATTCCAGCGTTCGGAGGCATTCATGGACAAGACCCCCGGGAAGATCGCGAAACGAGGGCTCCGCTTTCCCTCTGCCTTCACCATCCTGTTCGGCCTGATCATCCTCGTCGCCGCGCTGACATGGATCGTGCCGGCGGGGCAATACAAGCGCGAGATGAACGCGGCGCTGGACCGCGAAATCCCCGTCGCCGGCACCTATGCCGAGACGGAGCCGAACCCGCAGGGCGTCATCGACGTGCTGATGGCCCCGATCGCGGGGCTTTATGACCCCGACAGCTATCAGGCGAACGCCATCGACGTGGCGGTCTTCGTGCTGGTGATCGGCGGCTTCATCGGCGTGGTCGCGGCCAGCGGCGCGATCAATGCCGGGATCGGCCATGCCATGACCGCGCTGAAAGGACGGGAGAAATGGATGATCCCGGTGCTGATGGGGCTCTTCGCGCTCGGCGGCACCACCTATGGCATGGCCGAGGAGACGCTGGCCTTCTACATGCTGCTGATCCCGATCATGATCGCCGCGCGCTATGACGCGGTGACGGCGGTGGCGATCATCCTACTGGGCGCGGGCGTGGGGGTGCTGGGCTCCACCGTGAACGCTTTCGCGACCGTGATCGCCTCCGACGCGGCGGGGATCCCGTTCACGCGCGGGCTGGTGCTGCGGCTGGTGATCCTCGCGCTGTGCTGGCTGGCCTGCGTCATCTACGTCATGCGTTATGCCGAAAAGGTCCGCCGTGATCCGACGAAATCGCTGGTCTACGACATGAAGGCGGAGAACGAGGCGCATTTCCTCTCCGGCCATCAGGGGGAGAAGGTCGCCTTTACCCGTACGCATAAGGCCGTCCTGACCATCTTCGGGCTGACCTTCGTGGTGATGATCTGGGGCGTGCTGATCGGCGGCTGGTGGATGGGAGAGATGAGCGCGCTGTTCCTCGCCGCCGCGATCCTGGTCGGGCTGATCGTCCGGCCGGGAGAGAGGGCGTTTGTCGATGCCTTCGTCGATGGCGCGCGGGATCTGCTGGGCGTCGCGCTCATCATCGGGCTGGCGCGCGGCATCGTGGTGGTGATGGACGCCGGGCACATCACCGACACGATCCTGCACTGGGCCGAGCTTTCCGTGGCCGGGCTGGGCCGGGTGGCCTTCATCAACGTGATGTACTGGCTTCAGGTCGCGATGTCCTTCTTCGTGCCGTCCTCGTCGGGACTCGCCGTGCTGTCGATGCCGATCATGGCGCCGGTGGCGGATTTCGCGGGCGTGGGGCGCGACCTCGTGGTGACGGCCTATCAATCCGCGAACGGGATCGTGAACCTGATCAACCCGACCTTCGCCGTGGTCATGGGGGCGCTGGCCATCGGGCGCGTGCCCTATGAACGCTGGCTTCGCTTCATGTGGCCGCTTCTGCTGATCCTGACCGTCATCGTCACGGCCTGCCTCAGCATCGCTACCCTGATCGCCTGAAAAACGGAGGAAAACCGATGTCCATCACCTATGGCGTGCATTCCGAGGTCGGCAAGCTGCGCCGTGTTCTTGTCCATCGTCCGGGTTCGGCGCTGGCGCGGCTGACGCCCTCGAACTGCCATGAACTGCTGTTCGACGATGTGATCTGGGTAAAGCAGGCCCGGAGCGATCACATGACCTTTGTCGATGCCATGCGCTACCGGGGGGCGGAGGTCGTGTTCCTGCGCGAACTGCTGACCGAGACGCTGCGCATCCCGGAGGCACGGGACTGGCTCCTGCGCCGGCGGATCAACGAGAATACCGTGGGCGTCGGGCTGGCCGACGATCTGCGCGCGCATCTGACGGAGATCGAGGCCGATCCGCTGTGCCTGATCCTGCTGGGCGGGATGAGCCGGGCGGAACTGCCGATCGCGGGCGGCGGGCTGTTCCCCGCGAGCCTCCGGCCCGAGGATTTCGTCCTGCCGCCACTGCCGAACCACCTGTTCACCCGCGACACGACCTGCTGGATCTACGGCGGCGTCACGCTGAACCCGATGCGCTGGAACGCGCGCAAGCTGGAGACGCTGAACCTCGCCGCCATCTACCGCTTCCACCCCGATTTCCGCGATGCGGGCTTCCCGGTCTGGTGGGGCGACCCGGACCGGGACCACGGCCTCGCCACGCTGGAGGGGGGCGACGTCATGGCCATCGGCAACGGCACCGTGCTGGTCGGCATGGGGGAGCGCACGACCCCGCAGGCGGTGGACCAACTGGCCCGCGCACTCTTCGCGCAGGGCGGCGCGGAGCGGGTGATCGCCTGCAAGCTGCCGGTCGAGCGGGCGTCGATGCACCTGGATACCGTCTTCACCTTCTGCGACCGCGATCTTGTCACCGTTTTCGCCGATGTGGCGGAGCGGATCGTGCCCTATTCCATCCGTCCGGGCGACAGGGAATGGACGCTGGACATCCGCGAGGAGAGCCGCCCGCTGATTGAGGTCACGGCGGAGGCGCTCGGCCTGCCGAAGCTGCGCGTGGTGGAAACCGGCGGCAATGCCTATGTCGCGGAGCGCGAGCAATGGGACGACGGCAACAACGTCGTCGCGCTCGAACCCGGCGTGGTCGTCGCCTACGACCGCAACACCTACACCAACACCCAGCTTCGCAAGGCGGGGGTCGAGGTCATCACCATCCCCGGCGGAGAACTGGGCCGGGGGCGCGGCGGCGGCCATTGCATGACCTGCCCGCTGATCCGCGACCCGGCGTGAGGGAGGGGAACATGCCCGTCAATCTTCTGGGACGCAGCGTCCTGAAACTCATGGATTTCACCCCGGACGAGATCCGCTTCCTGCTGCGGCTGGCGGCCGCGCTCAAACAGGCGAAATACGGCGGCTATGAGGAGCAGCGGCTGAAGGGCCGCAACATCGCCCTGATCTTCGAGAAGGATTCGACCCGCACCCGCACGGGCTTCGAGGTCGCGGCCTATGATCAGGGGGCGCATGTCACCTATCTCGGCCCCTCCGGCACGCAGATCGGCAAGAAGGAGTCGATGAAGGACACCGCCCGCGTGCTGGGCCGGGTCTATGACGCCATCGAATATCGCGGCTTCGGGCAGGAGCAGGCGGAGACCCTTGCGCAATGGTCCGGCGTGCCGGTCTATAACGGGCTGACGGATGAATTCCACCCGACCCAGATCCTCGCCGATTTCCTGACGATGCGGGAGTTCACGCGCAAACATCTGTCGCAGCTTGCCTTCTGCTTCCTGGGCGACGCGGGCAACAACATGGGCAATTCGCTTCTGGAAGGCGCCGCGCTGATCGGCATGGATGTGCGGCTGGCCGCGCCGCGCGACTGCTGGCCGGAGGAGGCGCTCGTCACCCGCTGCCGGGAGATCGCATCGGGCACCGGCGCGCGGATCACCCTGACCGAAGACCCAAAGGAGGCCGCACAGGGCTGCGATTTCGTCTATACCGACGTCTGGGTCTCCATGGGCGAACCCGAAGAAGTCTGGGCCAGCCGGATCAAAAAGCTCACCCCCTATCGCGTCACGCGAGGGATCATGGAGGCCACCGGTAACCCGCATGCAAAGTTCATGCACTGCCTGCCCGCCTTCCATAACCGGGAGACGGAGATCGGCGAGAGGATCTTCCGCCAATACGGCATCGACTGCATGGAGGTGACGGAGGAGGTGTTTGAATCCTCGTCCTCCATCGTCTTCGATCAGGCGGAGAACCGGATGCACACGATCAAGGCGATCCTCGTCGCCACGCTGGGGGGCTGAGCGATGCGCGTCGTGGTGGCCCTTGGCGGCAACGCGCTGCTGCGCCGGGGCGAGCCGATGACGGCGGAGGCGCAACGGGCCAATGTGCGCAAGGCCGCGCGGGCGCTGGCCGATCTGGCGTGCGAGCACCGGATCGTGGTCGCGCATGGCAACGGGCCGCAGGTGGGGCTGTTGGCGCTCCAGGCGGCGGCCTATGGCGGGGAGGTCTGGCCGCTGGACATTCTGGGGGCCGAGAGCGTCGGCATGATCGGCTATCTGGTCGAGCAGGAATTGACGAATGCGATGCCGGGGGCGGCGCTCGCCACCCTCCTGACCCAGATCGAGGTGGACCGGGACGACCCCGCTTTCGCCCGGCCGACGAAGCCCATCGGCCCGCTCTACGACACCGGAGAGGCGGAGCGGATGCGCGCCGCCCATGGCTGGCCGATGGTGGAGGAGGCGCCGGGCCGGTGGCGACGCGTGGTGCCCTCGCCCCGCCCCCGCCGCATCACCCAGATGCCCGCGGTGCGGCTGCTGGTCGAGGCGGGCGTCACGGTGATCTGCGCGGGCGGCGGCGGCATCCCGGTGATCCGGCAGCCGGACGGCGAGCTGTGCGGGGTGGAGGCGGTGATCGACAAGGACCATGCCGCCGGTCTGCTGGCCCGCGAACTGGACGCCGACGCCTTCCTGATGCTGACCGATGTGGATGCGGTCTATGATGGCTGGGGCGGGCCGGAGCAGCGCGCGATCCATAGGGCGCGGCCCGAGGATCTGGACCCCGCCCGCTTCGCCGCCGGTTCGATGGCCCCCAAGGTCAAAGCCGCCTGCGCCTTCGCCGCCACCCCGGGCCGGATCGCCGGCATCGGCCGGCTGGAAGACGCCCGCGCGATCCTGGAAGGCAAGGCCGGCACGCGGGTTGCAGCCCTGACCCGATAACCCCCAAGCGAGCGGCTGTTCGCCACACGCCGCGCCAAAGGGAAAATCAACCGATGTCCCTGATTGCGGTTCCGCCGCCGTCGCGGTGCGAACTGATCCGGCAGGGCGCGAAGCCCTCGAAAAAAGACGTGGCTGGCGCGATCCGCGCCCGCGGTCAAGGCCGGGCTTGCATAGCCGGACGCGGGCGGATGCCCCGTTCGACAGGAAAGCGGTTGGGCTGATGTCGAGACAGGGGGAAGCCCCTGACCCGGAGGGGCAGCGATAACGACGTCAGGAGCCGCGCGACAGGACATGCCGGGGCTTTCGTGCCGCGAGTTGTGCGCCAAAGACCGCAAGCAGGATCAGCACTCCTCCCATCATCGCCGCGAATGCGGGCCGTTCGGCAAAGAACGCCCATGCCCAGATGATCGCAAGGGGCGTTTCAAGGGCACTGACCAGCGCGGCTTCCGCTGGCGCGAGGCGACGGGCACCTTCGGAGAGGGTTACCGAGGCGACGGCGAAGATCAGCCAGAAAGCCCCCATGACGACGATTTCATGCAAAGGCGCATCCAGCGGGTTTACAAAGAACAGGCATACCGGAAGCAGGAAGACCGAGGACAGCGCACCCGGACCGGCGGCAGGCGTCCCCGGATACCGCCGGTAAACGACCATCATCAAGGACATCATGACTGTCATCCAGAGCGCCAGCATGTCCCCCATGACATTGATCCGCCCGAACGAGGCGCCGAAAATCAGAGCAACGCCAAGGACCGCCGCCAGAGATGCGATCAGCACGCGGCGTTCCATCACCTCCCGAAACCAAAGCCATGCGATTGCGGCAGCGCAAAAGGGGGCGGCGGCATAGATCAGGGACACATTGGCGATAGCCGTCAGCCTGAACGCGGGAATGAACGCCGCCGTCACAAAGCGCCGATGACAGCCACGGCGAGGCCGGAGCGCCCCATATCGCGGAACTCCTCGCCGACCTTTCCCTGCCACAGGACATAAAGGACGGTGAACAGCGCCGCAAAAAGGCCGCGCCAGAAAATCACGGACCAGGCGTCGGCCGTCACCCCCTTTGCAAAAAGCCCCGCGGTGCTGAACGTCACGGCCGATGCGAGCATGATCGCGAGGCCGATGCGACGTCGATGGGTTGGCATTATACTGCTCCGCCTCAGATGATCGCCAGCATAGCCCTTCCCATGCTGACAACCTGTGTCAGCAATGCTGTGATAGGAAATCCGCTTCCGGAGGCGACACCATGGGACGCTCAAGCCGACTGTTCGAGATCATACAGATTTTGCGACACGCGCCCGCACCGGTTTCCGCAGGCGTCATTGCCGGTGCTCTGGAGGTGAGCAAACGAACGGTCTATCGCGACATCGTGACCTTGCAGGTCATGCGCGTGCCGGTCGAGGGCGAGGCCGGTGTCGGCTACGTCCTGCGAGCGGGGTTCGACCTTCCGCCGCTGATGTTCACGTCCGAAGAAATTGAGGCCATCGCCGTCGGTCTGTCGCTGATCGGGCGCACGGGGGATGCCGATCTTCTGGCGGCGGCCTCCCGCGTCAGCCAGAAGATTTCCGACGTGCTCCCCGACACTGTAGACAGCCGCATCGACACGTCGCCCCTCTATGTCTCGCACTGGAACGAGGTTCCCCCCGCCCCGGTGGAATATCGCGTCATGCGCCACGCCATTCGGGAGGAACGCAAGCTGCACCTGAGCTATGCGGATGCGGACGCCCGGAACACCGAACGAACGGTTTGCCCGATTGCCCTGATCTACTATGTGGACAATGTGCTTCTCGCCGCATGGTGCGAGTTGCGGGAGGGTTTCCGGCATTTTCGCGTTGATCGGATGAAAGCCTGCCGCCCGATCGACAGTCTGTTCACGGGAGAGGGTGAGAGGTTGCGCAGCCAGTGGCGCAATCAACACGCGCTCTTCCCGGCGCTCTGATGCCGTGCCACATTCCCGAAGCTAGATGCCGGGTTTTGGGGTCAGCGCGGCGATCATTGACATATCGGCACGGGCGCCCTAAATCTACACCCAACGTCAGGTTTGGAAAGCGCGGCCCATGTCATCCCTCATGCAGATCGGCGAACTGGCGCAGCGCGCCAAGGTCAGCCATCGCACGATCCACTATTACGAGCGGCTCGGGCTGCTGCATCCAGCCGAGCGTGAGGGGGCCGGGTATCGCTACTATGACGATATGGCCCTGAAACGGCTTGAGAAAATCGCCGCCCTCAAGCGGCTCGGTCTCAATCTGGAGGAGATCGCGGCCGTCCTCGACCTCTATTTCGTCGATGCGACCGGCATCAGGGGCAAGGAAAAGGTGCTGGAAATCCTGCAAGCCCAGCTCGCCAAGGCCGACACCCAGCTTCACGAACTGACCGCGTTCCGGCGCGATCTGGCAAGCAACATCGCCCGTATGGAACAGCTGATCGCACAGGCGCAGCGGGACTGACGGCAAACGGACAAGGACAACATGCGCTCTGAATCTCAAGCTAACGTCAGGTTATAAAATGAAGGTGCCAGCCTGACCGCCCGGCATGTCGCGCTGCTGGCGCTCCTCATGGCCTGCGGCTTTCTCGTCGTCGGCCAGCTTTATGTGACCCTCCCCCTCGTCGGAGAAATTGCCGCGCGCTTCGCCGTCGATCCCGCGCAGGCCGCGCTGAGCGGCACGGCCTTCGGGCTCGCCTATGCGGCGGGCTTTCTGATCTTCGGCCCGCTGTCGGATCGCTATGGCCGCAAGCGCATGATCCTGATCGGGCTGAGCGTCACCACGCTGGCAACGGCCCTTGTCGGAATGGCGGGCAGCTTCGGGGTCCTGCTGGCGGCGCGGGTGGTGCAGGGGCTGGCCGCCTCGATCTTCCCCCCGGCGGCGCTGTCGCTGGTCGCCGAGGAACTGCCGCCGCGACACCGCCCCCTCGGCGTGTCGCTGATGAGCTTCGCCTTCCTCGGGGCCGCGCCGCTGGCGCAACTCTTCGCGGCCCGGACGGGTATGGAATTGCCCGCCGTCATGTTCGAGCTTGCGCCTCTCTATGCGCTCGGGGCGCTCGGCCTGGGTCTGGCCGCATCGAAAACGCGCAGGGTTCCGGCGCCGCAAACCGATATGGCGGCCGGGCTGCTGCGCGATGCGGGGATTGTCGCGGCCTGGCTGAGCGCCGTGCCCGTCCTCTTCGGCTATGTCGCCTTCTTCAGCGGAGCACAGATCCGTGGCGCCGCGCTCGGCGTGGATCTGCAAACCCTCCGGTTTGCCGGTCTGCCGCCGCTGTTGCTCGCCTTCGCCGCCGCGCCGCTGACACGGCGCCATGGCGCACCGGTCACCGCCCGCCTCGGGCTGATCCTCGCGGCCTCTGCGCTCGGGATTGCGGCGCTGGCCACGGATTCGGCGCTGGTGGTGGCCAGCATGCTGCTCTCCGCCGGTGTGGCCCTTGCCGTGCCGGGGCTGATCGCCACCGTCGCGGGCCGGGCAACGAACGCGAACCGCGGCCGGGCGCTGGCGATCTACAGCTTTGCCCTGTTCGTCGGCGCAAGCATCGCGCCGCCCATCGCCCAGGCTTTCTCCGGCATCGGAACCACCCCGCTCTGGCTGATGGCGGCCACGCTGCTGCTGGCGGCCACCCTCGGCCTCACGCTCGGCATTGCCCGGCCATCCACCCCACGCTGACAGGAGACCTCGACATGCCCCGCTTCCGCCCCGCCATCGTCCTCGCCGCGCTCGGCCTCATCGCCGGAAGTGCCGCCACCATCACGCTCGCCGACACTCCGAAAGGACACACCATGACCACGAATGCTGACGTCCTCGCCGCCCATATGCCGACCGGATACCGTGAAACCGCCCGCCGCGCCGTTACCGTTGACAAGGAAAGGGCCGAACTGGTGCGCTACGAGCGGGCGGATGGCCGCAACGCCGCGCCTGGCGGCGAGCATTTCAGCACCGTCATTGCGGAAAACGACCGCCTCAAGGGCTTCGCCCGCATGGACCTCGATCTTGTCGGCGGCGAACTGCCCTCCCGCGAGGAAGCGCAGTCCATCGCCATGACCTTCCTGCGCGAAGCCGCCCCCGATCTGCTGCCGGTCCTGAAAATCAGTTGGATCGAACCCCATGACGAACCGCTGCGCGTCACCCGCGACGGGCGCACGGAAACCCTGACGCTGACCGGCATGAAGGTGAAGATGCGCAACACCGCCGACGGGCTTTGGATGTGGGTCATCGTCGGGGCCGACCGCAAGGTGATGGTGTTCGAGCGTGACATCCACTGGATCAGCTTCCCCGGCCATCGCGGCACCGAAAAATGGCTGCACGATTCATGGCTGGCGGAAAAGGGGCATGACCTGCGCCAGTCCTGATCTGCCCGTCACCCGCCTGTTGCAGCACGAACCGGCACCACGCCGGTGATCCCGGCCACGGCGCCGGTCGGGATCAGGTCGCCCGCACAGGCTGCCCGGCATCATACGTTGCGCCGGATCATGGTCCCGCCCCTGATGGCGCGAGCCTTGCCGCGCCCCTCGGCGAAACTGGCGAACGGCACGCACAGCCCCGGCGCCCGGGGCTGACGCCTCCCCTGATGACCGAAGCTGCGTCAGCACGGCGGGAGCCACCCGACCGGCATCGTCGGCGCACCGCATTGACAGAGCAGTGGTCGCCTCGCGGAGCGCCCGCATTTCCGTGCCCGCAATGTCGATGCTCAGCCGCAACAGGGGATTGCCCGCCGTTTCGCCCGCATGGATCACGGCAAAGCCCGCGATGATCTGCACCGAAGGTTGTGCCAGCGCAACGTTCGGCGCCGCCGGGCGGGCCACTCTGTTCCGGAAGACGGGAGGACAGGGCATGACCCGATTCATCGCATGGCTGGTGTTGGCGCTCTGCGCGTTCGCGCTGCCCCTGGGCGCCGTCACGCTGGACGAGGCCCTGCGCCAGACCCCGCCCGAGCAGCTGTTCGCCGGGGCCGATGCCTATGGCCCGCCCGAGGGCGATCCCGCCATCGTACCGGTGCTGAAGGGGCGCGAAAAGCTCGGCTATGCCTATCTGAACAGCGACTTCACCCCCTCCACCGGCTATTCCGGCAAGCCGATCCGCATCCTGATCGGGATCGACACGGCGGGCGTGGTGCGCGGCATCCATATGGTCGAGCACCACGAACCGATCGTGCTGATCGGCATTCCGGAGCGCGAGGTTCTGGACGCGCTGAACGGGCTGATCGGGGCGGATCTGGGGCGCGTGGCCGCCGGTGAGGCGAAGCCGCCGCAGGCCGATATCGTCGCTGGCGCCACGGTGACGGTGCTGGTGATGGGCGACAGCATCGTGCGCTCCGCCGTGCGGCTGATCCGCTCGGGTCGGCTCGATGGCCGCGCGGTGGCCGCGCCCGAGGCCGTGGCCCGTGCGCTGAACCCGGACGTGACCGGGGTGCAGGACTGGCAGACGCTGACCGGCGACGGATCGGTGCGCAGTCTGGTGCTGTCGGTGGGCGAGATCAGCCGCGCCTTTGGCGAGGCCGGCCAGCCGCTGGCCGCCGCGCATCCGGAAACGCCGAACCCCGATGACAGCTTCATCACGCTTTACCTCGCGCCGGTCTCCGTCCCCGCGATCGGGCGCAGCCTCTTGGGCGATGTGGGCTATGAGCGCCTTGCCGCGCGGCTGAAGCCCGGACAGGCGGCGGTGCTGGTGGCGGGCGACGGGGCCTATTCCTTCAAGGGTTCGGGCTATGTGCGCGGCGGGATCTTTGACCGGATCGAGCTGTTGCAGGACGGTCAGGGCCTGCGGTTCAAGGACCGCGATCACACCCGCCTCGCCGCATTGGCCGCCGAAGGGGCGCCGCGCCTGCGCGAGATCGCGCTTTTCACCGTGCCCGCGGATTTCACCTTCGACGTGACGCAGCCGTTCGACCTGCAACTTCTGGTGCAGCGCACCACGCAAGGGCGCGACAAGGCCACCCTGCCCTTCGACCTGGGCTATCAACTGCCCGAATCCTACCTGCTGCCGCTGGCCGAACCCACCCCCGCCGTGGCGCCACAGGAAGACGCCCCCGCGCTGTGGAAACAGATGTGGGAAATGAACCGCGTCAACATCGGCATCCTCGGCACGGCGATCGCGGTGCTGACCGGGATCTTCTTCTTTCAGGACGTGCTGACGCGGCGGCCCCGGCTGTTCCTGTGGGTGCGGCGCGGCTATCTGCTCTTCACGCTGGTCTGGCTGGGCTGGATCGTGAACACGCAGCTTTCCGTGGTGAACGTGCTGACCTTCGCCAATGCGCTGCTGTCGGGGTTCTCGTGGGAGTTCTTCCTTTCGGCGCCCTTGGTGTTCATCCTGTGGTGCGCGGTGGCGGCGGGTCTCTTGTTCTGGGGCCGGGGGCCGTTCTGCGGCTGGCTCTGCCCGTTCGGCGCGTTGCAGGAACTGTCGAACACCGTGGCTCGCGCGCTGCGGGTGCCGCAGATCACCCTGCCCTGGGGCCTGCATGAGCGGCTCTGGCCGGTCAAATACATGATCTTCCTCGGGCTCTTCGGGCTGTCGCTCTATTCGCTGTCGGATGCCGAGGTCTATGCCGAGGTCGAGCCCTTCAAGACCGCGATCATCCTGAAATTCCTGCGCGAATGGGGCTTCGTGCTGTTCGCGCTTGGCTGTCTGGCGCCGGGGCTGTTCATCGAACGGTTCTACTGCCGCTACCTGTGCCCCCTGGGCGCGGCGCTGGCGATCCCGGGCCGGATGCGGATGTTCGAATGGCTGAAACGCTGGCCCGAATGCGGCAGCCCCTGCCAGCGCTGCGCAAACGATTGCCCGGTGCAGGCGATCCATCCGGAGGGGCCGATCAACGTCAACGAATGTATCTACTGCATGAACTGCCAGGTGCTTTACCACGACGACACCCGCTGCCCGCACATGATGACCGTCAAGGCCCGGCGCGAAAAGATCGCCCGGAGCTCGAAGCCCGCAGCGGGCGACCCCGCCACCGTGAAACCCGGCCGCAGCCAGCCGCCCGCATTCCGGGCGCAGCAGGCGGCCCAACCCGCCGATCCCAAAGGAGTATGACATGACCGATGAAAACGAACTCCGGCTGAACCGCCGACAAATGCTTGGAACCTCGATGGCGGCGCTTGGCGCGGGCACGGTTGCCCCGCAGGCGATCCTTGGCGGGGCGGTGCTGACCGTCTCGGCGACGCAGGCGATGGCGCAGGGGCAATCGGCCCATGTCGGGCCGGGGGAACTCGATGAATACTATGTCTTCGTCTCGGGCGGTCATTCGGGCGAGGTGCGCGTGGCGGGCCTGCCTTCGATGCGCGAACTGACCCGGATCCCGATCTTCAACCGCGAAAGCGCCACCGGCTGGGGCCAGACCAACGAGTTGATCAAGGTTCTGACCGAGCACATGCGCCCCGAAACGAAGGAGTACCTGAAGGACAAGGGCGGCCTTTACCTGAACGGCGATGCGCACCACCCGCACCCGTCCTTCACCGATGGCACCTATGACGGGCGCTATTTCTTCATCAACGACAAGGCGAATACCCGCGTCGCCCGGGTCCGGCTGGACGTGATGCGCTGCGACAGGATCATCGAACTGCCGAACCAGCAGACGGTCCACGGCCTGCGCGTGCAGAAATATCCGCGCACCGGTTATGTCTTTGCGAATGGCGAGGATGGCGTGCCGCTGCCCAACGACGGGCGCGATCTGGACAACCCGCCCGCCTATCAGGCGATCTTCTCGGCGATCGACGGCGACACGATGGAAGTCGCCTGGCAGATCAAGGTGGACGGCAACCTCGACAACGTGGATGCCGATTATCAGGGCAAATACGCCTTCGCCACCTGCTACAACTCCGAAGAGGCCGTCACGCTCGAAGGGTCGATGGAGAAGGATCAGGACTGGCTGACCGTCTTCAACCTCAAGGCCATCGAGGCCGCCGTGGCGGCGGGTGAGGGCGAGGTGCTGAACGGCGTGCGCGTGCTCGACGGCACCGGGGCGGAGAACAAGCTCGTGCGCTACATCCCCGTGGCGAACGGGCCGCATGGCATCAACACCGCGCCCGACGGCATCCATATCGTCGCGAACGGCAAGCTCTCGCCCACCGTCACGGTGTTCGACGTGCGCCGGTTCGACGACCTGTTCGCCGGCAAGATCGGCGGCCGGGATTGCGTGGCGGCGGAGCCGGAACTGGGCCTTGGCCCGCTGCACACCGCCTATGACGGCAAGGGCAACGCCTACACCACGCTGTTCATCGACAGCCAGGTGGTGAAGTGGAACATCGAAGACGCGATCCGCGCCCATAACGGCGAGAAGGTGGACCCGATCCGGCAGAAGCTCGATGTGCATTACCAGCCCGGCCATAACCACACCTCCATGGGGCAGACCAAGGAAGCGGATGGCAAATGGCTGATCTCGCTCAACAAGTTCTCGAAGGACCGGTTCCTGAACGTGGGGCCCCTGAAGCCGGAATGCGACCAGTTGATCGACATTTCGGGCGAGGAGATGAAGATCGTCCACGACAACCCGACCTTCGCCGAACCGCATGACGCGACCATCGTGCATGCGTCGAAGATCAACCCGGTCTCGGTCTGGGATCGCAACGATCCGTTCTTCGCCGATGCCGTGGCGCAGGCAAAGGCCGATGGCATCGACCTGATGATCGACAGCGAGGTGATCCGCGACGGCAACAAGGTCCGGGTCTACATGACCTCCTCCGCCCCGGCCTTCGGGCTTGACAATTTCACCGTCAAGCAGGGCGACGAGGTGACGGTCACCATCACCAACATCGACGATGTGGAGGATCTGACCCACGGCTTCTGCATCGTGAACCACGGCATCAACTTCGAGATCGCGCCGCAGGCCACGGCTTCGGTGACGTTCAAGGCCGACCGGCCCGGCGTTTACTGGTATTACTGCTCGTGGTTCTGCCATGCGATGCACATGGAGATGAAGGGCCGCATGCTGGTGGAGAAGGCCTGATGCGGTTCGTCCTCCTCCTCGCGCTGCTGGCCTGCCCCGCTTCGGCGGAGGTGTGGCGGCCTGCGGGTGACGCCGCGCTGTCGGCGGCGCTGGCGGATGCGCAGGCGGGGGACGAAATCATCCTTGGGGCGGGCCGCTGGCGTGGCTCCCTCACCCTTGCCGTTCCGCTGGCCCTGAAGGGCGAGCCGGGCGCGGTGGTCGATGGCGGCGGCGCGGGCCATGTGATCGTGGTCGATGCGCCGGGGGCCAGTGTCACCGGCCTCACCGTCACCGGATCGGGCAGCGACCTCGACCGGATGGACGCGGGGATCTTCCTGACCAAACAGGCGACCGGCGCGCGGGTCGAGGGCAATACGCTCGACGGCAACCTTCACGGCATCCGCATCCAGGGCGCGCAAAACGCACAGGTGCTGCGCAACACCATCACCGGGCGCCGGGGGCGGCAGGCCGACCTTGGCAATGGCGTCACCGTCTGGAACGCGCCGGGCGCCACGGTCGAGGAAAACGACATCTCCTGGGGCCGGGACGGGATCTTCGTCACCGTGTCGAAACGCAACCTCTTCCGCGCGAACCGGATGCGCGACACCCGCTTTGCCATCCACTACATGAACACCTCGGACAGCACGCTCGCGGACAACGACGCGCGCGACAATGGCATGGGTTACGCCATCATGTTCTCCGACCGGCTGACGATCACCGGCAACCGGTCCGAGAATGACCGTGACTATGGTTTCCTGTTCAACTCCGCCAACCGCTCGACCATCACCGGCAACACCGTGATCGGCCACCCTGCCCCGGCGTCACGCTGGCGCGACACCGGCCAAAGCCGCGAGGCGGGCGTGCCCATGGCCGAGGCGGGCGAGCATATCGCGCCCGGCAAATGCGTCTTCATCTACAACGCCAACCGCAACAGCTTTGCCGCAAACCGGTTCGAGGGCTGCGGCACCGGCATTCATTTCACCGCCGGCGCCGAGGGCAACCGCATGACCCGCAACGATTTCATCGGCAACCGCGTGCAGGTGAAATATGTCGGCACCCGCATTCTGGAATGGTCGGTGGAGGGCGTCGGCAATTACTGGTCCGACAATGCGGCCTTTGACCTCAATGGCGACGGGCTGGCCGACAGCGTGTATCGCCCGAACGACATGATCGACAAGGTGATGTGGACCGCCCCGCAGGCGCGGATGCTGCTGACAAGCCCCGCGGTGCAGATCCTGCGGTGGGCGCAGAAGCGCTTCCCCGCCGTGCTGCCCGGTGGCGTGACCGACAGCCACCCGCTGATGTTCCCCAATTCCGAAAGGCCGCTGAAATGACGCTGACACTGGACGGGGTGAGCAAATCCTATGGCACCCACCGGGTGGTGCAGGATCTGTCCTATAGCCTTGAGCCGGGCACGGTGGTCGCGCTGGTGGGCCATAACGGCGCCGGAAAAACCACGCAGATCAAGATGATGCTGGGCCTGACCCGGCCCGATGCCGGGCGCATCACCGTTCTGGGCGGCGATCCCACACAGCGCGAGACCCGCGCCCGGCTCGGCTACCTGCCCGAGAGCGTGCAGTTCCCCCCCGCCTTCACCGGGCGCGAGACGCTGGCCTTTCATGCCCGGCTGAAGGGGGTGGCGGCAGAGGACGCGCTGCTCGACCGGGTGGGGCTGCTCGCCGCCGCCGACCGTCCGGTGCGCGGCTATTCCAAGGGCATGCGGCAGCGGCTGGGTCTTGCGCAGGCGCTGCTGGGGGCGCCGCGTCTGCTGCTGCTTGACGAACCCACCTCGGGGCTGGATCCGGCGCTGCGGCGCGAGCTTTATGCGCTGGTGGCCGAGATGGCGGCGCAGGGGGCGACGGTGCTGCTCTCCTCGCACGCGCTGACGGAACTCGACGGTCATGCGGAGCGGGTGATCGTGCTGAACCGGGGCCGCAAGATCGCCGATGGCACGCTCGATGAGCTGCGCCGTCTGGCGGGCCTGCCCTCGCGCCTGACGGCGCGGGTGGGGGGCGAAACCCGGCACATCGCCCTGACCGAGGCCGAAAAGGCCCCCACCCTGCGCGCCCTTCTGGATGCCGGGGCGGAGGCGATCACCCTCGAAGACCCGACACTTGATGACATCTATGCCCATTTCCTGCGCCGGGAGGCCGCGTGATGACCGATGCCACCGCCCGCCCCACCCCACAGGAAAGCCGCCCGATGAACCCCATCCTGACCATTGCGCGCCGCGAACTGGCCGAAGGCATCCGCAACCGCTGGGTGGTTTCGACCACGGTGGTGCTGGCGGCGCTGGCCTGTGCCATCGCGGCGCTTGGCGCGGCGCCGACCGGGGCCACGGCGACGGCGGCGCTCGATGTGGTGGTGGTGGGGCTGGCGAGCCTGACGATCTTCCTCGTGCCGCTGATCGCCCTCCTGCTCTCCCACAACGCCATCACGCGGGAGGCGGAGCGGGGCACGCTGCTGCTTCTCCTCAGCCATCCGCTGTCGCGCGCGCAGGTGGTGCTGGGCAAATACCTTGGGCAGTTGGTGATCCTGGCGCTGGCGACGGTGGTGGGGTTCGGCTTCGCCGCCGGGTTCGTCGTGCTGCGCAACGGGGCGGAGGGCTGGCAGGCCTTCGCCTTCATGACGCTGGCCTCGGTGGCGCTCGGGGCGGTGTTCCTCGCGCTTGGGATGCTCGCCTCGGCCACGGTGCAGGAAAGCTCGACGGCGGCGGGGATCGCGATCGGGCTGTGGCTGCTGTTCGTCGCGCTTTACGACATGGCGCTGCTCGCCGTGCTGGTGGCGCGGGGCGGCCATGCGGTGCCGGGCTGGGTGATGGACCTCGCGCTGCTGTTGAACCCGACGGATGCCTATCGCCTGCTGACGCTGGGCGAAGGCGCCTCGGCCATGCTGTCCGGCATGGGCGGGGTCTATGACAATTCGAGCCTGACGCCCGGCGTTCTGGCGGGGGCGCTGCTGATCTGGTGCATCGTCCCGCTGGCGGGCGCCATGGTGCTGTTTTCCCGGAGGAACCTCTGAATGAAACCGTTGCTGATCGCCGCGCTGATCGCGCTGACCCTGACCGGCTGCAAGGAGGAGACCGCCGCCCTGCCGCCCGAAACCCTGACCGCCGAGGCCGTGGGCCGCTATTGCGGCATGAACCTGATGGAACATGCCGGGCCGAAGGGGCAGGTGGTTCTGGCGCAGGGGGTCTACTGGTTTTCCTCGGCGCGCGACACGGTGGCCTTTACCATGATGCCCGACGAGCCCAAGGATTACGGCGGGATCTATGTCTCCGACATGGCCCGCGCCGCAAGCTGGGACGCGCCCGGTGCGGATAACTGGATCGACGCGCGGCAGGCGTTCTATGTCGTCGGGTCCACCGCGCAGGGCGGCATGGGCGGGGCGGAGGTGGTGCCCTTCGGCACCCGCGCCGCCGCCGAAGCCTTTGCACGCGACCGGGGCGGGGAGGTGAAGACCTTCGCCGAACTCACCCCGGCGACAATCCTGGGGGACCAAGGCCATGCGCATTGACCGGCGCCGTTTCCTGACCATAGCCGCCGCCGCGGCGGGCGCCGCGCTGCTGACCCATCCGGCGGGGGCGGCGGTGGTCTGGCGCGGCCATGCCCTTGGCGCGCCAGTGCAGATGATCCTGAACCACCCGGACCCGGTGCGCGCGCAGGCCCTGCTGCGGCAGGTGGCGGCCGAGCTTGCCCGGCTGGAGCGGATCTTCACCCTTTATCGCGCCGATTCCGAACTGGCCGAACTGAACCGCGCGGGCGTGCTGGCCGCGCCCAGCCCGGAAATGACCGCCGCCCTGCATCTGGCCATGCGCGTGCATGAGGCGACGGGCGGGCGGTTCGAACCCCTCGGTTCAGCCGCTCTGGCGGGCGCGGGCGCGGGGCTTGCCCGTGCCGCGCGTGCCGGTGGGGTTCGGCGGCGTGCGGATCGGCGCGGGCCGGATCGCGATGCCGAGGGGCATGGAGCTCACGCTGAACGGCCTCGCGCAGGGCTTCATCACCGACCGGATCGTCGATCTGCTGCGCGCGGGCGGGGCGGAGCATACGCTCGTCGATATGGGCGAGATCCGCGCCCTTGGCGGGCCGTGGCGGGTGGCGCTAGGAGAGGAACGGGTCGATCTGACCGACCGCGCCATGGCCACGACCGAGGCCGGGGGCTTTCGCTTCCCCGATGGCACGCCGCATCTGATCGACCCGATGACGGGTGCCGCGCGGGCCAGTTGGCCCCGCCTTGCGGTGATCGCGCCGGAGGCGGGGCTCGCCGATGCGCTCTCGACCGGCCTTTCCCTCGCCGATGCGGACACGATCCGCGCCACGCTCGCCGCGCTGCCCGGCGTGCAGGTGCTGACACCGGACAGGCGGTTCGGCTGATGGACCGGATCCGCATCGCCCGCTGGACCCCCGCCTGGTTCGCGACCGGGGCGGCGATGCTGATCGCGGCGCTTCTGGCGCTGCTGACCGGGCACGGCACGGTGTGGGAGGCCGGCGAGACCCGCGCGATCCTGCATCTTCTGGTGCTGGGCTGGGTTGGCACGGTGATGATCGGCGCGCTGCTGCAATTCGTCCCGGTGCTGGCGGCGGCGCCGCTGGCATGGCCCGGTCTGGCGCCGGTTGTATTGGCGCTGTGGGCGGCGGGCGTGCTGAGCCTTTCCGCCGGGTTCTGGGCCGATATTCCGCAGGCGATGGCGGTGGCCGCCGCCCTGCTGCCGCTGGCCACCGCGATGGCGCTGGCCATGCTGATCCCGCCCGTCCTCGCCGCGCTGCGCCGCGAACGGCTGATGCTTCTGCTGGCGGTGGGGCTGGCGGGTATGGCCGGGGCGGTGGCGATGGGCGCGGGCTTCGCGCTCTCCCGCGCCGGGGGCGATGGCCTGCCGCTGCTGCCGGAGTGGCGGGCGGTCCATGCCTCCCTCGGCCTTGGCCTGTGGCTCAGCTTTACCGCCATGGCGGTTTCACTGAAATTCCTCGCGATGTTCGGGCTGGCTCCGGCGGCGCCAAACCGCGCCCTGACGGTGATGGCGATCGGCGCCGTGCTGGCGGTGGCTGTGCCGCTCGCGGCGCCGCTGGTGGTGGCGGTCTATGTCGTCACCGTGGTGCGGATGCTGCGCGCGCGCAGGCTGCCCCGGCTGGACCCGTCCTTGCGCGGGGCGCTTGGGGCGGGGGTGGCGCTGGTACTGGCCGCCCTGCTGCCGGGGGTGACGGGGGGCATGGCGCTGGTGCTGGGCTGGCTCTCCGGCCTGACGCTGGCCTTCCTGCCGAAGATCCTCGCCTTTCTGACCTGGATCGAGGTTTTCGGCCCCCGCATCGGCCACGCCCCGGTGCCCGCGACCTCTGCGCTCAGCGATGGGCGGCAGGTGCTGGCGGGCCTCGCGCTTTGGGCGCTTGGCGTGGCACTGATGGCCGCGGGGGTCATGCAGGCCGGGGCGGGGGTGCTGCTCTGTGCCGCCGCGATCGTGCTATGCGAATGCCTGCGCGTGCGCCGCCTGAGCCACCTGCCCGCCGATGACCGCCCGCCGCACCCATCCCTGTTCCTGATCCAACCCTGAGGAGACCTCCGATGCCCGAAATTGTCACCCTTGATGTCCGCCCGATCATCGCCGGGGGCGAGGAACCCTTCGCCGCGATCATTTCCGCCGCCGATGCGCTGGCCGAGGGGCAGGTGCTGCGCATTCTGGCGCCGTTCCGCCCGGTTCCGCTGTTTCGCGTGATGGAGCGGCGCGGCTTCGCCTGGGAGGAAACCGCGCTCGGCGCGCCCGACTGGCAGGTGGATTTCCACATCCCCGAACAGCGCCTGTCCGACGGCAGCGCGATGGAGGCCGCGGGCTGGGCCGCGCCCTCGGTGACGCTCGACCTGACCGGGCTGGAGCCGCCGCAGCCGATGATGCGCATCCTCGCCACGACCGAAACGCTGGAACCGGGCGGCGTGCTGTTCGCGCTGCTCGACCGCGAGCCGGTGTTCCTGTTCCCGCAACTGAAGGAGCGCGGCCACCAATGGGCGGGCAACCATGACGCGGACGGAACAGGCTATCGCCTGCTGGTGCGCCATGGATGACACGCTGCGCGCCCGGGTTGACGCCGCGCTGGAGCGGGTGAGCGACCCGGAAACCGGGCTGAGCCTGCCCGCGATGGGGCTGATCTACGGGATCGAGGTCGCGGGCGATGCGGTGGCGGTGGTGATGACCACCACCACCCGGGGCTGCCCGCTCACCGCGATGCTGGCCGAGGGCGTGCGCGAAACGCTGCGCGCGGTGCCCGGGGTGGGGGCGGTCGATGTGCGCCTGACATGGGATCCGCCGTGGGACATCTCGCGGATGCGGGGCTAACCGCCCCGCAGATCGCGCCGCTTGGTCAGAAGCCAGGGCGCGTGTTCCCACAGGAACAGCCCGAAGGCCAGCATCCACGCCGCACCGGACGCCGCCACCAGCGGCCCATAGGCCCCGATCTCCGCCGCCGGGCGAAGCAGCGCCGCCGCCACCAGCGCCAGATAGCTGAGCACCGTCAGCCCCGAGGCCGCCAGCGCCCGCCCGGTATGGCCCCGCGTCGCGCGCGTCATCACCGCCAGCATCTCGCCGCCGATCGCGCCCACGGCAAAGACATGGAGCGCCCCCGCTTCGCTGAGCCCCAGCCCCACCGCCAGAAACCCGAGGCACAGCATCAGATAGCCGCCATGCAGCGCGAGAACCAGCGGCTCTGCCCAGGTCTGCCAGCCGCGCCAACGCGCGAGCCGCACGAGGTTCATCCCCCCGGCAAGGAGCGCGCCCACACCCGTCACCCGGCTTTCGGGCCACAGAACCCATAGGGCCAGCACCCCGGCGGAAACCCCCACCGTCACCGCGTCATAGCGCCCGAACGGCACCGGCAGCGGCGTTTTCCCCTGCCGGTTCAGCCAGTTGCGGGTGAAACTGGGCGTAATCCGCCCGCCGATGATCAGGATCAGCACGATATAGGCCGCAACCGCCAGCCGCGCCGCGAGCCGGGGATCGCCCTGCCACAGCACCGCCGCATGAAACCCCAGATTGGCCGCCGCCAGAACCGCGACCGCGCCCACCACCTTCAGGTCGCGCCATTTGCGCCCCGCGACGATTTCGGTCAGGAAAACCACCGCCATCACCGGCAGGAACAGCGCCTCAAGCACCACGCCGGGCCACAGGCCCATGACCGGCCAGGTGAAGGCCACCCGCCCCGCCAGCCACAGCCCCGCCAGCGCCAGCAGCGGCGGGCCGGACAACGGCATCCGCCCGGTCCAGTTCGGCACCGCCGTCATCAGGAAGCCCGACAGTACCGCCGAGCCGAAGCCGAACAGCATCTCGTGCATGTGCCAGGGCAGCGCGCCATACGCGCCCCCCGGCGTGCCAAAGCCCGACAGGAACGCAACCCACAGCGCCATCGCCATCACGGCCCAGATCCCGCCGCCCAGAAAGAACGGGCGGAACCCATAGGAAAACAACACCGGCCCCGTGCGCGCCAATCCGCGCGGGATACCCCCGGCCGGGCGGGGTTCGGAAGGCGTCATCACATTTCCTCTCTCATGGCCCCCGGGGACGGGGGCAGGATGTCATCAGACCATGCCGCAGCATGGCGTGCGAATGCAGCCGCCCCACGCGGGCAACCGGAGCCATCCGGGAGCCGGGCGGGGTGCCCCAAGCCCTGCGCATAGGGGCCCGAGGCAGAGAAACACCCGTTCGACGTGCCGCCTTCCCCGTGTGCGGAGACGATCGACGCGGGTGGGGGCCTAAACCACTCCTTCTCCGTATGCGGAGACGACCGCCTGTGCCAAAGCTGCGGGCGCCTCCGATTCCTGCGCCCCGGAGAGGAGCGCGAGCCGATGGCCGATCGCCCTGCACCGAGCGACGAACCTCCGATCCCCGCGCACGGCGGAGAAGCGCTTGTGCCGCCCAGGTCGAGCCCCCGATCCCCGCGCGCGGGAGAAACCCGCCGCCCATCGGGCAGTTCAAAATCGGCCTGTTCCCGGAATTCGGCCAGCGCGCGGGTGATGTCGTCGTCGGATCGAAAATCCGCGCGGGTGCGCTATGTCCGGCGTGTCCGGTTGCGTCAGGATTTCGCGATGACGCACTTGCAGCTGGCTCGCTCGACGTCCGCAGCTGCCGGGTGATCTGCCCCTGCGCGTCATCGAATGCCGTCGCCACTCCGAATCCCCGCGCGGGAGAAGCCCAACATCTGGCCGGTCTGGCTTTTGCACCTGCGTCCCCGCGCGTGCGAAGGAACCGGGGCACGGCTAATCTCTGATGTCAGGCGGGCCCCTGCGTCCCCCCCGCGTGTGCGGAGGAACCTCAACGCCGTTGGTCATATCCTCGCTTCCTGGGAGCCTATCCCCGTGCATCAAGGGCAGATGTGGCCAGAGTCGCGAGGAATTCCGCCTCGCCCGGTCTTCCCCACGCATGGGGGCGCACATGCCAAACCCCTATCAACCTGCCTGCCCCTTAGCCCCCGCCCACAGAGGGCTGGCGGCCACCGTTCAACGTCAAACGGTACCCCTCCCCAAGATCCCCGCACGCGGGAGGGCTGGGACTTCATGTCCTGAACCCGGGGCCATAGCCCCCCAGATCCCCACTCGGGGCGGTCGGGCGAGAACTATTTCACCCATCCCGTGGCAACCAGATCCCTACGCGTGGGCCAAAGCGCCTCCACGTCCCGCACGCGCGAACGGCGGTTCGGGCGGGCCCTCCATATCCCCGCGCGCGGGGCCGCCGGTGGTAACGGTCTCCGTATCCCCGCGCGGGGACGAGGGGCTTACGGACCCGATCGAGTTCAACGCATACCCCGGATCCCCGCGCGCGGGCAGATAGCGTCCCCGCGCACGGAAATGGACCCCCGCAGGCGCGGCGATGCGATCAGCGGCTGACCTTGGCCAGTTCCGCGTCCAGACGCTCGCGCGCCTTCTTCGGCAGCTTGCCGGTGGCCAGCGCGTCGTAGTTCGAGGCATCGCCCCCCACCTGAATCACCGCGACCATGCCCATCGGCAGGTGCGGCTTGCACTTCACGCCGTAAAGGCCGGGGGTTTCCACTTTCAGCACATAGGTTTCGTTCAGCTTCGACTCGAAAGCCTCCACGCCCTCGGGCAGCATGCCGGGCAGGGACATCACGTCATGGCCCTTGTCGGTGGGCACGAAGGTCACGGTATCGCCCACCTCGGCGGTGACGAAGGCGGGTTCAAAGACCATCGCCCCCGCCGCGCCCTTGTTCAGCATCTTCACCTCGTGGTCGGCGGCAAGGGCCGGACCGGCCAGGCACAGGGCGACAGCCATCAGCGCCAGCGGAAGTTTCATCTTGAGTCTCCTTGAATAGACAGACCATCGCAGGTCTATGGCCGAAACACTTAACCCGACGTTGCGCCAGCGCAATGTCGGATCACGTTGTCGGATCACGTTCCGGCGGCGATCGCCTCGAAGGCGGGCAGGTCGGCGATGATCACGCGCCGCCGCGCCCGCACCAGGATGCCGCGCCCCTCCCATGCCGCCATGATCCGCGACACGGTGTGCAGGGTGTTGCCGCTCAGATCCGCCACGTCCTGCCGGGTCAGCGGGAAGGGGATCTGGATCGTGCCCGCGGTTTCCTCGCCGGTTTCGCGGGCGATGCGCAAAAGCACGCTGGCGATGCGCTGGCCCGCCTCGGTGGTAGAGGCCTCGCGCAGGCGGGTGTGGGCCTCGTCGAGCTTGCGCCCGATCGCGCGCATCGCCGAAAAGGTCAGCGAGGGCGCCGCCCCCATCACCGCCTCCCACCGCGAAGACGGCCAGCCATAGAGCCGCGACGGCACCATCGCCTCGGCGCTGCCGGGATAGGTGTCGCGGTTCAGCGCGGGGGCAAAGCCGCAGATCTCGCCGGGATGGACGATGCGCACGATGATCTGGCGGCCGTCCTCGGTCACCTGCGTGACCTTCAGCCGCCCCTCGGCCAGCACGAAGAACCGTTTGGCCGGGGCGCCCTGCGCGAACAGCCCCTCGCCCGGCGCAAGCACCACCGGCATCATCCCCACCCGGACGGCATCCAGATGCGCGGCGCTCAGACCCGCGAACAGCGGCAGATCCCGGAAAATATGTTCGGACATGACGGCACTCGGCAACAGACTGTCGCCCCGGATAGCATGCTTCGCGCAGAAACGGAACGCGCGACGGACCCCCGCCTACGACCAAACGCCGGCCTGTGCCGGGGCGTTCCCCGTGCTAGGCTCGCCACGGGGGAGGACAGCGGCATGGGCGATCGGCAGCATATCGAGGAAATCGCGCGGGTGGTGGAGGGCGGCCAGACCGGGCGGGACGGGTTCGTCGCCGCGTCCTGGCGCCGCTGCGTCGAGGTTTACGGCATGGATCCGCTCCGCCGCGACCCGGCCCATATCGTGACGCAGAGCGAGTTGCGCGACCACCGCAAGCAGGTGGAATGGATGATCGGGGCGGCGCGGTCCAGCCTGCAAAGCCTGTTCCGGCAGGTGGCGGGGCAGAGCTATGTGCTGCTGCTGACCGATGCGAAGGGGGTCTGCGTCGATTTCTTCGGCGACGATCTTGTGGACGATCTGCGGGCGGCGGGGCTTTCGCTCGGCTCGAACTGGTCGGAGGATCTGGCGGGCACCTGCGGCGTCGGCGCCTGCATCGTCACGCAGGAGCCGGTGACGGTGCATCAGGACGACCATTTCGGCAATGCGCATGTCACGCTGAGCTGCACCGCCGCGCCGATCTTCGACAGTCTGGGGGAACTGGCGGCGGTGCTGGACATATCGCTGCTGCGTTCGCCCGCGCCGAAGCGGAGCCAGAACCTCGCCATGAGCCTTGTGACCAATGCCGCCCGGCGGGTGGAGATGGCGAACCTGATGGCCGAAAGTCGGCGCAACTGGGTGCTGCGGCTGTCGTCGAGCCCGGAGTTCCTCGATGTCGATCCCGAAGCCGCCGTGCGGCTGGACGATGCCGGGCGGGTGCTGGGCTATACCCGTGGCGCGCGGCGGCTGTTTCCCGAGGGCGCGGTGATCGGGCGGCGCATCGACGAGGTGCTGGGTCTGACCGTGGACGACCTGCCCGACCTGATGCGCGACCGCCCGACCGAGGAGAGGATCATCGCGATGCGCGACGGCGGCGCGCTCTTCGGCCATGCCATCGCCCCGCAGGCGCCCCGGACCACCTTGCGCCGGGACCGGCAGGGCGGGCCGCTGGCCGGGCTGACCGGGGGCGATCCGGCGATGGCGCGGGTGCTGACGCAGGCCGCGCGGCTGGCGCCCGGCTCCGTGCCGCTGCTGATCCACGGCGAGACCGGGACGGGCAAGACCCGGCTCGCCCGCGCGATCCATATGGCGAGCGGCGCGGGCGGGTTCGTCGCGCTGGACTGCGCCGGGCTGACGGTCGCGGCGCTGCGCGATGCCTGCCGCGATGTTGCGGGGCGCACGACGCTTCTCCTGCGCCGGATCGAGGATCTGCCTGCGGAGACCGCCGCGCTGCTGGTGGGGGTTCTGGACCAGCATGACGGGCTGCGCGCGATTTCCACCACCTGCGGCACGCCGGACCTGCCGCGCCCGCTGTTTCACCGGCTGGCCGGGGCGGTGCTGGACCTGCCGCCGCTGCGCCAGCGGCAGGATATCGGCTGGCTGCTGGAACAGACCCTGCGCCGCCGCACGACGGAAGACATGCGCCTGTCGCCTTCGGCCCGCGCGGTGCTCTTGGGGCGGCACTGGCCGGGGAACCTGCGGGAGTTGGAACAGGTGCTGGATGTCGCCATCGCGCTGTGCGAGGGCCGGGTGATCGACGCGCCGGACCTGCCGCCGCCGGTGGACCGCCGGGCGGAGGAACCGGGCGAGACGCTGGAACAGGTGCTGGACGCCTGCGGCTGGAACATGGCCCGGGCCGCGCGCCGCCTGGGGGTGAACCGCTCCACCATCCTGCGCCGGATGCGGCAGGCCGGGTTGCAGCCGCCAGGCTGATCGGTTGCACCCCGCAACATGCCGCGCCGCGGCGGGCGATTTTCCCGCACCAAGGGGCACGGAGCGGTGGATCGGGGCCGCCGCCCCCCGCGATACTCCCCCCCAGAACAACGCGGAGGAGGAGAAACGCGATGCTCGATTCAACAGTCACGGACCGCACGCAGGCGGTGCTGGACGATCTCAACGGCGCACTGGCGGCGGGCGATGTGGCGGGGGCGGCCCGGCTTTTTGCGGCGGACAGCTACTGGCGCGATCTGGTCGCCGTCACCTGGAACCTGAAGACGGTCGAAGGCCCCGCCGGCGTGGCGGACATGCTGAGCCATCAACTGGCACAGACCCGGCCCGGCAACTTCCGGCTTCAGCCCGGCGAGGTGCCCGCCGAGGAGGGCGGCGTCATCACCGCCTGGGTCACGTTTGAAACCGGCGCGGGCCGGGGCTGGGGCCTGATGCGGCTGAAGGAGGACCGGATCTGGACCCTGCTCACCGCGCTTCAGGAACTGAAGGGCTTCGAGGAAAACCGGGGCAAGCGCCGCCCGATGGGCGCGGAACATGGCGCGAAAAAGAACCGCGTCACCTGGAAGGAAAAGCGCGAGGCCGAGGCCGCATCGCTGGGCTACGACACCCAGCCCTATACGGTGATCGTCGGCGGCGGACAGGGCGGCATCGCCCTTGGCGCGCGGCTGCGGCAGTTGGGCGTGCCGACCATCATCCTCGACAAGCACGACCGGCCCGGCGACCAGTGGCGCAGCCGTTACAAGTCGCTCTGCCTGCATGACCCGATCTGGTATGACCACCTGCCCTATATCAAATTCCCCGACAACTGGCCGGTCTTCACGCCCAAGGACAAGGTGGGCGACTGGCTGGAGATGTATACCAAGGTGATGGAGCTGAACTACTGGACCCGCTCCGAGGTGACCAAGGCCAGCTTCGACGGGGACCGCTGGACCGTGGAGGTGAACCGCGATGGCGAGAAGGTCACCCTGCACCCGACGCAGCTTGTGCTCGCCACCGGCATGTCGGGCAAGCCGAACATGCCGAAACTCCCCGGGATGGAGAATTTCAAGGGCGTGATCCAGCACTCCTCGCAGCATCAGGGGCCGGATGAATGGACCGGCAAAAGGGTCGTCGTCATCGGCTCCAACAACTCCGCCCATGACATCTGCGCGGCACTGTGGGAGGCGGATGCGGACGTGACCATGGTGCAGCGGTCCTCGACCCATATTGTGCGTTCGGACAGCCTGATGGAAATCGGCCTTGGCGCGCTATACTCCGAAGAGGCGCTGGCGAATGGCGTGACGACGGAGAAGGCGGACATGATCTTCGCCTCCCTGCCCTACCGGATCATGCACGAATTCCAGATCCCGCTTTACGACAAGATGCGCGAACGCGACGCGGAGTTCTATGCCGGGCTGGAGAAGGCGGGGTTCAAGCTGGACTGGGGCGATGACGGCTCGGGCCTGTTCATGAAATACCTGCGCCGCGGTTCGGGCTATTACATCGACGTGGGCGCGAGCCAGCTCATCATCGACGGCGAAGTGAAGCTCGTGCAGGGCCAGCCCGACCATTTCGAGGAAGACGCCGTGGTCCTGAGCGACGGCACCCGCCTGCCCGCCGATCTGGTGGTGCTGGCGACGGGCTTCGGCTCGATGAACGGCTGGGCCGCCGACCTGATCAGCCAGGAGGTGGCCGACAAGGTGGGCAAGGTCTGGGGCCTCGGCTCCGCCACGACCAAGGATCCGGGGCCGTGGGAGGGCGAGCAGCGCAACATGTGGAAGCCGACGCAGCAGGAAAACCTGTGGTTCCACGGCGGCAACCTGCACCAGTCGCGGCACTATTCGCTCTATCTCGCGCTGCAACTCAAGGCACGGATGGAGGGGCTCGACACGCCCGTCTATGGCTTGCAGGAGGTGTATCACCTATCGTGACACCTTGACGCCCGGCCGGACCCCGGCCGGGCGCGCCACCCTATCCAGAAGGAGCAAGACAGATGAAAGCAGCCCGTTGGTACGCCGCGAGGGATATTCGTGTCGAGGACGTCCCCGAACCGCAGACCGGCCCCGGAGAGGTCAAGATCAAGGTTGCCTGGACCGGCATCTGCGGCAGCGACCTGCATGAATACCTGGCCGGGCCGATCTTCGTGCCGGTGGGTCAGGACCACCCGCTGAGCCACGATCAGGCGCCGATCACCATGGGCCACGAATTCTGCGGCACGGTGACGGAACTGGGCGAGGGTGTCAGCAACGTGGCCGTTGGCGACCGCGTGGCGATCGAGCCGATCTTCGCCTGCGGGGAATGCGCCGCCTGCCGCGAGGGGAAATACAACCTCTGCGAAAAGCTGGGCTTCGTCGGCCTTTCGGGCGGACATGGCGGCTTCGCGGCCTATGCGGTGGTGCCCTCCTACATGGTCCACAAGATGGCCGAGGGCCTGTCGATGGAACAGGGCGCGCTGGTCGAACCCGCCGCCGTGGCGCTCCATGCCGTGCGGCTCTCGAAGATCAAGGCCGGCGACACGGCGGCCGTCTTCGGCGCCGGCCCCATCGGGCTTCTGGTGGTCGAGGCGCTGCGCGTCGCGGGTGCGGCCCAGATCCATGTGGTCGAGCCTTCCGAGATCCGGCGCCAGAAGGCGCTGGACCTCGGCGCGACCTCGGCCATCGACCCCATGGCCAACGATGCCGCTGCCGCAATCCGCGAGCGCACCGGCGGCGTCCATGTCAGCTTCGAGGTGACCGGCGTTCCGCAGGTGCTGCCACAATGCATCGACGCGACCCGGCACGAAGGCCAGGTGCTGATCGTCTCGATCTGGGAACGCGAGGCGTCCTTCCAGCCGAACACCGTCGTCCTCAAGGAGCGGGAGCTGAAGGGCACCATCGCCTATCGCAACGTCTACCCGGCGGTGATGGAGCTGATGGCGCAGGGCTATTTCAGCGCCGAAAAGCTGGTGACGAAGCGGATCGCGCTGGACGACATCGTGACCGAGGGTTTCGAGGCGCTGGTCGCCGAGAAATCCCATGTAAAGATCCTCGTGCAAGCGCCCGAATAACGCCACCGCGCGGGATGACCGGAAGGTTGTCCCGCGCGCATTGCCGCGATTGCGGGCTTGGCAGCCCCCATGCCCTGTCCGGCTATGCCGATGCTGTCGGCTCATAAATTGCCGCTTTCAAACTGCGCGGAAAAATGGATAACCCCCGTCATTCCATGCACGGGATGAATGTTGCGGCAAAGGCGCTTTCTTCCGACTTTCAGCCTGCTGCTGGCCTCCGAAGCGGTGATGCGTGCGGGCCCGGTCACTGCTGCTGCGCAGGATCTGGGGCTGACGCAAAGCCCTGAGGCGCAGCGCACATCGCTCGACAAGGTGCAGGTCAGCCGCGCCGCTAGCCGGTTGGAGGAAAAGGGCCTGATCGACCGCGCCATCCTGAGTTCGGACCGCAGGCTGCCGACCGAGGCCGGGCGCGCGCTGTTCCAGCAGGTCTTTGCCGAGGTGTCAGGCCGTGCCGTGGAAATCCTGTCCCTGATGCCGCCGGAGGACCGCGAGGCGTTCGCGCGTGGTGATCAAATGGTGCGGCCGGTTTCATGAGACCTGGATCGGGCACAGCCCGCTCGATGTCGTCTCCTGGCACGGCAATTACTGCCCGTGCAAATACGACCTGCGGACCTATTCGCCGGTGGGGGCGATCCTGTTCGACCATCCGGATCCGTCGATCTTCACCGTGCTGACCGCGCCTTCGGGGCAGGAGAGGACGGCGAACATCGACTTCGTGCTGCCGCATGGGCCGGACCGCGACGCCTTTGAACATGCCACCTCCGGCGCGCTGAAGCCCGAAAAGTTCGACGAGACGATGAGCTTCATGTTCGAGACCCGCTTCCCCCAGCACCTGACCGAATATGCCGCGCGCGAGGCGCGGGGACTTCTGGATGCGGGCGGCACCTTCGCCGAGCCGCGGCTGAACGGCTTCATCGCGCGGGGCCGGGCCGAATGGGGACGGATCCGCGCCGCGCTGACCGCGCTGCTGGCCGAAGGGGCGACGGGTGAGCTGCCCCTCTTGCCGCTGGCGCAGGCGCGAATGTATCTGCCGATCCGGGTCACGGAATTCACGGATTTCTATGCCTCGCGCAGCCATGCCTTCAACGTGGGCATGCTGTTTCGCGGGCCGGAAAACGCGCTGCCTCCGCAATGGACGCATATGCCCATCGGCTATAACGGCCGGGCCTCCTCGGTGGTGGTGTCGGGCACCGCGATCACCCGCCCGATGGGGCAGGTGCGCGGCCCCGATGGCCCGGTCTGGGCGCCGAGCGGGCGGCTCGACCTCGAACTGGAACTGGGCGCCATCGTCGGCGCCGACAGCCCGATGGGCACGCGCCTCAGCGTCGAGGACGCCGAGGCGATGATCTTCGGCTATGTCCTGCTGAACGACTGGTCGGCGCGCGACGTGCAGGCCTGGGAATATCAGCCGCTGGGGCCGTTCCAGTCAAAGGCGCTCGGCACCACGATCAGCCCGTGGATCGTCACCGTCGCGGCGCTGGAACCGTTCCGCTGCGCAGGCGCCCCGCGCAGCAACCCGCTGCTCCCCTATCTGCACGAGGAACGCCCGGGCTTCTTCGACCTGACCGTGGGCTGGAGCATGAACGGCCAGCCGATGGCGCGCACGAATTACAACGTGATGTATTATTCCTCGGCGCAGCAACTGGCGCATCACACGGAATCGGGCTGTCCGATGCGGGTGGGCGACCTGTTGGGGAGCGGCACCATCTCCGGCCCCGCGCGCGATCAGACCGGCGCGCTGCTGGAGATGACGGAAAACGGCAAGGCCCCGGTCATGGTGAATGGCGCGCCGCGCACCTTCATCGAGGATGGCGACGAGATCGCCCTTTTCGCCGAGGCGCGGGGCGAGGGCTACCGGATCGGCTTTGGCCCCTGCACCGGGCGCATCCTGCCCGCGAAGGCATGAGCGCGATGGAAGGCGTGGTTCTGTATGACTACTGGCGCTCCTCCGCCGCCTATCGGGTGCGGATCGCGCTGGCGCTGAAGCGGATCGCCTATCGCCGGATTCCGGTCGACCTGACGGCGGGGGAGCACCGGACGGCGGGGCATCTGGCGCTGAACCCGATGGGGCGGGTGCCGGTGCTGCGGATCGACGGGCTGGTGCTGAGCCAGTCGCTCGCGATCATCGGCTATCTGGACGAAACCCGCCCTGCCTGCCCGCTCTTGCCCGAAAGCCCGGGCGACCGGGCGCGGGTGCGCGCCATCGCGCTCACCGTGGCGTGCGACATCCACCCGGTGTCGAACCTGTCGGTGCTGCACCGGGTCGAGGCGCTGGCCGGGGCGCAGGCCCGGGCGCGCTGGAACCGGGACAACATCGCCGAGGGGCTTACGGCGGTCGAACGGATGCTGGACCATCCGGGGTTCACGGGCCGGTTCTGCCATGGCGACGGCCCGACCCTCGCGGATTGCGTGCTGATCCCACAGGTCTACAACGCCGACCGCTGGGGCGTTTCATTGCAGGACATGCCCCGCATCCGTCAGGTGCGCGAGCATTGCAACGGGCTCGACGCGTTCCGCAGCGCCGCGCCCATCGACCCGGCGGCATAGCCGGGGGCAAGACGGCTTGCAAAAATATAGCATTTCTGTCAGGAATTGAGACCCGCCCGATTCCCCGGAAACGCGAGCCCGTCATGTCTCCCCACCCAGAATTCCGCCCTCGGATGGAGACGCGCATTCACGGCCTGCGCACGCTGGCGCCGCTCAGTTTCCGCCGCTTTGCGGGCGCGATCGCCGATGTCTGGTCGGTGCGCGGCGAGCGGAACGGCGGCGGGTTCTACATCGCGCCGGATCCGCGTATCGTGATCTTTCTGGGCGATACCTCCCCGCCGCTGGCGCTGCGCACGGGGGCGGACCGGACGGAGCATCGCGGCATTCAGGCGCTATATGTCCCCGAGGGCGTGCCGCTGTGGAGCCGGATCGAGGCCGGGCACGAAAAGACCCATCTGGATTTTCACCTGCAAAGCGGGGGCCTGCGGCAGCGGCTGGCGGCGGCGAACCTGCGGCCCGACCTGTCCCGGCCCCGGCTGCTCGGCCCCTGCCCGACCCTGACCGGGCTCGCGCAGATGGCCGCGGACGAGGTGCGCGCGCCGCGCCGGGGGGATATGCTGATCGACGCGCTGTTCACCGCCACGCTGGCCGAGATCTTCGCCCCGCCGCCGCAACCGGCCCCGCCCACGGGGGCGCTGGCGCAGGAACGGTTCGCGGCGGTGGAGGGCTATCTGCGTGCGAACCTGACCCGGCATGTGCCGGTGGCGGAACTCGCCCGGGTGGCCGGGCTTTCGGAAAGCCGCTTTGCCTATGCGTTCAAGCAGTTGCGCAGCGAAACGCCGCAGCGCTGGCAGGCCCGGGTCCGGCTGGAGGCCGCGCGCGCGATGCTGGAGGATCCGACGCGCGCGCTCGCCGATGTCGCCTATGCCACCGGATTTGCCGATCAGGCGCATCTGTCGCGTGCCTTCCGCGCCGCCCATGGTATGCCGCCCTCTGTCTGGCGCAGGCAGGTGTCTGGAACAAATCCGGGCGGAACGGTTCAAGACAATCGTTAATACCCGAGCTAATGGCTCGGAAAATCACATTCGCGGACAGACCCATGACCCAGACCCCCAAAGCCCCGCTTCTTGCCGGTGTCAGCCTGCTTGCCGTCGCGGCGACCGGCGCCTTTGCACAGGAGCAGACCGACCCGCGTCAGACCTTCGTCGGCGCGGTGGTGCTCGACACCATCACCGTCGAAGGCACGCAGAACCCCACCGCGCCGCTCACCGGCACGGTCGCGCATTCCTCGGCCACCACCAAGACCAGTCGGCCGATCCTCGAAACGCAATCCTCCGTCTCGGTCATCCCGCGCGCGCAGATGGACGAACAGGGCGCGACGAACCTGTCCGAGGCGCTTGGCTATACCGCCGGGATCATCACCGAAAACTACGGCGCCGATCCGCGCTTCGACAGCCTGTTTCTGCGCGGCTTCAACCTTGAGAACGACAAGTTCCTCGACGGGCTGCGGCTGATGCGCTCGACCGAATTCCCGACCAGCGCCCCGGCCTTTGAACTCTACGGGCTGGAGCGGGTCGAGGTGCTGCGCGGCCCGGCCTCGGTGCTCTATGGCGCGGGCACGCCCGCGGGCCTCGTGAACATGGTGCAAAAGCGCGCGCAGGCCGACCGCGATTTCAGCGAACTGGGCTTCAGCCTTGATAACAAGGGCTCGGCCTCGGTCTATGGCGATGCGAACCGGGTGGTCGATGACCGTTTCGCCTACCGGATCACCGCCAAGGGCGGCAACACCAAGACCGATGTCGAGGAAATCGACAACAAGCGCGGCTACCTCGGCCTCTCGGCCAGCTATGCGCTGAGCGAGTTGACCGAACTCGAATTCATGGCCAGCTATCACGACGATGCGCCGATCTCGCCCACCGGCGTGCCCAGCGATCTGGTGGGCAAGGTCAATGCCCGCGACCTGCGCGAATTCTACTTCGGCGACCGCTCGATCAACGACAGCGACCGCCGGATGGCCACGCTCAGCTTTGGCCTGACGCATGATTTCGGCAATGGCTGGCGGCTGAACAACACGCTGCGCTACACCGATTTCGATTGGGATTATGATGGCGTCTATCTCGGCGCGGCGACCGGCATGTCGGTCGGGCGCGGCGTCATCGTCCAGCGCGAGAATTTCCGCGCCATCGCCACCGATCTGCGGCTGGCGGGCAGCGTCACCTCCGGCGCGATGACGCATGACCTGACCTTCGGCCTCGATGCCCAAAAGCTGCGCGAGCGCGCCCATACCGGCTTTTCCACCATCACGCCGATCGACTACACCGCGCCCCGGCGCGGCGGGCTGACCATTCCGGCGCCGGGGTATACCGCGAACAAGTCGGTCGATGCCTCGCAGGTCGGCCTTTATGCGCTGGACGAAATCGCCTGGGGCAACTGGCGCGCGACGGCGGGGCTGCGCTACGAATGGACGCATCAGACCGGCCAGAAGGCCACCAACTTCGGCAACAGCAGCTTTGACCGCGACGATCAGCAGCTGACCGGCCATCTGGGCCTTGGCTATCTGTGGGACAATGGCGTTTCGACCTATGCGTCCTATTCGACCTCCTACCTGCCGCAACCCGGTTTCGACATCGACGGCCATGCGCTGAAGCCCACCCATGGCAAGCAATGGGAGATCGGGGCGAAATACGAACCCACCGCGTTCAACGGCCTGTTCACCGCCGCGCTCTATGACCTGCGCGAGACTGACCGCAACACCAACGTGACCAAGGTCATGAATGGCGAGCCGATCCAGGGCGTGCGCCAGATCGGCAAGGCGCAGATCCGCGGGCTGGAACTCGAAGGCGTGGCGGAGGTTGCGCCGGGCTGGTCGGTCAAGGGTGCCTACACCTATTCCTGGACCAAACTTTCGGGCAACAACGACGGCAACGAACTGGCCAATACCCCGCGCAATGCCGCGAGCCTGTGGCTCTCGCACGAATTGCAGAACGGGCTGACGCTGGGCGGCGGCGTGCGCTATATCGGCTCGCGCTGGTCGTCGGACGCGAATACCCAGAAGCTGGAAGCGGTCACGCTCCTGGATCTGGGCGCGAGCTACGCATGGGAGAACGGTCTCCTCGGGCGGATCACCGTCAACAATCTGACGGATGAGACGTATATTTCCGCCGTCGGCCTGAACTCCGCCTATTACGGCGACGGGCGCACCGTGCAGGCAAGCCTGACCTATAAATGGTGATGCTGACCCGCCGCGCCGTTCTGTGCACCCTCGCGCTGCCCGCATTCGCGGGCAGTAGCCTGCGGCTGGCGGCGGTGGATTGGGCGATGGCGGAAACAGCGATGGCGCTTGGCCATCCGCCCGCCGCCGTGGCGGAACTGATCGCCTTCAACGCGGCGGCGCTGGCGGGGCCGCCGCCCGGGACCGTGGACCTTGGCCTGCGCGGCGCCCCGAACCTTGAGGCGCTGAGCCTTGTCGCCCCGGACCTGATCCTGTCGTCGAGCTATTACAGCGCGGTTCAGCCGCGTCTGGAACGGATCGCCCCGGTGTTTTCCCGCGCGCTATATGTGCCCGGAGAGCCCGCCTTCCCCAAGGTCATGGCGCTGCTCCCGGACCTCGCCGACCGGCTGGGCGATCCGGCGGCGGGCGCGCGGGCGCAGGATGCCGCCCGGGCGGAATTCGCCGCGCTGGCCAGCCGTGCCGCGCCCTTCGCCACCCGCGATTTCCTGCTGTTCGAGCTGGGCGATGCCCGCCATATCCGGGTGTTCGGCACCGACAGCCTGTTCAACGGCACGCTGGAGGCGATGGGCCTGCGCAACGCCTGGACCACGCGCACCCGCTTCGCCTTTGCCGCGCCGGTGCCGCTGGAGACGCTGGCCGGCTTCCCCGAGGCGCGGCTGGTGATCGTCGGCGACATTCCTCCACAGGTCGCGCGCGGGCTGGAGACGGCGGCGCTGTGGAACAGCCTGCCGCCGGTGCGCGGGGGCCGGGTCCACCGCCTGCCCGAATTGCGGCCTTTCGCGGGGCTACCCTCGGCGCTGTGCTTCGGCCAGACGCTCGTGGCCGCGCTGGAGGGCCGGGGATGATCCGCCTGATCCTTGCCGCCTGCGTCGCGCTGGCGCTCTGGGCCGTGGCCGCGCTGCCGCTGGACTGGCCCGCCCTGCCCTGGCGGGTGGACGATATGACGGTGCCGCAAATCCTGCTGGCCTATGGGCTGATGCCGCGCGGCGTGATCGCGCTTCTGGCGGGGGCGGCGCTTGGCCTTGCGGGGGCGCTGATGCAGGCGGTGCTGCGCAATCCGCTGGCCGATCCGACGACGCTCGGCACCGCTTCGGGCGCGCAACTGGCGATTGTCGCGGCGACGGTCTTTGCGCCCGGCTGGCTGATTGGCGGCAACCTGATCGTGGCGCTGAGCGGGGCCGGGGCGGCGACGGTGCTGGTCATGGCGCTTGGCGCGCGGCGCGGCTTCGCGCCGGTGACGGTGACGATCGCGGGGATGCTGGTCGGGCTGATGGCCTCGGCGGTGGCGACGGCGCTGACACTGGCGCAGGGGCATTACCTGCTGTCGCTGATCATGTGGAACGGCGGCGCCCTGGATCAGGTGGACTGGTCGGGCTGCCGTCATCTGGCGGCGGTGCTGCTGCCCGCGCTGGTTCTGGCGGCGGCGCTGGCCCGGCCGCTGATGGTGCTGTCGCTCGGGGCCGAGGTCGGCCTGGGCCTGCGGCCGGCGCGGGTGCGGTTCGCGGCGCTCACGCTGGCGGTGGGGCTTTCGGCGATGGTTTCGGCGGAGGTCGGGCTGGTCGGCTTCATCGGCCTTGCCGCCCCCGCCATCGCCCGCAGCCTGGGCGCGCGGACGCTGTTGCAGCGGCTGATGCTGGCGCCTGTCGCGGGGGCGCTGCTGTTGTCGCTGGCGGATGGGGGGCTGCTCGCGCTCGCGGCGGCGGGCGGGCCGAACCTGCCCACCGGCGCGCTGACCGGGCTGATCGGCGGGCCTTTGCTGCTGTGGCTGCTGCCCCGGATGAAGGCGCAGGTGCCGCAGCGGACCGAGGCCGGGGACCGTCGCGGCCATCGCGCCCCCCACCCGGCCCGGCTGCTGGCGATGCTGGCGGCGGCCTGTGCGGTGATCGCGGGGCTGACGCTGTTCGGCGGGCGCGGGCCGGAGGGCTGGGGCTTCATCGCGCCCGAATTGCGCGCGACCTTCCTGCCGCTGCGCGCCACGTCGCTGCTGGCTGCGGCTTCCGCCGGGGCGCTGCTGGCGGGCGCGGGGGCGGTGCTGCAACGGCTGACCGCGAACCCGATGGCCGCGCCCGAGGTTCTGGGCGTGACCGGGGGCGCCTCGCTCGGCTATGCCGTGACGGTGTTGGTGCTCGACGGCGCGGGACCGGTGGCACTCGCGCTCGGCACCTCGGCGGGGGGAGCGCTCGCGCTCGCGGCGCTGGCGGGGTTCGCGATGCGGGCGGACCTTGCCCCGGCGCGGCTGTTGCTGGCGGGGCTGGCGATCGGAGCGCTGGCTTCGGCGGTGCTGGGCGCGATCATGGCGTCGGACGACCGCCGCGCCTGGGTGATCCTCGGCTGGCTCGCGGGCAGCGCGGCGCAGGTCTCCGCCCCCGGCGCCGCAGCACTCGCCGCGCTGGCGGTGGGGTTGCTCGCCGCGCTGATCTGTGCCGCGCGCTGGCTGGAGATCCTGCCCCTCGGCGCCGAGGTCGGCCGCGCCCTTGGCCTGCCGCTGACCCGCATCCGGCTGGGGCTGATCCTGCTTGCGGGGCTCGCCACCGGCGCGGCGACGATGCTGATCGGCCCGGTCAGCTTCGTCGGCCTGATGGCGCCGCATCTGGCGCGCGCGGTGGGCCTTGCGCGCGCCGTGCCGTTCTGCGTGGGAAGCTGGCTGATGGGGGCGCTGCTGATGCTCATCGCCGCCTTCGGCGCGCGCACGGCCAGCTACCCCTATGACCTGCCGCTCGGCCTTTTCGCCACGCTGATCGGGGCGCCGTGGCTGTTCATCCTGCTGATGAAAAGGACTTCCGCATGACGCTGTTCACCCTGTCGGGCGTCACTTATGACGTGCCGGGCCGCCGGTTGATCGAGCCCTTGGACCTGACGATCCATCCGGGCCGGGTCACCGCGCTGATCGGGCGCAACGGGTCGGGGAAATCAACGCTGCTGAAGCTGATTTCGGGGCAGAACCGGCCATCTGCGGGGCGGATCACCTATGGCGGGCGCGATCTGGCCGCGTGGTCGCCGCGCGATCTGGCGCGCGACCTCGCCTATCTGCCGCAGGTCACGCCGCCTGCGGAGGGGATGCAGGTCGAGGAACTGGTGGCGCTTGGCCGCTTCCCGTGGCGCGGCGCGCTTGGCCGCCTGCGGGCCGAGGATCACGCCGCCATTGATGCCGCCATCACGCGCTGCCACGTCGCCCATCTGCGGCACCGGCTGGTCGATACCCTGTCGGGCGGCGAGCGTCAGCGTAGCTGGATCGCGATGATGCTGGCGCAGGGCGCGCGCACGCTGCTGCTCGACGAGCCGATTTCGGCGCTCGATGTCGCGCATCAGGTCGAGGTGCTGGATCTCGTCCAGACCATGTGCCGCGACGAAGGGCTGTCCGCCATCGTCGTGCTGCATGACCTGAACATGGCCGCGCGCTATTGCGACCATGTGGTCGCGCTCGGCACCGGGCGGCTGCTGCTCGACGGGCCGATGGCAGAGATGATGACCCCCACCGCGCTGATGGCGATCTATGGCCTGCCGATGACCGTCGCGACACACGAGGGCCACGCCTTCGCCCTGCCCCGCTGAGGTCTTTCGGGGTTGCCATCCCGGGGCCGAGCCATTAATCCCACCGCCACACCGGTCGCAGCCTACCCGGTCATCAAAACAAGGGTTCAGAATATGAAAACCACATTGGTCTGCTCCGGCGGGCTTGATTCCGTGTCACTGGCGCATGTGCTGCATGCCGAGGGCGCGCTGTCACGGATCGTTTCCTTCGACTATGGCCAGCGGCATCGCAAGGAGCTGGACTTCGCCCGTGCCTGTGCCGCGCGGCTGGGGGTGCCGTTCCACCTGATGGATATGCGCGGCATCGGCGCGGGGCTGACGGGTTCGGCGCTGACCAGCGACATCGACGTGCCCGACGGCCATTATGCCGAGGAAACGATGCGGATCACCGTCGTGCCGAACCGCAACGCGATCATGCTCACGATCGCTTTCGGCGTCGCGGCGGCGAATGGCGATGATGCGGTGGCGGCGGCGGTGCATGGCGGCGACCATTTCATCTATCCCGATTGCCGCCCCGGCTTCACCGATGCCTTTGCCACGATGCAGGCGGCGGCGCTGGAGGGTTATGCCTCGGTCGCGCTGCATGTGCCCTTCGTGCGGCAGACGAAGGCCGACATCGTTCGGGCGGGGGCGCGGGCGGGCACACCGTTCGCGCAAACCTGGTCGTGCTACAAGGGCGGGGAGATCCATTGCGGCCGCTGCGGCACCTGCGTCGAGCGGCGTGAGGCCTTTGCGCTGGCCGGGGTGGATGACCCGACCCCCTATGCCGATCCGGATTTCTGGCGCCACGCGATTGCGGCACACGGGGCGGCGTGATGTTCCGGATCAGCAAGGAATTCCACTTCTCCGCCTCGCACCGGCTGGACCACCTGCCCGCCACGCATCAATGCCACCGGCTGCATGGGCATAATTACATCGTGGTGGTGGAACTCGCGGCGGAAACGCTGAGCCCGGATGGCTTCGTGCGGGATTACCACGATCTGGCCGAACTCAAGGCGCATATCGACGCGGCGTTCGACCACCGCCATCTGAACGACATCCTGCCCATCCCCACCGCCGAACATATCGCCCGGTATTTCTACGACTGGGCCGTGGCGCGCTGGCCCGAGGTGACGGCGGTGAAAGTATCGGAAACGCCGAAGACCTGGGCCGAGTACCGGCCATGACCCTGCGCATCGCCGAGGTCTTCGGCCCCACGATTCAGGGCGAGGGCGCGCTGATCGGGGAACCCACGCTCTTCGTGCGCGCAGGCGGCTGCGATTACCGCTGTAGCTGGTGCGACAGCCCGCATGCGGTGGACAGCCGGTTCCGGCAGGACTGGACCCCGATGGAGCCCGCCGAGGTGATGGCGCGGCTTGGGGCGCTGTCGGGCGGACAGCCGATGATGGTCTCCCTGTCGGGCGGCAATCCGGCGATTCAGGATTTCGCCCCGCTGATCGCGATGGGCCGGGCAAAGGGTTATCGTTTCGCCTGCGAGACGCAGGGTTCTGTCGCGCGGGACTGGTTCGCCGCGCTCGACATGCTGGTGCTCTCGCCCAAGCCACCGTCGAGCGGCGAAACGACGGATTGGGCGAAGTTCGACGCCTGCCTTGCCGCCGCGGGGGATGCGCCGCGGGTGATGAAGATCGTCGTCTTTGACGATGCCGATCTGGACTATGCCCGCACCGCCGCCGCGCGCCATCCGGAGCTGTCGCTCTGCCTGCAACCCGGCAATCCGGAGAGCGACCCCGATACCCCCGTCAGCCTCGATGCCCTTGCCGCGCGGCTCGAATGGCTGGTCGATCGCACCATCGGCGCGGGCTGGCTGCGCCCGCGCATCCTGCCGCAGCTTCATGTCCTGATCTGGGGCAACAAGCGCGGCGTCTGACGAAAGGACCGGAGATGACCGAAAACATCTATGCGAACCTGACGCAACTGGGCGGCAAGACGGTTCTGCCCACGGACCCCAGCGAGGCGGTTCTGGAGCGGGTGGCGAACCCGCAGGCCGATGTGGATTATACCGTCCGCTTCACCGCGCCGGAGTTCACCTCGCTTTGCCCGATGACGGGGCAGCCGGATTTCGCGCATCTGGTGATCGACTATGTGCCGGGCGACTGGCTGGTCGAGTCGAAATCGCTCAAGCTGTTCCTCGGCGCCTTTCGCAACCACGGCGCGTTTCACGAGGATTGCACGATCTCCATCGCCCGGCGGCTGGTCGATTTCCTCAGCCCGCGCTGGCTGCGGATCGGCGGCTACTGGTATCCGCGCGGGGGTATCCCGATTGATGTCTTCTGGCAGACCGGGGCGCCGCCGCAAAACGTCTGGATCCCGGATCAGGGCGTGCCGCCCTATCGCGGGCGGGGTTAGAACGGCTCGCCCAGCGAGGCGACGCCGTTGATCCGCAGCAGGCGCCGGTTCGACGAAATCAGCCCCAGCACCAGGATCGTCACCACATAGGGCAAGGCGGTGAGCAGTTGCGAGTTCATCGCCACGCCCCCGGCCTGCGCCGCAAGCTGCGACAGCGACAGCGCCCCGAACAGCACCGCGCCGAAGAACAGCCGCCCCGGCATCCATGTCGCAAAGACCACCAGCGCCAGCGCGATCCAGCCGCGCCCGGCGATCATCCCATCGGCCCAAAGCGGGGTGTAGACCGTCGCCGCATAGGCCCCGGCCAGCCCCGCCATCGCGCCGCCGAAGGCCACCGCGCCATAGCGGATCGCGATCACCGGATAGCCGAGCGCGCGCGCCGCATGCGGGTTTTCCCCCACCGCGCGGATCACCAGCCCGACCCTGGAAAACCGCAGCACCGCCCAGATCGCCAGGGCAAGGCCGAGCGTCAGCCAGACCACGATGTCTTGCGTGAAGAGCCCGCCGATCAGCGGGATTTCGGACAGCCCGGGCAGCGACAGCCGGGGCAGGCCGGCGATAGTGCGGCTTTCGTAATCCTTGCCGAAAAGGGCCGAGAGCCCCTGCCCGAGGATGCCGATGGCGAGCCCCGCCGCAACCTGATTGGCCCGCAGGCTGAGCGCGAGCCAGCCGAAGACGAGCGCGAGCCCCATCGACACCAGCGCCGCCACCGCGAAGGCCATGGGGTGGCCGCCGCCCTGAAACACGATGATGAAGGCGGTGACGGCGCCAAGCGCCATCATCCCCTCGATCCCGAGGTTCAGCACCCCGGTCCGTTCGGCCACCAGCTCGCCAAGCGCGGCAAGCAGGAAGGGCGTCGCCGCGGCGAGCATCCCGGCGAGGATGAAGGCAAGGCCGCTCATGCCGCGACCTCCCGCCGGGGTTCGATCCGGTAACGCACCAGCACCGTCGCCGCGAGGTAGAACACCAGCAGCGAACCCTGAAACACCCGCACCGCCGCCACCGGCAGATCGGCCGAAACCATGGCATTGTCGCCGCCGATATACAGCGCCGCGATCGCCAGCGCGGAAAACACGATGCCGACCGGGTTCAGCCCGCCCAGATAGGCGACGATGATCGCGGCATAGCCGTAGCCCTGCGCGATGGAGCGTTGCAGCTGCCCAAGCGGCCCGGCGACTTCGGCCGCCCCGGCAAGCCCCGCCGCCGCCCCGCCGACCAGAAGCGAAATCCACACCGCGCGGCCCTGCGAAAAGCCCGCATAGCCCGCCGCCGCCGGGGCCGCGCCACCGACCAGCAGCCGATAGCCCGAAAAGCTGTGCTGCATGTAAAGCCAGCACCCCGCCGAGACCACCAGCGCGAACAGCACCGCCACCGTCAGCCGGGTTCCGGGCAGGACCGGCAGCATCGCATCCATCGGAAACATCACGGTCTGCGGAAAGTTGAACCCCATCGGATCCTTCCACGGGCCGACCAGCAGATAGCTGAGAAGCTGCACCGCGATCAGGCTCATCATCAGCGTGACGAGGATTTCCGACGCATTCAGCCGCGCGCGCCAGAAAGCGGGCACCACCGCCCAGAGCATCCCGCCGAGTGTGCCGAACAGCATCATCGCGGGCCAGACCCAGAGCCCTTCGGCCTGCGGCAGATAGACCGGAATCGCCGAGGCGAAGATCGCGCCCAGGATGAACTGCCCCTCCGCGCCGATGTTGATGATCCGCGCGCGGAACCCCACCGCCAGCCCCTGCGCGATGAGCAGCAGCGGCGTCATCTTCAGCAGCACTTCCGAAAGCGCGGCGAGGGAGGAGAACGGCTCGATCAGCATCGCGCTCAGGATCGCCCCCGGATCCTTGCCCAGCACCCGGTAAAGCCCGAGGTTGAGCACCACCGCCAGCACGACCGCCGCGAAGGGCGCCGCCACCGCCATCCGGCGCGAGGCGCCACTGCGGCGCACAAGGTGAAACCCGAAGCTCATTCCGCCTCCGCCCCGATCATGTATTTGCCGACATCCTCGACCCTGAGCCCCGCCACGTCGCGCGGCGGCGAGAGGTGGCCCGCGTGGATCACCTGAATCCGGTCGCAGATCTCGAACAGTTCCTCGACCTCCTCGGAGATGACGAGGATCGCGAGGCCCGCATTGCGCAGCGCCACCAGCCGGTGGCGGATCTGCGTCGCCGCGCCGATGTCCACGCCCCATGTCGGCTGTGCAAGGAACAGGATGCGCGGGGCGAGCATGATTTCACGCCCGACGATGAATTTTTGCAGGTTGCCGCCCGAAAGCGCCCCGGCTTCAGCCTCGGGGCCGGGGGTGCGGACGTCGTAATCGGCGATGCAGCGGGCGGTGAATTCGGCCTCGCGGCGCCGGTCGATCAGACCGTGGCGCACAAGATTGCGGTGCGCGGTCAGCAGGCTGTTGTCCGCAAGCGACATTTCCGGCACCGCGCCGCGCCCCAGCCGTTCCTCGGGCACGAAGGCAAAGCCGAGCGCGCGCCGCGCCGCCGCGTCCAGCGTGCCCACGGGCTGGCCGAACATCCGCACCTCGTCGCGCGCGGCGGGGGTTTCGCCCGAAATCGCGCGGGCGAGCTCTGCCTGCCCATTGCCGGAAATCCCGGCGATGCCGAGGATTTCGCCCGCACGCAGCGACAGGCTGACCCGCGACAGCGCCACGGCAAAGGGATCGTCAGGCGTCACGTCCAGCCCCGCGAGTTCGAGCACCACCTCCCCCGGCGGATGCGGGGTCTTCGGCAGGGGCGCGGGCATGTCGCGCCCGATCATCAGCCGCGCGAGGTCATGGGCATCGTGGTCGCGCGGATCGAGCGTGCCGGTCACGCTGCCGTCGCGCAGGATCGTCGCCCGGTCGCAGATCGCGCGGATTTCATCGAGCTTGTGCGAGATGAACAGGATCGACACCCCCCGGTCGCGCAGCCGGGTCAGCGTCTCGAACAGCCGCGTGACCGATTGCGGCGGCAGCACCGAGGTAGGCTCGTCGAGGATCAGCAGTTTCGGGTCCGTCATCAGCGCGCGGATGATCTCCACCCGCTGGCGCTCGCCCACCGAAAGGGCATGAACATGGGCGGCGGGATCGACCTCCAGCCCGAATTCGGCGCCGATCGCACGCACCCGGCGGGCAAGCTCGGCCCGCGATCCGGGGACGATCAGGGCGATGTTCTCCGTCACGGTCAGCGTCTCGAACAGCGAAAAGTGCTGAAACACCATGCCGATGCCGAGTTTGCGCGCCTCTGCCGGGGAGCCGGGGCGGATCGGCACGCCGTTCCACAGCATCTCGCCCGCATCCGGGGTTTCGACGCCGTAGATCAGCTTCATCAGGGTGGATTTGCCCGCGCCGTTTTCGCCCAGAATGGCGTGGATCGACCCCGGCGCGACATCGAGGTCGATGCCGCGATTGGCCCGGACCGGGCCATAGCTCCGGGTGATCCCCCTCAGCGACAGGAGCGCGGGCATGGCGTCACTTCGGCAGGGGCGTGGTCACGCCCTTCACATGCCAGTCCATCGCGATGATCTGTTCATCGGTCAGGGTCTCGCCCGCCGCCAGCGCGGCGCTGCCGTCCTGCCGGGTGAGGGGGCCGCTGTAGGGGCTGAAGCTGCCCGCGACGATCTCGGCCTTCTTCGCCTCGATCCGGGTCCGCGCCTCGGCGGAGAGGTCGGGGCTGACGTCGAGCAGTTCCACCACCCCATCGGCGATACCGAGGAAAGCGTTATGGCCCGCGAAACTGCCGGCCAGATGCGCCTCGATCTGCTGGGTGAAGAAGGGGGACCAGTCCGTCGCCACGCAGCCAAGGTATTTCGTCGGCGCGTATTTCTTCATCGAGGAGTTGAGGTTGAACACATAGGCCCCGGCTTCCTCGCAGACGGAAACCACCGAAGGCGTGTCCTGCGCGTTCGAGAACAGCACATCGCAGCCCTGCGCGAGCAGCGCCCTGGCGGAGTCCTGTTCCTTTGCCGGATCGAACCAGGAATTGACCCAGACGACAGAGACCTCGACCGCCGGGTTGACCGCCTGCGCCCCGAGCGTGAAGGCGTTGATCGAGGTGATCATCTCCGGGATCGCGAAGGCCGCGACGGAGCCGAGCTTGCCGGTCTTCGACAGCGATGCGGCGGCCATGCCCATCAGATAGGTGCCGAGGTAGTAGCGCGCCGCGAAGGGGGTGAAATTCGGCGCCACCATGAAGCCCGAGGCGTGCAGCACGCTGACATCCTTGTTGCGCCGGGCGATCTGCATCGCGCCGTTCTGATAGCCGAAGGAACCGGCGATCAGGAACTTGTGCCCGTCGGCGACGAGCTTGGTCATGATCCGGTCGGCATCCGGCCCTTCGGGGATGTTTTCGAGGATGGTGACCTTGATCCCGTCGCCCAGCTTTTCCCGGATCGGCGCCAGCCCCGCGACCAGCGCATGCGACCAGCCGACATCGCCATTGGGCGAGGGCAGCACGAGCCCGACGCCGAGCGGCGCATCCCCCGCCCGGGCCATCGCGGGCAGCGCGCCCGCCGCGATCGCGGTTTGCAGGAACAATCGGCGGTTCAGGGGCAGGGTCATGTCACGCTCCGGGGCTGGGTGTCAGATGTCGATGGTGGCGAGGGCGGCTTCGGCCTCGGCGGCCATCTGCGCCTCGTCAAGGCCGGGGAAGGCGCCGTCGCGCCAGACGATGCGGCCGTTGACCATGGTCAGGTCGGTGGCCATGCCGATGCCGACGCGGGGGATCAGGCTTTCGGGGTCGTGCCGGGTGCCGACGTAATCCATCCGGCGGCTGTCGATGGCGAAAAGGTCCGCCGCCATCCCCGGTGCCAGCCGCCCGATGTCGCTGCGCCCAAGCAGCGAAGCCCCGCCCGAAGTGCCATAGCGCAAGAAGGCCGCGGGTTCGGGCACCGGATCGGCGCGGGTCTGCGCCACGAGACATTGCAGCATATAGGCCGAATGCAGGCAGTGCATCAGGTTCGAGTTGTCGTTCGAGGCCGCGCCATCACAGCCCAGCCCGATCCGCACCCCCTGCGCCGCCATTGCCGGGATCGGCGTCACCTCGGCCCCGACCAGATAGACGGGCTCGGGGCAATGCGAAACGCCGGTGCCGGTGGCGGCCAGGCGCGCGATCTCGGCCCCGGTCAGTTCCCAGCAATGGGCATAGAAGGTATCGGGGCCGCAAAAGCCCATGTCCTCCAGATACTCCACTGTGCGCATCCCGTGACGGGCGCGGATCACCTCGCTCTCGCCCTCGCCGACATGGGTGTGCAGCATCAGCCCAAGGCGGCGGGCCAGCGCCACGGATTCGGTGAATGTCTCGCGATAGGCATTCACCGGCTGGCAGGGGGCAACCACCACCTGCTGCATCGAAAACGGCGCGGGGTCGTGATACAGGCCCGCCAGCCGCTCGACATCGGTCAGGAATTCCTCGGTCGTCTCGCGCATCTCGTCGGGGATGGTCGAGCCTTCTGCGCGCGGCAAGGTATTGGTGCCGCGCCCGGCGTGGAAGCGCAGGCCGATCTTCTCCGCCGCCTCGAACTGCCGGTCGACGATATGGGTACCCGCCTTGCGCGGGAAGCAATATTGGTGGTCAAAGGCCGTGGTGCAGCCGTGTTTCGCCAGTTCCGCCAGCGCAGTGAGGGAGCTGTGATAGAAGCACTCCTCGTTCAGCCGCGCGAAGATCGGATAGATCCGGTCGAGCCATTCGATCACCGACAGCTTCGTCCAGTCCAGATCAACCCGGTTGCGCACGAAACACTGAAAGAAGTGGTGATGCGTGTTCACAAGCCCGGGGTAGAGGAACCAGCCGCTGGCGTCGATCACCTCGGCCCCGGGGGCGGCCAGGCCCGGGCCGATGGCACGGATCGCGGGGCCTTCGGTCAAGAGATCGGCATTGCGGATCACCGCGTCGCCGGTGACAATGGCCGCGCAGCCCTTGAACAGATAGGCCATCAGATCGCCTCCTTGCGGATCACATCGGGTTGGGGGCCGGGTTCGGGCAGAAGTTCGTGCAGCCGGTGGATCCCCGGCATCTCGATGAACCCCGGCAGCGCCCGGATCGCCCGCATCCACAGCCGGATCGACGGATAGGACGCCAGCGGCAGCCCACCATCGGGCGCAAGCGCGACATGCGGGAAACAGGCAATATCGGCGATGGTCGGGCGATCCCCCGCCAGAAACACCCCGCCCCGCCGCCGCCGCGCATCCAGCGCCGCTTCGAGTTCGCGCAGCGCCGCCGTGGCCGCGCGCCGCAGCGCCGCGATGTCGCCCGGCCCGCCGAACATGTCATGCGCCCGCGCGCCCCCCGCCGCCACCGTCAGCCGCGCGGAAAAGGCCAGCCACTGCGCCACACGGGCACGCATCGGCGCGTCATCCTCGCCCAGCCATTCGGGCGCCGACAGCGCCGCGACATAGGCCAGCATCGCGGTGGATTCGGTCAGCACCAGATCGCCATCGGTCAGGATCGGGATCGTCCCCGCCGGGTTGAGCGCGCGCAACGCGGCCCCGCGATGTTCCCCGCCCGGATGGAAATCGACCGGGCGCAGCGTCAGCACCTGCCCCGTCAGCGCCGCCAGCAGCCGCACCCGATAGCAGGACGGCGACAGGATATAGTCATACAGGATCATGCCGCCACCAGTTGCGCGCCATAGGTGAAGCCGTGCCGCTTGAGCCAGCGCCGATAGGCGACGGAGAGCATATCGGCCCGGGTCGGGATTTCCTTGCCCGGGTCGAGCGGCAACAGCGCCGGGATCTGGTTTTCCAGGATCGAACGGTCCTGCACGAAGATCATCTGCTGGAAATGGATCATCTCGGTCATCGTGCTGTCGTCGTCATAGAGCGCCATCCAGGGCCAGACGTCGCACAGCGTTTCGGTCAGCGGCTGCACGAACAGCGCGATCACATCCCATTCGCCGGGGCGCGGCGGGCAGGTCTTATACAAAACCGAACAGGTGGGCGCCGGGACGCGATACATGTAACGGGTGGTGATCCCGCCTTCGGCCGATTTCGCCGCCTGCGGCTGATAGAACTGCACCTCGGTCGCCCAGACCTCATCCACGTCATCGCGGATCGCGACCTCGTAGCGGTCCACCTCGGTATGCGGTTCGGCGCCCAGAATGTCGGTATGGACAAAGGGGAAATGCGCGATGTCGAGGAAATTCTCCACCGCGCGCAACGGCGAACAGCGCACCCGGCAGACGCCGACATCGACAAGGCGGCGACCGGGGGCATCGGCCTCGGGGATGGTGAACAGGTCTTTCTCCGGCGTGCCGAGGCTGGTCCAGACATGGCCGAAGCGGTTGATCACCGGCAGGCGCCGCCCCGTGGCATCGGTGACCACGCCGCCCGCGACATGGATCGGCTCGCCCAGAAGCAGGCTGTCGCGCGCGGCGGGCTGCGCGATCATGCCGACCGGATACCATTGATCGCGCATGCTCATGCGGGCACCCCCTGTTCTTCCCAGAGGCTGCGTTCGATTTCGAGCGCGGCGGACAGCCGGTCGGGGTCACCCGCCCCGATCGGCGCAAGGACATGGACCATGCCGCCGGGCTGCGCCAGCACGATCAGATCCACCCCGGCAAGGGTCAGCCGCTGGCAGGCGGGCAGCTCCGCCGCGACCTGCAACGAGCGGAACCCGGTGAAGCCCGCGAAAGCCGGAGGCGGCGTGTCCGGCGTGCCCTCGGCGCCCCAGATCACCCCGTCCTGCTCCACCCCGGCAAAGGTCGGCACGCGGATCGCGGCGGGCGGGGTCAGGTCCGGATGCGCGGGAATGCGGATGCACTGGCCGCCCTCGGCATAACGCCAGCCGTGATAGATGCAGGACAGCGCCTCGCCACGCACGAAACCCTGCGACAGCCGCATCCCGCGATGCGGGCAGCGATCCGACCAGACCGACAACCGCCCCGACGCGCTGCGCCACAGGGCGAGATCCTGCCCCGCCATATGGGCAGGCGCAACGGTGCCGGGCGGAAGATCGCGGGAAAGGGCGAGCGGGGTCCAGGGGGAAAGGGCAGGCATGGCTTTGTCGCTAACGCTTGTGATGATTTTCCATGCACCGGGCGGTTAAAATTTACCAGACCGTAAATGAACGGGCAGCGCGCGACGTTGCAATCGGCTTATATTTTACGCGGCATGGCAAATTATGCCCGTTACGCGGGCATTCTGTCGATCAACTCGACCCAGACCTCGCGCGGGCCGAGCAGGCAGCCCATTTCCAGCGCATCGAGCAGGTCCGGCGCACCGGTGGCGGCAAAGGTGATCCGCGTGGCCGCGCGCGGGCCGAAGCGAACGGAAACGCCGATCCGCGCCGCATGGCGTTCGATCCAGGGCGCGAAGGCTCCGGGGGCAAGGCGGCCGTGCAGGGTGAACCGTTCCGTGGTCATGGGCAGACTGTGCCGGAGCGGGCGGCGGGCCGCAAGCGTCAATCCGCCCGCGGAACCGAACGCCCGGGCACAGGCGGCGTTCGGTCCGGCCCGTCACGAACCGCCCCGCCCGCACGCCAAGGGACACCCCGTTCCCGCAGCGCCTCGGCAAACACCCCTCCGCTCACACCCAGATCCCCGATGTCGAGCAGCAGGGTTTCCGAAAGCGGCAGCAGCCGGTTGCAGAATTCGGCGCTACCCACCGCCAGCCGGAGCGGAACCCGGGCGCGGCATGGGATTTCGAGATCAAGGCCACCACCACCCGCTCCGCCAGGCTTTCAATATCGAGCGGCGAGGTGAAGCCGCCCGCGAACACCAGTTCCTCATCGGCGACGATCCACAGGTCATGGCGGCGATTTCGTCGCGGCTCAGCACGGCGCCCGTCGGGTTGTGCGGGGTATTGAGCAGCAGCACCGGCAGCCCGGAACGATCGCTGCCTCAAGATCCGCGGCGCGCAGGTGGACGCGGTGTTCCCTGTGCAGGGGGACCGGCACGAACGTGGCGCCGGTGGCACGGATCACCCTTTCGTAGGTGGCCGGGCAGCAGCACCCTGCATCACCACCGCCAGCGCCGTCTGCGTGCCCGGAAAGCACAGGAAATTCCCGGCGTCGAACGCCCGCCCGCTGCGCCGGGTATATTTCGCCGCCAGAAGCGGCCAGAAGCGGCGCCTCCCCCGACCGTTGGAAGAGCGCACGCGCACCGGGCCGGGTGCAAGCCGTGGGGCCACATGACGGCTGCACGATTGCATGGTCCGCGGGCAATGCACCGCGAGACCCGCCAAAATTTCGGTGCGATCGTGTTTTGCCCACCCCGCCGGACCGCGTGGCAGAACAAGGCTCGCCCACCCCGGCAAGGCTCGGGTCAGGGGTGGTGGATCCGCGCCACGCCTTTCAAACGGCAAGAAACCGACAGGGGAAACCATGAAGACAGCCGCCCTCGCGGCCTTGCCTCGGCGGCATGGGCCGCACAGGTCCGGATCGGCACCCTATCCGCCCTTCACCGTGCCCGATTCCGCCGGAAACTGACACGACTGAGAGATCGACTTCATGCAGGCGGTCTGCAAACAGGCGGCGCTGGATTGCGTCGTGACCCCGGTTGCCTGGGACGGGATCATCCCGGCGCAGACCAGCGGCAAGATCGAATTGATCATCGCCTCGATGTCGGGCCGGAGCGCAAGAAGGTGATCGACTTCAGCGATGGCTATTACCGCTCGAAACCCGTGGTGATCGGGCTGAAGGAGGTGACGTTCGCGCCCCCCGCCGGGCTGGCGGACAAGCTGCTGGAGGTTCAGGTCGGCGCGATCCGTCTGGCCGATGTGCAGAAGCATTTCGCCCCGCAGGCACCACCTTGCGCGAATATCAGACGCAGGACGAGGCGAATGCCGATCTGGCCGCGTCGATCCGGTGCAGGCGGATGAAATCACCCTGTGCGACTGCTGGCCGCCGATACCGGCAAGGCGTGCTGCGACATGAAGGGTGCGCTGGCCCCGGATCCGGAGGCCATCGCCGAGGTTTCGGGCACGGCCTGCGCCGGGTGACCCTTCCGGCGATGCTGCCCCATGCGCTCCCGTGCCTAGCCAATCTGTAGCTGATCGCGACGAAGGATACCGCGCTGCTGGCGGTGGTGGGGTTCACCGAACTGGCACTCGCCACCCGGCAGGCGGCGGGTACGACGAAACACTATCTGCTGTTCTTCATGGTGGCGGGGGCGCTGTAGCTGGCCGTCACGCGGCTGTCCAAACTGGCCTTCGCCGGGGATGGCGGCGGTTCCCTGGGTGTTGCCGCGTTGGCCACCGTGGCCCGGGAATGGTCCTGACTGCTGGTGCAGGGCCTCGAAGTCACGATGGCGAGGTCGGCCGTGCTGGGCGGGGTTCTCTGCCGGTCGGGCTGGTGCAGGTGACGGGGCCGGCCTGGCTCTCCGCCCCTGCGGCAGGGTTCTGCACCGTGATCCGGGGCACGCCGCTGTTGCAACTGTGGCTCTTGGGCCTCGGCTCGCTGTTCCCGGGGTTCCGGGTGGTGCCGCTCGACACAAGGGAAATCCGCAAGGTCGATGCCGGGCTGTCGTGCATGTCGCTGCGCTGGTTCGCGTGCTAAGCCCTCAGCGGTCCATCCAGCGCGCGATCGCGCTCGCCAGGATCGGCCCGAAGATCACCACCGCGAACAGGCGCACGGTCTGCAAGGTCATCACGAAGGCCACATCCGCCCCCGCGCCGATGGCCAGAATGGCAATCGAATCAATGCTTCCGGGCACGGTGGCGAGCATCCCGGTCATCACCCCCACCCCCGCGATCCGGGACAGCGCCAGCCCGCTCGCGCCGCACAGCCCGATCAGCAGCAGGCAGGCGGCGCACAGCCCCGGCAGCGCCACCAGCCCCTGCCGCAGCAGATCCGGCGTGAAGCGCAGCCCGACCTGCAACCCGATCGCCAGAAAGGCCAGCGCCACCAGCCAGCCCGGCACCGCCAGCGCCACCCCGTTCAGCACCAGCACGGTGGCGAGGCTGAGCGGCACCAGCGTCGCCGCCGCCGGGATCCGCGGCAGCCAGCGCGCCGCCGCCACCCCCAACGCGGCCAGCGCCACGGCAATCGCCGGGCTGCCCGCATGCGCCGGGGGCGGGGCCGGGCCGCTGATCCCCGCCGCCACCACGACCATCGCCGCAATCACCAGCATCAGCCGCAGGATCTGGATCAGCGCGATCATCCGGCTGTCCAGCCCCCGTTCATGCGCCAGCGCGATGATGGTGCCCATCATCCCGGGCAGGAACCCCCAGAGCGTGACCTCGCGCCCGAGCCGGGTCCAGCGGCTGGCGGCCAGCCCGCTCAGGCAGGCGACGGCAAAGGTCAGCGCCACGAAGACCAGCACCACCGGCCAGATCGCCAGCGTCTGCCGCAGCGCCCCGGCATCGAGGTTGAGCGCGATCAGGCACCCCGCCACCCCCTGCCCCATCTGGCTGAGCTGCGGCGCGACATAGAGCCGCCCGCCAGCCAGCGCGACCGCCGCCCCCGCCACCATCGGCCCGACCATCGCCGCCGCCGGCAGATGCAGCAGGCCCAGCCCCTGGCCCAAAGCCAACCCCGCACCGATGGCCACCAGCCACCGAACCCCCTGCGGCCAGCGTGTCAATAGCATCCCCGCCCCTCCGTTCCCGCTCGTTATGCCCCCGCAACGCAGTTCCTGCCAGTTAGGCGAGGCAATGAAGTAGAAAATTCGTCAAGTCCCGCGATAAGATGGCCCGCACGCAAAAGCAGGTGACCCATGCAGGCCCATCCCACGAAGACGGTCGAAACCTTCGCGCTGGTTGCGCAGCCCATGACCCGGGCCGATATTCCCCGGCTGCACCATCTGTCGGTCGGCGTCGGCTGGACCCACCGGCCCGAGGATTGGGAGGCGGTGCTGAGCCTTGGCGAGGGGATCTTCGTCGTGGACGAGATCGGCCGCGCGGTCGCCTCGGCGATGTGGTTTCCCTTCACCGAAGGGCTGGCCTCGATCGGCATGGTCATCACCGCGCCCCGGTTGCAGGAATACGGCACCGGGCGCTGGCTGATGGGGCAGATCCTCGACCGGGCCGGAGAGCGCGACCTGATGCTGAGTGCGACGAATGCCGCCTACCGGCTGTATTGCTCGCTCGGGCTGACGCCGGGGCCGACGATCCATCTGCACAGCGGCTTTGCCACCACGCCGCCCGACGCCCCCCCGCTGGAGGTCCGCCCGCTCCGCCCCGAGGACGAGGCCGAGGTCCGCGCGCTGGACGCCCACGCCTTCACCGTTCCGCGCGACCGCGTGATGGACCACCTGCGCGCCATCGGCCAGGGCACCGTTCTGCTGCGGCAGGGGCGGATCGCGGGGTTCGCCTTCTGCCGTCCGTTCGGGCGCGGCCATGTCATCGGCCCGGTGGTGGCCGATACGCAGCAGGAGGCCATCGCCCTGATCGCGCCGCATATCCGCGCCCATCCCGGCGGGTTCCTGCGGCTCGACACCCGCGAAACCGAAGGGCCGCTGCGCGATTACCTGACCGCCTGCGGGATGAAGCTGCAAGAAATGGCGACCTCGATGTCGCGCGGCACCGAGCGGTTTTCCCAGCGGCACCCCCGCATCTTCGGGCTGTTCAGCCAGGCGCTCGGCTAGGGCGGGCACCTCAGAAATCCGAGACCTTGCCCCAGCTTCCCTGACGAAACCGCGCGGGGTGGTAGGGCGCGGGGTCGAGGATCGGGGTCACGCAGCTCACCATATCGGCGATCATATGCCCCGCGCCGGGGCCGATGCCGAAGCCATGCCCGCTGAACCCCGCCGCCAGCACGAGGCCCGGCACCGCCGTTTCGCCAATCGCCGGAACGCCGTCGGGGGTGGAATCGATATAGCCCGCCCATTGAGCCGTCACCGGCACCCCCGCCAGCCCCGGGATCAGCGCCCGCGCACGGGAGAGCGTTTTCGCGATCATCGCCGCGTCGGGGCGCGGGTCGAGGATCCGCATCCGCTCCATCGGCGTCGGCCGGTCCAGCCGCCAGCGGCCCAGCGTCTCGTGCCCCGACTGCCAGCCCTGCATCCCGCCGGGCCGCAGCACCCGCCAGCGCCGCGCGAACATCGGCAGGAACTGCCGCGCGAACCGTAACTGCTGCGGCGTCGGATCGACCCGCGCGGTGCCGGACACCGCCAGCGTATAGCCGCCATCGCCCCGCCGCGTCAGCGACACCCGCGCGGTATGCAGCGCATCCGGCCCCTGCACCCCCGGCCCGACGGCCAGGATCGAGGACCGCACCGCAGCCTGCGGAAAGGCCACCCCGTATTGGCGGCAAAAGGACGACGCCCACGCCCCCCCGGCCAGAACCACGATGCGGGTGCGGATCACGCCCGTTTCGGTGACCACCCCGGCCACCCGCCCGGCCTCCAGCTCCAGCCCGCGCGCTGCGCAGAACTGATGCACCGTGCCGCCGAATTTCTCGACCCCGCGGGCGATGACCGGGGCCGCGCGCTCCGGATCGGCGATGCCGTCGCTGGGGGAGAACACGCCGCCCTTCCACGCCTTGCCGGTGGCGCGGCCCTTCTCGGCGGCCTCGGCAGCGCTGAGCATATGCGTCACCACCCCCTGCCCCCGGGCGAAATCGCGCCAGCGCGCCCAACCGGCGATCTCGGCCTCGTCATCCGACAGATACAGCAACCCGCAGCGGCGGAAGCCCACGCTTTCGCCAATATCCGCCGCCATCGCCTCCCACAGATCGAGGCTCCGCGTCGCCATCGGCAGTTCCCGCGCGTCGCGGTTCTGTTGCCGGCACCAGCCCCAGTTGCGGCTGGACTGCTCCGCCCCGATCCGGCCCTTTTCCACAAGCGCCACGCGGATGCCGCGCCGCGCCAGGTAATAGGCCGCGCAACTGCCGACGATACCGCCGCCGATGACGACCACATCCGCCTGTTCGGGCAGCGGGGCAGAGGTTTCGATCGGCAGCAGGGGGGCGGGCATGGCAAGGCTCCTTTGGCTCCACACTACCCGCCCCGCCGGGCGGATTGTGCCGCAGTTGCCGGAATTGCAGCATTTCCTTTTGCACGAAAACCCGGCAGCAGCGCCTTATGCTGCCTATATATCCCCGGCAAGACCCGGCACGGCAGATTGAGGTCGCGGCAGTTTATGCTACGCTGTTAACGACTCGCTTACAGGTGTTCCGTGAAGCTCGACCGCATAGACATCCGCATCCTGCATGAATTGCAGAAGAACGGCCGCATCACCAATGTCGAGCTGGCCGAACTGGTGCATCTGTCGCCCAGCCCCTGCCTGATGCGGGTGAAGAAGTTGCAGAAATCCGGCTATATTACCGGCTATTCGGCGCAGATCGACATCGCCAAGCTCGGCCCGACGCTGACCGTCTTCACCGAGGTCACGCTGAAGAACCACCGCCAGATCGACTTCGCCCGGTTTCAGCAGGCGATCGAGAAGATCGAGGAGGCGATCGAATGCCACCTGATCTCCGGCGGTTACGACTATCTGGTGAAATTCGTCACCGCCGGGATTTCGGATTACCAGTCGACCATGGAGCGGCTGATCGACGCCGAGGTCGGCATCGACAAATATTTCAGCTTCGTCGTCATCAAGACCCCCTTCGCCAAGCCGCACCTGCCACTACGCACGCTGTTCGACGTCTAGCGCCGCGTTGAACTCCGAATCGCGCGGCGTGGTTGCCCCCGCGCGAGGGGCTGATGGGGGTCAACTGCGGCCATCAGCCCATTTCCATTGAAACTCCAAGTCGTTCACGTCGGAAACCCCTTGGCTGAACAGGCACACATCCTCAACACCGGAATACTCCTGACCAGAAGTCTTTCCGGCTGGTTCCACGCGAAAGGTGCCTAGTTCAACAACATTGTCTTGGGGGATGGGGTCTTTGAAAGTAGGAAACGGATGAGAAGGCTCGCTTCCGTCGTAAGCTTCATTCTGCTCTATTATATAATGATCTTTCCTCTTTGTCCGAATGCTCGTGACATCCACGCTGACCGTTTCCAAGTTGCTGATCTTGATGCCCAGGCAATCCCAGCCTTCTGGCCTCCTGCCCTTGTCATACGTCGTCAACTCGAACGATGGCGGCTTGCGCTGCATACCCTTCTTCGTGAGAGCAGCCAGCTGCCGTGAGGAGCGTGCGCTGTCCACCGCCGCAACCGCTGAGATTATGGCAGCACCCGCTGCGATTACGGCAGCAAGCGCTGCGACTAAGGAAATGATGATCGGCACCCACACTTCGATCGGCCAACCCAGAACCATCTGCCGAAACTCGTTTAGCCAGCCCAAGAAATCCATCCACTAAATCCCGTTGATTTTCAATGAAAATGCTGGGGACGGGGCGGGCTGTCAAGCTTCTCGTCGGCATCCCCGTCAGTGGGGCCAATGCCTCCCCGACACCGTGAAAACCCGCCTTGCTGCCGGGCGCGCAGCGGTTCACGCAGGTCGTACAGGGGCCAAGGCGTGCGGGAACCCGGGGCGTTCCGATCCTCGGCCGCCGGAAGATGCCGTTTCAGCGTGCCTCCGTCGGACGCAGGGGTTGACTCACACCCCACTCGGAAAACGTGCCGTGAAGCCCTCCTTCCGGGGGGAGACCGGCAATCACCACCCATAACCTGATGGCTATGTGACACAGGGACGCTTACCGCCGCATAGCCGCGCTGAACTCCGGATCGCGCGCGAGGCCGTCCAGCCAGCCGGGATCCAGCTTCGGCACCGAGGCGAAGAGCAGCCGGGAATAGGGATGTTCGGCGCCGTTCTGGATCCGGTCGGTGGGCAGGTGCTCGACCTTCTCGCCGTTGAACATGACCATCACCTCGTCGCAGATCGCCTGCACGGTGGACAGGTCGTGGCTGATGAAGACATAGGACAGGTCCAGTTCGCGCTGCAATTCCTTCAGCAGTTCGATCACCGCCGCCGCCACGACCGTATCCAGCGCGGAGGTGATTTCGTCGCACAGGATCACCTCGGGCTGCGCCGCGAGCGCACGGGCCAGGTTGACGCGCTGCTTCTGCCCGCCCGACAACTCCCCCGGCAGCCGGTGGCGCATCGCGGCGGGCAGGCGCACCATGTCCAGAAGCTCGGCCACCCGCGCCTCGCGCGCGCGCCCCTTCAGCCCGTGATAGAAGGTCAGCGGCCGGCCCAGAATATCCCCCACCGACCGCGCCGGATTGAGCGCGGTATCGGCCAGCTGGAACACGATCTGTAACCGGCGCAGGTCGTCCTTGCTGCGCTGGCGGGCATCCGCGGCGAGTTCCCGCCCCCCCATCAGGATCGACCCGGACACCGGCGGCAACAGCCCCGAAATCACCCGCGCCATGGTGGATTTCCCGGAACCGGATTCGCCGATCACGCCCAGGTTGCGGCCCTTGTCGAGCGTGCAGCTGACATCGCGCAGCGCCAGCCTGCCGGGGGCATAGGCGGCACAGACGTTGATCACCTCCAGCGCGGGCACCCGCCGTTCGCCTTCGGGCAGCGCCACCACCGCATGCGGCACCGGGTGGAAGGCCGCCAGCAGATCGCGGGTATAGGGGTGCTGCGGAGCGTGCAGGATCTGTTCGGTGGTGCCGATCTCCTGCACCTCGCCGCCCTTCAGCACCACGATCCGGTCGGCGATCTGCGCCACCACGGCAAGGTCATGGCTGACATAGACCCCCGCCATGCCGCCCGCCGCCATCACCGATTTGAAGGCGCGCAGCACCTCGATCTGCGTCGTCACGTCGAGCGCGGTGGTCGGCTCGTCGAAGATCACCAGCTTCGGCCCGCCGATCAGCGCCATCGCCGCCGAAAGCCGCTGCAACTGCCCGCCCGAAACCTGATGCGGATAGCGCTGGCCGATGGTTTCCGGTTCCGGCAGGGCCAGCGCGCGGAACAGCTCCACCGCCTTCGCCCGGGCCTGATCGAGCGGCATCAGGTCGTGGATCCGCGCGACCTCGATCACCTGATCCATCAGCCGTTTCGAGGGGTTGAAGGCCGCCGCCGCGCTTTGCGGGACATAGGCAACCTCGGTGCCGCGCATCGCGGCGCGCTGGCGCTCGGTCAGCGTCACCATGTCCCTGCCCGCCACCGTCACGGACCCCGCGCGGATCGAGCAGCCCGGGCGGCAATGGCCCATCAGCGTCATCGCGATGGTGGTCTTGCCGGAACCGGATTCGCCGATCAGCGCGACGATCTCACCCTCGGCGATGTCGAAACTGACGCCCTTGATGATCTCGATGTCACGGCCGGGATCCGTCACCGCGCCCAGCCTCAGATCGCGGATTTCAACGAAACCTGTCATCATTCGCTCCTGTCTCGGATCCGCACGGGAAGGTTGTCGATCAGCAGGTTGACCGAAATCGTCAGAGTGGCGATGGCGATCGAGGGCATGATCACCGCAGGCGCGCCAAAGGCCAGCCCGCCGATATTCTCGCGCACGAGCGAGCCCCAGTCCGCATTCGGCGGCTGCACGCCAAGGCCCAGGAAGGACAGCCCCGACAGCAGCAGCACGATGAACACGAAGCGCAGCCCCATATCCGTCAGCACCGGGCCGAGGATGTTCGGCAGCACCTCCTGCGTGATCAGATAGGGCGTGCGTTCGCCCCGCGCCCGCGCAACGGTGACGAAATCCATCGTCGAGATATTCACCGCCAGCGCCCGGGCAAAGCGATAGGCGCCCGGCGTATAGATCAGCGCCAGCACCCCCACCAGAACCGGGATCGAAGAGCCGATCCCCGCCACCACGACCAGGCCGAACAGCTTCGACGGGATCGAACTCAGCGCATCCAGGAACCGGCTCAGGCAGGTGTCGAACCAGCCGCCCAGAACCGCCGCCGTCATGCCCAGCACCACCCCCGCGAAACAGGCGATCACCACCGCAGCCAGCGAAATCCCCACGGTGTAGCGCGCGCCCATCAGGATGCGTGACAGCATGTCCCGGCCCAGATAGTCGCTGCCCAGCCAGAACTGACCGGACATCGGGCCGAAATAGTCGAAATCGACGATCTCGCCCGGCGGGTAAGGCGTCAACTGATCGCCGAACAGCGCGATGAACATCCAGAACAGGATCACCGCAGAGGCCAGCAGCCCGACGGCGTTGATACGATAGCCGAAAAGGCCATGGGAACGGGCCGTCATTTGCGCAACCTCGGGTTCGAGATGATGGCGATGACATCGGCGATGGTGATCAGCACCAGATAGCCCAGACAGAAGATCATCGCGCAGGTCTGGATCAGCGGCAGGTCGCGGGTCGAGACCGCATCCACCATCAGCTTGGCGATGCCGGGATAGTTGAACACCGTCTCGACGATGATCACGCCCCCCAGCAGGTAGGACAGCGACAGCGCCACCGCGTTGACGATCGGGCCGATGGCATTGGGCAGCGCATGGCGCAGCACGATGCGCGGCCGCGATGCGCCCTTCAGCAGCGCCATTTCCGCATAGGGCATCTTCAGCGTCTCGATCACCGCGGCGCGGGTCATCCGGATCATCTGCGCCGAAATCACGAAGCTCAGCGTGATGACCGGCATCGCATAGGCCTTGAGCAGGCCCATCACCGTGGTGGTGTCGCCCGAAAACGACAGCGCGGGCAGCCAGTGCAGCCAGACCGCGAAGATCAGCACCGCCAGCGTGGCGATCATGAATTCGGGCACCGAGATCACGCCCACCACCACCGTGTTCACCGCCCGGTCATATAGGCTGCCGCGCGCCATCGCCGTGGTGATGCCGAGGAACAGCGCGACCGGCACCGCGAACATCGCCGTCACCGCCGCGAGTTTGAGCGTATTGACCAGCCGCCCGCCGATCAGATCCGCGACCCGCATGTTGTTGGCGTAGGATGTGCCAAGGTCGCCCTGCAACAGCCCCGCCATCCAGCGCAGAAACCGCAGGATCGCCGGGTCGTTGAGGTGCATGGCCTCGCGCAGCCCGGCCACGGCCTCAGGCGTGGCGGCCTGGCCCAGAAGGATCTGCGCAATGTCGCCGGGCAACATCTCGGTTGCGGCGAAAACGATGAAGCTCACGATGACAAGGGTGATGACGGCAACGCCGATCCGGCCCAGCACCAGTGAGACGACCTGTGAATTCATGTCAGGCCTCCGCAATGGGGTGAAGGCCCGCGACGGATCGCGGGCCGTGGGGGATCAGGCCTCCAGCCAGAGGTATTCGGCCAGCGCATAGCCCATCTGGCCACCGAGCGGGTTCGGCTTCAGGCCCTTGACCTTGCCCGAATGCGCATCGACGTTCGAGATATAGACCGGGATCGCCGTGCCCGCCTCGTTCGCGACCATGACCTGCATCTCGTCGTAGATCGCCTTGCGCTTCGCCATGTCCAGCTCGCCGCGCGCCTCGTGCAGCATCCGGTCGAATTTCTCGGATTTGTATTGGCTCTCGTTCCACGGCGCATCCGAGGCATAGAGCAGCGAGAACAGGATGTCGGGCGTCGGGCGCGGGTTGATATTGCCGAAATGCAGCGGCGCCTTCAGCCAGTAGTTCGACCAGTAGCCATCAGAGGGCACGCGCTGGATGTCGAACTTCATGCCGATTTCCGCCCCGGCCTGCTGGAAGATCATCGCCATGTCGAGCGACGAGGACGCCGCATCCGAAGCCACCAGCGGGATCGTCTGCCCCAGCAGCCCGGCCTTCTCGAACAGTGCCTTCGCGCGGTCCGGGTCGAACTCCCGCGGCTTCAGATCGGCGTTGTGATAGGGGCTCATCGGCGGCACGGGCTGGTCATTCGCGATCTCGCCCAGGCCGCGCAGGGCGGATTTGTTGATCAGGTCGCGGTTGAGCAGATATTTCATGCCCTCGGCAAAGCCCGCCTTGTCGCCCGGCGCCATGTCCAGCCGCGCGTTCAGGTTGGTGTAATTGCCGCCCGTGGTGATCGACAGCACGAAATCGGGCTGCGTCTTCACCAGCCGCACCGCCTGCGGCTTGATCGTGGCGGCGAAGTGAATATCGCCCGACAGAAGCGCATTCACCCGCGCGCTGTCATCGGCAATGGCGAAATACTCGAAACTTTCGAGCGGCGCCTTCTGCGGCTTGAAGTAATTCTCGTTGCGCTTGCCGATCGAGCGCACGCCGGGCTCGAACACTTCGGAGACGAAGGCCCCGGTGCCGTTGCCCTTGGAAAAATCGGTGGTGCCCTTCGCCACGATCATGAAATGGTGCATCGCCAGCAGGACGGGCACATCCGCATTGGCCGCCGCAAGGGTGATCTGCACCGTGGTCGGATCGACGGCCCTGATCTCCTTGAACTGCGCGGCGATGGCGGCCACCTTGGAGCCGACCGCCGGATCAAGGTGCCGTTGCAGCGAAAACACCACATCCTCGGCGTCGAGCGTCTTGCCATCGTGAAAGGTCACGCCGGATTTCAGCTTGACGGTCCAGACCAAGGCATCGGCGCTTTCCACGCTCTCGGCCAGTTCCATTTCGATGGAACCGTCCTCGGTCATGAAGGTCAGCCGGTTGTAATAGGCACAGCAGCGCACATAATCGGTCGAAAGCGAGGCCTTCGCCGGGTCCAGCGTGTCGGCGGTAGAGGACGACCAGCCCGCCGCCTTCAGATGCCCGCCCGAGACCGGGGTCTGCGCCAGCGCAGCCGTGGCGCGGCCAAGGATCGTGCCGCCCATCGCGACCGAAATCCCCCCGGCCATGAACATGCGCAGCAGGTCGCGCCGGTTCGCCCCCCGGCGCAGCGCGTTTTCGACCATCGCGTCATCGGCACGGGTCCAGTTGGTGATTTCCCTGTCAGCCATTTCTTGTTTCCCTTGTTGGATTGGTTCAGACGGCCCCGGCCAGTTCGGCCATCGAGGTGAAGTGATAGTCCGGGGTGGTGAATTCGGCGGGCGCGATGGTGCCGCCATAGCCCTTTTGCGCGTGCCGCCGCTCGATCCAGCAGTTGGTCATGCCAAGCGCGCGCGACACGCCGATATCGTGATACTGGCTTTGCGCGACATGCAGAATGTCGTCCTTCGTCGCCCCTTCGCTTTCGACAAAGGCGAAGACCTTCTCGAAGAACGCCGGATCGGGCTTTTCCGTGCCGGTATCGTCCACGGTGAAGGACGCGTGGAACGGATGGCCGAGCGCGGCGCTGAAATGCTCGAACGCCCAGCGTTGCGCATTGGTCATCGCGATCAGCCGGTATTTTTCCTTCAGCTTCGCCAGCGCCGCGACGGAATCCGCAAAAGGCTTCCACCCCGGCACCGCATCGCGCAGCCGCGTGGCATGGGCGTCATCCACAGGCAGGCCCAGATCGGGCGCGATCACCTTGTACACCCGCACCAGGTCATCCGGGAAATGCCCGACATCGGGCAGGTAGCGCGCCGCGCGATACAGTTCCAGCGCGCGCTCCGGATCGAAGGCCACGCCCTGCTCCGCCGCAATCGCGGCCAGCGCGCCGGTCAACCCGGATTCAAAGTCGATCAGCGTGCCGACGACATCGAAGCTCATGTATGTGAAGTGTGACAGCGGTTTTGCTGGCATTGTGGCATTCCCTGTTAAATCCGGCGCCATTGCGCCTGTTTCCGGCCGGAGGGGTTTGCCCCATTCTACGGCCCCGTTGGTCGGCTTATCCTTCCGGCAAACCGGGCGCGGAAAACTTCAAATCGCGCCCCGGTGCAGCATAAAATTCCGTATCGCGGCGGCCCGACGGCATGGCGCCCGCGCTCAGTATCCGCGCGCCCGGTCCACCAGCCCCGCCGGGCTGTCGCCGCGCAGATCGGCCTGAATCCCCGCCAGTACATGCAGCGCGCCCTCGCGCGCCACGGTCTGGCTGGCGATATGGGGGGTGACGATCACGCGCGGGTCGCGCCACAGCCAATGGCCGGGCGGCAGGGGCTCCGGATCGGTGACGTCGAGCATCGCCTGCGCGATCCGGCCCGTGTCCAGCGCGGCGCGCAGGGCGCCGTGGTCGAGCTGCCGCCCGCGCCCCAGATGCACCAGCCGCGCCCCCATCGGCAGCCGGTCGAACAGATCGGCGTTCAGCATCCCCTCCGTCTCGGCCGTCAGCGGCAGCAGGCACAGCAGGATGTCCGTCCGCGCCAGAAAGGCATCCAGATCCGTCAGGCAGGTGACACCCTCGACCCCGCGCGGGCTGCGGCTCCATCCCGCCAGATCAAAGCCGAAGGGCCGCAGCCCCGCCAGCACCGTCTGCCCCAGATTGCCCAGCCCCATCACCCCCACGCGCCGCTCCGCCGCCGGGGTGTTGGCGCGCGGGGTCCATGCCTCGCGCCGCTGGCTGTCCAGATAGGCGGGCAGGTCGCGGTGCATCGCCAGCGTGGCCATGACCGCATATTCCCGCATCTGCCGCGCGATCCCGGGTTCTAGCATCCGCACCACGCCCACCCGCGGCGGCAGGGCGGGCAGGTCGAACTGATCCACCCCCGCCCCGGTCGAAAAGATCAGCCGCAGGTTCGGATAGTCCCGCGCGAGCCCCTCTGGCGCGGTCCAGGCGACGATGTAGCGCACCGCCTCCGGATCCGGCGCCTGCCCGACGTGAAAGGGCATGTCGGGCAGGTCCCGCGCGAACAGGTCGCGGAACACCGCGCCCCGTTCGGGGGTCGAAAGGAACAGCACCGCCATCAGCGCAGCGCCGCGCGCACGTCCGGATCGTCCAGCGTCTGGTCCAGCACCACACGGGTGCGGGCGACGATCTGGTCGATCTCCTCCTCGGTGCAGCACAGGGGCGGCGCATAGCCGATCACGCCCCAGCCGAAGGCGCGCACCACCAGCCCCGCCTGCCATGCGCGGTCGAAAATCCGCGTCGCGGGCTGCGCCGCCGCAGGCAGCGGCGTCTTCGCCGCCTTGTCGGTGACAAGTTCGATCGCCGCCAGCATGCCGCGCCCGCGCACATCGCCCACCAGCGGGTGATCCGACAGCCCCCGCAGCCCCGCCATCAGCCGCGCGCCCATCCGCTGGCCGTTCTCCAGCAGCCCGCCTTCGTACAGGTCCAGCACCGCCAGCCCGACCGCCGCCGAAACCGGATGCGCCGAATAGGTCTGCCCATGGCCCACCGCCGCCGCGCCCGCGCCATCGGCGATGGTGCTGTAAACCCGATCCGACAGGAACACCGCCCCCATTGGCACATAGCCCGAGGTCAGCCCCTTCGCCGTGGTCATCATGTCGGGGACGATCCCCTCCTCGGCGCAGGCGAACAGCGGGCCGGTGCGGCCAAAGCCGGTGATGACCTCATCGGCGATGAACAGGATGTCGAGCTCCGCACACAAATCGCGCATCGCCTTCATCCAGCCCTTCGGCGGCACCAGAACCCCGCCCGAGCCCTGGATCGGCTCGATGTAGAACGCCGCGACGCGCTCCGGCCCGCCCAGTTCGGCGACCTTGGCCAGCAGGTGGCCCCTGGAGGCCTCGATGATCGCCGCATCGCTGCCCGCCGGGTTGCGATAGGTGTCATGCGACGGAATCTTGTGCTGCCAGTCATAGGGCACGCCGAACCCGGCATGGAACGCCGGAAGCGCCGTCAGCCCCGCCCCCACCGTCGAAGACCCGTGATAGCCCTGCGCGACCGAGATGAACTGATCCTTCGCCGGCTTGCCCCGCGCGTGCCAGTAGTAGCGCACGAAGCGCACCGTGGTATCCACCGCATCCGACCCGCCCAGCCCGAAATAGACGTGGTTCAGGTCGCCCGGCGCAGCATCGGCCAGACGCGCCGCCAGCCGCACCGCAGGTTCCGCGCCCAGCCCGAAATAGCCGGTGGCATAGGCCAGATCCTGCATCTGCTTCGTCGCGGCGGCGACCACGCTTTCCTGCCCATAGCCCGCGTTGACGCACCACAGCCCGGCGAAACCGTCGATCAGTTCATGCCCCTGCGCATCGGTGATCCGCGCGCCCTTGCCCGAGGTCAGCAGGCGCACGCCCGCCGCCTCATGCCCGCGCCAGCTTGCGACCGGATGGACCAGATGCGCGCGGTCGAGTTCGACCAGTGAATTGGCCAGCATGTTCTCTCTCCTGTCAGATCAGCCCAATGCCTGCGCGGCAAGGGCGAAACGGTGGAATTCCCCGGTGCGGGGCGCGGGCGTGCCCCGGCTCATACCGATGCCGCCGCCGACATGGGCAAGGCCCAGTTCGGCAAGCCATGGCGCCAGCCCGCTGTCTTCGGTGGTATCGACGCGGATGAACCGCCCGGCGCGGTCGGCGAGCACGAAGGACAGCAGCGCGCGGGCGTCTTCGGCATTCCCCGCGATCACCGGCCCCGCCACCTCGCCCCGGCCAAAGGGACGCAGCGCGGCATAGCCCGCCACCGTCCCCTCGCGGCGCAGCACGGCCACGCGGCCCTCGCGCAGCAGCGCGGCGATCAGGCTGCGCCGGTCCGCCCCGGTGGCGGCATGGTCCAGCGCGGCGAGGGTCTCGACCTCCCCGCCCCAGTCCACGCCTTCGGGCGCCGTGGTGCCGGTCAGGATGCCCTGATGCTGCACCACCCGGTTCTGTTCGACAAAGCCCAGCTTGCGATAAAGTGGCAGGCCCGCCTCGGTGGCGACCAGCCGCCATTCCTGCGCCGCCTCCGCCATCACCGCCTCCATCAGCCGCCGCGCAAGGCCCCGGCCCCGCATTTCGGCGGCGACGATGATCATGTTCAGCATGCCGACCGGGCCGAACCCGGTGGCGAGCGCGGTGCCCACGACGCGGTTCTCGTCCAGCGCCACCACCCCCCGGCTGAGGCCAAGGATCAGCGCCCAGTCCTCGGTCCGGTGCGGCCAGCCCTCGGCACGCGACAGCGCCACCGCGCCGGGGATATGTTCGGGCAGGAAGGGAACGATACTCATCCGACGATCACATAGATCTTGCGCACGGTCTCGATCGTCTTCCAGACGCCGCGATAGCCGGGCTTCATCACGAAACTGTCGCCCTTGCGAAAGATGCGCGGCGGCTGGCCCTCTTCGGTCAGCTCGATCACACCGTCGAGCAGATGGCAGAATTCAAAGGTCTCGCCCTTGATCGAATGGTTCTCGCCCGGCGTCGCCTGCCAGATACCGGTGCGCACGGGGCCCTGCGCCGCGCTTTCATCCAGCGCCCAGGTCAGGAAATCCGGATCCCCGGCGATCAGCTTTTCCGGCGCGCATTTCGACGGCACCGGCGTGCCCATGGGGTCGATCTTCTTCAGCAGGCTCATCAGCGTATCCTGTCCAACGTCTTGTAATAAAGGCCAACCAGCGGCAGGAACCACGGCTTGCCGGTGTGGAAGGGCACGGCCTGCCAGGGCAGCCCCTCCCACGGGTTGCGGCTGTCGCGCCCGGTCATCAGCCCGGCCATGATCTCGCCCATATGCGTCGCAATCTGCGCGCCGTGGCCGGAATAGCCCATGGAGAAATAAAGCCCGTCGGCCTGCCCCGCGCGTGGGAAGCGGTCGGCGGTCATGTCCACCAGCCCGCCCCAACAATAGTCGATCGGCACGTCGCGCAGTTGCGGAAAGATCCGCAGCAGGCTGTCGCGCAGGATCGCGCCGCTTTTCGCATCCGACTGCTGATCCGAGCGCGCCGAGAACCGCGCCCGCCCGCCCCAGATCAACCGGTTGTCCGGCGACAGGCGGAAATAGTTGCCGATGTTCATCGTATTGACGCAGGTGCGGTTGCCCGGCATCACCGCCGCCACCTGTGCCGGGGTCAGCGGCGCGGTGGCGATGATGAAGCTGCCCACCGGCACGATCCGGCGGCGGAACCAGGGGAAGGCGTCGGTGGTATAGGCGCCCGTCGCCAGCAGCACCTTGCCCGCCGTCACGCTGCCCTTCGGTGTGATCAGCCGCCAGCCTGCACCCGCCTTTTCGCGCGCCGTGACGGGGGCGTGTTCATGGATCACCGCGCCGCGCCGCACGGCGGCCTCGGCCAGGCCGACGACGAAGCGGCCCATGTGCATCATCGCGCTTTTCCGTTGCAGCATCCCGCCGTGGAAGGCATCCGACCCCACCTCCGCCGCGAGGTCCGCCCGCGTGAGCAGCGCGGTGTCCGTGTCCGCATCCCTCAGCGCCTCGTAATTCCGCGCAAGCCCTTCGTAATGCGCGGGCTTCGAGGCCAGCTTCAGCTTGCCCGAACGGCGGAAGGAACAGTCGATCCCCTCCTCCGCCACGATGCGTTCGATGGTCGCCACGCCATCGTCGAAGGCGTGATACAGCGCCCGGGCCTTTTCCGCGCCGAAATGCTCCCGCGCGGCCAGATAGCTATGCGCGATGCCGTTGTTCAGATGCCCGCCGTTGCGCCCCGATGCGCCGAAGCCCACCGTCTCGGCCTCAAGCACCACGACGGAATGCCCCTCCATCGCCAGCCTGCGCGCGGCCCCCAGCCCGGTGAACCCCGCGCCGATCACCGCCACATCGTATTCCCCCCCGAGCGCCGCGGCGGCGCCGGTAAAGGCGGGCGACGTGTCGTGCCAATAGGACCGGAATTTCATCGTCACAGCCCGAACACGCCCGGCAGGCCGCGAATGTCCGCGATCTCGGTATATTCGTAATAGGGGTTCGCGGGTTCGTGGCCCCGGTTCACCCAGACCTTGGACTTGATGCCCATGTCATGCGCCGTCATCAGGTCGTAGCGGAAGGACGACGACACATGGGTGATGTCCTCCGGCCCGCAGCGGAGCTTGTCGAGCATATACTCGAACCCGTTCATCTGCGGCTTGTAGCTGCCGGTTTCCTCGGCGGTGATGACCATGTGGAAGGGCGCGCCCAGCTTTTCCACATTCGACATGATCTGGCTTTTCATCGCGTTCGACAGGATCACCAGCGGGATTTCCTTTGCGACCTTCGCCAGCCCCTCGGGCACGTCGAAATGCGGCCCCCAGGTCGGCACTTCGTTGTAGATCCGCAGCGCGTCCTCCTCGCGGAAGGTCACGCCGTTGCGCTTGCAGGTGCGTTCGAGCGAATTGTGCACCACCTCGGCATAGGGTTTCCACGCGCCGAGGATCTCGTCCAGCCGGTAGGCGGCGAAGTTCCGGATGAACTGCGCCATCGCCGGTTCCGCGAGGTCCCCGGCATAGATGCGCCGCGCGGCCCCGGCCATGTCGAAATTGGTCAGCGTGCCGTAGCAGTCGAAGGTGATGAATTTCGGGCGGAAGGTCATGGGTGCGTCCCTGTCGTTGCGGCGCCTGTCGCGCCTGTCCGTTGATCCTATGCCGCGCCCCGCAGGGGTTGCCTGCCGTTTGCGGGGCGCGCAGAGCATGAAACGCCGTATCCGCGCGGGCGGGCGGCAGGTTCTTCGGCGGTCACAGCCCGCCGATGTGGAAGGCCTTCACCTCCAGGTATTCCTCGATCCCGGCACGGGCGCCCTCGCGCCCCAGCCCCGAGGATTTGACACCGCCGAAGGGCGAGACCGTGGTCGAGACCGCGCCGGTGTTCAGCCCGACCATGCCGAAATCCAGCGCCTCCGCCACGCGCCAGGACCGGCGGATGTTCTCGGTGTAGAAATAGGCGGCAAGGCCGAAGGGCGTGCCGTTGGCAATGGCAATGGCCTCTTCCTCCGTCTCGAAGCGGAAGAGCGGCGCGACGGGGCCGAAGGTTTCCTCGCTCGCCAGTTCCATCTCGGTGGTCGCGCCGGTCAGCACCACCGGGGCGGCGTATTGGCCCGGGGGCGTGTCGGCCTGCGCGGCGATGGTGGCGCCCTTCGCCACCGCATCGGCGACATGGCGGGCGATCTTGTCGAGCGCGGCGGCATTGATCATCGGGCCGATGTCCACCGCTTCGGTGCCGGGGCCGACCTTCATCGCCCGCACCTTCGCCCCCAGTTTCGCGGCGAAGGCATCATAGACCCCCGCCTGCACCAGAATCCGGTTCGAGCAGACACAGGTCTGCCCGCCGTTGCGGAATTTCGACGCGATCGCGCCCTCGACCGCCGCATCCAGATCGGCATCGTCGAACACGATGAAGGGCGCATTGCCGCCAAGCTCCAGCGACAGCCGCTTCACCGTCGGCGCCGATTGCGCCATCAACAGCGATCCGACGCGGGTCGAGCCGGTGAAGCTGACCTTGCGCACGGTGGGGTTGGCGGTCAGCTCGGCGCCGATCTCCGAGGGCATCCCGGTGACGATATTGATCACCCCCGCCGGGATCCCCGCGCGCTCCGCCAGCACGCCCAAGGCCAGCGCCGAGAAGGGCGTGAATTCCGAGGGCTTGATGACCACGGTGCAGCCCGCCGCCAGCGCCGGGCCGACCTTGCGCGTGATCATCGCATTCGGGAAGTTCCACGGCGTGATGATCGCCGAAACCCCCACCGGCTGTTTCAGCGTGAGGATGCGGCGGTCGGCGGTGGGGGCCGGGATCACGCTGCCGTCAATGCGCCGCGCCTCCTCGGCGAACCATTTCACGAAAGAGGCGCCGTAGCCGATTTCTCCCCGCGCTTCGGCGAGCGGCTTGCCCTGTTCCCAGGTCAGGATCCGCGCCAGATCCTCGGCATGATCGTTCATCAGCGCGAACCAGCGTTCGAGCAGGGCCGCGCGTTCGCCATGGGTGCGTGTCTTCCACGCGGCAAAGGCCGCATCCGCCGCCTCGATCGCCGCGCGGGTTTCCGCGCCCGACAGGTCCGGGATGGTGCCGATGACCTGCTGCGTCGCCGGGTCGGTGACCTCGACCACCTTGCCGCTCGCGGCATCGCGCCACGCCCCGCCGATCAGCGCCTGCTGGCGGAACAAGTCCTTGTCGTTCAACTGCATGTCAGCCCTCCAGCGCGGCCAGAACGGCCTTGGTGATGTCATCGGTCCTGTCGCGGCCCGGCACGGTGCCGATGCCGCGCGCGGTGGTGGCCTCCATCGCCGCCATGATCCGCCGGGCCGCCGCCGTTTCGCCCAGATGGTCGAGCATCATCGCCGCCGACCAGATTGCCGCCATCGGATTGGCGATGCCAAGGTGCGCGATGTCGGGGGCCGAGCCATGCACCGGCTCGAACATCGACGGCCCGCCCGAGGGGCTGATATTGGCCGAGGCCGCGAAACCAAGGCCGCCCTGAATCGCCGCGCCAAGGTCCGTCAGAATGTCGCCGAACAGGTTCGAGGCCACCACCACGTCAAGGCTCTCGGGCGCCATCACCATCCGCGCGCACATCGCGTCGATATGGTAATGTGTGACCTCGACCTCGGGGTATTCGGCGGCCAGCCGGTCGGTGATCTCGTCCCAGAACACCATCGAATATTTCTGCGCGTTGGATTTCGTCACCGAAGCCAGCTTTTTGCGCCGCTTCATGGCCTGCTCGAACCCGAACCGCAGGATCCGTTCGACCCCCACGCGGGTGAATACCGAAGTCTCCACCGCCACCTCGTCCGGCGTGCCGACATGGACGCGCCCGCCCGCGCCGGAATATTCGCCCTCGGTGTTCTCGCGGATGCACAGGATGTCGAAGTCGCGCGTCTTCAGCGGCCCCTCGACACCGGGCAACAGCCGGTGCGGGCGGATGTTGGCATATTGCACGAAGGCCTTGCGGATCGGCAGCAGCAGCCCGTGCAGGGACACCGAATCCGGCACCTTCGCGGGCCAGCCGACCGCACCGAGGAAGATCGCGTCGAAGCCGCGCAGGGTCTCGATCCCGTCCTCGGGCATCATCCGCCCGGTTTGCAGATAGGTGTCACAGGACCACGGGAGGGTGGTGCAGTCGAGCGCGGCACCCGCGGCCTTGGCCACCGCGATGGCGGCTTCGGTGACGGGGATGCCGATGCCGTCACCGGGAATCAGGGCGATTTTATGGGTCATGGGGTCCTCACAGGTCGATCAGCACGGTCTTTTGCCGGCGGTTGGCGTGATAGGCGGCACGGCCAAGGTCTTTGCCGATGCCCGAGGATTTATACCCCCCCGTCGGCAGGATGTGATCCCGCGAACGGCCATAGCGGTTGATCCAGACCGTCCCCGCCTCGATCCGGCGCATCACCCGCAGCGCGCGCGACAGATCGCGGGTGAAGATCCCGGCGCAGAGGCCATAGGTCGGGTGGTCCGCCATCGCCACGGCCTGTTCCTCGTCGTCGAAGGGCTCAAGGGTCAGGACGGGGCCGAAGATCTCCTCTGTCACCGCGGGGGAGTCCGCGGCAACGCCGGTGAGCAGCGTCGGCTGATAGAACCAGCCCGGATGATCCATCCGTGCGGCCCCGGTGAGCACCTCGGCGCCCTGCGCGATGGCCGCCTGCACGATACCGTCGATCCGGGTGATCTGGCGTTCCGAGATGATCGGCGCATACTGCGCCCCGGCATCCCATGTCGCGCCGGGGCGATGGCCCGCCATCCGCGCGATCAGCTTTGCCGCCAGCGCATCGGCCACCCCGCGCGCAACCAGAACCCGGCTGCCCGCAACACAGGCCTGCCCGGCGTTGAAGGTGATGCTGCGCGCGATGCAATCGGCCGCAAGGTCCAGATCCGCATCGTCAAACACCAACTGCGGCGACTTGCCGCCAAGCTCCAGCGTCATCGGCTTCACGCCCGTGCGCGCGATATTGCCCATGATCGCCTGCCCCGCGCCGGTCGAGCCGGTAAAGCTGACCTTGCCGATGCCGGGATGGCCGGTGATCGCATTGCCGGTGACCGGCCCATCGCCCAGCACGACATTCACCAGCCCCGCCGGAATCCCCGCCCGCACCGACAGTTCCGCCATATACAGCGCGGAGAACGGCGTCATCTCGCTTGGCTTCAGCACCACCGCATTACCTGCCGCCAAGGCCGGGGCGAGCTTCCACCCCGCCATCGACATCGGGAAATTCCACGGCGTGATCGCGCCCACGACGCCATAGGGCTCATCGACGATCATACCGAGCGATGCGTCGCGCGTGGGGGCCAGATCGCCGCCCTCCTTGTCCGCCATCTCGGCAAAGAAGCGGATCTGCTCCGCCGTCACCGCGACATCGCCACCCGGCAGTTGCGCAACGGGGCGGGTCGAGCAAACCGCCTCCAGCCGGGCGAGCGTCCCGGCCTCCGCCTCGATCAGGTCGGCCCATTTCAGCATCGCCCGCGTGCGGTCGCGCGGCACGCCGCTGGCCCAGCCGGATGCCGCCAGCGCCGCGCGCCCCGCCGTAACCGCCCGGTCCACCATCGCCGCATCCGCCACCGGCAGCGCGCCGAACTCCGCCCCATCCGCCGGGCGGTGCAGCGCCAGCGCCGCGCGATCCGCCACATAGGTGCCGCCGATGAAATGGCCGCGCGGCGGGTGCAGACTGTCGGGATCGAAGGATGAGATCATGGCCGGGCCTTCCGTTCTACCTGCGCAAAGGATCGGCCATCGGGCCCGCGCAGATATGCCGTGATGGTACCGGGGCCAAGCGGATTGTCCCGTTTGCGCCCCCTCGCGCGCAATTCTGTATCGCCCCCGTCCGCAACGGCACGGAATTGCGCCCGCACCGCCCCATTCGGCACCATCTTCGCCCGCCCCGCGCCGATGGTGGCGCCAAAGGAGACCCGCGATGACTGTGGAAACGATTCTGGCCGATCTGGTGGCCGTGCCCTCGCTGCCCGGAACGCCCAACCGGGTGATGACGGAGTGCCTGCGCGACCATCTGCCCGGGGTTCAGGTGACCGAAATCCCGGGGCCGGAGGGCGACCGGGTGAACCTGTTCGCCACGCTCGGGCCGCGCGACGTGCCGGGGTATATCCTCTCCGGGCATAGCGACGTGGTGCCGGTCGAGGGGCAGGACTGGACCACCGACCCGTTCCGCCTGAACCGCAACGGCGACCGGCTGACCGGGCGCGGCACGTCGGACATGAAGGGGTTTCTGGCCTGCGCGCTGTCGATGGTGCCGGAATTCGCCGCGATGAAGCTGCGCCGCCCGGTCCATCTGGCGTTCTCCTATGACGAGGAAATCGGCTGCCGCGGCGTTGGCCCGATGATCGCGGAACTGCCCCGGCTGTGCGCGCCGCCGCTTGGCTGCATCGTCGGCGAGCCGAGCGACATGCGCCCCGTGCTGTCCCACAAGGGCAAGCAGGCGATCCGGGTGGTGATCGAGGGGCAGGCGGGCCATTCCTCGAACCCGGCGCTTGGGGCGAATGCGCTTTATCCGGCGGGGGAACTGCTGGTTTGGCTGCGCGACCGTGCCCTGCGGCTGGCCGCCGAAGGGCCTTACGACCCGCGCTTCGACCCGCCGCATTCGACGCTTCAGGCCGGGGTGATCCGGGGCGGCAGCGCGGTCAACATCATCCCCGACCGCGTGGCGCTCGACATCGAGGTCCGCGCGATCCCCGAACAGCCCGCCGAAGGGGTGACGGCGGAAATCCTCGCCCGGCTCGCCACGCTGGCACAGGGGCGGATCCGGGTGTCGTCCGAAATCCTCGCCGGGTATCCCGCGCTGCCGCCCGACGACACCAGCCCCCTGCCCGGCCTGCTGGAACGCCTGACCTGCACCGCGCCGCTGCAATCGGTCAGCTACGGCACCGAGGCGGGCCTGTTCCACGCGGCGGGCATCCCCGCCATCATCTGCGGCCCCGGCAGCATCACCCGCGCGCATCGGGCGGACGAATTCATCCTGGACGGCGAACTGGAGGACTGCCGCCGGATGCTGCGCGGCCTGTCGGCGGAACTGACCTCAAGCGCATGACCCCGAGCAGGGCGTCAAAGCCGGGCCGCCGTTCGGGGATCCGCAGCGAAATCCACAGATGGCGGGCCAGTGACATATCGCGAAACAGCCGGAACCGGGCGGCATCCACGGGCAGCCGTTGCGCATAGGCGCGCAGGAAAGCCGCCGCCTGCGCCTCCAACGCGTCGGTCGTGCCCCATCGGCGCAGGCCGTATTCCTGTAGGTGAGCGACGAAATTCCCGACGTCGATCATCGGATCGCCCGCCGCGAAAAGGTCGAGGTCGAGGAGCCACGTCGTGCCCGCGTCGATGATGACCTGATCGGGGTAGAAATCACGGTGGATCCCGGTGGTCGGCGCCTCGGTCAGCGGGGCGAGGCGCGCCGCGAGGGCCCGCCCGATCGCGCGCAGCGCGGGGCCGCAGGCCGGGCGGGCGGTGGCGGCATCGGCCAGGGCCTTTTCCAGAACCGCGGCTTCCTGATGCAGGGTCCAGTTGCGCCGGGGCTGTGTGGCCGCGAGCGGCAGCGCGTGCAGGCGCGCGAGCGCCTCCCCCGCCGCCGCCACGGGCCGCGTGTCGCCGCCCGGTTCGAGCAGATCCGTGAGCAGCCGCCCCGCCACCCGCTGCTGCACCCACAGATGCGCCGAGGGCAGTTCGGCCAGCACGGGCGGCACGCTCACCGCACCCGTGGCGAGCAAGCGCCGGTGCAACGCCGGGGTTTCCCGGTCCGGCGCGCGCACCCGCAGCTTGCCACAGGCGGCGGTGGTCTGCCCGGTGCCGTCACGCCACGCATAGCCGATCAGCGCCCGGCGCCCCGGACGAAGCCGCATCAGTTCAGGCGCGGCGAGGGAGATCGGCCCGCCACGCTCTGCCGCGATCCGGGCTTCGATGTCGGCACGATCAAAGGCGCGGGCCAGCGCGCCATCCGGCCCGGCCAAGGCCGCCGCACGGCGCAGAAGCGCGGTGGATTTCTCCGGCCAGTCCTCCATCCTTTGCCGGAACGGCTCACAGACCAGCGCGGCCAGCGCCGAGGCCCGGAACAGGTCCAGATCCGGATCGCACGCCCCGTATCCGGCCAGAAAGGCCGCCGCCAGACGGTCCGCACGGGCCGGATCGAGCCCCCCGGTCAGCACATCGGCATCCATCCGTGCGAGGAAACAGCCCAGATCTCCCGCCGCAGGGCCGGGACCGGCGCGGTCCCAGTCGATGAAGCGCAGCGAACCGGGCTGCACGATGACCTGATCCGCCGAAAAATCGCCATGGCACAGAACCCGGGGGCGCGCATCCCGGCGCAGCGCGAGGGTCAGCCCCTCGGACAGCATCCCGCACATCCCGGCCAGATCCGGCAACAACCGGCCAAGCGCGGCCAGCGCATCGCGATGCGGCTCCGGAGCCTCCCCCGGCTCTCGCGGCGCGGCATGGAGCGCGGCCAGCGCGGCGCCGATCCGGGCAAAATCCCCGGGTTCGGCGCGGGCGGGATCGGCGGTCTGCCCCGCGACCCAGCCCTGCACCACAAGGCCGAGCTCCGCATCCGCCGCCAGGAGCGCGGTCCCCTGTGCCTGCGCCATCCGGGCGGAGGCCAGCAGCGCCCCGAACCGCGCGGGCGGCACGGCCTTGAGCAGCGCGGCGGGGCGGCCGGCCGTCTCGATGCGCGCGACGATGCGGCGGCCGGGCTTGTGGCGCAGAACGACGAGCCGATGCTCCCCCGGCCCGATCAGCCCGGCCAGAAGCGGCTTCGCCCGCTCCGGCGCCAGCAGCAGCCGGGCCGCGCGGATCTCCCGGTCGAGCGTGCCGGGCAGGACCACGCTGCATGGGCCGTCCAGAAACCGCACCCCGCTGCCCGGCCGCACCCATTTCTCGCGCTGGCGATAGGTGTCATAGCGCGCGGGCGTGACGGCGCGCAGGATCAGCCCGGCGCCGCCGTCATCAAGGCAGACCGTGCAGCTTTCGCCCGGCTTGTAGCGCAGGTAGCGCGTGCGCAGCAGCCCGCTGCCCAGCACCCGCGCCAGCGCCCCGGCGTCGAGTGCCAGCGCCAGCCCGGGCAGACCGGAATCCCGCGCGACTATCCCGCGATCGGCGTCATTCAGCGGCATGGCGTGCGTCCCCGTTCAGGATTTCCTCCGGCGTGCCATCCGCGGCGATCCGCCCATCCGACAGCACCACGACCCGATCCGCCCGCGCCGCAAGGCGCATGTCATGCGTGATCATCAGCACCGTCCGGCCCCGCGCCAGCCGCAGGATCGCATCCTGCACGATGCGGTCAGAGGCCGGATCCAACCCGGTCGTCGGCTCGTCCAGCAGAAGGATCGGCCCGTCGCGCAGCGCGGCGCGGGCAATGGCCAGCCGCTGGCGCTGTCCGGCGGAGAAATTCGCGCCGCGTTCCTCGCAAGGCGCGTCATAGCCGCCGGGCCGGGCGGCGATGAAGTCATGCGCATGGGCCAGCCGCGCCGCCGCCTCGATCTGCGGGGGGAGGCATCCGTGCAGCCCATAGCGATGTTCTCGGCAATCGAGCCGCGAAACAGCAACGGCTCCTGCGGCACATAGGTGATCTGCCCGCGCAGCGAATGGCGGGTAAAGCGGCGCAGGTCGTGGCCATCGACCTCGATCGCGCCCTCGTCCGGATCGGCCAGCCGCAGGATCAGGCTCGCCAGCGTCGACTTGCCCGCGCCCGAAGGCCCGGTGATCGCCACGAACTGCCCGGCGGGGACATCCAGGTCCAGCCCGTCGAGCACCCGAACCCCCTCCGGCGCGAACCGCAGCCCACGCAGGGACAGCGCCCCGGACAAGGCCTTTGCCTCCTCCGGGCCGTCCGGAATCCCGCCGGGCGTGTCGAGCAGCGAAATCACGCGCTCCCCCGCCGCCGAAGCCTTCGCCAGCCGCGCCGAATATTTGGCATAGTCGCGCACCGGGCGAAACGTGTTCTTCATATAGGTCAGGAACACCAGCAGGTCGCCGGGCGTGATCCGCGCGTCCAGCACCGCCCGCGCCCCGATCCACAGCACCAGCGCCGTCGCCAGACCGACCAGCAGATCGACCCGACGTTCCAGCCCGGCGGCGAGGCGCGTGCCGCGCACCCCCTCGCGCAGGCTGCGGGCATTGGCGCCGCCGAACCGGCCGGTGATCCGGTCCTGTAGGCCAAGCGCCTGAATGGTGCGGATGCCCGCCATCGCCTCGGTCGCGGTGGCGGCCATATCGCCCTCGCGCTTGCGCTGGTCGCGGCTGACCGCGCGGATCCGCCCCCCGGCCCGCGCCGTCATCAGCCCGAGCAGTGGCGCCGGAAGCAGCGCGGCCAGCGCCAGCACCGGATCGAGCCAGAGCATGACCCCGATCATCCCCGCCAGCACCAGCAGGTTCGCCGCTATCGGCAGCGCGGCGGTGATCGCCGTTTCGCGCAGCATGCCGACATCGCCGATCAGCCGCATGGTGATGTCGCCCGCCCGCGCCCGGGTATGGAAGGCGAGCGGCAGGTCCAGCAGATGCCGGAACAGATCGGCCCGAACGGCGGTCAGCAGCCGGTTGCCCGCCAGCGCAAAGGCCACCGTCGCCAGATAGTCGAACAGCGCGCGCAGGGCGGTGGCGGCCACCACCCCCGCCGCGCACAGGCCCAGAAGCTGAAGCTCCGTCACCGCCGCGCCCCCGCCCGCGAGCCGGTCGATCACGAATTTCAGCGGCCAGGGTTCGGCGAGCTTCATCAGCGTTGCCGCGATCAGCGCCGCGCCACCGCCAAGGATCAGGCCGCGATGGGGCCGCATATAGGGCGCCAGCCGGCGCAGGATGCGGCCGATGCCCGGCAGGCTCTGGCTCAGTGTCTCTGGCCGGGCCATCACGCGGCCTCCGCCAGGACGCGCGCGGCGACCCCCGCCCAGGTGTGATCGCGCAGCGCCTCGGCCCGCCCCGCCGCGCCCATGCGCCGCGCCGCCGCCCTGTCCCCGGCCAGACGGGCCAGCGCCGAGGCCAGCGCCGCCGGATCGTCGGGCGGGCAGATCAGCCCGGTTTCGCCATGGCGCACGACCTGCGCCAGATTGCCCACGTCGCTCGCCACCACCGGCAGGCCCGAGGCCATGTATTCGTAGATCTTCAGCGGCGAGAAATAGAACGGCTGATCCCCGGCATAGGGCGCCACCGCGATATCCATCCGCGCGAGCCACTGCGGCACCTCGCCCGGCGCCACCGCACCGCTGCATTCGGCACCGAGGCGCGCGAGCTCAGGCGCCAGCCGCGCGCGCTCCGGCCCGTCGCCGACGATCAGCAGCCGGGCCGTGGGATGCGCCCGGCGCAGCGGATCCATCGCGCGCACCAGCGTTGCCACATCGTGCCAGGGGCGCAGCGTGCCCAGAAACCCCACCGTCAGGCGGTCCTGCGGGCGGGACACCTCCGGGAAGCGGGCGGGATCGACCGCATTGGCGATGACCTCGATCCGCGTCGCCCCAAGGGCACGGGCGCTTTCGGCCACGGCGGGGCTGACCGCGCTGACCAGCCGGGCGGCGCGCATCGCGCGGGCGGCGCTACTGGCGGCATGGTCGGCCAGCGCGAGGCTCCGGTGCCGCTGCGTTTCCTCGATCAGCGGGGCATTGACCTCCAGCACGCCGGGAATGCCCTGACGGCGGGCCTCTTCCATCGCGGCATGGGCATGGAGCGCGTGGCGTTCATAGACCAGATCGAAGGGCGCGGCGCGCAGCGCCTCCGTCACCAGATCGTTCAGCGCGGCCTGCGCCTGTGCGCGGACCTCGGCTTCCGTACCGCGCGGCAGCGGCGGCAGGGGCATCAGCCGCAGCGCGGCAAAGCGCGGCGGAACCGGCCCGATGCGCGGCGAAATCAGCGTAACCGCATCGCCGCGTGCCAGAAAGGCGGCGAGCATTTCCTGAACATGGACCGAAGCGCCCTTGTGGCCAAAGACCTCGATCCCGGGATCGGTGCAGACATAGGCGATGTGCATCACGCGGCCCTCCGCGCGGCTGCGGTGCGGTCGAAGACCTCGCCCAGATGCGGCACGTTGCGGCGGATGTCGTAGTCGCGTTCCACCGTGTCGCGCCCGGCGCGCGAGAACCGCGCCCGCAGACCGGCATCGTCGAGCAGCCGACCCATCGCCACGGCCAGCGCCGCCGCATCGCCTTGCTCCACCACCAGACCGTTTTCCCCGTCGCGGATCAGTTCGGGGATCCCCGTCACGTCCGAGCCCACGCAGGGCAGGCCAAGCGCCATCGCCTCCAGCAGGACGGTGGGCATCCCGTCGCGGTTGCCATCCTCGCCGATCACGCAGGGGCAGGCGAGCAGCGCGGCACCGGCCATCGCCGCGCGGACCTCGGCCTGCGGCATCGGGCCACAGAGCCGCACGCTGCCGCCAAGGCCGCAGGACGCGATCTGCGCCCGCAGGTCCGCCTCCTCCTCGCCCGCGCCGATGATGCGCGCGCGCACCGGCCGCCCCTGCGCGGCCAGCATGCGCAGCGCCTCGATCAGGATGTGGAAGCCCTTCTTCTCGACCAGACGGCCGACGGCAAGGATCTCCTGCGCCTCGGCGCGCGGCGGTTGCCAGGCGAAACGGTCAAGGTCGATGCCGTTGTAGATCCGCACCGGCCGCACCCCGTCGTGGCTGCGCCGCAGATGGGCGGCATTGTAATCCGACACGGTGACCACCGCATCGGCATCGCGCAGCTTCAGGTCGAGATGCTGGTTTTCGGCATAGTGGCAATAAATGTCCTTGGCATGCAGCGTGACCGACCATGTGACCCCGGCCAGCGCGGCGGCGATCCGCGCGACCGTCGCCGCCACGGTGCCGAAATGGGCGTGCAGATGTTCGATCCCGCGGTCACGCACGGCAAGGGCGATGGCGATCGCCTGGGCCACATCCCGGCCCGAAGCCTCTGGAAAGCGCGCGGCCAGCGAGGCGAACCCCGGCAGGTCGCGGGCGGCCTGGATCAGGTGCCAGAACTCATCCGTGCCGCGCAGCCGGTCCGGCACGCGGGTGACCGCCGCCCGCACGCGGGAGATGGCATCCTGAAAATGGCTTTCCTCGACGCTGCGCAGCGCGAAGATGTCGATCTGGCGACCGGTTTCCTCATGCGCGAGGATTTCATTGACGATGAAGGTTTCGGAAAAGCGCGGATACCGCTTCACCACATATCCGGTGCGGGCGGGGAGGGTCGAACGGGTCATGCGCAGGCTCTTTCGTCAAGGGGGCAAAGGATTTCGGCGGCGCGGCGGCGGACGGCATCCAGCCCGCCCATGTTCAGCACGCCGCGCGCGAGGTCGGTGCGTGGTGCCGGCCCGGCGAGCCACGCGGAGAGGGTTTCGGGCGTCAGCCGGTCGGGGTCGATCAGGCCGATCAGCCCGCGCCGGGCAAGCCTTTCGGCGCGCAGCATCTGTTCCAGCCGGGGCCGGATGCGCGGCACGATCAGCGTGGGCACGCCAAAGGACAGCACCTCGGTCACGGTATTGTAGCCGCCCATTGTGATCACCCGCGCCGCCCCCGCGATCAGCGGCAGGGGTTCGGGCAGGAAGTCGATCATCTCGATGTCACCGCGCGCCGCGATCCGGGCGCGCAGCGCGGCGCGCTCCGCCGGGGGCATCTGGCTGCCCGCAATCAGGATGCCGCGATGCCCGGCGGGGAGGGTCGCACGGGCGAAGGCGTCGCAGATCCGCGCGCCGTCCCGCCCGCCGCCGACGGTGCACAGGATATAGGGCGCGCGGACGGGCGCGGGGGGCACGGCAAGCCGCTCGCGCTGGTCGAGATAGCCCATGAAGCGCGCCCGCGCATCCAGTTCGGCGCCAAAGCCGTATTCCGCGATCAGGTTGTAGAACTCCGGATCGCCATAGATCCACACCTCGTCGAACCAGCGGCGCAGGGCGCGGAAGTTGCGGCTTTGCAGCCACTGACGGCGCACGGTTTCGGCGCTGTCGATCACGTCGCGCAGGCCCAGCACGATCCGCGCATGGCCACGCGCGCGCAGCATGCTCAGGGTCGGGTCCAGTTCCCCCTGCGCGCCGCGCGGCACGTTGTCGACGATCAGCAGATCCGGGTCGAAGGCCGCCACCGCCGCATGGATCGACACCGCCCGCAGCCCGGCCAGTTCCTTGACATCGAGCCCCAGGCTGCGGGCACGATAGGCGCCGGTGCCATCCTTGCCATAGGCCGGCAGGGTCAGCACATCGACCCCTTCGGGCAGGGCGAAGGCCCCCGCTTCGTGCATCCCGGCGATCATCAGGATCTGCGGCGCCTCGGGCAGCCGCCGCAGCGCCTGCGCCAGCAGCAGATTGCGCCGCCAATGCCCAAAGCCCAGCGTGTCATGCGAATAGAGCACGACACGGCCCGGGCGGCCGATACGGCGCGGCACGGCGAAGGGTTGCTGCGCATCAGGCGCGAAATGCTGCATGGACCCGGTTCCTTTTCCTGGCGGACATGACGTTTCCATGACAACGCCGCAGCGCGGAAACCCATCCACCGGATTGAGGAAAATCTTTCGCGGACGTATCGCGGCGGCCCGGCGCCGAGCGCTGCGCTCGGCGCGATGGTCCCAGCCCTTGTTTCCCGCGGCCCTGTCCCGGAATCCTGCGGGTTCACGACAGGGACGGCAGGCAAACGGCCGCCCGATCGGGGCGGCCGTTTGGTCAGCGCCAGGCTGCGTCGCGCGCCTGCTGCTCTTCCTGTGGTGTCAGCGCCGGACCCGCGCCAAGGGTTTCGAGCATCTCGCCGATCGGATCGCCCGCCTCCCCCGCCGCCGGGACATAACCCTCGGCGGTTTCCGGCGCGGCCACGGTGCGATGGGCGCGCAGGGTCCAGCCCTCGGCCCCGGTGCAGGCCAGCCCGACCTGTTCATCGGCATCGTCGCGCAGCGCGAATTCGCGGCAATATCCGCCCTCGACCCGGAAGCTGGCCAGAACCGAAAGCGCCGTCCCCTCGGCGACCAGACGCGGCGCCCCCGTGGCAATCTCGTCCAGCGCCTGCGCGACCGGGCTGCGCGCAGAGAGCAGCCCCGGCACCAGCTTCATCCCCGAAGTCGGGGGCAGCAGCGCCACCACCGCGACCGCCGCCGCCAACGCCATCCCCGCCAGCACCAGCCGGTTTTGCCAACCGCCTCCGGCGCGGCGCGGTCCGCCGAAAATGGTGCGGCGGATCGCCTCCGGTACGGGTTCCGACATCGGCCCCGAACAGGCCCGCGCCAGCATCGCGTTCAGCGCCATGATGCGGTCGACCTCCTGCTGATCCTCGGGGTGGTCCGCCAGATGTATCACCACACGGGCGGCGTCCTCGGGGCTCAGCGCACCATCGGCGAAGGCATGCAGCAAAAGCGGGTCGATCCGGTGGTCGGTGGTCATTGGCGGGCTCCTTTCGGCATCAACCGTCCGGCCAGCGCCTCGCGGGCGCGGACGAGGCGGCTCGTCACGGTGCCTTCGGGGATGTCCAGCACCTCGGCGACTTCGCGGTAGTTCAGGCCCTCGACCGCGACAAGGGTCAGCACGGCGCGCTGCCCGTCGGGCAACCTGTCCATCGCGCCGAACACATGGTCGAGCATCATGCGGTCCTCTGCCACGCGGGCGCCCTTGCCATGGTCGTGCAGGCCCGCTTCCTCCGGATCGACGGCGGTGCCGCGCACCTGCGACCGGCGGCGGCTGTCCAGCCACAGGTTCTGCACGATCCGATACATCCAGCTATCCATCCGGCTGCCAGGAACGAAGGCATCCGCATTCTTCAGCGCCCGTTCGCACGCGGCCTGCACCAGATCGTCGGCATCATCGGCATTCCCGCACAGCCCGAGCGCGAAGCGCCGCAGTTGCGGAACCAGCCGAACGAGGTCATTGGCAAATTCAGGTCTCATCAATCCATCCGCCGTGTCTTTTGCAGATTACGCGCAAGGCCGCCGTTTTCATCCATGCGGCGAAAAAAATCTGTTCGGGCGGGAAGAAATATGCCTCTTGTCCGTTGTCATCCGAATGTTGCAGACAGGCCCGCCGTGAAACCGATCCGTCCTTTCCTGAGTATTTTCGTCCTTGCGTCGCTGGCCGCCCTGCCGCTGGCGGAACAGGCGGCGCGGCACGATGCCCTGCTTCTGGCCGGCGCCGCGCTCGCCGATGACGATGACGGGGGCGATGACGATGGCGGCGATGACGACGGGGGCGGGCGAGACCGGGGCGGGCGGGACCGGGACGACGACCGGGATGATGATGACCGGGACGACGACGACCGGGATGATGACCGGGACGATGATGATCGCGACGACGACGAGGATGACGATGACGATGACGATGACGATGACGATGACGATGACGATGACGATGACGACAGGATGCCCCGCAACCTGCGCACCCGCGATAGTGGCAGTGACGGGCGGGACCGTGTTCGGCGCGCGGAAATCTCGGCGGCACGGCTGAGCGCACGGGATCTGAGCGCGCTCCAAAGCCGCGGTTTCCGCGTCATCCGCAGCCGGACGGCGAGCTCGGGGATCGCCGCGCGGCTGGCGCCGCCCGCCGGAATGAAGGATGCCGCCGCCCTCGCGGCCGCCGTCGCGGCGGCGCCGCGCGCGGTCTTCGACCTGTCCCACGTCTATTCGCCGGGCGGGGCGGTCTACGGGCGCGGCGTCATGGGGATGCCGGTGCGCGGCAGTTGCGTGAGCGGCGCCCGGATCGGCATCATCGACACCGCCATCGCCGACCACCCGTCGCTGCGCGGGGTGGCGATCCGGCGCGAACCCGCCTCCGCGCGCTTCCGGCCCGCGCCGCATGGAACCGCCGTGGCCAGCATCATCGCCGGGAAAACACCGGCCGGGGGGCAACTGGTCTCCTCCGCCGTGCTCTATTCCGCCGCGGTGTTCGACGGCCGGGGCGAGACCCTTTATGCCGATGCGATCGACCTCGTGGCGGCGCTCGACTGGATGGCCGACGAGAAGGTGAAAGTGGTGAACCTGTCGATCGCGGGCCCTCCGAACGCGCTTCTTCAGGATGCGGTGGCGCGCAGCGTCTCGCGCGGGGCGATCCTTGTCGCTGCGGCGGGCAATGGCGGGCCGCGCGGGGGGCCGCGCTATCCGGCGGCCTATCCCGGGGTGATCGGGGTGACCGCGACGGACCGGCGCAACCGCATCTACCGCAACGCCTCGACCGGCGATTTCGTCGATATCGCCGCCGCCGGGGTCAATGTCTGGGCGGCGGATCCGGGCGCACCGCAGGGCGCGGAATGGACGGGCACCAGCTTCGCGGCGCCCTTCGTCACCGTCGAACTGGCGGCGGCGGTGCGGGCGGGGGCGGTGCGCGACAGCGCCGCCGCGCTCGACTGGCTGACAAAGGGGGCGCGCGATCTGGGGTCGCCCGGGCGCGACAAGGTGTTCGGCGCGGGCCTGATGCAGGCGCGGGCCTGCACCGGCCCGTGACGGGGCTTCACGCCCCGCGCACAACCGCCAGCAACCCGAAGCCGGAAGCGGCACGGCGGGGATTTCGGCGATATGGTAGACGTCACCGATGCGTCCCGAAACCGCCCCCGTTGATCCGTCGGCAAAGGTGAACAGCCGCAGGTCCGGGTGGCGGCCAAATCGAGACTGCCTCCCCCGTCGCATCGCGCAGACCCGGCAGACAGCGTTCAGCACCATCTCCGTCGCACCGGCAAGCGTGGCGAACAGGTTGGTTTCTTCGTCGCCCCCCCAACCAGGCAATCTTGCTGCGGCTGTCGTCGGCATGCGCATCGCGCAAGCCGGTCCCGCCGGTCTGCGCGTCGATGAGCAGCAGCTTCGCGACCGCCGTATCCCGCACCTGCGCCCCGGTCGGACATTGGCGCCAGCATGGGCCGCGGTTGCGCTTTCGCGATCCCCGGGATTCAGGCCGGGCGCATTCCCAGGATCCAGATCAGTTCGGCATCGCCTTCGCCCTGCGAGGTCCAGCAATGTTCGGTCGAGGCGTCGTAATACATGCTGTCGCCGGGATAGAGGACCAGCGGCTCATAGATCCGGCTGTGGACGACCAGTTCGCCCTTCAGCACGGTCAGGAAGATCTCCCCGTCCGACACGCCCCAGGTCTCGTATTCCTCGGGCGAGCGGGCCTTGACCACGGTGCGGATCGGCGTGAAGAACTTGTCCTTCAGATCGGCGCAAAGCAACCGGTTGTTGCAGGTCGCGTTGTTCATGTTGTCGCCCTGCCCCGCGCGGGCGATGCTGCGCCGCCCCGTGGCCGGGGCATGGCCCGGATCGTCGCCCAGCAGGGCCGACAGTTCGACCTGAAGGCCGCTCGCGATGCGCTGAAGGGTGGTCAGGGTCGGCGACAGGTCGTTGCGCTCGATCTTCGACAGCGCCGAGGTGGAGACCCCGGTCAGGCGCGCGACCTCCTGCAACGTCAGGTGCCGGCCCTTGCGGAACGCCTTGAGCCGCGGCCCGAGGTCCAGCGGCTGCTCCGCCCGGGGCCGCGCCCTCTGGCGCTGTCTCATCGCGATGTCACCCACCTGGTTCACGATCGGCATCTTTCTCCAGCCTGCTGTCCGACGGGCGCAAGCGCCTTTCGTCGCCTCTCCCTCTGACCACATCACGCGCGGAAAACCAAGACCGGCGCGGACCTTCCGATCTGTTTTTCTCTTATAGGATAATTTTTCTATCTATGATGAAATTTTTGCGATAAGAATCATTAAACAATGATTCCGCCCGTCTGCGGATCACGAAGATGTCGCTTCTGACCGTCCGGAGGAAACAATCTTGACCATCCCCGAATCGCGCCTTCTGGCAGACATCCACGCCTTGCTCGGCCCCGGCGCGGTTCTGGACACCCCGGCGGAGATGGCGGGCTATTGCACCGACGCGCGGCACAAGTTCCACGAACCCGCCCTGTGCGTGTGCAAGCCGCGCGATACGGCGCAGGTGGCGGCGCTGGTGTCACTGCTGCATGGCGCCGGGTGGCCGATGCTGCCGCAGGGTGGCAATACCAGCCTCTGCGGCGGCGCGACGCCCGATGACCGCCGCCCGGTGATCATTGCGATGGAGCGGATGCAACGGATCCGCGCGGTGGACAGCTTTGGCCTCACCATCGCGGCGGATGCAGGCTGCACCATCGCGCAGCTACAGGCGGCGGCGGCGGAAAACGGCATGCTCTATCCGGTCAGCCTGGGGTCGGAGGGCAGTTGCCAGTTGGGCGGCACCATCGCCACCAATGCGGGCGGCACGGCGGTGGTGCGCTATGGCACGACGCGGGCGAATACGCTGGGGCTTGAGGTCGTCCTGCCCGATGGGCGGGTGCTGAACATGATGCGCGCGCTGCACAAGGACACCTCGGGCTATGACCTGAAACAGCTTTTCATCGGCGCCGAAGGGACACTGGGCCTGATCACCGGGGCGGTGATGCGGCTGCACCCCGCAACGCCGGTGATTTCGATGTGCTGGCTGCGGATCGCGGCGCCGGCGGATGCGCTGAAACTGCTGCAACTGGTGCGCCGCCATGCCGGACGCAGCCTGACGGCGTTCGAGCTTATGAACGCGCAGCAACTGGCGAATGTGCTCGACCATACCAGCTACACCGCGCCGGTGGCGGAGCGTGACGGCTGGCATCTGATGATCGAACTCACCGACAGCGCCGACCTTGACGCGGTGATGATGGCGGTGCTGGAAGAGGCGACCGAGGCGGGGCTGATCCTCGACGGTGCCATCGCGCAGAACCTGGCGCAGGCCGAGGAAATGTGGGCGATCCGGCACAGCGTCACGGAATCGAACCTCAAGGTCGGGGTCAGCATCACCTCGGATACTGCGGTGCCGGTGGGGCATGTGCCGGAATTCATCACCCGCGCCGAACAGGCGGTGATGGAAATCCACCCCGATATTCTGGTCACCGTGGTCGGCCATGTCGGCGACGGCAACATCCATTTCATCGCGCTCTTCCCGCAGGCGGTCTGGGACGCTTTGCCCGAACGCAAGGCGCTTGAGGCGAAAATCCGCAATGCGGTCAATGACATCGCCATCGAACTCGGCGGCACGTTCAGCGCGGAACATGGCGTAGGCCAGACGATGACCGGGCTGATGGAGCGCTACAAGGCCGGGCCGGAGCTTGATCTGATGCGCGCGCTCAAGGATTGCATCGACCCGCAGGGCCTGCTGAACCGCGGCCGCGTGACCGGACACTGAACGTAACGACCAACAGGAGAGACAGAATGACGAAGCTCATCACCCCGACGATCAAACGCCGCACGCTGCTTCTGGGGGCGGCGGCGGGTCTGGCGGCCCCGGCGATCTGGCGGCCGTCGCAGGCGCTGGCGCAGACGAAACGCATCGTGGTGCGCGACGACGGCGGGATCTATACGCAGGCCTATACCGAAATCTTCTACAAGCCCTTCACCGAGGCGACGGGCATCGAGGTCATCCCCGCGCAGGCGCAGGCCGAACCCACCGCGCAGATCCGTTCGATGGTGGAAACCGGGACCTACACCTGGGACATGGGCAAGATTTCCGTCCCCGCCGTGCTGCAACTGACCAGCGGCGAGACGAAATACCTCGAACCCATCGGGCTTGATGCGGAGGCGGTGATCCAGTCGATCCCGCAGCATTTCCGCAACGAATATCAGGTGGGCACGAACGTCTACACCACCGTTCTGGCCTATCGCAAGGACGCCTTCGAGGGCCGCGCGGCGCCTGCCTCCTGGGCCGATCTGTTCGATGCCGAGAAGTTCCCGGGCCGCCGCGCGCTGCGCCGCCACCCCTATGACACGCTGGAACAGGCGCTGATGGCCGATGGCGTGGCGGCGGGCGATGTCTATCCGCTGGACCTCGACCGGGCCTTTGCCGCGCTGGACCGGGTGCAGCCCGCCACGGACATCTGGTGGACCTCGGGCGCGCAGGCGGAACAGCTTCTGATCTCGGGCGAGGTCGATCTTCTGGCCACCTGGGTTTCGCGCGCGCAATCGGCGCAGGCGGCGGGGGCGCCGGTGGAAATCGTCTGGAACCAGAACATCTGGGGCTGCGACGGCTGGTCGATCCTCAAGGGCACGCCCAATGCCGACGCTTGCCGCGAGCTGATCAAATTCGCCTCGGACCCGAAGCGCATGGCGCAGCTGGTGAAATTCTTTCCGGCGGGCGTGGTGCAGCCGGCGGCGTTCGACGACATTCCGGCGGATGTGGCAAAGAACTGCCCGACCTATCCGGCGAATATCGAGACCGGGTTGCAGATCGACGCCGCTTATTGGCTCGCGAATGCCGATCCGGTGATCGAACGCTTCAACACCTGGTTCATCGGCTGAGCGGGGGCGGTATGAGCACGCTGGAAACGCAGGGGCTGGGCAAGACTTACGGTGATTTCGTCGCCCTCGCCCCCACGGATATCACGGTCGAGAAGGGGGAGTTCCTCACCCTTCTCGGGCCTTCGGGCTCGGGGAAGACGACGCTTCTAAGCCTGATCGCGGGCCTGTCCGAGGCCGACAGCGGCCGGATCTTGATGGATGGCAAGGACGTCACCTATGCCGCGCCCTATCAGCGCGACATCGGCATGATGTTCCAGAACTACGCGCTGTTCCCGCATATGACGATCGCGGAAAACATCGCCTTCCCGCTGAAGATGCGCAAGACCTCGGCGGCCGAAAGCGCGCGGCTGGTGAAGGAGGCGCTGGAGATGGTGCGCCTGCCGCATATCGCCGACCGCTACCCGAAGGAACTTTCGGGCGGGCAGCAGCAGCGGGTGGCGCTGGCGCGCTGCACGATCTACCGCCCCTCGGTGATCCTGATGGACGAACCCTTGGGCGCGCTGGACAAGAAGCTGCGCGACCAGATGCAGTTCGAGATCCTGCGCATCCACAAGGAGATCGGCGGCACCATCGTCTATGTCACCCACGATCAGGAAGAGGCGATGACGATGTCCGACCGCATCTGCCTGATGAACCACGGCAGGATCGCGCAACTGGGCACCCCGGCGGATCTGTATTTCCGGCCGCAGTCGATCTTTGTCGCGGATTTCCTGGGCGAGGCGAACCTGATCAACGGGCGGCTGGTGTCGGAGGCGGGCATGGTCCGGCTGAATGACGGCAGCGAAATCCGCGTCTCCCTGCCCCGCCCGATCGCGCAGGGGACCGAGGTCAAGGTCATGCTGCGCCCGCAGAACCTGCGGTTGGCGGAAACCGCGAACAGCGACAGCATCTCGGGCAAGCTGATCAGTTCCTCCGTCACCGGCGCCAGCACGAAGTTCTTCCTCGACGCGCCCGCGCTTGGCGACAAGCCGCTGATCGCGACGCGGGCGACGGGCCTGAGCGAGGCCGCCCCGGAACCCGGGCGCGACTACCGCCTGACGTTTGACCCGCGCGACGCCGTGGCCATTCCGGCAAGCGAGGCCGCGTGATGGCCACAACATCCCGCCGGCCGATGAGCCAGCGCAACAAGCAGATCCTGATGGCGGCGCCGATGGTGCTGCTGTTGGTGACCTTCCTGATCTACCCTTCGGCGCAGCTCTTCCTGCTGTCGGTCCAGAAGGGGGGCGGCTTCTCGCTCGACAATTACCAGCGCCTGCTGAGCACGCCGGTCTATCTGACGGTGATGATGCTGACGCTGAAGATTTCCATCGTCACCACGATCTTCGCGGTGATCGCGGGCTATCCGGTGGCTTATCTGATCTCGGTCCTGCCCAAGGCGCGCAAGGGCCGGATCCTGTTCTGGATCCTGCTGTCGTTCTGGACCTCGTTCCTCGTGCGGGCCTTTGCCTGGATCATCCTTCTGGGCCGTAACGGGGTGGTGAACAAGCTGATGCAGGCGGTGGGCGTCACAGATAGCTCCGTCGCGCTGATGTACAACTTCCCGGCGGTGGTGATCGGCATGGTGCATGCGCTTCTGCCGCTCGCCGTGCTGACCATGCTTTCGGTGATGGAGAACATCGACCGCAACCTGACCCGCGCCGCCTGGACATTGGGCGCAAAGCCCGGGATGGCGTTCTGGAAGGTCTATTTCCCGCTGTCCTTCCCGGGGGTTACCTCGGGCGCGCTGATGGTGTTCGTCTCCGCCATCGGCTTCTTCATCTTCCCCGCCCTGCTGGGCGGGCGGCGCGAAACGATGATCACGCAGATCATCATCGAGCAGATCATCCAGACGATGAACTGGGGCTTTGCGAGCGCGGTGGCCGTGCTGCTGCTGATCGTGGTGCTGGCGGTCTTCGTGGTCTATGACCGGGCGGTGGGGCTCTCGACGATGGCGGGGGAATCCTCGGCGAAGAAGCCGCGCCATGGCCGCAAGGGGATCGTCTCGCGGCTGGGCGACGCGATCCTGACCGGGCTCGGCCATGCGTCGGATGCGGTGATCGGCCTGTTCCCGCGCCGCCGCCATGCGCCCGAAGGCGCGGCGCCGCGTCCGCTGATGGGCTTCGTCGTGGTGCTGCTCGCGGTGATGACGCTGCCCGTGCTGCTGATGATCCCGCTGTCTTTTGCCGAAAGCGGGCTGAACTGGCCGCCGCAGGGATTCACCCTGAAATGGTATGAGCAGATCTTCAGTTCGCCGATCTGGACCGGAGCGCTCACCCGCTCGCTGGTCGTGGGGCTGTCCACCGCCGTTCTGGCGCTGGCGATCGGCACGCCGGTGGCCTTCCTGATGGTGCGTGGCAGGATGCCGGGCAAGACGGCACTGCTCGCCTTCACGCTCCTGCCGGTGGTGATGCCGAACATGATCCTGTCGGTGGGGCTGTTCTACCTTTACGCCAAGATCGGGCTGGTGGGTACCAACATCGGGCTGATCATCGGCCATACGGTCATCGCGGTGCCCTATGTGGTGCTCACGGTGATGTCGGTCCTGCGCAACTACGACGTGCGGCTGGATCTTGCGGCCCAAAGCCTTGGCGCCACGCCCTGGGTCACGCTGCGGCTCGTCACGCTGCCGATCATCGGGGCGGGGATGATCTCGGCCTTCCTCTTCGCCTTCACCATCAGCTTCGACGAACTGACCATCGCGCTGTTCACCTCGGGCGGCATGTCGAACACCTTGCCGAAACAGCTGTGGGACGAAGTATCGCTGTCGATCTCGCCGCTGCTCGCCGCGGTCTCAACCTGCCTGTTCCTGTTCGTGACGGTGCTGATCATCGCGGTAGGTCTGCTGAACCGCCGCCAGAAATGAAAGATACGGATATGCTGACTTCCCAAAACCTCCGCGGGATCATCCCCGCCCTGCCCACGCTGGTGAATGCCGATGACAGCCTCGCGCGCGGGGATATGGCGAAACTGGTCGATCACGTCTATGCGGGCGGCGCCACCGGCGTGCTGCCGATCGGCGGCACCGGTGAATATGGCGCCCTGCCCCATGCGACGCGGGTCGATGCGGTTTCGGTCTGCGCCGCGCAAAGCCAGCCGGGGCAAACCGTCATGGTCGGCGTTCTCGACACCGGGATCTATGACGCGCTGAAGGCCGGCAAGGATTACGCGGCGGCGGGCGCCAATTGCCTGCTGGTGCTGACGCCCTATTACACCAACCCGACGCAGCGCGGCATCCGGGATTATTTCCTGCGCTATGCGGATGAATCGCCGGTGCCGGTGCTGATCTACGAAATCCCCTATCGCACCCGTGTCGCCATCGCGCCCGAGATCACGCATGAGCTTTCGCGCCATCCGAACATCATCGGGATGAAGGCGTGCAACACCGATATGTATCACTTCCTTCAGGTCGCGGCGGGCGTGGACGCGGATTTCACCATCCTGTCGGGCGAGGATTCGCTGTTTCCGCTGCATATGGCGGCGGGGGCGAAGGGCGGGATCATCGTCACCGCCTCGATGCTGCCCGCCTTCTGGGTGCGGATGCACGACCTCGTGGCGGCGGGCGATCTGGCGGGGGCGCTCGCGCTGCACCGGCAGGCACTGCCGATGATGAACGCGGCCTTCGGCGAGACCAACCCCGGCCCAATGAAATCGGTGCTCGACCTGTTCGGGATCAGCGCGCAGAAGATCCTGATGCCGCTGGACCCGTGCCAGCCCGAGCGGTCGGCCAGGCTGCGCGCCGAGGTCGAGAAACTGCTGGCGCTGTAGATGCTGCTGAACACGGACGATTTCCGGGCCGCCGCGCGGCGCCGCCTGCCGCGCGGGTTGTTCCAGTATATCGACCGGGGGACCGAGGATGAGGCGTCGCTGCGCCGCATCCGCGCGTCGCTCGATGCGGTGCGGCTGGAGCCACGGGTGCTGAACGGCGCCTGTCCGGTGTCGCTGGAAACCACGGTGCTGGGGCGGGTGCGCCCCACGCCGCTGGTCATCGCGCCGACCGCGCTTGCCGGGATGGTCGCGGCGAACGGGGAAACGCTACTGGCCCGCGCCGCCAGCCGCTTCGGCATCCCCTTCACCGTCTCGACCCAATCCGTCGAGCCGATCGAGGACATCCGCCGCGGCGCCCCCGATGCCGAGCTGTGGTTCCAGCTTTACGTCTGGAACGACCGCGCCCGCACGGCCGATCTGCTGCGCCGCGTCGCCGCGAGCGGCTGCGAGACGCTGGTCCTGACGGTGGACACGCAGATGCCGCCGAAGCGCGAATACAACCTGCGCAATGGGTTCGGCGTGCCCTTCCGCCCCGGCCTGCGCAACGTCACCGATATGTTGTGCCATCCGCGCTGGCTGTGGACCGTGGTGCTGCGGCGGGGGATGCCGAGCTACGGCCATTACCCGCCCGAATTCCGCAACGGCCTGATGACCGGAGAGATGAGCGAAGGGCTGCGCCTCGACCCCGCGCTGACATGGGAAGACTTCCGCGCCCTGCGCGACGCCTGGGCCGGGCGGATCGTGCTGAAGGGTGTCCTGAGCGCGGCGGATGCCGAGCGTGCCCGCACCGAGGGCGCCGACGGCATCGTGGTTTCCACCCACGGCGGGCGCAATTGCGACAGCCTGCCCACCACCGCCGAGGCCCTGCCCCGCATCGCCTCGGGGACGGTGCCGGACCTGCTGGCCGACAGCGGGATCCGGCGCGGGTCGGACGTGCTGAAATACCTCGCGCTCGGGGCCTGTGCAGTGCAACTGGGGCGCGCGCCGCTCTGGGGCCTCGCCGCCGGAGGAGAGGCGGGCGCGGTGGCGCTGATCGACGTCATCCTGTCCGAAATGCGCACCACGATGGGCTTCCTCGGCGCGCGCACCCCGGCCGACCTCACCGCCTTTACCGGCTGAACGACACCGCCTTTTTGCGCCAGCATCTCCCGCCCACAAGGTCAAAAGACCGACACGACCAAAGACGACATCCGCACGACAAGAAACAGATAGGCGGCGGCGAAACCCGCGCCCAATACCGCCAGCACACCGTCCTGCGTCAGGATCGCCGCCGCGATCAGCGCGATGCAGGTCGCCGCGAGGGTGCCCGCGCCCGGGATCACCTCCAGAAACGGCATGACCAGACAAAGCCCCATCACGAGCGCCAGCCAGAGCAGGAGCGCGGGGCCGCGCAGCAGAAACAGAAGCCGCGGCCTGGAGAGCCGTTCCAGCCAGCCGACCGGACGCCGCAGCCATTGCACGGCGGCCCGCAGCCGCGCGCCTTCGATGCGGCGCGCAGCGATAACCCCGGGAAGCCACAGGCTGCGCTGCCCCAGAACCATCTGGCCAGCCAGCAGAAACGACACCACGGCCACGACGCTCGTCACGCCCGGGACGACACTGGCGGGAGAGACGGCCACCAGCGCGGCGACGAACATCAGGGCCGCGAAAGCGCGCCGTCCGATCACATCGGCAAGTCCGGCAACGCAGAGATCGGGTTCGTGGCCCGCCTCTTCCAACTGATCGAGCAGGCGCGAAAGCGCATCGTCATGTTCGGGCATCAGGCGCCTTTACTCCATCGCGGTCCCGACCATATCAATGCGCCGCAACGGGAAGAGTTCCGCGCCATGTGACGGACCAGCGCATCCGCCGATGCGGAATCCCGGTCGATATACGCAGGGCCCCCGTTTTCCGGATCAAAACACCCCGATGCGCGGCCACCTTTCGACAATTCAGCACCGCAGTTCCCGGACATGACGCGCTCCCCGCCCATCCCATTTCGGGCAAGGATGATCGCAAAAGGATATGATCTCGGCCAGAGCGACGGTGTGATCAGGGCCTGTTGCATAAATGAAAGCCGTGCACATGCGTATCAGTTCCCGCAGATTCTTATATGCAGCGCAGGAAATCTGCGATTGCCCGACCTTATGCAACGGCGGCAAGCCCATGACAGACGCCCGTCGTAGTCGGGCGCCGATGCTCCGCAGGGCAATCTGGCGCGGGGTGATTGCCCCGCGCCTGCCGGATCTTATTCCGCCCCGCGCTCGCCCCGGCCTGCGGGACAGGCACCCAGCCTCACGCGGCCAGCGCGCCGATTTCCTTGTCGATGAAATACAGCGCCTGCGGCCCGTCCCCGATCAGCGCGATCCGGTCGAGGACGGTTCTGCACAGCGTATCCTCTTCATGCTGTTCGTCCACGAACCAGTTCAGGAAGGACGCCACGGCATGGTCATTCGCCGCGCGCGCCTGTTCCAGCACCGCATGGACGGCCTTGGTCACGGATGCCTCCTGCTCGGCGACGACCTTGAACAATCCGGTCACGTCATTGGCGGTGATCTTCGGCGCGGGCAGCGCCTCGAAGGTCACCGCAGCACCGAGGTCATTCAGGAAACCGAACAGCCGGTGCATGTGTTCCAGTTCTTCGGCGGCGTGGTGCAGCAGGAATTTATGGCAGCCGTCGAGATTGCGCTCCGCCGCCCAGGCCGCGGTCTGGAGGTAGATGTGATGGGCGCGCAATTCGCCGTTCATGAGATCGTTCAGGGCGGCGGTCAGGGGCTTGTTGGTCATCGGTTCCTCGTGGATGAACGGGGTTGCGCATCGTTCTTGATAAAAACAATCAACATATTCCCCGGGGTGTTGTCGAGTGGAATCGACCCCGAGGATCCGGGATTGGAAACCCTGCCTGCGGGCGTTGGCCGGATCCCGGCCCCGCCGCGCGCACCCGAAGTTGCCGTGAGGGGCACCCGAACGTCGATGCGGACCTTCCGCGAACCGGTCCCGGCTCCGCAGGGATGCGCCGCAGCGGGATTCCCCCTGCAAGGTCACCCCCCGGATCCATGCGCACCCGGGAACGAAACGACCGCCCACGATGCCACGGCGCGAACAGTTTCCCATCAGTCCCGGTTTCAACCCCCCAATCCGGTAACATTCTCTTGACAGTTGCTCACCTTCCCCCGCCCAATGCCCGAGAGCAAAACTCGGAGATTATCGTGTTTCGGAAAAAACCATTCCACGCCCTGATGCCACATGACGGCGAGCATAAGCTGGTCCGGTCACTGACTTGGGTGCATCTGGTGGCACTGGGGATCGGCGCGATCGTCGGCACCGGTATCTTTACCCTGATCGGCGTGGGCGCCGAGCGGGCCGGGCCGGCGGTGCTCTTGTCCTTCGCGCTGGCCGGGGTGGTCTGCGCCTGCGCGGCGCTCGCCTATGCCGAAATGGCGGCCATGATCCCGGCCTCGGGCGGCGCCTATACCTATGCCTATGTCGCCCTGGGTGAATCCGTCGCCTGGCTGGTGGGGTGGTGCCTGATCCTGGAATACTCGCTGGTGGTCAGCACCGTCGCCGTGGGCTGGTCGGGCTATGTCGTGGGCTTCCTGCACGGCTTCGGGATCGAACTGCCGCTCGCGCTGACGGCGGGGCCACATGCGGGCGGGGTGCTGAACGTGCCCGCGATCCTGATCACCGTCGCGGTGGCCGCGCTGCTGATCCGGGGCACGCATGAAAGCGCGAAGCTGAACACGATCCTTGTGTGCATCAAGATCACCGCGCTGTTGATCTTCGTCGCCGTCGCCCTGCCCCATTTCAACCCGGAAAACATGAAGCCTTTCATGCCGCACGGTTTCATCAAATCCATGGGCTCGAACGGCATCGAAAGCGGTGTGATGGCGGCGGCTGCGATCGTATTCTTCGCCTTCTACGGCTTCGACGCGATCGCCACGGCGTCGGAGGAGGCCAAGAACCCCGACCGTGACCTTGCGATCGGCATCATCGGCTCGATGGTGGGCTGCACGATCATCTATATCCTCGTGGCGCTGGCCGCGCTTGGCGCCGTCAGCTACACCGTCTTCGCCAACAGCGCCGAGCCGCTGGCCCTGATCCTGCGCGAAATCGGCCAAGGCACGCTGTCCACCGTGATCGCGGCGGCGGCGGTGGTGGCGCTGCCGACGGTGCTGCTCGCCTTCCTGTATGGGCAAAGCCGGATCTTCTTCGTGATGGCGCGCGACGGCCTGCTGCCGAGCCGTCTGGCCAAGGTCAACCCCCGGACGGGAACGCCGGTCACGATCACCGTCGTGACGACGATCCTCGTCGCCTCGCTCGCCGGGGTGGCGCGGCTGGACGAGATCGCGGCCATGGCGAATGCGGGCACGCTGGTGGCCTTCATGGCGGTGGGCGCCAGCATGATGGTGATGCGCAAGAACGACCCGGACCGCAAGCGCACCTTCCGCGCCCCGGCGGTCTGGCTGGTGGGGACGGTGGCAATCTCGGGCTGCCTCTATCTGTTCCTCAGCCTGCCGACGAAGACGCTGATGTGGTTCGTGGCATGGAACGCCATCGGGACCATGGTCTACGCCTTCTACAGCCGCCGCAGCAGCGCGCTGAACGGTGCGACCACCGGCAAATAATCCCGGACGGGAAGCGGGTCCGGCCCGCTTCCCGAAGATACCCGCCTTCGCGCGCGGTGTGTCACGAACAAGACGGGCGGCGGGTTGCCCCGCCGCCCGATCCATGGACACCACCCGAAGGCGGCGTCCCGAGGGAACCTTAGCCCTTCTTGCGGCGCTTCGCGGCGCCGAGGCCGGCGAGGGCGGAGACCAGCAGCATGCCCGCTGCGGGGACCGGCACGGCGGCGGGGGTGGCGGTGAAGGTATAGGTCGCTTGCAGGTCCTGCGTGCCCGCCGCGTCATAGGCCATCGAAATCGCAAAGCTCTTGCCCGCGTCGATCGCGAATTCGTCGCTGTAGGAGAAGCCGAAAGTCACCTTGCCGCCCGGAACGGTGATATATTCCCAGGTGGTGCCGGTAAAGCCATTGCCCTCGGCCAGAACTTTTTCGATATTCGATTTCACAACCGTATCGAGCCCCGCGCCATTCAGCGTATAGCCGATTTGCGAAATGTCAAATGCCTGCCCGGCATTCCAGACCGTGCTGTGCGTTTCGCCCGGCTTCAGGGTAAATGCCTCGCCGTTCGAGCCCGCCGTGACCGTGGCCGCATTAACCGCGACCGGAGCCGCCAGAGCCAGAACCGCCGCCGTGAAAGCCATCTTCATGTTCATAACGTTTCCCTCGTTACTGTGCCCCGACCGGGGGCGAACCATTTTCAACTTTGTCCCGATCCGGAGCGAACTCATTCGGAACAAGGGCTTTTTAGCCGGTCCGGGCGGGCTGTGCTATAGGCTTGTTTTATGCCGAAGGGGCGGTAACCATTTCCGTTACGGTTAAGACATGGAAATCCCGTTGCGGATCAACGCGGTATTAAAATGGCGTTAAGATTAATGCCGCAGGCGGGCAGGGGAATGATTCCGGCGGGGAATTGGTGAATGTTTCCAGAAGACGCAGGATGGGAAAGGAATCACCGCGCCATGGGCTGTGTCAAAATGCGCCCCCGGCGCCGAAGCGGGGGGTAAGATGCCCCAAAGTAGCGCCTATGCTCCCCTCGGAACACACAGGTGACCCAAGAGCGCCTGAACGAGGGGATTTCCTTCCGAGCCCTTGTTATAAAGGCGCGTTTTCACGCAGCCTCGGCCGGTTTCAGCGAACGCGCGATGCACCGCCCCAGATCGCCGACACGGACGGAACCCCGGCTGCCCGGTCCGGATCAGGCGCCGAAGCCCATTCCGGCGCTTTTCGCGGATTCGGCGCTGCATCCCGATGGTCCGGCGCTCGCCACCTGACAGGCTGCTGGAAAAGTCTCGAACGGCAGCCTGCCCGTCGTCCAAAGAGGAATATCCTTCCTCGGCCAGAATGCTTCCTGCGATATCGCGGCGCTCCGATGTCTGATCCGGGAAATCGTTCCGCATGAAGCAGGCCCAGAAGCTTTTTCAACAGCCTGCCAAACCCGGATCGCCATGCGCCAAACGACTTTCATCCCGCGCAACCGGCCCCGCTTCGGGCATTGGCGAAGGAACCGCCCACGGCCTCCCACCTTCGGCCCGATGCGGCGGACCACAGCTTTCCGGCACCCGCCCAATCGGAGGGCGGGTCGCGCCCTCCTTCGGCCAGTGCGGGCTTATTCCTCGACCTGCGCCAAATATTTGTCCAGCCGGCCCTTGTTCTGGAACATCCGCCGCGCCTGGCCCGGGGCCTTCTCGCGGACCTCCGCCATGTTCGTGGCCGCGCCGACCTGAATCACGCCGACCATGCTCATCATCATGTGCGGCGGGCAGGAATAGACGTAGACGCCTTCCTCGGTCAGGGTGACGGTATAGGTTTCGTCGATCTTGCTTTCCAGCGTCGCGCTGCCCTCGGGCTGGATCAGGCCCTTGACCCAGTGGCCGGAATTGGTCGGCACGAAGGTGACGGTATCGCCGGGCGCGGCCTTCAGGAAGCCGGGCTCGAACACCATCCCGCCCTCTTCGCCGAAGTTCAGCATCTTGATTTCATGGTCGGCGGCATGGGCCATGGCAGTGGTCAGCGCCAGCGCGGCGGCAAGGATCAGGGTCTTCATCGGTTACAGTCCCGTGGATGGAAAGGATTGGCGGGCGATCGGCCGGATCACCGGATGGCCCAGGCTGTCGGTCAGCCGCTCGACCGCGACGCGGTAGAGCGGGCCGACGATTTCAGGGGTCAGCACATCCCCCGGCGCGCCTTCGGCGACGATGCGGGCATCACCCAGCAGCGTGATCCGATCGGCGAACTGCGCCGCGAGGCTGAGGTCATGCAGCACCATCACGGTGATCAGGCCGCGGGCGCGGGTCTCGGCGCGGACATGTTCCAGCAACACCATCTGATGGTGCATGTCCAGCGCGCTGACGGGTTCGTCGAGCAGCAGCACCTGCGGATCGCGCAGCATCACCTGCGCGAACAGCGCCAGCTGCCGCTGCCCGCCCGACAGGCTCTGCACGTCGCGCTGCGCCAGATGGTCGATGCCGACGGCGCGCATCGCCGACAGCGCCGCATGCAGGTCGTCATCGCCGATATGCATGTGCAGCGCATCCATCCGGCCCAGCAGCACCACGTCCAGCGTGGAGAGCGCCGCCTCGATCCCGGTGTCCTGCGGCATGTAGCCGATGACCCCGCGCCAGCGGTAAAGGTTGCGCCGGTTCAACACCTGATCGCCCAGCGTGATGCGCCCGGCCTTCGGCGTCAACTCGCCAAACATCGCCTTGATCAGCGAGGATTTCCCGGTGCCGTTCGGCCCCAGGATCGCGTTCACCGCACCGGGCCGGAAGCGGAGCGAGACATCCCGCGCGGTGCAGGTCTGCCCGCGCATCAGGGTCAGGCCGTGAATCTCCAGCGCACTCATTTCGCCCTCAGCATGATCCAGAAGAAGAACGGCACGCCGACGAAGGAGGTGACGATCCCCACCGGGAACAGCGCCCCGGGGATGATGACCTTCGACAGCACCGAGGCCACCGACAGGAACGCCGCCCCCGCCATCATCGCCCCGGGCAGGAAGAAGCGCTGATCCTCGCCGAGCAGCATCCGCGCGACATGCGGCGCCACCAGCCCGACGAAGCCGATGATGCCCACGAAGGCGATGGCCGTCGCCGTCATCACCGCGACGATCACCAGCGTGGTGAAGCGCAGCCGTGCCACGTTCACGCCCAGCGACGCCGCCCGCGATTCACCGAGCTTCAGCGCCGTCAGCTTCCACGCATCGCGGAACAGCAGCAGGACGCAGGCGACCGTGACCACGGTCGTCACCGACAGGTTCGCCCAGGTCGCCTTGGTCAGGCTGCCGAAGAGCCAGAACAGGATCTGCTGGCTGACCTCGGGGGCCGACAGATATTGCACCAGCGACAGCATCGACTGGAACAGGAACAGAAGCGAAATCCCCGCCAGCACCAGCATCGACGACGAAATCCGCCGCAGTGACGCCAGCCCGAACAGGATCGACGAGGCGATCATGGTGACCACGAACGCCCCCACCGGCACCGCCACGGCGAGCGGCAGCCCGAAGGTGCCGAAGGCGATCACCAGCGACGCGCCCAGCCCCGCCGCGGCCGCAAGGCCCAGCGTATAGGGGCTGGCCATCGGGTTGTTCAGCAGGGTCTGGATCTCTGCCCCGCCGACGCCGAGCGCCGCACCCACCACCAGCGCCATCAGCGCCATCGGCAGGCGCAGGTCATGGACGATGACCAGAGTCATCGGCTCCACCCCCTCGCGGAAGGCGAGCGCCGCCAGCACCTCGCGCAGCGGCAGCATGGATGGCCCCGTCGCCACGTCCAGCACCAGGCTGACGACGCAGATCACCGCGAACCCCGCCACGATGCGCCAACGCCGGAACTCACTCCGGCGCTGGTCGGCAATGGCCGAGGCAAAGCTCTCGGACCGGCTCACATCATTCGCCCAGCTTCAGGGTAAAGGTGCCCTCCGGCACGATCGGCAGGTATTTCTTGTAGAAGCCGATGTATTCCGCCTGCGGGTCCAGATCCGCGAACAGGTCGGGATAGAGCGCCTTGGCGATGAACTGCACCATGGTGAAATCGAGGATGGTGCGCGAGGCCCCCATGTAGACGCCGTAGACCTGACCGTTCTGCACCGCCGGAAGCTGGTCCCAGCCGGCGCGTTTGGTAAAGCCTTCGAGGCGGCGGGCGGCCTCGGCCTTGTCGATGCCGACACCCATGACCATCGCCTCGGCGTTCTTCTTCAGCTCGGTCTCGCGCCCGGCGATCAGGACGACCTCCGGCTTCGAGGCCAGCACCTGTTCGGGGTTCATCGGCCCCCACCATTCCACGAAGGGTTTGGCGATGTTGTCGGCCCCGGCCATGTCGGCCAGCCCGCCCCACATGTTCTTGCCATAGGTGATGCTGTATTCCGCAGGCCCCTTGTTGCCGAATTCGGCATAAAGGCGCGGCTTCGGACGGCCCGCATCGGCGATGCGTTTCTGAACGGTCTCGACGGCGGTTTCATAGACCGTGGCAATCTCCTCGGCGCGCGCGGTCTGGCCGGTGATCTCGCCGAACAGCCGGGTCGAGGCCAGATGGCGTTCCAGCGTCTCGGCGTTGTAATCCACGACAACGACCTTGATCCCGGCTTCCTCGATCCGGTCCACATCGGGGCCGAGCGCCATGTATTGCCATTCCGCCAGCACCGCGACCTCGGGGTTCAGCGCCAGCAGCTTTTCGACCGAGAAGGTTCCCGCCTCGACCTCGCCCACATCGGGAAGCTGTTCCAATTGCGGCATCGCCGCGCGATACAGATCCCATTGCGCCGGGGTCCAGCCTTCCCAGACCTCGCGCGAGAAGCCGACAACCTTGTCGAAGCTTCTCGACCCCGCCGACGGCGAGGTAATCGGGATAGTAGAAGCCCAGGAAGACCCGCTTGGCCGGCAGGTCCAGCGTGACCTCCCGCTCCATGATGTCGGTGATGGTTTTTTCATCGGCAAAGGCGGCACCGGCAAGCACGCAGCAGGCAACCGTCATGGCAAGGGCGCGGCGGCCCGCCGTGGCAAAACTAAGCATGGTCTTCCTCATATTGAACAGGCCCGCGAAGGGCCTTAGGTAGCCCCTTACAATTTATGATAAATATAGTCAACAATAGGACTGTTTCCCCCGCACCGGTCATGACGGTGGAAGACGCCTGTAAAAATCCCGCTAAACGGAAGTATCTTCTCCGAATTTATGTAATAAGTAAGACGATCCGACAGGGAGATGGAACATGAAACGGACAGCAACCCTTCTGGTGGCGCTTGTGTTGGGGGCTACGGCGGCGCAGGCGGCGGATGACGCGTCGTGCAAGACCGTGCGCCTGTCGGACCCCAGCTGGACCGACATCAACGCCACCAATGGCGTGGCGCAGGTGGTGCTTGAGGCCCTGGGCTATGCGCCGGACATCAAGCTGCTGTCGGTGCCGATCGGCTATGAGTTCGATGAAAAACAAGGAGATCGACGTATTTCTGGGCAACTGGATGCCCGCGCAGGCGGCCTTCATCACGGATCTGAAGGCGGCGGATGCGATCGAGGTTCTGAATAAGAACCTGACGGGGGCGAAGTTCACGCTGGCGGTTCCGGCGGGAACGGGCGTCCATGACTTCGCCGACCTTGCCGCCCATGCCGATGCCTTTGAGCGCAAGATCTACGGCATCGAACCCGGCGCCCCGGCGAACCAGTCCATCGCCCGGATGATCGAAGATGGGAAATTCGGGCTGGGCGATTGGGAACTGGTGGAATCGGGCGAACAGGCGATGCTGGCGCAGGTCGCGCGGGCGGAAAAGGCAGGCAAGCCGATCGTCTTCCTGGCTTGGGCGCCGCATCCGATGAACACGCAGCTCAGCATCACCTATCTGTCGGGCGGCGATGACTATTTCGGCCCGGATTATGGCGGCGCCGAGGTCTATACGCTGGCGCGCAAAGGCTGGCCGGAAGCCTGCCCGAACGCGGCGAAGCTGTTCGGCCAGATGACCTTTGATCTGGATATGGAAAACGCGCTGATGGGCGATATTCTGAGCGGGACCGATGCGAAGGACGCCGCTGCCGCCTGGCTGAAGGCCCATCCGGCGGCGCTGACGCCCTGGCTGAACGGGGTGACCACGCTGGACGGCCAGCCCGCGGAACCGGCTGTCAAGGCGGCGCTTGGACTGTGAACGCGATGACCCGTCCGAATATCCTGATCCTGATGGTGGACCAGCTCAACGGCACCCTGTGCCCCGATGGTCCGGCCGATTTCCTGCATGCGCCGAACCTCAGGGCGCTGGCCGCGCGTTCGGTGCGCTTCGCCAATACCTATACCGCGAGCGCCCTTTGCGCCCCCGCGCGCGCGAGCTTCATGTCCGGGCAGTTGCCGCGCCGCACCCGGGTCTATGACAATGCGGCCGAGTTTTGCAGCGACATTCCGACTTATGCCCACCACCTGCGGCGCGCGGGCTATCACACCGTGCTGTCGGGCAAGATGCACTTCGTCGGCCCCGATCAGCTGCACGGGTTCGAGGAACGGCTGACCACCGACATCTATCCCGCCGATTTCGGCTGGACGCCCGATTACACCAAACCGGGCGAGCGGATCGACTGGTGGTATCACAACCTCGGCTCCGTCACTGGGGCGGGCGTGGCCGAGATCACCAACCAGATGGAATATGACGACGAGGTTGCCTTCAACGCCACGCAGAAGCTTTACGATCTGTCGCGCCGGCTGGACGAGCGGCCCTGGTGCCTGACCGTCAGCTTTACCCATCCGCATGACCCCTATGTCGCGCGGCGCCGGTTCTGGGATCTGTATGAGGATTGCCCGGCGCTGGATCCCGAAACCCCCGCGATCCCGTTCGACGAACAGGACAGCCATTCGCAACGCCTGCTGGAGGCCTGCGACTTCCGCAATTTCAACATCCGGCCCGAGGATGTCCGCCGCGCCCGCCGGGGCTATTTCGCCAATATCTCCTATGTGGACGAAAAGATCGGCGAAATCCTCGACGTGCTGGAGCGCGGCCGGATGGCGGAGGATACGATCGTGCTTTTCGTCTCCGACCACGGCGACATGCTGGGCGAGCGCGGGATGTGGTTCAAGATGAGCTTTTTCGAGGGTTCGGCGCGGGTGCCGCTGATGGTGTCTGCGCCGGGCTGGACGCCGCGCCGGATCGACACGCCGGTCTCGACGCTCGATGTGGTGCCCACGGTCGCGGCGCTGGCGGGGCTGGACATCGGGTCGCTCGCGCGCTGGACCGATGGCGAGGATCTGACGCCGCTCGCCACCGGGCAGGGCACGCGCGGGCCGGTACCGATGGAATATGCCGCCGAGGGCACGGTGACGCCGATGGTCGCGCTGCGCGAGGGTGAGTGGAAGCTGACGCTGTGCAACGCCGATGCGCCGATGCTGTTCAATCTGGCCGAAGACCCGCAGGAGCGGGTGAACCGCGCCGACACCGCGCCCGAGACGCTTGCCCGCCTGCGGGCGCAGATGGAGGCGCGTTGGGATCTGGCGGCCTATGACGGCGAGGTGCGCGAAAGTCAGGCCCGGCGTTGGGTGGTATATGAGGCCCTGCGCAACGGCGCCTATTTCCCCTGGGACTACCAGCCGCTGCAAAAGGCGTCGGAACGCTATATGCGCAACCACATGGACCTCAACGTTCTTGAGGAAAACAAGCGCTATCCAAGGGGGGAATGAGGCTTCATTCGCGCCCCGCCCGATCCCGTCGCGGATGTCGCAGCGCCTTCATCCCCGACCGACCCGGGAGATCGGGCCGCCCTGTGCGTCGGCGGGGCGAAACAGGCCGAGGCTCTCGAAGTCCGAACCGGAGATCGGGCGCAACTGTTCCGGCAGGTAGCCGATCCGCGCGATGGCGCGCAGCCCCAGCCCCAGCCCCGCCCGCGCCGCAGCCACCGGCGCCCGCGACCGCAGCCCGACCGAAAACATCCCCGCAGCGTTCAGCACCCGTGCCGCGACCGGCCCGACCCGGCGCCCGTTGGTCAGGTAGCCGCCATAGACCTGCATCCCCGGGGGCATGTTTTCAAAGGCCCCCGTGACGTTCCGGATCTCCGCGCGCGGATCCACCCCCGTGGCATAGGAATCGTAGAGCGGTCCGGTATAAAGCGGGCGGGTGTGGGTCATCGGCACGGCATCGACGATCGCGGCGCGAAAGGCCGGATCGGGCATCAGTATGGCCCAGACCAGATCCGTCCCCCAGCCAGTGAAGTGCCGCTCGAACATCGGCAGCAGCCGACGCAGGTAGGAGGACTTGATGCAGCAGGCCATGGATTCGAGAAAGGTGCTGTAGCGCAGCTTGAACCACGGCATCCGCAGCAGGATCGGATAGGACAGGTAGCTGTCCGCCGTCATGGCCGGCTGCGCGATCGTCAGGTCATGCTCCACGGCGATCTCGAACAGCCGGTTGATGTCGCCCGCCCCGATCCGCACATCGTCGTCGGGCAGCATGACGTAGTCGTAGCGGTCCAGCAGCTCTGGCCGCGCCCGCAGGTGGCGCGCGATACTGTCCCATTTCGTGCCATAGTCGAAGACCGTCGGCAGGTCGCCGTCCTGACAGGTGCTCTGGTCCTTCGCGTAGGAATTGATCTGAAGATCCCAGTTGCGCGGACAGGAGCGGTCCGCAATCCACTCCCGATGCAGCGATTTGTCGCCGCAGCGTCCGAGAACGAGAAACCGTCTGTCAAGATCCTGTGTCATTGCACACCACCATGAATAAGAACATCCCGCGCGGGCGGCATCAAAAGGGCGCCGGGCTGTCCGGGCGCAGCAGCGGCCAGGACGCATCCTTCGGCGACAGAACGGTGACCGGAAGCGGCCAGGCAATCCCCAGCAGCGGGTCGTCATGGCGCAGCCCGCCTTCGGAGGCCGGGGCATAGGCGGCGCTGACGGCATAGAACGCCTCGCAATCGTCGGTCAGGGTCTGGAACCCATGCGCGAAGCCCGGCGGGACATAGAGCATGCGCCGGCTTTCGGCGGTCAGCACGAACCCCTCGTGGCGCAGATAGGTGGGCGAACCGCCCCGCAGATCCACGATCACGTCGTAGAGTTCCCCGTTCAGGCAGCGCACCAGCTTCGCCTCGACATCGGTGCCGCGCTGGAAATGCAAGCCGCGCACCGTGCCGCGCAGCCGCGACACCGACATGTTGTGCTGCACGAAATCCCCGATCAGCCCGTGGCGGGAGAATTCCGCGCGACACATCATCCGGGCGAAAAAGCCACGGTCGTCGCCGCGCGGCTCCGGGTCGATCAGCATCGCGTCCTTGAGCGTGGTTTCATGGAAGATCACGGGACCACCTCCCCGGTTTCGGGCGCGTAGAGGGCTTCCTGCTCGGCATAAAGCCGGTCGATCAGCCGCCCGGGCGGCAGGTCGACATCGGCGAAGGTGATCGGCGCGTCCCTGGCAACCCTCCGCCTGACCTTGCCGCCGATGGCGATGCCGAGCGGGATCAGGTTTTCGGCGCGCAGGGTTTCGATGTTCTCCAGAACGCCATAGACCTCGAACCCGCCCAGTTCGGCGATGGTCTCTCCCGGTTCCAGATCCTTCTTGGCCAGCGCGGCGACGGCGACGGTGGGCGCACCCTGCGGCGCCAGCGTCGCATCCCCGAACAGAACGGCCCGCGCGATGGAGGACGGCACCTCGAAATGGCACAGGTGATAGGGCGTGTAGAACAGGTAATAGGGTCCGGGACCGAGCTTGTAATAGGCCAGTTGGTGGCGCTGCACCGGATCCTCGATGGTGCCGAGCACGAAGACCCCCGGGTTCGGCCGCGCGCCGATCACATAATCCACGATCCCCGGCCCGCCCGCCGCCAGATGGTCGTCCAGCACCGGAAACAGCGCCTTGACCGCTTCGTCGAGCGGCACCAGCGGCGCATAGGGGTCGCCGCCGGAAAAATCCGGCCCGGTCATGCCGCGCCGCGCGACCCGCAGCCCGCGGCTGTTGGCCATCAGCGCCTGTTCGATGGAGATCTTGGTGCCATCGGCAAAGGAGGCCGCCGTCGAGGGCAGCATTCCCCATTTCGCGGCAAAGGCGACCTGCGTCTGCGGGTTGCGGTAGGGATCGTGCAGGCCCTTGATCGAGCCCGCCAGAACCGGGCGCACGCCGATCCCCTCGACGAAGCGCAGCAGGTTGCCCGCCACGCCCGGCTGGTCGCCGTCGCCCGCGGTATAGGTCAGCCCGGCCGCATCCGCCTTGCGTTTCAGGATCGGGCCGACGGTGGCGTCGAGTTCGGCATTCACCAGGATCGGGTGTTTGCCACCCTCGATCGCGGCCAGCACCGCGCGGGCCGAGAATTCGAGCGCGCCGGTGGCCTCGACCACCGCGTCGATCCCCTTTGCGGCGCCGAGCAGGACGGGATCCCCCGTCACCGCCCGCCCGCCGGCGGCGATGGTTTCGCCGATCTGCTGCGCCGTCTCGCACCAGACCGGCACCATGCCCATGTCGCCGAATACGGCCTCACCATTGGCCCGGCTGCGGTTCGCCACCGCCACCACCCGCATCCCCGGCGTCGAGACTTCGATCGTCCGGGCCAGCGCGCGCGCCTGCATCCCGGCCCCGACGATGGCGACGGCAATGCTCCGGCCCTGTGCCGCGTGTTTCTTCAGTGCGGTATCCACGATGATCATGCCGGTCCCCTTTCAGTCGCGCCAGATTTTCCAGGGCGCCGCGCCGCTGGCCCAGGCGGCCTCCAGCACATGCTTGTCGCGCAACGTGTCCATGCTCTGCCAAAACCCTTCGTGGATATGGCAGGCGAGCTTGCCGCGTTCGATCAGCCGTTCCATCGGCTCGGCCTCCCAGGTCGTGCGGTCGCCGTCGATCAGGTCGAAGACCTCGGGTTCGCAGACGAAGAACCCGCCGTTGATCAGCCCGCCGTCCCCCGCGCGCTTTTCACCGAAGCCGAGGATGGTTCGCCTGTCTTCGGCGATCTGCACCACGCCGTAGCGGCCGGGCTGGATGGCGGCGGTCAGGGTGCACCAGGCATCGCCCGCGCGGTGGCTGCGGATCGCCCCGCCGATGTCCACGTCGCTGACCCCATCGCCATAGGTCAGGCAGAACGTCCCGCCTTCGAGATACCTGCGCGCCCGCAAAAGCCGCCCGCCGGTCAGCGACTCCTGCCCGGTATCGAGCACCGTGACCCGCCAGTTCTCGGTGCGCACTTCGAGCCATTCGACCTCGCCCGTGGCAAGATCAATGGTGAAATCGCTGTGCGCGGCCCGATAGCGCAGGAAATAGTCGCGGATGAAGTCAACCTTGTAGCCGCCCAGGATGACGAAATCCGTCAGCCCGTGATGGGCGTAGATCTTCATGATATGCCACAGGATCGGCCGGCCGCCGATTTCCGCCATCGGCTTCGGGCGGATCTGGGTTTCCTCGCTGAGCCGGGTGCCGAACCCTCCGGCCAGGATCGCGACCTTCATGCCTGCCTCCCGTCTTGCCAAAACAGATCCGCATCCAGCCGCCCGGCGGCGCGATGCGCCTCCAGAACCCGCAGGCGGATCATCTGCGATGCGCGGAACCCGGCATCGGCGAAGCCCATGCCGGTCAGCCCGGCCTTCAGCCCCGCGATCGAGTCCGCCAGCGTCACCACCGGCTGATGATCGGGCGCGAGCGCGCGATACAGGCCGAAATCAACCCGGTAAGACCGGCTGTCGGCGGGGGCATCGGTATTGATGCTGACGGTGGCGCCGGGGATCGCCGCGGCCACCGCCTCGGCCAGATGCCGGACCTGATAGTTGCCGCCGTCGCAACCGGCGTTGACGGACAGGCACCGGCCTCCGGTTCCGGCGTCCCGCGTGATCGCCCAGCCGATGGCCCGCGCCATGTCGGCGGTGTCGATCAGCGGCCGCCACGGCGTGCCGTCCGACAGGACCGTGATCCGCCCCGTCGCCAGCGCCGAGGCCACGAAATCGTTGAGCACAAGGTCCAGCCGCACCCGGTCCGACATGCCGCAGGCGGTGGCGAAGCGCAGGCTGGTGACGACCATATCGCCCTCGATCCCGGCCAGCGCGGTTTCCGTGCCGATCTTGGAACGCGCATAGGCGGTAATCGGGTTGAGGGGATCGCCCTCCCGGCGCGGCCCGCCCTCGGCGATGCCATAGACGCTGCAACTCGACGCAAACACGAAATGCCCGACCCCCGCCCGCGCCGCGGCCCGGGCAAGCGTCACCGAGGCGGTTTGATTGATGTCCAGGGTGATCTGCTCGAAACGATGCCCCATCGGGTCGTTGGAGATCGCGGCGAGGTGCACCACCGCATCATAGCCTTTCAGCATCTGAACCGGGAAATGCCGGACATCGCCGAAAAACTGCGCATCCAACGCGGTTTCCGGCAAAAATTCCGCACCTGTCAGACAATGGGCGAAATACCCGGTATCGAAACCGTGGATCACCGCCTCCGGGTGGGCAGAGCGCAAATGGCGCGAAACGGACGGGCCGACATAGCCCATGTTTCCGGTTACAAGGATCTTCAACACAATCCTCTCCAGATTCAATCAGGGGTTGATATGCCTTTAAACTGATGGCTGATTTTCCAGAAAATTCTGTGGCTTATAATGTGAAATCTTCCGCAGGCGCCGAACAGGGGAGGATTCGGAAGCCCGCGCCAATTACATGAGGCAATCGGCTAAAGTCCGGATCTGCGCAGAGGTATATTTGGAATTCCTTGCAAAGGATGGCATGTGTCCGGATTTCTGTCCACGGAAAATTAACGCCGTTTCCCAGATATTTGAGCCGGAGGTTTTCTGGCGGGCGGATCCGTGAGTCTCTCGCTGCGGAAGGATCGCGCCCATCGTCGCCTCGGCCTCAACGCTACGTCGCGACGACTGAAGCTGCCTGAAACGACACCCCATCGCAGGACCGGCCACGCGCGACGGGCAATCCCGCGTGTCGGTTTCGCGCATCCCGTGGCAAAATCGGAACGCATGTAATCCGGACCGTTCAGCGGGATGGCGGCATCGCGACCAGCTCCCCTGCCTCAGGGAGGCCGGACGTCAATTATAATCGTCCCCCGGCGGATCGGATCCAGCGCCCGATGCGGAATCTGGGCGGAAATAGTCATTTATGACGGTGCATCATCCGGTCCGAGAAGAGTCGCCCACGGGAGTCGGGCGCGACTTGTCTTTTTCCTGCATGGCGAACCCGGCGCGTGTCTTTCCGGCCTGATGACCGGTCCTGTTGTGCCTCTGAATCGCCTGCTTCAGGCATTGAGATTCGATCTCGACCGTCTTTCGGTGGAACATCCTCATCAATTTACGGGCGCTGAAACAGTTTTCCCGGCCCTTGCCGCCGATGATGCCGATCCGCTCCCTCATTGGGCTCGGCGCGACCGCGCGGATCAAGACCAATCCCTGCGGCGCCGCGATGGACAGCCGGTCACGGCCCCCCCGCGCCGCGCCTCGGATCGCCCTGCCGAGCGTTGGCCGCAGGCAAAGGGCGCTGATCGGCCGGGTTAGGGTGCCGACTGACTCAGAAGCGCGTTGAAAGACAGGGGGTTCAGACCTCCACTCCCTGCGACGCCGGGGCGGGATCGGGCCGCCGGAAGGATTGCCACCCGCTACGGCGGGTGCCCGCGGGGCCATAACCCTCTCATCTGCGGGAGATGATCCGGGAACCTGGTGGCGTCGCGCGGCCCCGGGCTTGATCGCGGAATGTCCGGCATCAGCATCTTCCCGCCCATTCCGCGCATAAACTATTGCCCAAATCTCTGCGGACCGGCACAGTATTTGCAGATGCAGCGCGTTTTCCTTTCCGGACAGGCGGGGCCATCGCGTCATCTGGCATCATACGGCTCAATCAATTTGAAGATTTCACAGAGTTTCTAAAAACAATTCCTGCGCGGAGAGAAGGAATGACGATGATCCGTGATTTATCCCTGGGTGCTGCCGACGCGGCGCCGGGGCGGGTGGAACCGCAGTTGGCAATTGTCATTCCCTGCTTCAATTATGAAAGATATGTCGGTCGGGCGATTCAAAGCGTCGTCACGCAACTCTGCGATGCGGTGGAACTCGTCGTCGTTGACGACGGATCGACCGACGAACTCGTGGCAGGTGATTTCCCGCAGCGGCGTGCCCTGTCACCGGATCGCCAACTCCGGTGCGCGCGCCGCCTGTCTTTTCGGGCTGGACCGGACGCGCGCGCCCTTCGTGCTGTTTCTCGATGCCGATGACGAACTCGCGCCCGGCGCGGTGGCCCGGATTCTCGATTGTCTCGACCCGGATATCGCCAAGCTCCAGTTCCCGTTGACGCGGATTGACGCCGATGGCGCGGTCATCAGCCCGGGGATTCCGGCGCTGGAGGATTTTCGCGACCGCGACGGGCTGCAACGTCTGGTGCTGCGTCAGGGCGTCTATACCAGCCCGCCCACCTCGGGCAATGTCTTCCGCCGCGACCTGTGCGAGATCCTGCGCGAGGCCGATTACGACAGCTTCGTCGATGGCGCGATCCTGTTCGCCGCGCCCTTCTATGGCGACGTCCTGAGCCTGTCGGAGGAACTCGGGCGCTACCGGATCCACGGTCGCAACGATTCCGGTCTGGGTCAACTGCCGCAGGCGGCCACGCTGGAACGTGATCTGAAGCGTTTCGTCGCCCGCATGGACCATCTGCGCCGCATCCTCGACCGGCAGGGCCTCGGCCATCGGCTGGTCCGGCCGCAGGACACATATTTCTTCCTGGAAACAGAATTCCATGCCCGGATGGCGCGCGGCGAACGCCCATCCCTCACCGACATGGGGCGGCTGCTCGGCGCGCTGTGGCGCGATCCGCGTTCGCCACGGGTCCGGGGCGCGCTGGCGGCGTTCTTCCTTCTCGCGACGATCCTGCCGAACCGGCGGTCGCAGCCGCTGCTTGCCTATCGGCTAAAGGCCGGGAGCCGCTCGATGCGTGGTTTTCTGCGCGTCATGATGGCGCCGCGCTGATACCATGACCTTCTCCTCCGGATGCGACTCCCCTCCCCGCGCCGGCTCATCCCGTCCAGACAGGAGTGGACCGACATGAAACGCATTGCCGCCGGCCTGATTGTGACCCTCCTCGCGCTGGCCCCGCCCGGCATGGCCCAGCAGCCGCTGCCCGCCGCGCAGGCCGGGCAATATCTGCTCGGGCCGCAGGACCGGGTGATGGTGCGGGTCCATTCGCTTCGGCGCAGCACCGGGGAGGCCTATCGCTGGGATCCCCTCACCGGCGAATTCTCGGTGGGCGCGGATGGCGCGCTGTCGTTGCCGATCATCGGCCGGCTGGAGGCCGCGGGGGTCACCACGGTCGAACTCGCCGCGCGGATCCGCGCCATGCTGAAGGAAACCGCCAACCTCTCGGAGGAGCCCTCGGCCGCGGTCGAGGTGATCGGCTATCGGCCGTTCTTCATCATGGGCGCGGTGCAGCAGCCCGGGAAATACGATTTCGAGCCCGGTCTGACGGTGTTGCAGGCCGTCAGCGTCGCGCAGGGGTTCCTGCGCGCGATCGACATCGCCGGGACCGAACGCGACATCATCAGCGCGCGGGGCGAGTTGAACGAACGCGATGCGCAGGTGCTGATGCTGGAAGCCCGGCTGGCGCGGTTCGAGGCCGAGGCCGACCTGGCGCCGACCGTCCCCGAGGCGCTGACCGCACGCCACGACGACCCCCGGGTCGAGGCCGCGCTGCGCGGGGAGGCGCAGCGCTTCGCCGCCAACCGCGAGGCGCTGGACACCGGCCTTTCGGCGCTTGGTGAATCGAAACGGCTGCTGCGCGCGGAACTGGTTTCGCTGGACGAAAAGACCCGCACGCTGGAGCGCCAGCTTGCCCTCTTCACCGAGGAGCATGAACTCAACATCGGGTTGCGCGATCGTGGTCTGGGCACCGCCCGGGGGCTGATCTCCTCGGAGAACTCGCAGATGTCGGTGCAGAGCGTGCTGCTTGATGTGCAGGTGTCCCGCCTGCGCGCGCAGCAGAGCCTTGCGGATACCGAAAGGGCCGAAGTCGATCTGCGCGCGGGCTATCGCAAGGCCGCGCTCGACGGGGCGGCCGAAACCCGCGCGCAGCTTGAACAGAACCGGCACCGCATGCAGACGGTGGGGCAGTTGCTTCAGGCGGCGATGCAGCGCGGACAGGAGGCGATGGTGGGCGGCGCCGGTATCGTCCCGGGCTATCGGCTGGTGCGGCAGGGCCCGCAGGGTCCGGTGACCGCCGTGGTGGACCCGTCCACCCTGCTGCAACCGGGCGATGTGCTTCAGGTCAGCCTGGAGCCCCCGGCGCCGGTCGGCCAGTAGCCCTCACAACCAGCGGTCATGGAGCGCAAAGCGCCCCGCCCCCCGCGCGAGCCTGACGCCGAGAAGCGCCAGCCCCGCGACATAGACCGCAATGCCGGTGGCGGCCGTCGCGGCTAGTTCGACGGTGGCGGGCAACGCCATCGGGGCGAGCAGGTGGCGCAGCGTGCCCGCCGCCGCCACCATCAGCGCCGTGGCCGCCGCCACCTTCCAGACATTGCCGATCTGCTGGCGCAGGCCGATCTGCGCTAGGTGGCGCACATGGAGCATGTAGACCACCGCCATCGCCGCCGCGAGCAGGAGCCGGGCCCAGACCACGCCCTCCAGCGCGAACAACCATAGCCCTGCCGAGACCAGCCCCAGCCGCAGCAGCAGTTCGATCATGCTGATCCGCAGCAGCATCGCCGGCCGGTCCAGCGCCAGACAGAACGAATGCAGCGTCTGGTAATAGGGCACCGGCAGCACCGCGAGCGAAATCATCCCCAGCAGGTCCGCCGCCCGGTGCCAGTTCGGCCCGAGCAGGATCGCCACGATCAGGTCCGACGTGATCGAGATGCCAAGGCAGACCGGCACCGACACCAGCATCACGAGGCGCACCGCCTTGAGAAAGGCCTGGCGCATCCGCCCCGGATCCGCGTTGATCGCCGAAAATGCCGCCATCACCGATTGCATGGCCGGGCCGATCACGCTTTGCGTAGGGAATACGGCAAGGTCGCTGGCCAGCACATATTGGCCGAAGGTGCCCTTGTCGACATAGCGGCCGAGCAGGATGCGGTCGAGCTGCCAGTTGACGGCGGAAACGATCTGCGCCGAACTGAACCAGCCCGTGAACCGCGAGAAATCCGAGAACCGCGACAGAGACAGCGCCGGACGATAGGGCGCGAGGATATAGGAGGCGACCGCGCCCATCACCGCCGCCATCACCGAATTCGCCACGATCGCCCAGTATCCCGCCCCGTTCAGCACCAGCGCGACGGCAAGCCCGAAGGCGCAGATCTTGCCGGTCAGCTCGACGATGAAGGTCTGGTGGAATTTCAGGTCGCGCGCGAAGGTCACCATCGCCGGGCTGGCCAGCCCCCGCGCGATCGGCCCGATCGCCAGCACCGCCAGCACCGGCACCAGGCGCATGTCCGCATAGGCCCGGGCAAAGGGCCAGGCCGCCGCCACGATGACCAGCGCGACCAGCAGGCTGCGCAGCAGGTTGATGGTGAAGCCGGTGTCCAGATGCGACTTGTCGAACACCTGCCGCCGCAGGAGCGCCTGAAGGATCGGCACTTCCAGCACCATGTCCACAATGGCGATCAGGCTTGCCGCCAGCGCGGTCAGGCCGAAATCGGCCGGCGTCAGGATCCGCGCGAGAACGATCAGGGTGACGAAATCAATCAGCCGCCCGACGAAGCGCGACAGCACCAGCCACGCCGCCCCCCGCATCGTCCGCATTGTCAACATGGCCGGGGCCTTTCCGAAGGATGCGGCGCCGTGTAGGGGCGGCTCATTGCCATGGGCGATCCGTCACCCGGCATGCGCGGCCTGCCGCAGCGATTGCGCAAGGTCGCCATACAGCAACCGGGTATCGAAACGGGTGCGCACCCGATGCGTCGCCGCCTGCCCCCAGATCTCGCGATGGACCCAGCCTTCCTCGATCGCGGCGGCGAGGGCATCCGGATCGCGGACCGGCACCAGCCGCCCGCTGATACCGTCCTGCACCAGATGCTCGAACGCGCGGATCCGGCTGAGCACCATGGCGCAGCCGCAGCCCATGGCTTCGAGCGCGGCGATCGCCACCGCTTCGTTCGAGGAGGCCATCACATAAACGCCGCAGCGGCGCAGCCGCTCGCGCACCGCTTCGCGCCCGAGAAAACCGTGCCACCGGACCCGCCCGCCCAGACCCAGACGGGCCACCTGCCGCTCCAGCATTCCCCGGTCCGGCCCGGTGCCCACGATGTCGAGCGTCCAGTCCCGTGGCAGCCGCGCCAGCGCGTCGATCAGGTCGCTGATCCGCTTTTGCCGGTTGGTCAGCCGCGCGATGGTCAGGATCGTCTTGCTGCGCTGCACCGCCGGGTCGGGGCAGAAGAAGGCGGTGTCGCAGCCATTCGGCTGAAGCGTCGGCACACCGCCCCATTCGCGAACCGAGGCGCATTCGTCCGGGGTCTGGCTGTAGAGCACCGCGGCCCGGGCGAAGGCGGGCCGCTTGAACCCCGTCATCGCCGTCGCGGCCAGCCCGCCGTGATCGGCGCCCGCGACGGGAATGCCCGCGCGATGCACGAGATGATCGAACCGCCCGCTCCAGTATTCCTGGACATAGAGCAGATCTATCCGGTCCTCGGCCAGCGCCGCCCGCAGCGGCGCCATCAGGGCGTGGGCGTTGAGCCGTTCGTCGGCGTAAAGCGCATAGCGGCTCTGGCGCAGCAGGCGCTTGAGCCAGACCCGTTCGAACGGCCGGTACCAGCGCGCGAGCGGCAGGAACCGCACCGCGATCCCCGTGTCTGTCTCGTGGCGTCCGCTTTCGTTCAGCGCGGGAACATACAACACCGGCGCCACTCCGTTCTGCCGCAGACCGGCGGCATAATACCATGCCCAATCGCCGCGGTAGGTGTCGAGATAGCGCTGGCGCGACTGACCGAGGACATTGCCGAAGAACCCCTCGAAACTGGTACAACTCAGAAGCATCGCGACATTCAGCGGCGCCATATGGCCCCGGTGTTCTGCGCCGGTCATCCTGCATCCTCCGGGTTTCCCGGACAGGTCCGGCGTTGCGGCCATGTCGCGCATCCCGCGCGGGGGCTCAGGCGAAAACACGGAAGTAATCTATATGCAGATGCGCTTCCCGGTCCTGGTCGCGCAGGGGATCGGGGTAGCTGACATCGCTGAGCAGAGCCAGCGTCAGCAATGGCCAGAAGGTGTCGTTGTCCATGTCCATCTCCACGGAGCGGTTGATCACCCAGACCAGCGGCTTGCCGGTGAAGGGCGCACGGATCGGCCGCCGGTCGAAATAGACCTGGCAGCGGTTGCGGGTGAGCAGGACGCCATAGCGGTGATAGCCCCGGCTCAGGTCTGGCTCAACCGGCACGCCGGCGCCCTCGTGGTGTTCGCCCGGCTGGCCCCATTCGTGCAGGTAGGCGCCATAAAGGTGCGGCTCAAAGCCCTTGTGCTCGATCACGTCGATCTCGATGCTGGTGCGCGGGGTCAGGATGCTGTTGCCATTCATCATCCAGAACGCGGACCAGGTGAGGGGATGCAGGGGCATCCGCATCCGGGTCTCGAAATAGCCGCGCCGCCAGCCGCGCAGGATCGTCCCGTCGGAACGCGCGGTTTGCAGATTGCCGGAAACCCACTGGAATTCCGGGTCTTCGTTGCCGTAATAGTCCGGCATCGTCATCGGGCGGCCGATATGATAGGCCGAAAGCCGCAGCGCATGGCCGTTCTCCGCCTCCGGGTCGTCTACGATGGCATAGGGCACCACCCCCTCGGCCCCCTCGATCGGCGCAAAGGCGGAGCGCCCGTAATAGCCGCCGTCGAAGGTCGTGGCCTTGCGCCCGGCGTGCCAGATGGCCGGGTCGATCGCGGTGAAGAACTCGTCAAAGACGATCTGCCGCCCGAATGTCGGATCCGCCTCCGGATCGAAGGCGGGGTCCGCCCGGCTCAGCCCCGGACAGGCAAGCAGGGGCGCGGCGCGCAACAGATGGCGTCGGGACAGCATGGGTGGCATCTCGTCCTCCTACATTACGATTGCGCCGAGGGGTCTTCCCCGGTCGGCAAGCGCCCGGGCGTAGACGTCGCTCGTCTCGTGCATGACCCGGGCGATGGTCAGGTTTGCGATGTCGGCCTGGCTGTTCGCGCGCCAGCGGTGCAGGGTTTCGGGGGCGCCGAGCAGGTCGCACAGCGCGCGGGCGATCGCCTGCGGATCGCGCGGCGGCACGATGATGCCGGCCCGGCCGTCGCCCAGAAGCTGCGGGATGCCGTCGACATCGGTGCCGATCACCGCGCATCCGGCCTCGCGCGCCTCGGGCAGAACCAGCGGCGCCGGATCGGCATGGGAGGGCAGCACGAAGATATCCGCCCCCAGCATCCAGCCGAACGGATCGGCCTGCGCCCCGGCGAAGGTGACCGCCCGCGCACAGGCGAGCCGCCCGGCCATCGCGCGGTATTCCGCGGCAAAGGGGCCGTCGCCCACGATGCACAGCCGCGCCTCCGGGTGCCGCGCCCAGGCGATGTCGAACCCTTCGAGCAGGTCGGGCAGCCCCTTGCGCGGATGCAGCCCGCCCACGAACAGGATCACGGGCCGGTCGAGCGTAACCGGCACGCGTTCGCGCCCGCGCTGCCGGATCGAGCCGATCGTGCCGTTCAGCACCACATCGAGCCGCGACGCCGGGATCCCGCGTGCCTGCATCGACGCCCCCACCGCCGCGCTGACGGCGATCACCCGGGTGCCCAGCCCCATCAGCACCGCGCTCTTCTGGAAGGCGTTGTGCACCGTGGTGATCAACGGGATGCCCGCAACCCGGCAGCCGGGCCAGGCCAGCACCGCGCTGGTCATCATATGGGCATGGACGACATCGGGCCGCCAGCGCCGGATGAGCCGATGCAGCGCCAGTGCCGAGGCGGCGAGCACGGCGGGCCTGCGGCGATGGTCGAGGACCATGGTCTCGACCCCGGCGGAGGTCAGCAGCGTATCGAAATCGCCGCCGCCGCTGGCGATGGCCACGGCATGGCCCGCCTCGCGCTGCGCACAGGCAAGGTCCACCGCCGCGTGGACATGGCCGTTCAGCCGGTTGGTGTGGTTCAGGACATGCAGGATCCGCATCGTGTCCCCCGTCATGGAAATGCCCCCGCCGGAAGCCAGCCGGAAAGCAGGTCGCGCATCCTGCGGCGGAACTCGGGTTCGGAGAAGCTCGCGGCATGGGCGAGGATCGCCGGTTGGTCGATCGTGAAACGGTCCATGCGCTCCACCCCCTCGATGATCGCCTCTTCCGACTGGACGTCGAAGAACAGCCCCGTGACGCCTTCGGCCACCGTCTCCAGCGCGCCGCCGCGCCGATAGGCCAGCACCGGGCGGCCGCTTGCCATCGCTTCGAGGGGCACGATGCCGAAATCCTCTTCGCCCGGGAACACCAGCGCCCGGCAGCGGGCATAGGCTTCTCGCAGCACCGGAAACGGCTGCGGGCCAAGCACCGTGACCGTCGGCCCGGCGATCTTGCGGATCTCGTCGAGCATCTCGCCGCCACCGATAACCGTCAGCTTCCGCCCGAGGCGGTTGAAGGCCATGACGGCGAGGTCGGGGCGCTTGTAGGCGACAAGTTCCCCCACCATCAGATAGTGATCGCCCGCCCCCTCTGGCGCCAGCGGCGTGAAATCCGTCGTCGCCACCGGCGGATAGACCACCGCGGCATCGCGCCGGTAATAGCGTTCGATCCTCCGCCGGACGTTATCGGAATTGGCGATGAAATGATCCACCCGCGTCGCCGAGGCCGCATCCCAGTTGCGGATGTAATGTCCCAGCGGCGCCATCGCGAAGCCGGTGAACCCGCCGCTGCGCTCGCGGTAGTCGTGGTACATGTTCCAGACGTAGCGCATCGGCGAGTGGCAGTAGCACACATGCAATGCGTCGGGCGCCGGGACGACCCCCTTCGCCGGGCCGGATTCGCTGCTGATGACCAGATCGTAGCCGCGCAGGTCGAGATGTTCGAGCGCGAGCGGCATCAGCGGCAGGTAGCTTTTGTAATGCCGCGTCGGGCGTGGCAGTCGGCCGATCAGGGTGGTCGTGACCTTGTGGCCGCGGATGATCGGCGAAACCGCCCCGGGGTCATAGGCATGGGTGAAAATGTCGGCCTCCGGAAACATCCGGCACAGCGATTCCAGCACCTTTTCGCCGCCGCGCATCGTCACCAGCCAGTAATGGATCAGCGCGACGCGCAGGCCGGGCCGGTGTATGGACGGCGCCGCAATGCCGGTTATGACGTCTGGCAAATTCAAGGCTGCCTCCCGATGCTGAAATGCGTCACTGAAATCGAAGTCGTGGTCTTGCGGATGTCGGCTCAGGCCCGGATGACCACGGCGCCGATTGGGGTCGCCCCGGCCTTGCCGAGTTGCGCGGCGGCCTGTGCGATTTCGTCGAAAGTGCCGTGTTCGGGGGCGACCACCACCACGGCATCGGCCCACCGCGCCAGAGCCAGCGCCTCTGCCGATTCCCGCAGCGGAGGCAGGTTCAGCAGCACATCGCCCTCTGCCCGGAGGCTCTCCAGAAGCGCCGCGAGGCCGGGATCACGGATGTCGGACATCGCCGCGCCGCAACAGGCCCGCAGCGCCTGCGCGGTCACCAGCGCGACGCCCTCGGCATCCACGGCCTGCACCGCGCCGGGCAGCACCGGCGCGGCGGCATAAAGCGCGCTCAGGCTGTCCGGGCCCTCCGCGCCATCGACGACCGTGACCCTCCGGCCCCCGTCCTGCACCAGCCGGGCGAGGCTCATGCAGATCAGGCCCGACCCCGTTCCGGGCGCCCAGGAGGCCAGCGCCGTGACCCGGCTGCCCTGCATCGGGTCGGTGATCGCGGCGAGGTCGATCCCGGTACGCAGCCCGCGCATTGCCTGCGCGAAGGGCGCATCGGACAGGGGCGCCGTCACGCCCCGCAACGGCGGCAGCACCGCGAGGCAGGGCAGCCCCGTTTCGCGTTCGAGCGTCGCGCCCTGATGCACCCGCGGGTCGAGCGCGGCCCTGATCGACAGCACGAACAGCCCGCTCATCAGGCCGAGCAGCCCGCCCATCGCAACGATCAGCTTCGGGCGCGGGGCCGACGGGCTCAGCGGCAGCAGCGCGGCCCCGATGATCCGGGCATCGGCATCGGGCATCTGCCCGTCGGGCAGCCGACCCAGCCGCAGCGCGTTGGCGGCATCCTCGACCTGGGCCGACAGCGAATCCAGCCGCCCCTGCACGAATTCGCCGCCGCTGTTGGCGACGCCCGCCTTGAAGGCGACCGATTGCAGCAGATAGGCCGAGACCGCCGCATTCGCCACCCGCGCCGCGAGGTCCGGGCTGGATGCGGAATAGGAAATCTCGATCACATAGGATTGCCCGATCCGGCGGGAGGAAAACCCGTCGCGGAACCGGGAAAAGACCTGCTGGCGGGTATCTTCGGCGGCGGGGGCCGCATCGGGGGCACGCCGGAACAGCCGCCGCAGCAGGCCGGGCGGCGGCGGGGCGAACTCCGGCCCCGAGGCGAGCGCGAGACCGTCGAACACCAGGCTTTGCAGCCGTTCGGAGCGGATCACCTGAAGCTCGCTGTCGACCCGGTTGAGATCCAGCATCAGCGGCGAGGCGGCATCCTGAGCAACGCTGCCGGAGGTCATCACGGGTTGCAGGATCAGCGTCGCGGAGGCGGTATAGACCGGCGCCAGCGACCGGGCGTAAAGCAGCGCGAGCAGGACGCAGCCCGCGACCCAGAGCGCCAGCGGCACCCGGTGGCGGCGCAGGACCGTCATCACCGCGCCAAGCAGCGCGAGCGGACCATCGTGCACCGGGGGCGCGGCGGGCCGGGCGATCCGCGGGCGCAGACCGGGGGGCGTGATGGGATTGCGCCGATCCTGTTGCGGATCGCTCCATTGCGTGGTCATTTTGCTCCTGTTTCCAGTTGCGCGGCGCGTTCCGGGGCCAGGCGCCCCCGAAGCACATCCGCAATACCCAGGATGTTGCCCCTGAGCCGGCCCTTGCGATCGACGAAGGGTTCCGGGCGCAGCGACAGCACGACATTGCTTGCGACATTGCGGAAGACCTGACCGCAGACCTGCGATGCCGTCATGGTGTCCTTGCGCAGCATGTAAAGCGGGTTGACGATCTGCGAATAGCCGAAGCGCAGACCGCTCACCCGGCCGCCCTTGACGCCCATATGGACCCCGGTGGCCCCGGCGCATTTCGCAAGCCGCCCACCCCGGCGGGCGAGGGCGGCGGCGAAATCGCGGTCTTCGAGCCAGCCATACAGCACCAGCCGTTCGTCGAAACGCAAGGGGCCGATCGCGGCGCAGCGGAAGGCCATGTTGCAGCCATAGGGGCTGTAGGGTTCGATCCAGTCCCAATCGCAGGGGCCCGCCGCCGCGACGATGCGCCGGGCCTCGTCAAAGCCGATGCCGGGGCCCTTGATGCCATCCGCCAGAACCCGGCCGGTCAGCCCGACAAGGCCCGGATCGTCGCGGAAACTGCGCAGCGCCACCGCGAGCCAATCCGCGTCGGCGACGAAATCGTCGTCGAAAAAGGCCACCATCTCGGTTTCCGGCGGGAGCGCGGCAAGCGCGGTGTTACGCTGCGCGGGCAGCCCGGCGGGGCCGCACAGCACCCGCACCCCCGGAAGCCGCGCGAGGTCGCCCGCGTCGGCGGGATCGGCGCAAGAGACGAGAATGGTCTCCGGGCGCAGGCTCTGGGTCGCGTGCAGGTGGCGCACGGTGGCCGATACGACCTCGGGCCGGCCGCGCGTCGCGATCACCACCGCGACCTTGCCCCGGGGCGGAGGGGCGGGGGGCGCCCGCAGCCGACGGGCGGGTTCCTCCAGAAGCGCACGGTAACCGGCGGCGGTCTCGGCCCAGCGGAACAGGCCCACCCGGTCCCTGCCCCGCCCGGCCAGATCGTCGCGCAATCCCGGCGATCCGGCCAGCGCCGCGATATGGCGCAGCCAGGCCCCCGGATCATCGGGCGCGGCCAGAGCCGCCGCCGGGCCGCAGATCTCGGGCATGCTGGCGCGGTCCGAGGAGATGACCGGGCAGCCCCGCGCCATCGCCTCGACGATCGGCAGGCCAAAGCCCTCGGTCCAGGACGGGAAGGCAAGGCACAACGCATGGTCGAGCAGCAGGGCGAGGTCATCGTCGCTCAGCGGCCCATCGCTGACACGCAGGTTCGGCGCGGCGGCAAGGGCGGCGGGGGCAAAGATCCCCGCCCCGCCCCCGGCGACGACGACATCGAGCCCCATCGCATCCAGTTCGGGCGCCAGCCCGGAGAGCAGCGCGAGGTTCTTGTGCCGGGCCCGCGAGCCGATCGCCAGCACGAAGGGCCGCCCGGAGAGCAGCCCCCGCGCCCGGTCGGCCCGCGCCGGATCCCATGCCAGCGCGTGTTCGTGCCCATTGGGCAACACGGCGACATCCGCGGAACGGACCGGCAGCACGCGGGCGATCTGCCGGGCGGAAAACGGCGAAACGGTGACGATCCGCGCCGCGCGGCGTGCCAGCAGCGGTTGCAGCAGGCGATAGGCATGGCGGAACCCGCGGCCATAGCTGTGCGGGGCGGTGAAGACATTGGCGTCGTGGATGCAGACGATCTGGTCGGCCTTGAGGGCCGGGCCGGTGTTGCACAGGCTCAGCAGCCGCCCGCCGCAATGGGCCGGCAGAACCGTCTGTTCCCAGGCATGCCCCGACAGCGGCCCGACCCGGCGCAGCGGCAGCGCGGCGAGACCCGGATCGGGACTGCCCGGCGGGGCAAGAATCCCGGCGGCGTCTCCGGTCAGGAGCCCGTCGAGGGCGGCGAGGACATTGCGCGCATAGCGCTGCACCCCGGTCTGCGGCTGACCGAGGAAACGGCCGTTGATGGTGAAATCCCGGCTCATGCGGTGGCCTCCTCGGGCAGGGCCGGACGCGCCGAGGCGATCGCGGCGAGGACGTAGAAGAACAGGCCCTGATCAATGGTCGAACTGATCAGCAGGTCCCCCGCGACAAGGCACAGGCAACCGTTGCGGGCCGCGGTGCGGACATCGCGCGCCAGGCTGCCCTTCGGACCGGGATTGACCAGAAAGGCCGCGCCGAAGAACACGGCATAAAGCAGGGTGCCGATCAGGCCACCACCGGCCAGCAGAGCGGTGGCGAGGCTTGATGTGCGGATCGTGCCGAGACCCACGCCAAGCCCGCCGGTATCGAGGAAATTGGCCATGGCGACCGCGTTCCAGGAACTGCGCTCAACCCCGGAATCCGTCTGCATCTTGGACAGGACCACGGTATCGACATAGGTCTGGATCATCGCCGAGGTCTGCGGATGCAGCAATGCGGCCAGAACGACGAAGGCCGTCAGAAACGGCAGGGACAGCACCAGAACTGTACTGTTGAACGCCCGGGCCGATGTGCCGCAGCGCCACAGCGCCGTGAGGTAAAGCAGGCCGACCGCCACCGGAATCCCCGCAAGCCCCGTCGAAGAGGTCGACAGCACGATCAGGCCAAACGAGGCCAGCGCGAGAAAGCCGGTCAGCCGGGGCCGGTAGCCGCACAGCCACAGCGTCCCGGTCACGCCCAGCACGCCGAGCGAAGACCGCGCGAAGGAGGACGCCTCGGTGAAGGCGCCGACGATGCGTTTCAGGCCGCTGATCTCGGTATCGGTATGCAGCGCGTAGCGGGCGTTGCGCATGAAATCCATCAGCGCCGAGGTTCCGGTGACATAGGTCGCAAGGTCGAGCACCGCGAATACGGTATTGCCGAGCGCATAGGCGATGACCCCGGCCAGCGCGGCGCGGAAACCGTCGGCGGAGGAGGCCAGCGCCGCCACCAGCGCGAAACACATCAGGTTCGCGACCATGTAGACGCTCTGGGTGAAGTTGCTCGACACCGGGCCGAGCGGCACGGTCGAGCCGGTATTGTCGAACCCCGAGGAGCCGAGCGGCACGATCTGCGTCAGCCCCGCCATCACGCGGGGATACAGAAAGGCCGTCGCGATGCCGTAAACCACCATGCAGGCGAGCCAGAAGCCCGGCCGGTCCGGATGCAGCGCGCGCAGGAAGGCCGCCGCCGCGCGCCGACGGGTCAGGGTGACGATCATCGCGACCCCCAGAAAGACATGCCCGGGCGGAATGTTGGCGGCACCCAGAAACAGCGCCGCTGCCGCGCCGAACACCGTGGTGAACACCAGCGCGACCAGCGTGACCCGATAGTCGAGAAACAGGCAGAGCAGGCCAAGGACGAGGGTGATCGCGCCGATCGGTTCAATGCTCATCGCTTCACCTGCCCGCTCCATGGTAAGTAATTGGGATGGCGCATCGGACCTGCATCTCTCCTGACAAAACGGTCTGGGCAAAAACGGCGTTTCGCAATCGGGCCGGTGGTCTACCGGCCGGTTCGGCACAGGACGGACCAGGCCGTCATCGCCAGGATCCGCAGGTCGCGGGCCAGAGAGATCGACTGCGTATAATCGACATCCAGCGCGACGCGTTCGTCATAGGACAGGTCGTTGCGACCGCTGACCTGCCACAGCCCGGTAATCCCCGGACGGACGCGGGCATAATGGCCGATCGCGGCGCCATAGCGGGCGACTTCTTCCTGCACGATCGGCCTTGGGCCGACCAGGCTCATGTCGCCCAGCAACACGTTCCAAAGCTGAGGCAATTCATCGAGGCTGGTCTTGCGGATCAGCCGCCCGAAGCGGGTGGTGCGGGGATCGTCGGTGAGCTTGTGCGTCGCTGCCCATTCCGCAGCGGCGCGTGAATCCCTGCGCAGGATATCGGCCAGGCGCTGTTCCGCATCGACCACCATGGATCGGATCTTGTGGCAATTGAAGGGCTGGCCGTTCTGGCCGATCCGGCGGTGGCTGAAAATTGCCGGGCCACCATCGCGGCTGGCCATCAGCAACAGAAAGACGATCAGCGGCGCAAATGTCATCAACAGCAATGCGGATATAAGAATGTCCAGAATTCGTTTCCCGGTCCGGTTGTAATATCCGGATGGACCCGCCGCCAAAGAGGTGGACGGCGGGCCATGGAAAGAAGAAATGTCATGTTCCACATAGACCAATGTATTTCCGGACGGCTGAATATGAGCAGGAAATTCCACGGCAACATTTTGCAGGCTATCCATGGCGTCTTCACGAATCAGATCACCACCGTGGCGATAAAATATCGCTCTCATGCAGAAAACTCCTAAAAAAGTATTAATGTCTTGATCTTTAAAAATCATGCGGGTTCCGGACGCACAGATCAATAATTTTTCTTGGATACATATTTTCGAAACTCTTCCTGAAGAGTGCCGTCCCGCGATCGAACTCCACGGAGAAAATAGTTAAAAAATAATATGATATTCCTCTGATTGAATGTTTTGTGACGCTCAATCCCCTATGAAGATGGCAATGGTCGCAGTGGACAAAGAGCCTATTTTTTGAGCATAATTTGATATTGGGTCGGCGCGAAAGCCAATGACGCGCTCAGGGGAAACAACCGTCGGATGCCATGCAATCCGAAAATCAATCATGGGTTGAAAGTCAGGTGATTCGGAGCAACGTCGGGACGCTGGATCTGTATATGCCGCCGCAAATGGACCCCGGCCATGGTGCGCATCGGCTCCGGTCCTGCGGTTTCGGTCTGCCCAAGGTCTGAACGAACCGTGGCCGCCAGATCCTCGCAAAACCCGCGATCGGTAGCAAAATCCTTGCAGACCCGGTTGCCCTTTGCAACCCCGTACAACGGGAGATTGTAGCGGGCCGCTGATATGCGAGGTGCCATTGCACCCGCCGGATGGTCAGCGCAATTGCGCGACCGGCCCGTGCCACCTGCCAAGCCTGGTGGGCATGATCAAAGTCGGCAACGGCAGCTTCACCGTACCAATGACAACGGCTTGCTGACCGGATGCCAAATGGTCCCGCAAGGCGCCTCGGCCCCTGCCGCATCGGTTCGCATGAAGGGCGAGCGGAGGTGGCCGTCACTCAGGGCGAGCCAGCGGTTCTTCAGTGCTGCGCGGTTCCGGCGAGCTTTGACTGTGCCTCGCGGAACCATGCGAGGGTTCGGGCGTGATGGGCCGCACCCCATCGTGCGATGAATTTCTCGGTATGGAAGTCGCGGCGGTTCTCAAGTGCTGCGATCCGCCCTGCCACATAGTCAGAGGTCAGCGGGATGCCGCATTTGACGGTGATGCAATGCTCCCATTCGTCATAGCTCTGCGGAATGAAATTCATATCAGCCTCATGCAAGTGCGGGGAAAAGAACTTCGGCCAGCGGGTCGTCGCGCCAGAGCGCAACAGAGGTCAGGCCGAGGCCGCCGAGGTGGCGCAGGAGCTCATCGGCATGAAGATCGCGGTCCAGATCCAGGGTCCGACCGGGATCACGCAGGCGCAGCCTGTGCCGCCTGCCCCGCGTCTCCAGCAGCGCATCGACGCCTTCAGGCACCATCGCCGCTTGTTCGGTCAGGATCAACTCCGGTTCTTCCGTCAGGGTGCGGTGGAGGAAGCCGGACATGATCGCGGCGGCCTCGGTCGTACCTTCGCCCACCGTCACCCCGATGCCCGCCTCGCGCAGCCGCCGGAAACCACCGCCGTTCACTCGGGGATCGGGGCCCCGCATCGCGGCGACCACCCGCACCACACCCGCCGCGATGATCGCATCCGCACAGGGCGGCGTCTTGCCCCAGTGGCAGCAGGGCTCCAGCGTGACGTAGAGCGTGGCGCCTTCTGCTGCCGCGCCGGCGCGCTCCAGTGCGATCCGCTCGGCATGCGGGCGGCCTCCGGGTTGGGTCTCGCCTTCGGCGATGATCGCTCCGTTTTTCACGATGACGCAGCCCACGGGCGGATTGGGCCAGACGTGGCCGCGCATCCGCCGCGCCAGGGCCAGGGCATGTCCCATCCACAAGGCGTCAGAGCTGCGTAGGGTTGGGTGCATCGCCATAAACCTGAAGCGGATCGAAAACCTTGCTGGTCTCGGTAAAGGTCAGTCGCGATCCCGCCGATCCACCAATCGGCACGGCGCGATAGAAACAGGACCGATAGCCGACATGGCAGCTTGCGCCGCCATCCACCCTGACCCGCAGCCAGATCGCATCCTGATCGTCGTCGATCCGCATCTCGACGATCTTCTGAACGAGCCCGCTGGTCGCGCCCTTGTGCCAGAGGCATTGTCGCGAGCGGCTGAAATAATGCGCCTCGCCGGTCTCGATGCTGCGCGTCAGCGCCTCGGCATTCATCACCCCCATCATCAGAACCTCACCGCTGGCGGCATCGGTGGTGACGACCGGGATGAAACCCTCGGCATTGAACCGCGGAGCCAGATCGTGGCCTTCCTCGACCTGTTCCACGGAGAGGCGGGGGGAAAAGAGGGACATGGTGTTTTCCGTGCATGGTTATGAAGAGGAGGGCATCCGCGAGGAGTGGTGCCCGGTGATGAGCCAGGCCCCGTCGATTTCCTCGAAGAGGAACAGGTGTCGCGCGGGAAGACCCGCCGCGCCTGAAGGCAAAAGTGTAGGGCCCGCCTGTCACCACCAGCTTGCACAGGGAGTCGATGCGGCAGCGTAGATTGGAATTGGCGAGAAAGCTCTCGAAACAGGCCCGCCGCTCATCGGCATGACCCTCCATCGTCGGCACCAGAGGGGCGAGAAGGTCTTCAAGCCGACCCGATGAGGCGATCTCCGATCGTATCAGGGCCTTGCACGCTTGCGCGAGACGGGGGCGAGCCGCTGCCTCGAAGCCCGCATCCTCCCGGATGCGCAGCGTGGTCCTGTCCTCTGCCAGCACGGCCTTCCTCTCCTTGCCCCTGCGCCCCCTGGCTGCGGCGCCGGGCGAAAACGACATTGCAGACCCCGGTGATTCTGCTTATTTAGTTAGGTAATAACATTACATCTTCGGGGATACCATGCCAGCCAGTCCGCAACAACGCGACAAGCGCCTGCCCGTCACCGTCCTTTCCGGGTGCGGGGAAAACGACGCTTCCGGGCCGGATCCTGAACAACTGCGAAGGGCGCCGCCTCATCGTCAACGACATGTCCAAGGCGCAGGGCGTGATCCGGGCCAAGGGACATTTCCGGATCACCTCACGCCCAAAGCGGGCGGTGGCGTGCAGCCTTGCCGGGGGGATGTCCCCGGTCACGCCGCCATGGGCAAGCGTTCCACGCTGGCCGATCCTGAAAGACGACCGCCGACAGGAATTGGCCGTCATCGGCGCGGGCATGGACAACCCCGCGCCGGTCGCTGCCCGGACCTTTAACCCACGCGCATGGGCGAAGCTGCCCGATCCTTTCCCGCAATGGGGCCCAAAGCGGGTCGCCTGAGCGGCCCTGAACCGACCCGAAGGAGACCCTCATGAAAACCCGCGCCGCCATTGCCTGGGAGCCGAACCGCCCGCTGGAAATCGAGGAGGTCGATCTGGACGGCCCGAAGGAGGGCGAGGTGCTGATCCGCATCGTCACCACCAGCCTGTGCCATACCGATGTCTTCACCCTCTCGGGCAAGGATCCCGAGGGGCTGTTCCCGGTGATCCTCGGCCATGAGGGCTGCGGCGTGGTCGAGGAGGTGGGCAAGGGCGTGACCTCAGTCCAGCCCGGCGATCATGTCATCCCGCTCTATATCCCCGAGGATCCGAACTGCCCCTATATCAGGTCGGGCAAGACCAACCTCTGCCAGACCATCCGGGAAACGCAGGGCGCGGGGCTGATGCCGGACGGCACGTCCCGGTTCTCCTACAAGGGCAGGATGCTACACCACTACATGGGGATCAGCAGCTTCTCGGAATATACCGTCCTGCCGGAAATTTCGGTCGCGAAGATCTCGAAGGAGGCGCCGCTTTCCAAAGCCTGCGTCATGGGCTGCGCCGTGCCGACGGGCATGGGCGCGGTGCGGAACACCGCGAAGGTGGAGCCGGGTTCGACCGTGGCGGTCTTCGGCCTTGGCGCCGTGGGCATGGCGGTGATTCAGGGCGCAAAGATGATCGGCGCGGGCCGCATCATCGGCATCGACACCAATCCGGCCAAGTTCGCGCTGGCGCAGAGCCTTGGGGCGGATGTGTGCATCAACCCGAAGGATTTCGCGCAGCCGATCCAGAATGTCATCGTCGAGATGACCAATGGCGGTGTGGACTATTCTTTCGAGTGCATCGGCAATGTCGGCGTGATGCGTGCGGCGCTGGAAGCCTGCCACAAGGGTTGGGGCGAATGCACGGTGATCGGCGTCGCGGGCGCGGGCGAGGAAATCGCCACCCGCCCGTTCCAGCTTGTCACCGGGCGGGTCTGGCGCGGCTCGGCCTTCGGCGGCGTGCGCGGGCGCAGCCAGTTGCCCGGCATGGTCGATGAATGGCTGCGCGGCGATTTCAGCGTCGATCCCTACATCACCCACAACATGACCCATGACCGGATCAACACGGCGTTCGATCTGCTGAACGCGGGCGAGGCAATCCGCTCGGTCATCCACTACCAGCCGCAGGCGACCATGCTGACCAACTCCCTGCCCGGAAAGATCGTCGGCGCATGAGTGTTGCACGGAACGTCGTCCCGTTCCGGGGGCTGACCGAAGCGCGGGCCATCCTTCAGGCCCGCGATCCTTCGGTCCTGCGGCAGATTGCGGCGCCGGGCATCGCGGCGGCGATCTGGCAACGCGCACCGGCCAAGGAGTTCACCGACTGGATCGAGGCCCTGCCACCCGGGCATCTTCCGAGACTGCGCACCATTGCCGATGTCGGGGCGGTGGAGAGCTGTGTCCAGGCGGCCTGCGATATGATGGGAACGCCGTCCGGCACGATGCGGGACATGCTGGCGGGCGACATTGCCGCGCTGGCTTTCATCATGGCCGAGGTGATGCAGTCGCCGCTTCTGCATCTGCGGCTGGATGCGATCTCGACCGATGCCTGCCGCCGGTTCCACGTCGACAACATGACGGCCCGGATGCTTTGCACCTATCGCGGGGCAGGAACGCAACTGGCGCAGCCGGGTCAGGAGCAGGCCCCGCAGGATGTGGCGCCTGGCGCTGCGGCGATCCTGCGCGGCACCCTCTGGCCGGGGCAAGAGGCGACGGCTCTCCTGCACCGCTCTCCGCCCATCGGCGGCACCGGCCAGACCCGGCTTCTGCTGGTGATCGACCCGGCATCGGAGCATCGGCCGGACGGGTTTGTCCACTGATGGCGCGCAACCCGGCGACGAATACCGCCGGAACTGCGCCAATGGCATGCGGCCGCCGCGCTGATGCCCACATGCGGCGCTGAGGCTCTGATCCGCGAATGCGGCGGGGACACCGATGCGATCCGCTGCCGTCGCAAACGGGCCGAAGCGCGGTTGCGGGCGAAGGTCTCGCTCTACCCGATCCCCTAGGGCGGGGCCACGAGGCCGGTTATGGCGCCGCACGCGAAGGAACTCCTGCCCATATGCGCGCTATTTACCCCCATTCTCTGCCTGCGCCGTTCTGCCTGCATTCCAGTCAGGCCGGGGCCAACCGCATGAGTTCGGCTTAGCTTTCGCACGGATCGCAAGGGGTGGCTGCCATCAATCGGAGCAACTCCGAACCATGCGCCCTGAAACGTGATTTCGGCCTGGCCTTCGCGCTGGAGATGGGGGCGCATAGGTCCCGCGCTGCCGCGCATCATTGCCAGAAGCGCCCTCTGCTGCCCGGTCCCAAGCCGTCAGTCAGCCGCGACCCTTGTAGCGTGGCGGATGTTTCCAAAGCTGTTATTCGGCCGGTGCCGCGGCAAGATGCTTGAGGTCAGTTCTTGCCGACCATGCCGTCTATCGCCGCCGCGAGCTTCACAAGATCGGCCGCGTAAAACCCGGCCGCGTTGATGCAGTTCGTCTCCAGCAGCCGCAGACCTTCCTCGGTGCGGCAGATGTCCATGACATAGGCGGGCGCATAACCCCCATTCAGCCGGGTCAGTATCCGGGCGAATTCAAGCGCGTCCTCGTCGATCTCATGGCGATAGGTGACCCGTGCGCCTTCCTTGTAGAGCGAATAGGGGACGACATCGCCGTTCACGATCCAGATGCGCCACTCCTTCAGGATCCGGGCCGGCAGGGTCAGCATCATCAGCGTGTCCGGGCGCAACGAGCCATTGGGTATTTCGTCCGGATCAAGCGACATGACCTTGCGGGCCGCCTCGCGAATCTCCGCAGCGGTTTTGATGTTTCCCGCCTGTTCCTTGCTGTCGGCGACCGGACGCATGAACCAGTGACGGCCATCGTCCGGCAGTCCCGCCTCGATCTCGCCGACGCGCAGAAACGTCGCATCCGGCCCGTTGAGCATGAAGGGCTGCCACGGCTTCTCGTGGACGAAGGGCGCTATCCGGAAAACGCCGGGATGAAAGCCCTTTGCCTCGGCGTATCGCCACAGCGTGTAGGAGCCGAACATCACCACGGCTTGCGGGTCGCGCACGTCCGGTTCGGGCGCCAGATCACCGATAAACGGAACCACCTTGTGCCATGAATAGGAAATGCCCAGACGGTCCAGCGCATCCGCCAGCTTCTGCGTGTCCTCGAACTGCTGAAGAATCCACTGCATCCCGTTTCACATCCCATGCCGAACAATCGGTTTGAGAGCACATGGGCAGCGCCACCACGTTCCCGCGACAGGGTGGCCCCGGCCCACTATCTGGTGTTTGACAGGAGTGGGTCGAGATATGCGTCAGTCCGCCCAAGCCCATGCTTCATGCGCAATTGCAAAGCTGTCGTTCGGGTGGCTGCGGTTCGGGCCGCCATGGTTCGAGGTGAAGGAAAAACCGACGGCCTGCACGAAACCTGCACATGCTCCGCGCCTGCTCTGCACACCCGCCTTCGCAGGGTGGCGCAAGAAAACCCTCGGAGTAACGAGATGACCCGAACCCTGCTGATCCCCGGCCTGCCAAAATCCCTTGCACAAGACGGCTGGTGGCTGGATGCACCCTCCGACGCCCCCCTGCGTTCCCGCATGACCCGGGCGCCACGCTCTGGGGGGCGCATAGTTCCGTGTCCGACCGCACGCTGGACAGCCACCTGCGCAAGCTGGCCGAGGCGGGCTGTGCGGGTGTGATCGAGACGGTGCATGGGCAGGGGATGCGTCTGGGGTCTTGCGCATGACCCGCCGCTGGCGGCCCTCGCTGGCTTTCGTGCTGGGCGGTGCCCTGGCGGCGACGCTTGCCTTCTCGCTCGCGGGGCTGGTGGCGCTGCGCTATCTCGGCCCGGTGCTGGGCTTCCGCATCGCGGCGATCCGGGCGGCGGTGGAACTGCTTCAGGATGGCGGTGGTCTTACGCCCGCGGATGCCTGTCTGCTCGGCGATATCGGCGGGGCGAACATGCAGATCGCGGCGCAACTGGCCGCCCTGCGTCGGGCCGCGCAGGCGCGCGAGGCACGGTATCTCGGCCAGACCCGGCTCGTTGAGCTGCTGCCCGGGCTCAGCGCCGAGTTTCCCGGGTTGGCACTGACCGCCAGCGGCGAGGGGCAGCCCCTGCCGATCGCGGCCGAGGGGATGGCGATCGTGCTGGGCCAGATGCTGCGCAACGCCGCCGAACAGGATGCGCGGCGCGTCACCCTGACCGTCGCGCAGGAACAGGGGCGGATCATGCTCGATGTCATGGACGATGGACGCGGCATTTCGGCGGGCAACGCGACGCGGATCTTCGAGCCGTTCTTCACCACCCGCCGCGCCCTGGGCGGCACGGGCATGGGCCTCGCCGTGGTGCGCAACCTGCTTGCCGCCCACCGCGCGGACATCACGCTACAGTCGGGCCAGCCGACCCGGTTTCGTATTGTCTTCGATTGCGATCAGGCAGGTCGGTGCCGCCGGGCATGGTGAAGTCGCTCCATACCGGCCGGATGACCTCAATCCATGCGGCAAGGACACCCTCGCGCAGCAATCTTCCCGGCGATAGCCCGAACCGGCAGTGTCAGGCCCCACCGGGGAGGCGGGGCCTGAACAGGGTCAGTCGAGGGCGCGGTTGCGCGATTCCACGTCGATCGACCAGATCGCCCCTGCGGCCACCGCGAGGAAGGCCGCCAGCATGAACAGCGACAGGGTGAAATGGCTGCTCATCACCGGCGCCACAACCGAAGGCGCGAACAGCCCGCCCAGCCGGGCCACCGCCCCCGCGACACCCATGCCAGAGGCGCGCAGCCCGGTGGCATAGACCTCGGGCGTGAAGGCATAGAGCGACCCCCAGGTGCCAAGCAGCGCGAAGCTGAGCAAAAGCGTCGAGCCGATCACCAGCGGCACGGAGGTGCCGAGACTGTAGAGCAGGCACCCCACCGCCGCGAGCAGCAGGAACCCGATCAGCGTCGGCTTGCGACCCCATTTCTCGACCCCATAGGCCGCCAGCGCAAAGCCCGGCAGCTGCGCGATCGCGAGGATGATCAGGAACACCTGCCCGCGCATGAAGCCGAACCCCTGCCCCGCCAGCTTGATCGGCAGGTAGACGAACACCCCGTAATAGGCGACCGAGATCAGCATCCACGCCACCAGAAGCCCAATCGTGCGGCGCCGGTTGGTGGCGTCGAACAGCGCGGTCACCGGGGTGTGGGTCATCTGTTCGGGGACCAGCGGCGCGATCGGCGTGGTCGAGCCGTTGGCCTTCGCGACCCGTTCGAGCACCTCGCGCGCCTTGTCTGATTTGCCGGTCTTGTTCAGGAACAGCGGCGATTCCGGGATGTAGAAGCGCAGCACCAGCCCGATGATCGCCGGAACCCCGGTGACGAAGAAGATCACCCGCCACGCGTCATGCCCATGCTGCGAGGCCGCATAAAGCGCCAGAACGGCGAGCAGGATCGTCCCCACCGCCCAGAACGATTCGAGCAGCACCAGCCACCGCCCCCGCCGCGCCGAGGGCAGGAACTCCGCCATCATCGTGTAATCGACCGGCAGCGTGCCGCCAACGCCGATCCCGGTGAGGAAGCGCAGCACGATCAGCCATTGCAGGTCGGGCGCAAAGGCCGAGGCCGCGCCGCATAGCGCGTCGATCACGACCGAGATCATCAGAACCGGGCGCCGCCCGATCCGGTCGGCCAGACGGCCGAAGACAAAGGCGCCGATCAGCATGCCGACGAAGAAGAACGTCCCGGTGGACAGCGCCTCGGGCACGGTGATGCCGAAGGCCGCGGCAATCGACGGAGCGCTGAACCCGATCGACAGCACCTGCATGGCATCGGCCAGCCAGACCAGCCCGAAGATCACGAACAGCCGATACTGGAACCGCCCGACCCCGGCGGCCTGTAGCCCCTGTTCGACGGTGATAGAGGATGTGGACATGTGTAACTCCCTGTTACATCGGCCGGCGATGGCGCAGGCGCCACCGCCCCGTTTCGCGCTCTCCCGGCGCTTGACGGATTGGCCCGGTGGATTGTCAGTGCTGCAATTCGGCGTGGACCGGATCGTAGGCATAAACCCAGGCCGGATCCTCGGGCTGTTTCAGCCAGGTGTTGGCGTTGGAAATCGTCTGCACCTTGGTCGCACGGTCGCGCCGCGTGTGTTCATAGATTCCGAAGGCCGTGCGATAATCCGCCGCCCCGGTGAGCGACAGCGCCCGCGCGAGGATCGCTGCATCCTCGATCGCCATGCACGCGCCCTGCGCCATATGCGGGCGCATCGGGTGGCAGGCATCGCCCAGCATCACCAGCCGCCCCCGGCTCCACAGCGGCATCGGGTCGCGGTTCCAGAACGGCCATTTGGTGACCTCGGTGGTGGCGTCGATCAGGCCCTTCACCATCGGATGGGCATTGTCGCCGAAGATCGCCTCCATCTCCTCGCGGGAGCTGTCGACGAAACCGGCCTCGTGGTCCCAGCCATCGACCGGCACGCCGGTGACATAGTAATATTCCGAACCGTCGTTCTTGGTCGCATAGGTCATGATGTGGCGCGACTTCTCCCACCACCATTTCACACAGCGTTCGTACTCCAGCCCGGTGGCGCGCAGCTTGCGCATATCCACCAGCGCCCGGTGCCCGATCCAGCCGGAGAAGCGCGGTTTTTCAACGCCCAGCATCTTTTCGCGGATCATCGAATTGATGCCATCGGCACCAACGACCAGCCGTGCCGCAACCTGTTTGCCATTGTCGAAGCTCAGCAGGACATCGCCGTCGCGTTCCACCAGATCCACCAGCCGGTGGCCGAAATGCACCGTTCCGGCGGGCAGGGCCTTGATCTGCTCGGCGTGCATATCGCCGCGGTGGATGGTGATATAAGGTGCGCCGTATTCCCTGAGCGCGAATTCCCCCAGCTCGATGCGCGAGAGATATTCCCCCGTCCGCCCGTCGCGCGAAAACCAGTGCGAGGGATGCGAGCCGATCGCGGCCAGCCGGTCTTCGAGCCCGATCGCGCGGAAGATCTTCATCACATTCGGGCCGATGTGGATCCCGGCGCCGAGCCGGGTGAATTCGGGGGCCTGTTCAAAGCTGTGGACGGAGAAACCGGCCTGTTGCAACAGCGCCGCCGCCGCCGCTCCGCCCAGCCCGGCGCCGATCACGGCAATGTCGATGGTTTCGATATCAGTCATGGGTGACGTCCTTTTGAGGTGACCCGGTTAGTTGTTCGTGTACGAATGATTCTGGGAAGGTAAATGTGTCTCCCAGACCCGCATTTGTTGACCTGCGTTCAAAATCACATCCCGGGCAGGGGCCTCTGCCCGGAAAATGATCGTTTCTATACTAATGAACCGGCCAGGCGGGCAGATCCGGCGCATAGGTCGCGCGCAGCCAGGCGATGAGGTCGGCGTGCTGCGCATCGCTGAACTGGCCCGCGAAGGACGGCATGTCGCGCAGCGGCAGGTCGAGCGGCGCCACGATCCCTTCGTGCAGCAGGCTGCGCAGGGCCTCGGACGTCGGCGCGCGCAGCACCGCCGATTGCGACAGCGGCACCTGCGCCGCCGTCAGCGCCCCGCTCAGGCCCGGTTCATGGCAACTGGCGCAGGCCGCGCGGAACAGCCGCGCGCCAGGGCCGGGCACCGCCTGCGCGGGGACGGGTGTCGCGGGCGCGGTCCCGGTCAGGCTGGCCAGATAGGTCGCCATCGCACGCAGATCGGCGTCAGGCAGGGCGGTCATCGCATGGACCACCTCCAGCATCGGGCCCGCCGCGCTCGCCACCCCCGGGGCATGGCCGCTGCGCAGATAGCTGTACAGCCCCGCCTCGGTCCAGCCGCGCCCCCCGCTGAGCGCGGGCGCCCACCAGCCATCCACCATCGCCCCGCTGAGCACCTTGCGCTCCGCCCCAAGGGCATTGCGCGGGCTGTGGCAGGCGCTGCAATGGCCCGCCGCCTCGAACAGGTATTTGCCCCGGTTCCACGCATCGGATTGCGCCGGATCGGGCCGGAACGGCGCACTGTCCAGAAACAGCGCGTTCCACAGCGCATTGACCGGGCGCAGGTTCACCGGCGCCTGCATCCGCGCGGGGGGCGCCGCCGCCGTGACCGGCTCCAGCGTTTGCAGATAGGCATATAGCGCCAGCATATCCGCATCGTCGATTTTCGCGAAGGCAGTATAGGGGAAAACCGGGTAGAGGTTGTGCCCGTCGCGGCTGATCCCACGCCGCATCGCGCGCTCAAAGGCGGCGAAGGACCAGTTGCCCAGCCCGGTTTCCGGATCCCGCGTCAGGTTGCTGCTATAGACCGTGCCGAAGGGCGTGGCCATCGCCCGGCCCCCTGTATTCGGCACGCCGCCCGGCGCGGTATGGCAGACCGCGCAATCGCCCGCCGCAAAGACCTGCCGCCCGCGTTCGAGCGTCTCGGCGGAGAAGGTGCTGGCCGCTGGCGCGCGGCTCGGCGCGATCGCCGGATGCAGCGCCAGCGACACCGCGCCAAAGGTCAGCGCGCCGCCGATCCCGGCCAGAACCCTGCGCCAGCGGCGGGCGGGGGGCGGGGGGCCAGGCAATGCGGGCGCCCCCGTCAGGGCAGAGCGCAGCTTTTCCGGGGTAAAGGGCGCCTCGCGCAGCCGCACCCCGGTCGCGTCGAAGATCGCATTGGCGATGGCCGCGGCGGCGGGCACGGCGGCGCTTTCGCCCACGCCAAGCGCCGGATCGCCGGGCCGGGCCACCAGCATCGTCGCGATCTCGGGCACTTCGTCGAAGGTCTGGATCGGATAGGCGGCCCAGCTTTTCGGCACCGGGGCGATGGCGTCGAAGGTGACCTCCTCGCGCAGGGTGCGGCTGGCGGTCTGGATCACATTGCCATGGATCTGCGCGCGCACGCCATCGGGGTTGATCACCAGCCCCTGATCCTGCCCGACGAACACCCGCGTCAGGGTAACCTCGCCCGTCTCCATATCCACCGCGACATCGCACACCCAGGCCGCCGAGGCCGCCGCCGTGCCGGGGAACGTGCCGTGGACATAGGTCGCATAGGCGAAACCCTGACCATAGGCCATCCGCCCTTCGCGCCGCAGACGCGGGCCGCTGCGTTCGGTCCAGCCGCCCTCCTCGGCCGTGCGCCGGACCAGATCGCGCACCCGGGGATCGTCCAGATGGCGCAGCCGGAACGCCACCGGATCCTCGCCCGCCTCGAACGCCAGTTCATCGACGAAGCTCTCATGCGCGAAGGTATTGGGCAGCGCCGAAACCCCGCGCATCCACGCCGCCCGCACGATCGGCGCCATGTCATGCACGGTGATCCGCCTGTTCGGGATCCGATAGGGCGGGACGATGGTGCGGTCCCCCATATCCGCCGCGCGCGGCTCGGGCGTGATCCGCCCGGTGAGCAAGAGCGCCAGGTTCGGCCCCCGGTTCGACGGATACCAGCTATCGAGCCGATAGGCGCCAATGTCGCCATCCGCCCCGATGCCGCCCGCAACCTCCATCAGCTGCGCCGCGCCCTTCGGCTCCCACAGATGTTCCTGCGCCCGCGTCAGCTGCACCCGCACCGGACGGCCCACCGCGCGCGCGAGCAACAGCGCATCGCCGCAGACGTCATCGGCGCAGTTGCGGCCATAGCAGCCCGCCGCCTGAAGCCGCCGCACCTCTACCGCCGCCGGGGGCAGGTCGAGCAGCACCGCCATATCGGCCTGCACCATATGCGGGTTCTGCGTGCCGCTCCACACGATCGGTTGGCCGCCGTTCCAATCGGCAATGGCGCAGGACGGGCCAATCGAGCCGTGTTCGTGATACGGCCAGACATAGGCCCGTTCGAGCCGGATCCCGCAGCCCGCAAGCCCGCGCTCGAAATCCCCGGTGGCGTCGAGCACGCGCGGCGTGGACGGAAACGCCTTCAGCGCGTGGCGCAGATCCGCAAGCGGCGGCAGATCGGGCGGCACCCGCCAATGCACCGGAACTGCCTCGGCAATGGCCTGCGCCTGATGCGCGGTTTCGGCCACCACGCCCAGAAAATCCCCCTGCCGCACCACGGCGATAAAGCCCGGCATGTCGCGCACGGCGGCCTCGTCATAGCCCCGCAGGCTGTGGCCGATGAAATCGCCGCTGTCGCGCCCGGCATAGGGCGGGCGGATGACATGGCCATGCACCATCCCGGGCACGGTTTCGTCCTGAATATAGGTGAAGGCGCCGGTGACCTTGGCCGGGAGATCGACCCGCCCCACCGGTTGCCCCACCAGCCGGTAGCGCGCCGGATCCTTCACCGGGGTCTCCGGGTCCAGCCGCATCACCAGATCCAGCCCCGCGACCAGATCGCCATAGCGCACCGCCGCATCGCCCGCGTGCACCACCCCGGCCTCGACCGTCATCGCCTCCGCCGGGCGGTTCAGCCGCTGCACCGCGCGGCCGATCAGAAACAGCCGCAATTGCGCCGCCGCCCGGCGCAGCGGATGCGCCGCGATCTGGATCGTCTCGGACGCGATGGTCGGCCCCTGATCCGGGGTCAAGCGGGTATCGCCCAGCACCACACGGACCTGATCCATGGTCAGGTCGAGTTCCTCCGCCACGATCTGCCCGAGCGCGGTGCCGATCCCGGTGCCCAGATCGACATGGCCGTTGAAGGCCGTCACCCGCCCCGCCGCGTCGATCTGAAGGAATGTCGCTTTGTCGTCCCGGATCGAGACCAGCCCCTCAGCCATCTTGCCCGACCTCCGCCGCCCGCGCCACCGCATCGAGAATTTCCAGATGCGTGCCACAGCGGCACAGATTGTCGCGCAGCGCCGCGCGGATGCGCGCGCGGTCCGGCGCCGGTTCGCGCCGCAACAGCGCGACGGCGGTCATCACCATCCCGTTCAGGCAGTAGCCGCATTGCGCGGCCTGTTTCTCGACAAAGGCGCGCTGGACCGGATGCAGTGCCCCCGTCACCGGATCGGCCAGCCCTTCGAGCGTGGTCACCCGCCGCCCCGCCACCCGCGCCGCCGCCAGCACACAGGCCCGCGCGGGGCTGTCATCCACCAGCACGGTGCAGGCACCGCATTGCGCCATACCGCAGCCGTATTTCGGCCCGTTCAGCCCGCAATCCGCCCGTAGCACGTCCAGCAACGTCCGCCGGCCCACATCCGCGAGCGTGACGGCGGACCCGTTCAAGATGAAACCGAATGGAGTAGTCATGACCTTGCCGCCTGTTTCCGTAGGCTCCAGATGTCGCCGAAAACTGGATGTATACAAATGATTCCTGCGCGAAACATCTTTGCCCGCCGCCGCAGGCCGGGTTCTGCGCGAAAAATGGGCGGGAACATGCGATGTTGCACGTCGAAGGATAATCTGTTGAAACCTTGGCCTGACGCATTCACCCGATGGCCCGCATCGCGAGAGGACAGCATGGCCCCCGATCCTGAAGCCCAGGGCTATCAACTGGATGAGCAGGTCGGCTTCCTGTTGCGCAAGGCGAACCAGCGCCACCAGACGATCTTTGCCGCGCGGATCCCCGGGAACCTGACCTCGATGCAGTTCTCGACCCTGTTCCGGCTGGCCAGCGAACCCGGCCCGGTGTCGCAAAACGCGCTTGGCCGGATGGTGGCGATGGATGCGGCCACGACCAAGGGCGTCGTCACCCGGCTGAAGGAACGCGGCCTGATCGCGATGGAACCCGACCCCGGCGACCGGCGGCGCTATATCCTGTCGACCACCGCCGAGGGCCGGGCGCTGTTGCAGGCCGTGGTGCCGGTGATGCAGGACATCACCCGCGAGACGCTGGCCCCCCTGACCCCCGCGGAACGGGGCACGCTGGTCGATCTGCTGAAAAAGCTGTGCTGATGGACGAACCGAAACGCCGCCCCGGCCGCCCGAAAGAGGGCACGGACCTGCGCGACACGATCCTCGATCAGGCGGAACTGGCCTTTGCCGAGACCGGCTTTGCCGGGGCGCGGATGCGCGACATCGCCGAGCGGGCGGGCGTCAATCAGGCGCTGATCCGGTATTATTTCGGCTCGAAGGACGATCTGTTCGACGAAGTGTTCCGGCGCCGGGGTGGGGATCTGTCGGCGAAACGTCACCAGTTGCTGGACGATCTGCTGGTGCGCAACCCCGATCCGGGCGTGGCCGAGATCATTCACGCCTACCTTCTGCCGCAATGGGAGATGAAATACAGCGGCCCGGGCGGCGCGGCCTTTGTGCAGCTACAGGCGCGCCTGCATTCCGAGGCCGAGGACCACGCCCTGCGCCTGCGCCGCGAGGTCTACGGCAGTTCCGTCCACCGCTATATAGAGGCGCTGAGCCGCGCCCTGCCGGACATTCCGCGCAGCACGATCAGCATCCGGATGGCCTTCATGGTCGGCACCTACATGTTCATGCTCAACGATCTGGGGCGGCTTGGCGACATGTCCGAAGGGCAGGTGACCGACCTTGGCAAGGAGCCGATGCTGCTGCATCTCGTCACCTTTCTGGCCGCCGGGATGCAGGCGCGCTGATTTTTTGCGCAGATATTATTCACCTGAATAAAATATGCAGGCCCGGCGCATCTTCCGCGTTGTAATTATTCAGGTGAATAAATTAACTGGCCCCATCCCTGAGGAGCCGCCCATGAAACCCTATCGAATCGGCCAGATCGTCCCCAGCTCGAACATCACGATGGAGACCGAGATCCCGGCCCTGCTGCGCGCGCGCGAAGCCATCGCCCCCGAACGCTTCACCTTCCACTCCGCCCGGATGCGGATGAAGCACGTCACCCGGAACGAGCTGTCGAAGATGGATGCCGACAGCGACCGCTGCGCGCTGGAACTGTCGGATGCGAAGGTGGATGTGATGGGCTATGCCTGTCTGGTCGCGATCATGTCGATGGGCCTTGGCTATCACCGCGCCTCGCAGGAGCGGCTGACGCAGGTGGTGCGCGGCAATGACTGTGCCGGGGCGGTGGTGAATTCGGCCGGCGCCCTGATCGAGGGGCTCAACGCGATGCGGGCGAAGAAGATCGCCGTCGTCGCGCCCTATATGAAGCCGCTGGCGCAGATGGTCTTCGACTATATCGCCAACGAGGTGTTCGAGGTCGTCGATGCCCGCGCGCTGGAGATTCAGGACAATCTGGCGGTGGCGGCGCATGACCCGATGAACCTGCCCGGCATCGTGTCCGGCATGAATACCGCCGGGGCCGATGTGATCGTGCTGTCTGCCTGTGTGCAGATGCCGTCGCTCCCCGCCGTGCCGATGGTCGAGGCGCTGACCGGCAAGCCGGTGCTGACCGCCGCGATCGCCACCACCTGGTCGATGCTGAAATCGCTCGACCTGCCGACCCGGGTGCCGGGCGGCGGCGCACTGCTTTCGGGCGCTTACTGAGGAGACGGAGATGCAAGGTTACAACGTCCACGCCAACGGCATCCGGCAGCACCTGATCCGCTATCCCGGGCCGGGGCCGGAACTGCTGCTCGTGCCGGGGATCACCTCTCCGGCGATCACCTGGGGCTTTGTCGGCGCGCGGCTGGCGGAGCGGTTCGACGTCCATATCCTCGACGTGCGCGGGCGGGGCCTGAGCGAGGCGGGCGATCTGGACTATACGCTCGACGCGATGGCGGCGGATGTGGTCGCGCTGGCCGGGGGGATGAACCGCCCGCTGGTGATGGGCCATTCGATGGGGGCGCGCACCGCGATCCGGGCGGCGCGGCTCAATCCGGATGTCATCTCGGGGCTGATCCTCGTCGATCCGCCGATGTCGGGTCCGGGGCGGCGCGGCTATCCGGCGAACTGGGCGTGGTATGGCGATTCCATCCGCATCGCGCAAAAGGGCTGCGGCATCGACGACATGCGCAAGTTCTGCCCGACCTGGACCGATGAACAGGTCGCGCTGCGGGCCGAATGGCTGCACACCTGCCAATGGGGCGCGATCCGCATCGCCTTCGACGGTTTCGCCACCGATGACATCCACGCCGACATGGCGCAGGTCCGGCTGCCCGCGCGGCTGGTCATCGCGGGGGGCGCGACCGTCGTGCTGCCCGAGGATGCGGCGGAGGTGCAATCGCTGATGCCGCAGATCGACATCCGCCGGGTCGAGGGCGCGGGCCACATGATCCCGTGGGACGACCTCGAAGGCTTCCTCGCCACCGTCATGGATTTCACCGCCTGAACAGGGAAACGGATATGGACCACGCAAGTTTCACCGAAATCTGCCTGCATCAGCTGAAGATGTCGGGCGTGCACGAGGGCGAGAAGCTGATCGTGCTGACCCAGGGCAACGACCGGCTGGACTATGCCGATGCCTTCATGGCGGCGGGCCAGCGGCTGGGGGCGAAGATGTATCACATGCGCCTGCCCGCGCCCCTGCCCACGGCGGGCTGGTCTGTGGGGGTCACCGGCCTTGCCGCGATGCCCGAGGCGGTCGAGGCGCTGAAGAACTGCGACATGCTGATCGACTGCATCTTCCTGCTGTTCAGCGCCGAGCAATTCGCGATCCAGGCGGCGGGCACGCGGATCCTGACGGCGGTCGAGCCGCCCGAGCTGCTGGCGCGGATGCTGCCCTACCCCGAATTGCGCGAAAAGGTCGAGATCGCGGCCACGATCCTCGACAAGGCGAAGGTGATGCGGATCACCTCGCCCCATGGCACGGATGTGACCTATCGGCTGAACACCTATCCGACGGTGCCGGAATACGCCTGCACCGATACGCCGGGCCGCTGGGACCACTGGCCCTCGGGCTTTGTCTTTACCGGCGGCGATGACGACGGGGTGGATGGCCAGATCGTGGTGGCGCCGGGCGACATCCTGTTGCCGCAAAACCTGATGGTGCGCGAGCCGATCACCTACACCATCGAAAAGGGCTGGATCACCGACATTCGCGGCGGGCTGGAGGCGCAGATCGTCAAATCCTACATGGAGGGCTTCAACGACAAGCGCGGCTACGGCATGAGCCATGTCGGCTGGGGCATGAACCCGCAGGCGAAATGGCACAACTTCGTGCCCGGCGAATTCCCCGGCGGCATGGGGATGGAGCCGCGCAGCTTCTACGGCAACGTGATGTTCTCGACCGGGCCGAACAACGAGCTGGGCGGGCCGAACGATACGCCCTGCCATCTGGACATTCCGATGCGGGGCTGCTCGCTGTTCCTCGATGACGAACCCGTCGTGATCGACGGCGATATCGTCGTCAAGGACATCCGGATGAACCGCGCCTGACCCCCGCCCCGCCACAAGGCGGGGCTTTTCCTTCTCCGAGGTTTCCATGTCCCAGGAACAGATCTATTCCGAAGCCGGTTTCGGGCGCGCGGTACCGCGCGGCACCCGCCCGGGGATCATCGTCGTCGATTTCTCCTATGGCTTCACCGACCCGCAATATCCCACCGCCTCCGACGCCAGCACCCAGATGGCCCGCACCCGCGAGATCTGCGACGCGCTGCGGGCGCGCGGCTGCCCGGTGATCTTTTCGACCATCGCCTATCACCCGGGCGAGATCGACAAGCTGCCCTGGCTGAAGAAGGCCGCCGGCATGGCCGCCCTGATCGAGGGCACGCGGCTCGTTGAAATCGACGCCGCCACCGGGATCCAGCCCGGCGATGCGGTGGTGGTAAAGAAGGGCGCCTCGTCCTTCTTCGGCTCGACGCTCGCGGCGCTGTTGACCGGGGCGGGGGTGGATACGCTGATCGTCACCGGGGCGACGACCTCGGGCTGTGTGCGGGCGACGGTGGTCGACGCGGTGCAGTCGGGCTTCAACGTGCTGGTGCCGCGCGACGGATGCGCGGATCGGGCACAGGCCCCGCATGAGGCGAACCTTTACGACATGGGCCAGAAATACGCCGATGTGACGGAGGCGGCGGAGATCCTTGAGTGGATCGAAAGCCTGCCGCAATGAGCCGCTATTTCCCGCGCTGGCCCGTCGCGCACGGGCCGACCGTCCTGCCCGGCGAGCGGCTGAGCTGGGGCGCCACGATCCCGATGGGGGTGCAGCATCTGGTGGCGATGTCGGGGTCAACCATCCTCGGGCCGCTGCTGATGGGGTTCGACCCGAACCTCGCGATCCTGTTTTCCGGGATCGGCACGCTGATCTTTTTCGTGCTGACCGCCGGAAGGGTGCCAAGCTACCTCGGCTCGTCCTTCTCCTTCATCGCCGTGGTGGTGGCGGTTACCGGCTATGCCGGGGCGGGGCCGAACCCGAACATAGGCCCGGCGCTTGGCGGCATCATCGCCGCCGGGGCGCTCTACACGCTGATCGGCGCGGTGGTGATGGCTACCGGCACCGGCTGGGTCGAACGGCTGATGCCGCCCGCCGTCACCGGCGCGATCGGCGCGGCGATCGGGCTCAACCTCGCGCCGGTTGCCGTGCAGGGTAGTCAGGGCAGCGGGCCGCATGTCTTCGTCGCGATGCTGACGCTGCTTGCGGTGGCGCTGATCTCGACCTTCGGGCCGGTCGCGCTGCGGCGGGTGTCGATCCTGATCGGGATCGCGGTCGGCTATGGCGCGGTGCTGGTCCTTGGCAACGGCTTCGGCCTCCTGCCGCCGGTCTCGTTCACCGAGCTTTCCGCCGCGCCCTGGTTCGGCGTGCCGACCTTCCACCGGCCGGAGTTCAGCGCCCCGGCGATGGCGCTGATCGCCCCGGTCGCGCTGATCCTCGTGGCCGAGAACCTCGGCCATCTGAAGGCCATCGGCGCGATGACCGGCGAGAGCATGGACCGCTACATCGGCCGCGGCTTCATCGGCGACGGTCTTGCCACCATGGTTTCGGGCGCGGGCGGCGGCACCGGCGTCACCACCTATGTCGAGAACATGGGCGTGATGGCGGTGACGCGGGTGTTCTCGACGCTGGTCTTCGTGGTGGCGGCGGTGGTGGCGATCGCGCTCGGCTTTTCGCCGAAGTTCGGCGCGCTCCTGCGCACCATTCCGGCGCCGGTTCTGGGCGGGCTGGCGGTCGCGGTCTTCGGCCTGATCGCCGCCGCGATGATCCGGCTCTTTGTCGATAACCGGGTCGATTTCGCCGATCCGCGCAACCTGTTCACCGTGGGCATCACGCTTGTCTTTGGCGCGGGCGGGTTTACGGTCCAGTTCGGCAGCTTCGCGCTCGGCGGGATCGGGACGGCCACATTCGCCGCGCTGATCGTCTATCAGCTGCTTGGCATCGGCCGCAGGACGCCCTGAACATCCCGGAGGTTTCTCATGTTCTACCTGACAGCAGACGGATCGGGCCTGAAGATCGACCCGCTCTCGGCCATCGTCTCGCCGCGTCCGATCGCCTGGGTTTCCACCCGGGGGGTGGAGGGCGTGAACCTCGCGCCCTATTCGTTCTTCAACGCCGTGGCCTATGCCCCGCCGCAGGTGATCCTGGCTTCGGTCGGCAGCAAGCCCGACCGCGAGACCGGCAAGGACAGCCTGTCGAACATCCTCGAAACCGGGGAGTTCTGCGTCAACATCGCCGGATATGACGACCGCGAGGCGCTGAACCAGTCCTCCGCCCCCTATCCGCGCGGGGTGAGCGAGATCGCGGCCCTTGGCCTTGCGACCGAGCCCTGCCGGGTGATCGCCTGCCCCCGCCTGGCCCATGCGCCCGCCGCGCTGGAATGCGTGCTGACGCAGCACATCGTGCTGGAGGGCGCGGGCAACCATCTGGTCATCGCCCGGGTCGAGGCGATCCACCTGCGCGACGACTGCCTGAACGAGGGCCGGTTCGACGTCACCCGCTACCGCCCGCTGACCCGGCTGGGCTATTCGGATTTCGCGGCGATCGACAGCGTATTCCGGATGAAACGCCCGGCGCTGTGATGCTGTCGCGCGCGCTTTCGGACCCTTGGGATGCGGCGCGGGACTGGGGTGCGGGCACGGTGATGGCGGTTCTGGTGGGGACCGAGGGGCCCGCCTATCGCAGCATCGGCGCGGCGCTGGCAATTGCGCCGGATGGCCGGACGGCGGGGGCGATCAGTTCGGGCTGTATCGAGGCGGATCTGGTCCTGCGCGCGGCGGATGTGCGCCGGGGCGGGCCGCAGCGCCTGCGCTATGGCCGGGGCTCGCCCTTCTTCGACCTGCGCCTGCCCTGCGGCGGCGCGATTGACGTCCTGCTGTTCGCGCTCAACGATGCGCCGCTCGACGCGCTGGCCCGGGCGCGGGCGGCGCGCCAGCCGGTGGCGCTGGAGATCGGCGACCGGCTCCGGCTGGTGCCGTTTCGCCCGACGCAGGCCCTGCCCGGGCGGTTCGTGCTGGGCTTTGCGCGCCCGCTGCGCTTCGTGGTCTTTGGCGCGGGGCCGGAGGCGCTGGTCTTTGCGCGGCTGGTTGCGGGGCTGGGGCATGACCATCTGCTGCTCTCGCATCAGGATGCGCTGATCGCGGCGGCGCAGGGCTGCAACGCCCGGCCCCTGCGCGCGCTGTCCGAAATCGACGCGCTCGGCATCGACCCGGCAACGGCGGTGGTGCTGTTCTACCACGACCACGATCATGAACCCGGCATCCTGCGCCGCGCCCTCGCCTCGCCTGCCTTCTACATCGGCGCGCAGGGCAGCCGCGCGACACAGGCGAGCCGGCTGGCCCGGCTGCGCGCCGAGGGCGTGAGCGAGGCCGACCTGATGCGCCTGCGCGGGCCGATCGGGCTGATCCCCTCAAGCCGCGATCCGCGGATGCTGGCGGTCTCGGTGCTGGCCGAAATCCTCGATCTGGGCGCGGCGCTGACATGATCACGGCGCTGCTCCTCGCCGCCGGAACGTCGCGCCGCTTCGGGCCGGAGTGCAAGTTGCAGGCGCCTTATCGCGGCCAGCCGCTGATCCGCCACGCCGCCGAGGCCATCCTCGCCACCGGCCTGCCCCGGGTGGCCGTGGTCGCCGATCCGGCGGTGGCGCGGCTCTTGCCCGAGTTCCGCATCGTCTGGACCAAAGGGCCGCAATCCGCATCATTGCGCGCCGGGATCCAGGCGGTGACGGGCGAAAGTGTGCTGGTCGTGCTGGGAGACATGCCCCATGTCGGCGCCGCGCTGCTGCGCGCGCTGGCCGCCGCGCCGCCCCCCGCCGCCGCCGTGGCCGAAGGCCCGCCCGGCCCGCCCGCGCATCTGCCCCGCGCACTGTTCCCCGCCCTTCTGGCCCTGACCGGAGACCGTGGCGCCGGCCCCCTCCTGCGCGCCCTGCCCGGCCTTGCCCGGATCCGCACCACCGCCGACACCCTGCGCGACATCGACACGCCGGGCGACATGGCCTGACGGCAGGGTTCACAGGCCCGGCGGCGCCACATCGGCGAAACGCGCGCGATAGGCCGAGGGCGTTTCGCCCGTCACCGCCCGGAACCGGCGCGAGAAATAGGGCGGATCCTGGAACCCCAGCCGATAGCCGATCTCGGCCACGGCAAGCTGGGTGAAGGCCAGCAGGCGGCGCGCCTCGGTCATCCGCGCGGTTTCGATATGGCGGGTCGCGTGGGTTCCCGTCGCCGCGCGGCAGATCCGGTTCAGATGCCCCGGCGTGATCCCGAGCGCGGAGGCGAACTCCGCCGCGCCCCAGCCCTGCGCCAGATGCAGCGTCAGCAGCTGGTCGAAATCGCGCATCCGGCGCAGGGCCAGCGGCTCCACCGCCTCGGCCCGGCGCGCGGCGACCTCGGCCACGGCGGCCAGCACGGCCTGCGCCAGCGCCACCAGAAGCGGCGCGCGGAACGCCCCCGTGCCGCCGAATGTCTCGGCAAGCTGATCCATCAGCACCACCGCCCGCGCATCCGCCGCGCCATGAAACGGCCCCGGCGGAAGCCCGGACACCACCGCGAGCGGGAAGGACAGCACCAGCCCCTCGCTCCCCTGCCCGATCAGGAAATCATGCACCGACCGCGCCGGGATGAACTGAAAATCGCCATCCCCCAGCGTGGTCGCGGCGCCATCCACCCGCACCCGCGCCTCCCCCCGCCGCATGAAGAACACCTGCGCCATTTCCAGATGCCGATGCGGCGCGATCCGCCAGTCGTGCAGCCGCGCCCGGTCCCAAATCCGTTCGCAATGCACGACGTCCGGAAAGGCCCCGGTCTCGCCGAAGAGGTTGAAGACGGGGATTTGCGATGCCAAGCCCATGCACGAAAAATACCATCTTTTGCCCGCCCCGTCCATTCGCGCGCCGCCCCCGCCCCGATAGACAGATCCGTGGGAGAACAATCGGACACATCATGGATACTCAGGTCGTCATCATCGGCGGCGGTCCTTCGGGGCTGCTGTTGTCGCAACTGCTCAACCGCGCGGGCATCGCCACGGTCATTCTGGAACGCAGCACGCGCGAACATGTGCTGTCGCGGATCAGGGCGGGGATCCTCGAATGGGGCTCGGTCGAATTGCTGCGCGAGGCGGGCGTCGGCGCGCGGATGGATGCCGAGGGCTTCGCCCATGACGGCACCTGGATCACCGATGCCGACCGGATGGTGCATATCGACTTCAAGGCCCTCACCGGCAAGCGCGTCATGGTCTATGGCCAGACCGAGGTGACACAGGATCTGTATGCCGCGCAGGATGCGATGGGCGCGACGATCCTGCACGGCGTCGAGGATGTGCGGATCCTTGACCTCGACGGGCCGCAGGCGGCGGTGGAATTCACGCTGAACGGGGAAAAGCGCCGCCTGACCTGCGCCTATGTCGCGGGCTGCGACGGCTTCCACGGCGTCTCGCGCCGCACCATCCCCGAGGAAAAGCGCCGCGAGTTCGAGCGCGTCTATCCCTTCGGCTGGCTCGGCATCCTGTCGCGCACGCCGCCGGTGAATGACGAACTGATCTATGCGAATTCGCCGCATGGCTTCGCGCTGGCCTCGATGCGCAACGCCAATCTGGTGCGCTATTATGTGCAGGTGCCGCTGCGCGATACGGTCGAAGACTGGTCCGACGAGCGGTTCTGGACCGAGTTCAGGCGCCGGATCCCCTCCTCCGCCGCCGCGAAGCTGATCACCGGCCCGTCGATCGAAAAATCCATCGCGCCCCTGCGCAGCTTCGTCAGCGAGCCGCTTCGCTGGGGCCGGCTGTTCCTTGTCGGCGATGCGGCGCATATCGTGCCGCCGACAGGGGCGAAGGGGCTGAACCTCGCCGCCTCGGATGTGTTCTATCTGCATCAGGCGCTGACCGAGGCGCTGAAACAAAACAGCGACAAGGGCATCGACGCCTATTCCGACCGCGCCCTGCGGCGGATCTGGAAGGCAATGCGGTTCAGTTGGCAGATGACGACGATGCTGCACCGGTTCGACGGCGAGGACAGCTTTGCCGCGCAGATGCGGCGCGCGACGCTGGCGCATCTGGCGGAATCCGAAACCGCGCGGCGCGATCTGGCGGAGAATTACGTCGGCCTGCCCTATTAGGCGCCCATCCCGATCGCCGCGTGTTCCAGCGCGGCGATCAGCGCCTGCGCCGGGGCCGAAGGTTCGGCCCGGTCGCGCAGCGAAATCCCCACCCGTCCGCCCAGCAATTCGTTGCGGATCGGCAGCACCGCCAGCGTGCCCGATTCCAGTTCCGGCCGCACCACGCCTTCGGAAATGAACCACACCGTATCGGAATGCAGCACCACCTCGCGCCCGAAGGCGAGCGAGACGTTTTCCCACGCCGGTTCCGGATCGGGAATCCCCACCGAATGCAGCCAGCTGCGCACCCCCGCCGCGATCAGCGCGCCCTGCGGCGGCAGCATCAGCGGATAGCGGGTCAGCGCGCCATACTCCCAATCCTGCCGCAGCAGCGGATGGCCCGGATGCACCACCGGCACCACCCGTTCCCAGTAAAGCGCGCGGAAGGTCAGCGCCTCGCCCTCACCCTCGGGCGGCGCGCGGCCGACGACCAGATCCAGTTGCCCTTCGCGCAGCAACGACAGCAGCAGCCAGTTCGGCCCCGTCATCACATCGAGCAGAACCCGCGGATTATCCTTGCGAAACGCCAGCGCCGCGCGCGGTACCAGCCCCGTCGCCGCCGTCGGCAGAACCCCCGCCCGCAGCCGCACCCGCTCGCCCGGCGGATCCAGAACCAGCCGCTGCGCGCGCTCCAGATCGGCCAGCGCCGCGCCCGCGTGGCTTTGATACACCCGCCCGGCGGCGGTGAGCGTCAGCCGCCGCCCGGAGCGGTCGAACAGTTGCGCGCCAAGGATCTCCTCCAGCTCGCGGATCGTCTTCGACGCCGCCGGTTGGCTGACATGCAGCGCGGCGGCGGCGGCGGACAGGCTGCCCTGCCGCGCGACCTCAAGGAAACAGCGCAGGTGGCGCAGGCGCAGATGCTGGGACAGCATTTCATAACCCCTCAGTTATGCCTTCTTCGCATCATTATAATTTTCACGCCGGATTCGCCATGGCATAACCGGCGCAGGGGGACACTCATGCACACACTTGTTCGACCTGACGCCACCTTGCACATCCGCGACGATGGCCCGCGCGACGGCAGGCCCGTCGTCTTCGCGAATTCACTGGGCACCGACCTGCGGGTCTGGGACGCGCTTTTGCCGATGCTGCCGCCGGGGCTGCGGATCGTGCGGTTCGACAAACGCGGCCACGGGCTTTCGGATGCGCCGCCCGCGCCCTATAGGCTCGACACGCTGGTCGATGATGCCGAGGCGCTGTGCGAGACGCTGGGCCTGACCGGGGTCACCTTCGTCGGCCTGTCGATCGGCGGGCTGATCGGGCAGGGGCTGGCGGCGAAACGGCCGGACCTTCTGCGCGCGCTGGTGCTGATGGATACCGCGGCGCAGATCGGCAGTGCGGAAATGTGGCAGGCGCGGATCGACACCATCCGCGCGCAGGGCATCGCCGCGCTGCAAGGCCCGATCATGGAGCGCTGGTTCACGGCGCCGTTCCGCGACACCAACCCCGAATTTGCGCTGTGGTGCAACATGCTGACCCGCACCACGGTCGAGGGCTACATCGGCTGTTGTGCCGCCATCGCGGCGGCGGACCTGACCGAGAGCACCCGCGCGCTGCGCCTGCCGGTGCTGGCGCTGGCGGGGGACGAAGATGGCTCGACCCCGCCCGATCTGGTCCGCGCGACGGCGGCGCTGTGCGGGGCCGAGTTCCACCTGATCCCCGATGCGGGCCATATCCCCTGCGTCGAGCAACCGGCGGCGACCGCCGCACGACTGACCGCATTTCTCGAAAGGACCGCAGGATGACCGATGCTCGCTATGACCGGGGCATGGAGACCCGCCGCGCGGTGCTGGGCGATGCGCATGTCGACCGGGCCGAGGCCGCGAAGTCCGAGTTCGATCAGCCGTTTCAGGATCTGATCACCGCTTCGGCCTGGGGCACGGTCTGGGCATCGGATGCGATCTCGCGGCGCGAACGCTCGATGCTGACCCTCGCGCTGCTCGCCGCGACCGGGAATTTCGAGGAAATCCCGATGCACATCCGGGCCACCGCCCGAACCGGGGCAAGCCGCGAAGACGTGATGCAGGCCTTCCTGCATGTAGCGATCTATGCCGGCGTGCCGCGCGCGAACCACGCCATCAAGCTGGCGAAACAGACCTATGCCGAAATGGAGGCGGCAGAGAAATGATCGACCAAGGCCCACTCATCCCGCGAAATCGGGACATGCACCCGGTCCCCTATTTCCCCGATTACAAGACATCCATCGCGCGGTCGCCGAACCTGCCGCTGCTGTCGATGGAATCCGGCCCCTCCGAGGAGACCGGCCCGACCTTCGGCCATGACAAGATCGGCGCGCTCGACAACAACCTGATCCTGAACTGGACCAAGGGCGCCGCCCCCGCCGTGGGCGAACGGATCCTGATGCACGGCCGCGTGCTCGACGAAAACGGCCGTGCCGTGCCGCAGACGCTGGTCGAGATCTGGCAGGCGAACGCGGGCGGGCGCTACCGGCACAAGAAGGACGGTTATCTTGCCCCGCTCGACCCGAATTTCGGCGGCTGCGGCCGGACCCTGACGGACGAGAACGGCTATTACCAGTTCCTGACGATCCGCCCCGGCGCCTACCCCTGGCCGAACCGTGGCAACGACTGGCGCCCGATGCACATCCATATCTCGGTCTATGGCCACAGCTTCGGCCAGCGGCTGATCACCCAGATGTATTTCGAGGGCGACCCGCTGATCAGGCTGTGCCCGATCGCGAAAACGATCCAGGACCGCTCGCAGCTTGACCGTCTGGTGGCGCCGCTCGACATGGCGCATTCGCGCCCGCTGGATTTCCTGGCCTACAAATTCGACATCGTGCTGCGCGGACGCCGCCAGACCATGTTCGAAAACAAGCTGGAGGGGATGTGAGATGGTCCAACCGCTGAACTACCTGCCCGAAACCGCGTCGCAGACCGCCGGGCCCTATGTCCACATCGGCCTGATGCCGACCTATGCGGGCAACCCGGGCTATTACCACGAAGAGATCGGCGTTTCGCCGATTGCCGACGGCGCGCAGGGCACCGTGATCGAGATCGTCGGCTCCGTCTATGACGGCACCGGCTGGGCGCTGCGCGATGCGCTGATCGAAAGCTGGCAGGCCGATGCCGCCGGGATCTTTCCGGGGCAGGCAGGCGCCAACCCCGCCGTTTCCGGCCTGTGCCGGTTCGCGGCGGATGCGGTGACGGGGGAATTCACCCTGCGCACGGTCAAGCCGGGCCGGGTGCCCTCGCGCTATGGCAAGGCGTTCGCGCCGCATATCGCGCTTTGGGTCGTGGCGCGGGGCATCAACATCGGCCTTCAGACCCGGATCTATTTCGAGGACGAGGATAATTCCACGGACCCGCTGCTCGCCCGGATCGAGCAGCGTCCCCGGGTAGACACCCTGATCGCGAAGAAGATCGGCGAGAACAGATACCGTTTCGACATCCGCCTTCAGGGTGAGGGCGAAACGGTGTTCCTCGACATCTGAACGGGTTAGACGGGCGGTGCGGGCACGCGCCGCCCTTTTCACGGGACAAGACCATGACCGACGTTTTCGATCACCCCTGGCTTGGCGGGCTGTTCGCCGATCCGGATATGGGCGCGCTGTGGTCACCCGAGGCGCAACTGTCCGGCATGCGCGCCTTCGAGGCCGCGTGGAGCCGGGCGCTTGGCCAAGACAATTCAGAGGCCGCGGCGCGCGCGATCGAGGCGATGGAGTTCGACCTTGCCGATCTGCGCGCGGGCACGGCGCAGGATGGCGTCGTCGTGCCCCGGCTGGTCGCGCAGATGAAGGCCGCGGCGGGCGCGCCCGTCCACAAGGGCGCCACTTCGCAAGACGTGATCGACAGCGCGACCGCGCTTGCGATGCGCGACACGCTGGCCCTGCTCGACACCCGCCTTGCCGCGCTGGTCGAGGCGCTGACCGATCTGGACATGCGCTTTGGCACCCGGCCCCTGATGGGGCGGACGCGGATGCAGGCGGCGACGGAAATCACCGTGCATGACCGGATCGCGCCCTGGCTGCTGCCGCTGCTGACCCATCGGCACCGGCTGGCGGAACTGCGCCCCCGGGTGGCGGTGGTGCAGATCGGCGGGGCCTCGGGCGACCGCGCGGGGCTGAGGCCCGGGATGGTCGAGGATGTTGCCGCCGCGCTCGGCCTTGGCGCGCCGCCGCGCGCCTGGCATGCGATGCGGGACGGGGTGGCGGAATTCGCCGGGTTCCTGTCGCTGGTCAGCGGCACTCTGGGCAAGATCGGGCAGGATATCGCGCTGATGGCGCAACAGGGGATTTCCGAAATCGCGCTTTCGGGCGGCGGCGGATCCTCGGCGATGCCGCACAAGCAGAACCCGGTCGGGGCGGAGCTTCTGGTCACGCTGGCGCGGTTCAACGCGGTGCAGCTATCGGCGGTGCATCTGGCGCTGGTGCATGAACAGGAACGCTCCGGCACGGCCTGGGCGCTCGAATGGATGGTGCTGCCGCAGATGGCGCAGGCGACGGGCCGCGCCCTTGTCGTGGCGCGGACCCTTGCCGGTCAGGTGCAGCGGATGGGCTAGGCGCGTAGCGCCAGCCCGACCATCTCCGCATGAAACCGCATCCGGATCGGGTGCAGCCCGGCCTCGCGCGCGGCGAGCCGGTCGAACCGGCCCGAGGCCGCGATCCGGTGCCAGACCACCGCCAGCGCCGCCTCCGCCGTCAGCCGCATGAAGGCATCGGCCGCCGCCACCGGGTCTTCGACCGCCAGCATCCGCGCCCGCACCTCCTGCCACAGGGCCAGCGTCTCGGGCCGTTCAGCAAGGAACGCGGCAAAGGCATCCGTCCGGCGCAGCAGCCGCGTGGCCAGCGTGATCGCCTGAATGCCGTTCGTGCCCTCGTAGATCGCGCAGATCCGGGCATCGCGCAGCACCTGCTCCATCCGGTATTCGCGCAGGTAGCCGTAGCCGCCCAGAACCTGAACCCCCAGGTTCGCCGCCGTGATCCCCGCCTCGGTGCAGGTGAACTTGCACAGCGGGGTCAGGACATCGACCAGCTCCGGCCGTTCGCCGAGCTCCAGCTCCACCAGTGCCAGCTGCGCCAGCCCCCGCCCGCCAAGCGCCAGCGCCGCCATATCGTCCAGCATCCGCCGCACGTCGGGGTGCTGGTCGATGGTCAGGCCGCGCCCCTGCCGCCGGGTGGCCGCATAGGCGGTGGCGATCCGCCCGGCGCGGGTGGCATGGGCCACGCCCTGCAACGCGACATCGAGCCGGGCGTGGTTCATCATGGTGAACATCACCCGCAGCCCCTCGCCTTCCTCCCCCAGCAGGTCGCCCGGCGCGGCATCGAACAGCATCTGGCAGGTGGGCGAGCCGTGCAGGCCCATCTTCTCCTCGATCCGCGTCACCGTGACCGGCAGCCGGTTGCCCGCGTCGTCATGCGAGGGGATCAGGAACAGGCTCAGCCCCTTTACCCCCGCGCCGCCGGTCCGCGCCAGAACCAGATGCAGGATGCGCGGCGTCAGATCCTGATCGCCGCCGGAAATGAAGATCTTTTCGCCGGTGATCCGCCCGCCCTCGGCCCGGGTGCGCAGCGCGGAGAGGTCCGACCCCGCCCCGGGTTCGGTGAGCGCCATCGTCGCCAGCCACGCGCCCGAGGCCAGCCGGGGCAGCCACAGCGCCTTTTGCGCCGCCGTCCCGAAGGTGGCGATGGTGCGCGCCGCCGCCGGAACCAGCCCGGCCACCATCTGCAACGCATGCGAGGCCCCGGCGAAAATCTCGGTCACCGCGCCCGCAACCGGGCCGGGCATGCCCTGCCCGCCCGCCTCTTCGGGCAGGGTCAGCGCGGGCCAGCCCTGCGCGGCGAAATCGGCATAGGCCGCAACCAGTGGCCCGGGCATCCGCACCCGCCCGCCATCGAGCACACAGCCCAGACGGTCGGCGGCCTCATCCGCCGGGGCAATCGCGCTTTCGGCCAGGCGCGCGAACTGGGTGACGATCTCGCGCACCAGGTCGGCATCCCAACCGGGCAGGCGCCCCGCCCCGGCCACATGGTCGAGCGAAAACAGGATCTCCTCAACGGGCGCTTCAAACGGGATCATGCGGCCTCCTTCAGCCCGAGCAGCCGGGCGGCATTGTCTTTGAGGATCATCGGGCGCACGGCATCGCGGATCGGCAGATCGGCGAATTCCGCAAGCCAGCCCTCGGGCGCGATCATCGGCCAGTCCGAGCCGAACAGCACCCGGTCCTTCAGCAGCGTGTTCGCGTATTGGATCAGGATCGGCGGGAAGTATTTCGGCCGCCAGCCCGAAAGGTCGATCCAGACGTTCGGCTTGTGCACCGCCACCGCCAGCGCCTCCTCCTGCCAGGGGAAGGAGGGATGCGCGGCGATGATCTGCATGTCCGGGAAATCCGCCGCGACATCATCCAGATACATCGGGTTCGAGTATTTCAGCCGCATGCCGTTGCCGCCCCGCATGCCCGCGCCCACCCCGGTCTGCCCGGTGTGGAGCAGCGCGGGCACCCCGGCCTCGGCGATGGCTTCGTACAGCGGCCAGGCCATGCGGTCGTTGGGGTAGAAGCCCTGCATCGTCGGGTGGAACTTGAAGCCCCGGATGCCGTGCTCCGCCACCAGCCGCCGTGCCTCGCGCGCGCCCATCCGGCCCCGCGCCGGGTCGATCGAGCCGAAGGGGATCAGGATATCGGCGTGACGGGCGGCGGCCTCGGCCACCTCCTCGTTGCGATAACGCCGGTAGCCGGTCTCGCGCTCCGCATCGACGGGGAAGATCACCGCCGCGATCCGTTGCGCGCGGTAATGCGCGGCCGTTTCGTCGATGGTCGGCGGGTGGCGCCAGGGCGCGCGGAAATGGCGCGCCATGGTGGCCTGAAGCGCGTCATAGCCATCATCGGCATGACAGCCGCAGGGCTCTTCGGCATGGGTGTGAAAGTCGATCGCGCGCAGCGCCGCAAGGTCGATCATCGCCCACCCCGCCGCGCCAGAAGCAGCACCGTGAACAGCCCGGCGGCCAGCGTGATCGGCACCATGATATACATGATGTCGGACGAACTCGCCCCCGCCGCGACCAGCGCCCCCGCCAGAAGCGGCCCCGCGATCGAGCCGAGCCGCCCCACCGCCACCGCGACGCCCACACCGGTGCCCCGGATCGCCAGCGGATAACACTGCGGCGCCACGCCATAAAGGATCGCCTGCACGCACAGGATCGCACCCCCCACCAGCGCCCCGCCCAGCAGCATGAAGCCAAGGCTCGCGGGCAGCATGCCGAGGATCAGCAGCGCCCCCGCCGCCGCCGCAAAGCACAGCGCCACCGGGCCGAGCGGGTTGCGCCGGTCCAGCATCTGCCCGCCGATCAGCCCGCCCAGAACGCCGCCGATGTTGAACAGCACCTGCACCAGCGAGGCTTCGTTCTTCGCCAGCCCGCGCGACACCAGAAGCTGCGGCATCCAGTTCAGCAGCAGATAGACCACCACCAGACCGAGGAAGAACGACAGCCACAGCACCGCCGTCGTCATCAGCGTGCCGGGCGCGAACACCTCGGCCAGCGCGGCGGTCGAGGATTTCTTCTCCGTCTTCGGCACGGTCAGCGGCGGCAGCAGGAACTGCACGAAGGGCACGATGATCAGCGGAAGCAGCCCGCCGACGATGAAGATCGTGTGCCAGTCGTCGCCATGCAGCCCCGTCATCGCCACGCCCGAAGCGACCGCGCCACCCAGCGGAACCCCCGCATACATGACCGCCACCGCCCGGCCCCGGCGGCTGGGCTCGACCGCCTCCGCCGCGATGTTGACGAGGTTCGGGAAAGCGCCGCCAAGGCCCACGCCGGTCAGGAAGCGGATCACCACAAGCTGCTCGAAGGTGCTGACCATGGCGGTCGCGAGCGAGAACACCCCGAAGGTCACCAGCGACACCACCAGCCCCGCGCGCCGCCCCCGGGCATCGGCGATGCGCCCGCCGATCAGCGCGCCGAAGATCAGCCCGAAGGTCGCCGCCGAGAAGAACAGCCCGATCTGCTGCGGGCTGAGGCCGAAGGCCGGCGCCAGTTTCGGCACCGCGACCCCCGCCGATTGCAGATCAAAGCCCTCGATCACCGCGGCCAGACAGACGAGCGCAAGCGCCCGCCCCCCGCCGCGGCGGGGTTCAGTTGCGAATTCCATGTTGTCCTCCCTGAGCGGGTCTCCCGTCCCGCGAAAGCGCCGGGGTCAGCCCCCGTCGTGCTGCCACAGCTTCGCCAGCAGGCGGCGAAGCTCCTCGCGCTCGCCCGGCGTGAACCGGGAAAGCATGGTCTCCTCATGCGCGGCGATCCGCGCGATCGCCTGCGCGGCCTGTTCCGCGCCGGTGGGCGTGGGGAACAGGCGCTGAACGCGGTTGTCCGCCGGGTCGGCCTCGCGCAGGAACAGCCCGCGCTTTTCCAGATCGGCGAGGATCGGCGCGATATTCGCGCGCTGGATGCCAAGGGCACGGCAGATCTCCGCCGCGCTGATTCCCGGCTGCTCGACAATGGCGAACAGGACCGACATCGGCACCGTGCGCAGCCCCGCCGGTTCCAGCGCCGCCACCGCCCCCTGAAGATCGAAAACCGAAGCGCGGCGAAGGTGATAGCCGATCAGATCCTGAAGCCGCACGGGCTTTGCGGGTGTCTGGATGGTCATGGAATCCCCCTCGGGCCGGTTTCTGGTTGCCTCCGTGATAATGCTATACAGCATAGCAGTCAATCGCTATGCTTCATAGCATACGGACAGCTCGCCGATTCGCGCAGGCGGGCCGAAGGGAGGAGAGACATGACCCATATCAGCATGAAAATCGCGGGCGCGGCCTGCCCCGCGTCCGACGGGCGGGTGTTCCGCCGCCTGAACCCGATCAGCGGTGCTCTCGCGTCAGAGGCCCCGGCCGCGACGGTGGCTGACGCCGTTGCGGCGGCGGATGCGGCGGATGCGGCGGCGGCGGCCTTCCCGGGCTGGGCCGCGCTCGGGCCGAATGCGCGGCGCGCGGTGCTGCTCAGGGCCGCCGATGCGCTGGCCGCGAAGGGCGACGCCTTTGCGGCGGCGATGGCCGAGGAAACCGGCGCGACCGAGATGTGGGCGCGCTTCAACGTGATGATCGCGGCGGCGATGCTGCGCGAGGCCGCCGCGCTGACAACGCAGGTCGCGGGGGAGGTGATCCCGTCGGACAAGCCGGGCTGCCTTTCGATGGGCCTGCGCGAACCGGTGGGGGTGGTGCTGGGCATCGCGCCCTGGAATGCGCCGGTGATCCTGGGCGTGCGGGCCCTGGCGACGCCCCTGGCCTGCGGCAATGGCGTGGTGTTCAAGGGATCCGAGATCTGCCCGCGCACCCATGCGCTGATCGTCGAGGCGCTGGACGAAGGCGGCCTGCCTCCGGGCCTTGTCAGTTTTGTCACCAATGCGCCCGAGGATGCGGGCGAAATCGTCGGCGCGCTGGTCGATCACCCGGCGGTGCGGCGGATCAACTTCACCGGCTCGACCAGGGTCGGACGGATCATCGCCGAACGCGCGGCGCGGGTGCTGAAACCCTGCCTGCTGGAACTGGGCGGCAAGGCGCCCTTCGTGGTGCTGAAGGATGCCGACCTTGACGAGGCGGTGAAGGCCGCGATCTTCGGCGCCTTCTTCAATCAGGGCCAGATCTGCATGTCCACCGAGCGGATCATCCTCGCCCCGGAAATCGCCGATGACTTCGTGACCCGCTTCACCGCCCGGGCGGCGGCGCTCAAGGCCGGGGATCCGCGCGAGGGCACGGCGCCGCTTGGCGCGGTGGTCGATACCCTGACCGTTCAGAAGGTCACCGCGCTGATCGAGGACGCCCGGGCGAAGGGCGCGACCCTCCATTCCGCGGGTGCCGCCGAGGGCGTGCTGATGCCCGCGCAGGTGCTGGACCATGTGACCGAAGACATGCGCATCGCGACCGAGGAGAGCTTCGGCCCGGTCGTCGCGATCTTCCGCGCCACCGATGAGGAGGACGCGATCCGGCTGGCGAATGCCACGGACTACGGCCTTTCGGCGGCGGTGTTTTCGCGCGACATCCCCCGCGCGCTGAGCGTGGCGAAGCGGATCCGCTCCGGCATCTGCCACATCAACGGCCCCACCGTGCATGACGAGGCGCAGATGCCCTTCGGCGGCACGAAGGACTCCGGTTATGGCCGGTTCGGCGGCAAGGCGGGGATCGCCGAATTCACCGAACTGCGCTGGATCACCATCGAAACGCAGCCGGGCCACTACCCGCTGTAACCCATTTCCCATACCGCAAAGGAGGCCCCGATGGCCAACGATCACGATACCGTCGCCTATGACGTGCAGGACGGCATTGCCTGGCTGCGCTTCAACCGCCCCGACAAGCGCAACGCCATGTCCCCCACGCTGAACCGCGAGATGATGGCGGCGCTCGATGACCTCGAATTCCGCGATGACGTCGGCGTGCTGGTGCTGACCGGCGAGGGCGCGGCCTGGACGGCGGGCATGGACCTGAAGGAATATTTCCGCGAAACCGAGGCGCAGGGCCTCAGGGGCACCCGCAAGGCGCAGCGCGAATCCTACGGCTGGTGGCGACGGCTGCGCTGGTATCAGAAGCCGACGATCGCGATGGTGAACGGCTGGTGCTTCGGCGGCGGCTATGGCCCGCTGTTCGCCTGTGACCTGGCCTTCTGCGCCGACGAGGCGAAGTTCGGGCTGTCGGAAATCAACTGGGGCATCCTGCCCGGCGGCGGCGCGACCAAGGTCGCGGTGGAACTGCTGCCGTTCCGCAAGGCGATGTATCACGCCATGCTGGGCGAGCCGATCGACGGCAGGACCGCGGCGGATTGGGGGCTGGTCAATGAATCCCTGCCGCTGGCGGAGCTGAAGACCCGGGTGACGGCGGTGGCGCAGGCCCTGCTGGCAAAGAACCCCGTCGCGCTGAAGGCCACGAAGGACGCGATCCGCCGCGTCGGCACCCTGACCTATGACGAGGCCGAGGATTACCTCGTGCGCGCGCAGGAGGCGGCGAATTCCTACGACAACGAGGGCCGCAAGGAAGGCATCCGTCAGTTCATCGACGAAAAGAGCTACAAGCCCGGCCTTGGCGCCTACGACAAGTCGCGGCAGGGCTGAGGCGGGAGCAGGGAGGAGACCATGCTCGATTTCATCTCACCCGATCCGGTGGCGCTCCATGCGCGCCTCCGGCCGGAGGCGCTTGCCTGCGTCGATCTGCAAACCGGCCAGCGCTGGAGCTATCGCGCGCTGGACCGCGACATCCAGCGTGCGGTGACCGTGCTGACCGCCGAAGGCATCGGCCGGGGCGACCGGGTTGCCGCGCTGGCGAAGAATTCCGTTTATCAGATCGTCCTGCAACAGGCGCTGATGCGGCTCGGGGCGATCTTCGTGCCGCTGAACTGGCGGCTCAGCCTGCCGGAACTGGCGCGGCTGCTGGCCGATTGCACGCCCGCGCTGCTTTATGCGGATCAGGAGGCGCCGCCGGGCTGCCGCACGCTGCCCTTCGCCGGGTTCGCCGCGGCACTTGTGGCGGCGCAGCCCGCCGATCGCCCGCCGCCGCATTCGGGGCATGACACCTGCATCATCCTTTATACCTCGGGCACCTCGGGCGTGCCGAAGGGGGCGCTGCTGACCTCGCAATTCCTGCTGGCGACGGCGGTGAATTTCAACGTTCTGGGCGAGGTCGATACCGGCTGCGTCTTCCTGTGCGACAGCCCGATGTTCCATGTCATCGGCATCGTCACGCAGATCTGGCCGCCACTGCTGCGCGGCGGCACCTTCATCGTCACGCCGGGGTTCGACGCGGAAAAAACCAACGGCTGGCTGGGGTCCGATTTCGGCGTGACGCATTACTTCTGCGTGCCGCAGATGGCCGATGCGCTGCGCCATGCGCCAAACTTTGCCCCCGAACGCTGGATCCGGCTGAAGGCGCTGTTCACCGGTGGCGCGCCGAACCCGCCCGCGAATATCCGCTGGTGGCTCGACCGTGGCGTGCGGATGGTGGACGGCTACGGCATGACGGAAACCGGCACCACGCTGGGCATGCCGCTCGCGCCCGAGATCCTGCGCGAGAAGGCCGGGGCCGTCGGCCTGTGCGGGCCGCTGACCGCCGTTCGGCTGGTGGATGAGGAGGACCGCGACGTCCCCGACGGCACCCCGGGCGAGATCCTGATCTTCGGGCTGAACGTCACGCCCGGCTACTGGAACCGCCCCGAGGAACGCGCCCGCGCCTTTACCGCCGACGGCTGGATCCGCACCGGCGATGTCGGGCGGCGCGATGCGGATGGCTTCATCGCCATCGTCGACCGGCGCAAGGACATGTTCATCTCGGGCGGCGAAAACGTCTATCCGGTGGAGGTGGAAACCGCGCTGCGCGAACATCCGCAGGTGCGCGAGGCGGCGGTGATCGGCATCCCCGATGACCGCTGGGGCGAGGTGGGCCGCGCCTATGTGATCCCGATGCCGGGCGAAGCGCCCACGCCCGAGGCGCTGATGCGCCACTGCGCCGGGCTGATCGCGCGCTACAAGGTGCCGAAGGAGGTGCTGATCGTCGCCGACCTGCCCCGCACCGGATCGGGCAAGGTGATGAAGCACATCCTGCGGGAGCAGAGGTAAAGGTCGGCGCGGTCTCCCCGCGCCGACCCCGTTTCAGACCCGTTCGAGCGCGATGGCGATGCCCTGCCCGACGCCGATGCACATCGTGGACAAGGACACCCGCCCGCCGGTCTTCACCAGTTCCAGCGCCGCCGTCCCGGTGATCCGTGCGCCCGACATGCCGAGCGGATGGCCAAGCGCGATCGCGCCGCCGTTGCGGTTCACCCGCGGATCGTCATCGGCAATGCCAAGGTCGCGCAGCGTCGCCAGCCCCTGCGAGGCAAAGGCCTCGTTCAGTTCGATCACGTCCAGCTGCGCCTGCGTCAGGCCAAGCCGCGCGAGCAGCTTCTTCGACGCGGGCGCCGGGCCGATGCCCATGATCCGCGGCGGCACGCCCGCCGCCGCACCGCCAAGCACCCGCACCAGCGGCGTCAGGCCGTATTTCTTCGCCGCCGCTTCGGAGGCCACGATCAGCGCCGCCGCGCCATCGTTCACGCCCGAGGCATTCCCCGCCGTGACCGACCCGTTCGGGAACAGCGGCCGCAGCTTTGCCAGCGTTTCCAGCGTGGTCGCCCGGGGATGTTCATCGCGCGACACAACGACCGGATCGCCCTTGCGCGCCGGGATCGTGACCGGGGTGATCTCCTCGGCCAGACGCCCGTTCGCCTGCGCAGCCGCCGCATTGGTCTGCGAGCGCAGCGCCATCGCGTCCTGATCCTCGCGCGTGATGCCGAAGTCATCCGCCACGTTCTGCCCGGTCTGCGGCATGGAATCGACGCCGTATTGCGCCTTCATCAGCGGGTTGACGAAGCGCCAGCCGATGGTGGTGTCGTGGATCTCGGTCGTGCGGCTATAGGCGGTTTCGGCCTTGGGCATCACGAAGGGCGCGCGGGACATGCTCTCGACGCCGCCCGCGATCATGATCTCGGCCTCGCCCGCCTTGATCGCGCGGGCGGCGGTGATCACCGCATCCATCCCCGATCCGCACAGCCGGTTGATCGTCGTGCCCGGCACCGCGATCGGCAGACCCGCGAGCAACAGCGACATCCGCGCGACGTTGCGGTTGTCCTCGCCCGCCTGATTGGCGCAGCCGAAGATCACATCGTCAATCGCCTCCCAATCCACGCCCGGGTTGCGCGCCATCAGCGCGCGCAGCGGCACCGCCCCCAGGTCATCGGCCCGCACCGGCGCCAGCGCCCCGCCGAACCGGCCGATGGGCGTGCGGATATAGTCGCAAATGAAAACTTCGGTCATCTCACACCTCCGGAACAATCAGATCGCCCACCGGGCCATCCAGATGCAATACCGCGCCCGTCACCGCCTGCAAGGCGTCGAACGACAGCGCGGGCAGCTTTTCACGCAGCACGAAATGGCCGTCCTGAATGTCCACCACGGCAAGCGACGTATAGACCCGCGTCACGCAGCCCACCCCGGTCAGCGGCAGGGTGCAGGATTCCAGAAGTTTCGGCTTGCCGTCCTTGGTGACGTGATCGGTGATCACCGCCACACGTTTCGCGCCATGGACCAGATCCATCGCGCCACCCACCGCAGGCACGCCCTTCGGCCCGGTGGACCAGTTCGCCAGATCGCCGTTCTGCGCCACCTGATAGGCGCCCAGGATCGCCACATCCAGATGCCCGCCCCGCACCATGGCAAAGCTGTCGGCATGGTGGAAGAAGGCCGCGCCGGGTTTCAGCGTGATCGCCTTTTTCCCCGCGTTGATCAGATCCCAGTCCTCTTCGCCCGGGGCCGGTGCCTCGCCAAAGCCGAGGACGCCGTTTTCGGTATGGAACACCGCCTGACGGCCCGGCGGCTGAAACTTTGCCACCATCTCCGGGAAGCCGATGCCAAGGTTGACATAGGCGCCATCCGCGATGTCCTGCGCCGCGCGCCAGGCGATCTGCGCATTCGTGAGTTTCTGCGTCATGGGTGATGCGCTCCGGCGCGGTTGAGGGCTTCTTCCTGAGCGGGATCGGTGACTTCGACGATGCCATCGACGAAGATCCCGGGGGTGACGACATGTTCCGGGTCGATCGCGCCCGGCGCCACCGCCCGCGTGACCTGCGCGATGGTCCGCGCTCCGGCCATCGCCATGATCGGGCTGAAATTGCGCGCGGCCATCCGGTAGGTCAGGTTGCCGTAATGATCGCCGAGTTCCGCCTTGATCAGCGCGAAATCGGCCTTGAGCCAGCGCTCCATGACATAGGAGCGGCCCTCGAACACCTCGACCGGCTTGCCCTTCGCAAGGTCGGTGCCAAAGGAGGTGGGCGTGAAGAACGCCGGGATCCCCGCCCCGCCCGCGCGGATCCGTTCCGCAAGCGTGCCCTGCGGCACCAGTTCGAGTTCGATCTCTCCGGCCAGGTATTTGTCCGTGAACACCTTCGGATCGGCCGAGCGCGGGAAGGAGCAGACCATTTTCCGCACCATGCCCTGTTCGATCAGCGCGGCGATGCCGACATGTCCGTTCCCGGCGTTGTTGTTGATGATGGTCAGGTCTTTCGGGCTGCCCGTCGCCAGAAAGCGGTCGATCAGCGCGTGGATCAGTTCGATCGGCGCGCCCGAGCCGCCGAACCCGCCGATCATCACCGTGGCGCCGTCCGGGATCCCGGCGACCGCCTCGGCCAATGTGGCAATGCGTTTGTCCATGAGTTCCTCCGTCGATGGCCGGAAGCTACCCCTGCCCGCGCGCCGATCCAGCAATTTCGTGCGGATGTTGACATTTGTTCGGATCGTGTCAGATCCTGTGCGCATGTTGAACAAAACCGATACCATCGCCGCGCTGGCCAAGGGTCTGAAGGTGATCGAGGCCTTCCGCGCCGAAACGCCGCGACTCGCCATTGCCGATGTGGCCGAACGCACCGGGCTGGACCGGGCCACCGCGCGGCGCTGCCTGCTGACGCTGCATGCGCTTGGCTATGCCGATTACGACGGCAAGTTCTTTACCCTGACGCCGCGGATCCTGCGGCTGGGGATGGGGGCGCTGGCCGCGCTGCCAATGGCGCAGCTGGTGCAGCCGTGGCTTGATCAGCTGTCGGAGCGGATCGGGCAATCGACCTCGGTCGCGATCCTGGACGAGACCGAGATCGTCTATATCGCCCGCGCGGCGCAGCGGCGGGTGATGTCGATCGGGCTGCTGCCCGGCTCGCGGCTTCCGGCGCATTGCACCTCGCTCGGGCGGGTGCTGCTCGCCGCGCTGCCGGTGGCAGAGGCACGGGCGCTGATCGACCGCTCCGACCTCGCGCCGCGCACACCGCGCAGCCTGACCGATCCCGAAGACATCATGGCCCGCATCGCCGCCGCCCGCAGCGAAGGCTTCGCGCTGATTGATCAGGAGGTCGAGAGCGGGTTGCGCTCCATCGCCGTGCCGCTGTTTGCCGCGAATGGCCGGGTGGTCGCCGCGCTCAACACCGGCGTTGCCGCGGTGCAGGACGAGGCGGGCGATCTGGCCGCGCTCTACCTGCCCGCGCTGCTGCGCGTTCAGGACGGATTGCGCCGCATCCTGCGCTGATTCGCGCCCGGCCCGAAAAATTTTCCCAAGCCATTCCAATTCCCTGCTCAGGTTTATGTTGTCATCGCAACAAAACATTTGACGCAAAGGTGCAACCTGAATAGCACATAGGAAGGCGCCCAGGGGAGACGGGCGCCGGAGGATCATTCGACAAAGAGACCACACCCGCATGGCGTGCCCGCGCCATGGGCAGGATCCCTTTGTCCGGTTTTGGGGGGAGAACTTCATGGCGCATCACCTGCCGTCGGGCGCGACGGACGACATTGCCGGGCCGGGGCGCTGGACGCCGCTGCGCATCGCGGTCATCTTCATCTGCTTCGTGCTGAACGCGATTGACGGCATGGACATCGTGATCATGTCCTACATCGCGCCGGAGCTGAAATCGGCCTGGAACCTGAGCCCCGAGGCGCTTGGCACGGTGTTCTCCGCCTCGCTCGCCGGGATGGCGCTTGGCGGGCTGTTCATCGCGCCGCTGGCCGACAGGTTCGGGCGCCGGCCGCTGATCATCGCGCTTCTGTCGGTGATCACGGTGACCATGCTGATCAGCAGCCGCGCCACCAGCGTGACCGAACTGGTCATCCTGCGCGCCCTGATCGGCGTTTCGGTCGGCGCCTTTCTGGCCAGCGTAACCACCATGGCCGCCGATTTCGCCCCGCCGGGACGGCAGGCCTTCGTCGTTGCCATGGCGATCTCGGGCTATGCCTTCGGCGCGGTGGTGACCGGGCTGACGGTCGCGCATTTCCTGCCGGTCTGGGGCTGGAACGGGGCGCTGACGATGGCGGGTCTGGTGTCGCTGGTCACGCTGCCGCTGGTGATCCTGATCCTGCCGGAATCCATCGACTACCTGTCGCGGGTGCAGCCGAAGAACGCGCTCGCACGGCTGAACGCGATCCGCGCCCGGCTGGGCGAAGCGCCGATGGCCGTGCTGCCGCCGCGCGTAACGGCGCAAAAGGTCTCGGTCGGCACCATCTTCGCACAGGGCCGCACCCTGCCCACGCTGGCGCTCTGGCTCGCGATTATCATGGGTTTCATGACCTTCTATTTCCTCGTGTCCTGGATCACGCAACTGTCGGTGCAATCGGGCCTCGCGGTGGAAAACGCGATCTATGCCGGGGCGCTGTTCAACCTCGGCGGCTTTACCGGGACGCTGGTTCTTGGCACCTTCGCGCTGCGCTTCGGGTTGCAGGGGATCACCTTCACCGCCATGGTCGCGGGGGCGGTCGTGGTCGCGGCCTTCGGGCATCTGTCGGTCTCGCTCGCCGTCACGCTGTTCCTTGCCTATTGCGCGGGCTTCACCACCAATGGCGGCTTCAACTGCTTCTACGCGCTGGCGGCGGAACTTTATCCGACCGAAATCCGCTCCACCGGCATTGGCTGGGCGATGGGGATCGGGCGTCTGGGCGCGGTGATCGGGCCGCTGCTGGGGGGCGTGCTGATCGGCCAGGGGCTGAGCATCCCGAACCTGATGATGATCTACGCGATCCCGCTGGTGATCGCCGGGCTGGCGGCGCTTCTGGTGCGCGCCCGCCAACCTGCCCCCGCTGAATGAGAAGGAGCCGAATATGTCCGTGAAGAATGCCTATGATATGGTCGTGGTCGGCTCTGGCGCCGCGGGGCTGACCGCCGCGATCACCGCGAAGAAGGCGGGGCTGTCGGTCGTGGTTCTGGAAAAGGCGCCGGTCTTTGGCGGCACCACCGCCTTTTCCGGCGGCGTGGTCTGGATCCCCGGCAACCCGCATTACGAGGCCGAGGGCTATACCGAGGACCGCGAGGCCGTCCACACCTATATGAAGAGCGAGGCGGGCAACAAATACGATGCCGGTTTCGTCGATGCCTATCTCGACCACGGCCCCGAGATGCTGCGCTTTCTGGAGCGGGAGACCGAGGTCAGGTTCGTCCGCACCCTCTACCCCGATTACCACCCGGAGGAAGCGGGCGGCGTGCAGATCGGCCGCTCGGTGACGGCGGCGGCCTATGACGGGCGCCGTCTGGGCAAGGAGTTCAAGCGTCTGCGCCCGCCGCTCAGGACGATCACCTTCATGGGGATGATGTTCAATTCCTCGAACAACGACCTGAAGCATTTCTTCAACGTCACCAGATCGCCGGTGTCGGCGGCCTATGTGGCAAAGCGGCTGGCGGTGCATCTGACGCATCTGGCGCGCTATGGCCGGGGCGTGCAGTTGACATCCGGCAATGCGCTGGCGGCGCGGCTGGCGAAATCGGCCTTCGACCTCGGCATCGAAATCGTGACCGAAGCGTCGGTGACGGAACTGACCCGCGAAGGCAACCGCGTCACCGGCGTGATCGTCACCCTCAACGGCCAGCGGCGCAGCATTGCCGCCAACCGGGGCGTGCTGCTGGCGGCGGGCGGTTTCGCGCGCGATGCCAGCCGGACCGCGGCGCATTACCCGCATTTGCAGGACGGCGGAGAACATTTCACCCCCGTCCCCGAGGGCAACACCGGCGACGGCATTGCGCTCGGCGAGGCGGTGGGCGGCCATATGTCCGCGGGCTTGCCGAATGCCGCCGCCTGGATGCCGGTGTCCAAGGTGCCCTATCCGGACGGCGAGATCGCCTTCCCGCATCTGGTGGACCGCTACAAACCCGGCTTCATCATGGTCACCGCCTCGGGGCGCCGCTTCGTCAACGAAAGCTGGTCCTATCACGACGTGGGCCGCGCGATGATCGAGGCCTGCCACGGCAGCGGGAAAACCGAAGCCTGGCTGATCGCCGATCACCGCACGATCCGCAAATACGGCATCGGCTTCGTGAAGCCCTATCCGATGCCGCTCGGCCCGCATCTGCGTTCGGGCTACCTGCGCCGGGGCCGGACGGTTCCGGATCTGGCCCGCAGCATCGGTGTTGATCCGACCGCGCTCGCCGATGAAATCCGCACCTATAACGAAGGCGCGCGGGTGGGCGAGGACCGGCAGTTCGGGCGCGGCACCTCGGCCTTCAACCGCTATCTGGGCGATGCGAACCACGGGCCGAACCCGAACGTGGCCCCGATCGAGCACGGCCCGTTCTACGCGCTGCGCATCGTGATGGGCGATCTGGGCACCTTCCCGGGCCTTGTCACCGATACGCAGGCGCGGGTGCTGGATACGCAGGGCGTGCCGATCCCGGGCCTTTGGGCGGCGGGGAACGATGCGGCGTCGATCATGGGCGGCGCCTATCCGGGCGCGGGCATCACCATCGGCCCGGCAATGACCTTCGGCTATGTCGCCGCGCGCGCTATCGCCGGCCAACCTGCTACGGAGAAGACAAAATGATCACCGCCCCCACCGACCGCCCTTTGGTCAACCTGCGCTATTACACCATCGCGCCGCGCAAGATGGGCGAATTCCTCGATGTCTTCGGCCGTCTGGCGATGCCGGTGCTGATCGAAACCCTCGGCGCGCCGATCGGGTTTTATACCAGCGCGGTCGGCCCGCTCAATCAGGTCGTGCACCTCTGGGCCTATCGCGATTTCGCGGACATGGAGGCGCGTTGGGCCGCCCGCGATGCGCATCCCGATTTCCCGGCCTACCTTCGGGCCTCGGCGCATCTGGTCGTGGCTCAGGAGGACCGGCTGCTCAGGGCGGCACCGCTGTCCTGAGCGCGGCTCTGCGCGTCTTCCTCGACCCGGGGGAGATTGGCGATCAGGCGGTGGAAGTAATCGAGCAACTGCTCGAACTCCGCCGCCGAAAAGCCATCGAGCAATGCCGCCTCCCGTGCCCGCGCCACCGGCAGGACGTCGCGGTGCAGGGTCCAGCCCGCCGGGGTCAGCGCCGCCTCGCGCCGCCGCCGGGCACCGTCGCGCATCTCGACCAGACCGCGCGTCTCCATCCCCGACAGCGCCCGGCTGACCGAACTTTTGTCGAGCCCGATCGAATTCGCCATCGCGATGACATTCGACCACGGTTCGACCGCAAGGTGGCACAGCACCCGCCACTCCACCACGCCGATGCCGAACCGGCGGTGGTATTCCTGCGACGCCCCCGCGCCCAGACGGCTGGAGAAGCTGGTGCTCAGCGCACCGATGCAGCGTTGAAGATCGAAACGGTCCTGATCCATGGGCCCTCCTGCGGCCTGCCTATACCATTGCCGCGCAAGCCCAAAGACCGGAAGGGAAATTTCCCGCTCCGCGCCGGGTTTTTCGCCCGGACCGCATGAACCATAACCCACGGGATATGTATCCGCCGGAAAATATCATCTTTTCGCATGCCAAGGGAATATTGCTGCCCCAACACGCGCCTTCTACTCTCGCCCTCCGGACGGGGCAGCGCGCGCGCTGCCATCGGGTTGAGGAGCCCGACCGTCCTGACCCAGGAAGGAGAAACCCGTGTCCCCCACCTCGCCCCAGAGTATCTCTCCGCGCACCGTCGCGCTGTTGTGCTGGATCGCCGTCGTCCTTGACGGGTTCGATCTGGTCGTTCTCGGCGCCCTGATCCCGACGCTGACGGGCGGCGACACCCCCTGGATGACCCCCGCCGAGGCCACCTTCGTTTCCACCATCAGCCTCGTCGGCATGACGCTTGGCGCGCTGTCGATCGGCATCGCGACCGACTGGCTCGGCCGGCGCAAGGCGATGGTCTGGGCGGTCTTCGCCTTTTCCGCGCTGACGCTGGCCTGTGCCTTCGCCACGAATTACATCCAGCTGGGCCTGTTCCGGTTCCTCGCGGGCTTCGGCCTTGGCGGCTGCCTGCCGACGGCGATCGCGATGGTGACGGAGTTTTCCCGCGGCAAGGCGGGCAAGGCCTCGACCTCGGTGATGACCGGCTATCACGTCGGCGCGGTGGCAACGGCGCTTCTGGGCCTCGTGCTGCTGCCGTGGCTTGGCTGGCGGGCGATGTTTCTGGCCGGGGCGATCCCGGGCTTCGTCCTGGCGCCCCTGATGCTGAAATACCTGCCGGAATCGCCCTCCTTCCTGCTCGCCAAGGGCCGCAAGGCCGAGGCCGAGGCGATCGCCGCGCAATACGGCCTGACCCTCACCGCCCCAGCGGCGGCGGAGCACACCTCCATCAGCGCGCTGTTCCGCCACCCGTTCCTGCGCAATTCGCTGGCGATCTGGGTGACTTCGTTCATGGGGCTGCTGCTGGTCTATGCGCTCAACACCTGGCTGCCAAAGCTGATGGTGGCGGCGGGCTATGGCCTGACCGGCGGGCTGTGGCTGCTGCTTCTGCTCAATGCCGGGGCGATCTGCGGGCTGCTGGTGGCGGGCCGGGTCGGCGACCGGATCGGGCTGAAGCCCGCGGCACTGCTGTGGTTCCTGTGCGGGGCGGTGCTGCTTGCGGCGCTGTCGGTGCGGATGCCGGCGCCGCTGCTGTATCCGATGGTGTTCCTCACCGGCTGCTTCGTGTTCTCGGCGCAGGTGCTGGTCTATGCCTTCACCGCCGCAAACCACCCGCCCGGGATCCGCGCCACCGCGCTTGGCATGTCGGCGGGGGTCGGGCGTCTGGGCGCGATCACCGGCCCGCTTCTGGGCGGCACGCTGGTTTCCATGGGGATCGGCCATCCGTGGGGCTTCTATGTCTTTGCCGTGGTGGGGCTGCTGGGCGCCGTCGCGCTGGCCACGACCCGCGTCTTCCATCAGGGCGCCTGATCCGGTCGGGCCCGGCTTTCACCGGGCCCCTCCGCTTAGTATCCGGGCCGGGGCACCAGCCCCATCAGCACCTGCGACAGCCCGCCATCCACGACGATCTCCTGCCCGGTGACATAGCCCGCCCGGGGCGAGGCCAGGAACAGCACCGCATCGGCCATATCCGCCGGGGTCGCGATCCGCTGCATCGGCACGATCTTCTCCCGCCGCGCCTTGACCTGCGGATCCTCGTAGAACTTTTCGGACATCGGCGTCAGCACCAGCCCCGGGCTCACCACGTTCGAGCGCACGCCCCGCGGCCCCCATTCCGCCGCCAGCTGCCGCGAGAAGCATCACCACCCCCGCTTTTGAGGCCGAATAGGCCCCGCTCATCGGTTGCGGCTGGCTCCCCGCGATCGAGGCGACATGGACCAGCGCCCCCGACCCACGCGCCAGCATCCCCCGCCCGAACGCCTGCGCCGCCAGCATCCCCCCCGTCAGGTTGACCGCCAGCATCAGGTTCCAATCCGCCTCGGACACGGATTCGAGCGGGCCGGGCCGCAGGATCCCGGCGTTGTTGACCAGAATATCGGCCTCGATCCCCTCTGCCGCCGCCGCGATCTGCGCCGCCCGCGACAGGTCGCAGACCCGCGCCACGCCGCCCAGTTCATCGGCCAGTTCCGTCAGCCGGTCGCCCGCCCGGTCGATCAGCACCAGCCGCGCGCCCTCAGACGCAAAGGCCCGGGCGATCGCCTCGCCAATCCCCCCGGCGGCCCCCGTCACCACCGCCGTCTTCCCTTCGAGTTGCAGCCATCCCATCGCGGATCCTCCCATCACGAGTGTTGCTATCGCAACATATTTCCACCCCGGGCATCGCGCAATAGCCATGCGCCCCTATCGCGTCGATCCGCGCGGGATCAGCCGGGGCGGCGCGACCGGGGTGGCGGGCGGCACCCCCTCCCCCGCGATCAGCGCCAGCAGCAGCCGGATGCAATGGGCCGCCGCCTCCGGCAGGTTCAGATCCACCGCCGTCAGGCCCGGAACCTCCTGCCGCGCGCGCAGCCCGTCATAGCGCGTCGCGATCCTCAGGTCATGGGGCACCACCAGCCCCAGCCCCCGCGCCGCCGCCATCACCCCCGACGCAAAGGTATCGACCGGCACCAGAACCGCGTCGATGTCCCGGCGCGCCAGCCGTTCGGTCATCAGCGCGGCGGAACCGGCCTCCCCGGCGGCTTCGGGCAGGCGCAGCACCTCGGGCACCATGCCGCGCTCCGCCGCGAAGGCGCGATAGGCGCGGATCGTCTCCTCATGCACCACGCGATCCTCCTGCCCGGTCAACAGGGGGAACCGCCGCGCGCCCGCCCCATACAGATGGTCGCACAGCAGCCGGGTGACGGCGGGATAATCCAGATCGACATGCACCCAGTCCGGCACCGGCGGCTGGCCGATCACCACGACGGGCAGCGCCTGTGCCCGCAGCGCCCTGAGGAACGGATCCTCGCGCAGCGGTTCGATCACGATGGCGCCGTCGAGCGCGATCCGGTCGAGAAAGCCCTCCGCCTCCGCCTCGGCGGGCAGCAGGGTCACCGCGATGCCATGGCGTAGCGCGACCGGCGCGACGGCCGCCACCACCTCCATCAGAAAACCCAGCCGCGACGACCCGCCCGCCACCTGCCACGGCATCGACGAACACACCGCGATCAGGTTCGACCGCCCATGCCGCAGCGCCCGCGCCGCCCGGTTCGGCACATAGCCAAGCGCTGCGATCGCCGCGTCGATCCGCGCCCGCGTCTCCGGATCGACCTGCCGCTTGCCCGAGAGCGCATTCGACACCGTGCCCGCCGACACCCGCGCCGCCCGCGCGACATCGAGAATCGTCACCCGCTTCGGCGCTTTGTTCTCAGCCTGCTGCCCGGATGGCGGATCGGAGTATTTTTTCATCGCTCATACCCCCCGGGAGGAAAGATCCCCTGCGTTGTGGGCCAGGGGACCGGAACCCCCTTGTCCTCTGGTTTGGTGGTGCGGCACAAGGTCATTAAAACGTTTTAATTTGGAATGGCGGAATGACACCTCTGATCGAAATGGACCAGGTTACTCGCAGGCGCGCGGGCATCGGCCTGCGTGGACATGAACCGCAGAACAGCGCGGGGGGCTATACGCTTTATGCGCCGCAGACGGCGGGCGGGCTGGTGGAGCTGGTGGCGATGGACGGCACCCCGGCGCATCAATGGCACCTGCCGGTGCGGCCCGGGCGGGATGCGGTGATCCTGAAGAACGGCAACCTCGGCTACAACGGTTCGCATGCGACCTCGGTCGGGCTGTATCCCGCCTGGGACATCTGGCATGGCGGCGATTTCATGGAGGTTTCGCCCGCGGGCGAGATCCTGTGGCGATATGAGGATCCGTTCCACCACCACGATGGGCAGTGGCTCGACAACGGAAACCTGCTTTATACCGCCGCCGCGCCGATGCCCGCCGACAAGGCCGCCCGCGTGACCGGCGGCGATCCGCGCAAGGACGGCGCCGATGGCGTGATTCAGTCCGACATCGTGCGCGAGGTGAACCGCAAGGGCGAGACGGTCTGGGAATGGCGCGCGTGGGAGCACCTCGACCCGCGCGATTTCCCGATCCACGAGATCTTCGACCGCCGCCACTGGCCGATGATCAACGGCCTGTCGCTCACCCGCGACGGGCTGGTGCTGATGAGCCTGCGCACCACCTCGGGCGTGATCGCGGTGGACCGGGCGACGGGGGCCGTGCGCTGGCATGTCGCGGGCGATACCGTGACGCAGCAGCACGCCCCGGTGGAGATGGAGGACGGCACGATCCTCGCCTTCGACAACGGCAATCTGCGGCGCGGCATGTCCTCGACCCATTCGCGCGCGGTGCAGTTCGACCCGCTGACCGGCGCGGTCACCTGGCGCTATGTGGACAACGTGCCGAACAGCTTCTTTTCGCCCTTCATGGGCTCGTGCGAGCGGCTGTGGAACGGCAACACGCTGATCTGCGAAAGCGCCTTTGGCCGGTTGTTCGAGGTCACGCCCGAGGGCCGCGTGGTCTGGGAATATGTCATCCCGCATTTCAACGAATATCCGGCGCCGCTGAACCGCTTCATCACCGGGGCGCAGAATTCCTGCTTCAAGGCGCATCGCTACCGCGCGGAATCCCTGCCATGGCTGTGAGGATCCCCCCCGCGGTGGTGTCCTTCGGGCTGGTGCTGGCGCTATGGGGCGCGGTCTCGGCCAGCGGCCTGGTGCCCGCGCTGTTCCTGCCCTCCCCGGCGGAAACCTGGCGCGCGCTGACCGAGCTTTGGGCCAATGGCACGCTGGGGCGCGACCTTGCGGTTTCGCTCGGGCGGGCGGCGGTGGGCTTTGGCATCGGGGCGGTTCTGGGCGTGCTGATCGGCCTCGCCACCGGGCGGATCCGGATCGTGCGGGCGGTGCTGGAGCCGTTCTTCACCCTGCTGCGCCCGATCCCGGCGATCGCGCTGGTGCCGCTGGCGATCGTGTGGTTCGGCATCGGCGAGGGGTCGAAATATTTCGTCATCTCCTATACCGTCTTCCTCGCCGTCTGGTTCAACACCCATCAGGGGATGGAGTTCATCCCCCGGATCTACGGCCTTGCGGCGCGCTCCATCGGGGTTTCGGGGCCGCGCGAATTCTTCTTCGTCTCGCTGCCCGCTGCGGCGCCGCATATCTTTACCGGCATCCGGCTGGGCGTGGCGCTGGCCTTCCTCAGCCTGATCGCGGCGGAACTGTCGGGGGCGTCCTCCGGCCTTGGCTTCCGCTTGCAGGAGGCGCGGCAGTATCTGCGCACCGACCGGATGTTCGCGCTGCTGATCCTGCTCGGCCTCTTGGGCGCCAGCTTCGATTGGCTGGTGGCGCGGATCGGGCGGCGGCTGATCCATTGGCAGGGGGCAGCATGACGACCGGGGCCGAAGTCATCCTCAAGGGCGTCGAGGTCCGTTTCAACCGGGCCGTGGCGCTGCCCGCCACCGATCTGACCCTTGAACGCGGGCGGTTCACGGCGCTGGTCGGGCCTTCGGGCTGCGGCAAGTCCACGCTGATGAATGTCGTCGCCGGGTTTCAGCCGCTAAGCGCGGGCGAAGTCCTGCTCGACGGTCGCCCGATCGCCGCGCAATCCGACCGGATCGGCGTGGTGTTTCAGCAATATGCGCTGTTTCCGTGGATGACCGCGCTTGGCAATGTCCGCTTCGCGCTGCGCTCGCTCGGCCTTGGCCGGGCCGAGGAAAAGGCCCGCGCCGAGGAAGCGCTGGCCGAGGTCGGCCTCTCCGACCACATGCGCAAATACCCCGCCCAGCTGTCGGGCGGCATGCGGCAGCGCGTGGCGCTCGCGCGCAGCTTCGTACGCCGCCCGGCGCTGCTGCTGATGGACGAACCCTTCGGCGCGCTGGATGCGCAGACGCGGCTGTCGATGCACCGGCTGCTGTCGCGGATCTTCCTCAAGGCCGGGGCCACGGTGCTGTTCATCACCCATGACATCGACGAGGCGCTGATGCTCGCCGACCGGGTTCTGGTGATGAGCCCGGGGCCGGGCCGGATCCTGCGCGATTACGCGATCGACCTGCCGCGCCCGCGCAACCCCGCTGAGCTTCCTCACGCCGTCAAGGCCGAGATCCTCGACCTGCTGCATCCCGCCTTCAGCCAGACCTGCCCGCCTTCAACCTGACCCGAATGACAGGATTTCCCATGCGCTTCTCCGTCCTTCTCGCCGCCTTCGCGCTCATGCCGCTCGCCGCGCTGGCCGAACCGCTGTCCATCGCCTGGTCGCCCTCGCCGCAGACGCCGCAACTCGATGTCGCCCGCGCCAAAGGCTACCTCGACGAAGCCGGGCTCGACCTCACCGTCACCACCTTCCAATCGGGGCGCGAGGCGTTCGAGGCGCTTCTGGGCGGGCAGGCCGATCTGGCGGCGATGGCCGAATTTCCCGCCGCCACCGGGATCCTGACCGGGCAGCCGTTCCGGATCGTGGCGGAACTGTCGCATTTCACCGGCAGCCGCATCATCGGCAGCACCGACGCCGGGCCGCTGACCACGCCCGCAGACCTGAAGGGGCGGCGGATCGGCACCACGCTTGGCACCAATGTCGATTTCGCGCTGTCGAGCCTGCTCGCCGAAGCCGGGGTGACGGCGGAGATCGTCAACGTCGGCCCGGGCGACCTTGCGGCGGCGCTGGCGCGCGGCGATGTCGAGGCGGTCTCGGCCTTCCCGAACGCCTATCCGCAGATCCGTCAGGCGCTTGGCGCCCGCGCGGCCGAAATCCCGAACGATGCCTATGAGCCCTATTTCATCGTCACCGCCACGCTCCCCGCCGCGACGGGCAAGGCAGCGGAAATCGGCAAGCTGCTCGACGCCTTCCGCAAGGCCGACGCCTTCATCGCCGCCCATCCGCAGGAAGCCGCGCAGATCATGTCCGACGCCACCAGCGGCAACATCTCCGCCGAACAGGTTCTGGCACAATGGCAGGACACGGTGATCGGCGTGGGGCTGAGCGACAACCTCGCCGAACTGCTGGTGCGGCAGGGCGGCTGGATCGTCGATCAGGGCCAGATCCGCGCCGAAAAACCCGACCTCGCCACGGTGAAAGGCTTCTTCCCGGACCCGCACTAGGCCCCCGATGTGCCCGGAGGGACGGCTGCATCTGTCCGTGTCTCATCAGTGAACGGTGAAAAGAACCAATGATTTATGGATACCGTCGCCCCCTGACGAAGGCGGTGACATATGCCGCCGAAGGTGGCCCAGGTTGCTATGACTCCCGACACTCATCCATCTGATGCTAGAGTCGGCGGTTGAATTTGGCGCGGTTGCTCCGACGGGGCAATGGGCGATCTGCGCAGCGGTTCAGATGCGCGAAGCAGATCGCCCATTGCGGTGATTTGGGCGGCAAAGACCACCGGGGCCTGATAGCCGAGAGCTGAATGCGGCCGCTCGGTGTTGCAGGAGTGAGTCCGGCGAGCCACGGCCGCTCGTGCATGGTCAATGCCGAAGAACAGGGTCTCTTTCAGCAACTCGTCACGCATTCGACCGTTGAAGGCTTCGCAATTGCCGTTTTGTATGGGCTTGCCCGGCGCGATGTAGTGCCATTTCACCTGCATCTTCTCCGCCCATTCCAGGATCGCGTTCGAGGTGAACTCTGTGCCATTATCGCTGACGATCACGCCGGGCTTTCCGCGCTGCTCGATCAGCGCCGTCAGTTCCCGGGCAACCCGGCGGCCGGAAATCGAGGTATCGACCACGGCTGCCAGGCTCTCCTTGGTGACGTCGTCGATCACGTTCAGGATGCGAAAGCGCCGCCCGTCAGCGAACTGATCCTGGACGAAATCGACCGACCAGCGGGCGTTTGCCACGGCCACTGTCACCAGCGGTGCCCGGGTTCCGATAGCGCGTTTGCGGCTGCGACGACGGCGCACCGACAGGCCCTCCTCGCGATAGAGCCGCTGGGTTCGCTTGCGGTTCAGCACATGGCCGTCCCGCTGGAGGATCACATGCAGGCGCCGATAACCGAACCGCCGATGCGTCTCGGCGGCATCGCGCAACAAGCATCCGAAGCGCCGGGTGAAGGCAAAGCTGCGCGAGGACCGTCAGGAGGCCTCCGGGCCAAACGAAGTATGGGCGATGGATTTTGTCCATGACCAACTCGCCTTGGGCAAGAAACTGCGGATCCTGACCATCGTGGATATCCATTCGCGCTATTGTCCGGCGACGGATCCACGATTTGCTTACCGGGGCGAGGACGTGGTTCAGACCTTGGAACGGGTCTGTCGGCAGATCGGCTACCCGCAGACGATCAGGGTCGACAACGGCAGCGAGTTCATCTCCCGCGACCTGGATCTGTGGGCCTATGCCAACGACGTCACATTGGACTTCTCCCGACCGGGGAAACCCACCGACAACGGCTTCATCGAGGCGTTCAACAGCAAGCTGCGGGCGGAATGCCTGAACGCCCACTGGTTCATGGATCTTGCGGATGCCCGCGAAAAGTTGGAGGCTTGGCGCAGAGACTACAACGAGGTCCGGCCTCACAGCGCGATCGGTTACAACGTGCCGATCGACCTGCATATTCCCGGTGGCGCAACCAGCCCGCCCCTGTGATCAGAGCCGCAAAACTCCAGATCGCGGCGGTCCAAGGTCGGGGAGCAGAGCATTCTTGGGCCGGACTCTAGCATCAAATGGAGGAATTATCGGGGGTCACAGCAAAGGCGACCAGTGGTATCGTGGGGTCACGCCCGACGACCGGGGCGGACCCCGATCACCAGCGCCGCCGGTGTGACCTGCGCGGTTCACGCGGAATTTCCCCGAAACGGTCTGGCATGCCGGGCTGGCCCCGGCTGCCCGAGGCCCCCCATCCCGTCAGAACGTCATCCGGGTGGTGAGGAAGAAGCTCCGGCCCGGCTCCGGGAAACCCTCGACCAGTTGATAGTTCCGGTCGAAAATGTTGCGGACACCGAAGGCAAAGCTGGCCTGCTCCGTCACCTGCCACTCCGCGTCGAAATTGGCGAGCGCGAAGCCCCCCATCCGGCTATAGGCGACCTGGGCCGGATCCGCGGGCTGGATCGCGGCATCGGACAGCCGCGCGCCCGAAACCTCGACCGAGGGCGAGAGCGTCAGGTTTTCCCGCGCCTTCCAGTCCAGCCGCAGATAGGCGGTGTGGCGCGGCGTGTCGGTCGGGCGGTAGTCGGCGCGGATCGGATCGTCGATGCCGCGATGCAGCCAGGTGTAATTCGCCGCCAGCCCGAGCGCGTCGCTGATCTCCCAACGCGTCGCGATCTCAAAGCCGGTATAGCGGCCATCGCCGACATTGCGGCTCTGCCACAGGGCCTCGTCCTCGCTGTTGCGCCCGCCGGTCGGGACCGACTGGATCATGTCGCGCACCCGGCTGTGGAACAGCGCGGCCTCGATCCGGGCGGGGCCGAAATCGCCGCCATAGCCGATTTCGGCATTCAGCGCGCGTTCGGATTTCAGCCCCGGATTGGGCACGGCGCGGCCAAAGCGCGTGCTGTAGCGGTCGAACAGCGTCGGGAAGCGGGTGCGCGACGACAGGCTTGCGTGGAATTCGCCATTGCCCTCGGGCTGCCAGATCGCCGCCATCTGCCAGTTCACCGCATGGGTCGAACCGGTCGGCTGGCCCCGGTCTGTGGCGGTGCGGTCGGCCTGCAACACCTCGGCCCGGTCATAGCTGATCCCGGCGACGAAACGCAGGTCGTCGCGCATCTGCCAGCTATCCTCGACCGCCAGCGACCAGGTTTCCTCCTTGCTCACCTCGGTCGGATCCGCGCCGATGCCAAGGCCGGGCTGCGGCGTCTGGATCGAGCGGTGGCGGTCGCGGCGGTAATGCAGCGCGGCGCGCAGGGTGTTGTCCGCAGGCAGATCGACGCCGCCCTCAAGGCTCAGCCCCCAGGCGCGATCCTTGTAACGGCTATCGAACGCGCGGCGCACGGTCTGCGACGCATGGGTGGAATCGTCCCAGGCCGACAGCAGATTGTCGAAGCTGTTGTAATAGGCGCGGGTCTTCAGATAGCCCCCGCCCAGATCGGTGTGTGAATAAAAGGCGAGGCTCTCCAGATCCCATTCCGGCCAGGTCCAGTCCCGCTGCCAGCTCTGCCCCAGGCCGGGCGGATCGGTGCGGCCCCGGATCGGCTGATCGACGTTATAGGGCGCCTCTTTCTCGCCGGTCTGGCGGGTGTAGCTCAGGACATATTCATCCGTCGCATTGGGCGTCCAGCCCGCCTTCAGGTTCAGGCGGCTGTCATCGGTGGCGCTGTTGTCGCGCGCGCCCTTGCCCTGCTGCGGGCGGGGTTTGTAGTCGCGCGAGAGATAGAACCCGTCGTTGTCGCGGCGCAGATAGCTGCCCTGCACCCACCACGCATCCCGCTTTGCGCCCAGCGACAGGAAGCCCGTCCGCGCAGAGATGTCGCCCCGGTTGCCCGCCTCGATGCCCAGCCGGGCCTCGCCCTCGAACGGCCTGACCGGCTGCCGGGTGACGAGGTTGATCGCCCCGCCCATGCCCCCCGGCCCGTCCAGCACCGAGACATAGCCCTTCTGCACCTGAATCTCCGCAAGATCCGGCGTCACGAAGCGGCCATAATCCAGCCGGTTGTCGGCCGGCAGATAGACCCGGATGCCATCGACCGACAGCGGCACCTGAAACCGGTCGAAGCCGCGCACAAAGATCAGCCGCTCGTTCCGGCTGCCGCCGGTATTGCCGACCTGCACCCCGGGCACGGTCCGCAGCGCATCATCCAGCGTGGCACGGTTTTCGCGCAGGACATCATCCGGGGTCACGCGGCTCGTGGTGCCGGTGCCATCTTCGGCCCGCACCGTGATCGTGCCCAGAACGAAGGGGGTTTCCTGCGCCGCCAGTGGTGCGCCCCCCAGAATCGTGGCGCCGACCAACCCCGCCCGTATCGCGACCCGCATGCACGTCCCTCCTGTCCCTTTCGGGGAATCGTTGTGTTTGGCGAAACATAATGGAACGGAGCCGGACGGCACAAGGCCGCAGGGAGTTGCAAGCCCCCCACGATATGTTCCATTATACATATGGAAGCTGCGGGAGGCGCCGGGGCCGATCCTGGCCTGCCTGCGCAACCATTGTCGAACAAGGAGCCTGAAGATGAAACTCAGCGCAAGAAACGTCCTGCCCGGCACCGTGGTCGAGATCGTCACCGGCGCGGTGACCAGCCATGTCCGCATCGACCTCGGCGGCAGCGTGGTGACCGCCTCGATCACCAACGAGGCGGTGAAGGATCTGGGCCTTGCGGTCGGGGCCCGCGCCTCGGCGGTGATCAAGGCGTCGGATGTCATGGTCGGGGTCGATGACTGATCTGCGCCCGCACGAACTGACGGTGCCGGTTCCCGATCGGTTCGATGCGCAGTTGTGGTTCATCGGCCGGATCCGCACGCCCTGGACCGAGCGCGGCCACTGCCCGCGCCGGGGCGACCCGGAGGCCGGGCCCGACTGCCGGATCGAACTGTTCGAGCCCTGGACCCCGGGCCTGACCGGGATCGCGCGGCACGACCGGGTGCAGGTGCTCTATTGGATGGACAGGGCGCGGCGGGATCTGGTCCTGCAAAACCCGGGCTTTGGCGACAGCGCGACCGGCACCTTTGCCCTGCGCTCGCCGGTGCGGCCCAATCCGGTGGCCTCTTCGGTGGTGCGGCTTCTGGCGGTGGATGGGCCGGTGCTGACGGTGCGGGGGCTGGATTGCCTCGACGGCACCCCGCTGATCGACCTGAAATCGGACTGCGGAGCCCTGCCATGATCGCCCTCACCCGCCGTCTGGTTCTGGCCTTTCTGCTCGCCACGCCTGCGTTCGGGGGCGAGACCCTGACCGATGCCGCCGGGCGCGTGGTCGAGGTGCCCGCCCGTCCGGAGCGGGTCTTTGCCGCCGGGCCGCCCGCCGCCGTGCTGCTCTATGCGCTGAAGCCCGGGGCGATGGTCGGCTGGGTCCGGGCGCCGAAACCGCAGGACCGGCCCTTTCTGCGGCCCGAAGTGGCGGACCTGCCCGAACTCGGGCGGCTGACCGGGCGGGGCGGCACGCTGAACCTTGAGGGGCTGCTTGTCACGCGGCCCGACCTGATCGTGGATTACGGCACGGTGAACCCGACCTATATCGACCTTGCCGACCGGGTGCAGGACCAGGCGGGCGTGCCCTATGTGCTGATCGACGGCGGGCTGGACGACACGCCCCGCACGATCCGGCAGATGGCGGGGGTGCTGGGCGTGCCCGAGCGCGGCGAAGCGCTGGCCGCCCATGCCGAACGGGTGCTGGCCGATACCGATGCGGTTCTGGCGCGCGTGCCGCAGGGGGACCGCCCGCGGGTCTACCTCGCGCGCGGGCCGGAGGGGATCGAGACCGCCGGGCCCGCCTCGGTCAATGCCGAGGTCATCACCCGCATCGGCGCGCATAACGTGGCCGAGACCGACAGCGACGGGCTGGCCGTGGTGTCGCCCGAACAGGTGCAGGCCTGGGCGCCCGACGTGATCCTCGCCACCAGCCCCGATTTCGCCGCAAATGTCGGCAAGATGCCGGAATGGCAGGGGATACCGGCGGTGGCGCAGGGGCGGGTCTATCTGATCCCCGCGGCGCCCTTCGGGTTTGTCGACGCGCCGCCCTCGGTCAACCGGCTGGCGGGGCTGATCTGGCTCAGCCACCGGCTTTATCCGGGCGCGGCGACGGGCGATCTGCGCGACCGGATCGCCGGGTTCTACGAACTGTTCTACGGCCAGCGCCCGGATGAGGCCGCGCTGAGGGCGCTGCTGGGTGAGTGAGCGGCGCACCCTTGGCCTCATGCTCGGGCTGATCGTCGTGATGGCGGTGGGTGCGGCGACGGGGCCCTATCCGATCCCGCTGCGCGTGCTGCTTACCGGCGGCGATCCGCAGGCGGAAACGGTGCTGTGGAACATCCGCCTGCCCCGGGTTCTGGCGGCGGCGATGGTGGGGGCGGCGCTCGCGGCGGCGGGTGCGGCCTATCAGACGACCTTCCGCAACCCGCTGGTTTCGCCCGATATTCTGGGCGTTTCGGCGGGGGCGGGGTTTGGCGCGGTGCTGGGCATCCTGCTCGGCTGGCCGGTGATGGCGATCCAGATGCTGGGCTTCGGCACCGGGCTCGGCACCGTCGCGCTGGTGCTGGGGCTGACGCTGGCGCTGCGGGGCGGGGGGCAGGTTCTGGTGATGGTGCTGTGCGGCATCGCCATCGGCGCGCTGGCGGGGGCGGGGATTTCTCTGGTCAAGCTGCTCGCCGATCCGGATCAGCAACTGCCCGCGATCACCTTCTGGCTGATGGGCAGCCTTGCGGGGGTCAAGCGCGCGGACCTTGCCCCCGCCCTGCCCGCGCTGATCGTCGGGATCGCGCCCTTGATCGCGCTGCGCTGGCGGATCGGCCTTCTGGCGATGGGCGATGACGAGGCCCGCGCGATGGGCATCCACGCCACCCGCCTGCGGCTGCTGGTCATCGCCTGCGCCACGCTGATGACGGCGGCGGCGGTGGCGATGGCGGGGGTGATCGGCTGGATCGGGCTGATGGTGCCGCATATGGCGCGGCTGCTGACCGGCCCGCGCTTCGACCGGCTGCTGCCTGCGGCGGTGCTGATCGGGGCGGGGTTCATGGTGCTGGTCGATACCTGCGCGCGCAGCATCGCGGTGGTGGAGGTTCCGCTCGGCATCCTCACCGCCGTGCTGGGGGCGCCGCTCTTCGTGTGGCTGCTGGCGCGCGGGGGCCGGGAATGAGCCTGATCGAGGCCACGGATCTGGCCATCGGGCACAGCGGCCACGCGCTGATCCGGGGGGTTTCGCTGCGGCTGGAACCGGGCCGCGTGCTGTGCCTGCTGGGCCCGAACGGGACGGGGAAAACGACGCTGTTTCGCACCCTTCTGGGCCTGATCCCACCGGTTCAGGGCCGGATCACGCTGGACGGCACGCCCCTCCCCCGCCTGTCGCGCGCCGAAATCGCCCGCCGCCTCGCCCATGTGCCGCAGGCGCTGAGCACGCCTTTTGCCTTCACCGCGCTGGATATTGTTCTGATGGGGGCGGCGGCACGGCTTGGCCCCTTTGCCCGCCCCGGCCGCACCGAGACCGCCCGCGCGATGGCTTCCCTCGCCCGCCTCGGCATCAACGATCTGGCCGGGGCGGAGGTCACGCGGCTTTCGGGCGGGCAGCGGCAACTGGTGCTGATCGCCCGCGCGCTCGCGCAGGAGGCCCGCGCCCTGGTGATGGACGAACCCACCGCCAGCCTCGATTTCGCGAACCGCTTGCAGGTCGGACAGGCGATCCGCGCGCTCGCCGATGCCGGAACCGGGATCATCCTGTCGAGCCACGACCCCGACCACGCCGCCGCCATCGCCGACCATGCCCTGCTGCTCAACCGCACAGGCGTCGTCGCCTCCGGCCCGGTGGCTGACGCCATGACCGCCGAAACCCTCTCCCGCCTTTACGGCATCCCGGTGCGGCGGGACAAAACCCCGGACGGCCGCCTGCACTTCTGGTAGCCCGCGCGGCGATCCGGCGCGGAGCCGAGCTTTGCACCCTGCCCGTCGTCAACGGGCAAAGGCTTCCCCGCGACCATCCCCCTCGGAGTTGGCCGCCTTACGGAAACCCGGATCGGCGGCGGCTTGCGGAGGGCCGCGAAATCGGGAACACTGATCCGCCTGCCCTCCGCCGTGGCCGGAGCGCCTGACCCTGCTGTGGACGCCTCGGGATGACCCTCATCGAACCCCATCGCTTCACGCCGCGCGAAACCGGCAATGCGACCCGCGTCACCCTTCCCGGCCTGCATCGCAGCACCCATGTCGATGTGCTGCGGATCAGCGACGGGCTGGTGCTGGCCCATAGCCACTTTTCGCCCGCGACCCGTCATGACGCCGAAATCCGCCGCCCCGGGGATCAGGTGATCCTGGCGATCAACCTCTCGGGGCGGATGCGGCTGATCGAGCCGAACGGAGGGGCGCATGACATGTCCGGCGGGCAGGCATGGATGATCCGCTGCGGCGGAAACCGCATGCAGCGGGTCGTGGAGAAGGGGGAGGGCTGCGCGAATCTGGTCATCGCGGGGACGCTCTCGCGGATGGGCCCCCGGCTGGCCGGATTGTGCCATCGCGCCCTGCCCCGGCACGCGCCCTTTCGACGGCTGCGGCTGCCGATGCCGGGCGGCGCCGTTCTGGATACGCTGCGGGACGGGCGCACCGATCCGGCCGCGCTGCTGCGCAAGGAGGGCCAGTGCCTTGCCCTCCTCGGCCATGCGTTCGAGGAACTGGCGGCGGATGGCCCGGCGGATCCGGCCCTGCTCACCGGGCGGCTGAGCGCGCTGCTGTCCGAACGTCTGGCCGGGCCGATCACCATGGCCGAGATCGAACAGGCGGCCGGTCTCAGCCACGTCACCCTGAACCGGATCTTTCGCGCCGAAACCGGCATGACCATCTTCGCGCGGCTGCGCGAGATGCGGATCGAGGCGGCGGAACGCATGATCCGGCACACGGACCGAAGCATCACCGAGATCGCGGCGGAATGCGGCTTTGCCGATGCCAGCCATCTGTCACGGGTCTTCCGCAAGCGTTACGGCACAACGGCAGGCGCGTGGCGGCGCAGAGGGAATCCCTGACCGGTTTCGCCAGATTCAAGGCTTCTTTCGCCCGTTACAAGCCTTCTGCCCGGCGCCATGCCAGAGCCTTTGTCAAAGGAGGCCGCCCATGTCCCGAACATCCCTGAGGTTTTGCCTGACCACCACCCGTTGCGGCGTGCGCGCATGCGCCCGGAAAGGCGCGATCACCGGCGTGAACCGGAGGATGTCATGGTGACGCCGGAACACCGGACGGGCGCGGGCCTGCTGCTCGAAACGCTGGAAGGGCCGATCCGCCATGCGCTTCTGGACTGGGCGCTGACGGTGGGGATTTTCGATCTTTGCGCCGACCCGGCCCCGGTTGATGATCTGGCCGCAGCGCTGCATCTGCGGCCCGACAGGTTGCTGACGGTGCTGCGGGCGCTGGCGGCGGCGGGGTTTGTGCGGCCCGAAGCGGCCGGGTTCCGCACCGCGCCGGAGGTTCTGCCCTTCGTCGCCACCGGCAGCCCGCGCAATATGGTCGAGACCCTGCGCGCATTGGCGACGACCCGGCACACCGGGCTCGACCGGATCGCGGCGCTGCTGGCCGGTGGTGACGAGGCGCCGGGCAAACCGCTGTTCGACGCCGCGCATTGGGACGCAAGCCACCGCTCGCTCGCGGCCTTTCACCGTGCCCTGGCCGCCGATGCGATGGAACCCTGCCTGACCGGCCTGCCGGAATGGCCGCGGGCCCGGACCCTGCTCGACATCGGCCCGGGGTCCGCGGTGCTGGCCCGGCGGCTTCTCGCGCGGCGGCCGGATCTGCGGGTGACGCTGTTCGACCTGCCCCCCGTCGCGGAACGGATCCGTCACGACGCGGCGGACCTGCCCGTCGCCATTCTGGGCGGCAGCTACAACGAGACCCTGCCCGAGGGTCCGTTCGACATTATCTGGTGTTCGATGACGCTTTATTTCCACGACCGGGGCCTGCCCGCGCTGATCGCCCGGCTGGCAGAGCGCCTTGCGCCGGGCGGGGTGCTGGTCAGTTTCCACGAGGCGCTGACCGATGCCCGCACCGCGCCGCCCGAACATGTGATCGGGCGGCTGATGCCCGCGCTGCGCAGCGGCGATACCTCGTTCACGGAGGGCGAGATCGCGCGGGCGATGGCCGGTGCCGGGCTGTTGCGCGCGAGTGTCGAGACCATTTTCACCCCGTTCGGGCGCTATCGGCTCGACAGCGCGCGCAAGGGCCCCGCTCGCCCCTGTTCGATTGATCCGAACATCGCCCCCGGTGGCGGATGACTTGCGCCAGATCAAGGCGCGTTCGCGTTCGCCCCGAATATCATGATCCTGTTTCCGGCAGGCCACGCCCTTTCCGCAGCGGGTCCGGTTTTTCAAACCACATGAGCAGGAGGAAGGCTCGTGGCCGCAACGCTAGAAATCCGCAATCTGGATGTTTCCGCCGGGGAGGCGCAGATCCTCTCGGGCGTCGATCTGACCGTGAGGGAGGGCGAGCTGCATGTGCTGTTCGGCCCGAACGGTTCGGGGAAATCGTCGCTGCTGGCGGCAATCATGGGGCTGCCGCCGTTCCGGGTGACCGGGGGCGAGATCCTGTTCCGGGGCCAGCGGATCGACACGCTGGCGGTCGATGAACGCGCGCGCCTCGGCATCGGCATGGCGTTCCAGCGCCCGCCCGCGCTCGACGGGGTGACGGTCACCGGCCTGGCCGATGCGCTTGGCGCCGGCGACCGGCTGCGGGCCGAGGCCGCCGCGCTGGACCTCGAACCCTTCATCGGGCGCGGCATCAATCAGGGCTTCTCGGGCGGCGAGATCAAGCGGTGGGAGATCCTGAAGCTGTTTCTTCAGCAGCCCGACCTTCTGCTTTTCGACGAGCCGGAAAGCGGGGTCGATCTGGAACATATCGCGGCGGTCGGATCGGCCATCGACCGGCTGATGCAGGGGCCGAAGGGGCGGCGGACCGGATTGGTCATCACCCATACCGGCTTCATCCTCGACCATCTGACGGCGGATGTGGGTCATATCATGGCCGGGGGGCGGATCGTCCATTCCGGCGATCCGCGGGCGCTGTTCACCCATATCCGCAACCACGGCTATCGCGCGCCCGCCGCGCAGATGGCGTGAACAGGAGTGACGACCATGACCATCCACACCCCTCCCCTGTCGGCGGAAGAGGTCGCGCGGCTGGCGCGCCTTGGCTATGCGACGGATGCCGAACGCGCGGGCACCTGTATTCTGGTCGATCAGGGCGTGCGCCATATCTCGGTGCAGGACAATCAGGTCGAAATCCTGCCCATCGCCGAGGCGCTGAAGCGTTACGACTGGGTGCAGGATCTGATGTTCTCGCTGATCGCGCCGGACCATGACGAACACGTCCGGCAGGCGTCCGAAAGCACCGACCCGCCACTGGGCCATTTCGTCCGGGTGATGGAGGGCGCGAAACTGCGCCTGCCGGTGCAGCTTTTCGACATGATCGAAACCCCGCAGCAGCGGCAGTTCTTCCACAACATCACCGTGGTTGAAAGGGGGCGGAGGTCGATTTCGTCACCGGCTCCTCGGTGTCGGGCAATGTGCGCGCGGGGCATCACGTCTCGATCTCCGAAAGCTTCCTGCGCGAGGGGGCGACCTGCCGCTCCGTCTCGGTCGAGCAATGGGGGGCGGATATGCAGGTCCATTCCTATGCCCGCAGCCGCATCGCCCGGGGCGCGCATTCGGTGGCGACGAACATCATGATGTCACCGCTGCGCCACCACCAATCGCACAGCGTGACCGAAATCGCGCAGGACGGATCGTCGAGCGATCAGGCCATCGTCTTCGCCCCCGAAGGCACCACCCGGATCATGGACAGCGAAATCCGCCTGACGGGGCGCGGCGCGAGTTCCGACAGCGTGACGCGGATGGTCACCGCGGGCGGACATATCACCAACCGCAACCTGCTGGTGGGGGCCGCACCGGGCACGCGCGGCTTTCTGGGCTGTGACGGGCTCAGGCTGGGGGCGGCGGGGGAGATCGTCTCCATCCCCGGCCTGCGTGCCGAAAGCGCGGAGGCGCAACTGTCGCACGAGGCCTCGATTGGCATGATTTCGGCGGAGAAGATGGCCTATCTGATGGCCACCGGCCTGACCGAGGACGCCGCGCGCGACCTGATCCTGCAAGGCTTCCTGCGGCTCGACGAAAGCCACATGCCCGAAGCCATGCGCGCCGAGGTCACGGCGATGATCGCCGCCGCGAAATCCGGATCCATGTAGCGCGGCTGTTCCGCATGCGGCCCGGGGCGATAGTCGCCACGACAATCGCTCCGAAAGCCGAAGACATGGGGTTACGCCCGCGCGGCGTTTCCTCCGCAGTTACCGGCATGAACGGGTTTCGCCCGGGCCGGATCGCGGGATCGTCCCGGCCCGGGCAAGGGGTCGGGATGATCCACCGCCCGCCCTCCGGGGGGTGCCCGGAAACGCTGGCGTCCATAAGCGGCAATGGCCGTCCGGCCCGGGCGCCGTTGGATCGTCCGGTCATCGAACAAGCCACGCCGCGCGCAGCCTGGGGCAATGCGCTTCTTCGGACAGGGTGAGTAGCGCCTCCCGACTACTGATCCGCAAACGCACCATGAAGCCCCAATCTCCGCATGCCCTACGGCTTCGCCGGAATAATGCCTGATCTCCCCTCAAATCGCGCCCCCCTCAAATCGCGATAATTTCTCCGGGTTGCGGGTAATGAATATTCCGGAAAGCCTCCCCTCGACATCGCATGAAAAACTGACCGAGGCCGCAATCCGGCCATTCTCGCACAGAAGAGCCCCTCGGAAACCATTCAGCGATATTGGCCTCCACGCGTAATTCTTCCAGAATATTCCGAGCTTCCCGGAAATGAAGTCAAGCACGTCGATCCTGCCGACGAGCGGTTCGGGATTGGCGGGAACCTTGCCTCCGCCATCCGCGCGGAGTTCAATGTCCTCGGAAAGGCGCGCGGCAAGTCGTGTTGTATCGCCCGTCTCCACGGCCTGCCGAAAGGCCGAAAGCAGCGCGTCCTGCCGCTCCAAAGACACCGTATTCCGCTTCCCCCGGTGCCCGACTCCCGCCCGCGCGCGCGACACCAGCTTGCGGCACGCCGCTTCGGTCACGCCCAGCGTTGCCGCGACATCCGCATGGGACTGATCGAACACCTCGTGAAGCAGATAGGCCGCCCGCTCCTTCGGCGAAAGCCGTTCCAGAACAAGCAGAAACGCCATCGACAGCGAAGACGCCAGTTCCGCAGCATCCTCGGGTGTCGCCGCTTCGGCCGTCTGCACCGGCTCGGGCAGCCAGATGCCGATATAATCCACCCGCGCCCGTTGGGCCGATTGCAGCAGGTCGAGACAGTGACGGGTGCAGACCGTCGTCAGCCAGGCCGCCGGATTTCCGATCGCGGCCCGATCGGCCCTCAGCCATCGGACACAGGTTTCCTGAACGGCATCCTCGGCATCGGCGACGGACCCCAGCATGCGATAGGCGAGGCCGGTCAGAAACCGGCGCCGCTCCTCGAAGAGACGCACATGCTTTCGCCCGTCATCCCGTTCAATGCGCCGAAATCCGAATACGGTTCCAGACATTGATCATCGTTATATTGGCGGTCACCGCACCGATTTCTTCGTCGGTAAAATGTGCGCGCAGCTCCGCGCGGAGCGGCCCGTAATCCGCGCCATGCTCCAGCCGCGTCAGCGCCTCCGTCCATGCCAATGCGGCGCGTTCGCGCGGCGTGAAATCGCTGACATCGCGCCAAACGACAAGACGATGCAGGCGATCATGCGTTTCGCCATCCTCAAGCGCCTCCCTGACGTGCAGCTTTATGCAATGCGCGCATTCATTGATCTGCGATGCACGCAACAAAATCAGGTGATACAGGCGGCGCTCCAACCCGTGCGCGTCGATGGCGCCATGCACCTTCAGGAAGGCCTCTAGGACGTCGGGAATGGACTTCTGATAGCTGAAGGGTGCGGTGGTCTCGTGTTCGGTCATGGTGGTTCCTTCCTCAGGACGGTCTTACCTTGATATGACGAACCAGCGCATCGGTTTGTGACGCGCCCGTGGAAATCGGCACGGAGGCCAGGCACCTCGCCGAAATCACCGTGGTCGCTGGGGGACGGACAGTTGCGCCCGGCCTGGAGGCATCTGCAATTCGGCCGCCAAACCCCCACCTCGCTTCGGCACCCCGGTCAGCGCGATGGGCCGCGAAACCGGCTGTCAGGTCGTCTCGCGCGGCATCGCCCCGATCCGCGCCGCGCGGCCCCCCTGTTCGCGCAGGATGTCCATCGTCTGCTGACAGACGGGATCGTCGGCCTTGAGCGGATCGGCGATGCGCCGTTCCAGCAGGCCGAGGCTGGCGGGTTTGCGGGGCAAGGCCGCGCGCAGCGTGATCGTGCCGACAGGGCGGTTCGACAGCATGAACATTTCCAGCCGAACCCCCTGATAGCCGGTTGCCATGCTGAAGCGCGCGGCCCCTCGGTCAAGCCGATAGACCACGATCTGCCCCGCGCTCCCGACCGGCCTGCCCGGGGAGAACGCCCCGATCTCCCTCCGGGCCAGCATCCAGCGCAGCATGATCTCCGGGGCGGCGCGGAGCACCTCGGGCAGATCCCCGGGTGTGCCGATCCTGACCGGCAGGAACGCGGTGTCGAGGCACCGCCACTGGCTGGTCGTCGGGGTGTGGAACATAAGCAGATAGCGCATCGTCAGCATGCCCGTATATTATCATTGTCGCTGGCCTCATGGCTTGGCGCTGATCTAGGTGCGCCATGGGCAGCGAACAAGGCCGGGCCGGGAGGCATGCGCGGCAACCCGCCCGGAGGTCCGATCCCCGCCGATCGCCCGGGATCGGGCACCCCCCGCACACCGAAGCGGGCGGCGCCATCGCCCCGCCCGCCCCGCCGGTCACAGACCGATGCGCAGGACGCTTTCGGGCGCACCCTTCGCCGCATCCTCGCCGTTCTTCACGGTGACGAACAGCGCCCCGCTTGCGGGATCCAGAGCGAGGCTGTTCGGATGCGCAGGCAGCGCGATCTTTTCCAGGAGCGCATAGCTTTCGGTGTCGAACACGCTCACTGTGCCCTCGCCGCGATTGGTGACATAAAGGCGCTTGCGCGCGGCGTCGAACAGCGGCGCGATCGGGCCTTCGCCGGTGGGCAGGGCGCGGATCGTGCTGCCATCGGCGGCCTTCAGCACCAGCACCAGATTGCCCGCGCCCTTGACCTTGTAATCCGGCACGGCTTTCGCGCGCATGCCGTCGATGCGCGGATGGCCCTCGTCCGTCGCGAAGATCCGCCCGCCCGCAGGATCGGGCGCGAGGTTCAGAAGCTGATCGCCCGAGGTCTCCACCTTGCCCAGAACCTCAAGGCTGCCGGTATCGACGGTATAAAGCGCGCCCTGCATGTTCGAGACGTAAAGCCGCCCCGCGCCGGGATCCAGCGCGATGCCCGTGGCGACAAAGCCGAACCCGGGCACGACCTTCTCGACCTGCATCGCCTTGGTATCGGCGACATAAAGCACGCTGTCCTCGAAGGTCAGGCCGGGCGCATAAAGGCGGTTGCGCGCGGGGTCGAGCACCAGTTCGCGCAGGTTGTAGGCGGGCCGCTCGGTGCCGTCTTCGCCCTTCACCTTCTCGGCCAGGCGGATCTTGCCGATCACCTTGTTCGCCGCGATGTCGATGACATGAACCGCGCCGTCCATGGTATCGCCCGCATAAAGCCGCCCCGCCGCATCATCGAGCGCAAGGCCGAAGCCCCGGCCCTCCAGCGCGATCTCGGCCTCCACCTTCAGCGTGCGCGGATCGAGGCGCAGGATCTTCGAGGGCGGCGCATCATCGCCAAACCCTCCGGCAGAGGCCACGAACAGCGCCTTCTGCCCGGCCGAATAGGCCAGTTCGTAAAGCGCCGGGGCGATTTCGGCGCGCAGCGCGCGGGCATCGGTGGCGACGGCGGGCGTTGCAGGCACCTCGGCCAGAACGGCAGTGCCCCCCATCAGCGCGGCGACAAGCGCGGCACTCAGGCCCAGACGGTGGAAACGACGCATGTGTTCATCCTTCGGTTGATGTGAAACGAAACGGCCAGCGCAGCCGCAGCAGCAGGCCGGCAAAAACCAGCGCGGCGGCGAGGCTGATATGCCCGGTCCAGGCGACCAGCCCGAAACCCGTGCCAAGCCCCCCCACCGCCACCGGCAGCGCCAGCCCGATCAGACCCCAGCCCAGCCAGCGCAGCGCCCGCGTCCGCCCCGGCATCAGCAGATGGCCGAACTGGTCGCGCTGATGACGCTCCATCGACAGGGCGAGCCCGGCGAAACCGGCGAGCGCGAGCAGCAGAACGGCAAGATGGGTCATGCGGCCTCGCTCAGCGCCGGGGCAGCGCGGCGCTTTTTCGGTTGCGGGGGTTTGTGGCGGGCGGTGCGGCGGGCGATCTCGACACTCGACAGCGCAAGGACCAGCAGCGTCAGGTCGAACCCGGCAAACAGGAAATCCCCCCGCGCCAGACTGAACGGCAGCCCGCGCGCCGTCGTCAGCAGGTTCAGCACCGGCAACAGCGCCAGCACCGCGCCGGTGGCCAGAAACTGTTCCACCCAGGCCCGTTTCGGCGGGCGCAGCACCGCATGGACCAGCGCCGCGGCCCAGAGCAGGAAGACCACATGGACCTCCCACTCCTTCCGCCCCGCCATGTCCAGCGGCAACAGCCGGTTCGCCCAGAGCATCCCCGCCATCGCCAGCGGCAGCCCGGCGATGGTGGCGATGTTCAGCCGCTCGACCAGCCGGAAACCGAAATGGAGCGGCCGCGCGCGCCGCTTCACCGTCCACAGCACCAGCCCGGAGCCGACCATCGCCGTCCCCGCCAGACTGACGAGGAAATAAAGCCACCGCGTCGCCAGATCGGCGAACCGGCCCATGTGCAGGCCATACAGCACGCCCTGCGTTTCGGCGGCGGGGCCGGAGTGTTCCTTCGCCGTGATCAGCGCGCCGCTGACGCCATCGAACAGCAGATAGCGCGGGGTTGTGGAAACCCGCGTCTCCTGCGCCTGCGCGATGGCGATCTGCGCGCCCGCATCGCCCGGATTGTTGACCTGTATCCGCCCGACGGTGCCGGTGCCCCACCGCGCCTCGGCCTGCGCGACGAGGGGCGCAAGGGCGGTGAGGGGCGCGGCCTCGCCCTTCGGCGGCGGCGCGGGCAGGAAGAAGCGCATCTCGTTCGTGACCGCCGCGCGCTCGGCGGGCGTGGGCAGGGTTTGCAGCCCCCAGGGCATATACATCACCATCAGCGTGATCAGCCCGCTGTAGGTCACCATGAAATGGAACGGCAGCCCCAGCACCGACAGCGCCGCATGCCCGTCAAGCCAGGACCGCTGCCCCTTGCCCCAGCGGAAGGTGAAGAAATCGGTGAAGATCTTCTTATGCGTGATCACGCCGCTGATGATCGCGACCAGCATGAACATGGCGCAGATCCCGGCGATCCAGCGGCCCCAGAGCGGCGACATGTAATGCAGGTTGAAGTGGAAGGCATAGAAGAAATCCCCGCCCTGCGTGTCCCGCGCCGAAAGCCTGCCGCCGGTCCGCGGATCGAAGAGGCCGTTGCGGAACCCCCTCCCCTCGCGCCAGAAGGCCGAGGCCGCCGGGTTGCGCGCGGTGGGCAGGGTGATGCTCCATGTCGTCGCGCCGGGGGGAGCGCATCGGCCACCCGCTGCGCCACCTCGGGCGCCATCGGCGCGGAGGCGGCGGGCAGTTCGGGCCGCATCCAGGCAGAGATTTCCTCGCGGAAATAGCTCACCGTGCCGGTCAGGAACATCGCATAAAGGATCCACCCGACCAGAAGCCCGGTCCAGATATGCAGGTCCGACATCGTTTGCCGGATGCCGCGCGGCTTCGCGCTCATGCCAGCCCCCAGACAGCGCACAGCCCCAGCCCGGCCAGCGCCAGCCCCGCCCAGGCCCGCCGGGCCGAGCGCACGGCAAAGACCCAGACCACCGCGCCCGCATAGACCAGAAAGCTCAGCAGCATTCCGGTGAACACCGCCTCCGTCCCCCGCATCGGCAGCGCGAGCGCCGCGACCGAGGTCAGCGCCGCCAGCGCATAGCCCCCGAACAGCGCCGCGACGATGCGCGACGCCACCGGACCATGCGCCCTGATCTGTTGCCCGACCGCCATCAGAACGCCATCGTCGCCGAAAGCAGGAACGTCCGCGGCGCGCCAAGGCCGCTGAACAGCGTCGTCGCCCAATAGGCCTTGTCGGTGACATTGGTCAGGCTGGCCTTCACCGTCAGCGGCCGGTCCTGCACCGTGGTGACATAGCGCGCGCCAAGGTCATAGACCGTGCGCCCGCCGATCGACAGCGTGTTATCCGCGTTGATATACTGCTTCGACATATAGGTGGCGTTGCCGATCAGCGTCAGCCCCTCGACCGAGGGCAGATCCCATTCCGCGCCCAGCTTGGCCTGAACCTTCGGCATCCCCGTCGCCATCTTGCCCTGATTGACGCCGCCCGCCGTGCGGGTCAGCTCCGGCTCGACATAGCCCAGCCCCCCCATCAGCCGCAGGTCCGGCCGCAGCGCGCCGACCACCGACCATTCCGCGCCCCGGTTGCGCTGCTCGCCGCCGAAGGAGAAGACGTTGGTGATCGGGTCGGTGTAGCTGCTGGGCTTGCGGATCTCATACAGGCTCAGGGTCTGGATCAGGCTGCCCATGTCCCATTTCGCGCCGATCTCCTTTTGCCGGGTCTTGTAGGGGGCAAAGACCTCTCCGGCGTTTTCCGCCGTCGCCGGGGCGGTCGCGCCCGCGCTCAGCCCCTCGATGTAATTGGCATAGATCGAGACCTGATCCGTCAGCCGCCAGTTCGCCGCAATCGCCGGGGTCGTGGCGCCGGCGTCATAGGGCGTTCCGGCGCGGCTGCCGTCCGGGTTCCAGCTGGTGGTGACCACCTTCTGCCGCCGCAGACCAAAGGTCACCTGCGCCCGGTCATCGGCAAAGGACATCGTATCGGCGAAACCGATGCTCTGCGTCCGCTGTGATCCGGTGCGGTCCAGATGCGCATGGCTGAAGCCGCGATCCACCGCCGGACCCCAGACCGGGTTGTAGATATTGGTGATCCAGTCCTGCGCCATCATGTTGCGCGCAAAGCCGAACTTGTTGTCATGGTCGTAATAGGTCGCGTTCACCGTCCATTCGTGGCGCACCTCGCCCGTCGTGAACTGCCCGCGCAGCCCGACATCCGCCGTCCTGCGGCTGTAGATCGAGCGCTGATGCGAAACGTTGGTCCGGAAATCGCCCGCCTCGTTGAAGACCTGATAGGTCGAGGCCGCCATCGCATCGAAATCGGAATGGCTGAAGCCAAGGGCGGCATAGGCGGTCACGCTGTCGGTGACGTCGAACTCACCGCGCAGGATGGCCGCCCGGTCCTTGGTGGTGGAAAAGGTCCATGGCGGGTTCAGCAGCGTATCCGTATCCGGCGCGCGCGGCACGCCGATGCCGGGCGCCAGGCTGACCCCCCGGTTCAGCCCGTCCACATGGTCGCGGCTATAATACAGATCCGCGCTGAGCCGCGCCCGCTCGCCGCGCCAGTCCATCCCGAGGGCAAACAGCCGCGTGCCCATCTTCTGGTCCTTCACCGCGCCGTCGCCATCGCGCCAGACACCGTTCGCGCGCAGGCCGAACTGCCCCTCCGCCCCGAACCGGCGGGCAAGGTCGACATGCGTGCCGATCTGCGCATCGCTCGCATAGCTCAGCGTGACATTGGTCAGCGGCTCGTCCGGCGCATGTTTCGGCACCAGGTTGACCGTGCCGCCGACCGACCCGCCCGGCGGCATGCCGTTCAACAGCGCCGAAGGCCCCTTCAGCACCTCGACCCGCTCGAACGCCTCGGGCGAGATGCGCCAATAGGGGCTGACCCCGAACAGCCCGCCAACGGAAACATCGCTGATCGCCGAGCCGAAGCCCCGGATCGAATAGCTTTCGTTGATCATCCCGGTCGAACCGGAGGTGAAAACCGCCGGGTCGGTCTTGGCGATCACCTCCTGTATGCTGTGCGCCTGCCGGTTCGCGACATAGCTTTCGGTATAGCTGACGGTGCTGAAGGGCGTGTCGAGCACCTCCTTGTTGCCCAGCATGCCGACGCGCCCGCCCGTCGCCACCTGCCCGCCCGCATAGGGGGCGGGCGTGCCGCCCGTCGCGCCGATGGTGAGCGTGTCGAGCATCACCGAGCCATCCGCCGCCTGCCCCGCCTCCGCGGTTCCGATCAGCGCGGTGCCATCGGCGGTGATCCGGAACGGAATGCCGGTTCCCGCCAGCATCTGCGCCAGCGCCTGCTCCGCGCTCAGCGCGCCATGCACCGGGCGCGACGACATCCCCCGCGCCACCGAAGCCGCCATCGACACCTGCAACCCCGACTGCCGCCCAAAGGCATTCAGCGCCGAGGCCAGCGGCTGCGCGGCAATGTCGAACCCCTGCGCCAGCACCGGCGCCCCCATCGCGGCAAGCGCCGTCGTCAGCAGCAGCGCCCTGATACGGGTCAACCCTTTGTCTTGATACGGTTTCATGGATCCGTCCCTGAGTTCTGGCGTGCATCGCGCACATGGTTCCTGCCTCAAGGACGATCAGCGCGGCGTTATTTTTCACCCCGTTAACGATTTTTTACAGAAATCAGCTTCCCGCCAGCAGCACCGTGACCCAGGGCGAGATCTGCCGCACCCGCCCGCCATAGGGATGCACCAGCGCGCGCAGGGCGCTGTCCGGGTCGCGCAGGTCGTAAAGGCCGGTGACCCGCTGACGGCCAAGCTCCGCGCTCGCCACCCGGATCCAGCCGGGGTGATAGCGGCGGATCTGCTCGACCACGGCGGAAATCGGTTCGTCATCGACGAAAATCCGGCCGTCGCGCCAGCTGGCAATATCCGCCGGGGGCACATGGCCGCGCTGCATCCGCCCGGTGCCGTGGGAAACGGTGATGCTGTCTCCGGGCGACAGGGTGGCATTCTGCGCCCCCGCAACCCGCAGCGACCCGCGCGCCAGTTCGATTTCCGTCGCCCCCTCCGACAGCCGCACGTTGAAGGCGGTGCCCAGAACCTTCGCCCGGACATCGCGGGCGGTAACGACAAAGGGCCGCTCCGGATCGGGCGCGACGTCGAAAAAGGCTTCCCCGGCCAAAAGCCGCACCCGGCGTTTCCGGCCGTCCATGTCGATCTCGACCGCGCTTTGCGCGCCAAGGCTGATGACAGATCCATCCTCAAGCGGGATCGTCCGCGTCTGCGCCACCTGCGTCAGATAATCGGCCCGCGACCACAACAGGATCCGCGGCCCCGCCAGCACCCCGACCGCCAGCAGAACCACCGCCGCCGCCGCGAGCGGCCAGACCGGACGACGCGGCGCCCTTTGCCCCATGACCTGCCATGTGCCACAGATCCGCTCCCACGCGCGGCGCTGCTCCTCCCCCTGCGCCAGCCAGTCGTCAAAGGCCGCGCGCAGCGCCGCATCCGCCCCGGGGTCGTTCAGGCGCATGAACCACTCCGCCGCCTCCTCAAGGCGGGCTTCCGGGATCGGGGGGCTGGGTCGGGTCATGCTGTCTCGCTCGCGATCTTGCTGGCTACGCTGGCTGTTCATAAGACGATCCGGGGCGGGATTTTTCTCACCGCCCCTGTTTCAATCGCGCCGGTCAAGACGCAGCGCCACCGCCACCAGCGCCTTTTGAACATAGCGCTGCGCCGTCGCGACGGAAACGCCCAGATGCGCCGCGACCTCCTCCAGCGTAAAGCCGCCAAAACGGTGCATCTCCACCGCGACGCGCACCTCCGGCGGGAAACCGGCCAGCACCTCGTTCACGATGCGGATCTGGTCGCGGATCAGCAGATGTTCCTCGGGCGTGGGGCGCTCCGCCGGAATTGCCCAGAACGGCGCCTGCCGCTGTTCCAGCCCGCGCCGCTTCAGCCGGTCGAACGACAGGTTCCGCACGATCCGATACAGAAAGGCCCGCATCTGCCCGGGCGCAAGCGCGCGCAGCCGGGCGGGGGCAAAGCGCAGGAAGGCCTCCTGCACCACATCCTCCGCCGCCTCGCGCGAGCCGAGGATCGGCGCCGCGTAATTGATCAGCGCCGCCCGGTGGGACAGATAGATCTCCTGCCGCAGGTCACCCGGCGGGGGCGATGGGGATTCGAGCATCGTGGCGCCGCCATTTCCCGACAAAAACACTCAGGCCATTAGCCCAATGCCGCCCGAACCGCAAGCACCCCCCCCCAAGCGCTCCTCTGTGCCCGCTGCGCCACAACGCGGGCCGGATCGCGCCCCCGCCCCGGGAATCCTGTTGTATCGGTGCGGCATCCGCGCCACCCGACGGGCGCCAGCGGATGCCAGCCTTTCCCCGAAACGCGAGAGAGGCCCCGATGAAACGCTTCCTTTCCCTGACCACCGCGCTTTGTGCCGGGGTCTGGCTGTTGCCCGCAACCGCCCAGGCCCAGGACAGCGAGGACGATGCCACCGTCCTCGATACGCTCGAAATCACCGCCGCCCCCGGCACCCAGACCGAGGACAAGAACAGCTGGACGACCGAATGGATGCGCTCGGCCACCGGCCTCGTGCTGAGCCAGAAGGAGACGCCGCAATCCACCAGCGTCATCACCAACACCCAGATCCGGGACCGCAACATCACCACCGTTTCCGAAACGATGGAGGCGGCCACCGGCATCACCGTTCAGGCCTACGAGAGCGACCGGATCAACTATTACGCGCGCGGCTTCAACATCGACGCCTATCAGTATGACGGCGTGCCGGTGCCGCGTGATGGTGTCTGGCAGTTCGGCGACAACAATGCCGACATGGCGCTTTACGATCACGTCGAAATCGTGCGCGGCGCCACCGGGCTGATGCAGGGCGCGGGCGAGCCGGGGGCTTCGGTCAACTTCATCCGCAAACGGCCGACCGACACATTCCTCAGCCAGGGCGCCTTCGCGCTCGCCTCGCCGCGCGGCGCGCGGGTCGAGGCGGATGTCTCCGGGCCGCTCAACGCGGCGGGCACGATGCGCGGGCGGCTGATCGGCGCGATGGATGACCGCGACGGCTCGCTCGACCGGTATCACAAGAAGAAATATGTGCTGTTCGGCGCGCTCGACATCGACCTCGGGCCGAATACCACGCTCAGCACCGGCATCAGCTACCAGAAGACCGAGGCCGACAACGTGACCTGGGGCGGGCTCGCGCCGTTCTATGCCGACGGCGGGCTGATCGACTGGCCGCGCGGCGCCAGCACCGGGCAGGACTGGACCCATGCCGACACCGAGCGCACCGAGATCTTCGGCTCGCTGGAACATGTGTTCGACAATGGCTGGACCGGGCGGGTGGTGCTCACCCATGTCAAGAACAACATGGATGCGGCGCTGGCCTGGATCTACGGCACGCCGCTGCGCGAAACCGGCGAGGGCATGGTGGGCTACGGCACGCGCTACGATGGCGGCTATAAGCAGACCAACCTGAACGCGGTGCTGAACGGCGATTTCGGCGCCTTTGGCCGGACGCATCAATTCGTGCTGGGCGCGATGGCGTCGAAGGGCGAGGGGCATTATTACGGCTACGGATCGGGCGCGACCTTCCCGGTCAACATCCGCCACATGAACGGCCGCGCGCCCGCCCCCATGCTGCTGCGCGAGCCGAACTATTTCTCCGACAGCGAGGCGAAGCAATACGCGCTTTACGCCACCGGACAGTTCAGCCTGAGCGACCGGCTGAAGCTGATCGCCGGGGCGCGGGCGAACTGGTGGGACGGAAGCCAGGGCGCGGGCGGGCCGCCGACGGCGCGCTATGACTTCGCGGCCAAGGTGACGCCCTACCTCGGCTTCACCTATGACATCGACCCGACCTATACCGCCTATGGCAGCATCACCAGCATCTACAAGCCGGGGCTGGAGCAGGACGTGAACCGGCAGTATCTGGATCCGACCTACGGCTGGAACTACGAACTGGGCGTCAAGGGCGGGCTGATGGGCGGGGCGCTTTACGTCTCGGCCGCGGTGTTCCAGACCGACCAGAAGGACGTGGCGCGCTATGTCGCCTGGATCCCCGAGGAGAACCGCAGCGTTGACCGAGAACGTCGAGGGCACCACGACCCGCGGCTTCGAGCTGGAAGCGGCGGGGGCGATCAGCGACCGCTGGAACGTCTCGGCGGGCTATACGTTCCGCACCTCGAAAGACAAGGACGGCCATAAATTCGCCGCCGATCAGCCGAAGCACACGCTGAAGCTCGCGACGGATTACCGCCTCGGCGACAGGCTGACGCTCGGCGGCGCGATGCGCTGGCAGACCGGCACCGACAGCATGGACTTCGCCTCGGATGTGGAACAGCCGAACGTGCATCAGGGATCCTATGCGGTCTTCGACCTGAACGCCTCCTATGCGCTGTCGGAAAAGGCGGATCTGACGCTGAGCGTGAACAACATCCTCGACAGGAAATATTACGCCACAACGGGGTTCTACGACACCGTGGTCTATGGCGAGGATCGCAGCCTCGAACTGACCCTCCGCGCGCGGTTCTGACATTCGCGGCGCGGGGGGCGACCCTCGCGCCGAAGCCTCAATTCGCGGCGGTGAACCGCGCAGGGTTACGGGCGGCCCCCGCCCTGCGGGGCCTTCACCGCCACGACCAGCGCCCGGCCATCCAGGGCGCTGCTTCACGCCACCCGCCCGCGCCATGTCACCCCCCTACTCCCGCGCCAAAGCGGCAACCGGGTCGAGCCGCGCGGCGCGCAGGGCGGGCATGAAGCCGAAGGCGAGGCCGGTGAGGACGGCGCAGAGGACGGCCGTTGCGATGCCGGTCAGGGAGAAGATCACGGTGATGCCGAAGAGGAAGGCGGCCGCGATGCCGAGGCCCAGGCCGAGGGCGAGGCCGACGATGCCGCCCGCGCCCGCCACCATCATCGCCTCGGTCAGGAACTGGCGCAGGATGTCGCCCGTGCGCGCGCCGGTGGCCATGCGAATGCCGATCTCGCGGGTGCGCTCGGTCACCGTCATCAGCATGACGTTCATGACGCCGATGCCGCCGACGAAAAGCGAAATCGCCGCCGTGCCGGCGAGCAGCAGCGTCAGCAGGTCGAAGATGCGGTTCCCAGTCGCGATGGCCTCGGTGGCATTGAAGATGCGGAAATCCCGCACATGATGCGCCTCTTCCAGCGCCCTGCCGATGGCCGCTTCGGTCGCGTCGAGCCGCGCGACATCCTCGACCAGAACCCGGATCGCCGACAGGTCCTGGCGTCCGAAGACCCGCAGGCTTCCGGTCGAGAGCGGAAAGACGATGCTCTCGTCCTCGTTGTCCTCGGCCAGCGCACCGCGTTCGCGCAGAACGCCGATGACCTGAAACTGGATATTGCCGACCAGCACCGTCCGGCCGACCGCGCCGGGCGGGAACAGACGCTGCGCGAGCTTGCTGCCGATCACGGCGACGGTGGCGAGCGAACGCTCGTCCTCGCGGTTGAAGAACACGCCCTTTTCCACCTCCCACATCATCACCCGGGGGAAGTCGGTGGAAACCGCGAGAGCGGGACCGGCGACGTCCATATTGCTGGCGCGGACGGTCACGCTGCCATCAAGCTGCGGCATGACGGCGGCGACATTGGCGATCCCGCCGATCAGCTCGGCATCGCGTGCGAGCAGGCGCCCCGGCGGGCCGCGGCTGTCCTCGCCACCCGGCACAACGAAGAGGCGGCTCGCGCCGAAGACCGAAATCTCGCCGATCACCGATTGCTTCACCCCCTGCCCGATCGCCAGCAATGCGATCACCGAGGCAATGCCGACGACGATGCCGAGCAGGGTGAGCCCCGTTCGGACCGGACTTGCGAGCAGCGCCCGCCCGCCGGACCGCACCGCCTCGCGCAGATCCGACAGGATCGGTGCCGAACCCATTGGCATCGACGGTGGTGTGCCCTCGCCGGTCAGGCCATCCGGTGGCATGGTCCCGCTGTCCGTCACGATCCGGCCGTCGCGGATCTCGATGGTCCGGTCGGCCTTCACCGCCACAGCCGGATCGTGGGTGATGAGGATCACGGTATGGCCGTCGCGGGCGAGCCCGGTCAGCAGATCCATGACCTGAACGCCGCTGGCGGTGTCGAGCGCCCCGGTCGGCTCGTCGGCCAGGATGATGCGGCCGCCGTTGACGAGGGCGCGGGCGATGGAGACCCGTTGCTGCTGCCCGCCCGAGAGTTCGTTCGGACGATGCACCATGCGGTCGCCGAGGCCGAGCATTGCCAGCAGACCCGCGGCCCGGGCACGGCGCTCACCGCCGGGCTGTCCCGCGTAAACGGCGGGCATCTCGACATTTTCCAGCGCGGTGAGCGACGCGATCAGGTTGTATTGCTGAAAGACGAAGCCGAAGGCCTCGCGCCGCAGCCTGGCGCGGGTGTCGCGGTCGAGCCCGGCAACATCGCGGCCCTCGAAACGATAGACCCCGCCGGTGGGCCGGTCGAGCAGGCCGAGGATGTTCATCAGCGTCGACTTGCCCGAGCCGGACTGCCCCATGATCGCGACGAACTCCCCGGCGTGGATCGTCATGGAGATACCGCGCAGCACCTCGACCTCCGCGCTGGTCCCGGCGTGATAGCTGCGGCGGATGTCGCGCAACTCGATCAGCGGCGCCGCCCTTGACCGCAGCGCGTCGACGCCCCTCTCTTCCGCGTTCATAGCGAGAACCCCACGCGTGAGGGTCCGGCTTTGCCGCTGCCCGTGCCGGTGACGATGCGCTCGCCCGCCTTCAGCCCCGCCACCACCTCCGCCGTGAACCGGTCGCGCAGGCCCAGGCGGATCTGCCGCCGCTCGACACCGCCCGCCGCCGCCACCGCGACAAAGGCGGTGTCGCCGGTCATGAACGGCTCGCCCGCCGCGTCCTTCAGCGCCGACAGCGGCGCCAGGACGACATCCTTCGCCGAGGCGGTGACGAAGGACACCTGCGCGGTCATCTCCGGCCGCAACGCACCGCCCTCGTTCTCCACATCGAACAGCGCCGCATAAAGAACCACATTGCCCGAAACAGCACCGGAGTCGGCGGTCTGGTCCGGCTTCTGCGGCGCGGGCAGGATCTGGCGCAGCTTCGCCTGCCAGCGCCGGACGCCATGGCCGAGCGTGGTAAAGACCACATCCATCCCGACCCACAGCCGGGTCACGTCGGCCTCGGACACCTCGGTCCAGACCGTCATCGTGTTCAGATCGGCGATGCGCATGATCTGCGGCGCGGAATAATTGGCGTTGAGGGTCTGGCCCTCGCGCGCATCTATGGACAGGACGGTGCCCGCCATCGGTGCGTCGATGCTTGTATAGGCGAGCGCGGCCTCGTCGGCGCGCAGCGTGGATTGCATCTGCCGGATCTGGGCGCGTGTCGCCGCGACCCTTGCGGCGCTGGTGCGCATGTCGCGGCGGCTTTCCTCAAGCCGCAGATCCGAAACCGCGTTCCGCCGCGCCAGCGCGCCGTTCCGCGCCAGTTGCGCCGCGTCGAAATCCGCCAGCGCCTGCTGCTCCTCCAGCACCGCCTCCAGCCGTTCGAGCTCGGCCCGGCTCGCCGCGACCTTCGCGTTCTGCACCTCGGGATCGAGTTCGGCGAGCGGCTGGCCCACCGCCACCTGATCGCCGACCGCGACCATCAGCCTGCGCAACTGCCCCGAGGCCTGGGCGCCAACATCGACAAAGGCGCGCGGTTGCAGCCTGCCCACGGCGGTCACGAAGGTCTCGATGTCGCCACGGTTGACCTCTTCGGTGATGAGGGCCTCGCCGCTTCCGGGCCGCAGCCATACGCTGACCCCGCCCGCGACGACGATCACCGCAAGCACCGCCAGCCGCCGGAAAAGCCTGCGTCCGGCGGTCATGGGCGGCGGATTGCTCCTGTCCAGCGCAACGGCGCTGTCGGTGTGGTGTCGGTTCATGTTGCCTGCGTTTCCAATGGGATCGCCCCTGTTTCCCCTGCCCCGCCTCAGATCGCATCGCTCAATGCGGTGAACTCGAAGTCATGGGCCCTGATCCGGGGGCAGGTGATGCGCTCCGATGCCCGTTGCGGCACGCCGAAGGCGTCGAGCCTGCTGAGGATGTAGAAGGGCGATTCCGAGAAGCGCATGTTCTTCACCGGCCGGGTGACCTTGCCCTTCTCGATCAGGAACGTCCCGTCGCGCGTCACACCCCCCAGCAACAGCGACGGGCTGTCGATCAGCACCGGATCGCTGAAACGGTGGATCCAGATGCCGCGCCGCGTGCCGGCGATCATCTCCTCCAGCGTCTGGGTCGGGCCCTTGATCTCCAGCCGCGCCTTCATCGGCTGCGGGATCACCGGCAGCTTGTGCTGGTCGGCATAGTGGGAATCGAACATCAAATTCACCAGCACGCCATCGCGCAGCCACTCTGTCCGCCGCATCATCGCCATCGGGTTGAGCGGCGAAAACGGCATCAGCGGGTCGGCCGGATCGTAAAGGAACTGCACCCGCGGATCGGCCATCCGCTCGCCGATCCGGGTGCCGCCTTCGGGATTGCTGAACACCACACCGCCGCGTTCCGCCGCGCGGGCGCTCATCACGCTGGTCGTATCGGCGCGCAGGATCATGAACAACAGCTGCGCCAGCGCTTCGGGTTCGATGATCACGGTATAGCGCCCCGGTTCCACCGCCACCGGGCTTTCGCCGCGCGCCGCAAGGTCCATGGCCCGCCCCGCCGCCGCCGCCACATCGACCCGGCGGGCGTCCTCGGTCCCCGCCCAGGCCCAGCCGGAGCCCCGCCCGGAACCTGTCCGCGCGCTGGCGTTGACCTCGCAATAGCTGCTGCGGGTGTAGCCGCCATAGCCGTTGCTGCTCATGATCAGCTTCGCCTCGAACGCATGTTTGAGCCCGGCGCTGAGCATCATCCCCGCCTGCGCCCCCTGTCTCGCCGCATCCAGCATCAACCCGGCCTGCGCCTTTGGCTGCGCCGCCTGCACCGTGGCGCCAAAGAACAGCCCCCGCGGATCCCCGAGCGGCGTCGGATCCGAGAAGCAGCAGCCCCTTGGGCACCGTCCGGATCCGCTGTTCGGCCAGCCCCTCCGCCTCGGCCACCAGCGCGGCAAGGCCCGCTTCGGAAAAATCCTGCGTGACGCATTTCGCCTGTCGGCCACCATCGAGCGAAACCTCAAGCTCCACCCCCGTCAGCGTCGTGCCGTCCATCGACAGCAATTCGTTACGGGCGATTTCGGCGTAACTCTCCTGACGGGAGATGATGCCGACCTGGGCCTCCGTCGCCTTGACCCGGCCAAGGACGAAGGCGGCGATTTTCTCGGCCTGCGCCTTGTCCGGCATGCCCTGCACGCTGTCGCTCATGCTCAGCCCCTCTTTTTCGTGTTCACGACATTGACCCGGCGCAGATGCACCGGCGGCGCGCTGACCCCGGTCTGGGACAGCATTTCGATCCCCGGATCGTCGATCACCCGCCCGAAGGTTTCGACAGACCCCGGCCCGCCAACGGCATCCAGTTCCCGCCAGAACTGCGGCGTGTTGAATTGCAGCGCGGCGCCATAGACGAAATCGCCCTTCCTGCCATCGACGATCTGGCGGATGTGGGCGGCATCGGCCTGCACGTTCAGCCCGGCATGGTCCGGGCCGGGAACCAGAAAGTCGATGTAGTAGCCGCGCTTGACGTCCCCGATCAGATCGTCCTCCGAGCGTTCCTCGGCCTCGGGCAGCAGCGCCAGGTTGGGCGATTTGATCACCGGAACCCGCCCGCCGGTATCCGCGCTACAGGCGTTCGAGCGGACCTCCCGGCCCATGCGTTCATAGGCCGTCCTGAGCGCCGGAGCGGTGGCGCGGTCGGTCAGGTAGTCGGCCACCACCCCGCCCCGGACCAGATCGAATTCCCGCGCGGCCACGCCTTCGGAATCCCAGCCGCAGGTGCCGGTCAGGCCGGCCCGGGTCCGGTCGGCCCGGACATTGAGCAATTCGCTGCCCAGCCGGAACGTCCCCAAAGCCTCCTCCGGCGGCACCGCATAGGAACCGTAATGCCCCTTCTTCACCGAACTGCGCCCCAGGGCGCGGTCCAGTTGCAGCGGATCGGCGATCGTCGGGCCAAGCAGTTGCGCCGCGGCATTGGCGCTCAGCACGATTTCATGGCGGCCGATGTCCACGGGCCGCCCCGGCGTCTTGCGCATCTCGTGCAGCGTCTCGATCTTGCGCGCCATGCGGCTGCGCAGATCGTCAAACACTTCGTAGCCATAGGCCCCGGCGAAACCCGGTGTCCGGAGAACGAACATATCGGACCGGTCGTTGCCCGGCACGCTGACGGCGGCGGATTGATCCTCCGCGGTATGGAAACGCTGCCGGATCTCCGCCCCCTCGCTCGACACGAAAATCTCCAGCGTGCGGGTGAAGGCGACATTGATCAGCGCGATGACCTGCCCCCGCTCCACCGGCGTCTTCAGCACGTCCTGCACCACATCCAGCAAAAGCTGTTCCTGTTCGCGGATCGGCACGGTGAACGGGTCGACCCGCACCGGGCTTTCCCAGCGGCCATTCGTGACCACCGGCGCAGGCGCGATCTCCGCCGCCGCGCCCGGCCAGGCCCGGGCACGCTCCACCGCCATCCGGGCCAGCGCCACCGTCTCGGCATCGCTCACCGGCAGCAGGTTCCCGGCAAAGCCCATCCGCCCGCCGACCCAGGCGCGGATGCCCATGCGCATGAAGGTGCCGATCATCGGCTGGCCGATATCCGCCCCGCCGGGCCGGTGCGCGGCGGAGGACACGGTGACATTCGGCGGCGGCGCCCAGCTCAGCCGCGACCCGTGCAGCACCCGCACATCCGCCTGAGCGGCCCCCGCCGCCCGCGCCGCCGCGACGGCCTTTTGCGCCACCACCACCAGCGCATCCGCATCGGGTTCCGGGCCGCGCAGCAGGCCCTGCGGCGTCTGCGCCCAGGCGGCGGGGCTGCGCAGGACCGGAGCCATCGCCCAGACCCCCAACGCCGCCGTGCGCAGGACATCCCTGCGGTTGAAGCTGTAACTCATCGGCTACTCCTTTCCGAGAATACGTTCACATCGCGCCGCGCAACCGGCGGCTGGCCCAGTGCAGCAGCAGGGCCAGGCAGGCCGTGGCGAAGAGCCGGGCGATGAGGTCGGGCCGCTCCGCGACCGGCGCCCCGCCCGGCCCCGCCGGGCCGAAGGCCGCGACCCATTCCGCCATGGGTGCCGGATCGTCGAGGCCGATCTGCCGAACGCCGAGTGTGGCATCGCCGCGCGGCGCCTGCGCCACCAGCGAAAGCCAACCCGCCAGCCAGTCCTGATAGCCCTGCGCGGCATCGTCTTGCGCCGCCATCGGCCAGCGCCAGAGATCGACATAGCCGCTTTGCCAGACGCGACCCTCGCCGAACCGGCGCAGGGCGATGGCGGCATTGTCGCCACGGCGTTCCAGCACTTCGGCCCCATCCGCGAGACCTTCAAGCGGCGTCAGTGCCAGATGATCGCGCGGGTCCCCTATGGGCGGGGCGCTATCGGCTGCGTTTTGCAAAGTTGCCGGTTCCGTGCGCTCTTCCACGTCGGCCGGAACCGCACCGGCGGCATCCTGCGGGGGCGGTGCATCCGCACGAGCCTCAATTTCGGCTGGGTTCTGCGCCGCCAACTCCTGCGAAGGCTGCGACTTACCGATAGCGTTCTGCTCCACTGGCATGTCGGACAAGGCAGCGGCGTTCACGGCACCTTCATCTTCGCCAGCGAACTCCGTAGCCTCGATCTCCAGGCCCATGCGAACCGCGGGCAGCAGGCCCCGCCATTGCGGCAGGGCGGCGGCTTTGCCGAAGAGCATCAGCCCGCCACCGTCCCGGACGAAGCCGGCGATCTCCTGCGCCAGATCCTCGGCGCTGTCGTCGAAGACCAGCACCGCCGCGTAGGTCTCGGTGGTGATCGGCGAGGGTTCATCCTCCGACACGACCTCGCGGTCGGGCCCAAGCGACAGGCGCATCTCGACCTGCCAGCCCTGACGCTCCAACGCGGCGGCGGCGAAACGCGGCTCCCAGCCGGCCCGGGCCAGCAGCAGCACCGGCTTCAGGGTGAGGCTGTCGTGCAGCACGGCGCCGGCATGGCCTTCGCCCGCCAGCAGCCGCAGGGCATCGGGCCGGCCCGGCCATTGGATCAACCCGCCGCCGGACTGGCCGGCGGGCAGGTCTGCGATCGGCATGCCGAGGACGCCATCCGAGGCCTGAGGATCATTCTGACCAGCAGCCACAGCCTGCCTGTCAATGGCAGCGTGACTGCCGCCCCCGGCCTCTGCGTCACCCGCTTGTTGGCCTTCTCCCGACTGCCCCTCGACCGGCGGCAGGATCAGTTCCTCGACGGTCCCACCCGGCGCCGCGACCCAGATCCGGGTGGGGTGTTTCGGATCGGCGACGGGCTCGGCGGTCAACCCCAGAGGGGTAAAGACCGGGGCGGCACCGTTCTGCCAACTCACCGATGTCCCGGTCGCGGCGATGGCGCGCAGCCAGTCGCGGGCCGCGGCATCGGGCTGGGTGTTGAGGGTCACGTCTGCCTCGTCCGGTGCAACCCGGCTCCATGTCGCCAGCGCCTGCGTCAGACCGGCCGAATCCGTCCGCGCATGGCCCCCACCCTGCGGTGAGGCGAAGACCAGCAGCCAGAGCATCGCGATGAGCGCCGCCACGGCGATCAGGTAAAGCGCCCGTTCCGCTGCACGCCGCCAGAGGGCGGCATCGTCCCGGGGTCTCGGAGGGATCGTGTTCATGGCTGGTCTCCCCTCAGCGCGTCAGGGCGTAGACGATCATGTTCACCCCGAAGAGCGTCGGATCGACCGCCAGAAACCGCTTGCTGTCCGGGCGCATGTCCCATTCCGAAGAATAGTCCTTGTTGCTGTAGAGCAGCCCGATGCGGCCATTGCGACGGATCGCCCAAAGCTCCTCATGCACCAGCTGGTCGCCCCAGCCGTTCAGCTCGTGGCTGGTGTTGGGCGGGCCGTTCTCGTAGCTAAAGAAGCAGCGATAGAGCTCGTCACCATTCGGAACCTTCTCCAGCGGCCCGAAGGTGCGGAGGATCTCCTCGGTGGCGGTCTGGTGGAACACGCCCTCGATGTCGTGGTTGTGGTCGTCGATGACCAGAAAGCCGCCGCGATCGACATAGCGGCGCAGGTTCTCGCGCTCGCGGTCGGTGAAGCGCACCGGCAGATGCCCGGTCAGCCACAGGAAGGGATAGTCGAAGACCTCCCTGCCGCCGAGTTCCACCACCACCCCGGCCGGGGTGGCCGGGATCCCGGTATAGCGCACCAGCGCGTCGGTGACGGCGGCAGGCAGGTTGGGGATGCTGTCCCAGTCGCCGGATTCGTACTTGGCGGTGGCGAAGGTGAAGATCACGGCTGCATCCCTTTCTTTCCGGCATGGCTCCAGTCCGGCAGGCGGTTCAGCACCGCCGGGGCGCCGACGAGTTGCGCGCGGGCTGCGCGCAGGTGGTCGAGGGCGCGCGCTCGTGCCCGCTCCTGCCCGGCCTCGCCTTCGCTGCGCAGAGCCGCCAACGCCTGTTCCAGCGGCGGCGCGGCGGCGGGTCCGTCGCGCAGGGCCTCGATGCGCAGGAGCGTCAGCGCCTCGACGGCGCGTTCACGATCAAAGGCCAGCAGGCGCAGCGCCGCGTCGACCTGCCCGGCGAGCCTGTCGCGCGGGGCGGGGTCGATCCCGGCGGGCTGGCGGGGGCCGATGGAAACCACCTCCTCGCCGGTCATGCGAACCTTGTCGATCTCGACATGGGCGCCCTCGGCCTGGCCGCGCAGGTAATACTTCGCGGCATTGCTCCAGAGCTTCAGCGCCTCATGTGCGCGGCGCAGCGGCGGCAGCGCCTCGCCGGTCTCGGCCACCGCGAGCGCGCGGCTGCCCTCCCACATCGCCGCCTGGGCGTCGAGCAGCAAAGGCGGCACCGGGAAGCGCCCGCCCTCGCCGATCTCCTCGACGAATCCGTCGATCTTGCCGCGGATATCCGTGGCATGCGCGGCGAGCGGCATCGCTTCCTCGACAAAGGCGTCA
>NZ_JASGKI010000005.1:0-86615 GCF_047600745.1 Paenirhodobacter sp. | reverse complement strand
GCTCTGGGCCTATGCCCGCGGCGACAGCACCTTCCCCGCCCATGGTTGCCTACCGCTTCGAGGACAGCCGGTCGGGGGACTGTGTGCTCCGGCATCTGCGAGGCTATCGCGGCATCCTTCAGGTCGATGGATACGGAGCCTACAACAAGCTGGTGCGCAAGGACGGCCGCAATGACAGCCTGCGGCTGACCGGGTGTTGGGCACACAGCAGGCGGAAGTTCTATGAGCTTCCCGCCGGCAGCTCGGAGATCGCCAGCGCCACGGTTGGGCGGATGGCCGAGTTCTGGAGGCTGGAGGCGACTGTCGGGGGCAGAGGCCCGTGCCGCGGCGCGCCAGACCGTATCGGCCCCCATCGTCTCCGGGATTTTCACGCTCTGGCAGCAGACCCTGCCGCGCATCTCCGGCAAATCGAAGCTGGCCGAGGCCATGCGCTATGCCATCTCCCGCCGCGAGTTCTTCGAGCGCTTCCTCACCGATGGCCTGGTCGAACTGGACTCGAACATCGCCGAGCGCGCCATCAGACCCCAGACGATCACACGGAAGAACAACCTGTTCGCCGGGTCAGATGGTGGTGGCCGCACATGGGCAACCATCGCCCCCCTTCTGCAAACCTGCCGGATGAACAGCGTCGATCCGACCGCCTGGCTCACCCAGACCCTCACCCGCATCGCAAACCAATGGCCGGGCGCCAATCTCGACGCACTCATGCCCTGGAATTGCAGAACCTGAACGGGCGACGCTCCACGCCAACGATACGACAGGTTCGGCGCCACGCCATTGCGCCGCGCGACGACCGAAATGCGGGCGTGATCCTCCAGCGTCTCCTCGACGATCCGCAGCTTCTCCGCCACCCTCCAGCGGCGACGGCGGCCGCCGTCGGTAAATCTCTGCGTTAGCCATAAGCACATGCTCAGGCCTCCATCTTCTGGCCTGGGTGTCCGGTCGAAATGGGGGCCAGTTCCCTGCCAGCCGGTCGCTTTGCTATGCTTGCCTCATCGCGACACGGCCACCGCGGGGAAGGAGGAACCGGCATGAGCGATCCGACCGCCCTGTACCGCTGCGTTGCCTCGGGGCCGTCCTGGGGCTGGGCGCTCTCTCGGCGGCGGGGTTTGGCCGCCCGCATCCGTGGCGCTGGCCCCGCCGGTGCCGCAGGCGGAGACCGACGCCCTGCTCGCAGCGCTGAAGCCGAAGCGCCCCTCGCCATCGTCGGCCTCAACGATGCGACCGGGACCACCGATGACCTGCTCCTGAAACGCGCCGATGCGGTGTCGCTTGCCACCGGCCCCGGCCCGCTGCGGCTGTTTCCCGCGCTGACCGTGCAGCCCGACATGACCATCGCCGCCTTCGACGCAGCGCATTCCCGGGGCGCCGATCATGTGATCGTCCCCGCCATGAACCGGCGGTGACAGGCTGGCTGCAAGGCCAGGCCCGGAAGGGCGTGGTGATCCTTGGCCTTCGCGCTGACCCGGCCTTTCGCGGCGATGGTGCTTGCCAACCGGCTGGCCTTCTGGAACCATGAGGAACCGGGTATCGCCCGCGCGCCGGGCGTGGATGATGTCTCGCTGGCGCTGGTGGCCGATGCCTGGTCGCGGATCTGGCCCCCGACGGTGACGAGCCAGGCGGCACGGTCGAGACCCGGCACGGCATCCACATCATCCCCGACCACCGGGGTGCGGACGGACGGGAGGCGCGCCCCCACCTTCCCGATAGCCCGCCGAAGCCCTCGGCCGGACCCTTGCTGCGATCGCCGCGCGTTACGGCGCAAGGACCACCGATGTGGTGGCCATGCAACTGGAATATCCAAGGTAATCAAGGAGGAAACCATGCCCTGCACGATCCGGCTGCACCGCGTCATCGCGGCCCCGCCCGAAAAACTCTACCGCGCCTTCATCGAGCCCGACGCGGTGGCAAGCTGGCTGCCGCCCTGGGGCTTTCTCTGCACCGTCCACGAGCTGGAGGCAAAGGTCGGCGGCCGGCACCGGATGTCGTTTCGCAACTTCACCACCGGCCACAGCCATGCCTTCGGCGGCAGCTACCTCGAACTGATCCCGGGCCGGCGCCTCGTCTATACCGACCGCTTCGACGATCCCGATATGCCGGGCGAAATGACGGTCGCCGTGGATCTGAAACCGGTCTCGGTCGGCACCGAGCTCTTCATCGAGCAGAAGGGCGTGCCGGACCTGATCCCCGCTGACGCCTGCTATCTCGGCTGGCAGGAGTCGCTGCACAAGCTCGCGAAGCTGGTTCAGCCGGAGATCAAGTCCCAGGCGCAGGAGCCCGCCGATGCCCCTCCGCTATCACCGCATTCGCGCAATCCCCCGACCAGGGCCGGGGACATGCGCGTCCGCTGGGCGCTGGAAGAACCCGGCCAGCCCTACGCAGCTTCGCCGAGATGAAGCACCCACGCATCTGGCGTCGCATCCCCGCGGACAGATCCCGACCTGTGAACAAGGCGATCCGACCCTCTTCAAGGCCAGCGCCCCCGTGCCACACATCGCACAAACCCGCGGGCGGTGATGTGGATCCTTGTGCTCTGCTCCCCGGGTTTGGGTCGCCGCGACCTGGAGTTTCGAGGCTCACAACACTCCTCAGCGGCGTGATCGTTCGCGCCCGTGGCACGTCACAGGTTGCTCGTGACGCGGGCCTGAGCCGGGAGGCGCTTTACAAGGCGCTCTCGCCGACCGGGAACCCCACGCTTTCCACCCTGCTTGGCGTGACAAAGGCGCTGAACATCCGGCTCGGGGCTTCTGCGATCCCAGCCGAGTAACCCGCGCACAGGCATCTCGATGTGACGCTTGCCGCCGTCGGCAATGGTTTCGACTTTCTCGGCCCTGAAGGCATCAAGGCCACGTCCGTCGAACACGGCAACGACAGTGTAACGGTCGAAGCCCAGACCGTCCCATGGCGTGCTGGTGGTCCCGATGATGGATGCGCAACTATGCCTTTCCGAATAGATTTTTCCAGTGCGGGGCGGGACCTGATTGGTCCGACGCAATTCAGCTTTCCCGAAATAGCGGAACCGTCGGAACCTGCGCTTCCACCGTCTTCACGACGGTGGGTGCGAGCGGCAGATGCGCCTTTTCCCGTTCCCATACCTGCCGGAAGCGCTCGACGGTCTCGGACGCGGTATCAATGACGAGCTTCTCGGGCAGCAGGGCTTTTGCCGCCAGATGGCGAAGCTCGTCCGTGTCGAGTTGCGCCATTTTCTTTGTGCGCGAGTAATTCAGTGCGGCCGTATCCTCGCCCGGGATATGGGGGATGGTCGAGAAGCAGGTCATAGGCCGGCGAGAGCTCGGGTGTCCTGCGGTCAGGGTAGATCAGAGACCAGTTCTTCAGATGCCTATCACCATTGCCGATCAGCGTACTGAAGACCAGCCGGCGGATGAGCTCGGCCGCACTGGCGGTTAAAGCCTGAATACAGGTGTCGGCAATCCGCCGTGGTTCACGGGTCTGCCTGCGACAAGCCGGAGCGATAGCGCTGTGGGCCTATCGCACTCCGGTGCTCGGCACCTTCCCCGAAGCGCGGTCCAGCCATTCGCACATCGCGGCCCATGCACCTTCGTTCGCCACCGCATTGGCTGCGGGCGTGCCGCCATTCGTCGTCATCACGCCGGAGACGGGATGGACGGACGCGATGCGGGTTGTCGGCACATAGGGGAACAGGATGGAATGCCCGGCCTCGGGCCAGTTCTCCCAGCGGACCTCGTGCTGATGCCCCGCCGCCGCCAGACTGGAGGACACCAGCAGCGCATAGATGTCCGAGGGCCATGCCCCGTCATCCCCGCCGGAGATCAGCAGGACCGGACCGGCGATCCGCTCGACCGGGATCCGGGCGCGGGCGGTGGCCTGCGGATCGGCAAGGGCCGTCACCATCGCCTTGCTGTTGCGGCGGGGGGCCGCGCCCGCGTCATAGGGCGCCCAACTCGCGGCGCGGTTCTCCTGCCAGATATGGGTCAGCGGCGCGCCCCCCTGCGTCCATGACGGCCCGTCGCGCCCGAAGGCCGGGTCGGAGGCTGCTTGCCCGCCGTGGACAAAAGCGCTCGGCACCCAACCCGCCACGGCCGAAACCTTGTCGGGGAAGGTCGCGCCCAACAGCAGCGCCAATTCCCCGCCGCGCGACTGACCGCTCACGGCGACGAAGCCACCCTTCGGCCGCACCTTCGCCCGCAGCCAGTCCAGCGCATCGGCGAAATATTCCAGCGGCGTGTTCGAGATATAGCGCGGCACGCCCGGATAGCCGAAATAGGCCAGCGTCAGCGCGACATAGCCGCGCGCCGCCATCAGCGCCGCGCGCGGCTCGTTCACGCCGCCGTTCGAACCGTTGAGGAACATCACCGCCGGATGAGGGCCATCCCCCGGCGGGCGATACAGCACGCCGACCACGCCATCTTCGCGGATCTCCTCGCGGGTGACGCCGGGTGCGATCAGCGTCTGGATCAGATCGGCCTGCACCTCATCGCCGCCGCAGGTGGCTGTGATGCGCGTCACGAGCGGCTCCGCCATGGTGGCGTTGAACTGCGCATGGTCCTTCGCGCCGCCCGTCGGGCAGATCTGTGACCAGATCAGCCCCATCGGCTGAACCCCCTGATAGTCGCCGCCCAAAGGTGCGTCTCGGTTCAGATCGACCACACCCTGCGCATCCGCGCGAAACACGGCGCGGCTCAGCCAGACATGACCGGCGCGCAGCGTCTGTGTCGACAGCACGACCTGCGCGCCGGGCGTGGCGCCGCGCAGAGTGATGCGGCGCGGCACGTCGATCAGCGCCGTGGCGGGCGCAACTGTCAGGGACAGGCTCATGGCTTACTCCGTGGTCACCTGCATCGGCACCCAGCGGTCCGAGGTCCAGGGCGCGACCTTCAGCCCCTTCCGCGCTGCCCAGATGTTCTTGTAATGGAACAGCGGGATCACGCCGACATCCGCCGCGACGACCTTCACCGCATCGCGGATCAGTGCCTCGCGCTTCGCATCGTCGAATTCCGAGCTCGCCGCCGCCAGCAGTTCGTCATGCCGGGCCGAGCTGTAATGCCCCCAGTTCGACGCGCCGGTGCCCTTTTCGGGGTTCACCGTGGCAAGGATGGTGGTCATCGCATAGCTGCCCTCGCCGGTGCCATTGCCCCAGCCGATCATCGTCATGGCATATTCGTTCTTGTTGGCGCGGCTGCCGTAGACCGAATAGGGCACCACCTCGACCTGCGTTTCCACACCGATCCGGGTCCAGAACTGCGCCACGGCCTGCGCGGTCTCCGGCCCCTGCGGATAGCGGTCACTGGGGACGTGCATGGTCAGGCGGAAGCCCTCGGGATAGCCCGCCTCGGCCAGCAGCGCCTTGGCCCGCGCGGGGTCGGCGGCGATCGGCCCGGTGTCCGGGTCATAGCCGAAGGTGCCCTCGGGCATCCACTGGCTGGCAACCGTCGCGCCGCCGCGCATGATCCGCTCGGCGATGGCGTCGCGGTTGATGGCGATGTTCAGCGCCTCGCGTACGCGCTGATCGGTCAGCGGGTTCTTCGCCAGCGGCGCGCCGGATTTGTCGGTGATGAATTCGTTCGGCGCCGGGTTGAAGCTCGGCTGCAACAGCAGCACGCGCAGACCCGGATAATCGAAGACCTCCACCGCATCGTTGCCGCGCAGCTTCTCCAGATCCGACAGCGACACCTTGTCGATGGCATCCACGTCGCCCGCGAGCAGCGCGGCGGTGCGGGCGGCCGGGTTGCCGATATAGCGGTAGGTGACCTTCTCCCACGCGGGCTTCGGGCCCCAGAACTCTTCGTTCCGGGTCATGGTTACGCGGTCGCCCGGCACATAGCCCTGCCAGACATAGGGGCCTTCGCCGACCATCGCCTTGCCGCTGTTGTAATCCTCGGTCGTGGCGGCTGCGCCGGCATGCTTGCTGATGACATAGACGGTCGAGAGGTTCACCGGCAGCAGCGGGTTCGGCACATTGGTATGGATGCGGATGGTCTTGGGGTCGATCACCTCGACCAACTCGATGCTGCGCACAAAGCCGCGATAGCTGGCGACGCTGCCCGGCACATCCTTCGCCCGCTCATAGGAGAATTTCACATCCTCGCCGGTGACGGGCTGGCCGTCGCTCCACTTCGCAGTTTCGCGAAGCTTGAATTCCCAGGTCTTGTCGTCGATCAGCGTCCAGCTTTCGGCCAGATAGGGCACCGGGCCGTTCACATCCTTGGGCGTCAGCGTGGCGAAGAACATCTGGCTGACGTTGTGGTCGCCCGCGTGGTTGTTCAACTGTGGGTCCAGCGCCGAGACCGGATCCGAATAGGCCATGGTCAGATCCGCGGCGCTGGCCGCCCCGGCGAAAAGTGTCGCGGCAAGCGCCGCGGTCAGGCTCAGACGTTTCATGCGTGACTCTCCTTTTTGGGGGCAGGCCCGTCATTCAGATGGCAGGCGCTGCGATGGTCGGGGGCGATGGTCTGCATCGTGGGCCGCTCGACCCGGCAGCGGTCGAAGGCCAGCGGGCAGCGCGGGTGGAACGGGCATCCGGCGGGGGGCGCGATCGGGCTTGGAATTTCGCCCTCGATCGCCACCCATGGCTTGCGCCGCTGTCCAAGGTCGGGCAGCGCGGCCAGAAGCGCGCGGGTATAGGGATGGTTCGCGCCCCCGGCGAAATCGCGCGCGGGCAGTTCTTCGACGATCCGGCCCAGATACAGGATCACCACCCGGTCGCAGACATGCTGCACCGCGCGCAGGTCATGACTGATGAACAGATAGGTCAGGTCCAGATCGCGGCGCAGGTCCATGAACAGGTTCAGGATCTGCGCCTGAATCGAAACGTCCAGCGCGGCGATGGATTCGTCGCAGACCAGCAGCCGGGGTTTCAGTGCGAGCGCCCGCGCGATGTTGATCCGCTGGCGCTGGCCGCCGCTGAACTGATGCGGGAAGCGGGTCCGCATCGCCGGGTCCAGCCCCACCATCCGGAACAGCCCGGCCACATAGGCATCGACCCCGGCCCGGTCCGTCAGCCCATGCACCAGCGGCGCCTCGCCCACCGCCTGATCCACGCGCAGGCGCGGGTTCAGGCTGGCCTGCGGATCCTGAAAGATCATCTGCACATCGCGGTGCACGGCCTTGTCGCGGACGGCATCGCGGCCAAAGATCTGTGCGTGCCCTTCGCTCGGTGCCATCAGCCCGGCGGCGATCCGCCCCAGCGTGGACTTGCCCGAGCCCGATTCCCCCACCAGGCCGACGAACTCGCCCGGGCGGATCGTCAGGCTGACGTTTTCGAGCGCATGGACCACCGGCTTCGGTGCCGAAAGCCCCATCCGCATCGCCAGCGTCGGGCGCTGTTCGCCAAAGCGTTTCGACACGTTTTCGATCCGCAGGGCATCGGTGCTCATGCGCGGGCCTCCTCAACCGAGGCCGGACCGGCCATGGGATGAAAGCAACGCACCCGCTGCGGTGCGGGGTCGCCAAGCGCGGGCTGGCGCAGGCAGGCCGCATCGGCGCGCGCGCAACGCGGTGCAAAGGCACAGCCGGGCGGCGGCGCATACATGTCGGGCGCGGAGCCCGGGATCTGCACCAGCCGCGCGCCATGCGGCGCCTGCCCCGGCAGGCTGGCGATCAGCCCCGCCGTATAGGGATGGCGCGGCGCGTCCAGCACCGGATCGACCGGCCCATGTTCGACGATGCGACCGGCATACATCACCGCGATCTCGTCGGCGATGCCCGCGACCACCGAAAGGTCATGCGTGATCCAGATCATCGCCATGCCGTTTTGCCGGACCAGCGCCTGCACTTCGACAAGGATCTGCGCCTGAATCGACACGTCGAGCGCAGTCGTCGGCTCGTCTGCGATGATGATATCGGGGCGGTTCAGCATCGCGGTGGCAATCGCCACCCGCTGCCGCATGCCGCCCGAAAGCTGGTGCGGATAGGCGTCGAGCCGGCTTTCCGGGCTCGGGATCCCCGTCGCCGCCAGCGCATCGCGGGCGCGCGCCCGGGCGGTGGCGCGGTCCACCTTCTCATGCGCGCGGATCGCCTCGATCATCTGCACGCCGATGCGCAGCACCGGGTTCAGCGTCATCATCGGATCCTGAAACACCATGGCGATGCGGTTGCCTTGCAGGTGCCGCAACTTGCGGCGTGAAAGCGCGGCAAGATCGTGTCCCTTGTAAAGGATCTGGCCCGAACAGATCCGCCCCGGCGGGTCGATCAGCCCCATGATGGAAAAGCCGGTAACGGATTTCCCCGACCCGGATTCCCCCACCAGCCCCAGCGTGCGGCCGGAATGCAGCGTGAAGGAGACATCCTCCACCGCATGCAGCTCCCGCCCGCCCTGCGTAAAGCGGGTGCAGAGGTTGCGCACTTCCAGCAGCGGGGCGGTCATGACACTTCCCTTGGGTCGAAGATCTCGCGCAGACGGTCGGCGATCAGGTTGATCGACACGATGACCAGAAGGAGCGCCAGACCGGGGAAGAAGCTGATCCAGTAGTCGCCCGACAGCATATATTGAAACCCGTTCGACACCAGCAGCCCAAGTGACGGCTGCGTCACCGGCACGCCAAGGCCAAGGAAGCTCAGCGTCGCCTCCAGCGTGATCGCCCGCGCGATCTGGAGCGTGCCGATCACGATCAGAGGTGGCAGGCAGTTGGGCAGGATATGGCGCAGCATGATCCGCACCGGCCCAAGGCCCAGCCCGCGTGCGGCCTCCACATAGTCGCGCTGGCTTTCGACCAGCGTCTGCCCCCGTGCGGTGCGCGCGTAATAGGCCCATTCCATCAGCACGATGACCAACATCACATTGCCGACCCCACGCCCGAAAGCCGCCAGCATCAGCAGCGCCACCAGGATTGTGGGCAGCGACATGATCAGATCCACCAGCCGCATCAGCAGCGTATCCGTCCGCCCTCCGGCATAGGCCGCTGTCAGGCCCAGCACGGTGCCGATCACCCCCGCCAGCAGCGCCGAGCCGATGCCCACCGCGAGGCTGGTGCGCAGCCCGTAAAGGATAGCGGAGAACAGGTCGCGCCCCTGCCCATCCGTGCCCAGAAGATAGGTCATGTCGCCCGCGAAATTCGCCGAACCGGGCGCGAGGCCCGCATCCATCACGTCGATCTGCGCGAGGTCATAGGGGTTCTGCGGCGCGATCCAGGGCGCGAAAACGGCGGCCAGCACGAAGGCCACCGCCAGACCCAGCCCCAGCATCGCCAAGGGCGCGCGGAAGAAGGCGCGCAGCTTGTCCCGTGCGGGGGAACGGACCGCCGTCATTGCATCCCCCCGATCCGCACGCGTGGGTCCAGAACCCGATAGAGAATATCCACCACAAGGTTGATCGTCACGAACAGCGTCACCACCACCAGCAGATAGGCCACCACCACTGGGCGGTCGAGCGCGTTCAGGCTGTCGAGGATCAGCTTCCCTGTGCCCGGCCAGGCGAAGATCGACTCCGTTACCACGGCGAAGGCGATGGTGGAGCCAAGCTCCAGTCCCAGCACGGTGACGAGCGGGATCATCGAATTGCGCAGGATGTGCATGATGACGATGCGCAGGGGCGACAGCCCCTTGGCGCGGGCGAATTTCACATAATCCTGCGCCAGAACCTCGCGCACGCCGGCCCGCGTCAGCCGGATGACCATCGACACCTTGAACAGGGCGAGGTTCACAGCCGGCAACACCATGTGCCGTAGCCCGTCCAGCGTCAGAAACGACCAGTCCGCACCCAGGATGTGCACCGTCTGCCCCCGGCCGCTCGCGGGCAGCAGGCCAAGCTGCACCGAAAAGGTCATGATGAGCAGGAGCCCGACCCAGAAGGTCGGCAGCGAGAACCCGAGGATCGAGCCCGTGGTGATCGCCTTTGCCAGCGGGTTCCGTGGCTTCAGCCCGGCAAACAGGCCCAGCGGCACACCGATCACGATGGCGATGCCAAGCGCCGCCAGCGCGAGTTCCAGCGTGGCCGGAAGCCGTTGCAGGATCAGGCTGATCGCGGGCGTGTTGTAGACGAAGCTGCGCCCCATCTCGCCATGCAGAGCATTGCCGAGGAAGCTGAAATACTGCATCCAGATCGGCCGGTCGAGCCCGAGATCGCGGATCAGCTGCTCACGGTCGGCCTGCGTGCTGTCCTGCGTCAGCAGCACATCCACCGGGCTGCCGATCATGTGCATGCCGACGAAGACGATGGCCGACATCGCCAGAATGACCAGAAGGGCCTGAAGGATCCGGCGCAGGAGCCAGATGCCCATGGTCATGCCGGGGCCCCCTGCGGGTCGGGCGCGGGGGCCCATTCGTCGCCGAAGACCTCGGGCACGGCATGGTCGAGCATGCGTTGGTAATGCAGCGCTATATCTTCGCGCCACAGCCCGCCGATGATACCACGCGCCATCCGCCGCGCCCCTTCGGAGATCGCCGGAATATCGCCCGAGATATTGCCCTGCGACATCACCGCCGGATAGCAGAAGCACAGCACATTGCCGACGCCCTGCCCCTCGGCGCCCGGGCGGGGCTGGAATTCGAAGCCGGGGCCAAGGTCGGGCAGGTCCAGAAGGCCCGGATAGCGGGCGCCGTCCGCGGGTTGGATCCGCTCGCCCCATGTCCGGGTCATCGCCGCCAGCCGCGACAGGAAAGGCTTCTTCGCCCAGTCCACCTTGAAGCCGGTGGCGAAGATCACAAAGTCATAGCGCCGCGTGCCCTTTGTCGTGTCCAGCACCACTTCGCCGTTTTCGACCCGCGCGCCGTTCAGCGCACAGCCCAGATGGAAGGCCGCATTGGCATGGGCCGAAACGCGCAGCACGCTCGCACGCGGTGGCGGCACCTGCGCATCGGCCAGTGTGGTTTGCAGCTTCCATTTCCAGTCGTCGGGCAGGTCACGCATGCCGTAGACCGAGCCCGGATTGCCCATCGCCATGCCCCGGTTCACGCGCGGAATGTCCGCCCGGCGGATCAGCAGATCCACCTGCGCCGCGCCGTTTTCCAGCGCCGTGCCCGCGCTGTCCATCGCCGAGGCGCCCGCCCCGATGACCGCGACCCGCTTGCCCGCCAGTTCGGCATAATCGTTTTCGTCCGAGCTATGCGCCCAGACTTCACGCGGCAGATCCTGCGCCAGCGACGGCAGCGACGGCCCGCCCAGCCCGTCCCGCCCGGTGGCCAGCACCACCCGGCGCGCGCGGACGGTCTGCCTGCCCTCGGGCCCCTCGACGGTCAGTTCGACATGATCGAGATGCGGGATCACATCCGTTACGCGGTGGCCGTTGCGCACATCGAGCGCCAGAACCTTGCGATACCAGCGCAGGTAATCCATCCATTGCAGGCGCGGGATCTTGTCGAGTGCCTCCCATTCCGCCTCGCCGAACTGCGCGGTAAACCAGGCCCGGAAGGTCAGCGACGGGATCCCGAGCGCCGGCCCGGTGAGCGTTTTCGGCGAGCGCAGCGTGCGCATCCGCGCCGTGGTCGCCCATGGCCCCTCGAACCCCGCGGGCCGCGCGTCATAGGCCACGACCCGCGCACCCATCTGCCCCAGCACCGCACTTGCCGTCAGCCCGGCCATGCCGCCGCCGATCACCGCGACATCGGGCACCACTTCGCCGCCGATCTGCACATCCGGCAGCCAGCGTTTGGCCGGCAGCGCCAGATACTCCAGATCGCGCGCCACACAGCGTTCGAGTTCGGCCAGGGAATGTGTCATGCGTTTGCCTCCAATGGGCCGCCCGTGCGGTTACGCTTCCGCGCCATCGTCGCGCACGGGGTCGCCCAGAATGTGCATCAGCCGGTTCGCCCAGCCGAACATGGCCGAGGCGAGGATCAGGTCCGCGATCTCCAGATCGGTCAGACCCGCATCGCGCAGCGCCTGCATGTCCGTGGGCCCGGTCGCGGGCGGTGTTTCGGCGAGCTTGACCGAGAAATCGAACATCGCCTGATCGCGCGGCTCCAGTCTTGCCTGCGCCCCGGCGGCAAAGATCCGGTCCGTCACCGTGGCATCCCCGCTCAACTGCGCGTGGCGCTGCGCATGGACGGCGGCGCAATAGATGCAGCGGTTCACGATCGACGCCCCGATCGCCCCGATCTCGCGCCCTGCGCGGTCCAGCCCGCCCTTGCCATACATCACTGCGTTGAACAGCGGCGAGCGCGCATCAAGGCTTTCGGGATCATGCGCCAGCACCAGCACATAATCCGACACCTTGGTGTTCGACGGCGTGACCTTGAGCGCGTTCAGTTGCTCGGGCGTGGCCGCGTCCAGCCGGACGGGGGTGACCCGGGGCCGCCACTGCGGCACGGTGCGGGTGAATTTGTGGATGACGCGGGCCATCAGCGCCCCCCCTGCATCAGCGCGAGGCCAGCAGCAACGCGGCATTCATAGGCCAGATAGGCGGCCAGTTCGCACAGCCGGACGATATCGGCATCCGCGACCCCGGCGGCCTTCAGCCCCGCCAGATCCTCCGCCGTGACCGTGCGGGGCTGAACCGCCACGCCATCGACAAAGGCCAGAACCGCACGCTCCCGCGCATCGCGCCCCGCAAAGCCCGGATCGGCCAGCGCCCGGGTGTCGTCGTCAGTCCCGGCCAGACGCGCCACCGCCAAGGCATCCTGCCCATGCTTCGCGCAGATCCGCGCCGCCACCGCATGGCGCCAGGGCAGGGACAATCCCCCCGGCGCGGCCGGGGTCAGAACGGCGCGGCAGGCGGCGCGGCTCATTTCAGCGATTTCGGCGCGCTCTGCGGGCAAGGCCGCGAAAACATCCTGTGTGGGTTGCACCGGGGGGCATCCTTCTGCCTGCGCATGTCGGAAGGGGGAGGTTATGTGTTATTGATATGAATATTCACGAATAATTCGTGGGTCAAATAGTATTATTTTCCCCTTTCGCGCCCGGTTTCGCGATCTTTTCCCCGCTACGGCGCAATTTCCGCAACTTTGGCCGCATCCCCGTCGTTCAGCGCCCGAAAGCCGGGGAGTCGCGCCGCCTGATCGCGCAGATCCCCCACCAGCCGCTCCACAAGCGGCGACAGGGGCCGCCCCGCCGCCGTGATCATCCCGAAGCGGAAAGGGATGCGAAAGCTGAACGGCAGAACCGCGACATCGGCCACCGGCAAGCCGGTGACGGTCAGGGATTCCACCACCGCCACCCCCAGCCCCTCCCGCGCCAGCGCGATGGAGACGGTGCTCGAATTACTGTCGATCAGCGCGGGCGGCGCCACGTCAAAGGCCGCCAGCGCCTGATCAATCGCCAGCCGCAGCCGGTAGGGATTGTGCGAGGCAATCAGCCGCTCCTGCGCCAGATCGGCGGGTGAAATCTGCGCATGGGCCGCAAGACGATGGCCGCGCGCCACCACCGCTACGCAGGGCACCTCGGCCGTCCAGTGCACCTCCACCCCCGGATTGTCGAGCGGAAGCGAGGTCAGCCCGATATCTGCCGTCCGGTCCGCCACCGCCTGCACGATGGTTTCGGCGGGCGCGGAGCGCAGATGGATCCGCCCGGGCAGCGCCCCCGTCGGCAGGCCCGCCAGCGCGCGCGGCACGATGCTGGAGCCGAGCGAGGGCAGCGCGGCGATCGCCACCGGCAGCGGCGCCGCCTCGGCAATTCCCCGCGCGCGTTCCGACAGCGTGCGCAGCCCGCCGAGGATCAGCTCCGCCTGTTCATGGAACGCCACGCCCTGCTGCGTGGGCGAAATGCGCGGCCCGTTGCGATGCAGCAGCGGAAAGCCCAGTTCCGCCTCCAGATCCTGAATGAGCCGCGTCACCACCGGCTGGGACCGCCCCAATGCCCGCGCAGCCCCCGTCATCGAGCCGATGGAGATCACCGCCACGAAGGCTTCAAGCTGTCGCGTATCCAGATAGGGGGTCGTCATGTTTTGCATCGGGGCCATTCCAATAGTCGGCAATCGCCCCATCATCTCCTGTCCGGACGCAATGTCGAGGAGGTTCGCGCCGTGATGGCTGGCCCCGCGATGACCGCGGATGAGAGAGTGCCGCGCGGGAAGCTGCGGATTTCGCGGAATTGGGGCAGCCGTTTCGCGGTCGAGGGCAGGCTGGTCGAAGGCCCGCCGGACCGCGGCGGCGATGACGGTGTGTTCTGCAAGGAATGAGCCATCGCGGCGCCATCGGTTCGAGCCCAACGGCGAACGCCAGGGCATTGCGCATCCAGTGAACGGGGGGGCTGTTGAAGAATGCGGTTAGGGTGATTGGATTTTCGGGGTGGCTTTCTGGGACGGTCGAGTTTCCAAGCCTCGAAATGCAGCGCAAGCAGCCTTCAGGCGGGGATTGGTTTGTTTCCGAAGCGCTGACGGGCGATGAGCACGCAAATGATTGCGACAAGGGCGGCGGCCAGCCGCTTGAGGTTGATGGCGGCGGCAGTCAGGAAGGATTGGATGCGCATGTTGTCGAGCCCGCGACGCACCGCGCGAGCAAGGCCATGCCAGGTCTTCGCTTCCCCATGAAAGCCTTCGAACCGCCAGCGATGGCGCTGACAGAGCCGGTTGTCCTCTTCGCTCCACCGTTCCCGTCGGCGCCGGGCACGCAGCAATGCCGGATCGTCATGGACGATGACGAGAGATTTCGTCGCGCGTGAGGGCGAGAGGCAAATGGCAGCCAGATCATCGCCTGGCAATCCCGCGCCTTCGAGGCAAAGAACCGCCCGTGTCTGATCCTGGCCCTGTTGGGCCGCAGGATCTTTCCGCCCGGGCATTTCACCAGATCATGCCTCGCATCATGGCGGAACCGCCGCAGTGGCACCTTCGCGCGGATCGGTTCCGCCTTGATGGGGATGACAGCCATGATCGCACGGGTCTCAAGACCGGCGAAGACCTTGGCATAGGCATAGCCCGCATCCGCCATCACCGTGTCGATGTCCTGGCCGGTGAGTGTGGGCACCGCGTCGAGGCGGTCGAGGATAGCCTGCCCTTCATTGATCTCGCCCGTGGTGACCTCAACGTCGAGAATGACGCCGCAATCGTCGTCGACCACACCCTGTTGCTTGTAGCTGGGTTCCGGCCTCCGGTTCCGGCCGCTGGTCGCCATGGTCGCGTCTGGACCGGCAAGGCAGACCTTCTTGAACTTTCCGGTCTTCTTCGATTTCCGCAATCCCTCCTGCATATCGGCGGTCCTGGCATCGTTTGTCTGGGCAACAGCATCGACATGGCGCACGGCCAGGCTCTCCAAGATCAACCATCCTTGGACCAATGGCCAAGTCGAGCGAATGAACCGAACGATTAAGGAAGCAACTGTCCTAGCGCTTCCATTATGACAGCCATGATCAGCTGCGCACCCACCTCGCTGACTTCATGGCCGCCTACAACTTCGCGCGCAGGCTCAAGACCCTCGGCGGTCTCACGCCCTACGAATACATCTGCAAGGTCTGGACTTCAGAGCCCGACAAATTCATCCTGAACCCGATCCACCAGATGCTGAGATCAAACACCTAGGCTGTGATCAGACAGGGACATCACTGTTGGCTTGTCCGCTTTGCGGGACGAAGCTGCCGGTCACCCCGAAATTGCTATGAGAATTCCTCGGCGCGGATCGAAAAACGCGATATTTCCACTGTGATCAAAGGAGGTCATCGTCTGTCTAGCTTGGCCATATTGCCATGCGTCAGGAGAACCGCTTGCTTTGCGAATTTCCGCGTCCCAGCATTCATCCGCCTTACCCAACACCCGCAGTTCAATTGCCGTATCGTTTACCAGCTCAGTCAACGCAGTCGCGATCCACGGTTCAAAGCGGCTGTTCAATTCAGGAGGTTCCGTGCTGGGTGACGTCCGATAGATAGCGACCACGCACACAAAAGGCCGCGACACACTGGCCGCGAGGGAGAGGTTTATTGCGTTCCCATCACTTACAAACCGGGGAGCGATGTCCTCGTCTACACACCCAGACACCATGGCAAGCGCGACAAGCGGCAAAAACTTCAAAGGTATCCTCAAGGCGTATCTCCTGTTGGCAGAATATGCGTATCGTGACTGACCGCAATGGGCTCATACCGACGATCTTCACCATAGCGGCGGCAACGGCGATCCTGCCATGCGCCCGGCATCGCACTCTGCGCGGGTCGGACTACAGGAGCAACGGACGAGCTGCCCCCCACATGAAAAAGCCCCTGACGGGGCTGCAATCATTCCCTGGCCCCAATCCCGATCAATCGGTGCGCGAAACCTTGCGGACGCGCCTGTCCTTCGCGGCCTGTACGAAACGGGAAAAACCTGCTTGTGGAAAGCGGCGCTGAACCTGCCGATGCGGTCGTTCGGCTCAAGGTAGAACGAGGATTCCAGATAGTCGTGATTATACTCGTCAAGCATCACCCAGAGGTGCAGATCGGCGGCGGGACCAGCCCGGACCCGCTCCATCTGGGGGATTTCGACAGCAAGGCGATCCCGTCCCGGTTCGGTCTTGGTGATCGCCAGAATGAACAGATCGGTGCGACCATCGCTGCGGCAACCGTGGCGACGAAGGCAGTGGGGCGCGTCTGTGCCCTTCGGTTTCACCGCGTTCGTGCTGCCAGCGCCAGAGGTAGCTGTAGGACCACACCCCCTTGTTCGGGGCGGCTCACGCCTTGCCGTCCTCATCGAGACCGGCCAGAGCGGTTTCCAACTTCGCCAGATGCTCGCCCGGCATGTCCTTGACCGCAAAGCTCTGGCGCTTGTCGTTCGGAAAGCGGCTTTCGTAGGCGTGAATACTCATCAGCACATAGCGCGGAGTCTTGTGCTTGGTGATCGCAACCGGCTCCTGGCTGGCCGCATCGAGCACGTCGCCGAGGGTGCGCTTGAGTTCGGACGATGGAAAGGAACGCATGGCAAACCCTCTCTTGGTCCAAAGGAGGCATTTGAGATCAAACAGGCAAGCGCATTCGCGAAAGCCCCCGTCCCCAGGTGCGGCAGTTGATCCCGCCATGAGAATTCGGGGGTTCAGTCGCGGCTTCGCCCGCGCGGGTTGATGATCCAGCCTCCGTCGGGCAAACGCTTGATGCTGGCCGTCGCGCTTTGCTGATTGATGAAGATGCGGTCGGCCTCGGGCTTCCGGCTGGCATGGGGTTCGCTGGCACGGTGGCGGGAGGGGCCGCGGCACCACACGCGGCACGCGGCGCTTGCCCTTTGACCGGCCCGGCCGGGGATGTTGGGCGGACTTCGAAAGAAGCAGAAAATTCGTCGGGACGGGGTTGAGCCGGGCAAGGCCCGGTTGATACCCCGGCACGGCATTCCCTCAGGGGATGGGGTTCGGCCCTGCCGAACCCGTCCCGATCCCCGTGCCCGCGCGCGGATCACCGAAGCTGCAAAAGGGATCGTCACCCGTCTGGGCCGAAACGCGGCGCTCCGGGCGACCATGCCGCCACGGATGGCGCGGGCTCGGATGAGACCGCGGCGGCCGATCTCCGGCGGCAGGGAGAACGGGGGGCAAGGGTTCGGGACGCAGGCCGGTCCGACCGGCCATAGCCTTGAGCCCGGTCCCGCGCGCAATGCGGGATTTGCCTCAGACGATTTCCGATTAAAACCAGCGAAGCGAATGGGGCGGAACTATGGACCCGAGTACCCGGGAGTTGGGTAAAGCTGATCCATCATAACCGAAGGCAACCATCCGCCTTGCGGGACATTACCGCCGTTGACTGCCCCGGATTTCCGTCCTGACACTCGGCGTCGCCAATCTCGAACGGTCGCTTTCCTTCTACCGCGACGGGCTCGGGTGCCCACCAGGGGCATCATCGGACAAGAGTTCGAGCATGGCGCGGTGGCCTTCTTCGACCTGTCCGGCGGGCTGAAACTGGCCCTCTGGGCACAGGCCGACATTGCCCACGATACCGGATTGCCGTTGCAGCCAGTCAGTTCGACTGCCTTTACCATCGGACATAACGTGGCGCGGCGGGAAGAAGTCGATCAGTGAACGGAGGCCGCGGCCCGGGCGGGCGCCGAGGTGAGCAAACCCGCACAGGAAACCTTCTACGGCGGCTATGCCGGCTATCTCCGCGACCCCAATGGGCACCTTTGGGAAATCGTCTGGAACCCGGACCTGCTCCCGCCGGAGGATTGAGCCCCCTTCCAAAAGTCGCCGGCCCCCTCCCAGGGACTGGCGGCAGCTCTGAGCGCGTGGGCGCCGCGGGTCGCACAAGGGCCCGGAACAACCGAGGTTGATCCGGGCTTGCCAGTCTCCAGGTGCCCTCGACCCCTTGCCGATCACGCGGCCTTATTTTCGGTACGTCGTATTTTGAGAAGCGATAGGTCAGCTTCGGGCCACCCGGCTGCGCACAGGCCAGCCCGGCGGTCACCATGGCGAAAGGCTCAACGAAGCGCGCCGGCATGCAGCGGCTCGTAGCCGATGTCCCGGATCAGACGCGCCGCAACATCCTTGGCCCCCTCGTCGTCCCCGTAATAGAGCAACTGCGGCCACGGCTCCTCGTTCCGCGCAGAGTAGACATCGAACGTCGCCTCGCTCGGGCTGGTGTTGAAGGCCGAAACCCATCGCGCCAGCTCCTCCGCGCCCGAGGTCGCCACGCCAAGGACCAGATCCCGGTCCTGAATGTCGAGCGGGACGCAGCAGTTGAGGACGATCTTGCCGGCCAGATCGTCAGCCTGGTCGAGAGCATCCTCAATCCGAGACTAATGGGCGGCCAGAAGCACGGCATCGGCCCCTTCGACGGCTTGCGCCACCGTGCCGGTCCGGCCACCGGCCTCAGAAGCCAGCCGCGTCAGCTTGGCCGTGCTGCGCGAATAGCTGAAGGCGACATCGTGACCGGCCCGCGCCAGCGTTACCAGGATCAGGAATAGGCGAGGAGGCGGCCCGCGAAGATCACTCCCGCCCATGCGACCAGAGACACGCCAGCCCCAAGGCAGGCGGCGACCGGGGCCATGGCGGCATCCGCCCACTCATCGACACGGCGGTAGATGCCGCCGTGGAATACCAGCACGTTGAGGCAGGCGAGGATCAGCAGGCCGAACTTCCACGGCGCGGCGCCAGCGGCGGCGACCATGGTCGGCTGCGCGCTGAGAAGCGCGATGCCCGTGATGACGGCGATGGCAAAGCCGAGGCGCGAGACGGGCAGCAGGCAGCGCGCGGCGGCGGTTACGGACACCGCTCGGCGTCCCAACCCCAGAACCCGCAGATCGAAGGTGAAGGCCGGACCAATCAGGAGGCCAATCCCGAGGATGTGGACGGATTCGAGCACGGGATAGACATAAGGAGCACTCCGCACCGTCTGGCCGAGCGCAGAGCCCTGCAACAGCCGCAGGAACGTGTCGAGAAATTCAGGCATGTTCCATTCAATCCTCTGGGGCGGATTGCGCGGGAGGGGAAGCCCACCCGCGCCTGCATGGGTGATCTCCGGACCCTCGCACTGCGGCTTCTGCGCTGACGCTCAGCGTGGGGCTCACTTCTGTCGCAGAAGCCTATTCCGGCAGCGTGTTGCCGAGCACCTGGTTCACCGGCACGGCGTCATCGCCATACCAGAACACCACCGGACGAAAGAGACCGTCATCCGTCCGATTGATGTAGCCGACCCCCTGGAACCGCTCCCCGATCTCCAGAGCGCGGCCGAGGCCCCACCGGCCCGACCATGCCGGTGGCGCGATGATGATCTCCAACTCGGTGTGGGGGCCTTTGTAGGAGCGGGCGGCATTGACCCGGATACTGTCCTCGGGATGCTGCAACTCGACCGGAATCGTCAGTTCAGGAGTATGGTCGGGCAAGTCGCTGTCCACGGTGATATCGAAATGCGAATGCGGGTTGCCCCAGACCCCATCCGAAGAGACCGTGCCCGCGATGTAGAGGAGATTTGCGGTGTCGAAACCGGGCCAGCCGTGATGCGCGAAGGCGGGAAAGGCCGGAAGCGAGGCCAGCGGTGCCGCCGCCAGCCCGATGATCACGCGCCTGCGACCGGGCGATACGGCATCATTCCCATGGGTGCGTTCCCGGTCGGTATTCGCCATTCTTCTTCCCCCGATTTGATCGGTCATGCCACGGGACCGGCGACGGCGCTGCGCTTCCGATTCCATCTTTATGGATGAAAGTTAACACGGCGGGAGGCCCCGGATTACCGAGGCCAGATCGCATGTGGCTATGAGCGCATTTCATCAATCCGCGAAGAAGGGACGTGGCGAAGCCCTTTCGCGGATCGCGGGGTGTGCTTCGCCGTTGCGGCTCCGCCCGGTCATCCGGGACGGTGCAGATCGGCCATCACCTCAAACCAGAGCGAGAACACCTGTTCTCGCCCGTCCAGATGGGCGGGATAAAAACCCACATCAATAAAGAGATTTTATCTTTTAACCTTTTGATATTGTGTAATATACAGGCTTAATATCATAGCATCTTGCTGCATTTTTTTCATCTCTGGCGCAATATCTAACACATTTGGGTCAGCGTCCCTACCGGTTTCCTCCCGCCGGCGGATCGTGCTGGCTGCCGATCTCCCCCCCTTCCCCTACGCATTGCGCGCGTTTTTGCTATGGCGATCTCTGCCGCGCCGAGCGGTACCGCTGCCCGTGATCGTCCATCGGATGGAGGAAGCATGGTATTGGTGCGGCGGGTTTGCAGGCTTACTGTCGCTGCCGGAAGGTACCGTATCGGTGCAGATCCTCGCCTGGCGCGCATCTGCCGACGCAATCCGGCGCGCAATGTGGCTTGAGGCCGTTTCAGCGGGGGGCTTCGCGATGCCAGTATCCCACACCGGATCGCATTGGTTCGGCAGCACTTGCCAGAGGACTTGATGCACGCATTCTTCGGCCTGCGCAGGATCTGCGGCGCGGGTCTTCGGCGTCACGCGGCAAACAATGTCGCGGTATATGGGCGCAGTTGATGGCTGACCTTTTCACCGGATTGCCGCAGCCACTGCGCAGAGTTCTGGTGCAGGAAGCTGTGCGGCTTCTGGCGGCATTGCCCGACGGTCCGTCAAAGGCCATCATCGAACAGATGCGCCCACAGTTCCTGCGCAACAAGGCCAAATCCGGCAGCACGCTGCGCAGCCTGACGCCATCTGTCACGCGAACCGAAGCGCAGCTGGAATTACTCGATGTGGAGGCATCCGACACTGCCTGGAAGGCGGATTTTGCCGCCCTGCACGACGCCCGCCGGGGCTGCCCGGGCGCGGGGATCATTCTGGCAGCGCTGGTGTCGGGACGATCAGCCGATGACCTGGCCCGCGCCGGGCGCGAGCCGGGGGGCGGCACAACATGGATCGGGAACCACGGCGCAATCTGTTTCGCCCCGGATATACGTTTCGCACAGGATCCGATTACCGGTGGCTGCGCCCCGAGCCATGGCCGGTCTTCTGGCAAGCCATCCATTCCGCCCCCGAATTTCACCGGTCGGATCATCTGGGGAACCTGATCTGGATGGATCTGGCCATGCCGCGCATCACCGGCCGCGCGGCGCAGGAGCACCATCACGAAACGCTGCGCTTCTTCCCTGATACCGCAACATCGTCGCTGATTGCCCGTGCGAAGGGGGCAAAGCTGACCGGCGGTAATCCCGCGCAGCTTCTTCGGCAGGTGATGGCGGAAATCGGCGCGGGGGATCTGGGCCTGACCCGGAAACGATCCGCACCGCCGGATTTGCAGCCCTTGAGGATCTCAGCCCCCGACCGATCCCGGCGGTCCTGTTCGAAGTCGCCCGGGGCGCCCTGCTCACTTTTTCTGCGGCAGAAGACGGATGGCACGTGAGGCTCACGGGACAATCCGCCCCCCGCACAAAAGGGCGACAACCGCACGCAGAACCATCGGCCCGCCTGCCCGCCACCTGCGGCAGGCTGGATGTCGAAAGTTGCCTTGCCCGTCTGGGCGCAGCCCTTGGCGCACTGGCACCATCGGCGCATAAGCAACCCCGGGGTCCGGTCGTCGTCGCCTTGCACAAGGTTTTGGATGATCATCCGGTTCCCGTGGTGCGCGGGATCGTGCTGTGGTCGCTGGATCTTATGGAACGCCGCCCCCCGGGTCCACACTGCGCTGATTTCGCCCCGGCATATTGCGCTCGCACTCGAACTCTTTCCACCGCGATCCTGTCGGTCAGATCGCTGTACTGCTCGGGGCACGCGGCGGATTGCGGCTTTCGGACATGGCGGCGCTGAGGCTCGGGGATGTCGAACCCGGACGGGATGGAATCCGGATTCATCATACCCTCTGGGGGGATCTCAAGTCTTCCGCCGCGCGGCGCATGGCACCGGTTTCCAGCCTGTTGACGCCGGCGGAATTGCGTCTGTGGGAGCGGTTCCTGTCGCTGCGCAGGGCGCATGACGCCCCGTTTCTGACAAGCGGCGGTGACCTGTTGCCGATGGCCCGCTTCAACCGGCGTGTGTTCGCGCAACGATTGGGACAGGCAACCGGCCTGCGACCCCACGATCTGCGGCATGGCGCCCTGTCGAACCCCGCGCTTGTTTTGCTGGCTCCGAGCAGTGCCACGGATGTTCTGCGCGCATTCACCGGCTGGCGCGCCCGGCACTGTTGCGCACTGCACGAAAGATTGGCGGCCCGTGATCCGCGGCGGGGCATGAATGAACTGGCCCGGCATTTGCAAGCGGGCGCCCCTGTTCCGCCGCCCGCCGATGCGGCGCTAACCGGCGTTCCCTTGGCAAAACCAGATCCACGGTGTCACCGGAAAACTGCGGACGGGAATCGTCCGGCGTTTGCAGATTTGCGAACTCCGGGGCGCGCCGGTCGTCACCCCCGTTGCTGCGGAACTCACGGTTCCGCTGGTGCTCCGTATCGAATCCGCGATCGTGGCCGGGCACAATGCCGCCGAAATATCAGAGCAATTCGGTGTTCCTACCCGGATCGTGGTCGCATTGGGCGAGGCGCAGCGCTTGGGGAGACTGAAAACGTGAAAGATCGTCAACTGAGTGTCGAACTGGCACAGACGATCCTGTCGCACCCCGAGGCGCAGGCCTGGGCCCTGCACACGCTGAGGGCACCGGTTCGGGGCGTGTCTTTCGGTGCGCCGTCCGCTGCGCAGGCATGGCTTGATCCCTGCGCAAACATCGGGTTGAACTGCGTACCGCCCACCCTGAACGGTGGGGACGCTGGACGCATCGGGCGTTGATTTTGGCGCCAGCAACGGCATGTGCCGATCGCCTGACCCTGATCCCGACCTAATCCGGGACGGCATGCGGCAGTGCAACTTCGTCGCCCGCCTCGTGCTGGCGGTACACGCCGCGCAGAAAGCACAAACGTGAGCGGTCGTTTCGCCGCTCTGCCGCATCGGATCCCTGACCTGCCGCGCAGGGCACGCCTCGCAGCCGTCACCCAGGATGCCGCCGATCTTGATGTCGCGCCACACTGATGCCCCTACGGATCGGGATCCCGGAGGCATTCGGCTGGCTTTATGTGGCCGAAGGCTCCAATCTCGGCGCGGCCTTCCTCTTCAAGGCGGCGCTGAAGGTGGGCCCGCCGACCACGGCGCGCGGCTCCATTCGGCCCTCGGCTACCAGCCCCCGCAGGCTTCACCCTGCACCTGACCACCGCACCGAAAGGCGTAAATCAGCAACCGGCTCCGGTCGCGGGCGAATGAAAGACCGGTGGCAGGTCAATCCGGCACAAGCCAAGACGCGCCACATCGCAACCACAAGAAAATAAGGGAATAAATAGTGCCCACCCCTGACCTTCATTGGGGAAGGGCGTCTTGCCGACATCGCTGCATTCACCCCTTGGGAAAGTCAACGCGCAAGAGCGCGGCCGCCGTCTCCCACCGGTTCGAAACCCCGTATTCCCCATCAGGGACGGGCACGCGGAGACACGGCGCGCATTCCCCTCCTCCCGATGGATAGGCAGCCCCCTGCCCCGGCTATCCGTATGGTCATGCGCGCGCCCGAAGGCGATGGCGCGACATTCCCCCCGTCACCATGCGGGCTCTCAGTTCATGCCAGGGGGGTCAGCTCATGCGCCCAGGGCGGATTGGCGCCGGCGCGCGACACCGTGACCGCCGCCACCTGCGCGCCATGGAACAGTGCCGCCTCCATCTGCGCGGCCGAAATGGCGCGAAGCCGCGCACGCGCCAGAAGCCCCGCATCCGACAGCGCCGAAATCACGCCCGCATTGAACGCATCACCCGCGCCGACCGTATCGGCCACCGTGACCGGCCGGGCGGCGACCGCGACCCGCCCGCCGTCGGGCAGCCACGCCATGGCCCCCTCGGCTCCGCAGGTCAGGATCACCACCGCGGGGCCGAGCGCGCGGATCCGTGCGATCCTGTCCTCCACCGGCTCCGACCCCGGGATCAGCCAGGCCAGATCCTCGTCCGAGAAGCTTGACGATATCCGCCCGCGCGAGCATCCGCCCGAGCCGCGCGCGATAGCGCTCGGCATCGCGGATGAAACCGGGGCGGATGTTCGGGTCCATCATCACCGCGATATCCGGCCCCGCCCGATCCAGAAGCGCGGCGTAGGTATCTGCCCCCGGCTCGCAGGCGAGACTGATCCCGCCGAGATAGAGCAGCCCCAGATCGTCGGGCAGGCCGGGCAGATCCGCCTGTGCGATCATCCGGCCGGCGGAGCCCTCGTCATAGAAAGTGTAGCTTGCCTGCCCATTGTGAAGCTGGACGAAGGCCAGCGTCGTCGGCCTGTCCGACAGGATGGCGAACCCGGTCCCGACACGGCTTTCGTGCAGCGCCTGCGTCAGCAGGCTGCCGAACAGATCCCGCGAAAGACCGGTCAGCAGATCCACCCGCCGCCCCAGCCGACCGAGCGCGACCGCGGTATTGAACACCGCGCCGCCACAGAACGGCACATAGCCCGCGCCGCCCTCCGCCAGAGGACGGGGGATCATGTCGATCAGCGCCTCGCCGCAGCAAAGAATCCGTGCCTCGCTCATCTCATTCCCCTCATGCCGGTTGGTAAGCTGCGCGGAAGGCGGCGTATTTCTCCGCGAACGCGGGGGCGAGCACCCTGTCGGGCAGGATCTCGGCCGCGATCACCGGGCGCGTGCAGACCCCGGCCGGATCAGCCCCGGTCGCCGCCATCAGCCCCAGCCGCGCCGCGCCGAAAGCCGCGCCGTAATCGCCGCTTTCCGGCAGCAGGAGCGGCATCCCGATCGCGGTCGCGACCGCCTTCAGCCAGTAAGCCGACCGCGCGCCGCCGCCAAGCGCCAGAAGCGAGTCCGGGGCCGAACCCGACGCCCGGAGCGCCGCCAGGTTATCGGCGAAGGCAAAGGCCACGCCCTCCAGCACCGCCTGCGTCAGATCGCTCCGGCCGGTGCGGGCCGAAAGGCCGGAAAACGCCCCCCGCGCCGCGGCATCGTTATGGGGCGTCCGTTCGCCGGACAGATAGGGCAGGAACGTCACCTCCCCCGGGGCGCGCAGATCGGGGCCGAGCGCCGCCGTCAGCGCCGCCGGTTTTTCGCCGAGGATCGCCGAAAGCCATTGCAGCCCGGCCGAGGCCGACAGGATCACCCCCATCTGCAACCACATCCCCGGCAGGGCGTGGCAGAAGGCATGGACGGCGCTTTCCGGGTTCGGCAGGAAACGAGCGGTGGGGTTGAAGATCACCCCCGAGGTGCCGAGAGAGACGAACCCCTGCCCCTCCGCCACCGAGCCCGCGCCGATCGCCGTGGCCGCGCCATCGCCCGCGCCGCCGGAAACCACCGTGCCGGGCCGCATGCCCCATTCGGCCGCCACCTCCGCGCGGAGCCCGCCGCCGGGAGCGTTCCCCTCGACAAGCACGGGCATCTGATCATCCCGCATCCCCGACGCGGCCAGAAGCTCCCCGGACCAGCGGCGCGCGCCATTGTCGAACCAGGCCGTTCCCGCCGCATCCGACATGTCGCCCAGACTCTCGCCCGTGAGCCAGAGCCGCAGATAGTCCTTCGGCAGGAGAACCTTCGTTACCCGGGCGAAATTCTCCGGCTCCTCCTGCGCCATCCAGACCAGCTTGGGCGCCGTGAAGCCCGGAAACACCACATTGCCGGAAATCGCCCGGAACCGGGGATCGGCGTCGAGCCGCCGCGCCTGCGGCTCGGACCGGCCGTCGTTCCACAGGATCGCCGGGCGGATCACCCGGTCGGCCGCATCCAGCGCCACCGCCCCGTGCATCTGGCCCGAAAGACCGATCCCCTCCACCCCCGAAAGGTCATGCCCGTCCAGCCCGGCCACGGCGCGCCGGGTCGCGGCGATCCAGTCGGCCGGATCCTGCTCCGACCAGCCGGGATGCGGGCGCGAGACGTCAAGCTCCCCCGTCGCCGTCGCCAGAACGCGCTGGTTCGCATCCATCAGCAGCGCCTTGACGCCCGATGTGCCGAGATCAATTCCCAGAAACATGCCGCCTCCCTAAGCCGCGCCGTTGGCCATCAGCCGGCCGATGATCGCGGGCAGTTCCTCCGCCCGCCGCGCGAGCGCATCCGGGCCGAGCGCGGGCAGCTTCTGCGCGAGCCCCGCCACCCCGGCATGGCTGCCGGCCAGAAAACCCACGACCCGCATACCGGCGGCCTTCGCTGCGCGCACCCCGGCCTCGCTGTCCTCGATCACGATGCAGCGGGCCGGATCCGCCCCGAGCCGCCGCGCCGCCAGCAGGAAAAGATCGGGCGCGGGCTTGCCGTTCTCCACCTCGACCGCGGAACAGATCCTGTCCCCGAACAGATCCGCCAGCCCCGTCAGCCGCAGCGAATGCGCGATCCGCTCCGGCCCGGAGGAGGAGGCGACGATGCGCGGCAGATCCGCCATCGCGCCTATCGCCTGGGCGATGCCCGGCACCGGGCGAAGCTCGGCGTCGAACCGGCGCTGGAGACGGTCGCGATATCCCGGCAGGAGCGGCGTGGCGTCCACCCCTTGCTCCTCCCGGACCATGCGGAGGATCTGCGCGATGTCCCGGCCGATCATCCGGCCGAAGATCTCGTCATCCCCGATATCCGCCCCCGCCTCGCGCAGGGTGCGGCCCAGTTCGGCGACCGAAAGGGGCTCGCTGTCCACGAGCACCCCGTCGCAATCGAAGATCAGCGCGGCGTCCTGCATCATCGGCCCAGATAGGCCCGCAGGGTCGCCGCCGTGCCGACCTCGCCCAGCATGGCGAGCCAGCGGGCGAAGGGCTCGGCAAAGGCCGGGTTCTGCCCGGTTTCGCCGTAGATCTCCGCCATCGCCAGCCATGCTCCGGGATCGGCCTGTGCCGCCTGCGCCACGCGGGTCAGGTGCTCCCAGTTCGGGTCGTTGGGCTCTATCGTCGCGCCGCTGTCGGTGACGCCGACGCAATAGCGGCACCAGAGCGCGCTTTCCAGCGCCAGCCCCTCGACACCAAGCCCGCGCGCCAGACGGTCGGCGATGGTGGGCACGATGAACTTGGGCTGCCGGTTCGATCCGTCCAGACAGAGCCGCCGGATCGTGTCGCCGATCTTCGGATTGGCGCAGCGCTCGCTGACCTTCGCGAAATAGGCGCCGAGGTCGGTGTTCGGGACCGGGGGCACGACGGGGATGATCTCCTCCGTCTCCACCTTGTCGAGGAAGGCGCGCACGAGGTCGTTCTGCATGCCCTCATGCACGAAATGGATGTCCATCAGCCCCGAAGGATAGGCAATGACCGCATGACCGCCGTTCAGGATGCGGATCTTCATCATCTCCCACGGCGTCACGTCATCGACGAACGCGACCCCCGCCTCCTCCAGCGGCGGGCGGCCGAGGGGGAAATGATCCTCCAGCACCCATTGCAGGAAATCCTCGCAGAAGACGGGGCTTTCGTCGGCGATGCCGAAGTCCTCGCGCACGAGCCCGCGCTCACGGTCCGAGGTGGCGGGGGTGATGCGGTCCACCATGGCGTTCGGAAAGGCCACGTTCCCGGCGATCCATTCGGCCAGTTCCGGATCGGAGAGACGTGCGGTCTCCACCACCGCCTCGCGCGTCACGCGGCCGTTGTGAGGGATGTTGTCGCAAGACATCACGGTGAAAGGGGCAAGCCCCGCCTCCCGCCGCGCGCGAAGCGCCGCGACGAGAATGCCGAAGACGGTCTTGGGCGTGCCGGGTGCGCTGCCGTCGGCGGCGATCGCCGGATGGGCGGTGTCGAAATGCCCGGTGGCGGCGTCGATGAAATAGCCGCCTTCGGTGATGGTGAGGCTCGCGATCCGCGTTTCCGGACCGGCCAGCCGCGCAATGATCGCCCCGGCATCGCCCGCGGGCAGGTAATCGACCATCGCGCCGATCACCCGCGCCCGCGACGCCCCGGCCGACTGCTCGACCACGGTGTAGAGATAGTCCTGCTCCGCCAGAACCTCGCGCATCCGCGCGTCCGATGGCAGAACCCCGGCGCCGACGATGGCGAAATCCGTGCCGAGGCCGAGGTTCATCAGCCGGTCGAGGCAGACCGCCTGATGCGCGCGGTGAAAGTTGCCCAGGCCGAAATGGACGATCCCGCCCTTCAGCGCGGCGCGGTCATAGCCCGGCTTTTCCACCCCGATCAGGGGCAGGTTCTCCTGGTTCAGTCTGATGGTCATGGCTTCAGCTCATCCAGTTGCCGCCATCGACGTTATACGTCTGGGCGACGATGTAATCGGCCTCCGGCGTGGCGAGGAAGATCGCCATCCCGGTCAGGTCTGCGGCCGTGCCCATGCGCCCGAACGGCACGGCGGCGCCGACCTCCTTCTTCTTCTGGCCCCGGGGCTTGTTCTCGTAGACGGCGAATTTCGCGTCCACCCCGTCCCAGTGCTCGCCATCGACCACGCCGGGCGCGATGGCATTGACGTTGATCCCGTGCCGGATCAGGTCGAGCCCGGCCGATTGCGTCAGGCTGATCACCGCGGCCTTCGTCGCGCAGTAGACGGCGACGAGCGGCTCGCCCCGCCGGCCGGCCTGGCTTGCCATGTTGATGATCTTGCCGCGGCGGCCGGTGGCGATCATGTGCCGCGCCACCGCCTGGAGGGTGAAGAGCGTGCCGCTCACGTTGATCGCGAAGAGCCTGTCGTAGCTTTCCCGCGTGATCTCCACGATGGGGGCCAGGTCGAAGAGCGCGGCGTTGTTGATCAGGATGTCGATGCCCCCGAGCGCGGCCACCGCATCGGTCACGCCGGCCTCGATGCTGGCCTGATCGGTCACATCCATCACGACGGGATGCGCCCCGATCTCCGCCGCCGTGGCGCGCACGCCCTCGGCATTGATATCGGCGATGGCCACGCGGGCGCCCTCGGCGATATAGGCCTGCGCATAGGCGCGGCCGATGCCGCGCGCCGCCCCGGTGATCAGAGCGGTCTTGCCTTCCAGTCTCATATCGCCATTCCCTTTTCGTCAAAGCGGTAGACTTGGCCCTCGGCTCCGGTCAACCAGAGTTCCTCGCCATAGGTCACCGGGAATTCCCCCGGCGCCCGGACGACGAGATGCGTCCCGTCATCCAGCGTCACATGCAGGTAGGTGTCGGAGCCGAGATGTTCGGACACCGTGACCCGTCCCTTCACCCGCCCGCTCTCGCGCGAGACGACCCAGTGCTCGGGCCGGATGCCGATGGTATGGGCATTGCGCCGTGCAGCCACCTCGCCGCCGATGAAGTTCATGTTCGGGCTGCCGATAAAACCGGCGACGAAGGTGTTCACCGGCTTGTGGTAGAGTTCGAGCGGCGTCCCCACCTGTTCGACCCGCCCGGCCCGCAGCACGACGATCTTGTCGGCCATGGTCATGGCCTCCACCTGGTCGTGTGTCACATAGATCATCGTCGTGCCGAGCTTCTTGTGAAGCTCGGAAATCTCGATGCGCATGTTCACCCGGAGCGCCGCGTCGAGGTTGGAGAGCGGCTCGTCGAAGAGAAACGCCTCCGGCTCGCGCACGATGGCGCGCCCGATGGCCACGCGCTGCCGCTGCCCGCCCGAAAGCTGGCCGGGCCGACGGTCCAGATAGTCCGTCAGGTTCAGGATGCCGGCCGCGCGTTCGACCCGGGCGGCCTGCTCGGCCTCCGCCATCTTCGCCATCTTCAGCGGAAAGGCGATGTTCTTCCTGACCGACATGTGCGGATAAAGCGCGTAGGACTGGAACACCATGGCAAGGCCGCGCTGCACCGGCGCGGCGGTGGTCACGTCCCGGCCGTCGATCAGGATCTGACCCGAGGTCACGTCCTCCAGCCCCGCGATCAGCCGCAGGAGCGTGGATTTCCCGCAGCCGGAAGGCCCGACGAAGACGACGAATTCGCCCTCACCGATCTCCAGGTCGATGCCGGGGATCACATCCACCCCGCCAAAAGACTTGCGCACGCCTTTCAGGGTTATGCTGCCCATATCGTGCCCCTCCTCATTTCACCGCGCCGAAGGTCAGGCCGCGGACAAGTTGTTTCTGGCTGAACCAGCCCATGATCAGGATCGGCGCGATGGCCATCGTGCTCGCCGCCGAAAGCTTGGCGTAGAACAGACCCTCCGGACTGGAATAACCGGCGATGAACGTGGTCAGCGGTGCCGCGGCCGAACTGGTCAGGTTCAGCGTCCAGAAGCTTTCGTTCCAGGCCAGGATGATGTTCAGCAGCATCGTCGAGGCGATGCCCGGAACCGCCATCGGCGTGAGAACATGGCAGATCTCGTCCCAGATACCGGCGCCGTCCATCCGCGCGGCCTCAAGGATCTCGGCCGGGATTTCGCGGAAATAGGTGTAGAGCATCCAGATGATGATCGGCAGGTTCATCAGCATCAGCACGACCAGAACCCCGGTGCGGCTGTCGAGCATCCCCAGACGCTGGAACAGGATGTAGATCGGGATCAGGACACCCACACCCGGCATCATCTTGGTGGAAAGCATCCACATCAGCACGTCCTTGGTGCGCGGCGCGGGCTGAAAGGCCATCGCCCAGGCAGACGGCACCGCCACCACGAGGCCCAGCACCGTCGAACCGACGGCGATGATGACCGAGTTCAGGAAGTGGCCGAAGTAATCCGAGCGCGCCTGAACCTCATGGTAGTTCTCAAGCGTCCAGTCGAAGAACAGGAACTGCGGCGGCGTGGCGACGGCGACGGCCTCGGTCTTGAAGCTGGTCAGGACCATCCACAGGATCGGGAAGAAGATCACGAAGGTGATGCCCCAGGCGAGGATCGTGAACATCCATTTCCGCGCGGGCGTGACATTGCGGGCCATGGTTCTTCCCCCTCAGCTCAGCGTCTTGCCGATCATCCGCATCAGGAAGATCGCAACGATATTGGCGAGGATGACGGCGATGATGCCGCCGGCGGAAGCCGTGCCCACGTCGAACTGGAGCAGGGCCTGGGTATAGACCAGATAGGTCAGCGTCGTCGTCTGATAGCCCGGCCCGCCGTTGGTGGTCACGAGGATCTCGGCGAAGACGGAAAGCAGGAAGATCGTCTGGATCAGCACGACCACGGTGATCGCCCGGCTCATGTGCGGCAGCGTCAGGTAGACGAAGCGCGACACCGGCCCCGCCCCGTCCATCTCCGCCGCCTCCATCTGTTCGCCGTCCAGCGACTGAAGCGCGGTCAGCAGGATCAGCGTCGCGAAGGGAAGCCACTGCCAGGCGACGATGATGATGATCGACAGAAGCGGATACTGCGCGAACCAGTCCACCGGCTGAAGGCCGAAGAACCGGGCGATCTGGCCCAGAAAGCCGTTCACCGGGTTCATGAACATGTTCTTCCAGACCAGCGCCGAAACCGTGGGCATCACGAAGAACGGCGCGATCATCAGGATGCGCACCCAACCCTGGCCGAATATCGGCTGGTCGATCAGGACGGCCAGCGCGATCCCGCCCAGGATCGTGATCGCCAGCACGCCGCCGACCAGTACGAGCGTGTTCCGCAACGAGATCCAGAACCCCGGATCGGTCAGGAAATAACGGTAGTTCTCCAGCCCGGTGAACTCTTCCATGCCGGGCATCAGAAGATTGTAGCGCTGGAAGCTGAACCAGAGCGTCATCGCCAGCGGAACGATCATCCACAGCAGAAGCAGCGCGACCGAGGGCGCGACCATGACGCGCGCCAGTGATCGCTGATGCCGGGTAGCCATCCGGGGTCTCCTCCCTTGCCAACCCGGGCGGCCGGAACCGCCCGGAGGAACCACTGTTTGCTCAGATCACTTGATGTAACCGGCGCGGGTCATCTCCCGCGTGGCCAGCTGCTGCGCCGACTGGAGCGCCTGCTCGGGCTTGACCTGCCCGGCCACCGCCGCCGAGAACTGCTGGCCCACCGCCGTGCCGATCGCCTGGAACTCCGGGATGGAGACGAACTGACCGCCGGTATAGGGCGTGGCCTTCACCGAAGGATGATCCGGCGTCACCGCGCCGATCGCGTCGAGCGTCAGCCGGGCGAAGGGCGCGGCCTTCTGGTATTCGGCATTCGCGTAGAGCGAGTTCCGCGTGCCGGGAGGAGCGGCGCGCCATCCCTCTTTCGAGGCGACGAGTTCGGTGTATTCCTTCGACGTCGCCCAGGCGATAAAGGCCTTCGCGGCCTCGGCCTTCTTGGACGATGCCGGAACGGCCAGGTTCCAGGACCACAGCCAGTTGCCGTGATTCTCGACGCCTTCCCTGTTCGGGAACTGCGCATAGCCGACCTGATCGGCCACCTTCGATTCCTTCGGGTCGCTCACGAAGCTGGCGGCGACGGTGGCGTCGATCCAGATCCCGCATTTGCCCTGCTGAAAGAGTGCGAGGTTCTCGTTGAAACCGTTGGTGGAGGCGCCGGGAGGGCCGGCCTCGGCCATGATCGCCACATAATCGGTCAGCGTGGCCTTCCACTCGGGGCCGTCGAACTGCGGCTTCCAGTCCTCGCCGAACCAGGCCGCGCCGTAGCTGTTGGACATGGCGGTCAGGAAGGCCATGTTCTCGCCCCAGCCTGCCTTGCCCCGCAGGCAGATGCCGTAGACCTCGGCGTCCTTGTCGGTGATCGCGCGGGCGGCGGCGAAGATCTCGGTCCAGGTCGGCGTCTCAGAAAGCGTCAGCCCCGCCTTCTCCACCAGATCCTTGCGGTACATCACCATCGCAGATTCGCCGTAAAAGGGCGCGGCGTAGAGCTTGCCCTCGACCGAAAGCGCGCTGCGCACCGCCGGCAGCAGGTCGTCCGCGTCATACCCCTCCGGCAGCCCGTCGAGCGCCAGAAGCCAGTTCTGCCGAGCCCAGATCGGCACTTCGTAGTTGCCGATCGTCACCACGTCATACTGACCGCCCTTGGTGGCGATGTCGGTTGTCACCCGCTGACGCAGGGTGTTTTCCTCAAGCGTGACCCATTGCAGCTTGATGTCGGGGTGCTGCGCGGTGAAATCGTCCGTGAGCTTCTGCATGCGGATCATGTCGCCGTTGTTCACGGTGGCGATGGTCAGCGTGGTCTCGGCCCAGACGGGCAATGAAAGAGCGCCAAGCGCACAGGCCCCCCAAAGAGAGCGGATCATGGCAGACATTGAAATTACTCCTCCTCGGGATGCGACATTTGCCCGCATCACTGGCAAATGCTCGACAAAAGTGAAAGAGTTGTCAAACCCAATTTTTTCGGAATGCGCGATGAGACACGAGACGAAGCATGAACCGCAGCGAAACAGGAGGCTCGATCAGGCCGCCAAGGCCGCCTGGCTGTCCTATGTCGCGGGGCGCACGCAGGACGAGATCGCGGAGGAGATGGGCGTCTCGCGCCAGACGGTGCAGCGGCTGGTGGCACAGGCGCAGGCCGCCGGCATCCTGCGGATCCGCATCGACCATCCGCTGGCGCATTGTCTGGAACTGGGCCAGCGGATGAAGGAACGCTTCGGGCTGCGGTTCTGCGAAATTGTGCCCTCGGCGGGGGGGCTCTCCGGGGTCGGGATGGCGGTGGCGACGTTTCTCGAACGGGAACTCGCCCGCAGCCAGCCCCTCACGCTCGCCATCGGCACGGGGCGCACCCTCCATGCCGGGGTGCGAGAGATCATGCGGATCGACTGCCCCCGGCACCGCATCGTTTCGCTGACCGGCAACATCGCTCCCGATGGCTCAACCGCCCATTACAACGTGCTGTTTTCCCTGTCGGATCGGGTGACCGCGCGCAGCTTTCCCCTGACGATGCCGGTGATCGCCGCCACGGCGGAGGAATGCGAGGCCCTTCGGCGCCAGCCCGGAAACGCACGGGTGCTTGCCATGGCCCGCGAGGCCGAGATCGCGCTGGTCGGGATCGGCGCGCTCGGCCCCGACGGCCCGCTGCTGAAGGACGGCTTCGTGAACGCCGGGGAGATGGCCCGGCTGACCGCCGCCGGCGGCGTGGGGGAAATCATCGGCCGCGCCTATGACCAGAACGGCAACGACCTCCCCCCGGATGGGCGGGTCGCCTCCGCCCCCCTGCCGGAGGGGCCGGACGCGCTGGTGGTCGGGGCCGGAATCGGGGCCGGAAAACATGCCGCCATCCGCGGCGCGCTCCTAGGCCGCAAGCTCAACGGGCTGATCACGGACGAGAACACCGCCCTCTGGCTGCTGGCCGAGGAGGGCAACGCCGCTCCGGGCGGAACGGGCGCGCCAACCTGACGAGGCCATGGTTAACACAGCTAATCCGCGACGATCCTGACGACCATTTCTCTCTGGCCGCGCCCCTCGCCGAATGGATCATCGCCGGGACCATTCCGCCCGATGTGTGGCTGCGGCAGGATCACATCGCTGCGGAATTCGGCGCGAGCCATGTTCCCGTGCGCGACGCGTTCCGGCAGATCGAAGCGCAGCGCCTCGCGGTCAGCGAGCCGCGGCGGGGCGTCCGGGTCACGTCCTTGGACATGGCCGAGATGTGCGCCGCGCTGGAGACACTGGCGCTCCGCCATGCCGCGCCGAATCTGACGCCGGACATGCTGGCCGAGGCCGACAGAGCCACCCGAACAGCGGAACAGCCAGCAACGTGCGGCAAAGCGAACCGCCTCTTTCACCGCACGCTTCTGGCCCCCTGCGTCATGACGCAGCTGATGGCCAGCATCGACGACCTGCATGCCGCAATCGCGCGGTTTCTCGTCGCGGCCTGGCGATCTGTTAGGTCATGTTGACGGATAGCGGATCCAGAGCCTGATGCAGGCGACGTTTACGAAGCCGAGGAAGCTGTCTGCGGGTTTTGTCGTAGCGGGTTGCCAGGCGACGACTGTTCTTCAGCTTGTTGAAACAGCGCTCGACCATGTTACGCAGCGTGTAGATGGCCATGTCGACGACCTTGCGAACCTTCCGGTTTTTGCGCATCGGTATCATCGGCAGGGCGTTGCGGCGTTCGATATCTTCCCGAATTTTTCAGAATCATAGCCCCTATCGGCAACCAGAACGCCGGGCTGGGGCAGATTGTCGGCCATCACCAGATCATAGCCGCTGTAGTCGGAATCCTGTCCCGGCGTGATCTCGATCCTCATCGGGAGGCCGACGCCGTTGACGCGGAGATGGATCCTGGTCGAGAAGCCACCTCGCGAACAACCGAGAGCTTCTTTCGGAGTCCCCGTTATCGGGTCGAAAAGCCCACCGGGCGTTTCTTTGCCTCAAACTGCGCCTGCCGCGTGGTGTTGGGCCCGGATCACCCTCGTCGGTTCGCTCGAACCGGTGCCGCTCACCGGGTCGATGTCGACCATCTGAAGCTTGTCGGGTGTAATCCCTGCGTGGTTCAGCGCGTCCAGGATGTCCTCCCACAGCCCGGCCAGGGTCCAGCGGCGGAACTGGCGATAGACCGACGACCACTTACCGAACTCTTCGGGCAAGTCCCGCCACGGCGCGCCAGTCCCCGCAATCCAGAAAATACCATCCAGAACAAGCCGATGGTTGGAGGCCCTGCACCCATTTAGGTGCCTGACGGCACGAATGAAACCCGCGAAAAAGGCCCACTCAGCGTCGGATATCAGGTTGCGGCCAAGATCATCTCCAAAGCAGAGATGAGATTGAATCACAGGATGCCGACCGCTGGAACCCCTTTTGTCAACACGTCCTAGCACTACTTTGGCAGAAGTTTGTTGAGTATTTTTCGCCACTTCCTACGGCAGTGGGGACAGTTGGGCGGCGGCTGACTGAGCTGGATCAAGATCGTCTGCCTGATAGCTGGTAGGCTCGGTTGCGGCGGGGGAGCTGGGGCCCTTTTTTTTCCCACCCGCTGCCTTCAGGCGTCGGGCTTGCAGGAAGGAGAACGCGATCATGGTCATGAGCGCATGTCGGTGCAGGCCCTGCCATGATCGGCCCTCGAAGTGGTCAAGGCCCAACTCTTCCTTGAGCTGCTGATGGGCTTGCTCACAGACCCAACGGGCCTTGATGGCCCCGGCCAGTTTCTTGAGCGGTGTGTCGGCCGGCAGGTTGCTGAGGTAGTATTTGCGCTCGCCGGTGGAACGGTGCTCGCCGACCAGCCAGACCTCCTCGCCGGGCAGATGCTGCTGGCCAAGATTGCCAATGCGCTGCGGCGGTCCGTCGGCGACGCGGACACGCATGGCAGCGAACCGGGCTGAGAGCTTGCCTTTCGTGCCGCGCCGCCAACTCACGGCCTGCCACTTCGCCTTCTCAAGTATCTCCTGCGCCGGACGAGATGGGACATCGGGGACATGGTTCTTACGCGGTCGCCCGCGACCGGCGATCGGGAAGATCAGGGCAACGTTGGCCGGGTAGACCTTCTGCTTGTGAGGGATGCCCACGGCCCAGGTCAGTCCACGCTCGGTGAGCGCCTGCCGGAACGGGCCAGACAGGCCATAGCCGGCGTCGGCCAGGATGCCGCCAAAGCGCGCACCTGCGCTGCGCACACGGTCGATCTCGGCCAATGCGATCTCCGGCTTGGTACGGTAGGTGCGCGCCTCGTCAGGAACCTTTGCCCGATCCATGCGCGCCGTATCACTGGTCCAGCTTCTCGGGCAGAAACAGCCGAAGCCCGATCATCACGGGCACTTCGCCTGATGCCAGCGTCACCGACACAAGGGTCTGGCAGTTGGCGTTCTTGCCGAGCGCCGACGCGTATTGCGGTGCGACCCCAACCGAGGCACGCCCCTTCTTGGGCAACGCGGTATCATCAATAATCAGCCAGGCATCGCTGCCACCAACCAAGGCGTCTGCCTGCCGGCACAGTTCCTTCTCCAGCGGCGCGCTGTCCCACAGCGCGGCACCAATAAAATGATGAAGTTGATCATAGCCAATCCCGGGCGAACGCATCGCCATGGGCTGCACGCTCTTGCGATCGCCAGGACCAATCAGCCCCTCAACGTAAGCCGGACACATCCGCGCCCTGCGACGATCGCCCAATGTTGCCACAAAGGGACGAAGCCACTCCGCCAGATCGTCCCGCCAATCATCCGCCATCGCCAGCCTCCACAAGCTGGCACTCTATGAATCACCGCAAGTGACTCTTGGGAATCCTGAAAATACACTTCTGCCAAAGTAGTGCTAGTCATCAGATTTCACCGCAAAAGGCTGGAACTTCCACGACAACACCAAGGATACTGTATTGTCGACTATCGATCGCCACGCTTCATTTTCATAAGTGGTGGTTGGTAAAGATGGGAACATAAGGTACATCTCGAGACGAGATTCGCGGTGTAGGACGTAGCCGATACAACCTGGATTTGGCGGAGCCATATCAGCCACCCAAGGGGTGCAATCTATGTCCACGGCGATATCTCCATCATCCCCGTAGATCTTAAAGATGGATCTACCAGTTGGCCGCTCGACATGATCTCGTGGCAGCCTCGGAGAAGGGCCTTCTCGATATCCAACGGCGCTGGCTCCAATATTAAATTTTTTGCGCTCAAACAGTTCAGTCAACGGCCATTCATTAATATTATCTGTGTTTGGTGATGCCCAGGAAAACCTCACAACTATCTGTTCACCTTTGAACCCTTTTGGTTTAATTATGAAGTCGGGATCTCGTCCCCTCGCCTCGAAAGGTGCCTCTTTCCGCCGCTCAGCTACGCCACTGGAAAAATACTCTTTCGGCAGTGGCAAACCGCTTGGAAGCATATAGGCAAAATCACCTGGCCCAGCAGGTAATACATTTTCAGAAGTTCGTGGGATTCGGCTGGCCCACTTTTCTTCCTCTGCGGGAGTAAATGGAGTATTGAGATATTTTTCGTAAATTGTCCTGAGAGGCAAAAGCTCAGACTGGGACATTGTGGGCGTAATGTACCCTGCAGGAAGAAGGATCCATCTCCCCGAGTATTTGAATAATATTAGATCTGTTGATAGTGTAGCGGATACGGCTTCGGTTGACCAAGCTAGGCCCGTTAAATCAGGCATCATGCCATCCGCGGAACTTGGTGTAGAACCTGACAATAGAATCCCGGCAACTAGAAGTGACTGCGACGCAGCACGCCAGAAACTTTGACTAGTGACGCAATTTTCCTGTTTCGCGAGGTTGAATAGGCGTGTGATGCCATCGCTGACGCGCTTACTTGGAGCAACGTCCAACAATAGGCCGCCTGTTCTCAAAGAAAACGTCGTAAATATGAAAGTATCCAAATTAGATCCACTTCGTGGATTGTAACGCAGCCAGATCATGTTTTCCCTTCAATGCAGAATACTCAGCCAATACTACGGGAAATGGTTTCTCGGTTTCTTCCGGCATTTGCTTTTCAAAAATGCGAACCTCGACCGGCTGTAGCGTTGTTGCTCCCGGTCGTCGTATGTCCGGCACCTGCGCGTGTTTGATGTGGAACCGCCGCGCCAAGATCGCGGGCATGACCAGCGCCTCGATCTCAGTCACCTTCATCTCTCGCCCAACCGGATCCTGTGTCATCAGCCAGGTGATCTCGCCCAGGATCTCCGCAACTGTTTTCCCGCCCACGGGATTTTTGGGGTGATTTGGTGCCGCATCGGGTGATTCGTGGGTCATGCAGAGCATTCAAAAATGATCATATTGCGTTTAATATGCCATCCGTAATCGAAACTGTAAAGCGGGGAGATCTGCGGCCAGAAGATGGATGGAGAAAAAGGCCTTGCCCGATGAACCTGACGGAGAAGGTCTATCCGAAGCGCCACATGACACTTCAAGTTCGCATTTTCCTGTATGAATTTCAAGCTCAGCGAGCAGATGATTCCTGAAAAGCCTTGACCTCCTCCAGCAGTCCCCACTTTTAATTCACCTGAGGAAAATCTGGTGTATTTTGTGAAAATGTCTTTCAGCCGCATCTTCGTGTACTTGATTTTCATATCGGCATCAATGAGATGTATATCCAGGCCTGCGGAATTATAACTATTTTTCTTGTTAGAAATATCAACGCAACGGAAATATAAATCACCTTTATAAATCACGAAACGAATGACCTGCGAAAATGTGAAGTCTGGATGCCGATACTGATTCCGCTCAGGATTCCTTTTCACCTCCGTTTCAACTGGGAGGTCGTGAACAATTAGGCCCAAAGCGTGTCTGTTTTTTGGTGGGGGCGGGCGCGTATGATCCAGAAGAAGAGTTGCAACAGCAGGGGCGTGTTGCGGATGACCTCGACATAGGCGTACGCGGACACGGCCAGCACGCAGCTATGCGACAGGCGCGCCATCCCATCGTGACACCAGACACCTTGGCCAGAACGATCCGGCCACCGCGACCTTGAGCGTGTTGAGCAGCACCTCCACAATCGCGCGCAGATAGCTGCACCCTGCGGTGAAGAGGATTGGCGCCTCGCCGATCTGGAACCCGGTGGCATGGCGCAGAAAGCCAAAGCCGGGTGCAATCCCCGCCCGTTGCAGGGCCTGCACCACATTATGCCCCAGAGACCCGGGGCTCCGGTCCCCACCATTCGGCCAGCGCGGCCCGCCTGCCGCGCGGATGTCTGCCCGCGAAAGGGCCCATCGTAACGGCGGCGCGTAAAGCGGCCCGCCCTTCGATCACAACGGGTTGCGGCCCCGCTCCCAGCCCGGCGGCGTCAGGTTGCGATCATGGATTTCGCTATGATTTCCAATGGTCTTGATGATCGTATAGGCCCATTTCGAATCGAAACCGATGATCTCGGCCAGCGATGGATCAATGTCCGGAAATCGTCGAGATTCCACGAGGTGATGCCTCGTTCCTCGACCTGGACCCGCGCGCGTACCGTGCAGCTTGCCACCTCAAGCCAGCGGTCATCGCCCGCCGCGATCGCCGGGGCCAGCGGCTCTTTTGGCGGCCGTTCGGGCAGCAGGACGTCATCGTCGGGGGTCTTGAGCCGTTGGCAGCTTGCCGACCAGATCAGAGCTGTCCGGCGTGCCGAACACGGCGATCGACAGCGCCTTGCCGATGTCGACGAAGAACCCTTTCCATTTGCGGTCGCTGCCGGGTGAAAAACCGGGCGTGCTGCCGCTACCGGGCTTGATCACCCCGCGGTCCTGAATGCACTCAGGCGTTGGCCCCGGGCGGCAGGAATGCGCTAAACAAGGCCGCGCAGCGCGCGACGGAAGGAGCCTGTCACGCTCGTGATAGGTTCCTTATGGCCGCCTCAATGCGCATATCACCGACGAACAGCCATCCACCGTCAACATTGCAATCTTCTTTCATTTAATTATTCCATCAGGCTATATGCCGGACACGAGAAGCTTTCCGAAAACACCCTCGGTTGGAAAAACTACCTCGCGGCCCGCCTCCGAACCAACCCCGCATCGGATCAAGCCGCATTTGGCACGCGTGATTGATAACACGAACGACTGCCAGGGACGACGAAACAGATTGCCACGCTCCTGAGGGACTATCCGGATCCGGGTGTTACGACATTCGCGCTCTCCGCATGTGGAGGCATCTGACCGGATCTTCCGGCTGCCAGGCAACCCCATGATGACGTATCGTAGCAACCAGACCAGTCGGATTTTCGACATCCGCGCGACCGCCGGATAAACGGCATTGCGGCTTTCATGGAAAATTCTTCCACCATAGCGTCGCAGCGAGAAACCGGTCTCTCCGCGTATCCCTGTCAACGAAATGGCCCGGCTGGGATTTCTGCCCTAGGCTAGTTCTGACGCGACAAGTCGATAAAGCAGGAGTCCCCCACAATGATCCGGATGCTGAGCCTTGGGCTGGTGCTGATGACAGGTCCATGTTTTGCACTGAATATCGGCGTGACGCCGGGTGCCCTTGCCGATTCCGTCGAGACCGCGGCCCGGGAGGCCCGCGCCCAAGGGTTGAATGTGACAATCACGGAATTCAGCGATTGGACCACACCGAATGTCGCGCTGGCGAACGGTGACCTTGATGCGAATTACTTCCAGCATCAGGCATTCCTGGACAACGCAAATAGGGAAGGTGGTTTTGGCCTGGTGTCGGCGGGGATCGGCCTGCTGCCCAATATCGGGCTGTATTCCGAGAAATATTCCACCATCGACGAATTGCCCGACGGCGCCCGTGTCGCGGTGGCGAATGATCCGGTCAATCAGGGGCGCGGCTTGGCGTTACTTCAATCCGCCGGGTTAATTACTTTGCGCGCAGGTGTTGGCGCAAACGGCACTCTGGACGACATAACCGAGAATCCGAAACATGTGCAGATTATCGAAATCGAGGGGCCGCAGCTTGTCCGGGCATTGTCGGATGTTGACTTGGCGCAAGGATACCCCGCGCATTTCGTCAATGCTGGAAAGCCCGACATTGCCGGGCGGGCGCTACTCTATTCTGGCGCCGAGGACGACTATTTCGCAATCCGTTTCGTGACCCGCGCCGATCACCGTGACGACCCCGACCTCTTGCGGTTTATCCGCATTTACCAGACATCCGAGGCCGTTCGCGAAACGATCTCGGCCTCCTATGCCCGCAACCCCGCGCTTTACACGCTGCCATGGCTCAACTGACCGGAGCCCATCATGAACTTCCGCTCGTTGCCTTTTCCCTACTGCTCGCTTTCTCGGCCTATACGGAGCCGTGGAAGATCGGCATGGGGCCCGACGCCTGTGGCGATGAGGTCTCGCTCGCCGCCAAAGAGGCCAGAGCGCAGGGTTTGGGTGAGGAGCCGATCAAACGGAGGCTGGATCACACCAAATGTCGTGCTGCCTTCGGGCGATATGAACTTGAATTTCATCTGGCATGTGTCGTTCATGAATAATGTCCAGAATCAATTTCCGCTCCGTCGTGTCCATAATTTTGGCGAACCTCGACTTTATTCGTTCCGAATCGACAGTCTCAATGACATCATGACGGCTGTGCCGTCGCCATCGGCTATGATCCAGGAACCCTTCGGCACGAATAACGCCAGCCTGCCTCAGCGTTCTTTCCATAGTCGCGCCCAGCCGCATCGCGGATCATGCTGCGGAACGGGATGCGGTCCCCGGCGAGGAACACGTCAGGCTCGAACACCGGAAACGCCCTGACAGGCGTCAGCAGACGAAGCCGATCCAGGCCCATTTCCGCCGGGGTGGTTCCCGGTCCGAACCATCCAGGTTGGCCGTGCCGAAACATGAGCGTCCGAATGCGAGCCGTGCCGTGTCGCCCTGTCCGGCAGCAGAAAACCTCGAAAGCGGATCAGGCATCGCACTCCGCATCATCGCCAGCATTGGACATGACTGGAAAACGGGATGACATACTCAACTTCCTGCGACGTCCACCCATAATTGGTTGTGACGACGGGCGAGAACCGTTTTGCGAAGGTTCTGTTGGGATAGCGTGGAATGCCACGGACCCGCAAGACGCGTTCCATGCCGTGCCCATGCGCTGGAGCACCGGCGTTGAGAGCGACTTTGGCGACGGCGCGAAGCATGCCCGCCCGAACGGCCTTTGCCGTCGTTAAGCCCGGCCGTTTTTTCGCAGTATATCAGCGGCCAAGGGCATAGAATTCATCGTTCGGCCGCATGCTCGTGACATTCGCAAGCCGGTTCGGCATTCCGAAAAAGTCGAAATCGTGGCACTATCCCAAGCGTCTTCTTCTGTGAAACCCTGCGATTTTAGGATTTTCAAAGCACCCTCGCCAACTTTGCGGGCCTCCGCCGAGACCTTGACGGAAAAGTCGATCATCGCCTTCCGGGGATCGGTAATGTCGGCCTTGCGACAATTGATCGCCACCTGATCGTCGATCAGCGGATTCTTCGCCCGAATGCGCGGGATCGCTCCATGCGCCACCACGCAATACTGGCACTGGTTGAGATTGCTGCTGGCAATCACGATCATCTCGCGCTCGGCCTTGTTCAAATTGCTGGGCTTGTCCATCAGCGCGTCGTGACAGGCGAAGAAGGCCCGGAATTTGTCTGGACGATGCGCGAGAACGAGGAACAATTTCGGAACGAAACCGGATCTCTCCTGAACGCCTCGATGCGTTCACGAACGTCATCGGGCATTTCGGAAAGCGGCTGATAGGCAATCGTGCGGCACTCCTGAGAAACTCCTGTAAGGATAGGCAGTTGGCAAAGGATGATACCGTTCCGGTGATCCGCCGTTTGGCGGCGGGGATGACGTCGGCAACTGCAAGGGGCTGCATCAAGAAGACCGGGATCGGCTTGATCATCGCATCACCTGTCGCCTGCGTCGGGCTGTGTCCCGAACCGTTTGAAGAACCCAATGCCAAAGGCATTGAGCGGAATGGTGTTCCGGTCGAGCTTGGCGTGTAGAAGCGCGCCTTCCTGTCCCATCCAAAAGAAGGCGGCCAACCGCGCGCAATCGGCCTCTCGGGGAATCTTCGACGTTCGCCTTCCAATCCGTGAATGCCGCCGAAATCCGGTCCGGAACCGTTTGGACAGAACGCCCATTTTCTGACCGAGATTGCCGATCAGACAGCCGCTCCGGAAATCATGACGTGCCATGCCCGCGCGCAAAAGCTGACTGCGGGCCGACCCCTCTTTGCGCAGACGGTCCCGCTTCCGCTGGAGGGGTGTGGCTTCGATCATGGGAATTTATCAGACCGAACGTCTCGTTGCATCAAGCCGAGAGATCGGCATCCGGGCGACCCATCACAGGGGACGAACCTTCATACCGCGACCTTTCTGCGGCCCCTGCCCGGCGGCGCGATGGTGGGGGCATCACGCTATATCGTGCGGCGACCGAGGGCCCGTCGCGGACGAAAGGAAATGCCCCATGGCCTGATATGAAAGCGTCCCCTGCCGATGTGATCACAGAACCCGCTGACGTTCTGCCCCCTGTCCGCGGCATGGGAAATCTTTCGGGCGATACCGGCTCGCGCGGTTTCTCCAGATTGCTGCCGAATTACGCGTTCGCGCGCCCGGCTGTGAGCGCACAACAGGCGGATGGCATATCGCGAAGGGTCGGTCCGCGGCCGCACTGGCCGCGACGCCACAGGCTTGTTACAGATGCCCCGTGCCGGATTGAGACGGAGAAGTCATGGATATCAAGCGCCTGCGGTCTTTCATCACGATTGTCGATATGGGCAGCATCACCCGCGCGGCGGATATGCTGCATATCGCGCAGCCCGCACTCAGCCAGCAGCTTGCCTCGCTCGAAACCCATTTCAAGCAGAAGCTGTTGATCCGCAGCCAGCAGGGCGTGATGCTGACCGAGGCGGGAAAGGTCGTCTATCGCCATGCGCAGGTCATCTTGCGGCAGATGGAGCAGGCGCAGGCGGATGCGCTGACGGCCGGGCAGGTGCTGCGGGGGCGGGTTTCCGTCGGGCTGGCGCCGTTCAGCCTGGCGGCCTCGCTTTCCGTGCGGCTGTTTTCCGAAATGCGCGCCCGGCATCCGGGGATCCTCCTGCATATCGTCGAAAGCACCGGGCAGGCCTATTCGCAGCTGATCATGAACGGCAGGCTGGAACTGGCGTTGCTGCATGGGCAGGGGCCGATCAAGGGGGTGAAGCTGCAACCGCTGGGGCGGGAGACCTTCGTTCTGGTGGCGCGCAGGGGGATGGTCGCGGGGCCGGGGCCGCTGACTGTCGCGCAGCTTTCGGGCCTGCCGATGCTGTTGCCGCCGTCCTACAATTTCGTCCGCCGGGCCATCGACGTCGCCTTTGCCCGCAGCCGCAGCGAGTTGAACGTCATCGGGGAATTCGAGGCGGTGCGGACGCTCTCGCGCGCGGTGGGCGAAGGTCTGGGCGCGACCATCATGCCCAATGCCATCGCCGAACGGATCGTGTCCGAGGGCGAGGATATCGAAATCCTTCCGGTCCACAGCCCGACGATGACCGAGGTCGTTTCGCTCTGCGTATCGGATCAGATCCCGCTGTCGGAACCGGCGATGGCGGTGCGGGATCTGCTGCTGGAACTGACCGCGGATCTGGGGGGCTAGCGCGCCGCGGCGCGTTTCAGCGCCCGCTCGCGCCAGATCGTGAACAGCCCCGCCGCCGCGACCACGATGGCGCCGACAATCGTCGCCGGTGCGGGCGACTGGTCCAGCACGACGATGCCGATCAGGATCGACCAGACCATGGTGGTATATTCAAACGGCGCCAGCAGCGAGGCATGGGCATGGCGCAGGCTGAGCGTGACGAGGATCTGCGCCATGCCGCCAAAGACCCCGCAGCCGATCAGCAACAGCAGCTGGACCGGCGTCGGCATCACCCAGCCAAGGAAGATGGTCGCGAGGCCGATCCCCGTCGTCATCAGCGAGAAATAAAGGACGATCGCGCCGGGCTGTTCCGATGCGTTCAGATGCCGGATCTGCACCGACGAAATCGCCGAACACAGCGCTGCGATCAGGGCCGCGACACTGCCGATGATGGCGGCGCTGCGCAGCCCGTCGCCGCCGATTTCAAGATGCGGCGACAGCATGATCAGCACCCCGAGAAAGCCGACGACAACCGCCGTCCAGCGATAGATCCGCACCTTTTCGTGCAACAGCACCGCGGCGAGGAAGACGGTGAACAGCGGCGCCGCATAGCTCAGCGCCGTGGCATCGGCGAGCGGGATATAGGCCAGCGCGAGGTAGTTGAAGAACATGCCCCCCGTGCCGGAAAACCCGCGCACCAGATGACCGCCGAAGTTCTGCGTCCGGACCAGCGCAAGGATATTCCCCTGCATCGCCAGCCAGATCAAGAGCGGCAAGAGCGCCACGAAGGAGCGGAAGAACACCACCTGCCCGGTGGGGACCGCGCCGTCGAGCCCCTTGACGCAGGCGAGCATCAGGGTCGCGCAAAGCGCGGCGAGGATCTTCAGCACGATGCCGTTTCTGGGATTCACGGGTCTGGGATTCAAGGCGGACCTCCGGGGCGGGTGCCCCCTGTTCACCATTCCCGGGGCGGGCTGTGAACCTCTGATCGGCCTCCATTGGAAAGTTGTCTGACCCTATCAGCGGGACGTTTGTGCTAACCCCGAAAGGCCCGCGCCCTGCGGCGCCCTTTCACCGTTACAGGCCGATATGGATATTTCAAAAATCAGAGCCCTCATCGAGATGTTCGGCGAGTCCCGCCTTGCCGAACTGGTCGTTTCGGAAGAGGGCATGAGCGTGCGCATCCTGCGCGGCGATGCCGCCCCGCTCCCCCCCGCGCCTCCCCCTGCGCCGGTGCCGCAAAAAGCCGCCACGATCCGCGCGCCGATGTTCGGCATCGTCCATGCCGCCCCGAACCCCGGCGCCGCGCCCTTCGTTTCGGTGGGCGATCGGGTCGAGCCCGGCCAGCCCGTCTGCGTCATCGAGGCGATGAAGGTTTTCAGCGTCATCGCCGCCGATCGCGCGGGCACCATCGCCCGCATCCTGTTCGAGGACGGCGCCGAGGTGGACGTCGACCAGCCGTTGGTGGAATACGCATGAGCGCCTTCGACACCGTTCTGATCGCCAATCGCGGCGAGATCGCCGAACGCATCCGGCGTGCCTGCGCGGATCTGGGGTTGCGCAGCGTTGCCATCTGCTCCGCCGCCGACCGGAATGCGCCCTATGGCGCGCGGGCGGACCAGTTCCTGTGCATCGGCCCGGCGAAAGCCTCGAAAAGCTATCTCAACATCCCGGCGATCCTGCTCGCCGCGCGGGTGACGGGGGCCGGGGCGATCCATCCGGGCTATGGCTTTCTGTCGGAAAATGCCGGTTTCGCCGAGGCGATCGAGGCGGAGGGGCTGACCTTCGTCGGGCCGCCGTCCTCGGCCATCCGCACCATGGGCGACAAGATCGCGGCCAAGCGCGCGATGCTTGAGGCGGGGGTGCCCTGCGTCCCCGGCCCGGACGAGGCCCTGCCCGACGACCCGGCGCGGATCGCCCGCATCGCCGCAGAGATCGGCTATCCCGTCATCGTCAAGGCGGCAGGCGGCGGCGGCGGACGCGGGATGCGCGTGGTCGCCACGGCGGCGGAACTGGCCGAGTCCGTCGCCATCACCCGCGAGGAGGCACGCAACGCCTTCGGCTCCCCGGCGCTCTATATCGAGAAGTTCCTCGAACATCCCCGCCATGTCGAGATCCAGGTGCTGTGCGACGCGCAGGGCCACGCGGTCTGGCTGGGGCATCGCGACTGTTCCATGCAGCGCCGCCACCAGAAGGTGGTCGAAGAGGCCCCTGCCCCCTGCATCCCCGCCGACATCGCCGCCCAGGTCGGCGCAAGCTGCGTCGAGGCCTGCCAGCGCATCGGCTATCGCGGCGTCGGCACCTTTGAATTCCTTTATGAAAACGGCGCATTCTACTTCATCGAGATGAACACCCGCCTTCAGGTCGAACATCCGGTGACGGAAATGACCTCGGGCACCGACATCGTGGTGGAGCAGCTCAAGGCGGCGATGGGCCGGCCGCTCGGCTTCGCGCAAGAGGATGTGACCTGCACCGGCCATGCCTTTGAGTGCCGCATCAACGCCGAGAACCCGGAAACCTTCGCCGCCGCGCCCGGGGTCATCACCGGGGTGCATCTGCCCTCTGGGCCGGGGGTGCGGGTCGATACGCATATCGAGCCGGGCTATCGGGTGTCGCCCTTCTACGATTCCCTGATCGCCAAGCTGATCGTCCATGCGCCCGACCGCGATCAGGCCGTCGCCCGGATGCGCGCGGCGCTTGATGACATGCGTATCGAGGGGATCGAGACGAACCTGCCCCTCCACCGGGCGATCTTCCGCGATCCGGCGTTCTGCAAGGGCGGGACCGACATTCACCACCTCGAACACTGGCTCCGGGAGAAGGCATGATGGACAGGCTGACGGATCCCGAAACGCTGCGCGATCTGGCGCGCTGGCTCGAAGCGGCATCGCTGAGCTCGATCGAGATCACGCAGGGCGATACCCGCATCGTCGTCCGGGTCGGCGCGGGGGCCGAAGTCGCGCGCCCGCAGGCGACCGAAATCACCGCGCCGATCGCCGGGCATGCGCTGAACGCCCACCCGCTGCGCGCCGCCTCCACGGATGTGGCGGCGGGCGAGGCGGCGGGTTTCGTGCGGGTCGGGCCGGTCCTCGTGCCCGCCCTCGCGCCGCGGGCCGGGCATGTGACGGGCCGGGCCGCGGAGGGCGCGCTGATCGGCTTCGGCGACACTCTCCTTTCGCTGGAGGCGAAATGAACACTCCCGCAATTGTCACCGCGACCGAAGCGGCGAAAGTCTCGATGATCGGAAGCCGGGCCTTTCTCGTCGAGGCGCCAGGCGCCTTCGACCTGCCCGCGCAACGGCGGATCTGGGCTCTGGCGCTGGCGCTCGGCGCATGGCCGGATGTGCAGGAAATCATCCCGGGCATGACCAACCTCCTGGTGGTGCTGCATGCCACGCCCGCCGACCCTCAGGCGACGCTCGACCGTCTGGGCACGGCCTGGGGGGAGACGGTCGAACTCGACCGCCCCGGTCGCCTGATCGAAATTCCGGTGCATTACGGTGGCGAAATGGCCATCGACCTGCCCGCGATCTGCGATTTCAGCGGATTGCCCGCCGCCGAGGTGATCGCCCGCCATCACGCCCGGACCTACACCGTCTTCGCGCTCGGCTCTGCGCCGGGGTTCGGCTATCTGCACGGGCTCGACCCCACGATCTTCATGCCGCGCAAGAAGGTGCCCTCGCTGAACATGATGAAGGGCACGGTGACGATCGGCGGCATGCAGGCGGGGGTGTCCGTCCTGACCGGGCCGAACGGCTGGAACGCGCTCGGCTATGCCGAGATCGAGGTCTTCGACCCGCATTCCCCGCATCCCGCCCTGATGGCGCCCGGCGACAGGGTGCGCTTCCTGCCCGAAAGGATCGAACTGTGATCGAGATACTGGCAACCGGCCCGCTGAACACCGTGCAGGATCTAGGGCGGTTCGGCTACCGCAATATCGGCGTGACAACGAGCGGCGCGATGGATCCGCTGGCGCTGCGCGCGGGCAACATCCTGCTGGGCAATGCCGAAGGCGCGGCGGGGATCGAGGTGCAGACCTTCCCCTTTCGTCTGCGGTTCGCGGAGGATGGCGCGGTGGCGATCACCGGCGCCGACTGCCGCCCGGTTCTGGACGGTGTGCCGCTGCCGCCGTGGTGGGCGCTGCCGGTGCGCGCGGGGCAGGTGCTGGAACTGACCGCCCCCGTCAGCGGCGCGCGGTGTTACCTGACGGTTGCCGGGGGCATCGACGTGCCGGTGGTTCTGGGCTCGCGCTCCACGGCGCTGCGCGGCGATTTCGGCGGGCTCGACGGGCGGGCACTGCAACCGGGCGACCGGCTGGCCTGTGGTGCGTCGGCTTGTCGCCTACCGCCCGGGGGGCTTGGTGTGGTGCCGCCCGAAACCGCGCTGGCCGCGCATTTCCCCGAGCGCGACGAGAGTGGCACGCTGATCCTGCGTGCGCTGCACTCGGGCGAGCATGACCTGTTCGGGCGCGACGCGGAGCGGTTCTGGACGCAGGAATGGAAAATCTCGGCGCAGAGCAACCGCACGGGCTATCGGCTGTCGGGCACACCGATCCACCCCGATGCGCCGGTCGAGATGCGCTCGCACGGGCTGGTGCCGGGCGTGGTGCAGGTTCCTCCGGCGGGCGAGCCGATCATCCAGATGAGCGACGCCAATACCGCCGGCGGCTACCCCAAGATCGCCGGGGTGATCGAGATCGACCTGTGGCGGCTGGGCCAAGCGCGGATCGGCAGCCGGATCCGGCTGAAACGCGTGGATACCGCCACCGTCCTCGCCGCCGAACAGGCGGTCGAGGCATGGCTTTCCGACATCCGCCACACGGCGGCGATGGTGACAGACGCGCTGGCCGGGATGGCTGGCTGACAGGCAAGGAGCGAAGATGAAGATCGACCTCAATTCCGACATGGGCGAGGGCTTCGGCGTTTTCCGGGTGACGGATGACGACGCGCTGATGGGGGTGGTGTCCTCGGCCAATATCGCCTGCGGGTTTCATGCGGGCGATCCGCAGATCATGACGCGGATGGTGCGGCAGGCGAAGGCGCGCGGCGTGGGTATCGGCGCGCATCCCGGCCTGCCCGATCTGCAAGGCTTCGGTCGCCGGGAACTGCCCTTCTCGCATGACGAGATCCGCCAGCAGATGCTGTATCAGATCGGCGCGCTGGCGGCGATCGCAAAGGCCGAAGGGGTGAGCCTGTCCCATGTCAGCTTTCACGCGGCGATGGGCAACATGATCAACCGCGATCCGGCGCTGGCCGCTCTGTGCATCGCGGCGATCAAGGCGGTGGATCCCGATCTGATCGTGTTTTCGATGCCCGATACCGTGATCGAGCGCGCCGCCACCGCCGCCGGGCTGAAGACGCTGACGCTGTTTCTGGCCGATCGGGCCTATGACGCGCAGGGCCATCTGGTGCCGCGCGGGGTGCCGAATTCGGTGATCACCGCGGAACCCGCCGTGCGCGCCCGCGTGCGGCAGTTCCTGACGGATGCGACGGTGACGACGATCGAGGGGACTGTCCTGCCGGTGCGGGCGCGCTCGATCCTGATCCATAGCGACACGCCCGGATCGCTCGACCTCGCCCGGATCGTGCGCAGCGAGATCGAGGCGGCGGGCGGCACCGTTGCCCCGGCGCGCGAGGTTCTGGCGCAATAACGGCCTAGGCGCTGGTAAAGCAAAGGCCCGCTTGAAAAAGCGGGCCTTTGGGGCGTCAAGCGGCTTCGCTCAGCGGCACGACATGGTTGCTGTCCGCGTCCCAGCTGATCCGCACACGGTCGCCAACGGAGGACACCGGGCCCCAGCTTTCGGTCTGGGTCTGGCGATAGGCGATGACTTCGGTGCCGTCCTTCAGCCGCAGGTAGTATTGCAGCATGAATCCCCGGTAGACGACCTGTTCCACCATCGCGACGGCGGTATTCGGCGCGTCGGTTTCGCCGGTTTCCAGGGGCCGCACGGTGATCGCCTCGGGGCGGATCGTCACCATCACCCGCTTCGTCACCAGCCGCATGTTCGCCACGTCGAGCGCAATGCCCGAGGTGGTCATCAGCCGCGCCCTGCGCCCCTCGCGCGAGACTTCCTCGGCCTCGAAGAAATTCGACGCGCCGATGAAGCCCGCGACGAATTGCGTCGCCGGGCGCTGATACAGATCGGTCGCCGAGGCGATCTGCTCCATCCGCCCTGCGCGCATCACGGCGATCTGGTCGGCCATGGTCAAGGCCTCGTCCTGATCGTGGGTCACCATGATCGTGGTCAGGCCAAGGCGTTGCTGCAACTGACGGATTTCAAGCTGCATCTGCTCGCGCAGCGATTTGTCCAGCGCGCCCAGAGGCTCGTCCAGAAGCAGCATCGACGGTTCGATCACCAGCGCGCGGGCCAGCGCCACGCGCTGCTGCTGCCCGCCCGACAGTTGCACGGGGATGCGGTCGGCCAGGTGGCCAAGCTTGACCAGATCCAGCGCCTTGCGCACCTTGTCCTCGCGCTCCGAACGGGAGAACCCGCGCATCTCCAGCCCGAAGGCGACGTTCTCCGCCACCGTCATGTGCGGGAACAGCGCGTAGTTCTGGAACAGCATCCCCATGTTGCGCCGATGCACCGGCGTCTTCGTGATCGGCTTGCCGCCGATCACGATTTCCCCGGAGGTCGGATCGACCAGCCCGGCGATCATCCGCAGGCAGGTGGTCTTGCCGCAGCCCGAAGGCCCGAGCAGCGCGAGCAATTCCCCCGCGCCGACGGTCAGCGTCACGTTGTCGACCGCGACGAACTGGTTGTTGTATTCCTTGGTCAGGTGTTCGAGCCGGACTTCGACGGATTCCATGTCGCCTCCTCAGCCTGCAAAGGTCTGGTTGTATTTTTCGAGCCATTCGGCCCGGCGCGGGATGATATAGTTCCAGTCCGGGGTGAAGAGGTTCAGCTCCTCCATCCTGGCCTCCGGATAGGCCAGATATTTCAGGCTGTCGTCGGAGAATTCCACGCCCTTGACGGTGGGCGCGGAGAGCGTCGCCTCGGCCAGCATCTTCTGCACCTCGGGCGACAGCAGCCGGTCGATCCAGGCCAGACCCAGCTCGCGCTGCGGCGCGCCCTTGACCAGTGCGATGCCGTTGATGCCGGTGAAGGCGCCTTCCTTCGGATAGGTCATGTCGAGCGGCACGCCCTTGCGGGTATGGGGATAGATCGCCTTGGAATACTCGATCCCGCCCACGGTGGCCTGCCCCTGCGCCACCATCATCACCTGTGCCTCGCCGTCATAGATGGTCAGCACATTGGGTTTCAGCTTCGCAAGCTGCGCCCAGCCTTCATCGGTCAGATACTGCGCCTCCTGCAACGATTTGCCGGTGGCGAGCGCGGCGGCCACGATCAGCATCAGCACGCTTTGGGTGTTCTTCGGCGTGTTCAGCAGCATCTTGCGGGCGTATTTCGGCTCGAAGATCTCGGCATAGCTTTCGATCGGCTTCGACATCTGCGGGTTGATGAACAGCCCGGCGATCGAGACGGCAAAACCGACACCGTAGTTTTCCTCGAACAGGTAGCGCGGATAGACATTGGCAAGGTTCGGGATCTGATCCACCGGCAGTTCGTCGATCAGCCCCTCGGCCTTGGCCTGCGGGAAGCCGACGTCATCCATCGACATCACGCTGTAGACCGGATTGTCGCGGGTGGCGCGCAGGCTGGCGATATTGGCGAGCGTCGCGCCCTCGGTCGTCAGCACCTTGCAGCCGAATTCCTTTTCAAAGGCGGGCAGAACCTCTTTCTTGACCAGCCCGCCCTGCGCGGAGTTGTAGACACCCACCTGCAACACCCGGTCCTGCGCCGAGGCGGCGGTGTAGAAATAGGGGGTGGCCAGCGTCGCCGCAGCCGAGGCATGCAGGAAGCGGCGGCGGTTCAGGATCAGTTTCGTCATGCTATTCCCTCACTGTTGGTTTCTATGGATCACATGGCCATCGCGCGGCGCAGCCCGACCATCCGGTCAAGCGCGAGGACGACGACGGCGGAAAGGCCGATGATGATGCTCGACATCGTGGCGACGGAGGGGTCGAACACCGTGCCGATCTGGCGATAGAGCACGACCGGAACCGGCGTATTCGCGGAATCGGCCAGCCACATCGAGACCGGGTAGTTGTCGAAACTGACCATGAAGCAAAAGATCGCCCCCGACGCGATCCCCGGCGCGATCTGCGGAAAGATCACCCGGCGGAAGGTCTGCCAGCGCGTCGCGCCGAGCGTGCGGGCCGCTTCCTCAAGCGAGGGGTTCACCAGTTCGAGGCTGGTCAGCACGGTGCGGATCACATAGGGCGAGGTCACGACCGTATGCGCGATGAGCAGGTTCAGCTTGACCGTCGACCAGCCGTAGCTGGAAAACAGCTGCAAGAGCGCAAGCCCGGTGATCAGTACCGGAAAGATCAGCGGCGAGAGCAGCAGCCCCTTGCACAGCGCCCGCCCGGGGAAATTCCCCCGCACGATGGCGAAGGCCGCGGGCACGCCGAGCAGCAGCGACAGCAGCGTCGTCCCCACCGCCAGAACGAAGCTGAACAGCAGCGCGCCGGTGAATTCCGGGTTTTGCAGCACCGAGACATACCACGAGGTGGTGAATCCCGTCGGCGGGAAGCTGACGAAATAGCCGTCCGAGAAGGAGATGATGACGATCAGCACGATCGGGCACAGCACGAAGGCCATCATCCCGGCGGTGACCAGATAGAGCATGACGGCGGAGGTGCCGGTGAGTTTGCCGCTCATTTCTGGATCTCCCGGAGACGGCGCCCGCCCAGAAGCCGCATGGACAGGGCGTTGATGGCAAGGACGATGAGGACGAGGATCGTGGCGATGGTCGCACCGAAGGGCCAGTCATAGACCGCGATGATCTGCTGTTCCGCCAGATTGCCGAGCATCTGCGACGACGGCCCCCCGATCAGCGCGGGGATCACATAGGCCCCAGCCGACAGCGAAAAGACCAGCGTCACCCCCGCGACAAGGCCCGGCAGGCTCAGCGGCAGGGTGATCCGCAGAAACACCTTCCACGCCGGCGCGCCAAGCGTGCGCCCCGCCTGTTCGAGGTTCGGGTCGATCTTGCCGAGCGCCGAGGCCAGCGGCAGCACCATCATCGGAAAGAAGATGTGCAGCGACCCCACCACCACCGCGACCGGCGAGAACAGCAGCGCCAGCGGCTCCGCGATCAGGCCCAGGTGCAGCAGGACGTAGTTCAGCAGCCCCGTCGGCCCGTTGCCGAGGATGAGCTGCCAGCCATAGGCGCGCACGACCACGCTCACGGCGAGCGGCGCGATGATGATCAGCGTCACGATGCGCGTCACCGCGATATTGCCGCGCACCAGCACGATCGCCACCGGATAGGCCAGGATCGCCGCGATCACCGAGGTGATGAGGCTGATCCGGATCGTGGTCCAGAGCACATCGGTATAAAGCGGCACCTGAAAGAAGCGGATGAAATGTGCGAGCGTCAGCGGCGTGCCGACGCGCCCCTGCGGATCCTGCGTCATGACCGAGAACAGCATGAGCTTGATCGCCGGCATGAAGAAGAACACCAGCAGGAAGATCAGCAGCGGCAGGATCATCCAGTTCGGCGATCCGGCCTGACGGCGCAGCCAACCGCCGGACCGCGTGTCGGTTTCGGAAGATATGGCTTTCATGCGGCCGTCACCGCCGGGTGCGTCACATATCCGCAATGAACGGGGGTTGGTTTTGTCATTTCACTTCCCTGTTTCCGAATTGCCCAAAAAGACCGCAAATATCGCACCCTTTTCTTGACCTTTGCCTTGATGCTGGCCTATTTACGAAAGAGAAGCTCCGCATTGGCTGCTGTGGCGCGTTGTTCAGCGGCCCCGATGGGCTTCTTATGGGGCGATCTTTATGGACCTGCCCCTGCTGTTCATAATATTTTTTGCTTCTGCCGCCATCGCGCAGATTTATGTGCCGCCTGCGCCTGGGGCCCATTGTTTTCCGCTATGAGGCCACAGCGAAGCGGTATTGGAACCTTCCCCGGCTTTGCCCTTAGGGTGGCCCCGAAGCGCAGTATGCCCCGTTCCGGGCATGGGCTGCGCAATGAGGGGATGCGAGATGGACTTTTCCGCCTATAGAACCGCGCTCGTGACGGGCGCTTCATCGGGGATCGGCGCGGCGATCGTGCGTCGTCTGACGCGCGAGGGCCTTGAGGTCCATGCGCTTGCCCGCAACGCCGAGCGGCTGCGCGCGCTGTCCGAGGAAACCGGCTGCCGGTTCCATGCGGTGAGCGTGGACGACAATGCGGCGCTCGAACAGATCGCCGCCGAGGTCGAGGTGGACGTGCTGATCAACAACGCCGGTCAGTCGCGCAAGGGCGATATCCTGAACACCACGGCCGAAGATGTGGATGCGCTGCTCGACATCAACCTGAAATCGGTAATGCACATGGTGCGGCTCTTCGTGCCGGGGATGGTCGCGCGCGACCGGGGCCATGTGGTCAATATCAGCTCGATCGCCGGGCATTACGCCTTTCCGGGCGGGAACACCGCTTATCATGCGTCCAAGGCCGGTGTGCATGCGCTGTGTCAGCAATTGCGCGTCCACCTTTACGGCAAGCAGGTGCGGGTGACCGAGATTTCCCCCGCGCGTGTGGAAACCGAGGTTTTCGGCCGCCTTCTGGGCGATATGGAAGAGGCGCAGCGGCGCTTCTTCGACGAATACGACTCGCTCAAACCCGAGGATATTGCCGAAGCCATCGCCTTTGCCGTTGGCGCGCCGCAGCGGATGGATGTGGCCTTCATGGAAATCCTGCCGACCAAACAGGTTCTGGGCGGGCTGAACTTTGCCAAGCGCGACGCCTGAGGACGGAGACCCGACATGCCCGGTATTGCCGACAGACTGAATTCCGTTTCCGTTTCCGCCTCGGTCGAGATGACGCAGAAGGCCCGCGATCTGGCCGCGCAGGGGATCAAGGTCATCACCCTGTCCACGGGCGAGCCGGATTTCCCGACGCCCCCGCATGCGATCGAGGCCGCCCATGCGGCGGCGCTGGCGGGCGAAACGAAATACCCGCCGACCGATGGCACCCCCGCGCTGCGCGCCGCGATTCAGCGCAAGTTCAAGCGCGACAACAATCTGGATTACGACATTTCGCAGATCCTGACGGCGGGCGGCGGCAAGCAGATCATCTTCAACGCGATCATGGCGACGGTGAATCCGGGCGATGAGGTGGTGATCCCCTCGCCGTCCTGGATCAGCTATGCCGACATCGTGCGCTTTGCGGGCGGCATTCCCGTGCCGGTCGCCTGCCCGCAGGAGAACGGCTTCAAGCTGCGGGCCGAGGATCTGGACGCCGCGATCACGCCGAAGACGAAATGGCTGATCCTCAACTTCCCGAACAACCCCACCGGCGCGGCCTGTTCGCGCGCCGAAATGGCCGCCATCGCCGAAGTGATGCTGCGCCATCCGCATGTCTGGATCATGACCGATGACATGTATGAGCACCTGATCTACGATGACTTTGAGTTCTGCACCATCGCCGAGGTCGAGCCGCGCCTATATGACCGCACGCTGACGGTGAACGGCGTGTCGAAGGCCTATGCGATGACCGGCTGGCGGCTTGGCTTCTGCGGCGGCCCGGCGGATCTGGTCAGGGCGATGAGCAACGTCAACACCCAGAACGCGGGTGGTGTCTCGACGCTGACGCAGGCGGCGGCGGTCGCGGTGCTGGACGGCCCGCAGGATCTGCTGAAGGAACGCGCGGCGATCTACCGCGAGCGGCGCGACTACGTTCACGCGCGGCTCGACGCGATCGAGGGGATTTCCTGCCACAAGCCCGAGGGCGCCTTCTACCTGTTCCCCAACATCGCGGCGCTGATCGGGCGCACCACGGCGGGCGGGCGCAGGATCGAGACCGACCGCGACTTCGTTCTCGCGCTGATCGAGGAGCAGCAGGTCGTCACCGTCCATGGCGCGGCCTATGGCATGAGCCCCTTCTTCCGCCTGTCCTACGCCACCTCGATGGAGCGGCTGGCCGAGGGCTGCGACCGGATCGCGGCCTTCTGCGCCGGGCTGAAGTGATGCTTGATCCGCGCGGCCGGGTGGTCATGGTTTCGGGCGCCGCGCGGGGGCTGGGGCTGTCGATCACGCAGGCGCTTCTGGCGGCGGGGTTCAGCGTTTCGGCCGGGGCGCGGCGCCCCGACCGGCTGCCCCCGGCGGAGCGCCTGACGACCTGGCGCTATGACGCCGAAGAGGACGGCGCGGCCGAGGCATGGGTCGGCGCGACACTGGCCGCCCATGGCCGGATCGACGCGCTGGTCAATTGCGCCGGGATCAACCCCCGCGTGCGGGTGATGGATGAGGGCGAAGAGGTCTTGGATGCGATGTGGCGCGTCAACGTCAAGGCCCCGCTGCGCGTCAGCCGCGCGGCAATGCCGCATCTGATCGCCTCGGGATCGGGGCGGGTGATCAACGTGGCTTCTCTTGCCGGAAAGCGCGTGGGCAGCAATGTCGGCTACGCGATGACGAAATTCGCCGTTGTCGCCCTGACCCATGGCATCCGGCAGGAGGGGTGGGAGAAGGGCCTGCGCGCCACCGCGCTTTGCCCCGGCTATATCGCCACGGATATGACCGCGGAGGAAACCGAAATCCCCCGGGCCGATATGACGCAACCCGAAGATCTGGCCCAGATGGTGGCGTTCCTGTTGCGGATGCCGAATACGCTGTCGGTCGCGGAACTGCTTGTCAATTGCCGCAAGGAGCCGATGCTATAGGTCGTCCGGAAATGCCACTGGCGTAATCTGCCCGCGGGGCGACAGGAAATCCGGGCCGTCCCGGAAATCACGGATCTGACCTTTCCCAAAGAGGATCGGCGCCGCCCCAAAACGGTGTCGGCACCGATGTGCGGATCAACCCCGGGATTTTGCGCGGAGATCAGCCGCGCCTGTTCCGGAGATTTCTGATCAAAACCGTGATCATCGGCTGGGTCCGGTGCAGGAAGGCCGTGACGATCCGTTGCGGGATTTTCCAGTGGTCCTTTTATGCTTGCCGGAAGGATCATCCACCCGGGTAAAGGCCCGGTGAAACATGTCTGGCATGATGCCAGTGCGGATTGGGGCCGAGGTGATCTGCGTGATGCCGGGGAGCGATCCGGGCATCCGGAGAGTCAGGGGGATGATTTTTCCCGGTCATGAAGGCGATATACGCCTGTTCAGCGCCTTCAAGCTTCGTGCGGAATCCCGGGTGGCCAAGACATCAACGAGAGGCGCTCGCCGTTGCTCGTGGCTGTCGCAGGGGGGTTACTTGATCGCCCGGAACGGCGGTTCGACGCGATGGTGGTGCCGGATGACGGGATACCGCGACCAGCCGCTGAATGTGGCGCAGGTGAGGACAGGCCATCCCGATCCCACCCGGAGTCGGGGCGATTTCAGGCAGGGCGCGCGAGGCCTACTCTCTGGCGGGGCTTTCGCGAAGGTGGTTTGGCCTATATAATTATATTGGAGTACACCATGCCGCAGCGCGCTGTATCCGAACCCATCACCATCCGCACGGCCAGGGTGTCGGCGATCAACGCCCTGGCGAGCGCGATGGATCGTTCCCGCAACTACGTCGTCAATCAGGCCATCGAGCAGTATCTGGAAGCCAACGCATGGCAGATGGAGCGGATCACGGCGGGGGTCGAGGCCGCACGGTCGGGCAAGGTGTAGCCTGCTGATGAGGTCTTTGCCGGGATCGCCGCGAAGCACGGCTGGGCACGTTGAAACGTCTGCCGCCCGCGATCTGGTGCAGGCGCTGCGCGAGCAGATGCGGGAATCTGACTTGTCCGTGCTGATCGCGGGCATTACGCCTGAAAATCTTCACGAGGAAGCCGATCTGGGAAAGGGGAAATCATCCCGAGTAGCGCACAGCCTGCGTTCCGGGTAATCCTCGATAGCGGTCGCGTCGTGACGGGATGGCGTTCCGGGTGTTCCGCGCAGCGGCAATCATCCGGATGACCATCACGCGCGCTGCGGGTGGCCTTGCCATCAGCCATCAGGTCGAGCGTCATTCTGGTCCAGGTCGCAGCTCGTGCAACGACCAGTCTTGCGGCGATCGCGGAAATCGTGCTGATGCTGACCGCCGTGAACCGGATTCCCTTCGGCAGCGTCCGCGAACATCATCTCCGCGCTTGTAAGGCTTGGCGCGGAGAGTATCCGCATGTCGCCCTTCGGTCAGCCGCGTGAGCATTGCGAAATGGACGCCACGCTCCCGCAGCACCAGCCCATGCATCGTCCCTCCACAGGACGAACCCACGGTGAAAGAAGCACTCGACGCCTGGGTCCGGGATATTGCTGCCGGAGCAATGGCTTCCGACCGGGCAGACGGTAAAGCCGTCCTCAACCTGACTGCCCCGGCATATACAAAGAATGCAGAGCAAAGGGTATACCCATGGCAATCCTCATCAAAGGCGACGAGATTGACAGATTGGTTGATCGCTACTGTGCCCTGACGGGGCTGAAAAACAAGAGCGAAGCGGTGCGACAGGCGCTTTATGCGCAAATCGAGGCTTTGAGGGCGCCGGAAACGCTGGCCGAGCGCGTCGCGCACGTGCAGCGCAAGGCGGGCTTTGCATCCAGTGGTGACGCAGCGTCTGACAAGGCATTCATGGATGACATGTGGGGCGAGTAGTGTGGATGCAAGCACGGTTGTCGCGGTTCTGACGCAAGAGGTGGAAGCTCCGGCGCTGTTGAGGGCGATGGAAGCGGGGCGCGGGACATTGAGGTTTTCGTCCGTGGTGCGGGTTGAGGCATTGCGGGCGCGGGTCCGCAAGCGGGCTGAAAAGCGCGGCAAGGGACCGGCGACGGCCGGGGATCTATACCCAGGCGCAGGCGCTGGTTGACAAGTTATTTGCGGCGGTTCAGGCACGGGATATGCAGATCACTGAAACGGTGGGCAACGAGGCGTTGCGGGCGCTTTCGGTTTACGGAAAGCAGGTCGGGCATCCGGCACAGTTCAATATGGGGGATGCGCTGAGCTACGCTTGTGCAAAGGTCTGCCATATCCCGCTGCTTTACAAGGGAAGCAATTTTTCAGAAACCGACTTGGCCTGACTTTTCGCTCGGGGGGGAATCGTCCTGATCCGCTTGCCGGATTGATGCCCCGTGACCGCTTTGTGAGCAGACCGGGCCATCCCTCGCACCGCAATGCCGTTGCCCATATTGATCGGATTTGGTCAATATGATTGTATTCATTCAAAACCTTGGGCAGCCTGTCAATCCAAACTTTCCGGACCATGGCGGGCCCCCGGGTCAGGGAGGGAACGGCGTGGCCAGACCATCGGGCAAGACACAACGGATCGCGGCCCTTGCGGAGCTATGCCGGGGCGGCGCGATCGTGCATATCACCGAAGCCGCGCGCCAGATCGGGACGTCGCAGATCACCATCCGGCGCGATCTGGAGGAAGGGGAACGGGGCCTGGTGTGTCTGGGCGGCTATGTCATGCAGGCGCAGGAAGGGGCCGAGGGCTATTCGCTGACCTCCGCGCAGGACCAGGAAGCCGAAGCGAAACGGGCCGTCGCCGTGCAGGCCGCGGCGCTGATCGAGGCGGGCGATACGGTCTTCCTCGACTGCGGTACGACCACGCCCCATCTGGCCGCGCGCATTCCGCCCAACGCCCATGTCACCGTCGTGACCCAGGCCCTGAACATTGCCGAAGCGGTGGCGCGGCTGGAGGGGGTGACCCTGATCCTCCTCGCCGGTCTCTACCATCGGGAGACCGCCAGCTTTTCATCCTCCGAGGCGGTGGCGATGCTGCAAAAGATCAATATCACCAAGGGGTTCTTTTCCGCAGCCGGGGTGCACGAGACCGAAGGCGTCACCTGTTTCCATTTCCACGAGGTCGATGTGAAACGCGCGGCGCTGGCGCGGTCGCGGCAGCGGTATCTGGTGTGCGATCCCTCGAAACTGGGCAAGCTGCGCCCGGCGACCTATGCGCGTCTCGACGCGTTCGACCGCTGGGTCGGCGGCCCCCCGTGCCTCCGATCAGGGCTTCGGTAGCGGGGCAGTTCCGGTTGGGCCTTTTCGGTCACGACGTGTTGGCCGCGCCGAGGCGGGTTCGGTGATCCGGGTGTTTTTCGTCACCGCTCTGCTCTTGCTCATCCGAACAGCCACCTCACCCACTGCATTTGTTGCCCTGCAAAGCGCAGCCACGTTCACCCACTGACGGCTTCCATCCTCGGGCGCGTGTCCGGGCCGCTTCTGCCCCGTTGCGCCCGCCAGAAGCGATCCCTGATCCCGGCGCAGCCCGATGCCGACGACCGGCATGTGCTGACCGTCGCCATCATCGGGCGCTGCGGTGTGCTCGTGACCCAGAACCTCTCTGACTTCCCCGCCAAAACGCTGGCAGCCTTCGGGGTCGAGGCCCGGCACCCGGGCGAATTCCTGCTCAACCCCCCGCACCGCGCTTCCGTGCGCAGGGTGCCGGGTGAAAAATCCGGTTTCGGGGTCCGGGTGTCCCCGCTGCGGGCGGGCAGGCAGATGGTCCGCTACGCCAGACCGTCCGGTCAGGACGCCGGGAATCCTCATTGCCGTGATCATCGCGGCCCCCTCTGCGCCGAAGCTGGGAGCAGAGGGGGCATGAGGCTGGCCGGGGGGACGTCTCCGGGGCCGCCAGTGGTACGGGCACTACCAAAGACCAGCCGCGATTGCCCGATCCGGTCGCGATTTCCGCCGCCTGCCCCGAGGGCGCCCGCGTGCCCGTCGCTGTAGCGGGCGAGATTGTCGCTCCGCCGTCCGCGCCCCGGAAGCGCCCTGCCGGTGCCGCCCGCCCCTCATCCCGGAGGGCGGGGCGCAAAACCTTATGTGATTTGCCGATTCGCATCGGGCCACATAAAGGACGCGCTCAGGCAACAGAGCGTGGTGTCGGCCACGAAGTCGGCCAGAAATTCGGATGGAATCCCGTGGCAGATGCCCTTCCCCAAGCAGGCCAACCGAAGTCGAAGCCCGATCTTCCGTCCGGATCGGTGTTCGCGCGGGCGCGACGGCACCGCACGGCGCTGGCGGTCGTTTTCTCCACGGTGGCCTTCGTCATCGTCGCCATCGCCATCAGCAACATCACCCGCGACGTCGATTATGGCACGGTGCAGGACGCGCTGGCGCGCACCCCCTGGCAGCGCGTCCTGCTTGCCGCAGGGTTCACCGCGATCAGCTTTGCCTGCCTGATCTTCTATGATGTCAAGGCGTTGTGGTTCATCGGCCGGCCCCTGCCCCTGCCGCAGGTGGCGCTCGTCTCGTTCAGCGCCTATGCGGTGGGCAACACCGCCGGGTTCGGGCCGCTCAGCGGCGGGGCGATCCGCTACCGTGGCTACAGCCGGCTGGGCCTGAAGGGCGAGGAGGTCGCCCGCGTCGTCGCCTATGTCACGCTGGCCTTCGGGATCGGCCTCGCGGTGATGACGGGGCTTGCCGTGCTGGTCTTCGCCTGGCAGGTCGGCGGGCTGATCGGGGTGAATGCCGATCTGCTGCGGATCGTCGCGGCGGGGCTGCTTGTGGCGACGGTCGCGGGTCTGGTCTGGCTGTGGCGCGGCCGCCCCGTCACCGCCGACGAGGCGGCGGGCGCGATGGCGACGCGGCTGCCCCCGGTGGGAACCTGCCTGACGCAATTGCTGGTGACGGCGATCGACATCGCGGCGGCGGCGAGCGTGCTTTATGTGCTGCTGCCGGGGGATGTACCGCTGCACTGGCCCGCCTTCGTGGCGCTGTTCTGCGTGGCGCTCGGGCTGGGCGTGCTGAGCCATGTGCCCGCCGGGCTCGGCGTGTTCGAGGCGGTGATCATCGGCGGCCTCGGCCCCGCGGTCCCCACCGAGCAGATCATCGGCGCACTGGTGCTTTACCGGCTGATCTATCACGTCGGGCCGCTCTTCCTCGCGGTGATCGCGCTCGCCATCGGCGAGGCACTCGAATACCGCCGCTCGGTCGCGGCGCTCTGGACGCAGGCGGTGAATGCCGCCGTGGTGCCGCCGCTGATGGCGATGCTCGCGCTGATCTGCGGCGTCATGCTGGTGTTTTCGAGCGTGCTGCCCACGCCACAGGCCAATCTCGACTGGCTGTCGAACTGGGTGCCGATCCAGATCCTGGAGGCCGCGCATTTCCTGTCGAGCCTGCTTGGCCTGCTGCTGGTGATCATCGCGCGCGGGCTGGTGCATCGGATGGATGGCGCCCGGATCGCGGGGATCGTCACCGGGCTCACCGCCATCGCCTTCACCGTGCCCAAGGCGCTGGCGCCCTGGGAGGCGGCGGCGCTGGCGGTTCTGGTGGCAGGGCTCGCGCTCAACCGGCGCTGCTTCGACCGGCGTGCCCGGCTTCTGGCCGAGCCGCTGACGCCGGTCTGGCTTGGCGCCATCGCGGTGATGCTGGTCGCGGCGCTGACCATCCTGTTCTTCGTTTACCGCGATGTGGGCTATAGCCGGGAACTCTGGTGGCAGTTCGAATTCTCCGAAGAGGCGCCGCGCGGGTTACGCGCGATGATGGGGCTGAGCATCGGCGCCGTGGCCATCGCGGTCGCGAGCCTCCTGCGCCCGGCCCGCGCCCGCCCGCGCCCCGCCACGCCCGGGGAAATCGCCCGCGCCACCGCCATCGTCGCCGCGCAGGACGACAGCGGCGGCAACCTCGTGCGGATGGGCGACAAGGCGGTGCTGTTCTCCGAAGATGGCCGCGCCTTTGTCATGTATGCGGTGCAGGGGCGGTCGTGGATCTCGCTCTTCGGCCCGATCGGCGCCGAAGACGCGCGCCCCGAACTCGTCTGGCGCTTCATCGAGGCGGCGCGGGCGGGTGGCGGTCGGGCGGTGTTCTACGAGGCCCCGCCCGACCTCCTTGGCGCCTGCGCGGATGCCGGTCTGCGGGCGCTGAAACTGGGCGAGATGGCCAGGGTGGATCTGGTCGCGCTCGACTTTTCGCAAAGCCGCTGGGGCGAACAGCGCCGGGCGCTGGCGAAGGGCGAACGCGACGGGATGAGCCTTGAGATCCTGCCCCCCGAGGCGGTGCCCGCCGTGCTCGACCGGCTCGAACAGATCTCGGACGCCTGGCTCGGACAGCATGAGGCGCGCGAGAAGGGCTTCGCGCTCGGCCGGTTCGAGCGCACCTTTGTCTGCACGCAGCCGGTGGCTGTGCTGCGCCTGGGCGCCGAGATCGTCGCCTTCGCGACCCTGATGCTCACCGAAACGAAGGCCGAGGCGACGGTCGACCTGATGCGCTTCGGCCCCGGGGCGCCGAAGGGCGCGATGGATTACCTGTTCGGCGCGCTCCTGCGCGAGGCCAAGGCGCAGGGCTTCCGGACCTTCAACCTCGGGATGGCGCCGCTTTCGGGCTTTGCCACCCATGCCGCCGCGCCGATGTGGAACCACTTCGGGCAGGCGATCTTCACCCATGGCGAGCGGTTCTACAATTTCCGCGGACTGCGCGCCTTCAAGGCCAAATACAACCCCGACTGGCAGCCGCGCTACCTGATCGTCGGGGGCGGCGTTTCGCCCGTCGCCGCGCTCGTGGATGTCACGCTGCTGATCGGGGGCGGTTTCAGGGGAGTGGTCGGGAAATGAAATTCGTTCTGGCGCTGGCGCTTATGGCGGGTGCGGCGGCGGCGCAGCCCCCGGCGGGCTACGATGCGGGCATGATCGTCGGGCCGCATGTCTTTCACCCGGCCGGGCAGCCCACGGGCGTGGTCTTCCTGATTTCCGACGCGCAGGGCTGGACCGCTGACGACACGGCACGGGCCGGGGCGCTGGCGGGGCAAGGGGTGGCAGTGGTCGGGCTCGACCTGCCGGGCTGGCTCGCCGCGTTGGAGAGACATCCCGACGACGACGATTGCTCCTATGCCATCGCCGATATCGAGGAACTGTCGAAGCGTCTTCAGGCCGGGGGGTCGGGGGATTACCACCTGCCGCTGATCGCCGGGCGGGGCGATGGCGGCGGGCTGGCGGTGGCGCTTGCGGCGCAGACCCCGGCCTCGACCCTCGCGGGCGCGGTGGCGGTCGATCCCTCAGCGGGGATCGCGCTCAGGGCGCCGCTGTGCACCGAGGCGCCGCATCACCCGGCGGGCGGGCGCGAGGTCTATGGCCTGATGCCCGATGGCCAGTTGAACATGCCCGTCTCCGTGGTCTTCACCCCGGCGGCGCCGGCGGATGCGCAGGCGCATGTGGCGGAACTCGCGCGCGATTATCCGGGCGTTTCGGTTACGCAGACGGAGGCCGCGCCCGCCGATGCGCTCGACACCGCCGTCAGGGACAGGCTCGCGGCCCGGGCCGAGGGGCCGCTGAACCTGCCGCTGACCGAAATGGCGGTGGAGAAGCCCGCGCTCGACACCGTGGCGATCATCTGGTCGGGCGACGGCGGCTGGCGCGACATCGACAGCCAGGTGGGCGGCGCGTTGCAGGCGGCGGGGGTGCCGGTGGTGGGCGTCGACGCGCTGCGCTACTTCTGGAACGAACGCAAGCCACAGGAAACCGCCGCTGACCTCGCCCGGATCATACACCATTATCAGGGCCTGTGGGGGGTGCGGCATGTGTTGCTGATCGGCTATTCCTTCGGCGCGGACATTCTGCCCAACAGCTACAATCTGCTGGATGCCGGGGATCGCGCCTCGGTCGCGCAGATGACGCTCTTGGGCCTGTCGCATCAGCGCGACTATGTGATCCATGTCTCGGGCTGGCTCGGCCTGTCGAGCGGATCGGCCAGTGATCCGACAAAGGATCTGGAGCAGGTTCCGGCGCGGATCGTCCAGTGCATCTATGGCGACGGCGACGACGAAGACGCCTGCCACGAACTGGCCGGGCACGGCTACGAGATGATCGGCCTGCCCGGCGGGCACCATTTCGACGGCGACTATCAGGGGCTGACGCAGCATATCCTGACCGGCCTGCGCGCCCGGCTGAACTAGACGCCGGGCGGTCCTCGGCGCCGCTGGTCGATGCCCTCGGCCATGACGCAGAGCAGCTCGAACAGGATCGTGGCCCCGGTCAGCGCGGTGATGCCGCCCAGGTCGAAGGGCGGCGAGACCTCGACCACATCGGCGCCGACGACGTTCAGCCCCGACAGCAGCCGCACCATCGCCTGCGCCTCGCGGCTGGTCAGGCCGCCAATCTCGGGCGTGCCGGTGCCGGGCGCCATCGACGGGTCGATGCTGTCGATGTCGAAGGTCACATAAGCGGGCCGGTCGCCCAGGATCGCGCGGGCCTCGGCCATCACCGCCTCGGGGCCGCGCGCGGCGCATTCCTCGATGTAGACGATGCGGATGCCCTGCGCCTTGGCCCAGCCGTGTTCGTCCGGGTCGTAGACCGAGCCGCGGATGCCGATCTGCACCATCCGCTTCGGGTCGAGGATGCCTTCCTCGATCGCGCGGCGGAAGGGCGTGCCGTGAGTATAGGGATTGTCGCCGAAATAGCGGTCGTTGGTGTCGGAATGCGCGTCGAACTGCACGAGGCCCAGCGGCTCCCCCCGCGCCCGGGAGAGCGCGCGCAGCACCGGCAGCGTGGTCAGGTGATCGCCGCCGACGCTCAGCGGCACGGCCCCCTCGGCACAGATCGCGGCGATGCCCGCCTCGATCTGCCGCAGCGCCGCCATCAGGTCGATCGGCTGCACCTCCAGATCGCCGACATCGGCCACCGCGATAAGGTCATAGGGCGCGACCCCGGTATGGTGATTGGCCCGGCGCATCAGGCTCGACTGATTGCGGACCTCTCGCGGGCCATGGCGGGCGCCGGGGCGGTTGGTGGTGCCGCCGTCCCAGGGGATACCCACCAGCGCGATGTCGAGCCCCGCCGCGCTCGCCACCACCGGCAGGCGCATGAAGCTCGCTGGCCCCGCGAAGCGCGGCACGACAGCCGCATCCATGGGTTGGTAAAGGCTCGTCATGGCACCCCCTGATGTCCCCGGCAGATGGACGACCATACTACCGCAACGCCCGCTCGCAATAGCCGATGCCCCCTATGCGCTGCCTGAATGCGTTGACCGGGTATCCGGCGATCAGCGTCACCCGATCGCATGGCAGCCAGACCCTGCCCGATGCAACTGCGCGGCTGTTCGGAACATCGAAGCAAATGCTGTCGGCCATGGTCTTCAGGCCGATTCAGATGGCAACGCGCGCGGCATGAACCGCGCGCGCCCTTACGTCCGGGCCTCAGGCGTGGTGCGCCTCTGTTCGGTCAGGCGGCCTTGCGGCGGCGCAGGGCGGCGAAGCCCGCGACGGCGCTGCCCAGCAGCACCACACCGGCCGGCAGCGGGACCGCGGGCGGGGTAGTGTCCAGGCCCGTCGCATCGAGGATCGCCGGGAACAGGCTGCTGTTGGTGATGTAGTCGCCGGTATCGTTATGGCCGACCACCAGCGACAGCCACGGATCCTGACCGATGATATGATCGGTCAGGCTTTGCGCACCGGCACCATGCGCCCACAGACGGGTGTTTTCGTTCATGTGGTTGGTGTGTTGCCATTTGACGCCCGGCAGGTTGCCCTGGCCATTGTTCTGCGGGCCTTCGAAGAATTCCGTGTCGGCATTCGGGCCGAGCGGCATCGAGTTGCCGTGGTCCGTCAGGACGATCAGCATGGTGTCTTCCCAGTTCGAATATTGCTCGACCCAGGAATAGGCCGCGCGGACCGAGGCGTTGAAATCGACCTGCTCCTCGATGATCCGGTCGGTCTGGTTGGCATGTGCCGCCCAGTCCACGGCACCGCCTTCGATCATCGCGAAGAAGCCGTTCTCGTTCTTGCCCAGATGGTTCAGCGCGCCTTTGGTCATCGTTTCCAGCGTCGGCACGTCGCTGATGTAGGCGAGGCCCGAGGGATTGGCACTGTCAACGCCATTGGCCTCGGTGCGGGCCTGTTGCAGGGTGCCGCTGACCTGCGCGACGCCGATCAGGCGACCGTCGACGGTCTTGGAACCATTGGCCAGCGCCTCGAAATCGGCCTTGGTTTCGATCAGTTCCATCGGCCCCTTGCCGCTCTTGAGATCGGTCCAGACCGATTCCGGCGTATAGGCTTCGCCCGCACCGGTGGTCGGGTTGTTCCCCTTGCCGGTTTCGGCGGTATAGACGGCATCGCGCTTCTTGCCGTCATTGTCATAGTCGGGGTTGCCCGCGCCCATGATCACGTCGAGCACGCCGCCGTTGACCATCTCGCGCGCGATCTCGCCATAGTTGTTGCGGCTGATGTTATGCGAACCGAAGCCCGCCGGGGTGGCATGGCTGAACGGAACCGAAGTCACCACGCCCGCCGAGCGACCGGCTTCCTTGAACACTTCGCTGATGTTTTTCAAAACTTTGCCGTCGTTGTCGACGCCGATGGCATTGTTGTAGCTTTTCTGGCCGGTCGCCAGCGCGGTCGAGGCGGCGGCGCTGTCGGTCACGTCTTTCTTCAGGTATTCATAGCCCGCGAAGCTGCCGTCACCGGTCGGCGTCGAATCCAGAACCTTCGAAGGATCATAGCCAAGGGTCGTCGCGTTGCCGCCCGTGGGGGTGGTCGAGGTGTTGAGCGGATAGGTGGTCATGCCCAGCTTGACGTCGAAGCCGTCATAGACCTGCTTGCCCGTGGCGCCATGCTCCCAATAGCTGGCCATGTCCCAGGTGCCGAACGAGGCGCCATCCGAGATCATCATGATGACATTTTTCACCGGGGCGGCATGACCGGCGGCCGGAACGCACAGTGCGACGACAGAAGCCGCAGCGAGGATCTGCCGACGAAGAGACGTTTTCATAGGAACCTCTGAAAGATTGGATTACTTCCGACAGGTTGGTTAACGTGAGTTCATGACCGTTTCCCGAAGGTGTTGTTACGGTTTTGTGACACCTCCGGGGCATGTGGCTCTCTCGTCGCCATCAGCTTGCGGAGCCTTGTGCGGACAGAGGCCGGCGACAAGCTGCCGGATCACGCGCGTGCTTCGATAATCCGGGCGGCTCGGGCGTTGCGCGATCTCGCTGCCGGGTGCGTCCCGACAGGGCGTTATCCAGCGTCACCCTTGCAGCGAAGGAAGAAGCGCACCATCTCGGCGCTGGCATCCGGACCGGCTGAATCGGTATAGGTGCCAGCGGGATTGCCGCCGGACCAAGCGTGGCCCAGACCCTCGATCTTCCAGTATTCCAGCAGCGTGGCCCCGTCGTCCGTGGATGTGGTCTCGCGGATGAAGCCGCGCCCGTTCAGCCGTCCGGAGGTCTGCTCGAACAGCGTCATCCGGGGACCGGCAGTCAGGACGTCGCGGGCGATCCGGTCCGCATTGGCGGGATTGACGGTGCGGTCCGCATCGCCCTGAAAGATGATGGTCGGCGTTGGCCGTGCCGCGCGCGCAGGATCGGCGACCGCCTTCCCCGCCATCGCCGCGAAGGCCGAGGGGACGTCGCGCGCAATTCCATAGGGCAGCCCGGCATGGGTGCCGACCGCCGCGAAGACGTCGGGATAGGTCTGCCCCAGGATCACCGCCATCGCTCCGCCCGCCGACAACCCGGCGACAAAGGTGGCCGAGGACGGAATGCCGTGGGCCTGCGCGACATGGGCGGCGATACCGGCAAGGATCGCGGGCTCGCCCCGGTCGCGGCGCTGATCACCGGGACTGAACCAGTTCCAGCAGGACTGGGCGTTTTCCCCGCGCGACTGCTGCGGATAGACCACGATTAGGCCGTGCCGCTCGGCCAGGGCGTTCATCCCGGTCCCCGCCGCGAAATCGGCATTGGTCTGGGTGCAGCCGTGCAGCATGACCACCAGCCCGGTGGCGGCGCTTGCCGGGACATAGGTCAGGTAGTCGCGCCCACCCGCCGCGCAGGTGAAACGGTCGGTCGTCAGGCTGGCGCCGGGCGGCAGCACGTCCGGGGCGGGGGCCTGCCTGTTCAGCAGATCGGCCATGGGGGAAAGCGGGCTTCGCTCATCATCCGGCATCAGCCCGTGCTGCGCCAGCGTCCGGCGCACGAGATCGCTGGCGGCTGCCCGGCGCAGGGCGCCAAGATCGAAAGGTTTCATGGCGGTGCTCCTTGGATAAGGGGGGCTTAATGGATGCGGCCGGCAAGCGCCTGCCGGACCTCGGTACTGGCTTGCAGGGCGCCCAGAACGGTGATCGAACCGATGACCGCGGCGGCAAGCTCCGGCGCCACGTCGGGCGCGATCCGCGCCAGGCCGACCACCTTGACATGCAGCACCTCACCCGCATCGCGCAGGGCTTCCAACTCGGCGCGGCTGTAGTCGCGCAGGCCCAGTTCCATCGTGTTGCGCTGGATCGAGCGGCTGACGACCTCGCCGTGACTGTCCAACTGGTTGCGGATCGCGGTGCGGATGAAGTCGCTGCGGTTCGAATAGAACCCCTCCTGCACCAGCAGGTCGATCCGCCCGAGATCGACGAAGCCCAGATTCAGGGTGATCTTTTCGCTGTCAGGCGTTTTCTCTCGCAGCGTGCGTGCGGGCGTCATGGCGATTCTCCATCCGTGTGGATGGTATATGGATGCCATATGGCAGCTTTCAAGTCCACCGCAGCGAAATTACCGCTAGCCGCAGGGCGGGCGCTGGCCGTCGTGGCGACGTTGCAGGAAGAAACGAAGACCGATGGCGCCCTGACCAAGCTGCCGACAAGGCGGCCTGAGAAGCGGAAAGGCGATGGCGGAGGGAACCTTGCCCGAACGGGACTACCTGGACACCCCGCCACCATCGAATTCTTCCACGCCTTTTCAACATGTTAAGGCGTAATTCCGAAACATTCGCCGGACGCCCTCGTAATCCGGCCTCTCCCGCCCCATATGTATCGGGCATATCTTGTTTTCGGACTCCTGTTCCTTCTGGCTCAGCATTCGATCTTCAGCTTTGCCAGGCCGCCGCATGATGCGGGCGGCACCAGATGGAAGGAATGTCACGATGGCCAACGGCACCGTGAAATGGTTCAACTCTACCAAAGGCTTCGGCTTCATTGCCCCTGAGAACGGCTCGAAGGACGTCTTCGTCCATATCTCGGCGCTGGAGCGCGCGGGCCTTCGCGGCCTGAACGACGGCCAGGCCGTCACCTATGACCTGGAGCGCGACCGTCAGGGACGCGAATCGGCGGCGAATCTCGTTCTCGCCTGACCTTCAGGGTCGGAACTCCTGAAAGCGGGTCGGCGCCGTGCCAGACCCGCTTTCCTTCGAGCCGGATGGGCGCCGCAGGCGCACCCGGCTCCAATCTTTCAGAAAGACAACGGTTTGATCGAAATCCACTGGGGGGAGCCCCTGTCCTTTATCATGTCGCCCAAGGGCGATGTTCAGACATTCAGCACGATCGAGCAGGCAAGATACTGGCTGCGCAAGAGATGGCCCGTTTCCGACGATGCCCGTCAGCGCGCGCTGGTTCACGTCGAAGCGGCCATGGACTGCCTGACACCCATCGCGACCGCCCGCCGGGCCTTCATCGCGGCGGCGCAAAGCGCGGGCTTCGTCGCGCAACCGCAGCTCCGCGCTGCCTGAAACGCCGCGGGTCATCCGGGCCGGATTGCCCTGGCGCCGCCCTCAGTCATCAGACAAGGGTGCACCGCCGCCGGAACGCGATCCAGAGCATCGCGATGCCCGAAAGGCCCGTTCAGACCGGAAAGCGGTGAAGCCTTTCTTTCTACCGGATAACGGGCTCCATTCCCTCACCCTTCGCTCCGGGTGGCAATCGGAGGCCCAACTTCGACCTCTTGCCCGCCCTCACCCGCCAGCGGCGGCAGCCGATCGACCGTAACCAGATCGGCCGGATCACCGGCCATGTTCGCCCCAGTTGCGGGCTGGCGCGATGGGCCGCATCGCCGACATGGACCAGCGCCGGGGCATAGGGCCGCCGCAATATGCCATGCGCAGAGCGGGCAGGCGTCATCTGGTCGTTGCGGGTGATGACCAGAGAGTCATGGCCTCGGCCCTCCAATCGTCCGGCGAGGCTTCGGGCCAGCATCGGCCAGAAGACCGACGTGATCAGGGTTGGATCGTCGGGCAGCCGCCCGATCGGCAGCCCCCCACCATGCGATCCGCGACCACAAGAGCCCGAACAGGTTGGCGCGATGGAAGGCCCGCCCCGGCGCAGCCGCGGGGGAACGCATATCCAGCCCCCGGTGCCCGGTTCCGGCGGCATCGCCATACATCCGCAGGATCGGGCCGGACAGCGCCCGCGCCCGGCAAGTCCAGCACGGCAAGGCCGACCGGCTGGCCCGAGCGACCGGGCGCGGCGCCTCGAAACACTCGAACAGTGTGACGTCATGGCCATCGGCGGCGGTCAGCAGTGCCGTGGCACCCCCCCGATCCCGGCACCGACGACCGCGATATTCAGTCCCATGGCGGCGGTCATTCCAAAGCGGCACCGGAAAGGCAAGCGGAGGGCCCACGGACGAGCAGGCGTCAAGCTTCCGTTCCATTGGGACAAGTTCACGCTTGTCGGCAATGGCATGTCGGGCAAGATGACCGAGCCACGCGCGGAGAGTTCCATGCGCCCCTGCCTGACCGCCCTCGCCCTGCTCTGGCTGCCGCTTTGGCCAGGTACAACGGCAAGGTGCTGATCTCCTGCGATACCGGCCATGGCGGCACTTGGAGCTCTGCATCGAGCCGGGGGATCCCCGGGGCAACGGCGCCTTCACCTATGCCTTCGGATCCAGCGGACAGCCGGACCTGACCCTGCGCGAGGCATTCTCAGTCGGCACCACCACGCCGTGGAGCGGCGTCGGCAGGGCGATCTGGGAAAGCGTCGGCTCCGCAACGATGGCCATGTCTACAAGGCATGGCACAGCGTGGACCGCCTGACGGAAGACCCAGCCCCGGAGGCCGGTGTAAATGTCCTGCTGGGCGCGGCGGCGGGTACCCTCCGGGATACTCTCGGGCCCTTCATGGTCCGGAACGGAATGAGCCTTCACGAACTGGCGAAGCTCTTGGGCCATACAACCGCCGCAATGTCGGCCAAGTATGTGCACCTTGAAAGCGCCGATGTGGTCGAGAAGGCACGCAAATTCATGCAAGGAAGGTAACAAAATGAACGACGTTGGCGGTTATGTGATCACCGCCCTCTGGGTGCTCGCGGCGTATATTGGGGCCAGTCCCGACCGGAGAGAGGGTGTCAAGCGGGCGCTCGGGTTTGAGGTTGAAACGGTATCTATGACGTGCGCAGTTCGGGCGCGGGAGTATTGGCACTTGCAGGGGCTCCTTAACGGGCTGGGCGAGGCGGACAGCTACATTAAGGACGCCATGCGCCCGCTTTTGGACCGCCCCGACACCAGCCCGTATGAGGCCATGCTTTTGCACAAAGCGTATGGTGTGGTGTGGAGCCGTCGCGACGAGGTTAAGACCGCCAACTCCATGGCTATGGTGGCCGCCACAAGCGGCGTTAGGCTCGGACCATGCCCCGCTGTAGACTAACGACACACTTTCGGCACACTCAGTCATGACCTACACGTCAACCTGAAAAACGAGCAGACAAGTCGTTGGTATTGGCTAGAAATTCCGGATACTGGCTTGGGTCCGAAAACGCGGCAAACTACTGCCCCAATATTTCGCCGACCTGATCGCCTAGGGCGCGATCGGCGCGCGCACGACCGAGAGCCAGATCCACCGCCAGCTTGCTTCGGGCCTGTCCTGCCCGGTGGGCTTCAGGAACGGCTCCGATGGCGGGGGCAGGTGGCGCTGGACGCGATCCGCGCGGCCTCGGCGCCGCAGTCCTTCCCGGCGATCACCCCTGAGGGCCGGGCAGCCACCCCCACCGCGACCGGCAACCCGGACTGCCATGTCGTCCTGTGCGGCGGCGGGCCGAACTACGGGCCAGCGGCGGGCGGCATGAACCCGGGCGGGGACCTCGCTTTCGGGCTTGGCCCGGGCCGCAATCATGGTCACAATGCGTTTCTGACCTGAAGGCGAAAGAAAGCGATGAAGGCCGCGCGACGAACCATCTGAATGCCGCCCCGCGCAGGATGCCGGGGCATGGGCGCGGGGCCAGCAGGCCATCGCGCGGTTTCTGCCTGTGCAAGCGGGCATGACACGAACCATTCAGAGAGCGTCACATGAACAACTTCTTCGAAAGCCCCTTCCGGGGCATCACCCTGGACAAACAGGTCACCAACCCCAACATCATCGTCGGCCGCTACAGCTATTATTCGGGCTATTACCACGGCCACGGCTTCGACGATTGCGCCCGCTACCTGCTGCCCGACGAAGGCGCGGACCGGCTGATCATCGGCAGTTTCTGCTCGATCGGCTCGGGCGCGGCTTTCATCATGGCGGGCAATCAGGGCCACCGGAACGACTGGATCAGCAGCTTTCCCTTCTACTGGATGCCCGAGGTGCCCGCCTTCGCCGGCGCCGCGAACGGCTATCAGCCCGCGGGCGACACCGTGATCGGAAATGATGTCTGGATCGGCTCCGAGGCGATCCTCATGCCCGGCGTCAGGATCGGCGACGGCGCGGTGATCGGCACCCGCGCCCTGGTCACCCGCGATGTCGAGCCCTATGCGATCGTCGGCGGCAACCCGGCCAAGGTGATCCGCAAGCGTTTCGACGACCGGCTGATCGGCCTGCTGCTGGAGATGCGCTGGTGGGACTGGTCCGACGAGCAGTTACATTCCGCCATGCCCGTGCTGACCAGCGGCGAGGTCGAGAAGCTGCACAGGCATTGGCTGGAAAACATCCGGGCCGCATGACAAAAGGCGCCCGCCCCACCTAATTATACCCTCAGCAATTGATCTGGAAATGTCATCTCTAAGCGTTTGAAACTTTTCCGATCCGATCTCGCGAGATACATGTAAATGAGAGTAGTTTCCAAACACGCCTTGCCCCGTCGGCCCCTGGCATATAAAGGCCAGCCATAGTAGAGCCGTTATTATAGAGAGTGCGATTAGGACTCCGTAAAGTTCCATTTCTCCACCCGAGATTTCAGTAGATTTAGCGTCGCCTGGCCTATTGTAGCTGACATTTTCTGTTACCTGCAGGAAACTTTAAGAATTACTGAAGCCGCCAGGTTTATTACTTGCTTTGCCTTTGAGTAATTTTCCATCAATTCAATGTTGTGATCCTTGGATCTCGATCAAACAGAAATTACTGGTGTCGCCTTTATATCCGTTCCACCGTAAGAATAATTGTCGCAAACAATGGCGTTTTGGTATGATATGCACCCTCCTCCTATTGAGGTGGTGCATCTAAATAGACTTGTTGATCCCCATTTGCCGTCGGCAACTTCACTTCTTAAGTCTTGGGCCCACATGAAATATTCGTCCGGACCTATCTGGCTTAGGACGCCATCGCTCGATATAATCAAAATTATGTATAATTCCGGATTATCCCCCACCGGCACCAATCCGTACTTCAACAGTTCTCCGCTTTCTGAGTTTCGGTTAAAATTTAATGATAAAACTTGCGATATATCTCCAGTTAATAAAGTATCCTCATATCCAGAAAATGGATGGATCATAAACTTCCAGCCTGGGTGAAAATCAGGACAAAACTCGATGGCATCGCTCGAAGTTACTTCAAGAACAAGCTCAGCAACTTCTTGTGCACAAGAAGCTGCTGTATCTAAATTAATCTGGTCACCGCCTAACACCTTGCTGCTGCCAGCTATTACGGACAAAAGAGCGCCTGTCGCAATGACAAGTGAATGGCCTGGCCGAAAAGGCATGAGGATATTATAAATTCGGCATTTCACTGTTATAGATCCTCCATGGCTTCTATAGATTACTGAATTTACACACTTCACGTAAAATATATTACTACCTTTATATTTATATTGGTCGAGTATATCTGTCAACGGCGGTGCAAAACCAGGCCAGTTGGTGAGGATATGCGCTATGGCGCGCGCTTCCCACATAGCTGGCGCGTGCCATGGCGCACCGGCCCGTCAGGGCCAATTGTCGTCATGGGCCCAATGCGGATGCGCGGCGGTCATACTCGATGGCGAAGACCAGATCGCCGCCGGGCACCAGCGCCTTATAGATCATGCGGACCAGCCGGTCGAAATCCGCGACTTAGTGGAGGGTCAATGCACTGTAGACCAGATCGAACGCCGCTTCGGGCAGGTCGAGCCTGTCCAGATCGGCGATGCGGTGGTCGATGGCCGGACCCGAGGTCTCCACCCACGCGATCATGTTCTGCGCCATGCCTGCCCCCATGTATAATGCCCCACATTGGCCACGACATGCAGGATGCGTTTCATGGCCGATCCTCTCGCGCCTGATGGCGGGCCTGCAACCAGGCGCGATAGCGGCGGCTGCGCCAGATTGTCCTGATCTGGTCGCAGGCCACCACGCCGGGCACCCAGGCGCGGGGCGTCGGCGGCTTGCCCGCACCCATGCGGCGCAATTGCCGTTTCGCCAGCGCCATTGTGGCCAGGCTCGCCAGCGGGCGGCTTTTCCAGCGCATCACCGGCACATCGGCCACCGCCTCGCCCGCGCGCCAGCGGTTCGGCAGATCGGGCGCCCAGGCCAGTGCCTGCGCAAGGCCGACCATGGCGACGCCGGGGCGACCGTCCTCGGGGGCAAGCGCCGCCTCGGTCGTGGCGCGGCGGCGGATGCCGCCGGTCACCAGCACCGGCATCTGCGCCACCGCCACCACGTCGCGGGCGAAATCGACGAAATAGGCCTCGCGCGCCACGGTGCTGGCGGCGGCGGGGCGGCCGTGCATGGCGGGGCTTTCGTAGCTGCCACCCGACAGCTCGACCAGATCGACGGGCAGATCGTTCAACATCCGCACCACGGCGACCGCATCCTCGGCCCCGAAACCGCCCTTCTGGAAATCCGAGGAGTTCAGCTTCACCCCGACCCCGAAGCCGGGCGAGACCCGCGCGCGCACCGCCCGGACGATCCCGACCAGCAGCCGGGCGCGGTTCTCCGGGCTGCCGCCCCATTCGTCCGTCCGCAGATTGGTCATCGGCGACAGGAACTGGCTGAGCAGGTAACCATGCGCCGCGTGGATCTGCACGCCATCGAAGCCCGCCTGTTCGGCCAGCGCGGCAGTGTCGGCAAAGCGGGCGATCACCGCTTCGATCTCGGCCCCGGTCATGGCGCGGGGCTTCGCGAACAGGCGCGAGGCGCCCTCCATCCGCATCGGCACCGCTGACGGCGCAATGGCCTCGGGCGTCGTCCGGGCAAAGACCTGACGGCCGGGATGGTTGATCTGCATCCACAGCCGCGCCCCGCTCACGCGCCCCGCCGCCCAGTCCCGGAACGGCCCCAGCGGCTGGCTCGCGTCGAGGATCACCCCGGCGGGCCCGGTCACCGCGTCGGGCGCGACCATGACATTGCCGGTGATGATCAGCCCTGTGCCGCCTTCCGCCCATTGCCGGTAGAGCCGGCGCAGGCTTTCCCCCGGCAGGTGGCGCAGGTCGGCCATGTTCTCCTCCATCGCCGCCTTGGCGATGCGGTTCGGAATGGTCTGGCCGTTCGGCAGCGTTAGCGGCTGGAACAGCGGAGATTGGGGGTGATCCGGCATGCGGCGCGATCCTTTTCCATCGTGACGCATCGGGATATAGGGCTTGAACCTACCACTACTTTGGCAGAAGTGTATTTTCAGGATTCCCAAGAGTCACTTGCGGTGATTCATAGAGTGCCAGCTTGTGGAGGCTGGCGATGGCGGATGATTGGCGGGACGATCTGGCGGAGTGGCTTCGTCCCTTTGTGGCAACATTGGGCGATCGTCGCAGGGCGCGGATGTGTCCGGCTTACGTTGAGGGGCTGATTGGTCCTGGCGATCGCAAGAGCGTGCAGCCCATGGCGATGCGTTCGCCCGGGATTGGCTATGATCAACTTCATCATTTTATTGGTGCCGCGCTGTGGGACAGCGCGCCGCTGGAGAAGGAACTGTGCCGGCAGGCAGACGCCTTGGTTGGTGGCAGCGATGCCTGGCTGATTATTGATGATACCGCGTTGCCCAAGAAGGGGCGTGCCTCGGTTGGGGTCGCACCGCAATACGCGTCGGCGCTCGGCAAGAACGCCAACTGCCAGACCCTTGTGTCGGTGACGCTGGCATCAGGCGAAGTGCCCGTGATGATCGGGCTTCGGCTGTTTCTGCCCGAGAAGCTGGACCAGTGATACGGCGCGCATGGATCGGGCAAAGGTTCCTGACGAGGCGCGCACCTACCGTACCAAGCCGGAGATCGCATTGGCCGAGATCGACCGTGTGCGCAGCGCAGGTGCGCGCTTTGGCGGCATCCTGGCCGACGCCGGCTATGGCCTGTCTGGCCCGTTCCGGCAGGCGCTCACCGAGCGTGGACTGACCTGGGCCGTGGGCATCCCTCACAAGCAGAAGGTCTACCCGGCCAACGTTGCCCTGATCTTCCCGATCGCCGGTCGCGGGCGACCGCGTAAGAACCATGTCCCCGATGTCCCATCTCGTCCGGCGCAGGAGATACTTGAGAAGGCGAAGTGGCAGGCCGTGAGTTGGCGGCGCGGCACGAAAGGCAAGCTCTCAGCCCGGTTCGCTGCCATGCGTGTCCGCGTCGCCGACGGACCGCCGCAGCGCATTGGCAATCTTGGCCAGCAGCATCTGCCCGGCGAGGAGGTCTGGCTGGTCGGCGAGCACCGTTCCACCGGCGAGCGCAAATACTACCTCAGCAACCTGCCGGCCGACACACCGCTCAAGAAACTGGCCGGGGCCATCAAGGCCCGTTGGGTCTGTGAGCAAGCCCATCAGCAGCTCAAGGAAGAGTTGGGCCTTGACCACTTCGAGGGCCGATCATGGCAGGGCCTGCACCGACATGCGCTCATGACCATGATCGCGTTCTCCTTCCTGCAAGCCCGACGCCTGAAGGCAGCGGGTGGGAAAAAAAAGGGCCCCAGCTCCCCCGCCGCAACCGAGCCTACCAGCTATCAGGCAGACGATCTTGATCCAGCTCAGTCAGCCGCCGCCCAACTGTCCCCACTGCCGTAGGAAGTGGCGAAAAATACTCAACAAACTTCTGCCAAAGTAGTGCTAGGTTCAAGGTCAAGAGGGCGCCATGAAGATCGGCGAGATCGCGAAAGCAGCGGGGGTGACCACCTCGCGCATCCGCTTCTACGAAAAGCGCGGCATCATCGCACCCGCCACGCGCGGCGCGAACGGCTATCGCGACTACCCCGAGGAACTGGTCGCGCTCCTGCGCTTCATCGAACAGGCGCAAGGGCTGGGCTTCACCCTGCGCGAGATCGCCAGTGTCGAGGTCCGCTCCGGCCAGCACCCGATCCCCTGCGACGAGGCGATCCGCCTGCTGAGCGCAAAGAGCGATGCGGTGGACGTGCTGATCGCCGAAGCGAAGGAGCGTAAGCGCAGGATCGACACGCTGATCGGGGAGTTGCGGAGAAGCCAGGAGGGCGCGGCGCCTGCGTCGCCACCGCAAACCCACCAAGGGGATGGGCTTCGGCGTTGATAGCCGGGGAAGTGACGGCGTGTCGTCATCGAGACCAGGGACACCGTGACCGAAAGCCCACCCCTCTCGCCCGGCTGCATGGTCAGGACGGCGTGGCAGGTCAGTTCCAGCTCATCCATGGAGCGCACGACGAAGGCGGCTTCATCGAACGGGGCATGGGCACGCTGCAACCCGGCGGCAATCTCGCGCAGCAGCGCCAGATTGAAGACGTCCTTGAAGGCCGTGCTGCTCATGTCGCTTACGCCCCCCCTGCCGCCTTACCTGTTCGCACGGAGAGGGCAGACCGTGACGGACTGATCCGATGACCGATGCCGTCACGCGGCCTTCAGCCGTTCCATCGCGAAATCCGCGCGTGCTTCGATCCCCGCCAGCGGCAGTTCGTTGATCTGGTAGCCCAGCCGGGTATAGGTCTCCGCCATGACCCGGCCCGTCGCTTCGGCCTCCTGCCGGTCCTGCTTGCGCTCCGTGTCCTGCGCAAAGATGGCGCCCCAATATGGGGCCAGGAAAACCCGCTTGTTGTAGGGGTGGAGCCTCGCCGCCGTCTCGATATGCGCCGGAACAGGCAGACCACAGAGCGTCAGGTAGCCGACGACATCGGGTATGCCGCGATCCATCAGGACGGGGACATCCATCGCCAGCGCCTCGCGCCACGAACGCAGATCCCATCCCAGCATGAGCTCGGCGAACAGCGCCCGATCCGCCCATGGCAGGGCCGATCCGCCGATCCTGACCTGATCCTGAATGATGGCCCGACCCGCCTCGGGCATGGCGCGGACGCCCCGCCGGGTCAGGGCGTCGATCAGGCTACTCTTGCCGGAGCCGGGGCCACCGGTCACGACGAACATATGATCCGACATGGGCGCACTCTAGGAATTACAGGTCAGGCAGGGTAGGCAGGGTAGGCACCACGGTTGGATTGCGGATCGGCGATCCAGCCTTCCGATGGGTCCACGTCGCTCGGCGCGCCATATCCCCGGTCCCGTTGCGTCCAGGCCCAAGCGGCCTGAACCGCACAAAGCAGCGCATCGAGACGATCGCCTGCAGGATCATCGGCAATATCGCGACCCGAGCGAACCACAAAGCCATACGGGTTTCCAGCCTGTGTCAGCCATTCCAGAATGCCGAGGCGTTTCGTGTGCTGCGTTTTGGTCTGTCTCTTCGGGTTATCGCTTTTGTAGTTGTTCTTGTCCCCCACAAGGTTCCGAACGGCAGCGCCCGGATAGGCTTCGACGATGATCCGGGATCTGTCACCGTCTTCCTTCAGATGCGGAATCATGGCGGGGCAGTTCAGCAGGCGGGGCGCACCTTCGGCATACATCCGGCCGACCGGCACGAAATCAATTTTCATCGGGCTGACACCACCGCACAACACGTCCGTCGCTAGAAAGTATTCCTTGTCACCATAGGGACGCGCCGCCTTGAAGGCCCTGAGTTCCTCGCAAAAGCGGCGCTTTCCGAGTTCGGCCACATGGCGGGTATAGCCCGCCCACGACTCGGGCCAACCGATCCTCTCGATGAACCGGCGCGGCTGACCAAAGGGAAAGTCGATCCCGGCAATCCATTCGCCTTCGCCGTGAAGGAATGCATCGAACCCGGCAAAGGAAGGCCATGGGATCTCATCGACGAGACATAGTTCACCGCCCTCGAACCGGCAGTGCACGCATGTCAGCGGCTTCTTCCCGCTGGGGCTGCTGGTGAAGTCGATGCCATAGATATCCACCCGTTTCCTTCCTTTCATCGTCAATTCGTCGGACGCTCAAGGCAATGCCGCACCTTGCCACATCATCAGGGCCGGCAGCTCATGCCGGGCGAAACAGTTCGCGGTGCATCCGGGGCTGGCAGCGCAGGTATTGCGGCGCGGCGGGCACCTGCGCGCCCAGATGCGCCGCCGCGTGCCAGGGCCAGCGGGGATCGTAAAGGATCCCGCGCGCCAGGGCCACCATGTCGGCGTCACTCGTCGCCACGATGGATTCGGCGTGGTCGAAATCGGTGATCAGCCCCACCGCCACCACCGGCATGTCAACCGCCGCCTTGACCGCGCGGGCCAGCGGCACCTGATAGCCGGGGCCGATCGGGATCTGCTGCCGCGGGTCCAGCCCACCGCTGGAGACATGGATCGCCGCACAGCCCCGCGCCTGCAACTCCCGCGCAAAGGCGATGGTCTGCGCGATGTCCCAGCCGCCCTCGACCCAATCCGTGCCCGACACCCGGACCGAGACCGGGTAATCCGCCGGGACAACCGCCTTCACCGCCTCGAACACTTCCAGCGGGAAGCGCATCCGGTTTTCAAGGCTGCCGCCATGGGCATCCTCGCGCCGGTTCGACAGCGGCGAGAGGAACTGATGCAGCAGGTAGCCATGCGCGGCATGGATCTGGATCGCGTCGAAACCCAGCCGCAGGCTGCGCCGGGCGGTCGCGGCGAAGGCGTCGCGGATGCGCTCCATGTCCCCCTTGCCCAGTGCCTCGGGCGGGTTTTCACCGGCGCTGAAGGGCAGCGCGGTCGGGGCGACGGTCTGCCAGCCGTTCGGCTGCCCGGGCGGGATCTGCGCTCCGCCCAGCCAGGGCTTCCCGGTCGAGGCCTTGCGCCCGGCATGGGCCAGCTGGATCGCCACCGGAATGTCGGACCACCGCCGGATCGCCTGCATGACCGGGACCATGGCCGCCTCGGTCGCCTCGTCCCACAGGCCGGTATCGGCATGGGTGATGCGCCCCTCGGGGCTGACCGCCGTGGCTTCGATGGTCAGCAGCCCCGCGCCGGAAAGCGCAAGCTGGCCGTAATGGATCATGTGCCAGTCGGTCATCCGGCCATCCTCGGCCGAATACTGGCACATGGGCGCGATGACCACGCGGTTCGGCATCGAGAGGCTGCCGGAGGTGATCGGGGTGAAGAGCTGGCTCATACTGCGGCTCCGTCCGGGAGGGTTGCGGTTTACGGGGCAACCTAGCGGATCGGCCACGGTTTCGGAAGCACGGCAGAGGGCAAGGTTTAAGCCGCAGGCGGTATCGGCACGCCGGTGTTCCGGGCACCCGAGGGTTCTCAGGTGTTTGCAGCGCATGACGGCTTCCCGCCCATGCCGCCTCTCCTCATCCATTGATCTGCGGCATGAGGCTATTGCGGATCTCCTGCCCATCCCGGCCCGGGGGGCGATCCGAACAGGCGGCGATATTCCCAACTGCGACGGGCTTCTCATAGCCGATCCGGGCATGATCGGAAAACAGCAGGCGACGGGCCTTCTGATACTGCACCGGCGTCATCGCCGTGACCGCCTTGAAGTGGCGGTGGAAGGTCGCGGGGCCCATCCCGGCGAGCCGCTGCACGTTCAACGGATCCGCGAAGCCCGCGCGGATACAGGCGCATGGCGCGGCCGATCCGCACCATGCGCCTGTCCGCACGGCCGATCTGGCGCGGCGCCCGCCCCATCGGCCCGTTCAGCAAGAGCCAGGTGCTCTCCTGCCGGACCAGCCGCGCCGGGATCGCAATGTCGCGCAGCCGGTCGCACAGGGCCAATATGGCCCTGCCCAGGCGTTGAGTTGCCCGGAGGATCTCATACGGGCTGTGGCGGCAAGACAGTCCTCCCGCCAAAGGTGAGCGTTGCTGCGGATCGGGGGCGGCGCCGCCGGATCACAGTGTGACAGGGCCTCGTGTCGAAGGCACCGTCGCCGGTGACGGTGCCGATCTGTTCCTCCTCCGGAATCTGGTCGTGCAGGTGGGGCAACATGGGGATGTCTGTTGCTGGGGGTGGGCTCCATCGCATGGATGTCACCGGCGGCGGTGGGTGCCGTGCTTGCGTGCCAACCATTCCCCATCGCCGAGGAACTTGATTCCGGGGCTGTCGACCAGCAGGCCCGGAGCACGGCGGCTCGACACCTGCACCTTGATGGTTCTCTGTCGGCGGCTCAGAGAGGAAAACTCCAGAACCGGCCAGGCGCTTGATGCCCTCGCCGAAGATACAGAGGATCTCACTGTCAATCATGGCCTCCAGACCGCCGATCGCGGTCCATGATGCCTGGTCCTGTACCCGTTCCACCTTCGCAATATTCTGATCCAGTGTCGTTCGACGGCCTTGTCGAAGCCGCAGGATTTCCCGGCGTCTGCGCATGGTATCCACGTCGTTTGGATTGACTTCGCAGCGAGGATGAACCAAGTCTTGGTCCAGGTCATATATGGAGTCTTCCGATGGGAATGCAGATGAACATCGCCGAGGCGAAGGCGAAACTGTCCGAACTGATCAGCGCCGCCGAGCAGGGCGAGGAAGTGGTCATCGCGCGCGGCGGCCATCCCGTGGCCCGCCTGGTGCCCATCCATCGCTCCACCGTGCGCATCGGCATCGGCGATGGGCTGGTCAGCCGGGTGCCGGACTTCCTGACGCCGATGTCGGAGGGTGAGTTGAAGGACTGGGAATGACGGTCGTTCTTCTCGACACCCATGCCTTCGTCTGGAGCCTGTTCCTGTCCTCGGCCCTGAGCCCGGCGGCGCGAGAGGCGATCGAGGGCGCTCATACCGTTTTCGTGTCCCCGATCAGCTTCTACGAGATCACGCAGAAACACCGGATCGGGAAATGGCCGGAGCTGGACCCCGTTATCGACCGGCTTCTTCCGCTCTGGGAACGGCATGGCAGTCAGCCGGCACCCTATGGTGCCGAGATTGCGTTTCTGGCCGGATCAATGCTCTGGGAGCATCGCGATCCGTTCGACCGTATGATCGCCGCGACAGCTATGGCGCTCGCCTGTCCACTGATCTCCAAGGACACGGCCTTCGACGACCTGAACGGACGTTCCGGCTGGCATGGCCGGATCTGGTAGGGGCATTCGCGAACGGCCGGTCAGGAAATGCGCGTTCCAGCGTCCCCTTGGCCCTCGCTCGGGCGCGTTCCGCCGCACCTTTACGAACCCGCGATCCGTGGCGAGGAATCGTTCCCGCATCGGCACGTCGATCCTTTGCTGTCCGCCGTGGCCTGCACGGCCCAGCAGTTTGGCATGGGCGGCAAGATCACGGGGGAGCGGCGCGGGGCGTTCCGCCGTTACCTTCCTGGCCTGTCCTCGACGACCGGCCCCATCCTCCGGCCCGGCATCGCCGCTCCGGGCAGGTGCTCCAGCACCAGCGAGCGGTCGCCTGGAAGGATCAGCCGGTTCCAGACCAGAAGCATCTGGCGCTGATCGCGGGGAAGGTTCGCATCACCTTCCGCGCGTTCGCTTGTCGGCGCGGGTTTGCGCGATGTGTGGCACGGGGGCGCTGGCCTTGAAGAGGGTCGGATCGCCTTGTTCACAGGTCGGGATCTGTCCGCGGGGATGCGACGCCAGATGCGTGGGTGCTTCATCTCGGCGAAGCTGCGTAGGGCTGGCCGGGTTCTTCCAGCGCCCAGCGGACGCGCATGTCCCCGGCCCTGGTCGGGGGATTGCGCGAATGCGGTGATAGCGGAGGGGCATCGGCGGGCTCCTGCGCCTGGGACTTGATCTCCGGCTGAACCAGCTTCGCGAGCTTGTGCAGCGACTCCTGCCAGCCGAGATAGCAGGCGTCAGCGGGGATCAGGTCCGGCACGCCCTTCTGCTCGATGAAGAGCTCGGTGCCGACCGAGACCGGTTTCAGATCCACGGCGACCGTCATTTCGCCCGGCATATCGGGATCGTCGAAGCGGTCGGTATAGACGAGGCGCCGGCCCGGGATCAGTTCGAGGTAGCTGCCGCCGAAGGCATGGCTGTGGCCGGTGGTGAAGTTGCGAAACGACATCCGGTGCCGGCCGCCGACCTTTGCCTCCAGCTCGTGGACGGTGCAGAGAAAGCCCCAGGGCGGCAGCCAGCTTGCCACCGCGTCGGGCTCGATGAAGGCGCGGTAGAGTTTTTCGGGCGGGGCCGCGATGACGCGGTGCAGCCGGATCGTGCAGGGCATGGTTTCCTCCTTGATTACCTTGGATATTCCAGTTGCATGGCCACCACATCGGTGGTCCTTGCGCCGTAACGCGCGGCGATCGCAGCAAGGGTCCGGCCGAGGGCTTCGGCGGGCTATCGGGAAGGTGGGGGCGCGCCTCCCGTCCGTCCGCACCCCGGTGGTCGGGGATGATGTGGATGCCGTGCCGGGTCTCGACCGTGCCGCCTGGCTCGTCACCGTCGGGGGCCAGATCCGCGACCAGGCATCGGCCACCAGCGCCAGCGAGACATCATCCACGCCCGGCGCGCGGGCGATACCCGGTTCCTCATGGTTCCAGAAGGCCAGCCGGTTGGCAAGCACCATCGCCGCGAAAGGCCGGGTCAGCGCGAAGGCCAAGGATCACCACGCCCTTCCGGGCCTGGCCTTGCAGCCAGCCTGTCACCGCCGGTTCATGGCGGGGACGATCACATGATCGGCGCCCCGGGAATGCGCTGCGTCGAAGGCGGCGATGGTCATGTCGGGCTGCACGGTCAGCGCGGGAAACAGCCGCAGCGGGCCGGGGCCGGTGGCAAGCGACACCGCATCGGCGCGTTTCAGGAGCAGGTCATCGGTGGTCCCGGTCGCATCGTTGAGGCCGACGATGGCGAGGGGCGCTTCGGCTTCAGCGCTGCGAGCAGGGCGTCGGTCTCCGCCTGCGGCACCGGCGGGGCCAGCGCCACGGATGCGGGCGGCCAAACCCCGCCGCCGAGAGAGCGCCCAGCCCCAGGACGGCCCCGAGGCAACGCAGCGGTACAGGGCGGTCGGATCGCTCATGCCGGTTCCTCCTTCCCCGCGGTGGCCGTGTCGCGATGAGGCAAGCATAGCAAAGCGACCGGCTGGCAGGGAACTGGCCCCCATTTCGACCGGACACCCAGGCCAGAAGATGGAGGCCTGAGCATGTGCTTATGGCTAACGCAGAGATTCACCGACGGCGGCCGCCGTCGCCGCTGGAGGGTGGCGGAGAAGCTGCGGATCGTCGAGGAGACGCTGGAGGATCACGCCCGCATTTCGGTCGTCGCGCGGCGCAATGGCGTGGCGCCGAACCTGTCGTATCGTTGGCGTGGAGCGTCGCCCGTTCAGGTTCTGCAATTCCAGGGCATGAGTGCGTCGAGATTGGCGCCCGGCCATTGGTTTGCGATGCGGGTGAGGGTCTGGGTGAGCCAGGCGGTCGGATCGACGCTGTTCATCCGGCAGGTTTGCAGAAGGGGGGCGATGGTTGCCCATGTGCGGCCACCACCATCTGACCCGGCGAACAGGTTGTTCTTCCGTGTGATCGTCTGGGGTCTGATGGCGCGCTCGGCGATGTTCGAGTCCAGTTCGACCAGGCCATCGGTGAGGAAGCGCTCGAAGAACTCGCGGCGGGAGATGGCATAGCGCATGGCCTCGGCCAGCTTCGATTTGCCGGAGATGCGCGGCAGGGTCTGCTGCCCAGAGCGTGAAAATCCCGGAGACGATGGGGGCCGATACGGTCTGGCGCGCCGCGGCACGGGCCTCTGCCCCCGACAGTCGCCTCCAGCCTCCAGAACTCGGCCATCCGCCCAACCGTGGCGCTGGCGATCTCCGAGCTGCCGGCGGGAAGCTCATAGAACTTCCGCCTGCTGTGTGCCCAACACCCGGTCAGCC
>NZ_JASGKI010000004.1:1985000-1998616 GCF_047600745.1 Paenirhodobacter sp. | reverse complement strand
GTCCGTCCATCTTCATGTGACCGATCTCGGGCTCGATGGCGCTGCGCCGTTTCAGGAGTTTGGCCAGTAATGGCGTTAGGCCGCCGCCGCTGGCCGCTGATCAGGACCTTGGTGCTGTTCACGCCGTGGCCGCGATAGCCGCGGTCGACGACGACGAGATCGGGCACCTGGTCGGTCAGGATGGCGACCTGTTCCAGCGCCGGCGCCAGGGTGTGACCATCATAGGGATTGCCCGCGAGCTGCGGGCGCCGACGGCGAACCCACTGTCGAGGGTGGTGGCGAGGCTGACCTTGGTGCCGAATTCGTAGCGCACACGGGCCTTGCCCTTTGAGATGCAGTCGACCTCGGGCTCATGCAGGGAATAGAGCTTGTCGCGGCTCTTCGGCCCCTGTTCCAGCAGGCGCCCGACCAGCCAGAGCGCGTCCAGAACCTTCTCGTGCAGGGGGCCTTGCGGGATGTCCTGCAGGTGACGGCGCAGATCGCGGCGCACCCGGCCGACATACCCCCTGAGCCGGCGCAGCGCCTTGCGCATGCGTTTGAACTGGCGGGCATGGGCGTAGCGCCCGACCTGGATGGCCAGCCGCGGTGCAAGACGGGCATAGCTCTGGCGCAGATCGATCCCGGCCTTCTTCGCCAAGCCGACCAGCAGGGCCCGGGCCCGCTCGTAAAGCCGGGCATCCGTAGGATGGGCGATGTTCTTTTCCATCACGGTGGTATCGACCGCCACCCGCTTCAGCGCCTTGTCCGTGATCGTCCCAGAATTGCGGCCTGCTTCGATCGTCTTGGTCAGCAGCCATTCGACGCCTTCTTCACCGATCCTCTTGCGCCAGCGCACCAGTGATGAGGGATCGATCGGCGGGCGGTGCTGAAAGAAGGTCTCACCGGTGAAATGCTGATAGTCGGGGTTCTCCACCCAACGGGCGACCACCGCCTCGTCCGACAGCTTGAAGGCGTGCTGCAGATACATCAGCCCGGCGATCAGGCGTGGCGAGGTCGCCGGACGGCCTGTCTTCGAGGGGAAGAACCCGGCCCATTCCCGCTCGAAGAACTCCCAGTGGATCAGGGCGGCGAGCTTCACCAATTCGTGGCGGGCATCGATTATGTCCACCAGCCTGGGGCGCAGGAGATCATTCTGTTCGGGGCGCGGGAATGGGGCTTCATGGGCAATCGGAATTCGCAGGGTTTCTGGGGCCAGATTACGAAACCTTGCAATCTGATGCCAACAAAACAGCAATATAACAACGCAAAATCAATGTGTTCCGCGTTGTTCAGAGCCGACTATCTACGTCCGACTTATGGAATTGGCCAGAGACTACGCTGGCGGGGTTAGGTATTTCTTTGGCTGCGGGTTGCACCCCAGCCTGGGAAATGATCGCAATCTGGCCGTTGCTCACACGGCCTTTGAACAAGATCGTGCAGTCTCTTGACCGCAGTCTGCCGGAAGATTTGTTGTTTGGCATGAGCACGCGGCGCTCCTTGAGCGCAGCTTGGTCTCGGGCGAGCCATGTGAATGTCGGTCCAGTTCCGCGCTGCAGCGGGATCTCGCAGCGCCACCTAGCCTTCGCCCGGTTGAAACGATCGACGATTGGGGGCGCGATGCCGTGCTTCGTATTGCCGAGATAGGCATCGATGCCGGACACCATCTCGCCGAATAACTGGTTCGCATAGCGGTAATAGGGCGACCCAGCGACCTGCGCGGACGCGAGTGCGGTGATCACAGCCTCGACGGCCTCCTCCTGCACGTCGGGCTTGGCGTTGTCTGCACTGGCCAAGAGATAACTCGCATGGACGACATGCGCATCGTAAGATCAGCCCGCGCGCTTCACGAAAAGTTCGACCTCCTCCGTGGAAAGGGGACTGAAAACATCCGAAAACCGGATCGGCAGGAGGGCACCCAGAATGGCCGCCCAAGGGTCGCCGCCTTTTCCTAGCTGAGCCGCAGGGTCGTTTTTGCCAATAACATCGTCGCGCACCGCCGCAGCTTCCGCCGACGTGCCGGCGTCCAGCGCGCGCACGAGCGAGCGCAGTTTCGCATCAATCGGCAGGATAGCGAGTTCGACATCGGCCGAAGAGAGAGGTGGCACGGTCGCGGTGATCCGGGTTCCACCGGCATAGAGCGGCAGAAGGCATCGCTCGACGCGAAGTCGCTGGACAGCGACGGACAGGCGCACGCGATGGCCGGCCCATGGATCACGGCCGGGATCTGTTGGAAGCTCGACTTCAATCCGGCCGGGAAACACCTCCATGCTGGTTCGACTACGGAAAGTGTCGAAGGCGTCGCGGCCACGGCTCTCCTCGGACAAACCGATGAAAAAACGTCTGCTCTCGGCAGATACCGTGCCCGGCTGTGATGGCTTTTCGGGTTTGCTCAGACCGAGTTGCGAGAGAAATTTTCTGTCGGAGCTCACCTTGAATTCCGCTTTGGCAAAAAGATGTTCCGAGATGGACTGTGGCGGCGTGGAGGTGGTGCGCAAACTCACATGATCGAAGAAGCTGGTGTTGCTGCCAGACGCGGAAAGAGCGGAGAAGGACGGCAACACAACGTTGTTGGCTTGCCCCTCCTGCACCTGGAACACGACGGATTGCGGCGACACCCCTGCCGGGCCGATTTCGGCGGAATAGATGCCCGGCTTGAGATCGTCCTGGCTGAAGGTCCTGTTGTCGGGCGTCGCAACCCAATCGGCGACCATCGTTCCTTCTCCGGTGATGCGGACGGTTCCAACCGAGAGATCGCTCGGTGCTTCGAAATGCAGGCTGGTCTTCATGGCACTGACACCCACTGATCGAACAAGGGCTCCTTGGGCTGAAAGAGCAGCGAATAGCGGCCCTGGTTACTGAACGCGATCGCATAGAGAGCGTCGCGGCTCGGCGGAACGGTTGTCGACCATTCGCTCGCGTCGCCCGGGTCCCGGTTTTTCAGCCACGGCGCACCTTCATCCTTCGTCTGGCTGATCCCGATTCCATATTGCGGCATCCGCTCGGGCGGATCGGTCATCAGGACAATGGGCAGTTCGAACGCATCCGGGAACACGACCGGGATGCGGTCGGTTTGGGTGAAAGCCTCGAAGGGCTGGAAAGGTTGTTTGCTGTCCCAATGACTGAAAAAGATCTGACGCAGATATTTGAGGTCGACGAGCAGGTCGCGACCGCAGACGCCCCACCTGTCACGCACCCAGCGCGCAGAAGACCCGTTGAGCGCCTGGAGGAGGGTCTGCGTGAATCGGCCAAAGTTTACCTGCGCCCCAGCCGCTCGCGGCCCGTCGTAAGCGAGAAGGCCTTCAGCAGCGGCGCAGAGGAGCGACACCTGGTTTCGGCTTTGTCCAAAGGGCGTTAGTTGCGGGTAGAACGCGCAACTCTGGGGATCCTTGACAAGTTCGACTTCCGGGATCAACTCCCCGCAGGCGTCGGAGTAGAGGAATAAGGCGGAAACCGTCTTCGACTTGCGGAAGGCTTGTGCGGGAAACGCTAGGTTGATGTGCGTCCACGCGTTGCGTTCATCGCCGTTGAGATCCTCGAGAAACAGAACCGGATCCTGATCGTGCGAAGCTCCGTGCCCGCAGCAATAGAAGAACGCGACGTCGCCCTGCCTTGCGGTCGCTCGCTTGAACCACGCGAACCCCTTCGTGCCCACATTCTCCGCAGTCGCGGCATCAACTGGCCCGCGCTGCCAAGGATACCGGTTATTGGGCTGGCCGGGGTCCGAGATCAGCACCTCCAGCGTTGCAAGCGACGCGGCCAGCCGATCCTGATTCTCGATTAGCCAGTCGGTGACAAGCTTAGAGCGTGTTTCTGCCTTTCGGATTCATGCTTCCCAGCTTGGTTGTGTTGTGATTCCCTTCTGTTGAAGCCGATATGGGGGTCGCCGATGGGCAAATCACATCCGATAGAGTTGCGAACGCGAGTTGTTGGGTATGTCGATGGAGGCCATGGGCACCGCGAAGCGGCGCGTCATTTCCGGGTGTCCCCGAAATTCGTCAACGATCTGGTCCGGCTCCGCCATGAAACCGGGTCGCTGGCGCCGCGGCGGCAAGGCAACGGCGGCGGGCAGGGCAAGCTGACGGGCGCGACCGAGTGGATCGAGGCCCGCGTCGCCGCCAAGGGCGAGATCACGCTCGACGAGTTGGTCGCGGAGCTGGCTGAGACGCATGGCATCGCCGTCCACCGCGCCACCGTCTGGCGGGTCTGACACACAAAAAAGATCTTCAGGCGCTTGAACAGAAGCGCAAGGACGTCGCCGACAAGCGACATATCTGGATTGCCAAACGCCAGACATTCATGGCCAATCATCTGGAACGGCTGGCTTTCGTCGACGAAACCTCGATCAAGACCAACATGGCGAAGCCCACCGGCTGGGCGCCGCGCGGGCAGCGCCTGGTCGATCACGCGCCGTTCGGCCACTGGCGAACCCAGACCTTTGTTGCGGCTTTGCGCCATGACCGGCTGGACGCCCCGTGGGTCTTCGACGGCGCAATGAACGCCGAGGTGTTCACCCTTTACATCGAAACACAGCTGGTGCCGACCCTGCGCCCCGGAGATGTGGTCATCCTGGACAACCTCTCAAGCCACAAAAGCCCCGGCGCAGCGACCGCCCTGCGCGGCATTGGCGCCTGGTTCCTGTTTCTGCCGCCCTATAGCCCCGACCTTAACCCCATCGAAATGGCGTTCTCCAAGCTGAAATCCCTGATCCGAAAGGCAGCCGCACGAACCTACGATCAGCTATGGAATGCCGTCGGACAGCTCTGCAACCTCTTCTCGGAAGAGGAGTGCTACAACTACTTCAGAGCGGCAGGATATGAGGCTGATTGACGGAAACACGCTCTAGCGCTGTCGGCCGCGCTCGGTAGGTCCGGAACCTTCTGCAGGCTCTGCAGCACGCCGACACCGACTTTCGCCGCCGGGTAGCTGCCGACGCCGAGAACAAAGGCGTGTGTCCTGGGGCCATCGACATCGCGGTTGATCAGCAACGTCATCGCGCCCTCACAGCACCTTGAGCTCGCGCAGTCTCTTGCGGGAGCGCGCGTAGAATTGCGGTCGTTGGAAGTATTTGGAATGTGCTTCGATGATGCCGGTCACCGAGTTGAACGCGAAGTCCTCCGCATCCTCAAAGATCATGTCGGTGCGGAATGCCAGCGGATCAATGGGATCGAACACGTTGAGCCAGTTTTTCACGCAGTCCGGCCGTCGGCGCGGAGACCCGTTCGGCGGGTTCGGCGCGAGGAGATCGAGCGTCGCGAAGAAACCCGGCTGCGACCCGACCGTCAACAGTGCGTCAACCGAAAGATCAGCGGGAAGCTGCGACGCGCCTGGATTGGTCAGCATGTCGACCAGAATGACGCCGCCCATGCTGTGGCCGACAATCACCAGTGGGCCCCTCCCTGCTTTTGCAGCCTCGTGGGCCTTGGTGAGCATCCCGCGTACCTCGGCACGGATTTTCTGCCGGATCTCGCCTTCCTTGAGGTAGACGAAGACATCGCCAATGAAGAGACCGACCGCTGGCGACAGCTTGCCGCGGACAGCGTCGAAGCCCAGCGTCGAGACGGCATTGCGAACGTAGTCCGTCACCTTGCTGACGGCATCGAGGATGGAGTTGCCGATCCCGAATTCAGCGGGCGCATCCGCCGTCAGCAGATCGCCGATCGAGGAGGAACTGGCATCGCCCGCGAAAATCTCCCCCGCCCGTTCGTTTGCGATGAGTTCCGCGGCTTTCTGGAACGCGAGAAGCTCCTTCGGCAGAAGGTCCCGCTGTTCACGAGCAGCCCTGTCGGCGATCTCAGAGCAGATCGCCGACAGGGCCGCGACCGGATCCTGCTTGCCAATGGCTCCAATCGTGACGTCGCCAACCACACCGTCGGCACCGCCACCGGCAAGCCCCCCGCCGAGACTGGTGGTATCGCCGACATTGCGAGTACGTCGTGACCCCGTGGTCGGTTTCGAAGACCCCTTGATCGATCGCCGGAATGTACTGCCCCCAGTTCGGCGATAGGATGTCAACATTACTGCCTGTGAACAGTAACTCGCGGAACAGCACGTTGCGATTGGCGATTGCCGCGCGATATTCCGGGGTGTCGCGCGTCGCAACTCCATGCACGAAAACCAATTGTGCCATGGCCCCTCCCTGAACTCACGGCCCGCGCCAGCCAACCGGCCCCCTCACGAGGCATGCCGTTGTATAATACGGCATATCACGATACATTGCTACAGTCATGATCCGCAACCAATAGATAACGGTTGCGCAGAAAGCGTATGCGGAGAGGAACAGGATCCGACACCGGTCATATCGGGTTTCGATGCGCCGTCATGCCTGGCGTCTGGCGCAGCCAACCAGTTTCCTCTCGGCAGAAAGCTGCGGCGATCGACAGCAGGTCGATCTCCCACTTGGTGTAAAAGCCCCGGCGGCGCTCGCGCCATTGCAGATACCAGTCACAGACTTGAGGGAAGATCATCATGGCGAAGGTCCGCGATTTCGGGTCGGCGCCAAAGCCTTGGACCTCGCTTCCCGGCGGAGCGGCGAAGGCACCGAACCAACGCCCGAAGTGCTCGACCTTCTGCGAGGCGGTCTCCTCACCCCAGACCCCGTTCCGCTGCAAGCTGTCAATCGGCGTTGAATGGTGCCCCCCTATCGGCGTCCCAAAGGGGGTCTGACTCAAAGTTGGTACATTTCCGCGTTCATGCTGGCACGAGGAGCCTTGCCTTGAGCAGATCGCTATTGGCGCGGCCATACATTTGTCGTTTGAGGGTCTTCAGCCGATTGATCTGCCCCTCTGTCTGCCCGTTCGACCAAGGTTCGCGCAGGGCGGCGGCAACGGCGGCGCAGTCGCTGCGGAGGCCACGGGCGAAGGACGCGATCATGCTGTCTGCCGCCTCATCGAGCCAACTGGCCAAGACATCCTCACGCCCGTTTCGAACCATCTCCGTGAACCTGTCGGCGAGTGCCCGGGCGGTCGCAAGGGCCGGCGATGCCGCTTCGATCTGCGCGACCTGAAGTGCATCGGCTCTGGACAGGTGATCCCGCCCCATGGTCAGGAGCCGCGCAATCCTGCGGGCTGGTGGCGATTTCCCCATCCCGTTTGGCACGGCTTGCCCGGCGCGGCGCTGGCGTGTTGCCCATTCCCCGACGACCCGAAGACTGCCGTGGAAACCATCCTCCCTGAGGCGGCGCCAAAGCTCGGAGCCATTCCGGCAGCCGCCGTTCCATTCCCGCTCCAGCCGTGGCAGCCAGGGTGTCAGACTGCTTTCGCGGATGCGGAAGACATCTTCGCGCTTGCCACGCAGGATCTGGCGAACGAGCTTGCGGCTGAGGCCGGTCGAGCGGACGATACGCTTGATGGGCAGGCCCTCATCGGCCATCGTCCTCACCATCCGATTGGTTTGCTGGCGACGCCGAAAGCCTTCGTATTGCAGCCTTTCCGCTGCCGTCAACAGCGCGGGATCGAACGTCTTCGCCCCGATCGCCCTGCGGATGACGGGCATGCTGCGCTGCACGGCCGCCAGGAACGCGGCGCTTGCATTCTCCAGCAGATGCCAGCGATCAGCGATCTGAACCGCCTCCGGCAAGGCGCGGGTGGCAGCCCCGCCATAGCCGCCGTTGCGGTCGCGGGCGATGATCCGGATGCCGGGATGCGCGCGGAGCCACGCTTCCACAGTGGCAGGCTCGCGATCGGGCAGCAGGTTGATCACCTGCCGCCGTTCCAGGTCGCAGATCATCGTGCCGTAACGCTGCCCCTTGCGCCATGCCCAGTCATCAATGCCGATCACACGCGGGGGTTCGGAGGCGAGGCCCATCAGGTTCCGCGCCCCACGCAAGAACGTGTCTTTGCTTGCCGGCACCAGAAGGCGCCGGGCGAGCGCCTGAGCAGGTCGTCCGCCGAGGGCAAGGCCGAGGTGGCGCACAAGATCCTGCAAGCGCGAGGTGCGTCGCATATGCGGTTGGGTGACGCCGTACGGGAACCGTTTGGCGAAGATCCGGGCGGGACAGCTGGACGCGCGGCAGCGAAAGCGACGAACCTGCAAGACGATTTCCACGGCTCGCCCATGCGCAGGAACATCGGCCGGGCGACGTCGATACCGACTGTGGAGATGCTCCGAAATGCTCCCGCAATGTGGACAGGCGGCCGCAGCCGCCGAAGAGCGGGCATGGATACGGATCGTATTGCCATCGAGCTCGATCTGATCGGCCGTAAGCCCTGCCGGCAGAAAATCTCGGCGTGAAAACCATGACGCCATCGGTAGCCTCCCTGAAAGAAGGCCAAAATGTAGCGAGATCGAAGCTCACCTCCACCAAATCTGCGTCAGACCCCCGTTTGGATGCCGATCACCCCAGAAGCGGGGTCCTTATTCCACGCCGGACAACAGTGGTGCGGGATGCGCTGGCCGAGGCGCAGGGATCTGTCCAACCGATGATCGCGCACCTCGACACGCTCCGCTGGGCGTTCGTTGCGCTGGCGCTGGCCGGGATCGCGGTGACGATCTACGCCCGGCTGGACGATTGGAAGAGGGGGCGGCGGTGATCGCCGTCCTCGTCTCTCTGTGGCGGCGGGCGCTGCCCTGGCTGGCCCTCGCCGCCGCCATCCTCCTGTTCATCCTCGGAGCGCGGCGCACCGGCGAGAAGGCCGGGCGAGCGGCCGAGCGCCTCGAGACCCTCGAAAGGACCAACGATGCGAACCGCCGGATGCTGGAAGCCGGGGCTGATCGTCCTCGGGATCGTGACGATCTTGTCGAGCGGCTGCGCAAGGGTGGCTTCTGACCTCGCCGCCTGCCCGCCGGTGTTCGAGTATCCTGCCGAGTTTCAGCAACGAGCGGCGACCGAGGTCGAGGCGCTGCCGGCCGGCGCGGCGATCGAGAGCATGCTCGCCGATTACCACGTCATGCGGAGGCAGGCGCGAGCGTGTGTAAACTGAAGCTGCGGGACATGACGTCAAGCGAGCAGATCGTCGTCACGATCGTCTGCCTCTTGCGCCTCTTGATGCAGCGGAACGGCCTCGTGTTGAGGACCGTGATGAAGGTCATCAACATCACCATCAGTTTTCAGGCTGTATCCCTGCCCACGGCGACTGGTCAGCCTACCCGCTTGCGTCATGCGGTAGACCCTTGCTGATAGCGCGTTGAGTTCCTTGTCACGATCACCGTCGCCGATCACGATGCCTCGCTCCGTCAGTGCGCCATAGAGTTGCACACGATCCATGGGGGCGGCGGTCTCTTCCAACACGTCGATAACCGCCTGCTCAAACTCATCTATCGGGGTCTTGTTCTTTGCACTGACTGCCCGGTCGGGCAACGCGACTGGCGTAGGTGGCGCATCATGCTCTACGGGTTCTGCCGTCATCGCCTGGGAATCAATCGGTGGATGACCACCTAGTAGCTGTTGCGCAGCACGTTCGATCTGCTCGTACTGCGCCAAAATCTTGTCAATTTCACTTAGGCGAGCCACAAGTGCTTGTCGCTCAGCCCGCAAACGAGCGATCATATCCATCGCAAATGTTCCCCTTTTGGCCGCGCGGTGGTGTCAAGTGCATTTATCAGCCATCAATCCGTTCGTAAACGCTTGTGCGCCTACCGTCAATCCGGTATGTACGTATGCATGGAGCCACCCACCAGCAAGATTCGGAGACTGCCATGAGAAGATACCGGGGTCCGTCGCGTTGCCATCTGCCCGGCACGGCGTGACCTTAAACGGAAAAAGCCAGACCTAACGGCCTGGCTTCCCAGATAGGCGGAAATCAGCGCGGGCCGAGACCCGTGGAAATCCTCCTGTGTGCAAACAGAGTATTCCACAAATCGCGGCCCGCATCAAGCGAAACCCTCTTCCGAGAAGGAGAAGGGCATGGCCGGATTCATCTGGATCCACGCTTACGAGCGTGAACGGTTCGGTTGCATCGAGCATGTCTGCGCCCATTGGCGTAGCTTGCCGAAGTAACTGATGACTCAGTCGTCTCCCCGCGCCCTGCATTAGCGGCCCGGCGAGCGGAAATTTTATCAACCCAACTTGGCGGCGCATAGCGCCGCCTTTTTCCGTTGTGGCGGATCGCGATATCCACCAGCTTTCGACGCTCGACAATCCAGGGGAAGCGGGTCACTCTAAGACATGGACACCCTCACCGCCGAGCAGCGCAGCGAACGCATGAGCCGGGTGCGCGGGCGCGACACCAAGCCGGAACTGCTGGTTCGTCGCATGATCCATGGCCTTGGCTACCGATTTCGGCTCCACCGTCGTGACCTTCCTGGCACCCCCGACTTGGTGTTCCCCTCTCGACGCAAAGTAATCTTCGTGCACGGGTGCTTCTGGCATCGTCACCCGGATCCCGGTTGCCCGCTCGCCCGCCTCCCCAAATCCAAGCTGGACTTTTGGCTGCCAAAGCTTGAAACAAACAGAAAACGTGACGAGACCAACCTCGCGCGTCTCGCGGACCTTGGCTGGGAAACTCTGGTCATCTGGGAGTGCCAGACACGCGAACGAGGTTTGCTTGAGGCGAAGATCCGGGAGTTTCTGCAATGATGAAATCGGTGGAGTTGTTCGTGGGGGCTGGCGGTCTTGGTATAGGTGTCAGCCAAGCCGGATTTCAGCCTGCTGCCGTCATGGACTGGGATCGCTGGGCTTGCGACACGCTGCGGGAGAACAAGACCCGCGGCCTTGATCCGATCCAGCACTGGCCGATTCATGAAGGTGACGTCCGACAGTTCGACTTCACCTCGGTCGAAGGCTCCGTCGATCTTGTTACCGGCGGCCCACCCTGCCAACCGTTCTCGATGGGCGGCAGGCATCAGGCATTCCTCGACAAGCGCGACATGTTCCCCCAGGCCATCCGCGCGGTGCGAGAACTGAAACCTCGCGCGTTCATCTTCGAGAACGTTAAGGGACTGACGCGCAGCAGCTTCGCCAACTATCTTGAATACATTCGCTTGCAGTTGACCTATCCCGAACTTGTCGCGAGACCGGACGAGGAATGGCTGACGCATCTTGCGCGTCTCGAACATCATCATACTCGCGGCGGCGAGACTGGTCTCCATTATCGGGTGATCATGCGCGTCCTGAATGCGGCAAACTATGGCGTCCCGCAACGCCGCGAGCGGGTTTTCATCGTTGGGTTTCGGGCTGATACCGGCATAGAATGGCACTTCCCCGCCGAAACCCATTCTCGGGACGCGCTTCTCTGGTCGCAATGGCGAGATACAGTGTATTGGGATCTCCACAACGTGGCCAAGAAACACCGACCGGAAGGCGGGGCGGCTAAGACTCGCGCGCTCAGGATCGCGGAAGCCCCAATGATGGAGCCTTGGCAGACGGTTCGGGACGCGATCTCGGACCTGCCCGACCCGGAAATAGCCCCAGGTTCCGCGCTTCGCTTTCATGACCATCGCCTGCAGCCCGGTGCCAGGTCATATCCAGGGCACACCGGCAGCCCTCTGGACGAACCGGCCAAGACCCTGAAAGCTGGTGTTCATGGGGTTCCCGGCGGCGAGAACATGCTGCGTCGGCCCGATGGATCGGTGCGCTACTTCAGCGTTCGCGAGAGCGCCCGCCTGCAAACCTTCCCCGATGACATGGTGTTTCACGGTTCCTGGACCGAATCCATGCGCCAACTTGGGAACGCGGTCCCCTGCCAATTGGCGCGAATCGTCGCGGCGGGCGTCAAGGCAAAGCTGGAAGCCGCCTAGATCGGCTGCCCGTGGGCGTAAGCCCTTGCCTCCTTGTAAAGGATCATATGGCTCGCGAAATACGTCGCCTGCCAGCCTTCGGGCAGGGCTTGAACGATCAATTGCATTGTTTCCCGAACGGTCAACGGCCTCGCTGGAATATTGACACTCGAAGCCGCCAGATCAGGGTGGGGTCGAGTGCGAAACGCATGACTGCCGCGAGCACCTGGTTCGAGTTCAAATCGCAGCGTATAGGGCAGCGCGATCTTCAATGACACGAGGGCCTCGTGAACGGATCGCTCTCCTTCTGGCAGGACTTCCAGCGGAAGATCAATGTCGATCGGGAAACGGGCATCGAATCCCTGCGGCGGCTTGGCTGTCGTCTCGCGCTCGCGACCCGGATCATTCGATCCAAAACCAGAGCCGTTCCACTCGGACCCATAGTGAGCAATCACGCGGGATTCGATATCCATCGCGGTCAGAACGAGGATCTGCGCCGCCTTGAACTGCACGTCCTCTGGCCGAACATTGCGCCGCTGTTCGAACTTGCGAGCATGCCGGGACAACCTCGTCCGCAGGCCGGCCTCCGCATCGGTCTTGCCCACATACCGAACTTGCCCGTCATAGATCAGAAGGTAGACGCCTTGAGCATCAGGGAGCGCCTGAGTATTCGCCAGCGAGACCGGCGCGCTCGCCATGGCGTCGAGCGAGGGCACAAGCTGGTTCATCACCGCGCCCATCAGGTCGAGTTCGAATGCGATAAATCCGTCTGGCAAGCCCGCCCCCGATTCCTCCGCTCAATGTCCAAGGACTATCATGCCCAGCCTCGGCTGACACCCATCGAGGCGTGTTTTGTTGAGCAGGCGTTGAGTTGAAATCTGGAACGCACAAAGCCGCCCCTTGGGGCGGCGTGTAAGTCTTTGGCATTGTTTCCTAATTCTGGTTGCGGGGGCAGGATTTGAACCTGCGGCCTTCAGGTTATGAGCCTGACGAGCTACCGGGCTGCTCCACCCCGCGCCGATGTTTGTCTGTTGGTTTTTGATCGTATTGAGAGAACGTGGCTTCTTTCTAGGTTTGGCGGTGACCTACTCTCCCACGTCTTGAGACGCAGTACCATTGGCGTGTTGGCCCTTAACGGCCGAGTTCGGGATGGGATCGGGTGTTTAGCCAGCGCTATGACCACCAAACCGAGGAAGAAGCCTTTGTCCAAGTCCTGTTCACATAAGTATGCATGCTTATTGATTGTAGCCTTGCTGCTACTGGATCAAATCAAGCCAATCGGGCAATTAGTACCGGTCAACTGAACGCGTTACCGCGCTTACATCTCCGGCCTATCGACGTGGTGGTCTTCCACGGCCCTCAAGGGATACCTAGTTTTTGGGGGGGCTTCACGCTTAGATGCCTTCAGCGTTTATCCTGTCCGATCATAGCTACCCAGCACTGCCGTTGGCACGACAACTGGTCCACCAGTGGATCGTTCACCCCGGTCCTCTCGTACTAGGGGCAACTCCCATCAAGTATCCTACACCCACGGCAGATAGGGACCGAACTGTCTCACGACGTTCTAAACCCAGCTCACGTACCTCTTTAAATGGCGAACAGCCATACCCTTGGGACCTGCTCCAGCCCCAGGATGAGATGAGCCGACATCGAGGTGCCAAACGATGCCGTCGATATGGACTCTTGGGCATCATCAGCCTGTTATCCCCAGAGTACCTTTTATCCGTTGAGCGATGGCCCTCCCACTTGGGACCACCGGATCACTATGACCGACTTTCGTCTCTGCTCGTCTTGTCAGACTTGCAGTCAGGCAGGCTTCTGCCATTGCACTCAACGACCGATTTCCGACCGGTCTGAGCCTACCTTCGCGCGCCTCCGTTACGATTTGGGAGGCGACCGCCCCAGTCAAACTCCCCACCATGCAGGGTCCCGGACCCGGATAACGGGCCGCGGTTAGACATCAAGAGTGCGAAGGGTGGTATCTC
>NZ_JASGKI010000004.1:1917500-1980000 GCF_047600745.1 Paenirhodobacter sp. | reverse complement strand
GCAGGTTGGCCCACCGCCGCAGTGGCGTGATCGCCAGCCCGCCGATCAGGAACCACAGCGCGATCTTGCCCAGCCGGTGTTCGATCTCCTTCACCGGATCGACGCCGATCTGCCCCGAGACCACCAGCCACAGCACCCAGCCCAGCGGGATCAGCCCCGCCAGATAGACCGCCCAGACAGGAATCCGCCGCATCAGTAGAACGTCCGCAGGTCCATACCCTGATAAAGCCCCGCCACCTGATCCGCGTATCCGTTGAACGGCTGCGTCGGCACCCGCGCCGCCAACAGCCCCGCGCCGATCACCCGTTCCGTCGCCTGACTCCAGCGCGGATGGTCCACCGCCGGGTTCACATTGGCATAGAAACCGTATTCGCTCGGCTGCAACCGGTTCCACGAGGTCGGCGGCATGTCTTCGGTCAGGGTGATCTTCACGATGCTCTTGATCGACTTGAAGCCGTATTTCCACGGCACCACCAACCGCAGCGGCGCGCCGTTCTGCTTCGGCAGCGCCTCGCCATAAAGCCCCGAGGCCAGAATTGTCAGCGGATGCCTCGCTTCATCGAGCCGCAACCCCTCGACATAGGGCCAGTCAATTCCTGTCCCCGGCATCTCCGACGGACGGTAGAGCGTCTCGAAGGCCACGAACTTCGCCCCCGGCCGCACCCCCGCCCGATCCAGCACCGCCGAGAGCGGCAGCCCGATCCAGGGGATCACCATCGACCAGGCCTCGACACAGCGGAAATGATAGATCCGCTCCTCCAGCGGCGCCATCCGCAGCACATCCTCCAGCGCATAGCTGCCGGGGCGCTCGACCAGCCCGCCGATTTCGACCGACCACGGATCCGTGGTCATCCGCCCGGCATGGGCCTTCGGATCATCCTTGTCCCAGCCGAATTCGTAGAAGTTGTTGTACGAGGTGATCTGCTCGTAGGTGTTCGGCTTCGCCTCGGTCGACAGCGGCGAGGGCCGCGCGTCTATCCTCGCCGCCGCCGGCCCCGCCAGCCCGACGGCCAGGGCCCCCGCCAGCACCTCGCGCCGCCGCAGGAACTGCGCTTTCGGCGTCACATCGGCCCAGGTCGGCGTCTTTCGCATCGCTCACCTCCGGTTCGCGGCACAGGATAGCGCGACCCGGCGCCAGTGCCGCATCGAAAATGTCCTGCTTTCGCAAATGTGACCCGACTGGACAGATGCGCCCCCGTCGCCTATCTCCGGGGGATCATGGCCCATAAACACGACCCCAATTCAAAGCTGATCGCCGAAAACCGGCAGGCGCGCTATCATTACGCCATCGAGGACGACCTTGAGGCGGGCATCGTGCTGACCGGATCCGAGGTGAAATCGCTGCGCCGCGGGCAGGCCAATATCGCCGAAAGCTATGCCTCGATCGAAGGGGGCGAGCTGTGGCTGATCAACTCCTATATCGCCGCCTACAAGGAAGCGGGCGTCTTCGGCCATGAGGAACGCCGCCGCCGGAAACTGCTGGTGTCGAAACGGCAGTTGTCGAACCTGTGGCAGGATGTCGGGCGCAAGGGCATGACCATCGTGCCCTTGAAGATGTATTTCAACGACCGCGGCCGGGTGAAGCTGCTGATCGGCACCGCGCGCGGCAAGAAGCTCGCCGACAAGCGCGCGACCGAAGCCAAGCGCGACTGGGACCGCCAGAAACAGCGCCTGCTGAAGCAAAGCCTCTAGCGCCCTTGCCCGCCCCCGGCCTTCCCGCTAACACAAGGGGAAACCGGGAGGGTGATGCGATGGATGATCCGAAAACGCTTGTTTCCACCGACTGGCTGGCTGCCCATTTGCACGATCCGGATCTTCGGATTCTCGATGCGTCGTGGTTCATGCCCGGCTCCGGCAAGGATGCGAAGGCGGGCTACAACAGCGCCCATATCCCCGGGGCGCGGTTCTTTGACATCGACGAGATTTCCGACACCCGGTCTTCGCTGCCGCATATGGCGCCGCCGCCGGAAAAGTTCATCTCCCGGATGCGGGCGATGGGCGTGGGTGACGGCCATCAGGTGGTGATCTACGATCAGGCCGGGATCTTTTCCGCGCCGCGCGTGTGGTGGCTGTTCCGCCTGATGGGCAAGACCGATGTCGCCGTGCTGGACGGCGGCCTGCCGAAATGGATCGCCGAGGGGCGCGAGACCGAAGACCTGCCCCCCGTGATGCGCGACCGCCACATGACGGTGCAGCGTCAGGCGGCGCTGGTGCGTGACGTGACGCAGGTGGCCCATGCCGCAAAGCTGCGCGACCATGAAATCGTCGATGCCCGCGCGCATGACCGCTTCACCGGCGCCACGCCGGAGCCGCGCCCGGGCCTGCGTTCGGGCCATATCCCGGGGGCGAAGAACCTGCCCTTCGGCCAGCTGCTGAACGCCGACGGCACGATGAAATCCCCCGCCGACCTGCGCTCCGCGTTTGAAGCCGCCGGTGTGGACCTGACGAAACCCGTCATCACCTCCTGCGGCTCGGGTGTCACTGCCGCGATCCTCGCCTTCGCGCTGGAGATCATCGGCAAGCGGGACTGGTCGCTTTACGACGGATCCTGGGCCGAATGGGGCATGTACAACGACCTGAAGGTCGCAACCGGAGAAGCATGATGTTCCAGACCCTGACGCCGCAGGCCCCCGACAAGATCCTGCAACTGATCGGCATGTTCAACGCCGATCCGCGCACGGAAAAGGTCGATCTGGGGGTCGGGGTCTACAAGAACGCGCAGGGCGTGACGCCGGTGATGCGCGCCGTCCGGGCCGCCGAAAAGCGGATCTGGGACAATGAGACCACGAAGACCTATACCCAGATGCCGGGCGAACCGGCCTTTCACGCCGCGATGGCGGAACTGGTTCTGGGCAAGGGCTATCCGGCGGAGCGGCTGGCGGCGTTGCAGACCGTGGGCGGCACCGGCGCCGTGCGCATGGCGTTTGAAATCGCGCGCATGGCCAATCCCGGCACCACCGTCTGGGTCTGCGATCCGACCTGGCCGAACCACCTGACGATCCTCGATTTCATGAAGCTGCCGCGCAAGAGCTACCGCTATTTCGACGCGCAGGCCCGGGCGGTGGATTTCGCGGCGATGATCGCGGATCTGCAAGCCGTGCAGAAGGGCGACCTCGTGCTGCTGCATGGCTGCTGCCACAACCCGACGGGGGCGAATCTGACGCTCGACCAATGGGGGACGGTGGCGGATCTGCTGGCGGCGAAGGGTGCCGTGCCGATGATCGACCTCGCCTATCAGGGCTTTGGCGACGGGCTGGAACAGGATGCGGCGGGCACGCGCCTGCTGGCCACGCGCCTGCCCGAGGTGCTGATCGCCTCGTCCTGCTCGAAGAATTTCGGCATCTACCGCGAACGCACCGGCTGCCTGCTGGTGCTGGGCGATGCGGCAAACCGGGCGGTGACGCAAAACACGCTCGGCTTCCTGAACCGGCAGACCTACTCCTTCGCGCCCGATCACGGCGCGCGGGTGGTGACCACCATCCTCACCGATCCGGAGCTGCGCCGGATGTGGGAAGATGAGCTCGAAGAAGTCCGCTCCGGCATGCTCGGCCTGCGCAGCCAGCTGGCCGAGGAACTGCGCCGCCTGACCAATTCCGACCGGTTCGATTTCCTCGCCCACCACCGCGGCATGTTCTCGCGCCTCGGCGCGACGCCGGAACAGGTGGAGAAGATGCGCACCGACAGCGGCATCTATATGGTCGGGGATTCGCGGATGAACATCGCCGGGCTGAACACGGACAGCGTTCCGGTCCTCGCCCGCGCGATCGTCGCCGCCGGGGTCTGAGCCAACCGGCGCTCCCCGGCGGGGAGCGCCGGCGCCGGATCAGGCCGGTTGCTTCACGAAGCGCAGATAGGGCAGCTTCGTCTCCACCTTGCCGAATTTCTTCTCGCCATCCTCGGTCGAGACCGACAGCGCCAGAATCACTTCCTGACCGGGCTGCCAGTTCGCGGGGGTGGCGAAGGGCACACCATCCGTCGCCCGCACCGCATCCAGCGCGCGCAGGATCTCGGCGAAGTTGCGCCCGACCGACATCGGATAGGAAATCGTCAGGCGGACCTTCTTGTCCGGCCCGATGATGTAGACCGTGCGCACCGTCGCCGAATGCGCGGGCGTGCGGCCCTCGCCGGGCAGGTAGTAATCGGCGGGCAGCATGTCGAAGGCTTTCGACACGGTGAGCGAGGTGTCGTCGATGATCGGGAAATCGGCGGGGGCGCCGCCGAGTGCCTGAATGTCATGCTTCCATTTCGCGTGATCCTCGACCGAATCGACCGAAACGCCGATGACCTTGGTGCCACGCGCGGCCCATTCCGGCGCAAGCTGCGCCACAGCCGAGAATTCCGTGGTGCAGACCGGCGTGAAGTCGCGCGGATGCGAGAACAGCACCGCATAATGGCCATCGAGCCAGTCGTGGAAGCGGATCTCGCCCGCCGTCGAAGGCGCAGTGAAATCGGGAACCGTGTCGTTGATGCGCAGAGCCATCTTGCTCTCCCTCTGTATCGAATCCGGGCGGAATCTAGGTCAGGGAGAAGGAAGTTTCATCCCCTCCGAAGATTGCCCCCATACTTCAGGAGAAAATCATCGCCATCTGGCCCTTGGGTGGAAAATCCTTCTCCACCGTTGCCTTCATGCGCGGCGGCTGGCACGCTCCGGGGCAAACAGGAGGATCCCCATGCTCACGAAACGCGAATTCTACATCGACGGCGCCTGGGTCGCGCCGCTGGCGGGGCGCGATTACCATGTCATCGACCCCTCGACCGAAGAGCCCTGCGCGGTGATCTCTCTCGGCGAACGCGCGGATACCGAGGCCGCCGTCGCTGCCGCGAAGGCCGCCCTGCCCGGCTGGAAGGCCGTTCCGCCCGCTGAACGGCTGGCCTATGTCGAAAAGATCTACGCGATCTACAAGGCCCGCGCCGAGGAAATGGCCCAGGCGATGAGCCTTGAGATGGGCGCGCCGATCACGCTTGCCCGCGCGGCACAGACGGGGGCCGGGGCCTATCACATCAAATGCTTCATCGAGGCGGCGAAGAAATTCGACTGGATCCACCCGCTCGGCGACGGCACCCCGGGCGCGATGATCGCCTATGAGCCGGTGGGGGTCGTCGGCCTGATCACGCCGTGGAACTGGCCGATGAATCAGGTCACGCTGAAGGTGATCCCGGCGCTGCTGGCGGGCTGCACGATGGTGCTGAAACCCTCCGAAGAGGCACCGCTGTCCTCGATTCTGTTCGCGGAATTCGTCGATCAGGCGGGGGTGCCGAAGGGCGTGTTCAACCTGGTGAACGGCGATGGCGCGGGCGTGGGCACGCAGCTTTCGACCCATCCGGATGTCGAGATGATCTCCTTCACCGGCTCGACCCGCGCCGGACGCGCGATCAGCAAGAACGCCGCCGAAACGCTCAAGCGCGTCTGCCTCGAACTGGGCGGCAAGGGGGCGAATCTGGTCTTTGCCGATGCCGACGACGAGGCCGTGCGCCGTGGCGTGCGGCATATGTTCGAGAATTCGGGCCAGTCGTGCAACGCGCCCTCGCGGATGCTGGTCGAACGTCCGGCCTATGAAAAGGCGCTGCAAATTGCGAAACAGACCGCCGAGGAAACCCGCGTCGGCAGCCCGCGCGAAGAGGGCGACCACATCGGCCCGGTCATCAACCAAAGCCAGTATGACAAGATCCAGGGCCTGATCGAAAGCGGCATCAAGGAAGGCGCGACGCTCCTTGCCGGTGGGCCGGGCCGTCCCGAAGGGCTAAACAAGGGCTATTACGTCCGCCCGACGATCTTTGCCGACTGCACGCCCGACATGACGGTCATGCGCGAGGAAATATTCGGCCCGGTGCTGTCGATCATGCCCTTCGACACCGAGGAAGAGGCGATGGCGATCGCCAATGACACGCCCTATGGCCTGACCAACTATGTCCAGACGCAGAATGCCGAACGGGCGAACCGCATCCTGCGGGAATTCCACTCAGGGATGGTCGTCGCCAATGGCAAGAGCCGGGGCAATGGCGCGCCCTTCGGCGGGGTGTCCTCCTCGGGCCGGGCGCGCGAAGGCGGCCGCTGGGGCATCGAGGAATTCTGCGATGTGAAGTCGATCGGCGGCTGGTTCGAATAGGCCGTTTCCTGTTGGCCGGGCCCCCGGCCAACAGGTCCGTTCAGGGCGCGATCCCCGCCATTTCGCAGACGATCCGCCATTCCTCCTCGGTCACCGGCTGCACCGACAGCCGCATCGAGGTCACCAGCGACATGTCCGCCAGCCGCGGCTCCGCCTTCACATCGGCAAGCGTCACCGGGTTCGCCACGGGGCGCAGCGCGCGGATGTCCACACAGTCCCAACGGGGATCCTCGGTCGTCGTGTCGTGATGCGCCTCGGCGCAGACCTCGGCGATGCCGACGATCTCCTTGCCCTGATTGGAATGGTAGAAGAAACCCTGATCGCCCAGCTTCATCGCCCGCATGTTGTTGCGCGCCAGATAGTTGCGCACGCCGTCCCACTGTTCCCCTGCGGCCCCCTTCGCAACCAGGTCATCCCAGGAAAAGACGTCGGGCTCGGATTTGAACAGCCATTTCGCCATCAGCCGATGACCCGTTTCCATTCGGTGATGGTGACGCTTCTCGAACAGGCCGGCCTTGGCATAGGGGTCGTTCGCGGCGAAGGTCTCGGCCACCTGACGGTCACCCTCGACGATCACCAGCGATCCGACCATCGCGCCGTCTTCGATCAGCGGCCCGCCCAGGAACACCACGCCGCTGCCGTTGGCATAGGCCAGATGGGCCTCGCGGTTGTCGAGCCGGGTTTGCAGCGCGCCGGGTTTGTCACGGCAGAGCAGAGCGAAATACATGGTCATTCCTCCTTGAGCGGGCGCGTCAACAGCGCCTGAGTGGCCTCGGCCACGGTGATACGATGCGCCGACAGCGCGGTGACCATGGCGGCCACCGGCATCTCGATGCCGATACGGCGGGACAGATCGACCACGGCGCGCGCGGTCGCCACCCCTTCGACGGTGGTGTTCGGGTCGAACCCCGCGCCCTGCCCCAAAGCCACGCCATAGCGGAAATTGCGCGACTGCGCCGAAGTGCAGGTCAGCACCAGATCGCCGAACCCCGACAGCCCCGCCAGCGTTTCGGGCCGCGCCCCCAGCCGGGCGGCCAGCCGCGTCATCTCGGCGAAGCCCCGGGTCATCAGCGCGGCGCGGGCGGAATCGCCCAGTTCCGCCCCGATCACCACCCCGGCGGCAATCGCGATCACATTCTTCAGCGCCCCGCCCAGTTCGGCGCCCACCGTATCCGTGGTGCGATAGATCCGCAGCGTCGGCGTGGACAGTTCCGCCTGAAGCGCCGCGCCCTTCCCGGCACAGGCCAGCGTCAGCGCCGTCGGCAGCCCGCGCGCAATATCGGCGGCAAAGCTCGGCCCGGTCAGGATCGCGGCCACCGCCCCCGGACAGGCCCCCCGGATCAGCGCGACCGGCCCCTGCCCCGTCGCAAGGTCGATCCCTTTTGAGCAGGCCACCAGCCGCCGCCCGTCCAGCGCCGCGCGATGGGTGGCCAGAAACGCCCCCATCTGCTGCATCGGCATGGCGAGAAGGATCGTCTCCGCCTGCGGCAGTTCCGCCGTAACGCTGACATTCCCGGGCAGCTCCGCCATCGGCAGGCGGCGATCGTTGCGGCGGGTGCGGCGCATCTGCGCCACATGGTCCGCATCGCGCGCCCAGAGCGCCACCGCCCCGTTCTGCGCCAGCGTGATCGCCAGCGCCGTGCCGAAAGCCCCCGCCCCCAGAACCGCGATCATGCCTTCGCCCCCTTCTTGCCGGAGCCGAGCATCGACGGCGCCGCCCGGTCGAGCGGCCAGCGCGGCCGCGCCGCCAGGTCCATCCCGTCCCGGTGCCCGGCCACGAACCGCTGAATCCCGGCCCAGGCGATCATCGCTGCATTGTCGGTGCACAGCCGGAGCGGCGGCGCCGCGAAGCGCACCCCGGCCCGTGCCGCAACCTCTTCGAGCCGCGCCCGGATCGCCCGGTTCGCCGCCACCCCCCCCGCCACGGCAAAAGCCGTCACCTCGGGGCTGGCCGCCAAAGCCCGGCGCGATTTCTCGGCCAGAACGTCGCAAACGGCGGCCTGAAACCCCGCGCAGAGATCGGCCCGCGCCTTGCGGGTCAGCCCGCCGCGCTCCGCCACCACCGCATCGCGGGCGCGCAGCAGCGCCGTCTTCAGCCCGGAAAAGGACATGTCACAGCCCGGCCGGTCCAACAGCGGGCGCGGAAACGGCACCGCCTTCGGATCGCCCATCGCCGCCTCGGCCTCGACCATCGGCCCGCCGGGCTGCGGCAGGCCCAGCAGTTTCGCCGTCTTGTCGAAGGCTTCGCCCGGGGCATCGTCGATCGTGCCGCCCAGCCGGGTGAACTCCTCCGGCCCGCGCACTGTCAGAAACTGGCAATGCCCGCCCGAAACGAGCAGCAAGAGATAGGGAAAGCCCAGCCCCTCGGACAGTTGCGGCGTCAGCGCATGGCCCGCCAGATGGTTCACCCCCACCAGCGGCAGCCCCGCCCCGGCGGCGATCCCCTTGGCGCACATCACGCCCGACATCACCCCGCCGATCAGCCCCGGCCCCGCCGTCACCGCCACCCCATCGAGCGCGCGCAGCGTCACCCCCGCCTCCGCCAGCGCCTGTTCGACGCAGATATCCAGCTTCTCGGCATGGGCGCGTGCGGCGATTTCCGGCACCACGCCGCCATAGGGCGCATGCAGCGCCACCTGCCCCGCCACCACCGAAGACAGGATCCGCGGCGTGCCCCCCTCCAGCCGCACGACCGCGGCGGCGGTATCGTCGCAGCTCGATTCGATGCCGAGGAAGGTCAGGCTCTGGCTCATGGCGGTCCGGTTGCGCGGTTTCATCTTCGCAGGTAACACCGGGGGCGTGTTCATACAATCCCGGGGCCGCCCGTGACCACCCGCCCGACCGTTCTCGTCACCCGCCCCGCCGAAGCCGCCGCGCGCTTCGCCGATGCCTTCCGGGCGCGGTTCGGCGCGGATTGGCCCGTGGTAAGCGCGCCCCTGACGGAAATCGTGCCGACCGGCACCGAGGTGCCTCAGGCGGATGTGCTGATCTTTACCTCGGAACGCGGCGTGACCGTGCCCGGGGCTGGACGGCTGGCCTATTGCGTCGGCACCCGCACGGCACAGGCGGCGCGCGCGGCCGGCTTTCGGGTGGTGACGGGGCCCGGTGAGGCGCGGGGCCTGTGCGCGCTGATCCTGTCCGAGCGGCCCCGGGGCCGGATCGTGCATGCCCGTGGCCTGGAGGTCGCGCGGCCCATTGCCGCAGAACTGACCCGGGCCGGGCTGCCCACGGCGGAGGTCATCGTCTACCGGCAGCAGGATCTGCCCCTCTCGCCGCAGGCGCGCGGCCTGCTGGACCGGCCCGGCCCGATTCTGGTGCCGCTGTTCTCGCCGCGCGGAGCGGCGCGGTTCGCGGCGGCGGCACGGGGCGCGCGGGCGATGCTCTGGATCGCGGCGATTTCCGGGGCGGCGGCGCGGGCCTGCACAGGGGCCGAAACGGGGGCCGAACGGCTCGAAATCGCGCCCTCACCCGATCAGGGCGGCATTCTGGACGCCATAGCACAGCTATTGAAGAATCAGGCGGGTTGAGCGGCGGCAAACCCGCCACTAGACTGCCCCCGTAACACGGCGCATCCGCGCGAGACTGGAGGAGTAGCAGTGGCAAACCGAACGACTCATCGCACCGATGCGACCGAGGGCACAGAGGCCCCCGAGGTGCCGCCCGTCACCGCCGCGCCCGAAACGGCCGCGCCCGCGGAAACGGTCGCCGATGACGCCGCGCCGGACTCGACGGAAACCGGCCCCTGGGCTGAGGAACCGAAGGATTCCACGCCCGCAGAGTCCGAACCCGCTGACAGCGACCCCAAGGAGCCGGAGCCCGTTACGGACCCCGAACCCACCCCCGAGCCCGTCAAACCGGAACCGGAGGCCGCGAAGCCCGAACCTGCCGCGCCGGTAGTGGTGCACAAGGGGCCGGGTGCCGGGGCGCTGATTCTGGGCGGCGTGGTGGCCGCGCTGATCGGGGGCGGGGCCACGCTTTATGCCATCCCGCATCTGCCGCCGCAGCTTGCCGGCTGGATCCAGCCGCCGCAGCCCAACACCACGGCCTTTGATTCGGCTCTCAGCGCGCAGGGCAGCCGGATCGACGCGGTAGCCGCCTCGGTCGAGGCGCTGAAAGCCGCCCCCGCCCCGGCGGCCGATCTGACCGGCCTGCAAGGCGCGCTCGACGCGAATGCGGCCGACATGCGCACCCTTCAGGAGAGCGTCAAGGCGCTGGCCGACCGGATCACCGCGTTGGAATCCCGCCCCGTCGCCGTGGTCGAAGGCGGCGCCCCCGTCGATAGCGCCGCCGCGCTGCAATCGCAGATCGACACGTTGCGCGCGCAACTTTCGGGGGTCGGCAATGTCGGGGATGTGCAGGCGCAGATCGCCGCTGCGGCTGCGGCGGTGAAATCCGAACTGGAAAGCGCACAGGGCCAGGCCTCGCAGATCGGCTCCGCCGCCGAGGCCGCCGCCAGGCGCAGCCTGCAACAGGCGGCGGCGGCGCGCGTGGCTGCCGCCTTGCAGGCCGGGGTGCCGCTGGCCCCCGCCCTCGCCGATGCCGAAGCCGCCGGGCTGACCGTGCCCGATGCGCTGAAAGCCGATGTGCCCGGCCTCTCCGTGCTGCAATCCACTTTCCCCGAGGCCGCACGCACCGCGCTGACTGCCTCGCGCAAGGCTGCGGCGGGCACCGGGCTGGGCGAGCGTCTCGGGGCCTTCCTGATGGCGCAGACCGGGGCGCGGTCGCTGACCCCGCGCGAGGGCACGGACCCCGATGCGGTGATGTCGCGCGCCCAGGCCGCGGTCGACGATGGCGACCTGCCCCGCGCGATCCAGGAGATCGGCGCCCTGCCCCAGGCCGGGCAGGCGCTGATGTCGGGCTGGATCACCCAGGCGCAGTTGCGCATCGCCGCCGATCAGGCGGTGGCCGACCTTGCGCAATCCGTGAAGTGAGGGGACACCGATGATCTGGTCCTTCATCAAGGTCGCGCTGTTCATCGCCATCGTCGCGGTGGTCGCGCTCGTCGGCGCGCATCTGGCCGACAGCGCGCAGGGGCTGCGGCTGATTTTTGCCGGAACCGAATATACGCTGCGCCCGGTGTCTGCGGTGATCGCGGCGCTGGTGCTGTTCGCGCTGGTCTGGCTGGCGCTGAAACTCACCGGGCTGCTGGTCGCCTTCCTGCGCTTCATCAACGGCGACGAAACAGCGGTCACCCGCTATTTCGACCGCAGCCGCGAGCGCAAGGGATATGAGGCGCTGGCCGAGGGGATGCTGGCCGTCGCCTCCGGGGAGGGGAAGCTCGCGCTGTCGAAGGCCGCGCGGGCGGAACGCTTCCTGCACCGTCCCGAGCTGACCAACCTGCTCTCGGCGCAGGCCGCCGAAGTGGCCGGGGACAGCCGCAAGGCCGAAGAGGTCTACAAGAAGCTTCTGGGCGATGACCGCACCCGTTTCGTCGGCGTCCGCGGCCTGATGCGGCAAAAGCTCAAGGATGGCGATACGGATACCGCGCTGAAACTGGCCGAGAAAGCCTATGCCCTGAAGCCGAATCACGTCGAAGTGCAGGATACGCTGTTGCAGTTGCAGGCCGAGAAGGGCAACTGGAAGGGCGCGCGCGAGGTGCTCAACGCCAAGCGCTGGCAGGGGCTGTTGCCGAAGGATGTCCACAAGCGGCGCGACGCGGTGATGGCGCTTCAGGAAGCCAAGGAGGTCTTTGCCGAGGGCGCCACGATCGAGGCCCGCGAAGCCGCGATCGCCGCGAACAAATCCTCGCCCGACCTGATCCCGGCGGCGGTTCTGGCGGCCCGCGCCTATGTGGCCGAGGGCAAGCCGAAGAATGCGACGCGGGTGCTGTTGAAGGCATGGGAAGCCCGCCCGCATCCGGATCTGGCGGCGGCCTTCGCCGCGATCGTACCCGACGAGGATCCGGCGGCGCGGCTGAAACGGTTCGAAAAGCTGCTGTCGCTGCGTCCGGATGACGAGGAAACGAAGCTGCTGCGCGCCGAACTCGCCCTTGCGGTCGAGGATTTCCCGGCGGCGCGGCGGGCCCTGGGCGATCTGCCGGAAACCCATCCCACGGCGCGCGTGCTGGCGATTCTGGCGGCGGTCGAGCGGGGCGAAGGCGCGGATGACGCGGTGGTGCGCGGCTGGCTCGCCCGGGCGCTGACGGCGCCGCGCGGGCCGCAGTGGTGCTGTGACAAGTGCCACAACATCCAGGCGGAATGGACCCCGGTCTGCGACAATTGCGGCGGATTCGATACGCTCACCTGGCGCGAACCGGTCCAGACCGAAATGCCCTTGCCGAACGGGGCCGAGATGCTGCCGCTGATCGTGGGCAAGCCGCAACCGGCGGAACCGGCCCCCGATTGGGTCGATGCCGCCGCAGAAGCCCCGGTGGACGGCAAGCCGGACGAAAAATAGGGCTACACAACGCCGTGCGGGCATGCTAACTGCCCGCACAGGATCCCGGCGGTTCATGTCGGCGGGGTCGGGTGACCGGTTTCGGTCATTCATGGAAATGCCGGTGTAGCTCAGCTGGTAGAGCACGTCATTCGTAATGATGGGGTCGGGGGTTCGAGTCCCTTCACCGGCACCAGTACCCTACTGGAACCAGCGAAAAGGCCGTCCCCCGGGGCGGCCTTTTGCTTTGCCGCAGAGGGCGAATGCCCCCTCTACGCAGAAAACGAAGCCCCGGCAGCCGCCAGCACGAAGAGTGTCCCCCCGGAAGCGGAGGACCGAGGCGCGCGGTTCACGGCGTGACGTTGCCGAAGGCGTGTCCCTCCCCGGAAGCGGGGGACCGAGTGTCCGGACCGGCGATCGGCTGTCTATGCCGTTGGTTCCCCACGGATGCGGGGAATCGTTTCTGCGCAGGCTGGCGACACCGGGCCTATCCCAGCGGATGTGGCGAACGGGACCGGCTTCCCGAGGCCATGGCCATTGGCTCACCCCCTCTGGTGAGCGGAGGATTACGGCGCAGACAATCCGCAAGCGGTTCGGTTCATCCCGCAGGGGCGGGGAACAGGACGCGTTGCGCTCCACCGCGATGTGACGAACCGGCCCAGTGCGGGGAACAGGGCAAGGGCCGACCATACCCGGAACTTGGCATCCCCGCAGGGGCGGGGAACAGCTCGTTCTGTTCCGTGTCGTTTATTTTCGGCTCATCCCCGCAGGGGCGCAGAACGCCTCGGGTTCAGCCACTCCGTTTCACCCCAGCGGGCGGGAGGACAGGGTTGAAGCGGCAGGAGCGGCTCCTCAAGACCCGGTATGTCCGGAGAGCAGGCCGAGGCATCGTCCCTCCCCGCCCTACCCCATGCCCTATTTCAGGGAGACCAGCCCCTCCAGCGCCAGGCCCCGGAAGGGTTTCACCGTTCGCAGCACGATATAGCTCGACAGGTTGCTGATCTTCGGCCCCAGCCGGAGGAGTTCATCCGACAGCATCTGATAGGCCGCCACATCGGGGCAGATGAACCGCACGAGGTAGTCGATCGGGCCGCTGACCTTGGTGCATTCGACGACGAAGCGCATCTCCGTCACCATATCCTCGAAGGTCTTGAAATCCTTCAGCCCGTGGTCGCGCAGGGTGACGGCGGCGATCACATCGACATGGCGGCAGACCTTCGTCAGTTCGACCCGCGCCTGAAAGCAGGAGATCACGCCCGCCTTCTCCATCCGCCGCACCCGGTTCAGGCAGGGGCTGGGCGACAGGCCGACGGAATCGGCCAGTTCCTGATTGGTCATGCGGCCATCGACCTGAAGCCGTTCCAGGATCTTCAGGTCGATCTGGTCCAGTGTCACACTGCCGTCATTGTCTTTCATCGTATTTTGCCACCCCTGTTTTTCGTTAAATTGTCTCCCGCCCGGCGCGAAGCACAAGCCGATTCTGCCGGGCGTGCCGCGCCGCAGCGGGCGCGCGGGGCGATCTGCGGGCGGGTCCGGCAGATCCTGCCCTGAAAACGCTCATCGCTTGCGGAATTTTCCATCGCGGCGGGCAACTACGGCAGGACTTGCCCCCTGCCCCGAGGTAATCTTCCGTTTACAAATGCCGCGGACCACCGCGCGAACCATAATAAACAACGAACAGGGATACAGATGAACGGAACACCCAGCCTGGGCAGGCGCCTGCTGCGCAAGAAGCCCATGACCAATGTCGTTGACGGACACGGCGCGCATGACGGCGAGCTCAAGCGCTCCATCACCCTCTTTCAGCTTACCATGTTCGGCGTGGGTGCGACGATCGGCACCGGGATCTTCTTCGTGCTGAGCGAACAGGTGCCGATCGCGGGGCCTGCGGTGCTGGTTTCCTTCCTGCTGGCCGGGATCACGGCGGGGCTGACGGCGCTGTGCTATGCGGAGATGAGTTCGATGATCCCGGTCTCGGGCTCGTCCTATTCCTATGCCTATGTGACAATGGGCGAGGGCGTGGCCTTTCTGGTCGCCGCCTGCCTGATCATGGAATACGGCATCTCCGCCGCCGCCGTTTCAGTGGGCTGGAGCGAATATCTGCACAACCTGATCCACAACACCACCGGGCTGGAACTGCCGCGCTGGATGCTGTCGGCGCCACTGGTGGCCGAGGGCTATTCGCTGCATTTCGGCGGCGAGGGGCTGATCAACCTGCCCGCAGCGGTGCTGGTGTTCCTGTGCTCGCTGCTCCTGATGCGCGGGGCGACGGAATCGGCGCGGACCAATGCGATCATGGTGGTGATCAAGCTTCTCGGTGCTGGTGCTGTTCATCGCCATCGCGGTCACCGCCTTTGACGGCAGCCGTCTGCTGCCCTTCGCGCCGCAGGGCGTCACGGGGATCAGCGCGGCGGCAGGGGCGATCTTCTTCACCTATGTCGGGCTCGACGCGGTTTCGACGGCGGGCGAAGAGGTGGAGAACCCGCGCCGGAACCTGCCGCTGGCGATCCTGCTGGCGCTGATCATCGTCACGACCTTCTATGTGCTGGTGGCGCTGGTCGCGCTCGGCGCGCAGCCGACCGAAGCCTTCGAGGGGCAGGAGGCGGGCCTTGCCACGATCCTCCAGAACATCACCGGCTCGACCTGGCCCGCGATCGTGCTGTCCGCGGGCGCGGTGGTTTCGGTGTTCTCGGTCACGCTGATCGTGCTTTACGGCCAGACGCGGATCCTGTTTGCCATGGCGCGCGACGGGATGCTCCCGCCGATCTTCGCCAAGGTGAACCCGCACACGCTGTCCCCCAATGCGAACACGTTGATCGTGGCCTGCTGCGTGGCGGCGGTGGCGGCCTTCATGCCGGCCGATGTGCTGTGGCACCTGACCAGCATGGGCACGCTGGTGGCCTTTGCGGTGGTGTCGGCGGGGGTGATCGTGCTGCGCTACCGCCAGCCGGACGCGCCGCGCGGCTTTCGCGTGCCGCTCTTTCCGCTGCTGCCGATCCTGAGCATCCTGTCCTGCCTCTACCTGATCTCCAGCCTGTCGTTCATCGTGTTCAAGCTGACGGCGGTCTGGGCGTTCCTGGCGGCGGTTCTGTATTTCACCTATTCGGCGCGGCATTCGGCGCTGGAACGCAAGGACGGGGCGCAATGAAATATCTGGTGGGGTATTCCGCCGACAAGGGCGGGGCCGAGGCGCTGCAACTCGCGGGCTGGCTCGCGCGGTCCTCCGGCGGGTCGATCGTGGTGGTGACGGTGCTGCCGGGGGGGTGGGATCACCCCTCCCCCGCGCGGGTCGATGTGGAATATGTCCGGTTTCTGGACCAATATGCCGCGAAGACCCTGGCCGGGGCACATAAATTCGCGCCCGAGGGCGTCGAGGCCGAATTCCACGCCCGCCACGCCGGAACGGCGAGCGACGGGCTGATCGCGGCGGCGGCGGAATTCGGCGCCGGGGCGATCGTGCTCGGCTCCTCGCGCAAGGCGCCGACGACACGGTTTCAGGAAGGCGTCGTCGCCTCGGAAATCCTGCGCAGCGCCTCGGTGCCGGTGGTGCTCGCGCCGCGCGGCTATGTTCCGCCGCCGCAGGGCGTGTCGCGGGTGACCTGCGCCATCGCCTCGTCGCGCCGCTCGGTCGAGCTGGCGCAGAAGGCGGGCGAAATCGCGACGGGCTTCGGGGTGCCGCTGCGGCTCGCGACCTTCATCGTCCGCGACCGGCAGATGTATCCGACGGGCGCGGGCTATGACGCGGAAAACATGGTGGCGAACCAGTTCCGCGAACAGGCGAGCGCCGCCTATGAGCAGATCAGCGCGACCTGGCCCGGCCCGGACAAGCCCGAACTGGTTCTGGGCGACGGGCGGAACTGGAAATCCGCCGTCGCTTCGCTGGACTGGGATCCGGCGGAGCTTCTGGTGATCGGGTCGAGCCATCTGGGCGGGTTCCTGCGGGTCTTCGTCGGCTCGAACTCCGGCAAGATCCTGCGCCACGCCCCGGTGCCGCGCATGATCGTCCCGCGCATGGCCGAACCGGCATAACCCCCCTACGGACAAAAGGAAGAACTCCGCATGAATATCGTCTCCACCTCGGTCTATGTCGGTCCGAACGTCCATGCACGGGGGGCGCTGATCCGGCTGGGCGTCGATGTGAAGCCCGCCTATGCCGCGCGTCTGGCCGAACTGGGCGGCGCGGCGATGGAGCCGCTTCTGGCGGTGCTGCCCGGCTGGGCGGCGGCGGATCCGGATTGGGTGGCGGCGGCCTGTGCGGGACAGGTCACGCTGGGCGATCTGCTGGCGAAGCTGGCGCTGGAACTGCAACGCGTGGCGGGGCAGCGCGGCGATCTGGCCTGGTCCGAGGCGGACGGCGATCTGTGGCGGGTGTTCTACAGCTTCGATTCCGAGGACATCGGCCTTGAAGCGGGCGAAGTCGCCTGCGACCTGCTCGCCGCCATCGCCAAGGATGAGGCGGAGGATCTGTCGGAGGATCTGGGCCGGTTCCTGCGCTATGCGGACAAGCGCAGCCTCGGCCCCTCGGCGCTGGAACTGGTGCGGGCGGCGGAGGCGCGGGATATTCCGTGGTCGCGGCTGAACGATGCGAGCCTGATTCAGGTCGGACAGGGCAAATACCAGCAACGGATCGAGGCCGCGCTGACCTCGCGCACCTCGCATATCGCGGTGGAGATCGCTTCGGACAAGAACATCTGCAACCAGTTGCTGGGCGATCTCGGCCTGCCGGTGCCGAAACAGCGGCTGGTCTATGACGCGGACGAAGCCGTTTCGGCGGCCAACCGGATCGGCTATCCCGTGGTGGTCAAACCGCTCGATGGCAACCATGGCCGCGGTGTGACGGTGAACATCACCGACGAAGCGGGCGTCGAGGCGGCCTTTGCCGTCGCCGACGAAGAGGGCAGCGCCGTGGTGGTCGAAAGCATGATCACCGGCGACGACCACCGCCTGCTGGTGGTCAACGGCACCCTGGTCGCCGCCGCGCGCCGCGTGCCGGGCCATGTGAAGGGCGACGGCAGCCACTCCATCGCGGAACTGGTCGAGATCGTGAACCGCGATCCGCGCCGGGGTGTCGGCCATGAAAACGTCCTGACGCGGCTGGAACTCGATGCGCAGGCGCTGCGCCTGCTCGAAGAGCGCGGCTATACGCCCGAAACCGTGCCGCCCGAGGGCGAGGAAGTCTATCTGCGCAAGACCGCCAATATCTCCACCGGCGGGACGGCGGTCGATTGCACCGACACGATCCACCCGGACAACCGGCTGATGGCGGAGCGTGCGATCCGGGCGATCGGCCTCGATGTCGGCGCGGTGGATTTCCTGACCTCCGACATCACCCGCAGCTATCGCGAAACCGGCGGCGGGATTTGTGAAATCAACGCCGGGCCGGGCCTGCGCATGCACATCGCGCCGTCCGAGGGCACACCGCGCGACGTGGGCGGCGCGATCATGGACATGCTGTTCCCGCCGGGCACGCAATCGCGCGTACCGATCGCCGCGCTGACCGGCACCAACGGCAAGACCACCTGCGCCCGGATGCTGGCGCATATCCTCAAGATGGCGGGGCATGTGGTGGGGCAGACCTCGACCGATGCGGTCTATATCGACGGCAACGTCACGGTGAAGGGCGACATGACCGGCCCGGTTTCCGCGCGGATGGTGCTGCGCGATCCGGCGGTGGATATTGCCGTGCTGGAAACCGCGCGGGGGGGCATCGTGCGCTCCGGCCTTGGGTATAATTTCTGCGACGTGGGGGCGGTGCTGAACGTCACCTCGGACCACCTCGGGCTCGGGGGCGTCGATACGCTCGATGGTCTCGCGCGGGTCAAGCGGGTGATCGCCGAGGTCACGCGCGGTACCGTGGTGCTGAACGCCGACAACGAATATACGTTGAAGATGGCCAGCCATTCCCCCGCGCAACATATCCTTTACGTCACCCGCAACCCGGATCACGAGCTGGTGCGGGAACATATTCGCCTCGGCAAGCGCGCGGTGGTGCTGGAACAGGGGATCAACGGCGATCAGATCGTGATCTATGACAAGGGCACGCAGATCCCGCTGATCTGGACGCATCTGATCCCGGCAACGCTGGAGGGCAAGGCGCTCCACAATGTCGAAAACGCGATGTTCGCCGCCGCCATGGCCTTTGCCCTGGGCAAGACGCTGGACCAGATCCGCACAGGCCTGCGCACCTTTGACAACACCTTCTTCCAGTCTCCGGGCCGGATGAACGTCTTTGACGAACACGGCTTCCGGGTGATCCTGGACTATGGCCATAACGAGGCCGCCGTGGGCGCGATGGTCGATCTGGTGGACCGGCTGAAACCGCGCGGGCGGCGCATCGTCTGCGTCACCTGCCCCGGCGACCGGCGCGACGAAGACGCGCTCGCCATCGCGGCCAAGGTGGCGGGGCATTTCGACCATTACATCTGCCACCGCGACGACGACCTGCGCAACCGCGCGCCCGATGAAATGCCCCGTCTGATGCGCAAAGCGCTGATCGCGAATGGCGTCCCCGCCGACACGATCCAGATCGTGGAAGAAGAACAGGACGCCCTTGGCACCGCGCTTAGTATGGCGAAGCGGGACGATCTGATCCTGTTCTTCTGCGAAGGCATCACCCGGTCGTGGAAGCAGATCATCCAGTTCACCCCCGCCTTCGGAGCGGAACCCGAGGAGGACCGCGCCGCCCGCCACCTTCAGGACAGTTTCGACATCCCCGAAGGCTACCGCGTCGTCACCGACGAGCGCGGCGTGCTGATTGCGCCCGCGCCCTGACATGACAAGAAGCAATAACCCCAAGCTGGCCGTGATCGGCGGCCGGCTGGAGGACGACAACGACGCGATCTATGCCGCGATGCACCGCCTTTCGGGCGGGCGGATTGTGGTCTTCCCCACCGCTTCGGGCGAACCCGAGGCGGTGGGCGCGGAAACCGTGGCGGTGTTCCGCGCGCATGGGTTCGATGCGGTGCTGGCCCCGGTTTACGGCGAAGGCGCAGCAGCGACGGCGCGCGATCCCGCCGTGGCGGCGCTGGTCACCGATTACGGCAGCGTGTTCTTCACCGGCGGCGATCAGGCGCTGATCACCGGGGCGCTGGCGCCCTGGGGGGTGGACAGCCCCGTTCTGGCGGCGATCCGCGCGGCCCATGCGGCGGGCGGGCTGGTGGCCGGATCCTCCGCCGGTGCCGCGATCATGTCGGAGGTGATGATCGCCGGGGGCACCTCGCTCGAAGCCGCGACCTGGGGCGCGGTGTCGGATCCGGATCAGCCGGGGATCCTGCTCGGCCGGGGGCTCGGCTTCTTCCCCTGGGGCATGGTCGATCAGCATTTCATCAAGCGCGGCCGCTTTGGCCGGCTGGTGGTGGCGATGGCCGCGAGCGGCACCCGGCGCGGCTTTGGCGTCGATGAGAACACCGCGCTGTTCGTCGATGGCAGCCATGCGCAGGTGGTGGGCGAATTCGGCGCCTTCGTGCTCGACATGGGCCCGGCGAAACAGGACCGCCGCCGCCATGCGATCGACAATATCGCCTTCAGCTATGTCGATGACGGCGACAGCATCGACCTTGGCGCGGAACGGATCCTGCCCGGGCCGGAGAAGCGCCCGGTGACGCCGCGAGACATCGCCTATAGCGCGCCCGCGCGTTCGCTGCGCAATGTCTTCGGCGCCTATACGCTTTATGACCTGCTGGCGCGGCTGGTGCTGGGCGATCCCCAGACCTATCCCTCCGACCGTGCCCGCGCGATCGAACCGAAGGGCGGCTATGCCACCACCGTCGAATTCGCGCGCGCGCCTGCCTCAAAGGTGCTGATGTTCGAGCGCGACCGCGATTTCCGCATGACCGCCATCGACTTTCTGGCCAGCATGAGCACGCGCAAGCTGAACGCCGCGCAACTGGCCGAGAACCGGCGTACCGCGCTTGCCCGCGATTACGGCGTGAAGCCCGGGAAGGGCGCGCGGCTGATGCTGCTGGGCTCCACACCGCTGCGGGCCGAGGCGCTGATGGATGAGATCGCGGCACAGGCCACGGGGCCGGTGGGAATCATCGCCGCCGCCTCCGCCGATCCGCGCGACGAAGCCAGCCGCTATGCCCGTGCGCTGGCGGCGCGGGGGGTCGAGGCGGTGGACCTCGGCCTGACCATCGACAATGTGGAACGGCTGTCGCGCGATGCCGCGCTGGTCGGGCGGATCGCCGCGATGAAGACGATCCTGCTCACCGGTGGCAATCAGATCCGGCTGATCGAAACCCTGCTGCACCGGGGCGAGGTCACACCGATCCTGCGCGCCATCGCCTGCGCCCATGCGGCGGGGGGGATGGTGATCGCGGTCAGCGGCGCGGCCTCGGGGCTGTCGGGCTTCATGGTCGCGGGCGGGACGAGCTACGAGGCGCTGCGCTTCGGCATCGCGTCGGATATGGGGCGGCGCGGGCTGGTGATCCAGGAGGGGCTCGGCCTCTTCGGCGCGGCGATCGTGGATCAGAACCTTGCGTCCTCGCGCCGTCTCGGGCGGCTTGCCGTGGCCTGCGCCGAGGAGGGCGTGCGCTACGGGCTGGGCCTTCTCGAAGACAGCGGCGTGATCGCGAGCCATGACGGCCTGCGGCTCACGGTGATCGGTGCGGCGGGGGCGGTGCTGGTCGAGGTCGATCTGGCCCATACCGAATTGCAGGGCGACGATTTCACCGCGCCCGGCACCCGGCTGGCCTTTGCCCTGCCCGGCGACGTGATCGACCTGAAGACCGGCACCATCACCCGCGCCGCGCCCACCGGCGCCACGGAGGCACTGGACAGGCTGGTGCAGGATGTGATCAGCGATTGTTGCGGCAGCTTCGGCACCGACACCCGCCCGGGCCACGAGGTCGAGGCCCATATCGCCCTGCGCTGGACCCCGGCGGGGGATGGCAGCGGGCATCTCGACATGGAAAGCATCCGCGACCGCCACGGTTGAAAGGAACCCCGATGGACAAGCTCGAATTCCCCCTGCCCGGCAGCGATGCCCGCATCACCGCCTTCCGCTATGGCACGCCCGGCGCGCGGCCCAAGGCCTATCTTCAGGCCGGGCTGCATGCCGATGAATTTCCCGGCATGCTGGCGCTGCACCTGCTGCGCGGGATGCTGGAGCGCGCCGGGGACCGCATCACGGGCGAAATCGTGATCCTGCCGCAGGCCAATCCGCTCGGCCTGGAGCAACATCCGAACGGGTTCCTCTATGGCCGCCACGACAGCGCGAGCGGCCAGAATTTCAACCGGGGTTATCCCGACCTCGCGCCCGCGCTGGCGGATCTGCCGCTCGGCCCCGATGCGGCGCAGAACGTGGCGATGGTGCGCGATGCGATGGGCGCGGCGCTGGCGGCGATGCAGCCCGAAACGGCGCTCGATGCGATGCGGCACCGGCTGATGGTGCTGGCCCATGATGCGGATCTGGTGCTGGACCTGCATGCCGACAATCAGGCGCTGCCGCATATGTATACCGGCACGCCGCTCTGGCCCGACGCGCAGGACATCGCCGCCGAGATCGACGCCCGCGCCGTGCTGCTGGCCGAGGTGTCGGGCGGCAATCCGTTCGACGAGGCGCTGAGCGGGCCATGGTGGGCGCTGGCCCGCGCCCGGCCCGAGGCGGCGGTGCCGTCTGCCTGCCTTGCGGCGACGCTGGAACTGGGCAGCAACGATGACGTGGACCTGCGGCTGGCGGAGGATCAGGCGGCGGCGCTCTATCGCATCCTCGAACGGCGCGGGATGATCGAGGGCAACCCGGGCCGCCTGCCCGGCGCGCTGTGCGAGGCGACACCGCTGACCGCGATGGCGCAGGTCAAGGCCCCCGCGGGCGGGCTGATCGCCTATCACCGGCAGTTGGGCGATACCCTGCGCGCGGGCGAGGTGGTGGCCACGATCATCGACCCGCTGGGCACCAGCGTGGAGGTGACCGCCGAGACCGACGGCATCCTCTTCGCCCGCCACAGCCAGCCCTACGCCTGGCCCGGCAAGGTGATCGGCAAGATCGCCGGGGCGAGCGACCTCGCCCACCGGCGGGGGCTGCTGCTGACGGATTAACCGGCGCTCCGGACCTATCAGGCCGGCGCGCCGGGGTGCCTCAACCGGCGCGCAGGATCATGCCGAACAGGTCGCGCGGGTCGTCCGGGTCCGCGATCATGTCGAGGTTCTGATAGAGCCCGGTGTCCTTCAGCCGGGAATGGACATAGCGCAGCGCGGAGAAATCCTCGATCGCGAAGCCCACGCTGTCGAACAGCGTGACCTGACGCGCATCGGTGCGGCCCTTCGCCTGTCCGGTGATGACCTGCCACAGTTCCGTGACCGGATGGTCTGGGGCGAGCTGCTGGATTTCGCCCTCGATCCGGGTCTGCGGCGGGTATTCGACGAAGATGCCGGAGCGCAGCAGAATGTCGCGGTGCAGTTCCGTCTTGCCCGGGCAATCGCCGCCGACCGCGTTGATATGCACCCCGGCGCCCACCATGTTATCGGTCAGGATCGTGGCATACTGCTTGTCGGCGGTGCAGGTGGTGACGATCTGCGCGCCCTCAATCGCCTCTTCGGCGCTGTGGCAGGGCACCACCGTCAACCCGCGCCCGGTCAGGTTGCGCGCGCATTTCTCCGTCGCCGCCGGGTCGATGTCGAATAGCCGGACCTCGCGGATACCGCAGACCGCCTTGAAGGCCATCGCCTGAAATTCCGCCTGCGCGCCATTGCCGATCAGCGCCATCGTCCCGGCGCCCGGCTGCGCCAGCCATTTCGCGGCCATCGCGCTTGTTGCCGCGGTGCGCAGCGCGGTCAGGATCGTCATTTCCGACAGCATCAGCGGATAGCCCGTCGCGACATCCGCCAGCATCCCGAAGGCCGTCACCGTCTGCAACCCCTGCCGCGTGTTCGCGGGGTGGCCGTTGACGTATTTGAAGCCATAGGTCTCGCCGTCCGAGGTCGGCATCAGTTCGATCACGCCGATGTCGGAATGGCTGGCGACGCGCGGCGTCTTGTCGAACAGCGGCCAGCGGATGAAATCGGCCTCGATCTCGGCGGCAAGGGCCGAAAGCATGGTCTCGATCCCGGTCCGCTGCACGAGGCGCATCATGTTCTCGACGCTGACGAAAGGAACGAGGGCGATCTGCGAAGGGGGTGTCATGGGGTCACCTCAGTGATGGCTGCGGGTCGGGCGGTCGAAGACGCGGCGGCCGAACAGCGACCCGGCAAGGTCCACCATCAGCCGCGCGGTCCGGCCGCGATCATCCAGAAACGGGTTCAGTTCAACGAGGTCGAGCGAGGTCATCAGCCCGCAATCGTGCAGAAGCTCGCAGACCAGATGCGCCTCGCGGAAGGTCGCGCCGCCGGGCACGGTCGTGCCCACGGCGGGCGCGATCGCCGGGTCGAGGAAATCGACATCCAGGCTGACATGCAGCATACCCTGCGCCGCCCGCACCTTGTCCAGAAACTCCCGCAGCGGCGCGACGATGCCGCGTTCGTCCAGCACGCGCATGTCGTTCATGGCGATCCGGGTGGTCAGCAGCGCGGCATGTTCGGCGGGATCGACGCTGCGGATGCCGAACAGGCAGATATTCTGCCCCGGCACCGGCGCGGGAAACGGCGGGAAGGCGTCGAACCCCGCGCGCCCGGCGATATAGGCGACGGGCGTGCCATGCAGATTGCCCGAAACGGTGCTCAGCGGCGTGTGGAAATCGCTGTGCGCATCGAGCCACAGCAGAAACAGCGGCCGCCCCACACGGGCGGCATGCTCCGCCGCCCCGGCGACGGAACCGAGCGCGAGGCTGTGATCCCCGCCCAGCACCACCGGCACCCCGCCCGCATCGAGCGCCCGGGCGACATGGCCACGCAGCGCGGCGGTCCAGCCCAGCGTCTCGTCCAGCTGGTCCACGGCGGGGTTGGCGCATTGCGCAGGCGGCAGCGCCTCGGGCAGGGCATCGCCCAGGTCGGTGACCCGGTGGCCAAGGTCGCGCAACACCGCCGCGATCCCCGCGACACGATAGGCCGCAGGCCCCATCAGGCAACCGGGGCGGCGCTGGCCGGAATCAACCGGCGCGCCGATCAGGGAAATATCCGTCATTCGCGTCTCCTTCTCCGCCCCGAGAGTTCCCGCGCCGGATGGTGACTGCAACGGAAAGATTGGCTAATATGGGCAGGGATATTACCGGAATGACAAGGCAGGCTGCCGATATGGACGATCTGGATCAGGCATTGATTGCCGAATTGCGCCGCGACGGGCGGGCACCGATCTCGGACCTGGCCGAGCGGCTGAAGGTCAGCCGCGCCACGGTGCGCGCCCGGCTGGAGCGGCTGAAGGCGGCGGGGGAAATCGCGGGCTTCATCGTCCTGACCCGCGCGGACATCTCCGAGGCGCCGGTGCGTGGGCTGATGATGATCGGCATCGAAGGGCGCGGCGCCGACCGGATCGTGACCCGCCTGACCGGCCTGCCCGCCGTGACCGCCGTGCATACCACGAACGGAAAATGGGATCTGATCGTGGAACTCGCCACCGGATCCCTCGCCGAACTCGATCAGGTTCTGACACAGGTCCGCAGATTCGAGGGCGTCACGACATCGGAAACGAACCTCCTGCTTGCAACGAAAAGAGCAGGCAAACGGATTTGATCAGGGGTCCGGCGGCTGCATCATCGCGTCGGCATAGCGGCGCATCAGGCGGACGAAGGTTTCGACCTCTTCCGCGGTCCAGCCGTCGAAGGTCCGCTGCATGATCCGTTCGCGCGCGGCGTCGATCCGGTCGGTCATTGCCTTGCCGGCGGGGGTGATCACGGCCTCGCGCACGCGGCGGTCCTCTCCCGGGCGGCGGGCGATCAGGCCCAGTTCCTCCAGCCGCGCGGCCTGACGGCTGATCGTGGTGTGATCCCGCCCCACCCTGTCGGCCAGTTCGCCAAGCGCCAGCGGACCCAGCCGCTCGACAAGCACCAGAAGCGGAAACAGCGCCCGGTCCAGCCGGATCCCCGCGGCGCGCACCATTTCCGCGTCCCGCTGCGGCCGGTTCATCACCGCGACGATATCCAGCACCGCGCCATGCAGCGCGCGGATCTGTGTATATTGCAGGTTTTTCGTTGACGTCATTCCGGGTTCCATTTACCTGCATCCTACAGGTTATTCCCGCCATGGAAAGGAAAAGCCATGAAGGCAGCCGTCGTTACCGGGGCAGGTCAGGCGCCGGTCTGCGCCGAATTCCCCGCCCCCAGCCCCGAACCGGGCGAAGTCCTGGTCAATGTCCGCGCCGCCGCGATCAGCCCGCTGGTGCGGGCGCGGGCCTCGGGGCGGCACTATTCCTTCGACGGGCGCTATCCTTTCGTGGCGGGGTTCGACGGCGTGGGGGTGCTGCCCGATGGCCGCCGGGTCTATTTCGCGATGCCGCGCGCGCCCTTTGGCGCGATGGCGGAACAGGTGCCGGTGCAGGCGGAGCGCTGCGTGCCACTGCCCGACGGGATCGACGACATCCGCGCGGCGGCGCTGGCCAATCCGGGGATGTCGTCGTGGATGGCGCTGCGGGAACGGGCACGGATTCAGCCCGGCGAAACGGTGCTGGTCAATGGCGCGACCGGGGCCTCCGGGCAGCTGGCGGTGCGGATCGCCCGGCACATGGGCGCGCGGCGGGTGATCGCCACCGGGCGCAACCCGGAGGTTCTGGCGCAACTGCCCGCCGATGCGGTGATCCCCCTCTCCGATCAACAGGCGCTGACGGAGGCCGTTGCCGCCGGGGTGGATGTGGTGCTCGATTACCTCTGGGGGCCTTCGGCGCGGGTGATCCTTGAGGCCGCCACCCATGCCCGCCCGGCGGATCACCCCTGCCGCTTCGTGCAGATCGGCGCGATCTCGGGCGAGGAAATCGCCCTTCCGGGAAGCTGGCTGCGCTCCGCCGCGATCGAACTCATGGGCAGCGGGCTGGGCAGCGTGCCGATGCCGCGGATGCTGGCGGCGGTGCGGGAGATGCTGGCGGCGGGGCTCGACATCCCCACGCGGGCGGTGCCGCTGGCAGAGATCACCCCGGCCTGGGCCGATGCCACCGACCTGCGGCAGGTCGTCACGATCGGGTGAAAGGGGCCTTCAGGGCGCGGGCTGCGCCGCGAACCAGTCCGCACAATCCCGGGCGATCCAGGGGCCGATGGTATAATACCAATGCGTATGCCGGTTGATCGTGACCAGATCCACGGGATGCCCCGCCGCGATCAATGCGTCGGCGGTCATCCGGCCCCGCCGGGGCGGGAAAAGATGGTCACCCGCCCCGAGATAAAGGCGAACAGGAACGGGCTTTGCCGCCGGGCTGCGCAGGGCCTGAACAGGTACGGCAGCGCCATGCGTGGCGACGGCACGCCAGGGGCCGGGCACCTGGTTCGCATAAAGCTGCGCCAGCAGGCCGCCCGAGGAATGCCCGAACATGAACAGCCGGTCATGATCGAGCTGCACCTTTTTCACCGCCGCATTCAGCGCGGCGATCAGAAACTGCGGCGGGTCGGCTTCGGGATTCCAGCTATCGCCCGCCGCATCGGGCGCGATCAGGACAGTCCCGGACCGATCCGCCTCCGCGCGCCACATGTCCAGCATCGACCGCCCCGTGCGGTTGGCGCCATGCAGCAGCAGGACGGAGGCCCCGGTGGCGCCTTCGGGAATATAAAGATGCACACGCCGCACGGCGCCATCGACGTCAAACGGGACGGTCTCGCCGATCGTTTCGGGTTCGTTATAGGTGGGATTCGCACCCACGCGAGGCACCCCGGGCGGATAGGGGATATTCTTCGCCTGTATCGTCGCGGCATGGGCCCCGCCGCCGAATGCCAGGACTGCGGCACCTGTCGCGACCAAGGTTCTGCGGGTGAATAACATATCGGCTCCCTGCTTCGCATATCAGCCTGCCGGGGGCGTCCGGATCGGGCGGCAGCGTTCCGCGCAAGGATCCCCCGAGGCCCGGACAAGCGCAAGCCGGAATATGCTGGCGGGCGCAGCGATTGGAGACCGTTGCGCCCGCCGCAAATAAGGACGCCGCCCGAAGGCGGCGTCCCGAGGGAACCTTAGCCCTTCTTGCGGCGCTTCGCGGCGCCGAGGCCGGCGAGGGCGGAGACCAGCAGCATACCGGCGGCCGGGACCGGCACGGCGGCGGGGGTCGCGGTGAAGGTATAGGTCGCTTGCAGGTCCTGCGTGCCGGCGGCGTCATAGGCCATCGAAATCGCAAAGCTCTTGCCCGCGTCGATCGCGAATTCGTCGCTGTAGGAGAAGCCGAAGGTCACCTTGCCGCCCGGAACGGTGATATATTCCCAGGTGGTGCCGGTAAAGCCATTGCCCTCGGCCAGGACCTTTTCGATATTCGACTTGACGACCGTATCGAGCCCGGCGCCATTCAGCGTATAGCCGATTTGCGAAATGTCGAAGGCCTGCCCGGCATTCCAGACCGTGCTGTGGGTTTCGCCCGGCTTCAGGGTAAATGCCTCGCCGTTCGAGCCCGCCGTCACCGTGGCCGCATTAACCGCGACCGGAGCCGCCAGAGCCAGAACCGCCGCCGTGAAAGCCATCTTCATGTTCATAACGTTTCCCTCGTTACTGTGCCCCGACCGGGGGCGAACCATTTTCAACTTTGTCCCGATCCGGAGCGAACTCATTCGGAACAAGGGTTTTTTAGCCGGTCCGGGCGGGCTGTGCCATAGGCTTGTTTTATGCCAAAGGGGCGGTAACCAATTCCGTTACGGTTAAAGAAGCGAAATCCCGTTGCGGATCAACGTTGTATTAAAATGGCGTTAAGATTAATGCCGCAGGCGGGCGGGGGAATGATTCCGGCGGGGAATTGGTAAATGTTTTCTTATCGAATATAGTGCGGAAAGGAATCAGCAAGAACACACGCGAATCGGGCCGCGAGCGGTCGTGTTTTCAATGGCGTTGTCGTTTCATCGCCTCGTGCCGGATTCTCTGCGCGGCAGGCAGTCTCTGGCGGTGGGGGCCCTCACTGCCTCCATACCGGCCCCCGATCCGCGGCATTGGGGGCCGCAGCGCGCGGCCCCCAAGATACGCTTCAGGCGTGTTCCGCGCTGTAGGTTTCGATCAGGCGGATGTAGTTCGCACGTTCATAGGCGCCGGATTCGCGCAGGCGGGCCTTGCTCATCACACCACGGACCTGCGACACCGAGGCCAGACCCCGCGCCGCGAGCCAGTTCGACAGCCCGTCGCGCAGCACCGTCACATATTCCGGCCCGTGCCGCAGCAGGGCCGAAGTCGTCATCACCACATCGGACCCGGCGAGAAGGAATTTCACCACCTCGTCCGGCCCCTCGACACCGCAGGACGCCGCCAGCGCGCAATCCACCCGCCCCGCCAGAACCGCCGTCCATAGCAGAGGCAGCCGCATCTCGGCCGGGGCCGACAGTTCCAGCCGACGCGACAGCCGCAGCCGGGCCAGTTCGATATCCGGCTGGATGTAGCGGTTGAAAATCACCAGCCCGTTCGCCCCCGCCGCAACCAGTTGCCCCGCCATATGGCCGACGGAACTGAAGAACGGCGGGATCTTGACGATGATCGGCAGGCGAACCTGAGCGCGCACGGCCTCAAGCACGCGCAGGTAGCGGGCCTCCATCTCCGTGCCCGACTGGGTGATGTCGACCGGGACGTAGTAGATGTTCAGCTCCAGCGCATCCGCCCCGGCCTTTTCCATCTCCGCCGCATATTCGACCCAACCCGCGACGTCCGACCCGTTCAGGCTGGCGATCACCGGCACCGAAAGTTCGGCTTTCGCGGTTCGGATCAGGTCCAGATACTCCTCCGGCCCGACACCATAGGGACCGGTGACCGAGGTGGGCAGGTAGCTCTGCGCCTCGGGGTTGTTGTCCTGCGTCTGGGCCAAGACGGCGGCGGCTGCGCGGTCCTGCGCCTCCATCTGTTCCTGGAACAGCGAGGGCAGGACGACCGCCCCGATCCCCGCCGCATCCAGCCGCTTCAGCCACGGCAGATGCGCGTTTTCCGGCGAGGGCGAGGCGACGATCGGGTTGCGCAGCGTCAGCCCCGCATATTGGGTGCTCAGGTCGGGGGTGGTTGCAAGGCGTGCCATCACTTGCCCTCCCCAGCCGGAACCAGATCCGGTTCATAGTTGAAGCGCGCGCCGTCCCGGGCGGCAAGATCCTCATACTGCATGTATTTCTCCTGGATCCAGCGTTCGGCGGCATTGGCGAGCGCCGCCGCTTCCTCGGGCCGTTCTCGGGCGAGCGACTGATACCGGACCTCGTTATAAGCATAGGATTTGAACGGGATCGACGGGCGCGGGCTGTCGAGCGAGAACGGGTTTTCCCCCACCTGCCGCAGCGCCGGGTTGAACCGGAACAACGGCCAGTAGCCCGACGCGGTGGCCAGATCCTGCTGATGCAGCCCTTTGCGCATGTCGATGCCATGCGCGATGCAATGGCTGTAGGCGAGGATCAGCGACGGCCCGTCATAGGCCTCGGCCTCGCGGAAGGCTTGCAGCGTGTGCTGCGGATTGGCCCCCATCGCGACCTGCGCCACATAGATATTGCCGTAGGAAATCGCCAGCATCGCCAGATCCTTGCGCGGCGTGCGCTTGCCCGCCGCAGCGAATTTCGCCACCGCGCCAAGGGGCGTTGCCTTCGACGATTGCCCGCCAGTGTTGGAATAGACCTCGGTATCCAGCACGAGGACGTTCACATCCCGCCCCTGCGCCAGAACGTGATCCAGCCCGCCATAGCCGATGTCATAGGCCCAGCCATCGCCGCCCACGATCCAGATCGAGCGCCGCACGAGGTGATCCACCACCGACAGCAGATGCCGGGCGTCCTCGCTCTCCATCGCCAGCAGTTTGACCTTCAGCGCGGCGACCCGTTCGCGTTGCGCGCGGATCTCGCTTTCGGTCTTTTGCGGGGCGTCGAGAATGGCCTTCGCCAGATCCGCGCCCACCTGCGGCGCGACACGGTTGAGGTATTTCACCGCCAGCGCGAATTGCTGATCCGCCGCCAGCCGGTAGCCAAGGCCGAATTCCGCGTTATCCTCGAAGAGCGAGTTCGACCACGCCGGCCCGCGCCCCTCGCCATTCTTCGCCCAGGGCGTCACCGGCAGGTTGCCGCCATAGATCGACGAACAGCCCGTCGCATTCGCCACCTGCAACCGGTCGCCGAAAAGCTGCGACAGCAGCCGCAGATAGGGCGTCTCGCCGCAGCCCGCGCAGGCGCCGGGGAACTCGAACAGCGGTTCGAGGAACTGCACCCCGCGCACATTGCCGAAATCGACCCGCGCGCGGTCATTGACCGGCAGCTTCTCGAAGAAGGCGATGTTGTCCTGTTCCTGTTTCAGGATCGGCATTTTCTCGACGATGTTCAGCGCCTTGGTATCCGGCTCGATCGGCGACCAGGCCGGGCAGGTTTCCACGCACAGCCCGCAGCCGGTGCAATCCTCGACATAGATCTGAAGCGTGAACTCGGTGTCCGGATAGCCGCGCGTATTGATCGGCGCATGAGCGAAATGCTCGGGCGCTCCGGCCAGCCGGTCGGCATTGTAGTATTTCGACCGGATCACCGCATGCGGGCAGACAAAGGCGCATTGCCCGCATTGGATGCACAGATCCGAGCGCCATTCCGGCACGGTATCCGACACGTTGCGCTTTTCAAACGCCGTGGTGCCGGAGGGGAACGTCCCATCCGCCGGGATGCGAGACACCGGGATCGTGTCGCCTTCGGCCGCGAACATCACCGCCGTGACGTTCTTCACGAACTCCGGCGCATCGGCGGGGACCAGCGGCGCAAGGCCGGGGGCATCCGCCTCGGCCATGGCCGGGACCGTCACCGCATGCAGCCGTTCCAGCGCGCCATCCACGGCGGCGAAGTTCATCTTGACGATCCTCTCGCCCTTGTCGCCATAGCTCTTGCGGATCGAGGCCTTGATATGCTCGATCGCCTGTTCGCGCGGCAGCACGCCCGACAGCGCGAAGAAGCAGGTTTGCAGGATCGTGTTGACCCGGAAGCCCAGCCCCAGTTCCCGCGCGGCGGCGGAAGCGTCGATCGTGTAGAACTTCAGCCCCTTGTCGATGATCGCCTGTTGCACCGGCTTCGGCAGGTGGTGCCAGACCTCACCCTCGCCATAGGGCGCGTTGAGCAGGAAGGTCGCCCCCGGCGCGGCATATTTCAGGATGTCCTGACGCGCGAGGAACTCGAACTTGTGGCAGGCGACGAACTGCGCCTCGCGGATCAGATAGGGCGCGTGGATCGGGTCCGGGCCGAAGCGCAGGTGCGAAATCGTCTGCGCACCGGATTTGTGGCTGTCGTAGACGAAATAGCCCTGCGCGAAGAGGTCGGTATCCTCGCCGATGATCTTGACCGAGTTCTTGTTCGCACCCACCGTGCCATCGGCGCCAAGGCCGAAGAACACCGCCCGCGTCACGCGCGGAGAATCGAGCGTGAAGGCCGGATCGTCGGCCAGGCTCAGCCCCGTCACGTCATCCGCGATACCGAGGGTGAAGGAATTCACCGGCCGGTTCGCGAGCAGGTTGTCGAGCGCCGCCTTGACCATCGACGGGCGGAAATCCTTGGACGACAGGCCGTAGCGCCCACCAACGATCAGCGGCAGCGCGGGCCAATCGCCCCGGCTGGCCGCGCCCGCAAGCGTCGCCACCACGTCCTGATAAAGCGGCTCGCCCGTTGCACCGGATTCCTTGCATTGCTCCAGCACGGCGATTTTCTGCACCGTTTTCGGCAGCACCGCGAGGAAATGCGGCACCGAGAACGGCCGGTAGAGCCGCACCTGCACGAAGCCGACCTTTTCGCCCTTCGCCACCAGCGCCTTGACCGTTTCCTTCGCCGTTTCCGCGCCCGAACCCATGGCGATCAGCACCCGTTCCGCCGCCGGATCGCCCGTGTATTCAAATAGTCCGTAGTGCCGCCCGGTCAGTTCGCCGAACCGCGCGAACAGCCGCTCCACGATCGCAGGCAGCGCGTTGTAATAGGGGTTCGTGGCCTCCCGCGCCTGGAAGAAGGTGTCCGGGTTATGCGCCGTGCCGCGGATCCGCGGGTTTTCGGGGCTCAGCGCGCGGGCCCGGTGCGCCCGGACCAGATCATCGTCGATCAGATCGCGCATCACCTCTTCGGGCAGCAGATCGAAGGTGTTCACCTCATGCGAGGTGCGGAACCCGTCGAAGAAATGCAGGAAGGGCACGCGGCCTTCGAGCGTCGCGGCCTGCGCGATCAGCGCCATGTCCTGCGCCTCCTGCACCGAGGCGGAATTGAGCAGCGCGAACCCCGTGCCCCGCGCCGCCATCACATCCGAATGGTCGCCAAAGATCGACAGCGCCGAAGTGGCCAGCGACCGCGCCGCGACATGGAACACCGTCGAGGTCAGTTCCCCGGCGATCTTGTACATGTTCGGCAGCATGAGCATCAGCCCCTGCGAGGCCGTGAAGGTCGTGGTCAGCGCGCCCGATTGCAGCGCGCCATGCACCGCCCCCGCCGCGCCGCCCTCGGCCTGCATTTCCTGCACATGGACAATATCGCCCCAGAGGTTCTTTTCCCCGGCCGCGGCCCATTCATCGGCCAGTTCCGCCATCGTCGAGGACGGCGTGATCGGATAGATCGCCGCGACTTCGTTGACCTTGTAGGCCACCCGGGCGACGGCGGTATTGCCGTCCATCGTCTTGCGGTTTTTCATGACGGCACTCATTGCAGGGCCTCCGAAAGCGTGGGGCCGGCCACGGCGACGGGGGCCGCTTCGGGCACCATGTCGATCGCGTGGCAGGGACATTGTTCAAAGCACGCCCGGCATCCGGTGCAGAGCGAGAGGTTGACCGAATAGCCGCGCCCCGGCCCGAGCTTGGTGATCGCGTCTTCGGGACAGGCGGCATAGCAGTTGTCGCATTCGTAGCAATTGCCGCAGGACAGGCAGCGGCCCGCCTCATGGATCGCCTCGGCCTCGGTCAGGCCACCCAGAACCTCCTGGAACCCGGTGCGTTTCTCGACCGGCACCTCGGCCTGACGCGCCTGCGCGGCATCGTCGAACACCGGCAGGTGCAGATCATCGAAGGGCACGACGCGCGGACGCGGCGGATGATCCCAGCGGATCCCCTTCAGCCAGGCGTCGATATGGCGCGCGGCGTGTTTGCCAAGGCCGACCGCATTCGTCACCGAACGCGTGGCGGGCGTCACGTCGCCGCCCGCGAACAGGCCCGGATGCCCGGTCTGCATGTCCTCGCCCACGATCAGCGTGCCGTCGCGGCCGAATTCCAGCCCCGGCACCCCGCGCAGAAAGCCCACATCCGTCGTCTGCCCCAGTGCCAGAACAAGGCTGTCCGCCTTCAGCGTCTCATATTCGCCGGTGGGGGTGACATTGCCCTTGTCGTCGATCGCCATCTTCTCGACGGTGATGTCCTCGCCGGTCATGTCCTTGATCGAGGACAGCCATTTGAAGGTGATGCCTTCCTCCGCGGCTTCCTGCGCCTCGAAGGCATGGGCGGGCATATGGGCGGCATCGCGGCGATAGATCACCATCGCATCACTCGCACCCAGACGCCGCGCGGTGCGCGCGGCATCCATCGCCGTATTGCCGCCGCCATAGATCGCCACCCGGCGGCCCAGAAGCGGCTTTTCCCCCTGCGACGCCGCCCGCAGCAGATCGAGCGCATCCATCACCTTCGCCGCATCGCGGGCCGGAATGTCGACATGCCGCCCGACCTGCGCGCCGATCGCCAGATAGACGGCATCGTAGCCGCCCGCCGTCTTTTCGGCCATCACATCGCTCACCGGGTGGTTCAGCTCGATCCGGACGCCCAGATCCTCGACCCGGGCGACTTCCTGCGCGAGGATTTCACGCGGCAGCCGGTAGGCCGGGATCGCGAAACGCATCATGCCGCCCGCGACCGGCCCGGCCTCCAGCACCGTCACCGCATGGCCCCGCACCGCCAGATGCCAGGCGGCGGACAGCCCCGAGGGACCGGCGCCGATGACCAGCACCTTCTTCCCCGTTGCGGGCGCGGGCTGCACCTTCCAGCCCCGCGCCTGCCCCAGATCGCCGATATAGCGTTCGATCGCATGGATGCTGACCGACCCATCCAGAGACCCGCGGTTGCACGCCCCTTCGCAGGGGTGATAGCAGACCCGACCATGGATCGCCGGGAACGGGTTGTCCGTGGTCAGCACCTGCCAGGCGCCGTGCCAGTCCCCCGCCCGGGCGCGGTCGAGCCAGGCCTGGATGTTCTCGCCCGCCGGGCAGGCGTCGTTGCAGGGCGGCATCAGGTCCACATAGACCGGATGGCTGCTGCGGCTCACCCCGACCGCGTGCCGCACGCCGAGGTTCACGGCGGGGCTGATGTCTCTGATGGTTTCCGACATGGCTGGGTTCCTTTCCGGACCTTGCTGTGTAGGGGTGGGGGGCTGTTAGTTGCCCCGCGCCGGCTGTGCCTTGACGCTGCCCGATTCCCGCAGCGGGATGATCAGCAGAATGGCCAGGACGATCCCGCCCAGAAGCCACGTCCCCGCGGATTGGAAGGTGGCGAGCGTCATCACGCCATCTTCGGACTTGCTGGCGAGGATCCGCCCGAACCAGGGGTTGAGCACCGCCGTCATGGTGAAGACGAGGAAGTTCATCGCACCCGTCGCCGATCCCTTCACCCGGTCGGGGTTCAGTTCCTTGATCGAGGTATAGGGGATCATCGCCGCGCCCGAACCGATACCGAGCATCAGCCCGCCGACATAGGGCGGCAGCATGCCGGGGAAATGAAGGATCATCGTGCCGGAGATCAGCATCAGCACCGCACCGGCCGCGATCACCGGCTTGCGCCGTCCCATCCGGTCCGCGACATAGCCGAGCAGCGGGCAACCGAGCACCCATCCGAGCGGCACCATCGAGGCCCGCGCCACCGCCGTGCCGTAATCCAGGCCCAGCCCCTCACGCAGGAACGGCACGCCCCAGATCATCGCGAAGATCGTCGTCGGCAGGAACAGCAGCCCGCCGATCAGCCCGCAGATCCAGCTTTGCGGATTGCTCAGCACCACCTTGTAGGGCTTCCACGGCGCCTCGGTCGTGCGTTCCTCACGCGTGGCGGGGGGCGTGACCAGCATCATCCCCACCGCCATCACCAGCAGGAAGAAGCCCGACACCGCCCAGAACGCCTGCCAGGTCATCATGCCATGGATGACCGGCGCCACGGCGAATTGCCCGACCGAACCGCCAAGCATCCCGAAGCATTGCGTGACGCCCACCGCCGTGGCGAGCCACGCCTTCGGGAAGCCATGCGCGGCCAGATAGACCGCGCCGGTGAAGGCCATCGCCGACCCGGCACCTTGCAGCAGCCGCCCGGCCTCCGCGCTCACGACCGAACTGGTGCCGAACAGCAACGCGCCGACGCCCACCGCAACGATCCCGGCGGGCACGGTATATTTCGCCCCCGCCCGGTCCAGCGCCGCGCCGGAGACCAGCGCGAAGATCGAGTAGGTATAATAGTAAAGACCGATCAGCTTGCTCAGCTCGACATTGGTCATCGAGAGCGCGCCGCCCAGTTCGGGCAGCATCACGCCGGGCGCCGAGCGCAGCGCGTATTGGACAAAGTAGAACAGGCTGCACAAAAGCCAAGCCGCGATGAAGGCGATTCGCGTCTCCTCCGCGGTACTGAATTCCCGTGAGACCGGATTTTTGTCGGACATTGTATAGTTCCCCGCATATGGGTGGGCAGGCTTGCCCGTCGCATTCCGTAAGGTCACGCGCTTCGACGCGTGTGATGATCCATTGTTTACCTTCCGGAAGGGGTCCGCCTTGATCTGCCACAAATTCCACAGGGGGGAACCGGCCATGTCCTGACCTCATGGCACGCGCAGCCGTCGGGCTTGGCCCGGAGGATGGGCCCGCCTATGCTGCGGCGCGAACGCCCATCGCCCGGTCCGGAGCGGGGGCACGGGAGGGGTGATGCAGATCGGACCGTTGGTTATACCGCCCGACAGGCTGGCCGTCGGCCTGGCCGCGCTGGTGTTCCTGCTGGCCGCGCGGCTGATGGCGCGGCGCAGCCCGGGGCTCGCGGGCTGGGCGGTGAACGCGCTGCTGGCCGGGGTGGTGGCGGCGCGGGTGGGCTTTGTCGCGCGCCATGCCCGGATCTATGCCGAGGATCCGCTGAGTGCGTTGGCCGTCTGGCAGGGTGGGTTCTGGCCCGCCGCCGGGGCGGTCGGCGTGCTGATCGTGACGCTTTGGCACCTGCGCCGCGTGCCCGATGCGATCGGCCCGGTCGTGGTGGTGCTGGTGATCGGCTGGATCGCTCATTCGGTGATCGCGCCCTTCACCCGGCTCGGTACGGCGCCGCCGATCCCGGAGATCTCCCTTGCCGGGCTGGACGGACAGGGGCGCAGACTGGCTGCGGGCAAGCCGATGGTGCTGAACCTCTGGGCGACATGGTGCCCGCCATGCCGGCGCGAAATGCCGATGATGACGGAGCTTGCCGCCGGGTCGGCGGACATCGCCTTCGTCTTCGCCAATCAGGGCGAGAGCGCGGGCAGCGTGCGGCGCTACCTTGAGGCGCAGGGCCTGCCCGGCGCGGATGTCTTCCTCGACCGGGAACAGGCGCTGATGGCACGCTACGGCGCGATGGGCCTGCCGACGACGCTGTTTCTCGCCGCCGATGGCACATTGGTCGCGGCCCACATGGGCGAAATCTCCCGCGCCGCGCTGATCGAGGGGATGGAGCGGCTGCGGGCGCAGCCTCTGCCGCCGGAGGCCGGATCCGTCCGGCCCTGAAACGGCGGGCGGCACCGCCGCCGCCCGCCGATCCTGTCAGCGCTTGCGGCGCAGCGCGGCAAAGCCCGCCAGCGCCCCCGCCAGCAGCACACCCCCTGCGGGCAACGGCACCGGCGCCACATCGGGCGTCAGCAGATAGGCATGGCTCACCCCGTCGCTGCGCGTGCCCCAGCCGACGATCTGCCCGGCGTCGTTGATGCCGATCGCGCGTTCCAACGTCCAGCCGAGATTCGCGTCGATCAGGCCGTTCAGATCCTGCATCCCCGCCACCGCATCCCAGACAAAGGCATGACGGCCGAAGTCGGTATAGCCCACGCCCACCACCGTGCCCTTGTTGTTCAGCCCGTTGGCGATGCTGAAATCCAGCCCGCCCGGCAGGTCGCCGAGGTCGACCATCCCCAGCGTTTCGTCCCAGAAATAGGCGTGCTGTGCACCACCCGCCACCGTGCCGACGCCTGCCATCTGCCCCTGCGCGTTGATCGCCCCTGCGAGGCTGTAGGCCGGGCCGCCCGGCAGGTCGCCGATCAGGGTCCGGCTGCCGTCCGCCTCCAGCCGGTAGGCCACGGTTTGCCCGTTCAGCTCGATGTCCCCGGCGACCTGCCCCGCGTCGTTGATCTTGCGGGCGTAGTTGGTGGCATCGTCATCGGCGCCGTTGAGATCCTCCATCCCGCCGGTCTCGGTCCAGCGGAAGCCATGCGTGCGCTGCGTGCCCGCGGCATTGGCGGCGAAGCTGAACCCCACCACGGTGCCCGCCGCATTGATGCCGAGCGCCTGGCTGTAGTCGCCGCCGCCGGGCAGATCGCCCAGATCGCGCATCCCGTTCGCCGCATCCCAGACAAAGGCGCGGGTGCCGGTTTCGGCGCGGCTGTAGCCCACCACCTGCCCCGCGTCGTTCAACCCCTGGCCGGAACTGCTGTCGGTACCGCCCGGCAGGTCGCCAAGGTCGATCATCCCCAGCGCCGGATCCCACAGGAAGGCATGCGTGACGCCGGAGGCGGTGGTGGCGTCGCCGACGACCTGACCCTTCGCATTGATGGCGCGGGCCGAGCTGCTGCCGTTACCGCCCGCAAGGTCGCCAAGGTCGGTCAGCCGATAGGTCGCCGCCTGCGCCGCCCCGCCTGCCAACAGAGCCGCCAGGATGGCGGTTGAAAATCTGAGACCCATGAAGAAACTCCGCTAGAGGATGCGGGCCGGGATTGGCCCACGCGTCAGATCTGGCGCGCGCGGAAGCTGGCTGATCCGGGTCGTGGTAGTGTGGGAAATTGAATGTGTAAAGATTCCGTTTATCACTGACCCGGACGGCGGAGATTTCGCCCCGATCGCAGCCGAACGTCCCGCACCGGGCGGGCGGCGGGACGGGGCCCGGCCTGTTCAGGCGCCGGGGGCGGTGCTTTCGGTTGCGTGATCCCGCGACCGGGTGGAATGTGGCGGTACAGTTCATTCGACGGGAGAGTCGGTTGACCAGTGGGGAGGTCATGCGCGGCGTGGATGTCGCGGTTGTCGGCGCGGGGGTGGTGGGGTTGTCCTGCGCGATGTGGCTGGCGCAGGCGGGCCACCGCGTCACGCTCTACGATCCGGGCCTGCCGGTACTTTCCGAGGGCGGGTGGTGGCGCAGCAGGTCACCGCGCTGACACCGGAGGCCGAGGGCGTGCGGCTGCACCTGCCCGACGGCTCCGCGCGGCATCAGCGGGTGGTGATCGCCGCCGGGGCCTGGTCGGGGGCGCTGGCGCGCGGGATGGGGGAGCCGGTGCGGCTCGATACCGAGCGGGGCTATCATGTGCTGTTCCCCGGCGCGGGCGGCCTGCTTCGCGGATCGGTCTGTTACGCGGAACACGGGTTCTTCATGAGCCCCCTCGCCGAGGGGCTGCGCTGTGCGGGCACGGTCGAGCTGGGCGGTCTGGACACGCCGCCACGCTGGCGGCGGGCCGAAGCCATTGCCCGTGTCGCGCGGGATCTGATCCCCGGCCTGCCCGAGGTAGGGCGGAAGTGGATGGGGTCGCGCCCCTCGACGCCGGATTCCCTGCCCATCATCGGGCCGTCGCGCGTCGATCCACGGGTGATCCATGCCTATGGCCACGGGCATCTGGGCCTGACGCTGGGGGCGGTGACGGGGCGCATCGTCGCCGGGCTGGTGAGCGGGGAAGCGCCCCTCATCGACCTTGCCCCGTTCCGCCCCGACCGTTGAGCTACTTCGACGCCAGCCCCAGCCGATCCTTCAGCCAGTACCAGCGGATGCCCAGATCCATCACCGGCTTGCGCAGCGCGTGCCAGGCGAGCGGCCGGACCGGCGTGGCGGGAAACAGCACCGGCTCACCCGTGGCGACATGCTCGGCATACATCTTGCCGAAGGCCGTCGCCATCGCCACGCCGCGCCCGTTATAGGCCAGCATGACATGCAGGCCGGGCGCCGGGGCATGCAGATGCGGCATCCCGTCCATCGACATCGCGATATGGCCGGACCAGTGATGGTCGATGCCGATCCCGGCGATCTGCGGAAACATCCGGGCCATGCCCCGGCGCAGTGCCTCAATCAGCGCGGGCTTTTCGGCCGGCCCCACCGCGCCGCGCCCGCCGATGAGGAACCGCCCCTCCGCCGTCTGCCGCATGTAGAAGGCCAGCTTGCGGGTCTCAGACAGCACCACGCCGCCGGGCATGATCGTGCGGCGCAGGTCTTCGGGCAGCGGTTGGGTGGCGATGATCATGCTCTGCACCGGCAGGATGCTTTGTGCGAGGCCCGGCACCAGATCGCCGGTATAGCCATTGGTGGCGACCAGTGCGCGCGGCGCCCGGACCCGGCCCCCGGCGGTGGTGGCGATCCAGCCCGCGCCCTCGTGCGTCAGGCCGGTGACGGGGGAATTCTCGAAAATCACCGCGCCATGGGCCTCGGCGGCACGCGCGAGGCCCCGCACATAGTCGAGCGGCTGCAACGCCCCCGCGCGCGGATCGCGCCAGCCGCCGAAATAGACCGGAGTGCCCGAGCGCTCCGCGATCTGGTCGCGGTCCAGCATCTCCACCGGCACGCCCTGCGCCTGCCACTGCCGCGCGCGGGTCTGCACCGCCTTCAGCGCGAGGGGGGAATGCGCGCCCTGGATCCAGCCGCCCCGGACCGGCGCGCATGGGATGCCATGGGTCGCGATGGTGTCGAACACCAGATCCGCCGCGCCGCCCACCATCCGCACCAGCCGGGCGCCCTGATCGGGGCCGTATTCGGCCAGAAGCTCCTCCGGATCGTGCTTCAGCCCCGGGATCACCTGCCCGCCATTGCGCCCCGAGGCGCCAAAACCGACATGCCGCGCCTCCAGCACCACCGCCCGCTTGCCCGCCTGCGCGAGGAACAGCGCGCTGGCGATCCCCGTAAAGCCGCCGCCGATGATGGCCACATCGGCCTCCTCGGGCTGGCTCAGGGTGGGGCGGGGGTCCGGAGGGACGCTCCACCACAGCGCACGGGAATAGCTTTCGGCACTGGAATTCACCGCGGTCTCCTATCTTGCCTTGTTGACCCAGAGGATCCGGGCCTCGCTGTCGGAGGTATTGTAGAACCGGTGGCGCAGGGTCGAGGGCAGGGCAAAGCCATCCCCCGCCTTGACCTGATAGGCCACGCCCTCGACCTCCAGCACGAACCGGCCGGAGATCACATAGCCAAGCTCCTCGCCCGGATGGCTGTAGGCCTCGGCCCCGGTGGTGCCGCCGGGCTGAACGGTGACGACGAAGCATTTCATCGTCTGGATCGTCGCGGGGGAGGCGAGCAGCTTCGTCACCCCGCCCGCGTCGATCACCACCTTCTGATCCGCGGCACGCAGCACATAGAGCCCCGAGCCGATCGTCAGATCATAGCCCGCCGGGTCGATCAGCTGCGCGGGCGGCATCCGCAAGACCCCGGCGATGGTGTAAAGCGTGCGCACCGTGGGCGAGACCAGCCCGCGTTCGATCTGCGACAGCGCCCCGATCGACACGCCCGACGCCTCCGACAACTGCCCCAGCGTCAGGCCGAGCCGCTGGCGCGACTGGCGGATGCGCAGGCCGATGCCCTCGGGGCTCGGGTCACGGTCCGCAACGGCGGGGAGACCTTCCTTCGGCGACACGAAATCCTCCTGGGCTGTTATCGGGGCATTCTGCGCGCGGCGGGGCGGGAGTTCAATATTCTTAAATCCCGCACCCCGCAGATTGCCGCCGCCCCGGTGGCGCCCTCCGCAGAGTGTCTGTTTTTCAGGCCAATATCGCGGGAAATTTGCACTTTGGCGCCCCCGCCCAGCCCTCATCGGTTTCCAGATGGTGGAATCGTTGACGGAAATTTTCACTTTGCTAAAACCTCTGCAACAGCCTCCGGCAGAAGCGTCAGCAGGACGCCACCGGAAAACGGCACCTCTTTGCACAGGGAGATCATCATGCGTCGCCGTCCTCTCATGGGAATCATTCTCGCCGCCTTTGCGGGGGTCGCGCTGCCCGCCTCGGCGCAGCAGACCGTCAGGGTCGGCTCCTCGCCCACCGGGCTGCCGTTCAGCTTCATCAATACCGAGACCAGGGCCCTCGATGGCGTCATGGTCGATATCGTCAAGGCGATCGGCAAGGAGATGGGCTTCGAGCCGGACTTCGAGGCGATCCAGTTCTCCGCGCTGATCCCCTCGCTGACCAGCGACAAGATCGACCTGATCGCCGCCGCCATGTTCATCACCGACAAGCGCAGGGAAGTGATCGACTTTTCCGCGCCGGTCTACGGCTATGGCGAGGGCCTGTTCGTGCCCGCCACCGACGGCACCGCCTACAAGAGCCATGAGGATCTGAAAGACAAGACCGTGGGCGTCCAGGTCGGCACGACCTTCGTCGATGCCTTCCAGCAAAGCGGGCTGTTCAAGGACGTGAAGATCTACAAGACGATCCCCGACATCATCGCCGACGTGAACGCGGGCCGGATCGACGCGGGCTTCGCCGACGGGCCGATCGTGGCCTACTACCTGCAACAGGGGCGGTTCCCGAAGGTGCGGCTGGTCGAAAGCTACGAGCCCTCGGTCACCGGCGAGGTCGGCATCGGCATCCGCAAGGGCGATGCGCGGCTCGACCAGATCAATGCGACCATCGCGAAGATGAAGGCGGACGGCACGCTCGACGCGATCTTTGCGAAATACGGCCTGAAATGATCCGGGACGGGCGCGCGGCGCCCGTTTCCCGCCCGCAGGCATGCCAGAGGCCCCTCGATGCGTGACTTCCTGACAGATGCCCATGAGTTTTTCCCGCTGCTGCTGGAGGGGGCGAAATATACCGTGATCGTCACGGTGGGGGCGCTGCTGCTCTCGACCGTGCTGGGCATGATCTGGGCGCTGATGCGGGTGTCGGGGGTGCGGTGGCTGGCATTCATCGCGGCCACGATCGTCAATGTGATCCGTGGCATCCCGATCCTGGTGCAGTTGTTCTACATCTACTTCGTCCTGCCGGAGATGGGCATCGCGCTCAGCGCGCTCCAGGCGGGGATCATCGGCCTCGGCATCGCCTATTCGGCCTATCAGGCGGAGAATTTCCGCGCCGGGATCGAGGCGATCGACCACGGGCAGATGGAGGCCGCACAGTCGATCGGCATGGGCTGGTTCCTGACGATGCGGCGGGTGATCCTGCCGCAGGCGGTGCGGGTGATCCTGCCGCCCTATGGCAATACGATGATCATGCTGCTCAAGGACAGTTCGCAGGCCTCGGCGATCACGGTGGCCGAACTGACGTTGCAGGGCACGCTGCTGGCGTCGTCTACCTTCAAGAACATGAGCGTTTTCACGCTGGTCGCGATCTTCTACCTGTGCATGAGCCTGCCGCTGATGCTCCTCGTCAGCGGGCTGGAGAAGCGCTTCGGCAAAGGCAGGGGGCGCTGAGCCATGTCCATGATCGAGATGAAGAACGTCACCAAGAGCTATGGCTCCTTGCAGGTTCTGAAGGGCATCACCGGCGCGGTGCGCAAGGGCGAGGTGGTCTGCCTGATCGGGCCTTCGGGCTCGGGCAAATCCACCATCCTGCGCTGTCTGAACGGGCTGGAGACCTATCAGGGCGGCGAGATCACCATCGACGGCGTGCGGGTCGATGCGCGCCACGCCGCGATCCGCGACATCCGCACCCAGATGGCGATGGTGTTTCAGCGCTTCAACCTGTTCCCCCATCGCACCGCGCTGGAAAACGTGACGGAGGGGCCGATCCATGTGAAGGGCGAGCCCGCCCATGAGGCGCGCGAGCGCGGCGCCGATCTTCTGGCGCGGGTCGGGCTTGGCGACAAGATCCACCATTATCCCGGTCAGTTGTCGGGTGGGCAGATGCAGCGCGTCGCCATTGCGCGGGCGCTGGCGATGCGGCCGAAAGCGATCCTGTTCGACGAACCGACCTCGGCGCTGGACCCGGAACTGGTGGGCGATGTGCTGGACGTGATGCGCGCGCTGGCCGACGAGGGGATGACGATGCTGGTGGTGACGCATGAGATGCGCTTCGCGCGCGAGGTTTCTGACCGGGTGCTGTTTCTCGACGGCGGGGTGATCGTCGAGGAGGGCACGGCGGAGGTGGTTCTGGGCACGCCGCAGCATCCCCGGACCCAGGATTTCCTGCGCCGGGTACTGAACCACTGATCAGCCGAAGACGACGCCCCGCCACGACACCGCCCGCGCAGGCATCATTTGCCGATGGCATGATCGCAGGTCGGACCGCCGCGCCGGGGGCGGGATCCCGGCGGATGTGATTCGCGCCCCGCGCGCCTGCGGCACTTCCGCCCAGGTCCATCACGTTTCCGTTCACGGAAACTTCCGGCCCCACCCGCCCGCCCCGGCATGGCGCAGCCTTGGGAAATCAGGGGCTTGGGCTGGACCGACCATTATGGTCCGACCAGCAACAATTGCAGAATCCAACATCTGATTGACTTTATTGCATCTTCGCGGATCATGTATGTGATAGGCACGTTTTTGGTCGGACCAAACACAAACCACACTCTGGGAGGAGACCGTCTCAACATGACCTGGGCTCAGGATTATGTCCCCTTGGGCAATCTGTGGATTTCGGCGCTGGTGGCCGCGATCCCGATCATTTTCTTCTTTTTCGCGCTGACCACCCTGCGGATGAAGGGCTACATGGCGGGCACGATCACCGTGGCGCTGACGCTGCTGATCGCCATTATCGTCTATCGGATGCCGGTATCAGCGGCGCTGTCCTCGGCCGTCTACGGCTTCTTCTACGGGCTCTGGCCGATCGCCTGGATCATCGTGTGCTCCGTCTTCCTGTACAAGCTGACGGTGGCGACGGGGCATTTCGACATCATCCGCAATTCGATCCTGAGCGTGACCGAGGATCAGCGGTTGCAGATGCTGCTGGTCGGCTTCGCCTTCGGCGCCTTCCTCGAAGGGGCGGCGGGCTTCGGCGCGCCGGTGGCGATCACTGCGGCGCTGCTGGTCGGGCTGGGGTTCAAGCCGCTTTACGCCGCCGGCCTGTGCCTGATCGCCAATACCGCGCCCGTCGCCTTCGGCGCGATGGGGATCCCGATCATCGTCGCCGGGCAGGTCGCGAACATCGACCCGTTCCACATCGGTCAGATGGCCGGGCGGCAGCTTCCGCTGCTGTCGGTGCTGGTGCCGTTCTGGATCATCATGATCATGGACGGCTGGCGCGGGGTCAAGGACACCTGGCCCGCGATCCTGGTGGCCGGCGGATCCTTTGCCATCGTGCAGTATTTCACCGCGAACCATATCGGCCCCGAGCTGCCCGACATCACCGCCGCCATTGCCGCGATGGTCTGTCTGACGCTGTTCCTGCGCCGCTGGCAGCCGAAGCGCATCTTCCGCTTCGAGCCGGAACCCGGCGTGAAGGCCGAGGCGCTGGATACCACGAAGCGCTATACCGGCGGCGAGATCGCCCGCGCCTGGTCGCCCTTCATCTTCCTCACGGTCATGGTGACGATCTGGTCGCTCGCCCCGTTCAAGGCGCTGTTCGCCAAGGGCGCGCTGTCGGGCTGGGTCGCCTCGATCCATGTGCCGATGCTGGATAACGTCGTGCAGAAGATGCCGCCGATCACCGCCGCGCCCGCGCCCTTCCCCGCCGTCTACAAGTTCGACTGGTTCTCGGCCACGGGCACGGCGATCCTGTTCGCCGCGCTGATCTCGATCCTGTTCCTGAAGATCCGCCCGGCCAAGGCCGCCGAAGTCGCGGGCGACACTCTGAAGACCCTGCTGATCCCGATCTACTCGATCGGCATGGTGCTGGCCTTCGCCTTCATCGCCAACTACTCGGGCCTGTCGGCGACGCTGGCGCTCGCGCTCGCGCATACGGGGCATGCCTTCACCTTCTTCTCGCCGTTCCTCGGCTGGCTCGGGGTGTTCGTCACGGGGTCGGATACGTCCTCGAACGCGCTCTTCGGGGCCTTGCAGGCGACGACCGCGCATCAGATCGGGGTCAGCGATACGCTCCTTGTGGCGGTGAACACCACGGGCGGCGTGACCGGCAAGATGATCTCGCCGCAGTCGATCGCCATCGCCTGCGCGGCGGTGGGGATCATCGGGCGGGAATCGGACCTGTTCCGCTTCACGGTGAAGCATTCGCTGGCGATGTGCACGCTGATCGGCGTCATCACCACGCTTCAGGCCTATGTCTTCCCGTGGATGATCCCGTGACGGCGCGTCCGCGCGTTGCCGAGCGCCTCGAACAGCAGATCGAGGCGCTGATCCGCTCGGACAGCCTTCAGCCGGGCGACCGGCTGCCGTCCGAGCGCGATCTCGCGCAGCGTCTGGGGGCTTCGCGCAGTTCGCTGCGCGAGGCCATCGGCCGGCTCGTGCATCGCAATCTGGTCGAGGTGCGCCAGACCGGCATCGTGGTCGCCGAACCCGTACCGCAATCCTGGGCGGCGGAGGCGATCAGCGCACCGCTCAGCGCCCTCGTCGCGGCGCAGCCCGCCTATGGGCGCGATGTGCTCGAAGTGCGCCGCGCGCTCGAAGGTGCCGCCGCGCAACTCGCCGCCGAACGCGCCGACCCGGTGGCGCGGCAGCAGATCCTCGCCTGCCTTGAGGCGATGGAGGCCCATGACGGCACCTCCGATCCGAGCGAACAGGCGCATCTCGACGCGGCCTTTCACCTGGCGATCGCCAAGGCATCGAACAATGCCGTCCTGCATCAGGTCATGGCCAGCCTGTTCGACCTGCTCAGCACCTCGATCCAGCAGACGCTGGAAAAGATCTTTCTGGTGCCGCGCATCGCCGATACCCTCGCCCGGCAGCACCGGGCGATCTACGACGCCATCGCGGCGGGCGACGCCGATGCCGCGCGCGCCGTTTCCGACACGCATCTCGAATTCGTCGCGGTCTCGCTGCGCGAGGCGGACGAGGATCTCGCCCGCAAGGCCCGCGCGGCCCGGATGCTCGGCAACACCTGAGGAGAGCCCCATGATCATTTCGTCCATCTCGGACTATCGCGAAGGCGCCCGGCGCAGGCTGCCGCCCTTCCTGTTCCATTACATCGACGGCGGCGCCTATGCGGAATACACGCTCGGGCGCAACGTCTCCGACCTGTCACGGATCGAACTGCGCCAGCGGATCCTGAAGAACGTCGCCGAACTCAGCACCGAGACCGAGGTTCTGGGCCAGAAATTCGCGATGCCGCTGGCGCTGTCGCCGGTCGGGCTGACCGGGATGTATGCGCGCCGGGGCGAGGTGCAGGCGGCAAAGGCCGCGGCCTCGCGCGGGATTCCCTTCACGCTCTCGACCGTTTCCGTCTGCCCGATTGAGGAGGTGCAGGCCGCCTCCCCCGCGCCGATCTGGTTCCAGCTTTATGTGCTGAAGGACCGCGGTTTCATGAAGAACGCGCTGGAACGGGCCTGGGCCGCCGGGATCCGCACGCTGGTCTTCACCGTGGACATGCCGGTGCCCGGCGCGCGCTACCGCGACCGCCATTCCGGCATGTCGGGGCCGGATGCGAAGTTGAAGCAATACTGGCAGGCGGTCACCCATCCGTTCTGGGCCTGGGACGTGGGCCTGAACGGCAGGCCGCATGACCTTGGCAACATCTCGAAATACCGCGGCACGCCGACGAAGCTCGAAGATTACATCGGCTGGCTCGGCGCGAATTTCGACGCCTCGATCAGCTGGCAGGATCTGGAATGGATCCGCGAATTCTGGAAGGGGCCGATGCTGATCAAGGGGATCCTGGATGTCGAAGACGCGCGCGACGCGGTGCGCTTCGGGGCGGACGGGATCATCGTGTCGAACCATGGCGGGCGGCAGCTCGACGGGGTGCTGTCCTCGGCCCGCGCGCTTCCGGCGATTGCCGATGCGGTGAAGGGGGATCTGACGATCGTCGCCGATTCCGGCCTGCGCTCGGGGCTCGACGTGGTGCGGATGCTGGCGCTCGGCGCCGATCTGACCATGATGGGCCGCGCCTTCATCTATGCGCTGGCAACGGCGGGCGAGGCCGGTGTGGCCAATATGCTCGACCTCGTGAAGAAGGAGATGCAGGTCGCGATGGCGCTGACCGGCGCGCGCTCGATCTCCGAAATCACCCGCAACTCGCTGGTGCAATCACCGTCCTGACGACCGGGGCGCCCTTCGCTGTCCCGCCCCCGGATGGCGGGTCGGAATGGGGGAAACGAATGAGCCGGGCAGAGGCATCCCCCTGTCCGGCCATTGTTTTCAAGACCCTGCCTTGGGACGCACGATGGCAGGCGCATTAGGCACCCCGCCGCTGCCTGCATCATCCGGGCCGGGCGGTTCCGCCCTCCCGGCGATACTCAACCCCCTTCCGTGTCGCGACACGCCCGCCCTTCCGGTTCCGGGCGAAGCACCTTCCACGGAACGGCAAAATTCAATAACCCATCTGCCATCGTCACGCTCCGCTTGCGCAACACCGGCGGCTCCGGCCCCGCAGAGCGGTTTGCACCGGTCAGGGCGGCATCACGGAAACAATGGGGAACCAACAGCCCCACATCATCAAGAGTGTATGGGCTGAGAGCGCACCAAGTGCAGGTCGCCCACATCAAGATATCGCATAGCCGGGCTTTCCCGGTTCGCGCCTATGTCTTGCAGACCCACGAGATTTCTATTCGATGCTCACTGGCATGGCTTTCGTGTCTTCGGCGACGCTCCGGAATGCGGAGGCTAAGACGATATGCGAACCGCGTCGGTCGGGGCAAGGAGCGCCAGGTCAACATGCACCTCCCCAATCACTACGGAGTTCTGCAATCCGGCCACCGGCTGAGACTGCGCCGGCGTGGCGCCACCGATTCAAGCCCGCCGGTGCAGGGACGGGCCGAGAAAAACGTGCAGGATGCGCGCCCTCGGCTGTGGCAACCGATACCGAACTTCCCCGATCTGGCAGCCCTGAACGCGTGGCTGGAGCAACGCTGCGTGGAGCCATACCGACATCTGGGCCGAGGAGCAGGCGGCGTTGATGGCCCTGCCGGTCGTCTTCGACGGCTTTGTCGAGCAGAGCAAACGCGTCTCGCCCACCCGCCTGATCAGCTTCGAGCGCGGTCGCTACAGCGTCCCGGCGCCATTCGCAAACCCTCCTTGGCCTGCTCCGGGATCGGCGCGATCCCCAGGATCAGCAGCTCGGCGTTGATCAGACCGGCACGCAGCTTGGACACGGACCCATCCAGGTGCGCAAGGCGAAACTCTTCGAGCGTGGGGTTGGTGCGGACATAGCGGACGGAGAGCTTCAGGTTGACCGCCGCCATGCCGATCGCACAGGCGAGCCAGGTCTTACCGGTTCCGGCGGCACCAACAGATTGTCAGCTCGTCGAATCCATTCCCCTGTCAGCAGTTCCGCGATCATAGCGCGATCAAGATTTCGACCCTCAATGAAGCGAATGTCCTGGGGCGCGGCCCGATGTTTGAAGTGGGCGCGCGAGATCAGCCGGTCGCGACTCCGGACGTCGCGATAGCGCTGTTCCGCCAGGTGAAGATGCTCCAGGCGATCCGTAAAAGCCAATTCCGAAAATGCCGTGCTGACCTGCTGCTGCTCGAAAGTTTGCAGCATGCCATGCAGCCTGAGATCGGTCAGGTGCCGACAGGCTTGATCGTACCCCATCATTCTCTCCCCTTCTTGCCGTAATAGCGGGCGCCGCGGATATTCTTTTCCGGTAGCGTCATGCGCTGCACGGTGCTTTGGGCGGGCGTGGCTTCTATGCCGCGCTTCAGCACGTTTCCAACGTGTTCGAAGCGCAGATCACCAAGACCGACGGCGCGCTCGCAGGCTTTCTGGAAGCGCGCTTTCCCGAACCGTCGCGGCATCGACTGGATCCAGCGCAGACGGGACTGCATCTTCTGCTGCGTCTGTGCTATGGCCTGTTCCACCTGCGCAAGCCTGGCGCAGGCGTTAGCCCTTCGCCCACTCCAGAAGGCCCGTATCTGCCCAAGCGGCATGTGCCTCGGGCCGGTGAGCCGGATCGGCAATCGGCGGTCGCCCCCCGGGTTTAAGGTCGGGACAGATGGGCGATCAGCGCGGGCAGCTCAGTCTGCACCGTGATCCCGACGACATGCAGGTCGATGTCGAAAAGCCGGGGGCGATGCGATTGCGCATTCCACGCCATGGGATCGCCGCCTTTGCCTCCGCGAAGCCGGGGCGATCCGAGAGAATCCGGCTGGCTGCCTCGCCGACCATCACCACGGCGCGTTGCGTCCGCAGATCGGCCAGGAAATCCTCCTCGGTCATGCCTTCCGTAAAGGTGAGGGCATCGGTCGCCGCTGTCACCGGGACCGCCTGCCGCAGGACATTCGCACGGATATGCGGCGGCAGGTCCATCGGGGTCTTCACATCGACGCGCACGCCAAGCGCCTCTTCCAGCGCATCCTGAAGTCCCCCGAGGTCGAAGAGCGTGGTCTCGGGCAGCGGCTCGACCAGCACGTCGAGGTCGCTGTCAGCCCGATCCCTACCCGTCAGGACAGAACCGAACACACGGGGATTGGCCGTGCGGTGCCGGGCCGCGAGTTCGCGGATCAGGTTGCGGCCCTGTTGCAGGGCCTGGGATGGCGTCTGGCTCTGCATCACAAGGATCTCCTGCGTCCAATATAGACGATCCGGGGGCAACAGCCAATCCGCGCGCTCATTCTTCATGGCTGGCGCCAGTTTGGGCACATTCCTGCAATAGCACTGTGAATTGGGCGCCTGCTGAAGCGCCATGTCGACTTTTCCGGGATGGTTGTGCCGTAGTGCCAGCAGGAGATGAGCGCAATTTCTACTGATCTGATCCGCTCACATCCTCCACGACCTCCTGCCGGAGCTTCGGCCCCTGCGCGAGCCCCCGTCCGAGCGCGATGATGAAGGCCTCGTAGCGCTCGCCGACCTTGGCCTTGGCCGCCTGCGCGGCGGGCTCGGGCAAGGCCGGGGTGGTGGCAAGCCAGAAGCGGATGAACACGGCCAGGGTTTCGACAGCAATGCCGACATCGCGCTCCGTCCGTCCCATGCGGCGATCGAGATGGTCGAGGCGCCGGGCCACGACCGCTTCCCGGTGCTCGGCATCATCGGGCGACAGGAAGGAGGCAATCGCGGCCTCGGCGATCATCGACTGCGACTGGTCCCTGCGCGCGGCAAAATCCGCGAGGAACCGCTCGACCTCGGGGTCCAGATAGACCGTGACCTTTCTCTTTTTCCGGGGATTGGCCATGGCGCTACAGTTCCATCCCGTCGTTCGGGTCCATCGCCACCTGCCGGATCATGCCGCGGCTCGGCGACAGCCGCGTCATGTGGATGCGCCACGAGCGCGCGATGCGACGCGGCGGACGATCCGTCCGGACAGGACGATGCCGGGGTGGTGCTGCCCGCCTTCCCTGCCGGTGACGGCGGTGACGAAGCCGCTTCGGCCGACGATGCAGCCACCCTGATCGACGCCGATCCGGAGGGATCGTCGCTCGACTGGTCGCAGCAGCGTGCCCGTGAGGGCCTGCCGCGGCTGTTCGGCACCATTGGCCTCGCGCGCGACACGCTGCACCGGGAGGCACCCGAGCTGGCCCGCGATGCCGATCACATCGTCATCGACGGCCCACCCCGCGTCGCCGGCCTCATGCGCTCCGCGCTCCTCGCCGCCGACCTGGTGCTGATCCCGGTGCAGCCGTCGCCGCTCGACGGCTGGGCCTCGGCCGAGATGCTGGCCCTCCTGGCGGAGGCCCGCATCTACCGGCCGCAACTCGTCGCGCGCTTCGCGCTCAATCGCTGCGGCGCGCGCACCGTTATCGCCCGCGAGACGGCCGACACGCTCGCCGACCATGATCCGCCGATGCTCGCCACCGCCATCGGCCAGCGCGTCGTCTTCGCCGACGCCGCGCAGGCAGGGCGGCTGGTCCGCGAGATCGACCGCCTGTCTCCCGCCGCCCGCGAGATTGCTGCACTCACCGCCGAGATCGAAGGGCTGGACACCGGGAGGGCCGGGCCATGACCATCCTCACCGGCGATTGCCGCGAAGAAATGCCTTGGCACGCGCCCTTCGACATGATCCTTGCCGACCCGCCCTATGGCGACACGTCGCTCGCCTGGGATCGGCGCGTCGAGGGCTGGATCGCGCTGGCGCGCGCCGCCCTCCGGCCGACCGGCTCGCTCTGGGTTTTCGGCTCGCTGCGCTGCTTCATGGCGACCGCAGACCGCTTCGCCGACGCCGGCTTGCGGATCGCGCAGGAGATCGTCTGGGAAAAGCAGAACGGCACCGGGTTTCATGCCGACCGCTTCAAGCGTGTGCATGAGCTGGCCGTGCAATTCTATCCGGCAGAGACGGCCTGGCGCGACATCTACAACGACGTCCAGACCACGCCCGATGCAACCGCGCGGACGGTTCGCCGCAAGTGCCGTCCTCCCCATACCGGCCAGATCGACGCCGGGCATTACATCAGCCAGGACGGCGGGCCGCGCCTGATGCGCTCCGTCATCTACCTGCGCAAGGGGATTTATGGGGCCTGACCGTAGGCCGCGCGTCGGCACGCAAATGTGGAATTGGGGTTCAAATGGCCAAGGGAAATGGCACCTCTCTCATCCGCTTCATTATGCTAGAAGCGGAAATGCCTGAAAGTGACCTTTCGCAAATTATAAACACCATTCAAAATGCTTTGCCGCCGGCCTCGCCGAGCGGACCAAAGTACCGAAAGCGTCCGCCCAGATGATCCGTGCCAGCGATCAAGATGACGACGATGAAGACGTCATCGACGCGTCAGTCGATGAGGATGACGAAGCACCGACGGCCCAAGCGCCAAAAGTGACACCATCAAAACCGCACCGTCCGGCAAAGACGAAAGTTGTCGAGATTCAGCTCGACGCCGCAGTGTCTTTGGCGTTCTACGTTGATCAGTACGCTCGACTCTGTTGCATAAATCGTCGGCTTGCCGAGGTTTCCCTTTCCCTGGACAGACTCATCCCACAGCCTCAGTGAGGGGTATGTCGAGCGCGATGAAGCCGTTGAGAACGGCGATGCGGACCTGGAACTCGGCGACCTGACGGCCGAAGTTCCGAGCGGTCAGCCGCTGGCCCAGCAGTTTCACACAGGGCATCCTGGTCTCGATGCGGCTTCGGCGGTGGTAGCCGCTCCATCGTCGCCAGATGGTCCAACCGACACGCCTTGATGTGCGCAGGGTGTCGTTGCGCGCGATGGCGCCGGCGGTATCTGGCTTCCAAGGCTTGGCGTTCTTGCGGGGCGGAATGATCGCAGCGGCACCACGGGCCGCGATGGCTTCGTGGCACTTGCGCGTGTCGAAGGCGCCATCAGCGGTGACTGTGCCGATCTCCTGTCCGGGTGGAAGCTGGTCCAGCAGTTCGGGCAGCATAGAGGCGTCGCCGACATCGCTGGTGGTGAACTCGGCAGCCCGGATCTCCAGGGGTTTCTCGTCGATCCCGAAATGGATCTTGCGCCAGACCCGCCGTTTGGGTCCGCCGTGCTTGCGCGCGTTCCACTCCCCTTCGCCCTCGACCTTGATCCCGGTGCTGCCGAGCAACAGGTGAAGCGGGCCGTCTGATCCGCGACGGGGAATATTGACCATCAGGGGGCTCTGGCGGCGTGACAGCGTGCTGAAGTCCGGCACGCTCCAGTCCAGACCGATCAGGCCCCGCAGGCTCTCGACGAACCCGGTCGTCTGGCGCAGTGCCATGCCGAACAGCACTTTTTTCGTCAGACAGATCTGCTGGCGGCCTCACTTGCCACGCTGGATTCGCATCAGGAATCCAAGCCGACGATTTATGCCACCTGTATAACCGCCGCTTGCGCAAGGGGGTATTCTGGATCCTTTTGGCGGGTCATAGGGGCTGACATGTATCCGACCTCTTTGCAGCCATCGTCATGCTGCGGGCCGGTATGGTGTTCGCGGATCAGGTCCAGATCAAAGCCGCGTGCTCGAAGGCACTCTGTTGCACACTGGTTCTCCCGATCCCGTCTCACGACGATTGCGCCAAACCGCTCCTTGCGCTCCGACGTCCGCGCGACCGACGACGATTTACACCGCCGTGGCCGGAGCCTTGTAGACACCCCGGGCCATCACGGCCCAGACGATCCGCGCCGTTCGCGATGAGCTTGAACCCGTGGCGCTTCATCGCTCATTGTTGGCCAAAGCCACCCGCACCAGCATCGGTGGTTTGCGCAACAGCAGACTGCTCAGCCAGCTTCCTTGTGAACATTACGTTTGATCACCACGCTGTTGGCGCCATTGATCAGCAGGCGCCGCAAGGATCGTTCCCCCATTCCGGCCGTCGCTCCGAGACATTGCTTCCCGCCGGTCGAATGCTGCCGTGGCACCAGACCAAGCCAGGCGGCAAAATCGCGGTCCTTGCGGAACGTCTCGGGTGGCGGAGCCAGAACCGCAATGGCCGTGGCGATCAGCGGCCCGATCAGGCACCGTCATCAGCCGCCGGGCGACGTCATTCTCCTTGGCGCGCCGCGCGATCTCCGCATCTCTGCCTCCAGGTGCGCGCGTGCCGCGATTAAAGCCTTCAGCGTGGGAATGGCATCGGTAGGCAGGTCACTTTCCGCATCCTCGACGAGGACAATCAGCCGTGCCGCGTTGGCCGCTTCCTGCGGCACGATCTGCCCGAACTCGGTCAGATGGCCGCGCAATGCGTTGATCGCCCGCGTGCGCTGCCGGATCAGCAGCTCGCGCAGGCGGAAGACCATCGCCGCGCCCTGAGTCTCTTCGCTCTTCACTGGCACGAAGCGCATTGTCGGCCTCTGAGCCGCTTCGCAGATTGCCTCGGCATCCGCCGCATCGTTCTTCTGGCGCTTCACGAACGGCTTGACGTAAGTGGGCGGGATTAGCCGCACGTCATGGCTCAGCTTGCCGATAGTAATGCGCCCCTCCACAAGCTTCCATCGCCACGACGCAAGAGGGCAACTGGCTGAAAACCCCAGCACCTGCGACCGCCGCAACTTCCTACGCAGAACGGCCTGTCCTGCGCCGTCGGCTCCATGCACCTGGAACACATTCTGCGCCAGTTCGAGCCCGATCGCGATAATCTCCAACATGACCGCTCCCCTTTGTGACCCGGGCACAAAGATCCCCGCAGGGGACAGCAACAGAGTCCGTTTCACCCCAAAATCGCCCTTTCCGTTGCCAGTGCAGGGTTGTTGATGCGCCCCCGCATCCCCGAATGAGGATTCTTCCCTGTCCGGTAGGCCCAGAACGCACAGTTGTAGATGGCACGGCGCCTTCACCGCCCCGGGGCATCCTCAGCGCACCCAGGGCAATGCCCCCGGATGCTGCGGAAGGTCGTTATGTCCTTGGGATACAGGTCGGGATCACGTTCGCCCCTGACCGTGGTCGTCATTGCCCGCCGGAGTTGGCGCAAGATGCCCCGATGCCGCCAAGGTCTCCGGGGGGATGCTCAACGGGTCCAGAGCATTGCTTCGGTCGTCAAGCAACAGATGGGCATGGGGCTGATTCTCCGAACGGAAGCCAGCCGTTGTGCGTCATGGGCTCGCACCCTGTCACAGGAGGGCACCAGCCCGACTCCGCAGCCTTGGCGATAGCTTGGGTGCTGGCATCAAACATTGGCTTGCCCCCAATGCTCGACAGGTAGGTTTGGAACCGCCATTCACCTGCCCATAGGAGTTCTTGGGGCCGTTGCGCGGTGAAGGCGGCGGCCTGACCGTTGCGAACCCCAACCAGCGCAGCATGGAAATCCGCGAGGTCGGCCCCGGTCGCCGCGAACCGCGCTTCCCGACCATCGAAGACTGATCACGGAAGGATCAAGCATGACCGAGACCACCATCAACATCGCCGACGAGATGATGCGCCACATTGCCCGCGCAACCGATGTCCAACGCCTCTCCGGCAAGGAAATCCTCCCCGTATACCTCGACGGAGGCTCGGTGCCCTGCATGCACCATATGGCAATGTGGGAAGGCATGACGCATATCGACCTGACCGGCGGACTGGACAAGCTCGCGACCAGGTTGGCAACACCATCACCGTGATCGTGCCTGATCCGACTCCGGAGACCACGGCAACCATCTCGCTGCCCGGCTCTGGTGTGCTGCTGATCGCGGCGATCGGGGCCATGTGCCTCGGGAGGTTGTTGTGATACGCGTTCTGATCGGGTGTGATGCGGCGTGCTTTCGCGGCTCGCGGGTATGACGCATGGTCGTGTGACCTGCTGCCTGCTGCGGACGGTTCCAACCGCCATATTCGCGGGGACGTGCGCGACGTGCTGCGGGACGGATGGGATCTGTTGGTTGTGGCGCATCCTCCCTGCACCCGCCTCCGCAATAGCGGCGTCCGCTGGCTGCCCACCCCGCCGCCGGGGAGGACGCTTGCCGACATGTGGTCCGATCTGGACGAAGGCGTTTCGCTGTTCACTGCATGCTGGCGTGCGCCAATTGATCGGATCGCGGTCGAAAACCCGGCGATGCACCGGCACGCCCGCGCGGGGATGCCGTCCGACCTGCCCCGCCCGCAGATTGTGCAGCCGTGGTGGTCTGGCGATCGGGCCAAGAAGGCGACGAGGTTCTATCTGCGCGGCCTGCCGCAGCTGAGGCCGACGAACAATCTCACGCCGCAGACCGGATCCGACGAGGCCAGGCGGTGGGAATCTGTCCACCGCTGCCCGCCGGGCCCAGAACGCACCCGCAGCCGCACATTCCCGGGCATTGCCGACGCCTGCCGACCAGTGGGGATCGTATGCCCTTGGCTCCGCAAAACAGGAGGATGGATGATGGTCAGGCCCAGGTCTGTCACGCAGTCAGATATTGATCGCGCGCTCGCCGTCGCCGCACGGCGGGCCTGTCGATCCGCGAAATCGTGCTGGAGCCTGGCCGCGTCAGGGTGCTGACTGACGCCGGGGCATTCCGCATCAGCCCGGAGCCTGAGCCGGTTGCCCGCGCCATAAAACCGGCGCAGGATGACCGGAAGCCGATACCGCGAACCTGACCGCAATGAAAATCAAATACCCTGGCCTGCTGACCGAAAAGCTGCCGTCCGGGGCGGTCCGGTATCGCGTGCAGGTCGAGGAAGACAAAGCCCGGCGTATCCTGCTATCGGTAACGCCGGATCATCCGCAGTTCGTGACGATCTACCGGGCCGCGCGGGCTGGGGTCAAGATCGCGCCGAAAGCCACGCCAGAAGAGCGGGCCATTCGCGGCTCGATCGGCTGGTCAGCGGTCAAGCCATTTGGTGGCGATGGAGCGCGAGATGAAAGCCGGGGTCGTCTTCCCTCTCACGCTGAAAAAGCGGAGTGGCGTGATGAAGGTGCTGACGGACAAATATGCCAATCGCGCTCTGGATATCCCGTTGCAGAAATTGATCGAAGCCCCGGCATGGGCCGACAGTGTGATTGAGGGAGTGCGTGCGCTGCGCTGGCAGCCGGTCAAGCGCGGATCGGCCGAGGTGCAAATTCCGATGCTTCCCGTGCGGCCACCGTGACGGGAGAGACATACCTGCTCAATGCCAAGGGGCAGCGCTTTGCCACGCCGGATTCACTCGGGCAGATGTTCCGGCGATGGCGCTCTGATGCGGGCCTGGAGGACCGGTCATCACACGGCATCCGGAAGGCCGCCGGTCGCCTGCTGGCTCGGGAAGGCTGCTCGCAATACCAGATCATGACGGTGCACGGGCCGTCAGAGGTCTACACAAAGGGGGGTGGAGTGCTGGAACCTTGCCCGCGATGCCATGCCCGCGCTTGAGTCTATGGATATGGTGAGTGTCCCGCATGCCATTCTGACGTGGGACGCAATGGGAATTAACGAATTGAAATTACAAGAATAATGTTTGGTAATTGGAGCGGGCGGCGGGAATCGAACCCGCGTCTCCTGCTTGGAAGGCAGGGGTCTTACCATTACACAACGCCCGCGATACGGTCTCGGTACCGTAACCGATTTCAATTTACAAGCCTGCACGTCGAAATTGCCGCGTCCCGCCCCGGGCAGCAACGGCCAAGGGGGGGCCGTCATCTGCGGCCCCCATGTTGCCCGAGCTCTGCTTCGGGGCCGCAATACTGAGCAGATGAACGTCGACGGACGATCAGTTCAACCGCGAGGCCGGTGGTCAGGACGGCTGAGATGCGCGCATCAGAGCCCTGAAGGCGGGAAACGACCGTAAGCCCCTGCGCTTCTACAGCCTACTCCGGCAGCCGCGCGGCCCATGCCTCGACCGGATCCCCCGAGCCCAGATCGGGTTGCACAAGCCCGTTCACCATGAAAGTGGGCGAGACATGGATGCCGTTCTGGCGGGCGTATTTCGCGTGCCACTTGATCTCGGCCTCCAGTTCGGGAAATGTAAAGGCCTCGGCCAGCGCGAGCCCGGTATAGCCCTCGATCCGGGCGATGATCTGGTTCGGCGTGGTCTCCATGTTCGGCCCCCTGCAATGGGCCTCGAACTCGAATTCCTCGCGCCGGGCACCGACCTCGGCCAGCACCTTCTTCGCATTCTCACGCCCGCCCGACAGCATCGAGGCTGCCAGCACGCAGCGCGTGATCACACCCGAGAACATGTGCCAAGGCTGCGACTGCATCCGCAGCTTCACCGTGACGCGATCCTCCCCCACCGCCAGCAACGCATCCATCTTGCCGAAGGCGCGGACGGAGAAGGGGCAGGTCGGCTCAAGGAACATCTCGAAGACATGCGGGCCATGCCCCCAGGACAGGGGATCGGCGCGGCGGGGGATTGGGGTCATAGGAACCTCCGGAGAATGAATGGGCGCAGGGGCTGATCGCTTCCGCACCGCATTGAACCTCGCCAGGATCGCGAAGCCAAGGGCCGCGCCGTTGGGACCGCGACAATCGTCGCAACATCAGCCCGGACGCGGATGGCATCGCGGCCAGACCCGCGCTCATCTTCCGGATCCGCGAGACAGGGACGAAGCCGGAGGGAGCCAATCGCGTGGCTGGCCGTAAGATCAAGCGACGGGTACCTGTCCGGGGCGATCTACTGCCACTTGATGGGTGCCCAGACACAGCCGCAGCGGGACAATCACGGTGTCGAGAAAATGAAGACAATTCGGCTCATATCTACAGTCAGGACCCATAGATCTGCTTGAGTGCAGGCGGGCGTCATGATTCATCCTCCCGACCTGGAGAGGGATCATGGACGAACTTTTCTGGCTGACGGAAAGGCAGATGGAGCGGCTGCGGCCGTTCTTTCCGAAGTCCCGCGGTAAGCCGAGGGTCGATGATCGGCGTGTGCTGAGCGGCATAATCTTCATTCAACGCAATGGGTTGATGTGGAAGCACGCACCCAAGGAGTATGGCCCGCCGACTTGAGGGAAACCGTGGCCCCAGTGGGGCCGCGTAAGTTCCCGAAAAGGCCCTACAATCGCTGGAAGCGGTGGAGCCGCATGGGCGTTTACCACGATCATGACCGAACTGGCCGCACAGGCCCAGGAAACCGGGATCGTGATGATCGACGCAGCGCACGCCAAGGCGCACCGGACCGCATCGAGCCTTGCGGTTCAAAAGGGGGGCGCGGGCGACTGATCGGTAGGACCAAGGGTGGGTTGAACTCGAAGCTGCACGTCCTGGCCGACGCGAAGGGCCGCCCGATCCGGATGTTTCTGTCGGCGGGCCAGACCTCGGATTACATCGGTGCGCGGGCGCTCCTGTCCTCCATCCCTCGGGCCGGGGCACTGCTTGCCGACCGGGGCTATGATGCCGGCTGGTTCCGCAACGCACTGATCGAAATGGGCATTTCGCCCTGCATACCCTCTGACCTTCCACGGGATTTTTCCTTCACTGTTGATTAGAGTCCGGCCCAACTTGAGGACGGACAATGAAGCGAACGAGATTCACGGACGAGCAGATCATCGGCATCCTGGCTGAGCACGAGGCAGGCGCGAAGTGTGCTGACCTTTGCCGCAAGCACGGCATGTCAGAGGGGACTTTCTACAACTGGAAGGCCAAATTCGGTGGCATGACGATGTCAGAGGCCAAGCGGCTGAAGGTGCTCGAGGATGAGAACGCCAAGCTGAAGAAGTTGCTGGCCGAGCAGATGCTCGATCTCGCCGCGATGAAGGAATTGGTTTCAAAAAAGTGGTGACGCCTGCCGTGAAGCGCGAGGCAGTCGCGCATCTGAGGTCCCTGCTTGGGCTCTCTGAACGGCGGGCGTGCCGGATTGCCTGGGCAGATCGCAAGATGGTGCGATACCAATCGCATAGGGCGCCGGACACGGTGCTGCGCGGGTGGTTGCGGGAGCTGGCCAACGAGCGCCGACGGTTCGGCTATCGGCGTCTCTTCGTGCTGCTGCGGCGCGAGGGCGAGCCGTCCGGCATCAACCGGATCTATCGGCTCTACCGCGAGGAGGGGCTGACGGTGCGCAAGCGAAAGGCCCGGTGCAAGGCCGTCGGGACGCGGGCGCCAATTCCGGTCGAGGCGCGGCCCAATGCGCGCTGGTCTCTGGATTTTGTCCATGACCAGTTAGCCAGCGGCCAGCGCTTTCGGGTGCTGAATATCGTCGACGATGTCACCCGAGAGTGCCTCGCGGCGATCCCGTTCGCCATCGGCCTTGAACCGGTGGCGGCGCGATGGCTCACCATCAATCTCGGGCCGCCGCGTGGCGCGTGAGCTGACGGTCCTGATCGAACGCCGCGGCAAGCCCGGCATGATTGTCAGCGACAACGGCACCGAGCTGACCAGTCGCGATCTTACACTAGCCGACTTCGTCGTCGAGCGGCTCCAGATGGTCGTCACGCCGCATGTCGCACAGAGTTTCGGCATTCCGCGATCGACGGCAGAACCACCCAGCACGTCGGCTACGCTCAATCCCAGCGGCGGCGGAAGAAGATCGAGGAGCCTTTCTGGGCAAAGACCGTTGGTGGCATGGCGCAGACGCTCTACCGCGAGATCGAGCGCGTCCGCGCCCCGTTCACCCTGACGATGGCCGCCTGCAACCTCGCAAGGCTGCCGAAACTGCTCGGTGCCTGAGCGGGAAGCTACGGGCTGAAACAAGCCGAGGAGTATTTCAGCGGCCTGTCAATGAAGAGGGGGTGAGGAATAGAAGAAAGGTTGTGACAATATATCGAACAAGCGTTGCCTGAATCAAATGGAAAGGTGTTGGGGATATAATGGGTGTCAGGAAAAATACGGCCGGGCATTAATGGACAAAGGATTGGTTGTCCGAAGAAGGTATCTCCCCAACACCCCGGAGAAACATATTCCCGCATTGCCTCTGCCCTGTCAGGTGTCCCCCTTATCAACACCGGACTCTAGGCGTTCTCTGTTTCTCTCCGGACAACAAAGCCCTATTCCCTGTCTCCCTTTGACGGATTCAATGCAAAAACCGAAGGAACCTCAGGCGACCGCTGAACGGATCGCTGCCGCTGTCGCGCACCAGGCCGAGAAGGGAGTCATCCCCTCCCTGAAGTCGATTAGCTGGCTCACAAGGAAGACCTTCGCCCGACGGGATCACGGCCCGAACGCACCGTCCGAAGGATCTGGGTCAGGGCCGCTTCCCCGATCTCCGAACCCACCCGGATCGTGGCATCGCCGATCACCAGTTCAACCTGGTCAATGTCCACGGTCGCCGTCGGGGCCGGGATCTCCAGCGCGGGCATCAGGTCGGGGTGCTGTTCCAGCAGCTTCTTGCGCCACTTCCCGCTTACCAGCCGACAGAAAAGCATACTTCTGGCTGCCTTCGCTTCGCCCCCCTTCTCCGAGCCGGGCCGGGGCGCACGGCTTTGTGATCCCGCCGATTCTGCGCTGTTGTTCGCTGCGGGCTGCTTCCGGTTTGATTCCGGGGCTCGGGAGGCCCAAATGCCGAAAGTCTCCCTGTGGAGGTTTAAGCAGTTGTGATATGTTGGAACTGGTTGCGGGGGCAGGATTTGAACCTGCGGCCTTCAGGTTATGAGCCTGACGAGCTACCGGGCTGCTCCACCCCGCGCCGATGTTTGTCTGTTGGTTTTTGATCGTATTGAGAGAACGTGGCTTCTTTCTAGGTTTGGCGGTGACCTACTCTCCCACGTCTTGAGACGCAGTACCATTGGCGTGTTGGCCCTTAACGGCCGAGTTCGGGATGGGATCGGGTGTTTAGCCAGCGCTATGACCACCAAACCGAGGAAGAAGCCTTTGTCCAAGTCCTGTTCACATAAGTATGCATGCTTATTGATTGTAGCCTTGCTGCTACTGGATCAAATCAAGCCAATCGGGCAATTAGTACCGGTCAACTGAACGCGTTACCGCGCTTACATCTCCGGCCTATCGACGTGGTGGTCTTCCACGGCCCTCAAGGGATACCTAGTTTTTGGGGGGGCTTCACGCTTAGATGCCTTCAGCGTTTATCCTGTCCGATCATAGCTACCCAGCACTGCCGTTGGCACGACAACTGGTCCACCAGTGGATCGTTCACCCCGGTCCTCTCGTACTAGGGGCAACTCCCATCAAGTATCCTACACCCACGGCAGATAGGGACCGAACTGTCTCACGACGTTCTAAACCCAGCTCACGTACCTCTTTAAATGGCGAACAGCCATACCCTTGGGACCTGCTCCAGCCCCAGGATGAGATGAGCCGACATCGAGGTGCCAAACGATGCCGTTGATATGGACTCTTGGGCATCATCAGCCTGTTATCCCCAGAGTACCTTTTATCCGTTGAGCGATGGCCCTCCCACTTGGGACCACCGGATCACTATGACCGACTTTCGTCTCTGCTCGTCTTGTCAGACTTGCAGTCAGGCAGGCTTCTGCCATTGCACTCAACGACCGATTTCCGACCGGTCTGAGCCTACCTTCGCGCGCCTCCGTTACGATTTGGGAGGCGACCGCCCCAGTCAAACTCCCCACCATGCAGGGTCCCGGACCCGGATAACGGGCCGCGGTTAGACATCAAGAGTGCGAAGGGTGGTATCTCAAGGGAGGCTCCGCCGGAACTGGCGTCCCGGTTTCAAAGCCTACCACCTATCCTGCACATCACAATCCTGATGCCAGTGCAAAGCTAG
>NZ_JASGKI010000004.1:1300000-1912500 GCF_047600745.1 Paenirhodobacter sp. | reverse complement strand
CGTCGATCACCCCCGCCAGTTCCCCCGCCGCGCCGAACACCGGCGCCCCCATGCAGACCAGGCCGGTATTCGTCGCGCGGAAATGCTGATCACGCCAGACGGTCACCGGCCTCCCCTCGGCCAGACAGGTGCCGATGCCGTTTGTGCCTTCCGCCCCCTCGGACCAGTTGCTGCCCGGCGCCAGATTCGAAGCGTGAAACTCGCGCCGGTCCCCATCACGGACGCGCTCGTCCAGAACCATCCCCTCGGGATCCGAAAGCAGCACCGTGCAGCCCGCCTCGCAGGCCGCGCGCGCCAGACGGTCCAGAACCGGCGTGGCGATCCGCAGCAACAGCCCCGCCGCCTCGCGCCGCGCGCGCATTTCGGGCGCAGGGACGCGCTCGCCCGGACGCGCCCGGGACGGATCAAGTTGATGATGGATCAGAGAGCGGCGCCAACTGGCCGCGAAGCCCGCGCGCCCCACGGCGGACGAGGCAACGACAGACTGCACGATCTTCGCATGGTCGCGCGGAACGCCAACAGGCAGTGGCATGACGAAAAGCCTCCCCTCTTTCCGGTGCCGATGCGGAAAGATAGCCCGGTTTCGCACAGTGTAAACTGCCGATCCGCGCGGGGGGATGCGACTTAGGTCGGGTCTTCTCCGTCCGTCTCGTGGCGCTTGCCACGGAACCCCGTCGCCACAACGAATTTCTCGGAACTGTCCTTGCGCGAGGCCGGGGGCTTCATATTGGCGACTTTGGTGAAATTCTTCTTCAGGATCGCCTGCAACTCCTGCTCCGCGCCACCGGCCAGAACCTTCGCCACGAAGGTGCCGCCTTCTTCCAGCACGTCGAAGGCGAAATAGGCCGCATGTTCGCACAGGGTGATGATCCGCAGGTGGTCGACCTGCTGATTCCCCGAAGCCGCCGCCGCCATGTCCGACATCACCACATCGGCCTTGCCGCCCAGCCAGCCCTTCACCTTCTCGTCGGCGTCATCTTCGAGAAAATCCAGTTGGTGGATTTCGGCCCCGGCGATCGGCGCCACTTCCTGAAGATCGACGCCCAGCACCGTGCCGACCTTCTTGCCCGACTTCTCGCCAAGCGCATTCACCCGCTGCACCGCCACCTGGCACCAGCCCCCCGGCGCACAGCCAAGGTCCACCACCCGCGCGCCCGGCACGAGGAACCGGAACTTGTCGTCGAGCTCAAGGATCTTGAACGCCGCCCGGCCGCGATAACCTTCCTTCTTCGCCCGCTGCACATAGGGGTCGTTCAACTGCCGCTCCAGCCACAGGGTGGAACTCAGCTTCCGTCCCTTCGCGGTTTTCACCCGCACCCGCAACTCGCGCTGGCCACGGCCCGACGTGCCCCCCGGTGTCTTCGCCATCAGATCGGTCCCATCTCTTCGAGCACGCCATCGGCGGCCATCTGTGCATAAAGCAGCCCCTCGCGCAGGCCGCGGTCGGCCACCGACATCGCTTCCGTCGGCCAGACCCGCATCAGCGCCTGGAGGATCGCCGCCCCGGGCATGATCAGCGTGTGCCGGTCGCGCCCGATGCGCGGATCGGTGCGCCGTCCCTCGGGGCCGAGCGACAGGAAGCTGCGGATCACCTGATCAATCTGCCCGGAGGTCATCGTCAGCCCATCCACCCGCGTCCGGTCATAACGGCGCAGGCCCAGATGACAAGCCGCAACCGTCGTCACCGTGCCCGAGGTGCCGATGATCTGGAACCCGTCGCGCGGCGCGCCGCAGGAATAGGTCGAGAAATTCGACAGCTTTTCCTCGAAATACCACGACATCAGGGCGAACCGCGCGGCATCGTCCTCGACATCGGCGAAATGGTCCTTCAGCGTCGCGACACCGAGCGGGACGGAAATCCAGTCCACCACCTTCGCGCCCGGCACCGTGCCCTCGGGCTGGCTCAGCCCGTCCGAAATCCGCATGATCGCCCGGCCGCGCTCGCAGGGCTCCACCCCGGAGACGTCGATCCACACCAGTTCGGTCGAACCGCCGCCGATATCCACCACCAGCACCTGCTCCGCCTGCCGCGAAACCAAGGGCGCGCAGGAGATCACCGCGAGCCGCGCCTCTTCCTCCGCCGGGATGATTTCCAGCGGCAGGCCGGTTTCACGCCGGACATAGCGGATGAAGTCGCGCGCATTGCCCGCCCGGCGACAGGCCTCGGTCGCGACCAGCCGCATCCGCGTCACGCCATGCGATTCAATCTTGCGGCGGCAGATCTGCAACGCCTGCACCGTGCGCGCCATCGAACTGCGCGACAACCGGCCCGAGGCTTCGAGCCCCTGCCCCAACTGGACAGCCTTGGAAAAGCTGTCGACGACCTGAAACTGGTCGCCCTTGGGCCGGGCGATCAGCATCCGGCAAGAATTCGTGCCGAGATCCAGCGCAGCATAAAGCTCGCCGGACTCGGCGTATTTGGTCGCGGGTTGCTCTACCGCTTTCGGGAACGCGCCCGCAGACCGGGGACGCCTGGGCGCCATCGTCACGCCCTCCGATATCAAGTTGTCCCCAAACTAGTCGCTAGACCGGCACCATTCAAGACGGCTTCGCTCGACAGCCCCGCGCCCGCGCGCTAATCCTGTGACAAAGGGAGGTGGGCATGCTGATCATTGCGGGAACGCTGGTGGGGATCATTCTGGGCATACGCCAGGCACGAGCGCGCGGCGGCAACCGCCGGGACCAGGCGCTTCAGGCCACGGTGCAGGGGATCATCCTCGGGATCTGCGGTCTGTTGCTGACGATCATCCTGAACCGGATGGGCTGAGATGTTCCTGCCCTTCTTCGAGGCCCTGCGCCGGGGCGGCATTCCGGTTTCGCTGCGCGAATACCTGGGCTTTCTCGAAGGGCTGTCGAAGGGGCTGTGCACCTACGATCTGGATGGGTTCTATTACTTCGCCCGCGCCGCGATGGTGAAGGACGAACGGCACCTGGACCGTTTCGACCGCGCCTTCGCCGAAGCCTTCGCGGGGGTGGAGGCGATCCCGCCGGAAGCGGTGCTTGAGGCGCTGGACCTGCCCGAAGACTGGCTGCGCAAGATGACGGAGCGCCATCTGAGCGCCGAGGAAAAGGCCGCGATCGAGGCGCTTGGCGGTTTCGACAAGCTGATGGAGACGCTGAAGCAGCGGCTGGCGGAGCAGAAGGAACGCCATCAGGGCGGCAACAAATGGATCGGCACGGCGGGCACCTCGCCCTTCGGCGCCTATGGCTACAACCCCGAAGGCATCCGCATCGGCCAGGCGGAGTCGCGCCACAAGCGCGCCGTGAAGGTCTGGGACAAGCGCGAATTCCGCGATCTCGACGATACCGTCGAACTGGGCACGCGCAATATCAAGGTCGCGCTGAAACGGCTGCGGCAATGGGCGCGGCAGGGGGCGGAGGAGGAACTCGACCTGCCCGGCACGATCCGCGCCTCCGCCGAGGCGGGCTATATCGACGTGAAGACCCGGCCCGAGCGGCGCAATGCGGTGAAGGTGCTGCTGTTCCTCGACATCGGCGGCTCGATGGATGCGCATGTGAAGATGGTGGAGGAGCTGTTCTCCGCCGCCCGCTCGGAATTCAAGCATCTCGAACATTACTACTTCCACAACTGCCTTTACGAAGGGGTCTGGAAATCCGCGCGGCGCCGGTGGGAAGAGGTCACCCCGACCTGGGAGGTGCTGAACCGCTTCGGCCCGGATTACAAATGTATCTTCGTCGGCGATGCCGCGATGTCGCCCTATGAGGTCACCCATGCGGGCGGCGCGAACGAACACTGGAACCCGGAACCCGGCGCGCTCTGGCTGTCCCGCGCGCGGGAGCAGTGGCCCGCGAATGTCTGGCTCAACCCCGAGCCGGAATTGCAATGGGTCCATACCCGATCCACCGGCCTGATCCGCGAGATTTTCGAGAACCGGATGTTTCCGCTCACCCTCGACGGGATTACCCGCGCGATGAAGGCGCTCTGACTTGACGCGCCCCGGCCCGGCCCCCAGATCCATCGCATGATCCTGCGCCTTTTGCCCCTGCTGCTCGCCATCGGTTACGGCCTCGTGCTGTGGCACTTCTCCGCGCGCAACATGAAGCGGCAACTGGACAACCGCTCGCGTCGGCTGCGCGATACCGGGCTTGAGCCGATCCTCGACCGCCTCGCCGCGGCGATGGGCGTGGCCGAGGTGCCGGTCCATGTCTATGAGGTCGATCCGGTCAATGGCCTCGCCGCGCCGGATGGGCGGGTTTTCCTGACCGAGGGTTTCATGCGCCTTTACCGCGAAGGCCGGGTCAGCGCCGAGGAACTGGCCTCCGTCATCGCGCATGAGCTGGGCCATGTCGCCCATGGCCATGCCCGGCGGCGGATGATCGACTTCACCGGGCAGAACGTGCTGCGCGCCGTGCTGGTGCCGCTTCTGGGTCGGCTGGTGCCCTTTGCCGGGGTCTTGCTAGCGGGGCTGATCTCCTCCGCGCTTGCCGCCCGGCTCAGCCAGCGCGACGAATACGAGGCCGACGCCTTCGCCACCGCCCTGCTGATCAAGGCGGGGCTGGGCACCGGGCCGCAGATCTCGCTGTTTCACAAGCTCGACGCGCTGACCGGGGCGCCCGGCGCCGCCGCGCCCGCCTGGCTGCTGACCCATCCGAAGACCGAAGCCCGGATCGCCGCGATCCGCGAACGCGAGTCCCGCTGGACCTGAGCCACTTTTTCCCGTTCAAGGACATTGTAGCCAGTCCGGATTCATCGGGCGGTAATCGTTTCTTGGTCTCGTGCAAGTCACGCTCCAGTTTTTCCGAATACGTTCCAATTTTTCGCCATCGAGTCCTGAATGTCCGCAGCCCCAGCCCAGACCGTTCGCCGCCGCCGGGTGTTCTACATTCCGGGCTACGATCCATTCCATCCCCGCCGCTACCGCGAGCTGTATCGCCGTGAGGGGGCGGAACAGGCGCGGATCTCAGGCTACGGCCTGCGCCTGCTGCCCGGACAGGGCGGACGGGGCTGGTCCGTCGTCTCGGAGCAGGACGGTATGGAAACCCGGACGGAATTCGAGGTTCTCACCTGGTCGGACATCGTGCGCGCCTCGATGGGCGGTTCGGTCGCGGCAACCTATGCGCAGATGGTCCGCACCGCCTGGGTCTATGTCACCACGGGCGCGCTGTTCCGGCTGATGCGGCTGCGCCGGGGGCCGATCCTCGCGGCGCTCTACCCGGTCGTGGCGCTTCTGGTGCAGGCCCTCGTCGCGCTGGCGGCGGGGCTGGCCGTTTTCGCGCTGCTCCCCGGGGTGGTGGGGCTGATCGGGCTTGCGGTCACGGTGATCCTCGTGCTGAACGGCTTCCGGCGCCATGACCGCCGGTTCTTCGCCTATTACCTGATGCACGACTATGCCTTCACCGCCCGCTGGCGTGGCGCCTATCCGCCGGATCTCGACGCGCGGCTGGCCGAATTCGGCGACCGGATCGCCGCCGCCGCCGAACAGGACTGGGACGAGGTTCTGCTGATCGGCCATTCCTCCGGCGCGCATCTGGCGGTGTCGGTGCTCGCGCGGCTCTTGCAACAGGGTCGCCTGCCGCCGGGGGCGAAGGTCTCGCTCCTGACCCTTGGGCAGGCGATGCCGATGGTCACCTACCTGCCCGAAGCCCGCGCGCTGCGCGCCGATCTGGCGCGGATGGGGGCGCAGGAGCGGATCTTCTGGCTTGATGTCACCGCACCGGGGGATGCCTGCGCCTTTGCGCTGTGCGATCCGGTCGCCGTTTCCGGGCTGGTCCCCACCGGGGCCGCGCCGCTGGTGATCTCGGCGGCCTTCCGCAAGACGCTTTCGCCCGAACGCTGGCGGGCGCTGCGCCGGCGCTTCTTCCGGCTGCATTTCCAATATCTCTGCGCCTTCGACCGGCCCGATGCCTATGACTATTTCCGCATCACCGCCGGACCGCGCCGCCTGCCCGAGCGTTTCGCCGAAGCCCGCCCCTCGCGCAGCCGGATCACACGTTCAGCCAACAGGTTCACCGCGACATGACCCCGCCGAAGCCCGAACCCCGGGACACGTCGGCCGGGCTCTGGCGGCTGATCGCGCTGTTCCGGCGCGATCTGCTCTCGGCTCTGCCCGCGCGGCTCTATCATGCGTGGATGGCAGAGTACCGCACGCCGTTCTTCCATTCCTTCCTGTGCAACGATCCCGCGCTGGTGGACCTTGTGCTGCGCGAACGGCCGATGGACTTCCCGAAATCGCCCCGTCTGCGCGCCGGTCTGGCGCCGCTGTTGCGCAACAGCGTCTTCGTCACCAATGGCGAAACCTGGGCGCGACAGCGGCGGATCATCGACCCGGCCTTTGACACCGGCCGCCTGCACGGCAGTTTCCCCGCGATGTGGGCGGCGGGCGAGGCCTGCCTGAACCGGCTGCGCACGGCGAAAAATCCCGTCGAGATCGAACATGAAACCGCCCATGCCGCGGCGGATGTGATCTTCCGCACGCTGTTCTCGATCCCGATCGAGGACGAGACCGCCGCCGCCGTCTTCACCGCCTTCCGCGCGCATCAGCGCACGCAGCCGATCCTGAACGCGCGCGCCTTCCTGCCCTGGCTGCCGCGCCTGCATTCGCGCCGCACCCGCCGCACCGCCGCCCATATCCGCGCCCTGATCGCCCGGTTGACCGAGGCCCGCGCCCGGGACATCGCGGCGGGCACCGCGCCCGACGACCTCGCGACCCGGATCATGACCACGCCGGATCCGGACACCGGCAAATGCTTCGACACCGAGGAGATGATTGATCAGGTCGCGATCTTTTTCCTCGCGGGGCACGAAACCTCGGCCTCTGCGCTCGCCTGGGCGCTGTGGCTGATGGCGACGCATCCCGAGTGGCAGGACCGCGTGGCCAGCGAGGCGCAGGCCCTGCGCCCGGACTTCGCCACCCTCGCCACCCTGCGCCTCAGCCGGGCGGTGTTCCGCGAAACGCTGCGCCTGTATCCGCCGGTGCCGATGTTCGTGCGCGAAGCCACCTGCCCCGAAACCTTCCGCGGACGTCCCGTCCCGAAGGGCGCGCAGGTGGTCATCAGCCCCTGGCACCTGCACCGGCACGAGCGGCTGTGGGACAACCCGGACGGCTTCGACCCGGGCCGCTGGCTTGGCCCCTGCCCCGCCGCGCGGCAGGCCTATATCCCGTTTTCCGCCGGGGCGCGGATCTGCCCCGGCGCGGGCTTCGCCATGGCGGAGGGGCCGCTCCTGCTGTCGATGATCCTGCGCGACTTCCACATCGCGCCCGCCAGAGCCGCCCCCGTCCCCGTCGCGCACCTGACGGTGCACAGCCGGGACGGGATCTGGCTGACCCTGACGCCTAGAGCCGATAGATCGCCGTGAACTTCGCTTCGAGGTAATCGAGCAGCGGCCCTTCGCTGGGCGCAAAGCCGCAGGCGGCGGTGATCGTCTCCACCGGCGGGCGCAGGCCGCCGTGCCGGTGCAGGTTCTCGCGCAGCCATTCGACGGCGGGCGCCGCCGTCCCTTCGGCCAGCGCCTCGGCATAGTCCGGCACGGCCTCGCCCAGGGCCTTGAACAGGCAACCCGCATAGATATTGCCAAGCGCATAGGTCGGGAAATAGCCGAACAGCCCCACCGGCCAATGCACATCCTGCAAGAACCCCTGCGAGGGCTGCGTGACCTTCACCCCGAAATCCTGCGCGAAGCGGGTGTTCCAGGCCTCTTCCAGATCCTCGACCTCCAGCGTCCCGGCGATCAGCGCGCGTTCGAGGTCGAAGCGCATCATGATGTGCAGGTTGTAATGCAGCTCGTCCGCTTCGGTGCGGATGAAGCCCGGGCTGACGCGGTTCACGCAGGCGTGGAAATCCTCCGCCCCCACGCCGAAATCGCCGAAGGCATCCACCATCCGGGTGTGCAGCCAGCCGGTGAACGCGGGCGAGCGACCCAGCTGGTTTTCAAAGATCCGGCTCTGGCTTTCATGCACGCCCATCGACACGCCGTGCCCGATCGGGGTGAACAGATAATCCGGGTCGATGCCCAGCTCATAGACCGCATGGCCGGTTTCGTGGATCGTCGAATACAGGCAGTTGAACGGATCGCTTTCCACCACCCGCGTGGTGATCCGCACATCGCGGCCCGACCCCGAACAGAACGGATGCACCGCCCGATCCATCCGCCCGTGGTTCCAGTCGTAGCCGAAGGCCATCGCGCATTTCCGCGCCAGCCGAAGCTGCGCCGCCTCGGGGAAAACATGGTTCAGCACGGGCGGCGCATAGCTCGCCCCCAGCACCTTTTCCCGCAGCGCGACCAGACGCGGCCGCATCCGGTCGAACACCGCCGCGATCTGCTTCTGCGTCACGCCGGGTTCGTAATCGTCGAGCAGCGCGTCATAGCTGTTGCCGTCGGAAATGCAGTTCGCCTCCTCGCGCTTCAGCCGCACCACCTCGCGCAGCGTCGGCAGGAAGGCGGCCGGGTCTTCCGCCGCCCGCGCCTCGGCCCAAAGGCCCTGACTGCGCGAGGTCAGCCGCGCCAGTTCCGCCGCCAGCCGCGCCGGCACCCGGGTGTTGCGGTTGTAGGACCGCGCAACCATGTCGAGGATCCGCGCCTCGGCCGGGGTGTCGGCCTCGGCCCGCGCCAGCCAGTCCTCGATCCGGGGATCCGTGCGGCGGGCGTGCAGCACGCCTTCGAGTGCGCCGATCTCCTCGGCCCGCTGATCGGCGGCGCCGCGCGGCATCACCGTTTCCTGATCCCAGCCCAGCCGTTCGGCAACGGAGGCCAGCGCCTCGGTCTCGCGTTGAAAGGCGATGAGGTCCTGAAGTGCTGTCATTTGCTCCCCCTGATCGACTGAACGACCGGATACCGCGCGAGAAACCGCGCCCGAAGAATAAGAACGAAGGCGACCACCGCCCCCAGCTGATGCACAAGGCCAAGGTGCATCGGCGCGCCATGCAGCAGCGTGACGATGCCCAGCCCGACCTGCACCAGCAGCCAGGTGCCCATCCAGGCAAAGGCCACCCGCGTCGCCGCCTGCGGCGAACGCCGCCCCAGCACCGCCACCACCGCGCCGAAGAGCAGCACGAGATACCCCGCCATCCGGTGGATGAACTGCACAAGGCCCGGATCTTCAAAGAAATTGCGCCAGACGGGCGTGATCGCGAAGGGATCTGGCGGCAGGAACTGCCCCCCCATCAGCGGCCAGTCGGTAAAGCCGCGCCCGGCGTCGATCCCGGCGACCAGCGCGCCGAGCAGGATCTGAAGGAAGGCCAGATGCAGCACCCCCGTCGCCATGCCGAACAGCTTTGGCTCCGCCAGACGGCGGGCCTGCAACAGATCCGCCTGCGTGCGCCCGAGCAGCATCACATACCAGGCGATGAAGCCGAGGATCGCGAAGGCCAGCCCCAGATGCACCGCCAGCCGGTAGGAGGCGACCGAGGTCATCTCCCCCACCAGACCCGACGACACCATCCACCAGCCGATCGCGCCCTGAAGCCCGCCCAGAACGCCGATCCCCAGAAGCCGCGGCACCCATCCGGGCGGGATCCGCCGCGTGAGCGCAAAGCCCACGAAGCCCAGGGCCCAGACCAGCCCGATCAGCCGACCCAACTGCCGGTGCCCCCATTCCCACCAGTAGATGCCTTTGAACTCCGGCAACGTCATGTCCCGGTTCATCAGCGCATATTGCGGCGTCGCCTGATATTTCGTGAATTCCGCCGTCCAGGCGGCCTCGTCCAGTGGCGGCACCGCCCCGGTCACCGGCTTCCATTCGGTGATCGACAGGCCGGAATCGGTCAGCCGCGTGGCCCCGCCGACACCGATCATCACCACGACCAGCGCGAACAGGATCATCAGCCAGATCCGGATCGCCCGTCGCGCGCCCTTTGGCCGGGCGTCGATCAGGTTCCCCTTTGGCGTGGCGCGGGTGGCCGGGGCTTCCGCGCCGACCTCCTCGAAAATGCTGCGTTTCGGGCTCATGCTGGCCTCCGTCCTCTGGCCCCGGACACTAGGCACGGCGGCGGGCGCAGGCAAGGGGGGCCAGTCGTCTCAGGCTGCTTCGGGTTTCGGCGTGGCCAGCACGACGATATCCATCATGATCCGGTTCAGTTCGAAATCCTTGGGCGTATAGACCCGCGCGACACCGAACCCCAGAAGCGTCGCGGCATCGTCATCGGGGATGATCCCGCCCACCACCACCGGCACATCCGAAAGCCCGGCCGCGCGCATCCGCTCCATGACTTCCTCGATCAGCGGCAGGTGCGAGCCCGACAGGATCGACAGCCCGACGATATGGGCCTCGGTCTCCACCGCCTGCGCGACGATCTGTTCGGGCGTCATCCGGATGCCCTCATAGGTGATGTCCATGCCGCAGTCGCGCGCGCGGAAGGCGATCTGCTCGGCACCGTTCGAATGACCATCCAACCCCGGCTTGCCGACCACGAATTTCAGCCGCCGCCCAAGCTGCACCGAAACCGCGTCCACCGCCGCGCGGATCTCGTCCAGCCCCTCGGTCCGGTTCGAGGGTGCGGTGCTGACCCCGGTCGGGCCGCGATATTCGCCATGCACCGCGCGCATCACCCCCGCCCATTCGCCCGTCGTCGCCCCGGCCTTCGCCGCCGCGATGGACCCCGGCATGATGTTGCGCCCGGCCCGCGCGTCAGCGGCCAGCCGGTCCAGCGCGCTACGCACCGCCGCTTCGTCGCGGGCATCGCGCCATTTCACCAGCCGCGCGACCTGATCAAGCTCCACCGCCGGATCGACCACCATGATCCCGCCATCCCCGGCGGTGAGCGGCGAGGGCTCGCCCTGCTGCCAGCGGTTCACGCCGACGACGATGGTTTCGTTCGTCTCGATCCGGCCGATCCGCGCCGCGTTCGATTCGACCAGCCGCGCCTTCATGTAGTCGATCGCCGCGATCGCGCCCCCCATCGCGTCCAGCGTCTCCAGCTCGGCCCGCGCCCCGGCCTTCAGCTCCTCGACCTTGCGCGTCACCGCCGGGTTGCCGTCGAACAGGTCGCCATATTCCAGAAGGTCGGTCTCGTAGGCCATGATCTGCTGCATCCTCAGCGACCATTGCTGATCCCAGGGGCGCGGCAGGCCAAGCGCCTCGTTCCAGGCCGGAAGCTGCACCGCGCGCGCGCGCGCGTTCTTCGACAGCGTGACCGCCAGCATCTCGATCAGGATCCGGTAGACGTTGTTCTCCGGCTGCTGCTCGGTCAGGCCGAGGCTGTTGACCTGCACGCCATAGCGGAAGCGGCGGTATTTCTCCTCCTCGATGCCATAGCGCTCGCGGCAGATCTCGTCCCAAAGCTCGGTGAAGGCGCGCATCTTGCACAGTTCGGTCACGAAGCGGATGCCCGCGTTGACGAAGAACGAGATCCGCCCGACCATTTCCGGGAAGCTCTCCGGGGGCACCTTGCCCTTCAGATCGTCCAGCACCGCGATCCCGGTCGCGAGCGCAAAGGCCAGTTCCTGCTCCGGCGTCGCGCCCGCCTCTTGCAGGTGATAGGAACAGACGTTCATCGGGTTCCACTTCGGCAGGTGCTCGCGCGTATAGGCCGCCACGTCCGTGATCATCGCGAGGCTCGGCTTCGGCGGACAGATATAGGTGCCGCGGCTGAGGTATTCCTTCACCAGATCGTTCTGCACCGTGCCCTGAAGCCGCGAGACATCCGCGCCCTGCTCCTCCGCCACCGCGATATAAAGCGCGAGCAGCCAGGGCGCCGTCGCGTTGATCGTCATCGAGGTGTTCATCTGTTCGAGCGGGATCTGATCGAACAGCGCGCGCATGTCGCCCAGATGGCAGACCGGCACGCCGACCTTGCCCACTTCGCCCCGCGCCAGAACGTGATCCGAATCATAGCCCGTCTGCGTCGGCAGGTCGAAGGCCACCGAAAGCCCGGTCTGCCCCTTCGCCAGGTTCATCCGGTAGAGCGCATTCGACTTCTCCGCCGTCGAATGGCCGGCATAGGTGCGGAACAGCCAGGGCTTTTCCTTCGCGGGGCGCATCGTCTCGTTCATCGGGTCTCTCCGGGCCGGAAAATTCACGGGCAACAATATTGCCATTTAATGCCTAATATCGGCAATAATATGTCCCTGTCAATTCTCTGCAATGCGGCGTGACCGGCGCCCCGTCAGGCAAGCGCCGTCATCATCAGGCGCAGCGACCACCAGATCAGCACAAGCCCCACGATGGGCGTCACCAGGCCACCGTAGCGCTGCGCGGCGGCCCGCATCAGCGGCTGCGATGCCGCGAGCGCCACGCCCCCGAACCAGACCACGGCCACGATGAAGGTGCCGATGGCCCCGGCGGAGGCGCGCGGAACATCCAGTCCGCCCCCCGTGCCCCGATGGCCGGAGACCGCCGTCCCGATCATGAAGGCCAGCGTCACCGGGTTGCTGAGCGCCGTGCAGAGCCCCGCGAAAAGGCAATAGGTCGCGGAAGACGGAGACCTCCGCACACCCACGGGCGCCGGAGCAGCCCCGCGTTGGCGGATGCTGCGCCCGATGGTCCAGATCGCCCGCACCCCGATCGACAGGAGCAGCACCGCGAACACGGCTTGCAGGACATGCAGCAGCGGGCCGCCCCCGGCATCCGACTGCGGCAGAAGCTGGGCCACCGCGGACAGGCTGGCCACCCCCGACGAAACGCCGAACGCGGCACAAAGCGCATGGCTGCGCGGATGGTTCAGGCCCATGAAGCTCACGAGCATGAAGTTCGGGCCGGGAATCAGGGCGATGACCGCATAGGATCCGCCGAAGAACAAGGCGTCGCTGACTGTCGAAAGCATCTCGGAACACCCTTCGCGAAACTTCCGAGAAAATATGAAAAACGGCGTTGAAAAATAGCTATGTGCGGATGCTACCACCGTTTCGGTGACCGTTCGAGAACAATCAGAGCGACAGGTAGAATTGAAGCAATCTTGCGCGCAAGATAATTACCAAAACGATCTAAATATCATTGCAAAGTTTCGCGCAGAAAGCTACTTCTCGCGTAAGCAGCACGATTCTGCGCCGCGGCATCGCCGTGCGCAGACCCCTACACGAGGAGACGCCCATGGCGCTGGATACTCATCCCGCAATCGCCCCCTACGAAGCGCCGGAGAAAGACCTGTATGAAATCGGCGAGATGCCGCCGCTCGGCTATGTGCCCAAGAAGATGTATGCTTGGGCGATCCGGCGCGAGCGGCATGGCGAGCCGGAGCAATCCTTCCAGGTCGAGGTCGTCGACACCTGGGAGATAGATTCCAACGAGGTGCTGGTGCTCGTCATGGCCGCGGGCGTGAACTACAACGGTGTCTGGGCCGGCCTCGGCGTGCCGATCAGCCCCTTCGACGGCCACAAGCAGCCCTATCACATCGCCGGGTCGGACGCCGCCGGGATCATCTGGAAGGTGGGCGAAAAGGTCACCCGCTGGAAGGTCGGCGACGAGGTGGTGATCCACTGCAACCAGGACGATGGCGACGACGAGGAATGCAACGGCGGCGATCCGATGTTCTCGCCCAGCCAGCGGATCTGGGGTTATGAGACGAACGACGGCTCCTTCGCGCAGTTCACCCGGGTGCAGGCGCAGCAGCTGATGCCGCGCCCGCGCCACCTGACCTGGGAGGAATCGGCCTGCTACACGCTGACGCTGGCCACCGCCTACCGGATGCTGTTCGGCCACGAGCCGCATGACCTGAAACCCGGCCAGAACGTGCTGGTCTGGGGCGCGTCGGGGGGGCTCGGCTCCTTCGCGATCCAGTTGGTGAATGCGGCGGGGGCCTCGGCGATCGGGGTGATCTCGGACGAGGACAAGCGCGAATTCGTCATGTCGCTCGGCGCGAAGGGCGTGATCAACCGCAAGGATTTCAAGTGCTGGGGCCAGCTGCCCAAGGTCAACAGCGAGGAATACAATACCTGGCTGAAAGAGGCGCGCAAGTTCGGCAAGGCGATCTGGGACATCACCGGCAAGGGCGTGAGCGTCGACATGGTGTTCGAGCATCCCGGCGAGCAGACCTTCCCGGTCTCCGCGCTGGTGGTGAAGAAGGGCGGCATGGTGGTGATCTGCGCGGGCACCTCGGGTTTCAACTGCACCTTCGACGTGCGCTATATGTGGATGCACCAGAAGCGCTTGCAGGGCTCCCACTTCGCCCATCTGAAGCAGGCTTCGGCAGCGAACAAGCTGATGATCGAACGCCGGATCGACCCCTGCATGTCCGAGGTCTTCCCCTGGGCGGAGATCCCGCTCGCGCATACCAAGATGCTGAAGAACCAGCACAAGCCAGGTAACATGGCGGTGCTGGTGCAGGCGCCGCGCACCGGGTTGCGCACCTTCGAGGATGCGCTGGAGGCCAGCCGCGAGCGTCCGTGAACCGCGCGGGGCGCGGTCGCAATGACCGCCCCCGGCGAAAAGGCCACCGGCAGGCTTCGCCGAACAGCTATCAGACCCGCACTGGATCCGTATCCGGCCAGAATGTTGCCTGCGACAGGGCCGTATGTCGATGCCCGATCAGGGACAGTGGCCCGGGTTCCCGATCCTGTTTCAGCGGCCCGCCGGGGAAATACCGTTGAGCCTCCGATCTCCACCCTTTCCCGTGGCGATTTCGGCCAGCCCGCGCATCCGTTGGAGCATCTCCACGCCAGTACCGTGCGGCGACGGAAACCGGCGGTCCGCCCCGATAACCTGTCCGGCTTCGGGAAGGATCGCGCAGCCTCCTGACCTGCAACCCGTCCCGGCGGCACCTTTCAGCACAGCGTGGCCGGATAGCTCTCGCCCCAGACCTTCGGGCGGTCCTTCGCCAGCATCCTGCGTTCGGCCAGATCGAGCCGGGCAAGCGCGGCCATGGTATCGCCCTGCGTCTCCCGCAGGTGCCGCTCCCAAAGGCGCGCAACGGATTGCGCGCTCCACGGCAGCGCCGCGCGGGCCAGCCAGCCGCGCAGTTCGGGCGGCAGACGGTCGTAGCGATCCATCGGCCGCGACCGGGCCTTGCACCGGAGCGAGGTGGTCAGATTGCCCGCCATCAGTGCCCCCCGGCCTTGGCGTCACACCCCGGCCGAAGCCCTGCGCGACCCGCGATCATTCCCGAACCTGCGTTCTTCACTGCACCCCCCTATGCCACGCGCCGTTGACCCCATTGCGGGAAGGGGTCGGGCAGGTTGGTCCAGGCCTCCGGGGTGAAGTCGCGGGTATCGACCAGCGCGGCGTTCAGCCTTTCGCTGATCGCCTCGCGGTCGAGGCCGACGCCGATGAAGACGATCTCCTGCCGCCGGTCGCCCCAGGGCTCGGCCCAGTTCTTCGCGATTTCCGCCTGCGCATCGGGATGGGTCGGCAGCCGCTCTGCCGGGATCGACGCCCACCAGCGCCCGAGCGGCGTGATCGAGGCCGAGGCCCCCGCCAGGCTGAACTCCACCGCCCAGTCGGGCCGCGTCGCGATCCAGAAATGCCCCTTCGCGCGGATCACGCCCGGCAGATCGCCCGACAGCACCGCCTCGACCTTCGCCGGATCGAACGGCTGGCGCGCGTGGTAGACGAAGGACGAAATCCCGTATTCTTCGGTCTCCGGCACATGGTTCGCGAAACCATACAGTTCCTTGGCCCAGAGCGGGTGTTCATAGGCCTTGTCGAAATCGAAAAGCCCGGTGTCGAAAATCGCCTCCGGGGCGACACGGCCGAAATCGGTCTCGATCACCTTCGCATCGGGGTTCAGCGCCCTGACGATCTGGCGTGCCTTGCGCAGCCGTTCCGGCCCGGCATCGGTGACCTTGTTCAGCACGATGACATCGGCGAATTCCATCTGATCCGTCAGCAGGTTGACCAGCGTCCGCTCGTCCTGGTCGCCCAGCGATTCCCCACGGTCGGCGATGAAATCCTGGCTCTCGAAATCTCTGGTCAGGTTGATCGTATCGACCACCGTCACCATCGTATCGAGCCGCGAGACATCGGACAGGCTTGCCCCCTGCTCATCGCGGAAGTCGAAGGTCGCGGCGACCGGCAGCGGCTCGGCGATCCCCGTGCCCTCGATCAGCAGGTAGTCGAACCGGCCTTCTTCGGCCAGCTTGCGCACACCCTGAAGCAGGTCGTCGCGCAGCGTGCAGCAGATGCAGCCGTTGGTCATCTCGACCAGCTTTTCCTCGGCACGGTTCAGCTCGGCGCCCTCGCGGATCAGGTCGGCGTCGATGTTCACCTCCGACATGTCGTTGACGATGACGGCGACCCGGCGCCCCTCGCGGTTGTTCAGGACATGGTTCAGCAGCGTGGTTTTTCCCGCGCCAAGAAACCCGGACAGGACGGTGACGGGCAGGCGCTTGTCGCGCTGTTGCGGACTGGCTGACATGGCATCCTCGCTATGTGATATTATTACATATACACCTAGTCAGATTCCCCTGCCCGTGCAAGCGCCGAAATAGCCGCCCCGCTTCCCACCGGCCCGGACGCGCCTTCAGTCGGGCATGCACTCGCAGCCCAATTCCCTGTAATCGCGTCAGATGCGGGTCTTCCGCCGCCTCTATCCGCCCCTCCAGAGAGGCCGATACAGCCCACCACCAAGGCGGCAACAACCGCATGCCAATAGTCACGATGATGTGTCTGCCAGCCGGCTCAGGGGGCGTCTGGCCGGACCAGCCAGAACCGGGGCATGCCAGAGGAGACAGCGCGACAGCACTGCCCGGGCGAGTCATCAGGCCACCGACACGGACTCTATTCGACTGGCTATTCTGAGAAGATGAGATGGCTGGGGCGGTAGGATTCGAACCTACGGTACACGGTACCAAAAACCGTTGCCTTACCACTTGGCCACGCCCCAACTGCGGCGCTGTGTAGCCAAGCCGATGGGAGGCTGCAAGTGAAAAGTGACGGGGCTCTCCGGAATCCGGATCTGTCCCTTCGCCGGGCTTCCCCGGGCGGCGCCGATCCGGAGATTGCGCGCGGCCCCCGCCATACCCGGCACCGGGGTTCGGGCCGGACGGCAGTGCAAAAGCCCGGCCCGGAGGCGAGGGGCTGTTGCGGGATGCCGCGCCCGACGAGGGGTGTGGTCTGCCGCCTCCGCAGGCGCGGGGGATCGACCACCGCACGAAACACCAAAGGAAAACCGAAAGGGCCGTTCCCACAGGTGCGCGGGGCCGACGATCACACCCGGCCAGCCGATCTCCGGTCAGCAGCCCCTGCGGGTGGGCGGGGCCGAACGGATGCGCGACGGATCGGACCCGAACCGGAGACGAAGATTGCACGCTTTCGTGACAGATCCGAAAACGGCAAGGATCTCCCGAATCCCCCCCCCCACGACACAGCGAATGTTGAAAAAGTGATAGCTCTGCTGCGGCATTTTGCGGAATGCCGCCGGGGGGCAGGGCCTCGGCTGCAAATCGCCTTCCGTCGCGGGGAGCCTTTGCCTATATGGGCGCGAGACCGTACTCGGGGCGAGTCGCGGCGCAGGGCAAGCGGGATTGGTGACGAATGGGACTGGGCGGGATCTTTTCCTCGGACATGGCGATCGACCTCGGGACGGCGAACACGCTCGTCTACATGAAGGGCAAGGGCATCGTCCTGAATGAACCTTCGGTCGTGGCCTACCACGTCAAGGACGGCAAGAAGCAGGTGCTGGCCGTGGGCGAGGACGCGAAGCTCATGCTGGGACGCACACCCGGCAGCATCGAGGCGATCCGCCCGATGCGCGACGGCGTGATCGCCGATTTCGACAGCGCCGAGGAAATGATCAAGCATTTCATGCGCAAGGTCCACCGCCGCTCGACCCTGACCAAGCCGAAGGTGATCGTCTGCGTGCCGCAGGGCGCGACCCCGGTGGAAAAGCGCGCGATCCGGCAATCCGTCCTCTCGGCGGGGGCGCGGCGCGCGGGCCTGATCGCGGAACCGATCGCGGCGGCCATCGGCGCGGGCATGCCGATCACCGACCCCACCGGCAGCATGGTCGTCGATATCGGCGGCGGCACGACCGAGGTGGCGGTGCTCTCGCTGGGCGATATCGTCTATGCCCGCTCGATCCGCGTCGGCGGCGACCGGATGGACGATGCGATCATCTCCTATCTGCGGCGCAACCTGAACCTTCTGGTGGGCGAAGCCACCGCCGAGCGGATCAAGACCACGATCGGCACCGCGCGGATGCCCGACGATGGCCGCGGCGCCAGCCTGATGGTGCGCGGGCGCGACCTTCTGAACGGCGTGCCGAAGGAAGTGGAAATTACCCAGGCGCAGATCGCCGAGGCGCTCTCCGAACCCGTGCAGCAGATCTGCGACGCGGTGATGCAGGCGCTCGAAGCGACACCGCCCGACCTTGCGGCGGATATCGTCGACCGGGGCGTGATGCTGACGGGGGGCGGCGCGCTGCTCGGCGATCTGGACCTGAGCCTGCGCGAACAGACCGGGCTGTCGATCTCGATCGCCGATCAGACGTTGAATTGTGTTGCCCTCGGCACCGGCAAGGCGCTGGAATACGAGAAGCAACTGCGCCATGTGATCGACTACGACAGCTGAGGGGATGGCCCGGGAGCGCGACGAGGATTATGCCGGCCCGCTGCGCCGGATCGCGATCGCGATCCTGGCGCTGGCCTTGGCCGCGACCTTTCTGGTCTGGCGCATCGACAGCCCCCGGGTCGAACGGTTCCGCTCGGCCTTCATCGACCGTTTCGTGCCGACCTTCGACTGGGCCATGGTGCCGGTGGCGAAGGTTCTGGGCATGGCCGAGAATTTCCAGTCCTACGCCCGGATCTACGAACAGAATCAGGAACTGCGCCGCGAATTGCAGCAGATGCGCGCCTGGAAGGAGGCCGCCGTCCAGCTGGAGCAGCAGAACGCCAAGCTGCTGGCACAGAATCAGGTGCGGCTGGACCCGAAGCTGACCTCGGTTTCGGGCGTGGTGCTGGCGGATAGCGGCTCGCCGTTCCGGCAGTCGGTGCTGCTCAATGTCGGCGCGCGCGATGGCATCGTGGACGGCTGGGCGACGATGGACGGGCTGGGGCTGGTGGGCCGGATTTCCGGCGTGGGCAATTCGACAAGCCGGGTCGTGCTGCTGACCGATACCTCCAGCCGGATGCCGGTGACGATCCAGCCCTCCGGCCAGAAGGCGATCCTGACCGGCGACAACAGCCCCTTCCCCGTCATCGACTTTCTGGAGAACGCCGATCAGGTGCGCCCGGGCGACCGGGTGATCAGTTCGGGCGACGGCGGCGTGTTCCCGGCGGATCTGCTGGTCGGGCAGGTGATGCAGGGGCAGGACCGGCGCCTGCGGGTGCGGCTCGCGGCGGATTACGGGCGGCTCGATTTCCTGCGCGTGCTGCGCTCGCATCCGGCGGAACAGTTGCACGACGCCGGGCCGCTGATCCCGCCCCCCACGCCCCCCTTGCCCGGAGGCGGCAATGGTTGATCCGCTCAGTTCGCGCCGGATCGCCCATATGGCGCTGTTCGCGCTCATCGCGGCGGGGACGATGTTCCTGCGCCTGCTGCCGATCAGCCCGGTCACCCATGGCGTGCCGGGGCCGGATCTGATGCTGGCCTTCGCCGTCGCCTGGCTGCTGCGGCGGCCCGATTATGTGCCCACAGTTCTGATCATCGCGGTCTTCGTGCTGGAGGATCTGATCTACTGGCGGCCGATCGGGCTCTGGCCGTTGATCGTTCTGGGCGGGACCGAATTCCTGCGCAGCCGGGTCCGGCCGAACCGCAGCCTGTCCTTTCCGGCCGAACTGGCGATCGTCGCGGGGGTGATGCTGGTGATGTTGCTGGTGAACCGGCTGGTTCTGGCGCTGTTCATGGTCGATCAGCCGGTGCTGGGGCTGGAACTGCTGCGTTATCTGATGACCCTTGTCGCCTATCCTTTCGTCGTGGCACTCTCGGCACTGGCCTTTGGGCTGCGCCGCCCGGCACCGGGCGACGACATTGCCTTCGGTCGCAGATTGTGAGGAGGCGCGGATGAAGAAATCATCAAAGGACGCCCGTGCGAGCCGGTCCTCCGTCACCCGCCGGGCGCTGATGCTGGGGGTGGCGCAGGCGGCGGTCATCGCCACGCTGGGCCTGCGGATGCGCCGGATGCAGCTCGAACAGGCGGATGACTACCGCCTGCTGGCGGATGGCAATTCGATCAAGATCCGGCTGATCCCGCCCGCGCGCGGGCTGATCTACGACCGCAACGGCGTGCTGCTGGCGGGGAACGAGCAGAACTTCCGCGTCACCATCACCCGGGAGGAGGCCGGAGATGTGGAGAAGGTTCTGGCCGATCTGCGCCGCCTGATCCCCGTCACCGAAGCGCAGGCCGAAGACGTCCTGGCCGAGATCAAGCGCCAGCCGCCGCATGCGCCGGTGCAGGTCGTGGACCGGCTGAGCTGGGAGGAGTTTTCGCGCGTGGCGGTGAACGCCCCCGCGCTCCCCGGTGTCACGCCCGATGCCGGGCTGTCGCGGATCTATCCGCGCGGGGCTGAATTCGCGCATGTGCTGGGCTATGTCGGCGCGGTGTCGGATTACGACCTGAAGAAGATCGAGGATCCGGACCCCCTGCTGCGGATTCCGAAGTTCCAGATCGGCAAGACCGGCGTCGAGGCGAAGCTCGAAGACGATCTGCGCGGACGCGCCGGGCAGCGCCGGATCGAGGTCAATTCGATGGGCCGCGAAATGCGCGAGATCGACCGGCGCGAAGGCGAGCCGGGCGTCACGCTGCAACTGACGCTGGACGCGCGGCTGCAAAATTTCGCGCATGAGCGGATGAAGGGCGAATCCGCCGCCGCCGTGGTGATGGATGTGACGAACGGCGACATTCTGGCGATCGCCTCGGACCCGTCCTTCGATCCCAACATGTTCGTGCGCGGGATCAGCTCGGCCGATTACAAGGCGCTGATGGAGAACGACCACCGCCCGCTCGCCGACAAATCGGTGCAGGGCCTCTATCCGCCGGGATCGACCTTCAAGATCGTCACCGCGCTGGCGGCGCTGAGTGCCGGGGTGATCGGGCCGGAGGATACCGTCTATTGCCCGGGCTATTACGAAATGGGCGGGCGCAAGTTCCACTGCTGGAAGCATTCGGGCCATGGCCGCATGAACGTGGTCCAGAGCCTCGAACAATCCTGCGACGTGTTCTATTATGATGTCGCGCAGCGCGTCGGCATCGACAAGATCGCCGAAATGGCGGAGCGGATGGGCGTGGGCGTGCGCCACGACCTGCCGATGTCCGCCGTGGCCGAGGGCGTGGCGCCGTCGAAGGCGTGGAAGAAGGCGCGCTACGACAAGGACTGGCGGATCGGCGACACGATCAACGCGTCGATCGGGCAGGGCTATGTGCTGGCCTCGCCGCTGCATCTGGCGGTGATGACGGCGCGGCTGGCCTCGGGCCGGATGATCGAGCCGCGTCTGGTGCGCTCGCGCAACGGGGTCGAAGTGCCGGTGGCCGATGCGCCGCCGCTCGGACTCCGGGAAAGCTGGCTCGATCAGGTCCGCAAGGGCATGGTCGCCGTGGTGAACAACAGCCGCGGCTCGGCGGCGAAATCAAAGGTGGTGATGGCCGGCTGGAAGATGGCGGGCAAGACCGGCACCAGCCAGGTGCGCAACATCTCCGCCGCCGAACGCGCGCGCGGGGTGATCCGCAACGAACAACTGCCCTGGATCCGGCGCGACCATGCGCTGTTCGTCTGCTTTGCGCCCGCCGACAATCCGAAATACGCCGTCAGCCTGATCGTCGAACACGGCGGCGGCGGCTCCACCGTCGCGGCGCCGATCGCGCGCGACATCCTGTTGTTCGCGCTGGCGGGCGGGCTGCCGCCACTCGACGCCTATCCCTCCAGCCAGCGCGACGGCGTTCAAAGCCGCTTCGACAGCATGAAGCTGGTCGATCCCGAAACCCCGGGCGGCACGAGGACGCGGGCATGAGCTATCTGGAAAGCAACCTGAAGACGGTCCCCACCGGGCTGCGCAAGGTGCTGTATCTGAACTATCCGCTGATCATCCTGCTGACGGCGGTGTGCTGCACCGGCTTTCTGATGCTGTATTCCGTGGCGGGGGGCGATGTCAGCCGCTGGGCCGAGCCGCAGATGGAACGCTTCGCGGGCGGGATGGTGGCGATGCTGATCGTCGCCTTCACGCCGATCTGGTTCTGGCGCAACATTTCGGGGGTGGCCTATATCGTGGCGCTGCTGCTCTTGCTCGCGGTGGAACTGGTGGGCGAGATCGGCATGGGCGCGCAGCGCTGGCTCGACCTCGGGCCGTTGCGGTTGCAGCCGTCCGAGCTGATGAAGATCGGGTTGGTGATGCTGCTGGCGGCCTATTACGACTGGCTTCCGGTGGAAAAGGTCTCGCGCCCGGTCTGGGTGCTGATCCCGGTGGCGCTGATCCTGACGCCGACGTTTCTGGTGCTGACGCAGCCGGACCTTGGCACGGCGGTGATGCTGGTGCTGGGCGGCGGCTTCGTGATGTTCGCGGCCGGGGTGAGCCTTTGGTATTTCGGCACGGTTCTGGCGCTGGTCGTCGGGCTCGTCTTCGTGGTGATGGAAAGCCGCGGCACCGACTGGCAATTGCTGCACGATTACCAGTATCGCCGGATCGACACCTTCCTCGACCCGACGCAGGATCCGCTCGGCGCGGGCTACAACATCATGCAGGCGCAGATCGCGCTTGGCTCGGGTGGCTGGTCGGGGCGCGGCTACATGCAGGGCACGCAGTCGCGGCTGAACTTCCTGCCCGAAAAGCACACCGACTTCATCTTCACCACGCTGGCCGAGGAATTCGGCTTCGTCGGCGCCTTCGGACTGCTGATGCTCTATGCGGGGGTGATCGCCTTTTCGATTCAGGCGGCGCTGGTGAACAAGGACCGGTTTTCGAGCCTGCTGACACTGGGCATCGCGGGAACGTTCTTCTTCTTCTTCGCGATCAACATGGGCATGGTGATGGGGCTGATGCCGGTGGTGGGGGTGCCGCTGCCGCTGGTCAGCTATGGGGGAACGCAGATGATGATCCTGCTCGCCGCCTTCGGGCTGGTGCAGAGCGCCAATGTCCACAGGCCGCGCTGATGGTGACGGTTCTTTATGCCGGTGAAGCGGCGGACTGGCCCGATTACGCCCCCGCCCTGCGCACCGCCCTGCCCGGGGTGCGGCTGGTGCTGCCGGGCGAAGTGCCGCCCGACACGGTGGATTACATCGTCTATGCGCCCTCGGGCCCGGTGCAGGATTTCACCCCCTATACCCGGGCGAAGGCCGTGCTGAGCCTTTGGGCCGGGGTCGAGCGGGTGGTGGGCAACCCGACCCTGACGCAGCCCCTGTGCCGGATGGTGGACGAGGGACTGGAACGCGGCATGGTCGAATGGGTGACGGGCCATGCGCTGGCCGCGCATCTGCGGATCGGCTTCTGGGCCGGGGCGCAGGATGGGATCTGGCGCAACGATCAGCCGGCGCCCTTGGCCTCCGAACGCGGGGTGACGGTGCTGGGGCTGGGCGCGCTTGGCGCCGCCTGCGCGCGGACGCTCTCCGGGCTGGGCTTTCGCGTGACGGGCTGGAGCCGGTCGCACCGGGACGTGCCGGGGGTGACCTGCCTGAGCGGAGCCGAGGGCCTGCGCGCCGCGCTGGCTACGGCGGAGATAGTGGCGCTGATCCTGCCGAACACGCCCGAAACGGCGGATCTGCTGAATGCCGAAACGCTGGGCTGGCTGCCGCGCGGGGCGGTGGTGCTGAACCCCGGGCGCGGGACGCTGATCGACGATGCCGCGCTGCTGGCGGCGCTGGATGCGGGACAGGTCGGCCATGCGGTGCTGGACGTGTTCCGGACCGAACCCTTGCCGCCCGATCACCCCTATTGGGCGCATCCGCGGGTAACGGTCACGCCCCATATCGCGGCGGCAACGCGGCCCGGATCGGCGGCGCGGGTGATTGCCGAAAACGTCCGGCGGGGCGAGGCGGGAGAGCCCTTCGTGCATCTGGTCGACCGGGCGCGGGGCTATTGATCACCAGTTCCTGGTATCGACCGGATAGGCGGTGGTGAACTTCATCCGCTCCATCGCGAAATGCGAGGTGACGTTCTTGATCGGCACCGCATCCGTCAGGCGGCGATAGAGCAGATCATAGGCCGGCATGTCCGGCACCGCGACGCGCAGCAGATAGTCCATCTCTCCGGCCATGCGGTAGACCTCCATGATTTCCGGGATCTCCGCGATCGCCTTGACGAACCCGTCGCGCCATTCGCCGGAATGGTCCGGGGCCTCGATCTCGACGAAAACCGTGAGGTTGAACCCGAGTTTGCCCGGACTGGCCAGCGCCACCCGCCCGGTCAGCACCCCGGACGCCTCCAGCTTCTGGATCCGCTTCCAGCAGGGCGTCTGCGACAGCCCCACCTTGTCGGCGATCTGCGCGACGGGCTGCGTCGCGTCGCGCATCAGCTCCGCGACGATCTTGCGGTCGATGAGATCCAGCTCGGCCAAGGTCGATCCTCCTGCGGGTTCCGGGTGGAACGGGTCATGCGTTAAGACTGCCAAGAAAAATCTTTTTGTCTACCTATCTTGTCGTGATTTACGGAGATTTCTTACAACACACTGGAATAACGGTATAATAAATACGCACCACCCCGGCCATCCGCTCCGGAGAGAATCACGCCCTTGCCAGTCGTGGATTGATTCCCCATCGGTGCGCCCGTAGATCTGGACCATGCTGACCCAGAAGATGAAATATGCGCTCAAGGCCCTTCTGACGCTCGCCGACGAGGCCGCGCGGGAGACTCCGGAGGCCCTGACGATCGAGGAGATCGCGCGGCGTTCGGATGCGCCGAAGCGTTTTCTGGAGCATATCCTGCTGGAAATCCGCAAGACCGGCGTGATCGCATCAAGCCGGGGCCGGAGCGGCGGCTATACCCTGGTCCGGAAGCCCTCGGAGATTTCGATCTCGGACCTGCTGCGCCGGATCGACGGGCCGATCGCCCCGCTGCCCTGCCTGTCGCGCTCGGCCTATCAGCGCTGCGAGGATTGCGCGGACGAGGCCAGTTGCCGCATCCGCCGGGTTTTCGCCGAGGTGTTCTGGTCCTATCTCGTGCTGATCGACTCGCTGACGCTTGAGGACATGATGCGCTCGGGCGCCGTGGCCGAGCAGATCGTGGGCGAATAGTTCTCCGCAAGACAGCAAGATTCTTCCCGGAACTGAGAATTTTATTCTCTTACGGGGTGTATTTTCACCCGATATTTTCCGTTGCTAAAAACGACAAACTCGGTCGATATTAACCTCATGGACCCCGACGGCCTCGGCCCGACAGCCAAGGCCCCCAGCCCAGGAAGGAGTTGCCGCCATGACGTTCCCCGTCCCACCGCGCCCCAGCCGAGGCGCCCCCATGACCTGCATCGGAGGCTGAGATGGGCCAGACCTATTCCGTGAGCCTCGTGGACCGCCGCACCGGCCGCCCGCATCGCGTGAACGGCACGCCACTCGCGCTGTTCACCCGCAACCCCGAGGAGGCGGCGCAGGAGCTTCTGCGCCATCGCGACAGATCGCTGTGGGACATCCGCGTCGACGTGCTGGCCACCAGCGCGGCGCGATGAGCCCAAGGCCGCCGGGCCATCCGGCGGCCCCCCGCAATCCAGGCCCGACATCAGGCCCCCGAAAAACAGGGACTCCCATGACCGTCATCCCCACTCTCCTGCGCGGCGCGCTTGCGGCCATCGCCCTTGCCGCGCCCGTGCATGCGGAAAACCTGCTGAACGTCAGCTATGACCCGACACGGGAGCTTTACCGCGCCTATAACACGCTGTTCGAACAGCATTGGGAAGCGCAGGGCAACGCCCCCGCGAAGGTCGAAACCTCGAACGGCGGCTCCGGCGCGCAGGCCCGTGCGGTGATCGACGGGCTGAATGCTCAGGTGGTGACGCTGGCGCTGGCCTCCGACATCGACAAGATCGCGGCCACGGGCAAGCTGCCGGCGGATTGGCAATCGAAGCTGCCGCACAATTCCTCGCCCTATACCTCGACCATCGTCTTTCTGGTGCGCGAAGGGAACCCGAAGGGGATCAAGGACTGGGGCGATCTGGTCAAGGACGGCATCGAGGTGATCACGCCGAATCCGAAGACCTCGGGCGGGGCGCGCTGGAACTACCTCGCCGCCTGGGCCTGGGCCGAAAAAGCCGGGCAGGATCCGAAGGCCTTCCTGAAGGATCTGTTCGCCCATGTGCCGGTGCTGGATACCGGGGCGCGCGGATCGACCAACACATTCGCTCAGCGCGGCATCGGCGATGTGCTGCTGGCCTGGGAAAACGAGGCCTATCTGGCGCAGCAGGAGCTGGGCGAGGATCAGTTCGACATCGTTGTGCCCTCGGTTTCCGTTCTGGCGGAGCCGCCCGTCGCGCTGGTGCCCGGCAATATCAAGGGTGCCGAGCAGGAGAAGCTGGCGACCGAATACCTGACCTACCTCTATTCGCCCGAAGCACAGGCGCTGGCCTTCAAGCATTTCTACCGCGCCTGGGACACGTCGAAGGCCGATCCGGCGGATGTCGCCCGGTTCCCGAAGCTCGATCTGGTGACGATCGAGGATTTCGGCGGCTGGGCCAAGGTGCAGCCCGAACATTTCGGCGACGGCGGCATCTTCGACCAGATCTATACGGCGAAATAGATGGCGCTGGTCCGGAAATCGCCGATGCCGGGGCTGGGGATCAGCCTCGGCATCACCGTGTTCCTGCTGTCGCTGGTGGTGCTGATCCCGATCGGGGCTCTGATCCTGCGCGGCGTGATGTTCGGCCCCGCCGAGATCTGGCAGGTGGTCAACCGCGAACGGGTCTGGGCGGCGCTGCTCCTGTCGTTCCGGCTGGCGTTTCTGGCGGCGGCGTTCAACCTGGTGTTCGGAGGGATTCTGGCCTGGGTGCTGGCGCGCTACCGGTTTCCGGGGCGGCGGATTTTGGATGCGGCGGTGGACCTGCCCTTCGCGCTGCCCACCGCCGTCGCCGGGATCGCGCTGACCGCGCTATATGCGCCCAACGGCGTCTTCGGCAGCCTGGCGAAGGAAATCGGCTGGAAGATCGCCTATACCCAATGGGGCATCTTCCTCGCGCTGGTCTTCGTCGGCCTGCCCTTCGTCACCCGCACTGTGCAGCCGGTGATCGAGGAGATCGAGCGCGAGGTCGAGGAGGCATCGGCCACGCTCGGCGCCTCGCGGTTCTATACGCTGCGCCGGGTGGTGCTGCCGATGCTGGCGCCCGCCGCGCTCACGGGCTTTGCGCTGGCGCTGGCGCGGGCGGTGGGGGAATACGGTTCGGTGATCTTCATCGCGGGCAATATCCCGCTGCGCACCGAAATCGCGCCGCTCCTGATCGTGATCCAGCTTGAAGAATTCAACTATGACGCGGCAGCGGCCATCGGCCTCGCCATGCTGGTGATTTCCTTCGCGTTGCTGCTGGCGATCAACCTGATCCAGATCTGGAGCCGCAGGAGGATCGGACATGTCTAAGCGCTTTCGCAATGCAACCGAGGAACCCCGGGCGGTCCGGCTGGCGCTGATCGCGCTCGCCGTGCTGGGGCTGGGCGTGCTGATCTTCGCGCCGCTGGCCGTGGTCTTTGCCGAGGCGCTGGCCAAGGGCTGGGCGGCCGCGCTCGATGCGCTCACGCAGCCCGATGCGCTGGCCGCGATCCGGCTGACGCTGCTGATCGCCGCGATCTCGGTGCCGGCGACGGCGGTGTTCGGGCTGGCCGCCGCTTGGCTGATCACCAAATTCGACTTCCGCGGCAAGGCGTTCCTGATCACGCTGATCGACCTGCCGTTTTCGGTTTCGCCCGTGGTGGCGGGGCTGTGCTTCGTGCTGGCCTTCGGGGCGAATACGGCGGTGGGCGGCTGGCTGGTGGCGCAGGGCTGGCCGATCGTCTTTGCCCTGCCCGGCATCGTGCTGGCGACCATGTTCGTCACCTTCCCCTTCGTCGCGCGCGAGTTGATCCCCGTCATGATCGAACAGGGCCGGGCCGAGGAAGAGGCCGCGCTGACGCTCGGTGCTTCGGGCTGGCGGGTGTTCCTGACGGTGACGCTGCCGAATATCCGCTGGGCGCTGCTTTATGGCGTGCTGCTGTGCAATGCGCGCGCGATGGGCGAATTCGGTGCCGTGGCGGTGGTTTCGGGCAAGATCCGGGGCCAGACGGTGACCATGCCGCTGGGGATCGAGATGCTGTATAACGAATATCTGTCCGTCGCGGCCTTTTCGCTCGCGGCGCTGCTTGCCACGCTCGGGCTGGTGACGCTGCTCGTCAAGACCGCGCTGGAACTGCGCTATGCCGACCAGCTTGCCGCTACCCATCGCCATTGAGGGCCGCCATGCATATCGAGATCGACGAAATCGCCAAGACCTTCGGCACCACCGCCGCGCTGCATCCGGTGTCCCTCACCCTCCCGAGCGGGGCGCTGGTCGCGTTGCTCGGCCCCTCTGGATCGGGCAAGACGACGCTTCTGCGCATCCTCGGCGGGCTGGAATATCCCACATCCGGGCGCGTGCTGTTCGACGGTCATGACGCCACCGGCCTGACGGTACAGGACCGCCGCGCGGGCTTCGTGTTCCAAAGCTACGCGCTCTTCCGCCACATGACGGTGTTCGAGAACATCGCCTACGGCCTGCGCGCCCGCCCCCGTGCAAGCCGCCCGCCGCGGGAGGAAATCACCCGCCGGGTGGGGAAACTCCTCGACCTGATCCAACTGCCCGAGATCGGCCCCCGCTACCCGTCGCAGCTTTCGGGCGGGCAGCGGCAGCGGGTTGCGCTGGCCCGGGCGCTGGCGATCGAGCCGCGGATGCTGCTGCTCGACGAACCCTTCGGCGCGCTGGATGCGAAGGTGCGCAAGGAACTCCGCCACGGCCTGCGCGAGATCCACGACACCACCGGCCTGACCACGATCTTCGTCACCCATGACCAGGAAGAGGCGATGGAACTCGCCGATCTGGTGGTGGTGATGTCGATGGGCCGGATCGAACAGATCGGCCGTCCGCAGGACATCCGCGCCCGCCCCGCCACGCCCTTCGTGCGCGACTTCATCACCGCCTGATCAGCCCGCGTGCCGGAGCATCCCGGCCCGCGACCGCAGCCCCTCCATCATGAAGGCGATGACCGCGCGTTCACGCCGCGCCTGCCGCACGTCGCGGTGGCAGGTCAGCCAGTAGGTCCGGTGCAGTTCGACCTCCTCGGGCAACAGCAGCCGCAGCGCCGGATAGCGGCAGGCCAGGAAATCCGGCAAGATGACCACCCCCAGCCCGTGCAGCCCGGCGGTCAGCTGGTTGAAGATGCTGGCGCTCTTGATCTCGGGGCGGAGGTCGGGATGGACATCGCGCAGATAGTCGAGCCCGGGCGCGAAGATCATCTCCTCGATATAGCCGATGAAGCGGTGGGCGGGCAGATCGGCGCGGCGCAGGATCGGCGGATGCGCGGCCAGATAGGCCTCGGTCGCATACAGGTGCAGCGTGTAATCCACGATCTTCTCCGACCGGTAGGGCCCGCTTTTATAGGGGTCGAGCGTGACGGAAATATCCGCCTCCCGCCGCGACAGCGCCAGAACCTGCGACAGCGCCACCATTTCGAGCGAGATCCGCGGAAACCGGCTGACGAATTCCGGCAGCAGATTGGCCGCGAAAAACCGCCCGAAGCCCTCCGGCATGGCGATGCGCATCGGCCCCGCCTGCCCCGCACCCGCGCCCTGCGTGGCGGTGACCTCGCTCGCCGCCGCCTCCATCCGCTCGGCCTGATCCACCATCCGGCGGCCCGCGGCGGTGAGTTCATAGCCGCGCGGGTTGCGCTCGAACAGCCGCAGGTGCAGCGCCTCTTCCAGCCGGTCGATCCGGCGCGACACGGTGACATGCGAGGTGTTCAGCAGCCGTGCCGCACGCGACAGCTGCCCCTCCCGCGCGACGGCGAGGAAGAATTGCATGTCATCCCAACTGAACATCCGCCCCCCTGTTCAAAAACGTTCGGAACCTGTGCGAAATCAATCAGTCCTGAACTCTTGTGTCAAAGCATGATTGCCCGCACAGTGACGCAGGGGGCGCGGAGAGGAGCCGCAGCCCGCGACGAATTGCCCCACCACGGGGCAGCGTTCTCAGGGGAGAGAAACATGCGCAAACTGCTTCTGTCCGCGACATCGGTCGCGGCACTGGCCGTTCCGGCCCATGCCGAAGTGTCCGACGGCAAGGTGAAGATCGGTATCCTGAACGACCAGTCGGGCGTTTATGCCGATTTCGGCGGGAAGTTTTCCTATGAGGCCGCGAAGATGGCGGCGGAGGATTTCGGCGGCAAGGTGCTCGACGCGCCGATCGAGGTCGTCACCGCCGACCACCAGAACAAGGCCGACATCGCCTCGAACATCGCGCGGCAATGGTATGACACCGATCAGGTCGACAGCATCATGGAACTCACCTCGTCCTCGGTCGGGCTGGCGGTGCAGGCGCTGAGCCTTGAGAAGAAGAAAATCACCATCAACACCGGCGCCGCGACGACGGAACTGACCGGCAAGCAATGCTCGCCCTACGGCTTCCACTGGGCCTATGACACCCATGCGCTGGCCGTGGGCACCGGCGGCGCGCTGGTGCAGGCGGGCGGCGACAGCTGGTTCTTCCTGACCGCCGACTATGCCTTCGGCTACTCGCTCGAAGAGAACACCGCGAATTTCGTGAAATCGCAGGGCGGCACGGTCGTCGGATCGGTGCGCCACCCGCTGGCGACGACCGATTTCTCCTCCTTCCTGCTCCAGGCACAGGCCTCGGGCGCGAAGATCGTCGGCCTCGCCAATGCCGGGGCGGATACGCAGAACGCGATCAAGCAGGCGGCCGAATTCGGCATCACCCAGGGCGGGCAGAAGATGGCCGCGCTGCTGTTCACCATCGCCGAGGTGAACGGCATCGGCGCCGAGGCCGCGCAGGGTCTGAACCTGACCGAGAGCTTCTACTGGAACATGAACGACGAAACCCGCGCCTTCGCGCAACGGTTCTTCGAGCGCACCGGCGCGATGCCGAACATGGTCCATGCCGGCACCTATTCCGCCGTGACCTCCTATCTGAAGGCGATTCAGGCGGCGGGCACGGACGAAACCGAGGCCGTGGCGGCGAAGCTGCACGAACTGCCGGTGGATGACGTCTTCACCCATACCGGCAAGGTGGCGCCGAACGGACGGATGATTTCGGACGTCTATCTGATGGAAGTGAAGGCGCCGGGCGAGATCACCACCCCTTGGGATTACTACAAGGTCATCGCCACGATCCCGGGCGATCAGGCCTATCTGGACCCGGCCAAAAGCGGCTGTCCGCTGGTGAAATGAGCGCCACCTGCCGGGCCCCACGGGTGCCCCGGCAGGTTCCGAACAACAAGGGAGGAACAACCATGGCACTGGACAGTCCGGCCTCCGAACCCCGCGTTGTCTTGTCTGCGCGTGGGTTGGGTCGGGATTTTGGTGGGTTCACGGCTGTGAACAACGTGGATCTGGATGTGCATCATGCCCGGATCCATGCGTTGATCGGGCCGAACGGAGCGGGGAAAACCACGGTTTTCAACCTGCTGACGAAATTCCTGCAACCGACGCGGGGGCAGATCACGCTTCTGGGCACGGATATCACCCGGACCCGTCCGGATCGGGTGGCGCGGATGGGGCTGGTGCGGTCGTTCCAGATCTCGGCGGTGTTTCCGCATCTGACGGTGCTGGAGAATGTCCGCGTGGCCTTGCAGCGGCCGAACAACCTGGCAACGCAGTTCTGGCTGCCGATGTCGGCGCTCGACCGGCTGAACGAACGGGCGGAGGTGCTGATCGACGATCTGGGGCTCACGCAATACCGCGACACGCGGGCGGCGGATCTGAGCTATGGCCGCAAGCGGGTGCTGGAGATCGCCACCACGCTGGCGCTCGATCCCGAGGTGCTGCTGCTCGATGAACCGCTCGCGGGGATGGGGCAGGAGGACGTGCGGATGGTGGCCGAGATCATCCGCGAGGTCGCCCGCCACCGCGCCGTGCTGATGGTCGAGCACAACCTCAGCGTCGTCGCCGACATCTGCCACACCGTCACCGTGCTGCAACGCGGCGAGATCATCGCCGAGGGCGACTATGCCCATGTCTCGGCCGATCCGCGCGTGCGCACCGCCTATATGGGGACCGAAGCATGACGGCGCTTCTGGACGTAAGGAACCTGCACGCCTGGTATGGCGAAAGCCATGTCCTGCACGGCGTGACCATGAATGTCGCCGAAGGCGAGATGATCTGCATCCTTGGCCGCAACGGCATGGGGAAGACGACGACGCTGCGCACGATCATGGGGCTGCTGCGCAAGCGCACCGGCGACATCACCTTCGCGGGCAAGGACATGATGTCGGTCCCGCTGCATCACACGGCGCGCGCGGGGCTCGGCTTCATCCCCGAGGAGCGCGGGATCTTCGCCAGCCTGACGGTGGAGGAAAACCTGATGCTGCCGCCAAAGGTCGCCGAGGGCGGCATGTCGGTGGCCGAGATCTACGAGCTGTTCCCGAATCTGAAGGAACGCCGTAGCAGCCCCGGCACGAAGCTTCTCGGGCGGGGAGCAGCAGATGCTGGCGCTGGCGCGGATCCTGCGCACCGGCGCGCGCTGCCTGCTGCTCGATGAACCGACCGAGGGGCTGGCCCCGGTGATCATCCAGGCGATCGGCGATGTTCTGGTCAAGCTCAAGCAGCGCGGCATGACCGTGGTGCTGGTCGAGCAGAACTTCCGCTTTGCCGCCAAGGTCGCCGACCGCTTCTATCTGATGGACCATGGCCAGATGGTGGCCGAGTTCCCGGTGGGCGAACTCGCGCAGAACATGGACCTGCTGCACCGCGAACTGGGGGTGTGAGATGACAATGATTTTCGGCGTCCCCCTCCAGGCCCTGATGGGGCAGCTGCTGGTGGGGCTGATCAACGGCAGCTTCTACGCGCTGCTGTCGCTGGGGCTGGCGGTGATCTTCGGCCTGCTCCGGGTGATCAATTTCGCCCATGGCGCGCAATACATGCTCGGCGCCTTCGCGGCGCTGCTTCTGGCGAAATTCGCGGGCGTGAACTACTGGATCGCGCTGGTGCTCTCGCCGCTGCTGGTCGGCCTTGGCGGCGCGGTGATCGAACGCACGATGCTGTCGCGGCTCTATAAACTGGACCATCTCTATGGCCTGCTGTTCACCTTCGGCCTCGCGCTGACGATCGAGGGGACGTTCCGCTATTTCTTCGGCGCCTCCGGGCAGCCCTATGCGCCGCCGAAGGCGCTGACGGGCGCGGTGAACCTAGGCTTCATGTTCCTGCCGATCTATCGCGGCTGGGTGGTCGTGGCCTCGCTCGCGGTCTGCATCGCGGTCTGGCTGGTGATCGAAAAGACGAAGCTGGGCGCCTACCTCCGGGCGGCGACCGAGAACCCGACCCTGGTGCAGGCCTTCGGGGTCAACGTGCCGCTGCTGCTGACGCTGACCTATGCGCTCGGCGCGGCGCTCGCGGCCTTCGCGGGGGTGCTGGCGGCGCCGGTCTATCAGGTCTCGCCGCTGATGGGGACGAACCTGATCATCGTCGTCTTCGCGGTGGTCGTCGTCGGCGGCATGGGCTCGATCCTGGGCGCCATCGTCACCGGCTACCTGCTGGGCGTGGCCGAGGGGCTGACCAAGGTCTTCTATCCCGAGGCCTCCAACATCGTGATCTTCGTGATCATGGCAATCGTGCTGATCCTGCGGCCCGCGGGCCTGTTCGGGAAGGAGAGCTGAGATGGCGCATGAATCCAAACCCGCCGCGGCTCCGGTCGTGGCTGTCAGCCCGGCGGCCGGGGCGCTGAAGACCGTGGTCCTGCTGGTGCTGCTCGCGGCGCTGCTGGCGGCACCGTTCTTCGTCTATCCGATCTTCGTGATGAAACTGCTGTGCTTCGCGCTCTTCGCGGCGGCCTTCAACCTGCTGCTGGGCTATACCGGGCTGTTGTCCTTCGGCCATGCGGCGTTCTTTGGCGGCTCGGCCTATTTCACCGCCCATGCGGTGAAGGAATGGGGGCTGACGCCGGAACTCGGGCTTGTCGTCGGCGTCGCCGGGGCGTCGGTTCTGGGCCTGATCATCGGCGCGATCGCGATCCGCCGGCAGGGGATCTATTTCGCGATGATCACGCTCGCGCTGTCGCAGATGTTCTACTTCTTCTGCCTCCAGGCGAAGTTCACCCATGGCGAGGATGGCATCCAGTCGGTGCCGCGCGGCCATCTGTTCGGCCTGATCGACCTGAGCCAGACGATGAACATGTATTACTTCGTACTGGGCGTGTTCCTGGTCGGGCTCGCGGTGATCTGGCGCTTCGTCAATTCGCCCTTCGGCATGATCCTCAAGGCGATCCGCGAGAACGAACAGCGCGCCGTCTCGCTCGGCCTGTCGGTGGTGCAATACAAGCTCGGCGCCTTCGTGATGTCGGCCGCCCTCGCGGGCCTCGCCGGAGGGGTCAAGGCGCTGGTCTTCCAGTTCGCCACCCTCACCGATGTCGGCTGGCAGATGTCGGGCGAAGTCATCCTGATGACGCTGCTCGGCGGCATCGGAACCCTCGCCGGACCGGTCTTCGGCGCGGGCCTGGTGGTGACGCTGCAAAACTACCTCGCAACCTCCGACTTCCCCGTCACCATCATCACCGGCCTCGTCTTCATGATCTGCGTGCTGCTCTTCCGGCGCGGACTCGTCGGCGAGTTCTACGCAACAAAAATCGCCAAAAAACTCGGATACAAAGCAGACAACTGAAGGACCGCGATCCGCGCCTTCCCAGCCCCCCTGCCCCGCGCAGGGGGAGGAGACCAGACATGGACAGCTACGACTATATCATCATCGGCGCCGGCAGCGCGGGATGCGTGCTGGCGAACCGGCTCTCGGCCGATCCGCGCAACCGGGTTCTGCTGCTTGAGGCCGGAGGCCGGGACAACTACCACTGGATCCATATCCCGGTGGGTTATCTCTACTGCATCGGCAATCCGCGCACCGATTGGGGGTTCAAGACGGAACCCGATCCGGGGCTGAACGGGCGCGCGCTCGTCTATCCGCGCGGGCGGGTGCTGGGCGGCTGCTCGTCGATCAACGGCATGATCTACATGCGCGGGCAGGCGGCGGATTACGACCACTGGCGGCAGATGGGCTGCACCGGCTGGGGCTGGGACGATGTGCTGCCGCTGTTCAAGGCGCAGGAGGATTTCTACCGCGGCGCGTCCGATCTGCATGGCGCGGGCGGCGAATGGCGGGTGGAAAAGGCCCGGGTGCGGTGGGACGTTCTGGATGCCTTTCTTGAGGCCGCGGTGCAGGCGGGCATCCCCCGCACCGAGGATTTCAACTCCGGCGACAACGAGGGCGGCGGCTATTTCGACGTGAACCAGCGCTCGGGCATCCGCTGGAACACCTCGAAAGCCTTCCTGCGCCCGGCGGCGGGGCGGGCGAACCTGCGCGTGCTGACCGGCGCGCAGGCCGAACGGCTGATCATCGAGACGGGTGAGGTGAAGGGCGTCGTCTTCCACCACGAGGGCCAGCGCAAGGAGGCCCGCGCCGCGCGGGAGACGATCCTGTCGGCGGGGGCGGTCGGCTCGCCGCATCTGCTGGAACTGTCGGGCGTGGGCCATGGCGCGGCGCTTCAGGCCGCCGGGATCACGCCGCAGGTCGAGGTGCCCGACGTGGGTGGCAACCTTCAGGACCATCTGCAACTGCGGATGGTGTTCAAGGTCACCGGCGTGCCGACGCTGAACGAAAAGGCGTCGAGCCTGTTGGGCAAGGCGTCGATCGGGCTCGAATACCTGCTGAAACGCTCGGGGCCGATGTCGATGGCGCCAAGCCAGCTTGGCATCTTCACCCGCTCCGGCCCGGACAAGGCGACGGCGGATCTGGAGTTCCACGTCCAGCCGGTCAGCCTCGACAAATTCGGCGATCCGGTGCATCCCTTCCCGGCAATGACGGCGAGCGTGTGCAACCTGCGCCCCGAAAGCCGCGGCACGGTCCATGCGAAAAGCCCGGATTTCCGCGCCCATCCGGCGATCGTGCCGAATTACCTCTCGACCGAGGGCGACCGCGAGGTGGCCGTGCGCTCCCTGCGCCTGACGCGGCACATCGCGGAACAGCCCGCCTTCGCCCGCTTCCGGCCCGAGGAATACAAGCCCGGCGCCGCCTGCCAGAGCCATGACGAACTGGTGAAGGCGGCGGGCGACGTGGGCACCACGATCTTCCACCCCGTCGGTACCTGCCGGATGGGGGCGGATGAGGGGTCGGTGGTGGATCCCCGGCTGCGGTTCCGCGCGCTCGGGCGGCTGCGGATTGCGGATGCCTCTGTCATGCCGACGATCACCAGCGGCAACACCAATTCGCCGACGCTGATGATCGCCGAAAAGGCGGCGCGGATGATCCTGGAGGATGCGCGCTGATACCATGATCCAACATGACGGCTTGACAGCGAGCCACCGGATGGCGTCCGCTCTGACTGTCGAAGCGGATTCCGCCCCGGCCAAACAGAAAGCGCGCCGAAGCGCAGATTGAATGCAGTTGGAGAACCAGATGAGAAGAACCCTCACCCTGACCACCGCGCTCGGCCTTCTGGCCTCGCCGGGGTTCGCGGATGTGAACCTGTTGTCCTGGGGCGGCGCCTATGGCAACAGCCATGTTCAGGCCTATGTCCGGCCGTTCGAGGCCGAGACCGGGATCAAGGTCACGGTTTCCGACGCCGACAACCCCGCGACGCCGATCAAGGCGATGGTCGAGGCCGGCAATGTCAGCGCCGATGTCGCCTCGGTCGAATATGCCGATGCGGTGCGTCTGTGCGACGAGGGGCTGCTCGAACCGATCGACCCGGCGATCCTGACCCCGGCGCCCGACGGCACCCCGGCGGCGGACGATTTCATCCCCGGCGCGATCACCGAATGCTTCATCGGCACCGATGTCTATTCGATGGTCCTGACCTATGACGACAGCAAATTCCCCGAGGCGAAGCCCACGACGCCTGCGGATTTCTTCGACACCGCGAAATTCCCCGGCAAGCGCACGATGCGCAAGGGCGCGAAGTTCAACCTCGAACTGGCGCTGATGGCCGATGGCGTGCCCGCCGCGCAGGTCTATGAGGTGCTCGGCACGCCCGACGGGGTGGAGCGGGCGTTCAAGAAGCTCGAAGCGATCAAGAAGGACGTGATCTGGTGGGAAGCGGGCGCGCAGCCGCCGCAACTGCTCGCCGATGGCGAAGTGACGATGGCCTATGCCTTCAACGGCCGGATCTTCAGCGCCGCGCAACAGGAAGGCAAGCCGTTCAAGATCATCTGGGACGCGCAGATCTATGAGATGGAGGGCTGGGTCATCCCGAAGGGCGCGCCGAATGCCGCGGATGCGATGAAATTCATCACCTATTCGACCTCGACCGCGCCGCAGGCCCGGGCGGCGGAATTCATCAGCTACGGCCCGCCGCGCAAATCGGCCGCCGCCACGGTCGGCAATATCGAAGGCACCGACGTGCCGATGGGCCCGAACCTGCCGACCTTCGAGGCGAACATGACCAATGCGCTGGCGTCGAACCTCGACTTCTGGGTCGATCATGACGCGGAACTGAACGAGCGCTTCATCAGCTGGCTCGCCAACTGACAACCACGCCGCCCCGGGGGTGACCTTCGGGGCGGCAGGGCCCAACATCGCGTTTGGCGCGGGCCGAGGCGGCGGCGTCAGTTCGGCGGCAGGCAGCCCGTCACACCAGACAGTCCGGCAGGCTGAGGCCCTTGAGGATCTCCGCCGCAGGCATCGGGCGCTTGCCCTCGCGCTGCGCCTCAAGAATGTCGAGCGCGCCGGTGCCGCAGGCGATCCGGAACCCGTCCAGCACCGCCCCCGGCGCCCCGGCGCCCAGCGCGGGCGCGGCGCGCAGCAGCTTCACCCGCTCGCCCCCGATCATCGTCCAGGCGCCCGGGAAGGGCGACAAGCCGTTGATCTGCCGCACCAGTTCCGCCGCAGGCCGGGTCCAGTCCACCCGCGCCTCGGCCTTGTCGATCTTGACGGCATAGGTGACGCCCGCCGCGTCCTGTGGCACCTCTGGCAGCGGCATCCGCTCCAGCGCCCCGATGATCAGCCGCGCGCCGATCCGGCTCAGCCGGTCGTGCAATTCGCCGGTGGTTTCGGTCGCGCCGATCGGCGTCGCCTCGCGCAGCAGCACCGGGCCGGTATCCAGCCCCGCCTCCATCCGCATGATGCAGATCCCGGTTTCCGCATCCCCCGCCATGATCGCGCGGTGGATCGGCGCCGCCCCGCGCCAGCGCGGCAGCAGCGAGGCATGAATGTTCAGGCAGCCCTGCGCGGGCGCGTCCAGCACCGCCTGCGGCAGGATCAGCCCATAGGCCACCACCACGGCAATATCGGCCTGCAACGCGGCAAATTCCGCGCGCGTTTCCTCGGCCCGGAAGTTCAGCGGCGTGTGAACGGGCAGGCCCAGTTCCAAGGCCCGGGCGTGAACCGGCGAGGGGCGATCCTTCTTGCCGCGTCCCGCCGGGCGGGGCGGCTGCGAATAGACGGCGATCACCTCATGATGCGCGGCCAGCGCCTCCAGCACCGGCACAGAAAACTCCGGCGTGCCCATGAACACCACGCGCATCTTTTACCTCTGCTGTTTTTTCGCCTTTTGCACCAGCATCTTGCGGCGAAGCGGCGACAGGTGGTCGAGATAGGTCCGACCGTTCAGATGGTCGATCTGATGCTGCACCGAGGTCGCCCAAAGGCCGACGAAATCACGTTCCTCGACCTCGCCCCGGTCGTTCAGGAACCGCACCGTCACCGCGCGGGGCCGTTCGATCACCGCCGAAACGCCCGGCAGGTTCGGCGAGGCTTCGTCATGCTTGCGCAACTGCACCGAGGCATGGAGCACCTCGGGATTGGCCATCCGCACCGCCTGCCCGCGCTTGTCCGAGGCGTCGACAACCGCGAGCCGCAGCATGATTCCGATCTGCGGCGCCGCAAGGCCGACGCCCGGCATCGCCTCCATCGTCTCAATCATGTCGTCCCAGATCATCCGAACCGTTTCGGTCACCGCTGTCACCGGCTCCGCCGGAGTATGCAGCCGCCGGTCGTCATAGGGGATATAGGGACGCACGGCCATCAGGCGAGGCCCTGTTCCTTTGCCGCCCGCGCCCGTTCGCGCTTCAGCTTTTCCATCTTCCGCGTGATCATCTGCCGCTTCAGCGGGCCGAGGTAGTCGATGAACAGCTTGCCATCCAGATGGTCGTTCTCATGCTGCGCGCAGGTCGCCCAAAGGCCGTCGAACTGCTCTTCATGCAGCTTGCCATCAAGGCCGAGCCAGCGCATCCGCACTTCCTTCGGCCGGGTCACTTCGGCATATTGCTCGGGGATCGAGAGGCAGCCTTCCTCGTAGACATTCGTCTCTTCGGATTGCCACAGGATTTCGGGGTTGATCAGCACCATCGGATCGGGCGCGGCGGCCTTGTCCTTGACGCAATCCATCACGAAAAGCCGCGCCATCACCCCAACCTGCGGCGCGGCAAGGCCGACGCCGGGCGCGTCATACATCGTCGCCAGCATGTCATCGGCGAGCTTGCGGATCTGGTCGTCCACGGCTTCGACCGGAGCGCACTGCTTCTTCAGCCGGGGATCGGGATGGATGAGGATCGGGCGGAGTGTCATGCCCCCGATTTAGGCGATGCCCGCCCGCCGCGCAATGGGCACGCGCCTTTGTGCGCGGAACAATTGCGCATTTGCACAGGCCGCGCGGGCATGGTCAATTGCCCGCAACAGGAAAGGACGGATCATGGCCCAGACCCCCGACTTTGACGAGATCATCAACCGCATCGGCACCCATTCCAACAAATGGGACGAAATGGAGCGCGTCTTCGGCGTCAGCCCGCAGGACGGGATCCCGATGTGGGTGGCCGATATGGACTTCCGCCCGCCCGCCTGTGTTCAGGCCGCGCTGGAGGGGATGATCCGGCAGGGGATCTACGGCTATTGGGGCGACAATGACGACTATCTGGCCGCGATCCGCTGGTGGCTCGCCACGCGCCACGGCTGGCAGGTTCAGGACGACTGGATCTTCACCACCCACGGGCTGGTGAACGGGGTGGGCCTCTGCGTCGATGCCTTTACCGCGCCGGGGGAGGGGGTCGTGCTGATGACGCCGGTCTATCACGCCTTTGCGCGCGTGATCCGCGCGGCGGGGCGCAGGGTGGTTGAATGCCCGCTCGCGCTGATCGAGGGCCGCTACCAGATGGATTTCGACCGCTGGGATAGCCTTGTCGGGCCCGATGCGAAGATGCTGATCCTGTGTTCGCCGCATAATCCGGGCGGGCGGGTCTGGACCGAAGACGAATTGCGCGGCGTCGCGGCGTTCGCGAAACGGCACGGGCTGGTGCTGGTGTCGGACGAAATCCACAACGATCTGGTGATGCCCGGCCACCGGCATGTGCCCATGGCCATGGTGACCGACGATCCGGTGGTGATGATGACGGCGGCGACCAAGACCTTCAACATCGCGGGCGGGCATACCGGCAATGTGATCATCGCCGATCCCGGGCTGCGGGCGAAATTCGCCGGGCGGATGGCGGCGCTCGGCCTCTCGCCGAACAGTTTCGGCCTCGCGATGGCCACCGCCGCCTTCAGCCCCGAAGGCGCCGCCTGGGTCGATGCGCTGGTCACCTATCTCGACGGCAACCGCAGGCTGTTCGACGCCGGAGTGAACGCGATCCCGGGGCTGCGCTCGATGCCGCTGGAGGCGACCTATCTCGCCTGGGTGGATTTCTCCGGCACCGGCATGAGCCCCGCCGAATTCACCGCGCGGGTGGAGAAGGACGCGAAGATCGCCGCGAACCACGGGCCGAGCTTCGGCACCGGCGGCGAAAGCTGGCTGCGCTTCAACCTCGCCACGCCGCGCGCCCGGGTGGCCGAGGCGGTCGAGCGGCTGAGCCGGGCCTTTGGCGACCTGCAATAGATGCGGTTCCTGGCGGGGCTGTTCTCGTTCCTGACGCTCGCCGTTCTGCTGGCGGCGGCCTGGTTCGCGCTGCGCCCGCCGCCCATGCCACGGCCCGAGGCGCTGACAGGCCCCGTCACCCGGATCGTGGTAGAAAAGGCCGCGCGCCGGATGACGGTCTATGTCGGGGACAAGGCCGCGCGGGTCTGGCCGATCGCGCTTGGCTTTACACCCACGGGCGCGAAGGACCGGCAGGGCGATGGCCGCACACCCGAGGGCCGCTTCCGCATCGACCGGCGCAATGCCGCCAGCGCCTATCACCTGTCGCTCGGCATCGACTATCCCCGCCCCGAGGACCGGCAGCGCGCCCGGATGGCCGGGGTCTCGCCCGGCGGCGACATCTTCTTTCACGGCCAGCCGAACGGGCGGCCAGAGGGCGAGGTGCTGGCCTATGACTGGACGGCGGGCTGCATCGCGCTATCCGATGCGCAGATCGCGGAACTGTTCGCCGCGACCCCGATCGGCGCCGAGGTCGAGATCAGGCCCTGAACGGCAGCAAACCCGCGGGCGCGGACTCGGCGCGCTCGAAATCGAGCGGCGCGTGGTCGGTCACCGGGGTTTCGCGCTTGACGGTGCAGATCAGCTCGCCGCCTTCGACATCCGACGCGACGATCAGGCAGGTCGAAAGATGCCGCGCCCCGTCATACAGGTCCACCAGCCCGCGCAGATGCCGGATCTGTTCGGCATCGAGCGAAAATCCCCCGCGCCAGCAGCGCAGCACCGGCAGGATGTCCCCTCCGGTCCGGATCCGCAGCCGCGATCGCCGGCCAGCATCCGCGCTGCGCAGCCCATCCACGATGTCCTTTGAAAGAATCTCCATCGCATGGCCTCCCCGTTGCGACATATCCCGAAGTGTGAGGCATTAACGTAAAATCACAACAGATTCCTTGCGAAACAGTGACATCTTCCGCATGCCCCGCCCGCCCCGCGCCTGTGCAGATCCCGGCCCGCCCTGCACAATTGCCGGGTTGCATGCGCGCCACAGAACGGAAATCCCGACCGGATGCCTTGTTTCCGGCGGGCCGCGCCCTTAATCCTAAACGTCGATCGGTTTGATGCGGCAGCCCATCGGGGCGACCAGGACAGGAGCGAAGGATGGTGGGCAGAGGGCTGTGTGGCGCCTTCGTCGTGACAGCGGCATTGGCAGGATGTGGCGTGCAGGATCCGCAGCCGACGGGGGTGGATGACCCGCACGAGGGCTTCAACCGCAATATCCATGCCTTCAACAAGGGCTTCGACACGGTGGTGTTCAAGGCCCCGCCGGGCAAGCCCCGGTCGATCGACAATGGCTTCACCCGGTCGGTGTCGAATGTCGGCTCGAACCTCGGCCTGCCGGGCAAGGTGGTCAATTCGCTGTTGCAGGGCCGCCCCGAACCGGCGGTAAAGAACACCTTCCGCTTCCTGATCAACTCGACCATCGGGCTGGCCGGGATCTTCGATCCGGCCGGGTCGTCCTTCGCCCTGCCGGAGGAGGACACCGATTTCGGCGAGACCCTCGCCGTCTGGGGCATGCACGAAGGCCCCTATGTCGAATTGCCTTTCTATGGACCCTCGACGGGGCGTGACACGTTGGGGACCGTGGTCGATATCGCGATGAACCCGCTCGGCGCCATGCTACAGGGCAGCGCGGTCACCGCAGCTTCGGCCACGCGGGTGGCGGGAAAGGCCGCCGACCGCAAGATCCACGGGGATGTGATCGAATCCATCCTTTACGACAGCGCGGACAGTTATGCACAAGCACGTCTGCTGTATTTGCAGAACCGGCGCTATCATCTGTCCGGACAGGAGAACAACGATGCCGATGCCTGGGATCCCTATTCCGATGAACCGCAACATTAATCTGAACCGCCGCGCGCTGATGGTTTCCGCGCTGGCGGGGGCGGCGCTGGTCGCCGTGCCGCGCGGGGCCTTTGCCGCGCTCGACACCGCGCAGGCAAGCGCGCTGATCACCCGCGCGGTGAATGACGTGAATGCCGCCATCGCCTCCGGCCAGACGGGGCCGAAGCTCTATGCCCGGTTCGAGACGATCTTCAACACCTATGCCGATGTGCCGACGATCGCGCGTTCGGCCCTTGGCTCCGCCGCGCGGCAGGCGAGCCCGGCGCAGCTGAACGCCTTCACCGCCGCCTACCGCAGCTATCTCGCGCGGAAATACGGCAAGCGGTTCAACGAGTTCCGCGGTGCGAAGTTCCAGGTTCAGAACGCCCGTCAGGTCAAGACCTTCTACGAGGTCGCGACCACCGCCATCCTGCCGGGGCAGAAGCCCTTCCAGGTACAATGGCAGGTGTCGGACAAATCCGGCAAGAACCTGTTCTTCAACATCATCGTCGAGGGGGTGAACATGCTCGCCTCCGAACGCACCGAGATCGGCGCGATGCTCGACCAGCAGAAGGGCAGCATCGACGGCCTGATCCAGGCGCTGAACAGCGCCGGCTGACGGATCGGCCCGCCCCCGTGGCGGGCCTTTTCATTTCGGAACGGTGAAGGCCGCGCGGCGGCGGGCGACCTCGGCCCGGATCTCACAGCCCTCGGCATGGTCATTCACCATGCCCATCGCCTGCATGAAGGCATAGACCGTCGTCGGCCCGACGAATTTCCAGCCGCGCTTGCGCAGCGCCTTCGACAGCGCCTCCGATTCGGGCGAGGTCGGGCGCACCGTCGGCCCTTCGTCCCGCTCCGGCGCGAAACGCCACAGGAAGGCGGCGAGCGATCCTTCCTGCGCCACCATCTCCTCGGCCCGCTGCGCATTGTTGATCACCGCCTCGATCTTGCCGCGATGGCGCACGATGCCCCTGTCCGCCAGCAGCCGCTCGACATCCGCCGCCCCGAACCGCGCCACCTTGCGGAAGTCGAACCCGGCAAAGCCCGCGCGGAAATTCTCCCGCTTCTCCAGAATGGTGCGCCAGCTCAGCCCGGCCTGAAACCCTTCGAGCGAGAAGCTTCTCGAACAGGCGGATGTCGTCATCGACCGGAAAGCCCCATTCGTGATCGTGATAGGCTGTGTATCCGGGCGTCGCCGCGCACCAGCTACAGCGCATACGCCCATCGGGTCCGGCAAACAGCGTCATGACATCCTCCATTCGTTCACAGAATGTTCACCGGAATTTGGCCCGCGTCAATGCCCGGCACCGGTTGCACAGCGGCGCCAACCGTGCAAAGCCGGGTTCAGGGAGGCCGAGAAGGAGACACAGATGAGTGACCTCAACGCGCCCGAAGGCATGGACCTGACCCTGCGCACGCTGGCGATGCCCGGCGACACCAATGCTTCGGGGGATATTTTCGGCGGCTGGGTGATGTCGCAGATGGACCTTGCCGCCGCGATCCGCGCGAATGAACGCTGCAATGGCCGGACGGTGACCATTGCCGCGAATGAAATCATCTTCAAGCAGCCGGTGAAGGTGGGCGATACGCTGTGCGTCTATACCGCGGTGGATCAGGTCGGCCGGACGTCGATGGTGATCCGGATCGAGGTCTGGGCCCGGCGCAGCTATACCGCTGTGCGCGAAAAGGTGACCGAGGCGCGCTTCACCATGGTCGCCGTGGACAAGAACGGCCGCCCGCGCCCGGTGGACACACCCGAAGCCTGAACGGGTTTTCCCCGCGCCGCCGCCGCGCTACTCTGGGCCATGCCTGCCCTTTGCCGCGATTGCCTGAGCCTGTTCGACGCCGGTCCGCGCTGCCCGTCCTGCGGGCGCGGGCGGGTGCTGGCGCATCCCGAACTGTTCACGCTCAGCATCGCGCATCTGGATTGCGACAGCTTCTATGCCTCGGTCGAAAAGCGCGACAATCCGGAGCTCGCCAGCCGCCCGCTGATCGTTGGCGGCGGCACGCGCGGGGTGGTTTCGACCTGCTGCTACATTGCGCGGATTTCCGGCGTGCGCTCGGCGATGCCGATGTTTCAGGCGCTGAAGCTCTGCCCCGATGCGGTGGTCGTGCCGCCGCGCATGGCGCATTATGCCGAGGTGTCGCGCGCGATCCGGGCGAAGATGGCGGCGCTGACGCCGCTGATCGAACCCTTGTCGCTTGATGAGGCGTTTCTGGACCTGACCGGCACGGCGCGGCTGCATCACGCGCCGCCCGCGCTGCAACTCGCGCGGCTGCTGCGCGAGATCGAGGAAGAGATCGGCGTGACGGCCTCGGTCGGGCTGTCGCACAACAAGTTTCTGGCGAAGATCGCCTCGGATCTGGACAAGCCGCGCGGGTTTTCGGTGATCGGGCGCGGCGAGACGGCGAATTTCCTGCGCGACAAGCCGGTGTCGATTCTGTGGGGCGTGGGCGAGGCGACGCGCGCCACGCTGGGCCGGGCCGGGTTGCGTACGCTGGAGGACATCCGCCGCGCCGGGGTTCGGCGGCTGGTCGAGCGGCTCGGCTCCTCGGGCGAGCGGCTGTGGCATCTGGCGCGGGGCGAGGATCCCCGCCGCGTGACGCCGGATGCGCCGGTGAAATCGGTCTCGAACGAAACCACTTTCGAGAGCGACATCGCCGACCGCGCCGCGCTGGAACGTCACCTGTGGATCTGCTGCGAAAAGACCGCCGACCGGATGAAGGCGAAGGGGGTGCAGGGCCGCACCGCCGTTCTGAAGCTGCGCCGGGCGGATTTTTCCCTCCTGACCCGGCAACAGCGGCTGGAGGAGCCTTCGCAGCTGGCCGATACTCTGTTCCGGGTGACGCAGGCGCTGATGGCCACCCTGCCCGAGGCCGGGCCGTTCCGGCTGATCGGGGCGGGGTATGGCGACCTGAGCCCGGCGGACGGGCGCGACCCGGTGGGCGATCTGCTCGACCCGCAGGCCGGGGCGCGCGCCGGAGCGGAACGCGCGATGGATGCGATCCGCGCGAAATTCGGCAAGGATGCGATCATGCGCGGGCGGGGCTTCTGATCACTCCGCCGCCATCCGGCCCTGCGCCCGGCCGATCTCCGCCAGCCCCGCCACCGCCCGCGCCATCAGCGCGGCAAAGGCCTCGTAATCGGCCGAAGGCGCCACGGCGGCCTCGTCCAGATAGAGGCCGCGGTTGATCTCGATCTGCACCACGTCGATCCCCTCCGCCGGGCGGCCGTAGCGCTGCGTGATATAGGCCCCGGCAAAGGGATTGTTGCGCGCCACCCGCAGCCCCAGGCCCGCAAAGACCGCATCCACCGCTGCCGTCGTGTCCGCGCGCGACGAAGCGCCATACCGATCCCCCAGCACGATATCGGGCCGCCGGGCACCCATCTGGTCGATCGCCTCGGAGGGCATCGAATGCACGTCGAACAGCACCGCCCGCCCGAACCGCCGCCGCGCCTCGCCGACAAGGCCCGCGAGCGCGATATGCCAGGGCCGCCAGATCCCGGCAATGCGGGCCTCGGCCTCGGCCCGCGTGATCTTGCCCGAATAGATCGCCCGGTTGCCCGCGACCACGCGCGGAATCACCCCCAGCCCCGCCATCACGCGCGGCCCCCGCGGGCCCCGTGGCAGCCCCTCGATCAGCGCGGGGTCGAGTTCGTCCTCCGCCCGGTTCAGATCGACCCAGGCGCGCGGAAATCGCGCCGTCAGTACCGGCGCCCCCGCCTCCGGCGCCGGGGCCAGCAGCCGGTCCACATAGGCATCTTCCGAAGAGCGCAGCCGACGGCTGTCCAGCCCCGAACGGCCGCGCAGATCCGCCGGATACTCCCGGCCGGAATGCGGCGAAGAAAACACCACGCCCGTCGTCACCTTCTCCGGCCGGATCAGCCGGTAGGGCTTGTCATCCTGTGCAGGGGGCATCGCGTCTCCTTCTTCCGGGGCCAGACTACACCGATTTGTTTTCCCGCCAAAAGCCTCTTGCAAGGGAAACCGAGTCCTTTTATAGACCCCCAAACCCAAGTGGTTCCCGTCAGGGGATCGCGAAGGTGACGGGCGGTTAGCTCAGCGGTAGAGCACTACGTTGACATCGTAGGGGTCACTGGTTCGATCCCAGTACCGCCCACCATTCACCGCTCCCTCCGGGGGGCAGATCTGTTTCAAGGCGCACGCGCGCCGCGACCAGGAGGAAGACCGATGAAGGTCCGCAACTCGCTCCGCTCGCTCAAGCAGCGTCATCGCGATTGCCAGATCGTGCGCCGCAAGGGCCGCGTCTACGTGATCAACAAGACGCAGAAGCGCTTCAAGGCCCGTCAGGGCTGATCCGCTTCGGGCAAGCAATTCCAAGGCCGCGCAGGGAAACCCGCGCGGCCTTTTCCATTGCGCCCCACCCGCACGGCGAATCGCCGGTTGCCATGCGGGCATGGGGTGGGGCTTGGCGTTAGATCCCGCTCATTTTGGGATTTCGCGACACATTGCCAAACATCGGCCTCAGATGTGGCGCGGCGCGATCCGGTTCCTATATGTGTCAGGCCGAAGGCCATCATCGTCAGCTATAGGTCACATTATGAGCGACAGAAAATCCATCCGTTTGGTCATCCCTCAATGGCAGGGAGGCGATAACCCGGCATACAGCTTGGGCTCCAGGATGCTCGATTGGCTCGCCCCCGAAACCAACATGCCGGTTTTCCATGTGTCGGTGAGGGAGCCGAATGGGCCTCTCGCTAAAGAGGATGGGATACCCGGCCGGAGCGACATCAACAGCCAGCTTGCCGAAACATGGGACATCCTCAAAGAACAGGAGCCGCAGCGTATCGCGACGTTCGGCGGCGATTGTCTGGTTTCGCTCGCGCCGTTCGCGTGGCTCAGCGAGAAATATGGCGAAAAGCTCGGCGTTCTCTGGATCGACGCCCATCCTGATGTGCAGACGGCCGACCAATATGCGAATGCTCATGCGCATGTCTTGGGCGCGCTGCTGGGCAACGGGGATGCGGACCTGACAAAAATGGTCGCTCGACCGCTGGACCCCAGGAAGGTGATGATCGCCGGTATCCATCACCCCTTGGAGCACGAGCAAAAATTTCTGTCGGAATGGGGCATCCGGACCTGCTCGCCGGAAGACGTCAAAAACGGCGGGGATGCCGTGATGGACTGGATCGAGGCAAACGGGATCGCGTATCTTGCCATACACTTCAACCTCGATGTTCTCGACCCGCGCAATTTCCGCTCTGTCCTGTTCGCGCGGCCGGGGCGTGGCGCGCATGATTTCGGGGACGTGGCCGAAGGCCAGATCGACATTCCCGACGTTTTGAACCTGATTGAGCAGGCTGGTTCCAAAGCCGAGATTGTCGGCCTGACGATTGCAGAACACCTGCCTTGGGACGCCCTCAACCTGAAAGCCATGCTGGAGCGTCTGCCGCTGGTCGGAAGTCGAACGTAGCCGAGGGGCTTGTCGCGAAAATCCTGGAATCCGCGACAGATCGTCGGTGCCCTGAAGATCAGGGCTTTCTGTGCCGCAGGTCTTTGTCGCCTCCGCCACTTGCGACATGATGTGCGACGGGGCTGCCCGGGGTGGGCAACGGCCTGGTCCCGCAAAGCGACGCTGCTTATGGACGATTCGGCATCACCACAAGCCGTTGCCGGTTCAAACCTCCACGGACGCGCGCGAAGGCTGCCACCGTGGCTGGCGCCTCAGTCATAGCGGCGCAGGTCTTCGATCACCTTGCCGTCGTTCGGCAGGCTGCCCGGCGCCACCAGCTCGATCGTGCCCTTGAGCTTCAGCGCCTCGACCACGCCGGGGGTGTAGCGGGCGGGATCCCGGGCCTCGGTCTCGATCCGGATCGTCATCGCATCCATCTCGCCGTCCCGGGTGGCGATGACGCGGGCGCGGGTCACCTCCGGATGGGCGGCAACGAAGGCCGCGACCTGTTCGGGGCGGACGAACATGCCCTTGATCTTCGTGGTCTGGTCGGCGCGGCCCATCCAGCCCTGGATCCGCCGGTTGGTGCGGCCGCAGGGCGACAGACCCGGCAGGATCGCGCTCAGATCCCCGGTGGCGAAACGGATCAGCGGATAGTCCGGGTTCAGCGTGGTCACCACGACCTCGCCCACCTCGCCATCGGGAACCGGATCGCCGGTGCCGGGGCGGACGATCTCGACGATCACGCCTTCGTCGAGGATCATCCCCTCCATCGCCGCGCTTTCATAGGCGATATGGCCCACATCCGCCGTGGCATAGCATTGCCGACAGGCGATGCCGCGATCCGCGTAATCCTGCCGCAGGCTGGGGAACAGAGCGCCGCCGCTGACTGTGGCCCGGGTGATGGCCAGCGCGACGCCCATCTGTTCGGCCTTGTCGAGGATCACCTTCAGGAAATCCGGCGTGCCCGCATAGGCGGTGGTGCCGATATCAGCCGCCGCGCGGACCTGAAGCTCGGTCTGGCCGGTTCCGGCGGGAAGGACCGTCGCCCCCACCGCCCGCGCGCCCGATTCGAACATCATCCCCGCCGGCGTCAGGTGATAGCCGAAGCAGTTCTGCACGATATCCCCCGGCCCCACGCCCGAGGCGAACAGGAACCGGCCCAGCCGCCACCAGTCCCGCGTGACATCGCCCGGTTCATAGATCGGCCCGGGCGACTGGAACACATGGGCAAAACCCGACGCGGGCTTCGCCGTCAGCGCGCCGAAGGGCGGGGCCTTCTTCTGCGCGCCGCTCAGATCCGACTTGCGCAGCACCGGCAGCCGCGCCAGCGCCGCCCGGCTGTCGATCGCCGCCGGATCGAGCGCGCCCAGATGCGCCGCCATCCCCGGCGCCGTCAGCGCCCGTGCCACCGCCTGCGGCAGCGCAACCGCAAGCGCCGCCTCGCGTTCATCCCCCGATCGGGTTTCCAGCGCGTCGTAATGGGTCATTCGCTCTCTCCTCAGGCCAGCCAGCGCTTGCGGCGGCGGTAGCTGCGCACCTCGCGGAAGGACTTGCGCCCCTCGTCCGACATGCCCAGGTAGAATTCCTTCACATCCGGGTTCTCGCGCAGCGCGGCGGCGGGACCATCCATCACCACACGGCCCGATTCCAGAATGTATCCGTAATGCGCGTAACGCAGCGCGACGTTGGTGTTCTGCTCGGCCAGCAGGAAGGTCACGCCCTCGCCCTCGTTCACCGCCTTCACGATCTCGAAGATCTGCTCGACCAGTTGCGGCGCAAGGCCCATCGACGGTTCGTCGAGCAGGATCATTTCGGGCCGGGACATCAGCGCGCGGCCCATCGCCACCATCTGCTGTTCCCCGCCCGAGGTATAGCCCGCCTGACTTTTGCGCCGCTCCTTCAGCCGGGGGAAATAGGCATAGACCATCTCCAGATCGCGCGCGATCGCGGCGCGGCCATCCGTCCGGGTATAGGCGCCGGTGAGCAGGTTCTCCTCGACGGTGAGGTGCTCGAAACAGTGGCGCCCCTCCATCACCTGGATCACGCCCTTGCGGACCAGATCGGCGGGGGCCATGTCCTGCACCCTGTCGCCGCGATAGACGATAGTGCCCTTCGTCACCTCGCCGCGCTCGGAATGCAGCAGGTTGGAGATCGCCTTGAGCGTCGTCGTCTTGCCCGCACCGTTGCCGCCCAGAAGCGCGGTGATCCCGCCCTTCGGCACGGAAAGGCTGACGCCCTTCAGCACGAGGATGACGTGGTTGTAGATCACCTCGATATTGTTCACTTCGAGCAGCGGTTCCGTTTTTGCGGCGTCGAACATGTCATCCTCCCCGGTGGCGCCCCGGCCCGAAGGCCGGGGCCGTTGCTCAGTTGCAGCGCTCGGTGATTCCGGCTTCCTTGGCATAGGCGGCGGAATCCTCGGCGATCAGCGGGTCGAGCACCTCCTTGTCGGGCGCGATGAAGTCGGTGAGGATGGTCCACTTGCCCGCCGTCGCGTCCCATTGCTGGATCATCGCGCCGCCCGGGCCGCCGTGGTCGGCGCAGGTGGCGGCGAAGGCCTGACCGAAGCCCTTGAGGCCCAGCTCCTCCATCCGCGCATCGGTGATCTCCAGCGCCTCGAACCCGTCGCGCAACTGCACCGGGGTGATCGTCGGAGTGCCCGCCATTTCCTGCGCCTTGCGGATCGCCTCGGCGATGACGAGCGCCGCATACATGCCGCGCGAATAGACCACCGAACCGATCTGATCGCCCGCGCCCGATGCCTTGCCCGCGTCATAAACGTATTTCTTCAGGTCGCCATAAATCGGATAGTCCGTGCCGACCCCGTGGAAGGCCAGCGCCTTATAACCGTTCGCGCCCTTGCCCGCGGGTTTCACGTCGTTTTCCGATCCCGCCCACCAGTTGCCGATGAAATGGTCCATCGGGAATTTGATATTCGCCGCTTCCTGAATCGCGACGGAGTTCATCACCCCCCAGCCCCAGAACACAACGTAATCCGGCTTGTCGCGGCGGACCTGAAGCCATTGCGACTTCTGTTCCTGGCCGGGGCTGTCGACGGGCAATTGCGTCAGCTTGAAGCCGTGCTTCTTCGACAGTTCCTCAAGCGTGCGGATCGGCTCCTTGCCATAGGCGGAGTTATGATAGATCAGCGTGACCTTCTTGCCCTCCAGAGAGCCTTCCTGCTCCAGCATGTATTTCACCGCGACAGAAGCGCCGTCCCAGTAATTCGCCGGGTAGTTGAACACCCATTCGAACACCTTGCCATTGGCGGCCGAGGTCCGGCCATAGCCGGGGGTATAAAGCGGGATCCTGTCCTGCGTGACCTTGGGGATAAGCTGATAGGTGATGCCCGTGGACAGCGGATTGTAGACCAGCGCCCCCTTGCCCTTTGTGCTTTCGTAGCACTCCACGCCCTTTTCGGTGTTATAGGCGGTTTCGCATTCCGGAACCTGAATCTTCTCGCCACCGATGCCACCGTCGCGTTCGTTCAGCAGCGTGAAATAGTCGTTGAAGCCATCGGCATAGGGGATGCCCCCCGCCGCGAAGGGCCCGGTGCGGTAGCTGAGGTTCGGCACGACCAGATCCGCAAGGGCCGGCCCCGCCGCGATCGTCACTGCCACCAGTGCCGCGAAAGTCTTCTTCATTTCGGTTCTCCTCCCAGAGACGTATTGGCCAAGGATGTCGGGGTGCCTCCTCGCACCCCGGGGCGTCAGTGCGGAAACGGCCAGAGCCGCAGCTTTTCCTTCGCCACGCGCCACAGTTGCGCGAGGCCATGCGGCTCTGCGATCAGGAACACCACGATCAGCGCGCCGACGATCATCAACTCGATATGCGCCGCAAGGTCGGTGGGCCAGCCAAGCGTGCCGACCAGCAGGTTCTTCAGCAGCACCGGCAGCAGCACGAGAAACGCCGCCCCGGCGAACGAGCCGAAGATCGAGCCCAGCCCACCGATGATGACCATGAACAGGATCAGGAAGCTCTTGTTGATGCCGAAGGCCTCGCCCACCTCCGCCGCGCCCAGATAGACCGCGAAGAACAGCGCCCCCGCGATCCCGATGAAGAAGGACGACACGGCGAAGGCGGTGATCTTGGTGGTCAGCGGGTTCACCCCGATGATCTCGGCCGCGATGTCCATGTCACGGATCGCCATCCATTTCCGCCCCACCGTGCCCCGCGTCAGGTTCCGCGCCACCACGGCGACCAGCGTCAGCATGACGAGGCAGAACAGGTATTTCGCCGCCGCCGTGGTCTGCGCGCCGGTGATGTAGACGCCGAACATCGTGCGGTCGGGCGCGGTGATCTGGCCCGAGGCCGAGTAGTTGTAGAACCACGGCACCTTGTTGAAGAGCCAGACCAGGAAGAACTGTGCCGCGAGCGTCGCCACCGCCAGGTAGAACCCCTTGATCCTGAGGGACGGCAGGCCGAACAGCACGCCCACCGCCGCAGTGATGCCGCCCGCGATGATCACATGGATCATGAACGGCACCTCGGGGAAGGCGGTCATCAGCTTGTAGGCCGCATAGGCGCCCACCGCCATGAAGCCGCCGGTGCCCAGGCTGACCTGCCCGGCAAAGCCCACCAGCACATTCAGCCCGATCGCCGCGATCGCATAGATCAGGAACGGCACGAAGACCGCATTCGCCCAGTAGTCGTTGATCAGGAACGGCACCACCCCATAGGCCACCGCCAGCACGGCATAAAAGCGCCAACGGTCGAACTTGATCGGGAAGGTCTGGTTATCCGCCCGGTAGGTGGTCTTGAAATCGCCGGCTTCACGGTAGAACATCTCAGACCCTTTCGATGATCCGCTCGCCGAACAGGCCCTGCGGACGGAAGACGAGGAAGAGGAGCGCGAGGACATAGGCGAACCAGTTTTCCGTCGCGCCGCCGATCAGGGGGCCCGCGAAGAACTCGAACAGCTTCTCCCCCATGCCGATGATCAGCCCGCCGACGATCGCGCCCGGGATCGAGGTGAACCCGCCCAGCATCAGCACCGGCAGCGCCTTGAGCGCGATCAGCGAGAGCGAGAACTGCACCCCGGATTTCGAGCCCCACATGATCCCGGCGACCAGCGCCACGAACCCCGCGATGGACCAGACCAGAACCCAGATGAAGCGCAGCGAGATGCCCACCGACAGCGCCGCCTGATGGTCATCGGCCACCGCCCGCAGCGCCCGGCCCTGCTTTGAATACTGGCTGAACAGCGTCAGCGCCGCGACCAGCGCCACCGCGACCAGCGTTGCCACCACATCGAGATTGTCGATGAAGAAGCCATAGCCGAACCATCTGTCGGTGACGGCTTCGATGGTTTCGTTGATCCCCTGCGGCAGGCCGACGTCCAGCGTCTTGATGTCGGCGCCCCACATCACATCGCCGAAACCTTCGAGGAAGTAGGCCAGCCCGATCGTCGCCATGAACAGGATGATCGGCGGCTGCCCCACCAGATGATGCAGCACCAGCTTTTCGATCACGATCGCCAGCAGCACCATCACCGCGCCCGTCAGCACGATCGCGATGACCGAGGGCACCGTCCAGCCGAAATGCGTCACATGCAGGCCGGTGACCGCGTTGATCAGATGGGCGAAGGGCACCTGCCCCTGCTGGATCCCCACCAGCGTCAGCGCGGCAAACAGCGCCAGCACCCCCTGCGCATAGTTGAAGATCCCGCTGGCCTTGTAGATCAGCACGAAGCCCAGCGCGACGAGCGCATACATCACCCCGGCCATCAGACCGTTGAGCATGACCTCCAATGCGTAAAGAAGCTGGTCAGGCATCGGAGCCTCCTGCAAACAGAATGAAATCAGCCATGCGCCACCCCCAGATAGGCGTCGATGACGTCCTGGTTGTTGCGCACCTCCTCGGGCGGGCCGTCGCCGATCTTGCGGCCGTAATCCATCACCACCACCCGGTCGGACAGATCCATCACCACGCCCATGTCATGTTCGATCAGAACGATGGTGGTGCCGAATTCGTCGTTCACATCGAGGATGAAGCGGCACATGTCCTCCTTCTCCTCGACGTTCATCCCCGCCATCGGTTCGTCGAGCAGCAGGATCTTCGGTTCCGCCGCCAGCGCCCGGGCCAGTTCCACCCGCTTTTTCAACCCATAGGGCAGCCGCCCGACAGGGGTTTTCCGGATATTCTGAATTTCAAGAAAGTCGATGATCTTCTCGACTTTCTCGCGGTGTTCCTCCTCTTCGCGCTGCGCCCGGCCCCACCACAGCGCCTGCGCGAACAGCCCGGATTTCATCAGCGTCAGCCGCCCGGTCATGATATTGTCCAGAACCGACATCCCGTCGAACAGCGCGATGTTCTGGAACGTCCGCGCCAGGCCGAGCCCCGCCACCTGATAGGGCCGCATCTGCGGGCGGCGCGCGCCGCGGAACCAGACCTCGCCCTCGGTCGGAATGTAAAATCCGGAGATGACGTTGAGCATGGACGATTTACCCGCCCCGTTCGGCCCGATGATCGCGCGGATCTCGCCCTCGCGGATGTCGAAGGAGATGTCCTTGATCGCCACCACGCCGCCGAATTTCAGCGTGATGTTCTGCAACTGCATCAGCACCGGGCCGATCCTGCGGCCGTCCGCCGTCACATAGCCCTCCGCCATGTCCTTCATGCCGCCGCCTCCCGGTCATGCGTCACCGTGGCATCGGCCAGCCGCAGCGTGGCCTTGATCGCGCCCTTGCGGCCGTCTTCGTAGGTGACTTCGGTTTCGGTGTAGATGCTGTCCTTGCCCGCATAGAGCGCGTCGATCAGGTCGGCATATTTCTCGGCGACGATATTACGGCGCACCTTGCGGGTGCGGGTCATCTCGCCGTCGTCGGCATCAAGCTCCTTGTGCAGGATCAGGAAGCGGTGGATCTGACAGCCCGACAGCATCGGATCGCGCGCAACCGAGGCATTCACCGCGTCGATATGGCCCCGGATCATCTCATAGACCTTCGGATGGCCCGCCAGTTCCTGATAGGAGGCATAGGCGATGTTGTTGCGCTCGGCCCAGTTGCCCACCGCCGTCAGGTCGATGTTGATGAAGGCGGTGCAGCGGTCGCGGCCATTGCCGAAGACCACGGCCTCCAGGATCGTCGGATAGAACTTCAGCTTGTTCTCGACATATTTCGGCGCGAACATCCGCCCGTCGGCGAGCTTGCCCACATCCTTCGCCCGGTCGATGATCCGCAGATGGCCCGTTTTCTCCTCGAAGAACCCGGCGTCGCCGGTGGCGACCCAGCCTTCGGGATCCTTGGTCGAGGCGGTGCTTTCGGGATTGTTGTAATATTCCACGAAGGTGCCCGGAGAGCGGTAATAGACCTCGCCATTCTCACCGATCCTGACCTCGACCCCCGGCGAAGGCACCCCCACGGTATCCGAGCGCACCTCGCCATCGGGCTGCTGGGTGATGAACACGGTGGCCTCGGTCTGGCCGTAAAGCTGCTTCAGATTGATGCCCAGCGAACGGTAGAAGTCGAAGATCTCCGGCCCGATCGCCTCGCCCGCGGTATAGCCCACGCGGATCCGGCTGAAGCCCAGCGTGTTCTTCAGCGGCCCGAAGATCGCGAGTTCCCCCAACGCATAGCGCAGCCGCTCCACCGCGCCCACCGGCTTGCCGTCCAGAACCCGCGGCCCGATCCGCCGCGCCAGCGCCATGTAATGGTCGAACAGCCATTTCTTGAACCGGCCCGCATCCTCCATGCGGATCATCACCGAGGTCAACTGCCCCTCGAACACGCGCGGCGGTGCAAAGAAGTAGGTCGGCCCGATTTCACGCAGGTCGGTCATCATCGTCGCCGCGCTTTCGGGGCAGTTCACCGTGAAGCCCGCCCAATAGGCCTGACCGATCGAAAAGATGAAATCGCCCACCCAGGCCATCGGCAGATAGGCCAGAACCTCTTCGCGATGCGTCAGCCCGTCGAAGCCGCAGGTGTTCCTTGCCGTTTCGGATGACATTGCGGTTCGACAGCACCACGCCCTTCGGCTTGCCCGTCGTGCCGGAGGTATAAAGCATGACGCAGGTCGAATCGTAATCCAGTTCCGCGATCCGCGCGTTCAGTTCGGCCTCGTAGCGGTGATGCCCGGCGCGGCCTTCGGCGATCACATCGGCCATCGCGTTCATGCGGCTGTGGTCGTATTTCCGCATGCCCCGCTTGTCGGTATAAATCACATGGCGGATCGCATGCAGCCGGTCCTCGATCTCGACGATCTTGTCCACCTGCTCCTGATCGCCGCAGACGACATATTTCGCACCGCAGTTGTCGAGCACATAGGCCATCTCCTCGGCCACCGCGTCCTGATAAAGCGGCACCGGCACCGCGCCGCACATCTGCGCCGCCACCATCGCCCAGTAGTGCATCGGCCGGTTGCGCCCGATGATCGCGATATGGTCGCCCCGCTCCACGCCCAGGCTGAGGAACCCGAGCGCCAGTGCCCGGATCTCCTCGCTCGCCTGCGCCCAGGTCCAGCTTTGCCAGATCCCGAATTCCTTTTCCCGATAGGCCGGTGCGTTCCCGAACCGTGCGACATTCCGCGCCAGAAGCGCCGGAATCGACTGTTCTGCCGCCGTTGCGTCAGCCATGTGTCCTCCCCCGTGCCGGTCCGCCCCGGCGCCCCGATGCAGCGCGGGCTCCTCTTCCCCCGTTGCGTCGCCCCGAGTCATGGCCGCGAAACTTTGCCTGAGTTTTGCGGGAATCTAACGAATCCTTTCCGCCATCGCCCCTTTGCGGATCGGGGCCGGGGTGCTACCCATGGCCGGGGAGGAACGGGATGGAAGACCAGCGCGAGAGGCTGACGCAGGCCGGGCTGAACCTGATCGGCCAGGCCCTGTCGATCTTTGACAGCGGGCTGCGGCTGGCGGTCTCGAACCGGCCCTATCAGGTGATGTTCGACCTGCCCGATGCGCTGGTGCGACCGGGAACCCCGTTCGAGGAAACGATCCGCTATCTGGTGACCCGGGGCGAATATGGCCCGGTCGAGGATATCGGAGAGGCGATCCGCACCCGGGTCGAAGCCGCCCGGACCTTCGCACCGCATTACATGGAGCGCACGCGCGCGAACGGGCGGGTGATTTCGGTCGAGGGGGCGCCGCTGCCGCAGGGCGGCTGGGTCACCGTCTATACCGACATCACCGCGATCAAGGCGCAGGAGGCGCTGCTGCGCACCCGGTCCGAGGAACTCTCGGGGCAGCTTCTGGCCCATGCCGAGCGGCTGGCGACGGCGAACCGCGAACTCGCCGCGCTGAACGCCGCGTTGCAGGAGGCGCAGCGTGAACTGACGGCGATCGAGGCCCGCACCCGGCAGGTGACCGAGATGATGCCCGCTCATATCGCCCATATCGACCGGGATATGGTCTATACCTTCTCGAACCGGCGGGTGACCTCGGTGATGCCCGGATCGCAGGAGGATCCGGTGGGCAAGACGCTGGCAAAGGCGCTCGGCCACGATACCGCGCGCCGGATCCGGCCGCATCTGGAGCGCGCGCTGGCGGGCGAGGCGCAGGTGTTCGAAATCACCCATACCCCCTCCGGCCGGCGGATCCGGATCGCGCTGACGCCCGATGTCGCGGCGACGGGTGAGGTGAGCGGGGCCTATGTCCTTTCGACCGACGTGACGCATGAGGCACAGGCCCGCGCCGCCATCACCCAATCCGCCAAGCGCGAACTGGCCTCGCAGCTGACATCGGGGCTGGCGCATGACTTCGCCAATCTGCTTACCGTGATCCTCGGCCTTCAGGGGCGGATCGAACGCCGCGCCGACCTGCCCCCGGACGTCACCGAAGCGGTGCGGGCAACGCTGGCCGCGGCGCGGCGCGGGGGCATGCTGCTCGACCGGATTTCCGCGATTTCCGGAAAACGCGAAATCCGCCCGCAGGCGGTGGAGATGCGTCCGCTGATCGAGGATCTGGCCGCGATGGCGCTGCCCGCGCTTGGGCCGAACGTACGGCTGGAAACCTTTGTCGGTGGGCTCGACGCGCCGGTGCTGCTCGACCCGGGGCAGGTGCAGGACTGTTTGCTGAACCTGCTGCTGAACGCACGCGACGCGATGGGCCCGGCGGGCGGCACGATCCGGATCGAGGCGCATGCCCTGCGCGACACCTGGATCCAGATCTCCGTTTCCGACACCGGGCCGGGGTTTACGCCCGAGGCGCTGGCCCGCGCGCTGGATCCGTTCTTCACCACCAAGGGTGGCGAGGGATCGGGCCTCGGCCTGTCGATGGTCTACGATCAGACGAAACTGGCGGGGGGCAGCGTGCGGCTGAAGAACACCGACGAAGGGGCGCGGGTGACGCTGCGCCTGCCGCTGCGGCTCGCCACCGTGCGGGCGGAGCCGCTGCTGATCCTGCTGGTCGAGGATAACGGCGATATCCGCGCCGAGGTGCGAGAACGGCTGCGCGCCCTTGGCCACAGCGTGATCGAGGCGTCCACGGCCGAAGAGGCGCTGACCCTGACCGCACTGCCCGGCATGGGTCCGGCAATCGGCTTCGTGCTGTCGGATATCCAGTTGGGCGGGATGACCGGGCTCGATCTGGTGCGCAGCCTGCCGCCCGGCGTGCCCGCGGTGCTGATGACCTCGCTGCCACCCGGCGATCCGCTGCGGGCGGCGGCGCCCTGCCCGGTGCTGCACAAGCCGTTCTCCACCGCGGAACTCTCCGCCCTGATCGCCGGAGCGCGCGCATGACACAGCCTCTCGTCGCCATTCTCGATGACGAAGCCGAAATCCGCCGGATGCTGTCGGACGCACTCGAAGAGGCGGGCTTCCGCACCACCGCCTATGGCCGCGCGACGGAATTCGAGGCCGGGCTGAAGCGGTGCCAGCCCGATGTCTGCCTCGTCGATCTGGGCCTGCCGGACCGCGACGGGCTGGCACTGGTGCATCGGCTGGCGCTCGAATCAGGGGCGACGATCATCATCATCTCGGGCCGGGCACAGGTGCAGGACCGGGTGACGGGGCTGGAACTCGGGGCGGACGACTACATCATCAAACCCTTCGACCCGGCGGAGGTGGTGGCCCGGATCCGCGCCCGCCTGCGCAAGCCGCGCACCGAGGCCCCGGCGCAGAATGTGGCCGCCTTCGCCGGGATGCGCGCGCAGTTCGACCGCTATGTCCTGATCGACGCGGCGGGCCGCGAAACCCCCTTCAGCCATGCCGAGGGCGAGGTGTTGCGGCTGTTCCTGGAAAGCCCCAACAGGTTGATTTCCCGCGCACAGATGCAACAGACGCTTGGCGGCGTCGCGGGCGAGAGTTTCGACCGCGCGATGGATGTGCGGATCTCGCGGCTGCGCACGAAGCTCGGCGAGGATCCGAAGAACCCGAAGCTGATCAAGACGATCTATGGCGCGGGCTATATCTTCCTGAGCGATGTCAGCTGGTCGTGAACCATGTCATGGAACTGTCACATGAGTTTTGCATAAGCGTCACCGTCGGAGCCTAGCAAGGCGCCGAGGCCGCAGCGGCCCGCTTTTGTCAATTCGGGAGTGATCCATGAATACCGTGAAACTCGGCGTCTCCGCCCTGGCCCTGCTGGCCGTTTCGGCCTCGGGCGCGCTGGCGCGTGATCAGATCCAGTCGGCCGGTTCCTCGACCGTGCTGCCCTATGCCACGATCGTCGCCGAGGCCTTCGGCGAAAACTTCGACTTCCCGACCCCGGTCGTGGAATCGGGCGGTTCGGGCGCGGGCCGCAAGAAGCTGTGCGAAGGCGTGGGCGAAAACACCATCGACATCGCCAATTCCTCCTCGCGGATCTCGCAGTCGGACATCGACACCTGCAAGGCGAACGGCGTCAACGAAATCATGGAAGTGCGCTTCGGCTATGACGGCATCGTCTTCGCCAGCGACATCAACGGCCCGGCCTTCGCCCTGACCCCCGGCGACATCTATGGCGCGCTGGCCGCGAAGGTCGCGAAGGACGGCAAGCTCGTGGACAACACGAACAAGACCTGGAAGGACGTCAAGGCCGACTTCCCGGCGCAGGATCTGCTGCTGTTCATCCCGGGCACGAAGCACGGCACCCGCGAAGTGTTCGACGAAAAGGTGATCGTCGAGGGCTGCAAGTCCACCGGCGCCTTCGACCTGTTCGCGACCGAAAACAACGGCGACGCGAAACAGGCGGCCAAGGCGTGCAACGACCTGCGCAAGGATGGCGTCTCGGTCGACATCGACGGCGACTATACCGAAACGCTAGCCCGGATCGCGGCGAACAAGAACGCCGTCGGCGTCTTCGGCCTGTCCTTCTACCAGAACAACACCGACAAGCTGCGCGTCGCCACGATCGACGGCGTGACCCCTTCGGTCGAGACGGTGGCGAAGGGCGAATACCCGGTCTCCCGCCCGCTCTACTTCTATGTGAAGAAGGCGCATATCGGCGTGATCCCGGGCTTGCAGGAATACATCGACTTCTTCGTCTCGGACGACATGGCGGGGCCCGAAGGTCCGCTCGCTGCCTATGGCCTGGTTCCCGATCCGGAACTCGCCAAGACCCAGGAAGACGTGAAGAACAACGTGGCCATGGGGCCGCTGAACTAAGATCCCCGGGTGGCGCCTTCGGGCGCCGCCTTTCCTTTTGATGCGGAAAGTCCCATGAGTGTCGGTCTCCTTTCCCTGATCGTGATTGCGCTGGCAGTCGCCGGATACATCGCGGGGCGGCAGATTGCCGTTTCCAAGGTGCAAGGCGACGTCCGGCGGCTGCATTCGCTGCCAAGCTATTACGGACAGACGGTCTTCCTGTTCACCGCCGTTCCGGCCCTGCTTCTGCTGGCGGGCTGGCTTCTGGCGCAGCCCACCTTCATCGAATCGCGCATCACCGCGATGATCACCGCCGCGGATGTGCCCGAGGGCTCTTCGGTCGGGCTGGTGATGACGGATGTGCGTCGCATCGCCTCGGGGCTCGACCAGATCCTCGCACAGGGCAAGCTGTCCGAAGCGAACCTGACCGCGATGCGCGCCGATGTCACCGATGTGCGCGGCCGCCTGGCCGAGGTCGGCGTGGCGCTCGGCTCCAACGTGAAGCCCTCGGTCTTCGAGGCGGCGAAATCCTATCGCGCGATGGCGACGACGAGCCACATAGCGATGGTCTTCGCGGTTCTGGCGCTGGCGCTGGCGGGCTTCGTCTTTGCCGTGTCGCGGATCCGGCCGGAGTTCCGCGCGCGCAACGTGTCGGAAACCTTCGTGCGCTGGCTGCTGATCGGGGCGTCGTGCATCGCGATCCTGACCACGGTGGGCATCGTGCTGTCGCTGGTGTTCGAGACGATCCACTTCTTCCGCGTCTATCCGTTCAAGGACTTCTTCTTCAGCCTGACCTGGAACCCGAAATTCGGCGGCGGATCCGACCTCGGCATCTGGCCGCTGATCTGGGGCACGCTCTACATCTCGCTGATCGCGCTCCTGGTCTCGGTGCCGGTGGGGATTTTCGCCGCGATCTATCTGGCGGAATATGCCTCGAAAAAGGTCCGCGCGGTGGCAAAGCCCCTGCTCGAAGTCCTCGCGGGGATCCCGACCATCGTCTACGGTCTGTTTGCGCTGATCACCGTGGGGCCGGCGCTGCGCGACTGGTTCGCACAGCCGCTGGGGCTTGGGTCGTCGTCGTCTTCGGTGATGACGGCGGGCGTGGTGATGGGGCTGATGCTGATCCCCTTCGTGTCCTCGCTGTCGGATGACATCATCAACGCGGTGCCGCAATCGCTGCGCGACGGCTCCTATGGGCTGGGCGCGACGCAATCGGAAACGATCAAGCAGGTAATCCTGCCCGCCGCCCTTCCGGGCATCGTCGGTGCGGTGCTGCTCGCGGCCTCGCGCGCCATCGGCGAAACGATGATCGTGGTGATGGGCGCGGGCGCGGCGGCGAAGATGTCGCTCAACCCGTTCGAGGCGATGACCACGGTGACGGTGAAGATCGTCAGCCAGCTGACGGGCGACACCGAATTCGCCTCGCCCGAAACGCTGGTCGCCTTTGCCCTCGGCCTGACGCTGTTCGTCTTCACGCTGGGGCTGAACATCCTCGCGCTCTATATCGTGCGCAAGTATCGGGAGCAGTATGAATGACTGCCGAAGCCACAAACGTTCCGAAATCGCTTTACGCCGCCGATCCCCGCACCCGCCGCCGCAATGCCGCCGAAGCCCGGTTCCGCACTTACGGCATGGCCGCGGTGGCCTTCGGGGTGCTGGCGCTGGTGGTGCTGCTCAGCTCGGTGCTGGGCTCCGGGCTCGGCGCCTTCCGGCAGACCCGGATGGTGATGCAGGTTCCGGTCGATGCCGCGGTGGTGGACCCCTCGGGCGCCCGCGACCCGGCCGCGATGGGCAAGGTGACCACCATCGCCTATGGCAAGATGCTCGAACAGGCGCTGATCGCCGAGGTGAGGGCGAAGGGCCTTGCCACCGAAGGCATCTCCGACAAGGAAATCGCCGGGCTGATCTCCAAGGAAGCGCCCGCGCAACTGCGCAAGCGGGTGCTGGCGGATCCCTCGGTCATCGGCACCACGATCAGCTTCAACGCGCTGGCGGGTGGCCGGATCGACGGCTACTTCAAGGGCCGGGTGACGATGGAGAGCGCGGAGCTCGACAGCAACGTCTCCCCCGCGCAACTGAAACTGGCGCAGGCGATGCGCGATCAGGGGCTGATCTCCCTGCCGTTCAACTGGGACTTCATCACCGCGCCCGACGCCTCCGAAGTGCGGCCGGAGGCGGCGGGCCTCGGCGTCGCGATCCTCGGCTCGCTCTACATGATGCTGATCGTGCTGGTGCTGTCGCTGCCGCTCGGGGTTGCCGCCTCGATCTATCTTGAGGAATTCGCGCCGAAGAACTGGTTCACCGACCTGATCGAGGTGAATATCGCCAACCTCGCCGCGGTGCCCTCCATCGTGTTCGGCATCCTCGGTCTCGCGGCCTTCATCAACTTCGGCGGCCTGCCGCAATCCTCGCCCATCGTCGGCGGCCTCGTGCTGACGCTGATGACCCTGCCCACGATCATCATCGCCACCCGTGCCGCGCTGAAGGCGGTGCCGCCCTCGATCAAGGATGCGGCGCTCGGCGTTGGCGCGTCGAAGACGCAGACGATCTTCCACCATGTCCTGCCGCTCGCCATGCCGGGCATCCTGACGGGAACGATCATCGGCCTGGCGCAGGCGCTTGGCGAAACGGCGCCGCTGCTGCTGATCGGCATGGTGGCCTTCGTGCGCGACTATCCGGACGCGCCGCCCGAGGGCTTCATGGATCCGGCCTCGGCGCTGCCGGTGCAGGTCTACAACTTCACCCAACGGGCGGACCCCGCCTATATGGAACGCGCTTCCGGTGCCATCATCGTGCTGCTGATCTTCCTGGCGGTGATGAACATCCTCGCGGTCATTCTGCGCCGCAAGTTCGAGCGCCGCTGGTAAGGATTGACGATCATGAACGACATGAGACTGACGGAGAGAGTCGTGGACGCCACCAAGGTCAAGATCGCTGCGAAGGATGTGCAGGTCTATTACAGCACGACCCATGCGCTGAAAGATGTCAGCATCAACATTCTCGACAAGACGGTCACCGCCTTCATCGGGCCGTCGGGCTGCGGCAAGTCGACCTTCCTGCGCTGCCTGAACCGGATGAACGACACCATCCCGGTGTGCCGCGTCGAGGGGCAGATCCTGCTGGACGGCGAAAACATCTACGACAGGAAGGTCGACCCGGTGCAGCTGCGCGCCCGCGTCGGCATGGTGTTCCAGAAGCCGAACCCCTTCCCGAAATCCATCTACGACAACGTGGCCTATGGCCCGAAGATCCACGGCCTGACCCGCAACAAGGCGGAACTGGACGAGGTTGTCGAGGCATCGCTGCGCAAGGCCGCGCTGTGGAACGAGGTGAAGGACCGTCTGGACGCGCCGGGCACCGGCCTGTCGGGCGGCCAGCAACAGCGGCTGTGCATCGCGCGCGCCGTTGCCACCTCGCCCGAGGTGCTGTTGATGGACGAACCCTGTTCGGCGCTCGACCCGATCGCGACGGCGCAGGTCGAGGAACTGATCGACGAACTGCGCTCGAACTTCTCGGTGGTGATCGTCACCCACTCGATGCAGCAGGCCGCGCGGGTCAGCCAGAAGACCGCCTTCTTCCACCTCGGCAACCTGGTTGAGTTCGGCGAGACCGCGACCATCTTCACCAAACCCTCGGACCCCCGGACCGAAAGCTACATCACCGGCCGGATCGGCTGACGGAGGAACACATGGCTCAACACATCCTTTCCGCATTCGACCGCGACCTGGAAACGGTTCAGGCGCTGGTCGTGAAGATGGGCGGGCTGGTCGAGGCGCAGATCGTCGATGCGGCGACCGCGCTCGAAACCCGCGACGACGATCTGGCGCAGTCGGTGCGCAAGCGCGACAGGGCCGTCGATGCGCTCGAAGAGCAGATCAACGCCGAGGCGGCGCGGCTGATCGCGCTGCGCGCGCCGGCGGCCTCCGATCTGCGGGTCGCGCTGTCGGTGATCAAGATCTCGGGCAGTCTGGAACGCGTCGGCGATTATTCCAAGAACATCGCCAAGCGCTCGCAGGTGCTGATGCAGATGCAGCCGATCAACGGCTCCACCGGCGCGATCCGCCGGATGGCGCAGGCGGTCGAAGGCATGCTGAAGGACGCGATCGACAGCTACATCCAGCGCGACGAGAAGCTGGCCGCCGACGTGCGCGCCCGCGACATCGAGATCGACCAGATGTATAATGCGCTGTTCCGCGAATTCCTGACCTACATGCTCGAAGATCCGCGCAACATCACCGCCTGCATGCACCTGCATTTCATCGCGAAGAACATCGAGCGGATGGGCGACCTGGCGACCTCGATTTCCGAACAGGTGATCTATCTGGTGACCGGCGAGATGCCCGACGACGAGCGCCCGAAATCCGACAGCGTGACCCCGTTCGACAAGGTGGAGGACTGACCGATGCAGCCCTGCGTGCTGGTGGTCGAGGATGAATCGGCCCAGCGTGAAGTCCTGCAATACAACCTTGAGGCCGAAGGGTTCCGCGTCGTCATGGCGGTGAATGGCGACGAGGCGCTGTTGATGGTGCGGGAGGAGAAGCCCGACCTGATCGTGCTGGACTGGATGCTGCCGAATGTCTCGGGCATCGAGATCTGCCGCCGGGTGAAGGCCAATCCGGAGACCCGCGCGATCCCGATCATCATGCTCTCGGCGCGGTCGGAGGAATCCGACCGGGTGCGCGGGCTGGAGACCGGGGCGGATGATTACGTCGTGAAGCCCTATTCGGTGGTGGAGCTGATGGCCCGGCTGCGCACGCAGCTGCGCCGTACCCGGCCCGCCACGATGGGCGAGCGGCTGGTGTTTCAGGACATCATCCTCGACGCGGGCGAACACAGGGTCTTCCGCAGCGGCCAGCCGCTGAAGCTCGGGCCGACCGAGTTCCGGCTGCTGTCCACGCTGATGGAGAAACCCGGGCGGGTCTGGACCCGGGACCAGTTGCTGGATCGGGTCTGGGGGCGGGACATCTATGTCGATACCCGCACGATCGACGTGCATGTCGGGCGGCTGCGCAAGGCGCTGATGGCGCATGGCGGGGGCGATCCGGTCCGCACCGTGCGCGGCACCGGCTATTCGCTGGGCTGAGCCGCCAGGAAGGCATCGACCTCATCGCGGGCGGGGATGGCATCGGCCGTTCCCGTCCGTGTCACCTTCAGCGCCGCCGCACCGGAGGCAAGACGCAGCGCCTCCCGCGGCGAAAACCCCTGCGCGAGCCCCGCCAGCAGATAACCGGCGAAAGTATCCCCCGCCCCGGTCGTATCCACCGACCGGACCCGGAACGCGGGCACCCGGATCACCTGCCCGTTTTCGTGCCATTCGGCACCCTGCGCGCCCAGCGTCACCACCATCTGCGGCACTGGCGGCGCGCCCCCGAAATCGCGGCGCAGGGCCTCGGCCTCCCCCTCGTTCACGATCAGCAGCGTGACACCGGGCAGAACCGCCCGCACCGCCGCCGCATCGAAGGGCGCTGCGGAATAGGCCACCCGCAGGCCACGCGCCCGCGCCTCGGCCACCGCTTCGGACAGGGCCGAGGTCTCGTTCTGCGTTACCAGCCAGTCGCCCGGCGCGGCCCCGGAAAGCACGGCCCGGACGGCATCGGGCGCAATCGCCCGGTTGGTCCCGGCGAACAGCAGGATCGCATTCTCGCCCGCCGCATCGACCTCGATGATCGCATGGCCGGAGGCGCCGGGCAGCACCGCGACATGGGTGCAATCGACCCCCGCCGCGCGCATCCGCGCCACCATCCACAGCCCATCCGCCGCAACGGCACCGATATGGCGCACATCCGCCCCGGCCCGCGCCAGCGCCACCGACTGGTTCGCGCCCTTACCGCCCAGGCCAACGGCATAATCCGCTGCGGCCAGCGTCTCCCCCGGCTGCGGCAGATGCGGCAGCCGGTAGAAGTGATCCGCGTTGATCGAGCCGAGGTTCCAGACCGTCACTTGCGCTGACCCATCCGGCAGGCGGCGATCGACGCCATGTTCAGGATGTCGTTCACAGTCGCGACGGTGGAACAGATCTGGATCGGATCCGCCACGCCGGTGAGGATCGGGCCGATCACCGTCGCCCCCGCCATTTCCTGCATCAGCTTGGTCGAGATCGAGGCCGCATGCCGCGCGGGCACCACCAGAACGTTCGCCGGGCCGGTCAGGCGGCAGAACGGATAGCTCTTCATCTGATCCATGTTCAGCGCGACATCGACGGTCATTTCGCCGTCATATTCGAAATCGACACCGCGGCTGTCCAGCACCTTGGGCGCCAGATACATCTTCGTCGCGCGCTCCGACACCGGATAGCCGAAGGTCGAGAACGAGGCGAAGGCCACCCGGGGTTCCAGCCCCAGCCCGCGCGCGACCATCGCGCCCGCCTGCGCGATGTCGGCCAGATCCTCGGGCTCGGGCCATTCATGCACCAGCGTGTCGCCGATCAGCACCACCCGGCCCTTGTGCAGCAGCGCCGTGATCCCCACCGCGCCATCCGAGGGCTTCACGTCATAGACCTTGCCGATCCGTTCGAGGATATGCGCCGATTTCCGCGTCGCCCCCGTCACCATCCCGTCGGCATGGCCATGCGCCAGCATCAGCGCGGCGAAGATGTGCCGGTCGCGGGTGGTCAGCTTATGCACGTCCTCGCGGTCGTAGCCCTGCCGTTGCAGGCGGGCATAGAGGAAATCCTTGTAGCTCTCGACATGCTTGCTGTTGAGCGAATTGACCACGGTCAGTTCGCGATAGGCATCGCCCAGCCCGACGGACTCCAGCTTTTCGCGCACATCGGCCTCGCGCCCGACGACGAGCGCCTGCCCCATGCCGCCGCGCTGATAGGCCACCGCCGCGCGCAGCACGCGCGGATCGTCGCCTTCGGAGAAGATCATCCGCGCCTGCGCCCGCCGCGCCCGCGCCTGTATCCCCTGAAGGATCGAGGCGGTCGGGTCCATCCGCGCCGCAAGACTGCGGGCATAGCCGTCGATGTCGATGATCGGGCGGCGGGCAACGCCGGTATCCATCGCCGTCTTCGCCACGGCGGGCGGGATCACCCGGATCAGCCGCGGGTCGAAGGGTGCCGGGATGATATAGTCGCGGCCAAAGGTCAGCTTGCGGCCATAGGCCATCGCCACCTCGTCCGGCACATCCTCGCGCGCGAGTTCGGCCAGTGCCCGGGCACAGGCGATCTTCATTTCCTCGTTGATCGCGCGGGCATGCACATCCAGCGCGCCGCGGAACAGATAGGGGAAGCACAGCACATTGTTGACCTGGTTCGGATAATCCGACCGGCCCGTGGCCACGATCGCATCCGGGCGCACGGCATGGGCCTCTTCGGGGGTGATCTCCGGATCCGGGTTCGCCATGGCGAAGATCACCGGGTTGTCGGCCATCGAGGCCACCATCTCCGGCGTCACCGCGCCCTTGGCGGACACACCGAGGAACACATCCGCGCCCCGCATCGCATCTTCGAGCGTGCGGGCATCGGTGTCGGCCGCATGGGCGGATTTCCACTGGTTCATGCCCTCGGTACGGCCCTTGTAGATCACGCCCTTGGTGTCGCACATGATGCAGTTGTCATGCCGCGCGCCCATCGCCTTGATCAGTTCGAGGCAGGCGATCCCCGCCGCCCCCGCGCCGTTCAGCACGATGCGCACATCCTCGATCCGCTTGCCGCTGAGCTCCAGCGCATTGATCAGCCCGGCGGCACAGATCACCGCGGTGCCGTGCTGGTCATCGTGGAACACCGGAATGTCGCAGATCTCCTTCAGCCGGCTTTCGATGATGAAACATTCGGGCGCCTTGATGTCTTCGAGGTTGATCCCCCCGAAGGTCGGCGCCATCAGCTTCACCGCCTGGATGATCTCGTCCGGGTCTTCGGTGTCGAGTTCGATGTCGATCGCGTTCACATCGGCGAACCGCTTGAACAGCACCGCCTTGCCTTCCATCACCGGCTTCGACGCCAGCGCGCCGAGGTTGCCAAGGCCAAGGATCGCCGTGCCGTTGGAGATGACCGCCACCATGTTGCCCTTGACGGTATAGTCATAGGCGGTTTCGGGCCGTTCGGCGATCGCCTGCACCGGCACGGCGACGCCCGGGCTATAGGCCAGCGACAGGTCGCGCTGCGTCGTCATCGGCTTAGACGCGATGATGTCGTATTTGCCGGGCTTCGGGTCGAGGTGATAGGCCAGCGCCTCTTCGGGCGTGACGCGGTTCTTCGTGGTCATGGGGCTCCTCCGGGTTACCAGCTTCTTAGCGTTCTGCCGGGCGGGCCTCAATGGATTTGCAGCCGGGGTTGGCCTTTTGTAGGGTCGCGCCGAACACAGGAGACGGGAATGAGCGAGCCGCAAGTCACGCCGATGATGGCGCAATATCTGGCGATCAAGGAAGCGAACCCCGGCGCGCTGCTGTTCTACCGGATGGGCGATTTCTACGAGATGTTCTTCGACGATGCCATCGCGGCGGCGGCGGCGCTCGACATCGCGCTGACGAAGCGGGGCAAGCATCTGGACGAGGACATCGCGATGTGCGGCGTGCCGATCCATGCCGCCGAGGGCTATCTGCTGACGCTGATCCGCAAGGGCTTCCGCGTCGCCATCGCCGAACAGATGGAAGACCCGGCGGAGGCCAGGAAGCGCGGCGCGAAATCGGTGGTGAAGCGCGAGGTGGTGCGGCTGGTCACCCCCGGCACGCTCACCGAAGACAGCCTGCTGGAGGCGCGGCGGAACAACTTCCTTGCCGCCTGGGCCGAGGTGCAGGGCGAAGGCGCGCTGGCCTGGGTCGATATTTCCACCGGCGAATTCCGGGTGATGCCCTGTGCGCTGAACCGGCTCGGGCCGGAACTGGCGCGGCTCGCTCCGCGCGAGGTTCTGGTGAGCGAGGCGCGGGAGGGCGACTGTGCGCCGATCGTCGCCGATATGCGCGCCGCGCTGACCCCCCTGCCGCGCGCCGCGTTCGACAGCCAGGGCGCGGAACAGCGGCTGCTGTCGCTTTATGCGGTCGGCTCGCTGGATGCCTTCGGGGCCTTTGCGCGGCCGGATGTATCGGCAATGGGGGCGATCGTCGATTACCTGAACCTGACGCAGCGGGGGAAACTGCCGCTCTTGCGCCGTCCGGTGCGGGAGGAAGCGGGCAGCCTGATGCAGATCGACGCCGCCACCCGGCGCAACCTCGAACTGACGCAGGCGCTGTCGGGTGGGCGCGAGGGGTCGCTGCTTTCGGCCATCGACCGGACGGTAACGGCGGGCGGCGCGCGGCTGCTGGAGCGGCGGATTTCGGCGCCGTCGCGGGATCTGGCGCTGATCCACGCGCGGCATGAATCGGTGCGTTTTCTGCTGGAACAGAGACGTTTTGCCGAGGATCTGCGCGCCGATCTGAAGCGCGCGCCGGACATGGACCGCGCGCTTGGGCGGATCGCGCTCGACCGGGGCGGGCCGCGCGACATGGTGGCGATCCGCGCCGCGCTCACACAGGCCGGGCGGATCGCGGCCAGCGTTCCGGCGGACAGCCCCGCGCTGCTGTCGGAGGCCGGCCGCGCCCTGACCGGGCATGGCGATCTGGTCGCGCTGCTGGATGCCGCGCTGGTGGCTGAGCCGCCGCTGCTGATGCGCGACGGCGGGTTCATCGCGCCGGGCTATGACGCCGAACTGGACGAAACCCGGCGGCTGCGCGACGAAGGGCGCGGCGTCATCGCCCGAATGCAGGCGGAGTTCATCGAGGAAACCGGGATCGCCTCGCTGAAGATCAAGCACAACAACGTGCTGGGCTATTTCATCGAAACGACGGCGATCCATGCCGAGAAGATGATGGGCTCTGCGCGGTTCATCCACCGCCAGACCACGGCCAATCAGGTGCGGTTCACCACCGTGGAACTGAGCGAGCTTGAGACCCGGATCCTCAACGCCGGGGCGCATGCGCTGGACATCGAAAAACGTCTCTATGACAGCCTGAAACGCGCGATTCTGGCCCATTCCGGCCCGATCGGAGAGGCCGCGCGGGCGCTTGCCGAGATCGACCTGACGGCGGCTTTTGCCGATCTGGCGGCGGGGGATGGATGGGCCGCGCCCGTGGTCGATAATTCCCGCGCGTTCGAGGTCGAGGCCGGGCGGCATCCGGTGGTGGAAGCCGCACTGAAACGGCAGGGCGAGCCCTTCATCGCCAATGACTGCGGCCTGACAAGCGGCACGACCCCGGCGATCTGGCTGTTGACCGGGCCGAACATGGCGGGGAAATCCACGTTCCTGCGGCAGAATGCGATCATCGCGCTGCTCGCGCAGGCGGGGAGCTTCGTGCCCGCCCGGCGCGCGCATATCGGGCTGGTGAGCCAGCTGTTCAGCCGGGTCGGCGCGGCGGATGACCTTGCGCGGGGGCGGTCGACCTTCATGGTCGAGATGGTCGAAACGGCGGCGATCCTGAACCAGGCGGATGACCGCGCGCTGGTGATCCTGGACGAGATCGGCCGCGGCACGGCGACCTATGACGGGCTGTCGATCGCCTGGGCGGTGCTGGAGCATCTGCATGCCACCAACCGCTGCCGCGCGCTGTTCGCCACGCATTACCATGAGATGACCGCGCTGTCGGCAAAGCTGGACGGGGTGGAGAACGCCACCGTGACCGTCAAGGAATGGGACGGCGAGGTGATCTTCCTGCATGAGGTGAAGAAGGGCGCCGCTGATCGCAGCTATGGCGTGCAGGTCGCGCGGCTGGCGGGCCTGCCGGAGAGCGTCGTCGCCCGGGCGCGGGTGGTTCTGGACGCGCTGGAAACCGGCGATCGGGAAAGCGGGTCGAAAAAGAAGATGATGATCGACGATCTGCCGCTGTTCGCCGTGGCGCCACCGCCGAAACCCGCAACCTCGCCCGTCGAAGACCGGCTGCGGGCGATGCACCCGGACGAGATGACCCCGAAACAGGCGCTCGAAGCGCTTTATGACCTGCGGGCGCTGTTGAAATAGCGGGGGGATCACCCCCCGCCGTTCACTTGGGCACCGAACTCACGCCGACCTTGGCCGGGCGCAGAAGCCGGTCGTGCAGCATGAAACCGTCATCCATCACCTGGATGATGTCGCCCGCCGTGGTGCCGGGCACGGGCGCCTCGAACATCGCCTCGTGATGCTGCGGGTCGAACTTGTCGCCGACCTTCGGCATGATCGCGATGATGCCGTGACGCTTGAACACGTTGAGCAATTCGCGCTGCGTCAGTTCCACCCCCTCGATCAGCGCGGGGGCCGCCGCACGGACTTCCTCGCTCGCCGCATCCAGCGCGCGCTTCAGCGCATCGAACACCGGCAGCATGTCGCGCGCCAGCTTCGAGCCGCCATAATTCTCGGCCTCGCGCCGGTCCCGGTCGGCCCGCTTGCGGGCGTTTTCGGCATCGGCCAGCGCCCGTATGAAACGGTCCTTGTAATCATCCCGCTCGGCGCGCAGCGCGTCCAGTTCGGGATCCGCAAGCGGATCGCTCAGCGCGTCCAGATCCTCAGGCATGTCTTCTTTATTCTCAGTCATCTTCCTACCCTTTGCCCCTGCCGGACAGAACCCGTCCGACCAGTTGCGCCGTATAATCCACGATCGGAACGATCCGGCCGTAGTTCAGCCGCGTGGGCCCGATGACCCCGATCGCCCCGATGATCTTGCGTTCCGCGTTCATATAGGGAGAAACGACGACAGAGGAACCCGAAAGCGAAAAAAGCTTGTTCTCGGAACCGATAAAAATGCGCACACCGTCGCCCTGTTCGGCCAGATCCAGGAATTCGGCGATGTCGCGCTTGCGCTCCAGATCGTCGAACAGGCTGCGGATCCGGTCCAGATCGCCCTCGGTATCCAGCAGGTTGGACTGCCCGCGCACGATCAGCCGCTCGGTCGACTCGCCGTGATCGGCCCATTGCGCCAGCCCGCTTTCGACCAGCGCCGCCGCCAGCGTATCAAGCTCCTGCCGCCGGGAGGCGATTTCCGCCGCCACCTGCCCCCGCAGATCGCCCAGCGTGCGCCCCTCGGCAATGGCATTGATGAAATTCGCGGCCTCGCGCAGCGAAGACGGCGTTTGCCCCACGGGCGGGGTGAACACCCGGTTTTCCACCTGCCCATCGGCAAAGACCAGCACCACCAGCGCCCGATCCGGCCCAAGCCCGACGAATTCCACATGGCGGATCGGCGCTTCGCGCTTCGGCGCGAGAACGATGCTCGCGCCATGCGTCAGGCCCGACAGCGCCCCGCTGACCCGATCCAGCAGCGTGCCCACATCGGGTTCGTTCACGCCCAGAACGTCCAGCGCCTGCCGGTCGGCCGCGCGCAATTCGCTGACCTCCATGAAGCCGTCGACGAACATCCGCAGGCCCAGTTGCGTCGGCACCCGGCCCGCCGAGACATGCGGGCTGCCCAGAAGCCCCATGTATTCGAGATCCTGCATCACGTTGCGCACCGTCGCCGCCGACAGCTTTTCCGTCATCTGCCGGGTCAGCGTGCGCGATCCCACCGGATCGCCGGTTTGCAGATAGCCCTCCACCACCCGCCGGAACACCTCGCGGGAGCGGTCATTCAGTTCGGCCAGAAGCCGGTTCTGCGCATTCTCGTCCATCCCCGGAATTAAAGCCCGACCCGCGCGCAGGTCAACGTGCTTTGGGGATTGCATCATGCGGCACGGCGTCTCAAATGACGCAAACTTCAGGAAAGGACCGACCATGCGACCCTCCGGCAGGAAACTCAGCGAAATCCGCCCGATCTCGATCGAAACCGGCATCACCAAACATGCCGAGGGATCGTGCCTGATCAAGGTCGGCGATACCCATGTGCTGTGCACCGCGACGCTTGAGGAAAAGGCACCCTCCTTCCTGAAGGGCACGGGGCTCGGCTGGGTCACGGCGGAATATGGCATGCTGCCGCGCGCCACCAACTCGCGCACCCGGCGCGAGGCGGCGGCAGGCAAGCAATCGGGCCGCACGCAGGAGATCCAGCGGCTGATCGGGCGCGCGCTGCGCGCGGGCGTGGACCGTTCGGCCCTGGGCGAGCGGCAGATCGTTGTCGATTGCGACGTGATTCAGGCCGATGGCGGCACGCGCTGCGCCGCGATCACGGGGGGCTGGGTCGCGCTGCGGCTGGCGGTGAACAAGCTGCTGAAGGCGCGGCTGATCACCTCGGACCCGATCATGGACCATGTGGCAGCGATGTCCTGCGGGATCTATGCCGGTCAGGCGATCGCCGATCTGGACTATGCCGAGGATAGCGAAGCCGGTGTGGACGGCAATTTCATCATGACCGGCGCGGGCAAGCTGGTCGAAGTGCAGATGACGGCGGAGGGGGCGACCTTCTCGCGCGATCAGATGAACGCGCTGCTTGATCTGGCCGAAGCGGGGATCGCGGAGCTGGTCGCGGCACAGAAGGCGGCCGTGGCATGAGGATATTCGACGGGAAAAAGCTGCTGTTCGCCACGCATAACGCGGGCAAAGTGGCCGAGATGCGCGCTCTGCTGGCACCCTGGGGGATTGAGGTGGTCAGCAACGCGGATTTCGGCCTGCCGGAGCCTGCGGAGACCGGGACGACCTTCATTGAGAACGCCCGGATCAAGGCCCATGCGGCGGCGAAGGCCACCGGCCTGCCCGCCCTGTCCGATGACAGCGGGATCGAGGTCGACGCGCTGGACGGTGCGCCGGGCGTTTATACCGCCGATTGGGCGGAAACCCCGAACGGGCGCGATTTCGTCAAGGCGATGACCCGGACCTGGGAAGAATGCGCGGCGAAGGGCGCCGCCCTGCCCTACACGGCACGCTTTCGCTCGACGCTGGTTCTGGCCTGGCCCGATGGTCATGACGAGGTGTTCGACGGCAAGGTCGAGGGTCAACTGGTCTGGCCGATGCGCGGCACGCAAGGCCACGGCTACGACCCGATGTTCCAGCCGGACGGCTACGACATCACCTTTGGCGAGATGGCGCCCGAGGAAAAGAACCGCATCAGCCACCGCGCCTATGCCTTCCGCAAGCTGACGCAGGCGCTGCGCGGATGACCGAAGACTGGCGGCACGGCGGATTCGGGCTCTATCTGCACTGGCCGTTCTGTGCCGCCAAATGCCCCTATTGCGACTTCAACAGCCATGTTTCGGCGCAGATCGACCAAGCCCGCTGGGCAAGGGCCTATCTGGCCGAAATCGACCGGATCGCCGCGGAAACCGGGGATCGGATCCTGAACACGGTGTTTTTCGGCGGGGGGACACCCTCGCTGATGGATCCCGATCTGGTGCAGGCGATTCTGGACCGGATCCGGTCGCGGTGGCGGCTGGCGAATGATCTGGAAATCACATTGGAGGCCAATCCGACCAGCATCGACGCAGGCCGCTTCCGCGCCTATTCCGAGGCTGGCGTGAACCGGATTTCGATGGGGATGCAGGCGTTGAACGACGCCGATCTGAAACGTCTCGGGCGGATGCACAGCGCGGCGGAAGGACGCCGGGCCTTTGACATCGCGCGGCGGCATTTCGACCGGGTGAGCTTTGACCTGATCTATGCCCGGCAGGATCAGGATCTGACCGCCTGGGAAGCTGAGTTGCGCGAAGCGGTGGCGATGGCGGTGGATCACTTCTCGCTCTATCAACTGACCATCGAGGAGGGCACGGCCTTTGGTGCGCGGGCGGCGGCGGGCAAGTTGCGCGGCCTGCCGGATGACGATCTGTCAGCCGATATGTATTTGAAAACACAGGAAATTTGTGATTCGGTGGGGCTGCCCGCCTATGAGGTTTCCAATCATGCGCGGCCCGGAGCCGAATGCCATCACAACCTCGTCTACTGGCGGTATGGCGATTATGCGGGGATCGGCCCCGGTGCGCATGGTCGCCTGACGCTCGGCGGACAGCGGCATGCGACCGAGGCGCCGAAGTCCCCCGCGCTTTGGCTGGATATGGTGGAGCGCGGCTGTGGCGAACTGCCGCGCATGGCTTTGCCGCGCGATGAACAGGCGGTGGAATTCCTGTTGTTCGGGCTGCGGTTGAGCGAAGGGATTGATCCGCTGCGCTATGCCGCGCTGGCGGGGGAAACGCTTCCGGCAGGGAAGATCGAAGATCTGACGGCGATGGGTCTGTTGCGGCAAACAGACGATCGGATCGCGGCCACCGCTCAGGGCCGCGCCGTTCTGAACGGGATCATCCGCGAACTGATGCCCTGAAGCCGCTCAACTGACGCTGAGTGCCTGACAGATCCGGTCCAACTCCTCCAGATCCGCATAGCTGATGACAACCTGCCCGCTCTGCGCCGTCTTCGGCATGATCGAAACCCGCAGGCCGAAGGCGGCGCTCAGATCGTTCTCCAGCGCAACGGTATCCGCATCCTTCGTCCTGGACTGGGCCGGGCGGGCAGCCGGTTCACGCGGTTTCTGCGCCAGACGTTCGACTTCACGCACAGAAAGTCCCTTGCTCACCGCGTCATGTGCGAGTTTGATCGGATCGGCAGAAGTAATCATCGCCCGCGCGTGACCCGCCGTCAGCTTGCCATCGCGAAGATAATCCTGAACCTCGGTTGGCAAGTTCAACAATCGCAACTGATTCGCGATGTGGCTGCGGCTTTTCGACAGAGCTTCAGCCAGCTTTTCCTGCGTATGGCCAAAGCGCTCCATCAACTGGCGGTAGCTCAGTGCCTCTTCCAGCGGATTGAGGTCGGCGCGCTGGATATTCTCGATGATCGCGACTTCGAGGACTTCGGTGTCGCTCAGATCCCGGATGATTACCGGAAGTTCATGGAGTTGCGCGATCTGCGCGGCGCGCCACCGACGCTCCCCGGCGACGATTTCGTAATGCCCTTCCTTATGCGGATGATTGCGCACGATCAGCGGCTGAATCACGCCCTTTTCGCGGATAGAAGCGGCCAATTCCTCAAGTTTTTCAGGTTCGAAGGTGCGCCGCGGCTGATCCGGATTGGGCTCGATGAACTCGATCGGAACATGGCTCTCCGCTCGACGCGGTTCGGAACCCGCCTCCGGCGAAGTCAGATAGGTGTCCGCCATGAGGGCGGAAAGGCCCCGCCCCAATCCGCGACGTTCCGGCTTCCTGTCGTTCATCCCTCAGCTCCGCTGTTTGACCGCCCGGTGGCGGGTCAATAGTTCTTCTGCCAAGGCGCGATAGGCAACCGCCCCGCGCGATGACGAGTCATAATTCAACACAGGCATGGCATAAGATGGTGCCTCCGACACGCGAACATTGCGCGGAATCATCGTCCGAAAGACGAGATCCCCAAGCGTCGCGCGCGCGTCGGCCTCGACCTGTTGGGAGAGATTGTTGCGAACGTCATACATCGTCAAGACCACGCCTTCGATGCGCAAATCCCGATTGGCGCTCTGCCGCACCTCTCGCACCGTCAGCATCAGTTGTGACAGCCCTTCGAGCGCGAAAAATTCCGCCTGAAGCGGGACGAGAACCGAATGAGCCGCAACCATCGCATTGATCGTCAACTGGCTCAACGATGGCGGACAGTCGATCAGGATATAGTCCAGATCGAACTGGTCGATGGCAGGTTGCCGCAGCACATCATGAAGAAGGAAGCTGCGCTTTTCGTTCGAGACCAGTTCCATATCAGCGGAAGACAGATCCGTCGTGGCTGGACAGATAAGAACCCCTTCAATCCGCGTCGGACGAATGACCTGCGCAATCGGCGCGTCGTCGAGGAGCAGATCATAAGTGCTGAAATCGCGGTCATCCGCTTCGATTCCGATCCCGGTCGACGCATTTCCTTGCGGATCGAGGTCAATCAGAAGAACACGGCAGCCGCGCTCCCCAAGCGCAGCTGCAAGGTTGATCGACGTTGTGGTTTTGCCGACCCCGCCCTTCTGGTTCGCCACCGCGATGATTTTGGCCCCGGCGGGCCGGGTCGGATCAGACACGCTGCGCTCCCATAATCTCCAAAACAACGGCATTATCTTCTGTCAGACTGGGCTGGGCCGTATAGTTGAAACGCCAGGCCGCATGCGCAGCAGTGATTTCATCCTGCCAATGCGCGCCTTTTGGAAAAATACAGATCCCGTCCCCCGACAGATGCCGTTCCGCATATTCCAAAAGGACTGAGAGCGGCGCCAGAGCGCGTGCGCTCAGAACATCCGCATTCTGCGGCACGACAGCCTCGATCCGCTTGGCATGAATGGTGACATCGACATCCATCGCACGGGCGGCGGCAGCAAGAAAAGCTGCCTTGCGCGTATCGCTTTCGATCAGTGTCACACGAAGGTCGGGCAGGCTTTCCTTGGCCAGAGCCGCCACGACCAATCCCGGCAGACCGCCCCCGCTTCCGATATCCACCCAAACCCGTGCCGCTTTTGGGCAAAGAGTAAAGATCTGAGCCGAATCAAGAAAATGACGTGTCCAAATCTGCTGCAAACTGGAAGCAGAAACCAGATTAATCGCCCCATTCCACTTTGTCAGGATGGCTTCAAACGTTTCCAGCCGAAGCAATGTTTCACGTGAAACATCCATCTGCTGGCAGAATTTTTCCTTGCCAGTCATGCTGTTGCCGAACGCTGACCGTGACGGAGCTTTGCAAGAACAAGTGCAAGCGCCGCCGGCGTTACACCGTCGACACGCCCCGCCTGTGCCAATGTCCCAGGTCGTGCCCGCGACAGCTTCATCTTCAGCTCATTGGAAAGCCCCGGAAGGGCATCAAAGTCAAAATCCTCCGGAATCGTCCAGTTTTCATCCCGCTTGAGCGCCGCAACATGATCTTCCTGACGCGCGATATAGGTCGCGTAGAGGGCATCATAGGAGAGTTGCATCGCAATATCGGACGGAAGATCGTTCAGTTCCGGAAAAATCGCCGCTATATCCGAAAACGTAATATCGGGGAAAGACAGCAGAGCGAAGGCTGAACGCCTTGACCCATCCTGGTTAACGCGCAAGCCATGCGCCTGCGCCTCCTTCGGGGTCAGAGACAACGAATCCAACAACGCCCGACCACTGTTGAGCGCATCCATTTTTTTCTGAAAGGCTTGCCTGCGCGGCTCAGCAACACATCCCAGTTCAGTTCCCATCGCGGTCAGACGCTGGTCCGCATTATCAGCGCGCAGGGACAGTCTGAATTCCGCCCGCGATGTGAACATCCGATAGGGTTCGCTAACGCCGCGATCGACAAGATCGTCGATCATCACGCCGATATAGCTGCTCGCGCGCCCGAAGATTACCTGATCCCGACCCTGTGCCGCCAGAGCCGCGTTCAGGCCAGCGACCAACCCCTGCGCTGCCGCTTCCTCATACCCCGTCGTTCCGTTGATCTGTCCCGCCAGATAGAGCCCCGGTTGCTCCTTCAGTTCCAGCGTCGCGCGCAGTGACCGCGGATCAACAAAGTCATATTCGATTGCATACCCCGGCTGAAGGATCCGCACCGCTTCCAGTCCCTTGATCGAGCGGACATAGGCTTCCTGAACGTCCTCGGGCAAAGAGGTCGAAATTCCGTTGGGATAGATCGTGTCATCGTCCAGCCCCTCCGGTTCCAGAAAAATCTGATGCGATTCCTTATCCGAAAACCGGACAACCTTATCTTCGATCGACGGACAGTAGCGCGGCCCCACCCCTTCGATATGACCGCCATACATCGCCGAGCGCGACAGATTATCCCGAATAATCTGATGGGTTTGGCCGTTTGTGTGCGTGATGCCACAGGAAATCTGCCGAACAAACGGCTTATGATTCAGAAAACTGAACAGCACGGGGTCTTCGTCACCCGGTTGGCTGTCCAGGACATCCCAATTAATCGTTTTTCCGTCCAGGCGGGGCGGAGTCCCCGTTTTCAACCGGCCCAGAGAAAGGCCCATGTCCCGCATCCGATCCGCGAGCTTGACCGAAGGGCGATCCCCCATCCGCCCGCCGGGAGACTTTTGATCCCCGATATGGATTACACCATGAAGGAATGTCCCGGCTGTCAGCACCACGGCGCCGGCGTCGATCCGCGTTCCGTCGGCAAGGATAGCCCCAGCCACGCGATCACCGTCCATAACCAGATCGGCGACTTCGCCTTCAATAACGTCGAGATTTTGCTGACCTTCCGTCAGTTCGGCCATGGCCTGCCGGTAGAGTTTGCGATCCGCCTGCGCGCGCGGCCCTTGAACCGCCGGACCCTTACGACGATTCAGCAGCCGAAACTGAATACCCGCGCGGTCCGCAGCCCGCGCCATCACACCGTCAAGCGCGTCGATTTCGCGAACCAGATGCCCTTTGCCAAGACCACCGATCGCCGGATTGCAGGACATCACTCCAATGGCATCCCGCCGAAGGGTCACCAGTGCAGTGCGTGCCCCCATGCGTGCCGCAGCATGCGCCGCCTCGGTCCCCGCATGGCCGCCGCCGACAACGATGACATCAAAATGTTTCACGTGAAACACTCCCTACTTGCCGATGCAGAAACTCGCAAAGATCTCATCGAGAAGATGCTCCACATCCACCCGCCCGACCAGCGATTTAAGTGCCCGGCTTGCCTCGCGCAACCCTTCAGACACAAGCTCGGCCCGTTCGGACCCGCGCAATACCTCATTTCGCGCCGAATCCAAAGCATCAAATGCGCGTGACATGGCAATCCGATGCCGTTCCCGCGTCATGACACCGGCGCCGCTGGCCCGCCCTTCAAGCCGCGCCGCAATCGCGGACACCAGCTCATCCAGTCCCGCACCTGTTTTCCCGGAAACCGACAACCCTTCCCCGGGTTTCAGATCGGACTTACCATGAACCACCAGATCCTCAGGCAGAGGCTCGATCAGCGGAACCTCGCCGCCATCGAGAAGGAATATCCGAAGATCTGCCGCCCGTGCGCGCATCAGTGCCCGCTCGATCCCAATAGATTTCGACCTGATCTTCGGTATCGCGCAGACCGGCGGTATCCAGAAGCGTCACCGCCAGCCCGGAAATATCCATCCGGACTTCAATCACATCCCGCGTTGTCCCCGCGACCTCGGAGGTGATCGCAGCCTCGCGACCGGCCAGGGCATTCAGCAATGTCGATTTTCCGGCATTCGGGCGGCCGACGATTGCAACCTCGAACCCTTCCCGCACCCGTTCCGCCACGCCGACGCGGCCAATCTCTCGCCGCAGATCCACCAGTACATCGTTGATCAGCCCGATAACTTCAGGCGTCACATCGACGGGAACATCCTCATCCGCGAAATCAATCGTCGCTTCAACCAACGCCGCCGCGCGGATCAGCTTACGTCGCCAGGCTTCAACAACCTTGCCAACCGCGCCGGACAGAACTGCAAGAGCTTGTTTTCGTTGTGCTTCTGTCTCTGATTCGATCAGATCGGACAGCCCTTCGACCTGCGCAAGGTCAAGTCGGCCATTCTCCAAGGCCCGCCGGGTGAACTCCCCGGGCTCGGCAAGCCGCAATCCCAATCCCGCCAGCGCACGCAGAACCGCGGCAACCGTCGCCATCGCCCCATGAACGTGAAGCTCCGCGACCTGTTCACCGGTGAAACTCGCCCGCGCCTCGAAACACAGCACAACCGCTTCGTCCAGCGTCTCGCCATCCAGCCGCAGGCGGCGCAATCCTGCCTGCCGCGGCGCGGGCAATGTCCCCGCAAGCGCCGACGCGGCCTCCCACGCCCTGGGCCCGGACACGCGGATGACGGCGACACCCGCCTTTCCGCGCGCCGTCGCCTGGGCGTAGATCGTATCCATCTCAGCCGTTCATGGAATCGAAGAATTCGCCGTTCGATTTCGTCTGCTTCAGCTTCGAGATCAGGAACTCGATCGCATCCGTCGTGCCCATCGGGTTCAGGATGCGGCGCAGCAGATAGGTCTTTTGCAGATCCTTCGAATCGACCAGAAGATCTTCCTTCCGCGTGCCGGATTTCAGAATATCCATCGCCGGGAAGACCCGCTTGTCCGCAACCTTCCGGTCCAGCACGATTTCGGAGTTGCCGGTGCCCTTGAACTCTTCAAAGATCACCTCATCCATCCGCGAGCCGGTGTCGATCAGCGCCGTCGCGATGATGGTCAGCGAGCCGCCCTCCTCGATGTTCCGCGCGGCGCCAAAGAACCGCTTCGGCCGTTGCAGCGCGTTGGCGTCAACACCGCCCGTCAGCACCTTGCCCGAGGACGGTACGACCGTATTGTAGGCCCGGCCCAGACGCGTGATCGAATCGAGCAGGATCACCACGTCACGCTTGTGCTCGACCAGCCGCTTCGCCTTTTCGATCACCATTTCCGCTACCGCAACGTGGCGCGAGGCCGGTTCGTCGAAGGTCGAGGACACAACCTCCCCCTTCACCGAGCGCTGCATATCCGTCACTTCTTCGGGCCGTTCGTCAATCAGCAGCACGATCAGGTAGCATTCCGGGTGATTGCTGGCGATCGAATGCGCGATGTTCTGAAGCAGAACCGTCTTCCCGGTGCGCGGCGGCGCCACGATCAGCGACCGCTGCCCCTTCCCGATCGGCGCAACCAGGTCGATGATCCGGGCCGAGCGGTCCTTGATCGTCGGATCTTCGATTTCCATCTTCAGCCGCTCATCGGGATAGAGCGGCGTCAGGTTGTCGAAGGCCACCTTGTGGCGCGCGCGCTCCGGTTCCTCGAAGTTGATCCGCTCGACCGAGGTCAACGCGAAATACCGCTCGTTCTCACCCGGCGCGCGGATGATCCCCTCAACCGTGTCGCCGGTCCGCAGGCTGTATTGCCGGATCATGTCCGGGCTGACGTAAATATCATCCGGACCGGGCAAATAGTTCGCCTCGGTCGAGCGCAGGAAGCCGAAACCGTCCTGCAACACTTCCAGAACGCCATCACCGCCGATTTCCACGCCTTCCTCGGCATGTTCCTTCAGCAGCTGGAACATCATCTCGCCCTTACGCATGGTCGAGGCGTTTTCGATCTCCCAGTCCTCGGCCATCGCCAGCAGGTCTTTGGGGCTCTTCGCCTTGAGATCGGAAAGGTTGAGACGTTCGGTCATGGGCTCACCGCAAATGGCACCCGTTCCCGGGCGCGGAAGTCATCTATGAATGCTGAAACCGGGCGGCCGGACGGCCGGGGCTGACCCCGCAGATAAGCCCTGTGGCCCTGTGAGTCAACGGATCAGTATTTCACGATCACCGCGCTGACGATCAGCACCATCAAAACAGTGGGCAATTCGTTCATCATCCGCCATTGCCGCCCGGTCAGCCGGTTCTGTCCCATGACGAACGCCCGCCGCGCGCGTGCCAGCGCCATGTGAAACACCGTCATGCCGATCACGGCGACCGCCTTGACCCATGCCCAGGCGCTGCCCCAGTCGACGATCCCCGGCGTGGCCACCAGCATCAACCCGAAAATCCACGTCGCGATCATTGCCGGGTTCATGATCGCCCGCAAAAGCAGCCGTTCCTGATGTTGGAACAGCAGATCCATCTCCGACCCACGGGCAACGCCGCGCTTTGCCAGCCCCTCGACATGGTAAACGTAAAGCCGCGGCAGATAGAACAGGCCCGCCATCCAGGCCAGGACCGACATCACATGGAACGCCTTTATCCAGGCGTAATGGATGGAAAGAAACTCGATCATGGCGGCTCCGGCTACTGACATCTTCTTAAAGAATAAAAGAAAAAAGAAAAGATGATGATGATTTAGGGCCTGTGGATATTGTGGATTACGGGTTTTTCCCGGATTTATCCGCAGCCGGGACAATACTTCCACGATTCATGGAATTTCTGTGGATAATCTTAAAAAATTACTTGAAATCAAAAAATTACAAGATCAAACGCAGTGGATACTCCTGCGGATGGTCACGGAATGTTCGTGTGGGATGGGAAAACTGTCCCGACCCTGTGGATAACCGCTTCGACAGGTGTGGAATCCGCTTTCGTTCCTTGACAAACCTGGGTGGAAACGGGGAGGAACCGTTTCTACCGGAGTTGTCCGGCAGTTGATCCTGCTGTTGTCCTAGGAGTTATCCCCATGCCGGATCTGGTTCTTGCCTCGTCCTCCACGATCCGGGCGCAGCTGCTGCGCAACGCGGGCTTCACGGTGGATATGGTCCCCGCGCGGATCGACGAAGAGGCCATCCGCGCCGCCTTGCAGGCCGAAGGCGCCGGGCCGCGCGATGCCGCCGATGCGCTGGCCGAGATGAAGGCCGCCAAGGTCTCCGCCCGCCATCCCGGGGCGCTGGTGCTGGGCGCGGATCAGGTTCTGGACCTGAAGGGCCGGATCTTCGCCAAGCCGGAGACGCCCGAAGACGCCATGGCCCATCTGCGCGCCCTCTCCGGCCAGACCCATCACCTGCTGAGCGCGCTGGTGGTGTTCCGCGATGGTGCCCCGCTGTGGCGCCATGTCGCGGAGGTGCGCCTGACCATGCGTCCCCTGTCCGAAGCCTTCATTAATGAGTATGTGACCCGGACCTGGGACAGCATCCGCTGGTCCGTGGGCTGCTATCAGCTTGAGAATGAGGGCGTGCGGCTTTTCTCGGCGGTCGAGGGGGATTACTTCTCGGTTCTGGGGCTGCCGCTGCTGCCCTTCCTGAACTGGCTGCATGCGAGAGGAGAGCTGAAGACATGAACATTCCTCTGGCGGGGGTGATCGGCGCGCCGATCGGGCATTCCCGGTCCCCTGCCCTGCACGGCCACTGGCTGCGCCATTACGGCCTGCGCGGGCATTACATCCCGATGGAGATCGCCGGAGCGGATCTCGAACAGGTGCTCAGGGCGCTGCCGAAGGCCGGGTTTGTCGGCTGCAACGTGACGATCCCGCATAAGGAAGCGGCCCTGCGCTTGGCCGACCGGGTTTCGGATCAGGCCCGGCGGATCGGGGCGGCGAACACGCTCAGCTTCGATGAAAACGGGATATTTGCCGATAATACCGATGGTTACGGCTTCATCACCAATCTGCGGCAAGGGGCGCCGGGCTGGGATCCGCTGGTCGGGCCGGCGGCGATCATCGGCGCGGGCGGCGCGGCACGCGCGATTGTCGTCGCGCTTATCGAGGCCGGCTGCCCAGAGATCCGCATCACCAATCGCAGCCCCGCCCGGGCCGAGGCGCTTGCCGCCGAATTCGGCCTTGATCCCGTCGGCTGGCAGGCGCGGGGCGAGATGCTGGACGGCGCGGCGCTGGTGGTGAACACCTCGGCCATGGGCATGGTGGGTCAGGATCCCTTCGATGTGCCGCTCGACCGGCTGTCGCCTTCCGCTGTGGTGACCGATATCGTCTATACGCCGTTGCAGACGCCGCTTCTGATCGCCGCCGCCGCGCGGGGTTGCGTGACGGTGGACGGGCTGGGCATGCTGCTGCATCAGGCCGTGCCGGGGTTCGAGCGATGGTTCGGCCTGCGTCCCGAGGTGACGGATGACCTGCGCCGGGCGGTTCTGGCATGAAACCCTTTCTGCTGGGGCTCACCGGGTCGATCGGTATGGGGAAATCGACCACCGCGAAGATGTTCGCGGAGGAAGGCATCCCCATCTGGGATGCCGATGCGACGGTGCATGACCTTTACGCCCGGGGTGGCGCAGCGGTTGCGGCGATCGAGCGCGCTTTCCCGGGTGTCGTCGTTGACGGTGCGGTGGATCGCGCCCGGCTGCGCGCGGCGCTTGGCGGCGAAAAACAGGCTCTATCCTTGCTGGAATCCATCGTTCATCCGCTGACCACCGCCGCGCGCGCGGCGTTCATCGCCGCCCATCCGGAGGCCGATCTGATCGTGCTGGACATCCCGCTGCTTTATGAAACCGGGGCCGAAACACTGTGTGATGCGGTGCTGGTGGTCAGCGCCCCGGCCGAGGTACAGCGCGAACGCGTGCTGTCGCGCGGCACGATGGACGCGGCGCAGCTGGAGTTGATCCTGTCGCGCCAGCTTCCCGATCCGCATAAACGCGCGCGGGCGGATCACGTCGTCGAAACCCTGACCCTTGAGGAAACCCGGGCTGCCGTGCGACAGTTGATCGAGCAGATCAGGAGCCGTGATGCGTGAGATCGTCCTCGATACCGAAACCACCGGGTTTGAACCCTCGGAAGGGCACCGCATCGTCGAGATCGGCGCGGTCGAGCTGTTCAACCACGTTCCCACCGGCAAGACCTATCACCAATACATCAACCCCGAGCGCGACATGCCGACCGAGGCGTTTCAGGTCCACGGCATCAGCGAGGAGTTTCTGCGCGACAAACCGGTCTTCGCGCTGATCGCACAGGAATTTCTGGACTTCATCGGCACGGATTCCAAGCTGGTGATCCACAATGCCGCCTTCGACATGAAATTCCTCAATGCCGAACTGTCCTGGGTCCGCAAGCCGCTGATCGCGGCGGATCGGGCGGTCGATACGCTGATGATGGCGCGGCGCAAGTTTCCGGGCTCGCCCGCCTCGCTCGATGCGCTTTGCCGCCGGTTCGGGATCGACAATTCCTCGCGCACGCTGCACGGGGCGCTGCTCGATTCCGAAATTCTGGCCGAAGTTTATCTGGAACTGATCGGCGGGCGGCAGCCGGGGTTTGGTCTGAACATCGAAACCCGCGCGAAAACCGATGTGGTGAGCGAGGACTGGCGCCCCCGTCCCCGTCCGCAGCCCCTGCCCGCGCGCCTGACCCAAGCAGAGGCCGAAGCCCATGCCGCCTTTGTCGCGAAGATGGGGGAGAAGGCGATCTGGCTGCGTTAACGCAGCCAGTCGCGGAATTCGTCGAACACCTCGGCATAGACCGCGCGCTTGAACGGTACGATGCTGTCCAGCACCTCGGTATAGGGCTTCCACGCCCAGACCGAGAATTCCGGATGTTCGGTGACAATATTCACGTCGCTGTCCTCGCCCAGGAAGCGGAACAGGAACCATTTCTGCTTCTGGCCCTTGTATTTGCCCTTCCACACCTTGCCGAGCAGTTCAGGCGGCAGGTCATAGGTCACCCAATCCCTGGTCTTGGCGATCTTCTCGACCAGATCGGCGCGGATGCCGGTTTCCTCCCACAATTCGCGCAGGGCGGCCTGTTTCGGCTTTTCGCCCGCGTCGATCCCGCCTTGTGGCATCTGCCAGGCGGGCACCGGATTGTCGATGCGCTGGCCGGTGAAAATCAGCCCGTCGCGGTTCAGCAGCACGACCCCGGCACAGGGGCGGTAAGGCAGGGATTCAAGATCCGTCATCATCGTCTTCCGTGAAAAAGGGGGCCCGAAGGCCCCCGCTCCTCATTTCTTCTCAGGCGCGGCCGGGGTATCGGCACTGTCCTTGCCAAGGACCGACATCCCTTTGATGATGTCGATCGCATAGGCCAACTGATAGTCGTCCTGCCGCAGTTTCGCGGCGGCTTCGGCCTTTTCCTGATCTTCCTTGTATTGTTTCTTCTCTTCCTCGGTCATCGAATTGTTCGACAGGATGCCGCGCAGATCGGCTTCGGAGCGGGTCTTCACCGCATCCTTTTCCTGATCCTCCTCGCTCGCCGGGGCGGCTTCGGGTTGCTGCACCACGATGTCGGGTGCGATGCCCAATGCCTGGATCGACCGGCCCGAGGGCGTGTAATAGCGCGCCGTGGTCAGCCGCATTGCCCCTTCACCCTTGATCGGGATCACCGTCTGCACCGAGCCCTTGCCGAAGCTCTTGGTGCCGACGACGATGGCGCGGTGATGGTCCTGCAACGCCCCGGTGACGATTTCCGAGGCCGAGGCCGAGCCGCCGTTGATCAGCACCACGATCGGCTTGCCCTCCGCGAGGTCGCCCGGCGTGGCGTTCATCCGCTCGCTGTCCTCGGGCGCGCGGCCACGGGTCGAAACGATTTCTCCCTTGTCCAGGAAGGCATCCGATACCGCGATCGCCTGCGTCAGCAGGCCGCCCGGGTTGTTGCGCAGGTCGAGCACGATGCCGTCGACCTTCTCCATCCCGCCCGCGTCGGCAACGGCCTTCTTCAGCTGTTCCTGAAGGTTCGGGAAGGTCTGGTCGTTGAAGGTGGTGATTTGCAGCACGACGGTCTTGCCTTCCACCCGCCCCTTCACCGCAGTGAGCTTGATCGTGTCGCGGGTCATGGTCACGTCGAACGGATCCTGCGTGCCCTTGCGCGCGATGGTCACGGTGATCTCGCTGCCGACGGGGCCGCGCATCTTGTCCACCGCCTGGTCGAGCGACAGCCCCATCAGGCTTTCGCCGTTGACCTGCGTGATATAGTCGCCCGACTGGATCCCGGCCTGCGCGGCGGGTGTGCCGTCCATCGGCGACACGACCTTCACCACGCCGTCTTCCTGCGTGACCTCGATGCCAAGCCCGCCGAAGGAGCCGCGCGTCTGCACCTTCATGTTGTCGTAGTCGTCGGGTGGCATGTAGCTCGAATGCGGATCGAGCGAGCTGAGCATGCCGTTGATCGCGGCCTCGATCAGCTTCTTGCTGTCGGGTGCCTCGACGTAATCCTGCCGGATCCGCTCGAACACATCGCCGAACAGGTCGAGTTGTTCATAGACCGAGGCGCTCTTGGCCGCGTCCTGCGCCAGAAGCGGCGCGACCTGCGTCGAGATCAGCACCCCCGCAACGGTGCCGCCAAGCGCGGCCATGACGAATTTTCTCATTCCGAACCTTCAGTCTTTCGTCTGGGTGAACCACTGGGAGGGGTCCACGGGCGTCTTGCCCTTCCTGAGTTCCAAGTAAAGCGTCTCCGTGCGGTCGGCGCCACTGCCATTCTGTGCGGCTTTTACGAAATCCGCTCCGAATTCCTGTGCCGCGGGTTCCGTGCCGCCCATCAGGCCGACGGGCGTGCCCTTGTCCAGCACGTCGCCGACCTCACCATAGACCGCACCGAGCCCCGCAAGAACCAGAAGATAGCCCTGCGCGGGTTCAAGAATTATCACATTTCCGTAGTCGAGCAGCGGCCCGCGGTAGCGCACCGTCGCGGGCCAGGGCGTGGTGACCAGCGTCGCGGGCGCGGTGGCGATCACCAGGCCCGGGCGCCGGATGCCCGCCGCATCGGCTTCGTTGAACTTGCGCAGCACCGATCCCATCACCGGCATCGGCAGCGTGCCTTTCGCCCCGGCGAAATCCTCCATCGGCGCGCCGATGTCACTGTCCAGTGCCGCGATCCCGGTGGCGAACCCTTCCAGCGTATCGGCGCTTTCGACCAGCCGGCGCAGTTCCTCCGGCTGTTCCAGATAGCGTTTCGGCAGGGCGCTGCGGTCGGAAATCGCCTGCGCCAGCGCCGTGCGCGCCGCCTGAACCGAGGCGAGCCCGCCTTCGAGAACCGAGGCCGCGCTGGCCTGCACCGCGCGCAACTGCCGGATCTCCTCCAGCGAGGCGCGCATCTTCTCGGCCTCGGCCTGAAGCGCCGGGGTCACCGCCCCCGTCACCATGCCCGAGCGGGCCGATCCCGCCGCCCCGGCGGGATGCAGCAGCAGCAGCGGCCCTTCGGATTGCTGCATCGTGCTCATCACACCCAAGAGCCGCCCGACCTGCGCGCGCTTGGCATTATAGCCCTTCTCGATCTCCTGTTCGCGGATCGCGGCGCGGCGCAGCCCGTCGCGCAGCGCGGCGAGCCCCTTTTCATAGGCGGTGATCGTGGTGGTCAGCGCGGCCACCCGGTCGCCCCGGGTCCGCGCCGCGTCGAGCTGTGTGATCGCATCGCGCAGCCCGTCCGCCGCCTTCAGCGCCGCATCCGTCGCCGGATTGGCCGCCGCCAGCGTGGCCGACAACAGCCAGATCGCAACCGCCCGCATCAGCGCCGGATCAGCGTCGTGCCGGTCATTTCGGGCGGCACCGGCAGTTGCATCAGGTCGAGCAGCGTCGGCGCCAGATCGGCCAGCCGCCCTTCGCGCAGGGTGACCCCCTCCGGCCCATTGACCAGCGCCACCGGAACCAGGTTCGTCGTATGCGCGGTGTGCGGCTTGCCCGTCACCGGGTCGATCATCGTTTCGCAATTGCCGTGGTCGGCGGTGACGATCATCGCCCCGCCCGCCTTTTTCAGCGCGTCGATCACCCGGCCCATGTCGCGGTCGATCTCCTCGCAGGCCGCAATCGCCGCCGGCAGGCTGCCGGTGTGGCCCACCATATCCGGGTTGGCGTAGTTGATGATGATCAGGTCATAGCCCTTTTCGATCGCGCCGATGAAATGCTCGGTCACCTCGGGCGCGCTCATTTCCGGTTGCAGGTCATAGGTCGCGACCTTGGGCGATTTCGGCATGAACCGGTCTTCGCCCGGCCAGGGCGTTTCCTTGCCGCCGTTCAGGAAGAAGGTGACATGGGGGTATTTCTCGGTTTCGGCACAGTGGAACTGGCTCAGCCCCTGTTTCGACACCCATTCGCCCAGCGTGTTGACCAGATCCCGCTTCGGATAGGCGGTGGTCATGTAGTCGTTATGGGCCGCCGAATATTCGACCATGCCCAGCATTGCCGACCACTCGGGCCGGCCGGAAACGTCGATCTCGTGGAACCCCGGTTCGGCCAGCGCGCGCAGGATCTCCCGCGCGCGGTCGGCGCGGAAGTTGAGGCAGAAGAACCCGTCGCCATCCTCGGCCCCGGCGTAATCGCCGATCACCGTCGGCTGGATGAATTCGTCCATCTCCTTGAGCGCATAGCTTTGCGCCACGGCTTCGGCCGGAGTGTCCGCGCTCAGCCCCTCGGCATCCACGATCGCCTCATAGGCACGTCCCACCCGCTCCCAACGGTTGTCGCGATCCATCGCCCAGTAGCGCCCGATCACCGTGCCCACGGTGCAGCCCTTCGGCATCCGCGCCACGAAATCGTCGATGAAGCCCGCCGCCGAATCCGGCGCCACGTCGCGCCCGTCGGTGATCGCATGGACGACGACCGGCACGCCCGCATCTGTCACCGCCTTGCAGGCCGCAAGGACGTGTTCGATATGGCCATGCACGCCGCCGTCGGAGATCACGCCGAACAGATGCGCCCGGCCCTTTGCCTTTTTCACCTTCGCGATGAAATCGTTGAGCGCCTCGTTCCCGAAGAACGATCCGTCCTCGATCGCCAGGTCGATCTGGCCCAGGTCCATCGCCACCACCCGGCCCGCGCCGATATTGGTGTGGCCGACCTCGGAATTGCCCATCTGCCCGGTCGGCAGGCCGACATCGGGGCCAAAGGTGATCAGCGTGGATTTCGGGCAGGTCGTCCATACCTTGTCGAGGTTGGGCGTATGCGCGAGCGCGGGGGCATTGCCCTCGGTTTCGGCGCGCTCGCCCCAGCCGTCGAGAATGCACAGAACCACGGGTTTCGGACGGGTCATGGGGGGCCTCCTGCGATGCTTTGCCCCCTTTTACGCGCGCCCGCGCCGCATCACAACGGCTACGCGCGATGATAGGGCGTTCCGGCCAGAATTTGCCCCGCGCGGTAGATCTGTTCCGCCAGCATCACCCGCACCAGCATATGCGGCCAGACCATCCGCCCGAAGCTGAGCGACCAGTCCGCCCGGGCGCGCAGGCCCGGCGCGATACCGTCTGCGCCGCCGATGACGAAGGCCACATCCCGCGCCGCATCGCGCCAGCCACCCAGCCGCGCCGCGAAATCGGGCGAGGTCACAAGGTCGCCGCGCTCGTCCAGCGTCACCAGCACCGCGCCCGCCGGAATCGCCCGGTCGAGCAGTGCCGCCTCCGCCTCCATGCCGAGGTTCTTCTTGTCCTCGACCTCGGTGATGGCCGCGGGGCCAAGCCCCATCGACCGGCCCGCCCGGTTGAACCTGTCGAGGTAATCCGCGATCAGCTCGAACTCCGGGCCCTTGCGCAGCCGCCCGACCGCGCAGATCGTCAGCTTCATCTCAGACGGTGCTGCCCGTGGGCATCCACATCTTTTCGAGTTGGTAGAATTCGCGCACCTCGGGGCGGAACACATGGACGATGACGTCCTGCGTGTCGATCAGAACCCAGTCGCCCTGATCCTTGCCCTCGATCTTGCAGTTGCGGCCGAAGTCTTCCTTCAGCCGTTCCACCAGCTTTTCCGCGATGGCGCCGACCTGACGCGACGACCGGCCCGAGCAGATCACCATGTAATCCGCGATCGACGACCGGCCCTTGAGGTCGATCGTGACGATCTCTTCCGCCTTGTCGTCGTCGAGAGAGGAAAGCACGCGCGCGAGGATCTGGTCGCTCGTCGCCTCGACACCCGCCAGTTCGGCCGTCATGGGTGCCGCCTTTGCGCCCGAAACAGCGGACGCGGTTGAGAGATGTGACAGGACATTGTCCTCCAGGTGTTCACCGCGCCGTCTCCACCCCCGGCGCGAGGGATATGCGAAATGTAGCATTGCGCAGGCTGAATCTCAACCGCACAGCCACAAGCGATCCGCCCGCTTGCGCGACCACGCGCCGAATGTCAAGGGCGGCGCGCAGTAGGTCAGCAGCGCTGCCGCGAACAAATCTTGCGCGAAATCGGCGCGCGGCCTATATCCGGCATATGACCATGGTGTTCGATATCGTTGAACGCGTCCGGCTGTCGGAACGCTTCATCGGCGAAAGCCGCTCCGCCCTCGCCCGACTTTGACGTTGTGCGGGGCCCGTGCCCCATGATGCCCGGCCAAGGCCGGATCCCCTTTCAGAGCCATCGAGAGAGAGAGCCATGTCTGCTCCGAAAACGCTTTACGACAAGATCTGGGACGCGCATGTCGTCTCGCGCGATGAGGACGGCACCTGCCTGCTGTATATCGACCGCCACCTCGTCCATGAGGTGACGAGCCCGCAGGCCTTCGAGGGCCTGCGGATGGCGGGCCGCAAGGTGCGCGCGCCGGAACGCACCATCGCCGTGCCCGATCACAACGTTCCCACCACCGAGGGCCGCGAGGATCACATCGACAACGAGGAATCCCGGATTCAGGTCGAGGCACTCGACAGGAACGCCCGGGAATTCGGCGTGAACTACTATCCGGTGAGCGATATCCGTCAGGGCATCGTGCATATCGTCGGGCCGGAACAGGGCTGGACCCTGCCCGGGATGACCGTGGTCTGCGGCGACAGCCACACCGCGACGCATGGCGCCTTTGGCGCGCTGGCGCATGGCATCGGCACCTCCGAGGTGGAGCACGTTCTGGCGACGCAGACGCTGATCCAGAAGAAATCGAAGAACATGAAGGTGGAGATCACCGGCCAGCTGCGCCCGGGCGTCACCGCGAAGGACATCACGCTTGCGGTGATCGGCAAGACCGGCACGGCGGGCGGCACCGGCTATGTCATCGAATATTGCGGCGAGGCGATCCGCGCGCTGTCGATGGAAGGCCGGATGACGGTGTGCAACATGGCGATCGAGGGCGGCGCGCGCGCGGGCCTGATCGCGCCCGACGAAACCACCTTTGAATATGTCAAGGGCCGCCCCCATGCGCCGAAGGGTGCGCAATGGGAGGCCGCGGTGACCTGGTGGAAGACGCTCTTCACCGACGAAGGCGCGCATTTCGACAAGGTGGTGACGATCCGTGGCGAGGATATCGAGCCGGTCGTGACCTGGGGCACCTCGCCCGAGGATGTGCTGCCGATCACCGGCGTCGTCCCCGCGCCCGAGGATTTCACCGGCGGCAAGGTCGAGGCCGCGCGCCGCTCGCTCGAATACATGGACCTGACGCCGGGGATGAAGCTCACCGACATCAAGATCGACGCGGTGTTCATCGGCTCCTGCACCAACGGCCGGATCGAGGATCTGCGCGCCGCGGCCGAGATCCTCAAGGGCCGCCACATCGCGCCGGGCGTGCGCGGCATGGTGGTGCCGGGCTCGGGCCTGGTGCGGTTGCAGGCCGAGGAAGAGGGTCTCGACAAGATCTTCACCGATGCCGGGCTGGAATGGCGTCTGGCGGGCTGCTCGATGTGCCTTGCGATGAACCCGGATCAGCTGTCCCCGGGCGAGCGCTGCGCCTCGACCTCGAACCGCAACTTCGAGGGGCGGCAGGGGCGCAACGGCCGCACCCACCTCGTCAGCCCGGCGATGGCGGCGGCGGCGGCGGTGACCGGCCACCTGACGGATGTGCGCGAACTGATCGGGTCTCCCGAATTCGCGTGACCTCCCCACGGTTTGGCGTAACCTGCGCCAAACCGTCAACGCAGGAGAAAAGCCATGAAAGGCACGACTGTTCTGATCATCTCGGGGGTGCTTGCCCTTCTGGGCGGGTTCGCGGCGCTGGTCTTTCCGTTGCCGGCCTCATTCGCCGTTACCGTTTTCGTCGGCTGGGCGTTCCTGATTTCGGGCGCGCTCGGGCTCTGGGCGGCGTTTTCCGACAAGGACATGCCGCATCGCGGCTGGTCGGGCTTCTTCAGCCTGGTCGACCTGATCGTCGGCGTCTGGATGCTGGCGCAGCCGCTTCCGGCGATGATTTCGCTGACGCTGGTGATCGGCGCGCTGGCCCTCGCTTCGGGGATCGTGCGGCTTTACCTTGCGCTCACGCAGTTCCGCGGCACCGACATGTTCTGGATGATGATCCTGTCGGGCTTGATCTCTGCGGGGCTGGGGCTTTTCGTCATGTTCCGCCTGCCGGAGGCCAGCCTCGTCCTGCTCGGCACGTTGTTCGCGATCGAACTGGTCGTGATCGGCACAACCCTTCTCTCGCTGGGCCTTGCGCTCAGGAAAACCGGAAAATTCTGATGGACAAATTCACCACCCTGACCGGGATCGCGGCGCCGATGCCGCTGGTCAATATCGACACCGACATGATCATCCCGAAGCAGTTCCTGAAGACGATCAAGCGTTCGGGTCTGGGCGTGCATGCCTTCGATGAAATGCGCTATGATGAAAACGGCAATGAAAACCCGGATTTCGTGCTGAACAAGCCGCAGTATCGCAAGGCGGAGATCATCGTCGCGGGCGACAATTTCGGCTGCGGCTCGTCGCGCGAACATGCGCCCTGGGCGCTGGCGGATTTCGGGATCAAGGCGGTGATCTCCACCTCCTTCGCCGATATCTTCTATAACAACTGCTTCAAGAACGGGATGCTGCCGATCAAGCTGCCGCAGGAGCAGGTCGATATCCTGATGAAGGATGCCGAGCGCGGCGCCAATGCGCGGATGACCGTGGATCTGGAGGCGCAGGAGATCACCACCTCCGACGGGCAGAAGATCCCGTTCGAGATCGACCCGTTCAAGAAGCACTGCCTGCTGAACGGTCTCGACGACATCGGCCTGACGCTGGAGAAGGTTTCCGCGATCGACAGTTTCGAGGCCACCGCCGCGCAGTCGCGGCCCTGGGTCTGATGCAAAGGCCGCCTTCGGGCGGCCTTTTTCATGATGAGAGTTCTGGCCCTTCTCCTGTTCCTCCCTTTTGCCGCGCAGGCCGAAACGCTGCGCGTGGCGGTCTGGTCCGCGGATCTGACCCGTTCCGGCCCCGGCCTTCTGCTGCGCGATATCGAGGGCGGGCGGGACAAGCAGATCGCCGCCGCGGTGCAGGCGATCGACGCGGTTCACCCCGATGTCCTGCTGCTGACCGGGTTTGACTGGGATTATCAGGGGGTGGCGCTCGCGGCCTTTGCGGCGCGGCTGGGTCCGGATTATCCCCACCGCTATGCGCCCCGGCCGAATACCGGCATGGCGACGGGGCTCGATCTGGATGGCAATGGCCGCATGGGTCAGGCGCGGGATGCGCAGGGCTATGGCCGGTTCGCGGGCGAAGGCGGGATGGCGCTGCTGTCGCGCCTGCCGCTTGGCGAAGCGCGGGATTTCTCGGCCTTCCTCTGGGCCGATCTGCCGGGGGCGCAGGTGGCGGGTCAGCCGCCCGAGGTGCTGAAGATCCAGCGTCTTTCGACCACCGCGCATTGGGATGTGCCGGTGCTGACGGCCTCCGGCCCGCTGCACCTGCTCGCCCATGCCGCGACCCCTCCGGCGTTCGAGCCGCGCAACATCGCGCGCAACCATGACGAAACGGCCTTCTGGCTGCGGTATCTGGACGGCGCGCTGCCGGTCAAACCCGCGCCGGGGCCGTTTGTCGTGCTGGGGCAGATGAACCTGGATCCGGACAAGGGCGCGGGGGATCGCGCGGCGCTCACCACGCTCCTGTCGCGGGTGCGCGATCCCCTGCCCGGCCGCGATACGGTGGATTACGGCAAGCCGCCCGGCGCGCTGCGCACGGATTACGTCCTGCCCTCGCCGGATCTGACCGTCACCGGCGCCGGAATCGGGCCGCTGGGCGGGTCGCGGCATCATATCGTCTGGGTCGATATTTCCCTGCCCTGATGGGCTGCGCTTGACCCCGCCTGCCCCTTTGGCTACGCCAATCGCGACCCATCCGGAGGAAATACGCATGGCCAACCCTTCCCTTCTCATCCTCGCTGGCGACGGCATCGGCCCCGAGGTCATGGCCGAGGTGAAAAAGATCATCGGCTGGTATGGCGACAAGCGCGGCCTGGCCTTTGACGTGTCCGAAGACCTCGTGGGCGGCTGTTCCTATGACGCCCATGGCACGCCGCTGACCGATGCCGCGATGGCAAAGGCGCAGGCGGTGGATGCCGTCCTGCTGGGCGCCGTCGGCGGGCCGCAATATGACGATCTCGATTTCGCGCTGAAGCCCGAGCGGGGCCTTTTGCGGCTGCGCAAGGAGATGGACCTCTATTCCAACCTGCGCCCGGCGCAGTGCTTCGATGCGCTGGCGGATTTCTCCTCGCTGAAGAAGGACGTGGTGGCGGGGCTCGACATCATGATCGTGCGCGAACTCACCTCGGGCGTCTATTTCGGCGAGCCGCGCGGCATCTTCACCGAAGGCGGCGAGCGCGTGGGCATCAACACCCAACGCTATACCGAAAGCCAGATCGTCCGCGTCGCGCGTTCGGCCTTTGAACTGGCGCGGCGCCGGGGCAACAAGGTCTGTTCGGTCGAAAAGGCCAATGTGATGGAATCGGGCGTACTCTGGCGCGAGGTGGTGACGAAGGTCCGCGATGCGGAATATCCGGATGTCGCGCTGAGCCATATGTATGCCGACAACTGCGCGATGCAGCTGGTCCGCAACCCGAAGCAGTTCGACGTCATCGTGACCGACAACCTGTTCGGCGACATCCTGTCGGATTGCGCGGCGATGCTGACCGGATCGCTGGGGATGCTGCCCTCGGCCAGCCTTGGTGCGCCGATGGCGAATGGCCGTCCGAAGGCGCTTTATGAACCCGTTCACGGGTCGGCGCCGGATATTGCGGGGCAGGGCAAGGCGAACCCGATCGCCTGCGTGCTGAGCTTTGCCATGGCGCTGCGCTACAGCTTCGATCAGGGCAGCGAGGCGGATCGTCTGGAAAAGGCGGTCGAGAAGGTGCTGGCCGATGGTGTGCGCACCGCCGACCTGATGGGCCCCGAAGGCGGCGTGCCGGTCACGACCAGCGAAATGGGCGACAGGATCATCGCCGCGCTCGACGCGAGCCTGTAAGATCAAGGGCGCGGGGGGGCTGCCCCCGCGCCGCTGCCGTCATTTCAGATGGGTGACGACATAATCGGCGAAAGCATTGATCAGCGCCTGATAGTAGACCGGCGCATCCTTGGTCAGTTCGCCCGCATCGGCGCCCTTCGGCACGAAGGCCACAGCATCCGGATAGGCGATCGTCAGGGTGTAATTGTCGAATTTCGTATTATTGGTGTCCGACGTCACGTTGACCACCCCTTTCAGCTTCGACTGAGACAGGTCGGCAAGGTTCGCCCAGGTGCTGGCCAGTTCCACTTCGTCGATGTCGATGTTGATCTTCGATCCGCCCTCCGTCACCAGATGATCCGGCGCAAGGCGCGCGGAGATCGCGGCTTCGAGATCGGCGGGCAGGTTGGCGAAGACGGCGGCCGCCTCGGGATTGTTGATCGCGGTCAGATCGGCGTCGACGTCGATTTCCTGCACCTTCACATCGGCAAAGGCGGCGGCGGACAGGCCGAGCGCCGAAACGCCGGCAAGGATCAGGGTGCGGATCATGTGGTCCTCCATCGTTGATCGCATGTCGCGGGACTGTGGTTCCGCGATCCGCAATGACAACGCGGGCGGGCGGCATGGGTTCCCTGATGCCAAAAAATCCTTTTGTTTTCAGGAAAATACCCCGGCGCCTGGCCGGGGCATCGGGGTCAGGCGGCGAGGGTCTCGGTCGAGGCGAAGAACATCGCCTGGCTGACCGCGGATTGCACCTGCGTCTCCGTATAGGGCTTCGTGATCAGGAAGGCGGGCTCCGGACGCTCGCCGGTGAGCAGCCGTTCCGGGAAGGCAGTGATGAAGACCACGGGCAGATCCTCGAACTGCTCCAGAATGTCGTTCACCGCGTCGATGCCCGAGGAATTGTCGGCAAGCTGGATGTCCGCGAGGATCAGGTCCGGCTTTTCACCCGCCGCCAGCGCCACCGCCTCGGCCCGGGTGCGGGCGATGCCGGTGACGCGGTGGCCCATCTCCTCGACGATCGAGCGGATGTCGAGCGCGATAATCGCCTCGTCCTCGATCACCATGACCTTCCCGGCGACGGAAACCTCCATCTCGCGCAGCGCGATATCGACAAGTGCGCCCGCCTCCGCCTCCTCGACCTGCATGATCCGCGCGACATCCGAGAAGGGGAACCCCTCGATCGTGTGCAGAAGCAGGGCCTCGCGCGTGTTGGGCGTCAGCCCGGCCATATGCGCCTGTGCGCGGGCCGAGAGCGTATCGTCGGGCTCGCCCAGCGGCGCCCCGGCCGAACGCCAGACGAGGTGGAACGCCTCGAACAGCGCGAGTTTCGGATCCGCCGCCTCGAACCCCGAGGGATCGACGAGGATCGCCTCCAGCGTCGCCGAAGCGAAGCGGTCGCCCGTGTCCTGCGACCCCGTGAGGGCCCGCGCGTAGCGCCGCAGATAGGGCAGGTTCGCCCCGATGGATCCTGCAAGATCGGCAACCATGTATTCTCCCCCGGTCCGGTTCTTTTCGTGGAACCCAACGCGGAACGCGGCGTTAGGTTCCCGAAGAGGCAGCGGGACCGGTAACATGTTGGAAGAGTCGCAAGAAGACAGGGCACAGGCAAACCTCCGGGAGCAGATCAACGAAAACCTGAGGCGCGCCTATGAGGATGCGCTGAAGGAAGAGGTTCCGGATCGTTTTCGCCTGCTTCTGGAGCAATTGCGGGAAAAGGAGCGGCGGACATGACGGGATGCGACCCGCGCGACGAACTCCCCGGCCATCTGCCCGCGTTGCGGGCCTTTGCGATGTCGCTGACGCGCGATCCGGCGGCGGCCGATGATCTGGTGCAGGACACCATCGTCAAGGCCTGGAGCAATATCGACCGGTTCCAGCCCGGCACGAACCTGCGCGCCTGGCTGTTCACCATCCTGCGCAACACTTTTTATTCCGACCGGCGCAAGCGCAAGCGCGAGGTGCCGGACCCCGAAGGCGTTCATGCCGCCCGGCTGAGCGAGAAGCCCGCGCATGACGGGCGGCTGGCGATGAGCGATTTCCTGCGCGCCTTCGACCGGCTGTCGCCGGAGCATCGCGAGGTGCTGGTGCTGGTCGGCGCATCGGGCTTTGCCTATGACGAAGCGGCGGCGATGATGGGGGTCGCCGTGGGCACGGTGAAAAGCCGCGCGAACCGGGCGCGCGCGCGGCTGGCCGAATTGTTGCAGCTTGAGGATGGCGAGGAGCTTGTGACCGAGGATGCGAATGCGCTCGCCGTCATCGGGCGCACGGGCATTGCCGCCGCATGACGCGCATCTGGGCGTTGTTCGACCGGCTGGGGGCGCGGCTGGCGCTGGTGCTCGCGATCGCGCTGTTTCCGCTCCTCCTGCTTTCGGTGGTGCAGTCGCGCTCGATGGCCCGCGAGGCGCAGGCCCGTTCCGAAGCCGCCCTGATGGGCGAGACCCTGCGCGCCGTGTCGGTGACCACGCGGCTGATCCAGCAGGCCGAGGCCGAGACCCGGCTTCTGGCTTTCCGCCTGCCGATGATCGCCGCCGATCCGCGAACCTGCAATGCGGTGATGCGCGATGCGAAGGCGGCCAATCCCCACGCGTCTTTCGTGGGCTTTGCCCGGACGGACGGCCTGCTGACCTGCTCGTCCGAGGGGAAGGTGTTGAATGTCGCCGGATCCCCCCGGTTCGAGGCTCTGATCCGCGAGGACGGCCCCGCCTATGCGGTTTCCGAACTGGGCTATGTGTCGGAAACATCGGTGCTGACGATTTCCTATCCGGTGCGGGACAAGGACGGGCAAAGGATCGGAATCGTCGGGATGTCGCTGCCGCATGACGGGATCGTGCGGCTGGGCGAGGCGCCGCGCCTGCATGCCTCGGACAGCGACAAGCCGCTTGCCATTCTCACCTTCGACCGCAACGGCACGATCCTGACCGCTTCGGGCGGGATGGAGGAGGGCGCGAAACAGGTGCCCGTGACGCCTTTGAACAGTTTCCATGGCCGTCTGGCGCGCACCTTCATGGCGCAATCGGTGAGCGGCCAGCCGCGGATCTATTCCGTCGTCGATCTGATCCCCGATCAGCTTTATGCCCTCGGCAGCTGGCCCGCGGATGAACCGCTGCCGTTCGGGCCGGCGGCGCGCTTCCCGCCGAGCCTCGTGCCCGCGCTGATGTGGGCGGCCTCGCTGTTCGTGGCCTATTTCGCGACGCAGAAGATGGTGACCGGTTATGTGAAGCGGCTCGGGCGGGCGCTGCGCAGCTTTGCCTCGGGGAACCGCATCGTGGCCGACCTGGGCGTGGAGGGCGCCCCGCGCGAGATCCGCGATCTTGCCGAAACCTATGAAAAGATGACCGAAACCATCCTGCACGACGAGGCCGAACTGGAGGACACCATCCATCACAAGGAGGTCTTGCTGCGCGAGGTCCACCACCGGGTCAAGAACAACCTGCAACTGATCGCCTCGATCATCAACATGCAGGTCCGCCGCGCCCGGACGCCCGAGACGAAGGCGATGCTGAAGGGGTTGCAGGAGCGGGTGATCGGCCTCGCCACCGTGCATCGCGGGCTCTACATGACCTCGGGGCTGACCGATATCAACGCGAACGAACTGATCCGCGACATCGTGCGCCAGCTCATGCGGGCGACCACCGGCCCCGACCGCAAGATCCTGACCGAAGTTTCGATCGAGCCGATCCAGTTGACACCGGATCAGGCGGTGCCCCTGTCGCTGCTGCTGACGGAGGCGATGACGAATGCGGTGAAATACGCCTCGGCCGATACCGGAACGCCCGCGCTTGCGATCGGGCTGAACCGTCTTTCCGAGGGGCGGGCGCGGCTTGAGATCCGCAACAGCCTGGCGGCTTCGGGTCCGCATCGGGATGCGACCGCGGCGGGCGCGGGGGAAACGGGTCTCGGTTCGCAATTGCTCAACGCTTTCGTTCAACAATTGGGCGGGGTGCTTCGTGTCGATACCTCGGCGGGAACCTATGCCGTGGTGGTCGAGTTCGATATCCGGTCGCTGAAGGAGGGTGAGTTGCGTCATGAGGAGGCAGAGAGTGCCTGATGACGATACCACGGGGCGCGCCGCCGCTCTGTCGGGCAGGCGGTCATCATGGAACGAATGAAGAAAGCCGGGATCATCGCCCGTGGCCGCATCGACTGTTTCACCGAGCGCGCCGCCGGTCTGGCCGTGCTTGAGGAAGCTGTTCTGGATGCGCGCGGCCAGATCCGGGCCGCGCTGACGGATTTCGACCCGGATCTGCCACTCGTCTCGCCACGCGGGCGGCGGATCGGGCGGAGTTGGTTCGACCTGATCCTGCACACATTGGTGCGCGGGGTTTCGGTCTCCCTCACGCTCGGGGATGCCGGCCGGGCGGGGATGCTGGCGGCGCTGATGCAACGGGTCGATGCGGAACCGCAGGCCCGTCGGCGCCGGGGCGCGCTGTCGCTTCAGGCATCGGGGCGGCCGGGGGGCCATCCGTCCTGCCGGATGAATGTCGCCGCGGTGGATGACAAGGTGCTGTTCGTCGCGCGGCAGGGGCTGGTTCCGGGCGCGGCGCGGGATCTGACGATGATCGCGCATGGCCCGGTGGTTGCCGAGGGGGTGAATTTCCTGGCCAGCCATGCGCAGATCTGTGCCGGGACGGCAGAGGCGGCACCGGCGCGCCGGTTGTTGCGCACCCTGTCGCGTCCCGCGCATGGGATCGGTTCGCTGCTCGGGCCAAAGACCATCGCGAATGAAATCGAATCCGCCCATCACATGCTGATCCGCCGCGCCGCGCGTCTGATCTATATCGAGACGCAGCGGTTCGACAGCCCGGCCTTCGCGGAACATCTTGCGCGCCGGGCCGGTGTCGCCCCCGACCTGAACCTGATCCTGATCCTGCCGGGCCCGCCCGAAGGTCGGCGGGCGGTTCAGGGTGTCAGGCTGCTTGGCCGGAGTTTCGGGCCGCGCTTTCTGCTTGGCCTTGCGTCGGGCGGCTGCACGAATGTCTCGGTTTTCGATGATCAGCTGGCGATCGGCGGATCGGCGGATCTGGACCTCTGGGGATTGCGGGTGGATGCTGGGGTTTCGCTTTACCTCCGGGCGTCGGATGGTGTCGCGGCGCTGCGGCAGCGTCTGGCGCAGCACTGGATACCGGGCATCGCCGCCGGGGCAGGGGCGGCGGAGTGGCGCAAGACCCTGCAAGAAACCGTATCGCCCCTGCTGCGGCCGCTTTAGCGTTCCCCGGGCCGGTTCGGCGTTTGCGTCATCCGGAGAGGGCTGGTCGGGCGATCACCTCGCCCGGACTGACGACATCCGCCTGCCGCCGCAGGGCTACGGCGCAGGCATGAATTGGCGGGAAGGCGCGGGCAGGAATGTTGTCCTCGATGACGACCGGCACCCAGGCGAGCAGCGGATCCTCTCCGCCGCCTGCACAAGCACACCGGCGGCATGCGCGCTCAGCGCCGGATTGCGTTTCGCAACACGCTCCAGGGCGGCTCTGGCCACAGGTGAAATGGGTCTCCATGCAGGGATCCGGAACGTGGGGAACCACCTCGCGGATCTCGCAGGTCGGTTCGTTGCGCGCATCGCCGTCGCCGATCGACAGTTCGGCGCTTGACCACGAAGGAAACCGCCAGCCGCGCCTCCGGGCCAGCAGGGCGTGGCGGTGGAGCTGATGAAATCGCGCTCAGACGGATCGGCGAATTGCTCCATCCGCACCAGCGACAGCACCTCCGCGACGGGTGCCGCTGTGTCGGCCTTTGTCCGTCCCCGCGCGCGCAGGCCGAAGGCGAGGTTCCCGGCCACGGTCAGATGCGGGAACAGCGCGTAGTTCTGAAACACCACCGAGACATTGCGCCGGTGCGGCGGCAGGGCGGAAATGTTGCTCACCGACCCGTCATCCGCCGCCATCAGCTTGGTCTTGCCGCCGCCGGACGGGCCCGGGAGCGGGACCAACTCGCCTCTGCCCATCCGGAGGTTCATCCCGTCCATGACGGTCACGCCCCGGAGGGCCTTGCGCGCCGCCACCACGTCCAGAGGCGGCTGTCGGCCTGGCCCGTCATCCCGGCGGGCATCTTCGGCTTCAGCTCGCCCAGCTTGCCGAAGGCGGCATCCACTTCGTATTGCGCTTCGGAGAAGGGCTCGCCGGTGGCCAGCATTCCCGCGACGAACAGCGCCCACATGCCTCCGGTGTTCTGGAGCGACGGAATGGACACCCGGCCCTTCGCCGCAGGCGTCCGGAGATCGGTCCAGGAGGCCAGTTACAGGCCACGGTCCGCCCGGGGCTGTACATAATTCGTCCATATGCACCGCATCGGGGCGCAGCCCACGACCAGTTCGCCCGCATCGGCCCCGCGCAGGATCTGCGGCCGGGCGAGAGTGTCGGCCGCAAGGGCCGGTACCTTGAGCAGGGAGCGGCGGGTGAAGCGGGCCATGTGGGGCTGGGCAGGGTTGGTTTCCCTCTATTTTACCTGCATTGCGAGAGTGGACGGCAACGACAAGGAGCGCGCCCGCCGCATCCGGAAGGATCCCGGAATGGGCGAATTCCTGAGTGCGTAAACGCGCGCATTGCTGAAGTGGAGCGCAGTTCCATGCCGGAAATGGGATTCCGTCCGCAAAACATCCGCCTTCTTTCCGGCGATCCGCTGTTCGGCCCGGTTGTCGATCTGGAACTGCGCGCCGGGTTGATCGCCCGGATCCGGCCGCATGGCATGCCGCCCGAGGCCACGGTGAGGTGCGACGGTCGGGGCGCGCCGGTCATTCCCGGACTGGTGAACGGCCACACCATTCGTCGCTGATGATCGTGCGCGGAATGGTCGAGGATCTGGGCTTCGCCCCGGCGTGCCGACGGGGCACTGGCTGTCGGAGGAAGTGAGCCCGGCCTGGCGTGATGGAAATGCCGATGGCGGGCGCGACGATGATCATCGACTATTCCCGCAGGCCCGATGCGCTGGCGCGCGGCGGTGGACCTGGGCGCTGATCGGATGGGGGCGCTTCGTGCATGACCCCGCGCTGGGCGCGGCGACCTTGGCCGATGCGCGCGATGTGATGGCGCGGCTTGGCCGCAACCGCATGGTGTTGGCACATGCGCCGATCGGCAATGCGGGTTTCGGCGCGCTGGCCGCAGCCGGTGCGCGGATCGCGCTTTGCCCCGACACCAGATCCGCCTTGGCGCACCGCCGGGCGGGGATGGAATTCGTTCTGGACGCGCGGACGGTCTTCGGCTGGGCTCCCACTGCGGGGGCGCGCGGCCACCGGAACCATCGCCGAAGGCGGGCCGGTGGATGCCTGACCCGGAGGCGCCGAACCTGCGCCCGGTCATCGACGGCTACGGCATCGTGATACATTCGGACTCTGCCGCGAATGTGCGGATGGTGGTTTGTGATGGCCGGGGTGGAGCCTGCCGGGGTCATCGCCACGGCGCGGCTTTGGCAAAGGGTGGGGGCGTGATCCTGGCCTTCCGTTTCGCTCGGCCAGCGTCCGGCCCGTATGCCGTAGATGCGTCGTCCAGATCGGCGCCCGCAGGGCCTGCATCGCCCACCGCGCCCAGCGTTCCCGGGCTCATGATCGCCATAGAGCGGCCCCGCCGCGCCATCTGCATGATGGGATGCCCGAGCCGGATCGCCGCAGGCCCGAACGATCAGGTCATGCGCCGCCGAATTGGCTTCGAAATAGGGGGCGATCTGCGAGCGGTGATCGTGGAACAGGATCCCTCCAGCCGACCCATCGCTTCCGTCGGAGCCTGAGTGGCGATCACCTCGAACAGGTCCAGCGCCTCGGTCGGTCACCCGCGCGCCCTTGTTGCATGAGCCCGTCCGCCTGGAGCAGCTTCGGCGCCGCGCACACCGGTGTGCGCGAAACGTCGAGTTCCGCCGATACCCTGCGCTCGACGATCCGCTCGCGCAGAATATTGGCCACCCGGATCGCCGCCGCATGGGTCGTGGCATGCGGGCCCGAAGGATCAGATGTGCTCACGTCAGTGCAGGAATGGCATGCCATCGGACTACATTTCCCCCGCGCGTCAACGCTTCGGCGGCGGATCGTGAGCGTCGACCGAACACCAGCGAGAAACTCCTCGGCGGGGCCGCGATCTTTCCAACCGGGTTTTCGACGGGCTGACCGCCGCGATGGCGGATCTGCGGGCGCCGGGGACCGCGCGGACCCCTGGATGACCCCGGCCGATGTCGCGGCAGGTTGCAACGGGGGCCGGGGTGGCTTACCTCTGGCATCGCACCAACCGGAGGTCCCCCATGGTCACCCTGTATCAGGCGCTGAACCTGATCCTGAACGTCGTCTGGTTCGTCATGATCGTGCAGATCATCATGAGTTGGCTGATCAACTTTCAGGTGCTGAACCTGCGTCAGCCGCTGGTGGCGCAACTGTGGTATGGGCTGAGCAACCTGCTGGAGCCGGTCTATGCGCCGATCCGCCGGTTCTTGCCGAATACGCCGGGGCTCGATCTGGCGCCGCTGGTGATGTTCATCGTCATCATCATCCTGCAACAGGCTTTGCGCAACAACGCAGGCTTTTTCTACAGTTTCTGATGCGCGACACCACCGCCCCAGAGCCGGAGGCGCTGCTCGCCTCGATCTTCGGATTCCGGTCGTTCCGGCCGGGACAGGAGGAGATCGTGCGTGCCGTTCTGGCCGGGCGCGATACGCTCGCCATCATGCCCACGGGCGGCGGCAAGTCGCTGTGCTTTCAGCTTCCGGCGCTGTGCCTGCCGGGGCTGACGGTGGTGATTTCGCCCTTGATCGCGCTGATGCGCGATCAGGTGCGGGCGCTGCGCGAGGCGGGGGTGGATGCCGGGGCGCTGACCTCGGGCAATACCGACGAGGAAACCGAGGCGGTGTTTCAGGCGATCGACGATCACCGGCTGAAGCTGCTGTATATCGCGCCGGAACGGCTGGCCTCGGCGGCGACGGTGGCGCTGTTGAAACGCGCGGGCACCGGGCTGATCGCGGTGGACGAGGCCCATTGCGTCAGCCAGTGGGGCCATGATTTCCGCCCCGATTACCTGCGCATCGGCGAGTTGAAGCGCGCGCTGAACGTGCCCTTGGCCGCCTTTACCGCCACGGCGGACGAGGAAACCCGGGCCGAGATCGTCACCCGGCTGTTCGCGGGGCGGGCGCCGGAAACCTTTCTGCGCGGCTTCGACCGGCCCAATATCCATCTCGCTTTCGCGCCGAAGGACAGCCCGCGCAAGCAGATCCTCGACTATGCCGCCGCGCATCGGGGGCAGTCGGGCATCGTCTATTGCGCCGCGCGGGCGCGCACCGAAAGCCTGGCGCAGGCGCTGCGCGAGGCGGGGCATCCGGCCTGCCACTACCACGGCGGGATGGAGGCCGAGGACCGCCGTCAGGTCGAGGCCCGGTTCCAGCGCGAGGATGGGCTGATCGTGGTGGCGACGATCGCCTTCGGGATGGGGATCGACAAGCCAGATATTCGTTGGGTCGCGCATGCCGATCTGCCGAAGTCGATCGAGGGTTATTATCAGGAAATCGGCCGTGCGGGTCGCGACGGGGCGCCCGCCGAGACGATGACCCTTTACGGCCCCGACGACATCCGCCTGCGTCGCGCCCAGATCGACGAAAGCCCGGCCCCGCCGGACCGCAAGGCCGCCGACCATGCCCGGCTGAACTCTTTACTGGGTCTGGCGGAGGCGACGTCGTGCCGCCGGCAGAAGTTGCTGGCCTATTTCGGCGAAGCGTCTGCACCCTGCGGCAATTGCGACCTGTGCGACAACCCGCCCGATCTGTTCGACGCCACCGATGCCGTGCGCAAGGCGCTCTCCGCTGCGCTGCGCACGGGCGAGAGTTTCGGCGCCGGGCATCTGATCGACATCCTGACCGGCACCGCGACCGACAAGATCCGCCAGCGCGGGCATGATGCCCTGCCGACCTTCGGCGTCGGGCGCGACCTCAGCCGCCCGCAGTGGCAGGCGGTGTTCCGGCAGATCCTGGGTCATGACCTGATGCGCCCGGACACCGAACGCCACGGCGCGCTGGTGATGACCGAGGCCGCCCGCCCGATCCTGCGCGGGGAGGAGCGGATCACGCTGCGGCGCGACCTGATCCAGCGGGCGAAGGCCAAGCCGGTGGTGCGGGCGCTGGTGTCCGAGGAGGATGCGCCGCTGATGTCCGCGTTGAAGGCGAAGCGGCGCGCGCTGGCCGAGGCCGCGGGCCTGCCGGCCTATATGATCTTCCCCGACCGCACCCTGATCGAGATGGCCGAAACCCGGCCGCAGACGCTGGACGAGATGGCGCGGGTGAACGGGGTGGGGGCGAAAAAGCTCGAAAGCTATGGCGCGGCCTTTCTGGCGGTGATCGCCGGGGCGGTCGAGGAGCTTCACCCGGCGCGGCGCAAGCTGGCGGGGCGTGGGGCGGGCGACCTGTTCGACCGGCTGCTGGCGGCGCAGAACGCCTTGGCGCGCGGGGCCGATGGGTTCGACCGTTATCTGAGTTGCACCCACACCACGCTGGCGAAGATCGCGGAAACCAGGCCGCGTGATCGGGACGGGCTTGCGCGGATTCAGGGGATGGGGGAAGCCAAGGTCGCGCGCTTCGGCGAGACATTCCTCGCGCTGATCGACGAATTCCGCTAGCGCCCCTCCGCCTGCGCCGATAGTTTGGCGAAACACTCAGATTTCGGGAGCATCCATGTATATCGCCACGGCCTTTTATCCGACGGTGCATGCCTCCAAATACATCGGGCAGCTGTGCAAGCATTTCGCGCATAAGGTCGAGGTGAGCTGGGACGAGACGACGGGCCATGCCGCGCTGCCCTCCGGGCCCGCGCTGCTGACCGCCACGCCGGAGGGCCTGAGCGTGCGGGTCGAGGCGCAGGACGCCAAGGGCATCATCCACGCCCGGTTCGTGATCGACAGCCATCTGGTGAATTTCGCGCATCGCGAACAGTTCACCGGGCTCGACTGGACCCTGGAGCGGACCGGCGACCCTGTTTAAGCCTCGGCGCTTAAGGCTTCGGCAAGGATAATCGGACAGTCTGCCGAACGGCATCCCTGCCGGGGGCCGGGTTTTTGGCGAAAATGGATTCGCCCGCGCGAGGCGGGCAGGAGGATGATCATGGGTCGGATATCGGGATTCGGGCGCCGCGATGCGCTGCGGATCGGCGTGCTGGGCGGTGCCGTGCTGCTCGCGGGATGCGGTGCCGGGTGGCGGGTGGACTATCCGCAGGCGCTCGATCCCGCTGTGACGCGCGGCTGGCGGGTGGCCGATGTGCGGGTTGCGGTGCCGGAGACGCTGACGACCTCGGATGTGAATAGCTGGACGCCCGATTACGATATCGTCTGGCATGGCGATCCGCCCGGGGACCGGCACGCCCAGGTCAAGGCGGTCATGACCTCGGCCATCGCCGCCGGCGCGGCCGACCTGAAGGGGAAGCAGCCGGTGATCCTGAACGTGACGATGCAGCAGTTCCACGCGATCACGCCCAAGGTCGAGGAATACCTGAATTTCTCGGGCGTGCATGACATTCGCTTCGTGATGCAGATCCTGGACGCCCGCAGCGGCAAGCCCCTGACCGAACCGACGCAGATCGCGGCGGATACCCCGGCTTTGGTGGGCAGGGCAGCGCGGGACGCCCGCGCGCGCGGCTATACGCAGAAGCAGGAGGTCATCGACGGGGTGGCGAAGGTCATCCGCGGGTATCTGGGGACCGGGCCGGACCCGCGCCACAAGTTTTCGCGGATGGGTCGCTGAGGATCTGATACGGCGCAATCAGCGGGGCGAACCCTCGCCGATTGCCTGCTGGTTTTCCACCGGTCGGGCTGTGGCATCGTCGGCTTCGGCTGGGGTCTTCACCCCTGTTCCGGCTGGAAAATCTCTTCGATCGCCCTCCCGAACAGCCGCGCGATGCTGAAGGCGAGCGGCAGGCTGGGATCATACCGCCCGCGTTCCAGGGCGTTGACCGTCTGCCGCGAGACCTTCAGATGGGCGGCGAGATCCGCCTGCGACCAGCCTCTTTGTTGCCGGAGTTCCTGAATGCGGTTGTTCATTTGAAGCGGAGCCGCTGGAGCATGACGCCGATGAACCAGAGCGCCCCCATCAGCGGCCACACGGCAAACATCGAGATTCTGGGAAATCCTTCCCCTTCGAGAAAGCCATACCCGAAGGTCACCAGGGCCGTTCCCGCAAAGGACAGGGCAAGCGCTTCGAACTGAAGCCTGCGTTGCATTTCGTCCAGATGCCGGAGGCTGCGAACCACCACCGCGCAAATGAACGCGGCGGGCAGCATCGGGCCGAGAGCGATGAGAATCCGGAGGGGTCGGGCTTCGATCCCGCCCGCGAGGATCCGCTGAGAAACGATCAGAGTTGCGGCATAGGCGGTCAACCCGGCCAGGAAGAGAAGAAATCCACGCATCGCTGCCCCCATCGACATGTCAAGATCGCTTTACATTTCGTCGGAAGACAGCCTTATGCCAAGCACACTTTACACCCGTGGGGAAATGGCTTGTCGGATTGCGGGAAAGATCATGATTCCGCTTCCGCCGGAACACCTTCCCTGATCAGGCATCGAAACGACGCCTGTCGCGGGGAATTTTCTGGCGGAGGGAGAATATTCCCCAACTGGCGACGGGAAGGCCGCTTTTTCAGTCGCCTGTTGATACTCTCCCGGTCCCGGAAGATCAGGCGCAGGTGGGTCGCGTCGTCACGCCCCGCGGCGTGTCGCGGAAGCGATCCATGTCATGTTGCTCTCGTTGACCTGGACGGTTTTCGGCGAGGGACGGTCAAGATCGAAGCGCAGCGCAAGGCTGCCGACCCGTTCGGGCCGCCCGAACAGGAAGCCCTGCACATAGCGGCACCCGATCGAGCGCAGCCAGGCCAACTGGCGCTCCGTCTCTACCCCTTCGGCGATGATTCCCTTGCCCATCGAATCGGCCAGCGACACGATTGCGGACACAAGACAGTAATCGTCCCTCAGCACCTCGCTGCCCGAAATGAACGATTTGTCGATCTTGATCGCGTTGAACGGAATCCGGCGGATATAGCTGAGCGACGAAAACCCGGTGCCGAAATCGTCGAGCGAGATCGAGAAACCATAGTTCTTCAGCCGACGAACTTCGTCGATTGCCATCGAAATCGCCGGAAATGGCCAGTGTTTCGGTCAGTTCGATGTCGACCCGGCTGCAATCGACGCCATGCGCGCTCACCCGCGCGAAAAGCTCGTCGACGAAGCCCGGCGCCACAAGCTGGACCGGCGACACGTTGATGCTGACATTCAGGCCGGGGAAGGCGGCCAGATCCTTGCAGATCAATTCAACCAGAAGCCAGCCCAGGGACACGATCAGGCCGGTCTGTTCGGCCACGGGGATGAACCGGCTGGGTGAAACGTCGCCCAGCAGCGGGCTGTGCCAGCGCGCCAGCGCCTCGGCCCGGACCATCGTCTCGCCGTTCGCGCAGTCGATGATCGGCTGGTATTCGATGAAGAATTCGTCGGTGTTGCGCAGGGCGTAGCGCATCGCCTTTTCAATGGCGTTGCGGGCCTGATCCCCGGCGGACATCATTTCGTCATAAAGCACGAAGTCCGAAATCTGGTGTTGCTTCGCGTGATACATCGCCCGGTCGGAACGCCAGACCACATCCTCGATCGGGTCGTTGGGCGCGGTTTTCAGCGCGACCCCGATGGAGGCCGACAGGTCGAAATAGAGCCCCCCGCAATGGACGGGATTCAACAGCATCTTTTCCAGTTCGCGCAGCTTGGCCCGCCAGAATTCGCTGCCCCCCGCGGTGCTGGAACAGATCACGACGAATTCGTCCCCGCCGACGCGCGCAACGAAGGTGTTCGCATCCTTCAGCTTGGCCAGACGTTCCGAAAACTGGCAGATCAGTTCGTCGCCGCCCGCATGCCCGATCACGTCATTGACCTGCTTGAAGCGGTCCATGTCGATCTGGATCACCGCGACGTCGATATTCTTCCTGCGGTCCATCTCCTCGCAATATTCCGCAAAGGCCAGGCGGTTCGGAAGCTGACTCAGGTGGTCGGTGCGGGCCAGACGCGTGGCCTCCGCCTCCTTGCGGATCAGGGTCGCCGCATTCACATGCGCCTGTCGGGCGATGAAAATCCCGGCCGACAGGAAGAGCGCATTGACGGCCAGCAGGATCGGCAGCATGCGCGTCAGCAGGTCTGAGCCGGGCTTCGCCGGGCTCCAGACAAGATAGGCGATCGGTTTTCGTTCGTAGTCGAGCAGCGGGATGCTCGGCTCAGCGGAATCCGGCGCCTCCTTTTCCAGCCGCAGGCTGCTCAGGCTCAGTTCATGCGCAACGGCGTCGAGCTTTGACTGCTTCAGGATCTTGCCGATGGCGGAGGCGGGGAAATTCGAGATCGGCGTGCCGCGCACCTTCGACACATCCTCGGGCAGCAGCAGCGATGCGCTGAACATCACCAGTTCGTCGTTGACCTCGGCCACGAAATCGAAGGTGCTGCGATAGCCGATCGGCAGAAGTTCCGATTCCGCGCGGATCTTTTCCAGGGCATCCAAGGGAAGGAAGCATTCGACGGGGTTGAGCCCGACGGCCCGCGGACCAGGCGATCGGCTGTCTGAAGGGGCCGTCGAAGATCACCGCATATTCAAAGACATCGCCCCGCGCGGCGGTGATGCCGTAGTTGTCCGAGATGAACTGGATATCCTCGTTCTCGACCGCCCAGTAGACGTCGTTCCAGTTGTTGTAGTCCGAGGTGATGAGCCGGACCTGTTCCTTGAGCGAGCTCACCCGGCTTTCGACGGCGGCGACCGAATCGTTGAAGGATTTCCGGTTCATTTCGTCGATGACGGAAATCACCGAGGTCCAGAGGACCGCAGAAAACAGGAGGACGCCGCCGACGGTAAGGCCGATGATCTGATAAAGCACCCGTCTTCCGCGCATGATCGCTCCAATCCCCCCGCTAACCACCGGAGAAGCCGAGAACCTTCACCACCTGATAGTCGCAGGTGAGTTCCTCGCCCGGCAGAATGGTTCGGGCCGCATACATCGCGGTGCCCGCATCAATGAGCGATGGCTGATCGCTGTGGTTCATGAAGATGTCGGCATCATTTCCCAGAATGAAGGAATTGCTGGAGGCGACATATTCGGCATGATTGAAGACCGTTTCGCGATCGGCCTCCACGAAATGTTCTACCAGATCGAAGGGGATTTCGACGTCGAACTGTGGATCATAGCGCCAGACGAGTTCATCCTTCTCGATCTTGCGGGAGGCAAAAACTCCCAGGCCGTGAATGGCGCTTCTTGCGACGAAATGAGGAACGACGAGCATCACCACCGAGTCCCGGTCAGGTCACGAGCCAGATCGACGCGATCGCTGCGGCGATTCCGGCAAGCTGCTTTGGATTCACCTTCTCCCCGAACATGAAGACGCCGAGCGCGGTCAGGATGAGGATCGTGGCCGAACTGTAGATGACGCCGATCTGGGCGAGGGAATATTCCCGCATCAGCAGCAGCCATCCGATGGCGGGCAGCCCATAGAGGATGATCCCCGACAGGAACTGCCAGGAGGTGAAGGGATCCGCTCTTCCGGAGGCATGTTTGATCGCGAAATCACCGGCTGCGGTCAGGGCGATGATCGCTATGAGGATCGCGGTCCTCTCCGCCAAAGTCATAATTCCCTCGTGGATGTGTGGGCGAATAATCGCGTTAACACTGCGCCCAAGAGGTTAACATTCTATTAATAAACGTTAGCCCGGCCCGGTCTTTTCGCGTTATGGGCGAGTGCCGCGGCGGGTCACCGCAGCAGTGCCTTCAGGTCCGCTGCGCCCGCAACCTGCTCTGGCGTCACGGATTTTTCGCTCTCGATCAACCGCTTGCCGACCATATAGGCGCGTGGATCGTTCAGTGCGTCCACGGCCAGAAGCGCGCCCTCGCGGAAATACCAGAACGACTCGCCCTCGCCCGCGCGGCTCACCACCCTGTCGTAGCCGGTGTTCAGCCCGGCGATCTGCAACTTGGCGTTGAACTGATCGGACCAGAACCAGGGCCGTGCCTGATAGGCCCGCCCGGCGCCGAGCATGTTGTCCGCCACGGTTTCGCCCATGTCGATCGCATTGCCGACGCTTTCGAGCCGCAGCCGCTCCCGCCCCCAGGGGAAGGCGGCGCAATCCCCCGCCGCCCAGATCGCCGGGTCCGAGGTCCGGCAGAAGGCATCGACCGCGATCCCGTTCGCGATCGTCAGCCCCGCCGCCTGCGCAAGCCCGGTTTCCGGCGCGACGCCGATGCCGACGATGGCGAAATCGGCGGCGATCCGGCGCCCGTCCATCAGCTCCGCGCCATCGACATGCGCCGTGCCGGTCAGCCGCCGCAGGCCGGTGCCCTCAAGGATCGTCACCCCATGCGCCGCATGCAGCCGGCGGATCGCATCGGCGGTTTCCGCACAGGCAACCCGGCCGAGGATGCGCGGCGCCGCTTCGATCAGCGTCACCTCCAGCCCGAGTTTGCGCGCCACCGCCGCCGCCTCCAGCCCGATATAGCCGCCGCCGATCACCGCCAGCCGCCGCCCGGCGCGGAATTCGGGCGCCATCGCATCCACATCGGCCAGCGTGCGGACGGTGAACACCCCCGCGAGCGTGCCGCCCACCGCCTCGGGCAGGGTGCGCGGCGTGGCTCCGGTGCACAGCGCAAGCTGGTCATAGCCGATCTCGCCCCCCGCGAACCGCACCCGCCGGGCGGAACGGTCGATCGCCTCGACCCGCGTGCCGGTCCGCAACGTGATGCCGTTTGCCGCCCACCAGTCATCGCCGCGCAGCGTCAGCCGGTCGAGCGGCATCTCTCCCAGCAGGTAGCCCTTCGACAAAGGCGGGCGCTGATAGGGCGGCACCGGCTCCGCGCCCAGAATCGTGACCGCGCCCACATAGCCCGATGCCCGCAGCCTGGCCGCCATCGAGGCCGCCGCCTGCCCGCCACCGACAATCACGATCCCCGCCATGTCATTCCTCTCTGGTCGTCCCGCGCCATCAGCCTATATCCTGCGCGCAATCCTGTGCAACGCGAGAGGGACAAGACATGAGCGTGGAAAAGGGAGACGTCCTGCCGGGGGCGACGCTGCTGCGGCTGGGCGACAACGGGCCGGAGGCGGTCAGCCTCGGCGACAAGATGAAGGGCCGCAAGATCGTGATCTTCGCCGTGCCCGGCGCCTATACCGGCGTTTGCACCACGGCGCATGTGCCGAGCTTCATCCGCGTGATCGACGCGCTGAAGGCGAAGGGCGTTGAGGAAGTGATCTGCATCGCCGTCAACGACCCCTTCGTGATGAAGGCCTGGGGCGAGGCGACCGGCGCCACCGCGGCGGGTATCACCATGCTGGCGGATGCCGAATCGGCCTTCACCACGGCGCTCGGGATGAATTTCTCGGCCCCGCCCGCGGGCCTGATCAACCGCTCGCAGCGCTATGCGATGGTGGTTGAGGATGGCGTCGTGAAGGTGCTGAACAAGGAAGAGACCCCCGGCGTCTGCGACATTTCGGGCGGCGAGACGATCCTCGAAGCCGTTTAAATCGGCGGGCTGGGCCTATCCGCCGCGGCGGAACGGGCCCAGCTCCTCCAGCGCGGCGACCTCTTCGGCCACGGCGCGGCGTTCCTCCTCCAGATAGCTGGACACTGCGCGCCGGAACGACGGGTTCGGGATCCAGTGCAGCGAATGGGTCACCACCGGCAGATAGCCGCGCGCGAGTTTGTGTTCCCCCTGCGCGCCCGCCTCGACCCGGCTCAGGCCATGGGCGATCGCCCAATCGACAGCCTGATGGTAGCACAGTTCGAAATGCAGGAAGGCGTGGTCTTCGAGACAGCCCCAGTAACGGCCGAACAGCGTATCGCGTCCGATCAGGTTCAGCGCCCCGGCCACCGGTTCCCCGTCGCGTTCGGCAAGGATCAGCAGCACATCGCGGCGCATCCCGTGCAGCGTATCGAAGAACCCCCGCGTCAGATAGGGCCTGCCCCATTTGCGGCTGCCGGTGTCCTGATAAAAGGCCCAGATCGCATCCCAGTGCCGGGGCTCGATCTGATCGCCGCTCAGCGCCCGGATCGTGCCGCCGAACCCCTGTGCCCGGTCGCGTTCCTTGCGGATCGCCTTGCGCTTGCGCGAGGCGAGATCGGCGAGGAAATCGTCGAAGCTGGCATAGCCGCGATTGGTCCAGTGGAACTGCTCGCCCTCGCGCAGCAGCCAGCCCCGGTCGCGCGCGGCGGGAATTTCCTCCGCCGGGCAGAAGGTGATGTGGGCCGAGGACAGCCCGGCCTGTTCGGTGACCTGCGCGATGCCGTCGAGCAGGGCGGCGCGGCCTTCGGTCTCATGCCCTGGGCGGATCAGCAGCCGCCGCCCGGTCACCGGGGAAAACGGCACCGCGCATTGCAGCTTCGGATAATAGCGCCCGCCCGCGCGCTCCCATGCCTCGGCCCAGCCGTGATCGAAGACATATTCGCCCTGGCTGTGGGATTTCAGGTAGAGCGGCGCGACCGCGATCACCTGCCCGGCGCGTGTGGCCACCATCGGCCGCGGGGTCCAGCCGGTGCCCGGCCCGACCGAGCCGGAGCGTTCCAGCGCGCTGAGGAAGGCATGGGTGGTGAACGGGTCCACCGGCCGGCCCGGCTCCGGGCAGGCGCAGGCGTTCCAGTCGGCCGGGGCGATGGCGGCGACGCCCTCGGCCAGGGTGATTTCGATGGCGCTCATGGCCCGCATGGTGCCGCGCCGCGCCGGGACGTCAAGCGGGGATCGCGGCGGGATAATTTTCGAAGGTCACATTCACGGCAACCTCGCGCGCCTTTGCCTCGGCCTCGGGGGAGCGGATCGTCCAGCACAGGATCGCCGCGCCCTGCGCCTTTAGCGCCGCGATGCGGGGGGAGTGCAGGTCGGCCGCCTCGTGCGAGACGAAGGCGCAGCCCAGCCGGTCGAAATCCGGGATCCCGCGCAGTCGCTCCCGGATCGACGGGGTGAGAGCCGTCCAGTCCGGGCCAAAGGCGGAGGTGGTCAGGCCGACCGTCACCCCGGGGGCGGCGCGGCGGAAGGCCTCGACCGCATGGGGGTTGAAGGACATCACCGCCACCAGGCCGGGGTAGGCGGCGATGACCCGCGCGGCGGCGGCCTCAAGCCCGCCGTCCGTCGGCCCCATGCCGCCGTCCTGATCCTTGATCTCGATCAGCAGCGGCACCCGCCCGGCGACCAGATCCAGCGCCTCGGTGAGCGTCGGGATCCCCTCGTCGCCGCCCAGAAGCACGGTTCGGCGCAATTCGTCCGCCGTGCGGCTGTTGATCTTGCCCGCATGCCCCGTCAGCCGCCGCAGGTCGTAATCGTGGAACACCATCGGCACGCCATCCGATGACGGCTGAATGTCGCATTCGATCGCATAGCCCGCCGCGATCGCCGCCCGCATGGCGGCGAGGCTGTTTTCGGGGGCGCCCGCGCCGTGATAGCCGCGATGGGCGACGGGCAGGCGCAGGAAATCCGGGTGCATCATTCGACCTCGAAGATCGCCTCGATTTCCACCGCGACGCCGAAGGGCAGCGAGGCCGCCGAGACCGCCGAGCGCGCATGCCGCCCGGCATCTCCGAAGACATCGACCATCAGGTCCGAACAGCCGTTCACCACCTTCGGCTGATCGCCGAATTCCGGCGTGGAATTGACGAAGCCCACCAGCTTCACCACCCGCTTGATCCGGTCGAGGTCGCCCACCGCGGCCTTCGCCTGTGCGATCAGCGACAGCCCGCAGCGGCGTGCGGCGGCGGCGCCCTCTTCCGCGCTCAGCCCGGCGCCGAGCTTGCCGGTGATCAGCCCGTCCGGCCCCGCCGAAACCTGGCCCGACACGAAGAGCTGCGCCCCCGTCAGCACATAGGGCACATAATTCGCCGCCGGGGCAGGGGCGGCGGGCAGTTCGATCCCCAGTTCCTTCAGGCGTGCTTCGATCCGGCTCATCTCGACCTCCATCATGGTTCGGACGGAGGCTAGGCCGGGCCGGGCCGCGCTTCAAGCCACCAGTTGCTCCGCCCGCTTCAGATCGACGGAAACCAGCTGGCTGACGCCCTGTTCCTGCATCGTCACGCCGAACAGCCGGTCCATCCGGCTCATCGTCACCGCGTGGTGGGTGATGACGAGGAAGCGCGTGTCGGTGCGGCGGGTCATTTCGTCCATCATGTCGCAGAACCGGGTGACGTTGGCGTCATCCAGCGGTGCGTCCACCTCGTCCAGCACGCAGATCGGCGCCGGGTTCGCCAGGAACACCGCAAAGATCAGCGCCAGCGCCGTCAGCGTCTGTTCCCCCCCGACAGCAGCGAGAAGCGTCGACAGTTTCTTGCCCGGCGGCTGGCACATGATTTCGAGCCCGGCTTCCAGCGGATCGTCGGATTCGACCAGCATCAGCTTCGCCTCGCCGCCGCCGAACAGATGGGTGAAGAGCGTGCGGAAATTCTCGTTCACCTGCTCGAAGGCGGTCAGCAGCCGTTCGCGTCCCTCCTTGTTCAGCCCGGCGATGCCGGAGCGCAGCTTGCGGATCGCTTCTTCGAGGTCGGTCTTCTCCTGCGCCAGCGTATCGTGTTCGGTCTGCACCGCGCGGGCGTCTTCCTCGGCGCGCAGGTTGACCGCGCCAAGCGCCTCGCGCTGCCGTTTCAGGCGGGCGACCTCGGTTTCCAGATCGGCGACCGAAGGCGCGATCCCGCTGTCGCCCAGTTGCGCGCGCAGCTTTTCGGGTGTCATCTCCACCGCCTCGCGGATCCGTTCGGCGGCACTGTCCTGCGCCGCGCGGGCGGCTTCCACCCGGGCCTCGGCGCGGGCGCGAGCCTCGCGCGCGTCACCCGCCAGCCGTTCGGCCTCGCGTTCGGCGAATTGCGCCTCGCGCAGCGCGGTTTCGGCCTCGGCCAGCCGGTCGGCGGCCAGCTCACGCCGGGCTTCCGCGGCCTCGATCGCCTCGGCGAGTTCCTCGCGTTTCGCGGCGAGCTCCTCGGGCGCCTCGGCGGCCTCCGCCAGTTCGGCGATCGTCTCCGTCCGGCGTTCGGTCAGTTCGGCACTGCGCTTTTCGGCGGTCTCCAGCCGGTGACGCCAGCCCGAAAGCTCCTTCGTCACCTCCTGCCGCCGCTTCGTCCGCGCCTCGCCCTCGCGGCGGATTTCGTCATGCACGGAGCGGCGGGTGAGCATGGTGATCCGCGCGGCCTCGACCGTCATCTTCACCGCATCCACCTCGGCACGGGCGCTGTCCAGATCGGGCAGGGCCTGCAACTGCCCCTCCGCCTCGGCCAGGGCCAGCCGCGCGGCACTGGCCGCTTCGGCGTGGCGCTTCACCGCCAGCCGTGCCGCCTCCAGCCTGCCGCCGGAAATCGACCGCTCCGCCTCGGCGCGCGACAGCGCCCGCCCGGCATCGGCCAGCCGCTGATCCGCCGCCCGGCGGGCCTCGCGCGCCCGGGTATCCGCCGCCGTCGCATCCGCGAGCGCCCGGCTCAGCGCCTCATGTGCCGCGCGCCCGGCCTCGGCCCGGGCCTCGGCCTGCGCCAGATCGCGGCGCAATTCGGCCAGCCGGTTGCGCTGTTGCAGCCGCAGCGCGGCGGCCGAGGGCGCATCCTCCGCCCCGGCGCGGAACCCGTCCCACCGCCACAGGTCGCCGCGCAGCGACACCAGCTGTTGCCCGCGCCGCAGGAGCGGTTGCAGCCGCGCCGCCTGTTCCGGCTCCACCAGTCCGATCTGCGCGATCCGCCGCGCCAGAACCGGCGGCACGGTGACATGATCCGCCAGCGGCGCCGTCCCTTCGGGCAGGGGCTGCGGCGTGTCGTAATCGGGCAGCCGTGCCCAGCCACTGCCTTCCTCGGTTTCCGGTGCGCGCAGATCATCGGCCAGCGCCGCGCCGAGCGCCGCCTCATAGCCCGGCGCCACCTCGACCTGATCGAGCAGCTGCGCCCCCCCCGACGCATCACGCTCCACCAGCCGGGTCAGCGCCGCCACTTCGGCGCGCAGGGCCCCGGCCTCGCCCTCGGCCTCGGAACGCGCCGCGCGGGCGGCGGATTCGCGGTCCTGAATTTCGGCGCGGGTGTCCTCGGTCGCGGTCAGCGCCTCATCGGCGGCCTCGGTCCTCTCCTGCGCCTCTTCCTGCGCGGCCCGCGCGGTCTCGAAGGCCTCGGCGGCCTGGTCCAGCGCTTCGCCCGCCTGATCGGCAGCCTCCTGCGCCTTTGCCGCCTCGGCCTCGGACCGCTCCGCCGTGGTGCGGCTGTCCGCCAGCAGCCGTTGCGCCGCGCCGTGGCGGGCGGCCAGCCGCGCGACGTCCTCGGTCATCTCCGACAGCATCGCCTCGCGTGCGCGCAGCACCTCCGCCGCCTCGGCCGAAGCCTCCGCCGCCGCGCCCAGCTTGTCCTCATGCCCCTCGGTCGCCTTCGCCAGTTGCTCCAGCTCCCAGTCCAGCCGCGCGATCGTTTCCCCCGCATCGCGGTTCAGCCCGGCCTCGCGCTCCATGTCGCGGTCGAGTTGCGCGATCCGGCCCTTCAGCGTCCCGATCCGCGCCAGCGCCACGCGTTCCTGATCCGACAGGGCGTCGCGCTGGATCGTCAGCCGTTGCAGGATCGCGCCCGCAACCGCCTCTTCCTCGCGCAGCGGCGGCAGGGCGGTTTCGGTCGCGGCGCGGGTCTGTGCGGTGGCCCGGGCCTGCGCCTCGGCCTGCGTGGCGGTGGACGCCAGTGCCTGCAACGCGGCCTCCGCCTCGGCGCGCAGGGCCTCCGCCTCGCGCCAGCGGGTGAACAGCAACAGCCCCTCCGCCCGGCGCAGATCGTTGCCGATCTCGCGGTAGCGCGCCGCCTGCTTCGCCTGCCGGGCGAGCGTGGTCAACTGCCCGGCCAATTGCTCCAGCACGTCATCGACCCGCAGCAGGTTCTGCTCCGCCCCGTTCAGCTTCAGCTCCGCCTCGTGGCGGCGCTGATACAGGCCGGAAATCCCCGCCGCCTCCTCCAGAATGCGCCGCCGCGCCTTGGGCTTGGCGTTGATCAGTTCCGAAATCTGCCCCTGCCGCACCAGCGCCGGGCTATGCGCCCCGGTCGAGGCATCGGCGAACAGCATCTGCACATCGCGCGCCCGCACGTCCTTCGCGTTCACCTTGTAGGCCGAGCCCGCGTCGCGGGTGATCCGGCGCACGATCTCCACCACGTCCTGATCGTTGAACCCGGCGGGGGCCAGCCGTTCGGTATTGTCGATGCTCAGCGACACTTCGGCGAAATGCCGGGCGGGCCGGGTGGCGGCGCCGGCGAAGATCACATCCTCCATGCCCCCGCCCCGCATCGCCGAGGCGCGCGTTTCGCCCATCACCCACCGCAGCGCTTCGAGCAGGTTCGACTTGCCGCAGCCGTTCGGCCCCACGACACCGGTCAGCCCGTCATGGATGACCAGATCCGTCGGATCGACGAAGCTCTTGAAGCCGTTCAGGCGCAGCCGGGTGAAACGCAATCGGGAACCTTTCCGCGAAAAAGACCGGGGATTTTCGGCCGAAGCCGGGGCCAAGTCAACCGCGCGCCCCCGCCGGGCGGGATTCAGCCATGCCCTGACAGCGCTTGCACCCCCGCGCGATCCGGGTAGGTTCCCGCAATCCAAGCCGCCGCAATCCAAGCCAAGGAGGCCGTGATGCTCGTTCCGGCTTTTGCCATCATCCTGTTGTTCCAGCTCGTCGGCGAGGTGATCTCGCGCGCGCTGCATCTGCCGTTGCCGGGGCCGGTCCTCGGCATGATCGGCATGGTCGTCGCGCTGACGGCCTTTCCCAGACTGTCCGCCATCGTCGCCCCGGCGGGGCAGGGGCTGTTGCGCAATCTGTCTTTGCTGTTCGTGCCGGTGGGCGTCGGCATCGTCGCCAACCTGCACACGATCGAGGAACACTGGCTGGCGATCTCCGCCTCGGTGCTGATCTCGACGCTGTTCGCCATCGTGGTGGGGGCTTTCACCTTCACCTGGGTCGCGCGTCTGACCGGGAGCAAGGCCGATGACTGACGCCTTTCAGATCTGGTCCTATCTGACGCAGCAACCGCTGCTGTGGCTGTGCGCCACGCTCTTCGCCTATTGGATCGGCGAAACGCTCTTCGTGAAATCCGGGCGCAATCCGCTGGTCAATGCGGTGGTGATCGCGGTGGCGTTGCTGGCCGCGATGCTGGAACTGACCGGGACGAGCTACGAGAAATATTTCGCCGGGGCGCAGTTCGTGCATTTCATGCTCGGCCCGGCGACGGTGTGCCTGGCGATCCCGTTGCAGGCGAACATGATGGCGATCCGGCGCGCGATCCTGCCGATCGCGGCGGCGCTGGTTGTGGGGTCGGTGGCGGCGATCGGATCGGCGCTCGGGATCGCCTGGCTGCTGGGCGCGGATCACGCGCTGCTGGCGACGCTCGCGCCGAAATCGGCGACGGCGCCGGTGGCGATCGGGATTTCGCAGGGTCTGGGCGGGCAGCCCACGCTGACGGCGGTGCTGGTGATCCTGACGGGCATGGTGGGGGCGATCTTCGTCACGCCGATGCTGAACCTGCTCGGGCTGACCGATTGGCGCGCGCGCGGGCTGGCGACCGGGGTCGCGGCGCATGGCATCGGCACCGCGCGGGCGTTCCAGATGAACGACACCGCGGGGGTCTTCGCCTCGATCGGGATGGGGCTGAACGCGGTGCTGACGGCCTTTCTGGCGCCCCTGGTGATGAGCCTGTTCTAGGGCTCATTTCCCCTTGAAGGGCGCCATGCCCTCGCGTGCGAGTTCGTCGGCGCGCTCGTTCTCGGCATGGCCCGCATGGCCCTTGATCCATTTCCACGTCACCCGGTGGCGGGCCTGCGCGGCATCCAGCCGCTGCCACAGGTCCACGTTCTTCACCGGCTTCCTGTCCGCCGTCTTCCAACCGTTCTTCTTCCAGCCGTGGATCCAGCCGGTGACGCCGTTCTTCACATAGGCCGAGTCGGTGGTGATGGTGATCGCCGTGTCCCGCGTCAGCGCCTCCAGCGCGTTGATCGCGGCCAGAAGCTCCATCCGGTTGTTGGTGGTGTCGGGCTCGCCGCCGTTCAGGGTGCGCTCCTTCAGGACGGCCTCGCCCTCCATCGCGCGCATCAGCACGCCCCATCCCCCCGGCCCGGGGTTCCCCGAACAGGCCCCATCCGTCCATGCGTAAAGTTCAGTCATCAAGCCCCACATATCCCGGCAGCGTAGTCCAGCGGGCAATGCCCGGGATGGCCCCGTTTGCCCACCGTATGGGTATAGCCATACAGGCGGGGATCGGCGAGGTTCATCGTATCCCCCGCCGGTCATGCGCCGAAAGCCGCCGCTCTCGGCTCAGGGTTTGCCCAGATAGGGGATCGCCCCGGCCAGGTCGGTGTCGTCGATCAGGCGGAAGTGGCTCACCGATCCGGCCTGCCGCGCCTGCGCAAAGCGCGCATAGGCGGGGTCGTTCACGAAGGCCAGCGCATCGGTGCGGCTGGGAAACTGCACCAGCGCGATCAGTGTCACATCGGTGGGTGCGCCTTCCAGCGTCTCGATGGCCCCGCTGCGCGACAGGTAGCGCCCGTTGTGCCGGGCGGCGATGTCATGCACATGCGCGGCGTAATCGGGGATCCAGGCGTCATCGGTAACCTTCACCTCGGCGATCAGATAGACGGTCATGTGGTCCTCCCTTTGCTGTGGGGAAGCGTAGGGGCGACCGATCCTTTGGGCAATGCGCCGAAGGTCGGGGGTCAGCCAGCTTCCCGCAGCACCTTGGGAACCTTGAATTCGATGTCCTCGCGCGCGGTTTCCACCAGGTCCACGGTGACCTCGTAGCGGTCGCGGAAGGCGTCGATCACCTCGTTGATCAGCACCTCGGGCGCCGAGGCCCCGGCGGTGACGCCGACGGCGCGGATCCCCTCGATCGCGCGCCAGTCGATCTCGTCGGCGCGGCCCACCAACTGGCTGTAGGCGCAGCCCGCCGCGCGGCCGACCTCGACCAGACGACGTGAATTGGAGCTGTTCGGCGCGCCGATCACCAGAAGCGCGTCGATCTTCGGCGCGATCGCCTTCACCGCCGTCTGCCGGTTGGTGGTGGCATAGCAGATATCCTCGCGCCCCGGCCCGATGATGAAGGGGAAGCGGTCGCGCAGCGCCGCGACGATCCCGGCGGTGTCATCGACCGAAAGCGTGGTCTGGGTGATGAAGGCGAGCTTTTCCGGATCGCGCGGGGTGATCTGCGCCACATCCGCGACCGTCTCGACCAGAAGCACCTCGCCCTCCGGCAGTTGCCCCATGGTGCCCAGCGTCTCGGGGTGGCCGGCATGGCCGATCATCACCATCTGAAGCCCGTTCGCATGGTGGCGCGCGGCTTCGTTATGGACCTTGGTCACCAGCGGGCAGGTGGCATCGACCTGGATCATGTTGCGCCGCAACGCCTCGGCCGGAACCGCCTTCGGCACGCCATGGGCGGAAAAGATCACCGGCCGGTCGTCCGGGCACTCGTCCAGTTCCTCGACGAAGACCGCGCCCTTTTCGCGCAGCCCGTCGACCACGAATTTGTTGTGCACGATCTCGTGGCGCACATAGACCGGCGCGCCCCATTTTTCGAGCGCCATCTCGACGATCTTGATCGCGCGGTCCACACCGGCGCAAAATCCGCGCGGGGCCGCGAGGTAGAGTGTCAGGGCAGGTTTCATCGCGCTCTCCTTGGCCCTTTCCACCTAATGCGCCACGGCCCGCGCGTCCAGTCCACAGCGGGGCGCAAAATCAACGCGGACATATTCGGTCTTGCGTTGTGCTTTAGACGAATTTTTATTGCGCAACGGATTGCGATGTCCTAGGCACGATGCAACCGCAGCATAACCGAGGGAGCCGACTCATGGCCCACGACGGCGCCGATCTGTCCGCCACTGTCCTTCTGCCCGATCTCCTGTCGCTGACGCAGGCGGCGCTGCCCGAGGTGGCGGCGCTGGTCGCACAGGCGACGGCGGCGCTCAGGGCGCGTGTCAGCCGCGAGGGCAAGGTGTCGGCCCGGGCGCTGGAGGCCGATCAGTTCGCGGCCCATGCGCTTTCGTGGCTGGCGACCTATGAGCAATCGCTGGCGCAGTTGCGCGGCTGGGCGGGGCGGGTGGCGGAAGCCGGGAATTTCGGCGCGATGGAGGGGCTGATTCTGCAAATCGGCTTCGGCGAATACCTGAACCAGATCGCGGGCGGCATCCCGATGTCGCAAGGCGAGATCGCGCGGCTGTCGGACCTTGGCCTGAGCTGGACGCCGGGGCCGGAGGCCGCCGCACTGATGGCCGAGGGCAATACCCCGGCGGCGCGGATGGCGCTGGTCGCGCTGATGCAGGACAATCAGGGCCGGGCGCTGTTCGGGGCCTCGGGGCTGGACGAAGACCTGGAAATGATCCGCGACCAGTTCCACCGCTATGCGGAGGAGCGGGTGATCCCGAACGCTCATGAATGGCACCTGAAGGACGAGCTGATCCCGATGGAGATCATCGAGGAACTGGCCGAACTCGGTGTCTTCGGCCTGACGATCCCGGAGGAATACGGCGGGCTCGGCCTGTCGAAGGCGTCGATGGCGGTGGTGACGGAGGAGTTGTCGCGCGGCTATATCGGGGTGGGCTCGCTCGGCACGCGTTCGGAAATCGCCGCCGAACTGATCCTGTGCGGCGGGACCGAGGCGCAGAAGCAGAAATGGCTGCCGGGCCTTGCCTCGGGTGAAATCCTGTCCACGGCGGTGTTCACCGAGCCGAACACCGGCTCCGACCTCGGCAGCCTGCGCACCCGCGCGGTGAAGGAGGGCGACGACTGGCTGGTGACCGGCAACAAGACCTGGATCACCCATGCGCAGCGCACCCATGTGATGACCCTGCTCGCCCGGACCGAGCCCGAGACGACCGATTACCGCGGCCTGTCGATGTTCCTTGCCGAAAAGACCCCGGGCACCGACGACAACCCGTTCCCGACGCCCGGCATGACCGGCGGCGAGATCGAGGTGCTGGGCTATCGCGGCATGAAGGAATACGAACTCGGCTTCGACGGTTTCCGGGTGAAGGGCGAGAACCTTCTGGGCGGCGAGACCGGCAAGGGGTTCAAGCAGTTGATGGAGACCTTCGAGAGCGCCCGGATCCAGACCGCCGCCCGTGCCGTCGGCGTGGCGCAGGCGGCCTGCGAGATCGGCATGCGCTATGCCATCGACCGCAAGCAGTTCGGCCAGCCGCTGATCGCCTTCCCGCGCGTGGCCGGGAAGCTCGCGATGATGGCGGTGGAAATCATGATCGCGCGGCAGCTGACCTATTTCTCGGCCTGGCAGAAGGACCACGGCACGCGCTGCGACCTTGAGGCCGGGATGGCGAAGCTCCTGGGTGCGCGCGTGGCCTGGGCGGCGGCGGACAATGCCTTGCAGATCCACGGCGGCAATGGCTTCGCGCTGGAATACACGATCAGCCGGGTGCTGTGCGATGCCCGGATTCTGAACATCTTCGAGGGCGCTGCCGAGATTCAGGCGCAGGTGATCGCGCGCCGGCTGCTGGGCTGACTTGCATCCGCCGCGCGTTGGATCATGGTGGGCGAAAACAGGAGCCCCCATGATCCGAGACGCCACCCCCGAGGATGCCGCGGCCATCGCCGCGATCTACAACGATGCCGTGGTCCATTCGACCGCGATCTGGAACGATGTGCAGGTCGATGCGGCGAACCGCGTCGCCTGGATGCAGGCGCGGCAGGAGCAGGGCCTGCCGGTTCTGGTGCTGGAGGAGGCGGGCGAGGTCACGGGCTATGCGAGCTACGGCCCGTTCCGCGCCTTTGACGGCTACCGCGAGACGGTGGAGCATTCGGTCTATATCCGCACCGACCGGCGCGGCGGCGGGCGGGGCCGGGCGCTGATGGAGCAACTGCTGGCCTATGCCCGGGCGCGCGGGCTGCATGTCATGGTGGCGGCGATCGAGGCGGGGAATGCCCCGTCGATCGCGCTGCACCGCAAGCTGGGGTTCGAGGATATCGGCGTGATGCCGCAGGTCGGGCAGAAATTCGGCCGCTGGCTGGATCTGGCGCTGTTGCAGATCGTGCTGGACGACCGCGCCGCGCCCTGATTTTGCGACAGGCGCCGCATTAGCCGCCTTCGGCGCCCTCCTCGGTCTTGTCGAAGGTCTGGCGGTAGCGGTCGAGCAGGGCGGAGGGATTCGTCCGGGCCGCCTGCCGCAGGGCGACGCGCAGCGCGACCCGGCCGAAACGGTCGCCGGGCGGGGTGAAATCCTCGGGCGCGATCCTTCGGGCGAGCGCGTCGCGGGTGGCGGTCTTGACCGCCAGCGTCTCCGGATCGCCCCATTGGTCGAGCAGGGCGGCGAAGGCATCGAACCGCGCGCGGTCGAAGGCGCGCGGCTGGCCGAGCGGATCGCTCACCGCGCTTGCCGGATGGAGCCCCGCGACCGGGATCCAGCCCGCCGGGATCGGCGTATTGGCGGAATGGGTCCGGCCGCTGCGCATCAGTTGCGGCAGCAGATGGGTATGCGGGCCGATGGGCGAGGCGCCGCCCGTCTCCGGCCCGCCGATCTTCTGATAGACCTCGATCCGGCCGATCCGGCTCAGCGCGATCCGCGCCGGGTGACGGGAGAGGATCGCGGGCATCGCCGGGCAGCCCGGCGCGAAGACCGAGGTGCCAAGCGCGCCGCGCAGCACCGCGATCAGATCGGGATCGTTGGTGCGGATGCAGAAATCGACCTGCGCCTGAGCAAGGCCGAGGTCGAAGAGGATCGCGCCGCGGTCCGTGTCGCGCAGCGCGCCGTCATCGGGGCCGAGTTCGGTCAGCACGTCGCGCGTGGCCATCGCGTAACCGCCTTCGGGCAGGCAGAGCGACACGCCCTGTTGCCAGCGGGTGGCGTCGCGGCTCAGCGCCTCCCAGGCGACGGGGCGGACCTCCTCCAGCCGGTCGAGCCGGATCCCGCCGCGCGCGGTGACCATGCGGCACCCCGGCCCGGCGGCGGGCATCGGGTCGCCCGCGACATGGTGGAACTCGCAGATCGCGCCGAAGGAGCCCATCGACCAGCCGGCCTCGGGATCGGTCAGGAAGGTGTCGAGCTGCATGGCGGTCTCCTCAGGGTGTCGAGCGGTTGGAAGATGAAGCCCTCGGGCGTCAGCGCGGCATGGGCGGTGATGCCAAAGACCCGGGCCATGTTTTCGGCACACAGCACCGGGATCGGCGGGCCGTCGGCGACGATCCCGCCCTCGTGCAGCAGGATCAGCCGGGTGCAGTGCCGCGCCGCAAGGCCGAGGTCGTGGAGCGAGGCCAGCACCGCGCCGCCCCGTTCCGCCAGCCCCGCGAACAGCCGCATCGTCGCGATCTGCGCGGCGGGATCGAGCCCGGCGGCGGGTTCGTCGGCGATCAGCAGCGGGGCTTCCTGTGCCAGCGCGCGGGCGATCAGGACGCGGGTCTGCTCGCCCCCGGAAAGCGCGGTGGCCGGGCGGTGGCGGAAGGGTTCCAGATCCAGCGCGGCGATGGCGCGGTCCACCGCGGCGCGGTCGGTCGGGCCGGGCCAGGGGGTGCGGCCAAGCGCCACCAGCGCCTCGACCGGCATCGGCCAGGCGATGTCACGCCCCTGCGGCAGGAAGGCCGCCGCCCGCGCCCGGGCCGTGGCGGAGAGGGCGGCGAGGGAGGAATGACCGCTCGCGGGCAGCAACCCGAGCGCCGCGCGCAGCAGCGTCGTTTTCCCCGTGCCATTGGGGCCGAGCAGGCCGATGAATTCGCCCGGCCGCACGGTCAGGTCGATATCCTTCAGGATCTGTCGCCCGTCACGCCGGACGCCAAAGCCGCGCAGGTCGAGCAGGCTCACCATCCACCCCTCCGCGTCCTGACGATCATGTGCAGGAAGAAGGGCGCGCCAACCAGCGCGGTGACCACGCCGAGCTTCAGATCCCGATCCGGCAGGATCAGCCGCACCGCGATGTCGGCCGCGAGGATCACCGCCGCCCCGCCAAGCGCCGAGGCGGGCAGGAGCCGCACCGGATCCGCCCCCACCGCGCGGCGCAGCAGATGCGGCACCACCAGCCCGACGAAGCCCACCGCACCCGCCACCGCCGTCGAGGCACCCACCAGCGCCGCCGTGCCGCACACCAGCATCAGCCGCAGCCGGGGCAGCCGGACGCCCATCGTCGCGGCGGCATCCTCGCCCAGCGTCAGGGCGCCAAGGCCGCGCCCGCAGGGCAGGATCAGCGCCGCGCCGAGCACGATGAAGGGCAGGGCGGTCCAGACATGCACCATCGAGCGGTCGGCGAGCGAGCCCATCATCCAGAACACAATCTCGTTCGCCGCGAAGGGGTTGGGCGAGAGGTTCAGCACCAGCGACGTTGCCGCCCCCGCGAGCGCCGAAATCGCCACCCCCGCGAGGATCAGCGGCAGCGCCCCGCCGCCCGCCCCCGCCAGCGCGAGGATCAGGAGCACCGACAGCATCGCCCCCCCGAGCGCCGCCAAGGGCAGCGCGAGCGGAGCCAGCGCCGCAAGCCCGGTATGGATCGCCAGCACCGCGCCAAGCGCCGCCGAGGCCGATGTCCCGATCAGCCCCGGTTCCGCCAGCGGATTGCGCAGGAATCCCTGCATCGCCGCGCCCGCAAGGCCAAGGCTCGCCCCCACGATCACGCCGAGCAGCGCGCGCGGCAGGCGCAGTTCCTGCATCACGATGGCGATCAGGGTGTCGCGCGGGCCGAACAGGGCCTTCAGGCTGGTGATCGGGTCGAGCGCGGCGGGGCCGATCAGCAGCGAGGCGGTGAACAGCCCCAGCACCAGAACACCAAGCGCAAGAAACAGCTTCATCCGAGGCTCCCGGCAGGTGGCACGGCGCGGATCGCACGCAGGATATGGGGCGTGCCGCAGACCCAATCGCGATCCGTCATCGTGCCGGTGGCCGCGTACTGGCGCAAGGCCGCGATGGCGGGATGGTCGAGCACCTCCTGCGCCCGGGCCGCGCCGGGATAGCGCCGCCCGAGGATCAGCAGATCGGGACCGGCCAGCACCAGTTGCTCGACCGGCAGGATACCGCCCTGAGGGATGCCCAGTTCGGTGGCGATATTGGCATAGCCCGCGGCGGCAAGGATCTGCCCGGCAAGGCTCTGGTCGCCCGAGGTATAGCCGTTCGCGGAATACAGCGCGGCGCGCGGGCGCGTCCTGGGCGGCGGGGGCAGGGCGGCCAGATCGGCATCGAATTGCGCCACCACCGCCTCGGCCTGCGCCGCGCGGTTCAGCACTTCGCCCATCCGGCGCAGATTGGCGCGAATGCCGTCGAAATCGCTCTCCGGATCGAAGACGACGACGGGAATGCCGAGCCGGCGCAGCATGGCGACGGTGGTCAGCGTGGTGTAGCGCCCGGCCAGAACCAGATCGGGGCGCAGCAGGTAGATCTCCTCGGCCAGCCCATGGTTGACCGGCAGATCCGTCACCATCGGCGCGGTCGCCGGATCGTGGGACAGATAGGAGACCGAAACCAGCTGCCCCGGCGCCGCCAGCATCAGCGCCAGCTGATCGGTGCACAGGTTCATCGACACCACCCGCGCGGGCCCCGCCATGGCGGGAAGCGCCAGCCCGAGGGCCAGCGCCAGCCCGAGGGCGCGGATCACCACTTCGCCTCGACCCCGGCATAGACGGTGCGCCCCTGCGAGGCATAGCCCCAGACGTCCGAATAGCCCTTGTCGAACAGGTTCACGACCCGTCCGGTCAGGCGCAGGTTCTCCGTCAGGTCATAGCCCGCCGCGAGGTTGAGGGTGGCATAGTCGGGCAGTTTCGCCTTGGCGTAGCTGCCCCACCACTGGCTGTCGTAGTTGTCCGCCACATAGCGGACATCGGCGGACACCGTGCCGCGCCCGTCCATGAACCCGAGCGATGCCGTCAGGCCCAGTTCATGGCGCGGACGGCGCACGGCAACCGTCTTGTCGGCGTTCTTCGCATCCAGATAGGTGTAGGTGCCGCTCAGCAGCAGGTCGTCCGTCGCCTGGAACCGGCCCGAGACCTCGACCCCCTGACGCGGGCTGTGGCCGTGCTGGTTGCGATAGGAGAAGGTCGAGACCCCGCCCTCCGCCGAGGCAAGATAGCTGGTGATCTCATCCTCCAGCTTCTGGTTGAAATAGGTCACGTCGACCAGTGCCCGGCCGTCAAGGAACTCCGCCTCGACGCCGATGTCATAGCCGCGGTTCTTCTCTGGCTTCAGATGCGGGTTGCCCTTGTAGACGCTCGACCCATAATCCGCATTGGCGTAAAGCTCGAAATAGGACGGGTTCACGACGCCCTTGCCCGCCGAGGCATGGAGCCGCAGCCCGGTTTCCGGGATCCGCCAGGACAGGCCGAGGTTCCAGCTGTTGTCATCCTCGAAGACCTTGTTGTCGTCATGCCGGATGCCCGCCTGCACATCGACGCCATTCGGCAGCGACCCCCGGTATTCCAGCGCAAGGGAGGTCATCTCGCGTTCGTAATCCGGCGCGCTCGACGAACTGTCCTTCTGCTTTTCCGCCAGCAGGTTGAGCAGATGCGCGCTGTCCGCCACCGCCCGGCCATCGAGCCCGTAGCTCAGCCGGTATTTCAGCTTCTCGGTCTCGCCCCGGGTATAGTCGCCGTCGTTGTAGTTCTGCTTGAAGACCGAATCCTGATAGTCCAGCCGATGCGTCAGCCGCCCGTCGAGCATGGCGAATTCCGCCCAGAGGCCGCCGGTGAACTCCTGCCGGGTGCTGTGCGGGAAGCGGTCGTCCACCACATAGCTTGCGGCATCGGTCGCCATGTAGCTGGTGGAATCGTGGCGGTATTTCTCCTTTGCCCGGCGCAGGGTGAAGCCGAGGGTCAGATCCTCGGTCGCCTTCCAGTCGCCCGAAAGGGTCGCGGTGCGCCGGTCGGTGCCGTCGCGCTCGCCGCCGTCGCCCGACTCGTCATAGCCCTTGTCGTGCCGCCCCGAGAGGTTCAGCGCGATGCTGCCGCGTTCGCTGCGGTGCGAGGCATGACCCGAGACGGCGAAGCCGTTGCCATATTCGACCGAACCGCCGTAATGCGTGCCGATTTCGCCCTTGCGGGTGATGATGTTGATGACCCCCGCCGAGGCGTTCGAGCCGTAATAGACCGATTGCGGGCCGCGCAGCACCTCGATCCGGTCGATGTTCGCGGTCTCCAGCCCGCTCAGGATATATTCGTCCGCGCCGCCGGTGGCCTCGATCCCGTCGATCAGGATCAGCGTGTGGTTGGCCTCGCCGCCCCGGATCCGGACCTGGGTATAGCTCGACCCGGAGCCGTTGACCGATACCCCGGGCACCGCGCGCAGGGCGTCCTGCACCGTGGCGATGCCGCGTTTCTCGATCTCTTCGCCGGTCAGCACGGTATAGGCGCCGCCGTAGGCGCCGGATTCGATCGGCGTCAGCCCGCCCGAGACGATGATCGTGTCGAGCGTCACTTCGTCCTGCGCCAGTGCAAGCGAGGGCAGCAGCGCCGTCAGCGCGAGAATGGAGATATGCGTGGGCCGGATCATGCCGTGGCCTCCCGTAGGCAGGCAGCGCCCGCCGATTGCAGATCGGGTCCGGCGGAAGGCCATCGCCCCCGCAGACCAATGACGGTCACCGCTGCGGGGATGCCGCTCCCCTGGCGCGCCCCGCACCGGGAATGGGTGAATGCCTCGGCAGGTCTCCTGACTTGCGGGTCATCGCTCGGGCCGGTCTTCCCGGGGGAACCCCAGTGACTACGGTCGGCCGTCGCTCGCCGCTTACAGTTGCGGGGGCAGCCGCGGATTCGTCCCGGATTGCCGCGACTCACCGCTGTTCCCTTTTCATCCGGCGATGGGCCGGAACCGAAGCCCCCTTGGCTTGCCGTGCGGGGGAGCCGCTGTCAAGCGCCTTGATGCCGGAAACGTGATCCGGGATCAGGCGGTTTCGGCGCCGGGGGAATAGGGCGCGAACCGGGCCTCGGTCTCGCGGATCGCAAGGGGGCGGCCCACCATCGGAAAGGCGCGCTGCGGGCAGCCGTTGCGTTCGCAGACCTTGCAGCCCGGGCCGATCCTGATGGCAAGATCCGGGCCGCGCAGGTTCAGCCCCCGGCCATAGACCAGCCGCTCCGCATGGGCGAGGTCGCAGCCGAGCGCGACGGCAAAGGTCTTGTCCGCCGCGCCGAAACCGCCCAGCCGGTGGCGCACCATCCGCGCGATCCACAGGTAGCTGCGCCCGTCCGGCATCTGCGCCACCTGGCGCAGGATTTCGCCCGGGCGGGCGAAGGCTTCGTAGACGTTCCACAGCGGGCAGGAACCGCCGATCCGGGCAAAGTGGAAATCCGTCGCCGATTGCCGTTTGGAGATATTCCCCGCCCGATCCACCCGCACGAAGAAGAACGGCACGCCGCGCGCCTCGGGCCGTTGCAGGGTCGAGAGCCGGTGGCAGGTGGTCTCGAAACCCACGCCGAAGCCGCGCGCCAGAAGGTCGATGTCATAGCGCAGTTCCTCGGCGGTTTGCAGGAACCGGCCATAGGGCAGGATCAGCGCTCCGGCGAAGTAATTCGCCAGCCCGATCCGCAGCAGCGCCTGCGCCTCCGGCGCCAGTTCCGCATCGCCGGAGAGCCGGTGCAGGATCTCGCCCTGTTCCAGGAAAGCGATCTGGGTGGCGATCTGGAAACATTGCTGGCCCGGCGTCAGATGCCCCGCCAGCCGCAGGATCCGGTCCGACGGGTCGAAGCTGCGCAGCGCCTCGCCGCCGGTGCTGCGGGCGATGCGGATGCCGTGGCGCCCGGCCAGCCGGTCGATCAGCCCGGGCAGCATCCGCCCGGGCGGCAGCGCGGCGCCGATCGCCTCGGCGGCCTCGTCGAGTTCGGCGACATAGTTGCGCCGCTCGTAGAACCAGTCGCGCACCGATTCAAAGGCCGCCGGCGCGCTTACCGGCGCGGCGGTCAGCCGCCCGGCCAGAAGGTCCGCCCGTTCGGCGGTGTCGCGCAGGCGGCGGTGCATGGCGACGATCCCGCCCGCGATGGCGGGCATGTTGGCGGCCAGGTGGCGCACCTCGGCCAGCGTCGCCCCGGTGCCCTGATCGGCCAGCGCGGCGCGCAGGTCGGTGATCAGCCGCGCCTCCTCTTCGTCGGAGAACAACTGCACGTCGAGGCCGAAGACGGCGTTCAGCCGCAGCAGTACCGGCACCGTCAGCGGGCGTTGGTTGTGCTCGATCTGGTTCAGGTAGCTCGGGCTGATGTCGAGCGCGCGGGCCAGATCCGCCTGGGTCATGCCGCGATCCTCGCGCAGCCGCCGCAACCGCAGGCCCATATAGGTCTTTGCCATCTTCGCAACCTTCGCAATTTACACGGCGATCCTTAACAAGATACCGCAATTTCAGTGGTTTATGATGATCTCGGCCTGTGAATATCTGGTTTTGCCAATCTTGTGAAGCCCACGGTCCCCGATGCAGCCCGATGTTGTCATGGTCGAAATGATCTTTCCCGAACAGGCGAACCATTACGGAACGCTGTTCGGCGGCAATGCGCTGTCGCTGATGGCGAAGGCGGCCTTTGTCGCGGCGACGGCGCATGCGCGGATGCCGGTGGTGATGGCGCGCTCCGAGCGGGTGGATTTCGCGACGCCGGTGAAGGTGGGCGAGATCCTCGAACTCCGGGCCTCGGTGATCCGCACCGGGTGCACGTCGATGACGGTGGAGGTCAGCGGCGTGGTGGGCGCCGGGCGGCGCGCGCTGAACGGCCGGTTCGAGATGGTGGCGGTCGATGATGCGGGGCGTCCGCGGCCGGTCGCGCGTGAATTGCAACAAAAGGGAAGAGACGATGAAAACGCATGAGGTGCGGACGTATAAATCCGCCGAACACCTGCCGCGCGAAGACCAGTTGGCGTGGAAGATCGCCGAGGTGGCGGCGGATCCTGTGGCGGTGCTGCCCGAGGTGACGGAGATGATCATCAACCGGATCATCGACAATGCGGCGGTGGCGGCGGCCTCTGTCGCGCGCCGTCCGGTGGCCTCGGCCCGGGCGCAGGCTTTGTGCCATCCCTACACGCCCGGCGCGACGGTCTTTGGCGTGACGGAGCGGGTCAGCCCGGAATGGGCGGCCTGGGCGAATGGCACGGCGGTGCGGGAGCTCGACTTCCACGACACGTTCCTTGCCGCCGAATATTCGCATCCGGGCGACAATATCCCGCCGATCCTGGCCGTGGCGCAGCATTGCGGGCTGTCGGGCAACGATCTGATCCGGGGGCTGGCGACGGGCTATGAAATTCAGGTCGATCTGGTGAAGGGGATCTGCCTGCATGAACACAAGATCGACCATATCGCGCATCTCGGGCCGTCGGCGGCGGCGGGGATCGGCACGGCGCTGAACCTGCCGACCGACATCATCTATCAGGCGGTGCAACAGGCGCTGCATGTCACCACCACCACCCGCCAGAGCCGCAAGGGCGAGATTTCGTCGTGGAAAGCCTATGCCCCCGCCTTCGCGGGCAAGATGGCGGTGGAGGCCGTGGACCGGGTGATGCGCGGCGAAGGCGCGCCGAGCCCCGCGTGGGAGGGCGAGGATGGCTTCATCGCCTGGCTGCTCTCCGGCCCCGAGGCGCGCTATTCCGTACCGCTGCCGGAGACGGGCGAGCCGAAGCGCGCGATCCTCGACACCTATACCAAGGAGCATTCGGCGGAATACCAGAGCCAGGCCCTGATCGACCTTGCGCGCAAGATGGGGCCGATGATCGGTGACCTGCGGCAGGTGGACAGCATCGTCATCCACACCTCGCATCACACGCATTATGTGATCGGCACCGGCGCGAACGATCCGCAGAAGATGGACCCGAAAGCCTCGCGCGAGACGCTGGACCATTCGATCATGTATATCTTCGCGGTGGCGCTGGAGGATGGCGGCTGGCACCATGCGAAATCCTATGCCCCCGACCGCGCCGCGCGGCCGGAAACCGTGGCGCTGTGGCACAAGATCAGCACGCTGGAGGATCCGGACTGGACCCGCCGCTACCACAGCCGCGATCCGAAGGAGAAGGCGTTCGGGGGCCGTGTCGTGGTCACGCTGAAGAACGGCCGGGTGATCACCGAGGAACTGGCGCTGGCCGATGCGCATCCGGACGGCGCCCGGCCGTTCCGGCGCGAGAACTACCGGCAGAAGTTCCTGACGCTTTCGGAAGGGGTGATCGCCCCGGTGGAGCAGCAACGGTTCCTGACGGCGGCGGAAAGCCTGCCGGATCTCGCGGATCTGACGGAGCTGAACTTCGTGGTGGATGCGGGCCTGCTCGGCGCGCCGCGTCCGCATGGCATCTTCGACCGGGGGGCGAAATGAGCGACGTCAGGAAACCGAAGAAGTCGGTGGCGCTGTCGGGCGTGGTCGCGGGGAATACCGCGCTGTGTTCGGTGGGCCAGAGCGGGAACGACCTGCATTATCGGGGTTATGACATCCTCGACATCGCGGAGACCTGCGAATTCGAGGAGATCGCGCATCTGCTGATCCACGGCAGCCTGCCGACGGCGGCGGAACTGAGTGCCTACAAGGCGAAGCTGAGGGCGCTCAGGGGCCTTCCGCAGGCGGTGCGCGCGACGCTGGAGGCGATCCCGGCGGCGGCGCATCCGATGGATGTGCTGCGCTCGGGCGTCTCGGCCATGGGCTGCGCGCTGCCGGAGGCCGCCGACCACAACACCCCCGGCGCGCGTGACATCGCCGACCGGCTGATCGCGGCGCAGGGCTCGATGCTGCTCTACTGGTATCATTATAGCCAGAACGGGCGGCGGATCACGGTCGAAACCGACGACGACAGTATCGCGGGGCATTTCCTGCATCTGCTGCACGGCCACCCGGCCACGCCCGCGCATGTGAAGGCGATGCACACGACGCTGATCCTCTATGCCGAGCATGAGTTCAACGCCTCGACCTTCACCGCGCGGACCATCGCCGGCACGGGGTCGGATGTCTATTCCTGCGTCGCAGGTGCCATCGGCGCCTTGCGCGGGCCGAAGCACGGCGGCGCGAACGAAATGGCCTTCGAGATCCAGAAGCGCTACCCCACCCCCGACGCGGCCGAACAGGACATCCGGCGGCGGGTAGAGGCGAAGGAGGTGGTGATCGGCTTCGGCCATCCGGTCTATACCGTCGCGGACCCGCGCAATGTCGTCATCAAGCGCGTCGCGCGGCAACTGGCCGAAGAAGCCGGGTCGATGAGGATGTTCGACGTGGCCGAGCGGATCGAGGCCGTGATGTGGGACGCGAAGCAGATGTTCCCGAACCTCGACTGGTATTCCGCCGTTTCCTATCACCTGCTGGGCGTGCCGACGGCGATGTTCACGCCGATCTTCGTCATCTCCCGCACGGCGGGCTGGGGCGCGCATGTGGTGGAACAGCGGCTCGACAACAAGATCATCCGGCCCTCGGCCCATTACATCGGGCCGGAGGATCGCAAGTTCCTGCCCATCGCGCAGCGCGGCGGCCTGCTGACCGCCCATCCGGAGTGAGACCATGCCCTATCTGATCGGTTCCGATCTTCCGAACGTCCCGGCGGGCCAGCGGTTCAGCAATGCGCTGTCCCGCCCCGGCATCCTGAAGCTGCCCGGCGCGCATAACGGGCAGGCGGCGCTACAGGCGAAGGCCGCCGGGTTCGATGCGCTTTACCTCTCCGGCGCGGCGATGACGGCCAGCATGGGGATCCCGGATCTGGGGATCATCACGGTGGACGAGGTGGCCTTCTTCATCCGGCAGATCGCGCGGGCCTCGGGCCTGCCGCTGCTGGTCGATGGCGATACCGGCTATGGCGAGGCGCTGAACGTCATGCACATGGTGCGCAGCTTCGAGGATGCGGGCGCGGGCGCGGTGCATCTGGAGGATCAGCTCCTGCCGAAGAAATGCGGCCATCTGAACGACAAGAAGCTGGCCCTGGCCAGCGACATGGCGGCGAAGGTGGCGGCGGCGGCGCGGGCGCGGCGCGATCTGGTGATCATCGCGCGGACGGATGCGGCGGCGCGCGAGGGGATCGAGGGCGCGGTGGCGCGGGCGCGGCTGTATATCGAGGCCGGGGCCGATGCGATCTTCCCCGAGGCGCTGACCTCGGTCGAGATGTTCAGGGAGGTCCGCGCCGCGCTTCCGGGGGTGAAGCTCCTCGCCAACATGACCGAATTTGGCCGGACGCCCGCGCTCACGGCACAGGAGTTTCAGGATCTGGGCTATGACATGGTGATCTGGCCGGTGTCGTCGCTGCGCGTGGCGAACAAGGCGCAGGCAAGGCTTTATGCCACGCTCGCGCGCGACGGCGCCACCACGGCGATGATCCCGGAGATGCAGACCCGGGCCGAGCTTTACGACACCATCGGCCTCAGTGCCTTCGAGGCGCTGGACAGTTCGATCGCGGCCTCCGTCGCGCCGGACTGGACGGCCTGAGCCGGGGCGGGCCAGCCACGGCTCCGTGGCGCGGGGCGGCCCTCTCCCCGCGCCACGTTCCGTCCGTCTCGCGGCATTGCTGCGGTTGCGTCCAGTTGGCCCAAGCCAGCCGGGCGGTTCATTCGCTTTGTTGAATGGAAACGCCCCCGGTTGACTTTCGGGCGCGCGCGGCGCTAGGCCGGGTCACCTTGCAGCCAGGAGGCAGTTCCAATGACCCAGGATTGGAAAACCCGGACGAAGCTCGTGCATGAAGGCATCCGCCGCAGCCAGTATGGCGAAATGGCGGAGGCGCTCTTCCTCACCCAGGGCTTCGTCTATCCTTCCGCCGAGGTCGCCGAGGCGCGGTTCGTTTCCTCGGGACCGGACGAATTCATCTATGCGCGCTACGGCAACCCGACGACCCGGATGTTCGAGGACCGGATGTCCGCGATCGAGGGCACCGAGGATGCCTTTGCCTGTGCCTCCGGCATGGCGGCGGTGAACGGGGCGCTGATGTCGCAGCTCAAGGCGGGCGATCATGTCGTCGCCGCGCGGCAGATGTTCGGCTCCTGCCTGCATGTGCTCAAGGTGCTGGGCCAGTTCGGCGTCGACGTCACGCTGATCGACGGCGCCGTGCCCGATAACTGGGCGCGCGCGGTGAAGGCGAACACGAAGGTCTGCTTCTTTGAAAGCGTGTCGAACCCCGGGCTTGAGGTGATCGACATTGCCGCCGTGGCGAAGGCCGCGCATTCGGTCGGCGCGAAGGTGGTGGTGGACAATGCCTTCGCCTCGCCGATCTTCTCGAAGGCGGCGGAACTGGGCGCCGATGTCATCGTCTATTCGGCGACGAAGCATATCGACGGCGGCGGGCGCGCACTTGGCGGCGTCGTTCTGGGCACGCATGAGTTCATCCGCGGCCCGCTGGAGACCTATGTGAAACATACCGGCGGCGCGATGAGCCCGTTCCACGCCTGGATCATGCTCAACGGGCTGACCACGCTCGACCTGCGGGTCCGGGCGCAGGCGGCGAATGCGCAGGCGGTGGCCGAGGCGGTTCAGGGTCATGCCAAGGCGCGGGTGATCTATCCGGGGCTCAAGACGCATCCGCAGCATGATCTGGCGATGGCGCAGATGGGCTCGGGCGGCACGCTGTTCTGTCTGGACCTTGCGGGCGGGAAGGAAGCCGCGTTCCGGTTCCTGAATGCGATGCGGGTCATTTCGATCTCGAACAACCTCGGCGATGCCAAGTCGATCGCGACGCATCCGCCGACCACGACGCACAAGAACCTGACCGAGGAAGAGCGCGCCCTGATCGGCATCACCCCGGGCATGGTGCGGGTGTCGATGGGGATCGAGGATAGCGCGGACCTGATCGGCGATGTGCTGGGCGCGCTGGACGCCGCCTGATTTCCGCTTGGAAAACGAATGCGCCCGGCCCATATGGTGCCGGGCGCCGTCTTTTCGCGAGGATCCCGATGAACATCCGCACCCGCCTGCCCGACAGCGACGAAGCGAAAGCGGCGCTTGAGGTGCTGCGGGCCTGGGCCGAGGCCGCCGATCCGGCCGAGGTGGCGCGGCTGGATCCGGCGATCGCGCGGCTGCTACCGGGGCATGTGCTGTCGAATTATCCGGACCTCAGCCGGCAATATGACCCGGATTTCCCGGTCGATGAAGCCTATCGCGCCACGCTGCCGGATTTGCAGAACGGCCCGGCCTCGCTGATCGTCGGCGCGCGGACGCGGATCGAACATGTCGGCATCTCGAACTTCCGCCTGCCGATCCGCTACCGGACGCGGGACGGGGGGGATCTGACGCTTGAAACCTCGGTCACCGGGACGGTGAGCCTTGATGCCGGGAAGAAGGGCATCAACATGTCGCGGGTGATGCGCTCCTTCTACGCCCATGCCGAACAGCGGTTTTCGTTCGAGGTGATGGCGGCGGCGCTTGACGACTACAAGGACCACCTGGACAGTTTCGATGCCCGGCTGATGATGCGGTTCTCCTTCCCGACCCGGATCGGCAGCCTGCGGTCTGGCCTGTCCGGCTGGCAGTATTACGACATCGCGCTGGAAATCGTGGATACGGCGGGGGCGCGGCTGAAGGTGATCCATCTGGATTACGTCTATTCCTCGACCTGCCCCTGTTCGCTGGAACTGTCGGAACACGCCCGGCGCACACGCGGGCAGCTTGCGACGCCGCATTCGCAGCGGTCGGTGGCGCGGATCTCGGCGGTGCTGAACGAAGACGGCGGGCTGCTGTGGTTCGAGGATCTGATCGACATTGCCCGCGCCGCCGTGCCCACCGAAACCCAGGTGATGGTGAAGCGCGAGGACGAGCAGGCCTTCGCCGAACTCAACGCCGCGAACCCGATTTTCGTCGAGGATGCGGTGCGCGCCTTTGCGGGCGGGCTTCTGGCCGATCCGCGGGTGGGGGATTTCCGCGTGGTGGTGAGCCATCAGGAAAGCCTGCACAGCCATGACGCCGTGGCCCTGCTGACCGAGGGGCCGACCTTCGCGAGCCAGAGCCTCGACCCGCGGCTGTTTGCCTCGCTGGTCCATGGGGGCTAGGTCATTTCATGACACCCACGCGGCCGGTTTTCGGCGTTCTGGCGGGGCTGGTGACGCTGGCGATCTGGACCAGCTGGATGGTCGGCACCCGGGTCGCGGTGGGCGGGCCGGGGTATTTCACGCCCTCGGTGCTGATCCTGATCCGGTTCGGCTTTACCGCGCTGCTGTTGCTGCCGGTGCTGTGGCGGATGCGGCTGGTGCCGCGCGCGGTGGGCTGGCCCGCGCGGATCGGACTGTTGTTTTCCGGCGCGCCCTATATCTTTCTGGTGGGCGCCGGGTTGCGCCATGCGCCGGTTGCCGATGTCGGGCCGCTGTTGCCGGGGACGGTGCCGCTGTGGGTGGCGGGGCTGTCGGCGCTGATCTTTGGCGAGCGGTTCGCGCCCGCGCGCAGGCTGGGCCTTGCGCTGATCGCGGCGGGGGTGGTGCTGATCGTCGCCACCGGTACGGGCGGCGCGGGGAACCGGCTTTTGGGCCATGCGCTGGTTCTGGCGGGGGCGCTTTCCTGGGCGGTCTATACCATCAGCCTGCGCGCCAGCGGCCTGAGCGGGATCGAGGCCACCGCCTATGTCGCCTTCTGGTCGCTGGTGCTGGCGCTGCCGGTGATGGCGCCGGGGCTGCCCGACGATCTTGCCCGCGCGGCGCAGGCGCCCCTGCCGCTCTGGATCGCGCAGATCCTGATTCAGGGGGTGCTGGCGGGCTTCGTCGCGCTGCTGACATTCGCCATGGCGGTGCGGATCATCGGCCCGTCGAAGACCGCGGCGATCACCGGGCTGTCGCCTGTCACCGCGATGCTGGTGGGGATTCCCGTCACCGGCGAGGTGCCGGGGCCGTTCCAGATCATTGCCTGCATCGGCATCGTTGTGGGGGTGGCGCTGGTGACCGGGGCGCTGCCTCTGGGGCGGAAGTGATCGAACGGAAAGGGAACATCCTTGGCTTCCGTGCTTTGGGTGGCTAGATTGCGCGCATGAGTGATTTTGACGATCCTTTCGAAGGGGCGGTGAGCCTCTCGCAACGCGCGATGGCGGCGCGGCCCGCGCCCTATCTGGACGGGCTGAACGAGGCGCAGCGCGCGGCGGTCGAGGCGCTGGATGGCCCGGTCTTGATGCTGGCGGGGGCGGGCACGGGCAAGACCCGGGCGCTGACGGCGCGGATCGCGCATCTGATCCACACCGGCAAGGCGCGCCCGAACGAGATCCTTGCCGTGACCTTCACCAACAAGGCCGCGCGGGAGATGAAGGACCGCATCGGCCGCCTGCTGGGCGATTCGGTCGAAGGGATGCCGTGGCTCGGCACCTTCCACTCGGTCTGCGTCAAGCTGCTGCGCCGCCATGCGGAGCTGATTTCGCGCGATGTGGGCGGGCGGGCGGATGATCTGGTCGAAACCGGCCATACCGCCACGCTGCGGCCGAATTTCACCATTCTGGATACCGACGACCAGATCCGGCTGATGAAGCAGTTGATCGTCGCCGCGAATATGGATGAAAAGCGCTGGCCCGCGCGCACGCTCGCCGGGCTGATCGACGGGTGGAAGAACCGCGCGCTGACGCCCGAAAAGGTGCCGTCATCGGAGGCGGGGGCCTTCAACCATCGCGGGACCGAGCTTTATGCCGCCTATCAGGACCGGCTGATCACGCTCAATGCGGTCGATTTCGGCGATCTGCTGCTGCATATGGTGACGATCTTCCAAAGCCGCCCGGATGTGCTGGAACAGTATCAGCGCTGGTTCCGCTATATTCTGGTGGACGAATATCAGGACACCAATATCGCGCAATACCTCTGGCTGCGGCTGCTGGCGCAGGGGCATCGCAACATCTGCTGCGTGGGGGATGACGACCAGTCGATCTATGGCTGGCGCGGCGCCGAGGTGGGCAATATCCTGCGCTTCGAGAAGGATTTTCCCGGCGCCAAGGTGGTCCGGCTCGAACAGAACTACCGCTCGACCGAGCATATCCTCGCGGCGGCGTCCCGGCTGATTTCGGCGAATGCGGGGCGGCTGGGCAAGACGCTCTGGACCGAGGCGAAGGGCGGCCAGAAGGTGCGCCTGATCGGCCATTGGGATGGCGAGGAAGAGGCGCGCTGGATCGGCGAGGAGATCGAGGCCCTGCGCCACGGCGCCCATGGCCTGCCGCCGATGCGGCTCGACGATCAGGCGATTCTGGTGCGCGCCTCGCATCAGATGCGGGCGTTCGAGGACCGCTTCCTGTCGATCGGCCTGCCCTATCGGGTGATCGGCGGCCCGCGCTTCTACGAGCGGTTGGAAATCCGCGATGCCATGGCCTATTTCCGGCTGGCGGTCTCGCCCGATGACGATCTGGCCTTTGAGCGCGTGGTGAACACGCCGAAGCGCGGCCTGGGCGAAAAGGCGCAGCAGGCGATCCAGCGCGTCGCGCGCGAGGCGGGCGTGGGGCTGGTCCTCGGCGCGCGGGGCGCGGTGCAGCAGGGCGTGATCTCGGGCAAGGCGGCGGGGCATCTGCGCGGCCTGGTCGAGGGGATCGGGCGCTGGCACGCGGCGGTGCTGGAGGGGGAAGACCATATCCGGCTGGCGGAGACCATTCTGGAGGAATCCGGCTACACCGAGATGTGGCTCAACGACAAGACGCCCGAGGCGCCCGGCCGGCTCGAAAACCTCAAGGAGCTGGTGAAGGCGCTGGAGCAGTTCGAGAACCTTCAGGGCTTTCTCGAACATGTCGCGCTGATCATGGACAATGACAGCGGCGAGGGCGAGGACAAGGTTTCGATCATGACTTTGCACGGGGCGAAGGGGCTGGAATTTCCGGTGGTCTTGCTGCCCGGCTGGGAGGATGGCCTGTTCCCGAGCCAGCGCGCGCTGGACGAGGGCGGGCAGAAGTCTTTGGAGGAAGAACGGCGGCTGGCCTATGTCGGCATCACCCGGGCGGAGCGGCTGTGCACCATTTCCTTTGCCGGTAACCGGCGGGTCTATGGTCAGTGGCAGTCGCAGATGCCGTCGCGGTTCATCGACGAACTCCCGGCGCGGCATGTCGATGTGCTGACGGCGCCGGGGCTTTATGGCGGGGGGATGCGGTCGAGCGGGATCGAGGAGCGCGCGACCCAGGCCGATGTCTACAATTCGCCGGGCTGGAAGCGGATGCAGTCGCGCGGCCCCGCCACGCCCGCGCGCAAACCCGTGGTGGTCGATGCCGAGCCGGTGCCGTTCCAGATCGGCGACCGAGTGTTTCACGTGAAATTCGGCTATGGCGAGGTGATGGAGGTCGATGGCGATACGCTGGTGATCGAATTCGACAAGGCCGGGCCGAAGCATGTGAAGGCCGGGTTCCTGAAACCCGCCGATCATGCAGATGACGTGCCGTTCTAGACCCGTGTCATCATCACCCCCGCCACGATCAGCCCGGCGGCCAGCGCCTTGCCGGGTGTCATCCTCTCGCGGAACACCAGCCAGCCGATCAGCACCGCGAACAGGATCGAGGTCTCGCGCAGCACGGCGACCAGCGCGATCGGCGCCCGCGTCATCGCCCAGACCGGCACGGCATAGGCGATATAGGAGATCAGCGCCGCCCCCACCGCCATCACCCATTCTCGCGGCACGGCGCGCAACAGGGTGGGGCGGTGCAACGCGGTGGCGGCGGAAAAGCTCGCGCCGCTGAACAGCAGAAGCCAGCCGACATAGCCGATGACATCGCCCGACACCCGCCCGCCGATCCCGTCGATCAGCGTATAGCTGGCGGTGGCGACGGCGGAGCCGAGCGCGAAGGGCAGCATCCGCAGACCCTCGCCGGTGCGGAAACTGTCGCGCGCCATGAACAGCAACCCGATCCCCAGCAGGCCGATCCCCAGATACCCCCCGGCCGAGATCTGGTCGATCGCGAACAGGGCGGAGACCAGCGCGACCAGCATCGGCGCCGTGCCGCGCGCCAGCGGATAGACCCGGCTGAGGTCGCCGCGCTGATAGGCCTGCGCGAGGCAGAATTTATAGGCCATCTGCGCGACGGTGGTGGCCGCGAGCCATTTCCACGCCGCCGGATGCGGCAAGGGCCGGCTGAGCGCGATCGCCGCGCCGATGCCCATTTCCGCCACCGACATCAGCGCCATCGTCCGCACCTTCGACCCGCCCCGGCGCAGGAGCGCGTTCCACACCGCATGCAACAGCGCGGCGCCCATCACGGCAAGAAAGACGGGAAGCGACATGACCCCTCCGGGACGGTGGATCCGTCTTCGCTATCCGGGGCGGGCGCGGCAGGCAAGAGCCCGCTTGCCGCGCACCGGCCCCTTGCCTATAAGGCGCGCATGATCCGGCACGCGCATATCCATCGAATTACCGGCCCGGCGCTCTGACGCGTCAGGGTTGCCGGGAGATGTGAGCCAGAAGCCAGGGGCGCCGGATTGCGCCCGTTCCCTACAGGACCATCCGATGACCAGCGAAACCACCACTGAAACGGGTGTCGACTACCGCGACACCGTTTTCCTGCCCGAAACCGATTTTCCGATGCGTGCCGGTCTGCCCGTGCGCGAACCCGAATGGCTGGCCCGCTGGGCGCGGCTCGACATCTATGGCCAGTTGCGCGCCAAGGGCGGCGCCCGCGCGCCCTTCGTGCTGCATGACGGCCCGCCCTATGCCAACGGCAACCTGCACATCGGCCATGCGCTGAACAAGACGATCAAGGATATCGTCGTGCGCTCGCATCAGATGATGGGGCATGATGCGCGCTATGTGCCGGGCTGGGACTGCCACGGCCTGCCGATCGAATGGAAGATCGAGGAGCAGTACCGCGCCAAGGGCCTCAACAAGGACGAGGTGGACAAGGTTGCCTTCCGGCAGGAGTGCCGCGCCTTCGCGCAGAAATGGGTGGGGATCCAGCGCGAGGAATTCAAGCGCCTGGGCGTGATCGGCAACTGGGACGATCCCTATCTGACGATGGACTACCACGCCGAGGCGGTGATCGCCGGGGAGTTCATGAAGCTTTTGATGAACGGCGCGCTCTATCAGGGCTCGAAGCCGGTGATGTGGTCGCCCGTCGAAAAGACCGCGCTGGCCGAGGCCGAGATCGAATATCACGACCACACCAGCCACACGATCTGGGTGCGGTTCAAGGTCGCCTCCGCCGGGACTTTCCCGGAACTGGACGGCTGCATGGATACGCAGCTGCTGCAATCCTCGGTGGTGATCTGGACGACGACGCCCTGGACCATCCCGCAAAACCGCGCGGTGGCCTATAGCGCGGGCATTGCCTATGGCCTGTATCGCGTCGATGCGGTGGATGAGAAATCCACGGCGGTCGTGGGCGAAACGCTGGTTCTGGCCGATGCGCTGGCCGAAAACGTCAAATCCGCGGCGAAGGTCACGGAATGGACCCGGCTGCGCGACGTGTCGCCCGCGGAATTCGAGGGCACCATTCTGGCGCACCCCTATCGCGGGGTGGAAGGCGGGAATGGCGAATGGGATTATGACGTGCCGATGCTGCCGGGCGAGCATGTGACGGATGATGCCGGGACGGGCTTTGTCCATACCGCGCCGTCGCATGGCGATGACGACTATCAGCTTGGCGTCAAATTCCACCTGCCGATGACCTATAACGTCGAGGCCGATGGCAGCTATCGCAAGGATCTGCCGATCTTCGGGGGCGAGGCGATCCTTGACCAGAACGGCAAGGAAGGCCCGGCGAACGTCTCGAACATCAAGCAGCTGGCCTATGCGGGTGCCCTGCTGGCGAAGGGCAAGATCAAGCACAGCTACCCGCATTCGTGGCGCTCGAAGGCGCCGGTGATCTATCGCAACACGCCGCAATGGTTCGCCGCGATCGACTTCGGCCTGCATGACGGCAAGGGTGAATACGGCGACACGATCCGCAAGCGCGCGCTGCGCTCGATCGAGGAGCTGGTGAAGTTCACCCCGCAATCGGGCCGCAACCGGCTGCATTCGATGATGGAAACCCGGCCCGACTGGGTGCTGAGCCGTCAGCGCGCCTGGGGCGTGCCGCTGGCCTGCTTCACCAGAAAGGGCGCGAAGCCGACCGATCCGGACTTCCTGCTGCGCGATGAGACGGTCAATGCCCGCATCGTCGCCGCCTTCGAAAAGGACGGCGCCGATGTCTGGTATGTGCCGGGCTTCAAGGAGCAGGTGCTGGCGGGTGTCGTCGATCCGGCGGGCTATGAGCAGGTGTTCGACGTGCTCGACGTGTGGTTCGATAGCGGCTCGACCCATGCCTTCGTGCTGCGCGACCGGCCCGATGGCACGCCGGACGGGATCGCGGATGTCTATCTTGAGGGCACCGACCAGCATCGCGGCTGGTTCCATTCCTCGATGCTGCAAGCCTGCGCCACGATCGGCCGCGCGCCCTATCGCAATGTGGTGACACATGGCTTCACGCTGGACGAGAAGGGCATGAAGATGTCCAAATCGCTTGGCAATACCGTCGCGCCGCAGCAGGTGATCGACGAATACGGCGCCGATATCCTGCGGCTCTGGGTGGCGCAGACCGATTACACCGCCGATCAGCGGATCGGGCCGAAGATCCTGAAGGGCACCGCCGACAGCTACCGGCGGCTGCGCAACACGCTGCGCTTCATGCTCGGCGCGCTGAAGGATTTCGACGAAGCCGAACGCCTGCCGGTGGCCGGGATGCCGGAACTGGAACGCTGGGTGCTGCACCGTCTGGCGGAGCTGGATGCGCAGGTGCGGGCGGATTACCGGGCGTTCAACTTCGCGGGGGTGTTCCAGGCGCTGTTCAACTTCTGCACGGTGGATCTGTCCTCCTTCTGGTTCGACGTGCGCAAGGATGCGCTGTATTGCGATGCGCCCGACAGCCCGCGCCGCCGCGCCGCGCGGACGGTGATGGACCTGCTGTTCCACCACCTGACGACCTGGCTCGCGCCGATCCTGCCCTTCACGATGGAAGACGTCTGGCTCAGCCGTTTCCCGTCGGAGGATGGCTCGGTGCATTTGCAGGATTTCGTCCCGGTTCCGGCGGAGTGGCGCGATGCCGCGCTTGCCGCGAAATGGGAGGGGATCCGCCGCGCCCGCCGCGCCGTCACCGCCGCGCTGGAGGTACAGCGCACGGCCAAGGTCATCGGTGCCTCGCTTGAGGCCGCGCCGGTGGTGCATGTCGAGGATGCCGATCTGGCCGGGGCGCTGCGGTCGGCGGATTTCGCCGATCTGTGCATCACTTCGGGCCTGACGCTCAGCACCGATCCCGCTCCGGCGGAGGCCTTCCGCCTGCCCGAAGTGCCGGGAGTCGCGGTGGTCTTCGAGCCCGCGCAGGGCGAGAAATGCGAGCGCTGCTGGAAGATCCTGCCCGATGTGGGCACGCACCGGCACCCGCATACCTGCGCGCGCTGCGACAGCGTGCTGGGCTGATCCTTCGCGAACGGGCGCCCCTGCGGCGCCCGTTTGATTTTGGCGCATCGGTGACACCCTATCCCCGCCCGTGGAACACCAGCCGGGGCGACCGCTCCCGATTTTCAATCCCCGCGCCTGTGGGCGGCGCGGCCCGTAGTCGGGCAGGCGAACGCCATGCGGGGCGGCGCTATTGTCGGGGGCGATGTCAGGGCCGGAAAAGACGAAGGCCGCCCGACCCGAGGGTCGAACGGCTTTTCGCGGGATTTGGTGCCCAGAAGAGGACTCGAACCTCCACGCCTTGCGGCACACGGACCTGAACCGTGCGCGTCTACCAATTCCGCCATCTGGGCGTCTTCGTGAGCCGGGGTTTACCGGGGCGCTTGGGGAGTGTCAACAGCCATACCGACGATTTTTGCGCAATCTTTTCGCGCCTTCGGAACGCGATCGTGCGAATTGTCCCATCCCCCTTGTTCCAACAGGGGGTTGGCGGTAATCAGGGAAGGATTTCAAGGCGACCGAGGGGTCCGGAACCGATGTCCAAACTTGTCACGATCTACGGCGGCAGCGGCTTTCTGGGCCGCTACATCGCGCGGCGGCTGGCCCGGGAGGGCTGGCGCATCCGCATCGCCTGCCGCCGTCCGAACGAAGCCCTGTTCACGAAGCCCTATGGCGCGGTCGGCCAGGTCGAGCCCGTGCTGTGCAACATCCGCGATGCCGCAAGCGTGCGCGCCGCGATGCAGGGGGCCGATGCGGTGGTGAACTGTGTCGGTATCCTGGCCGAAAGCGGCAAGAACCGTTTTGACGCCGTGCATGTCGAGGGCGCGCGCCTGATCGCGCGGACCGCGGCGGAACTGGGTGTCGCGCGGCTGGTCCATGTCTCCGCGCTCGGCGCGGATGCGGAGTTGTCCAGCGCCTATGCGCGGTCCAAGGCGGCGGGCGAGGCCGCGGTGCGCGGCGCCTTCCCGTCGGCGGTGATCCTGCGGCCTTCGGTGATGTTCGGCACCGAGGACCATTTCTTCAACAAGCTCGCCGCGCTGTCCCTGATCGGGCCGGTGATGGCGGTCGTGGCGCCGAAGACCCGGCTGCAACCGGTCTATGTCGATGACGTGGCGCGGGTGGCGGTGCTGGCGCTCGACGGCGGGGTCGAGGGCACCTGTGAACTCGGCGGGCCGGATGTGGATACGATGCGCGGCCTGGCGACCCGGATGCTGGGTGTGATCGAGCGGCGCCGTGGCGTGATCGGCCTGCCCGGTTTTGTCGCCGCGATCATCGCGACCCTCGGCGACACGGTGCAGGGCGCGACCTTCGGGCTGGTCAGCAACAAGCTGCTGACGCGCGACCAGCTCCGCGGGCTGAAGGTGGACAACATCGTCTCGCCCGATGCGCAGAGCTTCGATACGCTCGGCATCGTGCCGACGGCCATGGGCGCGGTGCTGCCCGATTATCTGTGGCGGTTCCGCAAGAGCGGCCAATATGAGGCGATCAAGGCCTCGGCGAAAAACCTGCGTAAGACACTCTGATCATGAACGATACCATCGTAGCGGGTATTCTGGGGCTTCTTGAAGGCCTTACGGAATTCCTTCCCGTCTCCTCGACCGGCCACATCCTGTTGGCCGGTCATTTTCTTGGCTTCCATTCGACCGGCAAGACCTTCGAGGTGGTGATCCAGCTCGGCGCCATCTTCGCGATCGTCGGCGTCTATGCAAAGCGGCTGGCCGCCGTCTTCGCCGCCGCGCCGCATGATCCGCAGGCCCGGCGGTTCATCCTGTCGATCTTCCTGGCCTTCCTGCCGGCGGTGGTGATCGGCGTGCTGGCGCATGGCTTCATCAAGACGGTGCTGTTCGAGACGCCGATGCTGATCGCGGTCATGCTGATCCTGGGCGGTTTCGTGCTGCTGTGGGTCGACCGGATGAAGCTCACGGTGCGCCATGACGATGCGATGCGGCTGCCGATTTCGGCCGCGGTGAAGATCGGCTTCTTCCAGTGCCTCGCGATGGTTCCGGGGGTGTCGCGCTCGGGGTCCACCATCGTGGGCGCCATGCTTTTGGGCGTTTCAAAGCGCGCTGCCGCGGAATTCAGCTTTTTCCTGTCGATGCCGACGATGGCGGGCGCTTTCGCCTATGATCTTTATAAAAACCGTGATGCGCTGAATGCGGGCGACATGAACCTGATCGCGGTCGGGTTCGTTGCGGCCTTCATCGCGGCGGTGATCGTGGTGCGGGGGCTGCTCGGGTTCGTCAGCAAGCATGGCTACGGCCTGTTCGGCTGGTGGCGAATCATCGTCGGAACGATTGCGCTGTTCGCACTTCTGGCGGGCTACTGACAGATAGGTAATACAAGCTGTCCTACATTTCCGATCCGCCGGATGCAATTCTTCCGGCGGATTTGTTTTTTACCGTATTTGGGTCAGTATTGATGACTTTTAATTGGTTTTGAAGCGGTGTAGGTGTGTCGCACCCACACAGGCATCCTGGGAGGCGCAGCCATGGCTCAGCAACGCATGCTCAAATTCGTTCACACCGCGCGGGAAACCCCCGAAAAGCGCGATGCCACGGCGAGGTCGCATGATTTCCATGAGATCTACCGCGAATTTGCGGATGCGAAGGCGGCCGAGCAGGCCAGCCGGTGCAGCCAGTGCGGCGTGCCCTACTGCCATACGCATTGCCCGCTGCATAACAACATCCCGGACTGGCTGCGCCTGACCGCCGAGGGGCGGCTGGAAGAAGCCTATGCGATCAGCCAGGCGACGAATACCTTCCCGGAAATCTGCGGCCGGATCTGCCCGCAGGACCGGCTGTGCGAAGGCAATTGCGTGATCGAACAATCGGGCCACGGCACGGTGACGATCGGCGCGATCGAGAAATACATCACCGATACCGCCTGGGACATGGGTTGGGTCAAGCCGATCCGGCCGGGTGTCGAGCGTGCGGAGAGTGTCGGCATCATCGGCGGCGGCCCGGGCGGCCTGGCGGCGGCGGATGTGCTGCGCCGCGCGGGGGTGCAGGTGACGGTCTATGAACGGTCGGACCGCGCGGGCGGGCTGCTGACCTATGGCATCCCCGGCTTCAAGCTGGAAAAGGACATCGTGATGAGCCGCGTGAAGCAGCTCGAAGAGGGCGGTGTGGAATTCGTGCTGAACTGCAATGTCGGCGTGGATCTGTCCTTTGACGCGATCCGGGGCAAGCATGATGCGGTGCTGATCGCGACGGGGGTTTACAAGACCCGCGAGCTCACCGATCCGGGTGCGGAGGCGGCGGGGATCGTGCGCTCGATCGACTATCTCACCGCGTCGAACAAGAAGAGCTTCGGCGATGACGTGCCGGAATTCGAGGATGGCACCCTGAACGCCGAGGGCAAGCGCGTGATCGTCGTCGGCGGCGGCGACACGGCGATGGACTGCGTGCGCACCGCGATCCGGCAGGGCGCGACCTCGGTCAAATGCCTTTACCGCCGCGACCGGGCGAACATGCCGGGTTCGCAGCGCGAGGTGCAGAACGCCGAGGAAGAGGGCGTCGAATTCGTCTGGCTCGCGGCGCCGAAGGGGTTCAGCGGCAATCCGGTCTCGAAAGTGTCGATCCAGAAGATGCGCCTTGGCGCGCCGGATGCCTCGGGCCGCCAGTCGCCCGAACCGATCGAGGGCGGGATCTACGAGGAAGAGGCCGATCTGGTGATCAAGGCGCTCGGCTTCGAGCCCGAGAACCTGCCGCAGATGTGGGGCGTCGATGCGCTGGAGACCACCCGTTGGGGCACGGTCAAGGCCGATTTCGGCACCCATGCGACCTCGCTGCCCGGCGTTTACGCGGTGGGCGACATCGTGCGCGGCGCTTCGCTGGTGGTCTGGGCGATCCGGGACGGTCGCGAGGCCGGAGCGGAGATCGTCAGATACCTCGACGGCGCGGGACGCGTCGCGGCCGAGTGAGGATGGCGATGCTTGTGCGCGCGGCACTGATTGCGATCGTGGCGGGGGCCGGCCCCGCCGCAGCCGGGGCGGCGTTTCAGCCGCCGCGCGGCTGCACGCTGGACGTCACGGTTCAGAGCCATTCCTGCCAGGTGGCGAATCTGTATCGCTGTTCCGGCGATCCGGCGGGGGACCGCTGGATTTCCTATGCGGATGGCGAGGGGGAATATTTCCGGACCCATATCGACCGCGAAACCCGCTGGCTGGAAAGCATCGACCTGAATACCGGAACGGTCGATCTGCTGGATCCGGCGAGCTCTGCGGATGCGGCGTCCTTCTCCACGCTGCTGGCGACGGGGCGGGACGACTATGATTTCGTCACCCTGTCGAACATGGGGGATGTGCGGCGCTATGTCGGCCATGACCGGCTGACGGGGCGGGTGCAGACCATCGACAAGGTGCCGCTGGAACAGACGGAATTCGAGCTGAAGGTGCTGGATGCGGAGGGCAACCTGATCGCCACCCGCACGGGCACGCAGTTCATCAGCCGCGAGATGCGGGTGTTCTTCGGCGACCGCGAGACGTTTGAAAACGCGCAAGGCGACAGCGTTTCGACCTTCGAGGCGCCGGTGAGTTTCGCCTTTCCCGGCGACAAGGGTTTTGGCGCGGCCAAACCCGACCATGACTGCGACATGATGATGACTGGCGTGTCGCCCATCCCGACGCAACCCACTCTCTGAGGAGGCACTAGACATGACGAAATACGACGAGGCCTGGGTCGCCGCAGAGGAAGCCAAGCGCAAGTGGATGGCGGAGCATTCGCTGTTCCGCGAGGAGGACGAGCATGCTTCCTGCGGTGTCGGGCTGGTGGTGTCGCTCGACGGCAAGGCGAGCCGCAAGGTCGTCAATTCCGGGATCGAGGCGCTGCGCTCGATCTGGCACCGCGGCGCGGTCGATGCGGATGGCAAGACCGGCGACGGCGCGGGCATCCATGTGCAGATCCCGGTGCCGTTCTTCTACGATCAGGTTCGCCGCACCGGGCATGAGCCCGACATGGACAAGCTGATCGCGGTCGGTCAGGTCTTCCTGCCGCGCACGGATTTCGGCGCGCAGGAACGCTGCCGCACGATCGTGGAAACCGAAGTGCTCCGCATGGGGCATTACATCTACGGCTGGCGCCACGTTCCGGTGAACACCGACGTTCTGGGCGAAAAGGCCAATGCCACACGGCCCGAAATCGAACAGATCCTGATCCGCTGCGAAAAGGACATCGACCCGGAGGCCTTTGAGCGCGAGCTTTACATCATCCGCCGCCGGATCGAGAAGGCCGCCATCGCGGCGCAGATCTCGGGGCTGTATATCTGTTCGCTGTCCTGCCGCAGCATCATCTACAAGGGGATGATGCTGGCCGAACATGTGTCGGAATTCTATCCGGACCTGAAGGACGAGCGGTTCGAGAGCGCCTTCGCGATCTATCACCAGCGCTATTCCACCAACACCTTCCCGCAATGGTGGCTGGCGCAACCGTTCCGCATGCTGGCCCATAACGGCGAGATCAACACGCTCAAGGGCAACATCAACTGGATGCAGTCGCACGAGATCCGCATGGCCTCGACGGCCTTCGGCGACATGGCCGAGGACATCAAGCCGATCATCCCCTCGGGTTCGTCCGATACCGGCGCGCTGGATGCGGTGTTCGAGGTGATGGTGCGCTCCGGGCGGTCCGCGCCGATGACGAAGACGATGCTGGTGCCCGAGGCCTGGTCGAAGGCCACCACCGACATGCCGAAGAAGTGGCAGGACATGTATGCCTACTGCAATTCGGTGATGGAGCCCTGGGACGGCCCCGCCGCGCTGGCGATGACGGATGGCCGTTGGGTCTGCGGCGGGCTCGACCGCAACGGGCTGCGGCCGATGCGCTATGTCATCACCGGCGACGGGCTCCTGATCGCGGGGTCGGAGGCCGGGATGGTTCCGGTCGACGAAATGAACGTGCGCGAAAAGGGCGCGCTCGGGCCGGGGCAGATGATCGCCGTCGACATGCGCGAGGGCAAGCTCTACCACGACCGCGAGATCAAGGACCGGCTCGCCAACAGCCAGCCCTTCGGCGAATGGGTCGAGAATGTGGTCGATCTGAACGCGATCATGCGCGACGTGCCGGAGAAGCACATCTTCAGCGGTGCCGAACTGCGCAAGCGGCAGATCGCGGCGGGCTATTCGGTGGAGGAACTGGAACAGATCCTCGCGCCGATGGCGGAAGACGGCAAGGAGGCGATCGCCTCGATGGGCGACGACACGCCGCCCGCGGTACTCTCGAAACAATACCGCCCGCTGAGCCATTTCTTCCGGCAGAACTTCTCCCAGGTCACCAACCCGCCGATCGACAGCCTGCGCGAAAGCCGGGTGATGTCGCTGAAGACGCGGTTCGGCAACCTGAAGAACGTGCTCGACGAAGACAGTTCGCAGACCGAGATCCTGATCCTCGAATCGCCCTTCATCGCGACGGCGGAATACGAGCAGATGCTCAAGGTCTTCGGCGAGGCGGTGACGGTGATCGACTGCACCTTCCCGGCGGGCGAGGATAACGAATCGCTGCACCGCGGGCTGGAACGGATCCGGGCCGAGGCGGAGGATGCCGTCCGTTCGGGCGCGATGCACCTTGTCCTGACGGATGAATTCCAGTCGCCGGAAAAGGTCGCGATGCCGATGATCCTCGCGACCAGCGCGGTGCATTCGTGGCTGACGCGCAAGGGGCTGCGGACCTTCACCTCGGTCAACGTGCGCTCGGCGGAATGTATCGACCCGCATTATTTCGCGGTGCTGATCGGCGCGGGGGCGACCACGGTGAACCCCTATCTGGCGCAGGATTCGATCGCCGACCGGATCGAGCGCGGGTTGCTGTCGGGCTCGCTCGTCGACAACATGCGCCGCTACCGCGATGCGATCGACGCGGGCCTGTTGAAGATCATGGCGAAGATGGGGATCTCGATCATCTCCTCCTATCGCGGCGGGCTGAACTTCGAGGCGGTGGGCCTGTCCCGCGCGATGGTGGCGGAATATTTCCCCGGCATGCATTCGCGGATTTCCGGCATCGGCGTGCATGGGATCCAGCACAAGCTGGAGCAGGTCCATGCCAAGGGCTGGAAGGGCGGGCAGGACGTGCTGCCGATCGGCGGCTTCTACAAGGCGCGGCGCACCGGCGAAAAGCACGCCTGGGAAGCGCAGACCATGCACCTGTTGCAGGCCGCCTGCGACCGGGCGAGCTATGACCTGTGGAAGCAGTATTCCGCGCTGATGCGGGCCAATCCGCCGATCCATCTGCGCGACCTTCTGGACATCAAGACGCTGGGCAAGCCGGTGCCGATCGAGGAGGTGGAGAGCATCACCTCGATCCGGAAGCGGTTCATCACGCCCGGCATGTCGCTCGGCGCGCTGTCGCCCGAGGCGCACAAGACGCTGAACGTCGCGATGAACCGGATCGGCGCGAAATCCGATAGCGGCGAGGGCGGCGAGGATCCGGCGCATTTCGTGCCCGAACCGAACGGCGACAACCCGTCGGCGAAGATCAAGCAGGTGGCTTCGGGCCGGTTCGGCGTCACGGCCGAATACCTGAACCATTGCGAGGAACTGGAAATCAAGGTCGCGCAGGGGGCGAAGCCCGGCGAGGGCGGCCAGCTTCCGGGCATGAAGGTGACCGAACTGATCGCGCGGCTGCGGCATTCGACCAAGGGCGTGACGCTGATCTCGCCGCCGCCGCACCACGACATCTATTCGATCGAAGACCTCGCGCAGCTGATCTATGACCTGAAGCAGATCAACCCGCGCGCCAAGGTCACGGTGAAGCTGGTGTCGATGTCGGGCGTCGGTACCATCGCCGCCGGGGTGGCGAAGGCGAAGGCGGATGTGATCCTGATCTCCGGCCACAACGGCGGGACGGGGGCCTCTCCGGCGACCTCGATCAAATTCGCGGGGCTGCCGTGGGAAATGGGCCTGACCGAGGCGCATCAGGTTCTGGCGATGAACAAGCTGCGCGAGCGGGTGACGCTGCGCACCGATGGCGGGTTGCGCACCGGGCGCGATATCGTCATGGCGGCGATGATGGGGGCCGAGGAATACGGCATCGGCACCGCCGCGCTGATCGCGATGGGCTGCATCATGGTGCGGCAATGCCAGTCGAACACCTGTCCGGTGGGCGTCTGCGTGCAGGATCCGGTGCTGCGGGCGAAATTCGCCGGCACGGCGGACAAGGTGGTGAACCTGATCACCTTCTACGCGCAGGAGGTGCGCGAGATCCTCGCCTCGATCGGCGCGCGCTCGATGGACGAGATCATCGGCCGGGCCGATCTGCTGACGCAGGTCAGCCGCGGGTCCGCGCATCTGGACGATCTGGACCTCAACCCGCTGCTGATCACCGTCGATGGCTGGGACAAGATCGTTTACGATCGGTCGAAGCCGCGTAACTTCGTGCCCGACACGCTGGATGCCGAAATCGTCAAGGACGGCGCGCGGTTCTTCGAGGATGGCGAGAAGATGCAGCTGTCCTACGCCGTGCGGAACACCTCGCGCACCATCGGCACCCGGGCGTCGAGCCATATCGTCAAGAACTTCGGGATGCGCAACGCGCTGCAACCCGACCATCTGACGGTGAAGCTGACGGGCTCGGCGGGGCAGTCGCTCGGTGCTTTCGCGGCGCCGGGGCTGAAGATCGAGGTCTCGGGCGATGCCAACGACTATGTGGGCAAGGGGCTTTCGGGCGGCATCATCGTGGTGCGTCCGGCAATGTCCTCGCCGCTGGTGGCCTCCGAGAACACGATCATCGGCAATACGGTGCTTTATGGCGCGACGGATGGCTATCTGTTCGCGGCGGGCCGGGCGGGGGAACGCTTCGGGGTGCGGAACTCGGGCGCCAAGGTGGTGATCGAGGGCTGCGGCACCAACGGTTGCGAATACATGACCGGCGGTGTCGCGGTGATTCTGGGCCGGATCGGCGCGAATTTCGGCGCCGGGATGACCGGGGGCATGGCCTATCTCTATGATCCCGAAGGCGTCGCCGTGGATTACATGAACCTGGAAAGCATCGTCACCAACCCGATCGGCCATCCGCATTGGGAAGCGCAGCTGAAGGGCCTGATCGAGCGCCACGCCAAGGAAACCGGGTCGCGCAAGGCGCAGGACATCTTGCAGAACTGGGAGGCGGAGCGGGCGAATTTCCTTCAGGTCTGCCCGAAGGAAATGCTCGCGCATCTGCCCTTCCCGCTCAGCGATGCGCCGCAGGCGGTGCCCGCGGAATGATCCGGGGGCGGGGCCACGCGGCCCCGCCCTTTTCCGTTTGACCTGCCCCGTCCCGGCATGACTTATGGCCCGCATGGCAGAGCGCAAGACATCCCCTTCCCGATCCCCCGTCCGGGCCGCTGCGGCGGGCCTGCTGGCACCGTGGCGCTGGCTGCTGCGCCGGGTGGCGCGGGTTGCGCTGATCGCGGCGGCGGTCGTGCTGGCGCTGGTGCTGCTGTTCCGCTTCGTCAACCCGCCGATGAATTACTACATGTGGTCGGAATCGCGCCGGCTGGGCGGGATCGACCAGAACTGGGTGGGGATGGAGGATATTGCGCCGGTGCTGGCGCGTTCCGTCGTGGCCGCGGAGGACGCGAATTTCTGCCGCCACTGGGGGTTCGACATGCGGGCGATCCGGCAGGCGATGGAGGCGGGGGGCGAACGCGGCGCCTCGACCATCACGCAGCAGGTGGTGAAGAACGTCTTCCTGTGGCAGGGCCGAAGCTGGCTGCGCAAGGCGGTGGAGGCGGGCCTGACCCCGGTGGTCGAAATCCTGTGGCCGAAGCAGCGGATCCTTGAGGTCTACCTGAACGTCGCGGAATTTTCCGAAGGGGTGTTCGGCGTGGATGCGGCGGCCTACCACTATTTCAAGACCTCGCCCGACAAGCTCACGCCCCGGCAGGCCGCGCTTCTGGCGGCGCTGCTGCCCGATCCGAAGGGGCGCTCGGCGTCGAAGCCCTCGGGCTTCGTCAGCCGCCGCGCCCATGCGATTCAGGATGGCGCGGCGACGATCCGGCGCGATGGCCGCGCCGGCTGTTTCTGACCGCTCAGCGTTTCGGCAGCACCCAATCGGGCCGGATCCGGTGGCAGGTATAGCCGTCGGGGATCCGCTCCAGGTAATCCTGATGCTCGGGTTCGGCCTGCCAGAACGGCCCCGCGGGGGCGAGCTCGGTCACCACCTGCCCGGGCCAGAGGCCGGAGGCATCGACATCGGCGATGGTATCCTCGGCCACCGCCTTTTGCGCATCGTCCGTGTAGAAGATCGCCGAACGGTAGGAGGGGCCGATGTCATTGCCCTGCCGGTTCGGCGTGGTCGGGTCGTGGATCTGGAAGAAGAATTCCAAAAGCCGCCGGTAGCTGATCCGCGCCGGGTCGAAGGTGATCTCGATCGCCTCGGCATGGGTGCCGTGGTTGCGGTAGGTGGCGTTCGGAACCTCGCCCCCGGTATAGCCGACGCGGGTCGCAACCACGCCGGGCAGCTTGCGGATCAGATCCTGCATGCCCCAGAAGCAGCCGCCCGCCAGAATCGCCTTTTCCATCATTCATCCTCCAGAAGCGGCAGGAATTCGCCGTAACCCTCGGCCTCCATCCGGTCCTTCGGGACGAAACGCAGGCTGGCCGAGTTGATGCAGTAGCGCAGCCCGCCGCGTTCCGGCGGCCCGTCCGGGAAGACATGGCCCAGATGGCTGTCGGCGAATTTCGAGCGGATTTCGACCCGGTTCATGCCATGGCTCAGGTCGCGATGCGCCGAGACCATCTCCTGTTCGATCGGCTTCGTGAAGGAGGGCCAGCCGCAATGGCTGTCGAACTTGTCGGCGGAGGTGAAGAGCGGCTCCCCCGACACGATATCGACATAAAGCCCGGGGGCGTGGTTGTCGGTATATTCCCCGGTAAAGGCGCGCTCGGTGCCGCTTTCCTGGGTGACATGATACTGCTCGGGCGTCAGCTTCGCCAGCGCCTCGGGGGTTTTCGCATAGGTCTTGGCCATCGCGCCTCTCCGTAAGGGTCCGGACACACATTTGGCCTGCCGCGCGGAAAAATCCAGATGGTGGCAAAGCCCGGAGGGAGAGCGTATATGACGGCAGGACCACAGGGAAGGGCGCGCATGACCATCCATCTGCACAGGGGCGACCTGCCCGAAGGGCTGGATCTTGGCCCGATCGTCGCGATCGACACCGAGACGATGGGCCTTGATCCGCGACGCGACCGGCTGTGCCTGGTGCAGCTTTCGGCCGGGGATGGCGATGCGCATCTGGTGCAGATCGCGCGGGGGCAGCGCGAAGCACCGAACCTGTGCCGCCTGCTCGCCGATCCGGCGGTGGAGAAGCTGTTCCATTTCGCGCGGTTCGACATCGCCGCGCTGTTCAATGCCTTTGGCGTGGTGACGGCGCCAGTGTTCTGCACCAAGATCGCGTCGAAAATGGTGCGCACCTATACCGACCGGCAGGGCCTGAAATACCTGCTGTCGGAACTGATCGGGGTGGATATCTCGAAGCAGCAGCAGACATCGGACTGGGGCGCGCCGGAATTGACGCAGGCGCAGCTCGAATATGCCGCCTCGGATGTGCTGTATCTGCACCGAGCGCGGGCGGTTCTGGCCGAGCGGCTGGAGCGCGAGGGCCGCAGCGCGCTGGCGCGGGCCTGTTTCGATTTCCTGCCCGCACGGGCGCAGCTCGATCTGCTGGGCTGGGAGGAGCCGAATGACATCTTCCACCACTGAGAACTATCTGGATACCGCGCGGCAGGTGATCGCCGACGAGGAAACCGGCCTGCGGCTCTTGCGCGAGGGGCTGGGCAACAGCTTCGTCGCCGCGGTCGAGGTGATCCTGAAGGCGCGGGGCCGGGTGATCGTCTCGGGCATGGGTAAGTCGGGCCATATCGCACGCAAGATCGCGGCGACCTTCGCCTCTACCGGCACGCCCGCGCAATTCGTCCATCCGGCCGAGGCCAGCCACGGCGATCTGGGCATGGTGACGCCGGAGGATGTGGCGCTGGTGCTGTCGAATTCGGGGGAGACGCCGGAGCTTGCCGACCTCATCGCGCATACCCGGCGGTTCGCGATTCCGCTGATCGGGGTGGCGTCGAAGGCGGAGTTCGACGTTGCTGCGGCAGTCGGACGTGGCGCTGGTCCTGCCAAAGGCGCCGGAGGCGGATGGCTCGGGCGTGGTGCCGACGACCTCGACCACGATGACGCTGGCGCTTGGCGATGCGCTGGCCGTCGCGCTGATGCGGCATCGCAAGTTCACGCCCGAGGATTTCCGCACCTTCCATCCGGGCGGCAAGCTGGGCGCGCGGCTGTCGAAGGTCTCCGACCTGATGCACGCCGACATGCCGCTGGTATCCGAGGCCACGCCGATGTCTGAGGCGCTGCTGGAAATCAGCCGCAAGGGCTTCGGCGTCGTCGGCGTGACGGATGCCGGGGGGCGGCTGATCGGGATCATCACCGACGGCGACCTGCGGCGCCATATGGAGGGGCTGCTCTCCCATACCGCCGCCGAGGTGATGACCCGCAACCCGCGCTCCATCGCGCCCGATGCGCTGGCCGAAGCCGCCGTCGCGGTGATGAACCAATACAAGATCACCTCGCTTTTCGCCGTTACCGATGGCCTGCCGCGGGGGATCGTCCATATCCATGACTGTCTGCGCGCCGGGGTGGTCTGATGGTCTATGACAACCGCCATTCGCGTCTGGTCGCGCTGGCGAAGCTGGTGCTGCCGCTGGCGGCGCTGGCGCTGTTGTCGACGCTGTTTCTGGTGTCCGAACGGGTCGATCCGTCGCTGGCCTCGCTTTATGCCGATGTCGATGTGGACGAACTCGCGCGCGAACAGCGTATCGGCACGCCGCAATTTGCGGGGATGACCGAGGATGGCGCCGCCGTGATGGTGCGCGCGAGTGCCGCCCTGCCCGATGTGGACGCGACCGGCGCCACCGCGCGGGACATGGTGGCGCGGATCGAGGCGAAGGACGGCCTGAGCGCCGACATCATCGCGAAGACCGGGCGGATCGACCCGGCCGGAGGGCAGGTGCTGCTGTCGGGGGGCGTGGCGATGCAGACCTCGACCGGCTACCGGATGCACACGCCGGAGATGACGCTCCGGACGGATCGCAGCCGGGTTACCGCGCCCGCGAAGGTCCGGGCGGAGGCGCCCTTCGGCACGATCGACGCGGGGGCGATGGAGCTTTCCCGCCCGTCGGCGGAAACCCCTTACGATCTGGCCTTCAAAGATGGTGTGAAGCTGATATATCAGCCGCAGGAATGAGGTTTTCATGCGCTTCTCCCCAATTCTCGCCCTCTTCGTCCTGCTGGCCGCGCCGGCCCTTGCGCAGCAGGTGGCCTTTGGCGGGCTGAAGGCCGATGCCAAGGCCCCGGTCGAGGTCACGGCGGACAGCCTCAACATCAATCAGGCCGATGGCACCGCCGTGTTCAGCGGCAATGTGCTGGTGGTACAGGGCGGCATGCGGATGCAGGCGGCGGCGATCCGCGTGGGCTATGCGCTGGACGACCGCACGAAGATCCAGACGATGACGGCGACCGGCGGCGTAACGCTGGTTTCTCCGACCGAGGCCGCCGAATTCGAAGGAGGCGGTCTATGACGTCGCGGGCGGGTCGGTGGTGATGACGGGCGATGTGGTGCTGAAACAGGGGCCGAATGTGATGTCGGGCCAGAAACTGATGGTCGATCTGCGCTCGGGCACCGGGCGGATGGATGGCCGGGTGCGGACGATCCTGCAACCGGGATCGGCGCGATGAGCAGCGGCGGGCTGCGCGTCACCAAGCTGCGCAAGAGCTACAAGAAGCGCATGGTGCTGCGCGATGTCGGGCTGGAGCTGAACCGGGGCGAGGTGGTGGCGCTTCTGGGCCCGAACGGGTCGGGCAAGACCACCTGCTTCTATGCGATCGCCGGGCTGATCCAGCCCGACGCCGGGCAGGTGCTGATCGACGGGGTGGAGGCGACCGGCCTGCCGATGTATCGCCGCGCGCGGCTCGGCATCGGCTATCTGCCGCAGGAGGCGTCGATCTTTCGCGGGCTGACGGTCGAACAGAACATCATGGCGGTGCTGGAAATCGCCGTGCCCGAATCGCACCGCCGCCGCGAGCGGCTGGAGGAGTTGCTGGGCGATTTCTCGATCGAATACCTGCGGCAGGCGCCCGCGCTCGCGCTTTCGGGCGGCGAGCGGCGGCGGGTGGAGATCGCGCGCTGCCTGGCGGCCGATCCGAAATACCTGCTGCTCGACGAACCCTTCGCCGGGGTCGATCCGATCGCGGTGAACGAGATCCGCACCCTGGTCAGCCACCTCAAGGAACGCGGCATCGGCGTGCTGATCACCGACCACAACGTGCGCGAGACGCTCGATATCGTCGAGCGCGCCTATATCCTGCACGATGGCCATGTGCTGATGTCGGGCACCGCCGAAGAGGTGGTGCGGGACGAAAACGTCCGCCGCGTCTATCTGGGCGAGAACTTCCGCATCGGCTGAGTGCCGCAGTGCAGCGACAGTCCCCCGTTGACTTCCGCGGCAATCCGTTCCCACACTGGCACATGCGTAAACACCGCCCCCTTCCCCGGACGACCGCGCAGGCTGCTTTCGTGGCCCCGCCGTCCTGTGGCGGTGGTGCGCGCAAGGCCCATTCCCGAAAGGGTCAACCAGCCTGCCGCCTTCGCGGCGGGTCTCTGACGTGAAGGAGAAGTCATGCGTTACCAGATCAGCGGGAAACAACTCGACATCGGTGAGGCGCTGCAAAGCCATGTGAAGACCGCGCTTGGCGAGACGGTCGACAAATACATGCAGCGGCCGACGGATGCGACGGTCGTCTTCTCGAAGAACGCGCATGAATATGTCTGCGAAGCGACGGTTCATCTGTCGACCGGGCTGACGGCCTCGGCTTCGGGGCGCGCGGGCGAGATCTATCCCGCCTTTGAAGCCTGCCGCGAAAAGATGGACAAGCAGCTGCGCCGCCACAAGCGCCGCCTGAAGGACCATTCGCGCGAACGTTCGCAGCCGGTTGAATTCGGCTCCGCCGACCTGTATGTGCTCGCCGCGGACGAAGACGAGACGCAGGATCAGGCCGACAGCCTTTCGCCGGTCATCGTCGCCGAGATGGAGACGCGGGTGCCCACGCTCTCGGTCGGCGAGGCGGTGATGCAGATGGAACTGGCCGGCAAGCCGCTCCTTGTCTTCCGCAACGAGAAACATGGCGGGGTGAATGTGGTCTACAGCCGCGATGACGGGCACGTCGGCTGGATCGACCCGCGCAACAGCAAGTGAGCGTCTGACATGGCGGACGCGGAAAAAGGACAGATGGATCTTTCCAACCTGCTCAAGCCGGATGCGGTGAAGGTGCTCTCCACCGTGACCAGCAAGAAGCGTCTGTTTCAGGACCTCGGTGACATCGCGCATTCAGCCTACGGGCTGGATGCGATCCAGACGGTCGATGCGTTGCAGGAGCGCGAGGCGCTCGGGCCGACCGGCGTCGGCCATGGCGTCGCGCTGCCGCATGCGCGGCTGCATGGGCTGAAATCGGTGGTGGGCGTGTTCCTGCGGCTGGAAAAGGCGCTGGATTTCGATGCGGTCGACCGGCTGCCGGTGGATCTGGTCTTCGCGCTGTTCGCGCCGAAGGATTCGGGCGTCGATCACCTGAAGGCGCTGGCGCTGGTATCGCGCACGATGCGCAACGCCGAAGTCTGCGCCAAGCTGCGGGCGAATACCGATCCGGCGGCGCTGCATGCGGTGCTGACCGCGGCGGCGGGCGGCGTTCAGGCCGCCTGATACTCCCCGAAACCGAACTGCATGAAGTCGCGCGGGTAAGCCTCCCGCGCGGCTTTTTGCAACGCGGGCGTGGGGATCAGCGCGGGTACCGGATCGGGCAGGGGGGTGAAGGCGGGCGCCCCGGGGGCGAGCCAGCCCAGATCGCGCGGCAGATCCTCTTCGCGTGCGATCAGGTCGGGCGTCGCGAATTGCCCGAGCCCCTGCATCAGCGCCGATTGGCTCGCCCAGAGCGGCGAGACCGGCAGGCTGGTCTGCCCGTTCAGGTTCGCCTTGATCCAGCCGAGGAACGGCTCCAGCGCCTCCGGCCCCAAGGCCAGGCGGTAGCTTTCGCGCAAGACGTCGCGCACATGGCCCATGTCGTCGCGCGTCAGCACCGCATGCAGCGCCAGATGCGCGCGCAGCAGCGGATGGCGCAGCACGGTGAAGCTGCGATGGCCGGGATGGCGGCGCTTCCACTGCCGCAGGGTCTTTTGCGAAAAGCCGCGCTCGACCGGGCCGAGCCCCGCCAGCCACTCCGCCACGCCCGGCACATCGGGCCGCAGCGGCATGTAGAGCAGCCCGCCCGCCGCGAGGAAGCCGGGCACGTTCGGCCCCCGGCGCGGCTCGAAATTCGGGGTGCGCGACAGGTTGAACCGGTCGAGCCGCGCCAGCGCCGCCGACATCTGCGCGAAATTCCCGACCTTGGCCTCGATCGGCTCGGGGTTCTGCACCACCAGCGAATCGGGCAGCGCCGCGAGCCGCCCTTCCACCCCCAGCCAGGCGGCGAGACCGTTCAGCACCTCCAGATCCTGAAGGTCGTCGTAATCGACATAGAAGGCCGACTGGCCCGAGGTCTGAAGCCCGTGCAGGATGTGGATCTGGAACCCCTGCACCGCGGCCAGATGCGCCTCGAACCCGGCGGGGTCGAACTCCGCACGGACGGATTTGCGGTTGCGCGCATCGCCCAGCTTCCACTGCCCGGTGGCGCGGGCGATTTGCAGGCTGACATAGCTTTCGACCGGATTGCGGGTCAGTACGATCTTCGCGCAGGCCGGATCCGCCAGCATCGGCGCCAGCAGGCGGGGGTCATGGTCGTGGAAATAGCGGCAGCCGTTCAGCCCCGGCGCCGCCTTGATCCGCGCCCAGAGCGCCAGCGGATCGGCATCCCGTTCGGCCCGCGTCATGCCCAGCAACGCGCTCCGCTTCGGATAGCCGATCAGCGCGGGGTTGAATGCCTCGCCATGGCAGGTCACGCCGGGGAGCGCGTTCAGCGCCGCCTCCAGCAGGTTCGACCCGGTGCGCATCCCGGCCAGAACGACGAAACTTTCGAAATGCGGCATGGTCCCTTACCCGATGCGGCCAGCGCCGCCCCTCTCTTCGATGACATGGAAATCCGGCTGCATCCCGGCATCGCGCAGATCTTCCAGAAACCCGGAAAGCCCCGCAAGATCAACCGGCTCCGGCAGCGGCTGATCCGTGATTTCGGCCAGCGGCGCGGGATCGGCAGCGGCTTCGGCCAGCGTCCAGATCCGCACCCGCGCCCGGACATGGGGCGAGCGCAGGATCTCCAGTTGCTGCCGCTCCGTCCGCTGAAGCCGGGCGGCGGTTGACCGCAGCGATGCGGCGGGGATACCTGCGCGGAACAACGGCACCGCCCAGGCGCCGCTGATGACGAAGATCCGCGCATTCGGATCGCTCGCTACGGCCCAGTCGATCAGCGGCCGGTCGCGGGCCGAGGACATCAGGCATTGCTCCACCCCGCCCGCATTCCAGAGCAGATTGCGCAGGAAAGCCCGTGGGTTATAGTCGCGCAGCGGGGCCGCATCGCTCAGGCAGCCCGCCGCCATCGTCGCGCCATCGGCGAATTCGGCCCGTTCGGGCGCGAACAGGTGCCCATGCACCGGCCCCGGCATCTGCTGCGCCAGCCAGCGCTGGAAATTCGGGAACAGGTCGGTGAAGCCGTGAAAGATCGTATAGGGGCCGCGCGTGCCCTCTCCGGGAAAGCGGCTCTGCATCTCCAGACCGGCGCGGCCCCTGCGCCGCAGGTGGTCGGCGCGGTCGAACAGGCGGTTCAGCGCGGCAGGTTGCGGCGCGGCCCCCCCCCCGCCCCGGCGCGGGGGCGAGAAAGGCGCGATACAGCCCCTCCGCCCGGGGCCAGATCTTGCGGGCGACGAAACAGCCGGACTCGCGCAGGAGCGTTTCGTGATCGTCGAAGAACATCTGGGGCCGACCGCTGTCGTTGAAGCGCGAGAAGGTCAGCGACTGGCTGCGGATCTTGCGGGCGTGGCGGCGGGCGAGGGTCTGGAAGTAACTTTCATCCGGAATCCAGGTGCTGCGGAAGTAGCGGTCGAATTCGCGCCGCCGCGGATCGTTCAGGATCGCGGTGAGGGTTTCGCGTGTCAGGCACCACCACTGGCTGCCCAGATGCGGCTCGATCCCCTCGGGCAGGCTGCGGGAAAGGCCCAGGCGCCGTTGCAGCGCGACCCAGCCGTCGAACAACCCGCGTTGCGTCCGCCACGAAAACGGGAAGCGCAGGGTGAACCGCTCCATCCCCAGCCCGCCGACGGTCCAATCCGCATCGGCGCAGGCGACGCTTTCGATGAAATCGGTACCGGGCTGCGTGGTCAGAAAGGCGTTCAGATCGGCGACCGGGCGCAGGGGCAGGCAACTGCCCGAAGCGAGAAAGACATGGCTCACCTCGGGCCGGGCCAGCAGCATCGCCGCCGCCTCCTGCGTCGCGGCGACGAGCGACCATTGGCCCCAGGTGCAGCGCCGCCTGCGGCAGAAGGCGACGTCGAGCCCCGCCAGATCCGCCCGCAGATCGGAAGCGGGCACGCGCGCATCGAGATGGATCACCACCGGCGCCCCGCCCTCGGCCCAGAACCGCGCCACCTGTGCGGCGCGGTCGAGCGCGGTGTGGCACAGCAGGACAACGCCGACGCTCATGCCCAGCCGCCGCGCGACATCAGGCCCAGCTCCTCCAACTGCCGCCAGTCGCGGTAGCGGGTGGAGAATTCGGTCCACAGATCCTCTCCGGCCAGATCGCCATAGGCCCGGTATTCGCGGGACTGCGCATAATGTTCGCCCCGGTGCAGTTCCTCACCGATCTTCGCGGCAAGAGGCGACAGGAACTTTGCATGCAGCAGACAGCCCGCCGCGCCCTCGCCACCGTCATAGGTGATGTTGAGGTGACGCGGCAACAGCACATGCGTCGAGGACCGATAGACCGTCCCGCGATCCCACCGCACCAGCGGGATCTTGTTCAGGGCGGGCGCCGCGCGGGGGTCATCGGCGAAGAAACACCGCGCCCGGGGTCCGCCCTGAATCCACAGGTTCTTCAGCCAGGGATTGCGGCTGATGGTGTAATTCCCGGCGTCGAACCAGCAGGCGATCTCGAACGGATCCTGCCCGGCGCGATAGGGCTGCGCGCCGATCGGCCCGCGCGGATACATGTCGAGCAGCATCGCCGGAAACGTCCGCGCGCCGTCATTGTCGAGCCAGTCGGTCAGCGCCCGCAGCGGCCGGATGTCGCAGAACGGATAGACCAGGAATTCGTCCGGATCGACGGTCAGCACCCAATGCCCCGAAGCGTTGTGGCGCAGCACATGGTTCTGCCAGTCGATGCCGAACTGCGCGGCGCGGTAACTGCCCCGGGCATGCCACAGCGTCACATCGGGTTCGGACCGGAGCAGATCCGCCGAACCATCCGTAGACTCATTGTCGATCATCAGGAAATGATCGACGCCCAGCCGGCGATAGTAATCCAGAAAATACGGCAGGCGGACGGCTTCGTTGCGCAGCGTGACACAGGCGAGAATCGCCCCGGGCGCGATTGCGCGCCGGTCGGAAATCCGCCGCAACTGAGGCGAGCGGATCAGGCCGCGCAGCTGTTGCAACCGGCGCTCGCGCCTCAGGCGGAGCCGGGTGATCATGTCCAGCCGCCCCGGGTCATCAGGCCAAGCGCCTCCAACTGTGCCCAGTTTTCATAGCGCTGCGACTGCGGATGCCACAGGACCGGATCGGCGATTACCCGGTCATAATAGCTGTCATACAGATCGACCTCGGTGAAATGTTCGCGGCGGCACTTTTCCTCCCGCGCGTGGGGGATCGGCTGGTCGAGGAATTTCGTATGCAGCAGCACCCCCGTCGGCTGGTTGCGGCGGGCGTCGAACCCGGTGTTCAGGCGCGGCGGCAGGGCGATATGGGTCGAGCTGACATAGACATGGCGGCGGTTCCAGCGGATCAGCGGCGTCTTGTGCAGATGCGGCGCCTGCTGTGGCCGGTCGGCGAAAAACACCCGCTGCCGCGGCCCGCCCCGGATCGAGATGTTCCCGAACCGTGGCTGATATTGCCAGTCGTAACCCCAGGGGTCGAACCAGCTGTCGGTGAGCGGATCCAACCGCGCCGTGGACAGGGGGCCCTGTGGGTAAAGGTCGAGCATCAGGGCGGTGACCGCTTCGATCCCCCGGCTGTCGAGCCATGCCGTCAGGTCACGCAGCCCCCGGGTTCCGTGATGCGGCAGGACCAGAAGTTCATCGGCATCGACCGTCAGGCACCAATGGCCATGCCCGTGACGGATCATCAGCCACGTCAGCCAGTCCATCCCGAACCGGGAGTCGCGATAGCTGTGCCCCGTGGTCCAGAGCGAGACATCCGGCTGGGTGGCCAGCAGTTCCGCCGTGCCATCCCGGCTGGCATTGTCCACGATCAGGAAGTGATCGACCCCAATCTTCCGGTAATGCTCCAGAAAAGCGGGCAGGCGGCGGGCTTCCGCCCGCACCGTCGCGAAGAGCAGGATGGCCCCGGGCCGGATCTGCCCGGAGCGATCGGCCATGGGCGTCAGATCCCGACGGTGCCGGAAGGCGCGCAACAGCAGCAATTGCCGTTTGCGGCGGAGCCGATAGCGCGCCTTCCAGTCCGTCAGGAACGCCATCTCAGCTGTCGTAGTGGCCCGTCTGGTGCCAACGCCAGGCATCGGCGATCATCGTCTCCAACTCCGGCCGTTTCGGTTTCCAGCCAAGCTGTTCCACCGCCTTGGTCGAGCCGCAGACCAGAACCGCCGCATCGCCCGGGCGGCGTTCACCCTCGACGATCGGAACCTCGCGGTTGGTCACCGCACGGGATTTCGCGATCACCTCGCGCACCGAGAAGCCGGATCCGGTGCCCAGGCAGAACACGTCCGAATCCTTGCCCGCCAGCAGCGTTTCCAGCCCCAGCACATGCGCATCGACCAGATCCGAGACATGAACATAGTCGCGGATGCAGGTGCCATCTTCCGTCGGATAGTCGGAGCCGAACACCGTCAGCGCCGGGCGCCGCCCGTCGATCGCATCGAGCATCAGCGGAATCAGGTGCGTTTCGGGGCGGTGGAATTCGCCCACTTCCGCATCCGGATCACAGCCCGCCACGTTGAAATAGCGGAAAATCACCGATTTCAGGCCATGACTCGCGCCGAAATCGCGCAGCATGTCTTCGATCGCGCGTTTCGAGCCACCATAGGCGTTGATCGGCATCTGCCGGGTGTTTTCGTCCAGCACGACGCCGTCCTGGTCGCCATAGGTTGCGCAGGTCGAGGAGAACACGAAGTTCATGCAGTTGGCCGCGATCGCCGCCTCGATCAGGTTCAGGGCGCAATTGACGTTGGTGCGCCAGTATTTGCCCGGATCCTTCATCGAATTCGCCGACAAGGCTCAGCGCCGCGAAATGCATCACCGCAACCGGCTTCCACTTCGCGAAAACCTCGTCCAGCCGGGCCCGGTCGAACAGATCGCCTTCCTCAAGCGGGCCGAATTTGACCGCCTCGCGCCAGCCGGTGTTGAAGTTGTCGAACGTCACGGGAACATATCCCGCGTTCCGCAACGCCTTGCAGGCGTGCGAGCCGATATAGCCCGCACCCCCCGTCACCAATACATGTTTTGTCATCTGCCCTTATTCCGCCGCCGCGCGCATCGCCATGATATCGCCGAGGAAATGCTCGAACTCGTCGCGCAGATCCTCGCGGCCAAGGCCGAAGGCCACGGTCGCCTGAAGGAAGCCCGCCTTCGAGCCGCAATCGTAGCGCTGACCCCGGAAGCGGCAGCCGTAGATCGGGTTGCCCTTCGTCAGCTCTTCCGCGATCGCATCGGTGAGCTGGATCTCGCCGCCGGCGCCGGTCTTGAGCTGGTTGAGGTTTTCCATGACCGCATTGGTCAGGATGTAGCGGCCGATCACGGCGAGGTTCGAGGGCGCATCCTCGGCCTGCGGCTTCTCGACCATCCCCTTGACGGAGACGAGCGACCCCATGTCTTCCTTGACGTCGAGGATGCCATAGGAGGAGGTCCGCTCGCGCGGCACTTCCATCGCGGCCACGACATTGCCGCCGGTTTCCTCATAGGCTTCCATCATCTGCGCGAGGCAGGGCTTGTCCGCCATGATCACATCGTCCGTCAGCAGCACGGCGAAGGGTTCGTCCCCGATCAGCTTGCGCGCGCACCATACCGCATGGCCGAGGCCGAGCGGGCGGTTCTGGCGCACATAGGCGATCTCGCCCGAGTGCATCTTCGTCATCTCCAGCAGCTTCAGCAGATGCGCCTTCGACGGCTTGTTGAGGGCTGCTTCGATTTCGGGCGCGTCATCGAAATAATCTTCGAGCGCCGACTTCCCGCGCGACGTGACAAAGATGAAGTCGGTAATGCCCGCAGCGCGTGCCTCATCCACCGCATACTGGATCAGCGGCCGGTCGACCAGAGTCAGGATTTCCTTCGGAATCGCCTTGGTGGCGGGCAGGAATCGGGTCCCGAGTCCGGCGACAGGAAAAATCGCTTTCGTGACCTTGCGTTTCATAAAGCACCTTTGGTTGTGAGCCTTTTGGCTCGTTTGTGGGCGTCGGGCATTCTCCCCCGAAAACGGGGCGGGCTCAAGCACTGTGCCTCTGATCCGTAAACCTTCGGTATAAAATGGCACAATTGCGCCGAGAACCTCACAAATCTACCTTGAATTGCATTCAAACGCTGCGATTCACGCATCGTTTTCGCGGTTGCCAAGCAGGGCACGCAGGGTATCCGCATCTTCGGCAGGCAGCGCGGGCAGGATTCGGCGCAGTCGGCCCGGGCTGTAACGCTGTGGATGGCCGCTGTCCGCCTGCGCGCGGATGCGGTCGAACACCTCGTCCCGGCTCAGGACCGGATGGGCCACGCAGCCCGTGCGCCCCTCCATCGCCTCGCGTAGAATTCGGCGGATTCGTCGCGAACCAGTGCGGCGAAAACACCTCGGGCGCGACCGTATAGAGATCCGCCATCATCCAGCCGGACGCCGCGCCCAGATTGGCCACCATCGCCTCGTCGTTCGGCATCTTGCGCTTCTGCCCCGCCAGGGCCGCGACCACCGCGCGCCGCGCCGTCCGCAGCGCCGCGATCCGCCCTCCCGCCAGCCGGTTCAGCGCGAAGATACAGCCCCATTCGGCGGTGGGCAGCACGAGCGTCACCGCCTCGGCGATCGGCTTGACCTTCTTGCGGCGCAGGTCGCAGGCCAGAAAATCGGCCTCGATCGCGCCCAGCCGGGTAAAAATCTCCGCCGCATCGGGGGGCAGATAGACATCGCTTTCCACCAGCCATTGCCGCGCTTTCGGCCCGAAACTCTCCGCCACCGCCATGTGGCACAGATCACCCATCCGCCAGCCCCAGTCGGGCGGCAGCGGCCCGCCCACCAGCGCCTCCGCCCGCGCGGGGGTCAGCGCGGTCTTCGGCCAGCGCCCGGTGCCCACCGGCCCCCGGCTTTCATCGACGCAAACCGCCACGTTCCCGGCGCCAAAGGTCCGTTCCAGCCGCTGCGCCAGAAGGTCTTCGGCGGGGCCGAAGCGGGTGGTGCGGATGAAGGCGAAATCCCCGGTCACTGAAGCCGCTTCAACCGCATGGCGGTGCGGAGATCGAGGGGACGAAGCTCCTCCATCTGTTCCGCATACCCCGGCATAGCCCGCAGCCGCACCAGCTTTTCCTGCCGCCGCTCCTCGACCAGCGCCAGCGCGGCGCCCACCCCGGGCAGGGCCGCCAGCCGCGCCATACAGGCCCGCAGCCCCGTGACCCGCGGCGGATCCGCCACCTCGTTGCGGTCGAACAGGCCGAAATATTCCGCATCATATTTTGAATGATTGTCCAGAACATCGCCCCGCATCCGGCGGAACAGATATTCCTCGCGCGACTTCACGCCGTAGTGGTTCAACTGCACCAGCGCATAGCCCGTCTCCCCCGACCGCAGCCGCCAGCGGATGTTGCGCCCGTTGATCGGCAGGCCGCTGCCGTTGAGCCAGGGCAAGGGATAGTCCTGCCCCTCCGGGCTGCGCGCGAACCGCATCCGCAGATAGGGCCGGTGGATCGCCATCTCCAGATTCGGATCGTTGCGGTAAAGCGTCTTGATCCCGTAGCCCTTGGCGTAATCCTCGGGCGCGGCGCGGGTCATGCGTTCGGTCACTGGCTCGGGCGTGAATTCCCTCAGCCCGTTCGAGCCGAAGAACCGCCAGGTGCAGCAGATCGCCGTCGCCCCCCGCGCCGTCACCGTGTCGAGCAGATCATCGACCCCGCCGTCCCGAATGCTCAGGAATTCGTCGAAATCCATCACCATCAGCCAGTCGGACGCCCGCACCAGCGGGTTCTCCGCCGCCCAGTGCAGCGCGCGCGACTGCGGCGGCTTGTCCTTCCACGGCGCATTCTCCAGCCGCGTCACCAGCCCATGCGCGGCCAGCGCGTCCAGCAGTTCATCCGTGCCATCCGTGCAATCGTTGGTATAGACGAGAATATCGGTGAAGCCGAGCAGGTGGTGCCAGGCCACCCATTCCAGCACATAGGGCCCTTCGTCCTTGGCCATGGTGACGATCGTCACCCGCCCGTGGCGCGACACATTCGGCCCGCCCGGAACCCGGGTGCGGCGCTGTTCCAGATCCGCCAGGAAATCCCCCTTGTCGCGCGGCGGCGTATCGTAATTCCCTATGCCATGTGCCGCGCACCACCGGCCCAGCCAGCTGTCGCGCGGCGGCCAGCCATCGGGCGTGCGGGCGCAGGCCTTGCGCAGCCAGCGGGAATAAAGGTGGACGCAAAGGCTCTGCGCGGCTTCGATCGTGGCGGCGACCTCATCGGCGCGCTTCGGGTCGATCAGCGCCTTGCGGTCCTGAAACGACACCGGGAAGAAGGTGCCGGTCGGCTGCGCCCGGTTGATCTCGCCCGTGGTTTCGGCAAACTGGGTCAGCGCGCGCGGGCCAAAGGTACCCCAGGCCATGTCCCCCGGCGCGACGGGCTGCCCGGCCCCTGCCTGACGGCGCAGCTTCTCCTGCTGCTTTTCGGGCCACCACGGCGGGATCGGCGCCGGATCGGTCAGGAAGGCATGCAGCCCCGCAAGCGTGCGCGACTCCGGCGGCAGGCCGAAGATCGCGTAGCCCAGTTCCAGCTTGTCCGTCCGTTCATGCCCGAAATACCAGCCCAGATCGCGGCGAAAGGGGCGCAGCGCGATGATGTCCGTATCGGCCCAGACCCGACCCGTTTGCTGCACCATCCGCACACGGAAGAGGTCGGAATGGAGCGCCGGGCTGCCCGATTTCTGGTGGGTGACGATGCCCGGGCTGTCCCAGACCTCCCGCGCGTCGGCCAGCCGGGCGCCTTCGGGCAGGTTCGGCACTGGATCATAGCTGTAAAGCACATAATCATGGCCGAGATCGACAAAGCTACGGATCGAGGCGATTTCCAGCCACGACAGCGGGCCGCCGATCCAGAGGGAGCCGATGGGCATCAGGTCGCCGTTCATCCGAATGTCCCGCCACAGGCCCCCGCGAAGTTACCTGAGACTAGGCAACGGCGGAATCTGCGTCAAGGAAGGCGCGTGGAGGGGCGCGGATTTCTCCCCAACTCCGGCGGAAAATACAAAGAATGCCCGGTATTTCGTTGAGCGTCACCGCGTTCGGGCGGAAGATCGTCGCGGCGTTCTGGGATTCTCTGCCCGTCTTGGGCGCGCGGTGCCCGGGGGGCGGTGAAAAAGTTGTGGATGGCGACGGGTCGGAATCCGCCGTTCTGCGGATGGTGGGATGAAATGGCGGCTGGGCATGGCCCGCCCACTTTGCCTGTGAACGAAAGGAACCAGCGATCCGCCGCACCATGTCCCGCCAATTCGAGTGGGGACTTCCGCTGAAGCGGAGACGGATTTCAAGCCGCCGACCGATCCATGCCGCCAAACAAGGGAGCACGGCGAAATGGGGATAGAATTGCCCGGTTTGTGGCCCCTGTTCGCGCCGTCCTGTTCGGCGAGAGCCGTTGATCGGGCCGGATTCGACGGATTTTCTGGATCCTTGACGGAAGCGGTCTTCCGCATCCCGCCTGGCGGCGGGGGCGGATCCGTTTGCCAAGGAGCAGGGCGCGCTCGGGCCGTCTTGGGGTAACTGTGGCGGGTCGGGCAATGTTCAACGATTTCGTCGGGCGGAATCCCATGTCCGGCTGCGTGGCCCGCCGGTCGATTGGCATGATGGTAGTCTTCGCCGGGTGCGTGCCGCGGTTTTCGGGGACGGGATTCTGAGGATCCGTTACTCACGAGGCTCGAACGGGCCCGCTTCCCGGAACGGGCGGCCCCGCCGGAGCGGAAAACTCTCTACGGAAACCGCGAAGCTGAGGCGGCGAAGCGTGCGGGCGGTGGTCCTGCCGGTACCGTTTCCACGCCTGACGACGGAACGCGGGTCTTCGGGGCGCCCAATCCGTTTTCGGTCAGCAATGCGGCAGTGTTCGATCCGAGGATGTTCCGGATCATCGGGCGCGCGGGGAAGATCGGGGTCGCGGCGCTCCGGGGTTTGGCCGCCCGGGAGACTGTCGGCATTCTGGCGCGGAATCCGGCACTTGCCAACATGCTTGCGGATCCGATTGCCGGGAGCAGGCTGTTTGGCCTTTATACGGATCCTGAACTGTCTCGGTTAGCGCCCGGCGCGCTTTCCGCCGCGGTTACTCGCGAGGGTGCGAGGAAAGGCGGTGTCCCTCCGGACCATCGGCGCCATCGCTCGCCGAACCGGGCATGTTTGAGCCCGGACAGGGAGCGAACCCCGGTCCTTGCCGCCCGCTGCGTTCGGAGGCTCCTGTCCGGATTTTCGTGTCATCGGGCATAGACAGGATCCGGCTGGCGGAGGGTGGAGAGGTCTCGCGCTCCTCTCCGAAGCGCGGTTGAGGGTGCCGCAGAGATTCCCCCGGCGCGGTGGCTGGAAAGGCTGGCGTAGATGCAATGGCGACCGGAGTGGCGTTGGCGGACAGTGCCCGCAGGATCTGCGGGCGGGGGGCGAGCACTGGCAAGATGAACGGCCTCGCGATGGGCTTTCCGTGGGGTGTTGTCCTGGCAGTATCGCGTAAGGGCGGCGATTTCAGATCATGGGGGCCTACCGGTGTTGAAACGGAGGGATCGTTTTTCACATGTAGCTTCGGACCAGAGCGCCCGAAACCAGCGACCAGCCATCCGCGACAACGAAAAATGCCAGTTTGAATGGCAGGGCAACCGCCGCCGGCGGCACCATCATCATACCCATCGACATGAGAATTGCCGAGACGACGAGGTCGATGATGAGAAACGGCAGATAGACCAGGAAGCCGATCTCAAAGGCGCGCGACACTTCGGAAAGCATGAAGCTCGGAACCAGCAGGGAAAGCGGAGCGCTCGCGATCCCGCCTTCATGAACAGAATTCGGGCGCAGCGCTGCCATCTGGTCGAACGTGGCCGGGTCGATTCGGGCCGCCATGAAGAGCCGGAACGGGTCCACGCTGCGGGCGAAGGCAATCTGGACATCGAGCTGCCCGTCGAGAAAGGGGCGAATACCGTCATTCCAGCTCTGCATCATGGTTGGTTCCATCACGAACCAGGTCAGGAACAATGCCAGGCTGATGATCAGCATGTTGGGGGGCGCGGCCTGCAAGCCGAGCCCCTGCCGCAGGATGGACAGGACGGTCACGATGAACGGAAAACAGGTGACCATGATCGCGAGGCCGGGCGCGAGGCTCAGCAATGTGATTGAGGCGAGAAGCAGCATCGACCTGCCGGCAAGGCTTTGGTCACCGCCCAGATCCAGGGATATCTGTTGCGCGCAGACGGGCCCGGCGGCCAGCAGCAAGAATGCCGATAGGAGCGTGACCTGGCGACTGCGACGCATGTTTACAATCCGTTCTGAAGGTCGACCACTTCGGTCAGGCGCACCGCGAGCGTGCCGTTCGCATCGTCGCCGGTTTCGGTCAATTCGCCGCGCGCGATCAGCTTGTCGCCCACATAAAGCTCGACGGGATCCTCGACGCGGCGATCGAGCGTCAGCACCGAATCCCGCTTGAGGCGCAGCAGGTCGCGGACAAGGGGGCGCGCCTTGCCCACCGAGATCGTGATCTCGATCGGAACGAGCGAAAACGGATTCGAGGCCTGAGCTTCGGCCGGGGTCGGGTCATCCATGGGTGGCCTCCTGAGGGTTTGCGCTGAAATATGTGTCGACAGCCGAAGCGATGCGCGAGATCACGTCGTCGAGATCAATCCGCGTCTCCGTTTCGGGGAATTTGATATAGGCCTGCCCTTCGCTCAGCGCCGGATCGGCAAGGAGAGTCACAGGCAGACCGGCCCGATCCTCCAGCATGGTGTGGATCGCCGTCATGCAGGCAGGATTGGCCGATACCGTGATGGGAAGGTCGGTAAGGGTCTGCGCGGTTTCGCGGATTTGCTCCGCGATCAGCTGCGGCAAGGAGGCGCGGGCCGCGGAAGGGAGGATCTTTTCGACCATCGCGACGATGAGCGGCCGGAGCGATTCGAGCAGGTGATGGCGCGCTTCGTGATATGTGAAGGACATCTCCTGAAGCGACTGGCCCACCGCCGCCCTGAGCCGGGCCTCTTCGGCTTCGCGCGTGGCGCTCGAATCCTCCCACCCGGCGGAGTAGCCCTTCTCGAAGGCCGTCAGCCGATCTTCCTCAAGTTCCGCGAGGGTCTTCACGATATGTTCGGCACGTTCAGACGCGGTTTCAAACGATTCGAGTTGCAAGCGGCTGTATTTCACGTCCGGCCCTCGCTCTTTTCCATCCAGTTCCGCAAGATCTCGACCGATTCGCCCTGACGTTGCTCGATCAGGCGTTTGAGGCGGGTCACCGGATCGGTGGTCTCACCCTCCGCCGCAGCATCGGTTTCTCCGGGCATCTGAATGTCATAGGGGGCGACGACCGGAACGATGGTCGGCGTCGGGGCGGGTTGCTGGACATCTGTCGGCAGCGCGATCGTGTTTTCGCCGGGCAGCGCGGGCACGGTTTCTCCGGCAGGTTTATGACGTTGCGACAGAAGCGGCCGCATCACGAACAGGCCGAGAATCAGGGCCACGACCACCAGCGATGCAAGCTGCGCCAGCTTCATCACGTCGATTGCCTGGCTCGCGAAGAGGCCCGCGCTGACTTCCGTGCCCCCCTGGGTGGCGACCTGCTGGAATGGCATCGACCGGATCGTCACCACATCGCCGCGCGACTCGTCGAACCCGACGGCCGAGGCCACGAGTTCCTTGAGCGATTCCAGTTCCTCCTGCGACCGCGGCACCATCGCCGTCTGTCCTTTCGCATCCGTCCCCTCGACGCCATCGACCAGGACCGCGACGGTGATCCGTTTGATGTCGCCGGGATTCCTGACGATCTCCCGCGTGGTTTCGGAGACTTCGTAATTCGTGCGTTCACGCGATTCGGTGGCCTGGCTTTGCGATTGCCCGCTGTTGTTCGCGGCGTTTCCATCGGGAAGGTTCGAGGCGACGGTGACGGAACTGCCGCCCTTGGTCGAATCGGCCTTCTTTGACGTTTCGGTGGAATCGACCGAGATCGCGACGCGGCTCTGCGGATCGAAGCGCCGTTCCGTGATTGCCTCGCGCTCCGAAACGGTCTGAACCGACACCTCGACAACGGCATTGCCGTAACCGACCCGCGCTTCCAGAAGCCGTTCGACATTCTTGCGCAGGTCCGCCGACCGATCCTCTCCGATCTGGCCGGGCGCGGTGCTTCCCGTGCTGATGAGCCCTGCCGCACTGTCAATCACGGACACATCTTCGGCCTTCATGCCGGCGACCGCCGAAGCCACGAGAAACTGAAGGGCTTTCGCCTGCGATGGGGTCAAGGCGCCCTGATTCATCGTGACCGTCACCGAAGCGGTCGGCCGTGTGTTTCCACGAAAGGACGCCCCGCTCTCCGCCGCGATATGCACGCGGGCGGAACGAATCGCCGAATTCGAGAGGATGGTCCGGGCAAGTTCGCCCTCCTTCGCGCGCCAGTAAGCGGCGTCGAACATCTGCGACGTCGTGCCGAACCCGGACAGCGAATCGAGCAGTTCGTAGCCATTCCCACCGCTTTTCGGGAGGCCTTCGGACGCCAGGGTCATCCGCAGCTGGTCGCGCTGCGCCGCATCGACATAGAGCGAATCGCCCCTGACCTCATAGGCCGCGCCGCGCTGATCGAGCGCGGCAATGATTTCGCCCGCCTGCGACGGGTCCAGACCCGCATAGAGCAGGGCCTGGGTGGGCCGTGATGCCATACCGGACAGCGCCAGTATCGCCGCGAAAACGAGTATTGTCGCTCCGGCCACGATAGTGCGGCGACGTGTATCTAGTGCCCCCCACGAGGCGAGGATCTGTTGCAAGGTGCACCTCCAACCGTTGGACTTCTGCCCGGTCTGCGATGTCGATAATTCCGGTTTCCGCTTAAGAAACGGTTAGTCGAATTGGGCCTATAGCTTTTTCATCGAAGAACTCGGTGACGCTCATGGCTCAAATGGACGCGGCGCTCGAAGCGCCGAAGAAGAAATCTCTGCTGCCCCTTCTGATCGGGATCGTGCTGATGCTCGTTCTTGGCGGTGGCGCATTCTATGCGGTCTACTCCGGCCTGGTGCTTGGCGGGCACGAATCCGCCGCCGGGGAGAGGCCCAAGGCACAGAACGGACAGCCTCCGGTCAGTTTCGTCGCGCTGGATCCCATGGTGATCTCGCTTGGCGAATCGGGAGCGCGGCATCTGCGCTTCTCTGCGCAACTCGAAGTCGAGCCCCGGCGCGCGGCCGAGGTGGAACTGCTGAAACCGCGGGTGATGGATGTACTGAATGGATACCTGCGGGCGGTGGACATCACTCAGCTGGAGGATCCCTCCGCGCTGATTCGCCTGCGGGCGCAGATGCTGCGGCGAATCCAGATCGTTACCGGAGAGGGGATCGTGCGCGACCTCCTGATCATTGAATTCGTTATGAACTGAGGATTCTCCATGCAGATTTTCGCCGACGCCTTGATGGGAATGGCCACGCTTGGGGCCGCAATCTACTGCTTCGTCCTCTCGCGCAGGCTGAAGCGGTTCAATCAGCTGGAAAGCGGCATGGGCGGGGCGATCGCGGTTCTGTCCGCACAGGTGGACGACATGACCAAGGCGCTCAACCGGGCGCAGGCGACCGCGGCCGGATCGGCGCAGCAGCTCGGCGCGGTGACGGAGCGTGCCGAGCAGGCCGCGCAGCGTCTGGAGATCATGCTGGCCTCGCTCCATGACCTCTCGGACGAAGATGCCGAGGCCCGCCGTCACCGCACCGTGCGGCGCCGCGCGCGTCCGGCGAATGTGGAGGCTGCGGAATGACGGCCAGCCAGGATCGTCCGCGGCGCAAGCGCGTGCGCGGCAGCCTGTTGCTGATCGCGGGGCTGTTCGTGGTTTCGGCAACCATTCGCTTCGGCGAGGGAATCAGCCTGGCCTTCGCCGCGGTTGGAGAGGGGAGTTCGGCGCCCGAATCCTGTGCCCCCTCGGAGGATACGATCGCGCTGCTGCGCGCGGTCCAGGAGCGCGAGCGCGGGGTTGCCGAGCGGGAAGGGAAGCTGGCCGATCGGAAGCAGGCGCTTGATCTCGTGGAGAAGCGTATCCAGGACCGCCTTGCCTCTCTGGTCGCAGCCGAGAACGAGCTGTCGAAAACCGTCTCGATCGCGGACAAGGCCGCCGAACAGGATATTCAGCGCCTGGTCACCGTCTACGAGAACATGAAGCCCAGGGAAGCCGCTCCGCTTTTCGAGGCAATGGCGCCCGACTTCGCCGCGGGTTTTCTGGCCCGCATGCGTCCGGAATCCGCGGCCGCCGTCATGGCCAACCTGAATCCAGAATTCGCCTATTCCATCAGTGTCATCGTTGCGGGCAGGAATGCCCGTGCTCCCTCCAACTAGGGCCTGACGCCTGGGCTTTGTAAAAAAGTTACCGGAGATCTCGAATGATTGGTATCATCGGCATTATCGTCATTTTTGTCATGGTTTTCGGCGGTTATGTCGCTGCTGGCGGCCATATGGGCATCATCCTGCATTCGCTGCCGTTCGAGATGATGATGATCGGCGGGGCGGCGGTGGGGGCCTTCGTGCTGTCGAACGACATCCCCGCGATCAAGCACACGATGCGCGACATGAAGAAGGTCTTCAACGGGCCGAAATGGAAGCCCGCCGACTATCGGGATCTGCTGTGCCTGCTGTTCGAGATCATCCGTCTGATGCGCCAGAACCCGGTCGCGATCGAGGAGCATATCGAGGATCCGGAAAAATCCTCGATTTTCGGGAAATATCCGAAAATCCTGAAAGATCACGATGCGGTGGACATGATCTGCGACACGCTGCGGTCTGCGTCGATGAACTACGACGACCCTCATCAGGTCGAAGAGGTTCTCGACAAGCAGATCGAGGCGAATTACCAGCACGCACTGCACCCAAGCCATGCGATGCAGACGATCGCCGATGCCTTGCCGGCCCTCGGGATCGTCGCGGCGGTCCTCGGCGTGGTGAAAACGATGGGGGCGATCGACCAACCTCCGGAAATCCTGGGCAAGATGATCGGCGGCGCGCTCGTCGGCACCTTTCTGGGCGTGTTTCTGGCCTATGGTTTCGTCGGCCCCTTCGCGACGCGGATGAAATTCGCGGTCGATGAGGACAACCACTTCTACAAGCTGATCCGAGAGGTGCTGGTCTCGAATCTTTACAACCACGCGACGAATATCTGTATCGAAGTCGGCCGCCAGAACATGCCGCACCATGTCCGGCCGAGCTTCACGGATCTTGAGGAGGCCCTGAAGGGCGTCCGGTCGGAGGCCGCATGAAGGTCCGGTTCGCGCTGACGGCGCTGCTGTTCCTTTTCCCGGCGCAGGTCGGTTGGGCGCAGCAGCTCATAGTTCGCTCCGGCGAGCATGGCAGTTTTTCTCGCCTGGTCATCCCTTATCCACAGGGCACGGTCTGGAAAGTCGACCAAGGCCCCGAGGGCATCGTCCTCGCCCCCGAGGGCACGACGTTCCAATATGACGTGGCGGAAGTCTTCCGCTTCATCCCGAAGGGCAGGATCACTGCGGTACGCACACAGGTCGGCACTTCGGATCTGATCATCGAAACGAGCGGCACCGTGCATCCCAAGAGCTTCCAGCTTCTCGAATGGGGCCGTCGTGCTTGATGTGGTCGACGGGCCGGGAGAGGCGGGGTCGAGCCCGGTGGTCACCCGCAAAGACAGCCAGGACGCTTCTGCCATGCCGTCCCTTGGAGCCTATTGGACCAGCAAGGTGCTTGAGGAAGATCGGGACGGGCGGCAAGCCCCGCCGGACACTGTACGCGTCCCGGCGGTGCCCGCGTCCCGGGTTGCGGAGGCCGAGCAGAAACTTCTGGAAAGCCTCAGCCGTGCCACCGCGCAGGGGATCTTCAGCGTGGACATGACCCGGAAGGGCGCGCGCACCCCGGGGAACATCACGCTGACGGCGCGGCCCGCCGGAGAACCTTCTGACGAAGAGGAATTGGCCGTCCGGTCGCAGACTGTCATTGACCGCGATCTCGATCTTTCCGGCGACGAGCCGCGTATTCTGCTGAGCGGTCAGCGCTGCATGCCGGACGCGCTGTTCGACCTGCAATCCTGGCGCACGGATGCCCCTGTCCCCGATCAGATCGCGGCGGCGCGCGCTGCGCTGGTTGGTGAATTCGACCGGCCCGATCCGGATGCCGCAGTCGCGCTGGCGCGGCTCTATCTGGCGCTCGGCTTCGGAGCGGAGGCAAGGGATGTGTTGCGCGGGTTCGATCTGCCACCACGCACCGCCGCCGCATATGCTTATATTGCGGGGCTTCTGGAGGAAACCGGCCCCACCGGGGAGTCCCCGATAACCGCCATGACGGGATGCAACGGCAAGGTCGCGTTGTGGGCGTTGCTGGGTGCCACGCCTTTGCCTGCGATGGATCAGATCGACCTGCAAGCGGTTCAGGCTGCATTCTCCGGCCTGCCGCCCGACATTCGCAATATGCTGGGGCCTGATCTGGTGGATCGCCTTCTGGCCGTTGGTGCGCGCGATGCGGCCCATGCCGTGGTGAACTCTCTTGGCAGAAGCCCCGATCCGCGCGGCGCGGCGCTGGCGATCGCGCAGGCGCGCATCGACCTGGACCGGGGGCAGCCGGAGGCGGTCGAAAAGGGGGTGATGCCGATCGCACGGTCGAATGATGCCGCGGCGGCGCGCGCGCTGATCATGGCGATCGACGCGCGACTGGAGCGAAATCGCCCTGTCGATCGCGAAAGCGTGGAGAATGCCGCTGCTCTGGCACAGGAACTCGGGGCGAGTCAGGAAGGGCTTCTGTTGCGCCGGGCCACCGCCTTGGGCGAAGGGTCTGTTGGCGCGTTCAACCCCGCCTTCGCGGCATTGGACAACTGGCCTCGGGATGCGTCGCCGGATTTGCAACTCAAGGCCAGGCGCGAGCTTTATGCGCAACTGGCTCTGGTCCCGGATGATGAAATTTTCCTGAAGCAGTTCCTGCGTCGCGAAGCCGATGCGATACAGGTGGGGCTTCCGCCGAAACTGCAACTCGCTCTGTCGGCGCGGCTTGCGGCGGCGGGATTCGCCCGTCAGGCCGCGGCGATCCTCGCGGATACGACAAAGGCCACGGCGGATGGCCGGTTCGCGCTCGCCCGTGCGGCGCTTGCCGAACCGGATCCGGCGGCGGCGGTTTCCCATCTTGAGGGGCTGGACGGCGAACAGGCGGAACGTCTGCGGGCCAAGGCGCTGGCCCGGCTTGGGGAACATGCCGTGGCGGCGCAGATCCTGGCCGCGAGCGGGGACGCTCAGGGCGCGGGGAGAGAGGCATGGCGTGCCGGCGATTGGTCCCTTGTCGATCAATATGGCTCCGAGGTGCAGAAACAGGCGGCCCGGCTTCTGGCCCGTGCGGGGGATGGGGATGCCGCTGTCCCGCCGGGATTGCTCGCCCGCTCAAACCAGTTGCTTGAGCGCAGCCAGGAGGAACGGCGCCTGTTCGACGCGTTGCTGTCCCAATAGGCCGAGGCGTCATCCCAAGGGGGCAGGGCATGCAATTCCGTCTCGACACGACAGGCAAATCCCACTTGCGGCATTTCGGTGATTGAAACCGACGCCTTCGCAAGCTACCAGCCATAGGCGGGGACTGGCGCGCATGGCGTTGAGACAGCCCAGATCCCCGAAACGGGACGCAGGGAGACGTGGCAGCCATGTATGGGTGCATCCCCTTTTCTCTCGCGGTTTGCACCCCGCGCTGCGGCGCCCGGGGAACCCGTTGGTTGCCTGCCGCAATATGGCTTTTGATCACACGACAGGGAATGCCTGATGAAACAGACTGCCCTCCCCCTTCCGCGCCGCGTGGTTCTGCGCGGCCTGACCGCGGGCGCCGCGCTGCTGACCGCGCCCGGTATTGTCGGCCGGGCCCGGGCGCAGGCCGGTGACGCGATCCGCCTGGGCGCGCCCTTCCACCGCACCGGCATCGGCGCTTCCTATGGCCGCTGGTATGAACGCACCGCCAATGCCGCGCTGAAGGTGATCAACGACCGGGGCGGCATCAACGGCCTGCCGGTCGAGTTGATTGTCGAGGATGACGGCACCGACCCGAAGCGCGGCGTCGAGGTGATCGAGAAATTCGCGACCGAATACAAGGTGGATGCGGTCTTCGGCCATCTGTTCTCGCATGTCGTGGCCGCCTGCGCGCCGCGGGTGGGGGAGCTGAAGATGCCCTATTTCCTGTGCTCCGAAGGCCATGCCCTCGCCGCCGGGAGTTTCAACCGCTACTGCTTCCAGCCCTCGATCACCGATGTCAAAAGCCAGATCCGCTCGATGGGCCCCTGGATCGCCGCGAACCTCGGCAAGAAGGTGGCGCTGGTCTATCCGGACTATGCCTTTGGCTACGACCACCGCGACAACATGACCGCCGCGATCGAGGCGCAGGGCGGCAAGATCGTCGCCTCCATCGCGATTCCGCCGACGGAGACCAGCTTCACCCGCTACCTGCCGCGCATCCCCTTCGATACCGAGGTGATCTATCACGTCATGGTCGGCCCCTCGGTGCTGACCTTCGTGAAGGAACTGGGCGAGCATCTCGGCTCGAAACGGCCGGAGATTTTCGGCTTCATCGACAGCCTTGAGGCCGTGGACATGAACCAGCCGCAACTGGCCTTTCTGGAGGGCACCTATTTCTGGGAGGCGATGCCGCGCTATGCGCAGCCCGACCAGACCGATTTCGACAAATTCTATCGCGCACAGATCGGCATCGACGAGAATGGCGCGGCGGTCGGCGACCGGAAGGATGTCTCGACCTATTCGCACATGTTCTGCGTCTGGGAGACGCTGTTCGCCATGAAACAGGCGATGGAAATGGCGGATTACCGCGGCCCGGCGCAGAAGATCGCGATGCTGGAGGCGATGGAGTCGATCACCGGCTTCGCGGAATCGAACGAATTCCCGCAGGGCGCGAAGATTTTCAACGGCAGGACGCACCAGTCCTTCGGCCATCAATATGTCTCGAAGTTCGAGGGCGGGCGGCTGAACGTGCTGCACAAGACCTCGATCGAGGACACGTTCTATCCCGACGAGACCGACTACACCAAGATGTCGTTCTGAATGGACATCGCCCCCTACCTTCTGCTCGCCACGCTCGAAGGACTGGTGCAGGCCTCGGTCTTCATGCTGACCGCGCTTGGCCTGTCGCTGGTCTTCGGCGTGATGCGGGTGGTGAATGTCGCGCATGGCGAGTTCTTCACGCTCGGCGCGGTGGGGGCCTGGGTCTGCGCGGGGCTGATCCCGGATCCGGCGCTCGCCTTCGCGGCGGCGCTGGTGCTGGCGCCACTGGCGGTGGGGGTTCTGGCCTGGGTGGTGGATCGCGGAATCCTCGCCCGGATCGGCTATGACCCGGAGGCGACGATCATCAGCACCATCGGCCTGATGTATATCCTTCAGCAATTGGTGCTGATGGGCTTCGGCCCCGATGCGCGGGCGGTCGATCCGCCGTTCTGGGTGACACTGCGCTTTCCGTGGTTCGGCTGGTCGGGCTACAAGCTGTTCATCATCGGCGTTGCGGTGGTGCTGGTCGCCGCGCTGTGGCTCGCGATGACGCGCACCCGCTTCGGCCTGATCATGCGCGCGACGCAATGGGACCGCGAAACGGCGCAGAATTTCGGCATCCCGGTCGGGCGGGTCTATGCGGCGGTCTTCGCGGTCGGCGCGGGGATGGCGGCCATCGCCGGGGTGCTGGTGGTGCCGAACCAGCAGGCGCATTACCTTATGGGGCATGACCCGCTGCTGATGTCCTTCGTCGTGGTCATCGTTGGCGGGCTCGGCTCGCTGCCCGGCACGGTGGCGGCGGCGGTGCTGATCGGCATGTCGGACGGCTGGCTTTCGGTCTTTTTCTCGCCGACGCTGGCCAAGATCTTCTCGACGCTTCTGGTCGCGCTGGTGCTGGTGTTTCGTCCGGCGGGGCTGTTCGGCAAGGTGCGGGCCTGATGCGGGCGGGGCTGTGTCTTGCGGTGCTGGCCGTTCTGGCGGTGGTGCCCTTCGTGATCGGCGGCTATCCGGTTCTGGCGCTGACCCGGGTGCTGATTCTGGCCGTGTTCGCAATGGGTTACAATATGCTGATGGGCTACACCGGCCTTGTCAGCCTGGGCCATGCGCTGTATTTTGCAGCGGGCATGTATGCGGCGGGATTGGCGAGCCATTATGGCGGGGTCAGCCTGCCTTTGGCCTTTGGCCTCGGCATTCTGGGGGCGGCGGCGGTGTCGCTGGTCACCGGGCTGCTGGCGCTGCGCACGCAAACCGTGTCCTTCATGATCGTCACGCTGATGTTCGCGCAGGTCGGCTATCTGACCACGCTGCATTTTTCCCCCATCACGGGCGGGGATCAGGGGCTGAGCCTGAAAAGCCGCAGCTTCACCCTGTTCGGCCATGTCTTTGACATGACACAGGAAAGCACCCGCTACGGGCTGGCGTTCGGGCTGTTTGCGGTGGCGCTGGCAGTGACCTTCGCGCTGACGCAGGGGCGGCTCGGGCGGCTGTTCGCGGCGGTGCGCGGCAATCCGGAACGCACCCGCATGCTGGGCTATGACGTGGACCGGATCCGGCTGGCGGCCTTTACCGTGTCGGGCACGCTGGCGGGGGCGGCGGGGGCGCTTTACGGGCTGATGTTCGGCTTCATCGGTTCGTCCTTCGCGGAATTCCGCACCTCGATCGAGGCGCTGCTATACACGCTGGTGGGCGGCCCCGGCACGCTGCTCGGCCCGCTGCTCGGCACCGCGCTGATGACCGCGTTGATCGACCGGCTGAGCGGCGTGACCTCGGCCTATCTGGTCATCGTCGGCGTGCTGCTGGTAGTGCTGACCCTGTGGTTTCCGAAGGGCATCCTCGGCACGATCCGCGACAGGTGGGCGCCATGGCTGAGGTGATTCTGGAGACGAAGGGGCTGTCGCGCCGGTTCGAGGGGCTGATGGCCGTCGATGCCGTGGATTTCCGGCTGGAACAGGGCGAGATCCGGGCGATCATCGGGCCGAACGGAGCGGGCAAATCCACCTTCGTCGGGCTGATCGCGGGCCGGATCGCGCCCACCTCCGGCACCGTGGCCTTCCGGGGGCGAGACATCACCCGGTTGTCGGCCCCGGCGCGGGTGCGGCTGGGCATTGCCTATACGTTCCAGATCACGAATATCTACGCCGAAATGACGGTGGCCGAGAACATCGCCATCGCCGCGCAGAGCCGCCGCGGCCTGTTCGGGCCGGAGGCCGTGATCCGCGAGGCGGTGGCCCGCGCGGCGCAGACGGTCGGCCTGTCCGACCGGCTGAGCGACACGGCGGGGGTGCTGTCCTATGGCCATCAGCGGCTGCTCGAAGTGGCGATGGGGCTGGCGCTGGATCCGGAGCTGCTGATCCTCGACGAGCCGACACAGGGCCTGTCGGACGGCGAGATCGACGGTTTCGTCACGCTGGTGCGGCACCTTGCGGAAACCGCGACGGTTCTGCTGATCGAGCACAATATGGATGTGGTGATGGCGCTGGCCCGCCGGATCACGGTGATGGAGCGCGGCCGGATCCTGGCCGAGGGCACGCCCGCCGAGATCACCGCGAACCCCGCCGTGCAGGACGCCTATCTGGGAGGCATGAGTGACCCTTCAGGTTGAAGCGCTCGACGTTTTCCACGGCGCGGTCCGGACCCTGCGCGACGTCAACCTGAGCGTCGCGCGGGGGGAGATCCTGTGCCTGATGGGGCGCAACGGCGCCGGGAAAACCACGGTGCTGCGCACGATCATGGGGGTGCTGCGGCCCGCCGCCGGGCGGGTGCGGCTGGATGGGCGCATCCTTTCGGACCTGCCCGCGCATGACATCCCGCGCCTTGGCATCGCGCATGTGCCGCAGGGGCGGCGGCTGTTTTCCGACCTCACCGTGCGGGAGAATCTGGAGATCGGGCTGATGGTCCGCAACAGTCCGCAGCGGGTGCTGGATTTCGCGCTCGGCCTGTTTCCGCTGCTGGCGGAGCGGATGGGGCAGCGGTCGGGCACGCTGTCGGGGGGCGAGCAGACCATGCTTGCGGTCGCGCGGGCGATCTGCGCCGAACCCTCGGTGATCCTGCTGGATGAGCCGACGGAGGGGTTGATGCCTTCGGCCATCGCGACGATCCGTTCGGCCTTGCTGCGGCTGCGCGGGGAAGGGGTCGCGGTCCTGCTGGTCGAACAGCGCGCGGAGGCGGTTCTGGCGATGGCGGATCGGGTGGCCTTTCTCGACCGTGGCCATGTCGTCGCTGAAACGCCGGTCGACGGGCTGCGCGCCGACCGGACTTTGCTGCGCCGCTACGCCGGAATTTAGGCCAGAATCTTGCGCATCGCGGGCAGCAGCGCCGCGGCGATTTCGGCATGCACGCCCGGCCCCGGCATCGCGGCGGCGGCGGGCGCCTCCATCGGGGCGAACTGCATCCCCTCGGTGCCCTGCGCCCGCACCTCTGCCGAAGGCGTGACCCGGACCAGCCCCGCCGCATGGCGCGCCACCTCCGCGATCATCTCCGGCGTGACAAGAACGGGTTCGTATCCAAGCGCATCGTCGCGCGGCATGTCGATCCACAGCAGCAGCACCCGCCCGCCCAGCCGTTTGACGAAGCGGGTCATCTGCCGCATCCAGACCGCCTTGAGTTCGGCCTCAAGCACCCTGAACGCTTCCCGATCCCGCGCGCGCAGCAGGCCAAGCATGTGCCAGGTGGAGGTGAATTCGCTGAAATCCACCTTCGGGAACAGGTCGCGCATCCGCCCGGTTTCGGTCAGGAAGCGGTCGTTGCGGCGGGGGTGGACGTAGTAGAAGCTGTTCGACAGATTCGCCGCCCCGACCATCTGCACCACGGAGACCTTCGCCATCCGGCCCAGTCGCGCCAGAACGTCTTCCTGCACGAAGGTATCCGCCCCGGCATTGAGGCAGCCGAAATTGATCACGGGCAGATCCAGAGAGGCTTCGAGCCGACCCGGCCAGGGATCCGGCACGAAGCGGCCATAGGTCTCCGACCCGCCGAAGGCCGCGATATAGTCGCGGTCCAGAGCGCGCGACGGACCGCGGAACATCAGCCGCGAACCGCCATAGCGGCAGGGAGAATAGTCGAGGGCGCCGTTGCCCGAATCTACGAACGCCATCGGCGGCCCCGAAAACGAATTGTTGCAGAACGATTTCACGCCATGTTGCATGGCAACCCTTGCCAAATGGCTAATACCGCCCGCCGGGGGCGCCGCGACACGATCCGCCTTTGGTCTTGCGCCATTCGCTGCGGCGCAGCATAGTGGCATCGGCCATTTCGGCCTCGGGCGCCTGACATTCTCCGGGCAGTCAAGGGAAAGCGACATGACGATCGAAACAGTCGGGATCGTGGGGGCCGGGCAGATGGGCAATGGCATTGCCCATGTGTTCGCGCTTGCCGGTTATCAGGTGCTGTTGAACGATATCAGCCAGGACAGCCTCGACAAGGCGCTGGTGATCATCGGCAAGAACATGGACCGGCAGATCTCCCGGGGCAAGCTGACGGAGGCCGACAAGGCCGAGGCGCTTGGCCGGATCAAGACCACGCTGTCGCTGCCCGATATCGGCCCGACCGACCTGATCATCGAGGCCGCGACCGAGCGCGAGACCGTCAAGACGGCGATTTTCGACAGTCTTTTGCCGTATCTGAAGCCGGATACGATCCTTTCGTCGAACACCTCGTCGATCTCGATCACGCGGCTGGCATCGCGCACGGACCGCCCCGAGAGGTTCATGGGCGTCCACTTCATGAACCCCGTGCCGGTGATGCAACTGGTCGAACTGATCCGCGGCATCGCCACCGACGACGCGACCTATCAGACGATGCTGGCGATCGTCGAACGGCTGGGCAAGACTGCGGCTTCCGCCGAGGATTTCCCGGCGTTCATCGTGAACCGGATCCTGGTGCCGATGATCAACGAGGCGGTCTATGTCCTCTATGAAGGTGTCGGCAGCGTGCAGTCGATCGACCTGGCGATGAAGCTCGGGGCGAATCACCCGATGGGGCCGCTGGAACTGGCGGATTTCATCGGTCTCGACACCTGCCTTGCGATCATGAACGTTCTGCACGACGGGCTTGCGGATACGAAATACCGGCCCTGTCCGTTGCTGACGAAATATGTCGAAGCGGGCTGGCTGGGCCGCAAGACCGGGCGCGGTTTCTACGATTACCGTGGCGAAAAGCCGGTTCCGACGCGCTGATTTCCCCGGCGGTTGCCCCCCGGGGGTGGCCGCCGCGCTAGTTTTCCTCGCCGAACCTGTCGCCGACCAGATCCTGCAACGCATCGGCCAGCGCACCAGCCTGTGCGCCCGAGGTCGTGACCTGGATCGAGGTTCCGCGCGAGGCGGCCAGCATCAGCAGCCCCATGATGGAATCGCCGGACACCGCCATACCGTCCTTTTCCACCTCGGCCCGGGCGTCGAACTGTTCGACCACCTCCACGAAACGCGCCGAAGCCCGCGCGTGCAGGCCCTTTTCATTGACGATTTTCAGGACTCTGGTGACGCTCACTTGTCGCTTCCGTAGACTGAGTAGCTGTTGATGTATTTTCGCCCGGCGTCGAGGGCGGCGGCCACGGCGGCATGCACCCCGAGGCTGCGCGATTTCGCGAGCTTGATCAGCAGGGGGAGATTCGCGCCATAGATGATTTCGCGTTCGCAGGTCTCGCAGGCGAGCAGGCTGAGGTTCGAGGGCGAGCCGCCGAACATGTCCGTCACCACGACCACGCCGTCCCCCGAATCCACCGCATCCACGGCGGCCCGGATTTCGGCCTGCTTGGCGCTCCGGTCATGGTCATCTTCGATGGTAATGGCGCGGATGCCATTTTGCGGGCCCACGACATGCTCCACCGCGGCGAGATACTCGCGCGCCAAGCCCCCATGTGCCACGATCACGATTCCGATCACGCGCCGCTTCCCGTTTTCACCCCGGGCGGGACAATTGCCCGCCGTTCCAGTTCCCTATGACGTTTAGACACTTGCCAGCCCGCATCCGCAAGGGCTTTGGTAACTACTTCGTTAACAGCGACCGAACGGTGTTGCCCGCCGGTACAGCCGAAACCCACAGACAGGTGGCTCTTGCCCTCGGCCACATGTGCAGGCAGCAGGAACAGCAAGAGCCCCGTCACCCGCTCGATGAATTCGCCATAGCGCGGATCCGAGGCGACATAGGCCGCCACCTCCGGGTCCAGCCCCGTCAACCCACGCAGCGCAGGCACCCAATAGGGATTGTTCAGGAACCGGCAGTCGAACATCATGTCGAGCCCGCGTGGCACGCCGCGTTTGTAGCTGAAACTGTGCAGCGACACCGCCAGCCGGGCGATGTGGCTCATGTCGAACCAGCGCGCCACCTCCGCGCGCAGGTCATGCGGTGTCATCGACGAAGTGTCGATCAGCACATCCGCCCGCGTCCGGATCGGCACAAGAAGGTCGGTCTCCAGCCGGATCCCCTCCAGCGGTGCATCCTCCGGCGCCATCGGGTGACGGCGGCGGGTTTCGGAATAACGCCGGATCAGCACGTCGGGCTGCGTGTCGAGATAGAGCAGGTCGAGCTTCAGCTTCGGGTCGCGGGTCAGCCGGTCGATCAGTTCGATCAGGCGCGCGGCCGAGAAATCCCGGTTGCGGACATCGACCGCCAGCGCCAGCGGCCGGTCCAGCGGACCATCCAGCAGGCGCGGGACAAGGCTCAGCGGCAGGTTGTGGATCGTCTCGTAACCGAGATCCTCCAGCGCCGCGAGCGCGGTCGTCCGCCCGGAGCCCGAGGGCCCGGTCACCAGAACAATGCGGCTGGCCCCCGTTGACGTCACGCTACCCTCCCGCCTTTCAGCCATTGCAGGACTGCCACGTCAAGATGACCACGTTGCAGCCGCAGCACAAGGGGAAGGCGCACGCCCAGCAGCTCATGGACGCGCTGCGGTGGCAGGCGTTCGGTCTCGGTCCGGTCGAGATCCACGACCAGGACGATCCGCGCCGAGGGCAGGGGATCCGCGCGCAGGATGCCCACGCCGCGCATCTCGATCATGCCGGAAATCGTGGCGGGCGCCCGGGCCCATACCTCGCCGTCGCGCGCGGTCAGGTCCACCCGGTCATCCGCCACGAGCCGCGCGCCATAGGCCATCAGCCGCAGCGCCAGTTCGGATTTCCCCGCGCCGGCGGCCCCCAGGATCAGCACCGCGCGCCCCGGATTCAGCGCCACCGCCGTCGCGTGAATATTCATGCCGGCAGCCCCACCACGAAACGCGCGCCGAGTGGCGGCGACAGGGGATCCGCGTCCGGCGGGCGGATGTTTTCGGCCCAGATCACGCCGCCATGCGCTTCGACGATCTGCTTCGAGATCGCGAGGCCGAGGCCGGAATGGTCGCCGAACTGCCCCTCCGGCCGTTGCGAATAGAAGCGGCGGAACACGCGGGTCAGCGCCTCTTCGGGGATGCCGGGGCCGGTATCCTCGACCACGACGACCACCCGGTTGTCGCGCCTGCGTACCCAAACCCGCACCGTGCCCCCCGCATCGCAGAAGCTGAGCGCATTGGTGATGAGGTTGACGAAGACCTGCGCCAGGCGCCCCTCCAGCCCGCTGATCCCGATCCTGTCTTCGGGAAGGTCAGCGATGAAGGAAATGCCGTGGTCCTGCGCCTGTTCGGCGAAATAGGCGCACAGGTCCGAGACCATCCGCACCAGGTCGAAGATTTCCTCCTCTTCCTTGACCAGTTCGCTGTCGAGCCGCGAGGCATTGGAAATGTCGCTGACCAGCCGGTCGAGCCTGCGCACGTCGCTGTCGATCACCTGTAGCAGGCGCGCGCGCTGATCCTTTCGCGTTACCCGGTCGAGGGAAGCCACCGCCGAGCGCAGCGAGGCCAGCGGGTTCTTGATTTCATGCGCGACATCGGCGGCGAACTGTTCGTTCGCGTCGATTCTCTCGTAAAGCGCATCGACCATTCTCCGCATCGCCTCCGACAATCGCCCGATCTCATCCGCGCGGGCGCGCAGATCGGGGATCCGCACCCTTGCCGATGTCATTCTGCGGGCCTTCGGATCCTGTCCCGCCTCCGCCGCCCGCGCCAGTTCGGCAAGCGGGGTGGCGATCGCGGAGGCCAGGATCAGGCTGAGCCCGATGGATACGATGATCGCGATCACGAAGACCTGCAACACCTGCTCGCGCTCGATCCGCACCAGATCGTCGATCTCGCCCGCCGCGCTGGTCAGGGCGAGAACCGCGATGATCTGCCCTTCCCGCTCGATCGCGCGGGCGACGGAGAAGATCGTCGCCCCCGAGGCATCGCGGCTGGTCGTCGCCGCGGCGCCCCCGTCCTGTAGCATATCGGCCAGCGCGCGCGCGACGGAGAGCGTATCGCGTTTCGGCAGCTCCTCCCGCCGCAGCAGATGTTCCGACAGCCAGCCCCAGATTCCGGTCAGGAAATCCATCATCACCGTGGAGCGGTCCTGTGTCGGCAGCCGGGCAGGAGGCTCGGCATTCTCGCTCTGCCCCAGCAGCCGCCCCGCCGGGTCAAAGGCATAGAGCGCCGCCCCCGCCGACAGCCGCACCCCCTGGATCGCGGCCCCGGCGCCGGACCCGCCATCGGCCAGCCGCGCCTCCGTCAGGTCGGAAATCAGCACCATTTCCCGCAGCATGGCGGTTTCGCGCTGGATCACCAGGCTGTCGCGGAACGGGTTGAGATGGAGCACCCCCGCGACCATCACCAGGATCGCGGTGATGTTCAGGACGATGATCTTGCGGGCCAGCGGCGAATGCCCGAAGGAGATCTGGATCCGGCCGCCCCGGACGCGCCAGAAATCCCCGCCCCGCAGCCCCCGCGCCCGGGCCGAGGCGATCGTCGCCTCCGCCCCTTCAATCCTGTCCGCCATGGCTATTCTTCGTTGTAGCGGTAGCCGATGCCGTAAAGCGTCTCGATCGCGGCGAAATCCTCGTCCACGGCGCGCATCTTCTTGCGCAGCCGCTTGACGTGGCTGTCGATCGTGCGGTCGTCGACATAGACCTGATCGTCATAGGCGACATCCATCAGCTGATCGCGCGATTTCACAAAGCCCGGGCGCTGCGCGAGCGCCTGCAACAGCAGGAATTCGGTCACCGTCAGCGTGACCTCCCGGCCTTTCCAGACGACCGAATGGCGCATCGGGTCCATCGACAGGTTGCCGCGCACGATCGCCTTGCCGCTCTCCGCCTCCGCCCCGGTGGCATCCTGACGGCGCAGCAGGGCGCGGATCCGCTCGACCAGAAGCCGCTGGCTGAACGGTTTTTTCACATAGTCATCCGCCCCCATCCGCAGTCCCAGAACCTCGTCGATCTCATCCTCCTTCGAGGTCAGGAAGATCACCGGCATCGTCGCGCTGCGCTGCCGCAGCAGGCCGAGAAGCTCCATCCCGTCCATCCGCGGCATCTTGATGTCGAGCACCGCCATATCGGGCATCCGCTTGCCGAAGGCGTCAAGGGCGGATTGCCCGTCGGTAAAGGTCTCGACCGCGTATCCCTCCGCCTCCAGCGTCATCGCCACGGAGGTCAGGATATTGCGGTCGTCATCGACCAGTGCGATTCTGGACATGGAGGAAATCCTTTCCATCAAGGGTTGCCGGGGCCGAATCACCCCCCGCATTGCCACACATCCAACCCGGAAAAGGCGAAGGATTGCCTAATTTTCATGATGCGGGCACAATTCGGCGTAACCCCCGGTTAATGACGATTGGAATGGTTGCGCTAAAGACCGCCGTGGTTGCGCTAACTGCGACATCGGCGCCTGTTCCTTCACGGAATCGTCGTGCTATAGGGGCGCATCCGACGCGGCCCGCTGCGCCGGATCGGCATTCCTATTGGTCCGGGATGCCGGGAGGAACCCACAGGACGCCGACATTCGGCATCGGGAGCGACACATGAGCATCGGACGCGTGAACCCGGCGAAACGCCTGGAAGATCAAGGCATCACTGGTCTCGGCACTGTCTATTACAACCTGCTGGAGCCCGCGCTGATCGAAGCGGCGCTGAAGAACGGCGAAGGCACGCTGGGCAAGGGCGGCGCGTTCTACTGCACCACCGGCAAGCACACCGGCCGTTCGCCGAAGGACAAGTTCGTCGTCCGCACCCCCTCGGTCGAGGATTCGATCTGGTGGGAAAACAACAAGCCGATGGACCCGGCGAAGTTCGACGTGCTCTATGCCGACATGCTCGAACACATGAAGGGCAAGGACTACTACGTCCAGGACCTGTTCGGCGGCGCCGATCCGGAGCATCGTCTGGACGTGCGTCTGGTCACGGAACTCGCCTGGCACAACCTGTTCATCCGGCACCTGCTGCGCCGTCCCGAGCGCCATGAGCTGGACAGCTTCGTCCCGGAATTCACGATCATCAACTGCCCGTCGTTCAAGGCGGATCCGGAGCGGCACGGCTGCCGTTCGGAAACCGTGATCGCGCTGAACTTCGACAAGAAGATCATCCTGATCGGCAACACCCAATATGCGGGTGAAAACAAGAAGTCGGTCTTCACGCTGCTGAACTACATCCTGCCCGGCAAGGGCATCATGGCGATGCACTGCTCGGCCAACCACGCGATCGGCAATGTCGAAGACACCGCGATCTTCTTCGGCCTGTCGGGCACCGGCAAGACCACGCTCTCGGCCGATCCGTCGCGCATCCTGATCGGTGACGACGAACACGGCTGGTCGGACAAGGGCACCTTCAACTTCGAAGGCGGCTGCTACGCCAAGACGATCAACCTGTCGAAGGAAGCGGAGCCGGAAATCTACGCGACCTGCTCGATGTTCGGCACCGTGGTCGAAAACATGACCTTCGATCCGGAAACCTTCGAGCTGAACTTCACCGACAACTCGATCACCGACAACATGCGCTGCGCCTATCCGTTGGAGTATATCTCCAACGCATCGCCCAGCTCGCTCGGCGGCCAGCCGAAGAACGTGATCATGCTGACCTGCGACGCCTATGGCGTTCTGCCGCCGATCGCGCGGCTGACCCCGGCTCAGGCGATGTATCACTTCCTGTCGGGCTTCACCTCGAAGACCCCGGGCACCGAAGTCGGCGTGACCGAACCGATCCCGACCTTCTCGACCTGCTTCGGCGCGCCCTTCATGCCGCGTCGTCCGGAAGCCTATGGCAAGCTGCTGCAAGCGAAGATCAACGCGACCGGCGCGAGCTGCTGGCTCGTCAACACCGGCTGGACCGGCGGCGCCTATGGCGTGGGCAAGCGGATGCCGATCAAGGCAACCCGCGCGCTGCTGACCGCCGCGCTCGACGGTTCGCTGAACAACGTCGAATTCGTCAAGGATCCGAACTTCGGCTTCGAAGTTCCGGTTGCCGTGCCGGGCGTCGACACCACGCTGCTGAACCCGCGCGACACCTGGGCCGACAAGGCCGCCTTTGACGCGCAGGCGGCGAAGCTGGTGAAGATGTTCGCGGACAATTTCGCGCAATATGTCCCCTATATCGACGAGGACGTGAAGGCCGCCGCGATCGGCTGAGTCTTCGGACAGTGAATAGGCCAGGGCCCGCCGTTTCGGCGGGCCTTTGTCATGGGGCCGCTCTCCGTTTTGACCGGCGGGATATCCTAAAGGGCTTCAGCCCTGTGTCGGATGGAATGACGCAGAAAACGCCGTCCCTTGCAGAAGAAACAGCCCCCATTGCGGGCCGCCATGGTGGCGTTACCAGCGCTTCAGCGCCTCTTCGTCGGCCTGCCTTGCCGCGACCCAGCTTTCGCCCTCCGGACCGATTTCCTTCTTCCAGAACGGCGCGCGGGATTTCAGGTAATCCATCAGGAACTCCGCCGCGTCAAAAGCCGCCTGCCGGTGGCGCGCGGCTGTGGCCACCATCATGATCGCCTCGCCCACCGGAATCCGGCCATGGCGGTGGATCACGGTGACATCCGTCAGGGCAAAGCGGTGCAGCGCGTCGCGCGTGATTTCGGTCATCGCGCGTTCGGTCATGCCGGGGTAGTGTTCCAGTTCCAGAGCCTGCATCCGGCCGCCGTCGTCGCGCACGATCCCGGTGAAGGTGACGACGGCGCCGGAGCCCGCGCCGAAACCGTGCAGTTCCGCGGCCATGTCGAAGGGCTCGGCCTGCACGATCACGCGCATCTCAGCCCCCGGTCATCGGCGGGAAGAACGCCACCTCGCGCACCCCCGCGAGCGGCGCGTCGAAATCGGCCAGCTCCTGATCCAGTGCGACGCGCAGCGCGGAAATATCGGCGAAGGCGGCGGCATAGCGCGGTTCCCGCGCGCTCAGTTCCGCAACCAGATCCCGCGCTGTCCGGGCCGATGTCTCCACCCGTTCGCGCGGCAGCCCGATGCGCTCGCGCACCCAGGCGAAATAGACCACCTCAATCACGCTCGTGATCCCGCAGGAAGGGCAGCGCCTTGCGGAAATAATCCCAGCCCGTCACCGCCGTCAGCACCGCCGCCACCCAGATCAGTGCCAGCCCGACATGATTCGCCATATCGGCCAGCCCCACTCCCGTGGGCAGATCGCCTTCGCCCGCCCGCGGCGCGCGCCCCTTTTCCAGATAGTCGAGCCCGGTGCCCAGGAACAGCACCGCAATCGCCACCATCTGCGCCGTGGTCTTCCACTTGGCGAGCTTGGTGACCTTCAGCAGCTTCGCATCCGCGCCCAGATACTCGCGCAGGCCGGAGACGAAAACCTCCCGGAACAGGATCACCGTCGCGGGCAGGATCAGCCAGGGGTTCATGCCGGAATAGCCGGTCAGCACCATGATCGCGATCACCACCATCGCCTTGTCGGCGATCGGGTCCAGCATCGCGCCGAATTTCGATTCCTGCTTCCATAGCCGCGCCAGATAGCCGTCGAAATAATCGGTGATCGCGGCGCCGATGAACAGCGTCAGCGCCAGCCAGTCGGCCCAGGGGCGGTGGAAATACAGAAACATCACCGCTACGCCCGGAGCGGCGAGCAGTCGGAGCACCGTGAGCGTATTCGGCAACGTCCATTTCATGCCCGCACCCTAGCCGCGCTCAGGCACAAGGGGAAGGGGGTCGGCGTAATCATGCACGCGGTCCTGCCAATCCGTGACCTTCCAGGTGCCGGGCGTGGGGCCGGGGGTGAAATGATCCGCCGTGACCGGCACCTTGCCGAAGCCGCCGGGAATATCCAGCACATAGGTCGGCACCGCCGCCCCCGACAGATGTCCGCGCAGCCCCCGCATCAGCGCCCGGCCCGCCGCGATCGTGGTGCGGAAATGCGAGGTGCCGCGCGCCAGATCGCAATGATGCAGGTAATAGGGCTTCACCCGGTTGTCCTGCAACGCGCGGAACAGATCGACCAGCGCCTGATGACTGTCGTTCACCCCGCGCAGCAGCACGGATTGCGACAGCATCGGAATACCATGGTCAACCAGCCTGGCGATGGCGGCGCGCGCGGCTTCGGTCATCTCCTGCGCATGGTTCGTATGCAGCACCACCCAGACCGGCAGCCGCAACCCCGCCAGCAGATCGGCCAGTGCCGGGCCGATGCGTTCGGGCGCCACCACTGGCACGCGGGTATGGATGCGCAGCGTCGTCACATGCGGGATTTCCGCCAGCCGCCCCAGCACATCCCCCAGCCTGCGTGGCGAGAGCGTCAGCGGATCGCCCCCGGTCAGGATCACCTCCCGGATCGCGGGGGTGCGGGCGATATAGGCCAGCGCCTCGCTCAGCGCGGCCTCGGGCAGGGGGCCGGTCTCGCCCACCGTTTCGCGGCGGAAGCAGAAGCGGCAATAGACGTCGCAGGTCTTGGTGACATGCAGGATCACCCGGTCCGGGTAGCGATGCGTCAGACCGGGCACCGGTGAGCGCACGACATCGCCGATCGGGTCGAGCATCTCCTCGGGCCGGGTCAGCAGTTCGGCCAGGGTCGGCACGAATTGCGCCGCCACCGGATCGCCCGGCGCCGCGATCGCCGCCTGCATCGCCGGGGTCACCCGGATCCGGAACTCCGCCGCCACCGGGGCCAGCGCCCCGGGCGTGTCGGGGCTCAGCCCGGCGGCACAAATCTCGGCGGGGGTGGTCAGGGCATGGCGCATGGGCGTGCTATCCTCCCGTCCGGGTGGCCTGTCAATCGGCTCAGCCCTTGTCGTTGAAGAAGTTCCAGATCGTTTCGGCCATCGCCGCCGAAATACCGGGCGCCTCCATCAGGTCCGTCACCCCGGCGCGGCTGACCGCCTTGGCTGAGCCGAAATGCTGGAGCAGCGCGCGCTTGCGGGTGGCGCCGATGCCGGGGATCTCGTCCAGTGGGTTCGCCATCTGTGACTTCGCCCGCTTCGCCCGATGTGCGCCGATCGCCCAGCGGTGCGCCTCGTCGCGCAGCCGCTGGATGTAATACAGCACCGGATCCTGGCGCGGCAGGGCAAAGGGCCGCTGGCCGGTGCGGTGGAATTCTTCCTTGCCCTGATCGCGGTCGATCCCCTTGGCGACGCCGACCATCGGGATGTCGACGCCCATCCTGTCCATGATTTCCCGCACCGCCGACACCTGCCCGGCGCCGCCGTCGATCAGCAGCAGGTCGGGCCAGTTTTCGCCCCTGTGCTCCGGATCCTCCTTCAGCAGGCGGGCAAAGCGGCGGGTCAGCACCTCTTTCATCATGCCGAAATCGTCGCCCGGGGTCAGTTCGTCGCCGCGGATGTTCCATTTGCGGTATTGGCTCTTCAGGAAGCCCTCCGGCCCCGCGACGATCATCCCCCCCACCGCATTCGTGCCCTGAATGTGGGAGTTGTCATAGACCTCGATCCGCGCGGGTGGGGCGGGCAGGTCGAAGGCCTCCGCCACACCCTTCAACAGCCGCGCCGTGGCGGCGGATTCCGACATCCGGCGCCCAAGGCTTTCGCGCGCGTTGCGCAGCGCATTTTCCACCAGTTCGGCCTTTTCGCCCCGCTGCGGCACGGCGATCTCTACCCGGTGGCCCGCCTTGCCCGCCAGCGCCTCCTGCATCAGGTCGGCATCCTCGATCGCATGGCTGAGCAGGATCAGGCGGGGCGGTTCCTTCGTATCGTAGAACTGGCCGAGGAAGGCTTCCAGAATCTCCGGCTCCTCCGCGCCCGATCCGGTCTTCGGGTAAAAGTCGTGGTTGCCCCAGCTTTGATGCGCGCGGATGAAGAAGACCTGCACGCAGGCCTGCCCGCCCTCCATATGCACCGCGATCACATCCGCCTCGGACACGCCGCGCGGGTTGATGCCCTGCGATTGCTGCACCGTGGTCAGCGCCTGGATCCGGTCGCGCAGCGCGGCGGCGCGCTCGAATTCCAGCGCCTCCGACGCGGCCATCATCTCCTCTGCCAGTTCCTTCTGGATCGCCGTGGTCTTGCCCTGAAGGAACCGTTCCGCATCATCCACCGTGCGCTGATAGTCCGCCTCGCCGATCTTGCCGACGCAGGGCGCCGAGCAGCGCTTGATCTGATATTGCAGGCAGGGGCGGGTGCGGCTGGCGAACATCGCATCCGAACAGTTGCGCAGCTGGAACACCCGCTCCAGATGGTTCAGCGTCCGGTTCACCGCCGAGGCGCTGGCGAACGGCCCGAAATAGGCGCCCTTCACCGTGCGCGCGCCGCGATGCTTGCGGATTTCCGGAAAGGGCGTGGTCTTGTCGATCAGGATATAGGGGAAGCTCTTGTCGTCGCGCAGCAGCACGTTGTAGCGCGGCTTCAGCTGTTTGATCAGGTTCTGTTCCAGAAGCAGCGCCTCGGTCTCGGTGCGCGTGGTCAGGAACATCATATGGGTGGTTTCGTGGATCATCCGCGCGATCCGCGCCGAATGCCCGGTCGGGCGCGCGTAATTCGACACCCGCGCCTTCAGGTTGCGCGCCTTGCCGACATAGAGCACTTCCTGCTTGTCGTTCAGCATCCGGTAGACGCCGGGCGAACTGTCCAGCCGCGAGACGTAATCCGCGATCAGCGCAGCGCCGCGCAGGCGCCGGGGCGCCGGGTCTTCGGTCTGCACGGGAGGCTGGGGATCAGTCATCGCTGCGGCTTGATTCTTAACGGTTGCTGCACTCTTGGCGGCGGGAGTTCAAGGGTAAAGGCATCCACCGTTTCTGTGGATAACTCTGTTGGAAAGTTTTGGAGAGATCGGATTTTTCCTTGGATTCTGAGGTCTTCCTTAATCGGCCCATTTTTTGGGCACTTTTCCAAACCTTTGAAATTTCTTGGAAAAAATAAATCGTTAAAACAAACCCCTGAAACCATTGGAAGATTCCTGACAGTTTTGCGACGGTGCGGCGGCAAGTGGACAACTTGCCGCGCCCAGGGCCCCGGGCGCTACTCGATTCCCAGAACATCGGGGGTTTTCCAGCCCAGATGCTGGCCGCCATCGACACAGATCAGCTGCCCCGTCACCGCCACCGCATCCAGCAGATAGCCGAGCGCGGCGCAGATGTCCTGCGGATCCGCGCCGCGTTCCAGGATCGTCGCCGCGCGCTGCCGGGCGAAATGGCTGTCGCTCTGGCGCGCGCCTTGCAGCGTTGGCCCCGGGCCGATCGCATTGACCCGTATCTCCGGCGCCAGCGCCTGTGCCGTGGTCCGGGTCAGCGCCCAGAGCCCGGCCTTCGCCAGGCTGTAGGTGATGAATTCCGGCGTCGGCTTCAGCACGCGCTGATCGACCATGTTGACGATCAGCGATGTGGCGCGCGGCTCGCCGGTGCTACGGTCGGCCTTCGGCGCCTGCCGGGCGAATTCCTGCGTGAGCACGAAGGGCGCGCGCAGGTTCGATCCGATATGCCGGTCCCAGCTATCGCGGGTCGCGGTGCGGATATTGTCATAATCGAAGATCGAGGCGTTGTTGATCAGCACATCCAGCGGCCCGCCAAGCGCCTCGGCCGCGCGGGGGATCAGCGCGGCGGTCTGCGCCTCGTCCAGCAGATCGGCCCGCAGCACAGCCGCCCGCACGCCCAGGGCGCGCGCTTCGTCGGCCACCGCTTCGCCCTCGGACCCGTGGCAATGGATCGCCACATCATGGCCCCGCCCCGCGAGATAGAGCGCCATCGCCCGGCCAAGCCGTTGCGCCGATCCGGTCACCAATGCCCGCGCCATGCTCTTCCCCCTCAGCGTTTCCGGCCGCAGGGGCAGGGCCCCGGCCCGATCCTTGGCCGCCCGCAGGCGGGACAGGCCCCCTTCGCGCGGCGCCGCGCGGGCGGATACCAGAACCGCGCAAAGACCGCGAGCCCGGCCATCGCCGCCAGGAACAGGATCATGATCTTGATCAGCATCTACAGCCCGTAACGTGCCCAGAGGGCGCGCTCCTCGATCGTGTCGACCATCGCGCCCGCGGCCTCCGCCCCGAACCGGCGCAGCAGGCCGCGGCGCGGGCCATAGGGGATCACGCGGACCTTCGCGCCGTAGATCTCCTTCAGCGTGGGGATGGCGTGGCCGATCCCGTCGATCAGCCCGGTCTCCACTGCCTGCCGCCCGGTCCAGACCTCGCCGGTGAACAGATCGCCCGACAGATGCGGGCGGCGGCTGCGCACCCAGTCCTGAAAGGTGACGTGCATGTCTTCGAGCAGCCGGGTCAGGCGCGCGACATCCTCGGGCTTTTCGGGGCGGAACGGGTCGAGGAAGCTCTTCGAGCCGCCCGCGGTATGGACGCGGCGCTCGATCCCGTGCCTGCCGATGAAACCGTCGAGCCCGAAGCCCGCCGAAATCACCCCGATCGAACCGACGATCGAGGTGGCATCAGCGCGGATGTCATCCGCCGCGCAGGCCAGCCAATAGCCGCCGGAGGCCGCGACATCTTCGACAAAGGCATGGACGGGAAGGTTCCGTTCCACAGCCAGCCGCCGGATCCGCCCGGCGATGAGCGAGGATTGCACCGGCGAGCCGCCGGGCGAATTGATCAGCAGGGCGACGGCGGCGGGGCGGCCCTTGCGGAAGGCGCGCTCGATCACCGGTGCCAGCGCGGCATCCGACAGGCCCGCGCGACCGGTGCCGATCATGCCTTGCAGGCGGATCAGGGCGACGCGCGCCGGGCGGCGCAGGAACGGGGCGGGGAGCAGGCTGCGGAGATCCATGCCTCCGATGTAGGCGGCTGCGGCGGTGGGGGCAAGGGCGGCTCGACTTTCGCGGCAAAGGGCGGCAGGGTCTGTAGCGAAACAGGAGGTTCGCCGATGTCCCTGCCCGCCGGAGCGATTGCTGTCACCCTGCCCGATGGGGCCGGGGAAATCCTGCCCGAGGAAGTCCCCGTCGCGCTGGTCTATGACGGGGTGACGCAGGCGGTGATGATGGCGACGCCCGCTGATCTGGAGGATTTCCATCTGGGCTTCGCGCTGACCGAGGGGCTGATTTCCGATCCGGCAGAGGTTCAGGGCGTGGAGGTGCTGCGCCAGCCCCGGGGGATCGAGGTGCGCGGCTGGCTCTCGGCGCCCGCCGGAGCGCGGTTCATCGAGCGGCGGCGGCTGATGGCGGGGCCGGTCGGCTGTGGGCTATGCGGGATCGACAGTCTGGAACAGGCATTGCGCCCGCTGTCGCGGGCGCCCGCGGGCGCGGCGGGTGCCGGGCTGACGCCCGGCACCGCCGCGCGGGCGCTCGACGATCTGCGGGCGGGACAAGTGCTGAAGGATGCCTGCCGCGCGACCCATGCCGCCGGGTTCTGGGCCGATGGCGCGATGGTCGCGGTGCGCGAGGATGTCGGGCGGCACAATGCGCTCGACAAGCTGGTGGGGGCGCTGTGGCGGGGGCAGGTGGATCTGGCGCAGGGCGCGGTGGTCATGACCTCGCGCGTGTCGGTCGATCTGGTGCAGAAGGCGGTGCTGGCCGGGGCCGCCTGCCTGATCGCGCCTTCGGCGCCGACGGCGCTGGCGGTCGAACAGGCCCGGGCGGCAGGGCTGCGGCTGATCGCGCGGGCGGGGCGGGAGCTGGCGGTCTACGGCTGAGGCCCGGGCGGCCTGCGGTCAGCTGCGCGGGGGCGTTGAGGCTCAGCGGCTGCGGCGCGGGACCGGGTGGTTTATGGCTGGGGCCTGCATCTGTCAGGGCAGGGGGTGTGTGGGGGCGACGCCGTATGCCCTTCGCGCCGGGGGGGGCAGAGTGGTGAAAAGCCGGTGCGGGCGATGCCGCTTGTATACTGTTCCCCGGATGAATTCCCGGGATGACTCCCGCCCGCCGGGCCTTTCGGAACGGTGCCGGGGGCTGCGCTCCTCTGATCCGTGAAACACAAAGGCCGCCGCGATCTCTCGCAGGCGGCCCGGAACGATCGAACGGTCGGAGATCAGACGTTCACGCTGTCCTTCAGAACCTTCGCCACGGTGACCTTGACCTGCTTGTCGGCGGGCTTGGTCATGGTTTCGCCGGTCGCCGGGTTGCGGACCTGACGCTCCGGACGGGCCTTGCACGAAACCTTGCCGATCCCCGGCAGCGTGACGGCGCCGCCCTGAGCCACTTCCTTCGCGACGACTTCGGCAATGGCATCGAGCGCGGCATTCGCGGTCTTCTTGTCCGAGCCCATGACCTCGGCGAGGGCCGCCACGAGTTGGGTCTTCGTCATCGGTTTCGACATCTCAAATCCTCTCATACGCCCCGGTGGCCCAGGGTCATTGTCCGCCGCAGCGGTTTTCAGACTGCCTTCTAACACACGCTTTTGCCTAACAAGGCAAGAGGCATCGTGAACAATTGCAGGCAGACGGCGGGTTTTCACCCGTCACAGGAAAGCGGTCTCCTCGAAGCTGCGCAGCTTGCGGCTGTGGATCCGTTCGAGCGGCATCGCGCGCAGCTTCTCCATCGCGCGGATGCCGATCCGCAGGTGGTTCGCGACCTGCGTGCGGTAGAATTCCGTCGCCATTCCGGGCAGCTTCAACTCGCCATGCAGCGGCTTGTCCGACACGCACAGCAGCGTGCCATAGGGCACCCGGAAGCGGAACCCGTTCGCCGCGATCGTGGCGCTCTCCATGTCCAGCGCCACCGCCCGCGACAGGCTGAGCCGGTGGACCGGGCCGGACTGGTCGCGCAGCTCCCAGTTGCGGTTGGCGATGGTGGCCACGGTGCCGGTGCGCATGATCCGCTTGAGTTCGTAGCCTTCCAGCCGCGTGACCTCGGCCACTGCCTCCTGCAACGCGATCTGGATTTCCGCCAGCGCCGGGATCGGCACCCAGACCGGCAGGTCGTCGTCCAGAACGTGATCCTCGCGCAGATAGGCATGGGCGAGGACGAAATCCCCCAGGCTCTGCGAATTCCGCAGCCCGGCGCAATGCCCCACCATCAGCCAGGCATGGGGCCGCAGCACGGCGATATGGTCGGTCGCCGTTTTCGCATTGGACGGGCCGACGCCGATATTGACGAGCGTGATCCCCGCCCCGTCCGGCCGCTTCAGGTGATAGGTCGGCATCTGCGGCAGCTTGGCCAGCGGCGGGATCGGCGCGTCGGAGGCGGTGATTTCCACATTCCCCGGCGCGACGAAGCTGGTATAGCCCGAGGCCGGATCGGCCAGCATCTCCCGCCCGATCTTCTCGAACTCGTCCACATAGAACTGATAGTTGGTGAACAGGACGTGGTTCTGGAAATGCTCCGCCGCCGTCGCCGTGTAATGGCTCAGCCGCGCCAGCGAATAATCCACCCTCTGCGCGGTGAAGGGCGCGAGATGCCCCGATCCATCCGGATTCGGCCCCGCCGTGCCGTTGACGATATCGTCGTTCATCGTCGCCAGATCCGGCACATCGAAGACATCGCGCAGGCTGAAGTCCAGCACGCCCTCCTGCGGCACCATCACGCCGGGCTGCGCCGCCACCGCGAAATGCACCGGGATCGGCGTGGCGGAGGGGCCGATGCTCACCGCGACCTGATGGTTTTTCATCAGCAGGCCGATCTGCTGCACCAGATAGTTGTGGAACAGGTCGGGACGGGTGATCGTGGCGACATAGGTGCCGGGCGTCGAGACATGGCCGAAACTCAGCCGGCTGTCGGCCTTGACATGCGAGGCCACGGTGATCCGCACCTCGGGGTAAAAGGCACGGTAGCGCGCGGGCGCCCGACCCTCGGCCAGAACGGTGTTGAAATGCTCGATCAGATAGCCGGTCGCCTCGGCATAAAGCGCTTCGAGCCGGGCGACGGCGGCTTTGGCATCGGTGAACAGCTCCGGCGCCGAGGCCGGGCTGAGCGTGACAAGAGGGGCGTTCATTCAAACAGATCCGTCAGTTCAAAGCGCGTCACATCCACCAGCCCAAGGTCGGAGATCCGGATTTCCGGGATCACCACCAGCGCCAGCAGGGAATGCTGCATGTAAGCGTTGTTGAGCGTGCAGCCGCACTCCGCCATCGCCTGTACCATCCGCGCGGCGCGGGCGGCGACGTCGGCTGCCGGGTCGTCGGACATCAGCCCGGCGATGGGCAGCGGCACGCAGGCGATTTCAGTGCCGTCCTTCCACACCGTGATGCCGCCGCCGATCTCGCCCAGCCGGTTCGCCACGGCGGCCATGCTCTCGCGGTCGGTGCCGACGACGATCATATGGTGGCTGTCATGCGCGACGGTCGAGCCGATCGCCATCCGGCCGCTGTAGCCAAAGCCCGAGACGAAGCCGTTCACCACATGGCCGGTGCCGCGGTGCCGCTCGACCAGCGCGATCTGGGCGAGGTCGCGCGCCGGGTCAGCGGGGACCAGCCCGTCCACCACTGGCATTTCGGCGGTGAGGGCCTTGGTCGGCGCCTGGTTCTCGATCACGCCGATGACGCGGGCGGTGACGGTATTCGCCCCCTCGGGCGCGCGGATCGCGAAATCCGTGGCCGTCAGCGCGCGGCCCAGGTTCACCGTCCGCCGCGCCCGCTCGGGCCAGTCGTAATGCGGGCAGTCCACCAGCAGCGCGCCGTCCCGCGCCACCAGCCGCCCGCGCGCGATCACCTGTTCGACCGGCAGCGTGACCAGATCCGAAGTCAGGATCACATCTGCCCGCCGCCCCGGCGCGATGGAGCCGAGTTCGCGTTCCAGCCCGAAATGCGTCGCCGTATTCACCGTGCACATCTGCAACGCCACCAGCGGATCACAGCCGCAGGCGACCGCATGGCGATAGACCCGGTTCATGTGGCCTTCGTGCACCAGCGTGCCGGAGTGGCAATCATCGGTGCACAGGATGAAGTTGCGCGGATCCAGCCCCCGTTGCGTCACCGCGGTGATCTGCGTCTCGACATCATGCCAGGCCGAGCCCAGCCGCATCATCGAGCGCATGCCGTTGCGGACCCGGGCGATGGCGTCTTCCTCGCGCGTGCCTTCGTGATCATCCGCCGGGCCGCCCGCCAGATAGGCCCGGAACGGCGCGCCCTTGTCCGGGCTGGCGTAATGGCCGCCGACCGTCTTGCCCGCCGCCTGCGTCGCGGCGATTTCGGCCAGCATCTGCGGATCGCCCTGAATCACGCCGGGGAAATTCATCATCTCGCCCAGGCCGATGATGCCGGGCCAGGTCATCGCCTCGGCCACATCCCCGGCGCTGATCTCGTATCCCGTGGTCTCCAGCCCCGGCGCCGAGGGCGCGCAGGACGGCATCTGCGTATAGATGTTGACGGGCTGCATCAGCGCCTCGTCGTGCATCATCCGCACCCCCTCAAGCCCCAGCACATTGGCGATCTCATGCGGGTCGGTGAACATGGTGGTGGTGCCGTGCGGGATCACGGCGGCGGCGAATTCGGCCGGGGTCAGCATGCCGGATTCGATGTGCATATGGCCGTCGATCAGGCCGGGGATCATGTAACGGCCCCGGGCCTCGATCACCTCGGTCTGCGGCCCGATGGCGGCGGAGAGGTCCGGCGCGATGGCGGCAAAGCGCCCCTCCGCCACGGCGATGTCGTAGCCGTCCAGCACCTCGCGCGACTGGACGTTGACCCATCTGCCGCCCCGGATCACCAGATCGGCGGGCGCCCGCCCGGCGGCGACGGCGATCAGGCGCGCCGCGGCCTCGGGCCATGATTTCAATGCGTTGACCTTTTCCATGGCTCAGCGTGCCATTCCCCGCCCGGCCTTGCAAGTGACGTTGTGATGACCGTATCCTGCGCACCATGGAAAACGACGGCAAACCCCAGGTGACGATCACCTATTGCACCGGATGCAACTGGCTCCTGCGGGCCGGATGGATGGCGCAGGAACTGCTTCAGTCCTTCGGCCAGTCTCTGGGGGCGGTGACGCTGATCCCGGGCTATGGCGGGGTTTACGAAATCCGGCTGGACGGCGCCCTGATCTGGGAGCGCAAGCGCGACGGTGGCTTCCCCGAGGCGAAGGAGATCAAGCGCCGCATCCGCGACGTGATCGAACCGGGCCGCGACATGGGGCATATCGACCGATGATCCTGCTGTCCATCGGCCACGGCTATTCGGCACAGGCGCTGGCGCGGCGGATCGCGCCCGCGCGGGTCATCGGCACGTCCCGTTCGGCAAAGAAGGCGGGGGCCTTCGGCGGGCTGGTCTGGCCGGGGCAGGATCTGCCGATCGAGGAGGCGACGCATCTGCTGTGCTCGGTCGCGCCGGATGCGGCGGGGGATCCGGTGCTGCGGGCATTCGGTGAACGGATCGCGGCGCGGAACTGGGACTGGATCGGTTATCTGTCCACGGTCGGGGTTTACGGCGATACCGGCGGTGCCTGGGTCGACGAAGACAGCCCGACCGATCCCGGCACGCAGCGCGGGCAGGAGCGGCTGGCGGCGGAGGCGGAGTGGCGCGCGCTTGGCGCCCATGTGTTCCGGCTGGCGGGAATCTACGGGCCGGGGCGCGGTCCGTTCGAAAAGGTGCGCTCGGGTCAGGCGCGGCGGATCGTCAAGCCGGGGCAGGTGTTTTCGCGCATCCATGTGGAGGATATCGCGCAGGTTCTGGCGGCCTCGATGGCGCGGCCCGATCCGGGCCGGGTCTATAACGTCTGCGACGATGAACCCGCCCCGCCGCAGGACGTGCTGGCCCATGCGGCGGATCTGCTGGGCCTGCCGCGCCCGCCGGAGGTGGCCTTTGACGAAGCCGAGATGAGCCCGATGGCGCGCAGCTTTTACGCCGCCAACCGCCGGGTGCGGAACGACCGGATCAAGACCGAACTCGGGGTGCGGCTGCTGTATCCGGATTACCGCGCTGGGCTGGCGCTGGGCTGAAGCCCCTCGACCAGCGGGCGTTCCCGCACCGGCAGGTGGATGATCGCCGAAAACGCCCCCACCGCGACGCCGACCCACCACACGGCGGTGTAATTGCCGTAAAGGTCATAGAGCCGCCCGCCGAGCCAGACCCCCAGAAACGCGCCGATCTGATGGCTGAGGAAGACGAAGCCATAAAGCGTGCCCATGTAGCGCAGCCCGTAGATATAGGCGACCAGCCCCGAGGTCAGCGGCACCGTGGCGAGCCACAGCGCCCCCATCACCAGCGAGAACACCAGCACGCTGGCGGGTGTCATCGGCAGCATGATGAAGACCGCCGCCGCCACGGTGCGCAGCACATAGATCCCGGCCAGCAGATATTTCTTCGTCCAGCGCCGCCCCGCCCAGCCCGCCAGGATCGACCCCGCGATATTCGCCAGCCCGATCACCGCGATCGAGGCGGCGCCAAGCGCCGATTGCGTCCTGATTCCGATCGCGGCCAGCATGCCGGACGGGTCGATCGCGCCGCACATCTCGGTCACCATCGCGGGGAAATGGGCGGTGATGAAGCCCAGCTGATAGCCGCAGGAGAAGAAGCCGAGGAAGATGAAGGTATAGGTCGGGTCGCGGAAGGCGCGGGCCAGAACCGTGCCCATGCTTTCGGCAAGCTCCGCCCGCCCGATATGCGCCGTGCCGCGCAGCAGCGGCAGCGCCAGCAGGCTGGCCATGATCAGCGCGGCGAAAATGACGAACACGCCCTGCCACGGGAACCAGACGAGCAGCAACTCCGCCAGCGGCGCCCCGAACACCTGCCCCGCCGATCCGGCCGCCGTGGCCACGCCGAGCGCGAGGGAGCGGTTCTCATCCGTCGCCGCCCGGCCGACCACCGCCAGCACGACGCCGAAACCGGTGCCCGCGATGCCGAAGCCCACCATGAATTCCAGCAGGTCGTGCTGCCACGGATGCACCGACAGCGCCGACAGCACCAGCCCGAGCGCATAAAGCACCGCGCCCAGCACGATCGCCTTGCGGTCGCCGAACCGTTCCGCCAGCGCGCCGAAGATCGGCTGGCCGATGCCCCAGGCCAGGTTCTGGATCGCGATCGCCAGGCTGAACTCGGCCCGGGGCCAGCCGAATTCCTGCGCGATCGGGATCTGGAACACCCCGAAGGACGCGCGGATCGCGAAGTTCAGCAGCAGGATGATACAGCCGCCGACCAGGATCGGCGTGAACAGGCGGGCGTTCTGCATGGGGCCTCCTTCGGCACGGGCGATCAATTCGCCACGGCGCGGGGGCGGCGTCAATCACGGCTTTGTGCCGGGAACAATCCCTTGCACCCGCCGGGGCGAAGTGGTCCTGTCGCGCGGTCAACATGCGAGGGACAGACATGGGCACGCAAGTTCCCGTCTTCGACGGCCATAACGATTTTCTGCTGCGCCTGCTGCGGGCGCCCGAACGGCGCGCGCAGATCTGGCTGGAGGGGGACGGGACGGGGCAGCTCGACCTGCCGCGGATGCGGGCGGGGGGCTTTGCCGGTGGGTTCTTCGCGATCTGGGTGCCCTCGCCCGGGCCGGACGATCTGGCGGAACTGGACCGGCAGATGCGAAACCCGCCCTTCGTCATGCCGCTACCGCCCGAAATCCCCTGCGCCGAGGCGCTGCCGGTGGCGATGGCCGAGGCGGGGCATCTGTTCTGGATGGAGCGCACGGGGCATCTGAAGATCTGCCGCTCGGTCGCCGATATCCGCGCCGCGATGGCCGAGGGCAAGATTGCCGCGATCCTGCATATGGAGGGGGCCGAGGCGATCGCGAACCTCGATGCGCTGCATGTCTGGCACGCGGCGGGGCTGCGCTCGCTCGGGCCGGTGTGGTCGCGCCCGACGGCCTTCGGTCATGGCGTGCCCTTCGCCTTCCCGTCCGCGCCCGATACCGGAGACGGGCTGACCCCGGCGGGCAAGGATCTGATCCGCGAATGCAACGCGCTGCGGATCATGGTCGATCTGAGCCACCTGAACGAAAAGGGGTTCAACGATGTCGCGGCGATTTCCGATGCGCCGCTGGTGGCGACGCATTCGAACGCCCATGCGGTCACGGCCTCGTCGCGCAACCTGACGGACCGGCAGCTTGCGATGATTTCGCGACAGTGACGGCATGGTCGGGCTGAACTATGCGGTGGGGTTCCTGCGTCCCGACGGGCTGGGCACGCCGTTCACCGGCTGGGATCCGGTGCTGCGCCATCTGGATCACCTGATCGGGCAACTGGGCGAAGACCGCGTTGGGCTGGGCTCGGATTTCGACGGGGCGGAGATGCCCGCCGATCTGGGCGATGTGGCGGGCCTGCCGCGGCTGCTCGATGCGTTGCGGGCGCATGGGTTCGGCGAGGAACTGGTCGAAAAGATCGCCTGGCGGAACTGGCTCGCGCTGCTCGGGCGGGTCTGGGGCTGATCAGCCCAGCCGCCGCGCCGCCGCCAGCCCGGCATGGCGGCCGGTGGCAAGGCAGCCGGTCAGCAGATAGCCGCCGGTCGGCGCCTCCCAATCCAGCATTTCGCCTGCGACGAAAGTGCCGGGCAGGGCGCGCAGTTCGAGGTCATCCGTCACCGAACCATCGGTGACTCCGCCCGCCGAGGAGATTGCCTCCGCCAGCGGGCGCGGGCCGCCATGTGGCACCGGAAGCGCCTTCAGCCGCCGCGCCAGCGCCAGCGAATCGGTGGGCAGGGGCCGCGCCCATTCATGCAGCAACGCGAGCTTCACCCCGTCGAGCCGCAGCGCCTTGCGCAACCGGTTCGTCAGGCTTTCGCGCGCGGGGCTGCGGGCAAGACGGCGGGCGATTTCATCCGTGTTCAGCCCGGGCGCAAGGTCGAGGGCCAGCGGGCTGCCGTCACGGACATCGGCGGCCACGGCATAGACGCCGCCCCCCTCGATCCCGGCGGCGGAAAGCACGAATTCCCCGCGCGAGACGGAGCGGTCCGTGACCAGGGCCGCGCCTTTCACCGGGGTGCCGAAATGTTCTTTCATATGGTCTGACCAGGTGATCCGGAAGCCCATGTTGGCGGGGCGGAACGGCGCCACCTCGACGCCCTTGTCACGCAGCCACGGCACCCAGGCGGCATCCGAGCCGAGCCGGGGCCAGCTTGCGCCGCCAAGCGCCAGGACCGTCACATCGGGCCGCCCCTCGGCGCGGCCGTTCGGGGTGTCGAACACCAGTGACGTGCCGGAAAACCCCTGCCAGCGCCAGCGGGTCCGGACCTCTACCCCAAGACCCGCCAGCCGGGCGAGCCAGGCGCGCAGCATCGGCGAGGCCTTCATGCCGACCGGAAACACCCGGCCGGTCGAGCCGGTGAACAGGTCCACCCCGAGGCCGCGGCTGAAGGCCATCACCTCCGCCGGGCCGAATTCCGCGACGATGCCGCGGATCCTGTCGCTGCGATAGGCGGCCAGGAAATCTGCGGGCGCCTCGTCCCGCGTCAGGTTCAGCCCGCTTTTGCCCGCCATCAGGAACTTGCGCGCGGGGGTGGGATTGGCCTCGGTCACCACGACGCGGTGCCCGGCCTGCGCCAGTTGTTCCGCCGCCATCAGGCCCGCCGGGCCCGCGCCGACCACCATCGCAAGGGTGTCGTGCGCCGTCATGTATGCCGCGCCATCATCGCAAGGCGCAGGAAGGCGCGCTCCACCAGCGCCATCTGCGGCGCTTTTGATGCTGAGCGCAGCGTCAGATCGGTTTCGACCAGCACCTTCAGCGCCTCCTCCAGCCGGAACATGCCCCATTTCGACGCTTGCGCCTGCATCCGGTCCCGCCTTGGGCCAAAGACCGGCGGCCGCAGCCGGCCCAGCCCCGCGCCCGGCCCGCCGGGATCCGAGGCCGCCGCGTGCAGCGCCCGGAAATGGCGCAGGACGGAAATCGCCAGCGCGACCGGCTGCACGCCCTGCCCTTCGATCCGCCGCATCATCGGGCCCAGCTCCTGCGCCCGGCCCTCGGCGACGATGTTCAGCACGTCATCCACATCCGCCTCGATCGTGACGGGGGCATTCGCCGCGACCTCGGTGGGTGTCAGCGGTGCGGAATCGCCCCATTTATACAGCGCGATCTTCTCCACCGTCTGGCGGAAATCGCCGGGGTCCAGGCTGCGGGCCAGCGCCAGCAGGTCGGTCATCGCGGCGGGGGCGATGTCGCGCAGCCCGGCGCGGTGCAGGATCTCCTCGATCTCCTCGCGGCTGGGCGGGTCGTCGTAGATGCCGATCGCATAGGCATTCGGATGGGCCTCGAAGATCTTGCGCAGGGCGGATTTCGCGGTGAGCGACCCCGCCGTCACCACCAGTTGCGCATCCCCGGGCCGCCAGTCCTTCAGCGCCGCGGTCACGGCGGGGGCGGCGGTGTCACTCGCATCCTCGACGAAAACCACGCGCGCGCCGGGGAAGAACCCCACCGCCTTCATTGCATCGGCCAGCGCCGCCGGATCCTTGCGCAGCCCGGCGGCGGGAAGGCGGGTCAGCCGCATCTCGCCCTCGCCCTCCGGGCCGATCAGCGCGGCGATCACCTCCTGCCGCCGCAGCGCGACCCGCATCCCGTCGGCGCCAAAGATCAGCAGCCCGGTGCGATCCGGCTCGGGCCGGGCGAAATAGCGGCTGGCGGCGATGCCCGACAGTTTCATTGCGGCAGCGAAGCCGCCTGTGCGGTCAGCTTGGTCACGATCTGATCGGCAAGGATCGTCATCAGCCGGCGATGCGCGTCTTCCTCGGCGGTATCGGTGGCGACGACGGTGCCCGAGGCGGACCAGGAGGTGAAGGACGCCACCCGCCCGGTCAGCAGCACCGCATCGCTGTCGATGGCGCGCAGCGTGTAGTCGACGTTCCCGGTCAGTGAATAGCGGGTCGTGGCATTGTCCGGCGTGATCGCCTGCCCGATGGCTCTGGTCCGGACCTGATAGGACAGCCGGTAGCGCGGCGTTCCGACCGGGCCGAGCCTTTCGCTCAGCCTGCGGGTCAGGGCGAATTCCTCCCGTGTCGTCGGGGTGTCGGTCTGGACCCCGTTCAGGAATCTTGCCGCCCCGCCCGAAGGCGCATAGGCCGGGGTGAAGCCACAGCCCGCCAGCGCCGTAAGCGCGGCGAGCCGCAGGAAGGTTCTCCGGTCAGATGACCACATTGACGATACGCCCCGGCACGACGATGAGTTTCTTCGGCTGACTGCCCGCCAGCACCTTGAGAACAGTCTCATCCGCCAGCACCAGCTTTTCAACCTCTGTGGCAGGCATATCTTTCGGAACCGTTACCTCGGACCGTTTCTTGCCGTTGATCTGGATCGGCAGGGTCACCGAATCCTCGGCCAGAAGCGCCGGATCCGCCTTCGGCCAGGGCGCGCGCACGACGAAGCCTTCGCCGCCCAGTAGGTGCCAGATGTCCTCGGCCAGATGCGGCACCATCGGCCCCATCAGCTGCGCCATCAGCTTCATCGCGTCGCGCCGCGCCGCGTTCGACGCCTGCGTCCGCGCGAGCGTATTCGCCAGGCCATAGATCGCCGCCACCGCCTTGTTGAAGGCGAAACCGTCGATGGAGCGGGTCACCTCATCCACCGCCTTGTGCACGGCCTTCATCAGCGCCAGATCCTGCGCCGCATCGCCATCCGCCCCTTCGGCGATTTCCGAGGCGATCCGCCAGACCCGCGCCAGGAACTTCGACGTGGCCTCCGCCCCGGCGGCGGTCCATTCCACGTCGCGCTCGGGCGGGCTGTCCGACATCACGAAGAAGCGCGCGGTATCGGCGCCGAAGGACGCGATGATATTCATCGGATCGACCACGTTCTTCTTCGATTTCGACATCTTGGCCGAGGGGATGATCTCCACCGGCGTGCCGTCGGCCAGCTTGCCGTCCGTCACCTCCTCGGGCAGGTGATAGACCGGGCGGCCGTTCGCATCCCGGGTCATGTAGATCTCATGCGTCACCATGCCCTGCGTGAACAGCGCGTTGAACGGCTCGACCGCCTTCGCGGGAAGGTGGCCGGTCTTCTGCATCGCCCGGGCGAAGAAGCGCGAATAGAGCAGGTGCAGGATCGCATGTTCGATGCCGCCGATATACTGGTCGACGTTCATCCAGTAGTCGGTTTCCGCCGGATCGGTGGGCGTGGTCGCGCGCGGCGCGGTGAAGCGCGCGTAATACCAGGACGAATCGACGAAAGTATCCATCGTATCCGTCTCGCGCAGCGCCGCCGCCCCGCAGTTCGGGCAGGTGGTGTTGCGCCAGGTCGGATGCCGGTCCAGCGGATTGCCCGGCTTGTCGAAGCTCACATCATCGGGCAGGCGGACGGGCAGGTTCGCCTTCTTCTCCGGCACGACGCCGCAATTCGGGCAGTGCACCACCGGAATCGGGCAGCCCCAATACCGCTGGCGGCTAAGCCCCCAGTCGCGCAGCCGGTAATTGGTCACGCCCCGGCCGATGCCCTTCGCCTCGCAGAACGCGATCGCGGCGGCGATGGCCTCTTCGCCAGTCTGCTCTTCGGCTCCGGCATAGTCGCGGATGTAGCGCACCTTTTCCGTCTTCGGCGGCACGAATTCGCCCGCCTCCGCCTCGCCCGACAGCGGCACGAAGACCGGGTTGATCGGCAGGTGGTATTTCGTCGCGAATTCATGGTCGCGCGCGTCATGCGCGGGGCAGCCGAAGATCGCCCCGGTGCCGTAATCCATCAGGATGAAGTTCGCGATATAGACCGGCAGTTCCCAGGCCTCGTCCAGCGGATGGCGCACCCGGATGCCGGTATCGCGGCCCAGCTTCTCGGCGGTCTCGATCGCCTCTTCGGTGGTGCCGCCCTTGCGGCATTCGGCGATGAAGGCGGCCATCTCGGGGTCCGTCTTCTCCAGCGCCTTGGCGATCGGGTGATCGGGCGAAATGCCGACGAAGCTCGCCCCCATCAGCGTGTCGGGCCGGGTGGTGTAGCATTCGATCCGGTCGAATCCCTCGGGCGCATTCACCGTGCCAAAGGCGAATTGCAGCCCGCGCGACTGGCCGATCCAGTTCGCCTGCATCAGCCGCACCTTCTCGGGCCAGTCCTTCAGCCCGTCCAGCGCCTCCAGCAGTTCCCCCGCGAAATCCGAGATCCGGAAGAACCACTGCGTCAGTTCCTTGCGCTCGACCAGCGCGCCCGAGCGCCAGCCGCGCCCGTCGATCACCTGCTCGTTCGCGAGAACCGTCATGTCCACCGGGTCCCAGTTCACCACCGCGTTCTTGCGATAGACCAGCCCGGCCTCCAGCATGTCGAGGAACATCGCCTGCTGCTGGCCGTAATATTCCGGGTCGCAGGTCGCGAATTCCCGCGTCCAGTCGAGCGAGAATCCCAGCGGCCGCAACTGCCCCTTCATCTCGGCGATATTGCCATAGGTCCAGTCCTTCGGATGCCCGCCGCTCTGCATCGCGGCGTTTTCCGCGGGCATGCCAAAGGCGTCCCAGCCCATCGGATGCAGCACCGAAAACCCGCAGCTCATCTTGTAGCGCGCGACGACATCGCCCATCGTATAGTTGCGCACATGCCCCATGTGGATGCGCCCAGACGGATAGGGGAACATCTCCAGCACATAATATTTCTGCTTCGAGGGATCGTGCTGCGCGGTGAAAACACCGGCCTTGTCCCAGGCGGCTTGCCACGTCTTTTCGGTTTGGGCGGGTGCATACGGCGTCATGGCGTCCCTCTGGCGGAATTCTGCGAGAGGCTTGCTACACCGTCAGGGGGCGCAAGGCCAGCGTATTACCGCTGGGAATCGGCAACGCGCAGCTGCCGCGCGCGGGTCAGGATCGCATCCTCCACCGCCTTCACCGTCTCCGGCGAGACCGCGCCACCCTTCGTCTCCAGCGCGACCTTCAGGCTGCGCGCGTCGAGCGCGGGATCCGTGATGTGGATCGACGCGCGATAGGCGCGCCCGCCGCCCGGCGGCGTGCCATAGCCCGTCACGATCAGGCCGGAGAACGGATCGACAGACTGCACCGGCAGGAAGTTCAGCACTTCGAGCGAGGCATTCCACAGGTATTTGTTGACCGCGATCTTCACGTTCGGGTCTTGCCGGTTGGAAAACAGATCCCACACCGATGTGTTCCGCGCCGCCGTCTGGTTCGGCGACTGGTCCATGGCAGAGACGTTTTCCTCACCGCTTATATGCGAATACTGAGTCGCGTCGGGATAGGCGCGCTTTTCGGTTCCGCCGCAGGCCGCCAGCACGATCATTCCGCAGATCAGGCTTCCTGTGCGCACAGAGTGTCGGATCGTCATTCGGAACTGTCCCCGGGGCCTGCTTGAACTCCCTCCGTCTCTATCCGATGCCCCGCGAAGCGACAAGGCATTTCCCCCGCGCCGGGCGGGGAAGGACTGTGGCAAGACTGCACCATGCGCCCGGTCAATCGGCGGGGTGGGGCCGATTCCGTTGCAATGCGGGGCGTCCGGCGCGAAATATCCACCATACCCAATTCGGATTCCCCTGAGTTGGGGCTCCTTAGATACAATGAGGGAAAACGATGAAAAAGGTTCTCTTCGCGACGACCGCCCTGGTCCTCTCGGCTGGCGTTGCCGCTGCTGAAGTCGCGGTTTCGGGCACGGGTCGTCTGGGTGTCGTCTACAACGGCGAAAACACCTGGAACTTCAACAGCCGCGCTCGCGTGATCTTCGATCTGTCGGGCCAAACCGACAACGGTCTGGAATTCGGCGGCTCGTTCCGTGCTGACCAGTCGGGCAAGGCCAACAAGGGCGGCGCTGGCTCGGTCTTCATCTCGGGCGCCTTCGGCAAGATCGAAATGGGTGATACCGTTTCGGCTCCGGAAGCTCTGTTCGGCGACCTGCCGGAAGTCGGCTACTCGGATCTGACCGCCTCGGAAGGCGACGTCAAAGGCTTCGCCGGTCTGAACGGCCAAGGTCTGCTCGAAAACGACATCCCCTACCTGACGGGTGATGACAGCGGCGTTACCGGTGAGAACAACCCGGTCGTTCTCTACACCTACTCAACCGGTCCGTTCTCGATCGCGACGTCGTTCTCCTCGGGCGTCAAGTCCGATACCGACAACGCCTATGGCGGTCACGACAAGAACGCCGATCAGGAATATGCGCTGGCCGCGGCCTACACCTTCGACGCTTACACCGTCGGTCTGGGCTATGAAGTCAAGGACTACGCGAAGGTTAACGGCGTCGCTCCGGAAAAGGCTGCGCAAGGCGAACTCGCCGGCACCGCGACCTTCGGCAACACCGACCTGAAGGCCTACTACGCCTGGGGCAACCAAGGCAACCCGGTGGACAAGGCTTACGGCCTCGGCTTCGCGTCGAAGTTCGGTGCGACCTCGGTCATGGGCTATGTCCAAAAGGTTGACTTCGAGAATGATCTGGTTGTCAACAATGTGACCGTTGACGGCGCTGTGTGGTGGGGCCTCGGTGCTGCCTACGATCTGGGCGGCGGCGCCTCGGTTGTTGGCGGTATCTCGGATGCCGACCTGGATGGCTCGGACGTCACCGCCGACTTCGGTGTGAAGTTCAAGTTCTGATCCTTCGGGACTGGAATGCGAAGAGCGGGCCTTGCGCCCGCTCTTTTCTTTTGGCTTTCTCGCAGCCGATGGAGGATGCCATGCCGCTCGAAGACATCGCGCGCCGCGTCGCGCAGGCCGAGGCCGCCGCGGGCCGCGCCCCCGGTTCCGTGCAACTGATCGCCGTTTCAAAGGTTCAGCCCGCCGTGCGGGTCGAATCCGTCCTGCGCGCCGGGCACCGCCTGTTCGGCGAGAACTATGTGCAGGAAGCCGCCGGAAAATGGCCCGCCTGGCGGGCGGAGTTTCCGGGCGTTGCCGTCCACATGATCGGCCCGCTGCAAACCAACAAGGCCAAGCTGGCGGTGGATCTGTTCGACGCGATCCATACCGTGGACCGCCCCTCGCTCGCCGAAAAGCTGGCCCGTCTGGCACAGGCCCGTGGCGCCAGCCCGGACCTGTTCGTGCAGGTCAATACCGGCGCCGAGCCGCAGAAGGCCGGGGTGCTGCCCGAGGGGGTCGATGCCTTCGTCGCCGCGCTCCGGGCGATGGACCTGCCGCTCGCCGGGCTGATGTGCATCCCGCCCGAGGGCGAGGATCCGGCGCCGCATTTCGCCCTGTTGGCCGCGATGGCCGGGCGCAACGGCCTCACCGGTCTGTCGATGGGCATGAGCGCCGATTTCGAGACCGCGATCGCCCATGGCGCCACCCATGTCCGCGTCGGTTCCGCAATCTTCGGCGCGCGCAGCTACGCCTGAGCGCCCCGGAACGCGGCCAGCGGCGGGATCAGGATTTCGTCGCCCTTCCGCACCCGCCGCGCCAGCCGGATCAGATCCGCCCGCCGGAGCGCGAGGCACCCCGCCGTCGGCGCGCCGAGCCGCCGCCGCTGATGCACGAAGATCGCCGATCCGCGCCCGGGCGTGGCCTTCGGATAGTTCCAATCCGTCACCAGCACGATGTCATACAGCGGATCGGCGCGGCGCATCCGCTCGTGGCTGGCGGCAAAGGGCGCGCGCACGGGCTGATTATAGGCCGGATGGTCGGGCGCGTCGCACCACAGGTCGCGCGGCCCGATCGGACGCGCCCAACCGGCAGGGCGGGGCAGCCGGTCCGCGCGCCACAGCAGGCCAAGGATCCGCAGCCGCCCGACCGGCGTCGCCCCGTCGCCCTCGCGCTTGTCGCGCGCAAGGCCGCCGCGCCCGATCTGCACCGGCAGCCTGCGGCCGCGCACCAGCAACCCGCCCGGAGTCAGCCGCATCTTCACAGGATATGCCCCGACTTCGCCGCCTTCGTCGCCAGATAGGCGGCGTTGTGGCGGCTGAGCCCGACCTTGAGCGGCACGCGCTCCACCACCTCGATGCCGTGGGATTGCAGCATCCGCACCTTCGCGGGGTTGTTGGTCAGAAGCCGGACCCGCGAAAACCCGAGCCGCCGCAAGAGCGCCGCGCCGATCCGGAAATCGCGCTCGTCATCCTCGAACCCCAGCCGGTGGTTGGCCTCCACCGTGTCGAACCCCTGATCCTGAAGCGAATAGGCGCGCATCTTGTTGGCAAGGCCAATCCCGCGCCCTTCCTGATTGAGGTAAAGCAGCACCCCCGCGCCTTCGTGCCCCATCTGGGTCAGCGCGGCGTCAAGCTGCGGCCCGCAATCGCATTTCAGCGAGCCGAGCACATCGCCGGTAAAGCAGGCCGAATGCAGCCGGGCCAGCACGGGCAACGACCGGTCGGGAGAGCCGATTTCGACCGCGTAATGCTCTTCGCCGCCATCCTCGGGGCGAAAGACATGCAGCCGCCCGCGTTCGGCCGCGCGCATCGGCACCCGGGCGGCGGAAACCGGCAGCAGCACCCCTTCGGCCGACATTTCGCGCAGCGCCTCGGCGGCATCGAGACAGGTCAGCCCCTCGGGCGCCGGGCCGGACACGGCCACCAGCAGCGCGGCGGGCAGCAGATGCGCCGTCTTCGCCAGCCCGATCGCCGCGCGCGCCACGGTGGCATCGCCCTCGCGCAGGGTGGCAAGCGGCCCCTTCATCGGCATCCGCAGGTCATCTGCCGGATCCGCCAGCGCCCGCAGCCAGGCCAGATCCGCCCCCTCCGGCACGCGGATCCGGGCGAGGTCGGTGTCATAGACCCGGGCCTTCAGCGTTTCGGCCCGCCACGAGGTCAGCACGATCACCGGCGCGCCGAGCCCGCGCAGCGCCGCCAGCCGCTCGGGCGTGAGGGTCTCGACCGCCGCGGCCAGATGACCGGACAGCACGACGGGCAGGCCCATGCGCAGATCGGCACGGGCGCGGTTCAGACGTTCGGCGGGGGTTGGGCCAAGCGGTTCCATGGCCCACAGATAGCGATGCCTGAAACAAATTGAAACACAGCGCCGCCTTCCGACACGTCCGCGTGAGAAAGATTTCACCCGCCTTGCCGGGCGCGTGATGGCGCGCCAGCTTTGGCCGAGCAACGCACGGAGGCCCCCAAATGGCTGGATTGAAGAAAATTCTTCTGGTGGATGACGAAGAGGACCTGCGCGAGGCGCTGGCCGAGCAACTGGTCGCGACCGAGGATTTCGAGGTGTTCGAGGCCGGTTCCGGCGCCGAGGCCGTGGAAAAGGCGAAGGCGGGGCTGTTCGATCTGGTCGTTCTGGACGTCGGCCTGCCCGATACCGATGGGCGCGAGCTGTGCAAGAAGCTGCGCAAGCAGGGCGTGAAATGCCCGATCGTGATGCTGACGGGGCATGACACGGATGCGGATACCATCCTGGGGCTCGATTCGGGCGCGAACGACTATGTGACGAAACCGTTCAAGTTCCCGGTTCTGCTGGCGCGTCTGCGGGCGCAGTTGCGCACGCATGAACAATCCGAGGATGCGGTGTTCCAACTGGGGCCGTATACGTTCAAGCCGTCGATGAAGATGCTGATCGACGCCAAGGACCGCAAGATCCGCCTGACCGAGAAGGAAACCAATATCCTGAAGTTCCTGTATCGGGCGACGGATGGCGTGGTGCCGCGCGATGTGCTGCTGCACGAGGTCTGGGGCTATAATGCCGGGGTCACGACGCATACGCTTGAAACCCATATCTATCGGCTGCGGCAGAAGATCGAACCCGATCCGGCCAATGCCCGGCTGCTGGTGACCGAATCGGGCGGCTACCGGCTGGTCGCCTGACAGCCGGACCCCCCTAGTTTTCGGGAATGGCCTGCGGGGCCGGGAGGCGGCATGATCTGAGGCGGGGAAAAGGAAATGGGTGGGCTTTCGGTGCAGGATCCCTTTGGGGCAAGCATCGGCACTCTCTTCAGACCCGTTTTAGGTAATGAGTTTATTGGCCAACCGGCAACAGTCATTTTATTACGGAAGGCGCGGGTGCCCCAGGTGCCCGCGCTGACTCTGTTGCCGAAGGGACGAAGCGACCGTGTGAGGAGGCCACTGCATGACGCATCTGCCGGATCTGCGCCGCCGGGGTCTCCTGATGTCGCTGGCCGCCATGGCCCTGCCGGGGCGGGCGGGGGCCGAAGGGCCCGTGATCCTGACGCTGGTCGGTCCGTCGGGGCAGGTTCACGCCCTGGACGAAGATGCTTTCGCCGCCCTGCCGCAGCATGAACTGACAACCCACACCGTCTGGACCGATGGCGCCCAGACCTTCGCGGGCGCGCGGCTGTCCGATGTTCTGGCCCTTGCCGGGACGGAGGAGGCGCTGCGCGACCGGGATCTGCTGCTCAAGGCGCTCAACGACTATACCATCCGGATCCCCGCGGCGGATGCCTGGGACTATGGCGCCCTGCTCGCCCGCCGACAGAACGGAACGGCGCTGCTGCGGCGGGACAAGGGGCCGCTGTGGCTGGTCTATCCGCGCGACAGTTTCGATACGCTGCACGACCAGCGCTATGATTCCCGCTGGGTCTGGCAACTGTCAGAGATCGTTATCAGGTGATCCGCTCCCGCGCCGTTTTTCTGGCCGCTGTGTCGATCGGGTGCTTTGTGCTGTTGTTCTCTTATGCGGTCGTGCAACTGGTCATGATCGACCGGGTGCTGCGCTTCAACGTGGGGGAGAACATGCTCTGGGCGGTGACCCAGGCGAACCGCGAGGCGCAGCGGCTTCTGCTCGGCATGGCGCGGGACGATGCGCCCGAGGCGCTTTCGCTGCGGTATGACATTCTGCACAGCCGGGTTCTGCTGCTGACCGAGGGGCCGCAGTACAGCTATTTCGCCATGCTGGGGCTTGAGGATCAGACGCACAGGATCACCGCCCTGCTGGACCGCATTGGTGCGATGATCGACCGGGACACGCCATCGGATGACGCCACGCTACAGGCTGCGGTGGCGGAGCTTGACGAGGCCTTGCGCCTGATGTCGAATGATACCGTCGTGGCCGAACGCATGCTGCGCGGCGAGAAGCACGATCTTCAGCGCGGGGCGATGCAGATCCTGCTGCTGGCGGTGCTGGGGGCGGCCTGTTCGGGGGCGTTCATGTCGGGGCTGCTGCTGCGCACGCTGCAACAGTCGATACGGGCGCAGCGCGCGCACCGGGCCCTGCTGGAAGAGACCGTCGCGCAGCGGACCCGCGAATTGCAGGACGCGCTGGCCTCCGAACGCCGGGCGAAGGAGGTCTATCGCAGTTTCATCGTCACCGTGCCGCATCAGTTCCGCACGCCGCTGTCGGTGATCCTGATGATCGCACAGCGGCAGTTACGCAGGCCCGACCTCGATTCGCAGACCTTGCAGCGCAAGTTCCGGCGTATCGTCGAGGCGGCGCAGCGGCTCAATCGGCTGTTGGGCGGCGTGATGTCCGTGGTGACCATGGATGCGCGCGAACTCACGCGGCACCGGGTCGATCTGAACGCCGTGGTGGGGCCCGCCTTGCAGCAGGTGCGGGAGGAAAACCCGGATCGGGAGATCCGGAGCGACCTGTCCGAGGCGCCGCTCTGGATCGAGGCCGATGCGGTGCTGCTGGAACAGGTGGTGCTGAACCTGCTGACGAATGCGGTGAAATATTCGGGCGCCGAATCCCCCGTCGTCCTGCGCACGGGCCGGAAGGGCAGCGGCGTTTTTTGCAGCGTGACCGATTACGGGGTGGGCATTCCGGATCAGGCGCAGGCCACGATCTTTGAACGGTTCTACCGCGCGCCCAATGTTCACCATCTTCCGGGCATGGGCGTCGGGTTGAGCTTGTCACGCGATATCGTCACGATGCACGATGGCACGATCGACTTCACATCCGCCGAGGGACAGGGATCGGCCTTCACGATCACTTTCCCCGCCAGGGAGGAAGGCCAATGACGGAGGGCATACCGGCTGGAACGATCCTGTGCGTCGAGGACGAGGAAGCCCTGCGCGAGGAGCTGTGCGAGGAACTGAGCAGCATGGGCTATGCCGTTCACGGCGCGGCCGACTGCGCCGAGGCGCAGGCGCTGCTGTCCGGGGTGCGCCCCGATGTCATCCTGTGCGATGTGATGATCCCCGACATGAGCGGGTTCGACTTCCTGCGCCGGCTGCGCGATGACGGCAAGCTGCCACGGACGACGGCCTTCATCTTCATGACGGCGCTGTCCTCGCGCGATATGCGGCTGGAGGGGCTGAACAGCGGCGCGGATGATTACCTGACGAAGCCGGTGGACCTCGACCTGCTGCATCTGAAGATCCGCAACCGGCTGGACTTCGTGCGCCGGGTGCAGTCGTCCGGGGCCGCGCCGATCACCGCGCATCTGTCGCCGCGCGAGGAACAGGTTCTGACCCATCTGGGGCTGGGGGCGCGGACCACGGCCATCGCCCATGCGCTGAGCATTTCGGAATATACCGTCAACCAGTATATCAAGGACATCTACCGCAAGCTGGGAATCAGCAACCGGGCCGATGCGGCGCGCGCGGCGATCCGCATCGGCCTCGTGCGGCCGGACCAGATGGGCTAGGTTCAGATCGCGTGTTCGACGCCCTGCGGATCGACGACGAAGGACGGCAGGCCGATCTTGCCCAGCAGTTCAAGGAAGGGCCGGGCGGGCAGTTCCTCGACATTCGCCATCTTCTTCACGTCCCAGGTGCCCTCGGCGATCAGGATCGCGGCGGCCACGGGCGGCACGCCGGCGGTATAGCTGATGCCCTGCGAGCCGACCTCTTCATAGGCTTCCTTGTGATCGGCAACGTTGTAGACGAAGACCTCGACCTCCTTGCCGTCCTTCGTGCCCTTCACGAAATCGCCGATGCAGGTCTTGCCGGTGTAGCCGGGCGCGAGGCTCGCCGGATCGGGCAGCACTGCCTTCACCACCTTCAGCGGCACGACCTCCAGCCCCTCGGCGGTCTTCACCGGCTGCTCCGACAGCAGGCCGAGGTTCTTCAGCACGGTAAAGACATTGATGTAATGGTCGCCAAAGCCCATCCAGAACCGGATATCGGCATCGGGGTAATTCGCCGACAGGCTGTGCACCTCGTCATGGCCGGACAGATAGGCCTTCTGCTTGCCCACGACGGGCAGATCCCATTCCTTGCCCACCTCGAACATGGCGTTTTCCTGCCACTTGCCGCCCTGCCAGGAATAGACCGTGCCGGTGAATTCGCGGAAGTTGATCTCGGGGTCGAAATTCGTCGCGAAGTACCGGCCATGCGAGCCTGCGTTGATATCGACGATATCGACCGAGGTCACCTTGTCCAGATATTCATCTGCCGCGAAGCGCACATAGGCATTCACCACGCCCGGATCGAACCCGGCGCCCAGAATCGCGGTCACCCCGGCGGCTGCACAGGCATCGCGCTTTTTCCATTCGTAATTGCCATACCACGGCGGGGCTTCGCAGATCTTGTTCGGTTCTTCGTGGATCGCGGTGTCGATATAGGCGACGCCGGTGTCGATACAGGCATCGAGAACGTATTTGTTCACGAAGGCCGAGCCCACATTGATCACGATCTGCACACCGGTTTCACGGATCAGCGCGGCCACCGCGGCACTGTCCATCGCGTTGACCGCATGGGCCTTGAACGTGCCCGGCACCTTCATCGCATCCTTTTCCAGAACCGAGGCGATGATCGCATCGCATTTGGCCTTCGTGCGCGACGCGATATGCAGGTCACCCAGGATGTCGTAGTGTTGCGCGCATTTGTGGGCGACCACTTGCGCCACACCGCCGGCACCGATGATGAGCACGTTCTTTTTCACTTCAACTGGCTCCTTTCACGAGCAGGGGAAGGGGGGCGTTCAACCCCTCAGGACAGGGACGAGGCGTAATCCTCATAGGAAAATTCGCGGATCAGGTCGATTGCGCCATCCGCGCGGCGAATCGCGATCGACGGCATCTGGACGCCGTTGAACCAGTTTTTCTTGACCATCGTATAGCCCGCCGCGTCGCGCACCGAAATCCGGTCGCCGACCCTGAGCGGCACCGGAAAGCGCGCATCACCGAAGACATCGCCCGCAAGGCAGGATTTCCCGGCGATCTGATAATGATGATCGCCCTCCTGCGGCAGTTTCGCGGTCTCGCGGTAGATCAGCAGGTCGAGCATATGCGCCTCGATGCTGCTGTCGACGATGGCGATCTGCTTGCCGTTGTCGAGCAGATCCAGCACCGAAACCTCCAGCGTGGTGGATTGGGTGATCGCGGCCTCGCCCGGTTCCAGATAGACCTGCACGCCGAACCGGTCCGAGAATTTGCGCAGCCGTTCGGCCAGCGCCTCGATCGGATAGCCCTCGCCGGTGAAATGGATGCCGCCGCCCAGGGAAACCCAGTCGAGCCGTTGCAGAAGCGGCGCGAATTCCTCTTCGATCCGGCTCAACTGCTGATCGAACAGCGAAAAATCGCGGTTCTCGCAATTGTAGTGGATCATCACGCCGGAGATCAGATCGCCCACCGCCAGCAATTTTGAAATATCCCATTCGCCCAGCCGCGAGAACGGCCGCGCCGGGTCCGCCAGGTCGAAACCGCTGGTCGAGAAGCGCGGGTTCAGCCGCACGCCGCGCCGGATTTCGGCCGATTGCGCCTCGAACCGCTGCAACTGGCCCACGGTGTTGAAGATGATCTTGTCGGCATAGCCACAGGCTTCGTCGATCTCCCGGTCGGACCAGGCGACGGAATAGGCGTGGGTTTCCTTGCCGAATTTCTCATGCCCCAGCCGCAGCTCGAACAGCGACGACGAGGTGGTTCCGTCCATATGGGGACGCATGATGTCGAAGGCTGACCATGTTGCGAAACATTTCAGCGCCAGCAGCGCCTTCGCCCCCGACGCCTCGCGCAGAAAGGCGATCTTGCGCATGTTCTCCAGAAGCCGGGCTTCGTCGATCAGGTAGAAGGGTGTCGGAATCATGGGCCCCCCCAAGCGGCAAAGTGAAGCCGCGATATAGGCCCCCCACCTGCGCAAGGCAAGGATGCTTCTCCGGAGCGCAGCGCATCGCAGGCTAGGACCGGAATGTGAAGCGTGCATGACGATCGGCTTTTCCGTTGCACGCCCGCGCGGGCGCAGGCACAGGAAGGCATGACACAGATCCCGGACTTTTCCTTTGAACGCGCCGCGCTGAGCCGTGGCCTGACCCGAATCGCAGGCGTGGACGAGGTGGGCCGTGGACCGCTGTGCGGGCCGGTCGTCGCGGCGGCGGTGGTGCTGGACCCGGCGCGCATCCCCGAGGGCCTGAACGATTCGAAGAAGCTCAGCCCGAAACGCCGCGCCGTGCTCGAATCGCTGATCAAGGACAGCGCCGACTGGTGCGTGGCCGAGGCGAGCGTGGCCGAAATCGACACGCTGAACATCCTTCAGGCCAGCCATCTGGCGATGTGCCGCGCCATTGCCGGGCTGCGCCGCCCGCCGGATCACGTCCTGGTGGACGGCAACCGCCTGCCGAAGGCCCTCACGGTCAGCGCCGAGGCGGTGGTGAAGGGGGACGGGCGGTCGGTGTCGATCGCGGCGGCGTCGATTCTGGCGAAAGAGGCGCGCGACCGGCTGATGGTGGATTTGGCGCAACAATATCCGGGCTACGGCTGGGAGAAGAACGCCGGGTACCCGACGCAGGACCATCTGAGGGCGCTCCTAAATCTGGGGATAACCCCTGTGCATAGGCGTTCGTTTCGCCCCATCCACAACATCTTGTGCCAAGGGGTTTCTATAACCCGTTGATTCAAAAAAGAATTTGACGACGACTCCATCCTGACTCATTTTAACCACCACGAGATCGGCACAAGCCGGCACGAAACGAGCAGTCAACGACCAGACCCGAAAACGGGCGGTTTCCGGATCAAACCGGGCAGAACGAGGCAGAGATGACGAAAACGACTACGCGGGCTGCGCAGGCGGCACTGCCGCTCAACCAGATTTTGGCAGGCGATTGCGTCGAGGTGATGAACTCCCTTCCGGAGTCCTCCGTCGACCTGATTTTCGCCGACCCGCCCTATAACCTGCAACTGAAGGGCGAGTTGCACCGGCCGGACAATTCCCGCGTCGATGCGGTGGATGATGCCTGGGACCGGTTCGGCTCCTTTGCCGAATACGACCGCTTCTGCCGCGACTGGCTGGCGGCGGCGCGGCGCCTGCTGAAGCCGAACGGGGCGATCTGGGTGATCGGTTCCTATCACAACATCTTCCGGCTGGGCGCGGAGTTGCAGAACCAGGGCTACTGGATCCTGAACGATGTGGTCTGGCGCAAGTCGAACCCGATGCCGAACTTCCGCGGCAAGCGGCTGACCAATGCGCATGAGACGCTGATCTGGGCGTCGAAGGCCGAATCGTCGAAATATACCTTCAACTACGAGGCGCTGAAGGCGCTCAACGAGGGCACGCAGATGCGCTCGGACTGGGTGCTGCCGATCTGCACCGGGGGCGAGCGGCTGAAGGATGCGGCGGGCGACAAGGCGCATCCGACGCAAAAGCCGCAATCGCTGCTGCACCGGGTCATCGTCGGCACGACCAATCCGGGCGATGTGGTGCTGGACCCGTTCTTCGGCACCGGCACGACGGGCGCGGTGGCGAAGATGCTGGGCCGCGATTTCATCGGCATCGAGCGCGAGCAGGATTACCGCGAGGTCGCGCAGCGCCGGCTGGACCGTGTGCGCCGTCTGGACCGGGAGGCGATCGAGGTCACCGGCTCGAAACGCGCCGAGCCGCGCGTGCCCTTCGGCCAGCTGGTCGAGCGCGGCATGCTGCGCCCGGGCGAGGAGCTGTATTCCATCGGCAACCGCTTCAAGGCCAAGGTCCGCGCCGATGGCACGCTGATCGGGGATGATGTGAAGGGCTCGATCCATCAGGTCGGCGCCCGGCTGGAAGGCGCGCCGTCGTGCAACGGCTGGACCTACTGGCATTACATTCGCGAAGGCAAGATGGTGCCCATCGACATGCTGCGCCAGCAGATCCGCGCCGAACTGAACTAAGGTTTCCGCCAGTGCCCGGGCTGCCCGGGCACCCCTTGCCCCGCCGGTCTCCGGCGGGGTCTTTTCAATTGGCGTCAAGGCGTTGGCGCAACTCGCGCAGCACCGGCAGGGTGGTGCGCACCCGGTCCGGCCCGATCGCGCGCACGACATCGGCGATCACCGGCATGAAGGAGGCGAAGGCCGCATCGCGGGCCTGTCGCCCGGCGGGCGAGATCGAGACGAACTTGCGCCGCGCATCGTCCCAGTCCGGGCGGATATGGACATGCCCGGCCCATTCCAGCTTCGACAGGGTGTTGGTCATCGCGCCCCGCGTGACATGGAACGTCGCCGCCAGTTGCGCGGGCGTGCGTTCCTCGCCGATATGGGCGAGGTGGTTCAGCACCGAGAAATGCGAAATCTCCATGCCTTTCGGCAGCGCCCGGCTGACCAGGTTGCGGGCCAGCTGATCGACCATGAAGACCTCGGCAAACAGGCTTGCGGCGAGGGGGTCGGTGCTCATGGCCCCTCGAAATCGCGGTCGTGGGTCAGCGACGGCACACGCCCGCGCGCCTGCGCCACGCGCGCAAGGTCAATGTCCACCACCGTCACCCCGGGCTCCGTGCCGCCATCGGCCAGAATTTCGCCCCAGGGCGCAACCGCAAGGCTGTGGCCCCAGGTGCGGCGGGGCCGTTCGGGCGCGTTCGGGCTGTGGGCCACATGGGCGCCGCATTGCGCGGGGGCCAGCACGAAGGCCGTGTTCTCGATCGCGCGGGCGCGGATCAGCGTCTCCCAATGCGCGGCGCCGGTGGTGTCGTTGAAGGCCGCGGGCTGCGTCAGGATCTGCGCCCCGCCCTGCGCCAGCCGCCGGAACAGATGCGGGAAGCGCAGGTCGTAGCACACCGCCATGCCGACCTTGCCGAACTCCGTATCCGCCACCACGGCGCGGTCGCCGGGGCGATAGCCCTCGGATTCGCGGTATTTTTCCGTCTCGGACACCGTGACATCGAACATATGGATCTTGTCATAGCGCGCGGCGATCTGCCCCTTCGGCCCGATCAGGAAGGACCGGTTGGCGAAGCGCCCGTCCGCGTCATGCGTCTTCAGCCCGATCGAGCCGATCAGCAGCCAGATCCCCAGTTCCTGCGCCTCGGCACGCAGGTCGGCCAGCGTGGGATCGTCCTCCTCGTGGTAAAGAACCTCCTGCTGATAGGCGCGGTCCGAAGACAGCAGGTTGGTACATTCCGGCGTCAGGACGAAACGCGCCCCGCGCCCCGCCGCCTCGCGCAGGAAGGCCACCGTCACCGGCAGGTTCTTTGCCGGATCGTCGGTCACGTTGAGCTGAACCAGTGCCGCCTTCATGATCAATCCTCCAGCATCGCGTCGAGCCTGCCCGCCGCGTCGAGCGCGTGCAGATCGTCGCAACCGCCGACATGCTGCCCGCCGATGAAGATCTGCGGCACCGTGCGCCGCCCGCCCGCGCGCGCCATCATCGCGCTGCGGTCGCCCGAAACGTCGGTTTCCTCAAAGGCGACGCCCTTCTTGCGCAGCAGCGCCTTCGCGGCCAGGCAATAGGGACAGGTGGGCGTGGTGTAGATTTCGACGGTCTTCATGGCATTCCCCTTGGCTCATCCGACTATAGGGATTTAGGGCCGCGGCGCGACCTGCGCCAGTGTTTTGACGGTCAGACGTCGCGTGACACCCGGGCGAGCGCGGCCACATGGACATGGCTGGCCCCGGCCGCCAGTGCGGCCTCGGTCGCGGCGGCGAGCGTGGCGCCCGAGGTGAGCACGTCATCGACGATCAGCACCGGGCGGCCGAGGATCTCGGGAACCCGGCGCGGGTTCACCCGCAGCGCGCCGGAGAGGTTGGCGAAACGTTCCTCCCGGTCCTTGCCCTCCTGGCTCGGGGTGGCGCGGATGCGCTCGAACAGGTCGGGGATATGGGGGATCCGCGCGCTCCGCCCGATCTGCCGCGCGAGCAGGGCGGATTGGTTGTAGCGCCGTTTCAGCAGCCGCAGCCGGTGCAGCGGCACCGGGGCGACGACCATGCCTTCCTCGATGATCGGCGCCACCGCGCGGGCGAGCCACTCCCCCAGGGGCCGCGCCAGATCGAGCCGGTCGCCATGCTTGAATGCCAGCACCAGTTTCCGCCCGGTCCCGGCATAGCGGATCGCGGCGCGGCCGCGCTTCCACGGGCGGGGCGTGTGCAGGCATTCGTCGCAGATCGCGCTGTCGTCCTCGCCGGGCAGGGGGGCGCCGCAGCAGTCGCAGGCGAGGCCGGTGATGAAGCCGGTTTCGCGCCAGCACTCGCCGCACAGGCCGAAATCCGTGCCGACCGGCGCGCCGCAGCCGATGCAGCGCGGCGGGAACAGCACATGCAGCGTCTGCGTCGCGACGAGGTTCAGCACTTCTGGCGCCCGCCGCCAAAGCGCCCTATCTTCGCCGATCATGAGCACGCCCCCGAAACTGACCGATACCGAAGCACTGGCCCGCCACCGCGCCCGCGCCGCCCGCAACCCCGCGCTGTTCCTGCATGAGGACGCCGCGGATGAGCTTCAGGAAAGGCTGCTTGAGGTTAACAGAACGTTTACGAAACCGGCCCTGGTGACGAATTTTCCCGATCCCTTCGCCGCCGTGCTGCCCGGCGCGAAGGTGGTGGCGGATTCCGAGGTGCTGGATCTGGAACCCGGCGCGCATGATCTGGTGGTGCATGCGATGTGCCTGCACTGGGCGAACGATCCGGTGGGGCAGATCGTGCAGGGCGCGCGGGCACTGGCGCCCGACGGGCTGTTCGTCGCGGTGCTGTTCGGCGGGCAGACCCTCTCCGAGCTGCGCGCCGCGCTGGCGGAGGCGGAAATCGCCGCGACCGGGGGGCTTAGCCCGCGTGTGCTGCCGATGGGGGAAATCCGCGATCTGGGCGCGTTGCTCGCGCGGGCGGGGCTGGCGCTGCCGGTGGCCGATGCGGTGCGGCGCAAGGTGACCTATGCCGATCCGCTGCGGCTGATGGCGGATCTGCGCGCGATGGGCGAGGCCAATGCGCTCGACACCCGGCTACGGCGGTTCACCCGGCGGGGCGTGATCCTCGATGCCGCGCGCCGCTATGCCGAGGGCTTCGCCGAGCCCGATGGCCGGATCCGGGCGACCTTCGACATGGTATGGCTGACCGGCTGGAAACCGCATCCGAGCCAGCAGAAGCCGCTCAAACCCGGCAGCGCCGCGCATCGGCTGGCCGATGCCCTGCATACGGTCGAAACCCCGGCGGGCGAAAAGCCGGGCAGATGACGCATTGACCGGCGGCGCAAAAGCGTTACCTCGGGGGCAGTCAGAACAGGATCCGCCATGACCGAACGCCCAGACCAGCCCGCGCCGAAGATCGGTCTCCTTTTTGCCAATCTAGGCACGCCCGACGGCACCGATTACTGGTCGATGCGGCGCTATCTGAACGAATTCCTGTCCGACAAGCGGGTGATCGACTATCCGTCCTGGAAATGGCAGCCGATCCTGCAACTGATGGTGCTGACGAAGCGGCCGTTCACCTCCGGCGCGAATTACCGCTCGATCTGGAACACCGAGCGGAACGAAAGCCCGATGATGACCATCACCCGGGCGCAGGTCGCGGCGCTGGCCGAGGCGGCGGCCCGGCAGTGGGGCGACAGGGTGATGGTCGATTTCTGCATGCGCTACGGCAACCCCTCGACCTTCGATGTGGTGGACCGGATGGCGGCGGCGGGCTGCGAACGGATCCTGTTCGTGCCGCTTTATCCGCAATATGCGGGCGCGACGACGGGCACCGCGAACGATCAGTTCTTCCGCGCGCTGATGCGGCTGAAACGGCAGCCGGCGGCGCGCACGGCGCCGGAATATTACGCGCGGGTGTCCTATATCGACGCGCTGGCGCAATCGGTCGAGCGGGTCTATGCGGGGCTGGAACGGCGGCCCGATGTGCTGGTCGCCTCCTATCACGGCATGCCGCAGCGCTATGAGCGCGAGGGCGACCCCTACCATGGCCAGTGCCGGGAAACGACGCGGCTGCTGCGCGAACGGCTGGGCTGGGCCGAAGGGGCGATCGACACCACCTTCCAGTCGGTCTTTGGGCCGGAGGAATGGCTGCGGCCCTATACCGTCGAACATGTCGCCGAACTGGCGAAGGCCGGGAAGACCAATATCGCCGTTATGTCCCCCGCCTTTTCCGCCGATTGCATCGAGACGCTGGAAGAGATCAACGGCGAGATCCGCGAAGCCTTCCTGCATGCGGGCGGCGAGAGCTTTACCTATATCCCCTGCCTGAACGACGATCCGGCGCATATCGCCGCGCTGATGGATCTGGTCGGAGAGAATCTGGCGGGCTGGGTCTGAGCTATTTCTTCGGGCGCTTGGGCTTTTGCGCCCGGGCGCCGCGGTCGGCAATCTCGCGCGCGGCTTCGGCGGCGGCCATCAGCTCCTCGGCAATGTCCTCGGCCTCTTCCGGCTCGAAATCGAACGGCAGTTCAAATCCGTCGCCCGTGACGTAGATCCGCACCATCCCGATCGAGGTCGGCCCGATCTGGAGATCGCCGGTGACGTCGCTTTCCTTGTCGATGCTCATGCCTGCCTCCGGATGTGAGAGGGCTGGGTAACCCGAAGCGCCCCCTGAGGCAACGGGATTCGCGCGTTTCACCCTTGCATTCCCGCCGTCATACCGCTAAATGCCCCCTTAGTGCCGCCTTAGCTCAGCTGGTTAGAGCACCAGATTGTGGATCTGGGGGTCTCCCGTTCGAACCGGGAAGGCGGTACCATTCATCGTTTCTTTGGTTCTTGATCTGCCGCTCGGGGAGCAGCGGCGTGCAACAGCCGTTTCCGCTGTGGTCAACGCAGAATCGTGGCCCTCGATGGCCCTGGGCTGGACCGGATAATGCCGGTTGCAGGGACAGGGGGTTACCAGGTTAGGGTAGTCCTCGAACCGGATGGGGCTGATGCCCGGGTTTGGAATGCCGTCTGCGCAGGTGGTCGAAACCCTCTATGTCGTTGAGCACATCGACAACGGGCTCCATCGCGGGTTCGATAAACCTTGCGGGCCTGGCGTTCTGGCTTCAGCGCGGAATTGTCCCACATGTTGCCTGTCTGGCCCAGGCAACGCTCTGTCAAGCGGATCGGCTGCGACATGACCTGCCACGGGATTTTTCCTCCTGCGTCGATTAGAGCGTTTTACCGTCAATCGGCCTGCTATCCTTCGGCCTTGAAGTCGTTCCGGTATTCGTCGGGATCGACGATGTGCCAGACTTGGCCGTCGGCTGCCGATAGGTGATCGCAGGTTCGCTTTCCTGCTCAGCGACTTCCGTTCTGAGAACGCCATTTCCGTGGGTTCAGCGGCTGTATGGCGGCAGGAAGACGACGCTGCGGCATCGGGGTTCCTGTGGCTGGACAGGGGGCCGAGAATGATCACATCGCCGGGACGCAGGATCGGCGCAAACCGGGTTACGATATAACTAGCAACATCTCGGCGTGCATCGCTCCGTCGATGACCCAAGGGGTATCGGTCATGGCGCAGGGCCGCGACAAAGGTCTGGGGCCAGTGGCCGGACGGCGCGCGATCGACAAGGCGTTGGCCGCAGGGCGCCCAACGGATGGGCTTGGCTAGGTGGGTCTTGACGGATGTTTTGTCTATAAATATTAATCTTTCCAATGGTATTGCCATGCAAGGCTGACGTTCCGCGATCCCGATGCGCCGTGGATCGGCCACATCCTTGTGCTTCCGCTCAAGCGCTTGCAGGTCTTTTGTGCATCAGCCCGAGGCCGCGCAGGACGGTGCTGTCATAGGTCTCGGAGAACTCTGCTGCCAACTCATCAAGCGTGATTCCGCTCGTCACATCGACCAGCCCGCCGCCGTTGCCTTGGCGCGGCGCCAGCGATCCGGTTTCACGCCGCAACCTGACCAGACCGTTGACGAATTTCGGTGAAACACGGAAGTGACGCGCTGCGATGCCCTCGTCAACAGACGCAACGACCCGCGTCCGAAGCTCCGTCGGATGCGGCCTGACCATCTCGCCCCCCATAGCTGCCTCAACAGCCGGGAGGCACAGCATGACAAATTCCGGAACCCTCTAGCGGATGGCTCGGTCATGTTAAAAATAAGGATTTCCCTGCGCGGTCGGCTGTGTTTCAAGGCCATCCCTATGTGGGATGTGACCTTGGCATGCAACCTGATGTCCGGCGACGAATGGGCATTCCTTGGGGGCTTCATCCGAGCCGTCCGGCATTCGAACGGGCGCAAGCCTGCGGACCATCGACTCGTTCTGTGGCATTTCTGGGTCGCGCGGAGCAGTGCACCCTGGCGGGACCTGCCAGAGGAGTTTGGCAGGTGGTCCTCCGTCCTCCGTCCGCCGGCAGTTCCGGCGCGGGGCGCTCGCCGGGCTGTGGGGGGACACCTGGATGCTTTGAACCACGCTGGTGTTGCGCCCGACAAGCTCCAGGTGATCGACAACCCCGTGATCAGGGCCCACCCTCATGCGGCCGGCGCAGTTTGAGGCAAAGAAACGCCCGGTGGGCGCTTCGACCCGATAACGGGGATTCCGAAAGAGGCTCTTGGCCATTCAAGAGGTGGGTTCTCGACCAGGATCCATCTCCGCGTCAACGGCGCGGACCTCCCGATGAGGACCGAGAACACGCCCGGACAGGATTCCGACTACACGGGCCATGACCTGGTGATGGCCGGAAACCTGCCGTGTTGGTCGCCGGCAGGGGCTACGCCGCTGCTGAAATTCGAGAAGACATCGAGAGCCGTAATGCACTGCCCATGATCCCGATGCAAAAGAACCGCAAGGTGATCGACATGACGATCTATACGCCGCGCAACATGGTCGAACGGTGCTTCAACAAACTCAAGAACAGTCGCCGCCTGGCAGCCCGCTATGACAAAACCTCAGACAGTTTCCTTGGCTTCATCGACATCGCCTGCAGTAGGCTATGGCTTCGAAATTGGTCAAAATGACCTAGGCGAAGTTTCTAGGATCTGTATCCTGCCAAGGAATGCCACAGATCGGGTGTTCCGAGTAATTCCCGCAGCCCGAAAGGTTTCCATAATTGTGGAGAATAGATTTAATTTACAATAAATTCAGCATGCAGGGCCCCTGCGGAGTTTATTGACTTTAAGATGTCAATCATATCGCGTGGGCTAACGCCGAGCGCGTTAAGTCCAGCCACCACATCCGATAATGAACTTGTTTCCGCTACTTCTGCCATTTTCAGCCCAGGTTCGTTTTCCAAAGATACCCCAGTCCTTGGAACAACAACTGTATCTCCTCTCGAAAATGGATTTGGCTGAACGGCCATCGGTTGCTCTTGAACTCTCAACGTTAGATTTCCTTGACTTACAGCCACCCTCGAAATCCGCACATCTTCTCCCATCACGATAGTGCCGGAGCGTTGATCGACAACGACGCGGGCACGCTGTTCGGGCTCAACATCCAGATTTTCTATCCGGCCAAGAGCATGCGCGGTTGATGCGATATTTGCTGTGGCTAGATCTAACGTTACGGTTCCTGAATCATTCATCGTTGCGATACGAGCGCCAAATTCACGATTGATTGCTTTTTCAATGCGGCCCGCCGTTGTGAAGTCCGGATTCTTGAGTGCCAAGCGAACCGTGCGTAAGCTGCTAAGATCGAACGCCACTTCACGTTCGACTCTGGCGCCGGCCGGAATTGATCCTGATGTTGGCACGCCCTGAACAATAGACGCAGCTTGGCCCTGAACAGAAACGCCTCCGGAAAGAATTGTGCCTTGAGCTACGGCATAAATCTCACCGTCCGCAGCATTTAACGGCGTCATGACAAGTGTGCCGCCCAGTAGGCTTTTTGCATCACCAATTGCTGAGACGGTGACGTCAATTTGGCTTCCTGCACGTGAAAATGGCGGAAGGGTCGCTGTAACGAATACTGCGGCAACATTCTTGGGGCGTAACTGCTCACCCGATACGTTTACGCCCAGCCGCTCCAAGACGTTGGACATTATTTCTTCAGTGAAAGGGGTATTCCTAAGGCCATCACCTGTTCCGTTTAGCCCAACGACCAAACCATAGCCAACTAGATCGTTGCCGCGAACGCCATCAAAATCAACAAGATCTTTGATGCGGATCGCAGCAGCTGATGTGAGGGATGGGAAAATTATTAATATTAGTATCCAGAGAATACGCATCAGATGTAATCCGTCAAAGACAGGTCTGAAAGACGTGCTGTCAGCGTATATAGGGTCTTCATTTGAGATTCGACAGCTTTGAGTGCAGTAGCCGTCTCATATTCGTCGACGTTGACCAATTCTGCTCTGGCCAATCCAAGTGCCGTCTCTTCGTTCTTGTTTGCTGTTTGTGCGTTAGAGATTTTCGCTTCGGTGACACCTACGCTCGCCCTGAGATGAGACAGGTCATCGTCAGACGCGAGAAGCTGTGTGCCGGCAGTTTTGACCAGAGATTGCCGTAAGGCTGGATCGGTTGGCACTAGATCGCGTGCGATCAGAGCCGTGATAGCAAATCCTTTCAGCGTGTTTCGCAACGCGTCATCTGCGGCAGTAGCGGGCAGGGTTACTTGTTCGTCATCCGAGACGATCAAACCGGAGAGATGCTCGATGCTGCCCGAGTATGCAGTATCAAGAAATCCGCCGGAGCCCTTTCCTGCAGAAAACCATACATCAACAGCCGAAACAATATCTTCGGCAGTCGTCTTTCCACTTACGACAGCGGAAAGCTCCGACAGGATCATGTCGCCAGATCCGACAGGCTGCGTCGTCGCCGCTATTCCTGAAAAGAGATAACGACCGGAGGTTTTTGTATTGAGAAGAGAGATGATAGAATTCGAAGTTCTGCGACGCGGTTTCGGTCGCAGTATCAATGGATGCGGAGGCGATGTTCGATGATGCTGTCAGTAGGGCACTGCTGGAGCTTCTAACCTTATTTTGTATTGCTTCAAGGACCGCTTGCGTGGATGAAGTAAAAATAGAGGCCAGATTCGAACTTTGCGAGTAGCTTTTGAGGCGTGTCAGAGATGAATCAATTGACGTCAGTGCACGAAAGTCACCGTTCACCGCTTTGCCAAGGTCGCTCTTGATGCCTGTCGTCGTTTCCTCAGTCAGGGTTGTCATCATTTTCTTGATTTGTGTGCTATGGCGACGCAGTTGGTAGGTTTGAGCCATGTCACCGACGGACAGATAATTCATCTCACAACTCCAGAATCTCTTGAAGCATTTGATCTATGGCGGAGATAACTTTGGCATTCGCGGTGTAGGCCGTCTTGACCTGTAGAAGTATCTCCATCTCCCGGTCAGTATCGACGCCTTGCGCCAAGAATTGCTGCGAAGCTGTTTCCTGTCTGGCTGCGGCGTAGCTCTCCGTAGCTTCCGCGCTTTGTCGGGCCGTAGACGCGATGGACAGAAGTTGAGCGGCAAAATCACCTGCTCCAGCAGGCGTGGAGCCGTAGCGTCCTGTCACAGCTACGATATCGGCATTCAATGCATTTTTGTAGGCATTGAGAAGGGTTGCGTTCCCTGCCGTTCCCTCTGTTGCTGCTCCAATTCCGTCGCGCAGCCGCCACGCGTGGCCACCCGTATTCGGATCTACGGCCGCATTGATACGTATGCGTCCAGCGAGTTCCCACCTCTTTTGCCGGATCTGACACCTTCCCATTGTCAGTGAAAAGGCCTGCGTCACCTGCCGCCACGCTCTGATCGACGGCAGATCCCTCGAAACGCTCAATCAGATTGCGAGCCAGAGCATCGACATCTGCCTGTGCCGTCGGTGCCAGCTCGTCGCGAATCGCAAAGGTTGCCCCAAGCGTTCCGCCACCCATCATATCGTTGTCTTGGGTCGATACCATTAGGCCGTTCACCGTCAGCCCGGACAGAGCGCCTGATTGCAGCGTCATGTCAGGAGTAATCGTGCCGACAGCCGAAAAGCCGACTTTGGCCGCAGTGCGGTCAAGTAATGCCAGGCCTCCCGTGGTATAAATGGCGACTTGATTGCCATCGCGCGAGACAGTTTGCACTGGCACGATCGTGGCGATTTCGTCGATCAGGATCTGCCGTTGATCCTGTAATGCGTTGGCATCGCCCCCTGTCGAAATCGTACGCGTTATCGACTTGTTCAGGTCTCCGACGCGAGACAATGCCTCGTTCAATTGGTCAACTTGCGACGCAATCGACTGATCTGCATCCTGTCGCGTCTTTTGCAGGTCGTCAGAAATGGCGTTCAACTTCTCGCTGACGGATTTCGCCGCCGAGACGGCGGAATTCAATGCAATGGTATTTTCCGGCGAAGCCGACGCAGTGATCAACGCGGCATCGAAACCTGAAAGCGCGTAACCCAGCGATCCGGCCTTGTCCGCTGTTCCGATCATTTTTTCCAGTCGCGAATGGAATTCGGTTCGCGTGGAAGCATTGGCGGCCGCGGCTTCGGCAAGCCGGTTCTCCTTTACGAGGGCTTCGCTCACCTGCCGCGCGACGCCATTGACGCGAACGCCACCGAATGGCGACGACGACAGGGAAACCTCGCGTCTTGCATAGCCATCGGTCAGGGCATTCGCGGTATTGGACGATACCGTTTCGGCCCTGCGCGATGCCGCGGACAGGCCGGAGACTGCGTTGTTCAGCGCGTTCGTGATACTCATTCAGGCAGCCTCCTTGTGCGGCGATTGTCTCAGCGCTTGATATTCGTCGTTTCCTGAAGCATCTCGTCGACGGTCTGAATGACCTTCGCGTTCGAAGAATAGGCGCGCTGCGTCTGGATCAGGTTGGTCAGTTCTTCGGCGACATCCACGGTCGAGCCTTCCCGGGCATTGCCCTGGACGGTGCCGGTGGGGCCGTCACCCGCGTTCCAGAGATAGAACGAACCGGATTTGGCAGAAATCTTGAAGGTTTGGCTGTCCAGAGACGTCAGGCCGTTCGGGTTGGCCATATCGACAAGTGGGATCTGATATAGGGTCTTTACGAAGCCAGTGTCATAGGTGGCCTGTAGGTAGCCGTTCTCGTCGATTGCCAGGCCACTGAGGTTCCCCACCGGCGAACCATTCTTGGCGATTCCCTTTGGATCGTAATTACTCGACAGTTGGCGCATCGGGGTCTGAGATCCGGGTTTGCCGATGTTGATCGTCAGCGGGCTCTGCGCGTCTCCGCCGAGGTTGAAGGTCAGGTTCCCGGTGCCTGCGTCGTAGCCGCCCCCGCTGGCCGATGCGAGGTTACCGCCGCTGCCACGTGTCGAATCGAAAGTCAGGTTGCAGGTCGCGGTTGTCCCGGAGGGATCCGTGATCGTCATTTGCCAGGCATTCGGGGTCGTCGCCGACGGAACGTAATTGATCGTCAGATTCTGCCGGGCGCCCAGGTTGTCGTAATACTCCACGGTGGTGGTGTAGCCGCCGGGTTTAGGATCCTCCGCAGGCAATGTAACGCCAAGCGTGATGGCCGTTGTCGGATCGGCCGCCGTCTGGTTGGCGTTGATCACCACCGGCTGCAATCCACCAACCGAGTCGCGAATCTGTGTGGATTCCTCGATCTTGCCGTCGGCATTGGCGGGCCAGCCCAGCAGCACGAGCCCCGATTTCGTTCGCAGAACACCATTCTTGTCGGTCTCGAACGAACCCGTCGTGGTCATCAGCAGATCGTCATTGTCATTGGCCATCGAGGTGCTGGTGGTCACCGGCAGGAAGCCGCGGCCGTTGACGGCAATGTCCGTTGCGTTGGACGTGGGCACGAGCGGACCGTTTTCGCTGATCATTCGCCCCGTCTTCGCGATCACGCCTCCGGCCGAATAGGTTCCGGAGCTGCGGTTCTGGTTCAGCACCATGCTCTCGAATTCGGTCGTGGCCTTCTTGTAGCCGTATGTGCTCGAATTCGCGATGTTGTCGGAGATGGTGGCAAGACGGGTCGAATTCGCCGCGAGCCCGGCCACACCGGCACTGAGCGAAGAGGAGATGGACATATGAGCGCCTTTCTGCTGCTGGTGTCCCGATGTACAGAGCATGGGACAGGTGTTGTTAAAATCAGCCTAACGACGGCAGGACAGGTTCCGCCGCGGGCTCAGCGATCCCGCCGCAGCAGGATCACCTCGATACGATTGTTGCGAACGGACATCGGCGCCTGCGCGGCGGGTTTGCGATCCGCATATCCGGTCACCCGCTGCACCCGCTTTCGGTCGAATCCCTCTGATTCCAGGAGTTCGCGTACCTTTTGCGCGCGTTTGGCCGACAGATCCCAGACCGGATCGACCCGCAGCACCTCGGGGTAGGAGCGCACATATCCATTGATCGCAACCTGGTTGTCGACAATGGCGAAGACCCGAATCACCATCTTGGCGATCTCTTCCATCACCGGCTCGGGATCGGCGGAATCCGGGGCGAACAGCGGCTCATCCTTCAGATCGAAGAATTCGACGATCAATCCCTCATCGGTGACGCGGGTCACGATGCGCCGCGCAAGGCGGTCGCTGGCCATTGATTCGCCCCCGAATCCGCTCAGCGTGCGGTCGATTTCATTCGCGACGGCGCGCAACTCCTCCCCGGTCTGCGCGCCATCCTCCGCACCGCTGGACTGGTGCTTCGGGGACGCGTTCCGGAAAACGGCTCCGGTGCCGGTCTGGGACAACTTGTCCTCCGAGAACATCGAATCGCCGCCAAAGGCACCATCGCCGCCACCCGAGATCCGGTTTATCGGAATGGTCGGGTTGAAATAATCGGCAATGCCTTTGCGTTGCTTTTCCGTGGTCGCGTTCAGCAGCCACATCAGCAGGAAAAAGGCCATCATGGCTGTCACGAAGTCCGCATAGGCCACCTTCCACGCGCCGCCGTGGTGACCGCCGCCCTCGATAACGGTCTTGCGCTTGATGATCACCGGCGCCGCATTGTCGTTCTTTGCCATCCGTCCACCCGCTGTCTGGGCCCGTTGTCTCTCATCGGGATATAGCGGCAGGGGCTTAATGTCGGTTTAAGGCGAACCCTCCCGCGCGATGGCGTCGATCAGGCGGTTGCGCGCCTCGGGCAGACGGCGATGATGGTCCCGGGCGAAGGCCGCCAGGAAATGGCCCGTCAGGCGCAGCCCCGCCACGATGTCATCCCAGCTCGCCGGCCCCTGTCCCAGCAGGCACACCGGTAGCGGCAGCAGCCGGGGCGCCCAGTCGCCCGCGCCCGCGCGGCTGACGGCGCGGCCGGTGCGGGGGGAGACATAGGCCAGATCGTCGCGCGTCCCGGTGACGGCGCAGCGGCTCAGGTCCAGCCCGTAGCCGAGTTCGTCGAGCAGCGAGACCTCCCAATGCAGATAGTCGAGCGGCCAGCCCTCCACCGCCTGCCCGATCACGTCGAACAGCGGCTCCGTCGCGGCATAAAGGCCGGGCTGCGGCGCGCGCTCGGGCAGGGCAAACCCCACCATCGCGCAGACCGCGTTCAGCCCGAGCAGCGCCATCCGGTCCGCCATCGCCCCCGCGCGCGAGGCGAGCGGCTCGACGGTAAAACTGCCCAGATGGTCCTCCAGCCGCGCGCGCCAGCGCAGCGCCACATGGCTGCCCGGTTGCAGCATCGCCGCCATCCGGCGCGACACGCCGCCCCGCACCACGCCCGCCTGCCGCCCATGCCGCGCCGTGAAGGCATCGACGATCACCGAGGTTTCGCCATGGGGTCGGGTGGAGAGGATCGTGCCTTCGTCTTGCCAGTCCATCGCCATCCTCCCCGGCCAGACCCGGAGCCGGAATGCTCACGACAGCCCCGGTTCGTCCAGCAGCGTCCGCCCGCTGCGCGATTCGATCTCCACCACCCAGAGGTCGGGATCAAACCCGCGCTGCCTGCGGATCGAAGCGTCGATCTCGGCCTCCGGCCCGTCATGCAGCACACGCCAGAGCCGCGTGCCCGTGGTCAGGTCATAGCCATGTTCCCACAGCGCGGCCCGCCCGTCGAGCGTCGCGCATTTCACCATCACCGCACCCGAGGTCGCATCGCCATGCGCGGTGACATAGGCCGGGATATGCGCCAGTTCCAGCCGTTTCAGATAGGCCCGCACCCACAGATCGGTGGCAAGCCGGGCCTGCATCAGTCGCCGTCCTTGAAGTCGAGCCCCATTTCCGAATAGCGCTCGGCTTCCTCAAGCCAGTTCGGCCGCACCTTCACCTGTAGGAACAGATGCACCGGACGGCCCAGGAATTCCGCCATCTCGGCACGGGCGGCGGTGGAGATCGCCTTGATCGTCTCGCCGCCCTTGCCCAGAACGATGCCCTTGTGGCCCTCGCGCATCACATAGATCAGCTGGTCGATCCGGGTGGAGCCGTCCTTGCGGTCCTCCCATTTCTCGGTCTCCACCGTCAGTTGATAGGGCAGTTCCTCATGCAGACGCAGGGTCAGCTTCTCGCGCGTGATTTCCGCCGCGATCTGGCGCATCGGCAGGTCGGCGATCTGATCCTCGGGGTAATACCACGGGCCCACCGGCAGTTCGCCCGCCAGCCAGTCGCGCAGATCCGCGACGCCATAGCCCTTTTCGGCGGAAATCATGAAGGTCTTGACGAAAGGATAGGCCTCGTTCGCCTCATGCGCCAGCGCGAGCAGACGTTCCGCGGGCAGCTTGTCGATCTTGTTGATCGCCAGCGCGACGGGCTGCGTGCCCTCCCGCGCCTTCAGCGCCGCGATGATCGCCTTCGCCCCCTCGGTCAGGCCGCGGTGCGCCTCGATCAGCAGCACGACGATATCGGCATCCGAAGCCCCGCCCCAGGCCGCCGTGACCATCGCGCGGTCCAGCCGGCGCCGGGGCCGGAAGATGCCCGGCGTGTCGACGAAGACGATCTGCGTCCGGTCCGCCATGCAGACGCCCCGGATCCGCGCCCGCGTGGTTTGTACCTTATGCGTGACGATCGAGACCTTCGCCCCCACCATCGCATTCAGCAGCGTCGATTTCCCGGCATTCGGCTCGCCGATCAGGGCGACGAATCCGGCGCGTGTGGTCTCGGTCATGGCGTGCCCTCCAGGCGTTTCAGCAGCGCTGCGGCGGCGGATTGCTCGGCCTGGCGCTTGGCCCCGGCCTTGGCGCGTTCGCTCTCGCCCGAGGCGAGCCGCACCTCGATGGTGAAGACGGGTGCATGGTCCGGCCCCTCACGCGCGATCGTCTCATAGCCGGGCGGCGGCAGGCCACGGCCCTGTGCCCATTCCTGCAACGCGGTCTTCGCATCGCGGGCGTCTTCCTCGACCTGATCTATCCGCGCGCCCCAGAGCCGCAGCACCAGCCCGCGCGCCACCTCGAACCCGGCGTCCAGATAGACGGCGGCGATCACCGCCTCCATCGCATCGCCGAGCAGTGCCTCCTTGCGGCGCCCGCCCGACATCATTTCCGACCGGCCGAGCTTCAGCACCGCGCCCAGATCGATCTGCCGCGCGACATCGGCGCAGGTCTCCTTGCGCACCAGCGCGTTGAACCGCGGCGCCAACTGGCCTTCGGAGGCGGCCCGGTCGGCCTTGAACAGCGCCTCTGCCATCGACAGGCCCAGAACCCGGTCGCCCAGAAATTCCAGCCGCTGGTTGTCGGGCCGTGTCGCCGAGCCGATCGAACTGTGGGTCAGCGCGCGCAGCAGCAGTTCGGGCTTCTCGAACCGATGTCCGAGCCGGGTCATGAAGGCGTCTATGTCGGCGCCGACCTTCACTGGATCGCCTTGAAGAAGCGGTCCGCCCGCCAGGTCCAGAAGTAGAACAGCGACTTGCCCGCCGAGGAGAAGATCACCCGATCCGCCCGCCCGACCAGCATTTCCTTCGGCACGAAGCCAAGGCCCCCCGCCGCCGCCGGGAAGCGGCTGTCCTCGGAATTGTCGCGGTTGTCGCCCATGAAGAAATATTCGCCTTCGGGCACGGTGAAGACGGGCGTGTTGTCCACCACCCAAGCATCGGTGATGTTCAGCGTCGAATGGGTCACCGGCGGATCATTGGGCGTGTTGCCGGGCAGGGTTTCAAGCTGGCGTTGCTTGATGCAGGTGCCGCCGAGGCCCACCGGATCGTTCGTGCAGCGCGGCATCAGGCCCTGCGAGCCCTGCGGCTCCTTGATCTCCTCGAAGGTGCCGCCATCGGCGATCTTGATCGGCGTGCCGTTGATGTTCAGCACGCCGTTGACCATCTGGATCCGGTCGCCCGGCAGGCCGATCAGCCGCTTGATGAAATCGACATTCTTCGTCGGATGGCGGAACACCACCACGTCGCCGCGCTGCGGCTCCGACCCGAACAGCCGCCCCTCGATCGGGCAGGGGCTGAACGTGGACGAGGAGAACGGGCAGGAATAGCGCGAATAGCCATAGGCCATCTTGTTGACGAACAGGAAGTCGCCGATCAGCAACGTGTCCTTCATCGACCCCGACGGGATCCAGAACGGCTGGAAGAACAGCGTGCGGAACACGCCCGCGATCAGCAGCGCCCAGAAGATGGTCTTGAACGTCTCGACGATGCCGCTTTCGGATTTTTGGGCCATGATCCGCCTTTTCATAGAATTCTGCCTTCCTTGGCGCGGGGGGACGCACAAGTCAAGGAATCGGACGCGCCTCGATCACCACGAAGGCCTGTGCCCAGGGGTGATCGTCGGTCAATGTGACGTGAACGACCGCCTCGTGCCCCGCGGGCGTCATCTGCCGCAGCCGTTCCGCCGCCCAGCCGGAGAGCGCCATGACCGGCTGTCCGGTGGGCAGATTCGTCACCCCCATGTCCTTCCACGAAATCCCCATCCTGAGCCCGGTGCCGAGCGCCTTGGAACAGGCCTCCTTCGCAGCCCAGCGTTTCGCATAGGTGCCGGCCTTGTCCGCGCGCCGCTCCGCCTTGGCGATTTCCGTGTCGGTGAAGACCCGGGTGCGGAAGCGGTCGCCGAACCGGTCGAGCGTTTCCGCGATCCGCTCGATGTTGCACAGGTCGCTGCCGATGCCGAGGATCATCGTGCCGTATCCATCAGCGCGCGCATCTGGATGATCGCGTCCTTCAGCCCGAGGAATACCGCTTCCGCGATCAGGAAATGGCCGATGTTCAACTCGCGGATTTCCGGGATCGCGGCGACCGGGGCAACGGTCTCAAAGGTCAGCCCATGGCCCGCATGGACCTCCAGCCCGAGCGAGCGGGCATAGGCCGCGCCCGCGCGCAGGGCATCCAGCTCCAGGTCGCGTTCGGCAAAGCGGCCTTCATAATGCAGGTCGCAATAGCGCCCGGTATGCAGTTCCACCACCTGCGCACCCACTGCGGCCGAAGCCTCGATCTGCGCCGGGTCGTGGCCGATGAACATCGACACGCGGATCCCGGCCTGTGCCAGCGCGCCCACATAATCGGTCAGCCGCGCGGCATCGGTTGCCACGTCCAGCCCGCCCTCGGTGGTCACCTCCTCGCGCCGCTCCGGCACCAGGCAGCAGGCATGGGGCCGGGTGGCCAGCGCGATCCGGGCCATTTCATCCGTCGGCGCCATCTCGAAATTCAGCGGGATTCTCAGCCCGGCCTTCAGCTCCGCCATGTCGGCATCGCGGATATGGCGGCGGTCTTCGCGCAGATGGGCGGTGATGCCCTGCGCTCCGGCGGCTTCGGCCAGCTTCGCCGCGCGCAGCGGCGAAGGATAGGCCGTGCCGCGCGCGTTGCGCAGCGTGGCAACGTGGTCGATATTCACACCAAGACGGATGGGATGGGGCATTCTCGGTCTCCGGTCGAAGGCACGGAACGGGGGTCAGGACGCGGCAATCCGGGCCCGCGCCGCATCGAGCCGCGCCCGCAGCCGGGCACGACGCCGGTTTTGATAGGCCGAGATCAGCGGCAGGGCAAGACCGTAGCCCAGCAGCCCGCACACCGTGCCCACCGCGAGCCCGCCCACCAGATAGGGCAGGAACAGCCCCTCGAAGAACCGTTCCAGCCCGGCCCAATGCGGCGTGTCCCCGGTGAACAGCGCCATCAGGTTGTGGCCAAGGTCGCCAAAGGCGCCGGAGAAGGTGGCGCTCAGCCCCTCGACCTGCGCCGGCGCATAGCGGCTGCCCAGGAGCCAGTGCCCGAGCCGGATCGAACTCAGCGCGATCAGCGGAAAGGTCAGCGGATTGCCGACGAAGGTCGCCAGCAGCGCCGCGACGAGATTGCCGCGCAGCACCCAGGCCAGCCCCGCCGCCAGCAGGAAATGCGCCCCGAACAGCGGCGTGAACGACACCAGGATCCCCACGAAGATCCCCCGCGCGATCCGCTCCGGCCGGTCCGGCAGGCGGTTCAGCCGCAGCCGCAGATAGGACAGCGCGCGCGACCAGCCACCGCGGGGCCACAGGGCCTCGCGCAGGGCCACCGGAAGGGGCCGTCTATCGCGCCGCTTGAATACCACAACCATCCTTCCGCCCGGCGGCGAAGGGATCGCCTCAGGGCTTGCGTGAAATATCCCGCCATCTCTCGACCTGCGCAACATCGCTCTCGGCTTCAAGGGCCGTCAACAATGTGTGAAGGTGCTCCACATCCCTTAGCTCGACTTCGACAACAATCGAATAAAAGTCGGGCTTCCGATCCATGAAATGCAGGTCGGAGATATTCGCCTTCTGATGCCCGATCAGGGTGCAGATATGGCCCAGAACCCCGGCGTCGTTCGAGATCGTCACCTTGAGCGAGGCGGTATAGACCGGTGGATGCTCCCCCGGCTGCCAGTGCAGATCGACCCAGCGTTCGGGCTGATCCTCGAATTCCTCCAGCGCGGGGCAGTCGATCGCATGGACCACCACGCCCTTGCCGCGATAGGTGATGCCGACGATCCGCTCGCCCGGCAGTGGCTGACAACAATCCGCGCGGCGGAAACTCTGGTCGGCCTCAAGGCCCAGCACCGCCTGTTCGGGCTTGATCGTCACCAGACCGGGCTTCTTCGCCAGTTCCGGATAAAGCACCGCCACCATGTCGCGCGCCGTCAGTTCCGCAGAGCCCAGCCGCGCCAGCAGTTCCGTCTCGTCCGGCAGGCCCATCGTCTTCGCCGCGGTGCGCAGCGCCTTGTCCGAGACCTTGCGCCCGACATGTTCGAATGCCACCCGCGCCAGTTCCGCCCCCAGCTTGACGAAGCGCGAGCGGTCCTCCTCGCGCAGGGATTTGCGGATCGCGGCCTTCGCCCGCCCGGTCTGCACGATGTCGAGCCAGGTCGCCTGCGGGCGCTGCCCGGCGGCGGTGATGATCTCGACCGACTGGCCGTTCTTCAGCCGGGTCCAGAGCGGCACGCGGATCCCGTCGACCTTGGCGCCGACGCAGCTGTTGCCGATCCGGGTGTGGATCGCATAGCCGTAGTCGATCGGCGTCGCACCCTTCGGCAGCTTGATCACGTCGCCCTTCGGCGTGAAGCAGAAGACCTGATCGGAATACATTTCGAGCTTCACGTTTTCGAGAAACTCGTCGTGGTCGCCCTCCGCGAACCGTTCGGTCAGCGAGGCGAGCCATTTCGCCGGATCCACCGCAAAGGGGTTCTCCGCCGGTTCGCCGTCCTTGTAGGACCAATGCGCGGCCACGCCCGCCTCGGCCACCTCGTTCATCTGCCGGGTGCGGATCTGGATCTCCACCCGTTTGCCGTCGCGCCCGGTGACGGTGGTGTGGATCGAGCGGTAGCCGTTGGTCTTCGGCTGGCTGATGTAATCCTTGAACCGCCCCGGCACCGCGCGCCAGCGGCCATGGACGAGGCCCAGCACGGTATAGCATTCCTCGACCGTGCCGGTGATGATGCGGAAGCCGTAGATGTCCGACAGGCGGGAGAAGGCGAGCTGCTTCTCCTCCATCTTGCGCCAGATCGAATAGGGGCGTTTCGCGCGGCCGAACACATCGGCGTCGATACCGGCCTTTTCCAGCAGGGTGCGGATGTCGGCAGTGATCTTCGAGATCACATCCCCCGATTCCTTTTGCAGCGACACGAAGCGGCGGATGATCGAGGTCCGCGCCTCGGGGTTGAGAACCTTGAAGGACAGATCCTCCAGTTCCTCGCGCATCCACTGCATGCCCATCCGCCCGGCCAGCGGCGCGAAGATCTCCATCGTCTCGCGCGCCTTCTGCACCTGCTTTTCCGCGCGCATCGACTTGATCGTGCGCATGTTGTGCAGCCGGTCGGCGAGCTTGACCAGAAGCACCCGCAGGTCCTTCGACATCGCCATCAGCAGCTTGCGGAAGTTCTCGGCCTGTTTCGAGGCGGTCGAGGCCAGTTGCAGGTTGGTCAGCTTGGTGACGCCATCGACCAGTTCGGCCACGTCATGGCCAAACAGTCCCTCGACCTCGGAATAGGTCGAGCGGGTGTCTTCGATCGTGTCGTGCAACAGCGCGGTGACGATGGTCGCATCGTCCAGACGCTGCTCCGTCAGGATCGCCGCCACCGCCACGGGATGGGTGAAATAGCTCTCGCCCGATTGCCGGAACTGCCCCTCGTGCATCTTCATGCCGTAGGCATAGGCCCGGCGGATCAGGTCGGCATCCGTATGCGGATTGTAATTGCGGACCAGCGCGATCAGGTCTTCGACGTCGATCATCAGCGGTGGCCCCGCGCGCTTCTCAATCGCGGCCCTGCGCGTCCATGAGCGCGCGCAGCATACGCTCCTCGTCCATGTCGTCGGCCTTCGGACGATCCACATCCCCGGACATCAGCAGGGCCATCGAATCTTCTTCGGGTTCATCGACCTCGATCTGCGTCTGGTTCGATTCGATCAGCCGCTCGCGCAGGTCATCGGTCAACTGGGTTTCCTCGGCGATTTCGCGCAGCGCGACGACGGGGTTCTTGTCGTTGTCGCGGTCCACGGTGATCGCGCCGCCGGCGGCGATCTCGCGCGCCCGGTGCGCGGCCAGCATCACCAGCTCGAAGCGGTTCGGAACCTTGTCAACGCAATCTTCAACCGTCACGCGGGCCATCGGCATCTCCAGTCAGACATGGGAGGTGTGAGCCGCCTGTGTATTCCCTGCGGCGCCCCTTGACAAGCGCTCAATCTTCGCTGAACGGCGCGTCAAGCGGCACCAGCGCCCGTTTTTCGGCCTCCGGCAGCATGTCGGCCAGTTCGGCGACAGTCTGCCCCAGCACGGGATGACGCCAGCCGGGCGCGATCTCGGCCAGGGGAATCAGCACGAAACCGCGCTCGTGCATCCGCGGATGCGGCACAATGGGCTGCTGCGGCGCCTCTTGCAACTGGCGTTCCGGCGGCAGCGCGGCCCAGTGCCGCCAGCCCTCCGGTCCGGGCAGCACCTCCTGCCCGAAGGCGATCAGGTCTAGGTCGATCCCGCGCGCCTGCCAGCGCCCGCTGCGCACCCGGCCGAAGTCACCCTCGACCCGGTGCAGCGCGTCCAGGACCGCGCCCGCCGCCATCCCCGGAGCGGCGATCCGGGCGCAGGCGTTCACATAGTCCGGACCCGACCCGGCGGGGAAGGCCGGGGAGCGGTAAAACCGGCTCGCGGCCAGGACGGAAAGCCCTTCGGCGGAAAGTCGCTCAAGGGCGGCGGCAATCGTCCGGGCCGGAAAACCGAACGAAGACGGGAGGTTTGCCCCCAGAGCAATCAGGATTATGTTACCCATAACATGCCTGCGATGAATTCAGTCCACTTCACACTATACTCTTATCCGCCCCGACGGATTAATGGGCAGCGTGACGTATTAGGCAATTGATGTCGGCGTCACAACCACTCACGAACCGCTCTTGATCCCGGCCGCAAGGCCGGTGAAAGGAACACCCTATGTTTTACAAGGACGAACGGCTTGCGCTGTTCATCGACGGATCGAACCTCTATGCGGCTGCGAAGGCGCTCGGGTTCGATATCGACTACAAACTTCTCAGACAGGAATTCGAGCGCCGCGGCAAGCTGGTGCGGGCCTTCTACTACACGGCCCTGTTGGAGAACGACGAATATTCCCCGATCCGGCCGCTGGTCGACTGGCTGCATTACAACGGCTATGCGATGGTGACGAAGCCCGCGAAGGAATACACCGATGCGATGGGCCGCCGGAAGGTGAAGGGCAACATGGACATCGAGCTTGCGGTGGATGCGATGGAACTCGCGCCGCGGCTGGATCATGCGGTGCTGTTCTCGGGCGATGGCGACTTCCGCCCGCTGGTCGAGGCGCTGCAACGCGCGGGCGTGCGCGTTTCGGTGGTGTCGACGATCCGGTCGCAGCCGCCGATGATCGCGGATGAGCTGCGCCGTCAGGCCGACAATTTCATCGAACTCGACGCTTTGCGCGACGTGATCGGCCGTCCGCCCCGCGAAACCCGCGAAGTGGAACACGGCAAGGTCGAGGCCTGAGCCGCAGGGGCATGGGCCGGGGAAATTTCCGCCCCGGCCCTCGCCGCCGCCATGGATTTCGGGGAAAGATGCGTCTAAGCCTTGCGCAAACGCAGGAGCTTTCGATGACGCTCGACCCCGTGGACCTTTCCGCCCGCCTGATCCGCTGCCCCTCCGTCACGCCCGAGGAGGGCGGCGCGCTTGCCCTTCTGGCGGCGGAACTCTCCGCTGTGGGGTTCGCCTGCACGCGGGTGGACCGCAACGGCGTGCCTAACCTCTTCGCCCGCTGGGGCGCGAAGGGGGCGAAGACCTTCGGTTTCAACGGTCATACCGATGTAGTGCCGGTGGGCGATCCGGCGGACTGGAGCCACGACCCCTTCGGCGGCGAGATCGCGGAGGGTATCCTGTGGGGGCGCGGCGCGACCGACATGAAGACGGGCGTCGCGGCCTTTGTCGCGGCGGCGGTGGATTTCGTGCGCGAGACCCCGCCCGAGGGTGCGATCATCCTGACCCTGACCGGCGACGAGGAGGGCCCGGGCCGCGACGGCACCCGCGCGCTGCTCGACTGGATGGCGCAGGAGGGGGAGGCGATGTCGGTCTGCCTCGTCGGTGAACCCACCAGCCAGCAAACCCTGGGCGACATGATGAAGATCGGGCGGCGTGGCTCGGTCACGCTCTACATCGCGGCGCAGGGTGTGCAGGGCCATGCCGCCTATCCGCACCGGGCGAAGAACCCGCTCCATGCGCTGATCGGCCTGTTGTCGCGGATGACGGATGAGCCGCTCGACACCGGCACCGCGCATTTCGACGCGACGACCCTTCAGGTCACCACGATCGACTGCGGCAATCCGGCGAACAACGTGATCCCGGCGCGGGCCACGGCCACGGTGAACATCCGCTTCAACGATGCCCATGACGGCGCCGGGCTGATCCGCTGGGCGCAGGGTCTGGCCGATGCCGTCACGGCGGAGACGGGCGTCACCTTCACCCTGCGCGGCGAGATTTCGGGCGAGAAGCTTCCTGACCCCGCCCGGCGCCTTCGTCGATCTGGTCGCGCGCGCGGTGCAGGCGGAAACCGGGGTGGCGCCGGAACTCTCCACCTCGGGCGGCACTTCGGACGCGCGCTTCGTCAAGGACCATTGCCCGGTGCTGGAATTCGGGCTGTGCGGCAAGACGATGCACAAGGTCGATGAACAGGTCGAGGTGGCGCAGATCATCCGGCTGAAGGCGATTTACGCCCGGATCCTGCGGGACTATTTCGCCGGGTGATCCGGCCCGCTAGGAAAGCCCGCGCGGGCGTGGTAGGCAGGGGCCATGAACCAGATCCCCACCAAGGAACAGATCCTCGCCTGGCTCGCCGATCATCCCGGCGCCGGGGCGAAACGTGACATCGCCAAGGCCTTCGGCATCAAGGGCGCGGCGAAGATCGAGCTGAAGCGCCTCCTGCGGGAGATGGCCGAGGATGGCCTGGTGGAGAAGCGCCGCCGCAGCTTCCGCGATGCGACGAAGCTGCCACCGGTCTCCGTGCTGCGGGTGACGGGGCCGGACGGGTCGGGCGACCTCTGGGCACAGGCGCTGGAATGGGAGGGCGAGGGTGAAGGCCCGTCGATCCTGATCGTGCCGAAGAAGGGCGATCCGGCGCTTGGCGAAGGCGACCGGATCCTGGCGCGGATGACCGAGGTCGGCACCGGTTACGAGGCGCGGCTGATCCGGGTGATCGGCCAGTCGGCGCAAAAGATCGTCGGCATCTTCCGCAAGACGGCGGAGGGCGGGCGCATCCTGCCGATCGACAAGGGCGACAGCAAGGAATGGCTGATCCCGCCGGGCGCCACGCTCGACGCGCGCGATGGCGAATTGGTCGAGGCCGAGCAGCAGGGCCCGAAGGGGCGGCTTGGCCTGCCCCGCGCGCGGGTGGTGGAGCGGCTGGGCGATCCGACGGCACCGCGCGCGGTCTCGTTGATCGCGATCCATCAGCACGGCATCCCCGACGATTTCCCCGATACGGTGATGACCGAAGCCGATGCCGCGCGGCCCGCGCCGTTCGACCATCGCGAAGACCTGACCGCTCTGCCCTTCGTCACCATCGACCCGGGTGATGCGCGCGACCATGACGACGCCTGTCTGGTGATCCCGGATGACGATCCGGCGAACGAGGGCGGGTTCCTGCTCTGGGTCGCCATTGCCGATGTGGCGCATTACGTCACGCCCGGCTCCGCGCTGGACCGGGAGGCGCGCAAGCGTGGCAATTCCACCTATTTCCCGGATCGCGTGGTGCCGATGCTGCCCGACCGGCTGTCGGGCGACCTGTGTTCGCTGCACGAAGGCGTCAGCCGCCCGGTGATCGCGGTGCGGATGAAGATCGGCTCGGCGGGCAACAAGATCGGCCATCGGTTCACGCGCGGCATGATCCGGTCGGTCGCGTCGCTGGAATATGGTCAGGTGCAGGCGGCGCAGGATGGCCGGCCGGACGCGCAATGCGAACCGCTCATGGCGGAGGTGATCGCGCCGCTTTACGCCTGTTACGATGCGCTGACCCGGGCGCGGGCGGCGCGGCAGCCGCTGGACCTCGACCTGCCGGAGCGGCAGATCGTGATCGGCGAGGATGGCAAGGTCGCCTCCGTCCGGTTCAAGGAGCGGCTGGATGCCCACCGGCTGATCGAGGAATTCATGGTGCTCGCCAATGTGGCGGCGGCGGAGGAGCTGGAACGGCTGCGCCGCCCGCTGCTTTATCGCGTCCACGAAGAGCCGAGCCCCGACAAGATCGAATCGCTGCGCGAGGTGGCGCAGGCTTCGGGCTTCACGCTTGCCAAGGGGCAGGTGCTCAAGACCGCGCATCTGAACCGGCTTCTGGCGCAGGCGGAGGGGTCGGAGTTCGACGACCTGCTGAACATTTCCACCCTGCGGGCGATGACGCAGGCCTATTACGCGCCGAACAACCTTGGCCATTTCGGGCTGGCGCTGCGGTCCTATGCCCATTTCACCAGCCCGATCCGGCGCTATTCCGACCTGATCGTGCATCGGGCGCTGATTCTTGGCCATCACTGGGGCAAGGACGGGCTCAGCCCGGCGGATATCGAGATGCTGGACGAGACCGCGCAGCATATTTCGGACACCGAACGGCGCAGCATGACGGCGGAGCGCGACACCACGGACCGCTATCTGGCGGCCTATCTGTCGGAGCGGGTCGGGGCGGAATTCGCGGGCCGGATCAGCGGGGTGCAGAAGTTCGGCGCCTTCGTGAAGCTTGATGAAACCGGGGCGGACGGGCTGATTCCGGTGCGTTCGATCGGGCGGGAATTCTTCCATTTCGATCCGGACAACCAACAGCTTGTCGGCGCCGACAGCGGCATGGTGATCGGCATCGGGCAACGGGTGCGGGTGCGTCTGGCGGAGGCGGTGCCGCTGACCGGGGGGCTCGAACTCGAACTGCTGGAGGTCGAGGGCGCCACGATGCCCGCGCCGGGCAAGGGCAAGCGCAAGGGCTTCAAACCCGGGCGGCGGATGGCGGCGCTCAAGGCGCGCGAACGCGGCGTCGCGCGCAAGGTGAAGCGCACCCGCCGCTAGGCCAGCCGGTCCAGCCGCGCGCGCAGCGACAGCAGATCCGCCCAGGCCTCGCGCTTCGCCTGCGGCTGGCGCAGCAGATAGGCGGGGTGGGTCATCGGCAGGGCGGGGCGCCCGAACGCCTCGGCCCATTTGCCGCGCAGCCGCAGGATTCCGCGCTGACCAAGCGCCGCGGTGCAGGCCGCATTCCCCATCAGCACCAGCACATCCGGATCGGCGAGTTCCACATGGCGTTGCAGGAACGGCAGCAGCATCGCGATCTCGGCGGGTTCCGGATCGCGGTTGCCGGGCGGGCGCCAGGGTAAAACGTTGGTGATGTAGAACGCCCGGTCCGGGTCCGGCGTGGTGCGCGACAGGCCGATCGCGGCGAACATCCGGTCGAGCAACTGCCCCGCCCGGCCGACGAAGGGCTTGCCCTGAAGGTCTTCGTCCCGGCCCGGGGCTTCGCCGATGATCATCACCCGCGCCTTTGGATTGCCATCGGCAAAGACGGTGTTGCGCGCGCCCTTCTTCAGCTCGCACAGGTCGAAGGCGGTGACCGCATCGCGCAGATCGTCCAGCGTTTTCGCCGCATTGGCCGCACCGCGCGCCACCGCCACCGGATCCGTCACCTCCGCCACCGGGGCCGGGGCGGCGGGTTTTGGCACGGCCAGATGATCGGGCAGCGCATAGGCATCGACCGGCGCATCGCCCACGGCCGCATCCACGCCCAGCTCGATCAGCCATTCGAGCGCGGCGCGGGCGGCATCTGGGTCAAGATCGGTGTCGGGCGTCATGGCGCAGACCCTATGCCGCGCCGCGCGCCGGGTAAAGCCGCTGGACGCGCGCCCGCCCGTTTGTCATAACGCGCGCGGACAACATCGGGGGCAGGTCATGGCGTTCCGCGCGCGGCATCTTCTGGGCATCGAACATCTGGCGCCGGAGGAGATCGTGACCGTTCTCGACCTCGCCGACCGTTACGTCGAACTGAACCGGCGGACGGTGAAGCGCACCGATGCGCTGGCGGGGCTGACCCAGATCAACATGTTCTTTGAAAACTCGACCCGCACGCAGTCGAGCTTTGAACTCGCGGGCAAGCGTCTGGGCGCCGATGTGATGAACATGTCGATGCAGACTTCCAGCGTGAAGAAGGGCGAGACGCTGATCGACACCGCGCTGACTCTGAACGCGATGCACCCGGATCTGCTGGTGGTGCGGCATGCGTCGTCGGGGGCGGTGGACCTGCTGGCGCAGAAGGTGAACTGCGCGGTGGTCAATGCGGGCGACGGCAAGCATGAACATCCGACGCAGGCGCTTCTGGATGCGCTGACGATTCGCCGCGCCAAGGGCCGGATCCAGGGGCTGACCGTGGCGATCTGCGGCGATGTCGCGCATAGCCGGGTGGCGCGGTCGAACATGCTGCTTCTGGGCAAGATGGAGAACCGCATCCGTCTGGTCGGGCCGCCGACGCTGATGCCCTCGGGGATCTCCGAATTCGGGGTCGAGGTCACGGACGACATGCGCGCGGGGCTGAAGGGCGCCGATGTGGTGATGATGCTGCGGCTGCAAAAGGAACGGATGGACGGCGGCTTCATCCCCTCCGAACGCGAATATTTCTTCCGCTACGGGCTCGATGCCGAAAAGCTTCTCGCATGCCAAACCCGATGCGATCGTGATGCACCCCGGCCCGATGAACCGCGGGGTGGAGATCGACGGCACCATCGCCGACGACATCACCCGCTCGGTGATCCAGGAACAGGTGGAGATGGGCGTTGCCGTGCGGATGGCGGTCATGGACCTTCTGGCGCAGAACCTGCGCGTGGAACGCGGCCGGGCGGCCGTGGGCACATTGATCTGAGGCCGCCCGTGAGCGACAGGCCGGACAAGGATGCGCTGCGCGACGAAGACCCGGTTCAGCTGGACCGTGGCACGGAGATCCCTTCGGTGCGCCGCGAACCGCCCCGCCGGGAGCCGCCCGCCTTCTGGCAGGGAATCATCGGGCCGGGCGAAACGGTCCTGTGGTTCGGCGCGCCGGATCCGGCGCTGGCGCGGGAGATCGGGCGCAAATGGCCGCCGCTGATGCTGGCGCTGTTCGCGCTCGGTGTCGTGCTGGGCATGGGGCTTCTGCTGCGCGAGGGCGAGTTTCCGCAAAAGGTGCTCGGCATGGCGATGGTCGTGCTTTGCGCCATGCAGATCGTGCGGGCATTTCAGCCACCCCGGCGCGACATCGGCTATCGCCATTACCTGCTGACCGACCGCGCCGCCTATGAAGCGCTCGTCCGCCCGGGCGCGACCCCCCGGGTCCGGCGCGAGGAAATCACCGCGCAGATGCCGCTCAGCGCGACGGAGACCTCCGTCACCCTCCGGGTCCGTGTCAGGACCAGCCGGGACCGTGCGGATGAGCCGGTCCTGTTTGCATTCAACCATATCCACGACGCGGCTCAGGTGCGCTCGCTGATCCGTGGCATCCAGAAGGCGAATCCATGACCCTGTTCCTTGCAAACGCCCGCCTGATCGACCCCGCCGCGCAGACGGAAACGCGCGGCAATCTGCTGGTGGAGGACGGCCTGATCCGCGAAGTCGGGCTGACCGAAGTGCCCGAGGGCGCGGGGGTGATCGACTGCGGCGGCATGTGCCTCGCGCCCGGGATCGTCGATTGGGGTGTGAAGATCGGCGAGCCGGGCGAGCGCCACAAGGAGAGCTTCCGCTCCGCCAGCCTCGCGGCGGCGGCGGGGGGCGTGACCACCATCATCGCGCGGCCCGATACGCTGCCCGCCATCGACGCGCCCGAATCGCTCGAATTCGTCACCCGGCGGGCGGGCGAGGCGCAGGTGAACATCCGCCACATGGCCGCGCTCACCAAGGGCCGCGCCGGGCGCGAGATGACCGAGATCGGCTTCCTGATGGATGCGGGGGCGATCGCCTTTACCGATGTGGATCATGTCGCGACCGATGCCAAGGTGCTGAGCCGCGCCTTCACCTATGCGCGGGCCTGCGGGGCGCTGGTCGTCGGCCATCCGCAGGAGCCGGGGCTGAGCCATGGCGCGGCGGTGACCTCGGGCAAGTTCGCCGCGCTGCGCGGCCTGCCGGGGGTCAGCCCGATGGCTGAACGGATGGGGCTGGAGCGTGACCTCGCGCTGGTCGAGATGACGGGCGTGCGCTACCACGCCGATCAGGTCACCGCCGCCGCCGCGCTGCCCGCGCTGGAACGGGCGAAGGCGGCGGGGCTCGATGTGACGGCGGGGGTGTCGGTCCATCACCTGACGCTGAACGAATTCGACGTGGGCGATTACCGCACCTTCTTCAAGTTGACCCCGCCCCTGCGCGCGGAACAGGACCGGCTGGCGGTGATCGCGGCGGTGGCCTCGGGGCTGGTCGACGTGATCTGTTCGATGCACACCCCGGCGGATGAGGAATCGAAGCGGCTGCCGTTCGAGGAAGCCGCCGCCGGGGCCGTCGGGCTGGAGACGCTGCTGCCCGCCGCGCTGCAGCTGGTCCATGCGGGGCATCTGAGCCTGCCGCAGCTGTTCCGGGCGCTGTCGCTCAACCCGGCGCGGCGGCTCGGCCTGCCGCAGGGGCGGCTGGAGGCGGGGGCGCCGGCGGATCTGGTGCTGTTCGATCCGGACGCGCCCTTCGTGCTGGACCGTTTCGCGCTGCATTCAAAATCGAAGAATACCCCCTTCGACGGCGCCCGGATGCAAGGAAAGGTTCTTGCCACGATCGTCGCGGGCGTGCAGGTATACAATAACAACAACAAATAAAACGAGGCAAACATGCCGGGGGCAGAGAGCGGGGCCATCATTCTGGCCGCGGTGGCGGTGCTGGGCTATCTGCTCGGCTCCATTCCTTTTGGCGTCGTGCTCACACGGATGCTGGGGCTTGGGGATCTGCGCCAGATCGGTTCGGGCAATATCGGCGCGACGAATGTGCTGCGCACCGGCAACAAGGCCGCCGCGCTGGCGACGCTGATTCTCGACGGGGCGAAGGGCGCGGTGGCGGTGTGGCTCGCGCGTGCGCTCCTCGGCAACGAGATGGCGGCGGCCATTGCGGGCGGGGCGGCCTTCATCGGGCATCTCTATCCGGTCTGGCTCGGCTTTCGCGGCGGCAAGGGGGTGGCGACCTTCCTCGGCACGCTCCTGGCGCTGGCCTGGCCGGTGGGGGTCGCGGCCTGTCTCGCCTGGCTGCTGACGGCGGTGGTGTCGCGGCTGTCGTCGCTCTCGGCGCTGGTCGCGGCGGCGGCTTCGGTGCCGCTGGCGATGATGCTCGGCCACCGCGAGCTGATGCCGCTTTTGACGATCATGGCGGTGCTGATCTTCTGGCGCCACCGGAGCAACATCCAGCGCATCGCCCAGGGGCGCGAACCGAGGATTGGCCAGAAGGGTTGATTTTCGCGGCCCTCCGGCGCCTGATGGCGCAAAGGAGTTCACCATGGGTTTTCAGGACGCCGTTCGCAAATGTTTCCGCGATTTCGCCACCTTCCGGGGCCGCGCGCCACGGTCGGAATTCTGGTGGTTCATGCTGTTCATTTTTCTGGGCCAGATCGTCTGCGCGGCGCTGGACCGGATGATCTTCGGCTCCGGCACCTTCGTCACCGGCACCGGATTCGCCTATTACGCCAGCAACGGCGGCCCGCTGGGGACGATCTTCACGCTGGTCTGCCTGCTGCCTTCGATCTCGGTGGGCGTGCGGCGGCTGCATGACACCAACCGCTCCGGCGGCTGGCTGTTCATCACGCTGATCCCGCTGATCGGGTCGCTGATCCTGCTGGTCTTCTTCACCCAGAGGGCGCCCGACGCCCCGCGCGAGCCGAATCGCTTCGGCCCGGCTCAGTAGCTGTAATCGCCGTAGATCCGGGACAGATCGCCCTGCCAGTCGCCTTCGTAGCGGGCAAGGAGTTCGTCCGCCGGGGTGCGGCCCGATGCCAGCGATTCGGCCACCGGATCCAGGAAACAGCTTTCATCCGCGATCACGCCATCCGCGCGGCCCCGCGCCACCAGACCGGCCCGCGCGATCTCTACCGCCTGTGCCGCGAGGTCACGCATCCGCACGCCGTTCGCCTCTCCGGCCAGCGCCTGTTTCGCCGCGACCCGGCGCAGGCCCTCGCGCGTTTCCGCATCCCAGCCCTTCACCAGATCCCAGGCCGCATCCAGCGCGCCGCCGTCATACATCAGCCCGACCCAGAACGCCGGAAGCGCCACCAGACGCCGCCACGAGCCGCCATCGGCGCCGCGCATCTCGATGTATTTCTTCACCCGCGCCTCGGGGAAGACGGTGGTCATGTGGTCCGCCCAATCCGAAAGCGTCGGCTTTTCGCCGGGCAGGGCGGGGAGTTCGCCCTTCAGGAAATCGCGGAACGACTGCCCGAGCGCGTCGATATATTTCCCGTCACGGTAGACGAAATACATCGGCACATCGAGAACATAATCCACATAGCGCTCATATCCCGCGCCGTCTTCGAACAGGAAGGGCAGCATGCCGGTGCGCGCAGCGTCGAGGTTCTGCCACACATTCCCGCGCCACGACCGGAAGCCGTTCGGCTGGCCGTCGAGGAAGGGCGAATTGGCGAACAGCGCCGTCGCCACCGGCTGCAAGGCCAGCGCGACGCGCATCTTCTTCACCATGTCCGCCTCGGAGGCATAGTCGAGATTCACCTGCACCGTGCAGGTGCGATACATCATCGTCTTGCCCATGGTGCCAACGCGGTCCATGTAATCCGTCATCAGCCGGTAGCGACCCTTCGGCATCATCGGCATCTGGTCCTGCGTCCAGATCGGTGCCGCGCCAAGGCCGAGGAACTTCGCCCCGAGCGGATCGCCAATCGCCGCCACCTCGCGCAGATGCCGGCCCAGTTCGGCATTCGTCTCGTGGATCGTCTCAAGCGGCGCGCCCGACAGTTCGAGCTGCCCGCCGGGTTCCAGGCTGACATTCGCGCCGTCGCGGGTCAGGCCGATGATATGGCCCTGCTCCAGCACCGGCTCCCAGCCGAACCTGTCGCGCAGCCCTTCGAGCATGGCGCGCACCGAGGTCGCGCCTTCATAGGGCAGGGGCAGCAGGGTCCGGGCATCGTAGCCGAATTTCTCATGCTCGGTGCCGATCCGCCAGTCCTGTGCGGGTTTCTCGCCCGAGGCGATATACTCGGCCAGTTGCTCGAACCGCTCGATCGGGCCGCCGCCCTGCTGGGGAATGGACATGTGCCCTCGCTTGGTTGTGGCGCCCACAGGTGGCGCTATCGTGCGTCCCTGTCAAGATGGCCCGGCCCGGGACGGCTCCACAGGCTCTGTGCGACCTCTTCGCGTTCCAATGCGTCGGCGAGGCGGCGCATGTCGATGCCGGGCAGGCTGGCGAAGGCGTCGAACAGGCTCTCCGCCCCCGAAGCGCCGGTCGGGATCAGGATTGCCTGCCCGTCCCCGGTCTTCAGCCGCCAGTAGCGGGCCGAGCGCAGCCGCAGCATCCGGATCTCGCTCAGATCATCGAGCGCGACATGCCCGCCAAGCGCCGCCCCCGCGCCGAAATAGGCGATCCGGCGTTCGTCCACCTCGACCAGACCGGGATCGGTGACCGGGCGGCTGAACCGGGTCCGGCGTAGCGCGGTGGCGCCCCAGACCAGCGCGACCATGGTCAGGCACAGCCCCACCGCCAGCAGGAACCACCCGCCCAGCACCGCGATCCAGATGCCGAGCGCCGCCGTCAGCCCCGCCGCGATCGTCTCGCCATGGCGGTGCAGCGCGGCGCGCAGCTCGGGCCGCATCAGCGCCAATCCCCAAGCGCCGCCTGCCACAGCGTGATCGCCGCGCAGGCCGCCGTATCCGCCCGCAGGATCCGGGGGCCGAGCGACACCGGCGTGACGAACTCCAACCCCCGCAGCCAGGTGCGTTCCGTTTCGGAAAACCCGCCCTCCGGCCCGATCAGCACCGCCCATGGCCCCGGCGCCAGCCCCGCCAGCGTTTCCGCCGGACCGGCAAGGCTTTCATCCGCCCACAGGATCCGCCGTGCCGGATCCCATCCGGCGATCAGCCGCCGCAGCGGGGTCAGGTCGGTGACTTCGGGGACATAGGTGCCCAGGCATTGCTCCGCCGCCTCCAGCGCATGGGCCTGTAGCCGGTCCTGCCGGATCCGCTGCGAATTGGTGAACTCCGTCTGCACCGGCACGATCCGCGCACAGCCCAACTCCGCCGCCTTTTCGACGATGAAATCGGTGCGCTCCTTCTTGATCGGCGCGAAAAGCAGCCACAGGTCCGGCGGGTCCAACTGCGGCGCGGCCTGTTCCAGACAGGCGAGCGTGCCGCCCTTCTTCGCCGCCGCCGCCACTTCGGCGGTCCATTCGCCATCGCGCCCGTTGAACAGCGCGACGCGCGTGCCCACCCCTTCGCGCATCACCGCGAACAGGTAATGCGCCTGATCCGGCGTCAAAGGCACGGCTTGCCCCGGGCGCAGGGGGTGGTCTACATGAAGTCTGATCTTGGCACGTTCCATGAGGCGCAGGTTATGCAAGGCACCCGTCAAACGCCAGAGGGCACCGTGGCCGATGCGGTTCGCGGCAATTGGGTGGACCGGCTGGCCCCGCCCGCAACGCGGCCCTATCTGCGGCTGAGCCGCGCGGACCGGCCGATCGGCACCTGGCTGCTGCTTTTGCCCTGCTGGTGGGGGATCGCGCTGGCGGCGGCATCCGATGCGCCGCGGTGGGTGGATCTGTGGCTGGTTATCGGCTCCGCCGCGGGCGCGTTTCTGATGCGCGGGGCGGGCTGCACCTGGAACGACATCACCGACCGCGACATTGACGCGGGCGTGGCGCGCACCCGCTCGCGGCCGATCCCCTCGGGGCAGGTGTCGGTGAAACAGGCGCTCGGCTGGCTGGTGGCGCAGGCGCTGGTCTCGGCGCTGATCCTGTTCAGCTTCAACGCGGCGGCGATCTGGCTTGGCGTGGCCTCGCTGATCCCGGTGGCGGTCTATCCCTTTGCCAAGCGGTTCACCTGGTGGCCGCAGGTGTTCCTCGGCATCGCCTTCAACTGGGGGGCGCTGCTGCTCTGGGCGGCGCACAAGGGGTCGCTGGGCTGGCCCGCCACGGTGCTGTGGCTGTCGGGCCTGATCTGGACGCTGTTCTACGATACGATCTATGCCCATCAGGACAAGGAAGACGACGTGCTGATCGGGGTGAAATCCACCGCCCGGCTGTTTGCCGAAAAGACGCCGCAATGGCTGGCGGGGTTCCTGGTGGTTTCCGTCCTGCTGATGGAGCTGGCGGTGTTCCTGGCGGTGCCGGCGGGGCCGGGGCTGTGGGTGGCGGCGCTGGCACCGCTGGCCTTTGGTGCGCATCTGGTGTGGCAGATGACCCGGCTCGATATCGACAACCCGGACACCTGCCTGAGGCTGTTCCGCGCGAACCGCGATGCCGGGCTGATCGCTGCGCTGATTCTCGCCGTTGCCGCGATCGTGTGATTGCCCCCTGCCGTCGGCCCGCTTAAGACGTCCGGAACCTGAACGGCCGTGAGGAGCCCCGACGCATGAGCGCCCGCACGAAGATCCTGACCACCGTCGCTTTCGCCTCCGCCGCCGTCATCGCGGCCTTTGTGGCGGGGGGCGCATCGACGGTGATCGAGGTGCGCTCCCGCAAGGCGCTGCAACTGGCGATGGAGACCTATGGCCATAGCTGGGTCGAGGTGCAGACCGATGGCTTGCAGGCGATCCTGCTCGGCACCGCGCCTTCGGAGGCCGAACGTTTCCGCGCCATCACCCGCGCCGGAACCGTGGTCGAATTCGAACCGAATCGTCGACAATACCGATGTCGAGAACACGCAGACCGCCGCGCCGCCGGAATTTTCGCTTGAGATGCTGCGCAACGATGACGGGATTTCGCTGATCGGGCTGGTGCCCGCCACGACCGACCGCGAAAAGCTGGTCGCTTCGCTGCGCGCCGCGATCGGGGGGACGGTTGTCGATATGCTGGAGACCGCCGATTACCCGGCCCCCGCCGGTTGGGACCGGGCGATGAACTTCGGGCTGGAGACGATCCGCACGCTGCCGCGCTCGAAGATTTCCGTCGATCCGGGACGGGTCGCGGTGCAGGCGATCGCTGACAGCCCGGCGGACAAGGTGCGGATCGAAACCGCGCTCGCCCGTCGCCGCCCCGCCGATCTGGAACTCGCGCCCGAGATTTCGGCGCCGCGCCCGGTGATCACCCCCTTCACCCTGCGCTTCGTGATCGACGGGGAGGGCGCGCGTTTCGACGCCTGTTCCGCCGATACCGAGCGCGCCCGCGACCGGATTCTGACCGCCGCGCGCGAGGCCGGGGCCGAGGGCGCGCAGGGCTGCACCATCGGCATGGGCACGCCCTCGCCGCAATGGGCGGATGCGGTGGTGATGGCGCTCGGCGCGCTGAAGGGGATGGGGCAGGGCACGCTGACCTTTTCCGATGCGGACATCAGCCTGGTGGCCGCGCCCTCGGTTGCCGCCGAGGTCTATGACGATACGGTCGGCAGGCTGGAATCGAACCTGCCCGCGGTGTTCTCGCTGAAGGCCGAACACGAAAAGCCGGAGCAGGAAGCCACCGCCCAGCCGCAGTTTTCGGCGCTGCGCGGCGAGGATGGCAAGGTCGATCTGCGCGGCCGCCTGCCCGATGCGCGGGCGCGCACGGCGCTCGAAAGTCTGGCGCGGGCACGGTTCGGCGCGGATGCTGTCCGGGGCGCGACGCGGCTGGACGAAACCTTGCCGAACGGCTGGCAGGTGCGGACGATGGCCGCGCTGGAGGCGCTGGCTGCGCTGTCGCGGGGATCGGTCACCGTCACGCCCGACCTCGTGCGGGTCAGCGGCGTCACCGGTAATCCGCAGGCCTCGGATACCGTCGCGCGCCTGCTGGCGCATCGGCTGGGAGAGGATGCGCCGATCTCGCTCTCGATCCGCTATGACCGGCGGCTGGATCCGGTTCTGGGCCTGCCGGACGGGCCGGAATGTGTCGAGCGGCTGAACGGCGTGCTCAAGGCGCGCAAGATCACCTTCGAGCCCGGCTCCGCCGTCATCGACAAGGGCACCAGCGGCACGATGGATGCGCTGGCCGCCGCGATGAAGGATTGCGAGGATTTCGGCATGGAGATCGCGGGTCATACCGACAGCCAGGGCCGCGACGAAATGAACCTCGCGCTCAGCCAGAGCCGGGCGGATGCCGTTCTGGCGGGGCTGGCCGAACGGCGCGTGCTGACCGGCAACCTGACCGCGAAAGGCTATGGCGAGACCCAGCCGATCGCCGACAACAAGACCGAAGCCGGGCGCGAGGAGAACCGGCGGATCGAATTCGTCCTGCTCGACGCGAACCCCGTGGTGACCCCGCCGCCCGCGGACCCGCCCGAAAACCCCAGGGAGGATGAACCGACCGGGGCGCCGATGGGCGAGGAGGGCGAGCTTCCGCCCGAGCAGGATCCGGCGATCGCGATTCCCGTCGCCCCGGCGCAGGAGTCCCCCGCCCAACCCGAACAGCGCCCCGACGGGCTCCAGACCCAGCCCTGAGCCGAGGACCGATATGAACCGCACCGAATTCATCACCGCCACCGCGATCATCCTGTTCCTGTTCTTCTGTCTGGGCTGGTTCGCCTGTTGGCTGATGCACCGGCTGACGCGGGTGTCGAAGGCGGATATGGGCGAACTGGAGCAGATGGCGCAGGCCCTGCACGAGGCCGAGGAGGGCCGCGACGAGGCGCTGGCCTATCTGGAAAGCCGGGAGGGCGCCCTGGGCAACCAGCTCGCGCAGACCGAGGCGGAATTGCGTGCCGCGATGGACGGCCTGCGCGTGGCCCGGCGCGAGGCGACGGAACTGCGCGCAGAGCTGGAACGGGCGCGCTCCGGGCACTGACCCCTTCGGTCCCCCGCAGGTTTGCGGAAGGAACCCCGCCGCCTGTCTTCGATCGGCGCCCTGTTGCGTGGGCGGTTTCATCCGCGCGGCATTGAAACTGCCTGGCGAAGGGTCTAGTTTAGAACTGTTCTAAATTCTAGGTATCCCGATGTTCTCCGCCCTCGCCGCGCGCCGCCGTTTCTCCGATCTCAGCGAACAGGAAGTGCTCGCGCTGGCGATTTCATCCGAGGAGGATGACGCCCGGATCTATCGCACCTACGCGGAGCGCCTGCGGGTGCAGTATCCGGCCACGGCGGCGGTTTTCGAGGGCATGGCGGCCGAGGAGGACGAACACCGCCGCATGCTGATCGAGCGTCATCAGGCCCGGTTCGGCGAGGTGATCCCGCTGATCCGGCGCGAACATGTGGCGGGGTATTACGCGCGCAAGCCGGTCTGGCTCGCGGCGAATCTCTCGCTCGACAAGATCCGGGCCGAGGCCGAGGCGATGGAACGCGATGCGGCCAGTTTCTACATCCATGCCGCGCAGCACACGCAGGATGCGGCGACGCGCAAGCTTCTGGGCGATCTGGCCGAGGCGGAGCAGGATCACGAAAAGCGGGCCGAGGAACTGGAGGCCACGAACCTTACCCATGATGCAAGGGACGAGGAAAACCGCGCCGCCTATCGGCAGTTCATCCTGACCTGGGTGCAGCCGGGGCTGGCGGGGTTGATGGATGGGTCGGTGTCCACCCTCGCGCCGATCTTCGCCACCGCTTTCGCGACGCAGAACAGCCATACCACGCTGCTGGTGGGGCTGGCTTCGGCGGTGGGGGCGGGGATTTCGATGGGCTTCACCGAAGCCGCGCATGACGATGGCGTGATCTCGGGCCGTGGCAGCCCGATCAAGCGCGGGCTTGCCTCCGGGCTGATGACGGCGGCGGGGGGGCTTGGCCATGCGCTGCCCTATCTGATCGCGGATTTCTGGACCGCGACGATGGTGGCGGTCATGGTGGTCTTCGTCGAACTCTGGCTGATCGCCTGGATCCAGAACAGATACATGGAAACCCCTTTCCTGCGCGCCGTGGTGCAGGTGGTGATCGGCGGCGTTCTAGTTTTCCTCGCGGGCACGCTGATCGGTGCCGGCTGACAGCGCGCGCCGGGCGTGCTAGCCCTGCGTCATGCTGGCGATCTTTCTCAGGACACTTCCCTTTTTCGCGCTGATCGGGCTGGGCTATGGCGCGGGCCGGGCGCGGTTCTTTCCGCCGCAGGCGACCGCCGCGCTGACGAAATTCGTGTTCTACTTCGCGCTGACGGCGATGCTGTTCCGGTTTTCGGCAACGCTGCCGATCGGGGAGCTGTTCGATCCGGCGTTTCTGGCGGCCTATCTGACGGGTTCGGTTCTGGTCTGGGCCATTGGCTTCGCGGTCGCCCGGGCGCGGGGCCTGCCGCTCGCCGAAGCGGCGATGGAGGCGCATGCCTGCATGACCGGCAACACCGGCTTTCTGGGCGTGCCGATGCTGGTGGTGCTGCTCGGGCCACAGGCGGCGGGGCCAGTGCTGATGGTGCTGACGGCGGATATGGTGGTGTTCTCGACGCTGATCACCGTGATCGTTACCGCCGCGCGGCAGGGCAGGGTCGCGCCGGGGCCGATCGCGCTTGGCCTGTTGCGCAATCCGATGATCGTGTCGATGGCGGCGGGGCTGGCCTGGTCCGGGCTGCACCTGCCGATGCCGCAGGCTTTCGCGGATTTCCTGGCGCTGCTCGGCGCGGCGGCGACGCCCGGCGCGCTGTTCGCGATCGGCGCCTCGCTCGCGGCGACCTCGGCGGAACGGCCCGGCCCGGCGGCCTGGCTGTCCTTCGCCAAGCTCGTGCTGCATCCGGCGGCGGTGGCGGGGATGGCGCTGTGGCTGTTTCCGGTCGAGCCCTTTGCCGCGGGGGTGATGATCGCCGCCGCGGCCTTGCCCGTGGCGGGGAATGTCTACATTCTGGCGGCGTATTTCGGGATCGCGATGCAGCGGGTGTCTTCCGCCATCCTGATCTCGACGGCGGTCAGCATCCTGACCATCCCAGGCGTCATCGCTTGGGTCACGCATCACTAAGGAGGGCGCCATGCGCACGATTTCGGAAAACAGGTGCTTCGGCGGGATGCAGGGGGTCTATGCGCATGCGTCGGAGGTCACCGGCTGCGAAATGACTTTCGGCCTGTTCCTGCCCGCCGAGGCGATCGAGCGCCCGGTGCCGGTGCTGTGGTATCTGTCGGGCCTGACCTGCACCCATGAAAACGCGATGGTGAAGGCGGGCGCGCAGCGGTTTGCCGCCGAACAGGGCATCGCGCTGGTCTTCCCCGATACCTCGCCGCGCGGGCCGGGGGTGGCGGATGACGCGGCCTATGACCTCGGTCAGGGGGCGGGGTTCTACGTCAATGCCACGCAAGATCCGTGGGCGCCGCATTTCCGGATGTGGGATTACCTCGCGCAGGAGCTGCCCCGCGTCGTCACCGCGGGCTTCGAGATCGCCGAGGACCGGCAGGCGATCACCGGCCATTCGATGGGCGGGCATGGCGCGCTGACCCTCGCGATGAGCCTGCCGGGGCGGTTCCGCTCGGTTTCGGCCTTCGCGCCGATCGCGAATCCGACGGGCAGCGACTGGGGCCGCAAGCAGTTCGCGGCCTATCTGGGCCCGGACGAAAGCCGCTGGCGGGCGCATGACGCCTCGGTGCTGATGGCGGAGAGGGGCTTTGACGGCGAGGTGCTGATCGACCAGGGCGCCTCGGATCAGTTCCTCGACCTGCTCCGCCCCGAGGCGCTGGCACAGGCGATGGCGGTGCGGCGGCAGCCCGGCGCCTTCCGGATGCAGAAGGGCTACGACCACAGCTATTTCTTCGTCTCGACCTTTATCGAGGATCACATCGCCTTCCATGCCGAGGCTTTGTGGCGGTGATTTGGGTCGATGCCGATGCCTGCCCGGTGAAGGACGAGGCCGAGCGCGTGGCCACCCGGCTGCGCGTGCCGCTGTCCTTCGTGTCGAACGGCGGGCTGCGGCCTTCGGCCAATCCGTTGGTGAGCATGGTCTATGTCGCGCAGGGCCCGGACGAGGCGGACAAATACATCGCCGACCGCGCCGGGCCGGGCGATGTTGTGGTGACGAATGACATCCCGCTTGCGGCGAAATGCGTGGCGGCGGGGGCGCGCGTGCTGCGCCCGGATGGCGAGGCGCTGACGCCCGCGAATATCGGCAACGTGCTGGCGACGCGCGACCTGATGGCGGATCTGCGCGCGGCCGATCCGTTCCGGCAGGGCGGCGGGCGGGCGTTCAGCCGCGCCGACCGCTCGCATTTCCTGGATGCGCTGGACCGCGCGGTGCGCGCGGCGGGGAGGGAGAATGGTTGAGGCGGTGATCTTCGACATCGGCAATGTGCTGATCGAATGGCAACCCGAACGGCATTACGACAGCATCATGCCGCGTGTCGCGCGGGAGGCGATGTTCGCCGAGGTCGACCTGCATGCGATGAACGACGTGATCGACCGGGGCGGGCCGTTTCGGGAAACCGTCGCCGCCTGCGCCGCGCGCTATCCGCGCTGGCGTGACGCGATCCTGCGCTGGCACGACGACTGGCTGCACATGGCCGCGCCAGAGATTCCGCAGTCGGTCCGGCTTCTGCGGGCGTTGCGGGCGCGGGGCGTGCCGGTGTTCGCGCTGACGAATTTCGGGGTCGAGACCTTTGCGCTGGCACAGGAGCACTACCCCTTCCTGCGCGAATTCGACCGGGCCTTCGTGTCGGGGCATCTGCGCATCGCGAAGCCCGATCCGGCGATCTACGAGCGGGTCGAGGCCGAGACCGGCCTGACCGGTGCGCGGATCCTGTTCACCGACGACCGGGCGGACAATATCGCCACCGCCCACATCCGGGGTTGGAAGACGCATCGGTTCGAGGGGCCGGAGGGTTGGGCGGCGCGGCTGGTGGCCGAGGGGTTACTGGCCGCGCAGGACGCAGATTAAGCGACCCAGTTGCCCTTGATCGGACGGCCCAGATAGGCGAGCACCGCGATCATGCAGACCTCGATCGACACCGACCAGTAGATATGGCCGAGGATCTCGCTCGACAGTTCCGCCGCGTTCAGGTTCCAGATCCAGCCCTTCGCGCCATCGGCATACACCGGGTTGCGGAAACCCAGCAGCGGGATCAGGAAGCCGTGCATCACCACCGCGATGACCAGCCCGTAAAGCGCGCCGAACCACAGCCGGATCTGCGGCCACCAGATCGACCCCGCCACATAGACGAAGGCGAAGGCAAAGCTGAACAGCCAGTGATAGAGCGTGATCGCCCCCGAGACCGTCGCGCCCTGATAGACGTAATCGAGCGAATGCGAATTGACCCCGAGCCAGCCGAGCCAGGCGTCGATATGCGCGCCGGGCGGGGAGACTTCGCCCGGAACCCGCGGCGGCATGTTGACCTCGGATCCCCATTTGACCAGCGAACTGAAGAATCCGCCGACAAGGGTGGTCCAGAGGATGACCTGGCGGTTGACCTTGTTTTGCAGCATTTCCGTTTCCTTTCGAGAGCCAGGCGACTCACCCGGCGGTGGCAGCGTTAACGCAAACCGTCGGAGGAAACAGGGGCTATGGATTCAGGTTTGCGCGCCGCGCATGACGGGGTTGTCAGGCCCGCCGCGCCACCGCCACGCCAAGCAGATCAAGCACCTTCGCCTCGATATCCGCGGCGTTCATCCGGGCGGAGGCATACATGTCCTCGGCATTCGCATGGTCGATGAAGGTGTCGGGCAGGATCATGGAACGGAACCGATAGCCCCGGTCGAACACGCCCTGATCGTGCAGGAACTGCTGCACATGGCTGCCGAAGCCGCCGATGGCGCCCTCTTCGATGGTGATCAGCGCCTCGTGCTCCGCCACCAGTCGCAGGATCAGATCGGTATCCAGCGGCTTGGCAAAGCGCGCATCGGCGATGGTGGGGGTGATGCCGCGCGCGACCAGCGCCTCGCGCGCCTTCAGCACCTCGGCCAGACGGGTGCCGAAGGACAGGATCGCGACGCGCGTCCCTTCGACCACCACCCGGCCCCGGCCGATTTCCAGCACGCGGCCTTCATCGGGCATCTCGACGCCCATCCCCTCGCCGCGCGGATAGCGGAAGGCGATCGGCCCTTCGTCATGCGCCGCCGCGGTGGCGACCATATGGACCAGTTCCGCCTCATCCGCCGCTGCCATCACCACCATGCCCGGCAGCGAGGACATGAAGCCGATGTCGAAGGCCCCGGCATGGGTCGCGCCATCCGCGCCCACCAGCCCGGCCCGGTCGATCGCGAAGCGCACCGGCAGGCGCTGGATCGCGACATCATGCACGACCTGATCGTAGCCGCGTTGCAGGAAGGTGGAATAGATCGCGCAGAACGGTTTCATCCCGCTCGCCGCCAGCCCGGCGGAAAAGGTCACCGCGTGCTGTTCCGCAATGCCCACGTCGAAACAGCGGCGGGGGAATTCCTTGGCAAACAGGTCGAGCCCGGTGCCATCGGGCATCGCGGCGGTGATCGCGACGATCTTTTCATCGCGCTGCGCCGCGCGGATCAGGCTTTGCGCAAAGACCTTGGTATAGCTCGGCGCGTTCGACGGCGCCTTGACCTGCGCCCCGGTCGCCACGTCGAACCGCGCGGTGGCATGGCCCTTGTCGGCGCGGGCCTCGGCGGGGGCATAGCCCTTGCCCTTCTTGGTCAGCGCATGGATCAGCACCGGCCCCTTCGCCCGCGCCTTGAGCGTGCGCAAGAGCGGCAGCAGCGTGTCCAGATCATGCCCATCTACCGGGCCGACATAGGTGAATCCCAGCTTCTCGAACAGCGTGCCGCCGACCGCCATGCCCTTCAGCAGATCCTTCGCCCGGCGTGCGCCTTCCTGGAACGGTTCGGGCAGCAGGCTCACCGCGCCCTTGGCGACGGCCTTCAGATCCTGCATCGGCGCCTCGGCATAAAGCCGGGTCAGATAGGCCGACAGCGCGCCGACCGGCGGGGCGATCGACATTTCATTGTCGTTCAGCACGACGAAAAGCCGCTTGCCCAGATGGCCTGCGTGGTTCATCGCCTCGAACGCCATGCCGCCCGACATCGCCCCGTCGCCGATCACGGCAATCGCATCGCCGGTTTCCGCGCCCAGTTCGCGCCCCATCGCAAAGCCCACCGCCGCCGAAATGGAGGTGGAGCTATGCCCCGCGCCGAACGGGTCATAGGGGCTTTCGGAGCGTTTGGTAAAGCCCGACAGCCCGCCCTTCATCCGCAGCGTGCGGATCCGGTCGCGCCGCCCGGTGAGGATCTTGTGCGGGTAGCACTGGTGGCCCACGTCCCAGATGATCTTGTCGCGCGGCGCATCGAACACGGCATGCAGCGCCACGGTCAGTTCGACCACCCCCAGCCCCGCGCCCAGATGGCCGCCCGTTTCCGAAACGGCGGCAATCGTTTCCGATCGCAATTCGGTTGCCAGCCGCTTCAGGTCGGCATCCGACAGCGCCTTCATGTCCGAAGGCAGATGCACGCGGTCGAGGGTCGGGGTCTGGCTCATCGCTGGCTCACTTGTCGCGGGCGATCACATAGCGCGCCGCCTGTTTCAAGGTTTCGGCCTTTTCGCCATACGGGCGCAAGGGCGGCTTCGGCCTCGGCCACCAGTTCGGCGGCGCGGCGCTTGGCCCCGTCGAGCCCGAGGAGCGAGACGAAGGTCGCCTTGCCCGCCTCCGCATCCTTGTGCAGCCGCTTGCCGGCGGCTTCCTCGGAGCCCTCGACATCCAGAATATCGTCCGCGATCTGGAACGCGAGCCCGAGCGCGCGTGCATACTCCGCGAGCGGCGCCCGCTCCGCCCCGGCCAGAATCGCCCCTGCCTGAGCGGCAAAGGAGATCAGCGCCCCGGTCTTGCCCGCCTGCAACCGGGTGATTTCCGCAAGGGTCAGCGGCTCAGGCGCGGTTTCCGCCGCAATGTCCAGCATCTGGCCATAGACCATGCCGCGTGCGCCCGATGCCCCGGCCAGCGCCGCGACCAGCTCCACCCGATGCGGGCCGAGCGCGGGATCGGTGCAAAGCTCGAAGGCCAGCGTTTGCAGCGCATCCCCCGCCAGAACCGCCACCGCCTCATCCCATTTCACATGGACCGTCGGCAGGCCCCGGCGCAGGTCATCGTCATCCATGCAGGGCAGATCGTCATGCACCAGCGAATAGGCATGCAGCGCCTCGACCGCCGCGGCGGCGGGCATCGCATCCCGCACATCGAACAGCGCCGCCGACTTCGAGCACGAGAAACGCCCGCAGCCGCTTGCCACCCGTCGCCGCATAGGCCATCGCGTCGCGCAGCGGACCCGCCGGATAGCGTGCGATCGCGGCGTCCAGCGCGGCGCCAACCGCGTGCTGCACCTGAGACAGACGTTCCGGAAACATCACAGACCTTCGACCGGCACCGTCCCGGTGGGTGCGCCATCGGCGCCGAGGGTGATCTTCTCCACCCGCTCCTCGGCCTCCTTGAGCAGTTTCGCGCAGCGTTCCTTCAGCGCGGCGCCGCGCTCGTAAAGCCGGATTGATTCGTCCAGCGGCACTTCCCCGCGTTCGAGCCGCCCGACGACGCCCTCAAGTTCCTTCATCGCCTGTTCGAAGCTCATCGCGGACACGTCGGCATCGCTCATCGCAGGTTCCTTTTTCTTTGACCGCCACGGCATGCCACGGATGGCCCGCGGTTTCCAGCCTCAGATCGGTGCGCGGGTGGGATTGTGAACCCCCGGGGAAATCCCGCCCGGCGGCGTCCGGGCGCGCGGAGACGCTTTGCCGAGAGGGATTCCGCGCCTGCGCGGGCCGAGACATGCGCAGGGCAGCGGCGTTCCGCGGACGAAAACGGGGGGGGCGGTCGCGGCGGGTGGGGCCGGGAACTGCCGAAATAGAAAGGGCCGCGGCATCCGCACGCGGCCCTCCGAGATCTACGGAGATGGTCCGGTTAGGGTCTTGGACAAGATCCATCCGTCCCAGCCAGGGTTCTCGACCCTTGGGGTTGCCCTCAGGCCTCGGCCCCCCTGGCTGTCCCGACACCTCTCTCCAATATCACTCTAGACACTGGACCACCTCCTTTCATGCGTTGCCGATAAGCTGAAGGTGGCACATATCTGGTCTATGGCAAGTTAATTCACGCAACCCGTGGCGTGTTTCTCCAGACGATTGCCCGATAAGGCGTCAAAGCGATTACGGCTATAGCAACTTTGACACACCAATCGGCCAGCCCGAGCGAAACCCACAGTGGAACCTGCGGCCCGACGCCCAGAAGCGGCAGCACCTCGTTCGCCCAGGCGACATCGTTCGAGGGTTCGAGGAAGCTCAGCTGCGCGGCGAAAGCCACGGTGAAGAAGATCGCCGTATCGAGGCAGGAGCCGAGGAAAGAGGCGAACAGCGGCGCCTTCCACCAGCTTAGCCGCCGCAGCATGTTGAAGACCGAGACATCGGTCAGTTGCGCGCACAGGAAGGCCAGCCCCGAGGCGATGGCGACGCGCAGGCTGACCAGCGCGCCGAATTCGCCCTGCATCTGCGAGCCGATGATCGAACAGACCACGCCGACCGCGAAGCCCGCATAGATCACCCGCCGCGCGGCCTGCGGCCCGTAGAGGCGGTTCATCAGGTCGGTGACGAGGAAGGCGAAGGGATAGGTGAAGGCGCCCCAGGTCAGCCATTGGCCGAACAGGTGCTGCACCAGGATGTTGGACACCACGACGACGATCGTCATGGCGAGGATGCCGGGCATCAGACGTTTCATGGTTCACCGTTTTTACATGGTCGCGGGGACATGGTCCGAAGACAGCGGCGCGGATACGCCCGCCCCGCGCCCCGGTCAAGGTTTTTCGGGGCGCAGCCGGTATTCCACGAATTCGGTGCGCTGGAAGAAACGCTGGTTGTCGTCCGAGATCATCGTCAGCCGGATCGCGCCCTGCCGGTCGCGCCAGACGGCGAGCCCTTCGAGATTGTCATGCGTGCCCGCCGAGGTCTCGACCAGCACTTCGCCGCCCGACACGCTGTCCTCGCCGAAATCGAAGACGCGGACCCGGGTGCGGAAACCGAGCAGCCCCCAGAAATCGCGCTCCAGCAGGTAGAACCGGCCATCCGGGCCGAAATCCGCATCCACCGCCAGCCAGCTGTGATCGCGCGGAATCGCGAAGGGCTGGTCCCATTTGCCATCGCGCCAGCGCCAGACCGGGAAGGGCACCGTGGTCCCGCCCGAGCGTTCGGGCAGGGTGTAGACCGTGCCCCGCGCATCCACCGCCAGCGTTTCGAGCGAGGAATTGAGCTGCATGGCGTTGAACGCCATGGGCCGTGGCAGGACGCGCGCGGGCGCATCGTCCGTCGGATACCAGGCGACGCGGGCCAGCCGGTCGCCCTCGAAGGAGATGTAAATCCCGCCATCGGGCGCCAGCGCCAGGCCCTCCGCATCGGCCTCGCGCCGTTGCAGGGGGCGGCCGTCGCGGGCGCGCAGCACTACCGGCCCGCTGGTCCGGGTCACGCCGATGATCCGGTCCGTGGCATCGCGCGCGATCTCGCCGCGCCAGACGGTGCCGCGGTCGGACTGGGTGACGAAATGACGGCCGTCATCCAGGAACTTCAGCCCGGAAAAGCCGCCGAATTCCGGGTCGGGCAGTTTCCACACCCGGCTTTGCAGGAATTCCCCGCGCAGTGCGGGGTGCGTCTGGGCCGGGGTGCCCCGTGGCCCGAGGCCGAGGGCCAGCCCCGCCAGCCCCCCGATCAGCGTGAGGCGAGAACGCTGCGGCATTCGGCGGGCAGATCGGAAAGGGTATAGGTCCTGGCGGTCTTCGGCGCCGGGGCTGCGGGCCGTTTCGGCGGGTTGCGCAATTCGTCCAGATAGGTCGTCACCCACCAGTTCAGCGTGTCATCGCAGCCGTCCCCGCCGTTCGACAGTTCGGCGACGGTGGGTTTCTGCACCTCGCACAGGGGCGAGCCCGGCGGGCATTTCAGCCGGACGTGGAAATGCGTCTCGTGGCCATAGATCGGCCGGATCTTCTGCAACCAGGCGCGGTCGCCCCGGGGCGCGGCATTGCACATCGCGATCTTTGCGGCGGCGGCGACGAAGATCCGCTCGGTGCGCGGATCCGAGGCGGCGGCCTTCATCAGCGCCATGTGGGCGGGGGTCCAGTTGCCGTTGATCCGGGTCTGGTCGGCGGTGCGGATCGGGATCGAGCTGATCTTCTCGCGCTCGGCCCGGCTGAGGTTCAGCCGCTTCGGCGGCAGCATCCAGATATCGGCATCGAGCCCGATCTGATGGCTGGCATGCCCGCCGGTCATCGGGCCGCCGCGCGGCTGGCTGATGTCGCCGATATACAGCCCCTGCCAGCCGGGCAGGGTGGCGGCATAGCGCGACAGATCCTGAAGATAGGACAGCATCACCGGCTGGCCGTAATAGCGGTTGCGGTTCAACCGCATCATCTGCCAGGTCGGCCCGCTTTCGGGCATCGGTTGCAGCCCGGCGGCACAGCCCCGGGCATAGGAGCCGACGGGCGTCGGCTGTTGGTGCGAGGGGGTCTTCGCCGCGCCGAACAATTCACGCGCTAGCGGTTCCGCTCCGGCGGGCAGGGCGGCCAGACAAAGGGCGGCAAGCAGAAGTCTCATGCGGGGGTCTCTCTTGTTGCGCCGGATGATTTCACCCAGGGTAGCAGCACCAGCCCGGCAAGGAAAAGCACGACGAGCGGCGCGATCCCCACCGCCTGGCTGCCGCTCAGATGCGTGGTCACCCCGATCAGCAGCGGCGCGACGAAGGAGGTGGCCTTGCCGGTCAGGGCATACAGGCCGAAGGCTTCGGTCATATGCGCGGGGTCGGCCTGACGCACCATCATCGTGCGGCTGGCCGATTGCAGCGCGCCCCCCGCCGCGCCGATCAGCCCGCCGAGGGCGTAGAAGGCGATGTCGGGCAGCAGGCTGTCGGGCGCGGTCGCCTGTCCGAACACCCGTTCGCGCGACACGAAGGCCACCGCCACCACCACCGCCGTCAGCACCAGCAGGCAAAAGGCAATGACCGCCTTCGGGCCGAGCCGGTCATCGACCTTGCCGCCCGCCCAGGCGAAGACCGCGCCGGTGATGGTGCCGAGGATCCCGAACAGCCCGATCTGGGTGATCGACCAGCCAAGCACGCCTTTCGCATACAGCCCGCCGAAGGTGTAGATCCCGTTCAGCGCGTCGCGGTAAAGCATCGAGGCGATGAGGAACAGCATCAGGCTGCGCCGCTTCGGCAGGCCCTTCAGCGTGGCGCGCAGCGTGGGCCAGGCGTCGCGCGCGGCGCGCAGGACGGAGACCGAGCCCTCCGGTCGCGGATCGCGCACCCACAGGAAGAACGGCACCATGAACAGCGCATACCACACCGCCGTCAGCGGCCCGACGATACGGGTATCCTCGCGCGCCGCGAGGTCCAGCCCGAACAGGGGCGGCAGGCCGATCAGCGTGCGCCCGGTGGCGGGGTTGATCTGCACGAAGCCCAGCATCACGATCAGCGACACCAGCCCGCCGACATAGCCAAAGGCCCAGCCGGTGCCCGAGACCTTGCCCAGCTGCTCGCGCGGGGCGAGCCCGGGCAGCAGCGCATTGGTGAAGGTGGTGGCGAATTCCATCCCGATCAGGCCGATCGCGAAACAGGTCATGATCAGGACCAGGCTGTAATTCCCCGGCGCCGCCTGCCACAGTGCCCAGGCTCCGCCGACATACATCAGCGAAAACAGCACGATGAAGGGCATCCGCCGCCCGGACCTGTCGGCGATCGCACCGAGGAACGGCGCCCCGAGCGCGATCACCAGCCCGGCAAGGCCGATGCCATAGCCCCAGACGGTCTGCGCCGTGGTGCCCGATCCCAGCAGATCGGCCATATAGGGCGCGAAGACGAAGGTCAGCAGGAGCGTATTGAACGGTTGGCTCGCCCAGTCGAAGAACCACCAGCCCAGGATCCGTTTGCTTGGCGTTTTCATCCAATCCTCCATTGCCGGGTGATCAAGCCTCAAACCGGGGCCGGGCGCAACCACCCGCCGATCACAGTTGCGGCGGCCAGGGGCGTTCGTTCTCCGCCCGGATCCAGTCCTGCACCCATTGCGGCAGGGGCGGGCTTTCGGGCGGCAGCCCCATCGCCCGGCACAAGTCGGCGGGCGGCACGATCCCCTTGGGCGAGGTGACCGCCGCGCGGATCAGGATATGGTTGCAGCAGTCGCCGCCGCGAAACATCGCCTGTTCCAGATACAGGAAGCGCTGATCCCAGCCGATGCAGCGGGTGCGCATCTCGAACCGCTGCCACATGGTGATCCGGCGGCGGTAGCGCGTGGTGTTGCCCGCCACGACGATGCCCCAGCGGTTCGCCCGCAGCGCCCGGAACAGCCCCGCCCGGTGCATCTGCGCCACCCGCCCCAGATCGAACAGCGTCAGCGTGCGGCCGTTGTTCAGGTCCATCCACGGGTCGATGTCCCAGGGCCAGGCGATATGCCGGGTCACCAGCGGCTGGAAAATGTCGATCGGGGTGTTGCGGTCGAGCAAAATGGCCTTTGCCAGCCGGATGATTGGATACATGCGGGCCTCCCTTGTGGCCTCTGGGTGCCGCAGCGCGGCACGCCGGTCAACAGGCAAGCATCGCCTGCCCGCCGATAATGCGTCTGATGGGGGCCGGCGCAGGCCGCGCCCGCCGGGGGGCGCGGGCATCCGGTCGCGCCCGCCCTTTCCGCCGGGCGCGGATTCTCCTAATGTGGCGGCGCAACCGGGGGATGCCATGACCGACGAACTCCTCACCGCTGAAGACATCAGCCAGATGTTCACCCGCGCGGAGGGCGCGTATCTTTTCGCCCGTTGGGGCCGGCCCATCGTGCCGGTGGTGTTCGGCGTCGATGCCGCCACGCTCGCCACCGTCAAGGGCGCGATCGAGGCGGTGGTGGCGCTGGCCGGGCACAGGATGGCCGAGACGGATCCCGAACTGGGCGCGAACCTGATGGTGTTCTTCTTCCGCGACTGGCAGGAACTGCTGGAGGTGCCCAATCTCGACCAGCTGGTCGAGGGACTGGCCGAGACGGTGGCCCGGCTCGACGATGCGGGTGCGAACCAGTATCGGGCTTTCCGATTTGACCGGGAGGGCGCGATCCGCGCCTGTTTCGCCTTCATCCGGATGGATCCCGCGCTGGACGAGGTTCCGGCGGAAACCATCGCGCTGTCGCTCGCGGTGCAGGTGATCCTGCTTTGGGGGGAACATGCGTTTGACGCGCATCCGCCGCTGGCGCAGGCGCGGGGTGTCACCGTGCTGCGGCCCGGGGTCGCGGCGCTGATCCGCGCGGGCTATGATCCGGTGCTGCCCGCCTGTGCCGATGATGCCAGCCATGCACTGCGCCTTGCCGCGAGGATGCGATGAGCCACACCTTCCCCCTGCGCGTCTATTACGAGGATACCGACCTTGCCGGGATCGTCTATTACGCGAATTACCTGAAGTTCATCGAGCGGGGCCGCTCGGAATGGGTGCGTTCGCTCGGCATCGACCAGGGCGCGCTGAAGCGGGACCACGGCATCGTCTTCGCCGTCCGGCGGGTAGAGGCCGATTACCTGCGCCCGGCGCGCTTCGACGACGAATTGACGGTGACGACGGATCTGGTGGCGGCGAGCGGGGCGCGGATCGTGCTGGATCAGGCGGTGGTGCGCGCGGGCGAAGTGCTGTTCACCGCCCATGTCACGCTGGTATGCCTGAATGACGCGGGCGCCGCCGCGCGATTGCCCGCGGATCTGCGCCAGAGGCTTGCGCCGCCGCTGCATTGACGGCAATCTGTTGACGGAATGGGCTGTTAACGGAACGGGTCCAGCCCCGTGCTTGCCGCACTGCGGCATGCTTTTTTGCGCGATGACGCAGATGTTATGGCGTTCCCGCTTAACCTCGGGTAGAATCGGCGTAAAGGAACCGCGAAGACGGTTTCGTCAAAGAGCAGTGAACGCCCAAAGGCACCCAAATGGACCAGCAAACTCTCGCCCACGCGCAGGAGCTCGATTTTTCGTTGCTCGCGCTTTTCGTGCGCGCATCCTTCACCGTGAAGATCGTGATGATCGCCCTGACCCTGGCCAGCTTCTGGTCCTGGTCGATCATCGTGCGGAAATTCATCACCTTCCGCGCAGCCCGGTCCGAGGCGGCGGCCTTCGATCAGGCGTTCTGGTCGGGCGAGCCGCTGGATGAACTCTTCGACCAGATCGGACCCAACCCGGCGGGGGCGAGCCAGCGGATCTTTGCGGCGGGCATGCTGGAATGGCGCCGCAGCCACCGGCAGGATGGCGAGTTGATCGCCGGGGCGCAGGCGCGAATCGACCGGTCCATGGACATCGCCATCGCGAAGGAGGGCGAGGCGCTGAACTCCGGCCTCAGCTTCCTCGCGACCGTCGGCTCCACCGCGCCCTTCGTCGGGCTGTTCGGGACGGTCTGGGGGATCAAGGTCGCCTTCGAGGAGATCGCGATTTCGCAAAACACCTCGCTCGCCGTCGTCGCGCCGGGGATTTCCGAAGCGCTGGTCGCCACGGCGATCGGCCTTGTCGCCGCTATCCCGGCGGTCATCTTCTACAACAAGCTGTCGGGCGACGCGGACAAGATCACCGCGGGCTACGAAGCCTTTGCCGACGAATTCTCGACCATCCTCTCGCGCCAGCTGGACGCCTGAGCGATGGGCGCGGGGGTGATGAAAAAGGCGGAGGGCGGGAGCCGCCGCCGGCGTGGCGCCAAGGGGCGCCATGGCGTGATGGCGGAAATCAACGTCACGCCAATGGTCGATGTCATGCTGGTGCTGCTGATCATCTTCATGGTCGCGGCGCCGATGATGACGGTGGGCGTGCCGCTCGAACTGCCGAAGACGGCGGCCAAGGCCGTGCCGACCGAGCAGGAAGAGCCGCTGACGATTTCGCTGCAACGGGACGGAACGGTTTCGCTGATGAACACGCCGGTGGAAGAGGCCGAACTGGTCGAGAAGCTGCGTGCCGTGTCGCAGGAGCGGACCTCGGACAAGGTTTATCTGCGCGCGGATGGCGGGATCGAATATGCGCATGTCGTGCAGGTGATGGGCGCGCTGAACGCGGGCGGCTTCACCAATATCGTGCTGGTGACCGACACCGGCGGGCCGCAGCTGACGGGGAAGGCTCCGACCGGGACGACAGCCGGGGGGAACTGATCCGCCATGAGCATGGACAGGGCAGAGAAGACCGGCAATATCGTTTCGGGGGTGCTCCACGCGGTGGTCGTCCTGTGGGCGATCGTCGGCAGTGAATGGTTTCCGACGAAACCCGCCGAGCCGGTGAAGATGACCGAGGTCGCGGTGATTTCGCAGGCCGATTTCGAGGCATTGCAGGCGGCTGCGGGCGGCGAGGATACCGTGGCCAGGGGCGAGGCCGCGCCTGCCGCGCCTGCGGGTGGTGGTGAACCCGAGACGGCGCCCCCCGAGACGGCGCCCCCCGAGACGGCGCCCGAGGACACGACGCCCGAGGACACGACGCCCGAGGACACGGCGGCCGAGGCGGCGCCTCCGCCGCCCTCCGCGCCCGCGGCCCCGCCCGCGCCTGCGGCGAAGCCCGAGCCGAAGCCCGACCTGTCGCAGGTCGCCGCGCCGACGCCGAAGGCCGAGGTGACGGAGATCCCGCCCTCGATGATGCCGCCGGTCGAAACGCCGGAGGAAACCCGCTCGCCCGATTTCTCGCCGCGTCCGAAGTCGCGCCCGGCGCCGCGCATCGCGCCCGCTCCGGCCCCCGCGCCCGAGCCCGATATGCAAGTCGCGAAGGCCGCCGAACCGCAGGAAAAGCCCGACGAGGCAAAAAAGCCCGAGCCGGTCGAAAAGCCGAAGGAAGCCGCCGCGCCGCCCGAAGCCGCGACGAAGCAGACCCCGGAGCCGACGGAAGAGCCCGAGCAGACCTCGGCGCCCTCCAGCGCCGCGCGTCCGAAGGGGCGGCCGGTAAAGCCGGTGGAAGCGGAGCCGACGGATGACAAGGCCGAGGAGCTGAAGATCGCGGCGGCGGAGAAGGCGGCTGCCGACAAGGCGGCGAAGGAAAAGGCCGCGAAGGCGGCGGCGGACAAGGCCGCCAAGGACAAGGCGGCGAAAGAGAAAGCGGCTGCCGATGCGAAAGCGGCTGCGGACAAGGCTGCGAAAGACAAGGCCGCAAAGGACAAGGCGGCCAAGGAAAAGGCTGCGGCGGATGCCAAGGCGGCCGCCGACAAGGCCGCGAAGGACAAGGCCGCGAAGGACAAGGCCGCGGCGGATGCGAAGGCGGCGGCCAAGAAGGCCGCGGATGCCAAGGCGAAGGCCGCCAGCGGCTCCGGTTCCGGCAAGAGCGGCGGGGTCGAAGGCGCGCTTGCCGAGGCGATGGGCTCCGACAGCGGCACCGGCAAGGGGCAGGGCTCTGGTTCAGGCGGGCTCGGCATTTCCAGGAACGGCCCGCCGGTCACCGCCGGCGAGAAGGAAGCGCTGATCGTGGACGTCAAGGCCTGCTGGAACGTCGGCGCGCTGAGCTCAGAGGCGATGCGGACCTCGGTCACCGTGCTCGTCAACATGAACGAGAACGGCAAGCCCGACACGAAGTCGATCAAGATGTCGAGCTTCACCGGCGGCACCGAGGCGGCGGCGAAGCAGGCGTTCGAGGCGGCACGGCGTGCGATCGTGCGCTGTGGTTCGGACGGGTTCCCGCTGCCGAAGGAGAAATACGGCTGGTGGCAGCAGATCGAGATCGTGTTCGACCCGAACAAGATGAGAATGAAGTGACGCAAAGAACTCAGTCGCACGAAAATCCCGCCGCTCGACGGGATGTGATGTGCCCCGGGGTTCCGAACCGTTAAAACGGGCCAAAGCCCAACGAGGGAAGTTGAGATGTTCCGTTTCGCACTGGCCGCCGTTGCGGCGCTGATGATCGGTCCGGGCCTTGCGCAGGCGCAGCAGGGGCCGCTGCATATCGAGATCGACGAAGGCGTCGTCGAGCCGATGCCCTATGCCCTGCCGGTCTTCGTGGACGAGGGCGGCGCGGGGTCGGCGGCGGCCGAACTGACGAAGATCGTGGCGGCCGATCTGGACAATACCGGCCTGTTCCGCCGCATCAAGGACAGCGCCTATATCCAGAAGATCGGCTCCTTCGGCACCCCGGTCAGCTATGCCGACTGGCAGGCGATCAATGCGCAGGCGCTGATCGTCGGCGGCGTGTCGAGCCAGGGCGGCAAGCTGGTGGTGAAGTTCCGCCTGCATGACGTCTATGCCGGGCAGGAGTTGGGGCAGGGGCAGCAGCTCGCGGCCTCGGCGGCGAACCTGCGGCGGCTGGCGCATAAGGTGGCCGATGTGATCTATAGCCGGATCACCGGCGAGGGCGGCTATTTCGACAGCCGCGTGGTCTTCGTGTCGGAAGCGGGCCCGAAGAACGCCCGCCAGAAGCGCCTTGCGATCATGGATTACGACGGCGCGAATGTGAAATACCTGACCGACAGTTCGACCATCGTGCTGGCGCCGCGGTTCTCGCCCACGGGCGACCGGGTGCTGTATACCACCTTCGAGACCGGCTTCCCCCGGATCAAGCTGATGAATGTCGGTAATGCCTCCGGGCAGTTGCTGCCCGAGACCCCCGGAACGATGACCTTCTCGCCGCGGTTCGCGCCCAATGGTCAGTCGATCGTCTATTCGCTGGAGCAGAACGGCAATACCGACCTGTATAAATCCGGCGTCAACGGCGGCGCGCCGCAGCGGCTGACCAACAGCCCGTCGATCGAAACCGCCCCCTCGTTCAGCCCGGACGGCTCGCGCATCGTGTTCGAGAGCGACCGCTCGGGCGGGCAGCAGATCTACATCATGTCGGCCTCGGGCGGCGAGCCGGTGCGGATCTCCTATGGCGATGGCCGCTATGGCACCCCGGTCTGGAGCCCGCGCGGCGACCTGATCGCCTTCACGAAACAATCGGGCGGGCGGTTCTTCATCGGCGTGATGCGGACGGACGGCTCCGAGGAGCGGTTGCTGACGGCCTCCTACCTCGACGAAGGCCCAACCTGGTCGCCCAATGGCCGCGTCATCATGTTCACCCGCGAAGCCCCGGGCGCGGGCGGCGGCGCACAGCTTTACAGCGTCGATGTCTCCGGGCGGAACCTGCGCAAGGTGGGCAATCCGGGCGGAGCGTCGGATCCGTCCTGGGGGCCGCTGCTTCCCTGATTCCCAACGGAAATCGCATCTGATAACGTCGCCCCGAAGGGCGGAAACAAAAGGCGGAACTGACATGAACTTCGCAACAAAGGCGGCGCTCGCGCTGGCAGTCCTGGGCCTTGCGGCCTGTAACAACCCCGACAAATACGGCAATGGCGTCGAGGATCCCGGTGGCGCCTACGGGTCCGGCCAATACGGTGCCGGTGGCGCGGGCGGCGTGGACGGTATGGCCCTGGGCAATGTCAACGACCCGAATTCGCCCGCCTATTTCAACGCGAAGGTCGGCGACATTGTGCATTTCTCGGTCGACCAGTCGACGCTGTCGTCCGAGGCGATCTCGATCCTTCAGGGTCAGGCGCAGTGGATGAACGGCCATCCGAACTATTCCGCCATCATCGAAGGCCATGCCGACGAACAGGGCACGCGCGAATACAACCTCGCGCTCGGTGCGCGCCGCGCGACGGCGGTTCAGCAGTTTCTGATCTCGCAAGGCGTCGCGGGCAACCGGCTGCGCACCGTGTCCTATGGCAAGGAACGCCCGATCTGCCCGGACGCGACCCAGACCTGCTTCAACCAGAACCGCCGTGCCGTGACGGTTCTGTCGCTCGGCGCGGGGAGCTAAGGGATGCGGCGGGTTCTGCTAGGGGCGGCGATGGCGCTGGCGCTGGCGGCGCCCGCCTTTGCCCAGGACAAGCAGACGCTGGCCGATATCCGCAAGGAACTCGGCCAGTTGTCTTCGCAACTGCAATCGCTGCGCTCGGAGCTGGTGGCTTCGGGCGCGAAGGGGATGCAGGCGGCGGGCGGTGCTTCGGCGTTGCAGCGGATGGATACGATGGAGGCCTCGATCTCGCGGCTGACCTCGCAGACCGAAGCGTTGCAGAACCGGATCGACCGGGTGGTGAAGGACGGGTCGAACCGGATCGGCGATCTGGAGTTCCGGGTCTGCGAGTTGGAAGAGGGCTGTGACCCGGGTTCGGTGGGCAATGCGCCGCTGGGTGGTTCCGGCGGGGGCGATGCGCCGAAAAGCGCGGGGGCCTCGTCGCTGACCGCGCCGGCGCCGAACATGACGAACGCGCCGAAAGGCGATCTTACGGTAAACGAACAGACGGACTTCGACCGGGCCAAGGGGGTGCTCGGTCAAGGTGACTTTCGCGGCGCCGCAGACCTCTTTGCGACCTTTACCCAAACCTACCCGGGTGGCCCCCTGACGCCGGAGGCGGGCTATCTGCGGGGCGATGCGCTGAACCGGGCGGGCGATGTGCCGGGGGCGGCGCGCGCCTGGCTTGATGCCTTTTCGGCCGATCCCGCGGGGCCGCGCGCGGCGGACAACCTGCTCGAACTGGGCAAGGCACTTGGGGCGCTCGGCCAGACCTCCGAAGCCTGCACCACGTTGCGCGAAGTCGCCGTCCGGTTCCCGGGCAGCCAGGCGGCGGGCAAGGTGCCCGGCGCGCAGAGCCAACTGGCATGCAACTAGACCTTCCCCGTTTGCTGCGGGAAAGCCTTGGCCCCGATGCGCCCCCGCGTGTCGGGGTTGCGCTTTCCGGGGGTGGGGATTCGACGGCGCTGCTGCATGCGGCGCTGCTGGCCGGATTTGCGGTCGAGGCGGCGACGGTGGACCACGGCCTGCGCCCCGGTTCGGCGCAGGAGGCCGAGGCGGTGGGCCGCGATTGCGCCGCGCTTGGCGTGCCGCATGCGGTGCTGCGGTGGGACGGGGCGGCGGCGGTGGGTAATGTGATGGATGCCGGACGCCGGGCGCGGCTGCGGCTGATCGGCGCATGGGCGCGGGGGCGCGGGCTGGATGCGGTGTTGCTGGGCCATACCGCCGACGATCAGGCGGAGACCTTCCTGATGCGGATCGCGCGGGAGGCCGGGCTTGAGGGGCTGAGCGGGATGCGCCCCCGGTTCGCGGCCGAGGGGGTGATCTGGCACCGGCCGCTGCTCTCGGTGCCCCGCGCGGGGCTGCGCGACTGGCTGCGGGCGCGCGGGATCGGCTGGGTCGAGGATCCGAGCAACGACAACCCCCGCTTTGGCCGTATCCGCGCCCGGCAGGCGATGGCGGCGCTGCGCCCCGCGGGGGTGACGCCTGAAACGATCGGCGCGGTGATCGGCCATCTGGCGGCGGCGGATGCGGCGCTGAACCGGCTTCTGTCGGACTGGGGGGCGGAGCATGTCACGCAGCAGGGGGGGGAAATCCGGATCCATGCCGGGGCCTTTGCGGGGCTGGATCCGGAATTGCGGCGCAGGCTGCTGAATGCGGCGCTGGTCTGGGTTTCGGGCGCGGAGTATCCGCCCCGGGCGGCGAAGCTGGCCGCGCTGCTCGCTGCGCCGCGCGATGCGACGCTGCACGGCTGCCGGTTGCGCGTCACGCGCGGGCAGATCGTCGTTGCGCGGGAACTGCGGGCGGTGGCAGGGCTGCGCGTGCCGGTGGGGCAGGATTGGGACGGCTGGCGGATCGAGGGTCCGCCGGGCGAGGTCGTGGCCCTCGGTGCGGGGATCGCGGAGTGCCCGGCCTGGCGCGACACCGGGCTCAGCCGGGCCGCCGTGCTGGCTTCGCCCGCCGTCTGGGCCGGAAACCGGCTGCTTGCGGCGCCCGTCGCGGGCCGTCCGGAGGGCTGGAAGACGCTGAACCGGCGCGGCAGTTTCGCCTTTGCGGGATTATGCCGTTGAACCTCGCCCCGTAATGCCTATTTTCACACGAAAGGCTCGGGCGGCGTCCCGCGGCCCGGTCTGATCTGGAGGTGCCTCTTGGGCAACGCACGCAATCTGGCCTTCTGGGCCGTGTTGTTTCTGCTGATACTTGCGCTGTTCAACCTGTTCGGGGACGGCCAGTCATCCATGAACGCACGGCAGGTGGCCTATTCCGACTTCATCAACGCCGTTGAGAAGGGCGATGTGAAGTCCGCCCAGATCGACGGCGAGGACGTCCGCTATCAGACGGGCGACGGCGCGACCTTTTCCACGATCAAACCCGTCTCCGATCCGATCGCCGAAACGCTGATCGCCAAGGGCGTGACGGTGAATGTGGTCAAGCAGCAGCAATCGGGCTTCATGTCGCTCCTGGGTGTGTGGCTGCCGTTCATCGTGATGATCGGGATCTGGATCTTCTTCATGAACCGGATGCAGGGCGGCGGCAAAGGCGGGGCGATGGGCTTCGGCAAGTCGAAGGCCAAGCTGCTGACGGAAAAGCAGGGCCGGGTGACGTTCGACGACGTGGCCGGCATCGACGAGGCGAAGGAAGAGCTGGAAGAGATCGTCGAATTCCTGCGCAATCCGCAGAAGTTCAGCCGTCTGGGCGGCAAGATCCCGAAGGGCGCGCTGCTGGTCGGCCCGCCCGGCACCGGGAAGACGCTGCTCGCGCGGGCGATCGCCGGTGAGGCGGGGGTGCCGTTCTTCACAATCTCGGGCTCTGATTTCGTGGAAATGTTCGTCGGCGTCGGCGCCTCCCGCGTGCGCGACATGTTCGAGCAGGCGAAGAAGAACGCGCCCTGCATCGTCTTCATCGACGAAATCGACGCGGTGGGCCGGGCGCGCGGCGTCGGCATCGGCGGTGGCAACGATGAACGCGAACAGACGCTGAACCAGTTGCTGGTCGAGATGGACGGGTTCGAGGCGAACGAAGGCATCATCATCATTGCCGCCACCAACCGGCGCGACGTGTTGGACCCGGCGCTGTTGCGCCCGGGCCGGTTCGACCGGCAGATCCATGTGCCGAACCCGGACATCAAGGGCCGGGAGAAGATCCTGACCGTCCATGCCCGCAAGGTGCCGGTGGGGCCGGATGTCGATCTGCGCGTCATCGCGCGCGGCACGCCCGGCTTCTCGGGTGCCGATCTGGCGAATCTGGTGAACGAGGCGGCGCTGATGGCGGCGCGCGTCGGGCGGCGTTTCGTGACGATGGAAGATTTCGAGAACGCCAAGGACAAGGTGATGATGGGGGTCGAGCGCCGGTCGATGGTGCTGACGCCCGAGCAGAAGGAAATGACCGCCTATCACGAGGCCGGGCATGCCGTCGTCGGACTGAAACTGCCGAAATGCGATCCGGTGTACAAGGCGACGATCATCCCGCGCGGGCAGGCGCTCGGCATGGTGGTGTCGCTGCCCGAGATGGACCGGCTGAACTACCACAAGGACGAGGCCAAGCAGAAGATCGCCATGACCATGGCGGGCAAGGCGGCGGAAATCCTGAAATGGGGCGAGGAGCATGTGTCGAACGGCCCGGCTGGCGACATCATGCAGGCTTCGGCCATCGCGCGGGCCATGGTGATGCGGTGGGGCATGTCCGACAAGGTGGGCAACATCGACTATTCTGAGGCGCACGAGGGCTATCAGGGCAATACCGGGGGCTTCTCGGTCTCGACCAAGACCAAGGAGCTGATTGAGGAAGAGGTCCGCGAGCTGATCGAGGTCGGCTATCAGGACGCGCGCCGGATCCTGAACGAGAATCGCGAGGAATGGGAGCGTCTGGCGCAGGGTCTGCTGGAATACGAAACCCTGACCGGGGACGAGATCCGCAAGGTCATGGCGGGCGAGCCGATCCAGGGCGACGACGACAACACGCCCTCGGGCAGCCTGCCCTCCGTCACCGCGGTGCCGAAGACGAAGCCGGTGCCGAAGGGCGATGCCTCGCCCGAACCCTCGGCCTGAGCCATGGCGCAGGACTGGAACCCGGAAAGCTACGCCCGGTTTCAAGACCTGCGTCTGCGCCCCGCGCTGGATCTGATCGCACGGGTGGGGGATCTGCCGCATGGCAAGGTGATCGACCTTGGCTGCGGCACCGGCGCGGCGGCGGAGGCGCTGGCGGATCGCTGGCCCGAACGGAAGATCATCGGTGTCGATTCCTCTCCGGCGATGATTGCGCGGGCGGCAGCGACGGGGGCCTATCGCCGGGTCGATCTGGCCGATCTGCGCGACTGGGAACCGGGCAAGCCGCCCGCGTTGATCTTCTCCAATGCCGTGCTGCACTGGGTCGGGGATCACGCCGCGCTTCTGCCGCGGCTTGCCGGGATGCTGGCGCCGGGTGGGATGCTGGCGGTGCAGATGCCGGTACAATGGGGCGCGCCCTCGCACCGTTTCCTGCGCGATTTCGCGGCGGACATGTTCCCGGACCGGTTCGATTTCGCGGATTGGGTGCCGCCCGTGGCCGCGCCGGTGGAATATGCCCGGCTGCTGGCGCCGCTGGGCCTGCCCGACGTCTGGACGACCGAATATGTGCAGCGCCTGCCCCGGGACGGGGGCGTTCATCCGGTGCGCCGCTTCACCGAATCGACCGCGCTGCGGCCCATTGCGGCGGAACTGTCGCAGACCGAACTCGCGGCCTTTCTGGCGCGCTACGAAGCGGCGCTCGACATCGCCTATCCGGCAGAGGCGGATGGTACCGTCCTGTTCCCGTTCCGGCGGCTGTTCTTCACGCTGAGGGTGCGCTGATGCCGTCGCTCGCGCCGACGCAGTTTCAGGGCGAGGTGGTCTTTCTGGGGCTGGTTCCGCCCCGGGGCGGGCTGGCGTCGGTGCCGAAGGCGCGTCTGGTTCTGGGCTTTTCCGGCGCGCGGGGTGAGGCGCATTCCGGGCGGACGCGCGCCAGTTGTTCGCGCGTGCAGGCGCAGCATCCCCCGGGGACCGAGATCGCCAATGTGCGGCAACTGACCCTCCTGTCGGAGGAGGAACTGGCCGAAACCGCCTTTGCCATGCGGATCCCGCGTCTTGCGCCGGAATGGGTGGGGGCTTCGGTCGTGCTGCGCGGGCTGCCGGATCTGACGCATCTGCCGCCCTCGTCGCGGTTGCAGGGGCCGGATGGCGTGACGCTGGTGGTGGACATGGAGAACCAGGCCTGTGTGCTGCCCGGCCGGGTGATCGACGACATCCACCCCGGCGCGGGTCGGCGCTACAAGCCCGCCGCGCAGGGGCGGCGTGGCGTCACCGTCTGGGTCGAGCGGCCGGGCGTACTGGAGCTGGGCCAGATGCTGCGGCTGCACATCCCCGGTCAGCGCGCCTGGGCGCATCTGTCCGACGCGCGGGGTTGAGCCCGGCCTGTGAAGCTGCAATATCGTTGCAACGGAACAGGGGCAGGGCGGATGCGGGATCCTTCGACGATTGCTGACATGACCGGGCTTCGGGCGGAGATTGATGCGCTCGATCTGCGGCTGCTGGATCTCCTCGCCGATCGGGCGCGGCTGATCGACCGCGCGGCGGAGTTGAAACCCGCTCTCGGCTGGCCCGCGCGGATCGAGGCGCGGGTCGAAGAGGTTGTCGCGAATGTGCGCCGCGCCGCCGGGGCGCGGGCGCTCGACCCCGATCTGGCGGAGCGGCTCTGGCGGCAGGTGATCGAATGGTCGATCGCGCGCGAAGAGCGGGTTCTGGGCAAGGGAACTGACATGAGCGTTTTGATTGACGGGAAGGGCTTCGCTGCGACACTTCGGGCCCGGGTTGCGGGGCATGTTTCGGGTCTGGGCGTGGTCCCCGGGCTTGCGGTGGTGCTGGTTGGGGACGACCCTGCTTCGGCGGTTTACGTCCGCAACAAGGGCATCCAGACGCGCGAAGCCGGGATGAACAGCTTTGAGCACCGGCTGCCCGCGGACACGTCCGAATCCGCCCTGCTCGGGCTGATCCACCGGCTGAACGCCGACCCGGCGGTGCACGGGATCCTGGTGCAGCTGCCGCTGCCCGCGCATCTCAACGCGGACCTCGTGATCAACGCCATCGACCCGGCCAAGGACGTCGACGGCTTCCATATCCTCAACGTCGGGCGGCTCGGCACCGGGCAAAAGGCGATGGTGCCCTGCACGCCGCTCGGCTGCCTGATGCTGCTGCGCGACCGGCTCGGCTCGCTCGCGGGCCTCGACGCGGTGGTGATCGGGCGCTCCAACATCGTCGGCAAACCGATGGCGCAGCTGCTGCTGGCCGAGAGCTGCACGGTGACCATCGCCCACAGCCGCACCCGCAACCTGCCCGACGTCTGCCGCCGCGCCGATATCCTCGTCGCCGCCGTCGGCCGGCCGGAAATGGTCAAGGCGGACTGGATCAAACCGGGCGCCACGGTGATCGACGTCGGCATCAACCGCATCACCCGGGACGGCAAATCCCGCCTCGTCGGCGATGTGGACTTCGCCGGCGCCGCCCAAATCGCCGGCGCCATCACCCCCGTCCCCGGCGGCGTCGGCCCGATGACCATCGCCTGCCTGCTGGCCAATACCCTCACCGCCTGCTGCCGCGCCCACCACCTGCCCGAACCCGAGGGCCTGACGGCCTGAGGGGCCCCGGCCCCTCGCGCCGCGCATGCCCCTCGACGGGGCATCGCGGCGCACGCACCTCAAGGGTTGCACCCCGCGCCCCCCGCGCTCATATCAGGGGCCAGACGCGGAGGACGATATGGCGGACGATAAATTCCCGGGCTGGCACGGCACCACGATCATCGGCGTGCGCAAGGGCGGGCGTGTGGTGGTCGCGGGCGACGGACAGGTCAGCCTGGGGCAGACGGTGATCAAGGGCACGGCGCGCAAGGTTCGCAGGCTCAGCCCCGGCGGGCGCGATGTGGTCTGCGGCTTTGCCGGATCCACGGCGGATGCCTTCACCCTGCTCGAACGGCTGGAGAAGAAGCTGGAGGCCGCACCGGGGCAACTCGCGCGGGCCTGCGTCGATCTGGCAAAGGACTGGCGCACCGACAAATACCTGCGCAACCTCGAAGCGATGCTGATTGTCACCGACGGGCGCGAATTGTTCGTCCTCACCGGCGCGGGCGATGTGCTGGAACCCGAACATGACATCGCGGCGATCGGCTCGGGCGGGAACTATGCGCTCGCCGCCGCGCGGGCGCTGATGGAGACGGATCTGGAGGCCGAAGCCATCGCGCGCAAGGCGATGGCGATCGCGGCGGAGATTTGTGTCTATACCAACGGCAACCTGACCGTGGAAACGATCGGCGCCTGACGCCGTGCCCATGCGGAGTGAACCATGACCAATCTGACCCCTCGGGAAATCGTTTCCGAACTTGATCGTTTCATCATCGGCCAGGCCGAGGCGAAGCGGGCCGTGGCGGTGGCGCTGCGCAACCGCTGGCGGCGCCAGCAGTTGCCCGCTGATCTGCGCGAAGAGGTCTATCCGAAGAACATCCTGATGATCGGGCCGACGGGCGTGGGGAAAACGGAAATTTCCCGCCGTCTGGCAAAGCTCGCGAAGGCGCCGTTCCTCAAGGTGGAGGCGACGAAATTCACCGAAGTCGGCTATGTCGGCCGCGATGTGGAGCAGATCATCCGCGATCTGACCGATGCCGCCGTGGTCGAAACCCGCGCGCGGATGCGCGAGGAGGTCAAGGCCCGCGCGCAGAAGGCCGCCGAGGACCGGGTGATCGAGGCGCTGGCGGGCGCGGATGCGCGCGAGGGCACGCGCGAGTTGTTCCGCACCCGGCTGCGCGCCGGGGAGCTTGACGGCAAGATGATCGAGATCGAGGTTGCCGATACCGCGCAGCCCGCGATGTTCGCGCCGCCCGGGATGGAAAACCAGATGCAGGGGCTTCAAGATCTGTTCAAGGCCTTCGGTGGCGCCCGTCGCACCCGGCGCCGGATGTCGGTGGCGGAATCCTATGATGTGCTGATTTCCGAAGAGGCGGACAAGCTTCTGGATGACGAGGCGGTGAAGGTCGCCGCGCTGGAGGCGGTGCAGCAATCGGGGATCGTCTTCCTCGATGAAATCGACAAGGTTTGCGCCCGCGCGGAAACCCGGGGCGGTGACGTCTCGCGCGAGGGGGTGCAGCGCGACCTGCTGCCGCTGATCGAAGGCACCACCGTTTCCACCAAATACGGGCCGGTGAAGACCGACCACATCCTGTTCATCGCCTCGGGTGCGTTCCATATCGCGAAACCGTCGGACCTGCTGCCGGAGCTTCAGGGCCGTCTGCCGATCCGGGTGGAGTTGCGCGCGCTGACCGAGGAGGATTTCGTCCGGATCCTCACCGAGACCGACAACGCCCTGACCCGGCAGTATACCGCGCTGATGGGGACGGAGGAGGTGACCATCGCCTTCACCCCCGAAGGTATCGCGGAACTCGCGCGGATCGCGGCGGAGGTGAACCGCAGCGTTCGAGAATATCGGCGCGCGCCGGCTTTATACGGTGATGGAGCGGGTGTTCGAGGAACTGTCCTTCACCGCGCCCGACCGTTCCGGCGAAACGGTGACGGTGGACGCGGCCTTTGTTGAAAAGCATCTGGGCGATCTGTCGCGTTCGACGGATCTGAGCCGCTATGTGCTCTAGCCGGGCAGGTTGTCGGCGACGCGGAAGCCTTCGGGCACCGCGTCGCGGCCATCAAGGACCAGATCGGCCATCACCGCGCCCACTTTCGGCGCCATGCCGAAGCCGATCTTGAATCCGCCATTGGCGATGAAATGGCCCGGCCTTCCGGGCCATTCGCCCAGCATCGGCGCGCGGCTGCGTGCGCGCGGGCGGACCCCGGCCCAGCGGTCCACCACTTCGGCGCCCTTCAGGGCGGGGCACAGGGCGCGGGCCTTTTCGATCAGCGCATCCAGTTGTCCATCCGTTTCCAGCCCGGTGAATTCCCGCTCCGAGGTCGAGCCGATCGCCACCGTGCCATCGGCATGGGGCACGATATGGACACTTTCGGCATAGATCTGCGGCGCCTGCGCGGCGCTGAACCGCAAGAGCGCGGATTGCCCCTTCACCCCGTTCCCGGCGCCAAGGGCCGCGAGCCCCTCCCATCCGGTGGCATGGATCACCGCGCCCTCGTCCGGCGCCTCGGCCACGATCTCCCCCCCCAAAGCCGTGATTGCCCGGGCCAGCGCGGCACAGGCGGCACGCGGCGCGGCGCGGGCGGTGAGCGTGTCATGCACCACAAGCCCGGTGGCCGTGACCGGGGCAAGGGCGAATTCCGCCGCCGCCGCCACCCGCCACAGCGCCGCATCGCCCCAATGGTCGCGCGCCGTCTCTGCCCGCCGCTGCGCCAGCGCGAGGTGTTCGGCATCCGCGATCGGCTGGATCCGCCCGGTACGCGCATAGCCCGGATCGCCGCCCCGTTCCGCGACCTCGGCCCAGAAGGCGGGCGCCATCAGCAGGCTTTCCAGCTGGAACTGTTTCTTCGGGTTCCATTGCTCCGGCACATGCGGGGCCAGCGCGCCGACCGTACCGCCCGAGGCCCCCGCCCCCACCCGGCGCGGTTCGATCACCGTGACCCGCGCCCCCCGGCGGGCACAGGACCAGGCGCAGGCCAGCCCGAAAATGCCGCCGCCGCGCACCGTTATCCGCTCACCCCTTGCCATCGCGCGCCCTTTTCGACTAATCGGCCCAACGGACAGACCCGTCCGCAGGACTATATCCGATGACCTCCCCTGACCAGAGCCCGGCAGCCCTCGACTGGCGCGACGGGGTGACGCCGGTGTCCACCCGGTTCGACGACCCGTATTTCAGCCTCGCGGGCGGGCTGGCGGAGACGCGGCATGTGTTTCTGGCGGGCAACGACCTGCCCGGGCGGCTGGTGCCGGGGTTCCATGTCGCCGAACTCGGCTTCGGCACCGGGCTGAACCTGATTGCGCTGGCGCTCGCGGCGCGGGTGCCGGTGCGGTTCACCTCCTTCGAGGCTTTCCCGATGTCCGGCGCCGAAATGGCCCGGGCGCTCGCGGCCTTCCCCGAGGCCGATGCCGCCGCGGGCCCCCTGATCGCCGCCTGGAGCCGGGGGGAGCGGCGCTTCGATCTGGGCCTCGTCGCGGTGGAGATCATCGAGGGCGATGCCCGCGCCATGCTGCCCAACTGGCCCGGCCGCGCCGATGCCTGGTTCCTCGACGGCTTCTCGCCCGCGAAGAACCCCGAGCTTTGGGGCGATGACCTGATGGCCGAGGTCGGGCGCCACACCGCGCCGGGCGGCAGTTTCGCGACCTATACCGCCGCGGGCTTTGTCCGCCGCGGCCTGTCCGCCGCGGGTTTCGCGGTTTCCCGCGTGCCGGGCTTTGCCGGAAAACGCCACATGAGCCGGGGAGTTCTGGCATGACGCAGCAGGATACGCGCAAGGGCATCTGGATGATGGTCGCGACGACCTTCATCTTTGCGATGCAGGACGGGATTTCGCGCCATCTGGCGGGGACGTATAACGTCTATCTGATCGTGATGATCCGCTACTGGTTCTTTGCGCTCTTCGTGCTGGCGCTGGCGATGCGGGCGCCGGGCGGGCTACGGGGGATGGCGCGGGTGCGGCATCCGTGGGTGCAGGCGCTGCGCGGCGTGCTCCTGGTGGTGGAGATTTACGTCACCATCGTCGCCTTCGTGAAGCTCGGACTGATCGACACGCATTCGGTCTTCATCAGCTATCCGCTGATGGTGGTGGCGCTGTCGGGCCCGGTGCTGGGCGAAAAGGTCGGCTGGCGGCGGTGGGTGGCGGTGGCCGTGGGCTTCACCGGCGTGCTGATCATCTTGCAACCGGGGTCGGGGGTGTTTTCGGCCAGCGCAGCGATTCCGCTTGTCGCCGCGCTGATGTTCGCGGTCTATGCGCTGGCGACGCGCTATGTGGCGGACAAGGACGCGGCGGAGGTCTCGTTCTTCTGGACCGGCATCATCGGCGCGGTGACGGCGACGCTCGGCGGGATCTGGTTCTGGCAACCGATGAGCGCGGGCGACTGGGGCTGGATGGCGATCCTGTGCGTGACGGCGGTGGCGGGGCACTGGCTGATGATCAAGGCCTATGAGATCACCGAGGCCTCGGCCCTGCAACCGATCGCCTATCTGCAACTGGTCTTTGCCGCGGCGCTTGGCATGTCGGTGTTCGGCGATCAGTTGCGGCTGAACGTGGCGCTCGGCGCGGCGCTGACCGTGGGGGCGGGGCTGTTCACGATCTGGCGCGCGCGGGTCAGGGCGCGGTCGTCGTAGGTTCCGGCTGCGTTTCCGGTGGCGGCGCGCCGCGCAGCTCCTCGGTGAAGCGGATCGGCCCCTGATCGGGCAGGCCCAGCCGCGCGCGATAGACCGGCAGGCTCTCGGCCACGCGCATGACATAGTTCCGCGTTTCGGCGAAGGGGATCATCTCGATCCAGTCGACCACATCCACCGTGGGCAGGCGCGGATCGCCCATCTCCGTCACCCAGCGGCGCGGACGCCCCGGCCCGGCATTGTAGCCCGCCGCCACCAGCACCGGCGAGGTGCCGAATTCCGCCCGCAGCTTTGCCAGATAGGCGCCGCCCAGTTGCAGGTTATAGGTCGGATCCGTGGTCAGCCGGGGCAAATCATAGGGCAGGCTGGTCGCCGTTGCCATCAGCTTCGCGGTGCCGGGCATCAGTTGCATCAGGCCGCGCGCCCCGGCATGGCTGATCACCGTATGGTCGAATTCGCTCTCGCGCCGGGCGATGGACAGCGCCAGTTCCTCCGGCACGCCAAGGTCATGCGTCGTGAGCACCGGCAGCGGGTAATAAGCCTGTACCAGAATGGTGCCGGTTTCGGCCGCGCGCTTGGCCAGGCTGAGCGCGAGATAGGCATCGCCCCAATCCTCGGCCAGCGCGGCGAGCGGCGGGATCTGCTCGGGCGGCAGGCTTTCTTCGAGATGCAGGATGAAGCGCGCGGCCAGGGCGTTGTCCTTCGCCTCATGCAGGGCCTGCGCCGCCTGAAACACCGTCGAGGCGGCATAGGGGCCGCCGTGCCAAGCGGGCAGGGGGGCGGGCGCGGCGAAGGACGGGTCGAGCGGCGCGCCGATCCGCTCCGCGCTCAGCAGCCCGTAATAGGCCGTCTGCCATTGCGCGCCCTGCCGGAAGGCCGCCATCGCCTCGCCGGTGCGGCCGATGACCTCCAGCGCCCGGCCCCGCCAATAGGCGGCGCGCGACAGGCTGATCGGCCCGCCGACCCGCTCGGCCAGCCGGTCGAAATGGCGCAGCGCGGTGGGCGCATCGCCGAGCTTCAGCGCCGCATAGCCGGAGAGCCATTCCAGATCGGCCCAGTCGCCACCGCCCGGATCCATCCGGTGCCGCGCCGCAAGCTTGTAGGCCAGCCGCGCATCCCCCGCGCGCAGGAAGAACCGCGCCAGTTGCGCCCGGAGTTTCGCCCAGGCCGCCGGATCGCCCAGGCTGTCGGCATCGCCCGAGCGCTCCAGCACGATCTCCGCCGCGCCCGGCTCCATGCTGTTGCGCCAGCGCCAGACCGCCCGGTCCCGCGCCAGGCCCGACGAGTCGCGCATATAGGGCGGCACCGCGTTGATCAGCGTATCCACCCCTTTCGCCCGACGTTGCAGCGCCAGCCGCGCCTCGGCCACGGCGCGGGTGCCCGGCGTGACCAGCGGCAACAGGCGCACGGCCTGCGCGGTTTCGCCCCGGTCGAGCAGGAACTGCATCCGGCTGCCATGCCATGGCCGGAGGATGTCGCCGTAACGCGCCAGAAAGGCGGTCTCCTCGGCCTCGGTCAGTTTCAGCGCGCGCCAGGCATGTTCGGCCACGGTGCGGGCATCGTCCTGTTGACCAAGCGCCTGAAGCGCGGCGATCAGCGTCAGCGCACCCTGCCCGGTCTGCGGCCGACCCTGCGCGAACCAGCGGACGACCTCGGCGGGCGCGGCCTCGGTCAGCTTGTCCTCGGCCTTGCGGCGCAGAAGGTCCATGCCGGGCCAGTCGGCGTTGCGCGCGGCAAAACCGGCGTAATCGGCAAAGCTGCCCTCGCCCGCGCGCAGCCGCATCCAGTCGATCACATCGGCCTGCACCGGCCCCGCGGCCTTCCCCTCGGAGCGCGCGAAGGTCCAGTCGCCCCGCCCCGCCAGCGCGAGCGCCCGGCCAAAGGCCAGCCGCGACAGTTCGGCCGGGGGCGGCAGGGGCGCGGCAACAGCCGTCTGCACCGCCTGCGCGGCGCAGAACGCGGGCGCGGCGGCGATCAGGGCCGCCAGAAGGGTGGCTCGGACAGGGGTCGGGATCATCGGCTGCTCGTGTTTTCCCCTTTTTGCCCGGATGCGGGGGCGATGCAATTCACAAGTTCGGAAAATGGTTTATTGGCAAGACGCGGCGCCTCGCCTATGTTCCGCGCGATTTTCAACCGGACGAATCCGTCCAATCCAAGGAGCGTGTCATGTTCAAAGGGTCTTTCCCCGCACTGGTCACGCCGTTCAAGAACGGCGCGCTGGATCTGGACACGCTGAAAAAACTCGTTGAATGGCATATCGAACAGGGCTCGAACGGCCTGGTTCCGGTGGGCACCACGGGCGAAAGCCCGACGCTGAGCCATGAAGAACACGGGCTGGTCATCGAGGAGGTGGTGAAGGCCGCCGCGGGGCGGATCCCGGTGATCGCGGGGGCGGGCTCGAACGCCACCGCCGAAGGGGTCGAACTGATCCGCCGTGCCGAACAGGCGGGCGCGGATGCGGCGCTGGTGGTGACGCCCTATTACAACAAGCCGACGCAGCGCGGCATGGTGGCGCATTTCACCGCGATGCACGATGCCGCGACCCTGCCGATCATCATCTACAACATCCCCGGGCGGTCGGTCGTCGACATGACGCCCGAAACGATGGGCGAGCTGGCGAAGCTGCCGCGGATCATCGGCGTCAAGGATGCGACCGGCGATCTGGCCCGGGTGGCGAAGCAGCGGATGACCTGCGGCGCCGGTTTCGTGCAGCTTTCGGGCGAGGATGCGACGGCGGTCGGTTTCAATGCCATGGGCGGCGTGGGCTGCATTTCGGTGACCGCGAATGTGGCGCCGAAGCTCTGTGCCGAGATGCAGGCGGCGACGCTGGCGGGGGATTACGCCAAGGCGCTGGAATATCAGGATCTTCTGATGCCGCTGCATGTCGCGATCTTCCTCGAACCCGGCGTGGCCGGGGCGAAATATGCGATGTCGCGGCTGGGCCTGTGTTCGGCCGAGGTGCGCCTGCCGCTGACCGGGGTCACGCCGGAAACGGCGGCGAAGATCGACGCGGCGCTGAAGCACGCCGGTCTTCTGTAACGGCGGCTTCTGTAACAGCCGGGGCGCTCACCCCATGAGCGCCTTTCGCAGCATGTTTCCTGCGAGCAGGAGGATGGTGCAGGCGAAGGTGGTGCGCAGCTGCGCCGGGCTGAGCCGATGCGCCATCTTCACGCCGATCGGCACGGTCAGGGTCGAGGCCACCGCGACCAGCACCACGGCGGGCAGGTTGACGTAGCCTAGGGTGAACGGCGGCCGCCCCTCCAGCCCCCAGCCGGTGAGCAGGAAGGTCACGAAGGCCGGCACCGAAATCAGCAGCCCGAAGCCCGAGGACGTCGCCACCGCCCGGTGCGGCGGCACGCCATAGGCGGTCAGCAGCGGCACGGTGAACGACCCGCCGCCGATCCCCATGATCGCCGAGAAAAACCCGATCAGCCAGGCATAGACAGAGCGCAGCGCCGGCCCCGGCAGCACGTCGGAAATCCGCCAGTCGCGCTTGCCGAAGGCCATATAGAGGCCGAGGCAGACGCCGATCGACCCGAACACCAGCTGCAACTGGTCCGAATGCAGCGCCGCCGCCGCGAACACCCCGATCACCGAGCCGAGGGCGATGAACGGCCCCCACTGCCGGATCATCGCGAAATCGACCGCGCCGCGCTTGGCATGGCCCTGCACCGCGCGGATCGAGTTGAAGATGATCGTGCCGGTCGAGGTCGCGACGCAGACCTGCATCACATGGTCCGAATGATAGCCCATCGCACCGAAGACATAGAACAGCGCGGGCACGAGGATGATCCCCCCGCCCACGCCCAGAAGCCCCGATATGATCCCCGCCAACCCCCCGGCAACCGCGATCACCGCAAGCATCATCAGGATTTCCGCCATGACCGCCTCCGTTCCATTTCGGGCGCACCATCGGCGAAAAGCCGGGCGGACACCAGCCCCGTCAGCCCTCGCGGTAGTAGTAGCTGTAACCGTTCAGCGCGGGCGCGCCACCGAGATGGGCATAGAGAACCTTCGATCCTTCCGGGAAGAAACCCTTCTGCGTCAGGTCGATCAGGCCCTGCATGGATTTGCCCTCATACACCGGGTCGGTGATCATCGCCTCGGTCCGGGCGGCAAGGCGGATCGCGTCGTTGGTTTCCTCGGACGGGACGCCATAGGCGGGATAGGCGTAGTCGTTCAGGATGACGATCTCGTCCTCGCGCACCGCGCGGCCCAGATCGACCAGTTCCGCCGCATTGTCGACGATCTGGCGGACCTGCGCGCGGGTCTGTTCGGGCGTGCCGGAGGCGTCGATGCCGATCACGCGGTCCGCCCGGTCCTGCGCCGCGAAGCCGACGATCATGCCCGCCTGGGTCGAGCCGGTCACCACGCAGACCACGATATAGTCAAAGGTGAAGCCCAGTTCCGCTTCCTGTTGCGCGACCTCCTCGGCAAAGCCGATATAGCCGAGCGCGCCGTATTTGTGCACCGAAGCCCCCGCCGGGATCGGATAGGGTTTGCCGCCGGCCTGTTTCACCGAGTTCGATCGCATTCTCCCAGCTTTTGCGGATGCCGATGTCGAAGCCATCCTCGACCAGTCGCGAATCCGCGCCCATCAGCCGCGTCATCAGGATATTGCCGACACGATCATAAACGGCATCATAATGCGGCACCCATTTTTCCTGGATCACGACGCATTTCATCCCGATCTTCGCGGCGGCGGCGGCCACCATGCGGGTGTGGTTCGACTGCACCCCGCCGATCGAGACCAGCGTATCGGCGCCCGAGGCGATCGCATCGGGCAGGATGTATTCCAGCTTGCGCAGCTTGTTGCCGCCCATCGCGAGGCCGGAATTGCAGTCGTCGCGCTTGGCGTAGATCTGCACCTTGCCGCCGAGCGCCTCGGTCAGGCGGGGCAGGTGTTCGATCGGCGTCGGGCCGAAGGTCAGGGGGTAGCGTTCAAATTTATCGAGAAGCGACATCGGAACCTCACTGGTGGATCATGGAGCGAGCGTAGCTTCTTTGAAATGAAAGGTGCTTTCTGATTGGTGTCTGATTGATACGGATATGCATTACAAAGCATGTATTGATTGATGAAAGCATCCGGAACTAACGATGAAAACGGAAGAAAACGCCATACCCGAAATGGACCGAATCGATCTGGCCATCCTGCGCGCGCTTCAGGCGGACGGCAGGATCAGCAATGCCGATCTGGCGCAGCGGGTGAACCTCAGCGCGGCGACATGTCATCGCCGGACGCAGCGGCTGTTCGAGGCGGGCGTGATCGGCACCGTCCGCGCGCTGGTGACGCCCGAACATGTCGGGCTGGGCGCGCTGGTCATGGTGGGGGTGGTGCTGGATCGCTCGACGCCGGAGAGTTTCGCGGATTTCGAGGCCGCCGTGGCGCGGATGCGCGTGGTGCTGGAGTGCAATCTGGTGGCCGGGGATTTCGACTATCTGCTGAAGGTCCGGGTCGGAGACATGAAGGATTTCAACCGGCTGCATGCCGAAAGCCTGATCGCGCTGCCCGGCGTGCGGCAGATCCGGACCTTTTTCGTGATCCGGGAGGTGAAGCGCGACGGGCCGCTGCCGTTCTAGGCTCAGCGCAGCAAAAGCACCGGCACCCGGCAGGAATGGATCATCTGCGCGGTGGTGGAGCCGATCAGCAGCGACCGGATGCGCGAATGCTGGAACGCGCCCATCACCAGCATGTCGAACGCTTCTTCGTCGACGATCCGGCTCAGAACCACGTCGGGCGAGCCCTGCGCGATCCGGGAGCGCGCCTTGATCCCGCCTGCCCGCAGCAGCGCTTCGGCATCCGCGAGCCGGCGCGTGTTCTCCGGCGTTTCGGGGCCGACATGGACGATTTCCGCCGTCAGCCCGGCAAACAGCGGCGAGCGCGCCATGTGGTCGATCAGCCGCAGCGAGACCGCGCTGCCGTCATGCGCCACCAGCACCTTGTTGACCGGGCGGCAGGCCCGCGCCGCTACCAGAACCGGGCGCTTCGCCGTCCGCACGATGCGTTCGAGGTTCGAGCCGAGATGCCCGATCGCATAATCCGCCGCCTCGCCGCGCTTGCCGATCAGCACCAGAGCCGCGTCGCCTTCGTGGCTGGCCAGTGTCGCCAGCAGGTCGCCATGGACGATTTCGGTTTCGACGGCATCGACGCCGCCCTGCCGCACGATCTGCGCCGCGTCTTCGAGGATCGCCGCCCCGCGCAGGTCCACCAGCCGCGCCCGCTGCGCGTCGAGCGCCGCCAGTTCCGCCTGAAGCCCCGAGCGCGCGCCGAGCGGCCCGCCGGTCTGCTCGCGCCGGCCGATGACATGGATGATGTCCACCCCGGCCTCCAGCCGCCCCGCCGCCCAGGCGGCCAGCCCGCAGGTGCTGCTGGAATACAGAGAAGCCATCGACGAAGGCGATGATCCGTTTGTTCATGGCGACCTCATGGCGCTGCGATTGACTATGGCTAACCCGTTCCGCGCGCGGCGGAAAGAGGGCGTTGCGCTTCGCCGCCCGGTAGGGGATGCTGCACCCCAGAAGAGGAGGCGGAACGCTGGCGACAGGCTCTTTCCTGATGCGGTTCATCGCGCGGCTGGGCGCGACGAATATCATGCTGATCGCGGCCGGGGTGGCATTCTATGCCATGCTGGCGGTCTTTCCGGGGATTTCGGCGACGATCGCGATCTGGTCCACCTTCGCCGATCCGGCGGTGATCCAGTCCTATATGGAGGTGGCCGACGATTTCATCCCGCCCGAGGCGTTCGATCTGCTGAACGAACAGGTGCAGGCGCTGCTGGCCGGGCCGCGCGACACGATCGGCTGGGCGACGATCGTGTCGGTGCTGATCACGCTGTGGTCGGCGCGCGCGGGGGTGGGGGCGCTGATCGACGGGCTGAACGTGATCCACGGCACCGAACACCGCAGCACGGTCTTCGGCTATCTGTTCGGCTATGTGCTGACGGTGGCGCTGGTGGGGGTGATGCTGGTGGCGCTGGCGACGGTGGTGATCGTGCCGATCGCGGTGAATTTCCTGCCGTTCCATGCGCTGACGGGGTGGCTGACCTCCGGCCTGCCCTGGGCGGCGATGCTGCTGTTGCTGATGACCGCGCTTGGCATCCTGTATCGCTACGGGCCGAACACGCCCGGCGCGCGCGATCCCGTCCTGAGCTGGGGGTCGGTGCTGGCGGCGCTGGTCTGGGGCGCGGCGTCGATGGGGCTGACCTTTTACCTCGCGAATTTCGGCAATTACAACAAGGTCTACGGATCCATCGGGGCGGTGATCGCGCTGATGATGTGGCTTTACGTCAGCACGATTTCGGTGCTGCTGGGGGCCGCGCTGAATGCGGAAATCAGCGCGACCCGCAAGGAAATCAGTAGAACGCCTGCAACCCGGTGATCGCCCGGCCAAGGATCAGGGCGTGGACGTCATGGGTGCCTTCGTAGGTGTTCACCGTCTCCAGGTTGACCATGTGGCGGATCACCTGGAACTCCTGCGAGATGCCGTTGCCGCCGTGCATGTCGCGCGCCAGCCGCGCGGCATCGAGCGCCTTGCCGCAGTTGTTGCGCTTGATGATCGAGATCATCTCCGGCGCCGCATTCGCCTCGTCCATCAGCCGCCCGACGCGCAGGCAGGCCTGCGTGCCGAGCGCGATTTCCGTCATCATATTGGCGAGCTTCAACTGATACAGCTGCGTCTGCGCCAGCGGCTTGTTGAACTGCTTGCGGTCGAGCCCGTATTGCCGCGCGGCGTGCAGGCAGAATTCGGCGGCGCCCATCACCCCCCAGGCGATGCCGTAGCGCGCCCGGTTGAGGCAGCCGAACGGCCCCTTCAGCCCCTCGACATCGGGGAGCAGCGCGTCTTCGCCGACCTCGACATCCTTCATCACGATTTCGCCGGTGATCGAGGCGCGCAGGCTGAGTTTCCCGGCGATCTTCGGCGCGGACAGCCCCGCCATGCCCTTTTCCAGAACAAAGCCGCGGATCTTGCCGCCATGCGCCTCGGACTTCGCCCAGATCACGAAGACATCGGCGATCGGCGCGTTCGAGATCCACATCTTCGCGCCGTTCAGCACATAGCCGCCATCGGTCTTCTTCGCGACCGTCTTCATCCCCGCCGGGTCGGACCCCGCATCCGGTTCCGTCAGGCCGAAGCAGCCGATCCATTCGCCGGACGCGAGCTTGGGAAGGTATTTCTTGCGCTGTTCCTCGGAGCCATAGGCATAGATCGGATACATCACCAGTGAGGATTGCACCGACATCATGCTGCGATAGCCGCTGTCAACACGCTCGATTTCCCGCGCGACGAGGCCATAGGCCACATAGGAGGCGCCGATTCCGCCGTATTCCTCCGGCACGGTCACGCCCAGAAGGCCCATCCCGCCCATTTCGCGGAAGATCGCCGGATCGGTTTCCTCATCGGCGAAGGCCTTGACCACCCGCGATTGCAGCTTTTCCTGCGCATAGGAATGGGCGGCATCGCGCAGCATCCGTTCCTCTTCGGTCAGCTGCTGGTCCAGCCGGAAGGGGTCTTCCCAGTCGAAGCGGGTCAGATCGGGCGCGTCCTTGGGTTTCAGTGCCATTGCGGTCCTCCATGCGTTTTACGCTTTATGCGGTTGTGCCGCGCGTGAATCCATCGCTATGTTGGCGCGAAACCATGCACGGAACACATGGATGAGCCTGCCGCGCCGCTATATTCCCTCGGTCTCGCTGCTCTCGGCCTTCGAGGCGGTGTGCCGGCTGGGCTCCACCTCCGCCGCCGCGCGGGAACTCAGCCTGACACAGGGCGCGGTGAGCCGACTGGTGCAGAACCTTGAGGGGCAGTTGTCGGTCACGCTGTTCCGGCGCGAGGGGCGGCGGCTGATCCCGACGGAACCGGCGCTGGCCTATGCGCGCGACGTGCGCAAGGCGCTCGACCTGATCGCGCGCGCCTCGCTCGGGCTGAAGGCCAATCCGGGGGGCGGGGTGCTGAACCTGGCGATCCTGCCGACCTTCGGCACGCGCTGGCTGGCGCCGCGGCTGGGGGAGTTCCTGAACGCGCATCCGGGGGTGACGCTGAACCTTGGCACGCGGATGCGGCCCTTTGACTTCGCGGCCGAGAATTTCGACGCGGCGATCCATTTCGGCACCCGGCCCTGGCCCGATGCCGAACATCTGCCGCTGTTCGAGGAGCGGATCGTCGCCGCCTGTTCGCCGGATTTCGCGGCGGAGCATCCGATGGCCCGGCCCGAAGACCTCGCCGCGCTGCCGCTGTTGCAGATCGAATCGCGGCCCAATGCCTGGGGCGGGTGGTTTGCCCATCACGGCATCGACGCCCCCTATCGGCAGGGCGTGATGTTCGACCAGTTCGCGCCGATGCTACAGGCCGCCGCGCATGGGGTGGGGATCGCGCTGTTGCCCGAATTCCTCGCGGATCCGGAGATCGCCGAGGGGCGGCTGATCCGCACCCCCGGCGATGTGGTCTCCGGCGTGGGCCGCTATGCGCTGGTCTGGCCCGCCGATGTGGCGCCTTCGCCCGCGCTGATCGCGTTTCGCGACTGGATCGCGCGGGCGGCTCAGTAGTCCTTCTCGAAGAACAGGCCGACCGAGCTGTTGCCGTCCGATCCGACCGATCCGCGCGCGGTGATGGCGCGCGTCACGTCGAGGTTGAGGTTCAGCGTGGTCTCCCCCCGCCCGTCGAGCGTGACGTCGGTATAGGCCTTTTCCGAGATATATTTGCCCGCCTTCACCGTCGCATTGCCCTGCGCATCGGTGCCGACGTCGAAATCGTCCAGCCCGAAGTTCTGCCGCAGCCGCCCCATGATCCCGTCGCCGCCCTTGCCCGCGAGCGCCGCGACCGAGGAGGCGAGCTGCGCCGCCTGCAAGGCCGAGAGATTCGTCAGCCCCTTGTCGAACAGCAGCCGCGCCAGCACTTCTTCTTCCGGCAGTTCGGGCGACGAGGTGATGGTCAGCGCGGGTTCCGTCGCGTCGCCTTCCAGCTTCAGCGCGATCGCCGTATCGGCGGTGTTCGTCGTCGCGGTAAACGAGATCCACGGCACCATCGCGCCCTGCATCGTGATCGTGCCATCCGTCAGATCGAAGCGCTTGGCCAGGACCGAGAGCCGCCCCCGGATCAGGCTGAAATTGCCGATCGGGACGATATGGCTGGTGGTGCCCGTCAGCCGGATCTGGCCGCCGAGTTCCGCATCCAGCCCGCGCCCGCGCACGAAGAGCGAATGCGGCGCGGCCACGGTGATGTCGAGCCCGAAGCCCGCGCCGCCGCCGCCGTTCTCCTTGCCGTTCTCCTCGCCCAGCAGACCGGCCCGCGCGCGGGTGCTGCGCGAGGCCGCGCCTTCGGCCAGATGCCGCATTTCCGGGATCGCCGCCGCGCCGCCCAGCCCGCCCGAGGGCACGCGGATCTCGGTCTCGTCCAGCGTCAGCGCGCCGCGGATCATCGCGCCGCCCGTCATCGGCCCGGCGATGGTCAGCCCGCCGCTGATCCGGGTGTCGTAAAGCTGCGGGTCGCGCAGCCGCATCCCGTTCAGGTCGATGCGCAGATCCGCGTTGTAGGGCGCGGTGAGGGCGACCGGCCCGCTCAGCCGCAGGCTGCCGCCGCCCTTGACATTGCCGCTGGCCGTCAGTTGCATCCGGCTTTGCGCCAGGTCCGCGCGCAGGTCCAGCCCTTCGAGCGCCAGCCCGGCCCCCGGCACGGTGATCCGCCCGCCCGCCGCGCTGATCCGGCCCGACAGCGCCGCAAGGCCCGGCCGACCGTTCATCCGCAGATCGAAGCTCAGCGGCCCCTCGACCGATTGCGGCGTGATGAAGGCATTCGCCAGCGCCATCTGCGTATTGCCCCGGATCGTCAGGTCCGAGGCCGACATATCCGCCGCGATCGTGCCGGTGACCGTGGCCTGCGTCTCGCCCGGGGCGGTGCCCCTCAGGTCCAGCCGGTAGCTGTTGCCGGTCTGGCCCAGCGTGCCGGTCACGGTGACCGGCCCCGGCAGGTTCGGCTCCAGCAGTGCCGCATTGGCGAGGCGCGCGGAGACGTTCATCCGGCTCGGGTCGCCCTCCGCCGTTACCTGAAGCTGCGGGTTGTTGAGTTTCAGCGCGCGCAGCAGGATCCCCTTGCCCGCATCGGCGGCTTCGGCGGAAAGCGTGGTGTTGCCCGCAAGCAGCCGGTCCAGCTGTTCGTTGCCGATCGCCACGCCATGGGCGGTGCCGTTCGCGGCATAGCGCCGTTCGCCGTTCTGATCCTTGACCGTCGCCGTCAGGTTCACCGCGCCGCGATAGCCCCCGCCCAGCACGGCCAGATCCGGCATCGCGATCTTTGCGTTCAGGTCGGTCGTGCCGGTGGCCAGCAGGCCCTGCGCCTCGGCGGTCAGGTTGCGGGCATTGGCGGTCAGGCTGCGCAGCGTCAGCCCCTTTTCATCGCGCCGGGCCGAGGCGGTGATCTTCGACGCCCCCGCCAGCAGGTTGTCCACCTGTTGCTGGCCGATCTTCAGATCCTGCCCGGCGATATCGGCCGTCAGGTCGAAAGCCCCGGTGAGCAGCGTCGCCGTACCCGTTACCGTGCCCCGCGCCGCGCCCGCAAGCGGCATCCCCGCCACCCGCGCGAAATTCGCCAGCCGCTGCGCATCGAGCCGCAGATCCGCCGTGACATCGACGCCGTTCGACAGGTTGTCGATGCCGATATCGCCCGCCAGCGTCAGATCCTTCGCGCTCAGATCGAGGCCCGAGAGTTTCAGCGGCTGGTTTTCGGTCCAGGCAAAGCCCGTGCTGCCGCGCAGCCGCGCGCCCACCGCCTCGGCCAGCGCGGGATCGGCGAGCGCAAGGCCATCGGCGGTGAAGGTCACCTGCCCATCAGCGGCGGGGGTGCCGGTGGGGGTGATCGTGCCGCCACCCGCAAGGGTCAGCGCGGCGATTTTCACATCGCTGCGGTCCAGCCCGTTCACCACCCCGTCGAGGGTCCAGCGCGCGGATTGGCTTTGGTCGTAGCTCAGCGCGATCGTGCCGTCCTGCACCCGCATCGGTTCGCCGGACACCGGCAGCAGCACCGGCGTGCCCGAGGCGAGCCCCAGCTTCGCCGTCAGGTCGAACCGCGAGGGCATCCCCGAGGCCAGCAGGTCCAGTTGCCCGTCCAGCGTAAAGGCATCCGCCGTCACCCCGAGCTTCGTCAGGTTCAGCATGCCATCGGGCTTCTGCGCGCCGGTCAGCACGAAGGCGACATGATTGCCGAAAAAGGCGCGGTATTCCTCGGGCAGCATCGGGGTGATGTCCCCGGCCAGATTGGCGTCAAAGGTGCTGTCGGCGGCGGTGGCGCCTTCGGGGGTGTGGCTGCCCAGGATCACCTTGCCCGAGAGGCGCGGCTGGCCGTCGGTGCTCAGCACGATGTCCGAGTTGAAATTGTCGAGCGGCCCGCTTCCGGCCACGGCGAGCGTCAGCGCGGGTTCCCCCGGCAGGCCCACCTTCTTTGCGACGATCCCGCCCGCGGCCTCGTCCACCAGCAGGTCGAGCGACAATTGCCGCGTGTCATTCGCGAATCCGGCGTTGAACGAGAACTGCCCCTTCGGCCCGCCGATCCGGTTGACCTTCATCACCGTCTTGCCGGTGCCGCCCGAGAGCGACAGCGACCCGTCGAGATCGAAGGCCACTTCCTCGCCCAGAAGCGGCGCGCCCAGCATGACCTTCTGCGCGGTCAGCTTGCCGACATTGACCGAAACCGGCAGGTCGGGCAACGCGAAGGGCGTCACCTCCGGCGCGGCGGCGTCTTCGTCGGGCGGGGTGACGGGCAGGCGGGGCAGGTCGATTTCCGCCGCCGAAAGCTCGCCGATCTCGATCCGGCCGGTCAGCAGGGCAGAGCGCGACCATTGCATCGCGCCGTTGCGGATCGTCAGCCAGACGCCCTGATCGTCGGAGATCGTCAGCTGGTCGAAGGTCGCGCGCGAGGACAGCGCGCCCTGAAACCCGTCAAGCCGCACCGTGCGCCCGGCGCCCGAGAGGTTGTCCTCGATCATCCCGGTGAGCCAGGACCGGTCGCGGTCGGATTCGTCCGTGGTGGGGGCCTCCTGCGCCAGAAGCGGCAGGGGCAGCGACAGCATGAAGATGAGAGCCAGTTTCCGCATCAGAACGCCTGCCCGATCCCGAGGTAAAGTTGCGCGCCGTCGCCGGTGCCGCCGCTGACGGGGCCCGCGATGTCGAGCCGGATCGGCCCGATCGGCGTCTTGTAGCGCAGGCCGAGCCCGGCGCCCGACTGCCATTCGCCCGAATCGTTGAGGTAGTCCTGCGCGCTGACATAGCCCGCGTCGTAGAAGGCGACGACGCCGATGGATTGCGTGACCGAGGCGCGGAATTCGCCCGAAACGCCGATGAACCGCGTGCCCCCGGTTTTCAGCGTGCCGTCGTAAAGCTCGTAGACGCCGAGCGACTGATAGGGCTGGCCGCGCACCGTGCCGCCGCCGCCCGAGTAGAACAGATAGTCGCGCGGGGTCTTCGACAGGCCCGGCCCGAAGACACCGCCCACCTGCAACCGGCCCGCGAGGACATAGCTGTTGTTTTCGCCAAAGCCCTTGTAGGCGCGGGCGTCGGCGGTCAGTTGCAGGCCCGATCCGGTATTGTCGTCCAGCCCGTAGAACGGCGTCAGCCCCAGCTTGCCGTAATAGCCCCGCGTCGCATCCGAGGGGATGTCGCGGTTGTCCCAGGTCAGCGTGCCGGGCAGCGAGACATAGCGATAGATCTCGTCCCCGCGGTCATAGGTGACCTTCGCCCATTGGTATTGCAGCGCGATTTCGCCCGTCAGCCGTTCGTTGAAGATATGCGACAGCCCCGCGCCGAGGGTGAAGCTGCGCTGCACATAATCCTCTTCGTGGTCGCGCGCGGCCTTGGCGACGACGAAGCCCGAGGTGTCGGGCGTGAAGGTCGCCGGGCGGTCGAGCCGCACGCCCAGGGCATAGTCCGTGCCGCCGGTGGTGCCGCCGATCCCGGTGATCTCGGCGTCGAAGCGCAGCCGCTCGCCACCGCCCAGCAGGTTGCGATGCAGCCAGTAGCCGCTGAGCGACACCCCGTCCGAAGTGCCGTATTCGACGCCGAAGCCCAGCCGGCGGCGCTTGTCCTCGGCCACCTGCAACTGTGCGTCGAGCAGGTTGCCGTTGCGCAGGGTCTCGGCCTCGGTCAGGGTGACCGAACTGAAGATGCCGGTGCGGCGCAGCCGGTTGCGCACCTCCTCCATCCGCTTCGGGGTGAATTTCTCGCCCGTCGGATAGCCCGCGATCTCCATCAGCCGCTCGGTGCGCAGCCGCTGGTTGCCCTTGGCGTGGAGTTCGCCGAAATAGGTGACCGGGCCGGGCGCGAGATAGATGTCCGACGACACGGTATTGCGCCGGTGATCGACGGTGATGCGCTGATCGCCGACCTTCGCCTTGGCATGGCCTTCGTCGCGCCAGCCGCTGACGCCCGTGGTGGCGGCGTTCAGGATCACCCCGGTGCGGGCGGTCTCGCCCTGACGGTATTCGACGGGCAGGGTGGTCTTCGGCGCGACCGGGCCGATCCCGGCATGGGAAAACACCGAGCGCGGCCCGGGAATCACCTGAATGTCGATGCTGCGGATCGTTTCGGGCGCGTCGATCGGCTGGATCGTGGCGGCCTCGCGCCCGTTCAGCCGGATCGAGATCGTGCCGGAGAAATAGCCCTGATCGTAGAGCGTGCCGAGGATGCGCGCGTAATCCTCCCGCGCCGAGGCGAACAGATCCGCCGCCCCGGGTGTCGTATCGCCCCGCACCGCCTGCCGGACGAGCGAGGCGCCCTTCACCGCCGTGTCCAGATCCGCGGACGCACCGGGAACGTCGAAGGTGAATTCCTGTGCCGCAGCGGGGCCGGCAAGCCCTGCGACGATCAGACCTGCCCAGATTGCGGAACCGCGCACCGTAATCCTCCTCGTGAAACTGCCTCGGGGTCGCGGCATGTCCGGAAGTCCCGTCCGCCACGTTAGGCCCAAGATAGCCAGGAAACGGGGCATATCGCAAACAGTTCCGGCGGCGTCACGGCATCGTGCCGAAGATCGCGTCCAGATGCCGGGTCAGATAGATCCGCAACCAGGGCGCGAATCGCCCCGGATGACGGTGCACCTCGGCCACCAGATCGTAAAGCCCGACCCAGCGGGTTTCCGAGACCTCGGCCGGATCGGGGGTCACGGTCATGCCCGGATGCGCGAAGGCCAGATAGACATCGACCCGTTCATGCTCGGTCAGGCCATGGCCGACATCGGCGCGGTACTCGACGCGCCGCACGAAGGCCGGATAGACCCCGGTGATGCCCAGTTCCTCGCGCAGGCGGCGCCGCGCCGCGCGGTCGGGCGGTTCGTTCCAATGCGGATGGGTGCAGACCGTATTCGCCCAGAGCCCGGCCGAATGGTATTTCCCCGCCGCCCGGCGCTGGATCAGAACCTTGCCGTCATCGAGCACGAAGACCGATACCGCCGGATGGCGCAGCCCGCGCCGATGCACCTCCAGCTTGTCCATCGGGACGAGCCGGCCATCGAGCCAGGCGGGGATCAGGGGGTCGGACAAGGGGCCTCCGGAACGAAAACGCCGCCCAGCATGGCGCGGGCGGCGTGATTCGTCATCGGTCGCGGGTGTCGCAGGCTCAGGACAGTGTGGCGGGCTGTTGCGTCCGGCGGGAGACTTCGGCGCGATACAGCGCGACGAAATCCACCGGATCGAGGTTCACCGGCGGGAAACCGCCGTCGCGCGTCACATCCGAGACGATCCGGCGCACGAAGGGGAACATCTGCCGCGGGCATTCGATCAGCAGGAACGGATGAAGCTGTTCCTCCGGCAGACCCTCGATATGGAAGATCCCGCCGTAATCGACTTCGAGCAGGAACAGCGGGGTCTTGTCCGCCTTGTTGGTCGAGGTCACCTTGACCTTCATGTTCACTTCAAACTGGTGCTCCACCGGACGCTTGCGCGCGTCGAGGGAGAATTGCACCTGCATCTCGGGCTGGACCTCGCCAGTTTGCAGGCCCTTCAGCGCGACGGCGTTCTCGAACGACATGTCACGGATGAACTGGGCGAGGATGTTCATCCTGACTTGCGGTTGTTCCGGCGCGGCGCCGTTGGTTTGATCGGTCATGGTATCCTCCTGAAGCCGTCGGGACAGGGTGTAGCATCCGGACGGGGGCGGCTCAATGATCCTGTCGGGTCCAGCCGGAGGGTCCGCGCGGCGGCAGGCTGCCGGGGTCTATCTCGTGGAACTCGCCGTCGATCACGCCGGGGGAGGGAGGGGACGACCAGCTTTGCACCTTCACCTTCGGCGCCATCCGGCGCAGGATCAGCCGCTGCACCGGGGGGATCAACAGCAGCAGCCCCACCGCATCGGTCAGGAACCCCGGCGCGATCAGCAGCCCGCCCGCCAGCGCCGACATCGCGCCCCGCGCCATCGGCGCCGTCGGGTCGCCCAGTTCCGCCGCCGCCCGGCGCATGTCATGGACCGCCCGCGCCCCTTCGCCGCGGATCACCGCAAGGCCCAGCACCGCCGAACCGATGATCCACGCCAGCGTCGGCCACAGTCCGATGATGCCGCCGATTTTGATCAGCAGGGCGATTTCGATCAGCGGCAGGGCCAGCGCAACAATCAGGAACCACATTTCGACCTTTCCGGGCGCCGTGGACTTGATCGCGCCCTTCGCCTACATAAGTGGGGAATGCACGAATGCAAAGAAATCGGAACCGGGTTGTCATGTCCTCTGCCGTCATCCAGCTTATCGTCCTTGCGGCGATCGCGATCTTTCTGATCCTGAGGTTGAAGAACGTGCTGGGCACCCGGGACGGCTATGAAAAGCCCGTGGTGCTCGACCGTCCCACCCCGGCGGAGCGGCGCAACTTCGAGGTGATCGAGGGCGGGCCGGATCGCGACATCATCGACCATGTGCCCGAAGGGTCCGATGCCGCCGCCGCGCTGGCGCAGATGAAGCGGGTCGAGCCCGAGTTCAGCGTGGCGCAGTTCCTGCAAGGCGCGCGCTCGGCCTATGAGATGATCCTGATGGCCTTCGAGACCGGCGATCTGGAGAAGGTGCGCCCCTTCCTGTCGCCCGATGTCTTCGCGGCCTTCGAGCAGGCCGTGGCGGCGCGCAAGGCGCAGGGGCTGGATGTTCATGCCGAATTCCTCGGCCTGCGCGAGTTGGTGCTGAGCGAAGCGAAGTTCGACACCGCCACCCGGGAGGCCGAACTCACGGTGCGGTTCGGGGCGGAGCTGATCTCTTCGGCGCAGGATGCCGCCGGAACGGTGGTCGAGGGCGATCCGCGCGCCGCGCGCAAGCAGCGCGACGTCTGGACCTTTGCGCGCACGATGGGCAATGCCGATCCGAACTGGCTTCTGGTCGCCACGGGCGGTTGAGCCGTGGAGATCCCCGGTTGGGAGCCCGATTGGGAGAATGACGACCACGCCGCCGCCTGGGCGGCGTTTGCCATGACGGACCCCGGCCCCGCGCGGCCGGACCTGTTCGAGCCGGTCGAGATCGGCGAGACCCATTTCACCGGCTATTACGAACCCGAACTTGAGGGCGCCCGCGCGCCCTCGGCGGCGTTTCCGGTGCCGTTGCATGCGATGCCGCCGGACCTGCCGCCGCTGTGGCATCCCCGGGCGGAGATCGTCGCGCGCGACCTGCTGCGGGGGCATGAAATCGTCTGGGTCGAAAGCGCGATCGAGGCGTTTCTGGCGCAGGTGCAGGGCTCGGTGCGGATCCGCACGCCCGAAGGGCCGCTGCGCCTCGGTTTCGCGGGCAAGAACGGCCATCCCTACCGGTCGATCGGGCGCGAACTGGTGCGGCGCGGGGTCGCGCCGGCGGAGCGGCTGACGCCCGAGGTGATCCGCGCCTGGTGCCGCGACAATCCCGGCGAGGTGGCGGCGCTGCTCGACCATAACCCCTCCTATGTGTTCTTCCGCGTGCTGGACCTGCCGCCCGGCAGCGGCCCGATCGGCGCGATGGGGGTGCCGGTTACCCCGGGCCGGACGCTGGCGGTGGATCCGGAGGTGGTGCCCTTGGGCAGCCCGGTCTGGATCGACTGCCCGGGCTTTGGCGCGCGGCTGATGGTGGCGCAGGATGTGGGATCGGCGATCCGGGGCCGCCGTGCCGACATCTTCATCGGATCGGGGCGGGAGGCCGGGCTGACCGCCGGGGCGATCAACGCCCGGGGCCGGATGATCTGGCTCAGGAGGCGGGGATGAGACGGCGCCGCGGCCTGACCGAGGAAGAGCGCGAATTGTGGTCCCGCGTCGCGGCGAGCGCGCAGGCCATGCACCCCGCCCGGCCCGAGATGCCCGCCGCCCTGACCCCGCCGCCGCGCGAACCGGTGGTGGCGCCGAAATCGCTCGCCAAGGCGTTTAGGGTGGGGGAAAAGGCCCGCCCCAGAACCGGCCACGATCTTGCGCCGCCGATCGGCGAGGGGCTGGCGGCGCTGCCGGTGGTGATGGACCGCAAGGCGCATCGCAACATGGTCCGCGGCAAGCTGGAACCCGAGGCGAAGCTCGACCTGCACGGGATGACGCTGGCACAGGCGCATCCCGAACTGATCCATTTCGTGCTGACCGCGCAGGACCGGGGCCACCGGCTGATTCTGGTGATCACGGGCAAGGGCAAGCCGGGCCGCGACGACGATCCGGTGCCGCAGCGCATGGGGGTGCTGCGCCATCAGGTGCCGCACTGGCTGCGGCTGCCGCCGCTGGGTGCGGTGGTGATGCAGGTGACCGAGGCGCATCTGAAGCACGGCGGCGCGGGGGCCTATTACATCTACCTGCGGCGGTTGCGCTAACGGCTGTCACGAAGCTGTGTGCGGACGGGGCTTGCACGCGGAACGAAACATGCTACCTGCTTAGCACGCTAACACCAATTGCCGGTGCGCATTTCCCTTTGTTTACAGTCGGAAGACCCGTCCCATGCCGGATGAAAACACCTCTGCCTCCGAAGAATCGGCGCTTCTGGTGGATGCGCTCGTCCGCGTGATGCGGGAGCTGCGGCGCAATTACGATGCCAGCGCGGCGGAGCTGGGGCTGACGTTTTCGCGCGCGCGGGTGCTGTCCTGCCTTGTCCGCTGCGAAGGCGCGACGCAGGCGGAACTGGCGCAGTCGCTGGGGGTGGAGCCGCCGACGCTGAAACGGCAGATCGACGCGCTGGAAAAGGACGGCTTCGTCGAGCGGCGCGGGCTGGACGGCGATGCGCGCAAACGTGCCCTGTTCCTCACCGACAAGGCGCGGTCGAGCCGTCTGACATCCTATGTCGCCACCCTGCGGCGCGAGATCAGCCGCGGCATCACGCAGGAGGAATCGCGCATGGTCCGCGCCGCGCTGGAGCGGATCGCCGACAATGCCATGGGGCTGAACCGGCCATGAGCGCGGCACCGACCGAAGGGGTTCTGGCGCGGCCTCTGCATCTGGCGATGTTCTATTTCATGGCGGGCGCGCTGTTCGCGCTGTCGCAGGGGCTGGGGCAGGGGTTCGTTTCGGTCAATACCCAGCAGATCGCCGGAGATCTGGGCATCACCCAGACCGATGCCGCCTGGCTGCAAGCGGCCTATATGTTTCCGCGCGCCTCGGTGCCGCTGCTGCTGATCAAGATTCGTACGCAATTCGGCCTGCGCCGCTTTGCCGAAGTGGGGATCATCGCCTATGTGCTGGTCTCCTTCGCCTCGGTCTGGATCGACGACCTGCGCTCGGCGATCACGGTGCAGTTCCTGTCGGGCATCGCCTCGGCGCCGCTGTCCTCGCTCGCGTTCCTTTACTTCCTCGAACCGCTGTCGCGGCCGTGGAAGCTGCGCATCGGCCTGCCGCTGGCGCTGGTCTTCCTGATGAACGGGCCGACGCTGGCGCGGGTGGTGTCGCCGCTGCTGATCGGGGATGGCGGGCTGGAGGGGGTGCATCTGACAGCCTTGGGGATGGCGCTGGCCTCGCTCGCGCTGGTCTATACGCTGAAGCTCACGCCGGTGCCGCACCAGAAGGTGATCCGGCCGCTGGATCTGGTCAGCTTCGCGCTGATCGCCTTTGCCTTCGGCGGGCTGACGGTGGCCTTCATCCAGGGGCCGATCCGGTGGTGGACGGATATGGACTGGATCGGCTGGCTGCTGGCGGGGGCATTCCTGTCGCTGGCGGTGGCGGTGGTGATCGAACTGCACCGCAAGGAGCCGCTGCTCGATATCCACTGGCTTGCCACGCCCGCCATGGTCCACCTGACGATCTGGCTGTTGCTGTTCCGGCTGCTGCTGTCGGAACAAAGCACCGGCGCGCCGCGGATGTTTCAGGTGATGGGAATCGGGCAGGACCAGATGGTCGGGCTGTTCGGCATCATCTGCATCGCCAATCTGCTGGGCGCGCTGGCCTGTCTGGGCTGGATGCGGCCGGGGCGGGAGGCGCAGTTCCACTGTGTCGCGCTGGTGCTGATCGCCGCCGGGGCCTGGATGGATTCGCAGTCCAGCATGGACACCCGGCCCGAACAGATGATCGTCAGCCAGGCGCTGATCGGTTTTGCCGGGATGCTGTTCATGCCGCCCGCGATGATGCAGGGCCTGATCGCGGCGCTGACGAAGGGGCCGAACTACATCCTGTCCTTCGTCATCGTCTTTCTGGCGACGCAAAGCCTGGGCGGCGTGGTGGGGTCGGGCTTCTTCCTGAGCTTCATCAACCATCAGCAGGCGGCGCATCTACAGGTTCTGCGGGAACAGATCACCGCCACCAGCCCGGCCACCATGACCGGCATCGCCAATCAGATGGCGCTGCTCGCGCCGCAGATCGCCGACACCACGCTGCGGCGTGCCGAGGCGCTTGCGCTGATCGCGCAGGATGCCGCGAACCAGGCCTATGTCATGGCCTATAACGATGCCTATCGCCTCACCTTCGTCGTCGCGCTCGTCGGGCTGGCCTATCTGATGCTGCATGTCCTGCGTGATCTGCTCGTCAGCCGGCGCCTGATGAAACAAGCCCCCTCCCCGGAAGCCAGGAAATGAACAAGACCCTGATTTTGCCCACCGCCATTGCCTCTGTCATCGGCCTTGCCGCCGTGCTTCTGGTGCTGTTCGCCTGGCATCTGCCGCCGTTCCACGCCGCGCAGCCGACCACCGAGAACGCCTATCTGCGCGGCAAGGTGACCTCGCTCGCGCCGCAACTGTCGGGCTATCTGTCCGAGGTCGATGTGGTCGATTTCCAGACCGTGAAGGCCGGGGATGTGATCGCGCGGATCGACGACCGCAGCTTCCGCCAGAAGCTCGCACAGGCGGAGGCGGCGCTGGCCGCCGCGCGCGCGGCCTTGCAGGTGAAGGAACAGGCGGTGCATTCGGCGGGGGCCGTCCTGCATTCCAACGAAGCGGCGCTGGTCGCGGCGGAGGCGGGGCTTGCCAATGCGCGCTCGCAAAGCGTCCGGGCGCGGGCGCTGAAGGCGCGGGGGATCAATTCGGACAGCGCGAATGAACAGGCCGAACTGGTGTTGCAGCAGGCCGATGCGGCGGTGCTTCAGGCCCGCGCGCAGATCGACGTTCAGCGCGAGAACGTCAACTCCGCCCGCACGCAGATCGACGCGGCCAAGGCCGAAATCGCCAGTGCCGAGGCGGCGGTGGAACTGGCGCGGATCGACCTGTCGAACACGGTGATCCATGCCCCCGCCGATGGCCATCTGGGGCAGGTTTCGGCGCGGATCGGGCAATATGTGACGGCGGGGACGGCGCTGGTGTCGCATGTGTCGTCGGATCTGTGGATCGTCGCGAATTTCAAGGAAACCAGCCTGAAGGGCATGGCCGCCGGGCAAAAGGTGCGCTTTACGGTGGATGCGATCGGTCGGGAGGTGTTCAGCGGGACGGTTGAATCCTTCTCGCCCGCGGCGGCATCGGAATTCAGCCTGCTGAGCAATACCAACGCGACCGGGAACTTCACCAAGATCGCGCAGCGGATGCCGGTGCGGATCGCGATCGACCCGGGGCAGGAAACGGCGGCGATGGCGCCGGGCCTGTCGGTGGTGGTCGAGGTGCAGACCGATCCGGAGTAGCGGCCCGCGCGCCGGGACAGCCCGCCGCACGGACCCCTCCCGAATGCGCGGGCAAGCGGAGCCTCGTCTTGTGCGTGCGGAGCGCAGGCCGGAAGGGGGCCTTTGGACCACGGCAGGGGGCGCCTCGACTGGGCATATATTCGCAAGAGGAACCGTTTGAAAAGCCATCGTTTTCGGCGCTCCGGGTGTCTCTGAACGGAGGCGTCGATGTCGGCATTTACATGCTCAGCGACCGGGCGGCTTCCCTGCATGCTTGGCAAGGGCGGCGATCAGATCGATTCTTTTGCCGAAATGTTTCCGGAAAAACCTGGGACGTGGAACGGCGATATTGGTCCGCCGCAAGGCTCCCATATCGGGCTCGGTTGGAAAATGTTCAACGTGACGGCGGCGGAAACCAATCCCATCAGAGGGCTATCCGAGTCGGCTCGCTCATTGCATGTGTTCTGCCCCCGGGCGCGTCGCTCCAACGCGATCCGTATACCCCTTGGCATTCGGAAATTCCGGCTTCCGATTGGCGGTTGAGCATGCCCGGGGCCCGCCCTTTTCCAAGGCTAACCGTTGAATCTCCTGAAGAACAAATCTTCGTATTTTGCGAACACAGACGACTTTCCATCAAACGGAAGGTGATCCAGTCCCCCGATTTTCCATGGCGGGACATGGGCGAGATTTTCGGGTATGTGAAATAAAATCAATAGGGTGGCGGAGGGGAGTGGGAGTCGAACCCACCCGGGACAGGCTCGCTGCCCCAACCGGTTTTGAAGACCGGCCGCCCCACCGGGGACGATTCCCTTCCTCAGTCGAACAGATCGACCCTGTGCGGGTTTATGCGCCGCAGATCGCCGCGCCGCAAGGTTACGCCGTGGCGGTCGAAGAAGTCGAGGATCTGGATCGCGACTTTCCGGCCATTGTCCATCCGGTCGCGGAAGGCGGGGGCGCCGAACCAGTCCGCGCCGCCGACATCGCGGGCGATGGCGACCATCTCGCGCGTGGTGGCGCGCGCAAAGAAATGGTCCTGCGCGATCTGATCGGTGCGGCCAAGCCGCTGTGTCAGCTTCAGCACCCGGCGGATTTCGCGCTCGTCCAGCCCCAGGTCCGTGGCGATGTCGCGCACGCGCGGCGGGCGGAAACGGACGGCGCCAAGGAGCATCGGCTGGATCCGCTCCCACAGCGCCTCATCCGCCGGGGTCAGGGTGATTTCATGCCCCGGCAGGCGGATGAAGGCGCCCTCCAGCACCACATGCCCGGCGTCGGATTCTTCGCGCAGAAAGGTCTGGAACAGATCCTTGGGCAGGCGCGGGGTCAGCGCGATGCGCAGCCGCTCGCGGCCCATGCCGGGCAGGTCGGCGTTCTCGGCATGGAATTCGGCCAGCCGGTCGAGGGTGGTCGCGGTCAGTGCGGCGCGCATCGCGGGGAGCAGCACCAGCGGCCCGAGCCGCACCAGATCATCGAGCGGCCCGGCATCATGTAGCCCCCGGTCGCGCAGGAAGGCGGGCAGGTCCACCGGTGCGAGCGCGGCGAGCGCCCGCAGCGCGCGGCCCGGATCTGTCTCGGCGCTGGCATTCAGCAGGGCGATCCGCTCCGGCCCACGCCGCTTGCGGGCCGGGGCGCGCAGGTCGAGGAAGGTGCCGCCGCCGATAGTCCGGCTGGCCGAGGTGTCGCGCAGGATGAACCGGTCCCCCACCGCCGCCGCAATCGGCCGGTCCAGCACCAGTTGCACCGGCCCCGCTTCGCTCGGCGCGATCGGATCGGCCAGGGGCACGATCCGGGCGCCGACCTCGACCGAATGGCTGTGCAGCCGCGCCGGGAACCAGGTGCCGAGCGGCTTCGGCTCGGACGGCAGCACGGTCAGCCGCGCGTCGATCCGGTCGGTCGGCGCATGGAGCGCGGGGGCCAGGACGACATCGCCACGATGGATCGCCTCCTTGTGGATCGCCTCCCCCGCGAGGTTCAGCGCACAGCGTTGCCCGGCGAGCGCCTGCTGCGCGGGGCGGTTCTGCGCATGGATCGAACGGATGCGGGCGGAAAGGCCCGTGGGGCTGACCGTCACCTCGTCGTCGATCCGCGCACTGCCCGACAGCACGGTTCCGGTGACAACGGTGCCCGCGCCCGGCAGGCTGAAACTGCGATCTACGGCGAGACGCATCGGCCCCTCGGCATGGCGCAGGGCGGTTTCGGCTTCGGCGGCGACCAGCGCGGCGCGCAGCCCGTCGATCCCCGCCCCGGTCAGCGAGGATACCGGCAGGATCGGCGCGTCGCGCAGCGCGGTCGGGGCGAGCAGGTCGCGGATCTGCGCGGTGACTTCGGCGATCCGCGCGGGATCGGCCAGATCGGATTTGGTCAGCGCGACGATCCCCCGGCCCAGCCCCAGCAGGTCCAGAATCGCTAGATGTTCGCGCGTCTGCGGCATCACCCCGTCATCCGCCGCCACGACCAGGAGTGCGAAATCCACCCCGCCCGCGCCCGCCAGCATGGTGTGGATCAGCCGCTCGTGCCCCGGCACGTCGACAAAGCCGGTGATCGCGCCGCCGCCCAGATCGGCATAGGCAAAGCCCAGGTCGATGGTGATGCCGCGGGCCTTTTCCTCGGCCAGACGGTCGGCATCGACGCCGGTCAGCGCCTTGACCAGCGCGGTCTTACCATGGTCGATATGCCCCGCTGTGCCAACGATCATAGCGCGGCAAGAAGGTCTTCGTCGCGCCCGAGGCAGCGCAGATCAAGGATCAATGCCCCGTCGCGGATCCGCCCGATCACCGGCGTTTCGCCCGTGCGCAGCCGTGCCGCCAGCGTTTCGGGCGCCGCGCCGGTAATGCGCAGCCCGGCGGAGGGGATGGTGTCCACCGGCAGCGCGCCCGAGCCGACCTGACTGGTGCAGGCGCAGGGTTCGACCTGCCAGCCGGTGCGGGCCGCGACGAGGGGCGCGAGCCGCGCGGCCTGCGCGGCGATCTCGGCCTGTGGCCGGGCCAGCATCCGCAGCGTCGGCAGCCGCTCGGCCAGCCGATCCGGATCGCGGTAAAGCCGCAGCGTCGCTTCCAGCGCGGCGATCCGGATCTTGTCGAGCCGCAGCGCGCGTTTCAGCGGGTTCTTGTCGATCGCCGCGATCAGGTCGCGCCGCCCGACGATGAACCCCGCCTGCGGCCCGCCCAGAAGTTTGTCGCCCGAGAAGGTCACCAGATCCGCGCCCTCGGCCACCGCCTCGGCCACCGTGGGTTCGCGCCGCAGCCCGTAGCGCGCGAGGTCGACCAGCGACCCGGCGCCCAGATCGTTCAGCAGCGGCACCCCGGCCTTCGCGGCGATCTGCGCCAGTTGCGGGGCGGGCACCTCAGCGGTGAAGCCTTCGATCCGGTAATTCGAGGTATGGACCTTGAGGATCAGCCCGGTCTCCGGCCCGATGGCGCCTTCGTAATCGCGCGGATGGGTGCGGTTGGTGGTGCCGACCTCGTGCAGGCGGACCCCGGCGCGGGCCATGATGTCGGGCATCCGGAAGGCGCCGCCGATCTCGATCAGCTCGCCGCGCGAGACGATGGCATCGCGCCCCTGTCCAAGCGTGTTGAGCGCGATCAGCACGGCGGCGGCGTTGTTGTTGACGATGGTCGCGTCCTCGGCCCCGGTCAGCTCGCACAGCAGGCCTTTGAGATGGCTGTCCCGCTGCCCGCGCCCGCCGGTGTCGAGGTCGAATTCCAGCGCGAGCGGCGCCGCCATCGCCGCGCTGGCCGCCGCAATGGCCTCTTCGGCCAGGATCGCCCGGCCCAGATTGGTGTGCAGCACCGTTCCCGTCAGGTTCAGCATCGGCCGCAGGGCAGAGCGCGCCGCCGCCGCGAGGTCTTCGGCCACCTGCCCGGGGATCAGCGCCGCGATCTCGGCCCCCGCCTCGCCCGCCCGGATCGCCCCGCGCGCGAGGTCCAGCCGCCGCCGCAGCGCCGCCACGACCGCCGTCCGGCCATGCGCGGCCACCAGCGCCTGCCCGGTATCCGACAGCAGCACCTGATCGACCGAGGGCAATGCGCGCAGCGCCTGCATCAATACCCCACGAGGAACGGGTCGAATCCGGCGCGGCGGAACGGGCTGTCCTGCATCAGCAGGTCGAGCCCGAGGCTGCCGACATCATCGGCCACCGGGTCGAGCGTCGGGTTCTGCACCGCGTAGAAGATTTTCACCCAGGAATGGCATTTCGAGCAGCATTCGGCCTTCACCGTCGCCGTCGCCGTTTCGGCGGAGCGATAGGTGATGCCCTCGGTCGAGCCGCAGGACAGGCATTTGATCCGCACCTCGTTCCACTGCGTGGCGCAGGTGGCGCAGGTGGCGTAGCGGACGTTTTCCACCTCGCCCACCGTCCGCACCAGCGAGGACACCGGCCGCCCGCCGCAGCAGGGGCAGACCCCGGTCTCTACCGGAACCAGCCGCGCCGCGTCCAGCGTGGCGGCGAGCCGCGCCAGATGCACCTGCACCGCCGCAGCGGCGAACAGATGCGGCGCGGCACTGTCTTCGGGGATGGTATCGGCCAGCACATTCGCGAGCAGCCAGCGCCGGTCGTCCCCCGTGGCGGCGGCCACGGCCGCGAGCGCCAGCCGCGCGGGATCGGGCATCTCAAGCTCCGCCGCCCGCGCGCAAAGCCGGGCCAGCGTGTCGTGCAGTGCCGGATCATCGGCCAGCGCGGCGCGGTCGATCGGCGGCATGCCCCCGGCCCGCGCGGGTCCGACCGGCGCCAGGGGGGGCAGATCCGCCACCAGCCCGGCCTGAACCGTGCTCAGCGCGCCGAGGAACGCCAGATAGGGGCCAAGGTTCGAACTGGGCGCCAGAAAGCCGAACCGCTTCGCCCGCACCGAAAACAGCCGCGCCGGATCCGGCAGCAGCACGAAAGGCGCGCGGGCAACGCCGCCGATGACCGAAGGGTCGGGTTGCAATGTGGTCGTCATCGTCTCATTCTGCCGGGCCGTTGCCCTGCCGTCCAGCCAGTTCGCGCAACCATTTGCGGTGATGGCGGAAGGCCCAGCCGCCGGTCACCGTGCCGCGCGTCATCGCGCGGATCGTGCCCCGGGTCCAGATCGCCGCGTAGACGTGCAGGATGAAGACGAAGACGATTCCGAGAGCCACCAGCGCATGCACCGCCACCGCCACCCGGCGCACCGGGATCGAGACGATATGCGGGAAATACTGTTCCCAGATCATCACGCCGGTGACGATCAGCACGACGATCCCCCCCGCCATCGCCCAGAACACGGTCTTCTGCCCGGCGTTGTACTTGCCAAGCTCGGGCAGGTTTTCCTCCCGCCCGGCCAGCACGTCGGGGGTGTGTTTCGCCCATTCGATATCGTCGCGGTTGGGCAGGTTCAGCCGCCACATCTGCAAGAACAGGATGAAGAAGCTGATGAACAGCACCACCCCCACCAGCGGATGCAGCCAGCGCGCATTCTGCCCGCCGCCGAACAGGCCGGTGAGGAAGAACAGCGCCGGGTGGAAGAACGCCAGCCCCGTCAGCAGCAGCACGATCATGCACCCCGCCGTGACCCAGTGGTTCAGCCGGGTATAGCCCCGGTAGCGGACCACGGTGACGGGTTCGATCGTCTCGATCTCGTCGCCGGGGGCGGAATATTCGCGTTTCATGCCTTATCCTCCCCGTCCTCGATGGCCTCGTGAACCAGTTCCTCGGCTTCCTCTTCCTCATGCGCGGAAACCGCGTTCGGCTTGGCAAAAAGCCCGTGCAGCGCCGCGCCCGCCACGGCGAGGCCCGCCGCCACCAGACCCACCGACTTTGCCGGACCCTTCCAGCCCTCGACCACCGGGGAAATCCGCGGTTCCTCGGGCAGGCCGGCATAAAGCCCCGGCTTGTCGGCGTGATGCAGCACATACATCACATGCGTGCCGCCCACGCCCTGCGGATCGTAAAGCCCGGCGTTTTCATAGCCGCGCGATTTCAGATCCTCGATCCGCTCGGCGGCATGGGCCTTCATCTCTTCCTTCGGGCCGAAGGTGATACATTGCGTCGGGCAGGCCTTGGCACAGGCCGGACCCTGGCCCACCGCCACCCGGTCGGAACAGAGCGTGCATTTGTAGCTCTTGTGATCCTTCTTCGACACCCGGGGGATGTTGAAGGGGCAGCCCGTGACGCAATAGCCGCAGCCGATGCAATTGTCGTGGATGAAGTCCACGATGCCGTTGGAATACTGCACGATCGCGCCGGGCGCCGGACAGGATTTCAGGCAGCCCGGATCCTCGCAATGCATGCAGCCGTCCTTGCGGATCAGCCATTCGAAATCCCCGGTTTCGGGGTTTTCGTATTCGGTGAAGCGCATCAGCGTGAACATGTCGGGCGTCAGGTCGTGGGGGTTTTCGTAAACCCCCACGTTGGTTTCCACGTCCGGATGGGTATCGTTCCACTCGATACAGGCCGATTGACACGCCTTGCAGCCGATACATTTCGACACGTCGATGAGCTTCGCCACCTCGGTCAGCTTCCGGTCGGGCTTCGGCAGGTTCGGCGTGGCCGAGGCCCGCACGACATCCGACGGCAGCAGGTTCGACTCCATCGGCTGCACCGGCGGGTTGGCGGCCGCGGTGGTGGGTTGGGGGGCGCGTTGGGTCATGCCAGAGGCCCTTTCTCCACGGGTTCGATGTTGACGAGGAAGGCCTTGAACTCCGGCGTCTGGATGTTCGCGTCACCGACGAAGGGCGTCAGGCTGTTCGGCCCGAACCCCTTGCGTGCCGCGCCCATGAAGCCCCAGTGCAGCGGGATGCCGATGACATGGACGGGCTTGCCGTCACAGATCAGCGGCCTGATCCGCTTCGTCACCAGCGCCTTCGCCCAGACCTCGCCGCGCGCGCTCCAGACCCGGACCTGCTGCCCGCGTTTGATGCCCTTTTCTGCGGCCAGTTCCTCGCTGATCTCCACGAAGAACTCCGGCTGCAACACGGCATTCACCCGGTTGTGCTTGGTCCAGTAGTGGAAATGCTCGGTCAGCCGGTAGGACGTCGCCACGAACGGGAAGTCCGCGCTGTTGCCCAGTTGCGCCAGGTCGGCCGGGAAGATCCGCGCCGCCGGGTTGCCCCGGATCTTGCGGTTCAGCACGTTTTCGATCGGGCTCTCGAAGGGCTCCATATGGGTCGGGAACGGCCCGTCCACCATCAGCTTGCGCGAGAACAGCCGCCCGCCGCCCTCGTTGGTCATGATGAAGGGCATGACCTCGCCGGGCTTCGCGGTGGGGGCGATGTCGGGCACGTCGTAACCCGTCCATTTCTCGCCGTTCCACTCGATCAGCTTGCGGCTCGGATCCCAGGCCTTGCCCTCCATATCCGCCGAGGCGCGGTTGTAGAGGATGCGCCGGTTCGCCGGCCAGGCCCAGGTCCAGTTCAGGAAGGTGCCCGCGTCGCCGGGGTCGGAATTGTCCCGCCGCGCCATCATGTTGCCGTCCTCGGTCCAGCTGCCGGCAAAGATCCAGCAGCCCGCCATCGTCGAGCCGTCGTCGCGCATCACGCCGAAGTTCGGCAATTGCTTGCCCGCCGCCACCAGCAGCTTGGCCGGATCCTTCGGATCATGCAGATCCTTCAGCGCGCGGCCGTTCATCTCCTTCGCCAGTTCCGCGGGCGTCGGTTCAAGGGCGTCCTCGTATTCCCAGCTCAGGTTCATGATCGGATCCGGGAAGGCGCCGCCCTCCTTGCGGTAAAGCTCGCGCACCCGCAGGAAGATGTTCGCCATGATCCAGGTATCCGGCTTGGCCTGACCCGGCGGCGTTGCCCCCGCCCAGTGCCATTGCAGCCAGCGGCCGGAGTTGATCACCGCGCCCTCGTCCTCGGCGAAGCAGGTCGTCGGAAGTTCCAGCACCTCGGTCTGGATCGCCCTCGGATCGACATCGTTGAACTGGCCGTGGTCTTCCCAGAAATGCGCGGTCTCCGTCTGCAACGGGTCCATGACCACCAGCAGTTTCAGCCGCGACAGTGCCTGCGTCACCTTGCCCCGGTTGGGGAAGGACAGCATCGGGTTGAACCCCTGACAGAAGTAGAGGTTCACCTCGCCCCGCGACATCATGTCGAAGGTGCGCAGGATGTCGTAGGTCGGCACGTCGAGCTTGGGCAGGTAGTGATAGGCCCAGTCGTTTTCGGCCGTCGCGGCATCGCCCCACATCGCCTTCTGGAACGACACGAAGAACTTCATGTAGTTCTGCCAGAAGCTGGTCTGCCCCGGGCGCAGCGGCTTGTTCGCCTTGCCCGCCGCATAGGTGGCGTAATCGACCTCGGTATCGCGCGGGATGTTCATGTAGCCCGGGATCAGGTTCGACATCAGGCCGATGTCGGTCAGCCCCTGGATGTTCGAGTGCCCGCGCAGCGCGTTCACCCCGCCGCCCATCATCCCGATATTGCCCAGGATGAGCTGCAACATCGCCATGCCGCGGATGTTCTGCGCGCCTTTCGCATGCTGCGTCCAGCCGAGCGCATACATCGAGGTCATCACCTTGTCGCGCGCCGAACATTCCCCGATCGCCTCGCAGACCTTCAGGTAGCGGTCCTTCGGCGTGCCGCAGATGGTTTCGACCAGTTCGGGGGTGTAGATCTCGACATGCTGCTTCAGCAGGTTCCAGACGCAGCGCGGATGCGTGAGCGTCGGATCCACCAGCGCATAGCCATCCTCGCCGATCTGGTATTCCCAGTCGGACATGTCATAGGCGCGCTTGTCCTCGTCATAGCCGTTGAACAGCCCGTCGGACCAGCCGAAGCCCTCCTTCACCAGGAAGGCGGCATTGGTGTAGTTCTTCACATACTCCCACTGCACCTTGTCGTTGGCGATGCACCAGCGGATCACCCCCATCAGGAAGGCGATATCCGAACCCGGACGGATCGGGGCATAGTAATCCGACACGGAGGCCGTGCGGGTGAAGCGCGGATCGACCACGATCAGCTTGGCGCCGCGATGCGCCTTTGCTTCGGTGACCCATTTGAAGCCACAGGGGTGGGCCTCGGCGGCATTGCCGCCCATCACCAGCGCGAGGTCGGTGTTCTTGATGTCAGTCCAGGCGTTCGTCATTGCGCCGCGGCCGAAAGTTGGAGCCAAACTGGCTACCGTGGGGCCGTGTCAGACGCGTGCCTGGTTGTCGAAACTCAGCATCCCCATCGAGCGCACGACCTTATAGGTCAGCCATGCGGTCTCGTTGGTGGTTCCGGAGGCGGCCAGGAACCCGGCGCTCAGCCAGCGGTTGACCGGCGTGCCCTCGGCATTCGTGGCGATGAAGTTCTGGTCGCGGTCGTCCTTGATCGCGCGGGCGATCTTGTCAAAGGCCGCTTCCCAGGTGATGTCCTGCCATTCGGTGCCGCCCGGCTTGCGGATGCGCGGCTGGGTGGCGCGGGTCTCGGACTTCACGAAATCCTTCAGCGCGGCGCCCTTGGGGCAGAGCGTGCCGCGGTTCGTCGGGTGGTCCGCATCGCCTTCGATGTGGAGCAGTTCCGCCTGTTCGCCGATCTTCAGATCGCCCTTGGAATACATGATGATCCCACAGGCGACGGAGCAATAGGTGCAGGTGTTGCGCGTTTCGGTGGTGGCTGCCAGCTTGAAGGCCCGGACATGAGCAGCCTCGGCCGCCTCTGCCGCGCCGAAGCCCATGGCCCCGAGCGATGACGCCGCCACCCCCGCCCCGGCCAGCTTCAGGAAGCTGCGGCGCGAAAGGTCGATATTCATGTGACCCTCCTCATTACCTGTCTCAATCTTGATCTTTAGATCGGTATCCTGAGGTATCCCGCTTTTTGACTGCCAAGTCAACGAAACCTGCCGCGCATCACCCGCGGGTAATGTGCGGAAATCGTTGTATCCAAATGGATATAACGAGGGGTGCTTGCCCCCGCCCGCCCGCGGTGGCACACCATTGGAAACAGTCCGAAGGAGACCGCCATGGCCGAAGACATCACCCCGGAAGAGCCGCGCCTGACCTCGCTCGCCCATGGTGGCGGCTGCGGCTGCAAGATCGCGCCCGGCGTTCTGGAAGGCATCCTGCGCGGGGCGACGGCCCTGCCGGTGCCGCCCGAGCTGCTGGTGGGGATCGAGACCTCGGACGATGCCGCCGTTTATCAGGTCGGCCCGAACCAGGCGATCGTGGCGACGACGGATTTCTTCATGCCGATCGTGGACGATCCGCGCGACTTCGGCCGCATCGCCGCGACCAATGCGATCAGCGACGTCTATGCGATGGGCGGCACGCCGATCTTCGCGCTGGCGCTGGTGGGGATGCCGGTGAACCGGCTGTCGCAGGGCACGATCCGGGCGATTCTGGATGGCGGCGCCGAGGCCTGCCGCGCGGCGGGCATTCCGATCGCGGGCGGGCATACGATTGATTCGGTCGAACCGATCTACGGGCTGGTGGCGATCGGGTTGCTCGATCCGGCGAACCTGAAGCGCAATGCCGATGCCCGGCCCGGCGATGTGCTGATCCTGGGCAAGGCGTTGGGCGTTGGCGTGTTTTCTGCCGCGCTGAAGAAGGGCGCGCTGGATCCGGCGGGCTACGCGCGGATGGTGGCCTCGACCACGCGGCTGAACACGCCGGGGCCGGATCTGGCGCGGATGCCGGGGGTCCATGCGATCACCGATGTAACGGGGTTCGGGCTGGCGGGCCATGCGCTGGAAATGGCGCGGGGCGCCGGGCTGCGGGTGGTGATCGACTGGAACAGCGTGCCGTTCCTTGAGGGCGCGCGGGCGCTGGCCGAGGCGGGCCATGTCACCGGAGCCTCGGGGCGCAACTGGGCGAGCTATGGGGCGGAGGTCACGCTCGACGGGCTGACCGATCTCGACCGCGCGCTGCTGAGCGATCCGCAGACCAGCGGCGGGCTTCTGGTGGCCTGCGCGCCGGAAGCGGCGGCGGGGGTGCTGGGCCTGTTCCACGCCGCGGGTTTTGACGCCGCCGCAGTGATCGGCCATGTCGAAGAGGGTGCCCCCGGCCTGACGGCGCGGCGCTGAGCCGGGTCCGGGTGTCCTTCGGACAGGGGCGTGCCCCCTGAATCCGGGGAAGGCCGTGATCCTTCCAGAACCCGGGGGCAGGCCCCCGGATCCCGGCAAGGGCGCCGATCAGGCGCCGCGCAGCGTTCCGCCGGTTGCCTTCGTCACCTTGTCGACGATCTTCGCCGCCACGGCCTCGATCTCGGCATCGGTCAGGGTCTTGTCCTTCGGTTGCAGCCGCACGGCGAGCGCGAGGGATTTCTTGCCCGCGCCCATCTGTTCCTCGGCCTTCGCCCCGGTGAACTGGTCGAACACCGAAACCGCGGTGACCAGCGCCTTGTCCGCGCCATAGGCCGCGTTCACCGCCGTGATCGCCTCGACCGAAGTATCGACGACAAAGGCGAAATCGCGCTCGACCGCATGCAGCTCGGATATTTCCAGCGCGGGCCGCGTCGGCGTTTTTACTTTCGGGAAGGGCACGTTTTCCAGCCAGAGGGTGAAGGCCACCGCCGGCCCCTTCACGCCCATTTCGCGCAGCACACGCGGGTGGACCTCGCCGAAGGTCGCCAGCACGTTCGGGCCAAGCGCCACATTCCCCGCCCGCCCCGGATGCCACCACCCGGCCAGCTTGCGGTTGATCTGCACCCGGGCCGGGGCGCCGATCGCGGCCAGAACCGCCTCGGCATCCGCCTTGGCATCGTAGACGTCCACCGGACGGCGCGAGCCCCAGGGGTCGCGCGGCGCCGAAGCACCCACCAGAAGCCCCGCCGCCTGCACCACCTGCTCGCCCGGTTCGCCGCCGGTGAAGGCCGGGCCGACCTCGAACAGCGCCAGATCGGCAAAGCCCCGCGCCTGGTTCCGCGCCGCCGCCTGCAACAGGCCGGGCAGCAGATCGGGCCGCATATGGGTCATCTCGGACGAAATCGGATTCTCGATCCGCGTGGCCTCCGCCCCGCCGCCGAACAGCGCCGCCGATGTCGCGTCGATGAAGCTGTAGGAGACGCATTCGTTATAGCCAAGCGCCGCGATCGTCCGCCGCGCCATCCGTTCGCGCAGTTGCATCGGCGTCAGCACCGGGCCGGGGACGCCCGCGGTTTCTCGCGGCATCGGCTTGCCCTTGAGCTTCGTCAGCGAAGCGATCCGCGCGACTTCCTCGACCAGATCGGCTTCGCCCAGAACATCGGGGCGCCAGCTCGGCACATGGGCCATATCGCCGTCGAAGGTGAAGCCAAGCGCCAGCAGCGTGGCACGTTGGGTTTCGGCCGGAATATCCATGCCGACGAGGCTGATCACCCGCGCGGGGTCCAGCCGATAGGCGCGATCCGTGTTCGGCACCGCGCCATCCATCACCACGTTCGACGCCTCGCCACCGCACAGATCCAGCACCATCTGCGTCGCCAGTTCCAGCCCCGGCAGGGTGAAGGCCGGGTCCGCGCCGCGCTCGAACCGATAGCGCGCGTCCGAATTGATCTTCAGCGCCCGGCCCTGCGCCGCCACCGGGATCGGATCCCAGTAAGCGCATTCGAGGAACACATCCGTGGTCGCCTCGGTGCAGCCCGAATGCTCGCCGCCCATGATGCCCGCGATGCTCTCGGGGCCGGTGTCGTCCCTGATCACCATCATCCCGGGTTTCAGCGCATAGGTTTTGCCGTCGAGCGCGAGGATCTTGTCCCCCTCGACCGCGGGCACGATCCGCAGATTGCCCGTCACCTTCGCCGCGTCGAACACATGCAGCGGGCGGTTCAGGTCATAGGTGAAATAGTTGGTGATATCGACCAGCGCCGAAATCGGCCGCAGGCCGATCGCCGTCAGCCGTTCCTTGAGCCAGTCCGGGCTTTCGCCATTGGTCACGCCCCGGATCATCCGGCCCGCGAACAGAGGGCAGCCCTTTGCCTTCAGCGCCGGGTCGATCTCCACCCCGATCGGGCTGTCGAAACCGCCGGGCACCGCCTCAATTTCCAGCGGTTTCAGCACGCCCAGACCGCGCGCGGCCAGATCCCGCGCGATGCCCCGCACGCCAAGCGCATCGGGGCGGTTCGGGGTGATCTTGATCTCGATCACCGGATCCACCGCATCGGGGCGGTTCTCGGCCAGCCAGTCGGTGAACTTCTGCCCGACCTCGCCCGAGGGCAGTTCGATGATGCCGTTGTGTTCGTCGGAGAGTTCGAGTTCGCGCTCCGAACACATCATGCCAAGGCTTTCAACGCCGCGGATCTTGCCGACGCCGAGCGTGACATCGAGGCCCGGCACATAGTCACCGGGCTTCGCCAGCACGACGGTGATCCCCGCCCGCGCATTCGGCGCACCGCAGACGATGGTCTTTTCACCTTCGTCCGTCAGCACGGTGCAGACGCGGAGCTTGTCTGCATCCGGATGCTTCTCGGCATGGAGCACCTTTGCCAGCGTGAACGGCGCCAACCGCGCCGCCGGATTGACAACGCCCTCAACCTCAAGCCCGAGGTCGGTCAGCGTATCGGCGATGTCCTCGACGGTGGCAGACGTGTCGAGATGGTCTTTCAGCCAGGAGAGGGTGAATTTCATTTTTGATCCTCATCATTCGCGTAACATATGAAGGCCGCAGGCTATAAAGAGAAGACCCAGGAACAACATGGCTTTCATGAAGAAATCAAAGACGGATTCCGTCTTTTTGAGGCGCAGATATAGATAGGGGAGGAGTGACAGGATAATTCCCTGAAAAATGAGCAATCTACCTCGTGAGGTGAAGAGGAAGACGAGTGACTTATACAACAGATCTGGAAACAGAAGGGCAAAGCTTGCGGAAATGATGTATAATCCGCCCCAAGCCACGCCTACGGCACCTACCAGATAGGTATGAGCGCCATCCCGCCTGTCACTCGAGTCTTTCCAAAGCGGTGTCTCTACACTCCTCAATGAAGGCCATTGTGGGAATACTTCCTTTAGGCTTACGGCAAGAAGTCCGGTAAAAATGAAGCTTACGACGAAAGACAATGCATAGAAGATCGCTCCGATAACGAAATTGTCGGGCGTTGCGATTTTTTCGATGCCACCTTTCGGAAGGGTCGAGAATACAAACGCAACACAAATAAAAAGCGATGTTGCGGCAATGATGCCCCCGGTAAGGGAAAAAATACGGCTCGCGGCTTGCCTGTCATAGGCCAGTTCGCCAGTTAGACTTTCACTCACCGGCTCAGCCCCCCGAACACCGTCGGCAGGTCGAGCGCGGCGAAGCCGTAGTGGCGCAGCCAGCGCAGGTCGGATTCAAAGAACGCCCGCAAATCCGGAATGCCGTATTTCAGCATCGCGATCCGGTCGATGCCCATGCCGAAGGCGAAACCCTGCCATTCGTTCGGGTCGATGCCGCCCGCCGCGAGAACCTTGGGCTGCATCATGCCGGAGCCCAGTATCTCCAGCCACGAATCCCCCTCGCCGATCTTCAATTGCCCGCCGGCCCAGGAACAGCGAATATCGACCTCGGCCGAAGGTTCCGTGAACGGGAAATGCGAGGCGCGGAAGCGCAGTTCGACATCCGGCACCTCGAAGAACGCCTTGCAGAATTCTTCGAGCGTCCATTTCAGGTTCGCCATCGAAATGTCGCGGCCGATCGCCATGCCCTCGACCTGGTGGAACATCGGCGCGTGGGTCTGGTCCATGTCCATCCGGTAGACCCGGCCCGGCGCGATCACCCGCACGGGCGCGCCGCGCTGCTGCATCGCGCGGATCTGCACCGGCGAGGTATGGGTGCGCAGCACATGCGGCGGGCGCGGGTCGTCCGCTGCGCGGGCCATGAAGAAGGTGTCGTGCTCCTGCCGCGCGGGATGTTCGGGCGCGATGTTCAGCGCGTCGAAATTATACCAGTCGGATTCGATCTGCGGCCCCTCGGCCACGGCAAAGCCCATGTCGGCGAAGATCGCGGTGACCTCATCCATCACCTGGCTGACCGGATGGATTGTGCCCTGACGGCGCGGGCGGCCGGGCAGGGTGACGTCCAGCCATTCGCCCTTCAGCCGCGCGTCGAGCGCCGCATCCGCCAGCGCCTCTTTCTTCGCGCGCAGCGCCGCGTCGATTTCCGTCTTCAGCAGGTTCAGCGCGGCGCCCGTGGTCTGCCGCTCCTCGGGCGACATCCGGCCCAGTTCGCGCATCATCAGGCTGATCTCGCCCTTCTTGCCAAGGGCGGCCAGCCGCAACTCTTCCAGCGCCGCTTCGTCCGCGGCCCCAGCGATGCCCTCCAGATATTTCGACTTGAGCGCGTCCATGTCCAACTCCTGTCTGGTCGGGCCCGTGCTAGCCGCGCCCTTGCGCATTTTCAAGCGCAGGAAACAAAAACCCCGCCCCGGGCGAAGCCGGCGCGGGGTTCGTCATGTCTTCCCGAACGGGAGATTACGCAGCCGCGGCAGCCTTCGCCTTTTCGACGATGGCCGCAAAAGCTTCGGGCTCGTGGATGGCCAGATCGGCCAGAACCTTGCGGTCCACCTCGATCCCGGCCAGAGCCAGACCGTTGATGAAGCGCGAGTAGGTCATTTCCAGATCAACGGCCCGGACGGCGGCGTTGATACGCTGGATCCACAGCGCGCGGAAGTTGCGCTTGCGCTGCTTGCGGTCGCGGGTGGCGTATTGGTTCGCCTTGTCGACCGCCTGGGTCGCGGTGCGGAAGTTCCGCGAGCGGGCCGAGTAATAGCCCTTGGCGGCCTTCAGGACCTTCTTGTGCGCGGCGTGAGTGACCTTGCCGGATTTGACGCGTGCCATGTGTCAGGTCTCCTGATCAGCGGTTGTAGGGCATGTATTTCTTGACGATCTTCGCGTCCGCATCGGACAGGATCATCGTGCCCGCGCTGTCGCGGATGAACTTCGTCGAGCGCTTGATCATGCCGTGGCGCTTGCCGGCAGGGCCCGCGACAACCTTGCCGGTCGCCGTGAACTTGAACCGCTTCTTGGCGGCCGATTTGGTCTTCATCTTGGGCATTTCCATCTCCTCTTCCGAGTGGTGAATGTGCGACTCGGCATGCCACATCGGCCGGCCGCACATGACGTCAGGGGGCGGCCATTACAGGACCGCCCCGCGCTTGGCAAGGGTCATTCCGGATCTGTGCGGAAGATCAGCCGCTCGTCGCAGGGCGCGACGCGCAGGATGTTCGTCGTGCCCTGCACGTTGAAGGGCACGCCCGCGACGACGACGATCTGGTTCGTCTCGTCGGCAAAGCCATAGTCGCGCGCGGCGCGGGCGGCGTTGACCACCGCCATCTTGAACCGCTCGACCTCCTCCGAATGCACCGTATGCACCCCCCACCGCAGGCAGAGTCGGCGCAGCGCAACGGTTTCCGGCGAAAGCGCGATGATCGGCACCCGGGGCCGTTCGCGCGCGATCAGCGCCACCGTCTTGCCAGTCTGCGTATAGCAGCAGATCGCGGAAATATCGGTGGATTCCGCGATCTCGCGCGCGGCGGCGACGATCCCGTCGGCGACGGTCTGGCGCTTCACCTGCCGCGATGCCTCGATCACCTCGCGATAGGTGGTGTCGCCCTCGACCGATTGCGCCACGGCGTTCATCGTCTGGACCGCCTCGATCGGATAGCGCCCGGCGGCGGATTCGGCCGAAAGCATGATCGCATCGGCGCCCTCATAGATCGCCGTCGCCACGTCGGAAACCTCGGCGCGGGTGGGCATCGGGCTTTCGATCATGCTTTCGAGCATCTGCGTCGCGACGATCACCGGCTTCGCGGCGGCGCGGCATTTGCGCACCAGACGCTTCTGGATCGGCGGCACCGCCTCGACCGGCAGCTCCACGCCCAGATCGCCGCGCGCGACCATCACCCCGTCCGAGACCTCAAGGATCGCATCAAAGGCGCGTTCGGCGGCGGGTTTTTCGATCTTCGACAGCACGGCGGCACGCCCGCGCGCAAGCTCCTTCGCCTCGATCACATCCTCGGGGCGCTGCACGAAGCTGAGCGCGAGCCAGTCCACCCCGATCGAACAGGCGAATTCCAGATCGGCCCGGTCCTTTTCCGACAGCGCCGCCAGCGGCAGCACCACATCGGGCACGTTCACGCCCTTGCGGTTGGAGATCGTGCCGCCCGTGGTCACCTGACATTCGGCGAAATCCGGGCCGCAATGGACGACCTTCATCCGGATCTTGCCATCGTTCACCAGCAGCCGCGCGCCGGGTTCCAGCGCGGCGAAAATCTCCGGATGCGGCAGGCAGACACGATGGCTGTCGCCCTCCGCCGGGTCGAGGTCGAAGCGGAACTGTTCGCCCTCCTCCAGATCGGCGGCCCCGGCGGCAAAGGTGCCGACCCGCAGCTTCGGGCCCTGAAGGTCGGCCAGAATGGCGATCGGGCGGCCGGTATCGGCCTCGATCTGCCGGATGATGTCGTGCCGCACCTTCTGCTCGGCATGGGTGCCGTGGCTCATGTTCAGGCGGAACACGTCCGCGCCGGCTTCAAACAGGGCGCGGATGGTCTTGTAGTCGGAAGATGACGGGCCGAGCGTGGCCACGATCTTGACGTTGCGAAGGCGTCTCATTCTGCCTCGATGCTTAAGTTTCAAACACTTCGTGGCGCAGGACCAGCTATGGCGCAATTTCCGCGCGCAGGCAACTGGCTCCCCGCCGCATGCTGCCGTAAATCTCTCGTGACAGAAACAGGCGACGCAATCATGACCATCAGCGAAAATTCTGCCTATCATATCATCAGCGAAGGCCGGAACAGCCGCTGGCTGGTGACGGTGGACCATGCCACGAACCGGGTGCCGGACTGGGTTTCGGGCGGCGATCTGGGCGTCGCGCCCGCTGATATGGCGCGCCATATCGCCTATGACGTCGGGGCCCTGGGGGTGGGCGTGGCGCTGGCCGGGCGGCTGAACGCGCCGCTGATCCACAGCGATTTTTCCCGGCTGGTGATCGACCCGAACCGGGGCGAAGACGATCCGACGCTGGTGATGCAGATCTATGACGGAACGGTCATCCCGGCGAATCGCGCCATATCGGCGACCGGGGTCGAGACCCGCCTGACCCATCTGCACCGCCCCTATCACGCTGCGCTGGCGGCGCAGGCCGCGCGCCGCCCGGATACAGTGATCTGCGCCGTGCATTCCTTCACCCCGCGGCTGCGCGGCCTGCCGCCCCGGCCCTGGGAAGTGGGGATCCTGTCCTCGCCCAAGGATCGCCGTCTGGCCGAACCGCTGATCGCCGCGCTGGCGGCGGAGGGGCTGAACGTCGGTGACAACGAACCCTATGCGGGGCACCTTGACGGCGATTCGATCGACCGCCACGCGCTGGCGCCCCGCCGCCCCAACGTGCTGATCGAAATCCGCAACGACCTGATCCGCGATCCCGCCGGACAGGCCGAATGGGGCGAACGGCTGGCGCCGGTGCTGGAAATGGTGCTGGCGGACAGCGGTTTGTAGGACGCGCAGACCCATGGGTCTGTAGTCGGGCTGACACCGCCGACCGCTATGCGGGACAAACCGGACGTTGAAGCCAGTCGGTTCATCCTGCATTGTCAGGCGCGGAGGGGCAACCATGCACATATCACCGACGGGGCGGATCAGGGACGTATTCGGATGGAATTGCTTTCCGGATTCGCTGTTTTACGAGGCGAAATATGCGCTGCGATTCGATCTCGGTGGAGAGATGCCTTCACATCCACTCAGATTTCTGAGGGCGATGGATCGCGCCAGAGAGGTGGCCGCGACGGTCTTTGAGCAGTCACTAAACTTGACTGCCATCGTCTGCTACTACGATGGTGAGCGCAGATCGTCCCGAGCGGCGTCATCCTTCAAGGCGTTGGCACAGATCGGATTTCAGGCGGAATTTAGCAAGCCTGAGCGCATTCCCCTTAACGACCGGGACTATATCGCGGAGTTTGGCGAAGATCTTTGCGCCTATTGGTGCAGCGCGGAAATGAAGCGTTCGTGTGAAGATCGAGACGCTTTGCTATGGGCATGCACGGCACGCGAGATCGGTATTTTCCCGAAGGCGAGATGGTTGAGCAGGATCTACATCGTCGATTTCGACCGGGGCGTCGTCCTGAACGTTTACGATGATCGAGGCATGGATCTCGCTGCTCTTGACCCCGACAAGCTGCGTCCAGCCTATCACGCGTTCAGTGAATGGCTGTTGGATCATGACCGTGAGAGAATGATTATGACCTTCAAGTCCAGAGACACGAGTGACGGCTAAGGGCTCAAATCATCGTCCGAACTGAGCAAACCGATAGCAGGGAAACAGGGCTTCACCCCCGAGGATCAGAAGACGGTCCGAGCGACAGCGCAGGCCCCGCGGGAGCGGGGCCGCCTTTGGTCAGATCGCGTTTTTGCGGGCTTCTTCGATGTAGATTTCGCGCAGGCGTTTCGAGAGTTTGCCGGGCTTGCCGTCGCCCAACACCACGCCGTCGACCTCGACGATCGGCATGACGAAGGCGGAGGCGGAGGTGTAGAAGGCTTCGTCGGCCTGTTGTGCTTCGGCGATGGTGAAGGGGCGTTCCTCGATCTTCATCTGCCGCTCCGCGAGGATCTTCATCAGCGCGGCGCGGGTGATACCGTGCAGGATGTCGTTCGACAGCGGGCGGGTGATGATCGTGTCGCCCTTGACGATATAGCAGTTGTTCGACGACCCTTCGGTGACGAAACCGTCCTCGACGAACCAGGCGTCATCCTTGCCCGCGGCTTCGGCGGCCATTTTCGACAGCGACGCCCAAAGCAGCTGAACCGTCTTGATGTCGCGCCGGTGCCAGCGCAGATCCGGCACCGAAATCACCTTCACGCCCTTTTCGACCTTCGGGCCGTCGAGCATATGCGGCTGTTCCTGCGTATAGAGCACCACGGTCGGCGGGGTGCCGGCGGGCGGGAAGTGGAAGTCCCGGTCCCCGGCATTGCCGCGCGAGACCTGAAGGTAGACGCCGCCGAGCGTCAGCCCGTTTTCCGCGACCAGCCTGCGGTGGATCGCCAGCCATTCCTCCGGCGTGATGTCGCAGGTGATCTGCAATTCCCGCAGCGAGCGCGCCAGCCGCGCCATATGGCCGTCGAAATCGGTCAGCTTGCCGTCGAGGACGCAGGTCACCTCATAGACCGCATCCCCCATCACGAAGCCCCGGTCGAAGATCGAGACCTTCGCCTCCTCCTCGGGCAGATATTCGCCATTCAGATAGACGATGCGGCTCATGCGTGTCTCCTTAGCCCCACAGGCCCGGTTCGGGCGGGAATACCTTGCCACCCTCGTAGCGGAGCGGCGCGTCGCGGTCTTCGGCCAGAAGCAGCGGCCCGTCAAGGTCAACCACCTCCGCGCCCTGCGCCGCCAGCACCGCGGGCGCCATGGCGAGCGAGGATCCCACCATGCAGCCGACCATCACCTGATAGCCCTCCGCCCGGGCCAGGTCGCGCAGCGCGAGCGCCTCGGTCAGGCCGCCGGTCTTGTCGAGCTTGATGTTGATCATGTCGTATTTGCCCTTCAGATGGGCGAGGCTCGCGCGGTCGTGGCAGCTTTCGTCGGCGCAGACCGGCACCAGACGGTCGAGCCCGATCAGATCCTCGTCTGCCGCCGCAGGCAGGGGCTGTTCCACCAGCGCGACGCCCAGCCGCCGCAGATGCGGCGCGAGGTCGAGATAGACCTCCTTCGTCCAGCCCTCGTTCGCATCGACGATGATCGTGGCCTCCGGCGCGCCCGCCCGCACCGCCTCCAGCCGGGGCATGTCGTCGGGCGTGCCGAGCTTGATCTTCAGCAGCGGGCGATGCGCATTCTCCGCAGCCTTGCGCCGCATCGTTTCCGGGGCCGCCAGCGAGAGCGTATAGGCCGTGGTCAGCGGCCCCGGCGCGGGCAGGCCCGCGATCTCCCAGGCGCGTTTCCCCGCCGCCTTCGCCTCCAGATCCCACAGCGCGCAATCCACCGCATTGCGCGCCGCGCCGGGGGGCAGGGCGTGCTGTAGCTCCGCCCGGGTGATCCCCCCCGGGCAGGCTTTCGATCTGTGCGGTCACGCTGTCGAGGCTCTCGCCATAGCGCGCATAGGGCACGCATTCGCCCCAGCCGAGGATGCCGTCGCGGGTGATCCGGACGGTGAGCACCCTGGCCTCCGTCCGGCTCCCGCGCGAAATGGTGAAGACTTCGGCCAGCCGGAACACATCCGCGGTGACGGTGATCATCTGTCTTCTCCCGTCAGATCGCGGCCAGCGCATCGACCAGCTTCGCCGCGCCGAAGCGGAACGGATCGGTGGCGGGCAGGCCCATGTCCGCTTCGACCTGCGCCAGATAGGCCACCGCTTCGGCCTCGGCCATGTGCTGGGTGTTGACCGAAATCCCCACCACCTTGCAGGCCGGATTGCCCACCTGCGCCAGCCGCAGCGCGACATCGCGCAGATCGGCGAGCGAGGGCAGGGTATAGCCGGGCAGGCCGCGCATATGGGGCCGCGTCGGTTCGTGGCACAGCACCAGCGCATCGGGCTGCCCGCCATGCACCAGCGCCAGCGTCACCCCGGAATAGGAGACGTGGAACAGGCTGCCCTGACCCTCGATCAGATCCCAGTGGTCGGCATCATTGTCGGGCGTCAGGTATTCGACCGACCCGGCCATGAAATCGGCGATCACCGCATCCAGCGGCACGCCGTCGCCGGTGATCAGGATGCCGGTCTGGCCGGTGGCGCGGAAGGTCGCCTTCTGCCCCCGGGCGCGCAGCTCCTTTTCCATGCACAGCGCGGTATACATCTTGCCCACCGAACAATCGGTGCCGACGGCCAGCATCCGCTTGCCGCTGCGCTTCACGCCATTCGCGATCGGATATTGCACCGAGGGCACACGCACGTCATGCAGTTCCCGGCCATGCTCCCGCGCCACCGCCACCAGTTCGGGTTCGTCGCGCAGCAGGTTATGCAGGCCCGAGGCCAGGTCGAACCCCTGTTCCAGCGCCGTCACCAGCACCTCTTTCCACGCGGGTGAAATGATGCCGCCGCGATTCGCCACGCCGATCACCAGCGTCCTGCACCCCGCCGCCTTCGCCTGCATCAGGTCCATGTCCGGCAGGCCCATATCCGCCTTGCAGCCCGGCATCCGGTATTGGCCCAGGGCATAATCGGGGCGCCAGTCCCTGATGCCCTGCGCGACCTTGGCGGCCAGCTGGTCGGGCGCATCGCCCAGGAACAGAAGGTAGGGGGGTTTGATCAGCGACATGTGGTCCTCGTATCCTGTCGGGAGGGCGCCCGGTTTCCGGGCCATTCGCCACACAATAGCGCGGGGCGCCGGAATTTCTTGGGAAAAATGCGCGGGGGCGGGGGATGCGACGCAGATTCTTGCGCCTCTGATCCGCTTGGCCGCGGAATTGTGCGCCGGGGGTGGTTCGACGGATTCGGCCGTTCCTGAGGGCCGATTCTGCGGGTGCATCCTCAGGCTTGCGGTGCTGCGCGCAATATTATATCCCGCAATCGAACCATATCGAAACATCGTTACCGTGAGGGAATATGAGCTTTCGTGTCCAGCCAGCCGCGCCCGCCCGTCCGAACCGTTGCCAGTTGTTCGGTCCCGGCTCCCGCCCGGCGATCTTTGAAAAGATGGCGCAATCGGCGGCGGATGTGATCAACCTCGACCTTGAGGATGCGGTGGCGCCCGATGACAAGCCGCAGGCGCGGCGCAACATCATCCAGGCGAGCCACGAGGTCGATTGGGGCGACAAATACCTGTCGGTGCGGATCAACGGGCTCGACACGCCCTATTGGTATCGCGACATCGTTGAACTGCTGGAAGAGGGTTCCGAGCGGATCGACCAGATCATGATCCCGAAGGTGGGCTGCGCCGCCGATGTCTATGCGGTCGATGCGCTGGTGACGGCGGTCGAGGCGGCGAAGGGCCGCAAGAAGCACATCAGCCTGGAGGTGATCATCGAGACCGCCGCCGGCATCGCCCATGTCGAGGAAATCGCGGCCGCATCCCCCCGGCTTCAGGCGATGAGCCTTGGCGCGGCGGATTTCGCCGCCTCGATGGGGATGGCCACCACCGGCATCGGCGGGACGCAGGAAAACTACTACATGATCCGCGAGGGCCAGAAATACTGGGCCGATCCGTGGCACTGGGCGCAGACGGCGATCGTGGCGGCCTGCCGCACGCATGGCCTGCTGCCGGTGGACGGCCCGTTCGGCGATTTCTCGGATGACGAGGGCTTCCGCGCGCAGGCGCTGCGCTCCGCCACGTTGGGCATGGTGGGCAAATGGGCGATCCATCCGAAGCAGGTCGCACTGGCCAACGAGGTCTTCACGCCCTCCGAAGCCGCGGTGACCGAGGCGCGCGAAATCCTCGCCGCGATGGAGAAAGCCAAGGCCGAAGGTGCGGGCGCGGCGGTCTACAAGGGCAGATTGGTTGATTTGGCGTCCATCCGGCAAGCAGAGGTTATTGTCAGGCAGGCAGAAATGATTAAAGCTTAGGCAAATCGTGAACGGCAATTCACGAGCGAATCGGCTCCCGGAGCGGCAGGAAGGGGAGGTCCTGCCTGCATGAGGGAACCTGAACGCCCCGGGCCCCGGTCCGGGGCGTTTCCATTTACCGCTGCGGGCCGCCTTGGTTGCATTTCCGCCGCCGTCTGGGCATATAGACGCCACCGCGTAACGGAGGGTTGCGATGACCACCTATCTCGAGTTCGAAAAACCGCTGGCCGAAATCGAAGGCAAGGCGGAGGAACTGCGGGCGCTCGCACGCGCCAACGAAGAGATGGATGTCGAGAAGGAAGCGGCCGCGCTCGACAAGAAAGCCGCGACCATGCTGCACGATCTTTACAAGGATCTGTCGCCCTGGCGCAAGACGCAGGTGGCGCGCCATCCCGACCGGCCGCATTGCAAGGATTACATCGAGGCGATCTTCACCGAATACACGCCGCTGGCGGGGGACCGGAACTTTGCCGACGATCACGCGGTGATGGGCGGGCTGGCGCGGTTCAACGATCAGCCGGTGGTGGTGATCGGTCATGAGAAGGGCACCGATACCGCCAGCCGGATCGAGCGCAACTTCGGCATGGCGCGCCCCGAGGGCTATCGCAAGGCGATCCGGCTGATGGACATGGCGGACCGCTTCCGGCTGCCGGTGATCACGCTGGTCGACACCCCCGGCGCCTATCCGGGCAAGGGCGCGGAGGAACGCGGGCAGGCCGAGGCGATCGCGCGTTCGACCGAGAAGTGCCTGACCATCGGCGTGCCGCTGATCTCGGTCATCATCGGCGAGGGCGGTTCGGGCGGCGCGGTGGCCTTCGCCACGGCGAACCGGATCGCGATGCTGGAACATTCCGTCTATTCGGTGATCTCGCCCGAGGGCTGCGCCTCGATCCTGTGGAAGGATGCCGAGAAGATGCGTGAGGCCGCCGAGGCGCTGCGCCTGACCGCGCAGGATCTGAAGAAACTCGCGGTGATCGACCGGATCATCAAGGAACCGCTGGGCGGCGCGCAGCGCGACCGCGCGGCGACTATCGCGGCGGTGGGGTCGGAAATCGCCTTCATGCTGGACGAACTGAAGGGCAGGAAGCCCGCCGATCTGATCAAGGACCGGCGCAGGAAATTCCTGGACATGGGCTCGAAGGGGCTCGCGGCCTGACGGCCCTGCCGGTCGTGGCGGGGCTGAAGGAAATCGGCTGGGGGATCGGGATGCAATATTCCGAAGGCTTCACCCGGCTGTGGCCTTGGCCTGATCCACCTCGGCTTCTGGAACGCGCGGCGCGCGACATGCCGTATGCGGTCTGGGGCGGGATCGGCACCGCCGTCATGGCGATGGGGCTTCGGCGCGTGCTGGGCATCACGCTGAAGCGCGTCTGAGTCACTTCACCACGAAGCCATGGGCGAAGGGGTCGCGGTCGTCGATCATGATCGTGTTGAACCCGGTCTGCCGCGCCCATCCGGCGACCGAGGGCACGATGGCGCCGAAGCTCCCGACCTGCGTCTGTGCCTCCACCCGGCCCTTGAAGATCGACCCGATGATGGATTCGTGCCAGAATTCATCGCCGGTGCTCAGCTTCCCCTTCGCCGCCAGTTGCGCGATCCGGGCCGAGGTGCCGGTGCCGCAGGGGCTGCGGTCGATCGCCTTGTCGCCGTAAAGCACGGCGTTGCGGCCATGGGCGCCGGGCTGTGTCGGTGCGCCGGTCCATTGGATATGATGCACGCCGCGGATTTCCGGATGCAGCGGGTGGATGAATTCATACCGCGCCGCAATCGCATCGCGCAGCCGGTTGCCCAGCACGATCAGGTCGGAGGCGGAGTAATCCGCCATGTCGCGGTAACTTTTCTGCGGCTCGACGATGGCATAGAAATTGCCGCCATAGGCCACGTCGAAGACCACCTCGCCCAGCCCCTCGACCTCGGCGGTCAGCCCCTCCGCCATCAGGAAGGAAGGCACATTGGTCAGCCGGACCTCCTCGACGAAGCGGCCCTCCTGCCGATAGGCGATGTCGACCTTGCCCGCCGGGGTTTCGATCGACAACCGCCCGGGCGCGCGCGGCGTGATCAGGCCGTTCTCGATCCCCATGGTGATGGTGCCGATGGTGCCGTGGCCGCACATCGGCAGGCAGCCCGAGGTTTCGATGAACAGCACGGCGACGTCGCAATCCTCCCGCATCGGCGGATAGAGGATCGAGCCCGACATCATGTCGTGCCCGCGCGGCTCGAACATCAGCCCGGTGCGGATCCAGTCGAACTCGCGCAGGAAATGAGCGCGTTTTTCCAGCATGTTGGCCCCCACCAGCCGCGGCCCGCCCCCCGCGACCAGCCGCACCGGATTGCCGCAGGTATGCCCGTCGATGCAGGAGAAGGTATGCACGGCCATGTCAGAACCTTTCGGGGGAGAACGGGGTGATGTCGATCGGCGGGCGCTGCCCGGTGAGCAGATCGGCCACGATCCGCGCCATGGCGGGGGATTGCGTCAGGCCCAGATGGCCGTTGCCGAAGGCATGGATCACCCGGGGCGTCCGGGCGGGACCAAGCGCAGGCAGGCTGTCGGGGAGCGAGGGGCGAAAGCCCATCCATTGCGTGCCGCCCTCGGTGCGCAGGCCGGGCAGGAAGGCGGCGGCCTTGCGCAGCATCGCCTCGGACCGGCGGAAGTTCGGCGGCAGCTCCAGCCCGCCCAGTTCGACCGCCCCGCCGACCCGGATCCCGGTGGAGAGCCGGGTGACGACGAAGCCATGCCCGCCGAAGGTCACCTGACAGCGCAGATCAAACGCGCCGGGGGCAGGGTGGTGTTGTAGCCGCGCTCGGTCTCCAGCGGGATCTTTTCGCCGATGCTGCGTGCGATCCGGTGCGAAAACGCCCCGGCCGCCAGCACCACATGCCCCGCGCGGCGCCCGGCCACGGTGACGCCGGTGGCATCGGGGAGCAGGGCGGTGACCTCGGCGATGTCGATCACCCCGCCGATGGCGCGGAAATGTTCGGCCAGCGCGAGGGTGTAGAGTTTCGGATCCGCGATCGAATACCAGCCGGGGGTGAAGGTGCCATGGGTGAAGCGGGGCGCAAGGCCGGGCTGCACGGCGGCCATTTCGGCGGCTGTCATGTGCTGAAAGGCGATGCCGTGGCGGGCGCGGGCCTCCCATCCCGGCAGGCTCGCGCGGAACTGCGCCTCGCCCTCGTAGACCTCAAGGTTGCCATCCCGGCGCAGCATCGGCAGCGTGCCGGTGGCGGTAAGGAACGGTTCCAGTTCCGCCTTCGCCAGATCCATCATCGCCGTCTGCGCCGCGACCGAGGCCGCCACCCGCCCCGGCGCACAGGCACGCCAGAACCGCCACAGCCAGGGCGCGATGCCGAAGGCATAGGCGGGCGGGATGGTCAGCGGCCCGAGCGGATCCAGGAGCCATTTCGGTGCCTTCTTCAGGATCCCGGGCGAGGCTAGCGGCAGGATGTCGGTAAAGGCAAAGGCCCCGGCATTACCCGCCGAAGCCCCCGCCGCCGGGCCTTCGCGGTCCAGCACCGTGACCGACAGCCCCCGCATCCGCGCCGCGATGGCACAGGACAGCCCGACGACCCCCGCACCGACGACGATGACATCGGTCATTGCAGATCCTCGGGCAAAAGCGCCTCGGGCATGTTCTGATAGCTGACCGGGCGCAGGAAGCGCCGGATCGCCATCGTGCCGACAGAGGTCGCGCCGAAATTCGTGCTGGCGGGGTAGGGGCCGCCGTGGACCATGGCGTCGCAGACCTCGACCCCGGTGGGAAAGCCGTTGACCAGCACCCGGCCCGCCTTGCGCTCCAGCACCGGGCGCAGGCGGCGCGCGAGGGTGAGGTCATCGGCATCCATGTGCAGTGTCGCGGTCAGTTGCCCCTCGAAGCCACGGGCGAGGGTCAGCATCTCCTCGGGGCCGCGGGTGCGGACGATCACGCCGACCGGACCAAAGATTTCCTCACCCAGCAGCGGGTCGGAGAGGAATTCGGCAGCGGTGGTTTCAAACACATTGGGCAGGGCACTGCGGCCCTCGGCGCTGGTGGTGAACAGCGCGCGGACGGTGTTGCGGGCCGCGAGCCGCGCGACCCCCGCGCGGTAGGCGGCGGCGATGCCATCGGTCAGCATCACCTGCGGGCCGCTCCGCGCCAGCGCATCGACGGCGGCATTCACGAACCGGTCGCCATCGGCGCCTTCGGGGGCGATGACCACGCCCGGGTTGGTGCAGAATTGCCCCGCGCCCATGGTGAGCGATCCGGCCCAGCCGGTGCCCAGGCTTTCGGCCCGGGCGGCCAGGGCGGCGGGCAGCAGGAACATCGGGTTCACCGCGCCCAATTCGCCGAAGAAGGGGATCGGTTCGGGCCGACGGGCGCAGAGGTCGAACAGCGCGCGCCCGCCGCCGAGCGAGCCGGTGAAGCCCACGGCCTTGATCAGCGGATGGGTGACCAGCGCCGCGCCGAGTTCATGCCCCGAGCCCTGCACCAGCGAGAACACCCCGGGATCGACCCCGCATTCGCGGATCGCGGCATGGATCGCCTCGGCCACCAGTTCGGAGGTGCCCGGATGCGCCGGATGACCCTTGACCACCACCGGACAGCCCGCCGCCAGCGCCGAGGCCGTGTCGCCCCCCGCCGTCGAGAAAGCCAGCGGGAAGTTCGAAGCGCCGAACACCGCGACCGGGCCGACCGGCTGCTGCATCAGACGGATTTCCGGGCGCGGCGGCTGGCGCTCCGGCAGGGCGGAATCGGTGCGGCGGTCCAGATAGTCCGGGCTTTCGATGAAATCGGCGAACAGGCGCAGCTGCCCCGTGGTGCGGCCCCGTTCCCCGGTCAGGCGCGCTTCGGGCAGGCCGGATTCCTGATGGGCGATTCCGGTCAGGGCGTCGCCGCGTTCCTCGATCCGCGCGGCAATGGCGCGCAGGAAGGCCGCGCGGGTGGCGCGGGTGGTGTAACCATAGCTCCAGAACGCCGCTTCGGCGGCTTCGGCTGCGCGGGCAATCAGATCGGCGGAACCTTCGGAGAACCGATGCGCCGGGCCGCTGGCGGGGGAGGAGGCGAAGGTGCTCTCCCCCGCGATCCAGTTTCCGGCGATCAGGTGCCTGCCATGCGGTGTGAAGCTCATCCGTCCGTCCCCCGGTTTTCCGCCATCATAGATATTGCATTTTATTTGTCGACAATTATGCGCACCCTCGGCCAGCGCCCGTAGCCGGGCGAGGCGTTCGGCGGCGACGGGGATGCCCGCCGCGCGTTCGGCCCGGATGCGGTGGCGCCGCTCGCCGGGGAAATGGTCGAGCCCGGCCGCGCGCATCTTCGCGATCAGCGTTTCGGCGCGCAGGCCGAAGGGCAGGCCGCCCGCCCGCGCCGGGTCGATGCCCAGAAACAGTTGTCCGGTATGCGGGGTGGCCGCGCCGGGGTGGCCGGACCAGTCGAACTCCCAGGAGAAATTCCCGCCGCCGAGCCCCGCGCAGAGCAGCTCGACCATCATCGAGATCAGCGACCCCTTGTGTCCGCCAAAGGGCACCAGCGCCCCGCCGTCGAGGATCGCCGCCGGATCGCCGGTCGGATGGCCGTCGCGGTCCACCCCGGTGCCGGGCGGCAGCATCCGGCCTTCGCGCCGGGCCACCTGCACATCGCCATGCGCGGTGGTGGTGGTGGCCATGTCGAAGACCAGCACGCCCTCCTGCCCTGCCGGCGCGGCCAGCGCCAGCGGGTTGGTGCCGAACACCGGCCGTTTCGCCCCCGCAGGCACCGAGCAGGTCATCGAATTGATCATCGCGATGGCGATCAGCCCCTCTTCGGCGAAGGGCTCGACATCGGGCCAGAGCGCGGCCAGATGGTGTGAATTGCGGATCCCCAGCATGGCGATGCCGTTGTCGCGGATCTTGCGCACGAAGGCGGGGCGGGCGGCGGCCAGCGCGGCCTGGGTGAAGCCGTTCGCCGCATCGGCCATCAGGCAGCCGGGGGCGCGGTCCTCGACCACCGGCACGGCGGTGCCATCGACCCAGCCCGAGCGCAGCGAGGCGAGGTAGCCCTCGATCCGGAACAGGCCATGGCTGACCGAGCCGTCGCGTTCCGCCGCAACGCAATTCGCCGCCAGAATCGCGGCAACCTCCTCGCAGCAGCCGTTTTGCAGGAATATCCGGCGGACGAGGGCGCGCAGGTCGTCCTCTGACAGGAGGTCATCGGTCATCGGGGTCTCCTTCTTCCGCCTCGGGGCTTTCGCCGCAGGGAAAGCCGCCGCGCCGCGGAAGTCAACCGCGGGTGGGCGGGGACATTTTGCACGGCCATCGGAACACCCCGCCCGGCCAAGGCGGTTTTCGGCTGACCCGAGGTCACCACCCGCCAACAGCCCTTGCGGGCCGCGACGGGCCACCGCATCTTTCTGGGCATCTGAGGAGGCAGTCGTGGCGCGACCGGAACGTGAACAGATCCTGGGGGTCATCCTGGCGGGGGGGCTTGCCCGCAGGATGGGCGGCGGCGACAAGGGGCGGCTCCGGCTCGGTCCGCGCAGCCTGATCGAGCACGTCCGGCTGCGGACGGCGCCGCAGGTGGGGCGGCTGGTGCTGAATGCGAATGGCGATCCGGCGCGCTTTGCCGATCTGGGCCTGCCGGTGGTGGCGGATGGCGTGCCGGGCTATCCGGGGCCGCTGGCGGGGATTCTGGCGGGGATGGACCGGGCGGCGGGCGCGGGGTTCAGCCATGTGCTGACGGTGGCGGCCGATACGCCGTTCCCGCCCGAAACGCTGGCGGCGGATCTGGCGGCGGCGCTGGACCCCGCGCCGATCGCGATCGCGGTGTCCGGGGGGCGGCGGCAGCCGGTGTTTGGCCTCTGGCCGGTCGCGCTGCGCGAGGATCTGCGGCGGGCGCTGGTGGCGGGGGTGTCGAAGGTGATGCAATGGGCCGGGCCGCAGGGCGTCGCCGAGGCGGCGTTCCCGGAGGGCAGCTTTCTCAACGTCAACACGCCTGACGATCTTGAGCAGGCGCGGCGGCAGGTGGAGGGCTGAACCATGCGGCTGGCGGCGGTGGTGTTCGACGACGACAGTGTGGATACGGTGATGGCCGATGCGCTGGCCGCACTGCCCGGCAAGCGGGTTCTGGGCTATCTTCAGACCCGCCGCGACCAGAACGATTGCGACTGTTCGCAGATCGCGCTGACGGCGCTGCATGACGGCTCGCGGCGGGTGATCACGCAAAACCTCGGCCGTGAATCGCAGGGGTGCAGCCTGGATCCCGCCGCGTTGGCGGAGGTTGCGGGCCTGCTGGAGACGCAGCTTTCCGGGAGGCCGGATCTGCTGGTGCTGAACCGGTTCGGCAAGATCGAGGCGGAGGGCGGCGGCATGCGGGCCGTGCTGGAACAGGCGCTGGAGGCCGGGATCCCGATTCTGCTGGCGGTGAACCGGAAACATCTTCCGGCGTGGCGCGACTATTGTGGCGGGCTGGCGGAGGAATTGCCCTGCGACGTGGACACGATCCGGAATTTCGCTCTAACCGCATGATATTATAAGGGTTTCCGGAAACACATTCATCGTTTCCGGGGTGTGAGGCAACCCCGCCAATTCCTTTCAATTGTCCGTTGCCCGCCCGATTTCAGCCCGAATTCGCCGTCAGAAACTGGTCAAGAAATTGCTCCTGCTGTGGAAAATGTCATGGACCGCCTGACCGAGATGGAAGCCTTCATTGCCGTTGTGGACCAGGGCGGTTTCACCGATGCCGCCCGCAAGCTCGGCCTGTCGAAATCCGCGGTGTCGAAATACGTTTCGGCGCTGGAAACCCGCCTGGGGGCGCGGCTGCTCGACCGCACGACCCGGCGGGTCGCGCCGACGGAGGTGGGCCTGGCCTATTACGACCGCGCGCATCGGGTGGTGACCGATGCGTCGGACGCGGATTCGCTGGTCAGTGCGCTGCACGCGCCGCCCGCCGGACGGCTGCGGATTTCGGCGCCGGGGGATTTCGGTGTGGCGGGCCTTGCCCCGGCGCTGAACCGGTTCCTGGCGGCCTATCCCGAGGTGACGGCGAATGTCTCGCTGGAGACGCAGGCCCCGACCGAGGGGATGGATGTGGAGATCCGTGTCGGCGGCGTGGATCCGGCGCCGAACGTGCATCGGCTGGCACAGGCGACCCGGCGGCTGGTGGCCTCGCCCGCCTATCTGGAGAAATTCGGCCGTCCGGCGCGGATCGACGATCTGAACAGCCACAAGCTGCTGCATTTTTCCAGCCAGTCCGACGGCAATGTGTGGCAGATCGTGGCACCCTCGGGCGAGCGGCGTCTGGTGCGGGCGGGCGGCTGGCTGACGGTCGGGGATGGCCGGGCGCTGGTCGAGGCCTGTGTCGCCGGGCTGGGAATCGCCTGGCTGCCCGGCTATCTGACCGCCGCCGACCTGGCCGCGGGGCGGATCGAGGAGGTGATCCCCGGCCTGCCGCCTGAGGTCGAGACGATCAGCGCGGTGGTGCCCTCGGTCCGCTATACGCCGCCGAAGGCGCGGGCGCTGATCGACTTCCTGATCCGCGATTTCGCCAGCGCGGGCCCCGGGGCGTGGTGATCAGCGCAGGGCGGTCAGCACCACCTCCACGCGCCGGTTCCGCTCCTGCCCCTCGGGCGTGAGGTTGCTGGCGCGCGGGGCCAGCCATCCCGCCCCTTCGGCCGTGACCTGCGCGGCATTGACGCCATAGGACTGCACGAGCCGGTTCCGCACCGCCTCCGCGCGCTTGCGCGAGACCGCGATATTCGCGTCCAGGCTGCCCGTCGTATCGGTATGGCCGACCAGCACGATCCGCGCGGTGGGGCGGGTCGCCAGATAATCGGCCAGCGCCCGCATCGAGTCGAACTCCCGGGTGTCGAGCGTGGTCGCGCCGCTCTTGAACACGAGGTCATCCAGCGCGACGACGCCCTGCGCCTCGATCCGCGTGCCGAAATCGGAGACGGTCGCGGGCCGGGCCGGTGGCGGCGCAAGGCCATTGTCCGGCACCGCCGCGGTGATCGCGCCCTGCGCGACGGTGGTCAGGTTGACGAAGCCCGATTCGGAACTGCGCGAGACCGTCAGCGCCAGCCACTCCCCCCCGCGCCGCGCCGCGAGATAGCGGAAATCGCCGAGGTCGATGTGCATCTGCGGTTCCTGCACCAGGTCGAGCGCATAACGGAAATCGAACCCGCCGCAGTCATCGGTCGCGCATTCGTAAAGCAGGGTATAGCCCGCCGCCTCGATCTGCGCGCGCAGCGGGGCGAGGATCTGCAAGGTCGTCTGCTGGTTCGCGCGCAGCCGCCAGGCGGTATCGGTCCGCGCCCCTTCCAGCGCGGTCGCGGCACCGCCCTCCGGGGTCCAGGCGCCGGTCAGCAGCCGGTAGGTCGTCGCGGGCGAGGAATATTGCGCGGTCTGCGCCGCATCCGTGCCAGGCCGCAGCGCGACCGGCTCCGCCAGCGCCGGGCCGGCCAGAAGCAGGGCGAGAGCAAGCGCCTTCATTCGCTGGCCTCGCGGCGGTAGTGGTAATGGCTGGTCGGCTGCATCCCCATCCCGGTATAAAGCGCATTGGCCGGGCCGTTCGCCCGGGTCACCACCAGCGCGAGCGTCTCTGCCCCCTCGGCCTTGGCCCAGCGGGTGGCCTCGGCCATGATCGCGGCGGCGAGCCCCATGCGTTGAAAGGCGGGCAGCACCACCAGCCCGTGCAGCATCGCCGTGCCGCCGTGGATCGCGATGAAGGCCGCCCCCGCCGCCCGGTCCTGCCGCCGCCCGAGGATCGCGACCTTGGGCGCCGGGGCGCGCTCCGCCACCGCCTGCCGGGAGGGGCCGATGCCGCAGCTGTCCCAGACCTCGCGCGTGATGGCGAGGGGCGGCCAATGCGCGAAGGCGGTGACGGGGGGCACATTATCGGCCAGCGCGGCGAGCGGCGCGGTGTAGATCGTCACCGGATCGAACGGCTCATACCCCCGCACGGCCAGCGCCGCATCCAGCGCCTCTTCCCCCGGGCGCACGATGAATTTCGGCGGCTGGCCCAGGGCGCGATGCGCGGCGGCGGCGCTGTCGATATCGGCTTCGGCAAAGGGCACTTCCAGGCTGGCCGAACTGACCCGCGAGCCGCCGCCCCGGCCTTCGCGGATGCGGAAGCCCCCGGCCATGTGGCTGGCGGCGGCGGGCCATGTGGCGTCGAGCACGTCGAACAGGGTCATTTGCCCTCCGGGAACGTCGCGCGCAGCGCGGCGAAGGCGGCCCCGACCGCCGCCGGATCTGTCCCCCGCACCACCAGATTGGTGCCGAACTGCCCGGTTTCGGTGATGAAGGGATAGGAGCCCATCGACACCTCCGGATGCGCCCCGGCCAGCGCGCGCAGCGCATCGGCCGCCGCGGATTCGGGCCGCAACACCCGGAGGCTGTGCGTCACCAGCGGAGCGCCCTGCCCAAGCCGCGGCAGCAGCCCCGCCACCATCGCCTGAAACACATCCGGCACCCCGGCCATGACATGGCAGTTGCCGATGCTGAACCCCGGCGCCGCCGAAACGGGGTTTTCGATCAGCGTCGCGCCCTCGGGGATCCGGGCCATCCGCATCCGGGCCTCGGTGAATTCGGCGCCGCGCGCGGCGTAATGGGCGGCAAGAATCGCGTGGGCATCCGCGCGCACCCCGATCGGCTGGCCGAAGGCCTCGGCCACGGCATCGGCGGTGATGTCGTCATGCGTCGGCCCGATGCCGCCCGAGGTGAACAGATGGTCATGCGCGCCGGACAATTCCCGCACCGCCGTGGTGATTGTCGCATGCTCGTCCCCGATCACCCGGATCTGCCGCAGCGTGATGCCCGCCTTCGCAAGCTCCCCCGCCAGAAACCAGGCATTCCCCTCCCGGGTGCGCCCGGTAAGGATCTCGTCGCCGATGATCAGGATCGCTGCGGTCGGATTGGGCATCTGGGGCCTCCTTTGCCCGATGTATAGAACCGGGGGCGCGGCCGGGGAAGCCCGGCTCTGGTAAAACCTCGGGCAGGGGGCTATCTAGGGGCCAGCAATTGCAGGAGAAGGCCAGTGGAAGAGAAGCCGGGGCGCGTCACCAGGGACGGCATTCGCATCTACAACACTACAAGCGATTTCGACGGAATCCGGGCCGCCTGCCAGGTCACCGCGCAGATCCTTGACGAGGTGGCCGATCTGGTCAACCCGGGGATCACCACGGCCGAACTGGACGATTTCATCCGCCACCGGCTGGTGGAGCTTGGCACCACTTCGGCGACGATCGGCTATCGGGGCTACAAGCATGCCTCCTGCATCTCGGTGAACCATGTGGTGTGCCATGGCATCCCGGCGGACAAGGTGCTGCACGACGGCGATATTCTGAACATCGACGTGACGGTGATCCGCGACGGCTGGTTCGGCGACAGTTCGCGGATGTATGTGGCGGGCAACCTCAACCGCAAGGCGGAGCGGCTGATCGACGTGACCTATGAGGCGCTGATGCTTGGCATCGAACAGGTCCGGCCGGGCAACACCTTTGGCGACATCGGCCATGCGATCCAGCAATATGTCGAGGGCAACCGGATGAGCGTGGTGCGCGATTTCTGCGGCCATGGCGTCGGGCGGGTGTTCCACGCGCCGCCGAACGTGCTGCACTACGGCCGCCCGGGCACGGGCGCGGTGCTGGAGGAGGGCATGATCTTCACCATCGAGCCGATGGTGAATCTCGGCCGTCCGGATACCAAGGTGCTGGCCGATGACTGGACCGCCGTGACGCGGGACAAGTCGCTTTCGGCGCAGTTCGAGCATTGCGTCGGCGTGACGGCGGACGGCTGCGAGATCTTCACCCTCTCGCCCGCGAACCGCTTCCACCCGACCTGGCGTTAAGTTCCGGGGCGTTAGATCCCCAGCAGGCCGGGCACGTCGAACATCGAGCCGACGATTTCGGCGCCCACCCCGGCCAGCGCGGGGCTGGCGCCCTGCGGCGCATAACCCAGAACGCGCATTCCCGCCGCCACCCCGGCGCGCGCACCGGTGGCGGTGTCTTCCATGACCACGCAATGCGCGGGATCGGCGCCCAGGCTGCGCGCGGCGATCAGATACAGGTCCGGCGCGGGTTTCGGACAGCCCAGATCCTGCCCCGAGAACAGCCGGTCCTTCAGTTTCGCCCAGATCGCCGGATGCTGGCCCAGCGTCGCCTCCATTTTCATCCGTCGCCCGTTCGAGCCCACCGCATAGGGGACGCCGGTCGCATCCAGCCGGTCGAGCAGCTCCGGCACGCCGGGCATCAGGGCGGTGCCTTCGGCCAGCCGCGCGCACATCCGGGCATAGAAGGTGTCCGCCCAGTCGGCGGGCAGGTCCGCGCCCTTCGCCCGGGCATAGGCGCCGGTTTCCGCGATCGTATGGCCGAGGAACAGCGGCTCCAGCTCCGCAATGGTCATCGACAGGCCATGCGCCGCGAACTCTTCCTGAATCAGGCCGAAGGTGACGGGTTCGCTGTCGACAAGCACGCCGTCGCAGTCGAAAAGAACAGCCTGGGGTTTCATGCGGGGGCCTTCGCAAGGGTGATGGTGGTATCGCCGTAGCGGCGCTGGTCGATCTGTTCGAGCGGGGCGGGAACTGTAGGCGGCGCGCTGTCCTCCCACACGATCATGGCGCCGGGCGCGATCCAGCCCCCCGCAAGACAGGAGGCCAGAGCCCGTTCGCCAAGCCCCATGCCATAGGGCGGATCGAGGAAGATCAGGTCGTAGCCCGCGCCCCGGCATGGCCCCATGTTCGTGGCATCGCGGCGCCACACATCGGTGACGCCCATCGCCCGCATCAATTCGATGTTGCGGCGCAGGAGCACCCGCGCTGGGGTGCCTTCGTCGACGAAGGCCACCCGCGCCGCGCCGCGCGACAGGGCCTCAAGCCCGAGCGCGCCGGTGCCCGCGAACAGGTCGAGCACACGCGCCCCGGGAATCGGGTTGCCGTGGGTGCCGTTGACGAGGAGGTTGAAAATCGCCTCCCGCACCCGGTCCGTGGTGGGCCGCAGGTGATTGCGGGCATCGCCCTCGCCAACCTCCGCGAGCTTCAATCCGCGTTTTTCGCCACCGATGATCCGCATTCTTGGGGCTCCGGATGTTCCGTTGGGGCCGGTGCAAGGCCGTTGCTTCGCCTCTGCTAGCATCCGCCCGCCGTATTGGCCACCACCTTGGCCACGCCAACCGGGCCGGGCGAGAAGGTCGGGCCGCTGGTCCGGCCCGCGAATCGGTGCGTGCTGGGCATATGGCGGCGGGTGCGGGGTGTCGTCATCGGCCCTCCGGCGCCCCCGCTGTGGGCGAACCGCCGCGCCTTTGCGCCGGGATGAACAGAGAATCTGCGGTATCCCGTGGTTCTTTACAGGTTGTTAGCCTGTTCAGAGGATGCTGGTCGGGATTGTTACGGAGTGTCCGATGTCGCAACGCGCCTTTCCGCCCCAGGATCCGTTCGACCCTGCCCTGACGAGCCCGCTCGATTACGCGATCGCGCGCCGAGATAGCGAGGTTCTGTCGATGGTGCAACGCGCGCTGGACCAGCGCGAGGTGCTGCTGGCGTTCCAGCCCATCGTTCAGACCGCGCGGCCCGGTCAACCGGCGTTTCACGAGGGCCTGATCCGGCTCCTGGACAAATCCGGGCGGATCATCCCCGCGCGCGATTTTATCGGCGAGGTCGAAACCAATGAAACCGGGCGCCGCATCGACTGCCTCGCGCTGGAACTGGGGCTGAAGGCGCTGGCGGAGGATCCGACGTTGCGGCTGGCCATCAACATGTCGGCGCGCTCGATCGGCTATCCGCAGTGGCAGCGGACGCTGAAATCCGGCCTGGCGCAGGATGCGACGGTGGCCGAGCGGCTGATTTTGGAAATCACCGAAAGTTCGGCGATGCAGATGCCGGAAATCGTCATCGCGTTCATGACCGAATTGCAGGAGCGCGGGGTCAGCTTCGCGCTCGACGATTTCGGCGCGGGATATACCTCGTTCCGTTACCTGCGGGAGTTCTATTTCGACATCCTGAAGATCGACGGCCAGTTCATCCGCGGGATCGCCGAGAACCGGGACAATCAGGTTCTGACCGCCGCCCTGATCTCGATCGCGCGGCATTTCGAGATGTTTACCGTCGCGGAGGCCGTCGAGAACGCGGCGGACGCGGCCTATCTGACCGAAATCGGCGTCGATTGCATGCAGGGCTATTACTTCGGCGCGCCGAGCGTCATGCCGCCCTGGAAACTGTCCGAGGCAGCGACCGTGCGCAGCGCCTGATCTGCACCCGGGGCTGCGGGGGCGGGCCATGGACCGCGCGGCCGTTCTGCGGGATCGCCGGTTGAAATCCGAAATTTATCAAACGGATCGCTTCGGGAGGGGCGGGGTTCGGCCTGTGCGGCGCGCATTTCCTGATGCGCTTTTTGTCTCCGCTTGGGGAATCCGCTTGACCTGATCCTCCGGTCGGGCATCCTTCCCGGCGAGACCCCGGGCGCCATCGCCCGGGCATCCTGTGAGGAGAGGATCCATGACCAACGTCGTAATCGTTTCGGCTGCCCGCACGGCAGTCGGCAGCTTCAACGGCTCTTTCGCCAACACCCCCGCGCATGAACTCGGTGCCGCGGTGCTCGAAGCGGTTGTCGCGCGCGCGGGAATCGAAAAGGCGGAGGTCTCCGAAACGATCCTTGGCCAGGTGCTGACCGCGGCGCAGGGCCAGAACCCGGCCCGTCAGGCCCATATCCGTGCCGGATTGCCGGTCGAATCGGCGGCCTGGGGCCTCAATCAGGTGTGCGGCTCGGGGCTGCGGGCCGTGGCGCTCGGCGCGCAACAGATCGCACTGGGCGATGCGTCGATCGTCATTGCCGGCGGTCAGGAAAGCATGTCGCTGTCCACCCATGCTGCCTATCTGCGCGCGGGCCAGAAGATGGGCGACATGAAGTTCATCGACACGATGATCCGCGACGGGCTTTGGGAGGCGTTCCACGGCTATCACATGGGCCAGACCGCCGAAAACGTGGCCGCGCAGTTCCAGATCTCTCGCGAGATGCAGGACGAATTCGCGCTTGCCTCGCAGAACAAGGCCGAAGCCGCGCAGAAGGCCGGGCTGTTCAAGGACGAGATCACGCCCTTCACCGTCAAGACCCGCAAGGGCGATATTGTCGTTGATTCGGATGAATACATCCGCCATGGCGCGACGCTCGACGGGATGCAGAAACTGAAACCCGCCTTCGTCAAGGACGGCACGGTCACCGCCGGGAATGCGTCGGGGATCAACGATGGGGCCGCGGCGGTGCTGCTGATGAGCGAGGCCGAGGCCGAGAAGCGCGGGCTGAAGCCGATGGCGCGCATCGCCTCTTGGGCTACGGCGGGGGTTGATCCGACGATCATGGGGACGGGTCCGATCCCGGCCTCGCGCAAGGCGCTGGAAAAGGCGGGCTGGTCGGCCTCCGATCTTGATCTGATCGAGGCGAACGAGGCCTTTGCCGCGCAGGCCTGTGCCGTGAACAAGGAAATGGGCTGGGATCTGTCGAAGGTGAACGTCAACGGCGGGGCGATCGCCATCGGCCACCCGATCGGCGCCTCGGGGGCGCGCATTCTCAACACGCTTCTGTTCCAGATGCAGCGGTCGGGCGCGCGCAAGGGCCTTGCCACCCTGTGCATCGGCGGCGGCATGGGCGTTGCCATGTGTCTCGAAGGGCTCTGATCACGGCGAAGGCTCCGCTGCGTAATATCATTGCGCAGCGGAAAAACACTTCGTAACAATGTTATCAACGCATCGACCAAATGGAGGATACATGTCGAGAGTTGCACTTGTTACCGGGGGCACGCGCGGAATTGGCGCCGCGATTTCCATGGCGCTGAAAGAGGCCGGCTATACCGTCGCCGCCGTCTATGCGGGCAATGACGAAGCCGCCCGGGAGTTTTCCCATGTCACCGGAATCCACACCTACAAATGGTCGGTCGCCGATTACGATGAATGCGAGGAGGGCATTCGGCGGGTCGAGGGGGAGCTCGGACCGATCGACGTTCTGGTGAACAACGCCGGGATCACCCGCGACGCGCCGTTCCACAAGATGTCGCGCACGCAGTGGAAAGAGGTGATCGACACCAACCTTTCCGGCGTGTTCAACATGACCCATCCGGTCTGGCCCGGAATGCGCGAGCGTAAGTTCGGCCGGATCATCAACATTTCGTCGATCAACGGGCAGAAGGGGCAGTTCGGCCAGGTGAACTACTCGGCGGCGAAGGCGGGTGATCTTGGTTTCACCAAGGCGCTGGCTCAGGAGGGCGCGCGGTTCGGCGTCACCGTCAACGCGATCTGCCCGGGCTATATCGCGACGGAAATGGTGATGGCGGTGCCGGAGAAAGTCCGCGAATCCATCATCGCGACGATTCCGGTCGGACGTCTGGGCGAGGCGGAGGAAATCGCGCGCTGCGTCCTGTTCCTCGCCTCGGATCAGGCCGGGTTCATCACCGGCTCAACGTTGTCGGCGAATGGCGGGCAGTATCTCGCCTGACCTCTTGTCAAAGATACGGGAGGCCCGCATGGTGCGGGCCTCTTGGCTTTGGAGGGTTCATGTCGCGCGGTCAGGCAACGGCGATCGGATTTTCGGCGGTCGCGCTCTGGGCGCTGCTGGCCCTGTTCACGGTCGGATCGGCCCCGGTGCCGCCCTTGCAACTCAACGCGATCTGCTTCGCCATCGGCGGCACGATCGGCTTGATCTGGGTCGGCGCGACGGAGGGCTTCAGCATCCTGCGGCGGATCCCGGCGCGGGTCTATGCCTTCGGCACGCTGGCGCTGTTCGGCTATCATTTCCTCTATTTCACCGCACTGCGTCTGGCCCCTCCGGCGGAGGCCAGCCTGATCGCCTATCTCTGGCCGCTGCTGATCGTGGTATTTTCCGGGCTGCTGCCGGGTGAACGGCTGAAGCCGCTGCATGTGCTGGGTGCGGTGATCGCCTTTGCCGGGGCGGCGCTGATCGTGATGCGCGGCGGGATCTCCGCCCGGCCCGAGGCGCTTCCGGGCTATGGCCTTGCCTTTCTCTGCGCCTTGCTCTGGTCCGGATATTCCTTGATGTCCAGACGGTTGGGCGACGTGCCCACGGCTGCGGTCGCGATCTATTGCCTTGCGACCGCCGTGTTGTCGTCGTTGGCGCATCTGGCGCTAGAGCCGACGCATTGGCCTGAAACCCCGATGGGATGGGCCTCCGTCATAGCGCTTGGGCTGGGGCCGGTGGGGTTGGCCTTCTACACCTGGGACATCGGGGTGAAGCGGGGCGACATTCAGCTTCTGGGCACAGCGTCCTATGCGGCGCCGCTGCTCTCGACACTTGTTCTGGTCATCGCGGGGGTCGCAGCCGCCAGTCCGATATTGTTGCTGGCAGCTGCACTGATCGCGGCGGGCGCCTTTCTTGCCGCCCTGGCCGGTAGATCGAAATAGGGGGCTTCCGGCGGGATCTGCCGGGATTAGCTACCTCAGGCCGGGGCCTGCTCAAGCCGGGTGATCTCTTCCTTGATCCGGAGCTTCTGCTTCTTCATCGAGGCGAGCGTCAGATCGTCGTAACCCGGGGTGCGGCGCGCCTTGTCGACCTCCTCCGACAGGGCCTGATGTTTCCTGCGCAGTTCGGTGATGTGCGAAGTCAGTGACATTGCAGTCTCCTCAGCTGTTTCGGTTTCATCAGTGCAGCATGTTTTCTGAGTCGTGTCACGAGAATGTCGTGCTCATTTGGGAACAGTTTTAGAATTGCGCGCAATCTTGCGAAACCTTCAGGAAGAAATGGGCAACGCTTCGCCGCGACGCAGAATGGATTGCGCCATTTCCGTCAAATCTTCGGCATCCCGGGTGTGGATTCTTTGCTGATGCAGCAACAATGGTGCAAGCAAACGGAACGGCCCGCGCCCGCCTTTGCGCGCCAGAACGATCACCCGCCCCGCCGGGCGCCCGGCACGCGCCGCGACCGGCAGCACGGTGACCGAGCCGCCGGGGATCGCGGCCAGCAGCGCGGGCAGACGGTCGGCGTTCTGGATCATCGTCAGCCAACCCTTCGGATGTAGCCGCCGCATCCCGGCCCGCACCCAATCGGCCAGCGGCGTGGCCTCGCGCTGTGCGGTTTCGCGGCCCGGATCGGCAGCGGCGGTGCCGCTTCCGGCATCGAAATAGGGCGGATTCGCGATCACATGGTCGAACGACCGCGCGCGCAGATCGGCGGGCATCCGCGACAGATCGCCCGCGATCACCTCCAGCCCGATCCCGTTCGCCGCGGCATTGTCGCGCGCCAGCGCCGCATAGGCCGGTTGCAGTTCCAGCCCGGTCAGCCGCAGATCCGCCACCCGCCAGCCCAGGCACAGGCTCGCCACACCCGCGCCGCAGCCCAGTTCCAGCACCGATTGCCCGGGCCGCGCCGGGCAGGCGGCGGCCAGCAGCACCGGGTCCATCGCCGCGCGGTATCCGTGCCGGGGCTGCGCCACGATCAGCCGCCCGTCGAGAAACCTGTCCCGCGTCAGATCCTCGGGCGCGAACATCAGTCGGACCCGATCCCGTTGTCGTGCAGCACGGCGCGCGCCATGAACAGGTCGCGCTCCGCCACCATCACGCGGCGCGGCAGAATCCCGAGGCTGCCTTCAAGCACGCTCATGTGGACGTCGAGCTGAAAGGCCGTTATACCCTCGCCCTCAAGAAGGGCCGTCGCCAAAGCGATCTTCACCGGGTCAGTGCTGCGCAGAAGCTCTTTCATAACCCTCACTTAGGGGCTGCGCCGCGGCCTGTCGAGAGGAGGGAGATCGGAAGGAAGAATGATGAGCCTCGACGAAAAGACGACGAAGCCGCATGATCGCCTCGCGCAGGCGCTGGCCGCCGATATGGATGCGGTCAATGCGCTGATCCGGGAACGCATGTCCTCCGAACATGCGCCGCGCATTCCGGAGGTGACGGCGCATCTGATCGACGCGGGGGGCAAGCGGCTGCGACCGATGCTGACGCTGGCCTCGGCGCGGCTGTGCGGCTATCCCGGCCCCTATCACGTCCATCTGGCGGCGACGGTGGAGTTCATCCATACCGCGACGCTGCTGCATGACGATGTGGTGGACGAAAGCACGCGGCGGCGCGGGCGGCCGACGGCCAACCTGTTGTGGGACAACAAATCTTCGGTTCTGGTGGGGGACTATCTTTTCGCCCGCAGCTTCCAGTTGATGACCGAAGCCGACAATATGCGGGTGCTGAACATCCTGGCGAATGCGTCGGCGGTGATCGCCGAGGGCGAGGTGCTGCAACTGACGGCGGCGCAGGATCTGCGCACCACCGAGGCGGTCTATCTTCAGGTGATCCGGGGCAAGACGGCGGCGCTGTTTTCGGCGGCGACGGAGGTCGGCGCGGTGCTGGCCGGGGTTTCCGAAGAGCAGATCCGCGCGCTGCACGATTACGGTGATGCGCTCGGGATCGCGTTCCAGATGGCGGATGACCTGCTGGATTATGGTGGCTCGGCGGTGGCGATCGGCAAGAATACCGGCGACGATTTCCGTGAACGCAAGCTGACACTGCCGGTGATCAAGGCGGTGGCGAAGGCGGATGCCGAGGAACACGCCTTCTGGATCCGGGTGATCGAGAAGGGCGACCAGAGGGACGGCGACCTCGACCATGCGCTTAATCTGATGCGGCGCCACGGCGCACTGGAGGCGACCCGGGCCGAGGCGCTTGGCTGGTCCGAACGCGCGCGCCATGCGCTGCGGCTGCTGCCCGACGATCCGCTGCGCGGGATGCTGTCGGATCTGGCGGATTACGTCGTCGAACGGGTGCGCTGAGCCGTCGCGGCGGCGCTCTGGTCCCCCAGCACGCCGCAGGCAGACCACCAGGACGGATGCGCGACCCGGATCCGGGTCAGCGCGGCCTCGGCCTCCGCCTCGGTCGCGTAAAGTGCGAAGCAGGTCGCGCCGGAACCCGACATTCGCGCCAGCCGGCACCCCGGCGTGGCGCGCAGCGTGGCAAGCACCGTATAGATCACCGGCGCGATCGCCATCGCCGGCGGTTCCAGATCATTGCGCTGCAAGCTCAGCCAGTCGATGAAATCCACGGTCCCGGCAGGCGGGATCTCCGGCAGGGACGGATTCTCCCGGCAGGTCAGTGCACGGAACACCGCAGGCGTCGCGACCTCGACCCGGGGGTTGACCAGAACGGCGGGCAGCGGGGGCAGGGCGACCGGTTCCAGATCCGCGCCGATGCCGCGCGCGCGCGCCGGGCGGGGCACAAGGCACATCGGCACATCGGCGCCCAGCCCCTCGGTCCCCTTGGGCAGGGCAAAACCCATCGCCGCCAGCCCGCGCAGCGCCGCCGCCGCATCCGACGATCCGCCCCCGATCCCCGAGGCGGCAGGCAGATTCTTTTGCAACACGATCCGCGCCGCCCCACCGGCCAGCGCCGCCGCCCGCAGCACCAGATTGCCGGGACCATCGGGCACGCCCGCGGCCTCCGGCCCGGTCACGGTCAGCGATGCCGCCCCGGGTTCCAGCCAAAGCCGGTCGCCGAAGGGGGCAAAGGCCACCAGCGAATCCAGCAGGTGATAGCCATCCGCGCGCCGCCCGGTCACATGCAGCGCCAGGTTGACCTTCGCGGGGGCGAAAACCTCAATCCGCGGCATGGAGCGGCTCCGCGCCCTCGTCCTTCAGCACCTGATCCAGCCCGACCTCCAGCTTGCGCCGCACCCGGTCCATGTCCAGATCCTCGCCGGGGCCGAAGTTCAGCGCGCGGTGCCATTGGAATTCCGCCTCGCGCTTGCGCCCCACGGCCCAATAGACATCGCCCAGATGGTCGTTCAGCAGCGGCTCGCCCGGGTCCAGCTCGACCGCCTTTTCCATCTGCGCCACCGCCTCCGGGTAGCGGCCCAGCCGGAACAGCGCCCAGCCGAGGCTGTCGACGATAGCGCCATCCTCCGGCCGCGCGGCGACGGCGCGTTCGATCATCGACAGCGCCTCGTCCAGGTTCTCCTTCCGCTCGACATAGGAATAACCGAGGTAATTCAGCACCGAAGGCTGATCCGGGCTGAGCTTCAGCGCCTCGCGGAAATCGGCCTCGGCCTTCGGCCACTGGTCGGAGCGGGATTCGGCGATGCCGCGCGCGAAATAGATGAACCAGTCGCCGGGGCCGGGCGTGCCGATCAGCGCGACGGCCTTGTCATAGGCTTCGGCGGAGTCCTTCCAGCGCTCCTGCCGCCGCAGGCTGTCGCCAAGTGCGACCCAGACCGCCCGAAGCTCCGGATGGCTGCGGGTCAGCTTTTGCAACACATCGACCGCTTCGTCTGTGCGGCCCGCCGCCACCATCGCCTCGGACATGCCAAGCTGCGTCGCCGGATAGACCGGGCTGTCGGGAGCGATGCCCGCGAAGGTCTTGATCGCCAGGTCGTATTGCCCCTGACCTTCCATCACCGAGCCCACCAGCAGCGCCGCATCCCCCAGATCGGGCCGCAGCCAGAGCGCCAGCTGCGCATGGACCAGCCCGACCGCCGAAGGCGACTCCGCGCTCAGCACCTGCGACACGGCGTAATAGATCTCGGCCACACCATCGGTCGCCGAACGGATCACGGTGAAGGGCACCGCCTCGCCCTTTTCCAGCCGCGCGCGCAGCGCAGCCATTTCCGGATCCAGATCGGCGCCGAAGGTGTCTTGCAACAGTTTCAGCGCGTCCTTGTCGCGTTCCAGTTGCGACAGCACTTGCAGATGCGCCAGCAGCCCGCGCCGGGTGCCCTGAACCACCTGCGCCTGCTTGCCGGAAAAGATCTTGTCCGCGCCTTCGTAATCGCCGACCATCGCCAGCGCGAGGCCGCGGTGATAGGCCGCGAACCCCTCCAGCCCGCGCAGTTTCGCGACCTTTTCAAAGGCTTTCTCGGCCTCCGCCATCTGGCCTTCGCCGACCTTGGCCCAGCCGCGATACAGCCCGCCGACCAGCTGCCCAGCATCGCCGCCCTGATCCAGAAGCGCCAGCCCCTTGGCGAAATCCTTCGCCCGGGCATCCTGCGCCAGGGCGACCAGAACGGCGATCTGGCTCGGCTTCGGCTCTTCCAGCATGGCATTGGCCAGCGCCGCCGCCCGGTCGTAATCCGCCGTGGCGATATGGGTGATCAGCGCGCCTTCCTGCACGTCGCGGTTCTTCGGATCGACGACCAGCAGGCGGTCGTAATATTCCATCCCCGCGGCGTAATCATTGACGAGCGTCGCCGCGCGCGCCGCCAGATAGGGGCCCGCCATATCCGCAGCCCGGACGGGGGGCGCCGCCAGAAGGGCAGCGACAAGGGCAAGGCGCAGCAGCGGGGGGGTGGCGGGCACGGGGACGTCCTTTCCGAAATTCGCCCCGACCCTAGCCAAGCCCGCAGGCCAAGGCAATGCGGGGCGCCGGAAACACGCCGATGTGACAGCGCCCTCCGCATCCGGAGGGCGCCGGGGCCTTACATATTCGGGTAGTTCGGGCCGTCGCCGCCCTGCGGCGTGGTCCAGGTGATGTTCTGCGAGGGATCCTTGATGTCGCAGGTCTTGCAATGGACGCAGTTCTGGAAGTTGATCTGGAACCGCGGGCCATCCTCGCCCTCCAGCACCTCGTAGACGCCGGCGGGGCAGTAGCGTTGCGCCGGTTCGGCGAATTCCGGCAGGTTGACCCGCACCGGGACCGTCGGATCCGTCAGCTTCAGGTGGCAGGGCTGCGATTCCTCGTGGTTGGTGAAGGAGAACGCCACATTGGTCAGCCGGTCGAAGCTGATCTTGCCATCCGGCTTCGGATAGTCGATCGGCTTGTAATCCTTGGCCTTTCCGGTCGCGAGCGCATCGTTCTTGCCGTGGCTCAGCGTGCCGAAGAACGAGAACCCGAACAGGTCGTTCGTCCACATGTCGAGCCCGCCCAGCACGGTCGAGGCCACCAGCCCCCATTTCGACCACATCGGCTTGACGTTGCGCACCTTCTTCAGGTCTTGCCCGACGGGGCCGTTGCGCAGCTCGGTTTCATAGGCGGTCAGCTCGTCGCCCTCGCGCCCGGCCTTGATCGCCTCGGCGGCGGCTTCGGCGGCGGCGATGCCCGACAGCATGGCGTTGTGGTTGCCCTTGATCCGCGGCACGTTGACCAGACCGGCCGAACAGCCCAGCAGGACGCCGCCCGGGAAGGTGACCTTCGGGATCGACTGGAAGCCGCCCTCGGTGATCGCGCGGGCGCCATAGGCGACGCGCTTGCCGCCCTCCAGAAGCTCCTTCACCAGCGGGTGCTGCTTGAAGCGCTGGAACTCCATATAGGGATAAAGATGCGGGTTCTTGTAATTCAGGTGCACCACGAAGCCGATGAACACCTGATTGTTTTCCGCGTGATACAGGAACGACCCGCCGCCCGCATTGCCGCCCAGCGGCCAGCCCATGGTGTGCGTCACCGTGCCCAGCTTGTGCTTGGCCGGGTCGATGTCCCAGATTTCCTTCATGCCGATGCCGAATTTCTGCGGCTCATGGCCCTTCGACAGGTCGTATTTCGCGATCGCGACCTTCGACAGCGACCCGCGCGCGCCTTCCGCCAGAAAGACATATTTGCCGCGCAGCACCATCCCCGGCTCGTAGCCCGGCCCGGGGGTGCCGTCCGACTCCTTGCCGAATTCGCCCGCGACGACGCCGACCACCCGCTCGCCCTCGAACACCAGTTCCGAACACGACATGCCCGGAAAGATCTCGACGCCCATGCCCTCGGCCTGCTCGGCCAGCCAGCGGCAGACATTGCCCATCGAGACGATGTATTTGCCATGGTTCGACATGAACCGCGGCATCGGCCAGTTCGGGATCTTCATATGCCCCGCCGGGCCCAGGACGAAGAAGTGGTCCTCCTTCACCTCGGTGGTGATCGGCGCGCCCTGTTCGCGCCAGTCGGGGATCAGCCGGTCCAGCCCGCAAGGGTCCAGCACCGCCCCCGACAGGATATGCGCCCCGATCTCGGAGCCCTTTTCCAGCACGACGACGTTCAGCTCGGGGTCGATCTGCTTGAGCCGGATCGCCGCGGAGAGCCCGGCCGGACCACCGCCAACGATCACGACATCATATTCCATGGACTCGCGTTCGATCTCGCTCATCTGCTTGGCCCCCTCGGCTTGGCATCGCTTGCTGGCCCGTTGCTAGCTTACGCCGGGCATCGAGGCAATTGTGACGCTGCGATTGCACGCAACTTTCGTTCGTCTTCCCATGCGCAATGGTCATATGCCGTGCGGCTGCATCCGGGCCGCGTCCCGGCAAAATCTGATCGCGCCTCTTGAACTCGGGGGCGGGAGGACAGATTTACACTCGGTGATCAATTGCAGGCAGCCGGGCAAAGTCCAATGGAAAAGATACCGATGACGCGCGCCGGGTACGATGTGCTCGACGAGGAACTGAAGATCCTGAAGACGGTGGAACGTCCCGCGGTCATCAAGGCGATCGCCGAGGCGCGCGAGCATGGCGACCTGTCCGAAAACGCGGAATATCATGCCGCGCGCGAGAAGCAGAGCTTCGTCGAGGGCCGGATCAAGGAACTCGAAGCGATCCTCGGTCTGGCCGAGGTCATCGACCCGGCGCGGCTCTCGGGCTCGATCAAGTTCGGCGCGACGGTGACGATCTTCGACGAGGACAGCGAAGAGGAGCGCACCTATCAGATCGTCGGCGAGGCCGAGGCGGATCTGGAACGCGGCCTGCTGAACATCCGCTCGCCCATCGCGCGCGCCCTGATCGGCAAGGACGAAGGCGATAACGTCGAGGTCCGCACCCCGGGCGGCGTGCGCAGCTACGAGGTCGTTTCGGTCCGCTTCGTCTGAGGGAGGCGGCAATGCAGGCAGGGGGGTTCAGGCGGCAGATGCCGCAGATCGGTCCGGCGGAGCAGATCGCCCTGGGGGTCAGCGCGATCTGGCTGCTGCTGGTTCTGGCGTTCTGGCTGTTCCTGCCGGGGGGGGAGGGCGGCGCGGCTTCCGTGCTGCTGACCATCGTCGGCGTGGTCCTGCCGCTCGGGCTGATCTGGTTCGCGGCGCTGTCGGCGCGCAATGCCCGCGCCCTGCGGCAGGAGGCGCAGGAACTGCGCGCGATGCTGGACTCCATGCGCGCGGCGATGGACAACCGTCCGGAGCCGAAGCCCGCCGATATGCCGGTCGCCACCTTCACCTCGCATCGCGCCGCGCCGGAGCCTGCGGCCAGCCGCAAGGTCGCGCTGGCGCCAAAGCCTGCCCCTGCGGAGGAACAGCCCGGCCTCGCCCTTGGCACGCCCACCGAGGCGGAGCCGGTTTCCGTGAGCGATTTCATCCGCGCGATGAACTTCCCTGACAATGCCGAGGACAAGGAGGGCTTCCGTGCGCTGCGCCGCGCGCTGGAGGAGCGGAGCGTGGCCAAGCTGATCCGTGCCTCGCAGGATGTGCTGACCCTGCTGGCGCAGGACGGCATCTATATGGACGACCTGACTCCGGAACACACGCGCCCCGAACTCTGGCGCCGGTTCGCGCAGGGCGAGCGGGGCCGCGAGGTCGCGAGCGTGGGCGGTGTGCGCGACCGGTCGTCGCTGGCGCTGACGGCGGGGCGGCTGCGCGCCGATACGATCTTCCGCGACGCGGTGCATCACTTCCTGCGGCAGTTCGACCGGACCTTCACGGAGTTCGAGCGCAATGCCTCGGATCAGGAGGTCGTGGACCTGGCCGATACCCGTACCGCGCGCGCCTTCATGCTGCTGGGCCGGGCGGCGGGGATCTTCGGCTAAAGCGGCAGCGTCATCGTGTGGCAGGTGCCGAAGCCGTAGATCGCCCGGGTCAGGACGCTGCGGCGCGTTCCGCTCGGCCGGAAGCCGAGCCAGTCGTAGAGCTTGCGCGCGGGGGTGTTGCCCTCGATCACGTCGAGATGCACCGCCCGATAGTGCCTGTCGCGCGCGGCCAGGATCAGCGCATTGGTCAGCGCCGCCCCCACGCCCCTGCCGCGGGCGTCCGGCACCACGGCGAGACCGTCGATCACGATCTCGTCCGGCGGCAGATCCTGCGCCAGAATGGCCAGCGCATGGCTGCGCCACCACGCCCCGAACCGGCCATAGACCGCGCGCAGATCCGCATGGGTGCCGCCGACGAAGGCGCCCTGCGCCGTGCGGCAGCCGATCACGCCCAGCACACGGCCCCCCGCATCAATGGCGACGAAGGCGTGATCGGCCAGCATCACCCGGTCGATGAAGGCCAGCGCCTTCGGTTCCGGCCCCATCACCCGCCCGAGCTTGCCGCCGAAGGCCAGCCAATACAGCCGTGCCGCCTCCCTGCGGTGCGCGGGGGCAATGCCCGGCTGAATGGTGACGTCTTGCAGCACGATGACCGCCTGTGGTTCCTGGGTTGCCGCTTCGATTGCGCCCGATACAATCGGCATCTTGGCGCGCCGGTATCTGCCCGATAAGACTGACGCAACGCAATCCGTCGAGCAAGAAATGTCCGTTACCTTAACACTTCGTGCCGCTTACAGGCGCGGATTTCTGGCTGGCCTGCCATTTCTCCTGGTCATCATCCCCTTCGGCGCGCTGTTCGGCGTGGCGGGGGCGGAGGCCGGGATGCGCCTGACCGAGGTGATGGGCTTTTCGATCCTCGTCATCGCGGGGGCGTCGCAATTCACCGCGGTGCAGCTGATGAACGACCATGCGCCGGTGGTCGTGGTGATCGCGACGTCGCTGGCGGTGAACCTGCGGATGGCGATGTATTCCGCCGCGCTGGCGCCGCATCTGGGGATCAGCACGCGCTGGCAGAAGGTGCTGATCGCCTATTTCACCACCGACCAGACCTTTGCGATCTCGGCGCAGGAATATGAGCGGATGCCGCGCTGGACCCTGGCCGAGAAACTCGCCTGTTTCGCCGGGGCCTGCACGCCCACCTGCCTGCCCTGGTCCGTCGCGACGCTGGCGGGCGCGCTCTTGGGCAAGGCGATCCCGGCGGGGATGGCGCTCGATTTCGCGGTGCCGGTGACCTTTCTGGCGATGATCGCGCCGATGCTGCGGTCGCTGCCGCATCTGGTCGCGGCGGTGGTGTCGGTTCTGGCGGCGCTGGTACTCTCCTTCCTGCCCGCCGGGACGGGGGTGCTGATCGCGGCGGTGCTGGCGATGATCGCCGGGGCGCGGACGGAAATCTGGCTGGCGCGGAGGGCGCAATGACGACCGCGGAGTTCTACGGCGCGCCGGTGATCTGGCTGATCATCGTGGTGCTGGGCATCGGCACCTTCGCGCTGCGCTATTCGTTCCTGGGGCTGGTGGGGAAGCGGCGGCTGCCGGAATGGACGATGCGCTATCTGCGCTATACGGCGGTCGCAGTGCTGCCGGGGCTGGTCGCGCCGCTGGTGCTCTGGCCACAGGCGACGGGCGGGCATCCGGATCCCGCGCGCCTGCTTGCCGCGACGGCGACGGTGCTGGGCGGGCTGGCCAGCCGCAACACGCTCGTCGCCATCCTGAGCGGTTTCGTCACGCTTTACCTCGCGCTCTGGCTGCTCTGACTACTTCCGGTTGAAGGGGGTTTCGCCGTGGCGAACCTTCTCGATCTCCACCATTATCACCCCGGAATTGTCGTCGGGGTCGTTGTCCTCGTGCAGCTTGCTGACCACGCCCGGCAGCTTGCCGAAGGCTTCGGAGAGCTTGATCGGCGAGAAGGTGTGCGGGATCAACTCGAACCCCGGCACGTCGCGCAGCACCCCCGACGTATCCCGGGCGCAGAACATCTTGTTCACCGCGCCGTTGCGCTCCACCCGGCGGATCAGCGCCTCGGCCTGCGCCGGGGTGACCGGCACGCGCTGCTCCAGCACGTTCCAGGTCTCGCGGGCATGATAGTCGATATAGAACTTGTACATCCGCTCGGTGATGCCATAGTCGACATCGTTGCGCTCCGGAACCCAGGGGTGGTTCCAGGTGCCCGCGGGGTCAAAGATCACCCGCTGCGATCCGTCGATCATCAGCGCCGAATGCCCGCCCGCGCCGGTGCTTTTGCCGATCACCGTGAACAGTGTCACCGAAGGCGGATTGCCGGTGTGGACGGCGGCCTTGCGCACCACGTCATCGGGCGCCCAGACGGATTGCGCCCCGCAGGCGGCCAGGAACAACGGCAGGATCAGGCACAGGATCAGTCGGCGCACGTCACACTCCTTGGTGGCGGCGCGTCGCGCCTAACCGTTTGCCAGCGCAAGAAATACCAGAAACGCCAGAATGACAATCACCCCGACCGACACGAAGCGCATGAAACCGGCGTATGTCTTTTCCTGGGCACGGATGTCCATCTGCCCATGCTGATATTCGGCCATCGTCTCCTCCCTGTTCTCCCGCGGAAAGGCTAGCGCGGGCGGGCGCGGCTGTCGAGCGTCCAGATCCAGATGCCGTCCACCATCTCGCGCCGGGCCTCGCCGCGCAGCAGCAGGTGGTTCAGATGGGCCACCGCCTCGACCAGCGCGAGGCCATAGACCGCCTCGCCGATCGGGCGTTTGAACAGCGCGGGGAAACAGGCGGCGGCGCTGCGCGGCCCCTCGGCCAGCAGGGCGCGCAGCCGGTTCAGCGCGCTTTCGTGGTTGTCGATCATCTGCCGCAGCCGCAGGGGCAGGCCGGTGAAGGGCAGCTTGTGCCCGGGCAGGACCAGATGCCGCTCCTCCGCCAGCGGCTGGAACCGGCGGCAGCTTTCCAGCCAGTCCCGCACCGGATCGGCCAGCGGTTGCGTCGCATGCACCCCGAGATTGGCCGAGATCGACGGCAGCAACTGATCCCCGCCCAGCACGAGGTCATCGTCCAGCGACCACAGCGTGGCATGATCCGGCGCGTGGCCCTCGCCGATCCGCACCGTCCAGCGCCGCCCGCCGGCGGTGAGCGTGTCGCCCTCCCGGATCCGGCGGTAACCGAGCGGCAGCGGATGCACGGAATCGGCGAAGTTGAACGGCCGTTCCTGCGCGCGCCGCGCGAGCAACCCGGGCTCCATCCCCGCCGCGCGCCAGAAGGCCACCGTTTCGGGCAGCGGCAGCGGCTGTTCGTCCAGCACCAGCATCCGCGTAAAGAGCCAGGACACCTGCGTCGTCCACAGTTCCGCCCCCCGCGCCTGAAGCCAGCCCGCAAGGCCGATATGGTCCGGGTGGTAATGCGTGGCGATCACCCGCCGCACCCGGCGCCCCGCCAGCCCGCGTTCCAGCGCGGCGCGGCAGGTCTCGGTGTCGATCCCGGTATCGACGAGGGTCAGCCCGTCTTCATCCGCGAGCAGGTAGACATTCACATGGCCGAGCGTCATCGGCAGCGGCAGGCGCAGCCATTCCACCCCCGGCGCCACCGTCACGGTGTCGCCGAAGGCGGGCGGTTCGGGCCACGGGTAGCGCAGCCCGTCCTTGGGCGGGGGATGGTTCAGGACAGCAGATCCTCTTCCGAAAGGGCATAAAGCCCCGCCGCGCCCTCCTTCGCCTCGGTCAGGCAGGCGGCGGCGCGCGGCAGCAGGCGGCGGATGTAGATCGCGGCCAGTTTCGCCCGCGCCGACCCGGCCCCCCCGGCCAGCGCGGCGCGCAGGTGGAAATGCCCGCCCAGAACCAGCGCGAAGGCGTTCAGATAGGGCACCGCCCCGGCGAACCGATCCTGATGGCCCTGCGCCACCAGCCATTCGGTATGTTCGCGCAGCGATTCGGCCGCATCCCAGACCGCCCCGGCCAGATCGGGCAGGGTGGTGCGCGCGGCGGCGGCTTCGTCCTCGACCTCCTGCAACAGGCGGAACGCGGCCGCGCCGCCGTCCATCATCTTGCGCCCCACAAGGTCCATCGCCTGAATGCCGTTGGTGCCCTCGTAGATCGCGGTCACGCGCACGTCGCGGTAGAATTGCGCGGCGCCCGTTTCCTCGATGAAGCCCATGCCGCCGTGGATCTGGATCCCGGTGTCGGAGACCTTCATCCCGGTTTCCGTGCCATAGGCCTTGGCGATCGGGGTCAGCAGGGCGGCGCGCGCCTTCTGGGCGTCATCGCCGGTGGCCTGCGCCATGTCGATCGCCACCGCGCAGGCCAGCGCGATCGACCGCGCGGCAAAGATCTCGGCCTTCATCTCGGCCAGCATCCGGCGCACATCGGCGTGCTGGATGATCGGCGCGAACTGCACCCGTTCGCGCGCATAGTCGCTGGCCTTCTGATAGGCCGCCTCGGCCACGCCGATGCCCTGCACGCCCACATTCAGCCGGGCGTTGTTCATCATCGTGAACATCGCCGCCATGCCCTTGTTCGGCCCGTCGATCAGCCAGCCCGTCGCGCCCTCGAAGCTCATCACGCAGGTCGGCGAGCCGTGCAGGCCCATCTTGTGTTCGAGCGACACCACCTTCAGGCTGTTCGCCACGCCCGGATTGCCGTTTTCATCCGGGATGTATTTCGGCACCAGGAACAGCGAAATCCCCTTGGTCCCCGGCACGCCGTCGGGCAGCCGCGCCAGCACGAGGTGGCAGACATTGCTGGTCACGTCGCCGTCGCCCCAGGAGATGAAGATCTTCTGCCCGGTGACCGCATAGGTGCCGTCGCCATTCGGTTCGGCCTTGGAGCGCAGCGCGCCCACATCCGATCCGGCCTGCGGTTCGGTCAGATTCATCGTCCCCGACCATTCGCCCGAGGCCAGCTTCGGGATATAGAGCGCCTTGATCTCCTCCGAGGCGTGATGCTCCAGCGCGTCGATCTGCCCCTGCGTCAGGAGCGGGTTGAGCTGTAGCGCCAGGTTCGCCCCCGCCATCATGTCGTTCACCGCGATCGCCACCGTCAGCGGCAGGCCCATCCCGCCATGTTCCGCCGGGCCCGCGACAGAGACCCAGCCACCCTCGGCGATCTGCCGATAGGCGTCCCGGAACCCGGGCGAAGACCGCACCACCCCGTTTTCCAGCCGCGCCGGATGCAGGTCGCCGTTGCGGTGCAGCGGCGCCATCACCTCGTCGCACAGCCGGCCCGCCTCGGTCAGGATCGCCTCCACCGTGTCGCCGGTCGCCTCGGCGAATTTCGCGGTCGCGGCGACGGGGGCCAGCGGCACAACCTTGTCGAGGATGAACTGAAGTTCGGCAACGGGCGAGCGATAAGGCATGGTTCCTCCTGCGGCGGTCTCTTGGCATCCGCGTGGGGCGTGTTAAGACCCCGGTGCAGGGGCAACTTACCGCACGGGAGGCCCCCTTCAACCGCAACGCAGCGTCACGGAGCCATGAAATGACCGAGATCCTTGCCCCCGGTCCCGAGGGGCTCGCCCGGGGGGCGGCGTTGCTGGCCGAGGGGCGGCTCGTCGCCTTTCCGACCGAAACCGTCTATGGGTTGGGCGGCGATGCGCGCAACTCTGCTGCGGTGGCGGCGATCTATGCGGCGAAGGGGAGGCCCTCATTCAACCCGCTGATCGCCCATGTGCCGGATCTGGCGGCGGCGGAGCGGATCGCGGTGTTTTCTGACCGGGCGCGCGATCTTGCCGCGCGGTTCTGGCCGGGGCCGCTGACGCTGGTTCTGCCCTTGCGGCCCGAGGCGGGGATCTCCGATCTGGTGACGGCGGGGCTCGATACGCTGGCGGTACGGGTGCCCGCGCATCCGGTGGCGCAGGGGCTGCTGCGGGCCTTTGGCGGGCCGGTCGCGGCGCCTTCGGCCAACCCTTCGGGGCGGATCAGCCCGACCACGGCGGCCCATGTGATCGAAGGTCTGGGCAACCGGATCGCGGCGGTGGTGGAGGACGGGCCCTGTCAGGTCGGGGTGGAATCGACGATCCTGTCGCTCGATCCGCCGATGCTTTTGCGCCCGGGCGGGGTCGCGGTCGAGGATCTGGAGGCGCTGCTTGGCCCCCTGCCCACCGGCGGCAATGCGGCGAAGCCGAACGCGCCGGGGCAGTTGACCTCGCATTACGCGCCGGGGGCGGCGGTGCGGCTTGGCGCCGCCACGCGTCAGCCCGATGAAATCTGGATCGGTTTTGGCGATACGCCGGGGGCGGATCTGAACCTCTCCCCTGCGGGCGACCCGACCGAGGCGGCACAGCATCTGTTCGCGGCACTGCGGGCGGCGGACCGGATGGCGGCGGAGCGCGGGCTGAGCCGGATCGCCGTGGCGCCGGTGCCCGAAACCGGGCTGGGCCGTGCGGTCAACGACCGGCTGCGCCGCGCCGCCGCGCCGCGCTAGGCCCGCCCCGCCGCCGCCGAAAGCGTGCGCGGATCGACCCCGATCCCGGCCAGCGCGCGTTGCCATTTCGTGGCATGGTCGCCGTCGAGCGCGATTTCCGCATCGCCCTCCGCCACCAGCCAGCCATTGGCGAGGATCTCCGCCTCCAGTTGCCCCGGCCCCCAACCGGCATAGCCGAGCGCCAGAAGCGCCTGTTGCGGCCCGTTCCCGGCGGCGATGTCTTCGAGGATGTCGCGCGTCGCCGTCATCGCCAGATCGGGCGAAATCTCCATCATCCCGGCATGGCCCCGCCAGTCGCGCGAATGCAGCACGAAGCCGCGCCCCGTTTCGACCGGCCCGCCGAACAGGATCGGCGCCTGTCCGCCCCGGTCCGAGGCCGTCACCGGAATCCCCAGCTGCCCCAACAGATCCGTCAGGCCCGGCCGCGCCATCGGCTTGTTCACGATCAGCCCCATCGCGCCTTCGGGCGTATGCGCGCAGACCGCCACCACCGAATGCTCGAAGCGCGGATCCTCCATGCCCGGCATGGCGATCAGCATCTTGCCCGTCAGGTCCATGGTTTACCTCCCTGTGCCTGGCCTGAAAGTGGCCCCTGCCGCGCGCCCGATCAACCCCGGACTGCGGCAAAGCCGCCACGTCGCGGCGCGTTGGCGTGTTTGTGACTTGGATCGGCGGCGGAATCGGCGTTAACCCTTGGGTATGAAAACACCCGTTGCCATTGTGCTGGGCGCCTGTCTGGCGCTGCCCGCCGCCGCGCAGGATGCGCTGCCGCCCGGCGTGGCGGGGGCCGAGGTGCTGCCCGGCTGGCGCACGCCCGAGGGCGATTACATCGCGGCGCTGAAGATCGAACTCGATGCCGGGTGGAAGACCTATTGGCGTGTGCCGGGCGATGCGGGCATCCCGCCGGTGCTGAATTTCGCCGAATCGGACAATGTGACGGATGTGGCGGTGATCTGGCCCGCGCCGGAGGTGTTCGACCAGAACGGCCTGCGCACGGTGGGCTATCGCAACGAACTGGTGCTGCCGATCCGGATCCGCCCGCGCGATCCGGCGGCGCCGGTCGAACTGGACGCGATGATGGACATCGGCGTCTGCCACGACATCTGCGTGCCGGTCTCGCTGGACCTTGAGGCCGCGATCGACGGCCCCGGCGCCCCGGATGCCGAGATCCGCCGCGCCATGGAGGCCGCGCCGGTGCCCCGCCCCGGTCATGCCCAATGCTCCGGCGAGCTGATTTCGGACGGGATGCGGGTGACCGCGCGGATCGACCTGCCGCCCGAAGCGGATGAGGTCGCGATGTTCGAACTGCGCTCGACGCCGATGTGGGTGTCCGAGCCGGTGATGCGCCGCGAGGGGCGTTTCCTGGTGGCCACGGTCGATTTCGTGCCCGATGACGGTCGGCCCTTCGCGCTTGATCCGCAAGACCTGCGGATCACCGTTCTGGGCGCGGGAGGCGCGGTGCAGATCGACGGCTGCCCCTCGGAGCCCTTGCAGGCGGCGAACTAGCTCCGGAACCCGGCTTCGGCCATCAGCCGGTCGGAGGCGGTTTCGATCGCGCTCTCGATCCCGGCGGTGAAGGCGTGCAGATCCATCCCCGGCGCGATTTCCGGCAGGAATTCCACCACCGCCAGCCCCGGCCTGCGCAGCAGGCTGTGGCGCGCCCAGAACACGCCGACATTGGTCGCCACCGGCACGCAGGGTTGTTTCAGCGCGTGATAGAGCGCCGCCGCCCCGACCTTGTATTCCGCCTTGACCCCGGGGGCGACGCGCGTGCCCTGCGGGAAGATGATCAGCTGCCCCCCGGCGAAACGCGGGTTCTTCGCCGCCGTCAGCATCGCCTTGATCGCCGCGCCGCGCTTGCCGCGATCGACCGGGATGCAGCCGATCAGCCAGGCATACCAGCCGAGGAATGGGGTCCAGACCAGTTCCTTCTTCATCACGAACTTGCCGCGGGGCAGGGCGGAATAGATCAGCAGGATGTCGAGGAAGCTCTGATGTTTGGCCGCGACCAGCACGTCGCCCTCGGGCACCGGGCCGCGCACCTCGGTCCGCAGCCCGACGATCCAGCGCGCCGAAAACCGCACCCAGTGGCAATACAGCCGACAGACCCAGATCGCCGCGCCGCGCCCGCCGATCAGCGCGACGGGAAACAGGCCGACGGCGATCACCGCCATCATCAGATACATCTGCACGATGAAGACGACGGAGCGGAGATATTGCACCGCGATCATGGAATCCCCCGCAGCATGCGCCGCGCCGCCGCGCGGGTCGCCCAGAAGGCCACCGCCGCTGCCAGCACCGGAATGACGAAGGGCCAGAGCCAGCCCCAGCCGCTGAACCCGAGCCCGGTCAGGAACCCGCCCGCCGCATCCGCCGCAGGCAAGAGCGACACCGCCAGCATCCCGAGCACCGTCCCCGCCAGCGCGCCCAGCGTGCCGCGCAGGGTGAAGCGGCGCTCGAAAGCCGAGGCGATGAAATTGTCCCGCGCGCCGACGAGCCGCAGCACCCGGATCACCTGCCCGTTCGCCGCAAGCGCCGCCTGCGCCGCAAGCGTCATCATGCCCGCCAGCGCCCCGCCGATCAGCAGGAGCGACAGCCCGCCCAAAAGCCGCAGCCGCCCCGCCGCCGCCACCAGGGGCCGCCGCCAGCGGGTGTGATCGTCGAGCACCGCGCCCGGCGCCTCGGCCGCCAGCCGCATCCGCAGCCCGTCCGCATCCATGCCCGATGCCGTCTCGGTCAGTTCGATCAGCACGGGCAGGGGCAGCGTTTCCACCGGCAGATCCGGGCCGAACCAGGGGTCGAGCAGCTTCTTCATCTCGGCCTCGTCCAGCGCGTGATAGCTTTCGATCCCCGGCGTGGTCTTCAGCGCGTCCAGAACCGCGCTCGTCTGTGCCTCGACCTGTTCGGGCGGGGCGGAAATCCGGATCGTCGCAGACCGCGCCAGCGCATCCGACCAACGATCCGCCAGCCGCCCCGATGCCGTTGACAGCGCCAGCGCGAAGACCGCCAGAAAGGCCATCGCCGCCGCGGTCAGCACCGTCAGATTCGCGGTATGGGACGAAGGCGGCACCACCCGGTCCACCGCCGAACCCTCCGACCGCAGGAACAGGATCAGCGCCCGGATCACAGGTCGGCCCCCGCCAGATGCAGCCGCCGCCCGGCAATGCGCAGCACCCGCGCCTGCACCTGCTGCTTCGCCTGCCGGATCAGGTTGAGGTCATGCGTCGCGATCACCACCGTCTTGCCCATCCTGTTCAGTTCGACCAGCAGCGACAACAGCCGCAGCGACATTTCCCAGTCGAGATTCCCCGTCGGCTCATCGGCCAGGATCACCTCGGGCGAGGTCATCACCGCCCGCGCCAGCGCCGCCCGCTGACGCTCGCCGCCCGACAGTTGCGGCGGCAGCGCATTTGCCTGCGCCCGCAGGCCGACCCAGCTCAGCAGCTCGCGCAGCTCTGACATATCAACCCCGCGCCCCGCCACCGTCAGCGGCAGCGCGACATTCTCCGCCACCGGCAGATGGTCGAGGAACTGGCAGTCCTGATGCACCACGCCGATGCGTTGCCGGGTGCGGGCGATGTCGTCGCGCCCCATCATCCGCACATCCTGCCCGAACAGGCCGATGAACCCCGCCGAGGGCAGCAGTTCCGCATAGCACAGCTTGAGGAAGGTGGTCTTGCCCGCCCCCGAGGGCCCGGTCAGGAAGTGAAACGACCCGGGCACCAGCTTCAGCGTCATCTCGGCCAGCAGTTCGCTCCCGCCATACCCCACGGCCACATTCTGAAGCTCGATCAACGCGCACCCCTCTGCCGGCACCAAACCCTTGGACATTGGTCTGGCGCTTGCTACAACATGCGCAGACGAATTGCCAGAATGCCGATGAGGCGGAATGGGGAGGGGCATGCGCCTGATCTGCCCGGGATGCGGGGCCCAGTATGAGGTCGAAGATGGTGTCATCCCGGATGCGGGGCGGGACGTGCAATGTTCCGCCTGCGGCCATGTCTGGTTCCAGAAAAGCAGCCCGATCCTGCTGTCGGAGGAAAAGGCCGTCGCCCTGCCGGAGGACGACTGGGAACCGCCTGCACCGCAGGCCGCCGGTGACGCCGATGTGATCCGCCCTGCGCCCGTGCCGGGAGAGGTGCCGCGCCGGGCGCTCGACGACAGCCTTCTGGCGATCCTGCGCGAGGAGGCCGAGCGCGAGGCTCAGGCCCGCCGCGCCGAAAGCGCCCTGCCCGAGACGCAGGAGGAGATGATCCTCGAACCCGCGCCGCAGCCGACACCCCCGCCGAAGGCGCGGGATGTGGCGATCGCGCTGGCGTTGCCCAAGGTTTTCGCCGCGCGCGATCCGCTGGCCATGGCGATGCAGCGCGCGCCCACGTCCCCCGCCGCGCCCGTGCTGCCCCCCGCGCCGGAACCGGCGGCCGCCTTGCCGGAACCGGCGCGTTTCCCGGCACCCGAGCCTGCGCCCGAAGCGGAGTGGGACAAGGTGGCTGAGCCGGAAGTGGTCTCCCTGCCCGATGTCGGAGAGATCAATTCCTCGCTGCGGGCGAGCGTCGACCGGGGGAACGAGCCCGCGGCCCTCGACGCGCCGCAGGTGATGGGCGAGCGCCGCGCGGGGTTCCGGCGGGGGTTCGGCGCGGTGATGCTCGCTGCCGCTGCGGCGGTGGCGCTCTATGGCTTTGCGCCCCGGATCGCGCAGGCGGTGCCCGCGCTGGCGCCCGCGATGGAGCGCTATGTCATGCAGGTGAACTCCGGGCGGATCTGGCTCGACGAAAACCTCCGCGCGGCGATTTCCGAAATGCAGGGCGTGCTGCGCGGCTGATCGGGCAGGGACGTCATCGCGCGGGGGCGCGTACGGGCGACCCGACCCGCAGGGCAGGCACGGCGGTATGGTCCCGAACGGTTGGGCGCAGGGAAAGACGTTCCGGGCCCCGTCGGATCGGCCGGGGGCGGCAACCGTGCACAGGCCCGGCCCCCATCGGATCGCTTCAGTGCGGGGGGCGGCGGGTCAGAACCGGTCGAGCAGCCGCCGCAGATAGTCCAGTTCCGCCTCCGGCCGCAGCCGTTCCGCCGAGCGGCGCCGGATTTCGTCCAGCAGGTCGCGCGCGCGGCGATAGACGTCTTCGCCCTGCAACATGTTGCGCTCGGAGCCGAATTGCGCGCCGTCGCCCGTTGCCCGGCCCAGGGGATCGCGCGGCAGCTCGCGCCCGGGCTGGCCGCCCGTCGCATCGCCCTGCCGCTGTTCGCCGCCCGAGGGTTGGCCCTGTTCCTGCGCCATCGCGTCGCGCATGTTGCGCATGCCTTCGCGCAGCGCCTCGATCGCATCGGCCTGCTGGTCGAGCGCGGTACCGTTGTCGCCCTGCCGCAGCGCCTGCTCGGCGCCTTCCATCGCGCGGCCGGCTTCGTCCAACTGGCGGCGCGCTTCCTCGCCGGCCTCGCCGCCCAGACGCGGCATCAGCCCGCGCTGGCGGTCCAACTCGCCGCGCAGCGCCTGTTGCCGGTCGGCCAGACTGTCGCCCTGTTGGCCGGGCTGGCCGCCGGGGGCCTGCTGCATGTCGCGGAAGGCCTGATCCGAAAGCTCCTGCTGCTCGCGCAGCGTCTGGCCCAGATCGCGCATCGCCTGACCGCCGGGGCCGCCTTCGCCGCCCTGACCCTGCGTGACCTTCAGGTTTTCCATCATCCGGGCCAACTGGTCCAGAAGCTCCTGCGCCTCGGCCATCCGGCCTTCGTTCATCAGGCGCTGGATCTCGTCCATCATCTGCTGGATCTGGTCGCCGGTGATCTGCTGGCCCTGCTGTTGCTGCTGGCCGAACTGCGGGCCTTCCTCCTCCTGCCGGCCGCGCTCGGCCAGCATTTGCAGATAGCGGTCCGTCGCCTGTTTCAGTTCCTGCATCAGCTTGGCGATCTCGTCCTTCGAGGCGCCGTTGCGCATCGCCTCCGACAGCCGCTCCTGCGCCTGCTGCATCGCGGCCAGCGCATCGGACAGCCCGCCATCCTCCAGCAGTTCGGCCATCTGCCACAGCATCTCGGCAATCTCGTCGCGCGCCTGCGCCGTGACCTCGGGCAGGTCCAGCCGCTGTGCCGCGAGCCGCAGCGCCGCCCCCATTTCGGGTGTCGGGAAAACCTCGTCGGGCCGGTTCGAGATCGCGCGCAGCAACTGCGCCGTGGTCCGGGCATTGGCGCGCGACCACAGCAGGTCGCGCCGCATTTCGGCCAGCGCGGCGGCCCGCGGATCAAAGAACCGCCGCCCCGGAAGTTCCAGCGCCTGCGCGCCGGTGGTGCCGGTCTGACCCCGGCCATCCTCCACATCGAGCGTCAGCCGCACGGGAAGGTTCGCCCAGGGGTGCTTTTCGGCATCCTCGATCAGCTGTTCGGTGAACTCCGCGCGCGAGCCCGAAAACGGCATCGGCAGGTCATAGACCAGATCCTCGCGCGGTTCGGGATCCACCGTCAGGCCAAAGCGGCGCGGCACTGTGGCAAGGTCGAGCGTGATCCGCGCATGGCCCGCCACCACCGCGTAATCATCCGCCGCGCGGAACGGCTGCGCGAGCTTGCCATCCGCCCGCCGCTCCGCCAGCCCGACCAGTTCGACCGAAGGCGCCGCGTCGGGCAAGAGCGTGACCTGAAGCCGCCGGGCCGCCGGGCCGCCGATCTCGATCACGCCGGATTGCACCGCCTCGAAATCGCGGCTGTGGACCTCGCCCGCCGTTTCGGGCTGTGGCTGGGCGGCGGGGCTTGACACGCTTTCGGTGAAGGGCAGATCCCTGCCGTAGAACCGGAAGGCGAAGCGCGTGCCCTCGGGCAGGGTGAGCGTGTCGCCCGCGAAACTGTTGAGGTAGATCCCCGGCTTGCCGGTATAGCGCGGCGGCTCCGCCCAGCCTTCCCAGCTTGGCCCCATCGCGGCCACGGCACTGCCGGGCGCGGGGGCGCCGGGGGCAAGGCGGGTCAGCGGCGCGCCGAACACCGCCGCGATCACCACCGCCGTCAGCGCCGTCAGCCGCAGCCCATAAGGGTCGCGCGGTTCGAGGTCCGGTACCGGCGCCACCGCGCGGGCGCCTTCGGCCACGCGCTGCATCCGCGCCAGATGCGCCTGCCACAGTGCCCGCGCCGCCGGATCATCGCCGCCAAGCGCCAAGGGATCGGTCAGCGCGGTCAGCGGGCGGCCGGGCAGGGTGGCATCGAGCCGTGCCACCGCCTCGGCCCGCCGGGGCCAGCGGAAGCGCCAGACGCCATAGCCGACCGCCAGCCCCAACGGTGAGCTCACAAGAGTGCTGCCCCATGGTGGCGGCAAAAACGTCAGCAGGCGGAACGACAGCGCAACATAGATGAGCCCCAGCACCGACAGCGCCGGCCAGAACGCCCGCAGCCCGCGTTCCACCACCATGCCCGCGCGCGTCAGCGCGAGCGGGCGGGCGAAGGCCGCGAGGGGCGAAGGGGCGGGGCGTTGGCGCATCGGTCCTTTCCGGCCCCGGCGGAAGGTCAGAGCCACTCGGGGATGGTATCGCGGGCCAGCATTTCCTCAAAGCCCGGTCTTTTCCGTATGACGGCGAAGTGATCCCCCGACACCAGCACCTCGGGCACCAGCGGGCGGGAGTTGTATTCCGACGCCATCACCGCACCATAGGCCCCGGCGGAGCGGAACGCCACCAGATCGCCATCGGTGAGCGGCGGCAGCGCGCGGGCGCGGGCGAAGGTATCGCCGGTTTCGCACACCGGGCCGACCACATCGACCGGGGCGAGCGGCGTCGCGGGCGCGGCCTCCCGCACCGGAACGATGTCATGCCAGGCGCCATACATCGAGGGCCGCACGAGGTCGTTCATCGCCGCATCGACGATCAGGAAATTCCGCCCCTCGCCTTCCTTCAGATAGATCACCGAGGAGACGAGGATCCCGGCATTGCCGGAAATCAGCCGCCCGGGCTCGATTTCGATTTCGCAGCCCAGATCGCCCAGCGTGTCCCGGATCACACCGACATATTCCACCGGCAGGGGCGGGGCCTCGTTCGAGCGGGTATAGGGAATGCCCAGGCCGCCGCCGAGGTCCAGCCGCCGGATGTCATGGCCATCGGCGCGCAGCTCCGCCGTCAGGGCACGGACCTTGCGGAACGCCGCCTCGAACGGCCCGAGTTCCGTCAGTTGCGAGCCGATATGCACATCGACCCCCACCACGTCGATCCCCGGCAGCCCCGCCGCCAGCGCATAGACCGCGCGGGCCTTGGCGATCGGGATGCCGAACTTGTTCTCTGACTTGCCGGTGGAGATTTTCTCGTGGGTATGGGCATCGACATCGGGGTTCACCCGCAGCGCGACTGGCGCGACGACACCCAGTTCGGTCGCAATCGCCGAAATCGCCAGCAGTTCGGGTTCCGATTCGACGTTGAACTGCCGGATCCCCCCGGTCAGCGCCTGCCGGATTTCGTCGCGCGTCTTGCCGACGCCGGAGAATACGATCCGATCCCCCGGCACGCCTGCGGCCTTGGCCCGCAGGTATTCGCCGCCCGAAACCACATCCATCCCGGCGCCCAGATCGCCCAGCAGCTTCAGCACCGCCAGATTGGAATTCGACTTGATCGCGAAACAGACGAGATGCGGCATCTCGCCCAGGGCCTCGTCGAACAGCCGGAAATGGCGCGTCAGCGTGGCCGCCGAATAGACATAGACCGGCGTGCCGACGGCGGCGACGATCTCGGGGATCGGCACATCCTCGGCGTGAAGAATGCCGTTGCGATAAAGGAAATGGTCCATGGCGCGCTCCTGTCTCGCCCCCGGCTAGCGCAGAAGGCGGCGCCGCGCAATCAGAACCCGGCGCCCAGGCTGACCGGCCCGAGCCGCGTGCCCAGATAGCCGCCGCCCCGGCTGTTGACGCCCATGCTCACCGGCCCGACGCCGGAGGAGACCGAAGAGGTCACCCCGCCCGGCCCGGCATGGACGCCGACCCCCGGCGGATGCACCGGCTGGGTGCAGCCCGCGAGCAGCAGGGCAAGGACGGCAACCCGGATCACAGCCGCCCGACCACGCCCATCCGCGCCTCGCCCGAGACGCTCAGCCCGGGTTTCGTCTGGCTCGGCGCCCTCGGCGGGCCGTCGATGCCGCAGGCCGCAAGCGCCGCCAGCGCGGCGAGGAATACGACAGCCTTCATCCCAGAAGCTCCTTCCAGCGGGCGATCTGCGCGCGCACCTGATCGGGCGCGGTGCCGCCATAGGATTGCCGCGAGGCGACCGAATTGTGAACCCCCAGCACACCGAACACGTCCTCGGTGATCGCCGGGTGGACCGATTGCATGTCCGTCAAGGTCAGGTCCGGCAGGTCCACGCCCTTCGCCTCGGCCATGGCGACCAGCGTGCCGGTGACGTGGTGGGCATCGCGGAACGGCAGCCCCGCCTTGCGCACCAGCCAGTCGGCCAGATCGGTCGCGGTGGAGAAGCCGCCCGAGGCCGCACCCTCCAGCTTTGCACGGTTCACCGTCAGGTCGGAGATCATCCCCGTCATCGCCGCCAGCGCCAGCATCAGCGTATCGGCGGCATCGAAGACCTGTTCCTTGTCTTCCTGCATGTCCTTGGAATAGGCGAGCGGCAGGCCCTTCATCACCGTGAACAGCGCCACCGTGGCCCCCAGAACGCGCCCGATCTTTGCCCGGATCAGTTCCGCCGCATCGGGGTTGCGCTTCTGCGGCATGATGCTCGACCCGGTGGACCATTTGTCCGACATCGCGACGAAGCGGAACTGCGCCGAGGACCAGATCACCAGTTCCTCCGCCATCCGGCTCAGATGCACCGCGCAGATCGACGAGGCCGACAGGAACTCCAGCGCGAAATCCCGGTCCGACACCGCATCGAGGCTGTTCGCCATCGGCCGGTCGAAGCCGAGCGCCGCGGCCGTGGCGAAGCGGTCGATCGGGAAGCCCGTCCCCGCCAGCGCCGCGGCGCCGAGGGGCGATTCGTTCATCCGGCTGCGGGCATCGCGGAACCGCGACAGGTCGCGCGCGAACATCTCGACATAGGCCATCATATGGTGGCCGAAGGTCACCGGCTGCGCGGTTTGCAGATGGGTGAAGCCCGGCATCACCCAATCCGCCGTCGCCTCCGCCCGCGCGAGCAGCGCCCGGATCAGCGCATCGAGCGCCGTTTGCGCCGCATCACATTGATCGCGCACCCAAAGCCGGAAATCGGTCGCCACCTGATCGTTGCGCGAACGCGCCGTGTGCAGCCGCCCCGCCGGTTCGCCGATGATCTCCTTCAGCCGCGACTCCACGTTCATGTGGATGTCCTCCAGCGCGGTCGAAAACGGGAAATCGCCCTTTTCGATCTCTGACAAGACCGTGAGCAGCCCTTCCCGGATCGCCTCGGCATCGCTATCGGTGAGGATGTCCTGCGCGGCCAGCATCGCCGCATGGGCCCGGCTGCCGCGAATATCCTGCGCGTAAAGCCGCTTGTCGAACGAGATCGAGGCATTGATCGCCTCCATGATCGCGTCCGGGCCAGCGGCGAAGCGCCCGCCCCACATGGCGTTCGAGGATTTTTCCGTGCTGTCGGTCATCGGTCGGCCCTTTACAGGAGGCATCATGCTGCGGTCCCTTGTCCTTTATACGGCCCTGAGCCTCTGTGCAAATTCCGTGGCGGCGGCGGATCTGGCGGCGCTGAAGACCGGCGACATGGCGAAGCTGGTGGTCTATGAAGAGCCGCTCGCCGTGCCCGAACTGCCCTTTACCGACGAAACCGGCGCAGAGCGGCGGCTGGCGGATTACCGGGGCAAGGTCGTGCTGCTGAACTTCTGGGCGACGTGGTGCGCGCCCTGCCGGAAGGAGATGCCCGGGCTCGACGCGCTTCAGGGAACGTTGGGCGGGGCGGATTTTCAGGTCGTGACCATCGCCACCGGGCGCAACCCGCAGGCGCAGATCGACCGGTTTTTCCGCGAAGCCGGGGTGACCCGCCTGCCGCGCCATCAGGACGAACGCCAGGGGCTGGCGCGCGCGATGGGGGTGATGGGCCTGCCGGTTTCGGTGCTGATCGACCGCGACGGCCACGAAGTCGCCCGTATGATCGGCGAGGCCGACTGGAACAGCGAAGCCGCACACCGGCTGATCAGGGCGCTGATGGTGCCGTGAGGGGCGCGGAGGGTAAGCGCCACTATCCGGGGCGCTCTGGTCCGGCCTGGCGTGGACGTCTTTCGGGCAACCGTCGCTATCCGGGGCCCTCTGGCGTGGGTCCGACCTGGTGCGGAGGTTTGTCGGGCAAACGCCGCCATCCGGGGCCGCTTGGTGCGGGTCTGACCTGGCGTAGAGGTTTTTCGGGTAACCGCCGCGACCTGAGGCCCTTCGCGCAGGGCCGACCTGTTGACGGCAAGCTGTGCGGACGGTTTTCGCCGCGGTCGGAGACTGTCTCACGTTACCCTTGGGCAATCCCGGCGCGCGTCGCCTGTGCGCAACGATGGGTGCAGGCCGGGATGACGCGGTTGCGCCTTGGCACGGGATGGGGCCGTCGTCGCTTCGTGCTGCGGCGGGGGCACAGGTCCGGTGGCGCCCGCTTTGCGCAATGATGGGCGGTGGCCCGCCGTGACGTGGTTGCCTCTTGGTGCGGATTCAACTTGCCAATGTGCCGCCGGGAGCGGTTCCGTGCTCCGTGCTCCGTGCTCCGTGCTCCGTGCTCCGTGCTCCGTGCTCCGTGCTCCGTGCTCCGTGCTCCGTGCTCCGTGCTCCGTGCTCCGTGCTCCGTGCTCCGTGCTCCGTGCTCTGTGCTCTGTGCTCCGTGGCGCGGGCTTCGGCCTGCGGTCGATGTCAGGGGGTTTCGTGCAGCGGGGGGCGGCAGTCGTGCGGCGCATAGGCCGAAATGCGTGCCTCGATTGCCTTGCGTTTGAGCGGCTTTGTCAGGTAGTGGTCCGCGCCCGCCCGCAGGATCGCGCCATCCTCGCCTTCGAGGGCATAGGCCGTCAGGGCGCAGATCGGCACATGGCTTCCGCTGTCCTTTTCCTCGGCGCGGATTGCCCGCATCGCGGCCTTGCCGTCCATTTCGGGCATCGAGATGTCCATGAAGATCAGGTCGGGCTGGAAGCTGCGCCAGAGCTCGACCGCCTCGCGGCCATTGGCGGCGAACCGAAGCTCGATGTCGATCCCCTTCATCATCTTGGCGAAAACGAGCTGGTTGGTGCGGTTGTCCTCGGCCGTCAGGACGCGCATCTGCCGCTTCGGCCCCTCCGGCGCGGGGGGCGGCGGCGGAAGGGCGGGCTCCGGGACGGACTGCTCCGATGTGCGCCGCTCCGCCGAAAGCTGCTGCAACATCCGGAACAGATCCGAGCGCAGCACCGGCTTCGCCATGCAATGCACCAGCGGATCGACCGCCCGCGCCCGGGCGCAAGCATCGGGTTCCGAGGTCATCACCACGACCGGGGTTTCGCCGTTCTGCGCGCGCAGCTTTGCCGCCAGTTCCGTCGCATTCATGTCCGCCACGCCCTGATCGGCCAGCACCACATCGAACTGCGCCCCGTCATCCAGCAGCCGGTAAGCCTCGGCCGCGCTGCGCACCGCGGTCACGGTCAGGCCATAGGTCTCCAGCTGCCGTTCCAGCACCAGCCGGTTCACCAGCATATCGTCGATCACCAGCGCTGCGCGCAGGGTGATCGGTTCGCTCGGGCGTTCGGGAGGATCGACATCCTCGTCGGCCTGCAAGGTCAGCTCGAAGCCGAAGCACGATCCCCGGTCCTGTTCGCTTTTGACCCAGATGTCGCCGCCCATCATCTTCACCAGATGGCGAGAGATCGACAGCCCGAGCCCCGTGCCCTCGAACCGGCGGTTGGCATTCGCCTCGACCTGGGTGAATTCGCCGAAGACCCGCTCCAGATTTTCGGGCGCAATGCCGATGCCGCTGTCCTCGACCGAGAAATGCAGTTCGAAATGCCGGTAGGATTGCTCGAACCCCACGACGCGCGCCAGCACATAGCCCTCGGGCGTGAATTTCACCGCATTGCCGATCAGGTTGGTGAAGATCTGCCGGATCCGCCCGGGGTCGACGATGAACCGCGTCGGCAGGAACAGGTCGTAATCGACGATCAGCCGCAACCCCTTGTCGCGCGCGGCGGGCATCAGCAGCGCCATCACCTCATGCAGACAGCGCTCGATGTCGAAGGGTTCCGGATACAGCGTCATCCGGTCGGCCTCGATCTTCGAATAGTCGAGGATTTCGTTGATGATCGACAGCAGCGCCTCGCCGGAGGTGCGGATCGTATCGGCATAAAGGCGCTGGTCGCCCTGCAACTCGGTTTCCGCCAGCAGGTCCGCCATGCCGACGATGCCGTTCATCGGGGTCCGGATCTCGTGGCTCATATTGGCGAGGAAGGCGGTTTTCGCGCGGCTGGCGGCTTCGGCCCGGCGGCGGGCTTCCTCCAGTTCCTGCTCCCGGGTGAAGGTTTCGGTGATGTCCTGCACCAGGCAGACCAGATCGCCCTCCACCCCCCAGCGGTCGATCAGCTTGATATGCCGCCCCGAAATGGTGCGCAGCACCACCGGCGGCAGCGTCGTGTGTTCGATCCGCGACAGCATCCCGGCCTGCCAGTCCGCCGGGTCGCGGCCTTCGAGGTCAATCATCCCGTCGGTCGCCAGCGCCCGCACGACGCGCAGGTAATCCACCCCGGCGACCAGCGTGCCGGTCTTGCGGAACAGGTCGTGATAGGCGCGGTTCGCCATCACCAGCTTCAGCGAGGGATCATAGATCGCGAAACCGTCGCGAATCGTTTCCAGCGCATCCCACAGCCGCCGCTGCGCATTGCGCCCAAGCGCCAGCGCGCGTTCCAGATCGTCCCGCACGCGGCTGTTCTCGCCCTTCAGCGAGGCCGCCTCGGTCCGCACCTGCCGCTGTTCCGCCAGTTGATCGGACAGCACCTGCGCGTGCATGGACAGCTTCTGATTGGCCAGATGCAGTTCGCGCCGGAGTTGCTCCATCTGCCGTTCGGCCGCCAGCCGGGCGCGGCGCTCCTTCACCAGCTTGTCCGGCAGGCTTTCCTCCGTCTTCTGCATCCGCGCGTCTTTCCTGCCCGTCATCTGGCCCGCCATCATTCCGGGGCAGATTGGCAGCCGGCTGTGAATTTATGTTTAAGCTGAACCATCTGATTGAACGGACCTGCGGGCCGTGGCACCCTCGTCCGGACCGTGGAGGGAGGAACTCATGCGTCACCTGCTGGCCCCGCTGATGTTGTCCGCGCTGATGGCGCTTCCTGCCGTGGCGGGGCCGGTGCCCGAGCGGCGGCTGTCCTGGGCGGAGGGGCTGGATCTGGTCGGGCGTGACCTGGCGCAGATCCTCGACACCAGCCTTGAGGGCTGTGCGGCGGCCTGTCTGGCCGATAGCGCCTGCGAGGCCGTCACCTTCAATGCGCGCAACAATTCCTGCTTCCCGAAGGCCGATGTCACCGGCACGACGCCCTATCGCGGCGCGTTTTCGGGGGTGATCGTGCAGACCCCGGCGCAGGTTCTGGCGCGGGCCGAAGAGCGGGCGCGGGATCTGGCCTTTCTGGGCGAGACGGTGAATCGGGCGACGGATTTCGCGCGCGACATCGGGCGCCAGCACATGACCGGTTTTGCCCGGCCCGAGGATATTGCGGCGCAGCTGCCGCAGGCGGAGGGCGATCGGGCGCGGGATCTGCGCGGCGCGCTGGTGGCGCTGGAGGATGGCACGGATCAGTGGCTGGACTATGCCCGGCTGCAACTGTCCCATGATTCGGGTTCGGCGGTTCTGGCGGCGGTGAACGGCTATCTGCGCGCCCCCGCCGCCCCGGCGCAGGCCGAGGCGCTGGCCGTTCTGGCGCGGGGGCTGGAACAGATGGGGCAGACGCGGGACATGATCACCGCGCTGCGGCTGGCGGCGGGGCTGTCGAACCGGGCGGAGATCGCCGCCGCGCTTGAGGATGCCGTGGCGAAATACGGCTTCCGGATCGCCGAGCATCAGGTGGAATCGGACGGCGCGATCCCGCGGCTCTGCGCCGTGTTCTCCGAGGATCTGGCGCGTTCCGGCGTGGATTACGCGAGCTTCGTGCAACTGCCGAAGACCGGGCTTTCGGTTGAACCCGAGGGGCGGCAGCTTTGCGTTGCGGGGCTGGAGCGCGGCGAACGTTATGCCGTGACCTTCCGCAAGGGCCTGCCCTCCGAGGGCGGCGAGACGCTGCTCAGGGATGTCACCCTCACCGCCTATGTGCGCGACCGCAAGCCGCAGGTCAGCTTCCCGGGCCGGGCCTATATCCTGCCGCGCGGCGCGGATCAGGGCCTGCCGGTCGAGACGGTGAACACGAAAAGCGTCGATCTGACATTGCTGCGGGTGTCGGACCGGAACCTGGTCGCGGCGATGCGGGAGGGCTATTTCGCGCGCTCGCTGGACCAGTGGGACGGCGAGACGTTCGAGGACCGCATGGCCGAGGAGGTCTGGCGCGGCACCGCCGATGTCGGGCTTGAGATGAACCGCGCGGTGACCACCCGCCTGCCGGTGCAGCAGGTGACCGGGCCGCTGGGCGCGGGGGTCTATGTCCTCAGGGCGTCGATCGAGGGGACCGATCCCGGGGAAACCCCGCCCGCGCTGCAATGGTTCGTGATTTCCGATCTGGGGATGAGCACCTTCAGCGGCACCGATGGGCTGACGGTCGCGGTGCGGCGGCTGTCGGATGCGCAGGCGGTTCCGGGTGCGCAGGTGGCGCTGGTGTCGCGCGGCAACGAGGTGATCGCCACGGCGCCGACCGACGATCAGGGCGTGGCGCGGTTCGATGCGGCGCTGGCGGCGGGGCGGGGCAATGCGGCCCCGGCGCTGGTTTCGGTGACGCAGGGGGAGGACATGTCCTTCCTGTCGCTGACCGATCCGGAGTTCGACCTGTCGGATCGGGGCGTGGCGGGCAAGCCGCCTGCGCCGCCGATCGACACCTTCCTGACCACCGACCGCGGCGCCTATCGCGCGGGAGAGGTGATCCACGCCACGATCCTGACCCGCGATGCCACCGCCGCAGCACTCACCGATGTGCCGCTGACCGTGGTGCTGCTGCGGCCCGACGGGGTGGAATATGCCCGGCAGGTGGTGGCGGATGCCGGGGCCGGGGGGCATGTGGTGTCGCTGCCCATCGGCGGTTCGGCGCCGCGCGGGACGTGGCGGCTGGATGTGCTGGCCGATCCGAAGGCGGCGCCGCTGGCCTCGGCCCGGCTGCTGGTCGAGGATTTCCTGCCCGAGCGGATCGACTTTGACCTCACCCTGCCCGAGGGCGTTCTGGCGGCGGGTGATGCGGCGCGGATCGGTGTTGCGGCGCGCTACCTGTTCGGCGCGCCGGGGGCGGGGCTGGCGTGGGAGGGCGAGGTGCGGCTGACCTCGGCCGACGGTTTGCCGGGCTATGAGGGCTATCGCTTCGGCCGCTACGACGACCCCTTCGCGCTGGTTTCCGACAGCCTTGGTTCGGGGGAGACGGATGACACCGGCGCGGCACAGATCGACGCGCTGTTGCCCGAACAGGCGGCGACGGCGGGCGGGCCGGTGACGGCGAACTTCGTCCTGCGGCTGCGCGAGGGCTCGGGCCGCCCGGTCGAGCGCAGCGTGACGCGGGTGGTGATGCCCACCGATCCGGTGATCGGGATCCAGCCCCTGTTCGACGGCGGCCTGCCGGAGGGGGCGCAGGCGCGGTTCCGGCTGCTGGCGCTCGGGCCGGGGATGGCGCCGGTGCCGATGAAGGCGCATTGGCGGGTGAACCGGGTCGAGACCGATTATCAGTGGTATGCGGTCGGTGGTTCCTGGACCTGGGAACCGGTGGTGCGCCGAACCCGGGTGGCGGAGGGCGATGTGACGCTCGACGGTCCGCAGGAGATCGCCGCGCCTACCGATTGGGGCGATTATGAACTGGTCGTGGAGAGTGTCGAAGGCGCCTATGCCGCCGCCGCGTTGCGGTTCGAGGCCGGGTGGTATGCCCCCGCCGATGTGACGGACAGCCCCGACCGGCTGCAACTCTCGCTCGACAAACCCGCCTATCGCGCGGGCGATACGGCGCGGCTGCGGATCGTGGCCCCCGCGGATGGGGTGGCGCTGGTTTCGGTGCTGTCGAACCGGCTGGTGGCGCTGCAATCGGTGGCGGTGACCAAAGGGGAGAATGCGGTCGATCTGCCGGTGACGGGCGACTGGGGCGCGGGGGTCTATGTCACGGCCTCGGTGATCCGGCCTCTGGGGGCGCAGGCGGGGCGGGCGCCGAACCGGGCGCTCGGGCTCAGCTATGCCGCCGTCGATCCGGGGCCGCGCAGGCTGAGCGCGCAGTTCGACGTGCCCGCGGCTTCGGCGCCGCGCGCCGCGCTTCCGGTCGCGCTGAAGGTCGAGGGGATCACGCCGGGCGAAACCGCCTATGCCACCATTGCAGCGGTGGATGAGGGGATCCTGAACCTGACCGCCTTCAAGGCGCCCGATCCGCTCGACCATTACTTCGGCCAGCGGCGGCTGGGGGTCGGGTTGCGCGATCTTTATGGCCGGCTGATCGACGGGCGGGCGGGCACGCCGGGGGCGATCCGCTCGGGCGGCGATGCGGGTGGGCGGCAGACGCAGGCCCCGCCGCCGACCGAGGAGCTGGTGGCCTATTTCTCCGGCCCGGTGACGGTGGGGGCGGATGGCGTGGCGAGGGCCAGTTTCGACATGCCCGCCTTCAACGGCTCGGTGAAGCTGATGGCGGTGGTCTGGTCGAAGACCGGCATCGGGCAGGCCTCGGCGGATGTGCTGGTGCGTGATCCGGTGGTGGTGACGGCTTCGGTCCCGCGCTTCATGGCGCCGGGGGATAGCTCGCGCGCGCTGCTGGAGATCGTTCATGCCACCGGGCCCGCCGGGCGGATGGGGCTGGATGTCAGCGCGACGGGGCTGGCCTTGGGCGCAGCGCCTTCGGGCGTCGATCTGACCGAGCAGGGCAAGGCGGTGGTCGAGGTGCCGCTGACCGCGCAGGCCGAGGGGGTGCAGGAAATCCGCGTGGCGCTGACCACCCCGGACGGCAAGCTGCTGGAAAAGGTGCTGAAAATCCCGGTCGAGAGTAACGATCCGCCGGTTTCGCGGCAGTCGCGCTTTGATCTGGCGCCGGGGAAGACCTTTACCTTCGATGCCAATGTCTTTGCCGGGTTCCGGCCCGGAACGGCGCGGGCGGTGCTGGCTGCCGGGCCGGTCGGGCGGTTCGACACGCCGGGCCTGCTCGCGGCGCTCGACGCCTATCCCTATGGTTGTACGGAGCAGATCACGTCAAAGGCGCTGCCGCTGCTGTATCTGTCCTCGGTCGCCGGGGCGATGGGGCTGGTGCCGCCCGCCGACCTGCCCGCGCGGATCGACACGGCGATCACCAAGGTGCTGACCAATCAGGACAGTTCCGGCGCCTTCGGCCTGTGGTCTGCGGAATCGGGGGATGGCTGGCTCGATGCCTATGTCACCGATTTCCTCAGCCGGGCGAAGAAGGCGGGCTATGCGGTGCCCGAAACGGCCTTCCGCAATGCACTCGACAACCTGCGCAATCAGGTGAACTACGCCCCGGATTTCGACAGCGGGTCGAATGGCGGCGGCACGTTGCTGGCCTATCAGTTGATGGTGCTGGCGCGCGAAGGGGCGGCGGCGGTGGGCGATCTGCGCTATTACGCCGATGTGAAGGGCGACGATTTCGCCACGCCTCTTGCGGCGGCGCAACTGGGCGCGGGGCTGGCGGCCTATGGCGACCAGACGCGGGCCGATGCGATGTTCGCCCGCGCCGGGCGGATGCTGTCGGCACAGGCGGAGCGGGAGGGCTGGCGCGAGGATTACGGCTCTGGCCTGCGCGACATGGCGGCGGTTCTGGCGATCGCGCAGGAGGCCGGTTCGACGGCGGTCGATACCTCGGTGCTTGGTACCGCGCTGGCCGAACGGCTGCGCCGGGTGCCGCTGTCCACGCAGGAGGCGACATGGACCCTGCTGGCGGCCAATGCGATGATCGACCGGCCCGATGCGGGCGGGCTGACGGTGGATGGTGTGGCGCCCGGGGGGCCGCTGGTCAGCGTGCTGGATGCCGAAACGGCGGGGCGGTCGCTGGCCATCGCCAATCCGGGGGACCGGGCGCAGGTGCTGACCCTGACCACGACGGGCGTGCCGGAAACCCCCGAACCCGCGGGCGGCAAGGGCTGGAAGATCACGCGCACGACCTACACGATGGAGGGCGCGCCGGTGGATGTTGCCGAGGTCGCGCAGGGCACCCGGCTGGTCGCGGTGCTGGAAATCGCCCCGCTCGGATGGCAGGAGGCGCGGCTGATCGTTGACGATCCGCTGCCTGCCGGGTTCGAGATCGACAACCCGAACCTGATCCGGGGCGGCGATATTTCGGCGCTCGACTGGCTCGACGTCACCACCGACACGCGGATGACCGAGTTCCGGCAGGATCGGTTCCTGGCCGCGGTGGACTGGCGCGGGGACCGGCCGTTCCGGCTGGCCTATATCGTCCGCGCGGTCAGCCCGGGCGCGTTCCACCATCCCGCCGCCTCGGTCGCCGACATGTATCGGCCGGAGATGCGCGCCCAGACGGAGGCGGGCCGCGTGGTGGTGCGGTGAAGGCGCTTTTCGCCGCCGCGCTGGCGCTGTTGCTGGCGGCGGGGGCGCGCGATGCGCTGGACGATTGGGTGGCGGCGACGGATCTGCCGCCGCTCTCCGTGGCCGTGGGGACGGAGGTTCTGGCGCGCGACGGCACGATCCTGCGCGCCTTTCCGGTGGGGGAGCAATGGCGGCTGGCGCCGGGCCCGGTCGATGCGGGCTATCTGCGCGCGCTGGTGGCCTATGAGGACGGGCGGTTCTACCACCACGCCGGGGTTGATGCGCGGGCGGTGCTGCGCGCGGCGTGGCAGGCGGCGACGCGGGGGCGGGTGGTGTCCGGGGCCTCGACGCTGACGATGCAGGTGGCGCGGCTTTTGGAGGACGGCCCGACCGGCAGCCTGCGCGGCAAGCTGCGGCAGGCGCGGGTGGCGCTGGCGCTGGAGCGGCGGCTGTCGAAGGCGCAGATCCTTGACCTTTACCTGCGGCTGGCGCCGATGGGGGGGAATTTGCAGGGCGTGCGGGCGGCGTCGCTGGCCTGGTTCGGCAAGGAGCCGCGCCGCCTGACGCCCGCCGAGGCCGCGCTGCTGGTCGCCCTGCCGCAGGCGCCGGAGAGCCGCCGCCCCGACCGCGCCCCCGAAGCCGCCCGCAAGGGCCGGGACCGGGTTCTCGCGCGGTTGGTGGACGAAGGGGTGATCGACCCCGGCGCGGCCACGGCCGCCCGGAACGAACCGATCCCGGCGCGGCGGGATTTCCCCGTTCTCGCCCCGCATCTGGCACAGAGGCTGGCATCGGCGGCACCGCCGGGCGCGCGGATCGAAACCACGATCGACCCGGCCCTGCAACGCGCGGCAGAGGCGCTTGCGCGGCGTGCGGTGGCCGGGCAGCAGGGCACGGTGTCCGCGGCGATGGTTCTGGCCGATCACCGGACGGGCGAAATCCTCGCGCAGGTCGGCGGGGCGGAGTGGACGGATACGGCGCGGGCGGGATTTGTCGATCTGTCGCGGGCGCCGCGCTCGCCGGGGTCCACGTTGAAGCCCTTCGTCTATGCGCTGGCCTTTGACGACGGGCTCGCGCATCCCGAAACGCTGATCGAGGACACGCCCGTCGCCTTTGGCCTGTGGCGCCCCCAGAATTTCGACCGGCAGTTTCGCGGCACGGTGACCCTGCGGCAGGCGCTTGGCCTGTCGCTCAACATCCCGGTGGTGCGGCTGACCGAGGCGCTCGGCCCCGCGCGGCTGCTCGCCGTGCTGCGGCGCGGCGGCGCGGCGGTGGAACTGCCGGGGGAGCCGGGGTTGGCGATCAGTCTGGGCGGTCTGGGGATCAGCCTTCAGGATCTGGTGCAGCTTTATGCGGGGCTCGCGCGGCTGGGCCAGCCGGTGCGGCTCTCGGCGCTGGCGGGCGGGGCGGCGCCGCTGCCGGGCGCGCTGTTCGGGCCGGTCGCGGCGTGGCAGGTGGGCGATGTGCTGGCCCATGTGCCGCCGCCGCCCGGCGGGTTGCCGAACCGGATCGCCTACAAGACCGGTACCTCTTATGGCCACCGCGATGCGCTGGCAGTGGGGTTCGACGGGCGGCTGGTGGCGGGGGTCTGGCTTGGCCGGGCGGATGGCACGCCGGTGCCGGGGGCCTTTGGCGGTGATCTGGCGGCACCGGTGCTGTTTGAACTGATCGGCCGGGCCGGGCCGGGCACGCCGCTGCCGCCCGCGCCGCCCGCCACGCTGACGGTGCCGAATGCCCTGCTGCCGCAGCCGCTGCAACGGTTCCGGATGCGGGACAGGGCGCCCGCCGATGCGCCGGAACTGACCTTTCCGCCGGACGGCGCACAGGTCGAACTGCCCGAAGGCGCGGATCTGACGGCGAAGCTGCGCGGCGGGCTGCCGCCCTTCCTGTGGCTGGTGAACGGGGCCCCCCTGCGCAGTGGGGAACGGGGGCGGGAAGTCGCGCTGCCCTTGGCCCCGGGGTTCGCCACGCTGACGGTGCTGGATGCGAAGGGGCGCTCGGCCTCGGCCCGGGTGCGGCTTACAGCACCGGCGCCATGAGCCGCGCGACCGGCGCGCCGATCCGCAGGCCCAGCGGCGCCTCGGCCAGGGGCCGGGTGTACAGCGTCGAGCGGGCGAAATCGCGTTCCAGCATTCGCGCCACCTCCGCCGCGAAGCCGGGATCGGCCAGCACCGCCGAAGCCTCGAAATTCAGCCGGCACGAGCGGGCATCCAGATTGTGGCTGCCGATCGCGGCGATCTGATCGTCGATCAGCACCGCCTTCTGGTGCATGAAACCGCCGGAATAGCGATAGATCTTCACCCCGGATCCCCGCAGCGCCTCGATAAACGCATATCCCGCCAGCCAGACCAGCCAGTGATCGCGCTCATCCGCCATCAGCACCCGCACATCCGCCCCGCGCAGCGCGGCGAGCCGCAGCGCCTGCATCAGCCCGGTATCGGGGGTGAAATAGGGCGAGGAAATCCACAGCCGTTCCCGCGCGGCGGTGATGGCATGGTTGAAGAACAGCCCGCCCGTTTCCTCGGCATCCGAAGGCCCGGAGGCGAGGATCAGCGCGGGTACGGCACCCGCCTCCGCCGGGGTCCAGTGGAGGTCCAGCACCTCGCCGGTGGCCCAGTGCCAGTCCTCGGCGAAATGCAGCTGCATCTGCGCGACGACCGGCCCTTCGAGCCGGATCATCGTGTCGCGCCACGGGCCCAGCCGGGGATTGCGGCCGACATATTCGTCGCCGATGTTATAGCCGCCGGTAAAGCCGACGCGCCCGTCGATCACCGCGATCTTGCGATGGTTGCGGAAGTTCACCCGGGTCAGCGCCCATTTCCGCTGTGGGTGGCGGGCGTGGAAGTTGGTGATCTCGACCCCGCCCGCCCGCATTTCGGCGATATAGCTGCGGTGCAGGCCATAGCTGCCGACCGGATCATAGAGCACGCAGACCCGCACGCCCTGTTGCTCCTTCTCCAGCAGCAGATCCTGCAACGCGCGGCCAAGGCCGTCGTCGCGCAGGATATAGGTCTCGATCAGGACATAATGCTCGGCGGCGCGGATTGCGTCGAACAGGGCGTGGAAAACCGTCTCGCTTTCGACCAGCAGCCGGACCGCATTGCCGCCGGTGGCGTCGCGCCCGGCGATCGCCTCGAACCCGGTGAGCAGATGCGCGGCATGCGGCGTCAGCCCGATGCGCGAGGCCGCCGGGGTGCTGCCCTCGCTCATCCGCGCGGCGGTTTCGGACAGTTTGCGATCCCGGATCATCGCCGGATAGCGGATGTCGCCAAAGATCACATAGGCCGGGATCGCGATATAGGGCAGGGTCAGCAGGAACACCGCCCAGCCGACCGCGCCCTGTGGGGTGCGCGCGGTGCGGATCGCCCGGAACGCCAGAAGCAGCGCCGTGCCATGCAGCGCGACGAGCCCGAGCGTGACCAGAAGGGCGACCGGCACCCGTCAGTGCTCCCGCATCGTCAGCAGCCGCTGCACCAGCGTGTCGCGCAGGCCTTCGGCGCCAAGCGCGGCATCCACCGCCCGCATCCGCCGCCGGAGCGTGGACACCTCGTCGATCAGGTTCAGGATCAGCGGCACGGCCTCGTCATTCACCGCCATGTCCTCGGTCAGCTCGACGATCAGCCGCAGCCGCGCGAGGTCGGTATCGTCGAACACCTGCCCCCCATCCGACAGCCGTGGACGGACCCAGGCCTGCGCCACGCAGACCGTCAGCCGGTCCCGGGTCAGCCGCGCGACCCGGGTCAGGATTTCCGCTTCGGTCATCATGTCCGGTTCCCCTCCCAGCTTTTGCGCGGGTCATAGGCGGTTTTCGCGCGCCAGGCCCGGATTGCCTCGGCCAGCGCCGGGTCTTCGGTTTCGGGCAGCACGATCTTCAGCGTGACCAGCAGGTCGCCGCCCTTCACGCCCTTGCCGCGCAGCCGCATCACCTTGCCCGAGGAGGCATTGGCGGGCACCTTCAGCCGCACGCGCCCACCCGGCACCGGCACCTCGACCGGGCCGCCCAGAACCGCCTCGTCAATCGAGATCGGCAGATCCATGTGGATGTCGTTGCCCTCGCGCCGGAACACCGGGTCTTCGGCCACGGTGACGGTGACGAGCGCATCACCCGCCGGGCCGCCGTTGACGCCCGGCTCGCCCTTGCCCGCAAGGCGCAGGGTCTGGCCGTCCTCGATCCCGGCGGGAATGGCGATTTCCACCCGGCCGATGCCGGGCAGGGTCACCGGATGCTTGCCGCCCGTGATGGCTTCGAGGAAGGGGATCTCCATGTGGAAATGCCGGTCCTGCCCGCGCATCCGCGCATTGGAGTAGCCCCCCCGCCCGCCGAAGGCGTTGCGGAACAGGTCGCCCAGATCGTCGAACCCGCCTTCAAAGCCATAGCGCCCCGAAGGGTCGGTTTCGGCATATTGCCGGTAATATTGCTGCTGCGGCCGTTCCTGCCCGGAGGCGTCGATTTCACCCGCATCGAAGCGGCGGCGCTTTTCGGGGTCGTGCAACAGGTCATAGGCCGCCGAGACCGCCTTGAACCGATCCGCTTTGGTCGGGTCGTTGCCGGTCAGGTCGGGGTGCAGTTCCTTTGCCAGCCTGCGATAGGCCTTCTTGATTTCGGCATCCGAGGCGGTCTTCGCCACCCCGAGCGCCGCATAGGGATTGTTTGTGTCGTCTGCCATCGGTCATTCCTTTGCGCCCAGGCGCATGATTTGGGAACAATATGGGCGCCTGCCGCCCTGCGGGCAATTCCCCGGCGGGAATTTTTGCCGCTTTTTCAGGCGTTATTCGGGGTTGGCGCCGGGGGCATGGGGGGCGATATGCTGTTCCCTCCAGGGGGCGAGGCGACCCTGCATGACGACGGCCTGCCGGTGCTGTTCGGCAACCTGTTCCTTGAAGTGTGCCGCCGCCCGGGGAGACGCTGCGCCTGCTGGCCACTGGCGGCGCGGGGGATTTCGGATTGGTGCTGCTGTGGCTGATGGTCTTTGTGGCCTCTGGTCACGGGGGATCTGATCGGGTGGCCCGCGGTGGGGTGGCGCTTTGGGTGTTCGCGGCCTGTCGGTTCGGGGCCGAGGCGCATTTCGCCCGTGGCTAGGTGCCGTCGGGCGCGTTTGGGTTGCGGGCGGGGGCGCCCTCGGCCACCACCTTGATCCCGCCCGAAACCTCCTTGACGTCGAAGCGCAGCGCCGGGGCCCTGCGCCAGCCGCCGTGCAGATAGAGCGCCGTCGCCATGATCAGCGTCGAGACCATCGCCGCCGGAAAGCTGAGCCAGAGCGCATCGACGCCAAGCCAGCCCCGCAGCCCGAAGGCAAAGCCCATCCGCACCGGATACATCGAGATGAACAGGATGATCAGCGGCCAGACCACCTGACCATTCGCCCGGATCGTGCCGAACAGCACCATCGTGATGCCGAAGCACACGAAGCCCCAGGTGGAGACCCGGCCGATATGCTGCGCGATGCCCACCGCCGCGCCGCTGTCGCCCAGGAACAGCCCCATCACCGGGCGGTCGGCGAAGAACAGCGCGACCACCAGCCCCCCGGTCAGGATCAGGTTGAAGACGATGCCCCAGCGGGTGATCCGGCCCACCCGGTCCCAGCGGCCCGCGCCGATGTTCTGCGCGGCCATCGCGCTCACGGCGGCGCCAAGGGCCATCGCGGGCATCTGCACATAGGTCCACATCTGTTGCGTCGCGCCGAAGGCCGCCGTGGTATCGACCCCCTCGCGGTTCACCAGCGTCAGCATGGTCAGCATCGAGGAGGACACCACCACCATCTGAATCCCGATCGGCAGCCCCTTCTCCAGCAGCAGCCGCAGCACCGAAGGCACCGGCACCAGAAGCCCGAGTTCCCGCCCGCGCAGCCTGAGCGGCAGATCCTTCGCGTAGATATAGCCGAGCATCGCCGCCAGGCTGATGTAATTCGCCAGCGCCGTGGCAAAGGCCGATCCGCCAATCCCCATCGCCGACACCGGCCCGAGCCCCAGGATGAACAGCGGGTTCAGCACCGTATCCAGCACCACCGCCAGCGCCATGAAGATCAGGGGCGTCATCGAATCGCCCGAGCCGCGCAGCGCCATCATGATCATCGTCATCATCAGCACCGCAGGCATGGCGGCAAAGATCACCCGCAGGAAATCGAGCGCGAGCGGCACCGTTTCCGCCGGCGTGCCCAGAACGCCCAGCAGTTGCGGCGCCCAGATCCAGCCGCCCACCGAGACCAGCACCGCCATCGGCACGAAGGTTCCGAGTGCGGTGCCCACCACCTCGCGCGCGGCGGCAATGTCGCCCCGGCCGATGGATTGTCCGATCAGGATCGTCGAGGCCATGCCGAAGCCGAAGACGAAGGCCGTGAGCAGGAACAGCACCAGATTGCCGTTCGTGGTGGCGGCGAGCGCGTTTTCCCCCAGAAGCCGCCCGATCCAGATCGCGTCGATCGAGCCGTTCGCCGATTGCAGCACCGAAGATCCCAGCGTCGGCAGGGCGAACATCAGGAGCGCCGGAACGATCGGCCCTTCGATCAGGTTCGTGCGGGTTTTCATGGGTTTCCTCCGTTCGGCCCTTCCATTCTAGGGCGCCGCCGCGCATTGTCACGGCCCGGAGGCGCGGATGACGAAAACAATCCTGATCACCGGCTGTTCCTCGGGAATCGGCCATGACGCGGCGCATGGACTACGGGCACGGGGCTGGCGGGTGATCGCCTCGGCGCGCGATCCCGAGGACGTCGCGCGGCTGCGCGGCGAGGGGCTGGAGGCGGTGCGGCTGGATCTGGCGGATCCGGCGTCGATTGCCGAGGGGTTCGCGGCGGCGCTGGGGCTCGCGGGGCGGCTCGATGCGCTTTACAACAATGCGGCCTTCGCGATTCCGGGCGCGGTCGAGGATCTGCCTGTGGGCGCGCTGCGCGAGATCTTCGAGACCAATCTCTTCGGCCTGCATGACCTGACGACGCGCGCGATCCGGGTGATGCGGGCGCAGGGCGGCGGGCGGATCGTGCAGTGCTCTTCGGTGCTGGGGCTGATGGGGGCGCGCTGGCGCGGGGCCTATGTGGCGAGCAAATTCGCGCTTGAAGGGCTGACCGATGTGCTGCGGCTGGAGATGCGCGGCACGCCGGTGCGGATCGTCACGCTGAACCCCGGGCCGATCCCGACGCGGTTCCGGCTCAATTCCATTCCGCATTTCGAACGCTGGGTGGAGTGGCGGGCCTCGCCGCGCCGGGCGCAATACGAGGCCACGTTGCTGAAGCGGCTGTATGACCCCTCCGGCAAGAAGGATCGGTTCGAACTGCCCCCTTCGGCGGTGACGGCGGCGCTGATCCGCGCGCTGGAGGATCCGGCGCCGCGCGACCATTACTATATCACCACAGCGACATGGCTGGCCGCGCTGACCCGCAGGCTGGCCCCGGCGCGGCTGCGCGATTGGCTGGCGGCGAAGGCGTAGTGGTCCATCGCGCCCTTTCGCCCGGGCGTGCAAAGGCCCATATTGGCGCAAAACCCGGAGGCCCCATGCCCATTCTTGCCCTGATCGTCGTCGGCGCCGCCGCAGGCTTCCTTGCCACGCGGCTGATGAAGATGGAGACCGACATCCCCACCACCGTCGCCATCGGCGTGATCGGCGCGCTGCTGGGCGGGCTGGTGCTGCGGTTCCTGATCGCGCTGACCGGCCTTGCGGCGGGCTTCGTGGGGGCGGTGCTGGGGGCGGTCGCGCTGATCTGGCTGTGGCGCATCTATGGGCCGCGGCGATGATCTGGGCGCTGCTCGGCGGGGCCGCGTCGCGGATCGGGCTGTGGGCTCTGGCGCTGGCGCTGTGGCTGTTCACCCGGCCCGGCGGCTGGGCGGTGGTCGCGGTGGCGGTGCTGGTGGGGGTGAAGCTCCTGCCCGGGAAATGAATTTGCCCGCGCGCCGCGCCGGGCTATGATCGCGCGCAATGCGGAGGAACCATGTATTTCGAGGATGTCATCGGCGACAATGCCGTGCTGATCGCGATTGCGGTCTTTCTGATCGTCGCCGTCTTTCTGGGCGTGCGGATCGTGCCGCAGTCGGAAAAGCATGTGGTGGAGCGGTTCGGGCGGCTGCATGCGGTGCTGGGGCCGGGGATCAACTTCATCGTGCCGTTTCTGGACCGTGTGGCGCATCGGGTTTCGGTGCTGGAACGGATGCTGCCCGCCAGCCGACAGGATGCGATCACGGCGGATAACGTGCTGGTGCAGGTGGAAACTTCGGTGTTTTACCGCATCGTCGAGCCGGAAAAGACCGTCTACCGGATCCGCGACGTGGACGGCGCCATCGCCACCACCGTCGCCGGGATCGTGCGGGCGGAGATCGGTAAGATGGAACTGGACGCGGTGCAGTCGAACCGCTCCAGCCTGATCGGCACGATTCAGGCGAGCCTGGCCGATATGGTCGATGACTGGGGGATCGAGGTCACGCGGGTCGAGATCCTCGACGTCAATCTGGACGAGGCCACCCGCGCCGCGATGCTGCAACAGCTGAACGCCGAACGCGCCCGGCGCGCGCAGGTGACCGAGGCGGAGGGCCGCAAGCGGGCGGTCGAACTGGCCGCCGATGGTGAATTGTATGCCGCCGAACAGCAGGCCAAGGCCCGGCGCATCACCGCCGAGGCCGAAGCCTATGCGACCGAGGTCATCGCCGAAGCCATCGCCAAGAACGGCATCGAGGCCGCGCAATATCAGGTGGCGCTGAAACAGGTGGAGGCGCTGGCCGAGGTGGGCAAGGGCGCGGGGAAACAGACGGTGCTGCTTCCTGCCGCCGCGCTCGATGCCTTCAAGGATGCTTTCGGCCTGCTGAAGGGGCGCGGCTGATGTGGCGCGAGCCGTGGCTGTGGATGGTCGCCGGGGTGGGGCTGGCGATCTGCGAGATGTTCCTGCCGGGGTTCTACCTGCTCGGCTTCGCGGTGGGGGCGGTGCTGACGGGGGCGCTGGTCTGGGCCGGGCTCGTCACCAGCCTACCCGCGATGCTGTTCGCCATGGCCGTGCTGGCCGTGGCGGCGTGGTTTGCGATGCGCCGCTGGGCGGGGGTGCGGCGGGGCCAGAAAAAGATCTGGCACCGCGACATCAACGATTAGGCGATTTCGGCAAGGATCGCCTGAACGGCGGCCTTCGGATCGGCGGCCTTCCACACCGGCCGCCCGACGACGAGGTGATCCGCCCCGGCCCGGAGCGCGGCGGAGGGGGTTTCCACCCGCTTCTGGTCGCCCAGATCGGCGCCCGCGGGCCGCACGCCGGGCGTGACGATCAGCCGCCCCGCCGCCTGCGGCAGCGCCCGGATCGCCGCCGCCTCGCGCGGGGAGGCGATGACGCCATCAGCCCCGGCCTCGAACGCCCGGGCGGCGCGTTCGGTCACCAGATCCTGAATATCGCCCGCGCGGATCAGCGCGCCGTCCAGATCCGCCCGGTCGAGCGAGGTCAGGATCGTCACGGCGAGGATCTTCAGCCCGGTCCCGGCGGCGCCTTCCTTCGCGGCCCGCACCACATGGGGGTCGCCGTGGACGGTGAGGAAGTCGAGGTCATAGCGCGCGATGCCGCGCACCGCCGCCTCGACCGTCGCGCCGATGTCGAAGAACTTCATGTCGAGGAAGATCTTCTTGCCGAACTCCCCCTTCAATTCGTTGGCCAGGGCCAGCCCGCCACCGGTGAGCATCCCGAGGCCGATCTTGTAGAAGGACACGCTGTCCCCCAGCGTCTTCGCCAGCTCAAGCGCCGCCAGCGCATTGGGCACATCGAGGGCGACGATCAGGCGGTCGTCTGCGGGCAGGGTCATCGGGGCCTCCGGGATGATAAACGGTCGTCTTTTGCGCCCGTTGCGGGCTGCGGTCAAGTCAAAGCCTGTGCGCATTTTTTGCGCACCGCAGGGACAGACCCCCTTGAAGCGCCCCGAAAGCGGGACCAACTCTGGCTCAAGACCCGGATCAGAGCGTGCCGCCAGCGCGGGCGCCCAAATCCCCCGGGGGCTTCAGAAAAGGAGATATCCGCATGAACATGGAAAAGTTCACGGAGCGGTCGCGCGGCTTCATTCAGGCCGCCCAGACCATCGCGATGCGCGAGGGGCACCAACGGGTCGTCCCGGAGCATCTGCTCAAGGCATTGATGGATGACGATCAGGGGCTTTCGTCCAACCTGATCCGCCGCGCGGGCGGCGAGCCGCAGCGCGTGCAGGAGGCGGTTGACCTGGCCGTGTCGAAGCTGCCCAAGGTATCGGGCGGCGACGGGCAGGTTTACGTCGAGCAATCGCTGGTGCGGGTGCTGGACGAGGCCGAGAAGATCGCGCAGAAGGCGGGCGACAGTTTCGTTCCGGTGGAGCGGATCCTGATGGCGCTGGCGATGGTGAACACGCGGGCGAAGGATGCGCTGGATCAGGGCGCCGTCACCGCGCAGAAGCTCAACACCGCGATCAACGACCTGCGCAAGGGCCGCACGGCGGACAGCGCCAGCGCCGAGGAAGGCTATGACGCGCTGAAGAAATATGCCCGCGACCTGACCGAGGCCGCCGAGGAAGGCAAGATCGACCCGATCATCGGCCGCGACGAGGAAATCCGCCGCGCGATGCAGGTGCTGAGCCGCCGCACGAAGAACAACCCGATCCTGATCGGGGAGCCGGGCGTGGGCAAGACCGCGATCGCGGAGGGCCTCGCGCTGCGCATCGTCAACGGCGACGTGCCCGAATCCCTGCGCAACAAGAAGCTGATGGCGCTCGACATGGGCGCGCTGATCGCCGGGGCGAAATACCGCGGCGAATTCGAGGAGCGGCTGAAGGCGATCCTGAAGGAGATCGAAGCCGCCACGGGCGAAATCATCCTGTTCATCGACGAAATCCACACCCTTGTGGGCGCGGGCAAGGCCGATGGCGCGATGGATGCCGCCAACCTGATCAAACCGGCGCTCGCGCGCGGGGAACTTCATTGCGTTGGCGCGACCACGCTCGACGAATACCGCAAATATGTCGAGAAGGACGCGGCGCTGGCCCGGCGGTTCCAGCCGGTGATGGTCAACGAGCCGACGGTGGAGGATACGATTTCGATCCTGCGCGGGATCAAGGAGAAATACGAACTCCACCACGGGGTGAAGATTTCGGATAGCGCGCTGGTCGCGGCGGCGACGCTGAGCCATCGCTACATCACGGATCGGTTCCTGCCCGACAAGGCGATCGACCTGGTGGACGAAGCGGCGAGCCGGCTGCGGATGGAAGTGGACAGCAAGCCCGAGGAACTCGATGCGCTGGACCGCGAAATCCTGCAAAAGCAGATTGAGGCCGAGGCGCTGAAGAAGGAAGACGATGCCGCGTCGAAGGACCGGCTGGAGCATCTGGAAAAGGAACTGGCCGAGTTGCAGGACAGGGCCGCCGCGATGACCGCCAAATGGCAGGCGGAGCGCGACCGGCTGGAATCCACCCGCGACCTGAAGGCGGATCTGGAACGGGCGCGGGCGGAACTCGATCAGGCGAAGCGCGAGGGCAATTTCGCCAAGGCCGGGGAGCTGCAATACGGGCGGATCCCGGAACTGGAGAAGAAGCTGGCCGACTCCGACGGCGCCGAGGGCACGATGGTGTCCGAAGCCGTGCGCCCCGAGCAGATCGCCGAGGTGGTGGAACGCTGGACCGGCATCCCGACCACGAAGATGCTGGAAGGCGAGCGCGAAAAGCTGCTGAAGATGGAGGATGAACTGCACAAGCGGGTCATCGGCCAGAACACGGCGATCACCGCCGTTGCCAATGCCGTGCGCCGCGCGCGGGCGGGGTTGAACGACGAAAACCGGCCGCTGGGCTCGTTCCTGTTCCTTGGGCCGACCGGGGTGGGGAAGACCGAACTGACGAAGGCCGTGGCCGAATACCTGTTCGACGACGACACCGCGATGGTGCGGATCGACATGTCCGAGTTCATGGAGAAACATTCCGTGGCGCGGCTGATCGGGGCTCCGCCCGGCTATGTCGGCTATGACGAAGGCGGCGTGCTGACCGAGGCGGTGCGGCGTCGGCCCTATCAGGTCGTGCTGTTCGACGAGGTGGAAAAGGCCCATCCGGACGTGTTCAACGTGCTGCTTCAGGTGCTTGATGACGGGCAGCTGACGGACGGGCAGGGCCGCACCGTGGACTTCAAGCAGACGCTGATCGTGCTGACCTCGAACCTCGGGTCTCAGGCGCTGAGCCAGTTGCCCGAGGGAACGGACAGTGCCGCGGCCAAGGCCGAGGTGATGCAGGCGGTGCGGGCGCATTTCCGGCCCGAATTCCTGAACCGTCTGGACGAGATGGTGATCTTCGACCGGCTGACCCGCAAGAACATGGACGGCATCGTGCGGATTCAGTTGCAACGTCTGGAAAAACGTCTGGCGGCGCGCAAGATCACGCTCGACCTGACGCCCGAGGCGCTGAAATGGCTGGCGGATGAAGGCTATGATCCGGTCTATGGCGCGCGGCCGCTCAAGCGGGTGATCCAGCGCACGCTGCAAGATCCGCTGGCAGAGTTGATCCTGGCGGGGAAGGTGCTCGACGGGGCGACGGTGAAGGTCACGGCGGGGCCGGAGGGGCTGAACGTCGGCGGGCATGTGGCGCCCTCGGCACAGGGCGCGCCACAGGATGTTGTCCTGCAATAAAGGGGAAAGGGCGGCGCGGGCCGCCCTTTTTCATTGCGTCAGGGAATGCAGCAGATCGTTGATCTTGTCGCCCAGCGTTTCCTGTTTCGGCGGTGGGGGCTTTACCAACTGACCGTTGACCACGGGCACGCCGCCTTCGGGGATCGGATCGCCCGCCTGCCAGCTTTCGCCCGGCGTGGCATTCGGCCCGGCGGTGCCGCGCCATTCGGAGGGCGAGGCCATCGGCAGAGGGGTGGCGGGTTCGCCCTTCTCCACCCGGGTCATCACCTCCTGCCAGATCTCCGCCGGAAGGCCGCCGCCGGTGACGCCGGTCAGCGGCCGGTTGTCGTCATAGCCCATCCAGACGCCCGCCACATAATCCGCGGTGAAGCCGATGAACCAGGCGTCGCGCGCGGCCTGGGTCGTGCCGGTCTTGCCCGCGACCTCGCGCCCCTCCAGCCGGGCGCGGCGCGAGGTGCCCTGTTCCACGCCCTGGTGCATCATCCAGATCAGTTCGCGCGCGGCACGCTCGGAAATCACCCGTTCGCCGATGCCGCCATCCGCGCCGAACAGCGGCTCGCTGTCGCTTTTCAGCCGCAGCGAGGTCAGCCCGTAGGGTTTCACCGACGACCCGCCGTTCAGGATCCCGGCATAGGCGCCGGTCATTTCGATCAGCGTCGATTCGGACACGCCGAGCGCCACCGCAGGCCCCCGCGCCAGATCGGAGGCGAAGCCGAAATCGGTGGCCACCGTGCGCACCGCATCGAGCCCCACCGCCATCGCCACCCGCACCGTCGCCGTGTTGATCGAACTGGCCAGCGCGCGCCAGAGCGGGATCGAGCCCAGGTAGTTCTTGGTATAGTTCTTCGGCGACCACGGCCCCGACCCCTTGACGTTGACCGTCAGCGGCGCGTCCTCGACGATCGTGTCGGGGGTCCAGCCCATGTCGAGCGCGGCGGCATAGACGAAGGGCTTGAAGGTCGATCCGGTCTGCCGCTTCGCCTGTGTCGCGCGGTTGAAGGCGCCCGAGACCTTGGTCTTGCGCCCGCCGACCATCGCCCGCACCGCGCCATCCGAGGACATCACCACCACTGCGGCCTCGGCGGCGGAGCTGTCCTTCACCTTGGTGTCGAACACCGCCTTCAGCGCCTCTTCCGCCGCGCGTTGCAGCTTCTGGTCGAGCGTGGTCTCGACGATGACATCCTCCGTCGTGTCCCGGGACAGGAAATCAGGCAGCGAATCCATCAGCCAGTCGGCGAAATAGCCGCCCGCGCGCGCCTGCGCGGCATCGGAAAGCGTGGCGGGATGGGCCTTCGCCTCTTCCCATTGCCGCTCCGTCAGGAAACCCTGCTCGTGCATCAGCGCAAGCACCATGCCCGCCCGTTCCTGACTGCGCTTCAGATCCGTCGTCGGCGCATAGGTCGAGGGTGCCTTCAGCAGACCGGCCAGCATCGCCGCCTGTTGCGGGGTCACATCCTTGGCCGAAACGCCGAAATAGCGCTGTGCCGCCGCCTCGAACCCGCGTGCGCCCGCGCCCAGATAGGCCCGGTTCAGATAGATCGACAGGATCTGATCCTTGGAATATTTCGTCTCCATCGCCAGCGCATAGGGGATTTCCTTGATCTTGCGCTTGATCCCTCCGGAGCGGCAGTCACCTTCGTAATCGGCTTCGGTTTTCCACTGTTTCGGGTCGTAGGGCACGCCCAGGCACAGCAGTTTCGCCACCTGCTGGGTGATGGTCGAGCCGCCGTTGCCCTCCAGCGGCCCGCGCCCCTCGGCCAGATTGATCCGGATCGCGGAGGCGATGCCGCGCGGGCTGACGCCCAGGTGGTGATAGAACCGGCGGTCCTCGGTGGCGATGATGGCGTTGCGCAGGTTGGGCGATACGCTGTCCGCCGTGATCTGCCCGCCATAGGTCTCTCCGCGCCAGGCGAACACATCGCCGTGCCGGTCGAGCAGCGTGACCGAGCCGCGGTTCCGCCCATCCAGAAGCGCGGTATATTCCGGAAGCTGCGCGTGGAAATACCAGGTCGCGCCCCCCAGAATCAGCGCCACAACCGCCGCGACCCGCCAGACGGCGCCCCAGACGAGGCGCCACACGAAGGTCACGATCCCGGTGATGAAGCCGAGAATCCCCCCCCGCCGAGGTGGCCGCCGCACCTGTTTCTTCCTCGGCGGCGGTTTGCGCGGAGCTGCGGGTTTTGCCGCAACATAGCGCTTTTCCGCCACCAGCGGCCCGCGCCGCCCGCCTGTTCCCGCCATTGCTCGATCCGTTCTTGGTGTTTTGCGCCAATCTACATGGCTTGGGGCGGGATGTCAGGCCGCAAGCTCGTGATGTCGGATTCTTCTATGGGTGAAATTTTATGCGTTGTGCCTGTTTTGTGGAATTATCCGCCGCAGGCAGGGGGGCTATATGCCTTGTAAAGCATCACGCTGCTTGTCTGAAACGCCCTCGCGGCGCCTTGATGCGGCGTGCGGTGCCCGTCTCTGGCATCTTCGCTGCAAACCATTAGGAAGGGAAATCCAGTGAAATTGATCATTGCAGCAGTCAAGCCGTTCAAGCTCGAAGAGGTGCGCGAGGCGCTCACCGCGATCGGCGTGCGCGGAATGATGGTGACTGAAATCAAGGGTTTTGGTGCTCAGTCGGGTCACACCGAAATCTATCGCGGTGCGGAATATGCAGTGAATTTCGTGCCGAAGGTGAAGCTGGAAATCGTGGTGCCGGACAGCCTGGCCGATGAGGTCGTGGACACCATTCTGAAGTCGGCGAAGACCGACAAGATCGGCGACGGAAAGATCTTCGTTCTCGATGTCGCGCAAGCGGTGCGCGTCCGGACCGGCGAATCCGGCGATGACGCGCTGTAAGACACGCTCAGGGGAAGTGAAAAAATGAAAAACCTGTCGAAAATCACGGGCCTGGCGTCTGCGCTTGCGCTGACGGCCCTGCCCGCGCTGGCCCAGGATGCGGAGCCGGTGCTCGATACCGGCGATACCGCGTGGATGATCGTGGCGACGGCGCTCGTCGCCTTTATGATCTTCCCGGGCATCGCGCTGTTCTACTCGGGCCTCGTGCGCGCGAAGAACGCCCTGTCGCTACTGGTGCAGACCGCGATCATCGCCTGTATGTCGATCGTGATCTGGGTGATCTATGGCTATTCCTTCGCCTTCGGCGGGTCGGAAAGCCCGTTCTTTGGCGGCTTTGGCCGGCTGTTCCTGTCGGGCATCGGGGTTGATTCGCTCTCCGGCACGATCCCGGAATATCTGTTCGTGGCGTTCCAGATGACCTTTGCCGCGCTGACGCCGACGCTGATCATCGGCGGCTTCGTCGACCGGATCAAGCTGTCGGGCGCGGTGCTGTTCTGTGCGCTGTGGGTGACCTTCGTCTATTTCCCGATCGCCCACATGGCCTGGGATGCGAACGGCCTGTATTTCGGCTGGGGCGCGATGGACTTCGCGGGCGGCACCGTGGTGCATATCAACGCCGGTATCGCGGCGCTGGTCGGTGCGATCGTCATCGGCCCGCGCATCGGCCTGGGCAAGGATCTGATGGCGCCGCATTCGCTGCCGCTGTCCTTCATCGGCGCTGCGGTCCTGTTCATCGGCTGGCTGGGCTTCAACGGCGGTTCGGCGCTGGCGGCGAACGGCACGGCGGTTCTGGCGCTGGTCAACACCTTCACGGCAACCGCGGGCGCGACGCTGGCCTGGTGCCTGATCGAGACGCTGGCGCGCGGCAAGGCCTCGGCCCTGGGTGCGATCTCGGGCATCATCGCCGGTCTGGTTGCGGTCACCCCGGCGGCGGGCTTCGTCGGCCCGGTGGGTGCGATCGTGCTGGGTGCCATCGGTTCGGCGGTGGCCTATTTCTTCGTCGCGGTGGTGAAGAACAAGTTCGGCTATGACGACTCGCTCGACGTGTTCGGCATCCATGGCGTTGCCGGGATCGTCGGCGCGGTGCTGACCGGTGTCTTCGCCTCGACCTCGTTCGGCGGCGTCGGTTATGCCGAAGGCGTGACGATGGGCTCGCAACTCGTCGTGCAGATCAAGGCCGTGGTCATCACCATCGTCTGGGGTGCCGTGGTTTCCTTCATCCTCTACAAGATCACCGATGTCATCGTCGGGCTGCGCGTTTCGTCCGACGAAGAGCGCGAGGGCCTCGACAAGACCTCGCACGGCGAAAGCGCCTATCACGACTGATCCTTCCTTCGCCGAAGGAACCGAAAGGGCCCGGGCATCCCCCGGGCCCTTTTTCGTGATCCGCCGCCCGTCGAGAATGGCACAACGCCCGGGAGGATGATCCGCCGCGCGTCCACCCGTGGCCTTGTCGTGCGACTCGCGCGGCCTGCACGGAACAACTTTTCCCTTGGTCTCCCGGCCCGAAAGAACCGCGCCTGTCGAAAGCCCGCCCTCATCGCGGCCGGAGCCACGGCCCCACTGCGACGCGCGCCGGATCTCGGGCGGGTTGGGGATCTGCCGTCATTGCTCCGCCGGGATGATTCATCCGGGAAAGATCGGCATGCGTATGACGGGCATGCTGTCGCTGTCAGCGGGTCTCGGCGCCCTCCGAGGGCACGCCGTACTGCGCCGTCATCGCGGCGATCGCCCTGTCGTTGCCCGCTTCCGCCCCGTGATTGACCGCGCGCAGGCTCTGCGCCTGGCTTCCCGGCCATTCCACGATCCGCACCGGCGGCCCGACATGGCGCACGACCGAGCCCGCCAGCCGTGCCATCCACCACATCCAGATGTCATCCGCCCCGGGGCAGAGCCGGGTGAACAGCTCCGCGCGCGTGGCATCGGGGTGCAGCGCGCCGGGCGGATACAGCACCCCACCGACGCCGGTGCCGAAGATCCCAGGCCCCTCGACCGCGCCCGCGATGTTCTTGTCCCAGTCGGAATAGGGCGCCAGCGCCGTGCCGCGCCATTTCACCCGATGCGCGCGATGCGCCACCACCCGGCCCGGGGCCCCAAGGGCCACCAGACCGGCCAGCCAGTCGGGGCCATAATACATGTCGTCATCCGCGGTGACGAGCCAGGCGTCCGCAAAGGCCCGCAGCGCGGGAACCGACTTGGTATAGACCCGGATCGGTTCGGCTTCGGTGCGGATCTCCAGCCCCTCGGACCGCAGCGCCAGAACCTCCGGCGGCAGCAGCCGGTCATCGCCTTCGGTCAGCCACAGGATCGTGCGATCCGCCTTCACGCTCTGCCGCAGCAGCGCCTTCAGCGTCCATGCCAGCGTCGCAAACCGCGCCGGATAGGAGGTCAGCGACACCACCAGCGGCGCATTCAGCCCATGCGGACGCGCCGTCACCCGCCGCGCCGCGATTTCGCGTTGCGCACGGGAAACGCGCAGCCGCCGTTTCAGCGCCCGGAACCACTCAGCCATCGGGAGCTTCCCAAGCCCGGCGCAGCCAGCCCACGTTGCCGATCCGGCGATACCATTTCTGCCCGCCGCCCCGCAGCGCGACATCCATCTTTGGCGATCCGGCAAAGACCACGATCTTCGCCCCCTCGGGCAGCGACGGATCGCGCAGGAAGCTGTTCACCCCGCGCGGCACGCAATCGTTCTTGAAGCTGACACACCAGCCGCGCGGCCAGTAGTGCAGATGGCCCCGCGCGGCGAGTTGCGCGCTCTGGAACTGCTGGCTGATCTCATAGCGCGCGGTGGCGGCGGAGGGATCGGCGAGGAAGGTGTCGAGGATATAGCCATGCGCGCCGATCTGATACCGGAACACCGAGGAATTCCCGACCGAATGCAGGAAGGCATCCCGCGCCGGGTTCAGCCTGCGCAGCGGCTTTGGGCGGAACAGATCGTCGTCGCGGATGATGAAGAAATCGCCCGGCAGGTCGAAGAACGGCGCAAGGTCGTCGACGATCACCAGATCCAGGTCCAGGAACAGCGCCGTCCCCTCAAGCCCCAGATCCCGGCGGAACAGCGCCAGCTTGCGCCAGCGCGAATCCTTGTGCCCCGGCGGCAGGCCGAGGTCGGGCAGGGGCCGCGCCTCGATCCCCGGCTCCAGCCCCGCCGCGTCATCGGTAAAGCAGATGAACCGATGCGGCCGCGCCAGATGCCGCCGCACCCCACGCGCAAGGTTGTTCACATAATCGGGGCCATAGAGCGTGCCCCATTTCATGGTCAGGATCAGGATGGGGTCAGACACGATGCACTTCTTCTTTCACCTGCTCCTGAAGGTCGGGCCTGTTTTCCACACCCACGGCGAAACGCCCGTCAAAGACCGGAGCGCAACGTGGCGCATCGAGCAGCTTGCGGCTTTCATCCGCAAATTGCCCCGTCGCCAGCCCGTTTTGCATGAAATGCAGGAAAGCATCGGAACGTTTCTGCCAGGTATCTATATCTCTGCGCTCGCGTCCCGATATGACGCCGAACCGGCGCAACCACAAGCGCAGACGGTAGCGCGCACGACGCACTGCGTTCACCTTGTTGGGGCGGGTATAGTCCTCGGGATCCAGGCCTGCGGCGCGGAACATCTCCTGATATATTTCGGTATAGCCAGGGGCCGTGGGGGCACGCCAGCCGCGGCTGTCGCCATACCAGGGCTTCTGCGTGCGGCAGAAATGCACGAAAACCGGCGCGATGGCCCGCGTCAGCCCCAACTCCATCACATAGGCCTGATAGTTCAGGCGCGGGCTAAGCTCGGTCCATCTTCCGTCGAACAGATGCGCGAGGAAATCCTGATCGTAGCGCGCGGCCTCCGGATAGGCGGCGAAATATCGGCGCAATTCGGTAGCGAAGTCGATCCGCAGCCATTTGGCCGTGTCGATCAGCAGCATCCCGGAATTAAGATAACGCCCCGAGGTCACGCCGATCGAAGCCAGCCACTTTTCCCGCGAGACGCCCTTCATGTCGTAGGGAGCGCTGTCGAGCGTGGCAATGTCGCTCACCGCGCCGATCCCCGCTGGAAGCTCGACATTCCAGATCGCCGGTTCCGCCCGCAGCGAAAGAATATCGGCGTCCAGATACAGAAGCCGATCGTATTGTGCCAACACCGATGGCGCAAACAGCCGCATGTAGACGATGCGCGGCCATTTCCGGTCCTCGGGCAGCCCTTCGGGAACCAGATCGCCAAGTTTTTCGTAATGATACCGTATCCGGTCGTTTTGACGGAACTCACGCACGGATTTCGCAGGATCACGACGTTCCACAAAGATATGGACGTCGCATTGCCACTGTTCGGCGAGGCGCTGCGCCTGAAGACCTGCGATATCGGAAAGCCGGTCATCCGTCACAAGATAGATCGCATTCATGGCTTTCCCCTCTTGCGCCTGAAAACCTGCGGATGGCCCGACTGGATTCGCATCACATTATTTGCCCGTTCTCACAACAAAAAACGACCCCGGATGTTCCGGGGCCGTTTCTGACAAGCACAGAATTGCTCAGGCTTCGGCGCCTTCGCTCTTCTCTTCCTTCTTCTCGGCGATCTCTTCGCCGGTCTCCTGATCGACCATCTTCATGCCGAGGCGGACCTTGCCGCGGTCGTCGAAGCCGAGCAGCTTGACCTTCACTTCCTGGCCTTCCTTCAGCACTTCGTTCGGATGGGTCAGGCGCTTGTTGGCGATCTGGGAGACGTGGACCAGACCGTCGCGCTTGCCGAAGAAGTTCACGAAGGCGCCGAAATCGACCAGCTTCACCACCTTGCCGGTGTAGATCTGCCCGACTTCCGGCTCCGCCACGATCGACCAGATCATGTCATGGGCGCGCTTGATCGCCGCCGCATCCGAGGAGGCGATCTTGATCATGCCGTCGTCGTTGATGTCGACCTTGGCGCCCGAGGTTTCCACGATCTCGCGGATGACCTTGCCACCCGAGCCGATCACTTCGCGGATCTTGTCGGTCGGGATCGTCATCGTCTCGATCTTCGGCGCATATTCCGAGAAGCCCTGCGGTGCGGAGATGGCCTTCGCCATTTCGCCCAGGATGTGCATCCGGCCGTCCTTCGCCTGCGCCAGCGCCTGTTCCATGATCTCCGGCGTGATGCCCGCGACCTTGATGTCCATTTGCAGCGAGGTGATGCCGTTCGAGGTGCCCGCGACCTTGAAATCCATGTCGCCGAGGTGATCCTCGTCGCCCAGGATGTCGGTCAGGACCGCCCATTTGCCATCGTCTTCAAGGATCAGGCCCATCGCCACGCCGGCGACCGGCGCCTTCAGCGGCACGCCCGCATCCATCATCGACAGCGACGACCCGCAGACCGTGGCCATCGAGGAGGAGCCGTTCGATTCCGTGATCTCCGACACGATGCGGATCGTGTAGGGGAAATCCGTCGCCGAGGGCAGGACCGCCTGCAACGCGCGCCATGCCAGCTTGCCATGGCCGATTTCGCGACGCCCGGGCGAACCCACGCGGCCCACTTCGCCGACCGAATAGGGCGGGAAGTTGTAGTGCAGCAGGAAGGACGAACGGAAGTTGCCGTTCAGCGCGTCGATGATCTGTTCGTCATCGCCGGTGCCGAGGGTCGCCACGCAGAGCGATTGCGTTTCGCCGCGGGTGAACAGCGCCGAGCCATGGGTGCGCGGCAGGACGCCGGTTTCCGTCACGATCGGGCGCACGGTGCGGTTGTCGCGGCCGTCGATGCGGGCGCCGCCGTTGATGATGTCGCCGCGCAGGATGCCCGATTCCAGTTTCTTGATCGCCGAACCGAGGTTCTTGTCCGCCAGATCGTCTTCCGACAGCTTCGACTTGATCGTCTCGACCGCCGCCGCGATGGCATTGGTGCGTTCCTGCTTGTCGCGCAGCGCGAAGGCGGCGCGCATTTCGGCCTCGCCCGCGGCGCGGACCTTCTCATACAGCGCCGAAATATCGGGCGCCGCGAAGTCGAAGGGTTCCTTGGCCGAGGTTTCGGCGAGCGAGATGATCAGGTCGATCACCGGCTGCATCTGTTCGTGGCCGAACTTCACGGCGCCGAGCATTTCCGCTTCCGACAGCTCATAGGCTTCGGATTCGACCATCATCACGGCGTCCTTGGTGCCCGCGATGACCAGATCCAGACGCTGCTCCGGGTTGTCCCGCAGCTTCGTCATTTCGTCCATCTTCGGGTTCAGCACATAGGCGCCGTTCTTGAAGCCGACGCGCGCCGCGCCGATCGGGCCCATGAAGGGCACGCCCGAGATCGTCAGCGCCGCCGAGGCCGCGATCATCGCAACGATGTCCGGATCGTTTTCGAGGTCGCACGACAGAACCGTCGCCATCACCAGCACTTCGTTCTTGAAGCCTTCGACGAAGAGCGGGCGGCACGGGCGGTCGATCAGGCGCGAAACCAGCGTTTCCTTTTCCGAAGGACGCGCCTCACGCTTGAAGAAGCCACCGGGGATCTTGCCGGCGGCGTAGTATTTTTCCTGATAATGCACGGTCAGCGGGAAGAAATCCTGCCCTTCCTTCGCCGATTTGGCAAAGGTCACGTTGGCCATGACGGTGGTCTCGCCCAGCGTGGCGATGACCGAACCATCGGCCTGGCGCGCAACCTTGCCGGTTTCCAGCGTGAGCGTTTCACCGCCCCACTGGATGGATTTTTTCGTAACGTTGAACATTCAGCGTATCCTCATGGGGACGCCGGGCCCATCCCGGTTCCCCTGTCTATGGCGGCCCCATTGCCGCCGCCCCCATCCTTTGCATGCGCCCGGGGGCCTCAGGGCGTCACATCGCAGATGGGCGGCGCTTTACAGGAAAAACGTGCTCTTGGAAAGCGGCGAGTTGTTTTTCCTGTCGCCCGGTCAGGCGTGTTCGGCCGTCGATGCGGCCTTGGCGGCCTCGGCTTCGGCTTCCTCGGCGGAACTGATCCCGTTGAAGAAGGCATTGAGCGCCACCGCCACCAGCGCCGCCAGCAGGATGCCGGATTCCAGCAGCGGATGCAGGTCGTGCGGGAAGCTCTTGAAGAAATTCGGCGCGACGATCGGGATCATCCCGAAGCCCACCGCGATCGCGACGACGAAGAGGTTGTTCGGCTGGCTCCGGAAATCCACCGCGCCGAGGATCCGCGCCCCGGTGGCCGCCACCATGCCGAACATCACCAGCCCGGCGCCGCCCAGCACCACCTGCGGCACGCTTTCCACCAGCGCCGACATCTTCGGCAGCAGGCCGAGGCAGATCATGATGCCCCCGCCCACCACCGTCACCCACCGCGAGCGCACGCCCGTCACGCCGACCAGCCCGACGTTTTGCGAGAACGACGTATAGGGGAAGGTGTTGAAGATGCCGCCGATCACCGTGCCGACGCCATCCGCCCGCAGCCCGCGGGTCAGCGCATTCCGGTCGACGTGTTTTTCGGTGATTTCACCAAGCGCCAGGAACATGCCCAGCGACTCGATCATCACCACGATCATCACGATGCACATCGTCAGGATCGGCACGAGGTGGAAGCTCGGCATGCCGAAATGGAAGGGCAGGACGATGCCGAACCAGGCCGCCTCGCCTACCTTGTCGAAGTGCATCACGCCCAGCAGCGTGGCCAGCACCGACCCCGCGACGATCCCCAGCAGGACCGCCACATTGCGCATGAAGCCGGTGGTGAACCGCAAGAGCGCCAGAATGACGCACAGCACGAAGCCCGCGATCGCCAGCCCGACCGGCTGCGCATAATCCGGGTTCGGAAAGGCACCGGGAACGCCATCGACCACCCGGGTCACGGTCGGCACCCCGCCGCCGGCCCAGTTGATGCCCACCCGCATCAGCGACACGCCGATGACAAGGATGATCGTTCCCGTCACCACCGGCGGAAACAGCGGCAGCAGCCGCGAGATGAACGGCGCGATGATCACGCCGAAGATCCCCGCCGCGATCACCGATCCGAAGATGCCCAGCAGCCCCGCATCCGTCGAGGCGGCGATGGCGATCATCGGCCCGACCGAGGCGAAGGTCACTCCCATCATGATCGGCATCCGGATCCCCACCCCCGGCAGGCCCCAGGCCTGCACCAGCGTCGCGACGCCGCAGGCGAACAGATCCGCGCTGATCAGGAAGGCCACATCCTGCGGCGAAAGCTGAAGCGCCCGCCCGACGATCAGCGGAACCGCCACGGCCCCCGCATACATCACCAGCACATGCTGAAGCGCCAGCGGGAACAACTGCCGCATGGGCAGCTTCTGATCTACCAGGTCAATGGTTTGGGACATATGGACACGGCTCCGAAACAAACGCGCCAGAATTGGCGCAATGACAGGCCGATCCTATCCAGACTGCGTGGGGTCGGAAACCGCCGGGCTTCCTTCGGAGAGAGGGATGTTTTGCGCCTTCGCCGTTATTGCCCGCGATTTAGGCGCGGGGCGGGGCATCAGGCAAGAATTCAAGCGATGTTCATCAGACTGTCACACCCCCGGACAGCCAAACGCCCGCGTCTTGCGACACGGGCGTGGATGAGTTCCGCCTGGGAAACGGATCAGCGGCGCAGGCCGAGGCGCGCGATCAGCGACTGGTAGCGGGCTTCGTCCTTCTTCTTCAGGTAGTCCAGCAGCTTGCGGCGTTGCGCAACCAGCATCAGAAGGCCACGACGGGAGTGGTTGTCCTTCTTGTGGATCTTGAAGTGCTCGGTCAGGTTCGAGATGCGCTTCGACAGCAGCGCGACCTGAACTTCGGGCGAACCGGTGTCACCTTGCTTGGTGGCAAAGTCCTTGAGGATCGCGTTCTTGTCTTCGACGGTGATCGACATCGGGATCTCCTTTGGTTGAGGGTCATGGCGCAAGCCGGGATGTCGTCCAGCAAGGCCCGTGGAGTATCCGCTCCGCAGCGGATGGGCGCCCATACAGGATATCGGCGCGAAAAGGAAGCCGAATCAGAGCTGCGCGAATTGCGCGGGCGTCAGCAGGGTCACGTCCGCCGCGCTGAGGTTCCCCGCCTGAAGCACCTCGGCCAGACGTTCGCCATTCGCGGTGATCCAGGCGGCGCCCTCGGTTTCGGAGGGTTCGATGGCCAGATGCGGTGCCTCTCCGTCATAGACCAGCACCAGCCGGTCCTGCCCCGGTTCGTAATCCGCCACGGTCGCGGGATGGGCCGGGTCGATCCAGTCGCCGAGCGCGAAGGTATCCGCCCCGTCGCCGCCCGAGGCATGGTCATCCGTGCCCGCGATCAGCGTGTCATCGCCCTCGCCGCCGTTCAGATAGTCCCGGACATCGGTATCGTGGCCGTTTTCATCCGGCACCCGGCCATCCAGCAGATCGTCGCCCCGGCCGCCGAACAGCACGTCATGGCCCGCGCCGCCGGTCAGCGTGTCGTCGCCATCCCCACCTTCGAGCGCATCGTCCCCCGCGCCGCCGGACAGGCTGTCATTCCCCTGTCCGCCGATCAGCGAATCCGCGCCCGCGCCGCCGTCCAGCGTATCGTTGCCGAACCCGCCCAGAAGCGTGTCCGCGCCATCCCCGCCGGTCAGCGTGTCATCGTCGCCGCCGCCCTCCACGGTGTCGTTCCCCGTGCCACCGTGCAGCGTGTCGTTCCCCGCCTCGCCCGCAAGGGAATCGTCTCCCGCGCCGCCGGTCAGGCTGTCGTCTCCGTCATGGCCGTTGATCTGGTCGTCGCCGTCGCCGCCGTCGATCTCGTCCGCGAACAGGTCGCCCCAGAGCGTATCGTTCCCATCGGTCGGCAGGGGGGAGGGGCCGATGTCCGGCGTGTCGACGCCATCCGTAACCTCGGCCGGTTCGCCCTCCTCGCCCGCATCGGGGCCGGGGTCCAGCGGCACCGGATCTTCGCCAGATCCGTCGGTGACCTCGGCGGGATCGCCGCCGGGGGTTTCTTCGCCCGGGATCGGGTCGCTGCCCTGGCTGCCATCGGTCACATTGGCGAGAATGTCGCCCCCGGACCCATCGGGAGACGTTCCCGGGGAGCTGCCTTCCCCGGGGAGGTCGTCATCGGCATCTTCATCTTCATCATGGACCGCCGCCGCCGCGGGCATCATGCCCATCGCCGCACCGGCCGCCACCAGAAGCCCCAGAACACCGCTCATCATCAACACGGCAGCACCTCTTTAACACGGGTCCACGATAGGGTCGTGTCGCTCGGAACGAAAGCTCTATCCGCTTGAATGTGCGGGATTTCTCCGGTTCTGGTTAACCTCGCGGAATTGCCGCGAAGGGGCCATTTCAGCGCCACAATTCGGGTTGGCGATCGTATCCGATATAGAGAGGATGCTTCGGCGCCCCGGCTTTTGTAAGGCCAAGGTGAAACAATTCGCGTCCCGTGCCGCGCAGCAGCCGTTCCACCGCCGCGCCCCGGTCCAGATGCGCGCCATGCGCCCCCCAGGCACAGACGATTCGCGCCCCCGGCCCGGCGGCCCAGTCCACGCTGTCGAGAATCGCGCGGTCGTTCTGTGGCCCCACCGGATCGGGTTGCGCGCGCATGTCCTTCGGGTCCGTCGCGCGCCAGGCGAAGATATTCGTCACCCGGAACGCGCCAAAGCCCAGCGTCCGCGCCCGGCGTTCGCAGCGTTCGACCGTCGGGTCGTTCTGCACCTCGGTCGCGGTGGAGGGGTTGAGCATCACGAAGAGCGCGCGCGGCCCCGCCGGATCCCAGACCCGCGTCAGCAGGTAGCGATACCGCTCGCAATCGGAATAGACCGCGACCGAGGGCGCATCGCCCTTGGTATGGCTGCGGGTGATCATGTGTTGAACACGCGGGTGGGGTGCAGTTCGCCGCCCATGTAGCGGCCCACGGCGATCGCCCGGCCCTCGAAGCTCGCCCAGACCTCTTCGCCGAATTCGACGCCGCTGGCGATGACCATGCCCGGATTGCCGTGCCCAAGCCGCACCGCGCCCTCCGCCGTCGCCCGCACCTCGGGCAGGTCGGCAAGGCCGAGTTCCAGGGGCAGCATCCGTGCGTCCAGTTCCGGCGTGCGCGCCATCCGGTTGATCTCCTCAAGGCTCAGCCCCTGATCGGCGCGGAACGGGCCGGACCATTCGCGCCGCAGCCAGGCGACATGGCCAAGGCAGCCCAGGGCCCGCCCCAGATCGCGTGCGATCGCGCGCACATAGCCGCCCTTGCCGCAGACCATCTCCAGTTCGACATGATCCGGATCGGGCCGCGCCATCAGGGTCAGGCTGTCCACCCACAGCGGCCGCGCCTCCAGCTCCATCACCTCGCCCTCCCGGGCGATGTCATAGGCGCGCTCGCCATCCACCTTCACGGCGGAGAACTGCGGCGGCACCTGCTGGATCTGGCCGCGAAAGGCGCCCAGGGCCGCTTCGATCTGCGCATCCGTCGGGCGCAGGGCGGAGGTCTCGATCACCGCGCCCTCGGCATCGTCGGTATTGGTCGCCGCACCCAGACGCACCACGAAGCGGTAGCATTTCAGCGCATCGGTGATATAGGGCACGGTCTTCGTCGCCTCGCCCAGAGCCACCGCCAGAACCCCGGTCGCCGCCGGGTCGAGCGTGCCGGCATGGCCCGCCTTCTTCGCTTCCATCGCCCAGCGGACCTTGCCGACGACAGCGGTCGAGGTCACGCCCGCCGGCTTGTCGACAATGATCCAGCCCGAGATGTCGCGTCCCTTCTTGCTGCGGCCCATGCGCCCCTCCGTATCAGAAGGCCCGCCTGCTATCGCGATCCGCGGGTTCGGTCAATGCGCGACCACGCCGACGATCGGCCCGACCGGGAAGCCGAAATCGCTGCGCCCCTGCGCGGGCACCGCCAGCCGCGAGATCGAGCCGTCGAAATACAGCGCGTCGCGCGCGCCCAGTTCGTCGCGGAAGAACCGCCCGAAGCGGTGGAAGTTCACCGCCTTGTCGGAGATCACGAACCAGGCCGTTCTGCCCATCCGCCGAAACGCCGACGCCGTTGCGGATATAGGTGCTGTCGCTGTCGGGCAGGAAGCGCGGATGCAGCGCGCCGCCGATCACCAGCATCGGCCCCGATTGCGTGGCATAGCGGCAGGCGGGGCGCTCCGTGGCGAAGGCGGAGGTCTCGATCACCCGCAGCCGCTCGCCGATGCAAAACACGCCATTGGGTTTCAGCCCGAAGTTGCCGCCGGTGGCACGGGTCGCCAGCGGCTGCCCCTGCTGCCCGTCCTCGACATACAGGCCCACCGGTTCGCGCCCGGGGTCATACATCCCGGCATTCATCGCGAAGGCCAGCCGCTCGCCCGGCGCCAGACCGTCCTCGACCCGCGCGGGCGAGCCGATCAGCCGCCCCTGCGGATCCTTCAGCCACAGCCGGATGTCATCCGTCGCCCGGGCTTCGCAAACGGTAAAGGGCACGCCCTCGAAGGCCACCGTGCGGCAGACATCCCCCGCCAGCGCGACCCGTGGCACCATCAGCGACAGCGCCGCGAGCAGGCTATTCCAGATCTTCGTCATCGTCGGGGCGGGCAATGTCGCGCTGCACCTTCTCGTCCGAGAACAGCCGCCGCGTCTCGTCCAGCCGGTCGAAGGTCTCGTCCAGCCGGAAGCGCAGGTCGGGCGCGTATTTCAGCGTCATCTCGCGCGTGATCAGGTGGCGCAGCTCGCCGGTGTGGCGGCGCAGCGCGGCCAGCATCACCTGCGCATCCTCGCCCCCGAGCGTGCCGCCCAGCGGCGCGACGAAGACCGTCGCCACCTTCAGGTCGGGCGAAGTGCGCACCTCGCCCACGGTGATCGACATGCGGTTCAGGTCCGGGTCATGGACCTCGCCACGGATCAGCACGTCCGACAGCGTGCGCCGGATTAGTTCACCGACGCGCAGCTGACGTTGCGAAGGGCCATCGCCCGAGGAAAAACGGTTCTTTGCCATATCCCGCACATAGTGCCTTGCGGGGCCGCCCGCAACAACCAAGGCCTTGCGGGGCCGCCCGCAACAACCCAGGCTGTGCGGCGCGGCCCGCAACTGAGGCTTTGCGCGGCGGCCCATGCGGGTTAGAAAGCGCCAAACAAAGGAGCACGACATGACCGATCTGCCGGGTATCGTCATCACCGGAGCCTCGGGCCGCATGGGCCGGATGCTGGCGCAAACCGTTCTGGCCTCCGACAAGGCGAAACTGGTGGGCGCGCTGGAACGCCCCGGCCATGACTGGATCGGCCGGGATCTGGGCGAAGTGACGGGCGGCGCCCCGGTCGGCGTGACGGTGACGGACGATCCGCTTGAGGCCTTTGCCCGCGCCCGGGCGGTGATCGACTTCACCGCCCCCGCCGCAACGCTGGAATTCGCGAAGCTCGCCGCGCAGGCGCGGGTGGTGCATGTGATCGGCACCACGGGGTTCGAGCCCGAGCAGATCGCGGCGCTTGCGCCCTGTGCGCGCCATGCGGTGATCGTCCGGGCGGGGAACATGAGCCTCGGCGTCAACCTGCTGACCCGGCTGACCCGCAAGGTGGCCGAGGCGCTGGATGCCGATTGGGATGTGGAAATCGTCGAGGCGCATCACAACCGCAAGGTGGACGCCCCTTCGGGCACGGCGCTGATGCTGGGTCAGGCGGCGGCGGATGGCCGGGGCATCGACCTCGCGCAGAACACCGAAGCCGGGCGTGACGGCATCACCGGCCCCCGCGCGCGCGGCGCGATCGGGTTTTCCTCGATCCGGGGCGGCGACATTGTGGGCGAACATGACGTGATCTTCGCCACGGCGGGGGAGCGGATCGTGCTGCGCCACATGGCGACGGACCGGGGGATCTTCGCGCGCGGCGCGCTGAAGGCCGCGCTCTGGGGGCTGGACCGCAAGCCGGGCGAATATGACATGATCGACGTTCTGGGTCTTTAGGCGCCGATCAGAGGCGCACCGGGCGTCTTGATCGACCGGAGGGCAAGGCGCGCGTTCCGGGCCGGGTGTCCTGTTATCGGCTGGCGCACCCCTGACTGGGCGCAGGGGCTGCAAGCCGCGGCAAAATGCGCGCCCTTGTTGCCCGGGGGCCGGGCGCAGTGTCAGGCGGACCCCCGCGCCCCGCCGGGACAGCGGGTCAGAAGTCGACCGCCAGCCCCTTCTTTTCCCAATCACCATAGCGCACGGGCTCCGGCCCGTCGCGCCCGCCGAGTTCCTCGGGCAGGGCGAGCGGCTTTGCCTTGCGGCGGCGTTCTTCGGCCTCGGCAAGCGCGCGTTGCGCGGCGGGGGGCAGATCTTCGCTCATCTCGGGCTTCCTTGTCTGGGACACGGTTCTGATATACGCCGCGCATCTGATCGCAACAAGGGAAGGCTCCGGCGATGAGCATCGACCTTGCCCGCCGGGCGGCCTGCGCGCTGATCGTGGGCGTTACCGAGGACCGGCAGACGCTGGCCGAACAGGCGGGGGGGCTCGACGGCCTGTCGCCGCCCGAACGCGCGCGGGCGCAGCGGCTGACGCTGGGCACCCTGCGCAATCTCGGGCGGGTGGAGGCGATGCTGAAGCCGCATCTGCGCAAGGCGCCGCCCGCCGATCTGCGGGTGGTGCTGTGGCTGGCGACCTATGAGCTTTGCACCGGCGCGCCGCCGCATGGGGTGGTCAATGCCGCCGTGGCGCTGGTGCGCAGCGGCGGGCGCCGGACCGAGGGTTTTACCGGCCTGACCAATGCCGTGCTGCGCAAGGTGGCCGAGGACACCGCCCGGTGGGAGAGCCTGCCGCCGCCCGCGCTTCCGGGCTGGCTGCGGGGGCGGCTGATGTCGGCCTGGGGCAAGGTCGCGGTGCAGCGGATGGAGGCGGCGCATCTTCTGGGCGCGCCGCTCGACCTGACGGCGAAGGGCGATCCCGTCGCCTTGGCCGAAGAACTGGGGGCGGAGCTGCTGCCCACCGGATCGCTGCGGCTGCCCGCGGGGGCGCAGGTGACGGATCTGCCCGGCTATGCCGAGGGGCGCTGGTGGGTGCAGGATGCCGCCGCGGCGCTTCCCGCGCGGGTGCTGGCGCCCCGTGCGGGGGAGCGGGTGCTGGACCTCTGCGCCGCGCCGGGCGGCAAGACGCTGCAACTCGCGGCGGCGGGGGCGGATGTCGCCGCGCTCGACATTTCCGAGGGCCGCCTTGCGCGGCTGCACGAGAATCTGGACCGCTGCGGCCTGCGCGCGCGGGTTGTGGCGGCCGATGCGCTGGAGTGGGAGCCCGAGGCGCCGTTCGACGCGATCCTGCTCGATGCGCCCTGTTCCGCCACCGGCACGATCCGGCGCCATCCGGACCTGCCCTTCGTCAAGGACGCGGCGGGGATCAAGGCGCTGTTTCCGCTGCAATCGGCGCTGATCGACCGGGCGCTTGGCTGGCTGAAACCGGGCGGGCGGCTGGTCTATGCCACCTGCTCGCTGCTGCCCGAAGAGGGCGAGCGGCAGATCGAGGCCGCGATGGCGCGCCATCCGCTGCGGCTGGCGCCCATGACCCTGCCGGGGATCGAGCCGGATTGGGTGGTGCCCACCGGCCTGCGGCTGCGGCCCGATTGCTGGCCGGAGCGGGGCGGCGTGGACGGTTTCTTCATTGCTTGCGTTTACCGTGATTCGTGACCGCAGAACGCGGTGACAGGACACGGGGCCGCGCATATGATGGCATTGAGGCAAAGAGACCCGGAACCGATGGCGGCAGGCGGCATGAACAGGACGGGCAGGGGCCCCCTGGTGCGGGCGCTCGATTCCCTTGCGGCGCGGCGCGCGGCGCGCGGGCAGGGGGCGACGGGATTCGTCAGCCATCCGGAGCCGCGCACCATCGGCTCCTTTGCGCGCGGGCGGCAGCTTCTGGCGGGGAATTTCCAGTTCGCGGGCTATCTGGTCGAGGGGCCGGGGCTGTCGATCTGGGATCTGCCGATGCCCGATCCGCGCTTTGAACAGGCGCTGCACGGGTTCGGCTGGCTCGATGATCTGTCGGCGGTGGGCGATGGCATTGCGCGGGAGCGTGCGCGGGCCTGGGTGTTCGACTGGATCGCGCGCTATGGCCGGGGCGAGGGGCCGGGCTGGACGCCCGAACTGACCGGGCGGCGGCTGATGCGGATGATCAACCATGCGCTTCTGGTGATGAGCGGGATCGACCGGCCCCGGGCGGATCTGTTCTTCCGCACGCTGGGCGGGCAGACGCGGTTCCTGTCGCGGCGCTGGCGCTCGGCACCCGAGGGGCTGGCGCGGTTCGAGGCGCTGACGGGCCTGATCCATGCCGGGCTGTCGCTGACCGGGATGGCGCCCTTGGCGCTTCCGGCCGCGGGGGCGCTGGCGCTCGAATGCGCCACCCGGATCGACGCGCAGGGCGGCATTGCCAGCCGCAACCCCGAGGAACTGCTGGAGGTTTTCTCCCTGCTGATCTGGGCGTCGGATGTGCTGACGGCTTCGGGCCGGTCCCCGGCGCCCGAGCATTTCCACGCCATCGCCCGGATCGCGCCCACGCTCCGGGCGCTGCGCCATGCCGATGGCGGGCTGGCGCGGTTCCATGGCGGCGGGCGCGGCGCGGAGGGCAAGCTGGACGGGGCGCTGGCGGCGTCGGGCTCGCGCAAGCCCGCGCCGGAGGGTCCGGCGATGGGCTTCGTGCGGCTGCATGCCGGGCGCACATCGGTGATCGTCGATGCCGCGCCGCCGCCTGCGGGCGCCTCGGCCCATGCCTCGACGCTGGCCTTTGAACTGACATCGGGGCGCCGTCCGCTGATCGTCAATTCCGGCTCCGGCGTGCTGTTCGGCCCGGAATGGCATCTGGCGGGGCGCGCTACGTCCAGCCATTCGACGCTGGCGCTGGATGGTTATTCCTCCGCCCGGCTCGGCCCCGCGCGGAAACCGGGCGCCCGGCTCGACGAAGCCCCGCGCGAGGTCTGGTGCCGCCCCGAGGCCGATCCTGCCCGCCATGCCCTGTTCGGCCATGACGGCTATGTCGCGACCCACGGCCTGAGCCATATCCGCGAACTGGAGCTCACGCCCGACGGCGGGATCCTGCGCGGGTCCGAGACGCTGGGCGCGATGTCCACCGCCGACCGCAGGCGGTTCGATGCGGTCTTCGTGCGCGCGGGCCTGCGCGGCATGCCGTTCAAGGTGCATTTCCACCTGCATCCGGATGTGGATGCGACGCTCGACATGGGCGGCTGGGCGGTGTCGATGGCGCTCCGGACCGGGGAGATCTGGGTGTTCCGCTTCGATGGGCCGGTGGAGATGGCGCTCCTGCCCTCGGTCTATCTCGACAAGACCCGGCTGAGGCCGCGCCCGGCGAAACAGATCGTGCTTTCCGGCGCGCTCTTCGAACATGCGGTCCGGATCGACTGGACCTTGGAACGTGCTCAGGTTACTCCGGCAGCGATCCGCGACAGTGGCGCGATGCCGCTGCCTTTTGACATCTGAGCATAAGGACTGCCAGCCGTGACCAGACCTGTCCCCCTCACCCGCGCCCTGATTTCCGTTTCCGACAAGACCGGGCTGATCGACTTTGCCCGGGCGCTCGCCGCGCGCGGTGTCGAGCTTCTGTCCACCGGCGGCACCGCCAAGGCGCTGCGCGAGGCCGGGCTGTCGGTGCGCGACGTGGCCGAGGTCACGGGGTTCCCGGAGATGATGGATGGCCGGGTCAAGACGCTGCATCCGGTGGTGCATGGCGGCCTTCTGGCGCTGCGCGACAACGAAGAGCATGTCGCTGCGATGCAGGCGCATGGAATCCAGCCGATCGACCTGCTGGTCGTGAACCTCTATCCGTTCGAGGAGACCGTGGCCAAGGGCGCGGGTTACGACGACTGCATCGAGAATATCGACATCGGCGGCCCGGCGATGATCCGCGCGGCGTCGAAGAACCATGCCTTCGTCACCGTGGTGGTGGATGTCGAGGATTATGCCGCCGTTCTGGCGGAACTGGATGCCGGAGACGGTGCGACCAGCTACGAATTCCGCCAGCGGCAGGCGCAGATCGCCTATGCCCGCACCGCCGCCTATGATGCCGCCGTCAGCACCTGGATGGCGCAGGCGATCGGCGCGGAGACCCCGCGCCGCCGTGCCTTTGCCGGGACGCTGGCGCAGACCCTGCGCTATGGCGAGAACCCGCATCAGCAGGCGGCCTTCTATCTGGACGGGTCGGACCGCCCCGGCGTCGCGACAGCGAAGCAATGGCAGGGCAAGGAGCTCAGCTACAACAACATCAACGATACCGATGCCGCCTTTGAGCTGGTGGCGGAATTCCCGGTGGATCAGCCCGCCTGTGCGATCATCAAACACGCCAACCCCTGCGGCGTCGCCACTGGCAAGACGCTGGCCGAGGCTTACGCGCGCGCCTTTGACTGTGACCGCACCTCCGCCTTCGGCGGGATCATCGCGCTGAACGGCACGCTGGACGAGGACACCGCGAAGGAGATCGCGGGGATCTTCACCGAGGTCGTCATCGCTCCCGATGCGACCGAGGGTGCGAAGGCCGTTTTCGCCGCGAAGAAGAACCTGCGCCTGCTGACCACCGGCGCCCTGCCGGATGTGGCCGCGCCGATCACCACCTTCCGCCAGGTCGCGGGCGGCTTCCTCGTGCAGGACAAGGACAACGGCCGCATCGCCCCGGCGGATCTCCGGGTCGTCACCGAACGCGCCCCGTCGGAACAGGAACTGAAAGATCTGCTCTTCGCCTGGAAGGTCGCGAAACACGTCAAGTCGAACGCCATCATCTACGTCCGGGACGGCGCCACCGTCGGCGTCGGCGCGGGGCAGATGAGCCGCGTCGATTCCACCCGCATCGCCGCCCGCAAGTCGCACGACATGGCTGAGGTGCTGGGCCTGACGGAACCGCTGACCAAGGGTTCGGTGGTGGCTTCGGACGCCTTCTTCCCCTTCGCGGACGGTCTGATCGCCGCCGCCGAGGCGGGCGCCACCGCGATCATCCAGCCCGGCGGTTCGATGCGCGATCAGGAGGTCATCGACGCCGCGAACGAACGCGGCCTTGCCATGGTCTTCACCGGCATGCGCCACTTCCGGCACTGACCGCCCGCGGCGCAAGCCGCGGGCCTCACCGCCGCCCGCTTGCGGGCGGCCACCGACCCGCCGGGCCTTGTCCGCCACCGCTGCCGTTCATGCCCTGTGCGAAAATGGCGGCGAAGCCGCCCCCGGGCGCCCCGGCAGGGGCGCAACCAGGACCGTAAGGACACACCCTGACAAGAGGCAACCATGCGTCTCACGGCATTGATCGCCGCGGCGATCTTCCTGCTCGACCAGATCTCGAAATACATCGTCGTGCATCTGATGCGGCTCGATGTGGTGCATGACATCGCCGTCCTGCCGCCCTGGCTCACTTTCCAGATGGCGTGGAATCAGGGCGTGAACTTCGGCCTTTTTGCCGGAGAGGGCGACCTCACCCGCTGGCTGCTCATCGTGCTGTCGCTCGGCATCACGCTCTGGGTCTGGGTCTGGGTCTCGCGCCAGCGGCCCACGCGGGCGATGCTGGTTTCGGCCGGGCTGCTGATCGGCGGCGCGCTCGGCAATGTCATCGACCGGCTGCTCTATGGCGCGGTGGCCGACTTCCTGAACATGTCGCTGCCGTTCTGGCGCAACCCCTGGTCGTTCAACGTCGCCGACATCGCGATCTTCGCCGGGGCGCTTGGCCTCGTGCTCTTCACCGGGACCAAGGCACCGAAACGCCGGGGCTGAACCAAGGGGCGTGACGGCACCGCTTTGATAGGCTAAGAGGGGGCGAAACGGTGAGGGAGTGGCCCATGCGCGCGACAATCGGAAAGCTCGGGATCGCAGGAGCGGTTGCGGTGCTGGTCGCGGCCTGTGGCGGGCCGGAGAAGCCCGAACTGATGCACCTGCGCAAGACGACGCAGGGCCCGGACGAATTCGCCATCGTGCCGACCAAGCCGCTGACCATGCCGGAAAACCTGTCGCTGCTGCCCGCGCCCACGCCGGGCGGGCGCAACATCACCGATCCGACGCCGGAGGCCGATGCGGTTACCGCGCTCGGCGGGCGCCCGGGCGCCGGGGTCGCCGCCGATGGCGCCTTCATCGCCCAGATCGGCCGCTTCGGCACCGATCCGGCGATCCGGCAGTCGCTCGCCACCGAAGATCTGCAATGGCGGCGCGATCATGACTCCCGCCTGCTGGAGCGGATGTTCTCGATCAGCACCTATTTCAAGGCCTATGCGCCGATGGCGCTCGACCAGATCGCCGAATCCGAACGCTGGCGTGCCCGTGGCCTGCGAACCCCGGCCTCGCCGCCGTCGTCCGAAGCCCAGAACGCGATGCCCTGAGGGGTCAACTCCGCGTCACCCGCCGTATCCGTGGTTGCCTTGGCCGTGCGGCCCCGTAAAGTCGGCGCCGATACCTACGAGGAGCCTATGTTGCGTGCATCCCTTGCCGCCGTTTTCGCGGTCTTTGCCCTCGGCCCGGCCCAGGCCGGACCCGTCAGCCATTTCACCCTGCCCAATGGCCTTGAGGCCGTGGTGATCGAGGATCACCGCGCCCCGGTCGTGGTGCAGATGGTCTGGTACAAGGCGGGGTCCGCCGACGAACAGCGGGGCAAATCCGGCATCGCCCATTACCTCGAACATCTGATGTTCAAGGGCACTGATACGATGGCGGCGGGCGAATTGTCGAAGACGGTCGCGGCCAATGGCGGGTCGGACAATGCCTTCACCTCCTATGATTACACCGCCTATCATCAGCGCATCGCGGCGGACCGGCTGGAACTGGTGATGCGGATGGAGGCCGACCGGATGCGGCATCTGAAGATCTCGCCCGACGACTGGCGGACCGAGCGGCAGGTGATCCTCGAAGAGCGCTCGCAGCGGATCGACAGCGATCCGGGCGCGCAGTTCACCGAACAGGCCCGCGCGGCGCAGTTCCTCAACAGCCCCTATGGCACGCCGGTGATCGGCTGGCGGCAGGAGATGGAATCGCTGACCCGCGAGGATGCGCTGGCCTGGTATCACCGCTATTACGCGCCGAACAACGCGGTGCTGGTGGTGGCGGGCGATGTGACGCCCGATCAGGTGCAGGCGCTGGCCGAGAAATATTACGGCCCGCTCGACCCTTCGCCCGACATTCCGCCCCGGATCCGGGCGCAGGAGCCGCCGCAGCTGGCGGCCCGGCGTCTGGAGTTTCATGACGACCGGGTGGCGCAGCCCTATCTGATCCGGACCTGGCTCGCGCCCGAACGCAATCCGGGCGATCAGAAGCAGGCCGCCGCGCTGACGTTGCTGGCGGCGATTCTGGGTGGCAATGCGCAGACCTCGGTGCTGCCGCGCAAGCTGGTGTTCGACCGGGGCGATGCGATCTATGTCTCGGCGGGGTATGACGGCATGTCGATCGACCGCACGACCTTCGGCATTTCGATGATGCCGGCGCCGGATGTGTCCCTGCCGGAGGCGGAAAAGGCGCTGGACGAGGCGCTGGCCGAATTCCTGAAGGAAGGCGTCGATCCGGCGCAGTTCGAGCGGATCCGCGCCCAGATCCGCGCCGGCCAGATCTATGAGAAGGACAACACCCAGGGCCTCGCGCAGCGCTATGGCGAGGCGCTGGCCTCCGGCTTTACCATCGACGATGTGCAGGCCTGGCCCGATGTGCTGATGTCCGTGACCGAGGCCGATGTGATGGCGGCGGCGAAGGCGGTGCTGGTGCCTGCCGCCTCCGTCACCGGCTATGTCGCGAAAGGCACCCCCGAAGCCCCCGCCGCACAGGAGACCGCGCAATGATCCGCACCCTGTTCCGCGCCGCCGCCGCGCTGATCGTCCTTGCCCTGCCGGTGCAGGCGCTCGACATCCGGGAAGTGACCTCTCCGGGTGGCATCAAGGCCTGGCTGGTCGAGGCGCATGACATCCCCTTCACCGCGCTGGAGATCCGCTTCCGTGGCGGCGCCTCGCTCGATGCGCCCGGAAAGCGCGGTGAGATCAACCTGATGACCGCGACGCTGGAGGAAGGCTCCGCCGATTACGACAGTCAGGGTTTCGCCGCCGCACAAGAGGCGCTGGCTGCGAAATTCGGCTTCGACGTCGATGATGACACGCTGAGCGTTTCGGCCCGGATGCTGACGGAAAACCGCGACAAGGCGGTGGAACTGCTGCGCGGCGCGCTGACCGATCCGCATTTCGATCAGGCCTCGGTGGACCGGGTGCGGGGGCAGGTGCTGTCGATCATCGCCAGCGACGAGAAGGATCCGGGCGCGATTGCCGGGGCGGCCTTCCGCAAGCTGGTCTGGCCCGATCACCCCTATGGCACCTCGCGCAACGGCACCGCCGAGAAGCGTCAAGGCGCTGACCCGCGAGGATATGTTCGAGGCGAAGGCCCGCGTGCTGGCGCGCGACCGGATGGTGGTTTCGGCGGTGGGCGATATCACGCCCGACGAATTGGGGCCGCTGCTCGACCGGCTGCTGGGCGGCCTGCCCGAAACGGGCGCCGCGATGCCGCCCGAGGTCGCGCCGAAATTCACCGGGGGCGTGACGGTCGTGCCCTTCGACAGCCCGCAATCCATGGTCGTGTTCGGCCAGGAGGGCATCGCGATGGAGGATCCGGATTTCTTCGCGGCCTATGTGCTGAACCAGATCCTCGGCGCGGGCGGGTTTTCGTCGCGGCTGATGGCCGAGGTGCGCGAGAAGCGCGGCCTGACCTATGGCATCTACAGCTATCTGGTGCCGAAGGATCTGTCCGCCGTGTGGCAGGGCAGCTTCGCCTCCGCCAATGACAAGGTGGCCGAGGCCGTGAAGATCACGCAGGCGGAATGGGCGAAGGCCGCGCGCGGCGAGGTCAGTGACCGCGAACTGGCCGATGCCAAGACCTATCTGACCGGCGCCTATCCGCTGCGCTTCGACGGCAATGCGACCATCGCCGACATTCTGGTGGGGATGCAGCTGAACGGGCAGCCGACCGATTACATTGACACCCGCAACGACAGGGTGAATGCGGTGACGAAGGAAGACATTGCCCGCGTGGCAAAGCGGCTGATGGATCCGGCGCGGTTGCAGTTCGTCGTGGTCGGGCAGCCGGTGGGCCTGCCGTAGAATCTGTTCCCCCTTGGTTCGGGCTGTGCTACAGATTGTGGCATGAATGCGCAGCCCCCCCATATAACAGCCTCGCGCCCGGTGATCCGGCAGCTTGACGATACCGCGGCGAACCGGATCGCGGCGGGGGAGGTGGTGGAGCGCCCCGCCTCGGCGGTAAAGGAACTGGTGGAGAATGCGCTCGATGCCGGGGCGCGGCGGATCGCGGTCAGCTATGCCGATGGCGGCAAGACGCTGATCCGGGTCACCGATGACGGCTGCGGCATGACGGCGGAGGATCTGCCGCTCGCGCTCAGCCGCCATGCCACGTCGAAGATCGACGGATCGGACCTGCTGAACATCCACACCTTCGGGTTCCGGGGCGAGGCGCTGCCCTCGCTCGGTGCGGTCGGGCGGCTGGCGATCACCTCGCGCGCCGAGGGGTTCGAGGCCGCGACGATTTCGGTGGCGGGCGGCGCGATCGGCGCGGTGAAGCCCGCCGCGCTGAACCGGGGCACGGTGGTCGAATTGCGCGACCTGTTCTTTGCCACCCCGGCGCGGCTGAAATTCATGCGCACCGACCGGGCCGAGGCGCAGGCGATCGCCGATGTGGTGAAGCGGCTGGCGATGGCCGAACCCTATGTCAGCTTCACCCTGCACGACGCCACGCGGGAGATTTTCCGTGCCGATGCGGAGCAGGGCGAGCTGTTCGACGCGCTCGGCGGGCGGCTGGCGCGGGTGCTGGGGCGGGAGTTCTTCGACAATGCGGTGCGGCTCGATGCGGAGCGCGAGGGGATCCGGCTGACCGGCTATGCCGCGCTGCCGACCTATTCGCGCGGCGCGGCGGTGGAGCAGTTCCTGTTCGTCAATGGCCGCCCGGTGCGGGACAAGATGCTGATCGGCGCGCTGCGGGCGGCCTATATGGATTTCCTCAGCCGCGACCGGCATCCGGCGGCGGCGCTGTTCCTCTCCTGCGATCCGGAGCGGGTGGATGTGAACGTCCATCCCGCAAAGGCCGAGGTGCGCTTCCGCGAGGCGGGCGTGCCGCGCGGGCTGATCGTCACCGGGATCCGCCATGCGCTGGCGGAGGCGGGGCATCGGGCGTCCTCGACGGTGGCGACCGAAACGCTCGGTGCCTTCCGCCCCGAACCGGTCGCGCCCCGGGTCTATCAGATGGATCGGCCCTCGCTGGGCGCGATCCGCACGAGCTTTGCCGCGCAGGCCCCGGTGTTTGCCGAGGCCGCGCGCGACTGGCAGCCCCCGAGCGCCCGCGCCGAGGCGCCTGTGCCGGCCCCGGTGAATGCGCCGCTGGGCGCCGCCCGCGCGCAGGTGCATGAGAATTACATCATCGCCCAGACCGAAACCGGGGTGGTGATCGTCGATCAGCACGCGGCGCATGAGCGGCTGGTCTATGAGCGGCTGAAGCGGCAGATGGCGGAGCGCGGCGTGGCGGCGCAGGCGCTGTTGATCCCGGAGATCGTGGAGCTGTCGCCGGGCGATGCGGCCCTTCTGCTCGACCATGCCGGGGCGCTGGCACGGCTGGGCCTGACGATCGAACCCTTCGGCGGATCGGCGGTGGCGGTGCGCGAAACCCCGGCCATTCTGGGCGAGATCAACGCGGGTGCGCTGCTGCGCGATGTGCTGGATGAACTGGCGGATCTGGGCAGCAGCGATCTGGTTCTGGCGAAGATCGACGCGGTGCTGAGCCGGATGGCCTGCCACGGCTCGGTGCGCTCGGGGCGGCAGATGCGGGTCGAGGAGATGAACGCGCTCCTGCGCGAGATGGAGGCGACGCCCCATTCCGGCCAGTGCAACCACGGCCGCCCGACCTATGTGGAACTGAAGCTGGCCGATATCGAGCGGCTGTTCGGACGGACGTGATGACATTGGACCTGAACGACCCGGTGGTGCTGGGGGCGCTTGGCGTGGTGGCGCTGATCGTGGTGATGCTCATGCTGGTGCTGCGCGCGGCGGGGCGTTCGGCGCAGGCGGCGGTGCCGCTGATGACGCAACTGGCGGCATTGGGGCAGCGGGTGCAGTCGCTGTCGGACGGGCAGCAGCAGCTTTCGGGCGGGCTGCATCATGTGTCGGAGACGCAGGCGGTCAGCCAGACGAAGATGATCGCGCTGGTCGAACAGCGGCTGGCGCAGGTGAATCGGCAGATGACGGAAAGCCTTCAGGGCTCGGCGGTGCGCACGGCGCGCAGCCTGGGGGATCTGCAACAGCGGCTGGAGGCGATCGACAAGGCGCAGGCCAATATCGAGAAGCTGTCGGGCAACGTTCTGGGATTGCAGGACATTCTGTCGAACAAACAGACCCGCGGCGCCTTTGGCGAAATCCAGTTGCATGACATCGTGCAAAAGGCGCTGCCCGCCGACAGTTATACGATGCAGGCGACGCTCTCGAACGGGCGGCGGGCGGATTGCCTGATCCACCTGCCCAATCCGCCGGGGCCGATCGTGATCGACAGCAAATTCCCGCTCGAAGCCTATGAGGCGCTGCGCCGGGCCGAAAACCAGAGCCAGTTGATCGAGGCGCAGCGGATGATGCGGATCGCGGTGCGCAGCCATATCAAGGCGATTTCGGAACGCTACCTGATCGAGGGCGAAACGGCGGATGGCGCGCTGATGTTCCTGCCCTCCGAGGCGGTCTATGCCGAACTGCATGCGAATTTCCCGGAACTGGTGCGGGAGGGCTTTGCCGCGAAGGTCTGGATCGTGTCGCCGACCACCTGCATGGCGACGCTGAACACGATGCGCGCGGTGCTGAAGGATGCGCGGATGCGGGCGCAGGCGGGGGCGATCCGCAAGGAACTGGCGGCGCTTTATCAGGACGTGGAGCGGCTGAGCGCGCGGGTGGCGAACCTCGACCGGCATTTCACTCAGGCGGCGAAGGACGTGGAGGAGATCAAGATCTCTGCCGAAAAGGCCGGCAAACGCGCGCATCGGCTCGACAATTTCGATTTCGAGGAACTGGCGCAGGATCCCCCGGCGAAAGTGCTGCGCATCGAGCGCTGATCGCGCTTGCGCCCGGCGCGCGGGCGGCGCAACATCCGCTCAAGGAGGTGTCCCATGCAATTGCCGATCAGCCCGTCGAAGGTCGCCCATATCATCATCCGCGCGCGTAAGTTCGACGCCGATGTGCCCGGCTCCGGCCAGGGGCGGGAGTTGCGCGCCTTCATTGCCAACCTGAACGAGGATGAGCAGGCCGCGCTGACCGCCGTGATGTGGATCGGGCGGGAGACCTTCGAGCCAGAGGAACTGGACGAGGCGATCGCGACCGCGAAGGCGGAGGCTTCGGCCCCGACCGAGGATTATCTGATGGGCATCCCGATGCTGGCCGATTACCTCGAAGACGGTTTGATCGCGCTCGGCATCTCGCTCGAAGACGCGGAAGAGGACGTGGACCGCCCGGTCTGAGAATGCGCGGCATTTTAAACCGCGAGCGGTAACGGCCTTGACGGGATGCCGCGCCGCGGCGAGGTTGGGCCATCCGTCACGCACGAGGCACCATGTCCGAAGTCGCTCTGGTCGTTGTTGCCCTGGCCGTGGCCGGGGGGTTGGGTCTCCTGCTGGGAACGTTGCAATGGCGCGGCGTCGGGCTGGGCATCGGCGGCGTGCTGTTCGCGGGCATCGCCGTGGGGCATTTCGCCGACGGGATGGGCCTGCATTTCAATGCCGAAATGATGGAATTCGTTCGGGAATTCGGCCTGATCCTGTTCGTGTTCACCATCGGGATCCAGGTCGGGCCGGGCTTCTTTGCCGCGCTGCAATCCACAGGGCTGCGGCTGAACGCGGCGGCGGCGGCGATCGTGCTGCTGGGCGTCGCGGTGACGGTGGTGATGCACTACACCTCGGACATTCCGATGCCGGTTCTGCTGGGCCTGATGTCGGGGGCGGTGACGAATACGCCGGGTCTTGGCGCGGTGACGCAGGTGCTGAAGGATTCGGGTGCCGATGCGGGGGCGCCCAGCCTGGGCTATGCGGTGGCCTATCCGTTCGGGATTCTGGGCATTCTGATCACCATGCTGGCCCTGCGCGGGGTGCTGCGGATTTCCGTCGATCGCGAGGCCGGGGATTTCGACGCCGAGCGCAAGGCGGGCGACGCGGCGCTTCCGGTGATGAATGTCGAGATCCGCAACCCCAATATCGCCGGGCTGCCTCTGGGCGATGTGCCGGACCTGTTCGATGCGGGGGTCGTCGCCTCGCGGATGCGCAAGGATGGCGCGCTGATCGTGCCGACGCGCGACACGGTGGCGGCGGTCGGCGATGTGCTGCACCTTGTCGGCCCGGCGCCGAAGCTGCGCGCGATGCAGATCATTCTGGGCGAAGAGGTCCAGACCGCGCTGACCACCAAGGGCACGGCGCTGACCTGGACCCGGGTCGTGGTGACCAACAAGAAGCTGCTGGGACGCCGGTTGCGCGACCTCGGCCTGAGCGAGGCGCATGGGGTTTCGGTCTCGCGCATCAACCGCGCGGGGGTCGAGCTTCCGGCGCAGGGGGCGAGCACGCTCGACTTCGGCGACACCGTGACCGTGGTCGGCACACCCGAGGGGATCGCCGCCATCCGCGGCCTGCTGGGCGATGAACGCCACGCGCTGGAGGAGGTGCAGTTCACCGCCGTGCTGATCGGGATTGCGCTTGGCGTACTGCTGGGGTCGATCCCGATTCTGGTGCCGGGGATGCCCGCGCCGGTAAAGCTTGGCCTTGCGGGGGGGCCGCTGGTGGTGGCGCTGATCCTGTCGCGGATCGGGCATCTGGGGCCCTTCGTGTGGTATATGCCGCCCGTCGCCAACCACGCGCTGCGGGAATTGGGCATCGTGCTGTTTCTGGCGGTGGTGGGGATCAAGGCGGGCGACCGGTTCCTTGAAACGCTGATCAATGGCGACGGCCTGTATTGGATGGCGCATGGCGTGCTGATCACGCTGATTCCGCTGTTGATCGTGGGGTTTGTCGCGCGGATCGTTTTCCGGTTCAACTACCTGACGCTGTGCGGGGTGCTGGCGGGGTCGATGACGGATCCGCCCGCGCTGGCCTTCGCCAATGGGATGAGCCGGTCCCCGGCGGCGGCGATCGGCTATGCCTCGGTCTATCCGCTGGTGATGTGCATGCGGATCCTAGCGCCGCAGATCCTGTTGATCTTATTGGGAAGCTGAGGGTTTCCACGCGCGCGCAAGGCTGCGGGCGATCAGGGCGGGCACGTCTGGGTGTTCGCCCACCGGCGGCAGAAGCGGCCCTGCAAAACCGGCAAGCGCCGTGGGCAGATCATTCAGCACATGCCCCGCGCGCAGGGCAAAGAATGGCAGGCACAGGCCACCCCGGCTGAGCGCCGCGACATCGGCGATATGGGGCGGCTCCTCGACGAAGGCGGGCAGGATGCGCCAGAACGGCGTGGATCGGCGCAGGAAGGCGGCCATCGTGAAGGTCGTATCCTTGGCCCGGCTCGGCACGCGCGATCCGTGGGCGGCGAGGATCAGATCGGAGCCGCGCGGGTCGATGCCATGGCTCTTCGCGGCGGTCAGAACGATGTGGCGGACCAGTTCCGGCAATTCTGGCTCAAGCCCGAACGGCGGCAGGATCCGCACGGAGCGTCCGGACAGGCGGCGGGGCAGCTCGCGGCGGGTGAACCAGCCTTCGGCCATGAACAGCGGATAGACCAGCGCCGGCTCGGTCCCGGTGGCTTCGAGCGCGCCGGGTTTGGCGAGCGTCGCCGCGCGGACGGGCATGCCAAGCCCGACCGCGACCTGTTCGGCCAGCGTTTTCAATCTGGCGTCAGGCGGTTCCGGATCCGAGGGGGATCCATGTGCAACGATCAGGACATCTGTCATGGCGGCGAGGGTAGCGTGTCGGAAATGGATTGTAATCTATTCATATTGTTCGGATTCGCCGATTGTGACGAATCGCCGGACAGGATAGCTATATCGAGACCGGCTAGGATGGCCAGAACCCATAGAGAATTCATGGTTCCATGTGGTGCATTGGGTGTGCGCATGGGGGTGAAGGAGGGTCCTGGTAGGGGTGCCGGGGCCCTCCGATTTATTGCGTTGGACGATCCCGGTGTTGTGCGGGTTTCGCCGAAGGACCGCTTTCCCACATGCTGCGCCAAGGACACTGCGATTCCTATGGCTATCGGCATGGCCTTGAACTGCGGGCGTTTGGGGCGATGCCTGTAGGGGGATTGCCGGAGCCGGTGAATTGAGCCTCCAACGAAAAGACGCAAGAGCGCATGTCCTCTTTTGCCGGCCCTGCCTTGACGGGTCAGTCTGTATCCTGACCGTCTGGCGGCGGATGCTGTCCTTTCTGCGGCGGCCCATAGGGCGGGTTTTGCGTGAACGAAGAAGTTTTCACTCACGTCGGGTCAAATGCAGATTTCGTGAGCCACATATGGACATAATAATCGGCGGGAATTTCGGCGAACTGCACAGGATTATTCATTTATGCCACCTGTATAACCGCCGCTTGCGCAAGGGGGTATTCTGGATCCTTTTGGCGGGTCATAGGGGCTGACATGTATCCGACCTCTTTGCAGCCATCGTCATGCTGCGGGCCGGTATGGTGTTCGCGGATCAGGTCCAGATCAAAGCCGCGTGCTCGAAGGCACTCTGTTGCACACTGGTTCTCCCGATCCCGTCTCACGACGATTGCGCCAAACCGCTCCTTGCGCTCCGACGTCCGCGCGACCGACGACGATTTACACCGCCGTGGCCGGAGCCTTGTAGACACCCCGGGCCATCACGGCCCAGACGATCCGCGCCGTTCGCGATGAGCTTGAACCCGTGGCGCTTCATCGCTCATTGTTGGCCAAAGCCACCCGCACCAGCATCGGTGGTTTGCGCAACAGCAGACTGCTCAGCCAGCTTCCTTGTGAACATTACGTTTGATCACCACGCTGTTGGCGCCATTGATCAGCAGGCGCCGCAAGGATCGTTCCCCCATTCCGGCCGTCGCTCCGAGACATTGCTTCCCGCCGGTCGAATGCTGCCGTGGCACCAGACCAAGCCAGGCGGCAAAATCGCGGTCCTTGCGGAACGTCTCGGGTGGCGGAGCCAGAACCGCAATGGCCGTGGCGATCAGCGGCCCGATCAGGCACCGTCATCAGCCGCCGGGCGACGTCATTCTCCTTGGCGCGCCGCGCGATCTCCGCATCTCTGCCTCCAGGTGCGCGCGTGCCGCGATTAAAGCCTTCAGCGTGGGAATGGCATCGGTAGGCAGGTCACTTTCCGCATCCTCGACGAGGACAATCAGCCGTGCCGCGTTGGCCGCTTCCTGCGGCACGATCTGCCCGAACTCGGTCAGATGGCCGCGCAATGCGTTGATCGCCCGCGTGCGCTGCCGGATCAGCAGCTCGCGCAGGCGGAAGACCATCGCCGCGCCCTGAGTCTCTTCGCTCTTCACTGGCACGAAGCGCATTGTCGGCCTCTGAGCCGCTTCGCAGATTGCCTCGGCATCCGCCGCATCGTTCTTCTGGCGCTTCACGAACGGCTTGACGTAAGTGGGCGGGATTAGCCGCACGTCATGGCTCAGCTTGCCGATAGTAATGCGCCCCTCCACAAGCTTCCATCGCCACGACGCAAGAGGGCAACTGGCTGAAAACCCCAGCACCTGCGACCGCCGCAACTTCCTACGCAGAACGGCCTGTCCTGCGCCGTCGGCTCCATGCACCTGGAACACATTCTGCGCCAGTTCGAGCCCGATCGCGATAATCTCCAACATGACCGCTCCCCGAAATGGATCCTCGCAGACCCACCCGGGCACACAAATGCCCGCAGGGGGGAGGGACAGCAACAGGGCCCATAGAGCGATCTGCATCGGAAACGCGGGTCCTCTAAAGACGCTCGACAACCGCTGGAAGCGATAGAGCCGGATGGGTGTGTTTGCCGCCATCATGATCGAACGGATCACGCAGGCGCAGGAAACCGGGATCGTGATGATCGACGCCGAGCCTCGTGCGGAAGCGGCGAGGGCGTCCGAAGGCGCATCGGACGGCGTTAAGCCTGGGGGTTCAAAAGGGGATGGGGACGGCTGATCGGGCGAACCAAGGGGGGGCTGAACTCGAAGCTGCGCGTCCTGACAGATATGAAGTGCCGCCCGATCTGGATGTTTCTGTCGGCAGGCTAGACCTCGGATTATATCGGGGCGTAGGCGTTACGGTCTTCCATCCCTCAAGGCGGAGTGCTGCTTGCCGACCGGGGATAAGATGCCGGATGGCTTCGCAACGCACTGATCAACATGGGGATTTCGTCCTGCATTCCGCCCCGCATCGCACGGTAGATCCCGATTCCGCACAACGTCAGCCTCTGCCGTCAACGCCGCAGGATCGAGAACATGTTCGCAAGATTGAAGGACTGGCCAATCGTCGGAAACACAGTCCCCGGAGCGTTTTTTGATCCTCTTCATAGAACGCAACCCGCTGCGACCGATGCCCCATCCTGTTCCTATCAGCCTGCGCGTTGGTCATATATTGGTTGAGAATCTTGGCTGCCGACGCACCTGCCGGGCGCTGATGAATTGATGCCAGTTTTGGGCCCTGACTGCGGATTTTGCGGAATTGGGGCGCCGATTCCACGGCATCGTGGGCAGCTATTCCATGGGTCGGGCATAGTGACCGACGGGTTTCATGGGGTCAGGTCTGCGGGTTGAGGTCAAGGGGTTTTGCGGCTCTTCTTCGCATGCTTTCACCCGAGAGCCGGGGGCGGTGGGCGTTGTGGATGAGGCGGTCGATCCAGCCGCCGTCGTTCAGATGGGCCATGACGGCGCGGTCGATGCCGCGGGGCGTGCGCAGGTCGAGATCCTCGACACTGGCGGCCTGACGTAGGGCGGCGGACTTCAGGCGGGCGGTCAGCCGCTTGGCGTCGCGCTCGGCGGCCTCGCGGTCGACGAGCAGGCCTAGCCGGTCCTTGAAGGTGGGGCCGGCGCGGCGCTGCTCGTCCAGCGCGCGCCATTCCGGCCAGGCCGAGCGCGATGAGGCGCTCGGAAGTGTGGGCAACATGGGTTCTCTCCTTGTCAGTGGCATAGCCTTGGCCACGGATATTGGCGGGGCGCAGGGGGCGGTCTTCGGGGCGCTCCTCGAAGAAGGCGCGGTCGAGGTCGTTCTTCAGGATCAAGGTGACGGACCGGGCCCGGATGGCCAGCCCGCGCCGGCAGGCGGCATCGAAGCGCATGGCTTCTCGCCAGGGCCAGAACGCCCATGCAGGCGCGGAAGCCCTGCTCGGATGGGCGGGCCGACCCCCGCGAATGACCTGACCGCCATGCAGCGGAAGCCCTCGTCGGGATCGCGGCGGGCCGTCATGAGCGCCTCGCAAAGGCGGTGGCACCGCCTGCGCCAGCATCCGGGCCGGGGTCCATTCCGCGTGGCGCCTGTGAGCGGAGGGCATGTGATTGGGCAGCGTCACATGGCTGCGCCGCCCCGGGCAGATGGCTCGCAACCCTCTGGCCCTTGTGGAAAACCCCGACGATCCCGCCGCAGGTCCGGACATCCATCGCCGCGCGGATCAGGCCGAAGGGCACGGAATGCCAGGAACTGTCCATCTCGATGTGATGGTCCGTCGCCACCCGGGCGCGCTTCCAGCGTGCAAAGGCATAGGCCTCTGCTGGCAAGGGCTGGAGATGCGGCCGATCCAGCGTGGCGAAGAGATCGGCGCGGCTGGCGCCGTAACTCCGCATGTTCAGCACGTCGCGCAACACCGGATCGCGGCGTTCAACCCGGCCAGCGAGAAGAAGCGCCGGTTGCGCAGCCGTGCATCATGCCGAAGGCGCGTCTGCGACACGACGATCCAGTGCTGCGCCACCTGCACCGCGATCTTGGCCTTGTCGCGGGGTTTGCGCGGCCGGGCTAGCAGGATGGCAGGGCCGTAATGTCCGGCCATCTCGGCATAGCTCCGGTTCAGCCCGGAAGGTCGGTCTTCAGAACCGCCGCCTTCAGATTGTCGGGCACCACCCCCTTCGGCACGCCGCCGAGGAAGACGAACATCCGGGAGCGCCGATCCAGTCCTCCAGCCCTTCCGTGGCAACAGCCTCGGCATAGGTGTAACTCGACGCGCCCATCGCGGTGACGAACAGCTTCATCGCCCGCACCTCGCCGCTTGCCGGATCAATGACGTCGATCCTGTCCCCGGCGAAATCGACGAAAACCTTATCGCCCCCGACATGCGTCTGCCGCATCGCCGGACGCACCCGGCCTTTCCAAGCGTCATAATGGGGGCAGAACCAGGTGTAGGCAAAGCCCTCGGGATAGACGGCGCGATATTCTTCCCAAAGCAGGGCCCGCGTGACCCCGGGCCAACGAAGTTTCCGATCGACAGAGGCCCAATCCGGCACGGGACGCTCATGATCCGGCACAGAGGGGCGGCTGGAAACAGGAGCAGTTCAAGGTCGTCATCCAGGCCTGCCGGCAATGGCCAACCCAGGCCAGCCTTGCGTGCCCGCCGCAGGTAAGTCCCGTCGCTGGTCTTGCTCAGCCCGAGCGAGGCCGCAACCTGACGTTCGCTCACCCCATGGGCGTGCTTCAATCTCATCACGTCGCGTATCCGCCGCATGTTCAGCCGTCCTGTCGGCATTCAGCCCCTTCGTTCAAACGAAGGGCACCTTGGCTTCTGGCCGTCGGTCACACCGAATCGCCCACGATCACATGGAACGGCCGCCCAGCATCCCGTGGAATCCGCGCCAGCCATCGCGTGAAACACGCAAGCCTTCTCGCCGAGGGCATTGCGGTTCCGCTAACGAAACTTTGTGCCGGACAGTGTATTACCGGCGAACCAAGGCGGCTCCGAAGGTCGATCCGCGCTTTGCCGCGCCGATCAAGGCGATGATCGAGCAGGGGCCGTCTTTCGGCTACCGGACCGTGGCCTGGCTTCCGAGGCTCGACAAGAACACGGTTCAGCGGACCTTTCAGATCAAGGGCTGGCATGAAGCGACCGGGGGATGCGCCCCGCATCGCGGCGATCCCGTCTTGCGCCAAAACGCCGGTCGATCGGACAGGATGGCGGGGCCGCGCTGGCCTTGGTTATGGAGTGCCACACCCACGAACTGCCGGGCTGGCACCGGTTTGTGAATGCCGCAAGGCCCGGAGAGTTGCCGTTCTGATTGGCGGTATTACTTTCATGGCTGAGATGTCGGCGTGCGTCGGTTCGAGACATCGGCCAAACGAATCGCCGATCTTAGCTTGATGTCGACTGAATGCATGAGGGGCAAGATGAAAAAGTGCTGGGGAGTTGCCTGAGAGTCAAGGTCCCCGTGTGACGAAAATTGATTCAGAGGAATTGGATTTATCGCCTGTAGATGCGACCGGGCGAGTGCAAGATATACATCCTCAAAGAGCAGTGGTCGGAGATCAGGAGGTTTTTCGGATGACGCAGTTCCGTTTGACGATAATATATTTCCCTGATTTTCTGCCTGTTTCTTGGAGGGGCGGATAAAATTGTGAGTCAGGAGCCGGAGTGAGACTGTGACGAGGCGGAAGTTCTGCCGTGGGTTCAGGATCGGGGCGTAGTGGCGGAGCTGGCTGTCCGTGACCTTGATGTGTCTGAGCTGTTCTGGTGGGTGCGCGAACGGAGTGCAACACTTGCCGCGGCGTTCTACGGGAACGGTCAGATGCGGGCCGATCTGGGGAAATTGTGGCGCGGGGGAAAGAGCGGGCGCAGCTGTGCCACGGATTCAGTCAGCGGCGCGAACCCGCGCAGAAAGCATTTCAAACCCGGATACCTCAGGCCAGTCGAGTTCGACCCGCCCAAAGCCAGCTTAACCCCCCTCTTCAAGACCGACAGCAGTTTACCCGCCGGGTCAGCGCGACAAGAAATCGTCTGTGGTGACAACAGCTATAGCGAAGGAAATGGAAGCGTTCATGTGGTATATCGCGCATCGCGCCATGTCTGCGCCCTGAGCATGCGCACACATGCGCTCAGTGCCGGGGAATATCCGACAGTTGCTTTGGCGAAAACTTCATGATGGCATTCGGTGCGAAACAAAAATAACCCTGAGATACACAATCGACGTTCCTGTTATCCAGCCTCCACTTTATCACGCCTTCAGGTATCGTGCCCACCTTTGGATGCCAAGATCACGATAAATGCGCAAGTGTCTTTCATCTTTGGGGAATACTTGAGGGAATATAACCTGCTGTCATTCCGGTCGCATTTTCTGGAATTTTCCGCGGCCCGGTGTGTTCGATGATGACCTCCATAGACTGACATACTCCGAAATTTTCGGAAACGCGATGATTGATCTTGATCTCTTCCGCATTCATGCGAAGGGATGGCGGTTGCGTGGAATATCTTGTATTCGTGATTTGCGACACCCTGTTGCATTGAAGGCAGAGGTGAGTGTGGGAGGCTTGATTTTGAAGAAAATGGTTATCCTGTCTTGGTTCCGGGCGTTTCATCAGCATGGTTTTTCGGATTTTCAGGCGTAATTCTGTTTTGCTGTACAAATCGAAAGGTGCGACGGAAAGTCAAAAATTCGATCTGACCGGCATGAAGGAGCTTTTCTGCACGGCTTTGTTTCAAAAATTCCGTGAGGGGGTCATCTTTTACGGCCATGGTCCTATCTGGGGCGCATGAGCATACAGGCATCCCAACCTACAGGACCAGGAACTCGCCCCCGTATAAGGCATCGCTGACGCGGCGAGGTTCTCTGACGATCTGGTTCGATTCCGAGATGAGTTGGGATGCCGTGCCGACAGGCGGGCGGGGCTGCTATCCAGATTGGCCTGACGATGAAAGTGCTTTTCGGCGGATCGAACCACAGGAACGCCACTGGGTCGATGGATAATGGTGAGTTTTGTCGAATGCCTGTGGCATCCGGTCGGCCTCGGTGGAACGGTGCCCGATTTCAGCACGCTGAGCCACCATCCAGTCGAGGCGGCCAACATTCCCTGTCGCGGCTCCAAGTAATTGCTGATCGACAACACGGGATCAAGGTCGGAGGCGAATGGGATGCGCGCAAGCACGGTGGTCCGAAACGCCGCGTCCGGCGCAAGATCCATCTCGGGATGACGAACGGACATTGGGAATCCGGGCTGCGGAGATCACCGCGCCACATCGGCGATCGCCCATTCTGCCCGATCTGCTCAGCCGGATCCCGGCGGATCGGGAAGTCGCCAGCGTTACCGCGGACGGCGCCTGTCCCTTCCCGCCTTCGTTGTCGAAGACATACGGCATCGCGCATGCCCGTTATCAGATCAGCGCGCGCCAGAGCAGCACGGTGGCGGAGGCTGCCGAGACCGTCAGCACGATCCTTTTCATATGCCCCTTGTGCACCAGCCGCCGACCCCAGCCAGACAGCAGCAGCCCCGCCAGCGCGAAGGGCAGCAGCGCCGCCGCCAGCGCCACGTCCCGCGCGCCGAAATGCCCGCCCGCCCGGAGCGCGACCATCGACACCACCCCGCCGACGACGAAAAAGGCGTTGAGCGTGGCGCGCATCCGCGCGGGGTCCGCGTCCTGATAAACCATCGCCATCGGCGGCGCGCCGATCGAGGTCAGCGTGCCCATGAACCCCGAAACCAGCCCCGCGCCGAACAGGTTGCGCGGCGTGCAGCGAAAGCGAATCCCGGCAAGGCTGAGCACGACCCCGAGCAGGACCGCGAGCCCGAAGACCAGCGAAAAGCCGCGCGGGGTCATCAGGCCGATGGCGAATGTCGCGAACAGCGCCGCGATCAGCCGCCCCGACAGCGCATAGCGCAGGTCGCGCCAGTCGATCGCGGACCGTTCGGAAACCGCCCCGCCGATACAGACCAGCGTCGAGACGGCCACCACCGCGCCCGGCACGAAGGCCGGGTCGATCAGCGCGAGCAGCGGCGCCGAGAGCATGTTGAACCCGAAGCCGGTCGATCCCTGGATCGCGCCCGCGGCGATGACGGTGACGATGGCCGCGAGCCCGGGCCAGGACAGCAGAAGGTCGATCATGTCTCGCGGTTCCAGCAGGCGGCGAAATGCTCGCCACGTTTGCGCAACAGCCGCGGCGCCTCGATCCGGCAGCGGTCTGTGGCGAGGGGACAGCGCGGGTGAAAGCGGCAGCCGGCGGGCGGGTCGGCGATGTCGACCGATTCCCCCGGATGCACGATCCGGCGCCGGGCGCGCTGCGCCGCCGGATTGGCGACGGGCACGGCGGAGAGCAGCGCCTCGGTATAGGGGTGGATCGGGCGGTCGTAGATTTCATCGCGCGGGGCGATTTCGACGATCCGCCCGGCATACATGATCGCGACGCGGTGCGAGATATGGCGCACGATGGCAAGGTCATGGGCGATGAACAGATAGGACAGGCCAAGCTCCGCCTGAAGATCCTGCATCAGGTTCACCACCTGCGCCCGGACGGAGACGTCCAGCGCCGACACCGGCTCGTCCGCCACGATCAGCGCGGGTTTCAGCGCCAGCGCCCGGGCGATGCCGATCCGCTGCCGCTGCCCGCCGGAAAAGCTGTGCGGATAGCGCGCGGCGGCATCGGCGGGCAGGCCGACACGATCCAGCAGCGCCAGTACCCGCCCGCGCGCCTCGGCCTTCGTTGCGAGGCCGTGGACGATCAGCGGCTCGGCGACGATATCGCCGATGGTCTGGCGCGGGTTGAGCGAGGTATAGGGATCCTGCAACACGATCTGCATCCGGGCGCGCAGGCGGCGCAGCGGCTCGCCCGTCAGGCGGGTGATGTCCTGCCCCTCGAAGACGATCCGGCCCTGCGCGGCCTCGATCCGGCGCAGGATGGCACGCCCGACGGTGGTCTTGCCCGATCCGGATTCGCCCACCAGCCCCAGCGTCTCGCCCGGCGCGATGTCGAAGCTGACATCCGAGACGGCATTGACCGCGCGGCGGCGGCGGAACAGCCCGCCGCTGCGGGTTTCGTAGTCGATGCCGAGGCCGGTGACGGAAAGCGTCGGGGTCATGCGGCCCTCCAGGCGTTTTCCCCGGCCTTGCAGCAGGCGACGGTGCCCGCGGCCCAGGGCCGGAGGCCCTGCGGCAGGGCGCATCGTCTGGCGGCGATCGGGCAGCGCGCGCGGAAGGCACAGCCCTCGGGCGGCTGGAGCAGGCCGGGGGGCGTGCCGTCGATCGCGGTCAGGCGGTCCTCGGGCACGTCGAGGCGCGGGGTCGAGCGGATCAGCCCCTGGGTATAGGGATGGGCGGGGCGCTCGAAGATGTCGTCGACCGGCCCGGTCTCGATGATCTGGCCGGCATACATCACCGCGACGCGGTGGCACAGGCCCGCGACGATGCCGAGGTCATGGGTGATCAGGATGATCGACAGGCCGAGGCTGGCCTGCAACCCGGCCAGAAGGTCGAGGATCTGCGCCTGGATCGTCACGTCGAGCGCGGTGGTGGGTTCGTCCGCGATCAGGAGTTTCGGTTCGCAGGCGATCGCCATGGCGATCATCACCCGCTGCCGCATGCCGCCCGAAAACTCATGCGGATACTGGTCGAGCCGCCGCCGCGCGCCGGAAATGCCCACCGCCGACAGCAGCTCCGCCGCCCGCTCCCGCGCGGCCCGGCGCGGCAGGCCCAGGTGCAGGCGGATGGTTTCCGTGATCTGGTCGCCGATGGTCATCAGCGGATTGAGCGAGGTCATCGGGTTCTGGAACACCATGGCGATGTCCTTGCCCCAGACCCGCCGGGCCGCCCGGCCCGAAAGCGGTGCGCCCTGCCAGCGGATCGCGCCGCCGGAAATCCGCCCCGGCACGTCGATCAGGCCCATCACCGCCTGCGCGGTGACGCTCTTGCCCGAACCGGATTCGCCGACGATGGCCAGCGTTTCCCCCGCCGCGACCGAAAGCGTCACCCCGCGCAGCGCCTGCACCGTGCCCGCGCGGGTGTCGAAGGCGACCTGAAGGGTGTCGATCTCCAGCAGGGGGGTCATGCGCGGGCCCTCCGCCGTGCGGCGACACTGCGGGCGAAGCGTTTCTCGCGCTCTTCCGGATCGGTCGTCACCCGCAGCCAGTTCGCGAACAGGTTGATCGACAGCACCGTGGCGACGATCGCGAGCCCGGGGAAAGTGGCCAGCCACCAGGCGATGAACAGGTAATCCCGCCCCGAGGCGACATCGAGGCCCCAGGACGTCGCCGGCGGCTGCACCCCGAAGCCGAGGAAGGAGACCGCCGCCTCTGCCAGCACGATATTGGTGAATTCGAGGATCGCCAGCGTCAGCAGCGGCGAAACCAGATTGGGCAGGATATGGCGGAAGATCACCCGCGCGGGACGGCAGCCGATGACCTCGGCCGCCTCGACATAGGGCAGGGCGCGGGTGGCGGAGACGATGCCGCGCACCAGCCGCGCATAGACCATCCAGTTCGTCACCGACAGCACTAGGATCAGCGTCCAGACCCCGGGGCCGAGCACCCCCACCACCAGCAGGATCAGCAGGATGCCGGGAAAGGACACCTGGATGTCGACCAGCCGCATCAGCACCGAATCCGTCCGCCCGCCGCGAAACCCGGCCCAGAGACCGACCACCGTGCCGAGCGTGGCCGCGAACAGGCAGGTCAGCGCGCCGATCATCAGCGTCGACCGCCCGCCCCAGATCACGCGTGACAGCACATCGCGCCCGAGGTTGTCGGTGCCGAGGAGATGGTCCCAGCCGCCCTTCGCCATCCAGACCGGCGGCTTCATCCGCGCCGTCAGCACCTGCGCCGCCGGGTCGTAGGGCGCGACCAGCGGTGCCGCCAGCGCCGAGGCCACGATCAGCACGATCACCAGAAGGCCGATCGCCGCCGCCTTGTCCTGCCACAGTTCCGATAGAAAGGCGCGCATCAGTTCAGCTCGATCCGCGGATCGACCGCGCGGGAGGCGACATCGAGCGCGATCCCGATCAGCACGATCAGGAAGGCGATGACGAAGACGATGGCCTGCAACAGGAACAGATCGCCCCGCTTGATCGCCTGCACCGCCGTCATGCCGAGGCCGGGCCAGCCGAACACGGTTTCCACCACCACGGTATAGCCCGACAGGGTGGAGATCAGTTCCCATCCCGAGATCGACAGGAACGGCACCAGGATATTGCGCAGCGTATGCACCCGCAGGATCCGCGCAAGACCCAGACCCTTGGCCCGGGCGGTCTTCACATAGGGTTTGTTCATCTCGTCGATCATCGCGGCGCGCACCATCATCGTGAACCGCGCGAGCGGGGTCAGCGCCATCGTCGCCGCGGGCAGGATCAGGTGCCGCCACGAGCCATAGCCCGATGTAGGCAGCCATTTCAGCACCACCGCGAACAGCATGATCCCCATCAGCCCAAGCCAGAACTGCGGCATCGCCAGACCGAGCAGCCCGACCGACATCGTGATCCGGTCCACCACGCCGCCGGGCCGCAGCGCCGCCACCGCGCCGAGCGGGATCGCCAGCACCACCGCCGTGCCGAGCGACGCGCCGATCAGCAGGAGCGTCGCCGGAAGGCGCTCGAACACCACCTCGATCGCCGGGCGGCGCTGCCACAGGCTGTTGCCGAAGTCGAGCGTCGCAATATCCTGCACGAAGCGGCTGAACTGCACCCAGATTGGCTGGTCGAGGCCGATCTGGGCGGCAAAGGCCGCGCGCTGCGCCTCGGTCGCCGAAAGCGGCAGCATCAGCGCCACCGGATCGCCAAAGACCCGGGTGACGACGAAAACCGTCGCCGTCACGCCGATCACGACGAGCAGCCCCTGCAACAGGCGTCTGACGATGAAACCCAGCACGCGCGCCTCCGTCCGTCACTCGGTGACGGTCATTTCCCGGATCATCAGCTTGGCATCCGTGCGCGGCTGCCAGGTCAGGCGCTCGGACATGCCATAGATGTCTTGCAGGTTGAAGAGCGGCACGGTGTAGTTCAGGTCGTGGCCCTTCTGCTCGATCGCGTCATAGAGCGCCTTGCGCCGGGTGGGGTCGGTTTCCACCCGCGCCGCGTCGATCATCGCCGCCATCTCGGCATCCGAATTCGAGGCGGCGGCCCCGTCCTTGTGATAGATGAAGGACATCTCCCGGTCGGCATCCAGCAATTCGTTGGAATTGGCGATGAAGATCGCATCCGGGCGCGGGCCGCTGCCCATCAGGCTGTCGAGATACTGGGAGAATTCCTGAATGTCCGTGGTCACGTTCAACCCGGTTTCGGCCCAATAGGCGGCGACGGCCTCGATCTGCTCGCGGTCCTTGAGCCAGCGGCCGGCCTCGCCCACCACGGTGATCGGCTTGCCCTCGGCCCCGGCCTCGCGGATCAGCGCCTTGGCCTGATCCGGGTCGTAGGGATAGGGGGTCAGGTTCTGGTTGAAGCCGAAGGCGGCGGGGTTGACGTGAACGCCCTTCGCCACCGTGGCATAGCCCATGAACAGGCTGTCGGCCATCGCCTGCCGGTCGATCGCGAGGTTCAGCGCCTGCCGCACCTTCGGATCCTTCGTCACCTCGTTGTCGGTGCCCAGCACGAAGACCGAGGTCTCCAGCCCCGGCACCGCCACCGCCTTCGGCGCGGAGGCCGCGAATTCCGGCAGCAGGTTGGTGATCAGGTCGAACTCCCCCGCCATCAGGCCCGAAAGCCGGGTGCCGGGTTCGGGCACGAAACGGTAGGTCACTTCCTTGATCTGCGGCGCGCCGCCCCAGTAATCCGGATTCGCGGCCAGCGTGAGGTCGCTGCCCCGGTTCCAGCTTTCCAGCCGGTAGGCCCCGGTCCCCACCGGCGCGGCGGCGAGGTCGGCCGTCTTCGCATGGCCCGGTGCGATCATCTTCATCCAATACATCCGCGACGGCAGGATCGGATCCGGCCCCGAGGTCAGGATGTCCACCGTCAGGTCATCGACCTTCTCGGCGCCCTTGATCGTGCCGAAATAGGCCATCTGCTCGGAATTGTTCGCCGGGTCGATCACCCGCGCGACCGAGGCCACCACCGCATCGGCGTTGAAAGGCTCGCCGTTGTGGAAGGTCACCCCCGGGCGCAGCGTGAAGCGCCAGCTCAGCGGCCCGGTCTGAACCGGCGGCGCGGCGGCAAGGCCCGGGACCAGATCGCCCGTCGGCGTGCGCGCCATCAGCGCCTCATAGATGTTGTCGTTCACCTGCCGCTCGCCGCCGTCGTCGCGCAGTTGCGGATCGAGCGTCGAGGGCTCCGAGCCGATGGCGATGGTGATGGATTGCGCCCCGGCCATGCCCGCAAGCGCGGTGGTGGCGAGAAGGGTGGCGAGGCTCAGAAATCTGGTCATATGTCCCTCTTCAAGTTCAGCTCAGCCCCGGATCGCGCGCGGCGAAACGGGCCGGATCGGTCAGTTCAAACGCCTCGGCGATGTCGAGCAGCCGATGGTCCGCCCCCGCCGCGCCAAGGATCTGCACCCCCAGGGGCAGCCCCTCCGCCGTATGCCCGGCGGGGAAGGCCAGCGCCGGAAGGCCGGTGTAATTCGCAACGATATTCGGAATCGGCTCTTTCATGAAATAGAATGGATGGACGTCGGCGAGCGGCCCGGGCGGCGCCATCGCGCCGGGGATCAGCAGGGCATCGACCGCCGCGATCCCCTCGGCCAGCCGCCGGGTCAGCAGCGGGCGGATGCGTTGCGCGCGGGCATAGTCCTCGGGCGCGATCGCCTCGCCCAGCAGCGCGCGGGCGCGAAAGATCGCGCCGAAGCGGTTCCAGTCCGCGCGCACCGCCCCGGCATGTGCGCGCGCCACCTCGGCCATCATCACCACCGTTCCGGGGGCGTGGAAATGGTCGAGCGGCGGCAGGTCGAGGACATGGACCTCGCCGCCCTCGGCCTCGACCAGCGCGAGCGCCGCGTCGAGCGCCCCGCGCACCTCGGGGTGGATCTGCGCGCCTTCGCCCCAGCCGTCCCGGGGGATGCCGATGCGGACGCCCTTCAGGCTGCCGCTGCCCCGGGGCGCGGGCGGGCGGCCCGCCATCGCGTCGAACAGGATCCGGGTGTCGTCGGCGCTGCGCGCGATGGGGCCGGCATGGTCCATCGTTTCGGCCAGCGCCGAGATCCCCGCAAGCGGCAGCAGCCCGCGCGTGGGTTTCAGCCCGAACACGCCGCACATCGTTGCCGGGAGCCGGATCGAGCCCGCCGTATCGGTGGCGAGCGAGCCGAGGCACAGCCCCGCCGCCACCGTCACGCCCGATCCGCTGGACGATCCGCCGGGGAAGCGCCCGGTGTCCCACGGATTGCGCGCGGGCGGGAAGGGCAGGTCGAAGGACGGCCCGCCAAAGGCCAGTTCGTGGCAGTTCGCCTTGCCCAGCACGATCCCGCCCGCAGCCTTCATCCGCGCGACCACCGGCGCATCCCCGGCCGCGATCCGCCCCGCGCGCGAAGCCGAAGCCCCCGCCGAGGGCAGCCCCGCCACATCGGCAATATCCTTGACCGAGAGCGGCACCCCGGCCAGCGGCCCCACGGCCCCTTCGCGGCGCGCATCCAGCGCGCGGGCCGCCGCCAGCGCCATTTCCGGCGCGACGACATTCATGCCCGCCAGCGGCCCGTCGAGCCGCGCGATCCGGTCGAGGAAATACGCCGTCACCTCCGCGGCGCCGATGTCGCGCGCGGCGACACGGGCGGCCAGCACCCGGATCGGCGTGGTCTCCAGGCTCATCCGGACACCTTCCCCGCCACGTCGCGCGCGCGGCGCAGGATGTCGCGCAGGATCTCCTGCCCCTCGCGGAAGGCGGCGCGCTCGGCCGGGCTGGCGGCCGGCGGCAACTCGGGATCAGTCATGGACCTTCATTTCCTTGACGAGGATCTTCGCATCGACCCGCGGCTGCCAGTCCATCCGCGCCGACATGCCATAGATGTCCTGGTGGTTCAGCAGCGGCACGTCATAGGCCGCGTCATGGAGCTTTTGCGTGATCGCGTCGTAATCCGCCTTGCGCTTCGCCACATCGGTTTCCGACCGCGCCGCCGCGATCGCCGCGCCCAGGGCCCTGTCCGAATTCGACGCGCCGCCCTGACCGGGTTCATAGGCAAAGGCCATCTCGCGGTCGGCGTCGAACAATTCGTTCGAGTTCAGCACGAAATAGCTGTCCGGCCGGGTCTCCCTGTCGAAGATCCGGTCGAGATAGACCGAGAATTCCTCGATCCGGACCGCCACGTTCAGCCCGGCCGCCTGCCAGTAGGCGGCGACGGCCTCGGTCAGTTCGCGGTCCTTCAGCCAGCGCCCCGCCTCGGAGACGAGGGTGATCGTCTGCCCCGTGGCCCCGGCCTCCGCGATCAGCTTGCGCGCGCCCTCCGGATCATAGGGCCAGTCACCGAGCGTTTCGTTGTAGCCGAAGGCGCCGGGCAGGATCAGCTGCCCCCGCGTCGGTTTCGCCAGCCCGGCGAACAGGCTGTCGGCCAGGGTCTGGCGGTCGATCGCCATATTGAGCGCGCGCCGCACGCGCACGTCCTTCACCACCGGATTGTCGACGCCCAGCACGATGACCGAGGTTTCGAGCCCGCTGACGGCCTTGTATTGCGGCACCGCTCCGGCGAATTCGGGCAGCAGGTTCAGCACCACGTCGAATTCGCCCGACATCAGGCCCGACATCCGCGTGCCGGGTTCGGGGATGAAACGGTAAGTGACCTCCTGCACCTGCGGCGCGCCGCCCCAATAGTCCGGATTGGCAACGAGGGTGATGCCGCTGCCATGGTCCCAGCTCTGGAGTTTGTAGGGGCCGGTGCCCACGGGCCGTTCGGCGATCTTCGGGTCGGCGGCATATCCGGCGGGCACCATCTTCAGCCAGTACATCCGCGCGGGCAGGATCGGATCGGGGGCCGAGGTCCGGATCCGCACCGTCAGGCCATCGACCTTCTCGGCATCGGCGAGCGGCCCCATATAGGCCATCTGCTCCGAGGCATTGGCCGGATCCACCACCCGCCGGACCGACGCCACCACGGAATCGGCATCGAAGGGCGTACCATCGGTGAAGCGGATCCCCGGGCGCAGCGTGAATTCCCAGGTCAGCGGGTCGATCTGCACCGGGGCGGCGGCGGCCAGCCCCGGCAGCAATTCCCCCGCCGGGCTGCGCGTCATCAGCGTTTCATAGATGTTGTCGTTCACCTGCCGCTCGCCGCCATCGTCGCGCAGTTGCGGGTCGAGCGTCGATGGCTCCGACCCGATGGCGATGGTCACGGATTGCGCCAGCACCGGCAGGGCGGAACTGACCGACAGCAGCAGGGCGGCAATGCCTGACCGGAAGAACGTTCTGTTCATGGGAACCCCGTTGGCTTTCGGCGTCTCACGGAGGCCGTTGGGGCAATAGTATTTACCTTCCGGGATGTAAGGAATTTTGAAAAAGTGGGTTTGGCATGAATTTTCCGCATGGCGCGGAGGGTCAGGGGGCGCGGAAATCCCGCGCCTGGGTGGAGATCAGCGCGGGGGGATAGTCCTCCCGGCGCGGCAGCGTGGCGATCAGCACCGTCTCCCCCGTGCCCGCCGCGGCCAGCGGGCGCGCATCCGGCCCGGCGATCAGCGACCGGCCGCCGAATGCAAGCCCCGTCTCGGTGCCACAGTAATTCGCATAGGCCACGGTCAGCGCGGACTCATGCGCCCGGGCGGGGACCAGCACCTCCTGCACATGCTCGAACCCCGCCGGATTGGCCGTGGGCACCAGGATGATTTCCGCCCCGCGTTGGGCCAGCGCCGCGGAATGGGCGGCGAATTCGATGTCATAGCAGATCAGCAGCCCGAACCGCCGCCCGTTCAGGTCGAACACCGGCGGCGGGGCGGTGCCGGGGCGGAAGGAGGCGCGCTCCATCGGGCCGAAAAGCTGGATCTTGCGGTAATGCGCCAGCACGGCGCCATCCGGCCCGATCGCGGTGGCGGCGTTGTAGACATCCTCCCCCGCGCGTTCGGCCCAGCCAAGCGTCAGCCCCACGCCCGCCGCCCGCGCCATTTCGCGCAGCCGCGCGATCCAGGGGCCCTGCGCCCCGGCATGCAGGTCGGGCCGGTTGTAGCCGGGCAGGAACAGTTCGGGCAGCAGCACCATCTCCGCCCCCGCCGCCCCGGCCATCCGCAGCAGCATCGCGACATGCCCGAAGGCGGCTTCGGTGTCGCCATTCGTCGGCGAGGGTTGCGAAAGGACGAGTTTCACGATTGGCTCCTGTTCCGGACGGGGCAGCGTCGCATGGCGCGGCTGCTCCCGGCAACTCCCAACCGAAGGGACACTGGATGACCGACCTTTCCGCCTTTGGCCCCGATTTTCCCTTTGCCTACGATACATGGCTGACGCATCCGGCGGGGCTGGGGCAGGTGCCCGCCGCGCGGCACGGGGCCGAGGTCGCCATCGTCGGCGCGGGGGCGGCGGGGGTGATCGCCGGGCACGAGCTGATGAAGCTCGGGCTGCGGCCCGTGCTTTACGAATCGGGGCAGTTCGGCGGGCGGCTCCGGTCGCAGACCTTCGAGGGGACGCAGGACGTCATCGCCGAACTGGGGGGCATGCGGTTTCCGGTGTCGTCGCGCGGGTTCTACCACTATGTCGATCTGACCGGCTGCGACAGCGCACCCTTCCCGAATCCGCTGACCGAGGCGGCGGGATCCACGGTGATCGACCTTGAGGGCGAGACGCTGTTTGCCCGCACGCTCGACGACCTGCCCGGCCTGTATCGCGAGGTCGCCCGCGCCTATGACGCCGCGCTGGAAGAGGGCGCGCGGTTTTCCGACCTGCGCGCCGCGATGATCGCGCGCGACGCCGCCCGGGTGAAGGAAATCTGGGATCCGCTCGTCGCCGCCTGGGATGAGCGCACCTTCTACGACTTCGTGACCTCCTCCGACGCCTTCCGCGCGCTCAGCTTCCGCCACCGCGAGGTGTTCGGGCAGGTCGGCTTCGGCACCGGCGGCTGGGACAGCGATTTCCCGAATTCGATGCTGGAGATCCTGCGGGTGAACCTGTGCGGGCTGGACGACGATCAGCGCTTCATCAAGGGCGGGGTGGAAAACGTGCTGCACCGGCTCTGGCGGCTGCCCGCCGACTGCGCGCATTGGGGGCAGACTTCGCTGGCCGCGCTGAACGGCGGGGCAACGCGGTCGCGCGTCACCCGGATCGCGCGGGACGGCGAGCGGATCGCGGTGACCGACCGCTGGGGCCGGACGGACCTTTACGATGCGGTTCTGGTCACCTGCCAGAGCCACCTGCTCACCACCTCGATCGACACCGACGAGGCGCTGTTCGACCAGAAGCTGTGGATGGCGCTCGACCGCACCCGCTACATGCAGGCGGCGAAGACCTTCGTCATGGTCGACCGCCCGTTCTGGAAGGACACCGGCCCCGACGGGCGGCCGCTGATGTCGATGACGCTCACCGACCGGATCACCCGGGGCACCTATTTCTTCGACAACGGCCCGGATCGGCCCGGCGTGATCTGCCTGTCCTATTCGTGGATGACGGATGCGCTGAAGGTGTTGCCGCATGATGCGGAAAAGCGGGTGGAACTGGCGCTGGCGGCGCTTGGGCATATCTATCCGGGGGTGGATGTCGCCGGGCATATCCGGGGCAATCCGATCTGCGTCAGCTGGGAGACGGACGAGAATTTCCTCGGCGCGTTCAAGGGTGCGCTGCCCGGCCATTACCGCTACAATCACCGGATGTATGGCCATTTCATGCAAGGCGCGCTGCCGCCCGAACAGCGGGGCATCTTCCTCGCGGGGGACGGGATCAGCTGGACCCCGGCCTGGGTCGAGGGCGCGGTGCAGACGGCGCTGAACGCGGTCTGGGGCATCATGGCGCATTTCGGCGGGGCGTCGGATCCGGCCAATCCGGGTCCGGGGGACGTTTATCCGGTGCTCGGCCCCGTCGCCCTCGACTGAGGCGCGATCCAGGCGCGGAAGCGGGTGACGTTTTCGCGGTGGATGCGGTCTTCGGGGATCACCAGCCAGTAGCTTTCGCCCGTGCGCACCGGCGCGCCGAACAGCGGCAGCAACTGCCCCGCCGCCCGTTCGCGTTCGACGTAATGCACCGGCAGGAGGGCAAGCCCGATGCCCTCCACCGCCGCCCGGATCACCATCTCGCTATGCGCCAGGCGCAGCCCCTGGATCGCGCCGTCGAAGGTCCGCCCCGTCGTGCGCAGCCACGACAGCCACAGGCTCGGGCGTTGCGCGTTTTGCAGCGTCGGCATGGTGCGGAAGTCGATGGTCTCCGCCGTGCCGATCCGGGCCGCAAGCGCGGGGGCGGCAAAGACCGCCAGTTCCTCGCGGAACAGTTCCATCGTGCGGCTGTTGCGCCACGATCCAAGGCCGCGCAGCAGTGCCACATCCACCTGTGCCTCCGCCGGGTCCGCACCGGCGGGGAGTTCGGTGATCTCGACCGGGGTCGTGCGGTTCGCCGCGAGGAAATCCGCGATCCGCGGGATCAGCCAGCGCGTCGCAAAGGCGGGCTGCGCGCCGATCATCAGCGCGGCATTGGCCTTGCGCCCGCGCACCGCGTCGATCGACACTTCCTCCAGCCGGTCGAGCGCCTGCTGCACATCCGCCGCATAGGCCCGCCCCGCATCGGTCAGCACGAGGCGCGAACCCACCCTCTCGAACAGCCGCACGCCCAGATAGGTTTCCAGATTGCCGATCTGCCGGCTGATGCCGCTTTGCGTCAGCATCAGATCTTCGGCGGCCCGGGTGAAGTTCAGGTGCCGGGCGGCGGAATCAAAGGCCTGAAGGGCCGAGAGCGAGGGCAGGAAGCGGCGCATGGGGGATCCGCATGGAAGATGCCCCATTGTCATGTATTTTGCTCATCGGGTCCAGTGGAACCGCGTGGCCGTGAAGGGTGCGGGGTCCAGAACCGGCGCGCTGCCCCCGATCAGATCGGCGACCAGCGCCGCGGTCTTCGGCCCCGAGGCCAGCCCGACATGGCCGTGGCCGAAGGCATGGAACACGCCGGGGATGCCGCGCGCCGGGCCGATCACCGGCAGCCCGTCGGGGGTGGAGGGGCGGTTCCCCTGCCAGTGGCGGCGCTCCGCCGCGGGGCTCAGCCCGGGATAGCTGCGCAGCAGGTGGCGGAACAGGATCTCGGCCCGGTTCCAGTCGGGCGGGGCGTCGGCGCTGGCCAGTTCCACCTGCCCGGAGGCCCGCAGCCCGCCACGCACCATCGTATTGGCCATCTTGCCGTCCTGCGGCATCACCGGGATCGCGGGGCCGGTGCCGGGATGCGGGAGTTCGACGTGATAGCCGCGCTCGCTTTCCAGCGGCACCCGGTCGCCCGCCTGCCGCGCCAGCGCTTTGGACCGGATGCCCGCCGCGATCACGGCGGCGTCGCAGGGCAGGGGTCCGGCATCGGTGCGCACGGCCAGCCCGGGCCCGGTGTCGAACCCGGTCGCGCGGGCGCGCACGACCGTCGCGCCACGCTGGCGGCACCATTCGGCCAGACCGGCGACATAGCCGCCCGGATCGCTGCAATGGCCGCCCCCGGTGACCAGAATGCCATAGGTGTAATGCGGGCTGAGGCCGGGGATCAGCGCCTGAATCTCCGCCGCCGAAAGGTCGCGCAGCGCCACGCCGAGGTCGCGCCGGACCTGCCACGACAGCCACTCCGCCTCTGCCGCCCGCCGGTCCGCGAAGGCATAAAGCAGCCCGTCGCGATGGATCAGCCCGCCCAGCCCGGCCCGGGCGGCCAGCGCCGCGTGCCGCGCCGGTGCATCGGCCAGCAGCCCGTTCAGCACCCCCGCCGTGCGCCGCAGCCGTGCCTCGGTCGCCCCGGACAGGACGAACCGCGCCAGCCACGGCAGCAGCCGGGGCAGATGCGCCCAGCGGATCGTCAGCGGCCCGTCGCGGTCGGTCAGATATCCGGGCACCTTGCGCCACATGCCGGGGAAGGACATCGGGATGACGGAGGCCGGGCTGAGGAAGGCGCCGTTGCCATAGCTCGCGGCCTGCGGCCCGCCGGGATCCGCCGGATCGACCAGCGTCACCCGATACCCGCGATCCAGCAGTTCGGCCGCGGTGCAGCACCCCACGATGCCCGCGCCGATGACCACGACATGCCCAGACGGTGTTCCCACGCCCAACCCCTTGCGGCCCACGCGTTCTGCCGCGCTGTTGCCTCATCGCATGGCGGATCGTGGCTGAAAATGTATGAAATACTTGCTTGGCAATGAGCAAAACTCATGCCCGGCGGCGGACCGCTCTCCCGCGGGGGGATGGGAAAGGGCCGGCCCGGAGGCCGGCCGCAGGGATCAGTGTCCCGCCCGCACCTGAGCGACATCGGCGGCGGAGACCGGCCCCGCGCCATTGCCCCAGGCCCCGCGCAGGAAGGTGGCGAGGTCCGCCACCTCGGCATCGCTCAGCCGGTCGGCATAGCCCTGCATCACCAGGTTCATCGGCCGCTTGGCGGTGCCCTTGACCGTGGCGCCGTGCAGGATCGTGTCGATCAGCGGCCGCGCCTGAGCCGCCGTCACCACCGCGTTGCCCTGAAGCTCGGGGAAGATCCCCGGCGCGCCCTTGCCGGTGACAAAATGGCACGCGGAGCAACTGTCGAGGTAGAGCCGCGCGCCGAGCGGCATATCGGGCTTCGCCTCGGTCAGCATCAACGCCGTCTGCCTGCCTGCGTCATCCGCCTCGGCCTCCGGGGTCGCGGTCGGGCCGGGCGCCGCGAAGCTCTGAGGCAGATCGACCTTGCCGCCGTCCAGCCCCTTGAGGAAGGCCGCCATGGCGATATTGTCGGCATCCGTCAGATATTGCAGCGAATGCTCGACCGCGAGGCCCATCTCGCCATTGGCGGTGGAATGGGCGTTGCGGCCGGTGGCAAGGTAGGCCGCCATCTCCGCCATGCTCCACCTCTGCGAGGCCGAATCCGGGCCGCGCAGCGAAGGCACGTCCCAGCCCTCGATGCTGCCGCCGGTGAGGAAGGTCTTCTCGCCCAGCGTCACGCCGTCCTGCGCCATCAGCGGCGTGCGCGGGCTGTGGCAGGCCGCGCAGTGGCCGGGGCCTTCGACCAGATATTGGCCGCGATCCTCGACCGCCGATTTGCCTGCGGGGGTAAAGCCCGGGCCATGGGTCAGCGCGAGCCAGTTCCACGCCCGGATGCCGAAGCGCATGTTGAACGGGAAGGACAGCTCCGTCTTCGGCGCCTGCGCCGCGACCGGCTCCACCCCGTGCATGAGGTAGTCGTAAAGCGCGCGGATGTCCTCCTCGGTCATCAGCCGGTAGTTTTCATAGGGCATAGCCGGATAGAGATGCGTGCCGTCCGGCGCCACCCCATCCACCAGCGCGGCGCGGAAATCGTCGAGCGACCAGGTACCGATGCCGGTGGCCTTGTCCGGCGTGATGTTGGTGGACCAGATCGTGCCCATCGGGCTTGCGATCGCCAGCCCGCCCGCGAAGGGCTTGCCCTCCGGCCCGGTGTGGCAGGCGACGCAATCCGAGGCGCGGGCGATATATTCGCCGCGCCCGGGTTCGGGCTTCCAATCCGCCGGAAGCGCCGCCGAAGGCGCGCTGCGTTGCACCGGCACGAAGACGAAGGCCAGCAGCGCCAGAACCCCCAGCAGGACCAGCGCCGAGAGGATACGAAGAAACTTGATCATCGGTTCTCTCCTTACACCAGCGGGCCGGGGTTCTTCAGGTATTGCGTGCGGATCGCATGCACCGTGTGATAGGCCAGCCCGCCGACAAGGCCGGTGGGGTTGTATTGCGTGTTCTGCACGAAATTCCCCGCGCCGGTGGCAAAAACGTTGTGCATCCCCCAGACCTGGCTGAACTTATTCACCACGCCCTGATCCGGCGTTTCGGACATGATATGCCCGCCGGTGTTGTGGGTGGTCTGATAGGGGCGCACGTCATATTGCGCGCCGATATCCTTGAATGCCGCGCTCATGGAATCCGCGCCCATGGTTTCGGCCAGTTCGACCATTTTCTGCTTCTGATACTGGTTCATCCGCAGGTCGTTCGGGTTCCAGTTGAAGGTCATCCGCATCAGCGGGCGGCCATGCCGGTCCCTGTAGGTGGGATCGAGGTCGAGGTGGTTCGTCCGGTAGGACATATGCGAGCCGTGCGAGCCGATCGACATCGAATGGCCGTACCATTCGCCGATCCCCTGCTTCCAGCCCGCGCCCCAGCCGGGCGTGCCCTTCGGCAGCGCCATCGAGCGGATCGGCTGGCCGTTGAACGTGCCCGCCCGCCAGTAGGCCCCGCCGATGAAGCCGAGCGCGCCGTAATCGTTCTGGTTGACCGAGAAATCGTCGATGCAGATGCCGTTCGCGCCATGCCCGACGAAGGGGTTGAAATTCGCCTCCCTGAAGAACAGCGTCACGCCGCCGTTCATCTGATAGGCGTAATTCTTGCCGGTGACGCCCTGTCCCGTGGTGGGGTCGTAGACCTCGCCGATGCCCGAAACCAGCATCAGGTGGACGTTGTTGAGCGAATAGCTCGACATGATGACGAGATCGGCGGGCTGGAACACCTCTTCCTGCGTCGCCTCGTCGAAATAGGTCACGCCGGTCGCGGTCTTGCCATCCGCCGATTTCTCGACGCGCAGCACCTCGGCGTGCGTCCGGTAGGAGAAGTTCAGATAGCGTTTCAGCGCATCGAGGATCGTCGTCTGCGGCGAGGATTTGGAATACTGGTAGCAGCCGAACCGTTCGCAGAAACCGCAGAAGTTGCACGGCCCCATCTGCATCCCATAGGGGTTGGTGTAGGCGGTCGAGGCAATCCCCGCCGGGGCCGGGAACGGGTGGTAGCCCATCGCCGCCGCGGCCTTGCCAAACAGGCTTGCGTCATAGGTCGCCGGATGCGCGGGCATCGGATAGTCGTCCGAGCGCCAGCCCTCGAACGGGTTGCCGCCGGGCTGGATCCTGCCCTTCAGGTTGCCCGCCGTGCCCGCGATCCCCGCGACCTTCTCGAACCGGTCGAAGAAGGGTTCGAGCTCATCATAGCTGAGCGGGTAATCGGCGAGGGTCATGTCCTCGGGGATGATCGCTTCGCCCCAGTTGTCGCGGACATGGCTGCGCAGCTTGATCTCTTCGGGCTGCGGGCGCCAGTTCAGCCCGTTCCAGTGCGTGCCCGCGCCGCCTACCCCGTTCGCGGGCAGGAACGAGCCCATGTTGCGATAGGGCAGGGCGGTTTCATCCGCGCTGCGGCGCACCGTCACGGTCTGCTGGCTCGGGTGCTGCATGTTCTTGAAGCGCACGCCGTATTTCAGTTCGTCGATCTGGTTCGGATACTGGAATTCCGGCACGGTGTTCTGGTCCCGCCCGCGTTCCAGCGCGACGATCTCCAGCCCCTCCTGCGCCAGTTCGATCCCCATGATCGAGCCGGTCCAGCCGAGGCCGATGATCACCACGTCCTTCTTCTTTTCCTGACGTGCCATGGTTACGCCCTCTCGCCTTTGATCGACACCGGGCCGAGCGGATATTTGATGTTGTGGCGCGTCGGCCATTCGCGGAACGCCGCGCGGGCGCCGGGGAAGCCGATATAGACCCAGGCCTGCATGCCGTGGTTGCCGCCATACATCGGGTCGGCGAAATAGCCTTCCTTGGTGTTGGCGAGCAGGGTGGTGAAGAAGATCTTCAACTCGTCGCCGATCTTCGCATCGCCCTTTTGCAGCGCGGTCAGTGCTTCGTCCTGCTGCGCGGAGTCCAGCACGGCGAAAGCCTTGCCATATTGCGCTTCGCACCAGGCGTTGAAGGCCGGGATCGCCTGCCGGTAAAGCTGTGCGGGGTTCAGCGGCGTCTGCCAGCCGCGATCGGCGCCCACCGTGGGATCATGCGGGCCGGTCATATACCAGTCATCCGCCCGCCCGTAATCGCTGGCAAGCTGGCGGTCGATGAACACCGGCACCCGGGTTTCGAGCGCGCCGGGGCCGTTGCCTTCGGACGGGATCAGCCGCGCCGTCGCGGCCATGACGAAGGCCCATTCGTCGGCGGTGAAATATTCCGGCTTGTAATCGGACAGCGGGACGGGCTGCGCCGGAGTTTCGGCCTGTGCCTGCGCGGTGACGCCCAGGATGGCTGCGCCTGCCGCAGTCGCCTTGAGGAAACTGCGGCGGCTCGGGTAACCGGGTAGGTCGGTCATTGTTTGCCTGCCGTATTGGTTGGTAACCATACCGTGGTATACCCATCCGGCAGAAAGAAAAACCCGGCACGTCAAGCCGTCATGATGTCGCGTTGTGCGCTGGTGCACAGACGCGATGCGGCATTTGCCGATGCCTGGGGGTCAGTGCTCAGGCTGCGCGCAGCTTTCGCACCAGACGCAGGGCCCGGCGCAGCGCGGTGGCCGCCGCGCCAAGGGTAACGAGCCAGAGCGCGGCGCTCAGCACCTGCCCCCGCCCGTCCCACAGCGGCTCCGCGAGCGACAGCAGGGCCGCGGCGGTGATCACCGCCATCCGGTGCTGTTTCGCCATCGGTCCGGCGAAATCCGCCCCGCCGCCGCAGGTCACGCCGAGTTCGCGCACATAGGCGGTCAGGAAGGCGAAGCTGACCGCCGCCCAGCCCAGCCCGGGCAGGCCGAGCCCGAGCGCCACCCCCATCAGGATCAGCCCATCCGACACCCGGTCCGGAAATTCGTTCCAGAAGCCGCCGTCCGGCGCGGCCCGCCCGGCCTCGATCGCCACCATGCCGTCGAACAGGTTGCACAGCAGGCGGATCTGGCACCCCGCTGCGCCGAGCAGCAGAAACAGCCAGCGCCCCGCCCCCGTTCCCGCCGCCCAGAAGCCCAGCCCCGCCACCAGCGCCGCGCCCATCCCGGCGATGGAGATCTGGTTCGGCGTGATCCGCGTGGCCGCGAGCCAGCGCACGGCACGCGCGGCCCAGCGGCTCTGGCGGCTGGCGAGGGGTCTGCGGGTGGCGGTGTCAGCCATGATGCGGCCTCCGGAGGACAGGGGGCGGGGCGCTCATGGCACCGCCCAGAAATAGCGGGTGACGTGGAAGAAGACCGGCGCCGCGAAGATCACCGAATCCAGCCGGTCGACGAAGCCGCCATGCCCGGCGATCGAATGGCCCCAGTCCTTCACCCCGCGGTCGCGTTTGATCGCCGACATCACCAGCCCGCCGAGGAACCCCATCAGCGTGATCAGCAGGCTCATCCCCGCCGCCTCCAGCGGGCGGAAGGGCGTCATCCACCACAGCGCCGCGCCGATCAGCGTGGCCGAGGCGCAGCCGCCCACGAAGCCCTCCACCGTCTTCGAGGGCGACAGCTCCGGGGCGATCCTGTGCCGCCCGATCAGCTTGCCCCAGACATATTGCAGCACGTCGCTCAGTTGCACGACGATGACCAGGAAGGCGATCAGCAGCACCCCGCGCCCCTCGAAGCCGGGGATCCTCAGGTCGATCAACGCGGGCACATGCGACACGCAGAACACGCAGATCATCAGCGCCCATTGCATCTCGGCCACCCGGACGAGGAAATTGCGGGTCACCCCGGACAGCGCCGACACGATGGGCAGCAGCAGGAACACATAAACCGGGATGAAGATCGAATAGAGCCCATACCAGTCGATCCAGATCAGCCAGAACTGCGCCGGCAGCACGACGAAGAAGGTGGCGGCGAGCGTCCGGTGATCGGCGCGGGTGGCCTTGGTCAGGGTCATGAACTCGCGCAGCGCGGCAAAGGCGCAGAGCGCGAACAGCACGATCACCCCGGCCCGTCCGCCCAGCAGCGCCACCGAGATCGTGCCCGCCATGACCCACCAGGCGCGGATCCGGTCGTTGAGGTTCTCGATCACCGGCTTGTCGCCGAGGCGCCAGCGCAGCACCAGACCCACCGCCGAGGCCAGCAGCAGGACCGCCACGATGCCGCCGATGACCCGCAGCAGATCGCCCTGTGCCTCCGTCATGCCGCGCCCTCCGCCCCGGGGCGCAGCGCCAGCAGCCCGGCGCGCGCCCGTTCCAGAAACTGTTGCTTCGTCTCCTCCGGCCCGATGCGGATCGGTGCGCCAAAGCTCACCCGGCACATCAGCGGCACCGGGATCAGCGCGCCCTTCGGCAGGACGCGGTTGAGGTTGTCGATCCAGACCGGCACCAGATCGACCCCGGGCCGCGCCTGCGCCAGCCGCGCGAGGCCCGATTTGAACGGCAGCAGGCCGGTGTCCTCCGGGTTGCGGGTGCCTTCGGGAAACAGGATCAGCGACGCGCCCGCATCCAGCGCCGCCGTCATTTCGCCGATCGGGTCCGAGCCGGTGGCGCGCGGATCGCGGTCGATCAGGAGGCTGTTGAACACCCGCTCGCCGATGAACCGGCGCAGGCGCCCGCTGCGCCAGTAATCGGCCCCCGCGACGGGCCGCGTCCGCCGCCGCAGATGCGGCGGCAGCACCGCCCAGAGCAGCACGAAATCCCCGTGGCTGACGTGATTGGCGAAGTAAATCCGGTTGCCTCCGGACAGCGGATCGAGGCCGCGCCAGTCGGGTTGCACCGCCGTCAGCAGGCGCGCGAAGGTGGTGATGGCCCATGACAGGATGCGTGCCAGCGCCCGGCTGGCCACGGTCTGGTTATGCTCGCCCGGCACCGCTCCCCTCCCGGCTTTTCCGCTGGAGGCTAGAGCGCGGCAAGACGGCGCGCAAGCGCCATTGTTTCGGGCAGGTCGGGGTGTGGGCCCGCCCCGGCCCCCCGCGTCAGCCGACGGAACGGGCCCGCTCGAAGGCCGCGGTTTCGGCGGCGAGCCAGCGGGCGAAGCGGCGCAGCGGTTCGTGGCCTTCCTGTTCGCGCGGCCAGCACAGGTAATAGGCTTCGGTCGAGCGCATCGGCACCGGCAGCGCGGCGACCAGACGACCCGAGGCGATTTCCTCCTCGACCAGGAACCGGGGCAGCAGCGCCACCCCCAGCCCGGCGGCGGCGGCCTGTGCGCTGGTTGCGAATTCGTCCAGCAACATGCCGTGGACATGGCTGGCATCGACCCCGTTGAGCGCGAAATACCGTTCCCAGGCGTCGGGGCGCGAGGTCAGGTGCAGAAGCGGCGCCGCGCGCAGGTCGGCCACCGTGGCGAAACCGTGCCGTGCCAGCATTTCAGGCGCGCAGACCGGCACCACCTCTTCGCCCATCAGCCGCAGGCAGGTGGCGCCGGGCCAGTCGTCGCGGCCGAAATGGATCGCGGCGTCAACGGCGATGGCGCGGAAGTCGAACTGGCTGAACTGACTGCGCAGGTTGATGGTGATGCCGGGGTTCTGCGCCAGGAACCGCGGCAGGCGCGGCGCCAGCCAGCGGGTGCCGAAGGTCGGCAGGATCGCCAGCGACAGCGTGCCGCCATGCGGATTGGCGCGCAGGTTCATCGACGCCTGCGAAATCTTCTGCAACGCCTCGCGCACCTCGCGCGCATAGGCCGCGCCGCCGTGGGTGAGACGGATCGTCTGCCTTTCGCGGTGAAACAGCGGCGTACCGATCTGGTCTTCGAGCGCGCGGATCTGCCGCGACACCGCGCTTTGCGTCAACGACAGTTCCCGCGCCGCCTCGGTGATGGATTGCAGCCGCGCGGCGGCCTCGAAGGCTTGCAGCAGCGAAAGCGAGGGCAGGAAGCGGCGCGGCGTCTTCATCGGGAACCTCCGGGTGGGGCTTTGCCGGATACATCGCGGATACGGACGCAAGGCAAGGGGCCATGGCGTGGAACCACGGCTTTTGCGGCCGCTGGCGTTGGCGCGCGGGGGGGATCCAATCGGCGTGGCTGACACAGTAGCGGGCGAGATGCAGGCTCTGGCGCGGGGAGAAGGCAATCCTGCTTCGGCGCGGTGACGATCTGTGCCGCGCTGCGGTGTCCGACATTCTCGCCATGCCGCAAGAGCAGAACGCGGTCGCACGGGCGGTGCGCTGACGAACACGCCAACGCGGTTCCGCCCGTCGATCCCCGGCGCCCGGATCGGCGATCGCCCGGGGACGGGAGGGCAGGCGCCTGCCTCCGGCACGGAGCGGAACGCCACGCGGCGCGGGCTGACCGGTGTGCACTTCAAGGAAACCGTGGAAATCGCGAGGAACGCCACGCGGCGGCGGGCTGACCCCCTCCGGGCTGGTGCCGCGGGCCTGCCGCAGGGTTGAAACCCTGGCCGGATAGTGAGAAAACAGGTCGATACCGAACCCAATGACAGGCACGGTTTTCCTTGTAGCCTCAGTGGGGCCCACATGAACAAACTTTCCGTCAGATCCCTGCTTCTTGCAACCGTCATGGCCGTTGCGCCCGCGGCCATCGCTTTCGCGGAAACGCCCTGGGCACCGGCCTCCACCACGCTGCCGGGGGCTGCCCGGGCCGGATCGCGCGAGGTTCCGGTCAAGGCCGGGGATGCCACCTCCGTCGCGCTGCAACGCCTGCCCGCGGGGGCCAGCGTCTCGGTGCTCTACGGGACGGAACTGCTGACGCCCGAGCCGCTGAAGGCGGATGCGGAGGGCAAGGTTACGGTGCCGCTGAAAGTGCCGGAGGGCGCCGAGCGGGGCTTCTATCCGCTGACCATCGTCACGCAGAACCCCGCCAGCGTGTCGCAGGTGGTGCTGAAGGTGTCCGAGGTGGTGCCGCCGCTGAACGCCGATGCCTTCACGCTGAAGACCGTTCCCGTCGGCGAGCGCGCCTATCAGAGCGCGCTGTCCGCCGATGGCAAGCTGTTCGTCGCCACCGCGCGCGGGCCGAATGACGGCAGCACGCTGGTGCGTCTGGATGCGGCGACGCTCGCCGTCGAGGCGCAGGCCGAGGTGCCCAAGGATGCGAAGGGCAAGCAGATCGGCGTTTTCGGCGTCGCGGTCGATAATGCGCATGGCAAGGTCTGGACCACCAACACCCTGTCGGAAACGCTCACCGTCTATGATGCGGCCGATCTGAAACCCGCCAAGATCTTCCCGGAAGGGTCGATCCAGCATCCGCGCGACATCGCGATCGACGAGGCGAACAACCGCGCCTATGTCAGCGCGGCGCTCAGCCCCTTTGTCGAGGTCTATGATACCGAGACGCTGGAACATGTCGGCCAGCTCGAATTCGTCGCCGATCGCGGCCGCGCGGCCTTCGGCACCATCGACCTGACGCTGGATGCGAAGAACGGCAGGCTCTATTCGATCAGCCGCGACACCCCCTGGATCGGCTGGATCGACCTGGCCACCGGCAAGAGCACCACGGTCTCCGTCCCGCAGGCGCAGGGCGCCACCGACATCGACCGCGATCCGGAGACGGGGCGGCTTTATGTCGTGTCGCAGGAGTCGAACAATGTCGTGGTTCTGGATGCCGAGGGCGAGGTGCTGGCCGATACCTATATCGGTGCGGGCGGGGTTTCGGTGGTCTGGGACGCGAAGACTGCGCAGGTCTTTGCCGCGACCCGGGCCGGTGGCTCCGTCGCGGTGCTGGACCGGGACGGCAAGCTGGTCGCCAATATCCCGGTGGACGAGACGCCGAACCACCTGACCGCGGGGCCGGATGGTGCAGTCTATCTGGTGTCGATGTATGGCAAGCCGGGGGATGACGATCAGGCGGGTTCGGTCACGCGGATCACCCCGGCGAAATAGGCATCTCGCCGCATCCCGCTCCGGCGGGGTGCGGCCCCTCTCCGCTGCGGATCCCGGGCGATGCGGATCCTGCGGAAGGCGGGGATGGAACCGAAGCCCTCCTTTCCGCATTTCCCTCTCGACGCGACGGCCAGCCCCTCCGGGCCCGGACGGGCGTGTCCGGAGGGGCGTTCATGATAGCATCCGTCATCAGGCCGTCGCATGGCCAGGGGCCGCCCGCCCGGGCCGCTTCGGCACGCTGACCGGCGCCATTCCCCATCCCACCCATTTTCATCCCACCGAAGAAAGGCAGGACGATGGCACGCAAACCCTATGAGACCAGCACCGGCCATGCGGGCGAAACGCAGCAGCGCGGCGGCGCGGTTCTGACCACGAACCACGGCATCCCGTTTTCGGACAACCAGAATTCCCTGCGCGCGGGGGAACGCGGGCCGACGCTGCTCGAAGATTTCCTGCTGCGCGAAAAGATCTTTCATTTCGACCATGAGCGCATCCCGGAACGCATCGTTCATGCGCGGGGCTCGGCGGCGCATGGCGTGTTCACCTGCACCGACCCGATCCCGGACCTGACGCGCGCCAGCCTGTTCGCCGAAAAGGGCAAGGAGACCCCGGTCTTCGTGCGGTTTTCGACCGTGGCGGGCGGGGCCGGTTCGGTGGATACGCCGCGCGACGTGCGCGGGTTCGCGGTGAAGTTCTACACCGATCAGGGCAACTGGGATCTGGTCGGCAACAATGTCCCGGTGTTCTTCATCCAGGACGCGATCAAATTCCCCGATCTGGTCCATTCGGTAAAGATGGAGGCCGACCGTGGCTATCCGCAGGCCGCTTCGGCGCATGATACGTTTTGGGATTTCGTCTCGCTGATGCCGGAAAGCCTGCACACCGTGATCTGGGCGATGTCGGACCGCGCCATTCCGCGCAGCCTGCGGATGATGGAGGGGTTCGGCGTCCACACCTTCAAATTCGTCAATGCCGAAGGGGCGGTGCGCTTCGTCAAGTTCCACTGGCGCCCGGTTCTGGGGATGCAATCGCTGATCTGGGACGAAAGCGCGAAATTGCAGGGCGCGGATAACGACTATCACCGCCGCGACCTGTATGAGGCGATCGCGGCGGGCGATTTCCCGGAATGGGATTTCGCCGTTCAGGTCTTTGATCAGGCGCTGGCCGACAGCCTGCCCTATGACGTTCTGGACCCGACGAAGATCATCCCCGAAGAGGTGGTGCCGCTGCGGGTGATCGGGCGGATGGTGCTGAACCGCAATCCCGACAACCATTTCGCCGAGAACGAGCAGGCGGCGTTTTTGCCCTCGAATGTCGTGCCGGGGGTGGATTTCACCGACGACCCCCTGTTGCAGGGGCGGCTGTTTTCCTATCTCGATACGCAGAAGTCGCGGCTGGGCACGACGAATTTCCACCAGATCCCGGTGAATGCGCCGAAATGCCCCTATGCCAACATGATGCGGGACGGGCTGATGCAGACCCATGTGCCGAAGGGGCGCGCGAATTACGAACCGAACAGCCTCGATCAGGCGGGCGAAGACCCGGGGCCGCGCGCGGGCGACGGCTTCGCCACCGCGCCGCAGCCGGTGGCGGGGGAAAAGCTGCGGATCCGGGCCGAGACATTCGGCGACCACTACAGCCAGCCGCGGATGTATTGGCGCTCGATGACCGAAAGCGAGCAGGCGCATATCGCTTCGGCCTTTGTGTTCGAACTGTCCAAGGTCGGGCTGGATCATGTGCGCAGCCGTGTGCTGGGCCATCTGCGGGTGATCGACGAAGATCTGGGCCGGCGCGTGGCCGATGGGCTGGGGCTGGATCTGCCCGCGCCCGCCACGCCGTTCCGCGCGCCGGTGGACCTGGACCCTTCGGATGCGCTGTCGATCCAGAAGAACTGGAAGGACACGCTGAAGGGGCGCAAGATCGGCCTGCTGATCGCCGAAGGCTCGGACAAGGCGGCGATCGACCGGCTGACGAAGGCCATCGAGGCCGAGGGCGGCACCGTCTTCACCATCGCGCCGAAGGTCGGGCCGCTGAAGCTCAAGGGCGGTACGATCACGCCGGACGGGCAGTTGGCGGGCAGCCCCTCGGTGCTGTTCGATGCCATCGGCATGATCCTGATGCCCGATCAGGCGCAGAAGCTGGCGCGCGATTCCGCCGCGATCGGCTTCGTGATGGACGCTTTCGCGCATCTGAAGGCGATCGGCCATTGCATGGGCTCGGCGGTGATCCTGGACCGCGCCGGGATTTCCCCGGACGAAGGTGTCGGCCCGTGGGAGGATCTGCCCGGCATGGCGAAGCGGCGCTATTGGGCGCGCGAACCCGGCTTGCGGGATCTTGCATGACGCTGCGGGCGGAGGAGATCGTCTATCCCACCCCGGCGGGGCTGTATTGCGCGCCGGGGGATTTCCATATCGACCCCCTCCGCCCGGTTCCGCGCGCGCTGGTGACCCATGGACATTCCGATCACGCCCGCCCGGGCCATGGCGCGGTGCTGGCCACGCGGCAGACGCTCGACATCATGGCGATCCGCTATGGCGAAGGCTTCACCGCCACCCGGCAGGTGGCCGAAGGCCCGCTGCGGATCGGCGGCGTCACGGTCAGCTTTCATCCGGCGGGGCATGTGCTCGGCTCGGCGCAGATCCTGATTGCGCCGGACGATGGGCCGCGGATCCTGGTTTCGGGCGATTACTGCCGCACGCCGAACCCGGTCTGCGCGCCGTGGGAGCCGGTCGCCTGCGATGTCTTCATCACCGAGGCGACCTTCGGCCTGCCGATCTTTCGCCATCCCGATCCGATGGCGGAGGTGGCCCGGCTGCTGTCCAGCATGGCGGAATTTCCAGAGCGCCCGCATCTGCTCGGGGCCTATGCGCTCGGCAAGGCGCAAAGGCTGATCGCGCTGGTGCGCGCGGCGGGGTATGAGGCGCCCATCGCCATTCATGGCGCGCTGAAACGGCTGTGCGATTACCATATCGGGCAGGGGGTGGATCTTGGCCCGCTGGTCCCGGTGGGCGATGCGCAGCTGGTGCTGGCGCCGCCTTCGGCCTTTGCCACGCCCTGGGTGCAGCAGTTCCGCGATCCGGTCCTGTCCGGGGCCTCGGGCTGGATGACGGTGCGGGCGCGGGCGCGGCAGCGGGGGGTGGAACTGCCGCTGGTGATTTCCGATCATGCCGACTGGCCGCAACTGACCGCCACCATCCGGGATCTGGCGCCCGAAGAGGTCTGGATCACCCATGGCGCGGAGGATGGCCTTTTGCGCTGGTGCGCGATCGAAGGCATCCCCGCGCGCCCGTTGCGCCTGATCGGCTATGGGGGGGAGCCGGAATGAGGGCCTTTGCGCGGCTTCTGGAACGTCTGGCCTTCACGCCGGGACGCAATGCCAAGCTGACGATCCTGTCGCATTACCTGCGCGACACGCCGGACCCCGATCGCGGCTATGCGCTGGCCGTTCTGACCGGCACGCTGGACCTGCGGCAGGTGTCGCCCGCGTTGCTGAAGCGGCTGGCGGCGGAGCGGGTGGATGCCGAACTGTTCCGCCTGTCCTATGATTTCGTTGGCGATCTGGCGGAAACCATCGCGCTGATCTGGCCCGTCTCCGGTCCGGGGGCGGAGATGACGCTCGCGCAGGCGGTGTTGCTGCTGCGCGAAACCGGGAAGCTGGCGCTGCCGGGGGTGGTTGCGGATCTGCTGGACCGGCTGAGCCCGCCCGAACGGCTGGCGTTGCTGAAGCTCGCCACCGGGAACCTGCGGGTCGGGGTTTCGGCGCGGCTTGCGCGGATGGCGCTGGCGATGGGCACGGCGCGCAGCGTGGAGGAGGTCGAGGAGATCTGGCACGGGATGGCGCCGCCCTTCGCCGACCTGTTCGCCTGGCTTGCGGGTGGGGCGCCGCCCGCGCCGGTGGCGGCACCGTTCCGCCCGGTGATGCTTTCGACCCCGGTGACGCCCGAAGACCTCGCCGCGCTGGACGCGCGGGACCATGTGGCGGAATGGAAATGGGATGGGGTCCGGGTGCAGGCGGTATCCGAAGGCGGCACGCGCCGCCTTTATTCCCGCACCGGCGAGGACATCGGCGCGGCCTTCCCCGACATTCTCGATGCGCTGACCTTCGAGGGCGCGGTGGATGGCGAATTGCTGATCCGGCGCGGCGCCGAAATCGCCCCCTTCGGCGATCTGCAAAAGCGGCTGGGGCGCAAACAGGTGGGCCGCGCGCTGCTGCACAGCCATCCGGCGGCGCTGCGGCTGTATGACATCCTGACCTGGCGGGGGGAGGATCTGCGGGCGCTGCCGCTGAGCGTACGCCGGGCGCGGCTGGAGGCGGCGGCGTTCGACAGCCCCCGCATCGACCTCTCGCCGATGTTGCCCTTTGCCACATGGGACGACCTTGCCGCGCTGCGCGCCACGCCGGGGATCGAGGGCGTGATGATCAAGCGCCGCGATGCGCCCTATCTTGGCGGGCGCCCGCGCGGGCCGTGGTTCAAGTGGAAGCGCGACCCGATGCTGGTGGATGCCGTGCTGCTTTATGCGCAGGCGGGGCATGGCAAGCGCTCGGGCTTTTACAGCGATTTCACCTTCGGCCTGTGGCAGGGGGCGGATCTGGTCCCGGTGGGCAAGGCCTATTTCGGCTTCACCGACGCGGAACTGCGCGACCTCGACCGCTTCGTGCGCAAGAACACCGTGCAGCGCTTCGGCCCGGTGCGGCAACTGGCGCCGAAGCTGGTGGTCGAGGTGGCGTTCGAGGGGCTGAATGCCTCGCCCCGCCATCGCTCGGGGCTGGCGATGCGTTTTCCCCGCATCGCGCGGATCCGCTGGGACAAACCGGCGGCGGAGGCCGACCGGCTGGACAGCCTGAGGGCGCTGCTGTGACCCCGCTGGAGTGGTTCGCCACGCGGGGCTGGCAGCCGCATCCGCATCAGCTGGCGCTGCTCGGGGCGCGGGGCGATACGCTGCTGATCGCGCCGACGGGCGGCGGCAAGACGCTGGCGGGGTTTCTGCCCTCGCTCGTCGATCTGGCGCAGGGGGGTGGGGGGCTGCATACGGTTTACGTCTCGCCGCTCAAGGCGCTGACGGCGGATGTGGGGCGCAACCTTGCCCGGCCGGTGGCGGAGATGGGGCTGCCGGTGCGGATCGGCGACCGCACCGGCGACACCCCCGCCAGCCAGCGCAGGCGGCAGCGCGCCGACCCGCCGGAGATTCTGCTGACCACGCCGGAATCGCTGGCGCTGATGCTGTCCTGGCCGGAGGCGGCGCGGATGTTCGCGGGGCTGAAACGGGTGGTGCTGGACGAACTCCACGCGCTGGCGGAATCGAAACGCGGGGATCAGCTGATGCTCTGCCTCGCGCGGCTGCGCGCGCTGGCGCCGGGGGTGATCACCACGGGCCTGTCGGCGACGGTCGAGGATCCGCAGGCGCTCGCGCGGTTCATGGGGGCGGAGGCGGTGATCCGCGCCGATCCCGGCCCCGCGCCGGACATTGCCCTGCTGGAAACCCGCCAGCCGCCGCCCTGGGCCGGGGGCGGCGGGCGCTATGCGGTGCCCGATGTTCTGGGGGCGGTGGCGGCGGCGAAGACGACGATCATCTTCCTGAACACGCGCGCGCAAGCGGAGCTGTTCTTTCAGGCGCTGTGGATGGCGAATGACGCGGGCCTGCCGATCGGGCTGCATCACGGGGCGCTGGCGCGCGAGGCGCGGCAGCGGGTCGAGGCGGCGATGGCGGCGGGCGACCTGCGCGCCGTGGTGGCGACCGGCAGCCTTGATCTGGGTATCGACTGGGGTGATGTCGATCTGGTGATCCAGGTCGGCGCGCCGCGCAACATCAAGCGGCTGGTGCAGCGGATCGGGCGCGCGAACCACCGCTACAATGCGCCGTCGCGCGCGCGGATCGTGGCGGCGAACCGGTTCGAGGTGATCGAATGCCTCGCCGCGCTGGAGGCGGCGCGGGCGGGCGAACTCGATGGCGAGCCGCGCGGGCCGGGGCCGCTCGACGTGCTGATCCAGCATATCCTGCTGACCGCCTGCGCCGGGCCGTTCGATGCCGATGCGCTTTATGCCGAGGTGCGCGGGGCGGCGCCCTATGCCGCGCTGACGCGGGCGGATTTCGATGCCTGCCTGGATGTCGCGGCGACGGGGGGCTATGCGCTGCGGGCCTATGACCGCTGGCAGCGGCTGATGCTGCGGGGCGGGCTGTGGCAGTTGCGCGATCCGCGCGCGGCGCGGGGCCTGCGGATGAACATCGGCACCATCACCGAACCCGAAAAGCTGAAGGTCCGCCGCCGGGGCGCCCTTCTGGGCGAGATCGAGGAGACATTCGCCGCCAGCCTTTCGCCCGGCGATACCTTCCTGCTGGGCGGGCAGGTGCTGCGCTACGACCGGATCCGCGATCTGGTGATGGAGGTCACCCCCGCGCCGGGGCGGGAGCCGAAGATCGCCACCTGGTCGGGGCTGAAATTCGCCACCTCGACGGTGCTGTCGCAGCGGATACAGGCGATCTTGGCCGATCCCGGTGCGGATCTGCCGCAGGGCATCCGCGACTGGCTGGCGCTACAGGCGCGGGTCAGCGCCTTGCCCCGCCCCGGCATGCTGCTGTGCGAGACCTTCCCGCGCGGGGGCCGCTGGCATCTGGTGATCTACGGCTTTGCCGGGCAGAACGCGCATCAGACGCTGGGCCTTCTGGTGACACGGCAGATGGAGGATCTGGACCTCGCGCCCCTGGGGTTTCTGGCGATGGATCACGCGCTGATGGTGACCTCGCTGCACAGGGTGGCGGATGCCGCGCCGCTGATCGCCGCGCCGGTTCTGGACCGGGGGCTGGAGGATTGGCTGGTGGCGAGTTCGCTGATGAAGCGCAGCTTCCGGTCCGTCGCCACCATCGCCGGGCTGATCCAGCGCAACCGCCCCGGCGCGCGGGCCACGGCGAAACAGGCGACGTTTTCGAGCGACATCATCCATGACACGCTCCGCCGCCACGACCCCGGCCATATCCTGCTGCGCGCAACGCGCGAGGAGGCCCGGCGCGGCCTGATCGACTTCGACCGCCTCACCGCGATGCAGGGCCGCCCGGTCGAGATGCGCAGGCTGTCCCGGGTCTCGCCGCTCGCCGCGCCGCTGCTATTGGAGATGGGGCGGGTGCGGCTGGGTGGAGAGGGTCCGGCGCGGCTCGCCGAACGGCTGGCGCGGGAGATGATGGCGGAGGCGGGGCTGGATGACGCAGGGGCGGGGCCGGGCGATGGCTGACCATGCGTTTCGCTTCGCCGGGGCGGGCTTCGTCGCCCGGCCCTCGGGTGCGCTGTGGTGGCCCGAACGGCGGATGCTGATCGTCGCCGATCTGCATCTGGGCCGGTCGGAACGCTATGCCCGGCGCGGCGGTGCCCTGCTGCCGCCCTTCGAGGTGGTGGATACGCTCGACCGGCTGGAGGCCGAGATCGCCGCGCTGGATCCGGCGCATGTGGTGTCGCTCGGCGATGCCTTCGACGACGACCTTGCCGCCCGGCGGCTGGCCCCGGAGACGCGGATCCACGGCATGGCGACGGGGCGGGACTGGCTGTGGATCTGCGGCAACCATGATCCGCACCCCCCGCCGGGCCTGCCGGGGCGGAGCGCGGCGGAACTGCCCGGTGCCATTGCCTTGCGGCATCAGGCGGCGCAGGGGCCGGACATTTCCGGCCATATGCACCCCTCGGTGCGGCTGGCGGGGCGGCGGTGGCGCTGTTTCGTGCTGGGGCAGGGGCATCTGATCCTGCCCGCCTTCGGCACCTATACCGGGGGGCTGGATATTGCCGATCCGGCCTTCGCCGCGCTGGCAGGGGGCGGCATCGCGCTGGCCTGCGGCGAGAGGATCTTCGCGCTGCCTCTGCGGGAACCGCGCGGGCCCCGGCGCGTTTGACGCCATACCCCGGCGGAGGCGGCGATGGCAAAGCAGAAGGCGAAGACCCGCAAGGACGACCTGAGGACCGGCGCCCCGTTCTGGGTCCGGACCCCGCATTCGACGGTGGCGGTGCAGGCGACCCTGACCCGCGACCGGTTCGACGTGATCGTGGTCGGCGCCGGGATTTCCGGCGCGCTGGTGGCCGAGGCGCTGACACGGGCGGGGAAATCGGTGCTGATCCTCGATCGCCGCCCGCCGGTGCGCGGCTCCACGCCCGCCTCGACCGCGATGATCCAGCATGAGATCGACGTGCCGCTGACCCGGCTGCGCAAGCAGATCGGCGCGGAGCCCGCGGACCGGGCCTGGCGGCGCTCGGTGCGGGCGGTGGCGGATCTGGTGGATCTGGCCGCAAAGCTGAAGCTCGATTGCCAGATGGCGCCGAAGCCCGCGCTCTATCTTGCGGGTGACGAGATGGGCGCGCGGGCGCTGGCGGCGGAGGCACAGGCGCGGGAGGACGCGGGCATCCGGGCCGAATACCTGAAACGCGCCGAACTGAGGGAGCGCTACGGCATGGACCGCACCGCCGCGATCCGGTCCGAGGCGTCGGCCTCCGCCAATCCGGCGCAACTGACGGCGGGGCTGCTGCGGGCGGCGATGGCGCGCGGGGCGCAGATCGTTTCGCCGGTCGAAATCACGGATATGGCGGAGCTGCCCTGCGGCGTGGCGCTGGCGACGCGGCGGGGGGAGGTTCTGGTGGCGCAGCATGCGGTCTTCTGCACCGGCTATGAATACCTGCCGCAGATGAACACGCCCTCGCATCACGTCACCTCGACCTGGGCGCTGGCGTCGGAGCCGCTGCCGGGCCTGCCGGAGTGGATGGGCGACACCATCGTGTGGGAGGCATCGGACCCCTATCTGTATTTCCGCACGGATGACGCGGGGCGGGTGATCGCGGGCGGCGAGGACGAGGAGGCCGCCGACACCAATGCCGACCCGAAGAAGCTGAAGGCAAAGGCGAAGGTGATCGCCCGGAAGCTGCGCGCCCTGACCGGCGTCGATATCGGCAAGCCCGCCTGCATCTGGTCCGCGCCGTTCAGCGTGACGGACGACGGCCTGCCGATCATCGACCGCGTGCCGGGTTTCGAGCGGATCTTCGCGGTCATGGGGTTCGGCGGCAATGGCATCACCTTTTCGGTGATCGGGGCGCAGATCATCGCCGCCGCCATCGCGGGAAAGCCGGATCCGGATGCCGAAATCTTCCGCTACCGCTGAAGGCGTGCCTTCAGCCGCGCCCAGCCCTTGAACAACCCGCGCTTCGCGGGGGATTCGAACATGTCCTCGGGGCCGTTCGGGTCGAGGATCTCGTTCTCGGCCAGCCATTCCTCGAACTCCGACAGTTCGGGCAGTTCGTAGGGCACGAGGCCACGCCCCGGCCCGCGCAGCGCCTCGACCGTGGCGATCAGCGAGCCGGTCCGCGCGAGCGTCTGCGCCACCTCCTGCGGATCCACGCCCAGATGTTCGGCCAGCAGGTCGTCGCGCAGCCGGGCGATGCTGTCGCGCAACCGCTCCTGCGCCGGAAGGATCACGTCGCATTCGCTGTCGAGCCGCATCGAGCGGTTGTTGAAATTCGACGATCCCACCCGCAATAGGCGGTCATCCACCACCATGACCTTGGCATGGACATAGATCGGCGCGCCGCCCGCCGTCTGCGGGTGATAGATCCGCAGGCGCCCGTGCCGGTCGATCCGGCGCAGCGCCTCGACCAGCTTCGCCCGCGCGGTATCCATCGCCAGCGGTTCCAGCCAGCCATCGGCGGAATGCGGGGTGATGATGACGATCTCGGGCGGGTCTTCCCCGGCCAGCCGCTCGGCGATGGCCCGTCCGATCCGGCGGGAGGCGAAATACTGGCTTTCGGCATAGATCATCCGCCGCGCGTCGTGGATCATGTCGACCCAGGCGGCCTCGATTTCATGCACCGGCTGCTGATCGTCCATTTCCGGGATCGTCCGCGCGATGGCGAGCCGCATGTCGGTGAAGGTCGGCGCCAGTTCTTCGGGCCAGCAGTCATGGCAGTCCGCCTCGGGCCGCAGCTCTTCGCCGGTGGCGGTGCGCCAGCGCGCCCGGGCCAGATCGCCGATCGCGCGCGCCGCTTCGCCGTCAAAGGCGCTGGTCGCGTCATGCCACGGGTCGGTGGGCTTGCCGTTCGGGCTGATCCGGCGCGGGTCGCCGTCCAGATGCGCGCGGGTATCCCACCGCTGCATCGTCAGGTCGATCCCGCCGCAAAACGCCAGGCTGTCGTCGATGACCACGATCTTCTGATGGTGCGACCCGGCCAGCGGATGCTTCGCGTCCAGCCGCAGGGTGATCCGGGGATGCGCCTTCCAGCGCAGGACGGTGAGCAGCGTATTGCCCCGCAGCAGCGACTTGAACGCTCCGGTGTCCCAGCGGAGCAGGCGGATCTGCAACGACGGGGTGCGCTCCGCCAGCCACAGGATGAAATCGCCCAGCCGCTCCGGCCCGCCGTCGTCCGCGTCGCCAAAGCGGATCCGCGGGTCGAAATCCCAGCCGACGAGGATGATAGACCGCCTTGCCCGAAGCAGGGCCTTGCGCAGGGTGACGAAGTAATCCGCGCCGTCGACGATGAAGGCGAACCGCCGGGCGGGCTCGATCCGCCAGCAGTTCGTTCCGGGGCGCAGCAGGGATGTTTCCGGCATTGTGGTCCACCCATGAAATCCGCTCTGCCGCCAACGCCCGAGGCCGCGAAGGGTTCCCGATGGCCGCTCTAGGGCTCCTGGCGGATCGGCAGGTCCAGCCCCGGCCCGGTGTCCCGCTCCAGCAGGCCCGCATCCTCCAGCGCCTCGATATCCGGCAGGTCGCGCAGGGTTTCCAGCCCGAACTGAACCAGAAAGCCGCGCGTGGTGACATAGCTGTAGGGGGCGCCGGGTTCCGGGCTGCGCGGGCCGCGCGCGATCAGCCCCTGCCGGTGCAGCCGCGCGATCAGGTCGCGGCTGACCTCGCGCCCGGTCAGGCGCGAAATCTCGCTCCGCGTCACCGGTTGCAGATAGGCGATGACCGCCAGCACCAGCATTTCGGTGCGCGACAGGGGGCGGGGGGTGTCGGGCTCGGCCCGCGCGGCGCGGATCGCGGCGGCGTGCCGGGGCCGGGTGCGGAACTGCCACCCACCCGCCACGCGGGCGATTTCATAGGGGCGATCCGTCAGTTCGGTGGCGATGTCCTCGATCAGCAGGTCGAGCGCGCAATCCCGCCCGACGACCCGCGCCAGCACCTCCCGCCCCACCGGGGCGGACGAGGCGAACAGCACCGCCTCGACCCGCGCCATCCATTCGCGCCAGCGCAGCGCGGGGGGCAGGTCCACGAGTTCGGTATCGAGGCCCATGCTACAGCCCATAAAGCCGGAAGGTCGCCCGCCCGGTCAGTTCGCGCACCAGGCCCAGCCCGGTCAGGCGCTCGAACAGGCGGCGGGCGGCGCGGTCGCTTGTCCGGGCACCGGCCTGCGCGGGGATCGCATCCTCGGCCATCAGCGCCGCGACCGCTGCCTGCGCATCCTTGCCGCGCAGCTTCGGCGCGGCAAGGCGCAACGCCTCGGCCCGCCGCACGAGATCGCCGTGCAGGTCGAACGCCGCAACGGCCCCCCGCGCCCAGGCCCCGGCGCAGGCGGTCAGCCAGTCCTCCCCCGTCAGCCGGAAGGCCGCGCGCGGCAGATGCGCGGCGATGAGCGGCACCGGACGGGCCCAGCCAAGCGCACGGGCCAGAACCGCATCCCCGACCCACAGCGCCAGCCCGCGACAGGGCGGCCCGAGGGCGCGGATCTCGTTCGCGGCCTCGGCGGCGGTGCGCAGCGGCAGGGCCCGGCCCGCGAGCCGCGCGCCCAGCCCGCGCAGCAGATCGGCAACCGGTTCGGGCGGCAGGTCAAAGCAGCCGGGCAGACGGCTGGGCCAGTCCGCCGGGCGCAGCCCGAGCAGGCGCCAGCCCTCCAGCATCCGACCATCCGGCCCCGGATCGTCGCCCGGACGCCGCAGCGCCCAGTGATCGCGCAACTGTGCCTCGCCCGCGCGGCGCCCGTCGAGCGCGGATGTCGCCACCGCCGCCATCAGCGCAAGCCGCCGCCGCCAGACCATGCCCGCGGGATGTTCGCTCCGCGCCGCCGGATCCAGCACCGCCAGCGCCGCCCCGGCGGCGAACAGCGCGGTTTCCGCATCGTCCCGCGCCACGCCCTGCCGGATCCAGCGGGGAGGGGCGACGGGGGAAGGGGGAAGGTGCTCGGGCATGCCCCATCCTATGTGGCGCGGCGCGCCGGATCCACCGGATTTTCCCCGTGCTCAGGCATTGGTGAGGTTGGATTCGAGCAGGTCCGTCGCCTGCACCATCCGGCGCGCGGTATCTTCGGGGATCTGCCGCCGCTGGACCGCCAGATAGATCGCCGCCCGCTCGGCCCGCACGGCGGCAAGCCAGACCTGCCGCTCGGCTTCGAGCGCGGCATGGGCGCGGGCGGTATCGGCGATTTCCTTGGCCGCATAGCCCTCGATCCGCTCGCGGTAATAGTCGGTCAGGCGCGAGACGGCCCGGGTGTACAGCTCGGTCTGCGCGCCTTCGGGGACGCTCTGCTGCACCGCCTGCGCCGCCTGGATCGCGGCCTGCGCGGCGGCGGTGCGCACCGCATCTTCGGCCCGCTGCTCGCTGGGCGGGGCGGGCATGTCCATCCCGCGGAGCAGCACCGGCAGCGCGGTGCTGGCCATGACCAGCGACACGATGATGACGCAGGCGGCGAGGAAGATCGCCAGATCGCGCGCCGGGAACGGGCTGCCATCGTCGAGCAGCAGCGGCAGCGACAGGATACCCGCCAGCGTCACCGCCCCGCGCGCGCCCGCCACCGATGTCGCCGCCACCAGCCGCCAGCCGGGCAGCTGCTTCGGCGTGCCGTTCCGCCGCGCGCGGTAGATCGTCAGCCGCAGCGCGACCCAGACCCAGCCGAAGCGCAGCGCCGCCAGCGCCGCGTTGATCGCCAGCACATAGACGATCATCCAGGCCGGATGGACATGGCCGGTGTCGCGCACCACCTGCGCCGCCTTCGACACGATCGCGGGCAACTGTTCGCCCAGCACGACGAACATCACCCCGTTCAGCGCGAACTGCACCGCATCCCACACCGCGTTGCGGCGGATCCGCGTGGTGGCGAGGGTGCGGCCCGTCTGTTCGGCATAGCTCATCGCCATGCCCGCCGCGACGGCGGCGAGGATGCCCGAGGCATGCAGATGTTCCGCGATCAGATAGGCGGTGAAGGGTAGAAGCAGGCTGACCAGGATCTGCGCGCTGGCATCCTCGCCGAAGCGGCGGGCGATCCAGCCCTTCGCCTTGGTCACCACCCAGGTCACCGCGACGCCCACCGCGATCCCCGCGAGCGCCAGCCACAGGAAGGTGCCCACCGCCTGCGGCAGCGAAAACATCCCCGTCATCGCCGCCGCCACGGCAAAGCGCATGCACACCAGCCCCGAGGCATCGTTGAGCAGCGATTCCCCTTCGAGGATATGCATCAGCCGCTTCGGCACCTTTACCCGCCCCGCAATCGCCGAAACCGCGACCGGATCCGTTGGCGACAGGATCGCCGCCAGCGCGAAGGCCACCGGCAGCGGGATCCCCGGGATCATCCAGTGGACGAAGAAGCCGATCCCCAGCACCGTGAACACCACAAGCCCGAGCGCCAGGTCGAGGATCGCGCCGATATCGGCGAACAGCCCCTGTTTCGGGATCCGCCAGCCATCGAGAAACAGCAGCGGCGGCAGGAACAGCACGAAGAACAACTCCGGATCCAGAACGATGCCGAGGTCGGCCACCGCCGCGATCAGGATGCCGGTGCCGATCTGGATCAGCGGCAGCGGGATCGCCTGCGGCAGGAACCGCGCCACCCCGCCGCTGACGACGACCGCGAACAGAAGGATCAGGACAGTGATCAGCGTTTCCAAGGGGCACCTGCATCGGGGGGAGGGACCGGGGGTCTTGCCGTGGCCGGGCGGAACTGGCCCGCTTTTCCGATTTCTCTCCGATCAGGTCAATGCGCTTCGTCGGGCGCCGAGGCGAGGCGACCACCGGCATGGGAGGGTTAGGCGGCTCGGGCGAAGATGCCGGGGCGGGGCCGCGCAATGCGCGCTGGCGCAACCCGGCCTTTGCGCAGTATAGCAGAGCCGTCCCCATCCAGCGGAGGCCGGAATGCTGCGTCAGTTCATGTCCTATTACCGGCCCTGGCGTGGGCTGTTCTGGGTCGATTTCGGCTGTGCGGTGCTGTCGGGGCTGCTGGAACTGGCCTTCCCGGTGGCGATCGCGGCCTTCATCGACCGGCTGCTGCCGCGCGGCGACTGGGGCCTGACGCTGGCGGCGGGGGCGGGGCTTCTGGGGATCTACCTGCTGAACGCGGGGCTGATGGCGATCGTGATCTACTGGGGCCACCGGCTGGGGATCAACATCGAAACCGAGATGCGCCGCCGCGCCTTTGACCAGCTTACCCGACTGAGCTGGCGCTGGTATGACCGCGCGCGCACCGGCAAGATGGTCGCCCGCGTCACCCGCGACCTCGAAGAGATCGGCGAGGTCGCCCACCACGGCCCCGAAGACCTGTTCATCGCCATCATGACCTTCGTGGGCGCCTTCCTGCTGATGCTGTCGATCCACTGGAAACTGGCGCTGATCACCGCCACGGTGGTGCCCGCGATGTCCGTCCTCGTCACCGTCTACGGCGGGCGGATGACCAACACCTGGCGCGAGATCTATGCCCGCGTCGGCCAGTTCAACGTCCGGCTCGAAGAGGCGATCGGCGGCATCCGCGTGGTGCAGGCTTTCGCCAACGAACGCCACGAACGCGCGCTCTTCGATGTCGACAACCAGAATTACCGCAACACCAAGCTGGAGGCCTACAAGGTCATGGCCGCCTCCAGCGCGCTGCAATACATGGGGATGCGGCTGGTGCAGATCGTGGTGATGGTCGTCGGCGCGGGCTTCGTGCTGAACGGGTCGATGACCACGGGGGGATTCGTCGGCTTCCTGCTGCTGGTCGGCGTGTTCTTCCGGCCGCTCGACAAGATCGCCTCGGTGATCGAAACCTATCCGCGCGGCATCGCCGGGTTCAGGCGCTATCTGGAACTGATGGAGACCGAGGCGGAAATCGCCGACGGTCCGCAGGCCCGCCCGGCGCCGGGGCTGAAGGGCGATATCGTCTTCGACCATGTGGGCTTTGCCTATGACACGACGCGCCCGGTGCTGCGGGACATTTCGCTGCATGTCCGGCCGGGGGAGACGGTGGCCTTCGTCGGCGCGTCCGGCGCGGGGAAATCCACGCTGCTGTCACTCTTGCCGCGGTTCTACGAGCCGACCTCGGGGCGGATCACGGTGGACGGGCGGGCGCTGGACGCGATCACGCTCGAAAGCCTGCGCAGCCAGATCGGGCTGGTGTCGCAGGACGTGTTCCTGTTCGGCGGCACGCTGCGCGAGAACATCGCCTATGGCCGGCTGGGCGCCTCGGAAGACGACATCCGCGCCGCCGCCGCCCGGGCGCAGCTCGCGCCGCTGATCGAGACACTGCCCGAGGGGCTCGACACGCTGGTGGGCGAGCGCGGGGTGATGCTCTCGGGCGGGCAGCGCCAGCGGGTGGCGATCGCGCGGGCCTTCCTGCGCAACCCGCCGATCCTGATCCTGGACGAGGCGACCTCCGCGCTCGACCGCGAAACCGAGCGCGAGATCCAGCAGGCGCTTGAGGAACTGTCGAAGGGCCGCACCACGCTGGTCATCGCCCACCGTCTGGGCACGATCCGCAACGCCGACCGGATCGTGGTGATGGAAGCGGGCCGGATCGTCGAAACCGGCACCCATGACGCGCTTCTGGCGCAGCAGGGCGTCTATGCGCGGCTGGCGGCCTGATCCACCGGACGATCGTCAGGGAAGGGGCTTCGCGAAATAAACGCGATTGAAGCCGTCTTCGGATCTGCGGTCCACTTCATGGTATCCAAGTTTCGGGTAGATCGACAGGTTCTCTGCCATCTTCTCGTTCGTATAAATATGGACGGCACGTTTGCCGCAAGCCCGTGCCTGGCTCTCGCAGAAGGCAATAAGCGCCTCGCCAACCCCACGACCCGCTGAAGCTGGCAACACGGTAACGTTCTCCAGAAGGATATGCTCGCCCTCGGGGTAGAATACGATGAAGCCCTGAAAATCGCCGTCGTCGGTTGCGGATACATAAACCCGACCCGCCGCGATCTGATCTGCGAAGTCGGCGGTCATCGGCGCGGGTTTGCGTCCGACCAGCGGCACATAGCGGGCATATGCCAGTTCGGCGCATTCCCTGATCTTCGGTTCATCGCGGGCCACGGCCTGACGGATCATGGGCGTTCGTTTCCTTTGAAATGCCATATACGGCGCAGATCATTCCCTGTGGCACTGACCGCGACGGCGCCGTCAGGCCGGGTCGGCGGCGTAGCGTTGCGAGATCCAGAAGGACAATTGCGCGATGATCCCCGCCGCCGTCATCACCAGCGCCGCCGCCAGCGCGGGGTTGCCGCCGATGCCGCTCAGCGCGGCGCAGATCGCCCCGATCACCATCTGCACGCAGCCATACAGGCCCGAGGCCGAGCCCGTCGCCGCCGGGTTGAGGTTCAGCGCCTCGGACAGCGCCATCGGCGAGGCGATCCCGGCGCCATAGCTGAAGACCAGCATCGTGGCCACGGTGAGCGGAACGCTCAGCCACCCCGTCAGCACCGCCAGCAGGAACAGCCCCGCGCCGAGGCAGCTGAGCAGATTGCCCGCAACCAGCAGCCGCCGCATCCGGATCCGTCCGGCAAGGCGGCTGACCGTCAGGCTGCCGAGCCAGGCGCCGAGGATGTTGAAGGCGAGATACACGGCGACCTCGCCCGACGGACGGTGCAGCTGATTGATGAAAATGAAGGGCGCGGCGCCGACATAGGCGTAAAGCGCCGTGGTCGCGAAACCGCCGCCGATCGCATAGCCCAGAAAGCCCGGCGAGCCCAGCAGCGCGACGTAATTCGCCATCACCACCCGCAGGCTGCGGCCCTCCGCCTGTGGCACGCGCGGCAGGCGGCGCCAGACCAGCGCGAGGTTCACCAGCCCGAGCAGGCACAGCAGCAGGAAGATCGAGCGCCAGCCCGTCGCCGCCGCCAGCCCCGCGCCCACCAGCGGCGAAATCCCCGGCCCCGCCATGACGATCAGGTTCATCAGCGAGAGCTTGCGCGCCGCGTCCTCCGGCCCGGCGCCGTCGCGCACCATGGCGCGGCCAAGGACCAGCCCGGAGCCGCCGCCGAGCGCCTCGAAGAACCGCGCGACGATCAGCACCTGGATCGACGGCGCCGCAAAGGCCGCCGCCCCGGCCAGCGCATAGATCGCCATCCCGGCGATCAGCACCGGCCGGCGCCCGATATGGTCGGCGATCGGACCATAGACGATCTGCGCCAGTGCCAGGCCGACGATATAGGCGCTGAGCGTCATCTGCGCCGCGCTGGCGGTGGTGCCGAAGGCCGCCGCCACCTGCGGCAGGGCGGGCACGAAGATATGGATCGCCATCGTCCCGCTGAGGGTCAGCAGCGCCAGCAGCCAGATCGGGGCGGGTTTGGAAGGGCTCACGGTTCACCGTCCTTGTCGGAGCCGCCGGGATCCAGCCGGTCCAGAATATGTTGCAAGACGTCGCGGGCGGCGGCGATCCGGTCCGGGTCGAGGCCGGAGAGCACCTCGGCCTCCAGCTCGACGGAAATGGCGAGGGCGCGGGCGGCGAGGGCGGCGCCCGCCGGGGTCGGGCTGAGCGCCCGGGCGCGGCCATCCTCCGGGTCGGGCGTGCTGTGGACCAGGCCATCGGCCACCAGCCGCGCCACCACCCGCACCAGGGACGAACTGTCGAGCCCGAGCGCCGCCGCCAGATCCTTCTGCCGCAGCGGTTCCCCCGCCTGCGCCAGCTCCACCAGCGGCGCAAGGCCCGCCTCGGTGACCGCGACATCGTGCAGCCGGTGGTCGATGGCGCGGCGCCAGCGTCGGCCGACCTGTCCGACCAACCGCCCCAGGCGGGGCGGCGATTGTGTTCCGTGTTCGGCCATGGCGAGTCCCGTTGCTGCGCGAAAATAGATGACATGCAATCTAATTCGTCGCAAGCGCCATCTTTTCGGCGTGTAACGATGCCCCCGATACCCGGACCGCCGGGAGAAAGGGGCGGCGCGACGCCCAGAGCAGACCGGCCCGATACCCGGACCGCCGGGAGAAAGGTCCGGTCGCTGATCGCCATCGGGGACGCTGGACCGGGGGTGGGAAAGGAGGGGCGCCCGCAGGCCCCCCAACCGGGCAAAGCGGCCCTGCTTACCGCTCTGACATGGCCGCCAGGGCCGACCAGTAGCGCCCGCCCGCGACATTCTCCGGCGCAAAGGTCCGCTCCAGAAGCGCCCGTTCGGCGGCATCCAGGGTGACCCCCACGGCGGCGACGTTCTGTTCCAGATGGGGGATCTGCTTCGCGCCGGGGATCGGGATCACATCGGCGCCCTGCGCCAGAACCCAGGCCAGGGCGACCTGCGCGGTGGTGGCGCTCTTCGCGGCGGCGATCCCGTCGATGACCGCGACCAGCTTGCGGTTTGCTTCGGCATTCCCGGGCTGGAAGCGCGGCATTCTCTGACGGAGGTCGCCTTCGCCCATCGTCACCGTTCCGCTCAGGAAACCACGACCAAGCGGGCTGAACGGCACGAAGGTCACGCCAAGGTCGCGGCAGGCGGCCAGCACGCCGTTCGTCTCGACATCGCGGGTCCAGAGCGAATATTCGCTTTGCAGTGCGGTGATCGGATGCACGGCATGGGCGCGGCGCAGGGTTTCGGCCGAAACTTCGGACAGGCCGATCGCGCGGACCTTGCCCTCGGCCACCAGATCGGCCATCGCACCCACGGTTTCCTCGATCGGCACGGCGGGATCGGCGCGGTGCAGATAGTAGAGGTCGATCACATCGGTCTCCAGCCGCTTCAGCGATGCCTCCGCCACCCGGCGGGCATTGGCGGGCGAACCGTCGGTGCCGGTGATCTCGCCGAAATCGGTCCGGTCCGGATTGTAGGTGAAGCCGAATTTCGTCGCGATCACCAGCCTGTCGCGATGGGGCTTCAGCGCCCTGCCCAGCAGGCGTTCGTTGCGGTGCGGGCCATAGATTTCGGCGGTGTCGAAGAAAGTCACGCCCAGTTCCACCGCCCGGTGCAGGGTGCGCACGGAGGCCTCTTCGTCCTGCACGCCATAGGCCTGGCTCAGCCCCATGCAGCCCAGACCGATGGCCGAAACGGTGAACTCTCCCAGCTTGCGCTGTTCCATGTGATCCTCCTTGGATGCTGTCAGGATGGCGGCAGGATAGCGGCGCGGGATAGGGGCGATAATCCGTGCAATCGCGCACGGCCTGTTCTATCAATTCGATCAATGGACAGGGTGCAGCTTTCCCAACTGGTGGTCTTCGCGGCGGTGGCGGAAACCGGCGGCTTTCGCGCCGCCGCCGACCGGCTGGGCGTGGCGCCTTCGGCGGTCAGCCATGCGGTTGCGGCGCTCGAAGACAGCCTTGGGGTGCGGCTGCTCGCACGCACCACGCGCTCCACCCGGCCGACGGAGGAGGGGGAGCGGCTGCTCGCGCGCGTGTCCGGGCCGCTTGCCGAAATCGCCGGGGGGCTTGCCGAGGCCGGTCAGGGTCCGGGCGACCCCGGCGGCCCGTTGCGGATCACCTTGCCGCTTCTGGCGGCGGAGGAGGTCATCATGCCACGGCTGCGCGATTTTCAGACCCGCTATCCGAAGATCGAACTGGATCTGCGCGTCTCGGATGTGTTTCAGGATCTGGTGGAAAGCGGCTGCGACGCGGGGCTGCGGCTGGGCGAGAGCCTTGAGGCCGACATGATCGCGGTGCGCGCCACCGGTCCGCGGCGCGGGGTGATCGTGGCTTCGCCCGGCTACTTCCGCGCCCATCCGCCGCCCGAAACCCCCGCCGAGCTGACCGCGCATAACTGCATCCGGCGCCGGTTCGACAGCGGACGGATCTACCGCTGGGAACTCGAACATGCGGGCCGCGCGCTCAGCGTGGAGGTGCGGGGCAACCTGATCTTGCCGCAGCAGAGGCTGATCCGGCAGGCCGCGCGCGACGGGCTGGGGCTGGCCTTCCTGTTCGAGGATGCCGTGGCCGACGACCTGCGCGCGGGCCGTCTGATCGCCGTCATGCGGGAGTGGTGCCCGCCCTTCGACGGGTTCCATATTTACTACCCGTCGCGGCGGCAGATGCGCCCGGCCCTGCGCGCCTTCGTCGATTTCTACAGGCTCCGCTAGGCCAGTTTCGTCACATGCACCGCGGGCAGGTGGCCCAGGTTCCAGCGCCCCCCGATCGCCCGTTCGACCTGCGCGGCGAGTTGCAGCAGCAGCCCGTCATTGCCCTGCCTCGTGTGGATCTGCATCCCCAGTGGCAGCCCGTTTGCATGCAGCGCGAGCGGCAGCGACATCCCCGGCGTGCCGCACAGGTTGCTCAGCGGCGTATAGGCGAAGAAGCCCCACAAATTCTCGAACCAGTCGCGCGCGCAGGGAGTGTCGCTCAGCGTCAGATATTCGGTCGTGCCGATCGGCGGCGTTTCGCGCGCGGTGGTGGGGGTGAGCAGGATGTCCCAATCCTCGTAGAACGCCCCGAAGGCGCGGGCGGTTTCGTTGAACACGGCCTGCATCTCGGCGCGTTCGGTATAGGTCGCGTCCTTGCCCTGTTCCCAGATCCGGATGTTCATCGGCTCGATCAGGTCGGGCGGCGGCGCGGCCAGCCCCCGGCTGCGCAGCAACCCGTTCACCGTCTGCGCGAAATTGGTGATGTAGCAGGTGGTCTGCGCGGCATAGGCGCGGGCCAGATCGACCTTTGGCACCACCCAGTCAACATGATGGCCCAGTGTTTCAAAGAATGCGGCGACGCGGGCGAGTTCGGCGGCGATATGCGGCGTCGCGGCATAAGGCCCCCATTCATGCGAGACGGCGATCCGCAGCGGCGCGGGATCGCGGTCTATCAGCGTCCTATAGGGCGTGCCCGGGGTGACATAGGGCATGAATTCGCCCGGCGCACCGCCCCGGCAGGCATCGACGAAGGCCGCCGTGTCGCGCACCGTGCGGCTGATGCAGCCCTGCGTCGAGACGACGGAGGTGAAATCGGACCCGTAGGGCGCGATCGAAAACGTCCCGCGCGAGGTCTTGAGCCCGATCGCGCCGCAGCAGCCCGCCGGGATCCGGATCGACCCGCCGCCATCGGTGCCATGCGCGAGCGGCAGCACCCCGGCCCCCACCATCACCGACGATCCGGCCGAGGATCCGCAGCTTGTAAACCCGGTGTCCCAGGGGTTGCGGGTGACGTAAAGCGCCGGGTTCTCCGCCGAGCTGCAACAGCCGAATTCCGGCGTCGTGGTCCGGCCGATGATGTTCAGCCCGGCGGCCTTCATCCGGGTCACCAGATAGCTGTCGGCGGCGGGGCGATTCCCCTTGAGGAACAGCGACCCCTGTTCCTGCAACCGCCCGGCGAGCGTGGGGCCGAGATCCTTGAGCAGGAACGGCAGCCCCGCGAAGGGGCCATCCGGCGCGGCGCCGTTCACGCGGGCATCCGCGACGGCATCGCCGAAGACCTCGATCACGCCGCTCAGTTGCGGGTTGACGGCGGCGATGGCGTCGGCGGCCTGCGCGGCCAGTTCCTCCGCCGTGACCTCGCCCCGCCGCACCAGATCCGCCAATGCGATGCCGTCGCGGGCGAACCACTCGTCCCAGCTCATGATCTTTGCCATCTGGCACCCTGCCCTGTTGTCGGTGATCTTGCGACGAGGCTAGTTCGGTTGTCGGCCACGGGCAATATCCGTGGACGCCTGCCCTCAATAGGCCGCGAACGGCGATCTCCTGGCGCCCGTTGGGCAGGCAGACCGCCGGAAAGGCGCTTCCGGCCCGGCCCCGGGACAGATGCGGGCCGCGGCCTCCCGGTTCCGCAGGCCCGGATTGTTGAACGCCGCAGTCCCGCGATGCGGAGGCCGTCGTCGGGGTCGATCGGCACCTCGAACTGGGGCGGTGCGTCATTCCCCGCGCACGCGCCTGCGCGATGTGGGAATGCCCGCAATACTGACAGGCATTCGCCGTGGAATCCGCGATATAGAATCTCGCGCAGCATCGGGTCGATCTTGCGCCGAGGTCGCCATCACCGCCTTCAGCCCCGCCCATCTCCGCGCCAGAAGCGCTGGGTCAAAGGTCGGCGCGCGTCAGAAATTGTTGATGAAATCGCGGTTACGGGTGGCGCGGATGTGGTCGAACATCGCCTTGACCGCCGGGATTTCATCCGTTTCACGGTTGCCATGTTCCCGCCTCAGTGAACGGCCGCATACATGGTCTTTCCCTCCGTCGCCTCGGCGGGGGAGGATGCCTTGACGATGCGGCCCTGTCGGCGGATCAGGATACGATCCGACAGGTTCAGCACTTCGGGCAGGCAGAAGGAGATCACCCGCCGGGGCCGTTCGATCAGGCCCTTGCTTCTGCGGATTGCCGTCCGAAAGCTCCACCACGCGGGCCGTGTCGTTGATCGCGCGGATGTTCAGCCTTTTCGTCCAGCCCGCCGCGCCAGTTCCGCCCGGCCGACCATGCAGGCGCGGTTGTGGGGTGAGCAGGCCGGAATACGGGGTCTCGGCGATGCCCATCGTCTCGAAGAACCCCTCGGCCTTGCGATCCTTGGTGACATAGACGATGGCGCCCTGCGACAGATCCTGAACCGAAAGGATCTTGCGCCCCGGGGCGCGCAGCCCCGCCCCCGGCCTGTCGCGGTAAAGCGCGCCCGAAAGCCCGCGCCCGACCATCGCCGCGATGATGCTGTCACGGGTGAAACCGGAGGTCGGGCCGGCCCGACCGGGAAGTTCAGCGATTGCAGGAACTGTTGCGCCGAGAAGCGGATGCCGCGCAGCCGGTTCAGCGGCTTTTCCGGGCCGCGAGTTCAGGTTCTGCGCCACGACCCGGGTGCCGTCCGGCGCGACGGCGAAAGGCCAAAACCGGCGCGGCGAGGGTCTCGACAGGGGGTTGAGCGCATGACCCGAACTGCGCAGCACGCCACCGGGGCCGGATGCCAGCAGGTCGGGTTCGGGCAGGTCGGCGAAGACCGGCGCCTCCGCCAGCACGGTAATGGGGCGGAAGGGGCCGTCCATCGGCGGGATCGTCACCGCCTTGCCCCGGAACAGGTCGATGGCCATCCGCGCTCCCAGTATTGGAATCGGGCTTCGCCACCACCTGCAAATCCGGATGTCGCGCCGGAACCATGATCCCGGCATATTGGAACAGGCTGGTCACATTCACCTGATCGCCCTGCACGAGGCCGATCGTCTTCGACGAACCTTCACCACCGCCTCGGCCTCCGGCCGGTCAGGGGCCGGTCCGGGCCGGTGAAGACGTCGGCCTTGAAATTCGCCGGGGTGTCGACAAGGATCACATGGATCCCCGCCTGTTGCGCCTTCTTCACCAGCCTGGAATAGCTGTTGAGGTCGGCATCACGATCAGCACATCGGGCTTCTGCGCCGAGGAAATCGCCTGTGCCGACCAGTTCGGATCGCGGGTTTCGAGCATGCCGTCAAAGGCGTCGATCTCGCGTTTCAGATAAGCCTCCCGGCCCTGCGCCAGATCGAAGCCCGTCGCCATTGGCCCGAGCATGACGCGCTTGCTCGGCACAGACCTTCGGCCCGGCATCTTCGAGCGCAGGCCGGAGCGCGCCGACAGCACATAGCGCAGCGTCATCATCGGGCGCACCGGCATGCCGATGTTCCGCGCCGCCGCCATCCTCCAGCCGGATCTCGATCCCCGGGTTCGCGGCACGCCCGGGGCCGTGGAAGCTGATGATCTGCGAACAGGCGCGGCATTGCGGCAACGTCAGCGGGCGGCCTTGCGCAGGGCGGAGATGGTCGTGCGGGTCGAGATCTGTTCCGGATCGGTGACCAGTTCGATCACCGCGGGCCGTCCGCAGGCCCGCGCGCGGGCAAAGGCGGCGGGGAAATCCGCGGTGCGGGTGACCCGTTCGGCATGGGCGCCGAGGGCTTCGGCCATCTTGCAGAAATCCGGGTTCTCCAGTGTGGTGCCGGAAACCCGCATCGGGTGTTCGCGTTCCTGATGCATCCGGATCGTGCCGTAGACGCCGTTGTTGAACAAAAGCACGATCGGCCGCCCGCCGAATTGCGCGGCGGTGGCGATTTCATTGCCGCTCATCATGAAGCCGCCATCGCCGACGAAGGACAGCACGCAGCGTTCTGGGTCGCGCAGCGAGGCCGCCACCGCCGCAGGCACCGAATAGCCCATCGCACCACAGGTCGAGCCGAGGATCCGCCCGGGCCGCCCGAACCGCAAAAACCGCTGCGGCCAGCCGGTATGGTTGCCCGCGTCGAGCGTGACTACGGTGTCTTTGGGCAGGGTGTCGCGGATCGCGGACAGCGCCTGTGCCATGTCGAGCGGCCAGGGGCTGTCTTCGGAGGGTGTGCTGTCGGCCAGGTATTCGCCATGCAGAAGCCCGCACCAATCGGCCCATGCCGCGCGGCGGCCCAGATCGACGGGTTCCAGCGCGGCGGCCAGCGGCCCGGGGGCGCAGGCGATGCCGAGGTCGGGCGCATAGACCCGGCCGATCTCGTCCGGATCCGGATAGACATGCACCAACCGGCAGGACAGGTTCGGCGGCGTCAGCGCGGCATAGGTCCTGGTCGTCATCTCTCCCAGCCGGGCGCCGATGACCACCAGCAGATCGGCCTGAGCGATCCGGCGGAACAGGGCGGGGCTGGTCGAGGTGCCCAGATCCCCGGCAAAGACCGGCGACAGCCCGGGCACGATGTCCTGGCGGCGGAAGGAGCAGGCGACGGGGATGCCGTTCGCCTCGGCAAAGCGGGTGATCGCGGCCGAGGCCGGATCGCTCCAGCCCGAGCCGCCCAGCAGCAGCAGCGGCCGTTCGGCGGCGGCGAACGCTTCGGTCAGGGCGGATACGTCCTCGGGTGCGGGTTTCGCCATGGCGGGACGATAGGGGCGGGCGTCCTCCACCACCACGGTGTCGGTCAGCATGTCCTCCGGCAGGGCGACGACCACCGGGCCGGGGCGGCCCGAGGTCGCCACCCGGAAGGCGCGGGCGATATATTCCGGGATCCGGCGGGCATCGTCGATCTGCGTCGCCCATTTCGCCACGGTGCCGAACATCGCGCGATAGTCGATTTCCTGAAACGCTTCGCGGTCGGTGGTGGCGCGGTCGATCTGGCCGACGAAGAGGATCATCGGTGTGCTGTCCTGCTGCGCGATATGCACGCCGATCGCGGCATGACAGGCGCCGGGACCGCGGGTGACCATGCAGATGCCGGGCCGTCCGGTGAGCTTGCCATAGGCCTCGGCCATGTCGGCGGCGCCGGCCTCGTGCCGGGCATTGATCAGGCGGAAGCGGTCCCGCACGTCATGCAGCGCGTCCAGAACCTCAAGGTAGCTCTCGCCCGGCACGCAATAGGCGGTGTCCGCGCCATGGATCAGCAGTTGATCGACGAGGATCTGGCCTCCGGTCCGGGCGGCGGGTTGGGGGATGGGCATCGGCGGGCTCCATGGCTGGGACAGGGGCACTATCCCGTGGATCCGGCGCCGGGTCATCGGGGAAATGCGGGTGGGGCGATGACATCTGTTCATGAATTCATGATGGCGGGGCATCCGCCCGTGGCGCCGCGCGATGGCATGACGACCGGCGGGCGGCGATCCGGCCCGGCGTCTGGTCCGATATTGACGAACATTTAGGGAACATTTACCTTGCACCACATGGCAAGACCCCTTCAGGACAAACTGGCGATCCTTTCGGATGCCGCGAAATACGATGCTTCCTGCGCTTCTTCCGGCGGGAAACGGGATGCTTCGGGCGGGAGCGGGATCTGTCATGCCTATACGCCGGACGGGCGCTGCATCAGCCTGCTGAAGATCCTGATGACGAATTTCTGCATCTTCGACTGTGCCTATTGCATCAACCGGGTGTCGTCGAATGTGGAACGCGCGCGGTTCTCGGTCGAGGAGGTCGTGACGCTGACGCTGGACTTCTTCCGGCGGAATTATATCGAGGGGCTGTTCCTGTCCTCCGGCATCATCCGCTCGCCGGATCAGACGATGGCGGATATGGTGCGGATCGCGCGGAGCCTGCGGCAGGACCATGGTTTCCGGGGCTATATCCACCTCAAGACGATCCCCGATGCGAGCCCGGACCTGATCCGGCAGGCGGGGCTATACGCCGACCGGCTGTCGATCAATGTCGAGCTGCCGCAGGATGCGGGGCTGCGCCGCTTCGCGCCGGAAAAACGCCCCGAGACGATCCGCGCCGCGATGGCGCAGGTGCGGCTGGAGGGGGAGGCCGCGAAGGAGCGCAGCCATACCGGCAAACGCCCGCCGCGCTTTGCCCCCGCCGGGCAGTCGACGCAGATGATCATCGGCGCGGATGGTACCGATGACGTGACGATCCTGACCAGCGCGACCCGGCTTTATACCGGCTACAGGCTGCGGCGGGTCTATTACTCGGCCTTCTCGCCGATCCCGGAGGCGTCGGCCGCGCTGCCGCTGATCCAGCCGCCGCTCATGCGCGAGCACCGCCTGTATCAGGCCGACTGGCTGCTGCGGTTCTATGGCTTCACGGCGGAAGAGATCGCAACGGGCACGCAGGCCGGGCATCTGGACCTGGAGATCGACCCGAAGCTCGCCTGGGCGTTGCAGCACCGGGGGCTGTTTCCGCTGGACGTGAACCGCGCGGGCAAGGACATGCTGCTGCGGGTGCCGGGGTTCGGCACGCGGACGGTCGCGCGGATCCTCGCCGCGCGGCGGGGGCGGACGCTGCGCTATGAGGATCTGGCGCGGATGGGGGCGCTGATGAAGAAGGCGCGGCCCTTCGTCACCCTGCCGGGCTGGTCACCCGGGGCCTTGACCGACAGCGCCGATCTGCGCGCGCGGTTCGCGCCGCCGCCGGAGCAGTTGCGCCTGCTATGAGCTATGCGGTCACCCTGCCGGAGCGGGGCCTGTCCGGGGCCTGGCGCGCGGCGGCGCGGATCGCGATCAGCCACCGGATCGCGCCCGGCGATCTGGAGTGGAGCGGGGAAGGCGGGCTCTTCGCCGCGGAGCCGCTGCCGGGGGCGCCCGGCCCGCATCGGGTGCAGGTGCCCGCGGGGTTTCTGGATCTGGCCGGGACGGTGATCTGGCATGCCGCGCCCGAACGGTTTGCCCTGCTGTATCAGGCGCTCTGGCGGCTGGACCGGCGGGAGGGCGATCCGCTCGGCCCGGCCGATCCCCTGGGGCGGCGGCTGGGGCTGATGGCCGGTGCGGTGCGGCGCGACATTCACAAGATGCACGCCTTCGTGCGGTTTCGCGAACTGCCCGGGCACCGCTTTGCCGCCTGGTTCGAGCCCGAACACCATACGCTGGAACCCGGCAGCGCGTTCTTTGCCCGCCGGTTCGCCGATATGGATTGGCTGATCGCCACGCCGCGCCTGACCGCGCGGTTCGAGGCGGGGCGGCTGAGCTTCGGCCCCGGCGGGCAGCGCCCCGATCTGCCGGAAGATGCGTCGGAAAGCCTCTGGGCCACCTATTTCGCCCATATCTTCAACCCGGCGCGGGTGAAGGTGCAGGCGATGCGGTCGGAGATGCCGAAGAAATACTGGAAGAACCTGCCGGAAACGCGGCTGATCCCCGGCATGCTGAAGGATGCCGAGGCGCGGGTGGAACGGATGCGCCGGGCGACCAGCGTGCCGCGCCCCGGGGCGGCGGCGGTCTCGGCCCGGGTGCGCGCCACGCTGTCGCAGGCGTCGGAAAGGCCCGGAACGCTGGACGAAGCCCGGGCAGGGGCGATGCACTGCCGCCGCTGCGGGCTGTGCGCGGCGGCGACGCAGACCGTCTGGGGGGAGGGCGCGCCGGGGGCCCGGCTGATGCTGGTGGGCGAGCAGCCCGGCGACCGCGAGGATCTGGAAGGCCGCCCCTTCACCGGCCCGGCGGGGCAGTTGCTGCGCGCGATGATGGCGGAGGCGGGGCTCGATCCGGCGGCGGTCTGGCTCACCAATGCGGTGAAGCATTTCAAATTCGCTCCGCGCGGCAAGCAGCGCCTGCACCAGAACCCCGATCGGGGGGAAATCGTGCAGTGCCGCTGGTGGCTGGGGCTGGAGCTGGCCTTTGTGCGGCCCGCGCTGGTGATGGCACTGGGCGCATCCGCCGCCTTTGCGCTGACCGGGGATGACGCGCCGCTCGGCCCCCGGCGCGGCGGGATCGAGACCGGGCTGCATGGCGGGCCGGTGCTGATCAGCGGGCACCCGTCGGCGATCCTGCGGCAGGGCGACGGGCGGCTGCGGGCCGAACTGGTGCGGGATCTGCGCCGCTGCGGGAACCTGACCGGCCTTCGGGCGTTTTCAACCCGGGATCAGGATCCCGGACGATCACAGAAGGAGAACGCCAATGGCCAATAGTTCGGAGGACATCCGCGCCTCGATGGAACAGCAGATCGCCGATCTGAAGAAGGAGATGGCGAAGATCAGCAAATCGCTCGCCGCGCGGGCCTCGGATATGGCGGATGAGGCCGGGGAGGCCTTCGACGAAGGCAAGGGCCGCGCGCGTCAGGCCGTGTCGCAGGTCCGCGATCAGGCGCAGGTTGCCGCCGGGGCGATGCGGGAAAACCCGGGCACGGCGGCGACGGTGCTGTCCACGGTCGGGCTGATGGGGCTTGCGGTCGGCTTCGTGCTGGGCGGGGCCTTCTCCGGCGGTCGCCGCTAGACGACCGCCTGTTCGAGGAAGGGCCTGCCCTCGGCGATCCGCTCATAGCGCATCTCGCTCAGGTCGATGCTGCGAAAGCCGCCGTAGGTGATCAGTTCCATCACCGCGCGGCCGACGGCAGGCCCCTGTTGCAGCCCGTGGCCGGAAAATCCGTTCTGGAAGATGAAGTTGCGGATTTCCGGATGACGGCCGACGATGCCGTTCTGATCGAAGGTGTTGTAGTCGTAATGCCCGGCCCAGAACCGCACGAGCTTCAGCGCCTCGAACTGCGGCGAACGGGCGGCGAGGGCGGGCCAGATCTGGTTCTCCCATTCCGGATGATCGGGGGCGAAATCGTCATGGGGGGCCGGGGCGTCATTCTCCGGCACCCCGCCGGCGAGGAAGAACCGCCCTTCGGGCCGGCACCAGGCGCCGCTCGGATCCACCATCAACGGCAGGCGGCCCTGATTGACGCGGGCGCTGCCTTCGGGTGTCTGCGCGGCGTCATAGACGAAAAGCGTGCGTTTGCGCGGCTCGACGGGAAGGGCGATGCCCGCCATCGCCGCCACCTGCCCGCCGCGCGGCCCGGCGGCATTGACCACCGTGCCCGCGCCGAGGGTGGCGCCGGAGGCGAGCCGCACCCCCGTGACCCGGTTCCCCGCGCGGGTCATCCCCACCACCTCATCCGTCACGATAGCGGCGCCAAGCGCGCGGGCCTTGCGCCGCGCACCGGCCATGATGCCGGTATTGTCGAACCAGCCCTCGCCGCTCAGCCCATAGGAGGCGAGCCGGATGTCATCGGTATTCAGATGCGGGAAGGCCCATTTCAGCCGGTCGGCATCCCACAGTTCCACCTCGGCCCCCGCCGCGCGCTGCACGTCGTGGTTCTCGCGCAGGATGCGGGCCTGATCCTCGGTATTGGCCAGGAACAGATAGCCGCCGGGGTGGAAGCCCAGGCCGGGGCGGTCGCCGTCCACCTCCATCAGGGTCGGGAAATCGCGGATGAACTCGGTGCCGAACAGGCCGATCTCCACATTCGCCCGGTTCGAGAACTGCACCCGGATCCCCGCCGCCGATAACGCGGAGGAGGAGCGGGCATAGCTCGGGTCGCGCTCGATCAACACGATCGAGCCGTCGAAATCCGGGTTGGCGGCCAGCCAGTAGGCGGTGCAGGCGCCCATCACCCCGCCGCCCACGATCACCACATCATAGGAGTCACGCATGGAATGCCTTTCGCGGGGGAGGGGCGTCAGTCGATGTCGAAGACCACGCCTTGGGCCAGCGGCAGCGCGCGGGAATAGTTGATCGTGTTGGTGGCGCGGCGCATGTAGCCCTTCCACGCGTCCGAGCCGCTTTCGCGCCCGCCGCCGGTTTCCTTTTCGCCGCCGAAGGCACCGCCGATTTCCGCGCCGGAGGTGCCGATGTTGACATTGGCGATGCCGCAATCCGACCCCGCCGCAGAAAGGAAAGTCTCCATCTCCCGCAGGTCGAGCGTGAAGATCGACGAACTCAGCCCCGCGCCCACGGCGTTGTGCTCGCGCAGCACCGCGTCGAAATCGCTGTAGCGCATGACGTAAAGGATCGGCGCGAAGGTTTCGTGCAGCACCGGGCCGGTCTGGGCGGGCATTTCAACAAGGGCGGGGCGGGCGTAGAAGGCCGTTTCGGGGCCAACCGTTTCGCGGCTGCCGCCATGCACGGTGCCGCCCGCCGCCCGCGCGGCATCCAGCGCCGCCTGCATGCCGTCAAAGGCCGCGCGGTCGATCAGCGGGCCGACCAGCGCCTGTGTTTCCAGGGGGTTGCCCACCGTCACGCTGGCATAGGCGCGGATCAGCCGGGGCACCAGCGCGTCATAAACGCTGTCATGCACGAAGAGCCGCCGCATCGTGGTGCAGCGCTGCCCCGCCGTGCCCATCGCGCCGAAGGCCACCGCCCGCAGTGCCATGTCCAGATCCGCCGAGGGGCAGACGATCCCCGCATTGTTGCCGCCGAGTTCGAGGATCGTGCGCCCGAACCGCGCCGCCACCTTCGGCCCGACGCTGCGCCCCATCCGGGTCGAGCCGGTGGCCGAGATCAGCGCGACATCGGGGCTTTCGACCAGAACGTTGCCGACCTCCGGCCCGCCGATCAGCACCTGCGACAGCCCCTCCGGCGCGCCCTCGAACCGCGCCAGCACGCGCGCGAGGATCGCCTGACAGGCAAGCGCGGTCAGCGGGGTCTTTTCCGAGGGTTTCCAGATCACCGGATTGCCGCACACCAGCGCCAGCGCGGTGTTCCACGACCAGACCGCGACGGGGAAGTTGAACGCCGTGATCACCCCCACCACGCCCAGCGGATGCCAGGTCTCCATCATCCGGTGGCCGGGCCGTTCGGTGGCGATGGTCAGGCCGTAAAGCTGCCGCGAAAGGCCGAGGGCGAAGTCGCAGATGTCGATCATCTCCTGCACCTCGCCCTGACCTTCGGACGGGCTCTTGCCCGCCTCGATCGAGACCAGCCGGCCCAGGCGTTCCTTCTCCAGCCGCAGTTCGGCGCCCAGAAGCCGCACCAGTTCGCCGCGCCGCGGCGCGGGCACCACGCGCCAGTCGAGAAACGCCGCCCGGGCCCGGGCGATGGCGGCGGCGGCGGTTTCGGGCGTGTCGGTGGGCAGCGTGGCGACCTGCTCGCCTGTCACCGGGCTGAAGCCGGGCATCGTGCCGCCGGTGAACAGCGCGGGATCGACACCGATTTCGGCAAGCAGGGCGTGGGTCTGGGCGGCAAGGCTGGGCTGGGTCATCGGGGATCCTGTGCGCGGGGCATGTGTGATTCTGCGCCCAAGGTGCCAGAGGGAACCGGCGGGTGCCAATTCCAAATCAACCCGATGTCATTCCGGTTTCACATGAGACCCGCCCGAGGTCACGCAGACCCGATCCCCGGCGTTTCCTTCGGCACTTTGGCGGTGCCCCCCGCGAGGATCGGATGTCCGTCCACCACCGGAAAGGCCGCTTTGGCCACATCAGCTCGCAGGACCGATCGCATCAGGGGGTGCCGCCTTTGTCGAGGAGGAGGACGAGAAGGGCGAACCAGCCCGACAGCACCAGCCAGGCCAGGAGCGCGAAACGGCCGTTCCAGAGCAGGGTGACCTCGCGCGCGCTGCGGTTGACCAGATCGCCGACGATCATGGATGAAGCGGTCATCGCCGAGGCGTTGATCGTGAGCGTCCAGCCCGCCATCAGCGCCAGCGCGAGGATGTCGCGCGGAACCCCCGGTGCCGGAACCGCCGCCAGCGCCGCGCCGAGGATCGAGACCGTGACGATCGGGTTCAGCCCGGCGAGCCCCGCAAGCAGCACCAGCAGCGTGAAATACCCCGGCAGCAGCAGCGCATGCAGCGGCACCGCCATCAGCGCCGCGCCCATCACCGGCGGCGGCACCAGCGCCGAGAGCAGCGTGCCGATGAACCCGGCGGAGGAGAGGATCGCGATCTCGGTGCGGAAGCGGGGGAAGGTGCGGGTGCCCTCGCGCACCAACCGCCGCCCGATCAGCCGCGCGGCCATGGGCGCCGGAAACCGCCGGTGCTGCGCCGCGAGCCAGATCAGCCCCGCCAGCGGCAGCGCGGCCAACACCGCGCGGTTCAGCGGCAGCCCCGCCAGACCCTCGATCGAGAGCGCAAGGGCGAAGATCCCCAGCACGATCCCGATCACCCCCGCCAGCGCGCCAAAGCCGCGTTGCCGGGGCACCGGCGGCAGCAGATGCGCCAGATGCCGCGGCGCGGTGGCATGGTCGAGCGCCCAGCCGAGGACGAGCACGATCCCCCCGGTCATCAGCCCAAGCCCCAGCAGCCGGAGCCAGTCCACCCCCGGCAGCACCGTCAGCAGCACCACCATCGCGATGGAAATCGGCGAGCCGAGCGGCGTCACCGAAAACCCGCGCAGGAGCGGCAGCACCATCCGCCGCTCGCGGATCGTGCGGATATGTTCATGCCCACCGGCGGAGGCGAGCGTGTTGCGCTGCCGGATCATCAGGCCGAGCAGGCTCAGCACGCCCATGTTCAGGATGATGCCGAACAGATAGCCCCCCAGCGTCAGCAGGCCATAGCGCCGCGCGGGCATCTGGTCGATGAAGAACCCGGCACAGCGGCGCACCAGGGCCGAGCGGCGCGCGGGTTCGCGCAGGAAGAACTGATTGGCGAAGAAGGTGGCGAGGAACACGCCCTGATCCAGCGCGCGGCCGAGCGCCGCCATGTCCGCCGCGCCGCGCAGCAGGGCAACCGCCGTCATCGCCGCCGCGATCAGCACCATGATCCGGCCATTGCGCTGAATCGCGCGCCATTCGAGCGCGAGATAGACGAGCAGCAGCCCCCGCGCCAGCATCCGCAGCGCGGGGGTGGGGAACAGCGCCTCGATCATGGCCAGCAGGATCAGCGCGATCAGGGCGACCGCGCTGATCCTGCCGGGCCGGCCGCGGAGCGGGGGGAGGACCGTCATCCGCGGCACTTCGGGTCTGGCTCAGCCCCGCTCCGCCGCGGTGTCGCGGGCGAAGTAGAGGTCGTGCAGCCGGTCGAGATCCACATCGCCGACACTCTCCGACAGCATGACCTTGCCGCCGCGCACCAGATAGACATGATCGGCGATCTCCAGCGCCTTGTGGGTGTTCTGCTCGACCAGCACGATCGTGCGGCCCTGCGTCTTCAGCCGGGCGATGATGGCCATCACCTCGTCGGTCAGCAAGGGCGACAGGCCGAGCGAGGGTTCGTCGATCAGGATCAGCTTTGGCTCCTCCATCAGGCCGCGCCCCATCGCCAGCATCTGCGCCTCGCCACCCGAAAGCGAACTGGCGAGCTGATGGCGGCGCTCCTTCAGCCGGGGGAAGATGTCATAGGCCATGTCCAGATTGGCCCTGGCATTCGCCCGGCAACGCTTGATGAAGCCGCCGATCAGCAGGTTGTCCTCGACCGTCATGTCGCGAAAGATCATCCGGCCCTCGGGGATCATCGTCACCCCGTCCTCGACCAGCTTCCAGGTCTTCATGTTGGTCGTGGGTTGCCCGGCAAAGCGGATCTGCCCCTGCTTGACCGGGATCAGCCCGGTGATGGCGCGCAGAAGCGTCGTCTTGCCGCCGCCGTTCGGGCCGAGGATGCAGGTCACCTTGCCTTCCTCGGCGCTCAGCGAGATGTCCCAAAGCACGTTGATCGCGTCATATCCGGCGCGAACCTTGTCGATTTCAAGCAGCATCGCCACCGGTATAGCTCCTGATAACTTCGGGATTGCGGAAAACCTCGTCCGGGCTGCCATCGGCAATCAGCTTGCCGAAGTTCAGCACCAGCACGCGCGGGCAACTGTTGGAGATCGTCTCGATGTCGTGTTCCACCATCAGCAGCGCAACGCCGAAACGTTCCCGCGCGGCGTTCAGCGTCTTCATGAAGGCGCGCTTGCCGGTGGTCTCCAGCCCGCCCAGAACCTCGTCGAGCATCAGCAGTTTCGGCGAAGTGGCCAGTGCCTTGCCGACCTCCAGCGCCTTCTGCTCCGTCAGCGCGAGAGAGGTCGCCGCATCGCGGTTCGCCTTGTGGCCAAGCTGCGTCAGGTCGAGGATCTCGTCGATCCGCTCCGGGTCGCTGTGGCCGGTGCCGAAGCGCTGCGCGACGATCAGGTTCTCGCGCACCGTCAGTTCGTGCATCGGCTGCGGCACCTGAAACGCCCGGCCGATGCCAAGGCGCGCGCGCTTGTAGATCGGCGTGCCGGTCAGGTCGTGGTCGAGGAAGGTGACCTTGCCTTTGCTCGGCCGCGCAAGGCCGGAGACGACGTTGAAGAGCGTCGTCTTGCCCGCGCCATTCGGGCCGACCAGCCCCATCACCTCGTGTTCCTTCAGCGCGAAGCTGACATCGGAAACCGCGACCAGCCCGCCGAAGGTGACGGTCACATGATCAAGGGTGAGCAGCATGTCCGGCCTCCTTGGTGAAGCGGCGCACGAGCCAGGGCAGCAGGCCGCTCGGCGAGAAGATGACGATGGCGACGAGCAGCGCGCCGAGGATCAGCTGATGACCCGAGGGCATGATCGCCTTGAACACGAACTGATCCACCAGATAGACGACCACCGCCCCCGCCGCCGGACCCCAGAGCGTCCGGTAGCCGCCGAAGATCGCCGAGACGATCGCGAGCGTCGTCCAGCTGCCGTGGAAGGCGTAATCGGGTTCGAGGAAGTTGATGTAATGCGCGTTGAACGCCCCCATCGTCCCGGTGAGGAAGGCCGAGAGCATCAGCACCGCCGCCTTCATCCAGGTTGCGTTGACGCCGACGACAAGGGTCGCATCCTCGCTGTCGTGCATCGCGCGCAGCGCCAGCCCGCCCGCGCTGCGCCGGATCGCCCAGTAGATCAGCACCATCAGCAGCACGAGCGTCAGCACGACGAAATACCCGCCGAGCCGGGAGCCGAAATCGACGCCGAACACCGTGGGCAGCCGCGGGATCGACAAAAGCCCGCCCGCGCCATTGGTCAGCCAGCGCATTTCGATGGCGAGGATGCGGAAGATCTCGGCGAAGGCCAGCATGGCCAGCGCGAAATAGGGCCCGCGCAGCCGCAGCGTCGGCATCGTCAGGACGGAAACCGCCCCCGCCACGATCCCGCCCGCGAGGATCGCCGGGAACACCGGCAGCCCGAGCCGCATCACCAGCAGCGCCGAGGCATAGCCGCCGACCCCGAAGAACGCCGCATGACCAAAGGACACCATGCCGCCGAGGTTGCCCAGCATCGCCCAGGCCACGGCCACCCCCGCCACGGTCAGCGCCGAGACGATGATGCCGATGACATAGGTATTGCTCCCGAAGGCGAGGGGCACCGCCAGATAGGCCAGCGCCAGAAGAACGATCAGGGAAAGATGTTTCATCATCCGCGCCTCTTTGCACGCCCGAACAGGCCCGAGGGCATGACGAGCAGGACGACCAGGAACAGGACCATCGCGACCAGCCCTTGCAGCGCCGAGGACCACAGCGTCGCCGTCAGGCTTTCGGCCACCGCGATCAGGATTGCGCCGACCAGCACGCCGGGAACAGAGCCCAGACCCGCCAGCACCGTGATGATGAAGGCCTTGACCGTCAGCGCATGGCCCAGCGAGGGTTCGATCACCTTGCCGGTATAAAGGGCGATCCCCGCGATGGCGGCCAGCAGACCGGCCAGCGCGAAGGACAGGATTTCCGTCATGCGCGGGTCGATGCCCATCAGTTTGGCCGCGTCGCGGTTCGACGCAACCGCGCGCAGCGCCCGGCCATACCAGCTTTTCGACAGCCACCACCAGATCGCGCCGATGACCAGCACGCCGACGATGCCGAACAGGATTTCGGAATTCATCGCGAACAGCGTATCGCCGATGATCACCGCGTCCAGATACCAGCTCGAACTGGTCGAACGGATATCGGCGGACCAGGCCATCAGGATGCCATTGGTCAGGATGATCGCGATGCCGAAGGTGAGGATCAGGGAGTTGATCTCCCGGTCGGTCTTGATCCGGGTCAGCAGCAGATAGACGATCACGCTGGTCAGCGAAACGATCGCCACCGCCAGCGGCAGCGCCGCGACCGGATCCAGCCCGAACCGCGATTCAGCCGTATAGGCGATATATCCGGCCAGCAGCACCAGTTCGCCATGGGCCATGTTGATGATGCGCATGGTCCCGAAGACCAGCGCCAGGCCCAGGGCGATCAGCGCGTAATAGGCGCCCGCCAGCAGCCCGGAAAAGATGGATTGAGCAACGAGGTCGAACATTCGGCATATCCCGGTTGTGGGGTTACCAGGGCACGGCCGGGAAAAGCGGCTTTGCGGTGGCGTTTTCCTCGGGCCAGACGATGGCGATGGCGCCGTTCTGATGCTGGGCCATGCGGTGGGCGAAATTGGCGTTGTCGCCGGTTTCGTCGAAGATGACCTGACCGATCAGCGTGTCATGCGGCCCCTTGCGCAGCGCCTCCTGTACCCCGCCGGAGTTCAGCGTGCCCGCGTCATAGGCCTCGGCGACGGCGTTATACAGCAACAGCCCCTGCACATAGCCGAAGGTGCCCAGATAGTCGGGTTCCTTGTCGAACATCGCCTTGTAGGCATCGGCGAAGGTCTGTTCCTCGGGCTTGGTGAACTGCGTCGGGAAGGGCAGGGTGGCGGTGCCGTAGGTGGTGTTCACCAGATCGGGGAAATCCTGCCACATTTTCGGCGTGGCCAGCGACCAGGTGCCGATCACCGCCTTCACCCCGGGCTTCAGAACCTTGGCGGCGCGGATGATGCCGACATAATCGTTTTCATAGCCGACCATGACCAGCGCGTCGGAGCGGTCCTGGAGCTTGATCTTGTGCAGGATCGGCTTGAAATCGGTGATCGCCGGGTCGAAGGAATGCACCGTGACCTTCTTGCCCTGCGCTTCCCAGGCCTCCTGCATGATCTGGCCGACTTCCTGCGTCGCCTCGCGGGTGGAGACGACGAGCGAGATCTTTTCGACGCCCAGATCATTGACAAGCCCGATCACCGCCTTGGCATAGCCCGTGGCATTGCTGATCCGGAAGAAGGTCTTCAACCCGCGATGCGCCAGTTCCGTCGCCACGCCGCCCGAGGTCATGTAGACCTTGCCCAGCCGTTCCGCCGCCTCCGAGGCCGGGCCGATGATGTTCGAGCCGTAGCCGCCGGTAAACGCGACCGCGCCCTCGGCATCCAGCTTCTCGATCGCGGCGACGGCCTTCGCGGGCTGGCTTTCGTCGTCGATGGTGATGATCTTGATGGTGTGCTTGCCGTTGGTCTCGTTGAAGACCTTGGCCGCGACCTGAAGGCCCTCGTTCATCCCGGTGCCGACCCGGGCAAGCGCGCCGGTCAGCGGGATCTGCGAGCCGATGACCAGTTCCGCCGCCTGGGCGCCGCCGATCCCCACCGCAAGGGCCAAAACAGAGGCCGCCATTCTTTTCAACATCGGAGTCTCCCCACCTCTCTGGATGTGACGGAGTGCGCCCGGGCCGATGCCCGCTGTTCCTCCGCCCATGTCGTCCCATGCCCCGCACGGCAAGGTGCGGGCCATTCTCGTCACATCGAAAGAAAGATCACTTTGCCCCCAAAGGGGTTTCGCCACGCGGACCTTGCCTGTTGATTTTGGCGTCCCTTCCGCTCGGCGGCCTCCCAAAGCGCGCCTCTCTCCCCACCTGATGCCTGCCATGGCGAAAAGGCTGAGTCAACAAAATTGAACCATCCGTCCGCATTGCGAACGGATGAATGTCTGGCCGCCATCGCTGCCGTGAATGCGAAAATGGGGCCGGCGCCGCGGGCGCCGACCGGATGCGGGGCGTAGGGGTCCGGTTGGGTTATTGCGGGCCGATGTCGGCAAGGGCGTCGAGCAGCCGCGGGCCATATTCCGTGTGCAGCTCCTCGGGCGTCACCAGAAACGACGGCCCGCCGACGTTGACGCCATAGAGCGTGGTGCCATCGGCCGAGATCAGCGGCGCGGCGATGGCGTTGCTCTCCGGTTTCCAGGATCCGAAACTGGTGCAATATCCATAGGTTGCGTAATCCCGCAGGGCGTCGCGCACGCCCTGTTCCATGCGCTCGCGCTGGCCGGGGAATTCGCGGATGCCCTGTGCCAGGATCCGGGCGCGCTTCGCCTCGCTCATCGCCGCCAGGATCGCCCGCCCGATCGCGGAATAGAACAGCGGCAGACGCGCGCCCACCGAGACGGACAGCGAGATCGCCTGATGCGAGCGCAATGCCGCAAGGTAAACCGCCCGCGTGCCGGACTGTTCGGCCAGCGCCACGGTGACATAGGGGTTCGGGCCCTTCGACAGCGCCTGCATGTCCAGCGCGAAGCGTTCGGAAATATCGACCGCCGCCAGAACGCTGAACCCGAGCCGCAGGGCCTTCGGGCTCAGCCGGTATTCGCCGCTGTTCTCGTCACGAATCAGATGCCCGGTCTTCGTGAGCGTATAGGTCAGCCGCGATACGGTCGGCCGTGCCAGCCCGGTGCGGCGCGCCAGTTCCTGATTCGACAGGAAACGATCGCCCTTCTTGTAGCAACTCAGGATATCCAGCCCGCGCGCCAGCGCGGTGACGAACTGCCGGTCGCCGCTTTCGTTTTCTTCGGTCATCCCGCGCTCTGTCGTTCGGTCGGTCATGGTGGGTTCGGTTCCAACTCTCCTGCAAAGGTGCCGATTAGACAACCTTCGTTCGCAGTGCAAACCGCAAATTTGCCCCGTTTTCCGGGGGTGGTGGAAATTTCTTGACTGAAATTTGCTATGCGCATACTCCGTTCGCTATGCAGACTAACCGTTCGCATAGGCTCCGGCCTGTGTCTGGATCGGGATCCGGGCGTGGTGGAGGCAACGCGACGGGCTGGCTGCTGGGGGATCTGATCGGGAATCGGTCACGCGACCGCCGCGCGCCCAGCCGTGAGGGTGCGGTGCTCCGGGCCGGAACCTGACGAAAACGGAAGGGGGGAGGCTTTGAAGCGTATACATGAATTGTTGCGCAACGGTGATCCGTCGCATGTCGCGATCCGGGATCACGATGGCGCCGATTATACCTATGCGGAGCTTGATGCGCTGGCCGGAGACATGGCCGCGCATCTGTCGGCGCATGGCGTGCGGGGCGGCGACCGGGTGATGTTACTCAGCGAAAACAGCGTGACCTATCTGGTGGGGATCCTGGCGCTCAGCCGGCTCGACGCCTGGGTGCTTCTGGCCAATGCGCGGCTGACCGAACCCGAAGTCGAGCGCCTGACCGAGGTCGCCGGTGTCCGCTGCATTCTCTTCACGCCCGAGGCGTCGAAGGCTGCGCGTGACCATGCGGCGCGCCTGAACGCGCTGTCGCTCGGGCATCTGCGCTGTGGCGACGTGCTGGTCACGCCGGTCGCCGATGTCCCCCCCGAGCCGGTGGATCCGGGGCCGGAGCAGACCGCCGTGCTGATCTATACCAGCGGCACGGTGGGAGAGCCGAAGGGTGTCATGCTGAGCCATGCGAACCTGCTGTTCATGGCGGAAACCTCGTCCTCGCTGCGCCGCTTCGTGCCGCAGGACACGACGCTCGCGGTTCTGCCGGGGACGCATATCTTCGGGCTGAGTTCGGTGTTCCTCGCCGCGCTGGCGAAGGGGTCGCGGCTGATCTGCATGCCGCGCTTCGACCCGGACAAGGTGCTGGAGGACATCCGCGAGGAGGTGACGATCCTGCCCGCGGTGCCGCAGATCTTTGCCGCGCTGCTGCGCCGGTTGGGGAAGCTTGGCATCGCCAGCCCCGAACACAGGAACCTGCGCTACATCTACGCCGGGGGCGCGCCGCTCGATCTGGGCCTGAAGCACCGGGTGGAGCGGGTGTTCGGCCTGCCGCTGCACAACGGTTACGGTCAGACCGAGGCCTCGCCCGGGATCGCCACGACACGGCTGGACAACCCGCGCGACGATTCTTCGGTGGGCATCGCGGTTCCGGGGGTGGAGGTCGTGATCCACAACCCGGACGAACACGGCGTGGGCGAGCTTTGGGCGCGCGGGCCGAACGTGATGAAGGGCTATTACCGCAACCCCGAGGCGACGCGCGCCGCGCTGACCGAGGACGGCTTCCTGCGCACCGGTGACCTCGCGCGGCAGGATCCGGATGGCGCGGTGCATATCGCCGGGCGACTCAAGGAACTGATCGTCCATTCCGGCTTCAACATCTATCCGCCCGAGGTGGAGGCGGTGCTGAGCCTGCATCCGGCGGTGTCGACCTGTGCCGTGGTGGGCCGGACCAGTGGCGGCGACGAGCATGTGATTGCCTTCGTCACCGCCCATGACCCGGTGACCGAGGCGGAGTTGCGCGACTGGGTGCATGCCCGCATGGCGGCCTACAAGGTGCCGGAGCGGGTGATCATCGCCGAGGCGCTGCCGCAGGCGGCGACCGGGAAAATCCTGAAGAACAAACTTCTCGAACATTTCCGCAAGGACCTTGAGGAAAAGGAAACGCATTGATGCTGCAAGGGTATATCTACGACGGGCTGCGCAGCCCCTTCGGCCGTCACGCGGGCGCGCTTTCGGGGATCCGGCCGGACGATCTGGCGGTGCAGGTGGTGCGGGCGCTGGTGCAGCGCTCCGAACTGCCGGTGGAGAAGATCGAGGACGTGATCCTTGGCAACGTCTGCCAATCGGGCGAGGACAGCCGCAACGTCGCGCGCTTCGTGGGCCTTCTGGCCGGGGTGCGGATGGAGGCGGGCGGGCTGACCGTCAACCGGCTGTGCGGATCGGCGATGGCGGCGGTGCTGGATGCCGCGCGCTCGGTCACCGTGGGCGAGGCGGAACTGTATGTCGCAGGCGGGACCGAGAGCATGACGCGGGCGCCCTTCGTCGTGTCGAAATCCCCCGCCGCCTGGGACCGTAATCCGCAGATCTTCGATTCCACCATCGGCACCCGCTTCCCGAACAAGGAATTCGGCGAGATCTTCGGCGATTTCTCGATGCCGCAGACGGCGGACAACCTCGCGGCGGATTATGGCATCACGCGCGAGGAATGCGACGCCTTCGCCTATGCCAGCCAGCAGAAGTTCGAGGCCGCCCGCGCCGAGGGCTTCTTCAAGGACGAGATCCAGCCGATTGAGATCGCGACCCGCAAGGGTGTGACCGTGGTCGATACCGACGAGCATCCCCGGCCGGAAACCTCGCTCGAAAAGATGGCCGCGCTGAAGCCGCTGTTCAAGGGCGGCGTGGTGACGGCGGCGAATGCCTCGGGCGTGAACGACGGGGCGGCGGCGCTGATGATCGGGTCGAAGACGCTGGGTCCGAAGCCGCGCGCGCGGATCGTGTCGGGTGCCATCGCGGGCGTGCCGCCGCGGATCATGGGCATTGGCCCGGCCTTCGCGGTGCCGAAGGCGCTGGAACGGGCCGGGCTGACGCTGAAGGACATGGACCTGATCGAGATCAACGAGGCTTTCGCGAGCCAGGCGCTCGGCTGCTGCAAGGAACTGGGGCTCGACCCGAACGACAGCAGGCTGAACCCGAACGGCGGGGCGATCGCGGTGGGCCATCCGCTCGGTGCGTCCGGCGGGCGGATCGTGCTGACCGCGATGCGGCAACTGGAACGGACGGGCGGGCGCTATGCCTGTCTGTCGATGTGCATCGGCGTGGGCCAGGGTATTGCCATGGTCATCGAGCGGCTGGACTGAGGAGTGATGGGATGACGGACGTGACACAGCTTGCGGTCGAAAACGGGATCGGCCTGATCGGGCTCAACAATCCGCCGGTGAATGCGCTTGGCGCGGCGCTGCGGCAGGGGCTGGTGGATGCGATTGCTGCGCTCAACGCCGATCCGGCGGTGAAGGTGATCGCGATCTATGGCGAGGGCCGGGCGTTTTCGGCGGGCGCGGATATCCGCGAATTCGGCAAGCCGCTGGTGCCGCCCCGCCTGCCCGATGTGCTGGACGCGATGGAAGCCAGCGCGAAGCCGGTGGTCGCGGTGGTGCATGGCACGGCGCTTGGCGGCGGGCTGGAACTGGCGCTGGCCTGCCATGCGCGGGTCGGCCTGCCCGGGGCGCGGCTGGGTCTGCCGGAAGTGACGCTGGGGATCCTGCCGGGTGCGGGCGGGACGCAGCGCCTGCCACGGCTGATCGCGCTCGACAAGGCGATCGACATCATCACCACGGGCCGGTTCGTTGCGGCGGATGAGGCGGTGGAGCTGGGCCTTCTGGACCGGATGGGCGAAGGCTCCCCGCGCGAAGCGGCGCTGATCGCGGGGGCGCAGGTGCTGGACGGCAGCCTGCCCACCCGGCGTACCGGCGACATCGTGATCACGCCCGATGCGGCGGTGATCGCGGCGGCGGATGCGCGGCTGCGGGCGAAGCGCCCGGCGCTGGCGGCGCCGATCAAGGCGGTCGAGGCGATCGGCCATGCGGGCGCACCGCTGGCCGAGGGGTTGAAGGCGGAACGTGCGCTGTTCCTCGAACTGATGGACGGGCCGGATCGTCAGGGGCTGATCCATGCCTTCGATGCCGAACGGGTGGCGAAGACCTTCCCCGAGGCCAAGGAGACGCCGCGTCCGGTGAACAAGACGGGCGTGATCGGCGGCGGCACGATGGGCGTCGGCATTGCGACGGCGATGTTGCAGGCGGGTCTGCCGGTCACGCTGGTCGAAATGGCGCCGGAGCGGGCGGAGGCGGCAAAGGCCGCGGTGGCGAAGAACTTCGACGGTGCGGTGAAGCGCGGCAAGATGACCGCCGAGGCGCGCGACGAAATGCTCGGGCGGCTGACGGCGACGGTGGGGCTCGAAAGCCTCGCCGATGTGGATGTGGTGGTCGAGGCCGTGTTCGAGGATATGGCGGTGAAGACCGACATCTTCGGCAAGCTGGATCAGATCTGCAAGCCAGGCGCGGTGCTGGGCTCGAATACCTCTTATCTGGACGTCAACGCCATCGCGGCGGCGACCTCGCGGCCGCAGGACGTGATCGGGCTGCACTTCTTCTCGCCCGCGCATCTGATGCGGCTGCTGGAAGTCGTGGTGGCCGAGAAGACCGCGCCGGATGTGGTGGCCACGGCGCTCGCGCTGGCGGCGAAGATGAAGAAGGTCGCGGTGCGTTCGGGCGTCTGTGACGGCTTCATCGGCAACCGGATCCTCGCGCATTACCGCAAGGTGGCGGATTACATGGTGCTGGACGGTGCGGCGTTCGAGCAGGTGGACCGCGCGCTGGAGGAGTTCGGCTTTGCCATGGGGCCCTTCGCGGTGGGCGACCTCGCCGGGCAGGATATCGGCTGGGCCACCCGCAAGCGCAAGGCGCCGACCCGCCCCGCCGAGGAACGCTACAGCCCGATTTCCGACCGGATCTGTGAACAGGGCTGGTTCGGGCGCAAGACCGGGCGCGGCTACTACCTTTACGACGATCCGAAACACCGCAAGGTGAACCCCGAGGCGGTCGCCATCGTGGAGGCCGAGCGCAAGGCCGAGGGCATCACGCCGCGCACCTTCACGGATGAGGAAATCGTCGCCCGCTACATGACGGCGATGATCTCCGAGGCCGCCCGCGTGGTCGAGGAAAAGATCGCGCTGCGCCCGCTGGACGTGGATGCGGTGTTCCTGTTCGGCTACGGCTTTCCGCGCCATCTGGGCGGGCCGCTGAACTATGCCGACCGGATCGGCGCGAAGGTTCTGGTCGCGCGGATCGAGAGCTATGCCAAGGAAGATCCCCATTACTGGCAGGTTCCCGCGCTCCTGCGCGAGATGGCGGCCACGGGCCGCAGCTTTGCCGACATGAACAAGGAGTGAGCGGATGGATCTCGACTTCACCGACGAAGAACGCGCCTTCCGCGACGAAGTGCGCAGCTTCCTGACGGAGAACCTGCCGCGCGACATCGCCGAAAAGGTTTCGGCGGGCAAGGAACTGGAGCGGGCGGATTTCCTGCGCTGGCAGGCGATCCTGAACGCGAAGGGCTGGCTCGCCACCACCTGGCCCGCGGAATACGGCGGGCCGGGCTGGACGCCGACGCAACGGCATATCTTCTCCGAGGAATGCGCGCTTCTGGGCGCGCCCCGGATGCCGCCCTTCGGGTTGAACATGCTTGGCCCGGTGCTGATCAAATTCGGCACCGAGGAACAGCGGCGCGAGATCCTGCCGCGCATCCTGTCGGGCGAGGACTGGTGGTGTCAGGGCTATTCGGAACCCGGCGCCGGGTCCGACCTTGCCAGTCTGAAGACCCGCGCGGTGCGTGACGGGGACGTTTATGTGGTGAACGGCCAGAAGACCTGGACCACGCTCGGTCAGCACGCCAACAGGATCTTCTGCCTCGTGCGCACGGCGACCGAGGGCAAGCCGCAGGAGGGCATCAGCTTCCTGCTGGTCGATCTCGACACCCCCGGCGTGGAGATGCGGCCGATCAGGCTGATCGAAGGCGGCCATGAGGTGAACGAGGTCTTCTTCACCGACGCGCGCATCCCCGTTGCCAATCTGGTGGGCGCGGAGAACGAAGGCTGGACCATCGCGAAATATCTGCTGACGCATGAGCGCACCAATATCGCGGGCGTCGGCTATGCGATCCGCGATCTGGAGCGGTTCCGCGATCTGGCGGCGCAGATCACCCGCGACGGGCGGTCGCTGGCGGAAAACCCGGTCTATGCCGCCCGCGCGGCGGAGATCGAGGCGGATCTTGAGGCGCTGCGGATCACCAACCTGCGGATGCTGGCCAATACCAAGGACGGCGCGGCGGGAGGGATCGAAAGCTCGCTGCTGAAGCTCAAGGGCACGCAGGTCCGGCAGGCGTTGCAGGATCTGTATCGCTCGGCGCTCGGGCCGCTGGCGGCGCCGAATGCGGATGATCTGTCGGAAAACGAACTGGCGGTTCCGCCGGATGCCGCGCGCGCCGCGCCGGTCTATTTCAACCACCGCAAGCTGTCGATCTTCGGCGGCTCCAACGAAATCCAGCGCAACATCGTTGCCAAAGAACTTTTCCGGGGGTGAGGGCGATGGATTTCAACCTGTCCGAAGACCACAAGATGCTGTCCGACACGCTGCGCCGCTTTCTGGCGGATAAATGCAGCGTCGAGGAGCGCAACAAGGTCGCCTATGCCGCGCCTTATCACTCGGCGGAAGCCTGGGCGGGGCTGGCGGAACTGGGCACGCTGTCGGCCTTTCTGAGCGAGGATGAGGGCGGCTTCGGCGGCACCGCCGAGGATGCGATGGTCGTGTTCGAGGAACTGGGCCGCGCGTTGTGCGTCGAGCCGATGCTGGGCGCGCTGATGGGGCTGCGGCTCTTGGCGGCGTTCGGGCGCAGTGAGCTGACCGAGGCGGTGGCCTCGGGTGCGGCGCGCTGTGCGCTGGCGGTTTACGAGCCGCATGTGGCCTGCGACCTGAGCTATATCGAGGCGAGCGCCCGCAAGGAGGGCGATGCCTGGGCACTGTCGGGCCGGAAATCCGCCGTCTATGGCGCGCCGGGGGCGGATCATGTCCTGATCGTGGCGAAGACGGCGGAGGGGCTGGGCCTGTTCCTCGCCGAAAAGCCCGCGCTGATCGCGGCGGCGGCGGTGGATGGCGGCGGCATCGCCGATATCGTTCTGGATGGGTTGGCGGTGGACTGCCTCTCGACCGATGCGCGGGCGCAGATCGAGGATGCGCTGGACCTTGGCCGGATCGCGCTTTGCGCCGAGGCGGTGGGTGCGATGGCGGTTCTGATCGACATGACGGTCGATTACCTTAAGCAGCGCAAGCAGTTCGGCCGCGCCATCGCGACCTTTCAGGCGTTGCAGCACCGGGTTGTGGATATGGTCGTCGAACTGGAACAGTGCCGCTCGATCACCATCGCGGCGGCGGCGGGCTATGGCACGCCGGATCAGGCGCGGCTGGTGTCGATGGCAAAGAACCTGATCGGGCGGATGGGCACGAAGATCGCCGAAGAGGCGATCCAGATGCACGGCGGCATCGGCATGACCTGGGAATATCCGGGTTCGCATTACGCCAAGCGCCTGGTGATGATCGACCATCAACTGGGCGACCGGGCGGACCATGCGCTGCGGATGGTGCGGCTGAAACCCGTCGAGGCCGCCTGATGCAGGACCCGTCCGAAGACGATCTGCTGCCGATCGACCGTTCCGGATCGCGCAGGCTGGTGGGCTATCGCTCGTCGGTTCCGGACGATCAGACCGGAGTCTGCGCGTTGGAGATCGGGCCGCAGCACCTGAACCGGCTGGGGCTGCTGCATGGCGGCTTCGTGTCGATGCTGCTCGATAACGGCTGTGGCATTGCCGTGCGCGCGGCGATGGGCGACATCGACGGGGCGGCGGTCACGGTGACGCTTGCGGTGAACTTCATCGCCAGCGTAAGCTCCGGCCGGGTAACCGCAACGGGGCGGGTCACCGGTGGCGGGCGCAGCCTGAAATTCGCCGAAAGCGAGCTGCGCGATGAAACGGGGCGGTTGCTGGCAACGGCGACCGCGACCTTCCGGATCCTGGAGAAACGATGACAGAGACTGTTTCCGAGGCTGTGCTGTCTGAACGGCGGGGTCCGAGCCTGATCCTGACCCTGAACCTGCCGCGCAAGCGCAATGTTCTGGGGCAGGATGTCTATGACGGGCTGCATGCGGGGTTCGATCTGGCCCTGTCCACGCCGGAGATCGCCAATATCGTCCTGCAAGGGGCGGGCGGGTTCTTCTGCGCGGGTGGCGACCTGAACCAGCTTGCCACCCGCGCGGCCCTGCCGCCGGAGGGGCGCGCGGAGCGGATCGAGGCGCTGCATGCGGTGGTGCGGCGGATCCGGTCCTGCCCGAAGCCGGTGATCGCCGCCATTGAGGGGGGCGCCGCCGGGGCGGGGGCGTCGATCGCGCTGGCCGCCGACATGATCGTCGCGGCGGACGACAGCTATATGTCGATGGCCTATGTCAAGGCGGGGCTGGTGCCGGACGGGGGGGCGACGGCTTCGCTGCTGCGCGCGCTGCCGCCGCAATTCGCGAGTGAGATCGCGCTTCTGGGCGGGCGGATCCCGGCGCAGCGGCTGGCCGATCTGGGCGTGGTCAACCGGATCGTTCCGGCGGGCGGGGCGCTCGATGCCGCGCTGGCGCTTGGGGCGGAACTGGCGGGCGGCGCACGGGCGGCGCAATCGGCGATCCTGTCGCTGATCGACCGGGCCTCCGAGTGCAGCTTCGACGGCCAGTTGGAGAATGAAAAACGCGCGATGGCCGTGGCCCTTGGCGCGCCCGAGGCGGCGGAGGGTATCGCCGCCTTCCGCGAACGCCGCGCGCCCGCCTTTCCCGCCATGCCGGTCGCGCCTGCGCCCGTGCCGCTGCCCGCGCCGCTGATCGACACGCCGGTGACGCGGATGTTCGGCACCCGGCTGCCGATCGTTGCGGGCGGGCTGATGTGGCTGGCGAATGCCGATTACGTCGCCGCTGCGGCCAAAGCCGGGATCATCGGCTTCATCACCGCCGCGAGCTTCCCGGACTCCGCCGCGCTGCGCGCCGAGATCCGCCGCTGCCGCGAGATGGTGGGGGGGCTGCCCTTCGGGGTGAATGTCTCGATGCTGCCGAAGCTGGTCGAGGGCGAGCGCACCGAAGAGGTCTTTCGCCTGATCGCCGAAGAAGGCGTGCGCTTCGTCGAGACCTCGGGCCGCAGCCCGGAACCCTGGCTGCCGATCCTGCGCGACGCTGGCATCAAGGTGCTGCACAAGGTCGCCAGCCTGCGCCATGCGGTCAAGGCCGAGGCGGTGGGCGTCGATGCGGTCACCATCGTCGGCGCGGAATGCGGCGGGCATCCGGGGCTCGACATGATCGGCAGCTTCGTCAACGCGGGGCTGGCCGGGTCGCGGCTGACGATCCCGTGGCTGATCGGCGGCGGCGTCGGCACCGGCGGACAGGTGGCGGCGATCCTCACCATGGGCGGCGCGGGGGCGGTGGTCGGCACGCGCTTTCTGGTGGCCGATGAGATCTGGGCGCATGCGGGCTACAAGCAGGCGCTGATCCGCGCGAGCGAGAATGACACCGCGCTTGGCATGCACACGATCCGCAACACGGTGCGCGCGCTCGCCAATGACACGATGCGGGAACTGGCCGCGCTTGAGGCTGCAAAGCCCGATGCCACGATCGCCGATCTGATGCCGCTGGTCAGCGGCGCGATCGGGCGGCTGGCCTATGAAACCGGGGACGCCAGCCGGGGCGTTCTGTCCGCGGGCCAGAGCCTGGGTGCGGTCGACCGCGCCGAGCCGCTGGCCGCCATCGTTGTCCGGATGCAGGAGGAGTTGTTCGTGGCCCTGCGCCGCGCAGCTCAGATGACACAGAGGTGAAAGCAATGAAAGTCCTGGTGCCAGTCAAGCGAGTTATTGACTACAACGTGAAGGTTCGCGTGAAGGGGGATGGGAGTGGGGTTGATCTTGCGAATGTGAAGATGTCGATGAATCCTTTTGACGAGATCGCGGTCGAGGAGGCGATCCGGCTGAAGGAGGCGGGCGTTGCGAGCGAGGTTGTCGTTGTTTCGATCGGCGTGAAGCAGGCGCAGGAGACGCTGCGGACGGCGCTGGCGATGGGGGCGGACCGGGCGATTCTGGTGGTGGCGTCCGAGGATGTCGCGACGGATATCGAGCCGCTGGCGGTGGCGAAGATCCTGGCGGCGGTGGCGCGGGACGAACAGCCGGGGCTGATCATCGCGGGCAAGCAGGCGATCGACAACGACATGAACGCGACGGGGCAGATGCTGGCGGCGCTGCTGGGCTGGCCGCAGGCGACCTTCGCGTCGGAGGTGGTGGTCGCGGGCGACCGGGCGAAGGTCACGCGCGAGGTCGACGGCGGCTTGCAGGTGATCGAGGTCGCTCTGCCGGCGATCGTCACGGCGGATCTGCGGCTCAATGAACCGCGCTATGCGTCTTTGCCCAACATCATGAAAGCAAAGAAGAAACCGCTCGACGAAAAGACCGCGGCCGATTACGGCGTGGATGTGACGCCGCGGCTGACGGTGGTGAAGACGGCCGAGCCCGCGGGGCGTTCGGCCGGGGTCAAGGTCGGCTCGGTCGATGAGCTGGTCGCGAAACTGAAGGAAGTGGGGGCGCTCTGATGTCGGTTCTTCTGATTGCGGATGTGGGTCTGGACGCGACGGCAAAGGCGCTGACGGCGGCGGCGAAGCTCGGCCCGGTGACGGTGCTTGCGGCGGGGGTGGACCCGGCGCCGGTGGCGGCGCTGGCGGGCGTGACGAAGGTGCTGGCGGTGGAGGACGCGGCCTGCGCGCATGGCCTGGCGGAGCCTCTGGCCGCGCTGATCGTGTCGCTTTCGGGCTACAGCCACATCGTCGCGCCGGCGACGGCGGTGGCGAAGAACGTGCTGCCGCGGGTGGCGGCACTGCTCGACGTGATGGTGATTTCGGACGTGACCGGGGTGGTCGACGGCGAGACGTTCGAGCGCCCGATCTATGCCGGCAACGCGATCCAGACGGTGCGGTCGTCGGATCCGGTGAAGGTTCTGACGGTGCGCACGACGGCGTTCGAGGCGGCGGGCGCGGGCGGCCCGGCGCCGGTCGAGGCGGTGGCGCCCGCGGCGGACACGGGCGTTTCCGCCTGGGTCGAGGACCGGGTGGCGAAGTCCGACCGGCCCGAGCTGACCTCGGCCAAGGTCGTGGTTTCGGGTGGCCGCGGCGTCGGGTCGGAGGAGAATTTCGCGCTGATCGAAGGGCTTGCGGATAAATTGGGCGCCGCCGTCGGCGCGTCGCGCGCCGCGGTGGACAGCGGCTATGCGCCGAACGACCGCCAGGTCGGCCAGACCGGCAAGGTCGTCGCCCCCGAGCTCTATGTCGCCGTCGGCATCTCCGGCGCGATCCAGCACCTCGCCGGCATGAAGGACTCCAAGGTCATCGTCGCCATCAACAAGGACGAAGAAGCCCCCATCTTCCAGGTCGCAGACTACGGCCTGGTCGCGGATCTCTTCACCGCCGTCCCGGAATTGACCGCGAAGATCTGAGGGCCTGCGCCCGGAAAAACAGGCCCCGCCGGAAACGGCGGGGCCTTTTGCATCGCCGACCGCGCGGCACCACAGGCACTGGCGGACCTTTTGCCCGGCCGACCGGGCTGCACGGTATTCCAGGCGCCGGCGGACCTTCTGCCCGACCGACCGGACCGCGCGGCACAACAAACGGCAGGCCGGGCCGGACGCCCAAGGCCCCGCCGACACGGGCGCCCGCACCATCCCGAAACAGGATCCCCCAGAGCGTGAGAGCCAGGAAGCCCCCTCCGCCCGAGACGGAAGGGGCCATATGTGTCCTCAGAAATGCACCGAATGCGAAACCGCGGGCTTTTCCAGCGGCGGCGCAAAACGCGTCAGGTCAATCCCCTCCACCGCAGCCCGATACTCCTCCGCCGTCGGCGTCCGACCAAGAATCGCGGACAGAACAACGACCGGGGTCGAAGCCAGCAGGGATTCGCCCTTCTTCTCGGCGGAATCCTCGACCACACGGCCCTGGAACAGCCGGGTTGAGGTGGCCAGAACGGTATCGCCCTTCTCCGCCTTTTCCTGGTTGCCCATGCACAGGTTGCAACCGGGGCGTTCGAGATAAAGGATGTTCTCGTATTCCGTGCGCGCCGTGTTCTTCGGGAACATGTCGTCGAATTCGAAGCCGGAGTAGCGCTGGAGGATCTCCCAGTCGCCCTCGGCCTTCAACTCGTCGATGATGTTGTAGGTCGGCGCGGCGACGACCAGCGGCGCCTTGAACTCGACTTTGCCCTGCGCCTTTTCGAGGTTCTTCAGCATCTGCGCGACGATCTTCATGTCGCCCTTGTGCACCATGCAGGAGCCGACGAAGCCCAGATCCACCTTCTTCGTCCCGCCGTAGTAGGAAACCGGGCGGATCGTGTCATGGGTGTAGCGGCGCGACACATCGGCGTTGTTCACATCCGGGTCGGCGATCATCGGTTCGTCGATCAGATCCAGATCCACGACGACCTCGGCGAAGTATTTCGCGTTGTCGTCGGGGGCCAGCGCCGGTTTTTCGCCCGAACGGATTTCGGCGATGCGCTTGTCCGCCTTGGCGATCAGGCCCTTCAGCGTCTGCGCGGCATTGTCCATGCCCTTGTCGATCATGATCTGGATGCGGTGTTTCGCGATTTCCAGCGATTCGATCAGGGTGTCGTCCTGGCTGATGCAGATCGACGCCTTGGCCTTCATCTCCGCCGTCCAGTCGGTGAAGGTGAACGCCTGGTCGGCCAGCAGCGTGCCGATATGGACCTCGATGATCCGGCCCTGGAACACGTTGTCGCCATGCTGTTTCAGCATCTGCGCCTGCGTCGCATGCACCACGTCGCGGAAGTCCATCCAGGGCTTCATCTTGCCCTTGAAGGTGACCTTCACCGATTGCGGGATCGGCATCGTCGCCTCGCCGGTGGCCAGCGCCAGCGCCACGGTGCCAGAGTCCGCGCCAAAGGCCACGCCCTTCGACATCCGGGTGTGGCTGTCGCCGCCGATGATGATGGCCCAGTCATCCACGGTGATGTCGTTCAGCACCTTGTGGATCACGTCCGTCATCGAATGATAGACGCCCTTCGGGTCGCGCGCGGTGATGACGCCGAAGTTGTTCATGAAGGACATCAGCTTCGGGATGTTCACCTGCGCCTTCTTGTCCCAGACGGAGGCCGTGTGACAGCCCGACTGATAGGCGCCGTCGAGGATGGGGGAGATGACGGTGGCCGCCATCGCCTCAAGCTCCTGCGCCGTCATCAGGCCGGTGGTGTCCTGCGAGCCGACGATATTCACCCGCACCCGCACGTCGGACCCGGCATGCAGCACCTTGCCCGGGGTCACGCCCACGGCGTTGCGGTTGAAGATCTTTTCGACCGCGGTCAGGCCCTGGCCCTCGGCGGTGATTTCCTTGTTCGGCGCGAAGACCGGGGTGGCCTCGACCCCCAGCGTTTCCGCCGCGAAGGTTTGCAGCTTCTTGCCGAAGACGATGGCGTAGGAGCTGCCCGCCTTCATGAATTCCATCTTCTGCGGCGTGAAGGCCGCCGAGACATCCACCAGTTCGTTGCCATCCGCATCGCGGAGCTTCTTGTTCTTCACGTCGATGGTCAGAACGGTGCCGGTCGCGACCGAATATTTCTGCTCAAGAACCGGGTTGCCGTCGGCGTTCAGGACCGGCTTGCCCTCGGCATCCGTCTTCTTCACCCAGTTCTTCAGGTTGATGCCGATGCCGCCGGTCACATCGACCGTGGTGGCGAAGATCGGCGAGATGCCGTTCGTGCCCGCAACCACCGGGGCGACGTTGACGAAGGGCACATAGGGGCTGGCCTGCCGCCCGGTCCAGAGCGCGACGTTGTTCACCCCGGACATCCGCGACGAGCCAACGCCCATCGTGCCCTTCTCGGCGATCATCATCACGCGCGCGTCGGGATGCGCGGCCTTCAGCGCCACGATTTCCTTCTGCGCCTCGGGCGAGATCATGCACAGCCCATGCAGTTCCCGGTCCGAGCGCGAATGTGCCTGATTGCCCGGCGACAGCAGGTCGGTCGAAATATCGCCCTCGGCGGCGATATAGGTCACGACCTTGATTTCGTCTTCGACATCCGGGAGCTTGGTGAAGAATTCGGCCTTGGCGTAGCTTTCCAGCACATCCTTCGCCACCGCATTCCCGGCCTTGTAGGCGTCGCGCAGGCGGAACATGTCGGCGTCATACAGGAACACCTGCGTCTTGAGCACCTCCGCCGCCTGCGCCGCGATCGCGGCATCCGTGCCGAGCGCGAGGTCGATCAGCACCTCGACCGAGGGCCCGCCCTTCATATGCGACAGCAGTTCGAGCGCGAAGGCCGGGGTGATTTCCGGCACCACCGCTTCGCCCAGCACGATCTTCTTGAGGAAGGCGGCCTTGACGCCGGCGGCGCTGGTCGTGCCCGGCAGGACGTTGTAGATGAAGAAATTCAGCGAAGCGGCCCGGTGCGGGCTCCCGGCGTCCTCGATCTGGGCGATCAGTTCCTGCACCAGTGCGCCATCGTCGATGGGCTTGGGGTGGAGGCCCTGTTCCTTGCGGGTTTCGATCTCGGTGAGGTAGTCGCTATACAGGCTCATGAGTATCCCTACAATCCGGTGCCGGCTTGCGCTTGGACGCCGAAAGGCAGAAGGTTGGCGAGCGGCGGCAAGCTATTGTATGCACAGGTATGCCGAATAACCGCCGGTGGCAAGAGGTCCGGTGCCCCTGCGCCGCTCCGGCATGATGAAAATCCGGATTATTCCGCGCCGGACCGGGTGAAAACCCTCCTGGGCGCGCGGATCGGATGCCGCCGTGCCTGCGCTGTGGCCGAAAGCCGGGACCGTCCCGACCCGGAACGATGCGGGCTGGGCACTCTGTCGGCGCCGCACTGCGGGGCAGGGCGCCTTCGTCAGGATCGCCGCTAATCCCGCGCGGGGCAAAACGTTGCTCCGGAAGGTAGGTGCCTTCGGAACCGGCCCCTGTCCTCGCGGCGTGGGGCAAAGCGAACCGGCAATCTGGTGCGATCCCCCGGCGATAAGTGCCTCGGCCTGTCGGTGGGGCTGCATGCACACCCTTGGTCCCTGCGCCCCCTTGGGGGCGCGTAGTGACCCGATGGGACATGTCGCCCTTGCCCCGCGCGCGGGAAACGGGGAAGCTGCGCCGTCACCCGCGGGATTCTCATCGTGTCCGACATTTTCCTGGCCCTCCTGCCGATTGCGCTGCTGCTCGCGGCGGGGCAGGTGTTGCGGCGGCGCCGGTTCCTGGCCGAAGGATTCTGGCCGCAGGCGGAGCGGCTGGGCTATTTCATCCTGCTGCCCTCGCTGTTCCTGCATGGCCTTGCCACGGCGGAATTCGGCCGGATTCCGGTGCTCCGTTTCGCCGCCGTTCTGGTGGCCGCGTTGGTCATGGTCGCGGCGCTGATGGTGGTGATGCGGCCTTTCCTGCGGGTGGATGGGCCGGGGTTCACCTCGGTGTTTCAGGGCGCGATCCGGTTCAACAATTACATCGGCGTCACGCTCGCCACCGGCCTCTTCGGCGCGGAGGGGCTGGCCTATGCGGCGCTGTGCAATGCGGTCATCGTGCCGACCGTCAACCTGCTCAGCGTGCTGGTCTTCGCGCGCTATGGGGCGATGCCGGTCAGTGCCCGGGGCGCGCTGGTCAATGTGGCGCGCAACCCGCTGCTCCTGGCCTGTGCCGGGGGGATCGTGTTGCGGCTGACGGGGTTGGGCCTGCCGCCGGGGGTGGATATGGCGCTGAAGGCGCTTGGCGCGGCGGCACTGCCGCTCGGGCTGTTGTGCGTGGGCGCGGCGCTGGAGTTCCGGGGCGCGCGCGGCTGGGGCGTGCCGGTGGCGGTGTCCTCGCTGGCGAAGTTCGGGCTGATGCCGGGGGTGACATGGGCCCTCGCGCGGGGCTTCGGGCTGGACGCGGATGTCACCTTCGCGCTCCTGATGTTCCAGAGCCTGCCGACCGCCTCGTCCTCCTATATCCTTGCGCGGCAGCTGGGAGGCGACGCGCCGATGATGGCCGGGATCATCGCGGCGCAGACGCTGATCGCGGTCGTCGCGATGCCGGTGGTTCTTGGTCTGGCGGGTTAGCTGCGGATCGCCGCCATGCCCCACTTCGTCGGCACGACGATCCGGCCGTTCTTTGGAAAGCGCATGCGTCCGGGCATCGGCAGACGCTCGGACGACAGGCATAGGGCGCGTTGCCCGGGGATCAGCCCAAGGCGGCGATGATCGCGCCGAAATCGGCGGCCTTCAGCGAGGCCCCGCCCACCAGCGCGCCATCGACGTTGGAAACGGCAAAGATCTCGGCCGCATTCGACGGTTTCACCGAGCCGCCGTAGAGCAGCCGGAACCCTTCGGCCTCGGTCCCGAAGCGTTTCACCAATTCGCCGCGGATGAAGTCATGAACCTCGGCGATCTGGTCAAGCGTGGGCGTGCGCCCGGTGCCGATGGCCCAGACCGGCTCATAGGCGATGACAACGGTGGCGCCCGTCGCCGCCTCCGGCACCGAACCGGCCAGTTGCGCGCCGATCACCGTGAGCGTCGCGCCCGAATCGCGTTCCGCCTCGGTTTCGCCCAGGCAGACGACCGCGATCAGCCCCTCGGCCAGCGCGGCGGCGGCCTTGGCGCAGACGATGGCGTCCGTCTCGCCATGGTCGGCGCGGCGCTCCGAATGGCCGACGATGACATGGCTCGCGCCCGCATCCTTCAGCATCTGCGCGGAAATGTCGCCGGTATGTGCGCCCGAGACCTTGGCATGGCAATCCTGCCCGCCGACCGCGATCCGGCCCTTCGCCACCCCGGCCATCGCCGCGACCAGCGTTGCGGGCGGGCACAGCAGCACCTCGCAGCCCGGTGCGGGATGCGCGGCAATCAGCGCCTCCACCTCGGTCAGGCTGGCCGTCAGCCCATTCATTTTCCAGTTACCCGCCGCGAGTTTCTTGCGCATCCGTCCCTCCAGGATTTTCCGGGCAAGATTAGGCGAAGCGGCGCCCGCCCGCAAAGGGCAAAGCGCCGCAGAATTTCTGATAACGCTAGCGGAGTCAGCTGTCGCGGAACTTCACCGATTCGCCGCAGCCGCAGCTTTCGACGACATTCGGGTTGTGGAACTTGAAGCCCGATTCCAGCACGCCGATTTCATAGTCGATCTCGGTGCCGATCATGAACATCTGCGCCGTGGGGGCGATGAGCACGCGGGCAGGGCCGTCTTCGACCACCAGATCGGCAGGTCCGGCCTCCTGCGCGATCTCCATCGTGTATTCCATCCCCGCGCAACCGCCCTTCTTCACCCCGATCCGGAAGCCCGCCGCGTTTTCGCGCGCCATCAGCGCCGCGATCTGCGCGATGGCGGCGGGGGTCAGCGTGACGGGGGGCTTGCCGGGCATGGCGAACATGGGCGGTCTCCTTTTCGCGTCAAGATAGGCTCAGGCCCGGCCCACCGCAACAGGCAGCACGGGATAATCGGTATAGCCCTCGGCGCCGCCGCCGTAGAAGAATTCCTTGCGCGGGGGCGTCAGCGGCACATCGGCCCGCAGTCGCGCCGGAAGGTCGGGGTTCGCGATGAAGGCCCGTCCGAAGGCCACCGCATCGGCCCGGCCCGAGGCGACGGCGGAAACCGCCATCTCGCGCGTATAGCCGTTGTTGGCGATATAGGGCGCCTTGAGCGAGGCCCGGAACGCCGCCAACGTGGCGTCCGGCGTGTCGCGCGGCCCGCCGGTCTGGCCCTCGACGACATGGACGAAAGCGAGGTCATGGGCGTTCAGCACCTCGGCCACGGCGGCGCATAGGGCGGGGGTGTCGCTGTCGAGCCCCACGGCATTCGCATTCGACCAGGGCGAGACCCGGATCCCGGTGCGGTCCGCGCCGATCGCGCCGGTCACCGCGGCCAGCACCTCGCGCAGGAACCGCACCCGGTTGGCGATCGGCCCGCCATAGGCATCCGTCCGGGCGTTGGAGGTATCGCGCAGGAACTGGTCGATCAGATAGCCGTTGGCGGCGTGGATCTCGACCCCATCAAAGCCCGCCTCCACCGCGCAGGCGGCGGCGTGGGCATAATCGGCCAGCGTCGCCTCGATTTCCGGGAGGGTCAGGGCATGAGGCACGCCGGTTTCGGCGAAATTCGTACCGTCAAAGGTCTTCGCCCGCGCGGCGATGGCCGAAGGCGCGACCGGCGTCAGCCCACCCTCGATGATCGCGGGCAGGGAAATCCGCCCGACATGCCAGATCTGGCACACGATCCTGCCGCCTTCGGCATGGACCGCATCGGTGACCCTGCGCCAACCCGCGACCTGCGCGGGCGTGTGGATCCCCGGCGTCCAGGCATAGCCCTGACCCACCGGCGAAATCTGCGTGCCCTCCGAGACGATCAGCCCCGCCCCGGCGCGCTGGCGGTAATATTCCACCATCAGATCGGTGGGTACCCGGTCAAAGGCGCGGTTGCGCGTCAGCGGCGCCATCACGACGCGGTTGGCGATCTCGATCCGGCCAAGGCGGCCCGGGGTGAACAGCTTGTCCGTCATCGGATCCTCCGCAGGTTACATGAAGCCCAGTTCGAGCCGCGCCTCGTCCGACATCATGTCCATCCCCCATTGCGGGTCGAAGGTCATGGTGACGTTGACCGACCGCACACCCGGCACGGATTCGATGGCGTTCTGCACCCATTCGGGCATCTCGCCCGCCACCGGACAGCCCGGCGCGGTCAGGGTCATGATGATGTCGACGTCATTCTCATCGCTGATGGTGACGGTGTAGATCAGGCCGAGGTCATAGATATTCACCGGGATTTCCGGGTCGAAGACCGTCCGGCAGGCGTCGGCGATCGCGTCATACAACGGATGCTCGGTGGTCGAGGGCTTGATCAGCGGCGTGCCTTCGGCTGGCTGCTCGGTTTCGGTGGTCATGGGGTCCGCTCCGGCAAGGGTGACAATTCATATAAGAATACCCGCCGCGCAGGTAAACCCCGCCCCGCGCGGGTCTTGACCCGCAGACGCGAAACCGCCACAGGGTTTGGCATGGTTCCGATGGATAAACTCGCCCAGATCGCGCAGCGCTTCGATTATGTCGGGGCGAAGCTGAACGCGACCACGGCGCCCGCCGAGATCGCCGCCCTGTCGCGCGAATATTCCGAGCTGAAGCCCGTGGTGGACGAAATCGCCGCCTATCGGCAGGCGCTGGAAGATGTGGCGGAGGCCGAGGGCTGGCTTGCCGACCCCGAAATGAAGGCGCTGGCGGAGGAGGAACTGCCCCGCCTGCGCGCCCGCATTCCGGAGATGGAACAGGCGTTGCGGCTGGCGCTTCTGCCGAAGGATGCCGCCGATGCCCGGCCCGCGATTCTGGAAATCCGCCCCGGCACCGGGGGGGAGGAGGCGGCGCTCTTCGCGGGCGATCTGCTGCGGATGTATCAGCGCCATGCCGAGGCGCAGGGCTGGCGGTTCGAGATGATGGAGTTCACGCCCTCCGAGCTTGGCGGGGTGAAGGAAGCCGTCGCGCGGATCGAGGGGGAGGGCGTCTTCGCCCGGCTGAAATACGAATCCGGTGTGCATCGGGTCCAGCGCGTGCCGGAGACCGAGGCGGGCGGGCGGATCCATACCTCCGCCGCCACCGTCGCCGTCCTGCCCGAGGCCGAGGAGGTCGACATCGACATCCCCGCCAGCGACATTCGGATCGACACGATGCGGTCGTCCGGCGCGGGTGGGCAGCACGTCAACACCACCGATTCGGCGGTGCGGATCACCCACCTGCCCACCGGGATCGTCGTGACCTCTTCGGAGAAGAGCCAGCACCAGAACCGGGCGAACGCCATGGCCGTGCTGCGCGCGCGGCTGTATGAGATGGAGCGCGAACGGCTCGCCGATGCCCGCGCCGCCGACCGCAAATCGCAGGTCGGCTCCGGCGACCGGTCGGAACGGATCCGTACCTACAACTTTCCACAGGGGCGGATGACGGATCACCGGATCAACCTGACGCTTTACGCCCTGCCGCAGATCATGAACGGCGACTTGAGCGAAGTGATCGACGCGCTGGTCGCCGACGATCAGGCGCGGAAGCTGGCGGAGATGGAGGGGTGAGGGCGCAGGAGGCGCTGGTTCTCGGCACGCGGGCGCTGCTTGCGGCCGGGATCGCGGGGGCGGCCACCGATGCGCGGCGGCTGATGGCGCATGCGATGGGCGTGCCGCCGGAGCGGCTGACGCTCGCCTTGCAGGACGATCTGAGCGATGCGCAGCGGGCGGTGTTCGATGCTGCGCTGGCCGCGCGTGCGGCGCATCAGCCGGTGGCGCAGATCACCGGCACACGCCGCTTCTGGGGCCATGAATTCCGGGTGACGCGCGCGACGCTGGACCCGCGGCCCGAGACCGAGATTTTGGTGGAACTGGCGCTGGCGGAGCCTTTCGCCAATGTGCTGGATCTGGGCACCGGCACGGGCTGCATCCTGATCAGCCTGCTGAAGGGGATGCCCGATGCGATGGGCACCGGCACCGACATTTCGCCCGAGGCGCTTGCCGTCGCGCGGGACAATGCCGCCCGGCTGGGCGTGGCGGAGCGCGCGCGCTTCGTGCCCTCGGACTGGTTCGCGGCGGTGCCGGGGCGGTTCGACCTGATCGTGTCGAACCCGCCCTATATCGCCGCCGACGAAATGGCGGGGCTCGCGCCCGATGTGCGCGACTGGGAGCCTCTGGCCGCGCTGACGCCGGGGGGCGACGGCCTCGATGCCTATCGCGCGATCAGCCGGGGCGCGCTGGCGCGGCTGCTGCCGGGGGGGCGGATCGTGCTGGAAATCGGCCCGACTCAGGGGGAGGCCGTGTCGGGGATGCTCGCCGCGCAGGGATTCGCCGAGATTGCCGTCCATCCCGATCTGGACGGTCGTTCACGCACAGTTTTCGCGCGCAAGCCCGGCCATGATGATGCCTGATCGCCGCACTTCTGGCGGCTTCAGGCCGAAAACCCGGGGAAAACCGCGAATTCTTTGGATTTCGACCTTGCACGCTGCGGCCCGAAATGCTTAGTCCCTGTTGTGCGGCAGGAAATTCATTTCACCGCACGGCTCAGCTCACAGTGCGGGTCATGGGGTCTCGGCGGAAGATTTCCGCGGCGTAGTCCCTGACCATGGTGCGGGTCCATATTCGACCCGAATTCAGCGCCCGGAAGGGCACAACCGACGAAGGCCCATGAGATCTTCCAAATCCCGTTCGCGCAACAAGTCGAACCGCCAGCGCTCGATCGGCAACATCATCAACCGCGTCTTCGACAGCTCCGGCCCCGAGGGCAAGGTGCGTGGAACGCCGCAGCAAATCATTGACAAATATCTCGCGCTGGCGCGGGACGCGCAGCTTGGCAACGACCGCGTGGCCGAGCAGAATTTCCTGCAACATGCCGAGCATTACACCCGGATGCTGGGCGAGGCGCAGCGCGAAATGGCGCGCGAGCAGGAAGAGCGTCAGCGCAGCTATCAGCAGAATGGCCGCGAGCGGCCGGAGCGTGGCGAGCGCGACGATCAGCCCCGCTACGAAGAGGCGCCGATCGCCGAGCCTCTGGTGACCGAGGACGAAGGCCCGGGCCTGGTCGAAACGCCCGAGGCGCGTGCCCCGCAACCGGTAGAGCCGGAAGCCGAGGCGGCGCCCGAACCCCGGCCGTCCCGCCGCCGCGCGTCCGAACCCACGCCGGAACCGGGCCTGTCCGAGCCGGTCGAAACCGCGGAACAGGCGGCCCCGGTCGCCGAACTCCCCGAGGACGAGGCGGCGCGCCCAAGGCCCCGCACCCGCCGCGGCCCGCGCAAGCCCCGCGTCCCGAAGGGCGAAGAGGCCACCGCCGAAGCTCCGGGCGAAGCCGCCGGCGAATGAAAAAAGGCCGCCTCCGGGCGGCCTTGATCCTATCCGGGGGCAGGTTTCCCCCGCAACGGAAGACCGTTCCCCGCGCGGGCGGGGATGAACCGGCGAGACCTGCGCCCAGATCCCAACCGATGACCCGTTCCCCGCGCGCGCGGGGATGAACCGGTGGCCGACAACATGTCAGAATCGCCGTCGACCCGTTCCCCGCGCGCGCGGGGATGAACCGGCGAGTGCGGCGGCGTTGCAGGCGCTGACCTCCCGTTCCCCGCGCGCGTGGGGATGAACCGCAGTCCGGAATTCCGGCGTCGGTTTGGGCGGGCCCTTCCCCGCACGCGCGGGAATAAACCGGGTGAAATCCAACAGGATGGCACCTGCCTACTCTGTTCCCCGCGCGCGGGGATGAACCGAAATAGGCACCGTGGAGGCCGGATAGGTGGCGCCCGTTGTCCGTCCTCCTCGCGGGGGTGGGGAACGGTAAACTGAGATCGGCTCTGGCGTTGTCCCCCTTGTGGGAGTGGACCGGGGGCGCGGTCCGGCGTGCCGTCTGCAAGCCGGATACGCCTTCGCCGGAGTTACCGCTTGCGGACGAATTCGGTGCGCAGCACCAGACCCTTGATCGTGTCGTGGCGGCAGTCGATCAGATCCGGGTCGTCGGTCAGGCGGATCGCGCGGATCACGGTGCCCTGTTTCAGCGTGGTGCTGGTGCCCTTGACCTTCAGATCCTTGACCAGAACGACCTGATCGCCATCGGCCAGTTCGTTGCCCGACGCATCGCGCACCGTCACCCTGGCCGCGGCCTGCATTTCCGACGCCGGGCGCCATTCGCCGCTGGCCTCGTCGTAGACATATTCCTCGTCGGACATTTTCCCTCCCCGGAGTCAGCGCGCCAGAAGCCGCGCCAGATGGCAGAATTGTTCGAGCGTCACCCGCTCGGCGCGCTCGGTCGGCGGGATGCCGGCTTCGTCGAGCAGCTCTTCGATCCGGGGATGCAGCCCCTTCAGCGAAGAGCGCAGCATCTTGCGCCGCTGGTTGAAGCCCGCCGCCACCACCCGTTCGAGAACCTTCGGATCGGCCGGGTAGCGCGGCGCGGGCAGGGCCTTCAGATGCACCACCGCGGAATGGACCTTGGGCGCGGGGGTGAAGGCTTCGGGCGGCAGGATCATCACGATCCGCGCCTCGCAGCGCCATTGCGCCAGCAGCGCCAGCCGCCCGTAATGGTTGGAGCCGGGCTTCGCCACGATCCGCTCGGCCACCTCTTTCTGGAACATCAGCGTCAGGCTGTCCCAGAACGGTGGCCAGTCGGGCGGGGTCAGCCAGCGCACCAGCAGTTCGGTCCCGACGTTATAGGGCAGGTTCGCCGCGATCCGGATCGGCGGGGTCAGATGCGCGCGGGTATCGACCTCCAGCGCGTCGCCCTGAATCACCTCCAGCCGCCCGGGGTAATGCGCGGCGATCTCGGCCAGCGCGGGCAGGCAGCGGGGGTCCTTCTCGACCGCCAGCACCCGCCGCGCCCCTTCGGCCAAAAGCCCGCGCGTCAGCCCGCCGGGGCCGGGGCCGACCTCCAGCACATCGCAGCCCGACAGATCCCCCGCCGCCCGCGCGATCTTGGCGGTCAGGTTCAGGTCCAGCAGGAAGTTCTGGCCGAGGCTCTTCTTCGCCACCAGATCATGGTCGCGGATCACCTCGCGCAGCGGCGGCAGGCCGTCGATCGCCGCCATCAGCCGCGCCTCGCCGTGCCCATCCGCGCGGCCATCTTCAGCGCGGCGATCAGGCTGGCGGGGTCGGCCCGGCCGGTGCCCGCGATGTCATAGGCGGTGCCGTGGTCGGGAGAGGTCCGCACGAAGGGCAGGCCCAGCGTCACGTTCACCCCGCCGTCGAAATCCAGCGTCTTGATCGGGATCAGCGCCTGATCGTGATAGGCGCAGACGGCGGCGTCATAGCGCGCCCGCGCCGCCGGGTGGAACATCGTATCGGCGGGCAGGGGGCCGGAAACGGCAAAGCCCTCGGCCCGCATCCCCTCCAGAACGTCGCGCATCCAGTCGATTTCCTCGCGCCCCATCGCGCCGCCTTCGCCCGCATGGGGGTTCAGCCCGGCGACGGCGATGCGCGGATTGTCGATGGCGAAATCGCGGCGCAGCCCCTCGGCGGTGATGCGGATCGTGTCGCGCAGCACCTCGGGCGTGAAGGCGCGGGACACGTCTGCCAGCGCGATGTGGATGGTTGCGGGCACGACGCGCAGCGGCGGCTGCGGGCCTTCGGCGGCGAGCATCATCACCACCTCGGCCCCGCCCGCCAGATGCGCCAGGAATTCGGTATGGCCCGGAAAGGCAAAGCCCGCCCCGTCCTTTAGCGCCTTCTTGTGGATCGGCGCGGTGGTCAGGGCCAGCGCCGCGCCCGCCTGCACCAGCCGCACCGCGCGTTCGATCACGGCGATGACAGCCGCCGCATTGGCCGGGTCCGGCTGGCCCGGAATGGCGGCAGCGGGGAAGGGGTGGGGCAGCACCGGCAGGGCCGAGCCCGCATGCAGCATCGCCTCCGCCGGATCGGCGATCTCGCGCAGAGGCGTGCCCTTCGGCAGATGCGCGGGATCCCCCAGCCAGACGAAGGGCAGCGCCGCGCCCAGCACCTCCCACGCCTTGGCGGCGATTTCGGGGCCGATGCCCGAAGGGTCGCCGCAGCTTACGATCACCGGCAGGTCGCGCGTCATGGCCGGGTGATCACCGCATCCGAGACCAGATCGGCCAGGAAATTCTCCGAATAATTGGACAGCCGTTCGTTCAGCAGGTTGTTGCGGATCTGGTCGTCGGTCGGCATCTGCGCTTCGTCCCCGGCATGTTCGCGCGAGCAGAGCATGATCAGATCCTGCTGCCCGCCGCGTTGCAGGGTCGTCGTCTCGCCGATGTCGAGATGCGAGAGCGCCACGGCGATGTCCTGCGGAATGGCGCCCTGCGCCGCCGGTTCCACCCGGCTCAGCACCGAGGCGGGCAGATCCTTCGCGACGGTATACAGATCGTCGCAGCGCTTCGCCCCCGCCGCCACCCGCGCCGCCAGATCGGCGGCCTGCTGCGAGCCCGGCGTGCCAAGCGCCAGCACCGCATAGCCCAGCTTTTGCGGCTGTCCGCCCACCGCGCCGCGCTCATCCAGCGCGCGCAGCATGAAGATCCCCCAGGCGCCGCCCAGTTCGATCGGCTGCGTCGCCTCGCCGGGTTTCAGCGCCAGAATCACCGGGCGCAGCGCCGGGGGCAGGTTCTGCAACGGAACCCAGTCGAGCCGCCCGCCCTGTTCGCGCGATGCGGTGGCCGAAACCTGCCGCGCCGCATTGCCGAATTCGCCCTCGCCGCGCAGGTGCGACACCTGTTCGGCCAGTGCGCGCGCCTCGGCGGCATGTTCGGGCGGGTTGGGAATGATGATTTCCGACATCAGCACCCGCGTCCCGCGCCCGCGTTCGGATTCGACCAGCTTCGCGCGCGCCACATCGGCAGCCGAAACCTGCACCCGGCCCATGTAGCGCGCCCGGATCACCTCGCGCCACAGCATCCCGGATTGCACGAAATCGCGGAAGGTCTGTTCCGAAACGCCCGCCTGCGTCAGTTCCGCCACGAACTGCTCGCGCGTCAGCTTCGCACGACCGGCGAATTCCTCCATCCCCTCCTGGATCTGCTCGGGCTTCAGGGTAACGCCGTCGCGCTTCGCCTGCCATTGCCGCAGGCGGTCCTCGATCAGGGATTTCTCGGCGGCTGCGCGCACATCGCCCGGCTGGCGCAGCAGCTGCATGAAGCGGGCCCGCTGCTCCAGTTCGTAACGCGATATGCCCATGCCGTTCACCGTCACCACCGGGGCGAACAGTCCGGATTGCGCCTGTGCCATGGGTGCCGCCGCCGACATTCCGATCGCCAGAGCCGCGGCCAGCAGCGGGGAGAAACGCACTTTCTTCGTCATTCGTCGTCCGTTCGTCTTGTCCTGCGCCCTCGGATCAGCGGCAGACCTGTTGCGCCGCGCCCGCCCTCGTGCCGCCGCCGAAACCGGCAAGCTGCACCGAGATCCCCACGCTCGTTTCCGGCTCCACACTAGAGGAGGACGTGAACCGACGCGAGAGGGAAAGATCGACCGCCAGGCACTCGTTGGCATATTCAAGCCCGAAGGCCGCCTTCGCGGCGCGTTCGGCGGTGAAGTCGTAGCGGGTGTTGAGCGAACTGCGCCAGCCGTCCGTCCATTTCCAGCCCGCTTCCAGCAGCAATTCGCTGGTCGCGTCGGGCCGGCCTTCCAATGCGTTCTCGCGCATCCACAGATAGCCGAGCGCCAGCTGATAGTCATCGGCCATGTAGCCGATGCGCATCTCCTCGCGCGAGAAGTCGAAATCGTCGTCGAACAGCGCCCGGTTCGCCAGCGTGAAGCCATTCGCCGCCGTCAGCGTGGTGCCCAGAAGCCAGTCGGAACGCGTGCCCGACAGCCCCGAGCCTTCGGGGAACTGGCGCAGGTTCTTTGCCCGCAGCACGCGCCCCCCCGTCACGCCCAGCGACCACCCGGCCGCATCCAGCCGGGTCCAGCTTGCCCCGAGGTTCGCCCGCAGCCCCTGTTCGCGCGCATCCGCCCCCGGAAAGCGCGAGATCGCGAACATGTTGCCTTCGTCGAATTCGGTCAGCAGGCTGTCCTCGTTCGGGACGCGGCGGATGTTGTTCGGGCTCCACAGCACCTGTGCCACGGGTTCGATCACGTTGCTTGCGCGGCCGGAGGCGGCGACCCAGGGCCAGCGGACCTCCGCCCCGAGCGTGGGCAGCACCCGGATCCGGTCGCCGTGCCAGTCGTCATCCTGCCTCACCGAGATCACGTCGGTCGCGACATTGCCCAGTGTCGCCCCGAGGATCCCCCCCGGCAGCAGCCATTGCCGCCGCCAGTCCGCTTCGAGCGAGGTGCGCAGCATGTCGCGCCCATCGGCCACCAGATCGTCATCCCGCGAGGTGTCGAACGGGTCGGTCGAGGACCGGCGGTGCATGTGGATGCCCCAGTCGAGCGCCATCTCCCCGCCGATCCAGTTCGGGCGGAACACCCGCGTCCAGGCGAAATCGCCCGAGGCCATCGGCTGGGTCGCGTTGCTTTCGCCTTCGCGGATCGAATGGGTGTTGCCGATCCGCAGCCAGATCATCTCCTGCCGCTGCACCTTTTCCAGCGTGAGGCCGGACCACAGCCGGTCGTCGTCGGTGATGTCGTAATCGGTCAGGTAGCCGCCATCCGTCGCCATCTGCACCTGCACGCCCAGCGTGAAGTCATCCGGCATCGCGAAGCTGCCGTTGGCGAAGAGGTAGCCGCGGGTGTCGCCTTCGCGGATCGAATCGTTCGAGACCGCGCCCTCGACCGTCAGCATCCCGGGCGCGAAGGCCTGCCGGTAGCGCATCCCCATCGTCCGGGTCCAGTTCGCCGACAGATAGGGCGTCAGCGTCAGGTCCGCCGAAGGGCCGAGCGCGAAGAAATACGGGATCTTCACCCCGGGGCCGAGGTTCGTCGTCGTCCGGAATTCGGGGCGCAGCACGCCGCTCATGCGCTCGACCGTCGGATCGGGCAGGCGCAGCGCGGGGGTCCACATCAGCGGCACGCCCATGAAGCGGAACTGCGCATCCCGGAAATGGAGCTGTTGCGTGGCGGCGTCATGGGTGATGTGCCGGGCGCGGATCTCCCACAGCGGGGTCGGGTCGGAGGCGCAGACCTGGCACGACGAGGCGACCACATTGTCCAGCGTAGTGACGGTGCCGTCCTGCCGTTCGATCCGCGCCGCCGCCAGTTGCAGTTCGCGCGCCATCACCATGCGCGCCCCGGTCATCACCCCATGTTGCAGGTCGCGCGACAGTTCGGCCTGATCGGCGACCAGCACCGAACCGGCCTGCCCGGGCTGTTCGAGCCGCAGCGGCCCCTCGATCACCAGCCGGTCGGCGGACATGTCATAGACCACCCGCCGCGCCGTCAGGTGGTTGTCCTTCCACCAGACCTCGACCCCGCCTTCGGCGGTCAGCCGGTCCTGCCCGGTCAGCACGATCCGGTCGGCGGTGAGGGTTGCGGCCTCGTCCGCCTGACCGGCGGTATAGCCGCCCGGCGGCTCGGCCCTGAGCGGCGCGACCAGCGCCGTCGTCATCAGGGAAGCCAGCAGGATCTTGCGCAGCATCAGCCGTCCTCCCGTGCCAGAACCAGAGCAAGCGCCAACATCAGCGCGATCGCCGGTGGCGCCCAGGCCGCCAGCGCCACCGGAATCTGTCCATTATCACCCAGAACCTGCGCGATATTGCGCAGGAAAAACGCCGCGAGCCCCGCCCCGAGCGTCAGCAGCACCATCGCCCCGGTCTGTCCGAAGCGCACATGCGCCATGTTGAACCCCGCCGCGATCAGCACCATCGCCGCCAGAATCAGCGGCAGCGCCAGTTCCATCTGGAACCACAGCATATGCCGCCGGGCGGAGAAACCGGCGTTCTCCAGCCCCTTGATGAAGCCCGGCAGCTTCCACACCGGCACCGCCGAGGGGGTGCCGAAACTGTCGCGGATCCGCTCCGCCGTCAGGTCGGAGGGCAGGGAAAGACTGTCCGTCCGCACCGCATCGCGTTCGGGGTTGGTCGAGGCGCCGAGCGGCCAGTCCTTCACCCCGGTCAGCTGCCAGGTCCGGCCGGTCAGAACCGCCGCATCCGCGTCGATCCGGCGCACCAGCCCATGTTCGGGCGAGAAGATCAGGAAGGTCACCCCGTTCAGATGCGTGGCATCAAGGCTCGCGCGCGTGGCGCGGATCACCGCCTGTTCGCCGCTGTCGTCCGCCATGCCCTGCCGCATCCAGATCCCCTCGGAGCCGATCGACACGGTTTCCGCCCCGCCCGAACGGTAGCGCCCGGCGAGTTCCTCATAGCGTTTCGAGGTGGCCGAGACGATCGGATTGCCCGCCGCCACCGCCACCACCCCGATCAGGAAGGCGACCAGCACCGGCGAGATCAGCATCCGCAGCGCGGGCATCCCCGCGGCCCGGATCACCACCAGTTCCGACGACCGCGCCATGCCGACGAAGAGCAGCACCGCCGCCAGCACCGTCAGGATCGGCAGGATGGTGTAAAGCGACTGCGGCACCGCCAGCGCCGCCAGATGCGCCGCCTGGCCAAGCGTGATCTGGGCGCCGAAGGAGCGGATCTTCTCGACCATCTCGATCAGGAACAGAATGCCCCAGAAGGTCGCCAGCACGATCAGAAAGGCGCGCAGGAAGCGCCGCGCGATGTAGATGGCCAGTGTCATGGCGCCACCCTCCGCACCGGGCGCGGACGTCCGGCCCACCACAGCATCCCCGCCACCGCCGCAAGACCCACCGCCGCCGGCAGATAGGCCAGCGCCCAGAGCCCCGGATTGTCCCGGATCGTGCCCTGCACCGCATTCGACAGGAATTGCAGCACGATCAACCCAAGCACGGCGGTCAGGATCTGCCATGTCATGCCGAAGCGCGAAAAGCCCCCGAGCATCAGCGCCGCCGCCCCGATCAGCGCCGCGACGGGCGCGATCAGCGGCCGCGCCGCCCGGTCGTTCAACTCGTAAAGCGCTTCGGTCGCCGTCGATCCGGTCTGTTCCAGAAGCGCGTCCGAAGGCGCGATCAGCCGCCAGCTCGGCACTTCCTCCCAACTGATCCGGCTGCGCCCCCGGCTGCCGATCAGCGCGCCGATGTCATAGGTCAGATCGGCGAAGCGGGTGATGGAGAGGCTCTCGTCCGCGACCCGCAGCGTCTGCGCCATGCCGTTCAGCATGATCAGCTTCGGCCCGGTGTCCGAGCGCACGATCAGCGCCTTTTCGGCGGTATAGGTGGTGCGCGCGGCCCCGTCGCGGGCATCGGACAGGAACAGGTCGAGCAATTCGCCCCGGGCCGAAATCTGCCGGATGTAGATCGTCACATCCTTCGCGGGATGCTGGAAGCTGCCCTCGCTGAGGAAGCTCGCGGTGACGTTCTCGGCCACCTCGGCCTGCCGCTCGGCCAGCTTCGCGCGCGAGGCCGGCACCAGCACATGCACCAGCACCATCATCAGCACCGCCACCATGATCCCGAACAGCGCCACCGGCCGCGCCAGCCGCCAGGGCGAAGCCCCCGTCGCCTGCATCACCACCAGTTCGGAATCCGCGCTCAGCCGGTTGATCGCATAGATCGTCGCCGCGAATCCCGCGATCGGCAGCACCAGCCGGACCACATTGGGCAGCGTCAGCAGGGTGAATTCCAGCACAACCCAGGCGGTCTGCCCGTCACCGATCAGCCGGTCGAACAGCGACACCGCCCGGTTCACCCAATAGACCGAGACCAGCACCAGCGCGAAAAAGCCGAAAAGCGCCGTCAGCCGGGTAAAAAGGTATCGGTCGAGCTGAGTCACTGTCCGGTCCGGGGTTTGCCTGTTTCCCCCTGTCTACCCCGCGGCGCGGGCGCGCGAAAGCCCCGGGTTTCGCGCGCCCGCGCCGGGTCGCCGGTCGGGCCTGCCCCGCGCGCGAAAGCCGCGCCAGCCCGCCCGCCTGCGTTGGCGCCGATCCGCATACGCTCGGGCTTCCCTGTGCGAAAGCGCCGGACACGGGATCGGGCGTGCTTTTCATTTCGATGCGGGCTCGCTAGGCTCGGCGGGAATTTGCCCGCAGGATAGGTACCATGACCCACCCCGTCGCCATTGCTTTCGTTCAGACCGATCCGGAGGCGTTCGCCACCCAAAGGGGGCGCATCGCGCTGATCGTCGGGGCGGCGCTGTCGCCCGCGGGGCGCCGGCTGGACAAGCTGACGCGGGGCGCCGTTTCGCGCGCGCTGGCGTCGGAGGCCTGGGGCAAGGTGAAGCCGGGCGAGTCGCTCGTGCTGGGCTTTCCGGCGGGGCTTGCGGCGGAGGCGCTGGAACTGATCGCGCTCGACCGCAAGGCCGGGCAGGAGGAGGCGCGCAAGGCGGGCGCCCGCATCGGCAAGACGCTTGGCCCCGAGGGCGCGTTGGTCATCGCCGAGGGCCATCCCCGGGCGGCGGAACTGGCCTTCGGGCTGGCACTCAGGGCCTATCGCTTCGATTATCACACCGCGCAGAAACCCGCGCCGGGGGCGGTGACGCTGATGGTGGCGAAGCCCGAGGAGGTCGCCCGCGCCGCCGCGCCCCATGCCGCGCTGGCCGAGGGGGTGTTCTTCACCCGCGATCTGGTGAACGAACCGGCGAATATCCTCACGACCGGGGATTTCGCGGCGCGGCTGGCGGCGATGCAGGAAATCGGGCTGGACGTCGAAATCCTGGAGGAGGCGGAGCTGGCGGAACTCGGGCTCAGGGCGCTTCTGGCGGTGGGGCAGGGGTCGGAAAGCCCGTCGAAAGTGGTCGTCATGCGCTGGAACGGCGGCGAGGGCGCGCCGCTCGCGCTCGTCGGCAAGGGGGTCTGCTTCGACAGCGGCGGCATTTCCATCAAGCCCGCCGCCGGGATGGAAGAGATGACGATGGACATGGGCGGCGCGGGCGTGGTGGCGGGCGTGATGCGCACGCTCGCGCTGCGCAAGGCGCGGGCCAATGTCGTCGGTCTGGTCGGTCTGGTCGAGAACATGCCCGACGGGCGGGCGCAGCGGCCGGGGGATATCGTGCGCTCGATGAAGGGCGACACGATCGAGGTGGTGAACACCGATGCCGAGGGGCGGCTCGTTTTGGCCGATGTGCTGTGGTATGCGCAGCAGCGGTTCAAGCCGCGCGCGATCATCGACCTCGCGACGCTGACCGGGGCGATCATCGTCGCGCTCGGCCATGAACGCGCCGGGGTGTTCACCAATGACGACGCGCTGTGCGATGCCGTGCTGAAGGCCGCGAAGGCGGAGGGCGAGGGTGCCTGGCCGATGCCGCTCGATCCGGCCTATGACGCGCTGATCACCTCGCGGCTGGCCGATATCAAGAACACCGGCGGCCGCTGGGGCGGGTCGATCACCGCCGCCGCCTTCCTGAAGAAATTCGTGGTGGATGTGCCCTGGTGCCATATCGACATCGCGGGGGTGGCGCTGCCGCCCGGGGAAACCATGCTGGCGCCGAAGGGCGCGACCGGCTGGGGGGTGATGACGCTCGACCGGCTGATCCGGGAGCAGTTCGAGGCCTGATGCCCGCGCTGTTCTATCACGTCACGCAATCGGCGGTGGAGGATGTCGTCGCCAGCCTGCTGAGCCGCGCGCTGTCGCAGGGCTGGCGGGTGGAACTGCGCGGGCGCACGCCGGAGCGGATGGACTGGTATGACCAGAAGCTCTGGCTCGGGCCGGAGGAGGGCTTCCTGCCGCATGGCCTTGCGGGCGGGCCGCATGACGCGCTGCAACCCGTGCTGCTGACCCACGCCCCCCGGCCCGAGGGGCGGCAGGCGGTGATGGCGGTCGAGGGCGCGGAGGTGACGGCGGAGGAGGTCGCCGCCACGGAACGGGTCTGGATCCTGTTCGATGGCCGCGACCCGATGGCGGTGGACCACGCGCGCGGCCAGTGGCGCGCGCTGACCGGAGCGGGGGCCTCGGCGCAATACTGGTCCGAAGAGGGCGGCCGCTGGGAGAAGAAGGCGGAAAAATAGCGCGCCTCAGCGCCGGCAGACTCCATATCCGGGGTCCGGGCGGGGCATCGGGTCCGGCAGGTCGCAGCTCCGCCGCACATAGGGAACGAGCCCGCGCGACAGCCTGAACACGTCGCCCTTCGCGACGGAAACCACGCCGTTCTGGTATCCACGGATCATCGCCGGCTCCCAGCTTCCGCCGGGTCGGCCGTCCATCCCGCGCGAAGTGGAGGGATAGCGGAATTCTACCGCCGCGACCTCTCCCGGCCCGCCTGCCCTGGGGAAGGCGACCTGATAGCGATATTCGCCGGGTACCGCGAGCAGATTGCCCGGAAACCAGAGCCAGCTCCGCCCGTTCGGGTCGAAATATTCAATCTGGATCGGTCCCCGGTCGGTCGCATAGGTGTAGCCCGGGCGGGGCGCCTGAAGATCTAGGACCGGGCGGCCGAAGGTGTATTTGTCAGGAGATAGCGGAACGACCTTGCCTGCCTTCATCGCGCTGTCGAGTTCGGCCGGTGTCATCGCGATCCAGTCGGAGGGCGGGGCGCATCCGGCGCACAGGGTGAAGACGGTGAAGGCAAGGGCGTAAAGCCGGAGCAGCATTGAAATCACCTGCTATGCAAAGGTGGGTGCACCTTTGCCCGGCTGTGCAGGAAAGGCAAGCGCCAAAGCCGGCCTTCCCTTTCCTGCGGGGGCGGTTTAAACCCCGGCGCCGACAGAGCAGGAGCATCCGGTGACCAAATTCAGCTTCACCCTGACGGCGACCGACGGCAAGGCCCGCACCGGCGTGATCCACACCCCGCGCGGCGAAATCCGCACCCCGGCCTTCATGCCGGTGGGCACGGCGGCGACGGTGAAGGCGATGATGCCCGAAAGCGTCGCGGCGACCGGGGCGGACATCCTTCTGGGCAATACCTATCACCTGATGCTGCGCCCGACGGCGGAGCGGATCGACCGGCTGGGCGGGCTGCACCGCTTCATGAACTGGGAAAAGCCGATCCTGACGGATTCGGGCGGGTTTCAGGTGATGTCGCTCGCCGATCTGCGCAAGATGACCGAGGACGGCGTGACCTTCCGCAGCCATGTGGACGGCTCGAAACATTTCCTGTCGCCGGAACGCTCGATGGAGATCCAGCGGCTGCTGGGGTCGGATATCGTCATGGCGTTCGATGAATGCCCGGCGCTGCCCGCGACGGATGAGGCGGTGGCGAAGTCGATGCGGCTGTCGATGCGGTGGGCGCAGCGCTCGCGCGATGCCTTTGGCGACCGGCCGGGCCATGCGCTGTTCGGCATTCAGCAGGGCGGCGTCACCCGCGAACTGCGCGAGGAAAGCGCCGAGGCGCTAAGGGCGATCGGCTTCGAGGGCTATGCGATCGGCGGCCTTGCCGTGGGCGAGGGGCAGGAGGCGATGTTCGGCGTGCTCGACTACGCCCCCGGTTTCCTGCCCGAGGACAAGCCGCGCTACCTGATGGGCGTGGGCAAGCCCGATGACATCGTGGGCGCGGTCGAACGCGGCGTGGACATGATGGATTGCGTGCTGCCCTCGCGCTCGGGCCGCACCGGGCAGGCCTGGACCCGGCGCGGGCAGATCAACATCAAGAACGCCCGGCATCAGGAGGACCCGCGCCCGCTCGACGAAAACTGCACCTGCCCGGCCTGCCGCAACTACAGCCGGGCCTATCTGCACCATGTGTTCAAGTCGCAGGAGATCATCGCCTCGATGCTGCTGACCTGGCACAACCTGCATTATTATCAGGAGCTGATGCAGGGGCTGCGCGATGCGATCGCGGCGGGGCGGCTGTCGGAGTTCGTGGCCGATTTCCACGCACAGCGCGCGATGGGCGACATCGAGCCGCTTTAAGCGAGGAGCAGATCCGCGGCCCGGCCCTCCTGCCGCAGCAGGCGCCCGTTCGGCAGGTCGTTTTCCTCGACCCGGCGGCGGGCCTCGGCGTCAGACAGGTCGCGCCAGCGGTGCATCAGCCGCTCGCGCAGCGTGGCCTCCGGCACCGCGATCCGCACCGACAGGTCGAACAGCGGGAACAGGTCGCGCCAGCCGGGGCGGGTCAGCAGCAGGTAGTTGCCCTCGACCAGAACGAAGCGCGCCCGGCCGGGGATGACCTCCGCCGCCGGGATCACCGTATCGGTGGCGCGGTCGAACACCGGCACCGGCAGGTCGTGTTCCGCATGTTTCAGTGCGAGGATCTGCGCATGCAGTCCGGCCACGTCAAACGTTTCGGGCGCACCCTTGCGGGGCCGGAGCCCGCGCGCGTCCAGCGTGGCATTGTCGAGGTGAAACCCGTCCATCGCCAGCACCGCCGCCGAACCCGGCGCGCCCGCGTTCAGCGCGGCGCATAGCTCCGCCGCCAGCCGCGATTTCCCCGCCCCCGACGCGCCGACAATGGCGATCAGGTTGCGCGGGCCGTCCAGCTGCCGGATATGGCCGGGCAGGTCGGCGCGGTCGACGCGCAATTCGCTCGACATGAAGGCCCCGGCATCGCCCATCGGCCCGTCGGAATCGCCCAGCCAGGTTTCGCCGGTCTCGCTCTCGCGCATCAGCCCATCGCCGCGATCAGCCGGCCAAGCGCCGCCGCCGGGTCTTCGTCGCGCCAGATTTCCTCGCCGATGGCGAAGAAATCGGTGACGGGGGCGAGGCCCTGCACCAGCGTTTCGGACAGCGCGCCCTCGGCGACCACCGGCACTTCGATCATCTCGCTCCACCAGGCGAAGAGGTCGCGTTCCGCGCGCGGCCCGGCGCCCAGCCCGGTTTCGCCGACCGGGCCGAAACAGACGTAATCCGCCCCCGCCTCGCCCGCATTCATCCCGTCATGCCGCGAGGCACCGCAGAAGGCGCCGACAATGGCGTCCTGACCCAGTTCCTTGCGCGCGGCCCGCACCGAGCGCGCCCCATCCGTCAGATGCACGCCATCAAGCCCGTGGCGTTCCACCAGATGGATGTGGTTCTCGATCACCAGCGCCACGTCATGGTCATGCGCGACGACCCGCACCGCATCGGCGGCGCGCATCACGGCGTCTTCGTCCTTGGTCGCCAGCGCGAGCCGGATGCAGGCGACGTCCTGCGCCGCCAGCACCCGCGCCAGCACCGCCGGGAAGACAGCCGGGTCGAAGCTCGGCGGGGTGAGCAGATAGATCTGCGGGCGGTCCTCGGCCATGGGGCATCCTTTCGTTTCCGGCCTTTTACCGCAGGCCACGGCGCCTTGCCAGAGGCCGCGCGCGGGGGTAAGCGGGCGCGGAAAGGAACCCTGATGACCGATCTGATCCGCAATCCCGTTTTCGTGCTGGTCCGCCCGCAGATGGGCGAGAATATCGGCGCGGCGGCGCGCGCGATGCTGAACTTCAGCCTGACGAGCCTGCGGCTGGTCGATCCGCGCGACGGCTGGCCGAATCCGAAGGCGGTGGCGATGGCCTCGGGCGCGGCGGCGCAGGTGCTCGACCATGCCGGGGTGTTTCCGGAAACCGCGCGGGCGGTGGAGGATTGCGATTTCGTCTTTGCCACCACGGCGCGCGGGCGCGAACTGACGAAGCCGATCTACACCCCCGAAGCCGCGATGGCGGAGGCCCATGCCCGGATCCGCGCGGGGCAGAGGGTCGCCGTGCTGTTCGGGCCGGAGCGCACCGGGCTGGAGAATGACGACATCGCCCGGGCGAATGCGATCATCACCGTGCCGGTGAACCGGGAGTTCTTCTCGCTCAACCTCGCGCAGGCGGTGCTGCTGACGGCCTATGAATTCTCGCGCGGGGTGCATGGGGCGCCGGCGGTGGATCCGGGGCTGGCCGGGGCGGATGTGGCCAGCGCGATCGAGGTCGAGAAGCTGGGCGACCATTACGAGGAAAAGCTCGACGCGGCGGGGTTCTTCTTCCCGGAGGACAAGGCGCCCTCGATGAAGCGCAACCTGCGCAACATGTGGTCGCGCTTCGGCCTGACGCGGGCGGATGTGCAGACGCTGCACGGCATGCTGCGGCAGATCACCCGGCGGCGGGACTGATCCCGGCCCGTTGGGGGGCGCATGACGGAAGGCCCGGCTGAAGGGGTCACCCCCCGCAACGCTGATCGTGGCTTCGGCCGGTCACTCCCCCGCAGGGGAGGGATGCAGGTCAACCAGCCCCCGAACGTGACCAACTCCCGCGGGTGGGGTGGCGGCCCCTGCACCCGCGGATGGGGGATATACCGGCGTCGGCAGAGCCCAAAGGGGGGTGTCAGGCCGCCACCGACTGACCCGGCGTATAGTTCAGGATCGGCGCCAGCCAGCGTTCCGCCTCTTCGAGCGGCATGCCCTTGCGGCGCGCGTAATCCTCGACCTGATCGCGCTCGACCTTGGCCACGCCGAAGTAATAGGCCTCCGGATGGCCGATGTAGATCCCCGACACCGACGAGCCCGGCCACATCGCCATGCTTTCGGTCAGTGTCACGCCGGTCGTCGCCTCGGCATCCAGCAGCTTGAACAGCGTCACCTTTTCCGTGTGGTCGGGCTGCGCCGGATAGCCCGGGGCGGGGCGGATGCCGCGATAGGGTTCGCCGATCAGCTCCGTGGGCGCAAAGGTCTCGTCCGCCGCATAGCCCCAGTATTCCTTGCGCACCCGTTCGTGCAGCAGTTCGGCCATCGCCTCCGCCACCCGGTCGGCCAGCGCCTTGACCATGATCGAACCGTAATCGTCATTCGCCCGTTCGTAGCGCGCGGCGATCTCGTTCTCCTCCGGCCCCGCCGTCACGACGAAGCCGCCGACCCAATCGCGCACCGTGCCCTCGGGCGCGACGAAATCCGACAGCGCCACATTCGGCCGCCCGTCGCGTTTCGAGGTCTGCTGCCGCAGCGTGTGCAGCGTGGCGAGCGGATGCACCCGGGTTTCGTCCGAGAACAGCACGATGTCGTCGCCCACCGTATTCGCGGGCCAGAAGCCCACCACGGCGCGCGGGCGGAACCACTTCTCGGCGACGATCTTCGCCAGCATCGCCTGCGCATCGTCATACAATTGCCGCGCCGCCGCGCCCTGCTTTTCATCGTCCAGAATGCGCGGGTAGACGCCCTTCAACTCCCAGGTCTGGAAGAACGGGGTCCAGTCGATATAGCGCGCGATCTCGGCCAGATCCCAATCGTCGATCACCTTCAGCCCGCTGATCGCCGGGGCGGGGATGTCGTAAGCCGACCAGTCGATCCTGAGCGCATTGGCCCGCGCCTGCGCCAGCGTGATCCGGCGTTTCGCCGCCTCGGCCCGTTCGTGGCGCTCGGCCACGTCGCGGTATTCGGCGCGGATCTGGTCGATATACGAAACCTTGTTGTCGGCGCTGAGCAGCTGGCTCACCACGCCGACCGCGCGCGAGGCATCGGTGACATAGACCGCCTGGCTATGGGTGTAGCGCGGCGCGATCTTCACCGCCGTGTGGATCTTCGACGTGGTGGCGCCACCGATCAGCAGCGGAATGTCGAAGCCCTCGCGCTCCATCTCCGCCGCCATATGCACCATTTCATCGAGCGAGGGCGTGATCAGGCCGGAGAGCCCGATCGCATCCACCTTCTCGGCCTTGGCGACCTCAAGGATCTTCTGCGGCGGGACCATCACGCCAAGGTCGATGATCTCGTAATTGTTGCAGGCCAGCACGACGCCGACGATGTTCTTGCCGATGTCATGCACATCGCCCTTCACCGTCGCCATCAGCACCTTGCCCGCGCTTTCGCGGCCCTCGCCCCCCGAAGCGGCCTTTTCCTCTTCCATATAGGGCAGCAGGACGGCCACCGCCTGTTTCATCACGCGAGCGGATTTCACCACCTGCGGCAGGAACATCTTGCCCGCGCCGAACAGATCGCCGACCACGTTCATCCCGGCCATCAGCGGCCCTTCGATGACATGCAGCGGGCGTTCGGCGGCAAGGCGCGCCTCTTCGGTGTCTTCCTCGATGAATTCGGTGATGCCGTTGACCAGCGCATGTTCCAGCCGTTTCGCCACCGGCCATTCGCGCCAGCTCAGATCGCGGGCCTTTTCCTCCCGCGCGCCGCCCTTGAACCGTTCGGCGATCTCCAGCATCCGGTCCGTCGCATCGGAGCGGCGGTTGAGGACCACATCCTCGCAGGCCTCGCGCAGGTCCGGTTCGATCTGGTCGTAAACCGCCAGCTGCCCGGCGTTGACGATGCCCATGTCCATCCCGGCCTGAATCGCGTGATAGAGGAAGACGGCGTGCATCGCTTCGCGCACCGGTTCATTGCCGCGGAAGCTGAACGACAGGTTCGAGACCCCGCCCGAGATGTGGCAATAGGGCAGGTTCGCGCGGATCCAGCGGGTGGCCTCGATGAAATCGACGCCGTAGTTGTTGTGTTCCTCGATCCCCGTCGCGACGGCGAAGATGTTCGGGTCGAAGATGATGTCTTCCGGCGGGAAGCCGACCTGATCGACCAGGATCCGATAGGCGCGCTCGCAGATCTTCGTCTTGCGCTCGAAGCTGTCGGCCTGTCCGGTTTCGTCGAAGGCCATCACCACCACCGCCGCGCCATAGGCGAGGCAGAGCGTCGCGTGGTGGATGAACGCCTCCTCGCCTTCCTTGAGCGAGATCGAATTGACGATCGGCTTGCCCTGCACGCATTTCAGCCCGGCCTCGATCACCTCCCATTTAGAGCTGTCGATCATCACCGGCACCCGGGCGATGTCGGGTTCCGCCGCGAGCAGGTTCAGGTATTCGACCATCGCGGCCTTTGAGTCGATCAGGCCCTCGTCCATGTTGATGTCGATGACCTGCGCGCCGTTCTCCACCTGCTGGCGCGCGACTTCGAGCGCGGCGGCATAATCGCGGTTGGTGATCAGCTTGCGGAACCGGGCGGAGCCGGTGACATTGGTCCGTTCGCCGACGTTCACGAAGGGAATATCGGGCGTCAGCGTGAAGGGTTCGAGGCCGGACAGGCGCAGATAGTGGTTCATTTCAGCTTCCTCGGCGCGAAGGGCCGGACGGCTTCGGCAATGGCGCGGATATGGTCGGGCGTGGTGCCGCAGCAGCCGCCGGTGACGTTGATCAGCCCTTCGCGGGCGAATTCGGCAACCTGCCGGGCGGTGTCTTCGGGGCCCTCGTCATATTGGCCGAAGGCATTGGGCAGGCCGGCGTTCGGATAGGCGCAGATCCGGCTGCTCGACACATTCGACAGTTCCGCCAGATGCGGGCGCATCGCGGCGGCGCCGAGCGCGCAGTTCAGCCCTACGGTGAAGGGCCGGGCATGGGCGACCGAATACCAGAAGGCGGTGGGCGTCTGGCCGGAAAGCGTCCGCCCCGAGGCATCGGTGATCGTGCCCGAAATCATCAGCGGCAGTTGCGTGCCATGTTCCGCGAAAGCCTCAAGACAGGCGAAGATCGCGGCCTTGGCGTTCAGCGTGTCGAAGATCGTTTCGATCAGGATCAGATCGGCGCCGCCCGCGATCAGCCCGCGCACCTGCTCGCCATAGGCGATGCGCAGATCGTCGAAGGTCACGGCGCGGTAGCCCGGATCGTTCACGTCGGGGCTGATGGATGCGGTGCGGTTCGTCGGCCCTACGGCCCCGGCCACGAAGCGCGGCCGCCCGTCCTCCGCCGTTGCCCGGTCCAGCGCCCGGCGCACGATCCGCGCGCCTTCGACGTTCAGATCGAACACCCGCGATTCCATCGCGTAATCCGCCTGCGCGATGGTGGTCGAGGAAAAGGTGTTGGTCTCGACGATATCCGCCCCGGCCTTGGCGTAGCGGTAATGGATTTCCTCGATCGCCCGCGGCTGCGTCAGGATCAGCAGGTCGTTGTTGCCCTTCTGCGGATGGTCGGACACGATGTGACAGGGCAGGCCCGCGCCGGTATAGTCTTCCTCGGTCAGGCCGAGGTTCTGGATCTGCGTGCCCATCGCGCCGTCGAGGATCAGGATGCGCTCCCGCGCCAGCGCGTCGAGCGTGGCGAAGGCCTTGGACTGGGGCAGGCGGAAACTGAGCATGGCGGACCTCTGGCTTGTGCCCCGCAACCTAGTGCCTCCGTCCATGTGGTTCAAACTCATATTTCTCCAGAAGATCATGAGCCGGATCGAAGATGGCTCAGAGCCCGCGCCCCGGTTTCAGCCGCCCGAGGGCCTCCCAGTCCGCAACCCATTCCGCCGCTGCCCGCGCCACGCCGCGCCGTACGGCGGCCCCCACCGCCTCGCCAAGCGCGGTGTGCAGGCCCGCGTGGCGGTGGTCCGGGCCGGGCAGGGCGGCGAGCGCGATGCAATCGGTGCCGGTCCCCGTCGCCATGCCGGTGGGCAGGCGCAGCGCGCAGTCGATCACCGCGGCGGTGCGGGCCTGTGTGGCGATGCTCAGCGCCTCGATCTGCGCGGATTGCGTAAGATGGGCGTGGATCTGCACCGCAATGTTGATCGTGCCCCAGTCACCCGCCTGCCAGTCGCGCCGCGCGCCGACGGCCTCGGCATTCGACAGCCCGGCGGTGGTGAGCGCCTCGGCGGTGATGCCCTCCACCTCGGCGCGGGTCAGGACATGGCGGGTGACATCGCGCGAGGTCAGCAGGCAGACGGCCTCCGGTTCGGTCACCTCCCCGGCGAGCCAGCGTTCGACGTCCCGCCCCTCGGGCAGGTCGGCGTTGCGGACCTCGCGCCACAGGATCCGGCGGGCGGTGGTGATGCCGCCGTTGTGGACCGCCCAGGACATCACCCGATGCGGCGCGCCCAGATCCGCCGCAAGCCAGGGCCGGTTGCAGGTGACGATCATGGCGCCCTCAGTGCCGCGAGCGCGCGCAGCACAAAGGGCGTGCCGCAGATCCAATCGCGATCCGCCATTTCCACCCGCCGCGCCGGGCTGGCGGCAAGTGCGGGATGGGTCAGGATCTCTTCGGAGCGCGACGGCGTGGCGTGGCGTTCGCCCTGCACGATCAGGTCGGGGTGGGCCATCACCAGCACCTCCAGCGGCAGCGTGCCGCCCGCGCTCAGCCCGGCTTCACCGGCGATGTTGCGATACCCGGCGGCGGCGAGGATCTGTCCCGACAGCGTGGCATCGCCCAGGCTGTAGCCATTCGCATAATAAAGAGCGGCGCGCGGACCCCCGGCCGGGTCGCGGCGCAGGCGGGCCAGATCGGCGCCGAACCGTGTGGCCAGCGCTTCGCCCTCGGCCGCGCGGCCAAGCGCCCGGCCCATGGCGCGGATCCCGGCGGCGACTCCCTCCATATCCTGCGCGGCGGCGAAGGTTTCCACCCGCACCCCCATCCGGCGCAGCAGCGCAACCGTCTCGCGATGGGTATATTCCCCCGCGAGCACAAGGTCCGGGCGCAGGGCAAAGACCTCTTCCGCCAGGCCGTGGTTGACCGGATGGCGCGCGGCCTCAGCCGCCATTGCCGAGGACAGCGGATCGCGCGCGATATGCGAGACAGAAACCAGTTGCCCCGGCGCCGCCAGCAGCATCGCCAGCTGATCGGTGCACAGGTTGATCGACACCACGCGCGCGGGTTCCGCCTGCACCGGCAGGGTCAGACAGGCCAGAAGGATCGCGGTCAGCACGGATCGGGTCATGCCCGGTTCATAGCCCGCGCCGCAGGGTTCCGCCAGCACGGCGCGGAAAAGCCGGAACGCCCGCGAAAAGGGGATTCACACGGCGAATCACCCATGTTACGGTCCCGGTTAATCAAGGGTAAAGACCCATCCCGGAGGATCGGGATCATACAGGCAAACACCGCAAACGGGCCCGGCGGGGCCCGTTTCACTTTGTCGCCGCACGCCGTTGACACCCGCGCCCCGCCCTGTATAAGCCCCGCAACCCGGGGTTTGCGCCCCGGTTTGGTGTTGGTGGCCCCCGCAAGGGGATGCCTGTCGCCCCTCGGGGAAAGGACAACGCCCTTCGCCGGGCATCCGCCCAACAAAAACGGCCGCAGGGCCAGTGAAGGAGATCAGCCGTGACCAAACGCACGTCTGCCAAGTATAAAATCGACCGCCGCATGGGCGAGAACATCTGGGGCCGCGCCAAGTCGCCGCTGAACAAGCGTGACTACGGCCCGGGCCAGCACGGCCAGCGCCGCAAGAACAAGCTGTCGGACTTCGGTACCCAGCTCCGCGCGAAGCAGAAACTGAAGGGCTATTACGGCGACCTGACCGAAAAGCAGTTCCGCCGGATCTACGGTGAAGCCGAGCGCGTCAAGGGCGACACCGGCGAAAACCTGATCGGCCTGCTGGAGCGCCGCCTGGATGCGGTCGTCTACCGCGCCAAATTCGTGCCGACGATCTTCGCCGCGCGTCAGTTCGTGAACCACGGCCATGTGACCGTGAACGGCGCCCGGGTGAACATCGCTTCGTATCGCGTCAAGGAAGGCGACGTCATCGCCATCCGCGACAAGTCGAAGCAACTCGCCATCGTGCTCGAAGCCGTGCAACTGGCCGAGCGTGACGTTCCGGACTATCTGGAAGTCGACCACCACAAGATGACCGCGACCTTCGTGCGCACCCCGGCCCTGGGCGACGTGCCCTATCCGGTGGTGATGGAACCGAACCTGGTCGTCGAATTCTACGCCAAGAACTGATCCTTCGCGGATCGCGGAAAGGGCCGGGGTTTCCCGGCCCTTTTGCATATGTGGCGGGAGGGCTTTCCCGGAGCAGGGGCAAGTTGCCGCTGGCGTTGTGGGCGGGGCTTGGCTAGAACCGGCCCGACATCGTGAGGAATGCGCCATGAACGACATCCGCCCGCAACCCGGCATCCTGGAGATCGCGCTGTATGAAGGCGGCCAGTCGCATGTGGCCGGGGTCAGCGATGCGGTGAAGCTCAGTTCCAACGAAAATCCCTTCGGCCCGTCGGACAAGGCGAAGGAGGCGTTTTCGCGCGCGGTCCACAAGCTGCACCGCTATCCCTCGACCGACCATGCCGCGCTGCGTCAGGCGATCGGCGAGGTGCACGGGCTGGATCCCGACCGGATCATCTGCGGCGTGGGCTCGGACGAGATCATCAATTTCCTCTGTCAGGCCTATGCGGGCCCGAAGGATGAGGTCGTGTTCACCGAACACGGCTTCCTGATGTATCGGATCTATTCCCATGCGGCGGGGGCGACGCCGGTGCAGGTGCCCGAACGCGAGCGCACGACCGATGTGGATGCGATCCTCGCGGCCTGCAACAAGAAGACGAAGCTGGTGTTCCTGGCCAATCCGAACAATCCGACCGGCACGATGATCGGCCTGTCGGAACTGGAGCGGCTGGCGAACGGGCTGCCGAAACAGGTGCTGCTGGTGATCGACGGCGCCTATGCGGAATATGTCGAGGGCTATGACGGCGGGGCGGATCTGGCGACGCGGCTGCCGAATGTGTTCATGACCCGGACGTTTTCCAAGATCTACGGGCTGGGCGGGCTGCGGATCGGCTGGGGCTATGGCCCGAAGGCGATCATCGACGTGCTGAACCGGGTGCGCGGGCCGTTCAACCTCTCGACCGCGCAGATGGAGACCGCCGAGGCCGCCGTGCGCGATCAGGATTGGGTGGCGCGCTGCCGCACCGACAACGCCCGCCTGCGCGGCTGGCTGGCCGAGGCGCTGGCGGAGAAGGGCGTGCCTTCGGATGTTTCGACCGCGAATTTCATCCTCGCGCGGTTCGGGTCGGAGGAAGAGGCGGCGGCCTGCGATGCGTTCCTCAAGAGCGAGGGGCTGATCGTGCGCCGTGTCGGGGGCTATGGCCTGCCGAACTGCCTGCGGATCACGGTGGGGGATGAACCGTCCTGCCGCCGGGTCGCGCATCTGATCGGGCTGTTCAAATCGGGCGGGGCGCGATGATCTACCAGCGGGTCGCGCTGATCGGCCTTGGGCTGATCGCTTCGTCTATGGCGCATGCGCTGCGTCAGCACGGGCTGGCGGGCGAGATCGTTGGCCATGCGCGTTCGGCCGAAACCCGGGCCACCGCGCTCGAAATCGGGCTGGTCGACCGGGTGTTCGAGACCGCGGCCGAGGCCGTTGCGGGTGCCGATCTGGTGGTGCTGGCGGTGCCGGTGGGGGCGATGGGCGCGATTGCCGCCGAAATCGCCCCGCATCTGGCCGAGGGCGCGACGGTGACCGATGTCGGCTCGGTCAAGCAGGCGGTGATCGAGGCTGTGGCCCCGCATCTGCCCGGCCATGTCCAGTTCATCCCGGGCCATCCGCTGGCGGGGACGGAACATTCCGGGCCGCGTTCGGGCTTTGCCACGCTGTTCGTGAACCGCTGGTGGCTGCTGACGCCGCTCGAAAACACCGCGCCGGAGGCGGTTGCCCGGCTGCGGCGGTTGCTGGAGGCGATGGGCGCCAATGTCGACACGATGGAGCCGTTGCGCCATGACCTCGTGCTGGCGGTGGTGTCGCATACGCCGCACCTCATTGCCTATACGATGGTCGGCGTGGCCGATCACCTGCGCCGCGTCACCCATGAGGAAGTGATCAAATATTCCGCCTCGGGGTTTCGGGATTTCACCCGGATCGCGGCCTCGGATCCGACGATGTGGCGCGACGTCTTCCTGACCAACAAGGAGGCGACGCTCGACATCCTGGGCCGCTTCACCGAAGAGTTGTTCATGCTTCAGCGCGCGATCCGGATGGGCGACGGCGATATGTTGTTCGACTATTTCACCCGGACCCGCGCGATCCGGCGCGGCATCATCGAGGCCGGGCAGGACACCGCCGCCCCCGATTTCGGTCGCACCCCGACGGGGCCGGTCTGATGCGGGGGCTGGCTCTGGCGCTGATGCTTCTGGCCGGGGCCGCGCAGGCCGGGCCGGACCAGTCGCCGCGCCCGATGTCGCGCCCGGACGAGGCTTCGCTGCGGCCCCTGCCACGGCCCGGCGGGGTACAACTGGCCGCCCTGCCGCCGGCGCGGGTGACGCAGCCCGCGCTGCGCAAGGCGGCGCTATGCGGGATCGAGGGGCTGGCCGGGCGGAAGATCGCGCCGATCACCTCGCGCATTCCGGGCTGCGGGCTGGAGGATGGGGTCGAGGTGACGCATGTCTCGGGCATTCCACTGTCGATCCCGGCGCAGGTGGATTGCGGCACGGCGGCGGCGCTTAAACGCTGGGTCGATCGCGGCATCCTGCCCGCCGTGGGCAACCGGGGCGGCGGTGTCGCGCGGCTGGAGATCGCGGGCTCCTATGCCTGCCGCCCGCGCAACAATCAGAGCGGCGGGAAAGTGTCGGAACACGGGCGGGGCCATGCGCTGGACCTTGCCGGGCTGAAGCTGCGCTCGGGCGAGGTGATCACCGTCGCGCAGGGCTGGCGTTCGCGCAACGGGGCGGTGCTGCACCGGATCCACGCCTCGGCCTGCGGCACGTTCGGCACTGTGCTGGGGCCGGAGGCCGACCGCTTCCATCAGGACCATATCCACGTCGATACGGCGCAGAACCGCGGCGGCGCCTACTGCCGCTGATCCAGCCGGGGCGCGGGGCCGAGCGGCACCGGCCCAAGCGTCATCCGCCCATCGCGGAACACCAGCGGCAGCGCCAGCACCCCATCGGGCGATTGTTGCGCGAGCAGCGTGCCCATCGTCGTCAGGATCTGTTCCAGCCCCGGATCGACCAGCCGCCCGCCGATCGCCAGATGCAGCCAGTCCAGCCAGTCGCGGCTGGTGAAGGTCAGCGTGCCGTCCAGATTGCCGTCGGGCCGCACCGTTACCGCCCCCGCCACTTTCAGCGCCCGCCCGCCCGAGAACAGTTCCCCCGCGTCGATGCGCAGCCCGGTCAGCCGGGCCGGAGCGGTCAGCGCCAGCGGATGGTCAAACTCCAGCCCGCCGGTCAGGGTGAGGCTGTCGATCCGGGTCTCTGGTGGCAGGGTCAGCCCCGCCAGCCGCGCCGCGAGCCGGTAGCGGGCGCCGTCATCCCGGGTCAGGGTCGCGTCGAGATCGCTGGCCGCGATCCAGGGCGCCCCGTCGAGCGCCAGCGCCGGATCGGTCAGCCGCGCCTGCGCCGCCGCCACCGACAGCCCGGGCGTCACGGTCACCTGACCCTCTGCCGGGCCGCTCAGCGTGAGGGGGAGGCCGCCAAGGATCAGGCCCTGCGGCTGCGCGGGCGTGATGGTCCAGCGCAGCGGGTTCCACAGCGGCGCGCTGGCCCGCAGATGGGGGGCGGTCCAGCGGCCGCCTTCGAGCGGCACATCAAGCCCGGTGATCTCGACGCCGATCCGCGTGGGAAAGCCGCTGGCCGTCACCGCTTCGGCCCGCGCGGGGCCTTCGGTGAGCGCGGCGGCCAGCCGCCCGGCGATCATCTGCCCCGCGCCCCAGCCCGCCGCCACCGCGATGAGCGCCAGAACCGCAATCCATTTCACAATCCGCACGCCGCCCCCCTTTCGTGGCCTTTGCACCAGATGTATCCCCTTCGCAAAAGGAGGGCCAGACGATGTGGATCTTTGGCTATGGCTCGCTGATCTGGGATCCGGGTTTTACGCCCGCCGAGGTGCGCCGCGCGACGCTCGCGGGCTGGCGGCGGAGCTTCTGCATGCGTTCGATCCATTTTCGCGGCACGGCGGAGGCGCCGGGGCTGGTGCTGGCGCTGGACGCGGCCGAGGGCGCGCACTGCACCGGCCTCGCGCTGCGGGTGGCGGAGGCGGAGGCCGAAAGGGTTCTGGCCGAGACGCGCGCGCGGGAACTGATCTCCGACGCCTATCTGGAACGCCGGGTCACGCTGACCTGTGAGCGGGGCGAGGAAATCCCCGCGCTGGCCTATGTGATCGACCGCAACGGCCCGCAATATTGCACCGTCCCGCCCGAGGAACAGGCCCGGATCATCGCCACCGCCCATGGCACGCGCGGGCCGAACACCGAATACCTGTGGAACACCGCCCGGCATCTGGCCACGCTCGGCATCGCGGATGCGGAACTCGACGCGCTTTCCGCAAGGGTCAGGGAATTGACCGGCGGGGGCTTGGCACGGGACGACGCGCCGCCTATCGTGGCGCGCGACACAAACCCATGAGGCAGCCCATGCGCGCGCCGGTCCGACAGCCCGAACCGCATTTCTCCCAGCCCGTGCGGCAGATCGTGATGATGCTGATCGTGCTCGCGCTGGTCGTGGTGGGGGGTGTCCTTGCCTATGCCCCGATCTATTCGATCTTCCACATCAACCCCTGGCTGAACGGGACGATCTTCGCGGTCTTCGTCCTGGGGGTGCTGGCCTGTTTCTGGCAGGTGGTGCAACTGATCCGCGCCGTCACCTGGATCGAGAGTTTCGCCTCTGACCGACCGGGCCGTCCGCAATATCGCGCGCCGGTGCTGCTGGCGCCCTTGGCGGCGCTTCTGGGGGCGCGCGGCGGGCGGCGGACGATCGCCACGTCTTCGGGGCGGTCGATCCTCGAATCCGTCGCGACGCGGATCGACGAGGGGCGCGACTTCACCCGCTATGTCACCAGCCTGCTGATCTTCCTTGGCCTTCTGGGCACGTTCTACGGTCTGGCGACGACCGTTCCGGGGGTGGTGGATACGATCCGGGCGCTGGCGCCGAAGAATGGCGAAAGCGCGGCGGATGTGTTCTCGAACCTGATGACCGGGCTCGAATCGCAACTGGGCGGGATGGGGACGGCGTTTTCGTCCTCGCTGATCGGGCTGGCCGGGTCGCTGGTCGTCGGCCTGCTGGAACTGTTCGCGACCCATGGGCAGAACCGGTTCTACCGCGAATTAGAGGAATGGATTTCCTCGATCTCCCGGCTCAGCTTCGCCAGCGGCGAGGGGGAGGGCGAGGGGTCCATCGTGGCCGAGATCCTCGACCACATGGCCGAACAGATGGACGAGCTGAAGATGCTGTTCGCGCAGGGCGAGGCCGCGCGGAGCCAGACCGAGGCGCGGCTGTCGCAACTGTCGCAGGCCTTCGAGGGCTTTGCCCATGACGCCGCCGCCGGGGCCGAGGACCGCGCCCGGCAGAGTGCCGCCCTCGCCGGGATGGTGCAGGGGCAGGAGCGGCTGGCCGACGTGCTGACCCGTCTGGCCGATCAGGGCGCCGCGACCGAAGGCGAGGCCGAGGTCCGGATGCGGCTGCGTTCGATCGACGTGCAACTGCCCCGGCTGCTTGAGGAAATTTCCGCAGGTCGGCAGGAAAGCATGGCCGAGATGCGCACCGGGCTGGCCGCGCTGACCCGCGCGCTGATCGCCGCCAAGCGCGGGGAGGGCTGAGATGGGCCTCGCCCGGCGCGGCAATCGGTTCGGGGTCAACGTCTGGCCGGGCTTCGTCGATGCCATGGGCGCGCTGCTCATGGTGCTGATCTTCGTGCTGTCGATCTTCATGATCGTGCAATCGGTGATGCGCGACACGCTGACCAGCAAGGATCAGCAGTTGAGCGCGCTGACCTCGCAGTTATCGGGCCTCGCGCAGGCGCTGTCGCTCGAACGGTCGAAGACCGAGAGCCTGACCGGAGAACTGGACGCCGCGAAGACCCAGGCGGAGGCGCAGCAGGGGCTGATCGCCTCGCTGACCACGCAACTGACCGAGAGGCAGGCCGCGCTGGATGCGGCGGGGCAGAAGATCACCGCCTTCGAGGCGCAGGTCGCCGCGCTGATGGGGGAGGCGACGGTCCGCGCCGATGAAATCCGGCTCGACAAGGCGACGATCGAGGAATTGCGCGGCAAGCTGTTGAATTCGGGCGATGAACTGGCCGCGATGACGCTGCAACTCGAAGCGGCGCGCAAGCGGGCGGAGGAAACGCTGACCCTGCTGGCTGCGGCGGAGGCGGCGAAGCAGGATCTGCAAACGCAACTCGACACCCAGATGTCCGAAGCGGAACGCGCCGCGCTGCTCAAGGCCACGGCGCAGAAGGCGCTGGAGAACCAGAAGCAGATTTCGGACCGCAATGCGGAAAAGGTCGCGCTGCTGAATGCGCAGGTCGCCGCGTTGCGCACCCAGTTGAACGAATTGCAAGGCGTTCTGGATGCGGCGCAGGCCCGCGATACGGCGGCGAAGGTGCAGGTCGAGGCGCTTGGAACGCAGTTGAACGCCGCGCTGGCGCAGGTCGCGGCAGAGCAGAAACGCCGCGCCGCGCTGGAGGAAGCCGCCCGCCGCAAGGCCGAGGCGGAGAAGAAGGATCTGGAGAAATACCGCTCCGAATTCTTCGGCCGGATGTCGCAACTGCTGGCCGGGCGGGCGGGGGTGCGCGTGGTGGGCGACCGCTTCGTGTTCTCCTCCGAAGTGCTGTTCCAGCCGGGCAGCGCCGATCTGTCGGTGGAGGGCAAGGCGCAGATCGCCCGCGTCGCGCAGACCTTCCGCGACCTGGCCGCCGATATTCCGGGGGAAATCGACTGGCTGCTTCAGGTCAACGGCTTCACCGACGACACGCCGCTGTCGGGGCAGGGGCTGTTCAAGGACAACTGGGAGCTGAGCCAGGCCCGGGCGCTCGCCGTGGTGCGCTACATGATCGCCGATCTGGGTTTCCCACCGAGCCGTCTGGCGGCGGCGGGCTACGGCAAATTCAGCCCCGTCGCCCCCGGCAACAGCGCCGAGGCGCGCGCCGCCAACCGCCGGATCGAACTGAAGCTGACGGAGCGCTAGCCGCGCGCGGCCTTCACCGTCGCCGCGACCTGGGCCAGTTGTTCGGCGAGCGGCGTGCTGCGCCGCCAGACCATGCCGATCGTCCGGCCGGGCCGCGGCTCCGGCAGCCGCGCGATGGAAACGTCGGCCGAGCGGGTCTCGATCCCGATCGCCATTTCCGGGATCAGCGTCACGCCGATCCCCGCGCCGACCATCTGCACCAGCGTCGCCAGTGAACTGCCCTCCATCATGTCGCGCGCGACGGTGGGGGACATGTGGCAGAAGGAGAGCGCCTGATCCCGGAAGCAGTGGCCTTCCTCAAGCAACAACAGCCGCATCATCCGCAGCCCCTCCGCCCCCGGCGCGGGTTTTCCGGCATCGGTGGCGGGGCGGACGAGGACGAATTCCTCCTCGAACAGCGGCCATTCGGTCAGGGCGGGTTCCGAAACCGGCAGCGCCACCAGCGCGGCATCCAGCCCGCCTTCCATCAGGCCCTGGATCAGCTTGCCGGTCACCGCCTCGCGCGGGCGCGGCTCAAGGCCCGGGTGATGCGCCGCCAGCGCCTTGATGAGGCGCGGCAGCAGATAGGGGGCGACGGTGGGAATCACGCCGAGCCGCAGCGGCCCGGTGAACCCCCCGCGCGAGACCCGCGCCAGATCCGACAGTTCCTCGACCTCCCGCAGGATGCGGCGGGCGCGCTCCGCCAGCGCCGTGCCGAGCGGGGTCAGGCGGATCCGCCGCCCGCCGCGTTCGATCAGCGGCGCACCTAGGATTTCCTCCAGTTCCTTGATCTGCAAGGACAATGCGGGCTGCGAGATGGCGCAATCCTCCGCCGCCCGACCGAAATGCCCCTGTCGGGACAGGGCCAGAAAATAGCGCAGATGCTTCATCGAGATGCTTGTCATGATTTTTACTTATCAGATGAATTTGAAAATGAAAATTTATCTTATGAATTATTCGCTCTAACCTGCCGCACAGGAAAACCCATGCAGCGGAGAGGGAAGCAACATGGACGGGAAATGCCCGGTGATGCACGGCGCGGTGACCGAGGCCGGTCAGTCGAACACGAACTGGTGGCCGAAGGCGCTGAACTTCGACATCCTCAGCCAGCACGACAGCAAGACCAACCCGATGGGGCCGGAGTTCGACTATCGCGAAGCGGTCAAGACGCTGGATTTCGAGGCGGTGAAGGCCGATGTCCGCGCGCTGATGACCGAGAGTCAGGACTGGTGGCCGGCAGATTGGGGCCATTACGGCGGGCTGTTCATTCGCATGGCCTGGCACGCGGCGGGAACCTACCGGCTGGCCGATGGCCGGGGCGGCGGCGGCACCGGCAACCAGCGGTTCGCGCCGCTGAATTCCTGGCCCGACAATGTGAGCCTGGACAAGGCGCGGCGGCTGCTCTGGCCGGTAAAGAAGAAATACGGCAACCGGCTGAGCTGGGCCGATCTGATCGTTCTGGCGGGCACGATGGCCTATGAGACGATGGGGCTGAAGCCCTTTGGCTTCGGCTTTGGCCGGGCGGATATCTGGCACCCGGAGAAGGATATCTATTGGGGCGCGGAACGCGAATGGCTGGCGCCGTCGGATGCGCGTTACGGCAATGTCGATGCCCCCGAAACGATGGAAAACCCGCTGGCCGCCGTGCAGATGGGGCTGATCTATGTGAACCCCGAGGGCGTGAACGGCCATCCCGATCCGTTGAAGACCGCCGCGCAGGTGCGCGAGACCTTCGCCCGGATGGCGATGAATGACGAGGAAACCGTCGCGCTGACCGCAGGCGGGCACACGGTGGGCAAGACCCACGGCAATGGCAATGCGCAGGCGCTCGGCCCGGAACCGGAGGCGGCGGGGGTCGAGGGGCAGGGCCTTGGCTGGGCCAATCCGAACCAGCAGGGCAAGGCCAGCCGGGCGGTGACCTCGGGTCTCGAAGGGGCCTGGACCACGCATCCGACCGTGTTCGACATGGGCTTTTTCGAGATGCTGTTCGGCCATGAGTGGGAATTGCGCCGCTCGCCCGCCGGGGCGCAGCAATGGGAGCCGGTCCATATCCGCGAGGAGGACAGGCCCGCCGATGCCTCGGACCCGGCGATCCGGCGCAATCCGATGATGACCGATGCCGACATGGCGATGAAGATGGACCCGGCCTATAACGCGATCTGCCAGCGGTTCATGGCCGATCCCGCCTATTTCCGCGACACCTTCGCGCGGGCCTGGTTCAAGCTGACCCATCGCGACATGGGGCCGAAGGCGCGCTACATCGGCCCGGACGTGCCGGCGGAAGATCTGATCTGGCAGGATCCGGTGCCTGCCGGGCGGACCGATTACGACGTGGCGGCGGTGAAGGCGCGGATCGCGGCCTCGGGCCTGTCGACCTCGGATCTGGTCACCACGGCCTGGGACAGCGCGCGGACCTATCGCGGATCCGACATGCGGGGCGGCGCGAACGGCGCGCGGATCCGGCTGGCACCGCAGAAGGACTGGGAGGGCAACGAGCCCGGACGTCTGGCGCGCGTGCTGTCCGTGCTGGAGCCGATCGCCGCACAGGCCGGGGCGAGCCTGGCCGATGTGATCGTGCTGGGCGGCAATCTGGGCGTGGAACGGGCGGCGCGGGCGGCGGGCTTTCCGGTCGAGGTGCCCTTTGCGCCGGGCCGTGGCGATGCGAGCGACGCGCAGACCGATGCCGAGTCCTTCGCGCCGCTGGAGCCCGTCCATGACGGCTATCGTAACTGGCTGAAGAAGGATTACGCCGTTTCGCCCGAGGAACTGATGCTGGACCGGACCCAGTTGATGGGGCTGACCGCGCCGGAAATGGTCGTGCTGGTCGGCGGGATGCGGGTGATCGGCACCAATCACGGCGGCACGAAACACGGCGTCCTGACCGACCGGGAGGGCGCGCTGACGACCGATTTCTTCGTCAACCTGACCGATATGGGCAATAGCTGGTCTCCGGCGGGCCGCCATTACGAAATCCGCGACCGCAGGACCGGGGCGGTGAAATGGACGGCGACACGGCTCGACCTGATCTTCGGGTCGAACGCCATCCTGCGCGCCTATGCCGAGGTCTATGCTCAGGACGACAATGCCGCGAAATTCGTCAAGGATTTCGTGGGGGTCTGGACCAAGGTGATGAACGCGGACCGTTTCGATCTGGCGTGATGGGCCGGGGGTGGGCTGCGTCGCCTGCGGGGCGGCCCACCCGTTGAAGATCAGTAAAATCGAACCCCCGGGTTGCTCCGCGCGCGCGGCACCCCTGGACGGCCCTGTCTTTTGGACAGCCGCCGCGAACGGCAGGGAACAGCGGGCCGGTGTCCGTCCGCAACTCTGGTGCAGCGGTCTCCCCGCGCGAGCGTCTTCGGCGGCTGGATCACCGGGCGCAAACGATTTCAGGCGCGATGTCCCTGCGCGCGAGGGCGTCGAGTTCCTCTGCAAATATGCACACATCGCTTAAAAAGCGATGTGTGCCTGCGCGAAGGCGTCGAAGATTTGGTCCCGTTTAGCGCCCGCATTCCCGCGCGCGAGGGCGTCGGTCGCCGAACAGGTGCGGGTGACGCCGAAGGGGCCCCGCATTCCCGCGCGCGAAGGCGTCGGATTCCTGCCCGCCGCAATCCGTTCGGCCGGAAAATATCACCGCGCGCGTTAGGGCCGGTGCTTTGCTGATATGCCGTTCGTGGTCAGTGGGAGGGGGCAGCAGGTGTCGTGTGGCCGTGCATTGGCGCAGGGTCGTGGCGAATGCCGGACACGGAAAAGGCGCGCGGGAGGGTCCGCGCGCCTTTGTTCTGTTCCGGCCGAAGGGATTACTGGTTCGGCGTGATGACGAATTCCACCCGACGGTTCTGCGCACGGCCTTCGGGGGTGAGGTTCGAGGCGATCGGCTGATCCTCGCCCCGGCCGACGGTGACGAGCCGGCTGTAGGGGACGCCCGAGGCGATCAGGACTTGCCCCACCGCATCGGCGCGCTGCCGCGACAGGCGCTGGTTGTAGGCGGCGGAGCCGGTGTTGTCGGTATGCCCGACCACCTGAACCGTGGTGTTCGGATAGCGATTTCAGGCTCCCGGCCAGCGTTTGCAGATCGCGTTGCAGGTCGGCCCGCACGACTGCGCTGTCCGTCGCGAAAAGGACGTCCTGCGGCATGGTGACGGTCAGGTGGTTGCCGTTGTTCACGACAGAGACGCCGTTCGACGTCAGGTCGCGGCGCAATTCCTGTGCCTGACGGTCCAGTTGGTTGCCGATCGCGCCGCCGACGAGACCGCCGACGATCGCGCCCGCCGCGGCCTTGGTGAGCTTTTCGTCGCCCTTGCGCGTCGCGCCGAAAACGCCGCCGATCAGGGCGCCGGTCATCGCGCCGGTGTTGCGGTTCGCGTTGGGGCCGTTGTCGGCGTTGTAATTGCCATAGGGGTCGGTGCAGGCCGAAAGGCCGATCAGGGCCGTTACCGCCACCAGAAGGGAAATGTTCTTTTTCATGACCAAGCACTCTCGTCAGGAACCCGCCCCTGCGGGTATTCTGGGATCCTTGTTACCGAATTCGCGTGCGTTGCGCCATGGCGTATGGGTGACCGGCAATTCTCCGCCCATCACTTGTCGGCGAGGCATGTGGCGGCGCGCCCTGCGCGCGTCCCGTGGTGTGGTCCGGCCTGGCCGCGCGGTTGCGGCGGAAGGTCTCGATCTCCCAATCGTCCATCCAGCGCCGGGCGGGCATGGTGTGGCCCGACGCCAGCCGGGGCAACAGCGCCTCGCGCAGGTGCTCGGGCATCAGCGCGGAATAGGTCTCGTTCGCCTCGACGGAGGACACCCACATCCCGTCGGCGATGATCGCTTCGGGCAGGTCCAGCAGCAGGGTGTGGAGCGTCACCGGTGCCTCGGCCCGCGGCAGCGTCGGGCCGAGCTGGTCGAGGCGGGCAAACATCTCCTGCTCGGCGAACCACATGCGCAGATCGTCCCCCGCGAGCAGGACGCCCGTTCCGGCGGAAAGCACGGTGTCGCAGGACGGCATGTCGGCGCCGAAGGTTCCCGTGGCGATCCGCATCGGCCGGTCGCTTTCGGCACCGGGATGCGGCGCGTGGTGACCGGCCCAGAGCAGCGGCTGAAACCCATGGTCGCGGGTCTGGATCCTGTCGCCCGGCCGCAGCCGCTCGACCGGGACGGGGCCGTCTTCGGTATTGATCAGGGTGCCGGGGCCGAAGGCGGGCAGGTTCGCCAGTTCCCCCGCCGTTGCCGCGCGCGCGGTCGGGTGCAGGTCCGGATAGGTGCGTTGGGGGTCCAGCGCCTCCGACGCGAGATAAAGGCGGGGCACCCCGTCGATCTCGATCCGGTCGAGGCGGATCACCGTGCCCTCCGGCCCTTCGAGCAGCAGGGGTACATCGCCGGTTTGCAGCCCGCGCGCCACCAGCCCCCCCTTTGCGTCGCGCACCTCGGCCTCCTGCCCATCCGGTACCAGATGCCAGGCCATCGTTGCCTTGAATGCAGGGTCGAGCCGCCAGAACCCGCCGTCGCGGTCGTGGTGCAGGGAGGAGACCGGGTAGCCGATAGGGGGCATCTGTAAATCCTGTTTCAGCGCGAGGGCAGTGCCGATCATTCGGCCCCGACCCTTAAATGCCGGTTAAACCCGCCTGGAAATCTTTGGAAAACAGGCCGCGCCCCATTGCCCGCCGCCGCGCAGGGCGGCATAGCTGTGGCATGGCTGTCCAGTTCGACTATGCGCAGATGCAGGAATGTTTTCGCCGGTTTCAGGCGGCGGAGCCCCATCCGAAGGGGGAGCTGGAGCATACCAATGCCTTCACCCTGCTGGTCGCGGTCGCCCTGTCGGCGCAGGCGACGGATGCGGGCGTGAACAAGGCGACCCGCGCGCTCTGGCCCATTGCCGACACGCCGGAAAAGATGCTGGCCCTGGGCGAGGAGGGGCTGACGGAATATGTCAAGACCATCGGCCTGTTCCGGCAGAAGGCGAAGAATGTCATCAAGCTCAGCCGGATTCTGGTCGAACGTTATGGTGGGGTGGTGCCGTCGTCGCGCGCCGCGCTGATGGGGCTGCCGGGGGTGGGGCGGAAGACGGCGAATGTCGTGCTCAACATCTGGTTCCACTATCCGGCGCAGGCGGTCGATACCCATATCTTCCGCGTCGGCAACCGCACCGGAATCGCCATCGGCCGCGATGTCGATGCGGTCGAGCGCGCGATCGAGGACAACGTTCCCGTCGAATATCAGGACCACGCCCATCACTGGCTGATCCTGCACGGCCGCTACATCTGCATGGCGCGCAAGCCCCGCTGCGCCGATTGCCTGATCCATGACCTCTGCCAATACGAGGAGAAGACCGCATGAAGACCTATCAGGTTGTCGGCATCGGCAATGCCATCGTCGATGTGATCGCCCAGTGCGACGACAGTTTCCTCGATCACATGGGGATCGAGAAGGGGATCATGCAGCTGATCGAGCGCGAACGCGCCGAAACGCTTTATGCCGCGATGGGGGAACGGACGCAGGCGCCGGGCGGATCGGTGGGCAATACGATCGCGGGGCTGGGCAATCTCGGGTTGCGGGCGGCCTTCATCGGGCGGGTGCGCGACGATGCGCTTGGCCGGTTCTACGAGGCGGCGCTGCATGGCGAGGGCACGGATTTCCCGAATCCGCCGGTGAAGGGCGACCTGCCCACCTCGCGCTCGATGATCTTCGTGACGCCGGATGGCGAGCGGTCGATGAACACCTATCTGGGGATTTCCGCCGAGGTCTCGACCGGGGATGTGCCGCTTGAGGTGGTCGAGAACTGCTGGATCCTGTTTCTCGAAGGCTATCTGTTCGACAAGGATTATGGCAAGGCCGCCTTCCTCAAGGCGACGCAGGGCTGTCACCGGGGCGGCGGGCGCGCGGGTATCGCGCTCAGCGATCCGTTCTGCGTCGACCGCCACCGCGACAGCTTCCGCCGGCTGGTGAAGGACGAAATGGACTATGTGATCGGCAACCGGCACGAATGGGAATCGCTCTATCAGACCGATCTGGACAGCGCGCTGAAACAGGCGGCGTCGGAATGCGGGCTGGTGGTCTGCACCCGGTCGGGGGAGAGCGTGATCGTGCTGCGCGGCGAGGAGCGGGTCGAGGTTCCGGTCAACCGCACCGTGCCGGTGGATGCGACCGGGGCGGGGGATCAGTTCGCGGCGGGGTTCCTCTATGGCTATGCCACCGGGCAGGATCTGGAGACCGCAGGCCGGATGGGCTGCATCGCCGCGGCCGAGGTCATCAGCCATTTCGGCGCCCGGCCCGAAAGCGACATCAAGGCCCTGTTCCGCGCGCAGGGGCTGATCTGAGCGACAGGGGCATCAGCCCGGCGCGGGGCCGGTGTCCGGGGGGGATCGAGGCGGTTCGTTGCAAAGGGGGTTGCTCAGCGCATCCCCCGGGAGCCATCACCGCTCACCGCTCACCGCTCACCGCTCACCGCTCACCGCTCACCGCTCACCGCTCACCGCTCACCGCTCACCGCTCACCGCTCACCGCTCACCGCTCACCGCTCACCGCTCACCGCTCACCGCTCACCGCTCACCGCTCACCGCTCACCGCTCACCGCTCACCGCTCGGGGCCCAGCCTGGCGTGAACCTCGTCGAGGTCTACTTCTCCCTTCGGCATCTTGTTGTCCGGATCGTCGAAATCATAGCGGAACAGCTGGAAATCCTTCTTGTAGATCTCCCACACCAGATGGCGCGACAGGTCGTCGAAATAGGCGCTGACGGGATGGGCGCGCTTCGGCCCGTGGCCTTCGGATTCGTTGAAGCGCGGGATGGTGGCCAGATCCACCTTCGCCGGCGTCTCGACATGGTTCAGCACGTCCTGCATCCCCTCGTTGAACGCTTCGGCGAAGAAGATCCGGTCGTAGCGGCCGCCGTTCACGATGAAGGTCGAGATATGGCCCGACATCGCGGACCAGTGGATATCCGGATCCATCGGCTTGCGGAAGCGGATGGTGTCGCGCGCGAACAGCAGGAAGCGGCGGAACGAGCGGATCTGGTCGAAGTCGAACCCGTTTTCGGGCGAGCCCACGTCGATGCCGTAGCGTTTGGCCAGTTGCGGCACCAGATTGCCCCGGTAGCGTTTGCCGTTGCGCTGGATCCCCGCGATCTTGTCGAAGAACGAGGACAGGATCCGCGCATAGGGGTTGCGCACGCAGGTGAAGGCATAGCTGCGATGCGCCTGCACATTGGCCTCGATCAGCGGCTGGCTGTGTTCCTGCGCCCATTTGTGCAGGCCCTGCGCGGCGTCGTGGATGTCGCCGTCGAAGAACCGGCCATGGTCCGAGTAGAACATGATCTGGCCGATCGTCGAACAGGCGCATTTCGGCACGACGCGATAGACCATGCTCTCGCTCTCGGTCATCCAGGTGCCGGGAAACCCCATTTTCTCGCCTCCGCGCGGTTTTCGCTGTTATGGGCAAAGTGCCCCTGTCTTTTCAATGGCTTTTGACGGTATCAGTGCAATTGAGGAAACAATCCCGTGTCGAGAATGGCCAAGGTCGCTTTTATCCTGTTGACCCACAAGGACCCGGAAGCGGTCATCCGGCAGGCCGAACGGCTGAGTTCCGCGGGGGATTTCGTCTCGGTCCATTTCGACGGGCGGGCTCCGGCGGGGGATTTCGCGCGGATTCGGCGCGGACTGGCAGCGAATCCCCGCGTTGCCTTTGCGCGGCGGCGGGTGTCCTGCGGCTGGGGTGAATGGAGTCTGGTCGAGGCCACGCTGGAGGCGCTGCGCGCGGCGATCGACGCCTTTCCTCAGGCGACGCATTTCTACCTGCTGTCGGGCGACTGCATGCCGGTGAAATCCGCCGAATATGTGCATGGCTTTCTGGACGCGGCGGATGTGGACCATATCGAGAGCCTGGATTTCTATTCCTCGGGCTGGATCCGCACCGGCCTCGTCGAGGAGCGCCTGCACTACCGGCATGTCTTCAACGAGCGGCGGCACAAATGGCTGTTCGAGGCCAGCCTCGGCCTGCAACGCCGGCTGGGGCTGAGCCGCCGCCCGCCCGAGGATGTGCAGATGATGATCGGCTCGCAATGGTGGTGCCTGCGGCGTGCCACCGTCGCGCGGCTGCTGGCGTTCTGCACTGAGCGGCCGGATGTGCTGCGGTTCTTCCGTACGACATGGATCCCGGACGAGACGTTTTTCCAGACGCTGGTGCGGCATCTGGTGCCCGATGAGGAAATCCGGACCCGGCCGCTGACCTTTTTGCTGTTCACCGATTACGGCATGCCGGTGGTGTTCTGCAACGATCACCTGGATCTTCTGGTGGCGCAGGATCACCTGTTCGCGCGCAAGATCAGCGCCGATGCCGCGGTGCTGCGGGCGCGGCTCTGGGCGCTGTGGACGCAGGCCGAGGCGGGGTTCCGGGTGTCGGACGGCGGCGGGGCGCTGTTCCGCTTCGTGACCAGCCGCGGGCGGCTCGGGCATCGGTTCGCGCCGCGGTTCTGGGAGACGGAGGCCAGCCTGGGCCGGGACCGGGTGCTGATGATTCTGGTGTGCAAGAAATGGCATGTGGCGAAGCGGCTCGCCCGGCGGATCTCGGCCCGGGCGCAGGTGCCCGCGGTGGGCTATCTGTTCAGCGAAGAGGGCGGGATGCCCGATCTGGGCGGGATCGAACGGACGCTGGAAAAGCGCAACCGCCACCGCAAGGCGCTGCTGCGGATGCTGTTCGATTATTTTCGCTCGGACCGGCTGGTGATCTGTGTCGATCCCGCCGGGTTCGATCTCTTGCGCGATTTCACCTCCGACAAGGCCGAGACCCGGATTCTGGAGATCCGCTGCGATTTCTCGGACGGTTATCTGGCGGGGCATGCGCAGCGGGTCGGCCTTGTCGGGCGCGACACGCCGCGCGAGATTCTGGAGCGGATCCTGCCGACGCTGCGGGCCGATCTGCGTTATGAAAGCGACCGGATGTCGGATGCCGGGTTCGCCCGGTTCGAGCGGATCCACGAAGGGGCGGGGGCGGCCGAGGCGGCGCAGGTTCTGGCGCGGTTCCTGGATGTGCCGCCCGAGGTTGCACTTGCCCTCGCCTCGGGGGATGATCTGTTTGCTGATTGAGGAGGACTTCGTGGCCTATACCTATGACCCGACGAATATCTTTGCCCGCATCCTGCGCGGCGAGATTCCGAACAACACCGTTCTGGAAACCGAGCATACGCTCGCCTTCCACGACATTGCGCCGAAGGCGCCCGTGCATGTGCTGGTGATTCCCAAGGGGCCCTATGTGACCTACGATCATTTCTGCGCCGAGGCGTCGGATGCGGAGATCGTGGATTTCGCCCGCACTTGCGCGAAGGTCTGCGCGATGCTGGGGCTTGAGGCGGCGGATGGCGGCAAGGGTTCCCGCGCGATCACCAACGCGGGCGAGCATGGCGTGCAGGAAGTGCCGCATTTCCACCTGCATATCCTGGGCGGACGGGTGATCGGGCGGATGGTCGAGGGGGCTTGAGGCGGGGGCGGAATTCGGTGCAATATCGGCCAAAGCCATTCACGGAGTTTCCGATGACCGCCACCGCCACGGGGCCGAAGCCGCCCGAAGAGCAAGTCGTGACCAGTTGGAAAGTCGCCTGCGACGGCGGCGAGGGTGCCTTGGGGCATCCCCGGGTGTGGTTGTCGATCCCGCATGACACCGGTTGGGTCGAATGCCCCTATTGCGACAAGAAATATATCATCGACCGCGACCACGCGCATTCTGATCACTGAGGCGCTGGTTCCGGGCTGAGGAGGGCGGTTCCATCCGGGGCCGCCTTTTGCCATGCCGGGGGTGGGGCCTCGGCGGAGGGGGCAGAGCCCCCTGCCTTCTCGGCCCCGCCGGCTGCGCCGGCCGCCCCAGCGGAGGGCGGGTTTCGGGTTTCGGCGCGGGGCGGGCTGTGGCACAACGGGGGCCAACACGGAGGGTTCCCCATGGCATTCGGCAAAGGCTGCCACCTGCATCTGATCGACGGCTCGGCGTTCATCTTCCGTGCCTATCACGCGCTGCCGCCGCTGACGCGGAAGTCGGACGGGCTGCCGGTCGGGGCGGTTGCAGGGTTCTGCAACATGGTCTTCCGCTACATCGAGGATGCGAAGAACGGCGATGCGCCGACCCATGCGGCGGTGATCTTCGACTATTCGTCGAAGACCTTCCGCTCCGAGATCTATCCCGACTACAAGGCGAACCGACCGCCGCCGCCCGAGGATCTGCGCCCGCAGTTCCCGCTGACGCGGGAGGCGACGCGGGCCTTCAATATCGCCTGCAAGGAGATCGAGGGCTATGAGGCTGACGACATCATCGCCACGCTGGCGCGGCAGGCGCGCGAGGCCGGCGGGCGGGTGACGATCATTTCCTCCGACAAGGATCTGATGCAGCTGGTCGGCGGCGGGGTGGAGATGCTCGACGCGATGAAGAACCTGCGGATCGGGCCGGATGAGGTCGCGGCGAAATTCGGCGTTCCCCCCGGGCAGGTGGTCGACGTGCAGGCGCTGGCGGGGGATAGTGTCGACAACGTGCCCGGCGCGCCCGGGATCGGCATCAAGACGGCGGCGCAACTGATCCAGGAGTATGGCGATGTCGAGACCCTGCTCGCCCGCGCCGCGGAGATCAAGCAGCCGAAGCGGCGCGAGACGCTGATCAGTTTCGCCGATCAGATCCGGATCTCGAAACGGCTGGTGACGCTGGATGCGGAAACGCCGCTCGACTTCACGCTGGACGATCTGGAGGTGAAGGATCCGGTCCCGCAGGATCTGCTGGACTTCCTGCACCGGATGGAATTCCGCACCCTGACCAAACGCGTCGCCGAGAAATTCGGCCTGGAGCAGCCCTCGACGCCCGCGGCCGACGCAGTCGGCGGGGCCGAGAAGGCAGGGGGCTCTGCCCCCTCCGCCGAGGCCCCCCCTCTGCCCTATGGCCCCTACATCTGCATCCGCGATGCCGAAACGCTCGCGCAATGGATGGCGGAAGCCCGCGCGACCGGCTGGCTCGCCGTCGATACCGAAACCACCTCGCTCGACGAAATGCAGGCCGAACTGGTCGGCATCTCGCTGTGCAGCGCGGCGGGGAAGGCGGCCTATGTCCCGGTCGGCCATGTCACCGGCGGCGATGACCTGTTCGGCACGGTGGCGCGGGCCGAGGGGCAGATGGAGCTTGGCGTCGCGCTCGCCCTGCTGAAACCGGTTCTGGAGGACGACTCCGTCCTGAAGATCGGCCAGAACATGAAATACGACTGGAAGATTTTCGCCCACCACGGCATCCGGATCCATCCGATCGACGACACCATGCTGATGAGCTATGCGATGTTCTCGGGCCTGCACGGCCATGGCATGGATGCGCTCTCAGCCGAATATCTCGGGCACCAGCCGGTCCCGATCAAGGAGTTGATCGGCTCGGGCAAGGCGCAGATCACCTTCGACCGCACCGATATCGACAAGGCCACCGCCTATTCCGGCGAGGATGCCGATATCACCTTCCGCCTGTGGGAGGCCTTCAAGCCGCGCCTGCACCGCGAACGGGTGACGACCGTCTATGAGACGCTGGAACGCCCGCTGGTGCCGGTGCTGGCGGAGATGGAGATGGCGGGGGTGAAGGTCGATACCGCGGTTCTCGCGCGGATGTCGAATGTCTTTGCGCAACGGATGGCGGCGCTGGAGGACGAGATCCAGCAGATCGCCGGGCAGCCCTTCAACGTCGGCTCTCCGAAGCAGCTGGGGGATCTGCTGTTCGACGTGCTGGGCGTGCCCGGCGGCGAACGCGGCAAGAACGGCGCCTATGGCACCGGGGCGGATGTGCTCGAAGATGTCACGACGCTGGAGGACAGCCACCCGCAGGCCGCGCGGCTGGCGGCGAAGGTGCTCGACTGGCGGCAGTTGGCGAAGCTGAAATCGACCTATACCGACGCGCTCCAGACCCATGTGAACCCGGACACGGGGCGGGTGCATACCTCTTATTCCATCGCCGGGGCGAATACCGGGCGGCTGGCCTCGACCGATCCGAACCTGCAAAACATCCCGGTGCGCTCGGACGAGGGACGCCGGATCCGGGAGGCGTTCGTGGCGCCCGAGGGGCGGCGGATGGTGTCGCTCGACTACAGCCAGATCGAGTTGCGGATTCTGGCGCATGTGGCCGATATCCCGGCGCTGAAGGAGGCGTTCCACAAGGGGCTGGACATCCATGCGATGACGGCTTCTGAGATGTTCAACGTGCCGATCGAGGGCATGGATCCGATGATCCGGCGGCAGGCGAAGGCGATCAACTTCGGGGTGATCTACGGGATTTCCGCCTTCGGTCTTGCGCGCAACCTGCGGATCCCGCGCGCCGAGGCGCAGGCCTTCATCGACCGCTATTTCGAGCGCTTCCCGGGCATCCGGCGCTATATGGACGAGACGATCGGCTTTGCGAAGGAGAACGGCTTCGTGCGCACCTTGTTCGGGCGCAAGATCCATACGCCGGAGATCAACGACAAGGGGCCGCGGGCGGGCTTTGCGAAGCGCGCGGCGATCAATGCGCCGATTCAGGGCGCGGCGGCAGATATTATCCGGCGGGCGATGATCCGGATGCCGGAGGCGATCGCGGGGCTGGATGCGAGGATGCTGCTACAGGTCCATGACGAGTTGATCTTCGAGGTGGCCGAGGCGGATGTGCCGCGGCTGACCGAGGTCGCGCGGGCGGTGATGCAGGGCGCGGCGGAGCCGGTGGTGAAGCTTCTCGGTGCCGCTGGTGGTGGATGCGGGCACCGGGACGAGCTGGGCCGAGGCGCATTGAGGGGGCGGTCGGCTGGGGTGTTTCCCGGACCCGTCGGGGCCTGCCGGACGGAGGGAGGGCCTCGGCGGAGGGGGCAAGCCCCCTGCCTTCTCGGCCCTGCCGGCTGCGCCGGCGGCGCGCGATGGTCGGGGCGTGCCCTTTGCTGAGGGGGGAGGCGGCCTAACCGGGTAGCGTGACCACGATTGCGCCGCGATCCGTCGCGACGACCGTATGTTCATACTGAACCACCGGGGCGCGCGGCGTGCTGTAGAGCGTCCAGCCATCATCGCCCTCCGTAGCCCAGATGCCGCCCGTGGACAGGAACGGCTCGACCGTCAGCACCAGGCCCTTGTCGATGCGGCGCTTGTCATGACGGGTGGGCCAGGTCGCGATTTCCTCTGGATATTCGTGCAGCGACCGGCCGACGCCATGGCTCGCGAGGTTGCGGATCAGCGTATAGCCGCGTTGCGCGGCAAAGCGACCGATCGCGTTTCCGATGCCCGCGAGAGGTTTGCCCGCGCCGACCTGTGCGATGCCCACCTGCATGGCGCGCCTGCCATCGCGGCACAGCCGATCCAGCGAGGCACGCACGGGCGGCATCCGATAGGTCGCGCCCGTATCCGCGAAATACCCGTTCCGCGACGCGGAGACGTCGATATTGACCAGATCGCCCGCCGCGATCACCCGATCACCGGGAATGCCATGCGCGATTTCTTCGTTCACGCTGATGCAGGTCGTGCCGGGGAAATCATAGCTGGACTGCGGCGCGGAGACTGCCCCTTCCCGTTCGAGAAGTTCGCGGCCGATCTCATCGAGTTCACCGGTCGTCATGCCCGGTTCCATCGCCCTGGCCATGGTCTGCATCGTATTGGCGACGATCCGGCCAATGGCCTTCATCTCGTCGAGTTCGTCCTGATGGGTGATCGTCATCTGTCGGCCTCATCGGTTCTGCACAGGCGTGGGGCTATCTGGGCACGGTCGGCAGCTTTGCCCGTAAAGCTGCCATGCCACCATTCCCGCCAGGCTTGTGCGACCCAGGGGGTGGGTTTGGTGTAATGGCGCAGGTAGCGCCAGAGCGAGCCTTCCTTGGCCGGGCGGTTCGGGATGTTGCGCAGGTGATCGGCGAGGGTGAAGCCCTCGCGCCCGGCCCAGCCGCCCTTGATCGCTACTTCGGGGTAGACGCCGCCCGGGAAGATCACCACGCGGGTGTCGCGCGGCAGGCGCGGCGCCACGAGCCAGTTGATCGGGAAGGTCGGCAGGCATTGGTAGCGGAAATGCTGCACCCAGCGGCGGGGGAACAGGTCGATCCCGCCCGGCGCGTTGCGGGTGACGAAGCGTTGTTCCCAGACATATTCCTCGGCGATCTTCAGCGGATCGGCGACGAAGATCTGCTGCATCGGCGCCAGTTTCCCCACCGGGAAGCGGAAGCACGACGTCTGGCCGATCCGCTCGAACGGTTTCGCGGGGTTGCGCGACAGGATCACCTGATCCGGATCGCCATAGGTAAACAGGTCGTCGAGCGATCCGGTGATGACCAGATCGAGGTCGAGAAACAGCACATTCCCCGTCAGATCGGCCAGTTTCGGCCCCCAGAGCCGGGCCTTCGGCCAGATCCCGCGCTTCGTCTTCGGGATTTCCACCGCGATGTCGGGCAGGGGCTGACAGTCCACCTCGGGGCGGATCCCGGCGGTATTGTCGGTAAAGCAGGTGAAGCGGAACGGCGGCGTGATGTTGCGCGCCACCATCGCATAAAGGCGGTTGATGAAGGGCGGGCCGTATTTCGCGCCCCAGTTGATGCAGATGACCTGTTTCACGAGGGCCTCCCTGTGTTCACGCCGGTTTAGCCCGGGGTGCGGTCGGGGTCCAGTTCACGCATCGGGATGATCGGGAAGAACTGCCCGCAGGAGGTCAGGCCGAGCCAGTCCTCGCCCTGCCACGGCGCGGGTCGGGCGATGTCCACCAGCCGGTAGAAGGTCTTGCGGTCGATCAGCGCCTCCAGCCCCGCGCGCACCATGACATAGGGCGAAGGCTCGCCCGAGGCATCGCGCGTCACGCGGATCGGGTGGTCGGCATCGGCGGTCGCTTCGTCGCCGACATTGGTGGTGAAGGTCAGCCGCCCGTCCTCGTCGCGGCAATCCACCGCGACGAAGGGCGCATCCACCACCCGGATCCCGACCTTTTCCACCGGGGTGACCAGGAAATATTTCCCCTCCTCCAGCTTCAGGATCGTCGAGAACAGCCGCACCAGAGGCTGCCGCCCGATCGGCGTGCCGAGGTAGAACCATGTCCCGTCGCGGCGGATCTCCATGTCGATGTCGCCGCAGAACGGCGGATTCCACAGGTGGACGGGCGGCAGGCCGCGTTTGGCGGCGCGGGTCGCGGCGGCCATTCCCTCGGTGCTCACGGGGTTTTGTGGCGGGCTGGTCTGGGTCATCGGCTCTTTGCGTTTGGGTCCGGGGCGGATATCTGTTCCTATGAGCATATAGTGCGAAGGGAGCCTCTGTCATGAGCGAAGCCGATCTTGTTGCCGAAATCGAACGGCTGGGGGACCGGCTGGTTTCCGCGCGCGCCTCTGTGAACCGGCGGTTCATCGGGCAGGAGCGGGTGGTGGAACTGGTCCTGGCGGCGATGCTGTCGGGGGGGCATGCGCTCTTGGTGGGGCTGCCCGGTCTGGGCAAGACGATGCTGGTCGATACGCTGGCCACGGTGATGGGGCTGAAACCCTCGCGGATCCAGTTCACGCCGGACCTGATGCCCGCCGATATTCTGGGCTCCGAAGTGCTGGAGACGGCGGCGGACGGCAGCCGCAGCTTCCGTTTTCTGGAAGGGCCGATCTTTTGCCAGCTGCTGATGGCCGATGAGATCAACCGTGCCAGCCCGCGCACGCAATCGGCGCTGTTACAGGCGATGCAGGAGCGGGAGGTGACGGTCGCGGGCGTGCATCGCCGCCTCGGGCCGCCGTTCCACGTTCTGGCGACGCAGAACCCGATCGAGCAGGAGGGCACCTATCCGCTGCCCGAGGCGCAGCTGGACCGGTTCCTCGTGCAGGTCGATGTCGAATATCCGGACCGCGCGACGGAGCGGGACATTCTTCTCGCCACCACCGGCGCCACGGAGGCGCGGGCCGAGCCGGTGTTCACGGCGGAGGAACTGATGGCGGCGCAGGCGCTGGTGCGGCGGATGCCGGTGGGCGAAAGCGTGGTCGAGGCGATCCTGGACCTCGTGCGCGCCTGCCGCCCCGGAGAGCCGGAGGCGCTGCCCGCCGCGAAGGAGGCGCTGGCCTGGGGGCCGGGGCCGCGCGCGGCGCAGGCGCTGATGCTGACGGTGCGGGCGCGGGCGCTGCTGAACGGGCGGCTGGCGCCCTCGGTCGAGGATGTGGCGGCGCTGGCGCGGCCGGTGCTGACCCATCGGATGGCGCTCAGCTTTGCCGCGCGGGCGCGGGGCGAGACGCTCTCCGCCGTCATCGCGGGGGCGGTGGCCGAAACGCTCGGCCCGCGGGAGGCGGCTGCGTGAGTTCGGGCGTATCGCTGCGGCGCGAGGCAGAGGCGCAGGCGGGTGCGCTGCCCGGGCTGCTCCTGGCGGCAGAACAACTGGCGGCGACGGTGCAGATGGGTGGCCATGGCCGCCGCCGCGCCGGGGCCGGAGAGGAATTCTGGCAATATCGCCCGGCCCTTGCGGGGGATTCGCTGCGCTTCGTGGATTGGCGCCGCTCGGCCCGGTCGGATGTGCAATATGTGCGCGACCGGGAATGGCAACTGGCGCAATCGCTGAGCCTCTGGGCGGATGGCTCGGCCTCGATGCGGTTCAGCGGGGCGAAGGGGCGGGTGACGAAGGCCGACCGGGCGCGGCTTCTGGCGCTGGCGCTGGCGGTTCTGGCGGTGCGGGCGGGGGAGCGGGTCGGGCTTGGCCCGCTGGCGCCGCCGCGTCCGGGGCGGGCGCAACTGATGACGCTGGCGGCGTTGCTCTCGGCGGAGGGGACGGGCGATTATGGCCTGCCCGAGGTCGCGGGGGTGCCCGGACGGGCGCGGGCGGCCTTCCTGTCGGATTTCTTTGGCGACATCGACGCGATTAAATCCGCCGTCGGGCAATTGTCCGACCGGGGGGTGAGCGGCGTCCTGTTGCAGGTCGTCGATCCGGCGGAGGAGGAGTTCCCCTTCGACGGCCGCACGATTTTCGAATCCATGTCGGGCAGCCTGCGCCATGAAACGCGCGAGGCGCGCGACCTGCGGGACCGCTACCGCGCCCGGCTGGCCGCGCGGCGCGACCGGCTGGAGGCGCTGGCCCGCACGGCGGGCTGGCAGGTCTCGGTGCACCGCACCGATGCGCCTGCGGCGGCGGCGCTGCTGTGGCTCTATGCCGCGCTGGAACGGGGGCGGGGATGACGATCGGGTTCGCCGCGCCGTGGCTTCTGCTGGGGCTGGTTGCGCTGCCGGTGCTGTGGTTCATCCTGCGCGCCGTGCCGCCCGCGCCGGTGCGGCGGCGGTTTCCGGGGGTGGCGCTGCTTCTGGGGCTGGCCGATGAGGCGGTGCAGGCCGAGCGCACGCCCTGGTGGCTGATGGCGCTGCGGATGCTGGCGGTGGCGGCGGCGATCATCGGTTTTGCGGGGCCGGTGCTGAACCCGCAGCCGGTCGCGGTGGGGCAGGGGCCGTTGCTGATCGTCGAGGATGGAAGCTGGGCTTCGGCGCGCGACTGGCCGCGCCGGATCGACCGGATGGAGCGTGCCCTGGCCGAGGCGCAGGCGGCGGGGCGGCCTGCGGCCGTGCTGCTGCTGACCGCGCCGCCGCCCGTGGCGCCGGTTTTCGCCGATGCGGGGACGGTGGCGCAGGCGCTGCCGGGGCTGCTGCCCGCCGCATGGGAGCCGGGCACCGCGCCGCTGCCCGAGGGGAATTTCGACACGCTGTGGCTCTCCGACGGGCTGGACCGTCCGGGCCGGGAGGATCTGCGCCGCGCGCTTCAGGCCCGGGGCATGCTCAAGGTCTGGCAGCCGGGGGCGCCGGTGGTGGCGCTTGGCCCGGCGGCGATCCGCGATGGCCATGTGGTGGTGCCGCTCCTGACCTCCGCGCCGGTGAGCGCGGGCTATGACGTGGCGGCGATCGGCCCGGATCCTTCGGGGGCGGAACGCGAACTGGCGCGGGCGGAGGTGGTGCTGACGCATACCGCCACGGGCACGGCGATCTTCGATCTGCCGCCCGAATTGCGCAACCGCATTACCCGGTTCGAGGTGACGGGGATCCGCAGCGCCGGGGCCGTGACGCTGACCGATGACGCGGTGAAGCGGCGCAAGGTGGCGCTGATCTCGGGCGCCTCGGCGCGGGAGGGGCTGGAGCTGCTCTCGCCGCTGCACTACCTGAAACAGGCGCTGCAACCTTCGGCGGATCTGGTCGAGGGCACGCTGGAGGATGCGCTGAGCGCCAATCCGGATGTGATCATCCTCGCCGATGTGGCCGAGATCGCCGAGCCCGACCGGCTGGCCGAATGGCTGGACAAGGGCGGGCTGCTGGTGCGTTTCGCCGGGCCGCGTCTGGCGGCGGCGGAGGGCGAGGACCGCTTCCTGCCGGTGCGGCTCCGGGCGGGGGGGCGCTCCGTCGGCGGCACGATGAGCTGGGGCGAGCCGCGCACTCTGGCGCCCTTTCCGGAAGCCTCGCCCTTCGCCGGGCTGGTGGTCCCGGCGGAGGTCAGCGTGACCGAGCAGGTCATGGCCGAACCGGGGCCGGAGCTTGCCTCGCGCGCCATCGCCGCGCTGGCGGATGGCACGCCCCTGGTGACGCGTTCGGCCTTTGGCGCGGGGGAGATCGTGCTGTTCCACGTCTCCGCCAATGCCGACTGGTCGAACCTGCCGCTCTCCGTGCTGTTCCCCGAAATGCTGGAACGTCTGGCGGTTTCGGCGCGGGCCGAGGCGCCTCAGGCCGCCGATCTGGCCGGGCAGACCTGGGTTCCGGCAAAGCTGATCGACGGTTTCGGGCGGCTGGGCCCGGCGGAACAGGCGGCGGGGGTGCCGGGAGAAAAACTGGCCGAAGGCCCACCGGGGCCGGATCTGCCGCCCGGGGTCTATCTGGCCGAGGACCGGTCCGTCGCGCTGAACGCCCTGCCACGCGGGCGGGTGCTGGCGCCGGCCATATGGCCGCTGGATGTGCCGGTCGAAGGGGCGGATGTGACGCGTGAAATGCCGCTGAAGGGCGGGTTGCTGGCGGCGGCGCTCCTGGTGCTGCTGGCCGATGCGCTGGCTTCGCTTGCGGTTTCGGGGCGGCTGCGGGCGGCGGTGCTGATCGCGCTGTGCCTGCTCGCGCCCCGGGCCGAGGCGCAGGAGATGGCGCTCGACCGCGCGATCACGGCGGCCTCCAACGTGGTGCTGGCCTATGTGCCCACGGGCGACCGGCAGATCGACCGGGTGTCGATGGCGGGGCTGAAGGGGCTGAGCCAGGTTCTGGCGCGGCGCACCACGGTCGAGCCTTCGGAGCCGATGGAACTGGATCTGGCGACCGATGACCTTGCGTTGTTTACGCTGATCTACTGGCCCGTCACGCCCGACAGCCCGGCCCCCGCGCCCGATGCCTATGCCCGGCTGAACCGTTACCTGCGCGGCGGCGGGATGATCCTGTTCGACACCCGCGACGCGGATATGGAGGAGATGGGCACGACCGAGGCCGGGCGGCGGCTTCAGGCGCTGGCCGCACCCTTGGAGGTGCCGCCGCTGGCGCCGATCCCGACGGATCATGTGCTGGGCCGGGCCTTCTACCTGCTGCAAAGTTTCCCGGGCCGCTATGACGGCACGGTCTGGGTCGAGGCGCCGCCCCCCGATGCCGAACAGGCCGACGGGATGCCGTTTCGCAACCTGAACGACGGGGTGACGCCGGTGGTGATCGGCGGCAACGACTGGGCCGCGGCCTGGGCGGTGGATGATACGGGCCAGCCGATGTTCCCGGTCGGGCGCGGGTCGGCGGGCGAGCGGCAGCGCGAGATGGCCTGGCGGTTCGGGGTCAATCTGGTGATGCATGTGCTGACCGGCAACTACAAATCCGATCAGGTCCATGTGCCTGCGCTGCTCGAAAGGTTGGGGCAATGAGCGTGATTTTTGCCCCGCTGCTGCCGTGGCCCGTGCTCTGGGCGGGGGCGGCGCTGGCGGTTCTGGTGCTGGGCTTCGCGCTGTGGCGGGGGCTGAAGGGCTGGGCCTTGCGCGGGCTGGCGGCGGTGGTGCTGCTGATCGCGGTGGCGCAGCCCTCGCTTCAGAACGAGGAGCGGCGCCCGCTGTCCGATATTGTCCTGGTGCTCGACGACCGCACCGCGTCGCAGGGGCTGGCGGATCGTCCGGCGCAGACCGATGAGGCGGTCGAGCGGCTGGCGGCGGCGGTCGGGCGGCTGCCGAATACCGAATTGCGCCGGATCACCGTGCATGACGCGCCCAAGGATGGCGGCACGCAGATCGGCGCCGCGCTGAGCGAGGCGCTGGCCGCCGAGCCGCGCTCCCGCGTGGCGGGGGCGATCGTGGTCAGCGACGGGCAACTGCATGATGCGGGGCTCTTGCCCGAGATGCCCGCGCCGTTGCAGCTTGTCCTGACCGGGCAGCGCGCGGATTGGGACCGGCGGCTGGTGATCGAGACCGCGCCCGCCTTTGGCATCATCGGCGAGGAAACCCGGATCCGGCTGCGGGTGGAGGACGAAGGCGCCGTGCCCGCAGGGACCGGCCCGGCGGATCTGACGATCTCGATCGACGGCGGCACGGCGCAGAGCTACCGGGTGCAGATCGGGCAGGATCTTGAACTGCCGCTGACGCTCGAACACGGCGGGCAGAACGTGGTGCAATTCGCGGTGACCCCGGTGGCGGGGGAACTGACCGAACGCAACAATACCGCCGTGGTGCAGATCAACGGCGTGCGCGACCGGCTGCGGGTGCTGCTGGTCTCGGGCGAGCCGCATGCGGGGGAGCGGACCTGGCGCAACCTGCTGAAATCCGACGCGGGGGTGGATCTGGTGCATTTCACCATCCTGCGCCCGCCGGAGAAGCAGGACGGGGTGCCGGTGTCGGAACTGTCGCTGATCGCCTTTCCGACGCAGGAACTGTTCATCGACAAGATCGACCAGTTCGACCTGATCATCTTCGACCGCTATGCCGAGCGCGGCATCCTGCCCGCGAGCTATTTCCGCAACATCCGGAATTATGTCGAGCGGGGCGGGGCGATCCTGGTTTCGGCGGGGCCGGAATTCGCCACGGTCGAAAGCCTGTGGCAGACGCCGCTGGGCGAGGTGCTGCCCGCGCGGCCGACGGGGCAGGTGATCTCGCAAGCCTATCTGCCGCGCCTGACCGAACTTGGCCTGCGCCATCCGGTGACGGCAGGGCTTGAGGGCGCGCCGCCGGTGACGGGGGAGGCCGAGGGCAAGCATTGGGGCCGCTGGCTGCGGCAGATCGAACTGACCAATCCGACGGGCGAGGTGGTGATGAAGGGGGCGCAGGACGCGCCGCTGCTGGTGCTGTCGCGCGCGGGCAAGGGGCGGGTGGCGCTGCTCGCTTCGGATCACGCCTGGCTGTGGGACCGGGGCTATGAGGGCGGGGGGCCGCAACTGGAACTGCTGCGCCGGATCGCGCATTGGGAGATGCGGGAGCCGGAACTGGAGGAAGAAGCGCTCCAGGCCGACGTCGAGCCGGGGAGCCTGACGCTCAACCTGACGCGGCGGACGATGAAGGATGCGGTGGGGCCGCTCACGGTGACGCTGCCCGATGGCACGGTGCAGGAGCTGACCCTGCCGCCCGCCGGGCCGGGGCGGTTCGCGCTGCAATGGCAGGCGCCGGGCGAGGGGCTGTATCGGCTGAAACAGGACGATCTGGAACGGGTGGTGGCGCTTGGCCCCGCGAGCCCGAAGGAATTCGCCCGCACCATCGCCGGGCCGGAGCCTATGGCGGCGGCGGTAAAGGCCTCGGGCGGGGGGGTGACGCGGCTGTGGGATGGCGTGCCGGCGGTTCGGCAGGTGTCGGCCGGGCGGATGACCGCCGGGCCGGGCTGGATCGGGGTCACCCCGCGCGAGGCGGCCGCGGTGACCGGGATCCGGGTGATGCCGGTGCTGCCCGCCTGGGCCTGGCTCGTGCTGGCGGCGGGGCTGACGGTGGCGGCCTGGCTGGTCGAGGGGCGCTACCGCCGGTCCTGAGCCGGGACGGGGATCGCCTCCGCTTCGGGCACCTGATCGAACAGGCCGTGGGCGGTTTTTTCCCAATGGAAGGGGCGGGTGACCGCCTCGTAGATCGCGCGCCAGCCGGCCAGTGCGCCGAGCGGGAAATAGACATGCAGCGTCGGCACCCAGGGCATCAGGTGGCGATGTTCGCGCCCCCGCGTGGCCCAAAGCCCGACGACCACGTTGACCACCTCGCTCAGCAGGAAGCTGACCAGCAGGACCGTAACCATCGGCGCGGGCAGCAGCGCGCCCACCGGATGCGGCAGGCCGAGCGCCATCACCCAGCAGGTCCAGAGCATCGGCGACAGCAGATATTGCGACAGCGAGCCCAGGAACAGGATCTGCACGCCGAGGAAGCCGCGCGGGCCAAGCTCGCGCCACAGCCGCCGGGGGTCGCGCATATGCACGAGCCAGGTCATCGCATAGCCCTTGAGCCAGCGCGAGCGCTGCTTGACCCAGGGCAGGGCGCGGCAGTTCGCCTCCTCCCGCGTCACGGTGTCGATCAGTTCCGTCCGGTAGCCGTGCCGCGCCAGACGCAGGCCCAGATCGGCGTCTTCGGTGACGTTATGCGCGTCCCAGCCACCCAGTTCCTCCAGCTTGTCGCGGCGGAAGAACAGCGTCGTCCCGCCGAGCGGCACCACGAAGCCCAGCCGCGCCAGCCCCGGCAGCATCGCCCGGAACCAGGCCGCATATTCGATGGTGAAGCAGCGCGCGAGCCAGTTGGTGCGCGGGTTGTAATAGTCGAGAATCCCTTGCAGGCAGACGACTTCGGCGGGCGCGGCGGCGAAGCGGCGGGCGACCACGTTGAGCTGTTCCGGATCGGGCTGGTCCTCGGCGTCGTAGATGCCGATGACCGAGCCACGGCAGAAGCCGAGCGCATAGTTCATCGCGCGCGGCTTGGTCTGGATCGGGCCGCGCGGCACCTCCACCACGCGCATCCAGCGCGGCAGGGTCTCGTGTTCCAGGGCCTCGCAGGTGGTGGTGTCGGTTTCCTCGACCACAAGGATGATGTCCAGCAATTCGCGCGGGTAGTTCAGTTTGCCCAGCCGTTGCACCAGCCGCGCGGCGATGTCGCGTTCGTTGAACAGCGGCACCAGGATCGAGATGACCGGCAGCCGGATCGGCACGGCTTCGTCGGGCAACCGCCGTTGCCGGGCCACGGCGCGGACCTGCGCGATCCAGGCGATGAGTTTCAGCCCCATCGTGGCGTAAAGCGTCAGCACCGCCCAGCCGAAGATCACCGAGAATGTCGCGAGCGGCGCCGCCAGCATGCCGAGCGCCACGGCGAGAATCGCCCCCAGGGCGAAGTTCGAGGCGGTGGCGGGGTCGCTGTCGCGGCAACTCTCCGCGGCGGAAACGCGCATTTCGGCGCGGCGGATCATCGCGGTGCGGCGACGGCGGACCACCGCCTCATGCACGTCGCGTTCCGAGGCCACGACCATCCGATAGGGGCCGGCGGCGGCGGGCAGCAGGGCGGCGATACGGGGGAATTCCTCGGGCCGGGCCACGGCGATGACCATGGTGCCGCCGATCCGGCGCCAGGGCACGATCGCCTCCTTCAGGCAAAGCTCCGCGCCGATTTCGTCGATCAGCCGGGGGTCGGGGCGTTCGAGGGTCAGATCCACCGCCGACGACTGATGCTGACGGGCCAGCGCCTCGGTCAGGGCGGATTGGCTGACCCAGCCATGAGCGAGCAGAATTTCCCCCAGCCGGGCCTCGCCCCTGTTGCGCATCGCGACGGCCTTCAGCAGGTCGCTGGCATCGACCGCGCCCATCTGTAACAGGATCTGCCCGAGCGGAGCCTGTTCGCGCCCCGTGGCCTGCGGCTGCGGCCGTGCGGCGCGGGCCACGACGCCCCGGGCGGTGTCGCGCCGCCCGAACATGCTGATTACCCGACCTGCGCCGTCATCCATGATCCTGTCCTGCTTTCATTCGAATCGCGGCGCGGAGCCGGTTCGTGTGGCGCAGGATTGGCAGGGCTTGGTTAATGAGACGTTAAGCGGTTTTCAGCCGATGTCAGGCGTTGCGCCGCGCCCGCATGGCTTCGGCGAAACGGTCGAACAGATAGTAGCTGTCCTGCGGGCCGGGGCTCGCTTCCGGATGATATTGCACCGAAAACACCGGTCGGTCCTGCATCGCGATGCCGCAGTTCGAGCCGTCGAAGAGCGAGACATGGGTCTCCTTCACCCCGGCGGGCAGGGTCTGCGCATCGACCGTGAAGCCGTGGTTCATCGAGGTGATCTCGACCTTGCCGGTGGTCAGATCCTTTACCGGATGGTTCGCGCCGTGATGGCCGTGGTTCATCTTGATCGTCGTCGCGCCAAGCGCGAGCGCCAGCATCTGATGCCCGAGGCAGATCCCGAAGACCGGCAGATCCTTCTCAAGGATGCCCTTGATCATCGGCACGGCATAGGCGCCCGTTGCCGCCGGATCGCCCGGGCCGTTCGACAGGAACACGCCCTCGGGGTTCAGCGCCAGCACATCCTCGGCGGTGGCGGTCGCGGGCAGGACGGTCACATCGCAGCCCGCCGACGCCAGGCAGCGCAGGATGTTGCGTTTCGCGCCATAGTCGATCGCCACGACCTTCAGGCCGGGGCCTTCGCGCCGGGCGTAACCTTCGGGCCAGGCCCACCGCTTTTCGTCCCAGTGGTAGCTTTGCGCGCAGGTGACATCCTTGGCGAGGTCGAGGCCCACCAGCCCCTTCCACTCCCGCGCCTTCTTCACCAGCGCCTCGATGTCGAAATTCCCCTCCGGATCATGGGCCAGCGCGACATGCGGCGCGCCCTGCTGCCGGATCGCGCGGGTCAGCCGCCGGGTGTCCACGCCGCCGACGCCGATCCGGCCGCGCTTGGCCAGCCAGTCGACCAGATCGCTGCTCGCGCGCCAGTTCGAGGGCTCCGTCGGATCCCATTTCACCACCAGACCGGCGGCAACCGGATCGGCGGTCTCGTCATCCTCGGCATTGACGCCGACATTGCCGACATGGGGGAAGGTGAAGGTCACGACCTGCCCGGCATAGCTCGGGTCGGTCATGATTTCCTGATAGCCGGTCATCGCGGTGTTGAACACCAGTTCGGCGACCGTGGTGCCGGTGGCGCCGAAGCCCTTGCCGTAGAACAACTGCCCGTCCGCGAGCGCGATCAGCGCGGTGGGCTTTTCCGATGACTGATGGCTGACAGGCATGGCACGACTCCCGGGGCAAAATCTGCCGGAAACTACGAGCGGCGCAGGCCCGGGTCAACCCCTTCGCATGATTATTGTTGTTGTGGAAAATCAACGGGTTGGCGCTGTTGTGCCGGCGCGGCATCCGGGGTATCCTGTGGCCTTCAACCGGATTGGGAGAAGGCAGATGCAGATGCGCGAGCGGCTTGCCGCGGCTCTGAAGGATGCGATGAAGGCGAAACAGGCGGACCGTCTGTCGACGCTCAGGCTGATCAATGCCGCCATCAAGGACCGCGAGATCGCGATGCGCGGCGAAGGCGAAGGCGCCACCGTGGGCGATGCCGAGGTCCTGGCGATCCTGGGCAAGATGGTGAAACAGCGTCAGGAATCCGCGCGCGCCTATGAAGAGGGCGGGCGGCTGGAACTGGCGGAAAAGGAACTGGGCGAAGTCAAGGTGATCGAGGAATTCCTGCCCCGGCAGCTGACGCCCGACGAAGTGGCGGCGGCGGTCGAGGCGGCGGTGGCGCATCTGGGCGCGACCTCGATCCGCGACATGGGCCGGGTGATGGGCGAGCTGAAGGCGAAATACACCGGGCAGATGGATTTCGGCGCGGTCGGGCCGATGGTCAAGGCGAAGCTGGGCTAAGTGGCCGGATCCGTCCTCAGGGGCCGCTGGCTGCGGCTGCGCGACCGGGCCGTTGCCGCCAGTGGCGATGCGCTGGCGACGGCGGTTGCGGTGGCGATCGCCTGGGCTCTGGCGCGCTGGCTGGCGGGGCATGAGCGGCCGATGTTCGCCGTGGTGACCTGTGTGATCTGTCTGGCGCCGGGGCTTGCGAACCACGGGCGGCAGGCGCTGGCGATGCTGATGGGGGTGTTCACCGGCATCGCCGTGGGCGAACTCAGCCTGCTGGTGCCGATCGGGCATGACTATGCCCCGGCCGTGCTGCGGCTGTCGGTGGTGACCTTTCTGGCTATTACCGGCGGGGCGCTGTGGGGGCAGGGGCCGGTGACGGCGATCCAGTCCGGGGTCTCGGCGCTGATGGTGCTGACGATGGGGCCTGTCGCGGCGGGGCCGGAGCGGCTGATCGACGTCGGCATCGGCACGGCGGTCGGGCTGATGTTCAGCCAGATCCTGATGACGCCGGATCCGGAGCGCAGTCTGGAGAAATCCGCGCGCAGCCTGCTGGCGGAGCTTGCGCAGGGGATGGCGCTGGCCGCGCGGGCGGTGGAGGCGGCCAATCTGCGCGATGCGCGGGCGGCGGCGCATCGGCTGAGCGCGGCGCGGGGGCAGTTGGTGGCGCTGGATGGCGGGATCGCGCTTGCGCGCGACAATGCGCGCTGGTCGCTGCGGGGGTGGCGCGCGGGGCCGCGGCTGGCGGTGATGGCCGATCGCTACGACCGCCATGCGGTGCGGATCTATGCGCAGGCGATGATCCTGGGCGATGAACTCTATCACGCGCTGCGCGACGAGCCGGGGCGCGCGCCGCCCGACATGGTGCGGCTGCTCGATCACGTCGCGCAATGTCTGGCCGATCCGGACCATGCGCCGCGCATCGACCGGGCGGCGGCGGCGCGGATGATCGCGGAACTCGACCCGGGGGCGGTGCATTGGCATGCCGTCGGGCAACAGGCGGTGGCGCTGATCACGGCGGGGCGGGAGCTATTGGCGCTGCCCGCTCAGAACCACTGACCGGGCTCCATCAGGCCCAGATCCATCAACTGCTGCCCGCGCCATTCGAAGGGCACCGAATTATACCAGCGGAAATCCGTGACGGCATCGGACGACCCCGGATTGGCCTTCAGCCCCTTCGCCACCCGGAAAGACGCCACCGCCGCCGTCAGGTTGTTGTGCCAGGGGCAGGCGTAGGTGTTGTATTCCTCGATGTTGAAGGTGTGGTCGGGGCGCAGTTTCAGCCCCTTTGCCGCGCGGAACAGCGAAATCCGGTCGATCCGGCGCTGTTGGGGCGAGACATGCTCCTCGAACCGCCAGCGCAGGCCGCCGAAGAAATCAAGCTGCCGCTCCCGCGGCCGCCCCTCCGCATCGTACCGGGCCAGCGCGTAATAGCCCGCCCGGTCGAACATCGCCTCCGCCAGGTTTACGCCATCGGGGTTGCGCGCCAGATCCGGGGCATACAGGTCGATGACATAGGTCAGCATCGCGGAGCGGCGTTCCTCGGCATGGAAGGCCAGCATCTCGCGCACGTTCCGGGTCTCGCAGAACGGATGGAGCAGGTATTCGGCGTTGTAGCCGTAATAGAGCCATGTCCCCGGCCGGGCGGCGGCGATCACCCGGTTCACCGCGCGGGGCAGGGCCTGCGGCGCGAAGGGGTTCCAGGGAATGCGGTGGACCTCGGGCGCCAGTTCGGGGGCGATCACCGCCTCCGCGGGGGCAAAGACCGCGACATCGCGGAACCCGGCGGCGAGGTGGTGGCGGATGGTGCTGTCGATCTCGGCCAGATCCTCGACGAAGATCAGGGCGAGCGGCCCGGCGGGCACATGTTTCACGAAGGCATCAAGGGAACCATGCTCCATGCGCCGTTCTTGCCGGGCCCCCGCCGGGAATGCAAGCGTTGCGCGCAGGGGGCGTTTTGCCGTATCAGGCGGGCTGAACCCGGAGGGCCACCATGACGGAAGCGCCGAAGAAGCTGCATATCAAGACCTATGGCTGTCAGATGAACGTCTATGACAGCGAGCGCATGGCCGAGGCCATGGGCGCAAAGGGCTATGTGCTGACCGATGATCCGGCAGAGGCGGATATGATGCTGCTCAACACCTGCCACATCCGGGAAAAGGCGGCGGAGAAGGTCTATTCCGACCTGGGCCGCCTGCGCCCGTTCAAGGAGGCGAAGCCCGACCTGAAGATCGGCGTGGCGGGCTGCGTCGCGCAGGCGGAGGGGGCGGAGATCATGCGCCGGATGCCGCTGGTCGATCTGGTCGTGGGGTCGCAGGCCTATCACCACCTGCCCGACATGGTGGCGGCGGTCGAGCGCGGCGAACGTCCGGTGGAGACCGAATTCCCGGTGGAGGACCGCTTCACCCTCTTGCCCGAACGCCCGGTGCAGGCGCGGCCTACCGCGTTCCTGACGGTGCAGGAGGGCTGCGACAAGTTCTGCGCCTTCTGTGTCGTGCCCTATACGCGCGGGGCTGAGGTCAGCCGCCCGGTGGCGCGGCTACTGGACGAGGCGCGCAGGCTGGTGGCGAAGGGGGTGAAGGAGATCACCCTTCTGGGCCAGAACGTCAACGGCTATCACGGTGCGGGGCCGGATGGCGAATGGGGGCTGGGCCGTCTGGTGCGGGAACTGGCGCGGATCGACGGGCTGGAGCGGATCCGCTACACCACCTCGCACCCGAACGACATGACGGACGACCTGATCGAGGCGCATGGCGCGGAGCCGAAGCTGATGCCCTATCTGCATCTGCCGGTGCAGTCGGGCTCGGACCGGGTGCTGAAGCTGATGAACCGGCGCCACACTGCCGACGCCTATCTGCGGCTGATCGAGCGGATCCGCGCGGCGCGGCCCGATCTGGTGCTGTCCTCGGACTTCATCGCCGGTTTCCCGGGGGAAACGGAGCAGGACCATCGCGACACGCTCGCCCTGATCGAGGCGGTGGGCTATGGCTCGGCGTTCTCGTTCAAGTATTCGCCGCGCCCGGGCACGCCCGCCGCCGACCGCCCCGGCGTCGATGCCGAGACCGCCGACCGCCGCCTGCATGAATTGCAGACCCTGATCACCCGGCAGCAGCACGAGACGCAGGAGAGCATGGTCGGCCGCGAGGTCAGCGTGCTGTTCGAGAAACCGGGCCGGATGCCGGGCCAATGGGTGGGGAAATCCGACTATCTGCATTCGGTCTTCGTCACCGCCGAGGGCAACCGGCAGGGCGATCTGGCGCGGGTGCGAATCACGTCGAGCGCGCCGAACTCGCTTGCGGGCGAACTGCTGGACGGGGGCATTAACGGGTTTTTCAGGGTTGGAACGCCGCCGTATCCGCGAAACGCTTGAATTTTAGGCAAGGCGCCCCATCTTTGCCATTCCTGCCCCGAAGTGTTGCAGTTCCATGAATTCTGCGCGCAGGACGGGCGTTCCGAAAACCAGTGCTTGCGCGAAACGGGGGTGCTTGGCACCATATCTTCATAGCCAAGCCAAGGGAGACGTTATTGGGCTTCAGCGCGATCACACCCCCGCCTCGCACTCAAGAGACCTTCGAAGCGCTTCTTGAGTTTCCCGACAACCGGCTGTTGATCGACCTGTGCGGGGAATTCGACCGCAATCTGGCCCAGATCGAGCACAAGCTCTCGGTCCATATCCTGCGGCGCGGCAATCAGTTGGCCGTTGTGGGCGCGCCCGAAGCGCAGATGCAGGCTCAGGCGATCCTGCACAACCTGTATCAGCGGCTGGAACAGGGCAAGCCGATCGACGCCGAAGAGATCGACGCCGCGATCCGGATGGCTGACCTGGGCAATGCGGGGATGAGCGTGGACGAACAGCTGGAAATGTTCGCCGCCGGGAAATACGAAATCCGCACCCGCAAGAAACAGGTCGATCCGCGCACCGAGGCGCAGAAAGCCTATGTGAAGGCGCTGTTCGAGAATGAACTGTGCTTCGGCATCGGCCCGGCGGGCACCGGCAAGACCTATCTGGCGGTGGCGGTGGGCGTGACCATGCTGATCGGCGGGCATGTCGACAAGATCATCCTCTCCCGTCCTGCGGTGGAGGCGGGCGAACGGCTCGGCTTCCTGCCCGGCGACATGAAGGAGAAGGTCGATCCCTACATGCAGCCGCTCTACGATGCGCTGAACGATTTCCTGCCGGCGAAGCAGATGCAGAAGCTGATGGAGGAAAAGCGGATCGAGATCGCGCCGCTCGCCTTCATGCGCGGGCGCACGCTGGCGAATGCCTTCGTTGTGCTGGACGAGGCGCAGAACGCGACGACGATGCAGATGAAGATGTTCCTGACCCGTCTGGGGCAGGGCTCGCGCATGGTGATCACGGGCGACCGCTCGCAGATCGACCTGCCGCGCGGCGTGGCATCGGGCCTGCATGACGCGGAGCGGATCCTGGAGGGGGTGAAGGGGATTTCCTTCAGCTACTTCACCGCCTCGGATGTGGTGCGGCACCCCCTTGTCGCGCGGATCATTGACGCCTATGACCGCGCCGATGGAGCCGCTGGTTGAGATCACCCTTGAAGATGCGCGCTGGCAGGACATCCTGCCCGCGCTCTCCGAACGTGCCGCGCGGGCGGTGCTGGAGGATCAGGGGCTGACTCCGACGGAGTTCGAAATCAGCCTGCTCGGCTGTGACGATGCCCGGATCGCGGTGCTGAACGCCGATTTCCGGGGCAAACCCATGCCGACGAATGTGCTTAGCTGGCCATCGGCGGAACTGGCCGCCGAGGCCGAGGGCGGGCGTCCGGATGCGCCGGAACCCTTCCTGCCCGGCGAGCGCGAATCACTCGGTGACATTGCGATTGCCTGGGAAACCTGCCTGCGCGAGGCCGAGGAGCAGGAAAAAACGCTGGAAAGCCACGTCACGCATCTGATCGTGCATGGAATTCTTCATCTTCTTGGCTATGATCATATCCGGGACGGGGATGCCGCCCTGATGGAGGCGACCGAGGTTCGGGTGCTTGACCGGATGGGGATTTCCGACCCATATGAACTGTGATGCGGTCATTTTCGCCGCGTGATCTGGAAAGGACCCATGGGACAAGTCGCTGACGGAGCCAGCTCCGCCACCGCGTCCGCGTCGGATAACGACGCCGGCGACAGTTCTTCAGAACCGCACTCGCGCGGGTTTCTGGGACGCATTCTTGGCGCGTTCGGCGCCTCCAGCTCCAATGACAATGATGATGCGGCGCCCGAAGCCGATGCGCAGGCCGATGCCGCGCCGGTGCATCCGGGCCTTGGCAACCTGCGCAAGATGCGGGTGGGCGATGTGGCGATCCCGAAGGTGGAGATCGTCGCCGTGCCGTCGAGCATCACCAAGGACGAGTTGGTCGAGGTTTTCCGCACCGAGGGCTATTCCCGCCTGCCGGTGTTCAAGGGTACGCTCGACACGCCGCTGGGCCTTGTCCACCTGAAGGATCTTGCGCTGGAATATGGCTTCGGCGCCGCGAATGGCCGGTTTTCGGTGCGCAAGCTGCTGCGGCCGTTGCTGTATGTGCCGCCGTCGATGCCGATCGGGGTGCTTTTGCAAAAGATGCAGGTGCAGCGGATCCATATGGCGCTGGTGATCGACGAATATGGCGGGGTGGACGGGCTGGTCACGCTCGAAGACCTGATCGAACAGGTGATCGGCGAGATCGAGGACGAGCATGACGAGGCCGAGGGCGGCTACTGGAAGCTGGAAAAACCCGGCCAGTGGGTGGTGCAGGCCCGCGCCCCGGTGAAGGATTTCGAGGCCGAGATCGGCATGGCGCTCGCCGAGCCCGAGGAGGAGCAGGAGATCGACTCGATGGGCGGGCTGGTCTTCATGCAGATCGGCCGCGTGCCCGCGCGGGGCGAGGTGATCCGCGGCGAAAACGGCGTGGAATACGAAATCATCGACGCCGATCCCCGCCGCATCAAGCGCCTGCGCGTCCGCCTGCCCGGCGTGGCCCCGGCGGAGTGAATGCGCCTGCCCCGGTTGAAATCGCGCCCGCGCTGGCGCCTTCTGGCCGGGGCGGCCGTGCTGGGTGCCGGGGTGGCGCTTGGGCAGGCGCCGCTGGGCTGGTGGTTCGTGGCGGTCCCGGCGCTGTCGCTGTTTCTGGGATTGGCGCGCAGCAGCCCCGGCTGGGCGGGCTTCGCGGGCGGATTCGGCTATGCGCTGGCCGGGATGTTCTGGATCACCGAGCCGTTTCTGGTCGAGCCCGAGATCTTCGGCTGGATGGCGCCCTTCGCGCTGATCCTCATGGCGGCGGGGATGGGGGCGTTCTGGGCGCTTGGCGCAGGGCTTGGCGGGCGGCGGGGTCTGCCCGGCATCGCGCTCGGGCTGGTGGCGATGGATGCGCTGCGCAGCTATGCCCTGACCGGTTTTCCGTGGATCCTGTTCGGCCATATCTGGATCGGCACGCCGGTCGCGCAGGCGGCGGCCTATGTCGGACCGATCGGGCTGAGCCTGCTGACCCTCTTACTGGCCGTGGCGTTCTGGCGGCGATGGGCGGGGGTGGTCGCGCTGCTGGCCTTGGCCGGGATCTGGGGCGCGGGGCAGATGCGGCTGAACGCGCCGCTGCCCGATGGCCCGGCGGTGACCGTCCGGCTGGTGCAGCCGAATGCGACGCAGGCGCTGAAATGGGATCCGCAATATCGGCTGGAATTCTTTTACCGCCACCTTGACCTGACCGCCAATCCGCCCGCGCCCGGTGCGCCGCGTCCGGATCTGGTGATCTGGCCGGAAACGGCGGTGCCCTTCCTGCTCGACGATCCGGGCGACGGGCTGCGGATGGCGGCGGAGGCGGCGGGCGGCGCCCCGGTCGCGATGGGGATCCAGCGGTCTGAGGGGCTGCGCTATTACAACAGCCTGGCGATCATCCATCCGGATGGCACCGTGGGGCCGGTCTATGACAAGGTTCATCTGGTGCCCTTCGGCGAATACATCCCCTATGGCGACTGGCTCGCGCGGATCGGCATTTCGGCCTTCGCGGCGCAGCAGGGCAACGGCTATACGGCGGGGCAGGCGGAGCAGGTGCTGGACCTTGGTCCGCTGGGCCGGGTGCAGCCGCTGATCTGCTACGAATTAATCTTCCCGCAGGACATCCGGCGGGTGTCCGAGCGCCCCGACTGGATCATGCTGGTGACGAATGACGCCTGGTTCGGCACGCTCTCCGGCCCGTGGCAGCATCTGGCGCAGGCGCAGTTGATCGCGGTGGAGTTCGGCCTGCCGGTCGCGCGCGCGGCGAATACCGGCGTCAGCGCGATGATCGACGCGAAGGGGCGGATCCTCGACCATCTGGGCATGAACGACATGGGCGTGATCGACGCGCGGCTGCCGGCCGCCCTGCCGAAAACCCTTTATGCGCGGGTCGGAGACGGGCCGGCGCTGGCCCTTCTGCTGATCATGGCAGTAATTGTGACCGTTTGGGGCAACAATGGCGTTGACCGGAGCCGGAGGCGGGTCTAGCACGGTGCCTGAACCGGCCCAACGGCTTCCTGGCGGGACGGGGTTTTATCTAATGGAGCGTCCCTCATGTCCCGACAGAATTACGTTTTCACTTCCGAATCCGTTTCGGAAGGCCACCCCGACAAGGTTTGCGACCGCATTTCGGACGCCGTTCTGGATGCGCTGCTTGCGGCGGAACCGAATGCCCGCGTCGCCTGCGAGACGTTTGCAACCACCGATCAGGTCGTGGTGGGCGGCGAGGTCGGGCTGTCGGATCGCGGCAGGCTCGATGATTTCCTGCATCACGTCGATGGCATCGTGCGCGACTGCGTGCGCGACATCGGCTATGAGCAGGAGCATTTCCACTGGCAGACGCTGCGCTTCACCAATTTCCTGCATCCGCAATCGGCCCATATCAGCCAGGGCGTGGACAAGGACGGGGCGGGCGATCAGGGCATCATGTTCGGCTATGCGACGGATGAGACGCCCGAACTGATGCCGGCGCCGATCCTTTATGCCCATGCCGTGCTGCGCCGTCTGGCCGAGGCGCGCAAATCCGGGGCGGAGCCGACGCTGGGCCCCGATGCGAAATCGCAGCTTTCGGTGCGCTATGAGAACGGTCGCCCGGTGGGGGTGTCGTCGATCGTGCTGTCGACTCAGCACACCCACGAAAGCCAGACTTCGGATGACATCCGCGCCATCGTCGAGCCCTATATCCGCGAGACCCTGCCCGAGGGCTGGATCACGCCGGAAACCGAATGGTGGGTGAACCCCACCGGGACTTTCGTCATCGGTGGGCCGGATGGGGACGCGGGCCTGACCGGGCGCAAGATCATCGTCGATACCTATGGCGGTGCGGCGCCGCATGGCGGCGGGGCGTTTTCGGGCAAGGATCCGACCAAGGTTGACCGTTCGGCGGCCTATGCCGCGCGCTATCTGGCGAAGAACGTGGTGGCGGCGGGGCTGGCGCAACGCTGCCTGATCCAGGTCAGCTATGCGATCGGCGTGGCGAAGCCTTTGTCGATCTATGTCGATACCTATGGCACCGGCACCGTTCCGGACGAAGAGATCGAGCGTGTCGTGGGGCAGTGCATGGACCTCACCCCGCGCGGGATCCGCACGCATCTGGACCTGAACCGGCCGATCTATGCCCGGACCTCGGCCTATGGCCATTTCGGCCGCGCGCCGGAGGCCGATGGTGGCTTCAGCTGGGAACGCACCGATCTGACCGAGGCGCTGAAGTCCGCGCTCTGAGTTGCCTTCGCCGCGCGGGGAAACTAGGCTCTGCGCGGAGCATCCGGGGGCGGGCATGGCGGATCTGTGGCTGATGTCGGCGCCGTGGTGGCATTTCGCGCTACGCGGCGTCGTGATTTACGTTCTGGTCACCACATTGATGCGCGTATCGGGCAAGCGCGCGATGGGGCAGTTCACGCCGTTCGACATGATCTTGCTGATCCTGATCGGGAATGCGGTGCAGAACGGCATGAACGGCGGGGACAATTCGCTGACCGGGGCGACGATCATGGCGGGGACGCTGATCGTGATGAACCTGGTGGTGGCCTGGGGCTCGGCGCGGTCGCGGCGGTTCCGCTGGGTGGTGGAGGGGCGGCCGACGTTGCTGGCGGAGAACGGGCGGATCGACCACCGCACCCTGCGCCGGCAATTGGTGAGCGAGGAGGATTTCCTCAATGCGATGCGGAGCAACGGCTGCAATGAAGTGCGCCGGATCCGGCGGGCCACGCTGGAACCCAACGGGCAGATCATGATCGAGACGATCGACTGAAGCATTTCTGTTGAACCCTGAATCGCTTGGGATCTGTCGCTGTGCTGATCGTGATTCTCTTCCATTTGGGAGGACGGATCGTGTCAGGACCATTGCCCTCGGCGCTTCGATTTCAGCGCTGCATTGAAGAAGGTCCGAGTGGCCGGGCGATCAGGGCCAAGGGGCATGCCGAGACATTGCCCCGGGGGACGTCCCAAAGCCCATGGCAAGTTTGCCCGCACCGGGTCTTTTTCGAGGAACTGCACACACAGGATCCCGACATCACGCTGTTCGAACTCAGGGACACGCTGGCCGCAGCGGCAGGTGTCCGGGGCCATCACACGCCTGCTGTCGCGCCCCGGGTCAATGGACGGTCCCGCCTTCGCAACCTGGATGCGCGAAGCCCTGATCCCGGAGATCGCGTCGGGAACCGTCGTCCACCGGGCTCGAACCCGGTGACGCCACGATGGACGACTTCACGCCTCGCCACTCACCGCAACAAGCAGGAGGCTGACGCTTTGCGCGCCCACCGCTGCTGGTTCCTCATGTTTGCCGGACCTGACCCCCATCGAAATGGCATTTGCCAGGCGAAACCCACCTGCGCACGGACCTTCTCCCGATGGCTTCAGGGCCATCGGCGAGATGTGCGATCTCTTCGAACTCGACGAGTGCCGGAACTACCTCAAGGCCGCCGGGTATGTCGCAGGTTAAAACAGAAACGCTTTAGGCCTCGACCACGAATTGCGCGGCGACGATCTGCCAGCCGCCCCCGAACCGGCCCATCGTCGCGCAGAGCAGCGCGCCGATGCGGCCCGCGTCCGATCCGTCCGCATTGACGATGCCCGACAGCACGAAGCGCTGCGACACCACCGCCACATCGGCGCCGATCGGGCGCACCTTGGTCTTGCCGGTGACCAGCCGGGCGCGTGCGAAGGCCCCGGCCAGTTCCCCTGCGAGGAGTTCGGCAATCGCCTCCCGCCCCTCGGCGATGCCGCCGGTGAGGCTGAGGAACTCCGCATCCGGCGTGAACATCTCGGCGAGCGCAACGGCATCGCGCGCCCCCCAGGTGTGGGCGAAGGCGCGCGGCAGATCCTCGGGCTGCGCCAGCATCAGGCGTTTTCCCCGTCCGGGACGACCTTGCCGGGGTTCAGGATGCCCTTCGGGTCGAGCGCGCGTTTGATCTCGCCCATCACGCCCCAGGCGGCGCCGTGTTCATCGGCCATCAACCCGCGCTTGCCGACGCCGATCCCGTGCTCGCCGGTGATCGTGCCGCCCATTTCCAGCGCCATCTCGGCGAGGTCATGGCCGATCTTCTGTGCCTTGCGCAGCTCTTCCGGGTCGTCATGCTTCACCAGCAGGATCGCGTGGAAATTGCCGTCGCCGACATGGCCCAGAATCGGACCGTCCAGCCCCTCTACGTCGATCATCGCCCGCGCGCGCTCGACCGATTCCGCCAGCCGCGAGATCGGCACGCAGATGTCGGTCAGGAGCCCGATCGAGCCGGGCCGCGAGGCGATGCAGGAGGAATAGGCCGCGTGGCGCATCTTCCACAGCTTGTTGCGGTCTTCGGTGGTGGTCGCCCATTGGAAATCGGCGCCGCCCATTTCGGCCACCACTTCGCCGAAACGGCGGCTGTCCTCGGCCACGCTGCTTTCCGAACCGTTGAACTCGATCAGCAGATGCGGCTTCTCCGGCATGTGGGTGCCGTTGATCTGGTTGAAGACGCGGGCGATATCGGCATCGACGAATTCGATCCGGGCCATCGGGATGCCCATCTGGATCGTCGTCTGCACGGTTTCCACCGCCGCTTCGAGCGTTTCAAAGGCGCAGACGGCGGAGGAAACCGCCTCCGGCTGGCCATGGAGCCGCAGCGTCAGTTCGGTGATGATGCCGAGCGTGCCTTCGGAGCCGACGAAGAGCGCCGTCAGGTCATAGCCCGAGGACGACTTCACCGCGCCGGAGCCGGTGCGGATGATCCGGCCATCGGCCAGCACGACCTCCAGCGCGGCCACATTGTCGCGCATCGTGCCGTAGCGCACCGCCGACGTGCCCGAGGCGCGTGTCGCCGCCATCCCGCCGAGCGACGCATTCGCCCCCGGATCGACCGGGAAGAACAACCCCGTCGTGCGCAGATCGGCATTCAGCGCCTCGCGCGTCACGCCGGGCTGGACCCGGACCAGACGGTCCTCGGGATGAACCTCCAGCACCTTGTCCATCCGCATCATGTCGAGCACGATCCCGCCCTTCACCGCCAGCGCATGGCCTTCGAGCGAGGTGCCCGTGCCCCAGCCGATCACCGGCACGCCCTCGCGGTGGCAGATCTTCAGGATCGCCGAGACTTCTTCGGTGTTTTGCGGCCAGACGACGGCATCGGGCGGAGTCAGGGGATACCATGCCTCGGACGTGCCATGCGCCTCGCGGTCGGGGCGCTTCACGCTGATCCGCGCCCCCAGCAACGTTTCGAGAGCCTCGACTGCCTGTTCCAGTGCCATCTTGTCCTCCGTCGAATTTTTCCTTTCATAAGCCCGAACGCCACGGGGCGGAAGGGGGGGCGGGGAAATCCGCGCAGTTGTCACGGATCAAGGCGCGCCGCGCCGCGCCGTGCCATGAGGACGCCGCAACGCGGCAAAACCGCGACGATCTGGCCGAAAATGGCCCGCAGAAACAGGAGTGCGCTATGATTCTGGAAAGCAGGACCTGGGATGAATTGCAGCCGGGGATGAGCGCGGAATTGCGCAGGCTTTGCACGGTCGATGATTTCTATGCCTTCGCGGCGGCATCGGGGAATTACAACCCGGTGCATCTGACCGAGCGCGACGGCGATGGCGACGGGCGGGCCGATGCGACGGCGCCGGGGATGTTCGTGGGTTCGCTGATCTCGGCGGTGATCGGAAACCTGCTGCCGGGGCCGGGGACGCGCTACCTGTCGCAAAGCCTCGATTTCCGCATGCCGGTTCACGCGGGCGACGAGTTGATCACCCATGTCGTGGTGACCGGCAAGGATCCGGACGGCACCGCCACGCTCTCGACCGAGGTGAAGCGGATTTCGGATGACGCGGTGGTGCTTGCGGGCACGGCACGGGTTGCCGCGCCGGTGGAGAAGCTGCGCTTCGACGATATCGAGGTGCCGGGCCTGGTCGTTCAGCGCCACCGCCATTTCGATGCGCTGATCGAACGGGCCGAGGCGCTGCCCGACCTGCGCACCGCGGTTGTCTGCCCGGAAGAGGAGCAATCGCTGGGCGGGGCTCTGCTGTCGGCGGAGCGGCACCTGATCGTGCCGATCCTGATCGGCAATCCGGACCGGATCGCGGCGGCGGCGAAGGCGATGGGGCGCAGCCTCGACGGCTATGAGGTGATCGCCACCGGGTCGGACGCCGAAGCCGCGCGCAAGGCGGTGGAACTGGTGAACGCCGGGCAGGCGCATGCGGTGATGAAGGGCCATCTGCATACCGATGCGCTGCTGCATCCGATGCTCGACAAGGCCGCCGGGCTGCGGATCGGGCGCCGGTTCACCCATGTCTTCGTGATGGACGTGCCGGGCGTCGGGCATCCGCTGCTGGTCACCGATGCGGCGATCAACATCGCCCCCGATCTGGCGACGAAGGTGGACATCGTGCAGAACGCGATCGAACTGGCGATCTCGCTCGGCATCGCGGTGCCGAAGGTCGGCGTGCTGTCGGCGGTGGAGACGGTGAACCCCGCGATTCCGTCGTCGATCGACGCGGCGCTTCTGTCGAAGATGGCGGAGCGCGGGCAGATTTCCGGCGGGCAGGTCGATGGGCCGCTGGCGATGGACAATGCCGTCGATCTCGGCGCCGCGCGCACCAAGGGGATCCACAGCGCCGTCGCCGGGCAGGCCGAGGTTCTGGTCGTGCCGGGGATCGACGCGGGTAACATGCTGGCCAAGCAGCTTGCCTATATCAGCCATGCCGAAGCGGCGGGGATCGTGCTGGGCGCGAAGGTGCCGGTGATCCTGAACTCGCGCTCGGATAGCGCGAAGGCGCGGCTGGCCTCCTGTGCCGTGGCGGCGATCCATCACTTCCGGATGGGGGCGGCGTAATGGAGGCGTTTCTGACTGTAAACTCGGGGTCGTCCTCGCTGAAGCTCGGGTTGTTTGCCGAAGACCTCTCGACGCTGGCCATGTGCCACGTCGACCGGATCGGGCGGCGCGAGGCGGCGATGAAGATCCGCGATGCCGCGGGCGCCGCCCTGCCGATGCCCGACCACGCGCCGAAAGCCTTTGCCACCAACACTCAGGCGCTGCGCACGGCGCTTGAGGTGTTCCAGGCCGATTTTCCGGGGCTGGAGGTGATCGGCATCGGCCACCGGGTCGTGCATGGCGGCATCAGCCATGGCGAGCCGGTGCGCCTGACCGAGGTGGTGATGAAGGAACTCGCGCGGCTCGCGCCCTTTGCCCCGCTGCATCAGCCGCACAACCTCGCCGGGGTGCGGGCCGCGAGCGAGCTGTTCGGGCTGGTGCCGCAGGTGGCCTGTTTCGACACGGCCTTCCATCGCGGCCATCCCTTCGTGAACGACGCCTATGCCCTGCCGCGGAAATATTACGAGCAGGGCGTGCGTCGCTACGGCTTCCACGGGCTGAGCTACGACTATATCGCGGGCACGCTGGCTCAAACGGATCCCGATCTGCACGCGGGCAAGGTGGTGGTGGCGCATCTGGGTTCGGGCGCGTCGATGTGCGCGATCTCGGGCGGGAAGTCGATCGACTCCAGCATGGGGTTCACGGTGCTGGACGGGCTGCCGATGGGCACGCGGACGGGGCAGCTCGATCCGGGGGTGATGCTCTACATGTTGCAGACCGAGGGGATGGACGCCGGGCAGTTGACCGATCTGGTCTATAAACAGTCCGGGCTGCTGGGCCTGTCCGGCGTGTCGAACGACATGCGCACGCTGGAAACCTCGGACGATCCGCATGCCGCCGAGGCGATTGCCTATTTCTGCGCCCGGATCCGGCGCGAGGTGGCGGGGCTGGCGGCGTCGATGGGGGGGCTCGACGGCCTCGTCTTCTGCGGCGGCATCGGCGAGAATTCGTCGCGGGTGCGGGCCGAGGTCTGCGAGGGCCTCGACTGGCTGGGCGTGTCGATCGACGGTGATCGCAACGTGCAGGGCGCGCGCGACTTCGGCACCGGCAAGGTGCGCGTGATGATGATCCCCACGAATGAGGAAATCATCATCGCCCGCGCCGCGAAGAAGGTTCTGGCGAGCTAGACCGCCCGGCAGGCGGTGGCGAGCCAGGCCGCCGCCTCCGCCCCGACCAGCGGGCCGATCCGGGTCAGAACTTCGGCATGATAGGCATTGAGCCAGGCGCGTTCTTCCCCCGACAGCAGCTCCGGCGCCAGCAGCCGGGTGTCGAAGGGCACCCAGGTCAGGTTGCGGAAGGCCAGCATCCGCCGATGCGCATCGCCCAGGGGTGGCGCCTCCTCGACCAGAACCAGATTTTCCAGCCGGATGCCAAAGGCGCCTTCGCGGTAATAGCCCGGCTCGTCCGACAGGATCATCCCCGGCGCCAGCGGAATTTCCGAGATCCGCGAAATCCGCGCCGGCCCTTCATGCACGCACAGCGCCGCGCCGACGCCATGGCCGGTGCCGTGGTCGTAATCCAGCCCGGCGGCCCAGAGCGGCGCGCGCGCCAGCGCATCCAGATCGCGCCCTGACAGCCCCCGCGGCCAGCGCGCCCGCGCGATGGCGATGGTGCCGCGCAGCACGCGGGTAAAGGGCTCTCGCGTCTCCTCGGGCACCGGGCCCACGGCGAGGGTGCGGGTGATGTCGGTGGTACCATCGGGATATTGCGCGCCGGAATCGACCAGCAGGATTTCCCCCGGCGTCACCCTGCGGTTGGTCCGTTCGTTGACCCGATAATGCACGATGGCGCCGTTCGGCCCCGCGCCGCAGATCGTATCGAAGCTGATGTCGGTGGCGCCCCGCGCCCGGCGGAAACCTTCGAGCGCGGTCACCACGTCGATTTCCGTCAGCGTGCCCTGCGGGGCGTTCATATCCACCCAATGCAGGAATTCGACCATTGCGGCGCCATCGCGCAGATGGGCGGCCTCCATCCCGGCGATTTCGGCGGGGTTTTTCTGCGCCTTGGGCAGGATGCAGGGATCGCCGCCCGCCACCGTCTCGCCATCGAGCGTGCTCCATACGGCGAGCGGTGCCGTGGCCGGATCCACCATCACCGGGCCGGACAGCGCGGACAGCACGTCCTCGAACCGCTCAAGGGGCAGGATCTCCACCTCCGGCCCAAGCGCGGCGGTCAGGTCGGCGTCGAATTTGCGCGGGTCGGCGAAGAGCGCCACCCGGCCATCGGCATGCAGAATGGCGAAGGCCTGAACGATCGGATTGCGCGGCACATCGGCGCCCCGGATGTTCAGCAGCCAGCAGATCGAATCGGGCAGGGTGAGCACCGCCGCCGGAACCCCGAGCGCGGCCCCCAGACGGCGGCGCTTGTCGGCACTGCTTTCGCCTGCGAAGGCCAGCGGGTGCAGCCGCGCGGGCGCACAGGCCGGGGCGGGACGGTCGGGCCAGATCGCATCGACGAGGTTCGGGCTTTCGATCAGCTCGATCCCCGATCCGTCCAGCGCGCGGGCGATCTCCTCGATCTGCGCGCGCGTATGCATCCAGGGGTCAAAGCCGACGCGCCCGCCTTGCGGCAGCGCCTCCATCAGCCAAGTGCCGGGTTGCGTTTCGGGCCAGTTGACGGGGGTGTAGACCGACAGATCCACTTCCGCCCGCACCTGCACCCGATAGCGGCCATCGACGAACACCCCGGCGCGATCGCGCATGGCGATGCAGAACCCGGCCGATCCGGTAAAGCCGGTGAGCCAGGCAAGGCGCGCATCCGCCTCGGTCACATATTCGCCCTGCCAGGCATCGGCGCGCGGCACGACGAAGGCATCGAGCCCGGAGAGCGCCAACCGCTCGCGCAGCGCCGCCAGCCGCGGCGCCCCGGTTTCGGGCGAGGTCTTCGCGGAAAAATCCTGATACATCAGCGTGCCGCCCGGTTCATGGCCCGTGCCCGTGCGCGCGGATCGGCATCGAAGAGCGAGGCCAGCTGCTCCGTCATCGCGCCCGCCAGTTGCTCGACATCGGTGATCGTCACGGCGCGCTGATAGTAGCGGGTGACGTCATGGCCGATGCCGATCGCGATCAGTTCCACCGCCTTGCGCCGCTCGACCATGGCGATCACGTCGCGCAGGTGCTTTTCCAGATAGACCGCCGGATTGACGGAGAGCGTGCTGTCATCGACCGGTGCGCCGTCCGAAATCACCATCAGGATCTTGCGTGCCTCGGGCCGGCCCAGCATCCGCCGATGCGCCCATTCCAGCGCCTCACCGTCGATGTTTTCCTTCAGCAGGCCCTCTTTCATCATCAGGCCAAGGTTCGCACGCACCCGCCGCCAGGGCGAATCCGCCGATTTGTAGATGATATGGCGCAGGTCGTTGAGCCGCCCCGGTGCCTGTGGCCGCCCGGACTGCAACCATTTCTCGCGCGACTGGCCGCCCTTCCAGGCGCGGGTGGTGAAGCCGAGGATCTCGACCTTGACCGAACAGCGTTCCAGCGTGCGCGCCAGCACATCGGCGCAGATCGCCGCGATGGAGATCGGCCGCCCGCGCATCGAGCCCGAATTGTCGAGCAGCAGCGTCACCACGGTGTCGCGGAATTCGGTGTCCTTCTCGACCTTGAAGCTGAGCGGCGTCGTCGGGTTCGCCACCACCCGCGCCAGCCGCCCGGCATCGAGCGTGCCTTCCTCCCGGTCGAATTCCCAACTGCGGTTCTGCTGCGCCTGAAGCCGCCGTTGCAGCTTGTTCGCCAGACGGCTCACCGCGCCCTTCAGCGGGTCAAGCTGCTGATCGAGATAGGCGCGCAGCCGTTCCAGCTCCACCGGTTCGGCCAGATCCTCGGCGCGGATTTCCTCGTCGAATTCGGTGGTGAAGACCTTGTAGTTCGGATCCGCATTCGAGGCCGGCGGCGGGGCAGGGGGCTCGGGCGGGGTATCCGCCTGCGGCATCTCCACCTCTTCGCCCATGTCGTCGGAACTCTCGTCCATCGTGGCCGAGGCTTCCTTCTGGTCCTGCTGCTCCTCCTGCGCACTTTCGGCGGAGGACTCGCTCTCCTGCTGCTCCTCCTCGTCGCGGGACTGGTTTTCGCCGGAATCGGGATCGTTCTCGGCGTCCTCGTCCTCGGCGTCGTCGTTCATCTCTTCGTCGGGGTCGTCGCCCAGCTGGTCGCCATAGCCCAGATCGGCGATCACCTTGCGGGTCAGCCGCGCGAAGGCCGCCTGATCGGCCAGCAGGTCATTGGCCTTGCCAAGCTCCTCCCCCGCGGTTTCCTCAAGGAAGGGCCGCCACAGGTCCAGCACATGCTCCGCCGCCGCCGGAAGCTGCCGCCCCGTTGCCATTTCGCGCACCAGATAGCCCGCCGCCACCGGCAAGGGTGCCTCGGCCTGGCTGCGGATCTGCGCATAGCCGCGCCGCTCGGCCTCCTGCGCGATCTTCGCGTCGATGTTGGTCAGCGTGCCGGGCATGTCGCGCGCGCCAAGCGCCTCGCAGCGCGCGGTCTCCATCGCCTCGTAAAGCGCGCGGGCCATTTCGCCCTGCGGCAGGTAGCGCCCGGCCACGCCCGCGTCATGGAACCGCTGCCGGAGCGCCAGCGCATCCGCCGTGCCGCGCGCGAGCATCACCTCATCGCGCGTCATCCGCCGGCTGACCTGCGGCAGGCGCATCGTCTCGCCCGAAACCCCGGCCGGGTCGACCGAATAGGTGACGTTCAGGTCAGGGGCATGGGCAAGCGTCTTCGTCGCCTCGGCGAGAGCGCGCTTGAACGGATCGGCGGGGTTGTCTGCGGGCTTCTTCATGCCTGAGGTAAAGCACCCCGCATCCCGTCCGGCAAGGGGGTGCCGCAGCTTCGCGGGGCTCCGCCGGGCAAAATCGCATCCGCTGCGCCGAAGCTGCTTCCGCAGGAAAGGGGTGACCATCGTCCAGCACCCCGTTCCGCAAGGGGCCGTTACTTTGGTTGCAAGAAGGGGGTGACCATGGTCCAGCAGCGTGCCAGCCCGCCGCCCGCGCCTGCGGGGCCGGTTTCGCCCGCGCTGAAATCCAGCGCGCCCGCCTGCCCCATCAACGCCCGGGCATCCGAGGCGCCGCGCATTGCGGCGGCCTTGACCGGCACACCGAGCTTCCATTTCGCGGCGCGGTTCCCGGCCTCGGCCCGCAGCATCGCATCGACACTGCCCGGGATGAAAGAGACCATCCCGGGGTCAAGCTCCCGCAGTTTGCTGAACAGACCCGCGCAATAGGCCAGGTCTTCGCCCGTGTATTGCGTGGCCAGCGTGGGTTGTTGCGCCGCCGCAGGAGCCGCCAGCAGCAGCGCCAAAACGGCCGCCCTCATCGCGCGGCAAGCACCGCCGCCGATTTCGGGCAGTTCCTCGTCGAACAGGCGCTGGTAGAACTCGGCCACGGTCGAGCGTTCCAGTTCGTCGCATTTGTTCAGGAAGGTCAGCCGGAAGGCATAGCCGATGTTGCGGAAGATCTCGGCGTTCTGGGCCCAGGCGATCACCGTCCGGGGCGACATCACGGTGGACAGATCGCCCGACACGAAAGCCTGCCGGGTCAGCGCCGCGACATGGACCATCTGATTGATCTGCTTGCGGCCCTTCTCGGTGTTGTAATGCGGCGCCTTCGACAGCACGATCGCCACTTCGGCATCATGGCTGAGGTAGTTCAGCGTCGCGACCAGCGACCAGCGGTCCATCTGGCCCTGGTTGATCTGCTGCGTGCCGTGATAGAGGCCGGTGGTATCGCCAAGGCCCACCGTATTCGCGGTGGCGAACAGGCGGAAATAGGGATGAGGCGTGATCACTTCGTTCTGGTCGAGCAGTGTCAGCTTGCCGTCCGCCTCCAGCACCCGCTGGATCACGAACATCACATCCGCCCGGCCCGCGTCGTATTCGTCGAAGATGATCGCGGCGGGGTTGCGTAGCGCCCAGGGCAGGATGCCTTCCTGGAACACCGTTACCTGCTTGCCGTCCACCAGCTTGATCGCGTCCTTGCCGATCAGGTCGATCCGGGACACATGGCTGTCGAGGTTGACCCGCACGGTGGGCCAGTTCAGCCGTGCCGCGACCTGTTCGATATGGGTCGATTTGCCGGTACCGTGATAGCCTTGGATCATCACCCGGCGGTTGTAGGCAAAGCCCGCGAGGATGGCGAGCGTGGTGTCCGGGTCGAACTTGTAGGTCGGGTCGAGTTCCGGCACGCGCTCGGTGCGCTCGGCAAAGCCCTTCACCTTGATGTCGCTGTCGATGCCGAAGACCTCGCGCACGTCGATTTCTTCGGTGGGTTTCGCAGTGGTGTCGAGCATGTCCGGGGCCTTCCTTCCGCAGGCGCGCGCCTCGCGCCGGAATACGTTGTGAAACATTCCTGAGAGCCGTGCAAGGGCGCGCGGCATTGTCGCCGCCGCTCCGGGGCCCTAGACTGCGCACGGAAACGTGTGCGCGGGAGAGTGGGATGAGCGGATTGCTGGCGTTGCTCGACGATGTGGCGGGGATCGCCAAGATCGCGGCGGCTTCGGTCGATGACGTGGCCGGGCAGGCGGCGAAGGCTGGTGCCAAGGCCGCAGGCGCGGTGATCGACGATGCCGCGGTGACGCCGAAATATGTCCACGGTTTCGCGGCGGCGCGGGAACTGCCGATCGTCGGGCGGATCGCGCTTGGCTCGATCCGCAACAAGCTGGTGATCCTGCTGCCGCTGGCGCTGCTGCTGTCGGCCTTCGCGCCCTGGGCGATCACGCCGCTCCTGATGGTTGGCGGCGCCTATCTGTGTTACGAAGGCGCGGAGAAGATCGTCCATGCGCTGCATCCCGGCGGGGCGCATGAAGAGGTGATGAAGGGCGATCCGACCGAACTGGAAGAGGCCAAGATCGCGGGGGCGGTGAAGACGGATTTCATCCTGTCCGCCGAGATCATGACGATCGCGCTCGCCGCCCTGCCGCAGGGGCAGCCGATCTGGATGGAGGCGCTGGTTCTGGCGGTGGTCGGTATCGGCATTACCGCCGTGGTCTATGGCGGCGTCGCGCTGATCGTGAAGATGGACGACATCGGGCTGTGGCTGGCCAAGAACGGCGCCGGGCCGGTGCGCGGGTTCGGCCGCGGGCTGGTGCGGGCGATGCCGGTGCTCATGCGGGTGCTGACGGTGGTGGGCACGGCGGCGATGCTCTGGGTCGGCGGCAACATCGTGCTGCATGGCGCGGCGGAAACCTTCTGGGCGGCGCCCTATGAGGCGATCCATCATCTGGCCGAAACCGCCGCGCATCGCGTGTCCGAAGGGGCACGGGCGGCCACCGCCTGGGCGGTGACGGCGCTGTGCGACGGGATCTTCGGCGTGGTCTTCGGCGCGGCCCTGATCCCGGTGGCGCAATATGTGGTGAACCCGCTGATCGCGTTGGTTCGGCGCTGACACTGATTGACCTGCGCGGCTAGGCATGGTTTCACGCGGGCAAGGGGCGGTCGTCTGATCGCCGGCACATCACCGATGGGGGCGCGACATGGCGGGATCCGTGAACAAGGTCATTCTGGTGGGCAATCTGGGCCGCGACCCGGAAGTCCGCAGCTTTCCGAGCGGGGGGAAGGTGTGCAACCTGCGCATCGCCACCTCGGAAAACTGGCGCGACCGCGCGACGGGCGAGCGCAAGGAGCGCACCGAATGGCATTCGGTCGCGATCTATAACGAGAACCTCGTGAAGATCGCCGAGCAATATCTGCGCAAGGGATCGAAGGTCTATATCGAGGGCCAGCTGGAAACCCGGAAGTGGCAGGACCAGTCGGGCGCCGACCGCTACACCACCGAAATCGCGCTGCGTCCGTTCCGGGGCGAACTGACCCTGCTTGATGGCCGCGACGGTGGCGGATCTGGTGGCGGTTCGGGCGGCGGCAACCGGGGCGGCGGCGATTACGACGATGGCCCGTCCTATGGCGGCGGCTCCTCCGCGCCCGCTTCGGGCGGTGGCCGGAGCAACTTCGACGACGAAATCCCGTTCTAGGGCACAGAGTCGGCGTTTTCCGCCGGGTATTGACGCCCCGCAGCCGTTCGGCGGTTGCGGGGCGTTTGTTTTGTCGGTTCGCCCTCAGATGGCCGTTGCCGTCCCCATGGATCGCCCGCACTTTTTCCTTGCGTGTGCGTCGGGAGAGGCGTATCCGCAGCGGCGGGACACCCTTCCCCAACGAAGGGCGTTTATCTGAAAGGATACCAGTGATGGCGAACCCCGCTCCGGCTACGCGGCCGGTGAATCCGCGTTTTTCTTCGGGCCCCTGCGCGAAGATCCCCGGTTACTCCCTCGATATGCTCGCCGATGCGCCTCTGGGCCGCTCGCACCGCGCTGCCGTTGGCAAGGCGAAGCTGAAAGAGGCGATCGACCTCACCCGTGAAATTCTGGGCGTTCCGGCGGAGTACCGCATCGGCATCGTCCCCGCCTCGGATACCGGCGCCGTTGAAATGGCGCTCTGGTCGCTGCTTGGCGCCCGCAAGACCACCATGCTCGCCTGGGAATCCTTCGGCTCCGGCTGGGTCACCGATGTGGTGAAGCAACTGAAACTCGACGCCGAGGTCAAGGAAGCCGCTTATGGCGACATCGTTGACTTCAAGACGGTGGATTTCGATACCGATGTGGTCTTCACTTGGAACGGTACCACCTCGGGCGTGCGCGTCGCCAATGGCGATGACATTCCGGCGGATCGTGCGGGCCTGACGATCTGTGACGCGACCAGCGCCGCCTTCGCGATGGATCTGCCGTGGGACAAGCTCGACGTCGTGACCTTCTCCTGGCAGAAGGTGCTGGGCGGGGAGGGCGGCCATGGCGTGCTGATCCTGAGCCCCCGCGCGGTGGAACGGCTGGAAACCTACAAGCCGGCATGGCCGCTGCCGAAGATCTTCCGCATGACGAAGGCGGGCAAGCTGATTGAGGGCATCTTCGTCGGTGAAACGATCAACACGCCCTCGATGCTCTGCGTCGAGGATTACCTCGTCGCGCTGAAATGGGCGCAGACGGTTGGCGGGCTGAAGGGTCTGATCGCGCGGGCCGAAGGCAATGCGCAGGTGGTGAAGGATTTCATCGCCGGGAAGGACTGGATCGCGAATCTCGCCAATAACCCGGCGAATGCGTCTTGCACTTCGGTCTGCCTGAAGTTCACCGATTCGCGGATCAAGGACGGCGCGGCTTTTGCCAAGGCCGTGGCGAAGCGGCTGGAGAAGGAAGGCGTGGCGCTCGACGCCGGGGCCTATCGCGATGCGCCTCCCGGCCTGCGGATCTGGTGCGGCTCGACGGTCGAAACGGCCGATGTCGCGGCGCTGATGCCGTGGATCGAATACGCCTTCAACGCCGAGATCGCGGCGCAGGCCTGATCCCTTTCTTCGTGACCGATGGCGGGCCGGGCGGCCCGCCTCTCCGAACACATCCATGAAGGAGCCGCAAAATGGCGCCCAAGGTTCTTATTTCCGACGCCCTGTCCGATGCCGCCGTGCAGATCTTCCGCGATCGCGGGATCGAGGTGGATTTCCAGCCGAAGCTGGGCAAGGACAAGGAAAAGCTGGCCGAGATCATCGGCAATTATGACGGCCTCGCAATCCGTTCGGCCACCAAGGTCACGGAAAAGCTGCTCGAAAACGCGACGCGGCTGAAGGTCATCGGCCGCGCCGGGATCGGTGTCGACAACGTTGACAAGGAAGCGGCGTCGAAGCGCGGCGTGATCGTGATGAACACGCCCTTCGGCAACATGATCACCACCGCCGAACATGCGATCGCGATGATGTTCGCCGTCGCGCGGCAGATCCCCGAGGCGTCGGCCTCCACCCATGCGGGCAAGTGGGAAAAGTCGAAATTCATGGGCGTCGAACTGACGGCCAAGACGCTGGGCGTGATCGGCGCGGGCAATATCGGCGGGATCGTGTGCAACCGTGCGCTCGGGCTCAAGATGAAGGTCATCGCCTATGACCCCTTCATGTCGCAGGAAAAGGCCGACAAGATGGGCGTCGAGAAGGTCGAGCTGGACGAGCTGCTGAAGCGGTCGGACTTCATCACGCTGCATGTGCCGCTGACCGAGCAGACCCGCAATATCCTGTCGCGCGAGAATCTGGAAAAGACCAAGAAGGGCGTGCGGATCATCAACTGCGCCCGCGGCGGTCTGATCGACGAACAGGCGCTGGCCGACCTGCTGAAATCGGGTCATGTGGCGGGCGCCGCGCTCGACGTCTTCGCCGAGGAACCGGCGACGGAGAACGTGCTGTTCAACCTGCCGAACGTGGTCTGCACGCCGCATCTGGGCGCTTCGACCTCGGAAGCGCAGGAAAACGTCGCGCTGCAAGTGGCGGAGCAGATGTCGAACTACCTGCTCGACGGGGCCGTTGAAAACGCGCTGAACATGCCCTCGATGACCGCCGAAGAGGCGAAGGTCATGGGGCCGTGGGTGAAGCTCGCGGAATATCTGGGTTCCTTCGTCGGCCAGATGACCGACGAACCGATCAAGGCGATCAACGTCACCTATGACGGCACGGTGTCGAAGATGAACCTCAAGGCGCTCGACTGCGCCGTGATCGCGGGCATCATGAAGCGCACCAACCCGGATGTGAACATGGTCTCGGCCCCGGTCATCGCGAAGGAACGCGGGATCCAGATCTCGACCACCACGCAGGACAAGACGGGCGTGTTCGACGGCTATATCAAGGTCACCGTCGTCACCGACCTGCGCGAACGCGCCGTGGCGGGGACGTGCTTCTCGGATGGCAAGCCGCGCTTCATCCAGATCAAGGGCATCAACATCGACGCCGAAGTCGGCCCGCATATGCTCTACACGACCAACAAGGACGTGCCCGGCATCATCGGCAAGCTCGGCACCCTTCTGGGCGAGAACAAGGTCAACCTGGCGAACTTCACGCTGGGCCGGGCGGCTGCGGGCGGCGAGGCGATCGCCATCGCTTACCTTGACGAGCCGCTTCCTGCCGCAGTTGTGAAGGCGCTTGAGGCCACGGACCTGTTCCAGCAGGTGAAACCGCTGGAATTCCCTGTCGCCTGAGGGTAGATCCACGGCCATACGGCCCTCCGCCACGGCGGGGGGCCTTTTGTCTTGGGGGTTCACATGCGCACCTATGCCATCGGCGACATCCACGGCCATCTCGACCTGCTCCAGGTCGCGCAGGATCTTGTCGCGCAGGACCGCGAGAGGGTGGGGGATCCGTCCTCGCCACTCGTCCATGTCGGGGATCTGGTGGATCGCGGGCGACAATCGCGCGGTGTGATCGAACATCTGATGGCGGGGCAGGCGCGGGGCGAACCCTGGGTGGTGCTGAAGGGCAATCACGACCGGATGTTCGCGATGTTCATGGATGATCCCTATGCGCATGACCCGATGCTGCGGCAGGGGATCGGCTGGCTGCATCCGCATGTCGGCGGGGCGACGACGCTCGCCTCCTATGGTGTGCGCAATGCCGAGGAGCGTCCGCCGGAAACGGTCCATGCCGAGGCGATGGCCGCGATTCCGCCGGAACATCAGACCTGGATCCGCAAGCTGCCGACGCATTTCCTGCATGACGAATCGCTGTTCGTCCATGCCGGGATCCGCCCGGGCGTCGATCTGCGGCATCAGACCGAGGACGACATGACCTGGATCCGGAAGGAATTCCTTGAGGATACCCGCGATCACGGGGCGCTGGTCGTGCATGGCCATACCGCGATCGACAAGGCCACCCATTACGGCAACCGGCTGAACATGGATTCGAGCGCGGCCTATGGCGGGCCGGTCTCCGCGGCGGTGATCGAGGGGCGGCACGCCTGGCTGCTGACGCCGGAGGGGCGCGTGGCTCTGGGCTGAGGGGACGCACGTTCCTCTCGCCACCCGACCAAACGGTTGTTACACTCCCCGAGGATTTCCGGAGAGGGAGGAACCATGACTGGGATCGTCATTCTGTCGGGGGCGCGCACCGCCATCGGCACATTCGGCGGCAGCCTTGCGGGCTTTGCGCCGATCGACATCGCCACTATCGTTTCGAAGGCCGCGATCGAGCGGGCCGGGATCGCCGCCGATCAGATCGGGCAGGTGGTCTTTGGCCATGTCATCAACACCGAGCCGCGCGACATGTATGTCAGCCGCGTCGCTTCGGTGCAGGCGGGGGTGCCGGTGGGCACGCCGGCGATGAACGTCAACCGGCTGTGCGGCTCGGGCGCGCAGGCGATCGTCTCGGCGGCGCAGGCGCTGATGCTGGGGGATGCGGATTTCGCGCTGGCGGGCGGGGTCGATTGCATGAGCCGGGCCCCCTACATCCTGCAACAGGCGCGCTTCGGCCAGAAGATGGGCGATGTGAAGGCGCTGGACATGATGACCGGCGCGCTAAGCTGTCCGTTCGGCACCGGCCACATGGGCGTTACCGCCGAGAATGTGGCGAAGGAAATGGGCATCAGCCGTGCGGATCAGGATGCGCTGGCGCTGGAAAGCCAGAACCGCGCGGGTGCGGCCATCGCGGCGGGTCTGTTCAAGGATGAGATCGTCCCGGTCGAGATCAAGAGCCGCAAGGGCGTGACGCTGTTCGATACCGACGAGCATCCGCGCGCGACCACGGCGGAGGCGCTGGCCGGGCTGAAACCCGTGTTCCAGAAGGATGGCACGGTGACGGCGGGCAATGCCTCTGGGATCAATGACGGGGCTTCGGCGCTGATTCTCGCGCGCGAGCATGCTTTGACGGGGCAAAAGCCGCTGGCGCGGCTGCTCGGCTATGCGGTGGCGGGGGTGCGGCCCGAGGTGATGGGCTATGGCCCGATCCCGGCGGTTCAGGCGCTATGCGCGAAGATCGGCAAGACGGTCGATGATTTCGATGTGATCGAATCGAACGAAGCCTTTGCCGCGCAGGCACTGGCGGTATCGCGCGAGCTGAAGTTCGATCCGGCGAAGGTGAACCCGAATGGCGGAGCGATCGCGCTTGGCCACCCGATCGGCGCGACGGGCGGGATCCTGACCGTCAAGGCGCTGTATCATCTGGAACGGACGGGCGGGACGCTCGGGCTGATCACGATGTGCATCGGCGGCGGGCAGGGGATCGCGCTGGCGATCGAACGTCTCTGACATGAAGGGTGCGGCCCGGGGGGGCCGCACCTGTCACCGGAAGCTCTTCTGATCGAATTTCATCGGCACGACAAAGGTGCGCTGGCTGTTCTCGGGCGGCGGGGGCGGCACCGGAGAGGAACGCCGGACCGTCGACAGCGCATTTTCGTCCAGCCCCGGCAGGCCCGAGGATTTGGCGAGGCTGACCGACAACACATTGCCCGCATCGTCGATGGTAAAGCGCACCTGCGCCGTGCCCACATCGCGGCGCGCCGTGCCGCTGTAGTTGCGCTTGTGGCGTTGCAGATGGGCGTTCAGCCGCGCGTTCCATTTCGCATTCTGGGCGGAGCCGCCGCCACCGCCACCGGACATGCCCCGGTTGCGGTCCGACTGCTGCACCTGCGCGGCGGCCCGGTTCTGTGCAACGGAGGGCGGCGGTTCGCGTTTCTTCTTCGGCTTTTCGGGGATTTCCTTCGGCGGTTCCTTCTTTTCGACCACCTTCGGTTCCGGCTTCGGTTTCCGTTCGGGGCGGATCTTGGGGATCACGACGGCGGGTTGCTCGACGGGAACGTCGATCTCCTCCACGACATCCTCGGGTTCCGGCTCGGGCTCGGGCAGGGGCTCCTCCTCGACCACCTCCTCCGGCTCGGGTTCCGTCTCCTGGGGCTTGACCTCGGCCGAGTCCTGCAACTGATCGGCGGCGTTGTTCTGATCGGTGTTCACGGCCTCGGAGATCGGCGAGAGTTCGAGCATCAGCGCCGGGGCGGCATCGTCCATCAGGGGCTCGGGCCGTTCGCGCAGCAGATAGGCGGCGCCCGCGGCATGCGCGCCCAGCACGGCCACGGCGGCCACGCTCCAGACCACCAGCCCGCTCAGCCGCGAGCCCTGGCCGTTCATCTCCTCAAGCCAGGATTTCATGGCGCCGCAGCCCCGGGAAGCGTTTCCAGCCCGACCAGCGCGACCTTGAGATACCCCGCCGACCGCAGCGCATTGAGCGTTTCGGTCAGCGATCCGTAATCGACCGTCTTGTCGGCGCGCAGGAAGACGCGGGTTTCCTTGTTGCCGCCAGTGGCGGTGTTCAGCGCCTCGGCCAGACCGGTCTGCGCCACCACCGTTTCGCCGACCGCAAGGGTATGATCCGCCTTCAGCGTCAGCCACAGCGGCTTGTCCGGCCGCTCCTGCGGCGTGGCGGTCGAACCCGGAAGGTCGACATGCATGTCCACCGTCGCGAGCGGCGCCGCCACCATGAAGATGATCAGCAGCACCAGCATCACGTCAATGAAGGGGGTGACGTTGATCTCGTGGTTCTCGTCAACGTCGAGCCCGCCCGAATCCTGTCTGATTCCACCGGCCATGACGGATCACTCCGCTGCCGCGGGACGCACCGCGGAAATGACGTTGGAGGGGGTATGCGGGATCTGCCGATAGTCCAGATCCCGGCTGACGAGGATTTCGACGCCAGTCGCCGCATCGCCCAGCAGGTGCTTGTAGCGGGCGGTCTGACGGGCGAAGTGGTTGTAGATGATCACCGCCGGGATTGCAGCGACAAGGCCGATCGCGGTGGCGAGCAGCGCCTCGGCGATACCGGGCGCCACGACGGCGAGGTTGGTCGTCTGCGATTTCGAGATGCCGATGAAGGAGTTCATGATCCCCCAGACGGTGCCGAACAGGCCGACGAAGGGCGAGGTCGAGCCGATCGTGGCAAGGAGGCCGGTGCCGATCGCGATCTTGCGCCCGGCGCGGGCCTCGACCCGCGACAGGGCGGCGGCGACACGTTCCTTCAGGCCATCGCCCCCCGCATGTTCGAGCGCGGGTTCCGACAGCGCCGCTTCGTTGCGGGCGACGGCCAGCATGGAGGCGGCGGGCCCTTTGCGCGGATTGGCGGCGATGGCGTCATCGAGGCTGCGGGCGCGCTGGATCGCTTTCAGGGTGGAGCGGGCGTTGCGCATGGCGCCAAGCAGTTCGAGCGTCTTCGCGACGAAGATCGTCCAGGTGACGAGCGAGGCGAAGACGAGGCCCAGCATCACCCCCTTCACCACGATGTCCGCCGCCAGGAACATGCCCCAGGGCGACAGGTCATGCGGCAGGTTGGGGTTGCGCGCATGCGGCGTCAGCATCTGGGCGATGGCACCTGCCGGATCCTCGAAGATCGACGGCGGCGGTTCTGCGGGCGCCTCAGTCATGGGGGCCGGCGCGGGGGCGCCGGGGGCAGGCGACGCGGGCGTTCCGGAAGCCTCCGGCGTCACCGGGGATTCAGTTGCCTGAGCAGGGAGGGGTGCCGCTGGGGTCTCGGTGGCCTGCGTCGGGAGAGGCGCCGCAGCGGGGGCGGGGGTGCCGGTGGCCTGAGCCGCCGGGGGTTCCACGGCCTGCGCGGGGAGGGGCGCGGCTGCGGGGGCAGGCGTTTCGGTGGCCATTGGCGTCGGGGCCGGGGGCTGCGGCGCGACCGGTGCGGATTGCTCGGCTGCCGGAGCGACGGAAGGCGCCGGGGCGGGCGTGGTATCCTGAGCCCAAAGCGGCGCTGCCGCCAGCATCTGCCCCGCAACCACGGCCGCAAGGACACGCCCGTCAAGGCGGCGGCGCGCGGTCTGGGGACGGGTCGGGTTCGGTTCGCACTGGGTCATCGGTCTCGCATCTTCCCGTTTTTCATGCGCGGGACGGAACGGGCCCGCGCGTGGCGTCCGGAATTGAGGGCCCTGCGAAGGACCGCGCGGACCGGAGCGCATCATCGACATGGAACGGCTCGTTTCCCCGAGCAAAGATGTCGGGAACTGGCTGATGCCCTGCTTATCCTCAAGACGCCGGGCTGACGCAAGACCGCTGAGGCGGCTTTGCCCAAATTTCCGACAATATGTATCGGATTTTTTACGATCTGGTGCGATGCTGCGCGATCCGAAAGGCGGCGCGAACCGCCGTATCAGGGCGATTCGGTCGGGCGGCGCGGTTCGCCTGCGATTTCGCGTTGCCATTCGCGCCAGATCGAAACCAGCAGGGCCATCAGAACCGGGCCGACGAACAGACCGACCAGACCCATCGTCTTGACCCCGCCGACCAGGCCGAACAGGGTGGGCAGAAAGGGCAGCTTGACCGGGCCGCCGACCAGAACCGGGCGGATCGTCTTGTCGACGGTGAACAGCTCGACCGTCCCCCAGACGAACAGGGCGATGCCGGGAACGGTCTGGCCGGTCGCGACGAGGTAGACCGAGACCAGGGTGAAGGACAGCGGCGCGCCGCCGGGTATCAGCGCCATGAAGCCGGTGATGACGCCGAGCGTGACCGGAGAGGGCGCCCCCGCCAGCCAGTAGGCGATGCCGAGCACGACGCCTTCGCCGATCGCGATCAGGGTCATGCCGGTGACGGTGGCCGAAATGGTGGCGGGCACAACGCGGGACAGCCGCTCCCACCGCGTCGGCAGGATGCGCAGGCCAACTCGGTCGATCTGCGCGGCGATCTTTTCGCCGTCGCGATACAGTACGAAGAGCGTAACCAACACGAACAGAAGTGTAAGCGCGAGGTGGAAGGCCAGCGCCCCCGCCGTCAGCACGCCGCGGTAGATGGCGCCGATATTCGAGCCGCTGACCACCTGCACCATCTCGCCGATGGCGCCGGGGCGGCCGATGAATTCGCGCCATTGCGCATCGACCCAGGGGCCGACGCGGGGCAGCCGGACCATCCAGTCGGGGGTTGGCGCGCCGACGGCGTTCACCTCGAACGCCCAGCCGGTCCAGCTTTGCAATTCGCCGAAGGCATAGACCAGCGCCATGGTGATCGGCACGACGACGAAGCAGACGATGAGCAGCACGAGCGCCGCCGCCGCGCCCGTCCGGCCCAGCCGTTCGACCGCCCAGATCCGGATCGGCCAACTGGCTAGGCAGATCACCCCCGCCGCCAGTACCGGCACCAGGAAGCCGTAGAAGAAATAGACCGATGCCGCGATGATCGCGAGCAGCAGCCAGCGCGCGGCCGAGATGTCCGAAATCAGCGGCCGACGGAACACGGTCCGATGCGGAACGCGCGCAAGAATGTCGGGGTCGAGCTTCCTGCGCGCGTGACCGCCGGTGGGATCCGTATTCGTGACCATCGTTTGTCCCATGGGATGCGGCCTGACGGGCCGTCCCGGCAGAGCGCGCCGGAACCTCACCCAAAACCTGTGTCAGGTGGGGCGCGGTGTCAACCGCCGCACCGAAGGGATCAGCCCTTGTTTTCGTCGGGCGCGGGCTGTGCGGTGACCGCCGGGGTCTCTGCCTCTCCCTCGCGGATGCCGCGTTTGAAGGCGGTCATTCCCTTGCCGACCTCGCCCATGAGGGTGGCGACCTTGCCCTTGCCAAAGAGCACCAGGACCACGATCGCGATCAGAAGCAGGTGCGGAAGGGCCAATCCATTGCTGAGCATGTGCTTTCTCCTTGAATATGGGGTGTCCGGGCTCAGGGAGAGGCAGGAGGGGCGCGCGGCTCGGGCCAGCCGCGCGGGGTTTCATGCGCCGATCGGGCGTGCATGCGGGTCGTGAGGGGCCAGGCATGCAGGGCGCCCCGCTGCACCACGGCGCCGCCGGGCAGAACCGCCGGCGGCAGGTCTGCCGAGGGGCCGGGGTCGGCTGTGTTGCTCAGGACGACCGCATCAGCGCCCGCGTGGAGGCCAGCCTGCGCGCGAAACGGCGCGAACCCGTCGAGCAGGGCGAACAGGCCCAACAGCACGAACGGAGATGTTCAGGGCCCTTGCGATACGGTTCATGCCTTATTGGGTGACAGCAGGCGGTGGCGCTGGCAAGCGAAATGGTCGTGATCGGGGCCGATGCGGCGATTTCGCGCGTCGTCCGCGGGATGGTCATAGCCGTTGACGGGTGCGAAATCCTTTGGCGTTAGGGTGGGGTGTCCTGCGGGGGAATCGGCCCCGCGCTGTGGGGGAACAGGTGAGCGAGCCGCAAGAGCAGATGATGGAACCCGGCCAGATCCTTCCGACAGATATTCTGATTCCGGGGCTCGATCCGGGGATTGCCGTTGTGGACAGTGGGAGGGCGCCGTGGTGCGCGCGGGAACCGGCGGCGATTGGCGGCGTGGCGCTGTGCGCGGATCCGGCGGAACGCGAAGCCGCGCGCGCGTTCTTTGCGCAATATATGCGGCAGGGGCGATTTTCGCAGGCGATCGAATTCGACACGCTTCCGGCAGTGGCGGAGGGGGTGGAGACCGATGGGCGGATCCTGAGCGTGCGGGGGAAGGTGCTGCTGAACGGTCCGCATGGCGTGCGGCTGCGCAATCGGGCGATCCGGGCGCGGGACTGGGCCGAGGGGCGCGGATTCGACCGGCGTCTTGCGGCGCGGCTGGCCGAGGTGGCGCAGCGGCCGGAGATGGACCGGCCCTTGCCCCGGGCGGATGACCTGCCGAAAGATATGGTGATCGAATGCCGCAACGGCTTCAATTACTATCACATGCTGACGGAGACGCTGTGCCATCTGTGCCTGGCGGTGGAGATCGGCCTGCGCGGGCGGGTGCGGGTGCATCTGCCGGGCGACGAGGTGCGGGGGTTCGTGACGGCCTTCACCGAGGCGCTGTTTCCCGAACTGCACGGGCGGGTGGAGTTCATCGTCGGCGCGGGGCGGTATGACCGGGCGGTGCTGGCCCTGAACACGCAGCAGCTTTATTTCATGTGCGGTGCGGGGATGATGCCCTCGCTGGAGGAATTCGCGCCGCGAAATCCGCAGTGGCAGGACCGGCGGGCGGATCGGGCGGCCTATGCGCTGCTTTCGCTGAGCAGTTACGACCGGGATCTGCGGTTGCTGCGCGAGCGGGGGCTGCGGCTGGCGGCGGGGGTCGGGAGGGCCCTGCCGCGCCGGATCTGGATCGACCGGCGTCCGGATCTGGCGCGTCCGCGTCCGGTAGAGAACCAGGAGGCGGTGCTGGAGGCGCTGGCGCCGCTGGGTTTCGAGCGGGTCTGTTTCGAGGATTTCACGCCGCTGGAGCAGATCGCGCTGATGGCGCGGGCGGAAGTCGTGATCATGCCGCATGGGGCGGGGATGACGAACATGCTGTTCGCGCGGCCCGAGGCGGTGGTGATGGAACTGTCCAACCTGCCGACGGTCCGGGCGCGGTTCGGAGTGTTCCATCCGATGGCGCATGTGTCCGGATGCCGCCATGTGGTGGTTGCGCTGGATCATGCGGCCGAAGCGGCGGCGGCCGTGGTACCGGTCCGTATCGGCGCCGTGGCGCCGCTTTGCGATCTGGTGCGCGCGTTTCTGATGCCCGATTCGGTGTCGGATCCGATGGGCACGGCGGCGCATCTGCGTGAGGCGGGGATGGTGCCGGACCTGATGGCGCTGGCCGAAGCGCATCCCG
>NZ_JASGKI010000004.1:0-1295000 GCF_047600745.1 Paenirhodobacter sp. | reverse complement strand
AAAGGGCGATGAGTTCGACGGATCAGACCCGAAACCAGATGATCTAGCCATGTGCAGGATGAAGGTTGGGTAACACCAACTGGAGGTCCGAACCGACACCCGTTGAAAAGGGTCCGGATGACGTGTGGCTAGGGGTGAAAGGCCAATCAAATCTGGAGATAGCTGGTTCTCCGCGAAAGCTATTTAGGTAGCGCCTCGGACGAATACCTGCGGGGGTAGAGCACTACATGGGTGATGGGGTCCCACAGACTTACTGAGCCTAAGTAAACTCCGAATACCGCAGAGTACTATCCGGGAGACACACGGCGGGTGCTAACGTCCGTCGTGAAGAGGGAAACAACCCTGACCAACAGCTAAGGCCCCCAATTCGTGGCTAAGTGGGAAAGCATGTGGGACTTCCATAACAACCAGGAGGTTGGCTTAGAAGCAGCCATCCTTTAAAGATAGCGTAACAGCTCACTGGTCTAGTCAAGAGGTCCTGCGGCGAAGATGTAACGGGGCTCAAGCCACGAGCCGAAGCTTTGGATGCACAGCGATGTGCGTGGTAGCGGAGCGTTCTGTGATATAGAACGCTGCCTCCTTGATCCCTTATCCGGGTAACCGGCGGGGAAACTGGAGGCAATGTTCTGACTGTGAAGCCGGGCTGTAAGGCAACCGGTGGAGTGATCAGAAGCGAGAATGTTGACATGAGTAGCGACAAAGAGGGTGAGAGACCCTCTCGCCGAAAGTCCAAGGGTTCCTGCTTAAAGCTAATCTGAGCAGGGTAAGCCGGCCCCTAAGGCGAGGCCGAAAGGCGTAGTCGATGGGAACCAGGTTAATATTCCTGGGCCAGGAGGATGTGACGGATCCCAAAGGTAGTTCGATCTTATCGGATTGATCGGGCTGCTCAGGGGTTCCTGGAAATAGCCCTCCGCAAGACCGTACCCGAAACCGACACAGGTGGACTGGTAGAGAATACCAAGGCGCTTGAGAGAACCACGTTTAAGGAACTCGGCAAAATGCCTCCGTAAGTTCGCGAGAAGGAGGCCCCATTCGCAGGCAACTGTGGGTGGGGGGCACAAACTAGGGGGTGGCGACTGTTTACTTAAAACATAGGGCTGTGCGAAGCCGTAAGGCGACGTATACAGTCTGACGCCTGCCCGGTGCTGGAAGGTTAAAAGGAGGGGTGCAAGCTCCGAATTGAAGCCCCAGTAAACGGCGGCCGTAACTATAACGGTCCTAAGGTAGCGAAATTCCTTGTCGGGTAAGTTCCGACCTGCACGAATGGCGTAACGATCTCCCCGCTGTCTCAAACGTGGACTCAGCGAAATTGAACTGTGTGTCAAGATGCACACTACCCGCGGTTAGACGGAAAGACCCCATGAACCTTTACTCTAGCTTTGCACTGGCATCAGGATTGTGATGTGCAGGATAGGTGGTAGGCTTTGAAACCGGGACGCCAGTTCCGGCGGAGCCTCCCTTGAGATACCACCCTTCGCACTCTTGATGTCTAACCGCGGCCCGTTATCCGGGTCCGGGACCCTGCATGGTGGGGAGTTTGACTGGGGCGGTCGCCTCCCAAATCGTAACGGAGGCGCGCGAAGGTAGGCTCAGACCGGTCGGAAATCGGTCGTTGAGTGCAATGGCAGAAGCCTGCCTGACTGCAAGTCTGACAAGACGAGCAGAGACGAAAGTCGGTCATAGTGATCCGGTGGTCCCAAGTGGGAGGGCCATCGCTCAACGGATAAAAGGTACTCTGGGGATAACAGGCTGATGATGCCCAAGAGTCCATATCAACGGCATCGTTTGGCACCTCGATGTCGGCTCATCTCATCCTGGGGCTGGAGCAGGTCCCAAGGGTATGGCTGTTCGCCATTTAAAGAGGTACGTGAGCTGGGTTTAGAACGTCGTGAGACAGTTCGGTCCCTATCTGCCGTGGGTGTAGGATACTTGATGGGAGTTGCCCCTAGTACGAGAGGACCGGGGTGAACGATCCACTGGTGGACCAGTTGTCGTGCCAACGGCAGTGCTGGGTAGCTATGATCGGACAGGATAAACGCTGAAGGCATCTAAGCGTGAAGCCCCCCCAAAAACTAGGTATCCCTTGAGGGCCGTGGAAGACCACCACGTCGATAGGCCGGAGATGTAAGCGCGGTAACGCGTTCAGTTGACCGGTACTAATTGCCCGATTGGCTTGATTTGATCCAGTAGCAGCAAGGCTACAATCAATAAGCATGCATACTTATGTGAACAGGACTTGGACAAAGGCTTCTTCCTCGGTTTGGTGGTCATAGCGCTGGCTAAACACCCGATCCCATCCCGAACTCGGCCGTTAAGGGCCAACACGCCAATGGTACTGCGTCTCAAGACGTGGGAGAGTAGGTCACCGCCAAACCTAGAAAGAAGCCACGTTCTCTCAATACGATCAAAAACCAAAAGACAAACATCGGCGCGGGGTGGAGCAGCCCGGTAGCTCGTCAGGCTCATAACCTGAAGGCCGCAGGTTCAAATCCTGCCCCCGCAACCAAAAAATCAATTACATTACAACGACTTAAGTCTCCCACGGGAGGCTTTCCGCATTTGCACCCTAGCCGCCCCGGAATCACACCGGAAGCACTCGGGCGGAAACCATGGCGTAAAATCGGCGGGATCACATTCACGTGTAGGCCCTGCCAGTCTATCCAGCACGGGAGCCACGGTGTCGGCGGCGGCATCTGAAGCACGTCTTCCCGGCAGCAACGAGACGGACGTGCGGTCGCGGGGATTACTTTTTAGGGGCCAGAAGCAGCTTCGGGTGTGGGAGGTGCGCCACCTCTGGCGCAGGTCGGCGGGGCGATAGCCCATGTCCCGGGCGATGGCGTCCCAGTGGCGCCCGGCCATGGCCTCGGGGCGGCGACGCTTCGCGGCGAGGTCCTGCGCGAAATACTGCGTCACATGCGGCTAAGGCAGCACTGTCGAGACATCGTAGAGCGGGGCGAGCCTTGGCTCGCCGCCGACCGGCAGCAGGATCGAGTAATTCTTGGTATGGGCGTCGGTATTGGCGACGAGGATGTTGAAGATCACCTGGTCCAGCAGGGTCAGGGCGTCGGTCGGCGGCAGCGCGCGCCCGGTGGCCAGCAGCGTCTTCAGGCCAGGGCCGGCGATGGTGCCGCGCTCGTATTTCCGGCCGAGAGGGATACCGTTGGCTTGGGCAAAGTCCTCCTGATAAACCCGCTGAAGCTGACCCGCCCGGCCGAGGCGTCGGTCGTAGCGCAATGCGCAAATGGCCGTGCGCTTCCCGGTCGTCAGGATCGTCGTTTCCGGGGCTGCGATTCCGATGGCCTGAGCCAGATGCAGGCAGAACACTTCGTTCTCGATGATGCCGGGCAGGTTCGGATTGTCGGGCTTCACGATGCTGGGGACGGATGCCAGCCCGATCTTGGCGGTTTACAAAAGCAAAGGGCGGATTGTGCGTCCGAGCGGGCTGGCGGCATTGACAGGTGATCCGCTTGTCGCTGTCCTTGGGGGCGATTGCGGCGCCCATCGCCAAACTTGGCCATCATGGGGTCAAGCCGTCGGTAGTCCGGTGCCGCCTTGGTGCCCTTGCTGTTTCGCTGCCGTCGCCTTTGCAAGACTGAGCAGTCGCCTGAAGGCGGGATTGTCGTTCCTTCTGGACCATACTGCCGAAAAGGGGAGGCTCTCCCCGAGGATGGGGCGATAGGCCACGCCGGGGAAATGCGCGACCGTCATCGCCTCGCTCACCAGCGTCAGCCCCCGGCCGAGCGCCACGAGCGGCACCAGATTGTCCCGGCTGACTTGCTGCACCTGGATATCCGGGTGTTGGCCGAGATCGGCAAGCCGTCGCACCAGATGGTCATGGATCTCCTGGCCCGGGGCCGTCTCGCTCACCATGAAGGCCTCCTCTGCCACGTCGCGCCATGTCAGAATATCATTCCTGGCCAAGCGGTGATCCCGCGGCAGAACGGCGAAGACCCGCTCGGACCACAGTTGCTCGTGTTCGCAGTCGGGCCATTCCCGGGCTCCCGTAATGAATGCGACATCGAGGGTGAGCTGACGGATGGCGGCGATATGCTCGGCTGGATTGCCGTCGACCAGTGCGATTTCAACCTTGCTGTGCCGTTGTCCGTAGGTGCTCAGCAGGTCGGCCAGAAAGCCGGATGCGATCGAGGAATAGATCCCGATGCGGATCCGGCCATGCTCTGACCGTCCGGCCGAAGCAACCTCCTGGGTGCCTTCACCGATGGTCCTGATGGCTTTTCTGGCGCGGACAAGGAATCGCTGGCCTGCATGGGTCTGGGAGAGGCCCCATGTGTGGCGGTGGAAGAGTGAGGCGCCGATCTGGTCTTCGAGATCGGCGACGCAGCGGCTGATCGCGGACGGTGACAGACCGAGGGCCGCCGCCGCCTTGCGGAAGCTGCCATGTTCCGCCGCAGCTACGAAATGGCGCAGGTGACGAAGCTCGATCTTCCAGCCTGGATTGAACATCTCTTTCGACATCCCGCGACCCCTCAGGATTGCCGGCCAAATCCTTTATCTGCCGAGGCTTGCCGCGCGTCGAAGCGTCGCTACGGCGGTGGAGGTGAGACCGAAATACGTGGAGACAGTCACGTTTGCCCGGGGCGCTCTCTATGCGGCCCAAGACAGTCTCAGGAGGCCTGGGCGCTGATCCCCTTCTCGGCCAGCCAGGAATCATGGAGCCATTTTTCCGTGCCGCGATGGCCGGGGAAGGTGATCCAGATGATATCGCGCTCGAAGACCATGACCTTGCGGTCGGCGCCGACGATGACCCACATCCAGCGGCCATCGGCCGTGTTGCGCATCTTCACCTTCATGCCGGTCAGCGTCAGGGTCTCTGTCTTGCCATTGCGGGCGACGCGCAGCGGCTCGTCATGCGGCTCGATCCAACTCACCTTGAGGACGGGCAGCAGATCGGGCGCGGCCTCGCTGAGGAAATCCATCGCGATGGCCTGGGTTTCCTCGCGCGAGGGCAAGGTGCCGCCGACCAGATCGAGATCCATCCGGGCGAAGCCCTTGAGGCGGCCATCGGCCGCGATCACCGTGCTGAAATGCTCGCCGCCAAGGGCGACATTGCGCCCGTCCGTCCGCTCGTAGCGGACCAGTTCGGCGGCTTCCTTGTCGACGGTGACGGCGCGGCGGGAAACCTGCGCGTAGCCCTCGGGCATGTATCGGGCGATCGTCGTCGCAACAGGCTGCGGTGCAGTGGTGGTCATGGCATTTCCTTTCCTAGTATCGGCGAGGATGGGGGTGGTGGCGAGACCGGCGATCAGTCCGAAAGCGGTCAGTGCCCTTATTGTTCTGGTCATGTGCATCGAGAATGCTCCTTCAGCTTGTTGCGGGTGCAGGCGAGGGTTTGCGACGGATGCTGAGGGTAAGGACGGCTATGGCCACGGCCAGCAGGACTGCGGGCAGAAGCCAGAGCGGGCCGGTGCCATGGCTGGCGAGCGCTTGCGCGACCGGCGGCGCGATGCTGGCGCCGAGGAACAGCGAGAACGTGTAGATCGCCAGCGCAAGTCCGCGATTTTCGTTGGTGGCCTGGCTCGCAATCGTGGCGATCAGGCCGGGAACCGCGAGGGCGACGCCGGACGACAGGATGACGCTGGCGGCGAGAACCGTGCCCGCCGTGCCGGTTGCCGCGAAGGCGAGGGCACCGGCCATGACGATCAGCCCGACACGGGCGGTTACGGAAGGGCCGAACCGGCGGGTGATCGGGGCTGCCGCGAGCGTCAGGAGCAGCGGCGGCAGGCCAACCAGCCGCAAAGTTTGAAGGTCGAGGTCCAATCCACCGTTCAATGCCTGCGCGCCACTGTGGAAGGCCACGAAGCCGAACAGCACCGTGATGGCCGCCAGCCAGCCGGACAGGATCGCCGGATTGCCCAGAAGTGCCCGAAGGCCTGCCTTCGGGGCCGGGTTGCTGCCGGGCATTGCGGCGCTTCGCCGGTCGGCCTGCGCGGTGAACAGCAATCCGGCGGCGCCGACCAGATAGAGGGGCGTCACGGCGAACATGATCGCGGGCAGGGCACTCACCTCTCCGGCAAAGAACTGCGCGACGGGCGCTGCCCCGAGGAAGGCGAAGCTCATCAGCGAAATCCCGAGCGGCCGGTGCGCGGGTGGTAAATCCTCGGCAACGAGCGAGAGCGCAGCGGGCGGAAAGGTGGAGGCGGCCAGCCCCTGCGCGGCGCGGGCCACCAGCAGCAGGCCAAAGCTCTGCGCCATTCCGACAAGCACCGTGATGAGGGTCGTTGCGACCAACCCGATCACGATCACGCGCTTTCGGCCGTAGCGGTCGGAAAGCGGCCCGAAAATCAGAAACCCTGCTGCATAGGCCAAGCCGAAGGCCGATCCGGCGAGGGCAGCACTGCCTGGGGCGACATTGAACCGCGCGGCGATGTCGGCCACCAGCGGGATGGTAGCATAGAGCTGCCCCACGACAGCAAAGCCGCAAAGCATGAGAAAACCCAGAAGAAGGGTGCTGCGTCGTGCCATGGTTGGCGTTCCTTCCTATACCTGACGGCAAGTGTAGATTGTGGACAAGTGAAGACTACATTCCTCCCTCGTCATGCTTCGCGTGCGGATTGGATCAGGCCCTTCATCCGCGCGATATTCGCTTCAAGATCGGTCTTGAAGGCGGTGAGTTCGCCGAGCTGCGTGTTGGTCTTGGCCAGTTGCGCCTCAAAGATCTGGAGAACCTTCTCCTTGCCCTTGATGCCGCTCGCATCGGAAAAATACAGGTCGATGACGCTGGCGATCTCGTCGAGGCTGAGGCCGAGCTGCTTCAGCACAGCGATCTTTTCCAGTCGCCTCACCGACTGCTCGTCATAGTAGCGGTAGCCCGCGCCTTCCCGTTCTGCGGGCGCCATCAGCCCGATACGCTCGTAATAATGGATGGTCCGGTGACTGACGCCCGTGCGCTCTGCCAACTCGCCGATCTGCATTCTGTTTGCGTGGCTGCTCATGCTGCACTTCAATCTCTATCTGACGTTCGGTTACATCTAGGCGCGATCACGCAGTTCGTCAATCGGCAAGGCGTTTGCCGGGTCCTGTGGGCTCGCCTTCAAGCTGACGATTGCCGACAAAGCTGATCGACAACGCGCCCACGATCAGCAGCGTCATATGCACCTGCTGGATGGCGCCCTGCTTGATCCAGTAGCCAAACCAGAAGCCGCCGATCATGAAGCAGAGCCAGAGCGCCATGAAACAGGTGAGCGCCCGAATGGCGGTCGCGCGTGTGGCTTCGGGGAGCACGGGGCCGCCACGCAAGGCCGTGGCCGCGCAGCCCCAGGCCGCTTTCCAGAGGTAGGCGGTGATCCCGGTCTGGACTGCGACCACCAGCCACAGGATGACTGGCGTGACGGCACCCGGCAGCGCACGCCAGCGCAGGTTCTGGCCGAGCCCGTTCGGCTCTTCGGCCAGCAAAGCCATCTCGAACATCGCCCCGAGATGGAAGTGATTGGTTCCGGGGTCGGTGACATTGTTCAGCACGGCAACGGTCATCCATCCCGCGAGGCCAAGCATCAGCACTGATTTGGCTGCGACGACCGCATTCATGCGGCAGTTCCTTCCATCCTGAGCGTTTCAATACCGGGAAGCACCGGCCAGCCGCGCTTGCGCGCGGTTTCGGCCAACTCGCCTTCGGCGCCGATCACGGCCGGATGGCCGACAATTTCCAGCAGCGGTAGATCGCTCGGATGATCGCCATATCCATGGCAATCTGCGAGGCCGATCTCGAGCGACTGCGCAAGTTGCCGGGCTGCGGTCTGTTTTCCTTCGCCGATCATCACCGGCGGAAGGATCGCCCCAGTATAGCGTCCGTTTTGCTCAACCAACCGCGTCGCAAGAACATGGTCGGCGCCCAGATGCCGGGCCACCGGATCAAGGATATCGCGGGCCGAGCCGGACACGAAGGCGATGGTGTCTCCTCTGGCGCGATGGAAGTTCAGTCTCTCCACCCCGGACGGGATGAAGAGGCTGCTGTTCGTCTCGCGGCGCATCGTGAACCAGTCGGCAGCACGGGCGCGCGTGGCCTCGGCATCGAGACCAGCGAAATGCTCCCAGAAGCGCAGATTGATCGACGCCCGGTCCTCTCCATCCGCGCTGCGCCGCCGCATCTCGTCGGTGATCGCCCGGGCATCAATCGAGGCTTCCCGCTCGCCGAGGAAACCGAGGAAGTCGAACATGCTTTTGGTGGCGATGAGGGTTTCATCGACATCGAAAAAGGCAATGCGCCGGGTGCTGGAAGACATGATCGTCACTCCGCTGCCGAACGAAAATGCTCCTCGGCCGCCGCGCCGAAGAACCCTGCATAGGCATTGACCGCCTCGATCCCCATCGCGACCTCCTTCTGCCGGAGACGTTCGGCATGGAAGAGCGTATAGTCCACGGTCAGCGTCGTCGTAGTCTTGTCGTTCTGGACCACATTCAGCTCGGCCGTGATGCTGAGCCGATCCGGGCGGGGAGAGGTGCGGGAAAGCGCCCGATACTCGACCACCGCCGGCAGCGGGAAGGTGAATGCCTTGAAGGCGGCCTCCATCCTGTTGAACACCACATAGCTGCGGCGGCCGTCCTCGTGGTCCATGTGGCAAAGCTCGCTGACCGCGATGAACATCTGGCGGCAGGCTTCGATCAGGACCATGCCCTGCACATGCTGGCCGGTCACATGATCCGAGATCAGCTCGTTACCGGAGCAGATCAGCAGCTCGGCGCGATAGACGCCATCGGCCTGCGCCTGCGGCACCGAAATCATGCTGTTATGCGCCTGGTGCTTATGGGTCAGCGAGCGAGGTGCCCGCGGTGCGGCGAGGAAAGTCCGCCAGAAGCGGAAGGCATCGCTATAGCCATTGTGCCTGGCCAGCGCCTCGATCTCGGCATGGTCCGCTTCGCTCAATCCTTGTCCGGGCAGAAAAGTATCGTCCGGGGCGATGGTTTCAGCTTGCAGCCGCTTGCGAACCTCGGAGGCATCCAGCGCACCGCATTCGCGCGAGAAATCCGAGAAGACGTCCGCGCTCACGATCCAGTTAGGCATCTCTATCTCCAGTTGGCTTACGTGATGGGCTGGGGACCTGATTCCATTCTAAATCTGCACCGTGCTGGAGGTTACATTTGAGCCTGTGAAACATTACGTCAAGTGTAGTTTCGCTTCGTAGCACATTTTTCGTGCAATGAAGAAACTTGGATCTCCGAGCGTACCACCACCGCCATTGTCGGCTCGTCCGATGCGGGCATCCGGCAGATGCGGATGTTGTCGCGACCGATGGGTCGGGAACCCGGAGGTGCCCCCGGGTTCCGGTCATCCTCAGAACCGGGATCGTCCAGAAATTCGGGGTCGCGGAAGCCCTGTGTGACGAGGGACAAGCCCTGCGACCGGAAGCGCTTTGCCACGCCCATCCGCCATCATCTGGCGCAGGTCGCCGCAGAGAAGACAGAGGGATAGATCGGCCGTTTGCTTCTGCTTGGAAAAGCAAAACCCCGGCGGTATGCAGAGCAGGGACCAGCCGGGGGATACGCTGTCTATATGGAGTCTCTCGCGGCAAAACCAAGAGAGCGCCCTCGCAACGTGCCGACCTTCAGCGATGCCCTGTCCGCCGACCGCTTCAGCACCTACCTCGCCTGGGCCGGGGGAGATGCCGCGCTGGCCGAACGGCTCTATACCTACAATGTCCGGCTCTCGGCCGCTTCTCTACGGGCCGCTTCACATGCTGGAAGTGGCCATGCGCAACAAGATCAATGCGCGCCTTGAGCAGGTCCATGGCGCAGGCTGGCGACCCGGCCGTATTGGCGACAGCCTATCAGGCCGGGTGTGTCCGGCAGGCTGAACAGACGTTGCGGCAGAGCAACAAGCCGGTCACGGTCTCCAGACTGGTGGCAGAGCTGAACTTCGGGTTCTGGTCATCCTTGTTCGGACGTCAGTCGCATGACCTGTGGCAGGTGCTGCGTCCGATGTTCCTGGCGAAGGGGATGCAGCGATCGGCCATCGCCCATGAACTGCGCGAAACCCGTGTCATGCGCAATCGGGTCGCGCATTACGAGCCGATCCTCGGGATGGCGCCGGCGCAGCGCTACGCGGCTGTCACCACGCTGACGGGTTGGATCTCGCCGGGTGCGGCCGCATGGATCGTCAAATACTCCGCCTAGATCGTTTTTCCGCCAATCGCGCCCCTCTCCCTCCGGGCTAAAGCAGTTTGCGCATTCCTTTTCGGAGAAGAGATCACATACCTTGCCGCCAGCGCGTCACAACTCGTCATAGGTTTGGGCTGCGGCTTTGCGGATCAAGGCGTTGAGCTTTGCAAATGCCATCTCGATCGGGTTCAGGTCGGGGTTGGAGAGAAAAGCGCCCGCTGGGCGGTTTTTCCCGAACAACGGAACAGGAACCATGGCCCTGCGGCTCGTATGGTTCCTGCTGCTTTCGGGCTTTTGGGATTGGACAGATTGTCGAGGATGATCACATCACCGCGCCGCAGGGTCGGGGCCAACCGGGTCTCGACATGAAGATCATCTCCCCGTTCATCGCGCCAGCGATGACGCAGGGCGCGTCGCGCCGGTCATGACGCAGGGCTGCGATGAAGGTCTGGGCTCCAGAGCGGGGCATGGCTGGTCAGGCGCGCGCCTGTGAGAGCCCGGCCGGTGGTCTTGACCATGTTGGTCTTCAGGGAGGGTTCATCCATGAAGCCGATGCGCGGCAACAGGTTGCGCATGAAGGGTTGGCGGCGTGGTGGCGGGCCTGCCGGACCTCAGTTGTTTCCGTTCCGTCGCTTGCAGGTCAGCCCGAGGTTGCGCAGGGCGCGCCAGGCTGAGACGCGGTGGACGGTGATGCCGTGCTGCCCGGACAACTCTCCTGGATCATCCGGCGCCAGATCCGGGTTCTCCCTCATCCGCGAAGCATGCCAGCCCCGCACGGCTGCAAGCTTGCCGCCGCCATTGCCTTGACGGAGCCGCTCCAACCCGCCCGTCCATTTGACAAACCTGACCGAAACCCGGAACCGGCCAGCCGCCGCGCAGCGGGAGCCCCCCTCCTCTACGAAAGCGCCCACCCGCTCCCGCATGCCATGGGATGCGCCGTGCCCATCCGCCCCCCCCCAAATCTGCTTCACAGACAGGGAAGCACGGAGCAGGCGGAGCAGGAAACATGTAGCGGGATGAGAGAAATACGATCTAGGGGCAGGCCCCATAAATCCCCTCGAAAGCAGGCAGTTGTCATGTTCCACGCTCCCGACCTGGAGAGGGATCATGGGCGAGGTTTTCTGGCTGACCGATGCACAGATGGAGCGGCTGCGGCCGTTCTTTCCGAAGTCTCGCGGCAGGTCGCGGATTGACGACCGGCGTGTGCTGAGCGGCATAATCTTCATTCAACGCAATGGGTTGATGTGGAGTGAGGCCGCGAACGCCATTGGTTCGAGCGCGCGGGCCGAACGCGCCCTTGGCTTGTGGTCCGCCGACATGAGGGAAACCGTGGCCCCAATGGGGCCGCGTAAGTTCCCGAAAGGCTTTGCAAACGCTTGAGGCGATGGAGGTGAGCGGTCAGCGCGCCATTGGTTCGAGCGCGACCGCGAACAGGGCGTCTCCGCCTGGATAATAGATGGCCTGGCTGCCGAAGCTGTGGTTCCGAAGACCGTGATGATCGACGCGACACATCTGAAAGCGCATCGGACGGCGCGGACGCGCTGATCGGGCGCACGAAAGGCGGGCTGAACTCAAAGCTGCACGTCCTAGGCGATCCGGATGTTCCTGTCGGCGGGCCGGACCTCGGATCACATCGGGGCGCGGGCGCTCCTGGCCTCCATCCCTCCGGCTGTGGTGCTGCTTGCCGACCTGGGTTATGATGCCGGCTGGTTCCGCAACGTACTGATCGAGATGGGCATTTCGCCCTGCATACCCTCACGCATCGGACGGAAGGTCCCGATCCCGTACGACGCGCACCTCTACCGCCAGCGCCACAGGATCGAGAACATGTTCGCCCGCCTCAAGGATTGGCGGCAGATCGCAACCCGCTACGACCGCTGCCCCATCCTGTTTCTCTCAGCCTGCGCCTTGGCGGCTACTGTCACCTATTGGTTAGGAGGCCTGACCTAGACTGAGTTTCGCTCAATCGCGCCCCTCTCCCTCCGGGCTGAAGCAGTTTGCGCATTCCTTTTCGGAGAAGAGATCACATGCCCTGCCGCCAGCGCGCCACAATTCGTCATAGGTTTGGGCTGCGGTTCTGCGGATCAGGGCGCTGAGCTTTGCAAATGCCATCTCGATCGGGTTCAGGTCGGGGCTGTAGGGAAAAGAAAAGCGCCCGGTGGGCGGTTTCCCCGAACAACAGGAACCATGCCCCTGCGGCTCGCATGGTTCCTGCTGCTTTCGGGCTTTTGGGACTGGACAGTTGTCGAGGATGATCACATCGCCGGGACGCCGTATCGGCGCCAACCGGGTTACGATATAACGGGCAACATCTCGGCGTGCAGCGCTCCGTAGATGACCCAAGGGGCATCGGTCATGGCGCAGGCCGCGACAAAGGTGTGGGGCCAGTGGCCGGACGGAGCGCGATCGACAAGGCGTTGGCCGCAGGGCGCCCAACGGACGGGCTTGGCTAGGTGGGTCTTGACGGAGATCTCGTCTGTAAATGGCAATCTTTCCAATGGTATGGATATGCATGGCTGACGTTCCGCGATCCCGATGCGCCGTGGATCGGCCACATCCTTGCGCTTCTGCTCAAGCGCTTGCAGGTCGTTTGTGCATCAGCCCGAGGCCGCGCAGGACCGGCCAGACGGGGCTGCCATAGGTCTCGGAGAACTCTGCTGCCAACTTATCAAGCGTGATCCCGCTCGTCACATCGCCAGCCCGCAGCCGTTGCCTGGCCCCCCGCGGCGCCAGCGATCCGGTTTCACGCCGCAACTTGAACAGATCGTTGACGAATTTCGGTGAAACACAGAAGTGCGATGCCCGGGCCCCTCGTCAAAAGATGCAACGACCCGCGTCCGAAATTCCATCGGATGCGGCCAGCCCATCTCGAACCCCCATAGTTGCCTCAACAGCCCGGAAGCACAGCATGACAAATCCCGGAACCCTCAAGCCGATTGACGGAAAGGGATCTAGCGGGCGTCTTCATTTCTGTGATCCATACCATTACGCATGCGATATTGGGTAAACGTTGCATCTGGCCCCCGCCGTCATGGCTAAAAACTGCGCTGAAGGCATGATATATTCCTCTCAACCCGCGAGGATTATATGTCAGAAACGAAAAATCCGCCTCTTCACGCCTTCGGTTTCGCCATCCCAGTCACTCCGGCTGGACGACGTATCTGGCCACCGCAGTTCAAGCGCTTCGTTCTGGAAAAGATAGATGCCGGATAGCTTACCTCAGGCCAGATCATAAAAACATGTGGTGTATTGAGGTCCTATATATACCAGTGGCGCATGCAGGCCAAAGGCAAGCCCGCAACTGCGGCGGAATGGCGCGCAAAGGCTCAGTTTGCAGAAATTGCCATCCATGAAGATGAGGAACCTTCTTTTCCTGAGATCGCCCTGCCCGCGCATATCACCATTTCCGGACTGATTGCCGAAATTACGCTTCCTCGTGATTACTCTGTCGCCGATCTCGTTTAGATCCTTCGGGCGATGAAAGCCATGAACACAACTGGGGATGTCTCGTGATTTCGCCTTCAGGGAACCTTAGGATCTATCTGGCCACCCGGCCCGTGGACTTTCGTAAGGGAATGGATGGTTTGGCCGCCATCGTGCAAGCGGAATGCGATCTCGATCCGTTTTCTGGAGCCATTTTTGTTTTTCGGGCCAAGCGCACAGATCGTTTGAAGATTGTCGTCTGGGATGGAACTGGGCTGGTACTGGTTTGCAAACGCATCGAGGGAACGAGTTTTTCTTGGCCGAGGGCCCGTGATGGAGTGATTTCCCTCACCCGATCGCAATTCGAAGCGCTCTTCGAGGGATTGGACTGGACCCGGATAAGAGCCCGCGTGCAACCGGGACCTGTGCAGGCCTAGATGTTCAATCTCGGATTCTGGTGGATCGGATTTAGGATGGATCTGCCCAGATCTTGCAGACGTATTCGTATGACGCGAGATTCCGCCGGTCTTGATCCCTCGTTCGGAGTTTTGGCCGCCATGTGCGCCGAGCTGGTCGTGGCTGTCATAATGGAAGCGCTTGACAGTCGCGTTCTCGAGTCAGGTCTGAACAACGCGTTTATGCCGCGCAGGGTTTGCAAAGAGAGCTGTCAGCAACCACGATGATGGAGAGTATGAGTCGGATGACGAGGGACGCAATGGCCCTGAGATGGGTCAGGATTTTGCGGATGTTGTGGCCGCAGGCACAGAGAACGGCGAAGACCGCATCGCCGATACGGCCTTTCAGGGGGCATCTGGCAAGGCGTCCGTCCATCTTCATGTGACCGATCTCGGGCTCGATGGCGCTGCGCCGTTTCAGGAGTTTGGCCAGTAATGGCGTTAGGCCGCGCCGCTGGCCGCTGATCAGGACCTTGGTGCTGTTCACGCCGTGGCCGCGATAGCCGCGGTCGACGACGACGAGATCGGGCACCTGGTCGGTCAGGATGGCGACCTGTTCCAGCGCCGGCGCCAGGGTGTGACCATCATAGGGATTGCCCGCGAAGCTGCGGGCGCCGACGGCGAACCCACTGTCGAGGGTGGTGGCGAGGCTGACCTTGGTGCCGAATTCGTAGCGCACACGGGCCTTGCCCTTTGAGATGCAGTCGACCTCGGGCTCATGCAGGGAATAGAGCTTGTCGCGGCTCTTCGGCCCCTGTTCCAGCAGGCGCCCGACCAGCCAGAGCGCGTCCAGAACCTTCTCGTGCAGGGGGCCTTGCGGGATGTCCTGCAGGTGACGGCGCAGATCGCGGCGCACCCGGCCGACATACCCCCTGAGCCGGCGCAGCGCCTTGCGCATGCGTTTGAACTGGCGGGCATGGGCGTAGCGCCCGACCTGGATGGCCAGCCGCGGTGCAAGACGGGCATAGCTCTGGCGCAGATCGATCCCGGCCTTCTTCGCCAAGCCGACCAGCAGGGCCCGGGCCCGCTCGTAAAGCCGGGCATCCGTAGGATGGGCGATGTTCTTTTCCATCACGGTGGTATCGACCGCCACCCGCTTCAGCGCCTTGTCCGTGATCGTCCCAGAATTGCGGCCTGCTTCGATCGTCTTGGTCAGCAGCCATTCGACGCCTTCTTCACCGATCCTCTTGCGCCAGCGCACCAGTGATGAGGGATCGATCGGCGGGCGGTGCTGAAAGAAGGTCTCACCGGTGAAATGCTGATAGTAGGGGTTCTCCACCCAACGGGCGACCACCGCCTCGTCCGACAGCTTGAAGGCGTGCTGCAGATACATCAGCCCGGCGATCAGGCGTGGCGAGGTCGCCGGACGGCCTGTCTTCGAGGGGAAGAACCCGGCCCATTCCCGCTCGAAGAACTCCCAGTCGATCAGGGCGGCGAGCTTCACCAATTCGTGGCGGGCATCGATTATGTCCACCAGCCTGGGGCGCAGGAGATCATTCTGTTCGGGGGCGCGGGAATGGGGCTTCATGGGCGATCGGAATTTGCAGGGTTTCTGGGGCCAGATTACGAAACCTTGCAATCTGATGCCAACAAAACAGCAATATAACAACGCAAAATCAATGTGTTCCGCGTTGTTCAGAGCCGACTCTTGAGCGTGCGGTTCATCCGCTCAACTCGACCATTGGTTCGGGGATGGTCGGCCTGTGCCAGATCTCATTTGCCTCTCAGATCATGCCGAAGCAAATTGTTCGGGTGTAAATGGTGTTCCGCTTTTGTGGCATGAAACAAGCGGGTAGCCGCGCAGCTGCCCGCTTGTTCTGTTCAGGTGAATATGAAATCCGAAGCCGTCAGATCCGCCACCTTGAGGGCCGTACTTTCCAGAAGGATGGTATCCGTCGCCGATCCATAGTCCACGAGGACCCCAGTTTTGCCTCCACTGTTGTATTGCGAGATGTGGAGATCAGAAAATTTCACTCCAGCCGTCGAGAACTTGATCTTGTCATATCCATCGGTGTAATCACCGATGGTGTCCTTCCCGCTGCCGGTTTGGAAGACGAAGGTGTCAACGCCTTTCCCTCCGAGATAATAGTCACTTCCCTTCCCACCGTCGAAAATGTCGTTTCCATCGCCTCCCTTCAATTGATCGTCACCATCTCCGCCATAAAGGCTGTCGTTCCCTGCGAGCCCATCGAGAAGATCATTTCCGGATTTTCCGAACAGGATATTGCCTGCCGCATCGCCTCGTAGAACATCATGGTAATTCGATCCCGAAACACCCTCAATGCTGACATAAGTGTCGCCCGCGGAATCTCCCCGGTTGTTGGTGGCGTTACCCAGGTCAACGGTGAGCACCTTCGCGGCATTGCCGTAGTACACCAAATCTATTCTGGCGCCACCGTCCAGCTTATCAGCCCCGGTCCCTCCTTGAAGGCTGTCATTTCCATCTCCACCATACAGCGTATCGTTGCCAGCCTCACCGTAAAGCTGATCATTACCGCCGCGACCATTCAGTATTTTATTACCGGAATCGCCCCGCAGAATGTCATTGTAATTCGATCCCAGAATATTTTCGATGTTTGCGAAGGTGTCTCCGGTCGCATCGCCCGTATTGTTCGCAGCCTTGGTCAGGTCAACCAGAACCCTGGCCGCCGCATTGCCATAATCGACCTGATCTGTTCCGGCGCCACCGTCGAGATAGTCGGCTCCGGCTCCGCCCTGGAGCGTATCATTGCCATCTCCTCCATAGAGCTTATCGTTTCCAAACTCGCCAAAAAGCTGGTCATTTCCGCCATAGCCGTCCAGACGATCATCTCCAGAACCACCAAACAAGCTGTTACTCCGGGCGTCACCCCGCAGAGTATCATTGTACTTCGATCCGGAAATGACTTCGATACTGACGAATATATCGCCCACAGCATCTCCGGAGTTATTCGAAGCCTTGGTCAAGTCAATCAGAACACCGGAAGCTGCATTGCCGTAGTCAGCCCGATCGGTTCCTCCGCCACCCTCCAGCCTGTCAGCTCCACCCCGAAGAATATCGTCTCCATCACCGCCATAAAGTGTGTCGTTCCCCGAGTAGCCATCCAAAAAGTCATTTCCAGCGCTGCCAAGAAGCGTGTTGGCGGATGCATTCCCGCGAAGGGTATCATTATGATTCGAGCCAGAGATCTTTTCTATGCTTGTATAGGTATCTCCTGCGGCATCACCGGTATTGTTCGCGACTTTGGTCAGATCGACCAATACCCCAGATGCAGCGTTGCCATAATCCGCCTGATCGACACCCTTGCCGCCATCCAATTGATCAGCGCCGCTGCCGCCCTGGAGGAGGTCATCTCCGTCACCACCGTAAAGCTGATCGTTTCCTGCGCCACCTTCCAGTCGATCGGTCCCCGCACTTCCTAGAAGCCTGTCATTCCCCTTTCCTCCATCGAGAGTGTCGTTGCCATTCTGGCCATCAAGCGTATCGTTACCGTCATCTCCGCTCAATAGGTCGGAACCATCTCCTCCCGCCATACTATCGTGTCCTGCGCGGCCAATGAGGATATCATCAAGCGCAGAACCGAGCATGGTGTCGTTATAGTTCGTTGCCTCATAGGCCTCGATATCCATTGATCTCGGCTGAGTGTGGTTGTAACGCACATCATCCGCAACGACTGCGCTACTGGCTGCCCAGTTTGCGAGGTTGATCACGATACCCGAGCTGAGGTTTCGGTAGCTCATAGTGTCGAAACCAAATCCACCCCTGATGCTATCTGCACCCAGCCCAGCCACCAAAATATCATCTCCGGCATTTCCGGAGAGATAGTTGCTTCCATTGTCACCGATCAGGATATCGTCGAAGTTGCTCCCTTCGAATGCCTCGATACTGATATAGGTATCGCCCGCGGCATCGCCGGTATTTATCGACGGCTTGGCAAGAGAAGCGGTGACCCCCGCCGTGGCATAAAAGTAAGATGCGTAATCCGGAGAGCCTGACGGATTCTTGCCTCCATCGAGAGTGTCAGCCCCTGCACCGCCCTCCAGCCAGTTGGGAAGATCGTCTCCCACGAGAGTGTCGTTATAGTCAGAGCCGACCAACTTGATGATGAAGCTGAGCTTGTCGCCTGTAGCATGTCCGCCGGTTGCCTTCCCGGTTTTCAGATTGATGTTAACCGCTGCATTGGAAGTCTTATATCCTGCGATTGCGTAATCCGTAGCATTCGTTTCTGGAGGCAGATTCTGATTTGGCGAAATTCCGCAGATTGTATCCGCTCCTGCGCCACCTTCCAGATAGTCCATCTGATTTCCGCCGTAAATCAGATCGTTACCGGATCCTCCGAAAATCGTATCATCCTGATCACCTCCGAAGAGCGTATCGTTACCGGCGCCGCCTGAAATCCAGTCCCAGCCCGTTCCCCCCTGAATACTATCGGCTCCGCCGCCCGCGAAAATGATATCATCGCTGCTCTCTATTTCCGCATCGCCAACATGGATCGTATGGCTGCCTGTATCCTTGAAGTCATAGTTCTTGTTATCCGGCGCAATCCATATATCACGCCCATCGCTTTCCCCATTAACGGCATATCGCGTGGAAGTGCCGACTTGTGTCGAAGTCGTCAGGTTCTTGTAACCCACCCCGGCCATGTTAGAATCAAAAGAGAAGCGTATGCTGGCACCGTCCTTAAGGGATGTAATTTTTGCTCCGTTCGCAAACAAGTTAAGATAATTCGGAATACTGGCAGAATCTTCAACAATGACATCGACAAAAATTTTGCCACCCGTGCCCCGCGATACTGTCACCTGCGAAAAATCAACCGCGACACCCGCATCAATCAGAGAGGCGACGAACCCGCCGAGACCACCGTTAAAGTCGCTCTGATTGGTTTGCGCGAGCTTCAATCCCTCAGCTCCCGCCAGAACATAAGCCCAGCTTCCCGCAAAAGCGGTGTCCGCCGCGCTTGCGATGAGGGCATTGATAACTTCCCGATTTTCGTGATAGCGCAGGTATTCCGCCGCGGTCGCCATTGCACTCGCGATGGTGAATGATGAGTTCCCGGTAGAGTTCGCAACAGCACGCTTCAGGAAAATATCACCACCGATAGGCTGGGCGTCACGCAGGAAGTCGATCACGGCGCCGTCAACCATCGCTTCGGCAGAGGCAGCCTTGCGGCCGTTGACGAAAAACTTAAGAGATCCATTTCCAGCAGAATCAATGTTCATTCGCTGAAGAACCCGGATCAGCGGATTACTTCCAAGATTATACGGGTCGTTACTCTGAAAGATCGCGGGCAACTTGAAATTGTCGATATGCGCATTCGCCATGTCGAAGGCGCCGATATTGCTCATATAGTCCTTCGACAGGTCGAGAACGGCCTGCCCAAGGTCACGCGTCGTTCCGGTCGGGAAACCGTCACGCGCGCTGGCGTATAGGTAATAGTTGAACACGCCCGGAACGATGACTTCGCCTTGTTTCTCCGCGAACATCCAGAAATCTGCCCCCGGGTCAGGGTCATCCCCAAACAGATTCCCCAGGTAAGTTCCAAGGAGAGATCCGACAAAGGCGCCGACCCCGGGAACAAGAAGATTGCCCAACAGCCCCATGGATTGCATCCCTGCGGCACCGCCGCCGATCTGTCCTATTGCCCATGAGGTTCCAATGATCGAGCCGAACGAACCGCCGATAGAGCCTTCGAGAGCATCCGCCGGCAGGATCTTCCTCGCCAATGCTGAACCGAAAAAGCTTCCAAGCAACAGCCCTGAAGACGCCTCCTGCCAAGCCTCACCCCATTTGAGTGCGTTCAGATTATAGCTGCTGTTCGCGAGTTGTTTGTAGAGAGAGCCAGCATAGGCCGTACCGACGGTGCCGAACATGTCCGCACCAAAACCTTCCAGGCCAAGCTTCTCACCGAGCTCGGCAACCATCAGCGAAGCCATGGACGCTTGAAGGCTTCTCGACGAATTCAGGCTTGATGTTATTCACCTGCGCCTTCAACGCATCGGCAAAAGACTCCTTAAAGCTGAAGTTGTGCGCGTTAAAGCTGAAGTTGTGCGCGTCAAACATGTGATAGCTGGTGCTCGTGATCACTTCTGCCAGATTCTCGGTGACCGCTCCCAGAACGGTTCCGCCAAGCAGCTTGGTGAACTGGCTCTCGCCGTTCAGAATGACGTTCGCCATCTGGGCGCCAAAAACGCGACCGAGGTTCTCGGCAAGGTCTATAGTCTTCTGACTGTCGTTGTGCACCCGCACGCCGCCTGCAACGTAAGTATGCAGATCCTCGACCTCGAAGTTGTAGCTGCGCCAGGCACCGCCCGTGCGATGCGCCAGTCCGTCGCCCGCAGCCATCGCTACGGTTTCGACCTCCTCGAACAGATGTCGGGTTGCTTCGGACCAGACGATCCGCTCAGCCCGGACCTGCGCGAGCGCGCCATCGGCCAGCACCACGGTCGGCGCGGCGTCCTCGATGATCTCGTCAATCCGCCGGAAACGCCCCTCCGTGTCGAGGAACCGATGCCCCGGCGTCACCGTCAGCTCCCGATCCTCGCCGCCCTCGCGCCAGCTCAGCCGCAGCCATTCCTCCGTTTCGTTCTGAAACAGACGCACCACCCGCTTTGGCACCAAGGCCCCCCGACCGAGATCGGCCGAAGGGTCGAAGGCGAGCACAAGGTCGCCGGGAAGGAGGGAATTAATCTCGGCTGTGCCAGTTGGCGTAGAAATCAACGTTCCGGGAATAAAACAGAAATCTTTACCGAGCACTTCAGCTATCGAGTCGGGATTGCGCTCGATATGCCCAGAATCGTTCACATAAAAGCGCTCCGTTGGGCTAATCGTTGCACTTTCAGTCGCGGTAGTTACACGAACAGATCCGTTTGCAAGTAGTTCAATTTCAAATGAAATTGATCCATTTCGGCTTGTCACCAAAACTGGTTGTCCAGTCGCGAAATCGGTGAGCCACGCATATTGTTCGGTCACTTGGGAAATTTGCGCGAGGGAGCTTCCTTCTGGCAGGCCAGAAGCTTCGATTAACGCGCGACCAAAATCAAAAACCGAGAGACCTCCGGAGAAAAACATATCTTGCAAAAAGAAAACGGTCAGCGATGCAGTGGTAGGGGCATTTCCAAAATCGCCAAGCAGTAACGGGTCGTTGATTACCCGAGCATCATCGGTCACGACGACAAAGTTTATGTTCGGGTGGCTCGTCACATAGTCTCGAATTGAAATTTCGCCCAAATCGCTATTTGGTGGCACTTGGCTCGGCGCTGCCCCAACCACATGGATGTTGCCGCTATCGTAATTTTCCAATATCCAGCGCACGGCGCGAGCACTGCCGGTGGCACTCGGTGGGGCAGCAAGAAGCTCCCTCAGAATTGTTCCAGTTACGTAAATCTCGCGATTTGACGCGAAGATAGAGTTGAGGAATCCAAATTCATCGGTACCCATGCGCCCAAGTTTTGCGAGGGTACTGGCATCGATAATCACAGCAAAGTTGTCAGGAGCCAAGTCGAGCGCAGTTGTCATTCATTTTCTCCAGCGCATGAAGCCGTTTCGAATGCCAGGTACAAAAAATCTCTTAGAAGTGAAAAGTCTGTTGCCAGCTTCGGCTCTTGCTTTATGCCGGCCTCTTGCATTCGCGCGTTAAGCATGTGGAGTTTGCCGACAGGGCCGTCGAAATCCTTCTCCGGGAAGTCGGCATCAAGTCCTTCCGCTGCCTTGACCGCATGCACATAGGTCCTCCAAAAATCGTGATCAGCCTTGACTGCCTTCAGGACGCGCTGGACCAATTCAGGATCTTGCTTTGTCATTGTTTTTCTCGCGTTGCAGTGCGAAGGTGGTTATTGGCCTCAAAGCTTGATCCGAACTTCCGCCATATTCCTGAGCCGAAAAAATGCTGACTTCTACCGGCTGCAGCGTCGTCGCTCCCGGTCGACGCATATCCGCCACCTGCGCGTATTTGATGTGGAACCGCCGCGCCAGGATCGCGGGTATGACCAGCGCCTCGATCTCAGCCACCTTCATTTCGCAGCCCACGGGGTCTTGCGTCATCAGCCAGGTGATCTCGCCCAGGATCTCCGCAACTGTTTTTCCGCCCACAGGATTGTTGGGGGGATTTGGTGCCGCATCGGGTGATTCGTGGGTCATGCAGGGCGTTCGAAAAGGGGCGTGTTGCGTTTTGTAGGCCATCCGCAATCGAAACTGTAAAGCGGGGAAATGGCGTCTGAAGTTCGCGTCTGCCATCGAGCGGCGTCGGCCGCCCCGGTGCGCAACGCGGCACTACGGTCGAACGTTCTGGAAGCGATGGACGGGATACCGCACCCGAAGCAGAGCCGAGGCCAGGATGCGCTGCCTCAGGCCCTTCGGCGAGCGCATCATCGCAAGAGACCCGGACCGCCAGATCGCCGCAATCCACATCCGCTTCGCCCTCATGAACCGCTTCAATGCCCTCGGCACCGCCGGGATCGTCCGCGTGGACTGAAACCGAAGGGGAAAGGGACAGTCACGCCTCAGGCCGCCTTTCTGCAACACCGCCGCGTGCAAGCGTGCTCAGGCATGGCTGGCGATGGCCTTGGCCACGACACGCGTCCCTTCGGGATCTCGAGAGCCTGCGGCCAGGCAAGCGAAGCGGTTTGAATCATGCGGTCGGCGAGGCTTCCATCCCGAAGGTCGCTCCAAGATAAGCAGGGAGCCTGGCCCGTTCAGGCTTTGTAATTCCATGGCATAAGGGCGTCGATATTGGCGCTCTGCCATTGGTTTGCGATGCGGGTGAGGGTCTGGCTGAGCCAGGCGGTCGGATCGGCGCTGTTCATCCGGCAGGTCTGCAAGAGAGTTGCGATGGTAGCCAGAACATTGCCAACGTAACGGGCCGGCCGCGATCACGGGCCCCGGAAAATCAGGTAAAGCGCCGGGTGCGTGTCGGAGGGAGGGCGTAGCCCGGCCGGAGGCATGCCTTCGGCGTTCCGTCTCATCCTGTTTGTCACGCGGCACCTTTGTGGTTGGATGAGGCGGTTGTGCGTTTTGGGGGCGTCTTTTGCGGTATTTTTGTCTTCGCGACCCGAGATTGCCGTGGACAGGGGCGCAGTGAATGTGCAGATCTTGCGCGTGGCTGGCCGGTTCGCAGACAGGGTTCGTTTTCCCATCTCCCGATACGGCGGGTCCAAGGCAACTTGATCTTCCTTTGCATCCCCGCCCTGGCGGTTTTCTTGTGGTGTGATTTGGCAAAACGAATTTCTCCGGGAACGGGTGAATTGACCGCAGCGTGCCGGGAGAGCGGATGGCTGTTTCTGTCGGTCGCGATCTTCTGTGTCTTCGTCAATCTCCTGATGCTGACCGGGCCGCTGTTCATGTTGCAGGTCTATGACCGGGTTCTGGGGTCGGGGTCCGAAGCGACGCTGGTGGCGCTGTTCGGCATCGTGGTGTTCCTGTTCGTCATGCTGGGTCTTCTGGACCTGGCGCGGTCGCGGGTCATGGCCCGGATCGGCGCGCGGCTTCAGGCGCGGCTGGAAGCGCGGGTCTTCGGCGCGATGCTGCGGCGGCAGGCGCAGCTGCCCGGCGATCCCGCGGCCGCGGCCGGGTTGCGCGATCTGGAGGCGATCCGGAAGCTGGCGGCCTCGCCGGTACTTCTGGCGGTGTTCGATGCGCCGCTGGCGCCGATTTTCCTGGTGGCGATCTTCGTGCTGCATCCGTGGCTGGGCTGGCTGGCCGTTGCCGGGGGCGGTGTGCTGATGGTGGTGACGCTGATGAACCAGTCCCTGACGCGGGGGCCGCTGACGTCCGCCTCGGCCTCCGGCATGGCCGCGGAGCGGCTGTCGGATCAGATGCGCGACGAGGCCGAGCTGATCCAGGCGCTCGGCATGCGGGCGCGGGCGTTTCGCCGCTGGCAGGCGGCCCGGGTCAGGGCGCTGCGCGACGGGCTGACGGCGACGGACCGGGGCGGCGCGTTCTCGGTCCTCACCAAGACGTTCCGGCTGTTCCTGCAATCGGCGATGCTGGCGCTCGGGGCCTGGCTGGTGCTGCGCGGCGAGATGACGGCGGGCGGGATCATCGCCTCCTCGATCCTGATGGGGCGGGCGCTGGCGCCGGTGGAACAGGCGATCGCGGGCTGGCCGATGGTGCAGCGGGCGCGGGAGGGCTGGACCCGTCTCGGGCAACTGCTGTCCGGGGTGCCGCGCGAACCGGCCCGGACCGCCCTGCCCAGACCGCGGGCGCTGCTGGAGGTGCATCAGCTGACGGTGGCCCCGCCGGGGGAGAAGCTGGCCACCGTGCGGATGGTGTCCTTCCGGGTGGAGCCCGGACAGGCGGTCGGCGTGATCGGGCCCTCGGGGTCGGGCAAATCCACCCTGGCCCGGGCGATCTGCGGGCTCTGGCCGGTGGGCGGCGGGCAGGTCCGGCTGGATGGGGCGACGCTGGATCACTACGATCCGGACGTTCTGGGCAGCTATATCGGCTATCTGCCGCAGCGGGTGGCGCTGTTCGATGGCACCGTGGCGGAGAACATCTCGCGGCTGTCGGGGGCTGTGGAGGACCGGGCGATCGTCGAGGCGGCGGAGCGCGCGGCGGCGCACCGGATGATCCTGGAGCTTCCGGACGGCTACGACACCCGCGTCACCCAGGCGGGGGGCCGGCTTTCCGGCGGGCAGATCCAGCGTATCGGCCTGGCGCGGGCGCTGTTCGGCGATCCGCTGCTGCTGGTGCTGGATGAACCCAACGCCAATCTGGACAATGACGGCGCCGTGGCGCTGAACCAGGCGATCCGGGCGATGAAGGCCCGGGGCGGGGCGGTGATCGTCATGGCGCACCGGCCATCGGGGATCGCGGAATGCGAGAGGTTGCTGGTGCTGGAGGACGGGATCCGCCGGGCCTTCGGTCCACGCGACGAGGTGCTGCGGGCGGTGGCGCAGAACGCGGGGCAGCTCGTGCGGGCGCCGGGCCCGGGAGGCGTGGCATGACGGGGGCGCAGCACCGGGCCGACGCCGGGCCGGAGACGCCCCCCTGTCCGGCGGGCGGGTCGCTCGCGCTCGGCTATGCCGCGGTGGCGGTGCTGGTGGCGGGCTTCGGCGGCTGGTCGGTGCTTTCCTCGATCTCGGGGGCGGTTGTCGCGGGCGGGCAGGTCGAAGTGGAGCAAAGCCGCCAGGTGGTGGAGCATCCCGATGGCGGTGTCGTCGCGGAAATCCTCGTCCATGACGGCGATCTGGTTACGGCGGGTCAGCCGCTGATCCGGCTGGATGGGGTGATGCCCGGGGCGGAGCTGTCGGTCACGGAGGGGCAGCTGTTCGAGCACCTCGCGCGGACCGGGCGGCTGGAGGCGGAACGCTCCGGGGCGGAGCGGGTGGTGTTTCCGGCGGACCTTCTGGCGGAGCCATCCGATGGCCGGGTGAGCGCGCTGATGGCGGGGCAGGACCGGCTGTTCACGGCGCGGCTGGACACCCTGGCGCGGACGCTCGAACAGCTGGACGAGCGCAGCGCCCAGACCGTGAGCCAGATCGCCGGGGTCGATGCCCAGCTGGCCGCGCTGGTCGAGCAGCACCGGCTGATCGGGCTGGAACTGACGGACCAGCGTTCGCTTCTGGCGAAGGGGTTAGCGCAGGCCAGCCGCGTGCTGGCGCTGGAGCGCGAGGCGGCGTCGCTGTCGGGCCGGGTGGGGGAATTGCAGGCCCTGCGGGCGCAGCACGCAGGCCGGATCACCGAGATCGCGCTGGAGCGGCTGCGGCTGGAAAGCGTCCGCCGGGAGGAAGCCGAGACCGCCTTGCGCGACATCGGCCCGAAGGTGCTGGAACTGACGGAGCGGCGGCGCGCCCTGCGGGAGCAGATCGCGCGGCTCGACCTGCGGGCGCCGGTTTCGGGGATCGTGCATGCGATGGAGGTCAAGGCGCCGCGCTCCGTGCTGCAACCGGCGGAGCCGGTGCTGTATCTGGTCCCGCAGGACCGCGCGCTGGTCGTGAGCGCGCGGATCGCGCCGGGCGACATCGACGAGGTGACGATCGGCCAGGACGTGACGCTGCGCCTTCCGGCCTTTTCCAGCCGGCTGATCCCGGACCTGTCGGCGCGGGTGACGAAGGTGTCGCCCGATGTGCTGACGGAGCAGGCGACCGGCGCGACCTATTACGCCGCGGAGGTGACCCTGCTGGCGGGCGAAAAAGAGAAGCTGGCCGACAAGACCCTGATCCCCGGAATGCCCGTGGAGGTCTATATCCAGACCGGCGCCCGAAGCCCCATCGCCTATCTCCTCAAGCCGATCACGGATTACTTCAATAAAGCCATGAGAGAAGGGTAAAGAGGTAAGCGAGATTTTCAGATGGCACGGGCTCTGGCGCGACCTCGCGGGCGCGGGCAGAAGGGGCGTTTGGCGGCGGCGAGCCTGCTGATTGTTCCATCCATGGTTACCAATTTTTGGCAGCTGCTGGCGGGGCTGATCGCCGGGGTGATTGCAGGGGCGACCGACGTTTTCGTCATCCCCGCCGTTCCTTACATGCAGGCGCCCAAGCTGGAGAAGGACGATCTGGCCTAGGCGTCGACCATTGCCCTGATAGTTGCCTTGGCATCGCACCAAGCCTGGCTGGTCGACCAGATTTGGCCAAGGCTCCGGCGCTGATCGGCATGTGGGCGGGGCAGATCCTGCGCTGCACCGTCAGTCCGCGCCGTTCTGGTGCAGGTTCCTCATCATGCTCGCCCTGCTCCGAGGGAAGATCCTGGTGCGTGGGATGGCGTGTGTCTGCAAAAAGATCGGTCACCGCGACCTGTTCAGCGCGGGGGATGCTGCGGCGGGCACGAATGACCGGTTTCGGGTGCTGCGCCGCAATAACCAACCGGTAGCTTTGGGCTGAGACTGACGCCCATAGTATTTCCGGCACGGCTAAACGCGTTATGTGTTGAAGCATCGCGCCTCGTATGTGGCAAATTGTCGCATTGTGGCGCATGGTATTGAATATCTTGCCTCTACGTTTGAAAAATACGTTTTTTCAATACGTTATATCTAATCTGTCGCCAATCCATCATTTTGATTTTCCTGCCTTTCTCTGCGAATAGCAAAAAGCAATAATTCCAAAAAGCGTTCCATAAATCCTTAGCAGAATCAAAGGCTTTGACAGCTCCCTCCTATCCGCCACATGATTCCCACAAGGTTTCAAAGGTGGACCACTGATGTTCATAAACATCGAGCAGCATGAATATCGGAAAGCACGACTGAGGGTCGCGGGCAGCTCACTGTCGGCGATCGCGCGTGAGCTGGGGCTATCCCATACATCGGTGACTATCGTTTCTCAGGGTTACCGGCGTTCGGCGCGGATAGAAGCTGCCATAGCTAAAGCGCTTGGCGAAAAGCCTTCGGTTACTTTTCCTGATCGCCACCAGTCGGCACAGGGAGGCGGCGATGCCCTGATCTAGAAACCGGGCCCTGAAAAGGTTGAGCCCGGGAGGCTGGCGCCTACCCGAGCCCATAAAATCGCTGCCTGCGATATCCTGATCATCCCCCCGCATAGGAATGAAGTCAACACCCATGTGCCTTGGAGGTGCGTGGCGGGTTTCGGCTTTTCGTTTGGCAACGCCGCAAGTCGGCGGGTGACGGGCTATGTCTAATAGCATCGAAAGTATTTGCAACGACGTTGAGGTTCTGCTGGACGGGCAGACGGGGGCGGAATTATCGCGTCGCCTCAAGGACTTGTGGCGACAGGTTGAAGGGGATCTACTCAAGGCATCCGCCCGTGTTACCCATCTTACTGCCGAAGTGAAATCGCTCCGAAAAGCGCTGAAGAAGGCAAATCACAGGCTTTACAGCCCTACGGCGGACCGTCCTCCCCAGAAAACCGACATTGCTGAAGTGCCCCAGGATACCCCCGTCGCAGATGAGGCGCCTCACGCGGAACCCACGCAGACCACCGCCATCGCGAAAGCGGCCAGAAGGGCTAATGCCTATCGCGGCGGCCGAGCGCCCAAAACCTTCGGCCCCGGTGTGGAAGAGCGCGAAATCCTGATCGAAACGCCAGACCGAACCTGCCCCTGTGGCTGCGGTGGAGGTATTCGCGGCTATGACATTGACCGCACTGTTGAGTGCATTCCCGCTCAATACTACGTCGCCGTACGAAAATACGCCCGGTATCGCTGCCGCAAGGAGGATCGGCTCATCGGCACCCGCTTTGAAGCGAGGGTTCTTGCGCAAACGGGCATGAGCACCAGTTTTCTCGCCCAAATCATCTGCCTGCGTTATGCGTGGTATCTGCCATGGTTCCGCCAGGAACAGATCATGGCAGCGCAGGGTTTCCGTTTCCAGCGCTCGACCATGGTGCGTTGGGCCGGCCGAGTGGCGCTTGAGGCCTTCAAGCCGATCTATGATCTCATGCTGGAAAATCTTCTGGCGCAATCGGCGCGTCTTTTTATGGATGAAACAACCGTCAAACAGCTGTCGCCCGGAGACGGCAAAACGCGAACCAGCTACATGTATGCTCTCCACCGCGATGATCGTTCCTTTGGCGGAAATCTCCCGCCAGGAACTGTCTATTTGTCGCGCAGGACGCGAGCGATGTACAATATCAATCAGTTGCTCGCCGACAGGAGCCTGATCGTTCATCATGATGGTTATCGGGGATATGGCCATCTGGGCCGTCTGGATACACCCTATGTCAATATCATGTCTGTTGATTGTTGGGCGCACGTCCGGCGATTATTCATGGACGAACTCAAGGCGGAGAAATCTCCGCACGCGGTGGAAATCGTTGATTTGATCGCGGAACTTTATTCAATCGAGAAACCGATCAACGGTAAAGCGCCTGATGTTCGCGCCGAGATCAGGCGACGACAATCAGTGCCAATCCTGAATCGTATCGACTCCCGGCTCAAAGAGCTCGAAAGCAACTATCTGGGGAAAACCGACATGGGTAAAGCCATTCGCTATGTCCAGGACCGTTGGACCGGCCTTACCCGTTTCGTCGAGAACGGCTATGTCGACCTCGACAACAACCCCGTCGAGCGGCAGTTCAAGCAAACGATCCTGCTGCGCAACAATGCCTTGTTCATCGGGAGTGACGAAGGTGGCGAAGCATGGGCAATTACCTCGTCCCTGCTTCAGACCTGCAAACTGAACCGGGTCGATCCACACCGCTATCTCGTCTGGGTGCTGGAACAGGTGCGTGCCAGGAAGCCGCGCGCTGAATATGCCGAGCTTCTGCCGTGGAAAGCGCCGCTGAGCTGCCGGATTGACGTACCGAGAACCCGATAAGAGCTGGGCCAGGCGACACTTGGTCCCTGCCTCCGGAAATTCTCGACACGTCGCCAGTGTGGTTCGGGCGCGAAGCGCCTGTTGCTGTGGGTGCCGCCAGCGCCCATGTCAACGTGGCGCCCAGCACCCATAATTCGCTTCAAAGCTCTCGGTCTGCACTGGCGTGATGGTCGCCGAAGTGCTGGACGATGCGTGCCGTGTGAAAGGTGTTCGCCCCTTGGCGGCTCCGTTGCGTTCGACGAAACCGCTGAAGCGGCGGTCATTCGCGCGTTTCACGAAAAGCTCGGGATCGCGGTGACGATCCTCGGACCTCCTGTTTTCATGGAGAATATCTAAACCCATGAAGGCTCCCGGGGCATGAAATTCTGGCGATCTTCGACGTGGCATTTCCCAACGAAGCCCTTTCAGGCGCAACCCACGCCGAGTTTCACGAGAGCGATGGCACCAGATGCTTTGCGAAGTGGTGCGATCTCGACGCGTTGGATCTGCCTGACGGCCCGCAACTCTACCCGGAAGGGCTGAAGGCGCCCCGGCTAAGGTTTCGATGAGCGTTGCTATCCGGTCTGCGGTATCAGATACCGACGCGACCCAAATGGCATGGCGAGGGTGTGCATGAAGCCCTCCGCCGAAAAAGTCAGTAAAAACAGCGCCTCGTATTGGCGCGTAGCGCCAATATACACCCTAGAGGCAATCCCAAAAAGAAGTGAAAGCGGGGGCCAGATGCAACGCTTACGATATTGGTGAATGCCTTGGACGAGATGGCGGTTTGCTCACTTTTCAGGGTGAAACGGTGGAAACGTTTGATTTTGTTTAGGAAAAATTAGACCAAATGGCGTTCGCCGTAAACTTCCCGATGCAGTGGCTGGCTTCCGGCTCGGCTGCGATTGCGTTTGATCCGGGCGGTACGCAGGTCATGGGCGATGAAACGGCGCAACGCCTCGGTGTCTTATCTGGCGTGGGCCACGACATGACCGGCGCCAACAAGACCCGCGATCAGCCCCTCTGCGGGCGGTCGGCCCAGTGTGATCACGAACCGGATCGGCAGGCCGAGCGCGTCCATGACCGCGTGGATCCTGGTCGTCGGCCCACTGCGGGAGAGGCCGATGGCGCGCGCTTCGATCCCCCCATTGCTCGTCTGTCAGGGGCGTCTGTTCAAGATCGCCGCCGTTGCGATCTTGAACAGAACTCCAAAGGTCTGGGAACCCTCACATGAAGACACACTCTAGGGCCACGCGTGCTCGTAGCGGGATTGAGGGGGCTGTGTCCGGGCGTCTTGTCGCAATCCGCTCAGCCCCGACGGATCGTTTCGACCATCAGTGCGACGTTTTCGGGATCCGCGTCCGGGGTGATGCCGTGGCCGAGGTTGAAGATATGCGGCCCGCCGGAAAAGGCCCGCACCACATCGCGCGTGGCCTTCACCAAGGCTTCGCCGCCGGTGACCATGTGGCGCGGGTCGAGGTTGCCCTGTACGCAGCCATCCACCTGCACATGCCGCGCCGCCCAATCCGCCGAAACCGAATTGTCGATCGCCACGCAATCGGCGCCGGTCTTGCGGGCGAAACCGATGTAGCCCTCGCCCGCCTCGCGCGGGAAGGCGATGATGGGAAGGCCGGGATGGCGGGCCCTCAGCGCGGCGATGATCCGGGCGGCGGGGGCCACGGCGAAATCCTCGAAATCCTGGCCTTTCAGGCTACCGGCCCAACTGTCGAACAGCTTGATCACCTCGGCCCCGGCATCGACCTGTGCCGACAGATATTCGATCGTGGCCTCGGTCAGCAGGTCGATGATCCCGGCGAAGGTCGCGCGGTCGGTGGATTTCAAGGCATGGGCCGGGCCCTGATCGCGGGTGCCGCGTCCGGCGATCATATAGGTCGCCACGGTCCAAGGCGCCCCGGCAAAGCCGATCAGCGTGGTTTCGCGCGGCAATTCGCGCGACAGGATCCGCACGGTTTCATAGATCGGCGCCAGCCGGTCATGCACGTCCCCCGCCGCCTTCAGCGCGGCGAGCCCGGCGGGTGTGGTGACGGTGGAGAGCCGCGGCCCTTCGCCGGTTTCAAACCACAGATCCATCCCCAATGCCTGCGGCAGCAGCAGGATGTCCGCGAACAGGATCGCCGCATCGAAACCGTAACGCCGGATCGGTTGCAGCGTCACTTCGGCGGCCAGATCCGGGTTGTAGCACAGCGACAGGAAATCCCCCGCCTGTGCCCGCGTCGCGCGATATTCCGGCAGGTAGCGCCCGGCCTGGCGCATCATCCAGACGGGCGGCGTGGGCAGGGCCTCGCCGCGAAGGGCGCGCAGGATCGTCTTGTCGGTCATCGGGGGCCTCCTTTGCTCCTTCATCGCGGGGTGCGGCGGAATGTCAAGGCGCCTTGCACGGGCCATTTGACGCGGCTATGCCAAGGCCATGGAACAGATGCCCCCCCTGAAGATCGGCACGCGCGGCAGCCCTTTGGCGCTGGCGCAGGCTTATGAGACGCGCGACCGGCTGATGGCGGCGCATGACCTGCCCGAGACGGCGTTCGAGATCGTGGTGATCAAGACCACGGGTGACGATGCGGCGCTGATCGCGGCGGACAGGGCGCTGAAGGAGTTGGGCGGCAAGGGGCTGTTCACCAAGGAGATCGAAGAGGCGCTGAGCGCCGGGCGGATCGACATCGCGGTCCATTCGATGAAGGATATGCCGACGGCGCAGCCCGCGGGGTTGGTGCTGGACTGCTACCTGCCGCGCGAGGATGTGCGCGATGCGTTTGTTTCGCTGCATCATGCGGGGATCGCGGATCTGCCGGCGGGCGCGGTGGTGGGATCGTCGAGCCTGCGGCGGCGGGCGCAACTGGCGAACCGGCGGCCGGATCTGAAGCTGGTCGAGTTCCGGGGCAATGTGCAGACCCGGTTGCAGAAGCTGCAAGACGGCGTGGCGGAGGCGACCTTTCTGGCGATGGCGGGGCTGAACCGGCTGGGCCGGGCTGGGGTGGCGCGTGGCGCGATCGAGCCCGAGGAGATGCTGCCCGCCGTGGCGCAAGGCGCAATCGGCATCGAGCGGCGCATGGCCGATCGTCGCGTGGCTGCGCTGCTGGAGCCGATCCACCATGCAGATACCGCGCAGCGGCTGGCGGCGGAGCGGGCGTTTCTGGCGACGCTGGACGGGTCCTGCGAGACGCCGATCGCGGGGCTGGCGCTGCTGGAGGGGGGCGAGGTCTGGCTGCGCGGCGAGATCCTGCGCCCCGACGGGTCCGAGGCGATCCGGGGCGCGCTGCGTGGCCCGGTGGCCGACGCCGTCGAAATCGGCGCCGCTCTGGCGCGGGAATTGTTGGCCGAGGCGCCGGGAGATTTCTTCGCATGGAAGCGCTGATCGACAGGCTGCGGGGGATCGTTGGCGCCTCCCATGTGCTGACCGGGGCGGAGACGGAGGGGTTCGGTCGCGAATGGACCGGGCATTACCACTGGACGCCGCTCGCCGTTGTGCGGCCCGGCAACGTGGATGAGGTCGCGGCGGTGCTGCGGCTGGCGAACGAGACCGAAACGCCCGTGGTGCCGCTGGGCGGCAATACCGGGCTGAACGGCGGGACGATGGCGGAGGGCGCGCTGATGCTGTCGCTCGCGCGGCTCAACCGGGTGCGGGAATTCAACACGGCTGCGCGCACCGTCACCGCCGAGGCGGGCGTGGTGCTGCAATCGCTGCGCGAGATGGCGGCGGATCACGGGCTGATGTTCCCGCTCACCTTCGGGGCGCAGGGGTCGGCGATGGTGGGGGGCTTCCTGTCCACCAATGCGGGCGGGTCGAACGTGGTGCGCTATGGCGTGACGCGGGCGCTGTGCCTGGGGATCGAGGCGGTGCTGGCCGATGGCCGGGTGCTGAACCTGCTGACCGGGCTGCACAAGGACAACACCGGCTACGACCTGCGCGACCTGCTGATCGGGGCGGAGGGGACGCTTGGTGTGATCACGGCGGCGGTGTTCCGGCTGGCGCCCGCGCCGGTGGCCCATGCGACGGCGCTTTTGGGGATGGACAGCCTGCCCGAGGCGCTGGCGCTCCTGCACGAAATTCAGGCGGGCACCGGCGGCGCGGTCGAGGCGTTCGAGCTGATGCCGCTGGCCTTCATGGAGCGGCTGGGGCGGCTGAAGCCCGATCTGGCCTGTCCCTTCCCGCCGCGGCCCGTCAACATCATGGTCGAGATCGCGACGACGATCCCGGGAGACAACCCGGTCGCGCGGCTCGAAGACCTGCTGGGCGCGGCGATGGAGCGTGGCGCGGTGCATGAGGCGATCATCGCCGCGAACGAAGGGCAGCGCCGCAAGATCTGGGAAATGCGCGAATCCGCCGCCGAGATCACCTTCACCGAACCCTTCCTGATCGACACCGATGTGGCGCTGCCGCTTGATCGGCTCGAAGAGTTCCTGACCCGGATGACGGCGCGGCTGGCCACGATCGACCCGGGCGCGACGGAGCTGATCGTCGCGCATCTGGGCGATGGCAACATCCATTACACCGCCTATCCGGCGCTGACGGATGACGCGACCATGGCCGACATCCGCGCCGCGATCAGCGCGGAGGCGGTGGCCCTGGGCGGCACCTTCTCCGCCGAACATGGCGTGGGCATATCGAAACGCAAAACCATGGCCGCGCACAAGGATCCGGTCGCGCTGGCGGTGATGCACGCGATCAAGGCCGCGCTCGATCCGAAGGGGATCCTGAACCCGGGCAAGGTTCTGCCCCCCGGGGCGGCCTAGGCGGGGGATGGGCCTGTTCGCCCCGTTCCGCCCGATCGTGCAAGACCCGACGCTGGCGCTTTCGGCGGTGCTTCTGGTGCTGTTCAGCACGCATCTGGCCTCGGTGCTGCCCTATGCCTCGTCGCTGGCGGTGACGGTATTCGGGCTGGGCGACGGCAGTTTCTCTGCCGTTCTGGTGGTGGCCTCGCTGATCGCGGTGACGAGTTCGGTGGGCTTCGGCATTCTGGCGGATCAGCGCGCGAACCGGCGTGGCATCGCGCTGCTTTCGGCAACCAGCCTGACCCTTGGCACCGCGCTGATGGTGGTGGCGCCGGGGCCGGTCACCTTCGTTCTGGTCCATGTGCTGCTCTTGCCGCTGGCGAGTTCGATCTTCGGGCAGATCTTCGCGCTGGCCCGGCTGGCGGCGACGCTGCATCCGGCGGCGGACCGCCCGGCGATCCAGTCCACGCTGCGGGCGCTGTTCGCGCTGCCCTGGGTGATGGTGCTGCCGGTCTGGGCGCTGGTGTTCCGGAGCGGGGCGGCGTTGACGGTGATCTATCCGGTGTGCCTGGTCTGCGCGGCGGCGCTGCTCGGGCTGACGTGGTGGCTCTGGCCGCGCGATGGGGCGACGCGCTGGCCCGATCCGAGATCGGGGCTGAGCTTCCGACAGTCGCTGCGCGAGATCTGGGATCCGGGCGTGCTGCTGCGGGTGGTGTCGCTGGGCGCGATCAACGGGGGGGTGACGCTCTATCTGGTGGTGATCGGGCTGGTCTTCGCGGCGACACCGGGGCGCGGCGCCGCCGATACCGCGCTTTATGCCGGGATCACGGCGGGGCTTGAGGTGCCCTTCATGCTGGCGCTGCCGCTGGTGCTGAACCGGGTGCCGCAGGCGCGGCTGATCCTGATCGGGGCGGTGCTTTATGCGGTGCATCTGGCGGGGATCCCGCTCTTGGCAGGGTCGTGGACGATCTGGGTACTGCCGTGGTTCGCGGCGATTGGCGGGGCGGTGGTGCTGACCCAGCCGATGGCCTATCTGCAAGAGCTTCTGGCCGCGCGTCCGGGGGCAGGGGCCTCGCTAATGGCGCTGCAAAAGCTGGTGGGCGATGCCTTCTGCGCGGCGACATTTGCCGTGGGGGTGGCGCTTTCGGGCTATGGGCTGGCGGCGGTGATGGGGGCGGTGTTCGCCGTCACCGGGGCAACGGCGCTGGTTCTGCTCGATTGGCGTCAGTCGCGCTGAACCTGCTGCAACAGCTCCAGAACCTTCGGGCCGAGCGCCTCGACCACCATCTCCACCCCCTTTGCCGAAGGGTGGATGTTGTCCCCCTGCATCAGCCCCTCGGCTGCGCGTTCCTCGGGCGTGCGCGCGGCGATCGGGGCGAGCAGATCGGGCAGCAGCAGCACCTGATGTTTCGCTGCCAGATCGGGCCAGATCGCGTTGAACGCCTGTTGATAGGCGGGGCCGTAATTGCCGGGCGCGGCAAGGCCCACCAGCAGCGTGGGCAGCCCCCGCCCCGTCACCTCGGTCAGCATCGCATCCAGATTGGCCTTGGCCTGTTCGGGCGGCATACCGCGCAAAAGGTCGTTACCGCCAAGCTCGATCATCACCGCATCCACCTCGGGCGTCAGCGACCAGCCCAGCCGCGCCTTCCCCCCCGCCGTGGTATCGCCCGAAACCCCGGCGTTGATCACCGTGACCTCGGCGCCCTGCGCCCGCAGCCACGCCTGCAACCGCGGCACCAGCCCGTCGCCCTGCGGCAGGCCATAGCCCTGCGTCAGGCTGTCGCCAAGCGCGAGCAGCGTGACCGGATCGGCCTGCGCGCCCGTTGCGAATGCAACTGCGGAAATAATCGCTGCGATGCGGTTGCGCCGCCGGGCACGCGGCCCATATCCATTGGAAAGACCAAGCGAAAAGCGGAAATTCATGGCGGATACGGTCCTTTCTCTCGACGACGTGCGGCTGACCCTGACGGGAAGTGCCGGTCCGGTGGAGATCTTGCGCGGCATCTCGGCGAACATCAACCGGGGCGAGAGCGTTGGCCTGACGGGGCCGTCCGGTTCGGGCAAGTCCTCGGCGCTGATGCTGATGGGCGGGCTGGAGCGCGCGACCTCGGGGCGGGTGATGGCACTCGGGCAGGATCTGACGGCGATGGATGAGGATGCGCTGGCGCGGTTCCGGCGCGGGCGGATGGGGATCGTGTTTCAATCCTTCCATCTGGTGCCGACGATGACGGCGCTCGAAAACGTCGCGCTGCCGCTTGAGATCGCCGGGGAAGCCGACGCCTGGCCCCGGGCGGAGGCGGAACTGCGCGCCGTGGGCCTTGGCCACCGTCTGACCCATTATCCGACCGAAATGTCGGGTGGCGAGCAACAGCGCGTGGCGCTGGCCCGCGCGATGGCGCCGCGCCCGGCGATCCTGCTCGCGGATGAGCCGACCGGGAACCTCGATGCCGCGAATGGCGTGGCGATCATGGACCTGCTGTTCGGGCTTCAGGCGGAACATGGCGCGACGCTGGTTCTGGTGACGCATGCGCCGGATCTGGCCGCACGCTGCGACCGGGTGCTGCATCTGGCCGATGGGCGGCTGGCATGAGGCTGGCGTTTCGGATTGCCGCCCGGGAGTTGCGCGGCGGGCTGGCGGGGTTCCGCGTCTTCGTGCTGTGCCTGATGCTGGGCGTGGCGGCGATTGCGGGCGTTGGGCTCGTGCGCGATGCGGTGCGCGCGGGTCTGGCCGGGCAGGGGGTGGTCCTGCTGGGCGGCGATGCGCAATATGATTTCACCTATCGCCGCGCCACGCCCGAGGAGCGCGGCTGGATTGACGCTCATGCCGGGCGGGTGTCCGAAGTGGTCGAGTTCCGGTCGATGGCGGGCACCGGCACGGATTTCGCGCTGACGCAGGTCAAGGCGGTGGATGCGGCCTATCCGCTTACCGGGGCGCTGGAACTCGATCCGCCCGGCGCCACGCTGGCCCCGCGGGAGGGCGTTCCGGCGGTGTTCCTCGATCCCGCGCTGGCCGACCGGCTGGGGGTTGCGGTGGGGGACCAGGTGCTGCTGGCGGGGCAGCCCTTCGTTCTGGCGGCGCGGTTGCTGCGCGAGCCGGATTCGACCGGAACCGGCATCGCCTTCGGCCCGCGCAGCATCGTGGATCTGTCGGCGCTCGACGGCACGTCGCTTCTGGCGCCCGGAACGCTGTATGAGAGCAAATATCGCGTCACCCTGCGCCCCGGCGACAGCCTTCCCGCGCTGCAACGCGCGGCGGCGGCGCGGTTCGAGGGCGCCGGGATGCGCTGGAGTGACAGCCGCCGCGCCGCCCCCGGGGTGGAGCGGTTCACCGCGCAATTGGCCGATTTCCTCGTGCTGGTCGGGCTTGCGGGGCTGGCGGTGGGCGGCATCGGGATTTCCGCCGCCACCAATGCCTGGATCGCGCGCAAGGCCGCGACGATTGCCACCCTGCGCGCGCTTGGCGCGACCGGTGGGATGATCCGCGCGGTTTTCCTGCTGCAACTGGCGGTGGTCGCGGCGGTGGGGATCACGGGCGGGCTGGTGCTGGCGGGGCTGGGCGTGTGGCTCGCCGCCGGGCCGATCGCGGCGGCGATGCCGATCCCGGTCGAGGTGCGGCTGACGCTGCGCCCGATGCTGGAGGCGGGGCTTTATGGGGCGCTGACGGCGGCGCTGTTCACCGCCGGGCCGCTCGCGCGGATGATGCAGCTGCGCGCCGCCTGGCTCTATCGCGGCGGGCGTGGGGGCGGCTGGGGCGTGACGGCGGCGCTGGCCGTGGTTCTGGTCGCGGTGGCGGCGGGGCTGTCCGGGCGGCCCGCGATTACGGTTTCGGTTCTGGCGGCGGTGGGTGCGGCGCTCGGGCTGTTCGCGCTGGTGGCGGCGGGGCTGCGTCGGCTGGCGCGTTGGCTGCGGCCCCGGGCGCGGGGGCATGTGGCGCTTCATGCCGCGCTGGCGGCGATTTCCGCCCCGCGCTCCGAGGTGGGGGCGGTGGTGTTGTCGCTCGGCCTCGGGCTGTCGGTCCTGTCGGCGGTGGGGCAGATCGACAGCGCCCTGCGCATGGCGATCGCGCGCGACCTGCCCGATCAGGCGCCCGCCTGGTTCCTGATCGACATTCAGCCCGATCAGGTCGCGCCGCTGACCGCGCGGCTGCGGGCGGAGCCGCAGGTGGCCCGTGTCGAAACCGCGCCGATGCTGCGCGGCGTCATCACCCAGATCAACGGTCGTCCCGCGCGCGAAGGCCGCCCCGATCATTGGGTTCTGCGCGGCGACCGGGGCGTGACCTTCGCCGACACCCCGCGCGAGCCGCTGACGGCGGGCGAATGGTGGCCGCCGGGCTATACCGGCCCGCCGCAGGCCAGTTTCGGCGCAAAGGAGGCCCAGGAACTGGGGCTGAAGCTCGGCGACAGCATCACGGTCAACATTCTGGGCCGGGACATCACGGCGATGATCACCTCGTTCCGGGATGTGAATTTCTCGACGGCGGGGATCGGTTTCGTGCTGACGCTCGATCCGGCGGCACTGGCGGGGGCGCCGTTCAGCAGCATCGCCACCGTCTACCTGCCGCCCGAGGCCGAAGCGCCGCTTCTGCGCGAGATCGCGCAGAGCTACCCGAATGTCACCGCCGTCCGGGTGCGCGACGCCATTGCCCGGGTGACCGAGGCGCTGGAGGCGATCGCCCGGGCGGTGGCGCTGGCGGCTTCGGTAACACTGGCGACGGGGCTGGTGGTGCTGATCGGCGCGGCGGCGGCGGGCGAACCCGCGCGGGTGCGGGAGGCGGCGCTGTTGCGCACGCTGGGCGCGACGCGGGGGCTGGTGCTGCGGTCGTTTGCGCTGCGCTCGGGGCTGATGGGTGCGGCGGCGGGGGTGATCGCTGTCGCGGTGGGCACGCTGGCCAGCTGGGCGGTGCTGCGCTTCGTGATGGAGATGCCCTGGCGCTTCGCCTTGGGGCCGGCGTTGGCGATCGTTATCGGCGGTGTGCTGGCCGTGCTGCTGGCCGGGTTGGCCTTCGCGCTCAGGCCGTTGTCGCGGCGGCCCGCGCAGGTGCTGCGGGCGCCCGAATAAGGCTCAGTGCGGGATGCCGCGGCGCTTCGCTTCGTAGTAATAGCCGCGCGCATACCAACCGACGGCGGCATCCTCGCTGCCGTCCGCCACCTGCCACGCGCCGCTCAGATACTTCACGGCATATTTCAGGTTGGTCTCGGCATCGAGCAGATCCTGCGCGCCGCCGCCATGGCCCATGGCCTTCGCGGTGCGCGGGTCGATCTGCATCAGGCCCATGTAACGGCCATTGCGGGCCTGCGGGTTGTAACCGCTTTCGCGCTTTACCACGCGATGCACCAGCGTGCGCGGAACCTTGTAGTGGTCGGCGTATTTATTGATGAGATTGCGCAGTTCCGGCGTTTCCCCGCGATAGAGCGGCAGGGCATCCGGGGCCATGTTCTTCGACGAAGCATGCGGGGTCGTGCCACAGGCGGTCAGGGCGACCACGGCGGTCAACGACAGCAGAACCTTGCGAAAATACATCAGGGCGCTTTCTCCGCTCTCTCTCATCGCGCATTGAAATACAGGCGCGAAGGCGAGGCTCAAAGCACGCTGGACGGGCGTCGGCGAAGCTCCGCCGGGCAGTTTCGCGCGCAGCGCCGGGGTGTGGGGGACGCCGCCGTTCGGAGCGGGGCAGGAGGGCAGGGATTCAGCCTCCTTTAGGAAATTTGTGTCGGCCATCGAATCGGTTGAAGGCGGTCTTCTAAATTTACTCATTAAAAACAGTTGATTGCATGGCGATTTCTTGGCTGTTGCAGGCTCCCTGCGGAAGGGGATCGGTGCAGGATTCTCGATCGCATCACCGGGCGAAATCATCGCGAATATTCGGATCGGCGGATTTTCGCCAAAACTGCCTGCGGGGATCCGCCGATGGTGCCGATCCCGCCGAAAGGCTGGGCGAATCGGCTGTCCCATGGGGAATCAGGCCCGCATAGCCGGATTACAGGGCCCGGGCGCCCGTGGCGGTTTTCAGGGCCGGATCGGGTGCGGCGACCGCCGCGATGCCTGGATGAAAGGCCCCTTGCCTTCAGCCCCCGCCCGCTGAAGATCACCCGCCGCATTGACACCCGGCTTCATACGCGCTCCCCTTGACTGGGAACTGGGAACTGGGAACTGGGAACTGGGAACTGGGAACTGGGAACTGGGAACTGGGAACTGGGAACTGGGAACTGGGAACTGGGAACTGGGAACTGGGGGCTGGGAACTGGGGGCTGGGGCTGACCTCTATTTCGACCGGACAGTTGGGCATAGTCATGGAGGCTCACACCGCGAGCACGGGGTTTAATCCTGTTGCTCGGGAGAATTCGCGCAGGGATGCGATCCCCCCCTGTCCTGTCCGACGTTTTCGTGTTGCTGATTGGTTCGGAGTCCGGATCTGATGGGGAGACTTGCGGCGGGCAGGGTCGGTTTGACATCCGGGGCCTGCTCATGAACTATCCCGCTCCCCGCTCCCCGCTCCCCGCTCCCCGCTCCCCGCTCCCCCGCTCCCCGCTCCCCGCTCCCCGCTCCCCGCTCCCCGCTCCCCGCTCCCCCGCTCCCGCTCTCCGCTCATCGGTCCGCACCATGCCCACGCTCGTTCTCTATTCCGCGGCCGCCCTTGCAGAAATCGGCGGGTGTTTCGCCTTCTGGGCCTGGTGGAGGATGGGGCGTTCGGTGGTCTGGCTCGCGCCGGGGATGGTGTCGCTGGCGCTGTTCGCCTGGCTTCTCGCGCAGAGCCCGGCGGATCAGGCCGGGCGGGCCTATGCCATTTATGGCGGTATCTATATCGTCGCCTCGCTTGCATGGCTCTGGCTGGTCGAGGGACAGGCGCCCGACCGATGGGATCTGATGGGGGCGGCGCTGTGCCTGTGCGGGGCGGCGGTGATCCTCTGGGGGCCGCGAACGATCTGATCAGACACCCAGCTTGCCGCGTACGAAGGCCGCCAGATCCGCCGCCGGTCGCACCCCCGCCGCGCGGGCGATTTCCCGGCCCGCGGCGAACAGGATGAAGGCCGGAATGCCTTGAATCCCATATCGTTGCGCTGCCTCCGGATGGGCCTGCGTGTCGATCTTTGCCAGCCGGACCCGCGGCGCGAGCATCCTGGCGGCGGCCTCGAATTGCGGCGCCATCTGCCGGCAGGGGCCACACCAGGGCGCCCAGAAATCGACCAGCAGGGGCAGATCGTCGCGCGCCGCCTTGCGCAGGGTCGCGCCGTCGATCGCCATGGGCCGCGCAGAACAGAGCGCCGCCCCGCAGATGCCGCATTTCGGCCCGCCTGCCATCCGGTCGGCGGGAACCCGGTTCGCCTGCCCGCAGGCCAGGCATGTCACACGCAATGCGCTGGTCATTGCCATCCTCATACATGCCGCTGGCGGAATATATTGGCGGCCCGGGGCGGCGGGCAAGGCTCAGCCCTTTTTCTTTTTCTTCTTCCGCGGCGGTTCGGAGGACAGGATCTGTGCCAGTTGCCGGGGCTCCAGTTGGGCCAGCCGGGCCAGCCCTTCGGAGGCACTGGTCGCCACGGCCGCGAGTGCGGCGACATGCGGATCCGTGGCCTCGGCCCGCAGGCGATCGGCGAGGGGGGCGAGGTCGCGTCGCTGCCGCGCCGCGAGGATCTGCCGCAGCAGCGCCCAGGGGTCCGGATCGGTGGTGAAATAATCCTTGCGCGACCCCGGGCTGCGGGCGGTTTGCACCAGTCCGAGCGCGCGCAATTCCTTCAGCGCGACCGAGATGTTGGAGCGCGACAGGCCGAGCCGCGCCACAAGGTCATCCGCCGAGGGCGCCTGTGCGGCGCGCCAGATCGCGCCCAGGCATTGCGCGGCGGGGCGGCTGAGGCCGAGAACGGGCGCCATCTGAGCGAACAGGGCGGGGAGGTCGCGCGACAATGGGGTTCCTTCCGGCTGAACGTTTGCACAATGCGCAGCCGGAAGGCCGGGCGCAAGCCTCACTCTTGGGTCAGGCAGTCCCGGATCGTTTCCGACAGGCTCCGGAGGATGCGGTCATACAGATCCGGCCCGGCGTCCAGCTTCGATCCTTCGGGATCGAGCGCGCCGCCGATCCGCACGCCCGTCCCCTCGGCCAGCCGGTCGAGCGGGCGGGGGTCGTGATTCGCCTCCGGAAAGGCGCAGGCGACCGCATCGTGCGCCAGCCCGGCCCGCAACTCCGCCAGATGGGCCGCACCCGGCTCCGCCGCATCGCCGAGCGACAGCGCGCCCGCGACATCGAGCCCGTAATGCGCGGCGAAATAGCCATAGGCCGCGTGAAACACCACGAAGGGGCGCCGCGCGACCGGGGCCAGTTCGTCCTTCAGTGCCCCGTCCAGCGCAGCGATCCGGGTCCGGGCGGCTTCGGCATTGGCGGCATAGGTCTCGGCGTGTTCGGGATCCAGCGCGGCGAGGTGCTGCGCGATCGTGCTCAGCCAGGTCCGCGCATTGTCCGGGTCGAGCCAGGCATGCGGGTCGGTCCCCTCGTGATGGTGGCCGTCCTCTTCGTGATCATGGTCGTGATCGTGGTCCGCCTCCGGTGCGTAATCCCGCAGCTGGGTGCCCTTCGTATGCAGCAGGGGCAGGCTGTTCTTCGCCCCCGAAGCGGCCGCGGCACGGTTAAGCCAGGGCGTCATCTCCGGCCCGATCCAGATCAGCAGGTCCGCATCCTGCAACGCCCGCGCCTGCGACGGCTTCATCTGATAGCTGTGCGCATTCGTGCCCGGAGTGAGCAGCAGCGCGGGGGCGCCAAGATCCCCCATCACCTGCGCCACGAGCGACTGCACCGGCGGGATGTCCGTCACCACCTTCGGCACCTCGGCGCGCGCCAGCGCGGGCATCGCGGCCAGGGCCAGGACGAGACAGGACATGCGCATGGGATACCTCTTCGGTCTTGTGGTTGGGGAGGGGTGTATTTACGTTACACGATAACGCGTCAAGAGAAATGTGATAAGGTGACATTGCCATGTCGGACGACAGCCCCTTCGCCTGCCACGACCACAGCCATTGCGCCGCCGACACGCTGGCCCGGGCCGAGGCAGAGGCCGCGCGGCTTGGCCTGCGGCTGACGCCGGTGCGGCGCCGGGTGCTGGAAATCCTGCTGGAGTCGCACCGGGCGATGGGCGCCTATGAGGTGCTGGACCGGCTGGCTTCCGAAGGTTACGGCAATCAGCCGCCGGTGGCCTATCGCGCGCTGGAATTTCTGGTCGAGAACGGGCTGGCGCATCGGGTGCGGCGGCTAAACGCCTTTGCCGCCTGCATGCATCCGGGCGAGGCCCATGCCCCGGTGTTCCTGATCTGCCGCGTCTGCGATGCGGTGGCCGAGGCGCCGGGTGCCCCGGTCCGCGATGCGCTGGATACGGCGGCGGCTGCGCTTGGCTTTACCGTCGAGCGCGCGAATATCGAGGCTCTGGGCCTGTGCCCGGCGTGCAAGGCGGCTTCATGACGCCTTTGATCTCCGCGCGCGGACTGAGCGTGCGCCACGGCGAGGCGGTGGTGCTGAGCCATGTCGATTTCGACATTGCCGCGCGCGAGATCGTCACCGTGATCGGGCCGAACGGATCGGGCAAGTCCACGCTGATCCGGGCGCTGATCGGGCTGGAACCGGCGGCGGAGGGGCGGGTGGTGCGGCAACCCGGCCTGTCGATCGGCTATGTGCCGCAGAAGCTCCATATCGACGCCAGCCTGCCGATGACGGTGCGCCGCTTCCTGTCGCTGCCCAAACGGGTGACGGATGCCGAGGCCGGGGCGGCGCTGGCGCGCACCGGGGTGCCGGGGCTGGGCGGGCGGCAGATCACCGGCCTGTCGGGCGGGCAGTTTCAGCGCGTGCTGCTGGCGCGGGCGCTCTTGGTGCGGCCGCAGATCCTGATCCTTGATGAGCCGACGCAGGGGTTGGACCAGCCCGGCACGGCGGCCTTCTATCGGCTGATCGAGCAGGTCCGGGCAGAGACGGGGGCCGCGGTGCTGATGGTCAGCCATGACCTGCATGTGGTGATGGCCTCGTCGGATCGGGTGATCTGCCTGAACGGCCATGTCTGCTGCGCGGGCACGCCCCGCGTGGTGTCCGAGGCGCCGGAATATCGCGCGCTGTTCGGGCTTGGTACCGGCGGGGCCTTCGCGCTGTATCAGCACATCCACGACCATGATCACGAAGGCGACGCGGGGCATGGGCACGACCATACCCATCCGCATGTCGCCCATCCGGGGCATCCTCATGCTTGACGATTTCCTGATCCGTGCGGCGCTGGCCGGGGTGGGGGTGACCTTCGCCACCGGGCCGCTGGGGTCTTTCGTCGTGTGGCGGCGGATGGCCTATTTCGGCGATGCGACGGCACATGCCGCGATCCTGGGCGTGGCGCTGGCCTTCGGGCTGGGGCTGCCGCTTTACGCGGGGACGCTGGCGGTGGCGCTGGCGATGGCGGTGCTGGTGGCCTGGCTCGCGGGGCGGGGGCAGTCGGTGGATACGGTGCTGGGGGTGCTCGCGCATGCGGCGCTGGCCCTCGGGCTGGTGGTGGCATCCTTCGTGTCCGGGCTGCGGGTGGATCTGTCGGCCTTCCTGTTCGGCGATATTCTGGCGGTGAGCCGGGGCGATATCGCGGTGATCTGGGGCGGGGCGGCGCTGGTTCTGGGGCTGCTGCTGTGGCGCTGGCAGGCGCTGCTGACGGCGACGGTGAACGAGGAACTGGCGCGGGCCTCGGGCCTGAATCCACGGTTCGAGCGGCTCGTGCTGACGCTGGCGCTCGCGCTGACGGTGGCGGTGGCGATCAAGATCGTGGGGGCGCTGCTGATCGCGGCGCTGCTGATCATCCCGGCGGCGGCGGCGCGGCGCTTTGCCCGGGTGCCGGAGACGATGGCCCTCGGTGCGGTGATCGTGGGGGCGGCGGCGGTGCTGCTGGGGCTTTGGGCTTCGCTGACCTGGGACACCCCGGCGGGGCCGTCGATCGTTTCCGCCGCCGCAGGGATCTTTGCGCTGTCGCTGCTGATCCGGCGGGGCTGAGGGGTGAGAGGCTGGACATCGACCCAAGCGGGGCTCGTTGCGGCTGCTTCCTTCCGGACCTGACCGGGTTGGCGAGGCGCTCGCCCGCGCCAACCTCTCAAGGCTGCATATAGGCAAAGGCGGCGGGATTCGCAACCCCGCCGCGTGGCTCATCCGGGGGTGCGTTCGGCCCAGCCCGCAAAGGTGCGCTCCAGCGCGACCACGGCGTAGTAAAGCACGATGCCCAGGAAGGCCAAGGCGATCAGCACCGCGAACATCAGCGGATAGTCCGAATTCGTCTGCCCCGACAGGAACAGCGCGCCCAGACCCTTGCCATGGGGGGAAACGATCTCCACCAGATTGGTGCCGATGAAAGCCAGCGTGACCGAAACCTTAAGCGCGCCGAAGAATTCGGGCAGGGTCTTCGGCAGGGCAATCTTGCGGAAGATCGTGAATTTCGACGCGCCGAGCGCCGCGAGAATGTCGCGATATTCGGGTTCCAGCGTCGACAGCCCGATCCCCACCGACACCGCGATCGGGAAGAAGGAGATCAGGAAGGCCATCAGCACCGTGTTGAAATCATGCTGCCCGATGAAGATCAGCGCGATCACCGGCACCAGCGTCGCCTTCGGGATCGCATTGAAGCCGACGAGCAGCGGATACAGCCCCTCGCGCGTGACCTTGGAAAACCCCATGACCATGCCGAGGAAAATCCCGAACACCACCGCCAGAGCCAGGCCCAGAACGGTGCGCCACAGCGTCTGCCAGCCCATTTCAAAGAACAGCACCCGGAATTTCCAGAAGGCGGGCGGCAGGTCGGAGGGCGAGGCCATCTTGTAATTCGGCCACTGGTTCACCCAGACCAGCGCCTCCCACAGGCCGAGGAACAGCGCGATCGCCAGAAGCGGCACGCCGATTTTCTGCATGCTGTCCATCAATGCGCCCCCCCGTCGCGGCCCTGAGCGATGCGGATCTGTTCGCGCAGGAGATGCAGCATGTCGACCGCCTTCGGTTCATAGAGAATGTCGATCGTGCGGTCGGCGGGCAGGTCCACGTCCAGCACATATTGCGTCTTTGCCGGCCGGCCCGAAAGCACGATGACCTGATCGCCCAGAAACACGCTTTCGCGCAGGTCGTGGGTGATCAGCACGCAGGTGAAGGGCTCCTTCGCGCGCAGGTCGCGCATCGTCTGCCACAGATCCTCGCGGGTGAAATTGTCGAGCGCGCCGAAGGGTTCGTCCATGATCAGCACGTCGGGTTTATGCACGATCGCGCGGCACAGGCTTGCGCGCTGACGCATCCCGCCCGACAGTTCGGAGGGGCGTTTCGCCTCGAACCCTTTCAGGCCGACCATCTCCAGCAGGCGCATCGCGCGGGCCTGGGCTTCGGCCTTTTTCATGCCGGGGGCGACGATCTCCAGCGGCAGCATGACGTTTTCAAGGATCGTGCGCCATTCCAGCATGACCGGATTCTGGAACGCCATCCCCACCGTCTTGCGCGGGCTGGTGACCTCCTGCCCGGCGAGGATCACGGTCCCCGCATCGGGCCGCATCAGGCCCGAGATCAGCCGCGTCAGGGTGGATTTTCCGCAGCCGGACGGGCCGACCACCGCGCAAAATTCGCCCTGCGGCACGGTGATGTCCAGCCCGTCCAGAACCGGCAGCGGGCCGTTGCGGGTTTTGTAGGCGTGGCGCACGCCCTGAATGTCGATGAATTTCTTCGCAGCCGTCTGCATCGAAGGCACTCAGTCGATCTTCAGGCTGCCGTCCGTCGGCAGATAGGAGGCGTCGAAATAGAGCGTCGCATCCGGCGCGGTGTTGAATTCATAAACCGTCTTCATCTGTTCGATCGCCTTGGCGAAACGCGCGTCGTCGATACCGCCGATGCCGTGGTCCCGGACGTAATCGGTCAGGACATTGCCCGTGATCGACAGGCCAAGTCGCTTCGTTTCGAGTGCCTCGTCCGCGGCCGGGTTGCGCTTCATCAGCGTGTCGATCGCGGTCTTCGGATCGGCGATGGTTTCCTTCCAGCCCTTCGCGGTGGCGCGGATGAAGCCGGTGACCGCCTCCGGGTTCTTCTTCGCGAAATCGGTGTTCACGATCACAGCATTGCCGTAAAGCGCCACGCCGTAATCCGACATCAGCAGCACGGTGATGTCCTCGGGCGGCACGCCCAGCCGTTCGGTCGAGAGCGAGGAGGTGAAGGAGAAGCCCGTCACCGCCTGCACCTTGCCCTCGGCCAGCATCGGTTCGCGCACCGGGAAGCCGACCGGCTCGACCGTGATCTTCGCCATGTCGAGCCCCTGTTCCGCCGCGAAGATCGGGAACTGCGCCCAGGCGCCATCCGGCGGCGGCGCCCCGAGGCTCTTGCCCTCAAGATCCTTCGGCGTCTCGATGCCCAGCGACTTGCGCCCGACCACGGCGAAGGGGGGCTTGTCGTAGATCATCATCACCGCCGTCACCGGCGCGCCGGGGTTCTGGTCGAGGAATTTCATCAGCGAATTGATGTCGGTGAAGCCGACCGGAAAGGCCCCCGTCGCCACCTTCGGAATCGCATCGAGCGACCCCGCCCCCTCGGTCACCGTGACCTTCAGCCCCTCGGCCTCGTAAAACCCCTTGTCCACCGCGAGCGTATAGGGCGCCGCCGGTCCCTCGAATTTCCAGTCGAGGGCAAAGGGCATGGCGATCTCGGCCTGAGCCGCGGAAACGGACATGCCCGTAAGCAGGGTGGCGGCAAGGGCGCGGTGGAACATGGTGGACTCCTTATGCGATTGTCCCGCCGATCCTGCCCGCCATGGCGGGGCGGGGAAATCCGCCCGGCGCGGGGGCAGGGGAGAACGTCGCAGGTTTGCCCTGAAACTGTGCGTTCAGCGGATGAATGCACAAAAAATGCCCGAATGCACAAAGGCGCGGCAGGAATGTCAGAAATCAATCCGAATCCGAAGGAAGCCGTCGCGGGTCACGTCCTGCTCCGACAGGCGCACGCCCTCGGCCTCCTCCAACCGGCCACGGGCGCGGGGCGAGGTCTCGAACCAGGCGGATGTGCCGGGCAGCGATGCGAATCGCCAGACTTGCCGCGCCCGCAGCTGCACCAGCGGCTGGCGGGCGGCCTCCTCCAGCAGCACGTCCCAGGCGGTCCGGCGCCGGTCCAGCGGGACTTCGGGGGCCTGACCCGTCGGAAAACAGCCGGTTCCGGAAATGCGGAAATCGTTGGTGGCGACGATGAATTCATCGCCGGGGCGGACCGCCCGGCCCGCGTGGCGCAGATCGCGGATCCGCTGTGCCTGCGGCGCGACGAGAAGCCCCATGCGCATTGTAGCGCGCGGGCTGGCTCGGGTCGATCTCATAGGTCAGGCCGTGGAAGATGTCGAAGTTGTAGCTCGGGAAGGCGGGGTTCAGCAGCGGCTGGCCGGTCCCCCCGGGCGCGACTTGCAGGAAGGCCGCCGCGGCCCGTTCCAGCCATTCGGTGATCTGCGCGCCGGTCAGCCGCACAGCGGTCACCGTGTTCGGGAAGGCGTAGAGGTCGAGCACATGGCGCACCCGCAACGGGCCGGGCGGGATGTCGATGAAATGATCCGGGCCGCCCCGCGCGCCGCATTTCATCGGCGTGACTGCGCAAAGCAACGGCAGATCCGCCTCCGGCTGCCCCGCAAGCGCGCGCCGCACATGCGCGGCCTTCGCCTCCGCGATCAGGTGCAGGGCCGCGTCCGGCGCCACCATCGAGAAGAAACTTTGCAGCGGCGTGGCGCAGCGGCTCAGCACGCGCGACAATTCGGCCATGATCTCGGCATGCGGCTCGGCCCCCAGAGCGACGATCCGGGGATCCTCCTCGGTCTGGCAGGTGAAGCGCCCCGGCCCGGCCCGCTGCGCGACAGGCCGCAGCGTGCTGTTCGCGCCCTCGACCCGCCAGCCGCCATTGTCACGCCGCCGCAGGGTCAGGTCCATCACCCCCAGATGCGACCCCCACCGCCCCGGCAGGATCACGGGTTTACCATTGATATTGCCCCGCTCCGGATCGTCGCCCGGGGGCGGGAAGGCGATGTGGCTATGGCCGCAGACCAGCGCGTCGATGCCCTCGACCGCCGCGAGTTTGCGGCCCACATGCTCCGGATCGTCCCCGGCATCGCCAAGGCCGGTATGGGCCAGCGCGATGACGACATCCGCCCCGGCGGCGCGCAGGCGCGGAACCTCCAGCCGGGCGGCCTCGACGATGCCGAGGGTGGTGACGCTTCCGGCCAGATGCACCCGGTCCCAGTTCACCGTCTGCGGCGGCAGGAAGCCGATCACCCCGATCCGCAACCGCTGCGGCAGGCCGGCTTCGTCGGTAACCTCGCGCTCCAGGATGATCCAAGGCGGCAGCATGTGCCCCGCGCCCTCCCACAGGGCATTGGCGCAGACGAAGGGGAACTGCGCGTCGCGCAGCACCCGGTGCAGATAGTCCAGGCCGAAGTTGAATTCGTGGTTGCCCGGCGTACCCGCATCGTAGCCGAGCGCATTCATCGCCGCGATCATCGGATGGGTCTCGCCGCAATGGATGCCGCGCCGCTGACCCCAGAAATCGGCGAGCAGCGAGCCTTGCAGGAAATCGCCGTTGTCGAACAGCAGGCAGTTGGGCGCTTCGGCCCGGGCGCGCGCGATCAGGCTGGCGACACGGCTCAGCCCGGTATCGGGCGACGGGCGGTTGCGGGTGTAGTCGTACCCCAGCAGGAAGCCGTGAAGGTCCGTCGTCGCCATCACGCGCAGGGCCACGGTGCCTTCGCCGTCGTGGCGCGTGGCCGGGGGTTGTCCGGGCAGGAAAGCGGTGTGGGGGCTGTGGCTGTCGAACTGGGCAGCGAAGGACTGACAGATCGAGCCGCTGCCCTCGTCCCGGCCGTTCCAAAACATCATCCGCTGTCCCTCTCGGGCCGTTTCCGGCCCCTGAATGCTTCTGTTGCCGGGTTCCGCGATCTTCCGGCGACTCAACCATGAAGGTTAACGGGATGTCGACGAGAAACAACCCGTGGTTGTTTCCGGCGTGGGAAAGCTGCGCGGATTGCGCAGAATTGCAACACACTGGCGTCAAACTTGACCATATGGCAGAGAGAGACGCAGGTTCCGCTACCGTCGGAGGCAGCATGACAGACAGGCCGACCGTTTCCGATCCCGCATCCGGGATCCTGTTCGATCCGCGGGAGGGGCTGGCCTTCGCCGGATCGGGCCTTGACCGGGCGGTGGGGGTGCGGGCCGATCCCGGGGCGCTCGTGCGGCTGGCCGGGATGGCGGGGACACGGATCCTGCCGTTGTGGCGGGGCCGGGCGCTGCTGTCTCCGGGCGGAACCGATCCCGTCATCGGCGCGGGGCTCGCGGCGCTGCGGCCCGGAGCTCCGCTTCTGGATTTTGCGCAGGGGCCGCCGCTGTTTCTGGGGCTTTCCGGGGGGCAGGCGGTTTTCATGCAGGACGTTTCGCCGTGGGAACCCGAAGGCGAGGGCGATCCGGTCCCGCCGGGAGCGCCGCCCGGGGTGGCGTTCGGAGAGTTGCGCGGCGCGCTGCTCCAGATGGATGCGCGGGCGGGCGAGTTGATGGCCATCGGCCGCGCGCTGCTGCAATGGCACGAGGGCCATGGCTTTTGCGGCAAATGCGGGGCGCCGACCCGGGCGACGCTGGGCGGCTGGCAGCGCCACTGCCCGGCCTGCGACACGCATCATTTTCCGCGCACCGATCCGGTTGTGATCATGCGGGTGACGCGGGGCAATGCGGTGCTGATGGGGCGGTCTCCGGGCTGGCCCGAGGGCATGTATTCCTGCCTTGCGGGTTTTGTTGAGCCGGGCGAAACAGTCGAAGCCGCGGTCCGGCGCGAGGTGGCCGAGGAAACCGCCATCCGGGTCGGCGCGGTGCGGATGCTGGCATCGCAGCCCTGGCCCTTCCCGATGCAGCTCATGCTGGCCTGCGAGGGGGAGGCGCTGAGCGCGGAGATCACGCTGGATCCGGTGGAACTCGAAGATGCGCTCTGGGTCGGGCGCGAGCGTCTGGCCGGGATTTTCGCGGGGACAGATCCGGTGATCCGGGCCCCGCGCGCCGGGGCCATCGCGGGGTGGATGCTGCGCGGCTGGCTCGCGGATCGGGATGGTTAGCGGTGATTCACTCTTTGTTCGCGATTGTGCCGGTATGGTGGCCCGGTCGCATAGGGGGGAGCCCGGAATGAAATTCACCAGCCGCACCGACATCTCCGCACCGGCGGAGGCCGTATTCGATCGCATGGCCGACTTTTCTCCCTTCGCGGCGGAGGCGGGGCGCCGGGGCCTGCGCCTGCGCCGCACGGACGGCCTGACCCAGCCGGGGCCGGGCATGACGTGGGAGGTCGATTTCCGTTTTCGCGGCAGGATGCGGCATCTGGACCTGCGCGCCAGCCGGTTCGTGCGGCCGGAACAGATCGAATACCATGGCGAATCGACTGGCTTCGAGATGGTCGGGACCGTGCAGGTCGTCGCCTTGTCCCCCGCGCGGACGCGGCTGCATGTCGGGGTGGAACTGCGGCCGCGCTCGCTCGGTGCGCGGATCCTGCTGCAATCGGCCCGCCTGGGGCGGGTCCGGATACAGCATCGGTTCGACGAGCGGATCGCGCTGTTCGCGACGATGGTCGAGGAACAATTGCTCGGGGTCTGAGGTCAGCCGAACCGGCGCGGATCCGCCGGGTAGACGCCCAGCAGGCTCATATGGGTGGTGAAATAGCCCAGTTCATCGAGCGCCAGGCGGACATTGGCATCGTCGGGATGGCCCTCGATATCGGCATAGAACTGCGTCGCGGTGAAATTGCCATCGACCATGTAGCTTTCCAGCTTCGTCATGTTCACGCCATTGGTCGCGAAACCGCCCATCGCCTTGTAGAGCGCGGCGGGGATGTTGCGCACGCGGAAGACGAAGGTGGTCATCATCCGTTCCGCCCGGCGCGACGGGTCGGGTTCGCGCGACATGATCAGGAAGCGGGTGGTGTTGTGGGCATTGTCCTCGATGTCGCGGGCCAGAACCTCCAGCCCGTGGATGTCCGCCGCGATTTCCGAGGCGAGAACCCCTTCGCCCGGCGCATGGCTGCGGGCGAGGTCGGCGGCGGCGCCCGCGCTGTCGGCGGCGGCATGGCCGCTGATTCCGTGGCTGCGCAGGAAGCCCGCCGATTGCGGCAGCAACACCAGATGGGCGCGCACGAGGCGGATCTCCTCCAGCTTGCGCCCCGGCACGCTCATCAGCGCGATCCGCACCCGCACGAAGGCTTCGTCGATGATATGCAGGCCGGATTGCGGCAGCAGCCGGTGGCTGTCGGCCACGCGGCCATAGGTCGAATTCTCGACCGGCAGCATCGCCAGATCGGCCTTGCCGGAGCGCACCGCCTCGATCACGTCCTCGAAGGTCGGGCAGGGCAGGACATCCATGCGCGGGCGGGCGTTGCGGCAGGCCTCATGCGAATAGGCGCCAAGGTCGCCCTGAAAGGCGATCACTCCGGTCCGCTGGGTGGTCATGGCGTCCTCCTTCTGACTGCCGTTTCCCTATAGCGGGCGGGCCGGGAAATGGAAGCGGAACCCGTCATGCGTCACGGAGCCGCACCCACAAGGTCGGTGTCAGGCTTGCGGGACGCGAACTTCCTTGAAAAAAGCGCGGTGAAACGGGATACATACATGTAACCGGATTGTGATCCGATCCAGCCAATCTCAGGGAGGAGTCATGTTGAATACGACGACTGTTACCAAGGCTGCTGGCGCCGTTCTGGGTGCCTTTCTGTTCTTCCTGCTCGGGAGCTGGGCCTCGGCGGCGCTGTTCACCATCGGCTCTCCCGCGCATGGGGCGGCCGAGGAGGGCGAGGAAATCGCGCTGATGACCGCCGCGCCGGGTGGCGTGGGCGGCGGCGACGGCGGCGGCGCGGCGGCCGAGGAGGCGCCCAAGGTCGTGCTGGGCGAGGGCGACCCGGACAAGGGCGCCAAGGTCTTCGGCAAGTGCAAGGCCTGCCACAAGGTCGATGGCAAGAACGCCACCGGCCCGCATCTGGATGGCGTTGTGGGCCGGCCGATCGGCTCGGTCGAGGGCTTCGCCTATTCGGATCCGGTCAAGACGCATGGCGACACCTGGACGCTGGAACATCTGGACAACTATCTGGCGGACCCGAAGGGCTATATCCCGGGCAACAAGATGTCCTTCGCGGGCCTGCCGAAGCCCGAAGATCGCGCAAACGTCATCGCCTATCTGCAAAGCCTCGCGCATTGAGGCGGCACAGGCGAATCGAAGGGCCGTCCCACGGGGCGGCCCTTGGCATTTCATAAACTCTCACGCAGATGCAACTTGCACCCCGGCGCGATGCGTCCTTAGCTTGGGGCGGAACGAAGGGAGAGCTGGATGCAGGTTCGGAAACGCGGCGCGCTGCGCAATGTCGGGGCGCTGGTGCTGGGGGCGGCCCTCTGGGCGGCGGTCGCGGGGCCGGGAACGGCGGCGGATACGGTGACCGCGGCGGCGATCTCGACGCTGGGCGATCTGAAATATCCGGCGGATTTCACGCATCTGGACTATGTAAATCCGGACGCGCCGAAGGGCGGCGAGATTTCGGAATGGTTCACCGGCGGGTTCGACAATTTCAACCCCTTCACGCTGGAGGGACGGGCATCGCGGCTGTCGTCGCTGCCGCTCGAAGCGATGCTGGAGGGGACCGCCGACACGGTGGGCGAGGCTTACTGCCTGCTGTGCGAAAGCCTGGAATATCCGGCGTCGAAGGACTGGGTGATCTTCACCCTGCGCGACGGGATCCGGTTCTCCGACGGCACGCCGATGACGGCGGAGGATGTGCTGTTTTCCTATGAGCAGCTGCGCGACAGGGGGCTGAGTTCGTTCCGCGCGGTGGTGGCGCAGCAGGTCGCCTCCGCGGAGATGCTCGACCCGAAGCGGATCAAATTCACCTTCACCCCGGATTACCCGCGCCGCGATGTGATCCAGTCCGTCGGCAGCCTGCCGGTGTTCTCGAAGGCGCAGTTCGAGCGCGCGGGGCTCGACCTCGGCAAGGCGTCGGCGGTGCCGTTCATCGGCTCCGGCCCCTATGTCTTCGGCAGCTCCAAGGATGGCCGCACCGAAATCTGGGCGCGCAACCCCGACTATTGGGGCAAGGATCTGCCGATCAACCGCGGTCGCGCCAATTTCGACCGGATCCGGATCGAATATTACGGCGACTATCAGGCCGCGTTCGAGGGGTTCAAGGCGGGATCCTATACCTTCCGGAATGAGGCGTCGTCGCTCCTGTGGGCCTCGGCCTATGATTTCCCGGCGCTGACCAAGGGGTGGGTGACGAAGGCCGAACTGCCGAATGGCGACGTCGCCTCCGGTCAGTCCTTCGTGATGAACCTGCGCCGCGACCGGTTTCAGGACATCCGCGTGCGCGAGGCGCTCGGCCTGATGTTCAACTTTGAATGGTCGAACGAGACGCTGTTCTACGGCCTTTACAGCCGGGTGAATTCGGTCTGGGAGAATTCGCCGCTGGCCGCGCAGGGCACGCCCACGCCCGAGGAGATCGCGATCCTGAAACCGCTGGCCGCGGATCTGCCGGAGGGTATTCTCGACGAGCCGGCTGTGCTGGCGCCGGTTTCGGGCAAGCGTCAGCTCGACCGGGGCAATCAGCGCAAGGCGGCGGCGCTTCTGGATGCGGCGGGCTGGGCCCCGGGCGCGGACGGCATGCGCCGCAATGCGAAGGGCGAGACGCTGAGGGTCGAGATCCTGAACGACAGCCAGACCTTCGACCGGGTGATCCTGCCCTATGTCGAGAATCTGCGCGCGCTCGGTGTCGATGCCTCGATGGCGCGGGTGGACGATGCGCAATATGAAAACCGCCGCCGCAAGCATGATTTCGACATGATCACCGCGCAGCTTGGGCAGGATGAAATCCCCGGCGCCGGGTTGCAGCAGTATTTCGGCTCGCAAAGCGCGGGCGATGTGTTCAACGGCATGGGGCTTGCCAATCCGGCGGTGGACAAGCTGATCCGGCTGGTCGAGGAAGCGCAGACCCGGGACGAGATGACGCCCCGCGTCCATGCGCTTGACCGGGCGCTGCGGGCGCTGCGCTTCTGGGTGCCGCAATGGTACAAGGCCAGCCACACCGTCGCCTATTACGACATGTATGAGCATCCCGAGACCCTGCCGCCCCATGCTTTGGGGGAACTGGACTTCTGGTGGTATAACGCGGACAAAGCCGCGAAACTGAAGGCGGGCGGCGCATTCTAGGCGATCCGCAGCAAGAGTGAGGGCAGGGGCAGATGGGCGCCTATATCCTGAGGCGGTTGATGCTGGTCATCCCGACGCTGTTGGGGATCATGCTGGTGAATTTCACGCTGACCCAGTTCGTTCCCGGCGGGCCGATCGAACAGATCGTCGCCCGTGTGCAGGGGGAGGCGGATTCGCTGCGCAACATTTCGGGCGGCGGCGATGCCGGGCAGTCGCAGGGCGACGATACCGGCTATCGCGGCGCGCGCGGGATTTCGCCCGAGCTTCTGGCGCAGCTGGAGGTGCAGATGGGCTTTGCCCGCATCACCTGCCCCGAAGGCGTGGTGCCCGACCTGAACAACCCGGCCTGCACGAAGGAGCCGATCCCCGCCTGGCAGCGGTTCTTCAAGATGATCGGCGACTACCTGACCTTCGATTTCGGCAAGAGCTTCTTCCACAACAAGACGGTGATCGACCTGGTGCTGGAAAAGATGCCGGTGTCGATTTCGCTCGGGCTGTGGTCGACGGTGCTGGCCTATCTGATCTCGATCCCGCTCGGCATCCGCAAGGCGGTGAAGGACGGATCGCCCTTCGACACCTGGACCTCGGGCGTGATCGTGGTGGCCTATGCGATCCCGGGCTTCCTGTTTGCGGTGATGCTGATGGTGCTGTTCGCGGGCGGGTCGTATTGGAAGATCTTCCCGCTGCGCGGCCTGACCTCGGACAATTTCGAGAAGCCTCAGCATGATGGGAAAGGCGCTCGACTACCTGTGGCACATCACCCTGCCGACCGTGGCGATGACGATTTCCGGCTTTGCCACGATGACGCTGCTGACGAAGAACTCGTTCCTTGAGGAAATCAACAAGCAATATGTGATGACCGCCCGGGCCAAGGGGCTGTCCGAACGGCGGGTGCTTTACGGCCATGTGTTCCGCAACGCGATGCTGATCGTGATCGCGGGCTTCCCGGCCACGTTCCTGGGCGTGTTCTTCGGCTCCTCGATCATCGTCGAGACGATCTTCTCGCTCGACGGGCTGGGGCTTTTGGGCTTTCAGGCGGCGGTGGAGCGGAATTACCCGGTGATCTTCGGCACGCTTTACGTTTTCGGGCTGATTTCGCTGGTGGTGGGGATCCTGTCGGACATGACCTATGTGCTGGTCGATCCACGCATCGACTTTGAAAAGAGGGCCGGATGATGACGCCCCTTGCCGCGCGCCGCCTGCGGAACTTTCGCCAGAACCGCCGGGCCTTCTGGTCGCTGATCCTGTTTTCGGTGCTGTTCGTGCTGTCGCTCTTCGCCGAACTGATCGCGAATGACCGGCCGATCGTCGTCAGCTATCGTGGCGAGCTATATTTCCCGGTTTACAAGTTCTACCCGGAAACCACCTTCGGCGGCGATTTCCGCACCGAGGCGCTGTACAAGGATCCCGCGCTGCAATGTCTGATCAAGACCGGGGGGCGGGAGGAGTGCTGGGACGATCCCGAGGCGGTGGAGGCCGAAGGCGCCACGACGGAGAAGGCGGGTTGGCTGCTCTGGCCGCCGATCCCCTACAGCTACCGCACGATCAACAATGTCGGTTCGGCGCCCTCGGCCCCCGATGCGAATCATTGGCTCGGCACCGATGACACGGCGCGCGACGTGCTGGCGCGGGTGATCTACGGGTTCCGGATCTCGGTGCTGTTCGCGCTGGTGGTGACGGTGATCGGCTCGGCCATCGGCATCGCGGCGGGCGCGGTGCAGGGCTATTTCGGCGGCCGCACCGACCTGATCGTGCAGCGGCTGATGGAGATCTGGTCCTCGACGCCCTCGCTTTACGTCATCATCATCCTGTTCGCGATCCTGGGGCGGAGCTTCTGGCTTCTGGTCTTCATCGTGATCCTGTTCGGCTGGCCCGCGCTGACGGGCGTGGTGCGGGCCGAATTCCTGCGCGCGCGAAATTTCGAATATGTCCGGGCGGCCCGGGCGCTCGGGGTGAGCGACCGGGTGATCATGTTCCGCCACATCCTGCCCAATGCGATGGTGGCGACGCTGACCATGCTGCCCTTCGTCATCACCGGGGCGATCTCGACGCTCGCCTCGCTGGATTATCTGGGCTATGGGCTGCCGTCTTCGGCGCCGTCGCTGGGTGAGCTGGCGTTGCAGGGCAAGCAGAACCTTCAGGCGCCCTGGCTCGCCTTCACCGCTTTCTTCACCTTTTCCATCATGCTGTCGCTGCTCGTCTTCATCTTCGAGGGCGTGCGCGATGCCTTCGACCCGAGGAAGACCTTCCGATGAGCCCGGTCCTTCAGGTCGAGAACCTGCGCATTTCCTTCCGCGCCGATGGCCGGGTGGTGCCCGCGGTGAAGGGCGTGAGCTTTGCCGTGGGCAAGGGGGAGACGGTCGCGCTGGTCGGGGAATCCGGGTCGGGAAAATCGGTCACGGCGCTGTCCACGGTGGCGCTGCTGGGGCCGAATGCGGTGCTGGAGGGCTCCGTGCGTTATGCCGGACGCGAGATGATCGGCGCATCCGAGCCGGAGTTGCGCCGGGTGCGGGGCAATGACATCAGCTTCATCTTTCAGGAGCCGATGACCTCGCTCAACCCGCTGCACACGATCCAGAAGCAGATCGGCGAGAGCCTCGCCCTGCATCAGGGGCTGGAGGGTGCGGCGGCGCGGGCGCGGATCATCGAATTGCTGGAGCAGGTCGGCATCCGCGACGCCGAAAGCCGGCTGGACGATTACCCGCATCAGTTGTCGGGCGGGCAGCGTCAGCGGGTGATGATCGCGATGGCGCTGGCGAATGGGCCGGAACTGCTGATCGCGGACGAGCCGACGACCGCGCTTGACGTGACGATTCAGGCGCAGATCCTTGAACTGCTGGCCGATCTGAAGCGTGAGACAGGGATGAGCCTGCTGTTCATCAGCCACGATCTGGGCGTGGTGCGGCGCATCGCCGACCGGGTTTGCGTGATGCAGAACGGCGAGATCGTGGAACAGGGCCCGGCGGCGCAGATCTTTGCCGATCCGCAGCATCCTTATACCCGCAAGCTGCTGGCGGCAGAGCCGAAGGGCCGGGCGGAGCCGATCGCGGAGGCGGCGCCGGAACTGCTGCGGGCCGATCATCTGAAGGTCTGGTTCCCGATCAAGCGCGGCCTGCTGCGCCGCGTGGTGGGCCATGTGAAGGCGGTGAACGACGCGACCCTTTCGGTGCGGGCGGGCGAAACGCTGGGGATCGTTGGCGAATCCGGCTCGGGCAAGACGACGCTGGCGCTGGCGCTGATGCGGCTGATCGAAAGCGAAGGGCCGATTGTCTTCATGGGGCAGGAGATTTCCGGCTGGCAGAGCCGCCAGCTGCGCCACCTGCGCCGCGACATGCAGATCGTGTTCCAGGATCCGTTCGGCGCGCTCAGCCCCCGAATGACGGTGGAGCAGATCATCGCCGAGGGGCTGACCGTCCACGGGGTCGAGCCGGGGCGCGACCGGCGCGAAATGGTGGCGGAGATCATGCGGGAGGTGGGCCTCGACCCCGCCGTGATGACGCGCTATCCGCATGAGTTTTCCGGTGGGCAGCGGCAGCGGATCGCGATTGCCCGGGCGATGATCCTGCGCCCGAAGGTGGTGGTGCTGGACGAACCCACTTCGGCGCTCGACATGACGGTGCAGGTGCAGATCGTGGACCTGCTGCGCGATCTGCAACGCCGCCACGGGCTGGCCTATCTGTTCATCAGCCATGATCTGCGGGTGGTGAGGGCGCTGTCGCATCGGGTGATGGTGCTGCGGCAGGGCGATGTGATCGAACAGGGCTCGGCGGCGGAAATCTTTTCTTCACCGAAAACCGACTATACCCGGGCGCTGATCAGGGCAGCGCTTGGGGAGATGGCTTGAGGATTCTGTTCGTCCATCAGAACTTTCCGGGGCAGTTCCTGCATCTGGCCCCGGCGCTGGCGGCGCGGGGGCATGAGGTTCTGGCGCTGACGGCGGAGGGGAACGACCGCCCCTCGCCGGTGCGGGTGGTGAAATACCGCAGGCCGGATCCGGTGGGTGGCGATCGCCGCGCGGGCCGGATGTATGCCGAGGCCTGCGCGCGCGGCTATCGGGCGGCACGGGCGGCGCGTCAGCTGCGGGCCGAGGGATATGTGCCCGATGTGATCTTCGGCCATTCCGGCTGGGGCGAGACGCTGTTTCTCAAGGAGGTCTGGCCCGAGGCGCGGCTGATCGTCTATGCCGAACTGATGTATCGCACGGAGGGGCTCGACACCGGGTTCGACCCGGAATTCGGCGGCGATAGCCTTGAGGCGCGGGTTTCCACCGTGGCGCGTTCGGCGCATCTGGTTCAGGCGATGGTGCAGGCCGATGCCGCGCTCAGCCCGACGGAGTTTCAGGCCGCGACCTTCCCGCCGGAACTGCGCGCGAAGATCACTGTCTGCCACGACGGCGTGGATGTGCGTCGCCTCGTGCCGGATCCGGGGGCCAGGGTCACGGTGGATGGCCGGACCTTCCGCGCGGGCGATGAGGTGATCACCTTCGTCAACCGCTCGCTGGAGCCGTATCGGGGCTATCACATCTTCATGCGGGCGCTGCCCGAGGTGCTGGCGGCGCGACCCGAGGCCCATGTGCTGATCATCGGCGCCGAAGGACAGAGCTATGGCGCCCCACCTCCGGAGGGCAGTTGGAAACAACGGTTCTGGGACGAGGTGAAGGACCGGCTCGACCCTGCCCGCGTGCATTTCCTCGGCCGTGTGCCCTATGCCGATTATATCCGCGTGTTGCAGGTGGGGCGGGTGCATGCCTATCTGACCTATCCCTTCGTGCTCAGCTGGTCGCTGATCGAGGCGATGAGCCTGGGCGCGCTGGTGGTGGGATCGGATACCGGCCCGGTGCGCGAGGTGATCACCGAGGGCGAGACCGGGCGGCTGGTCGATTTCTTCGACGTGTCCGGCTGGTCGCGGGCGCTGATCGCGGCACTGGCGGACCCGGCGGGGCAGGCGCCCCTGCGCGCGGCGGCGCGGGCAAGGGCGGCGGATTATGCGTTGGACCGTTGCCTGCCGCGGCTGGTCGCCCTCGCCGAGGGGGGTCAGATCGCCGAACTGTGACCCGCTTTCGACAGGTCGTAGGCGTCGAAGGCACGCGCGATCATCCGGGTGAGCGGCCGCCCCGCCACGGGGATCGACAGGCCCTCGGGCGTGACCCGGACCATATCGCCGAAATGCCCGACACAGGCGGCGAACATCGCCCGCAGCGCCGCCGGATTGGCGCCGTAATCGCGGATCAACTCCTCCGCATCGACGTGGAAATCGCACATCAGCGCCTCGATCAGCCGGGCGCGCATCCGGTCCTCGCCGCTGAAGGCATGGCCCCGCGCAGTCGAGAAATGCCCTTCGCGGATCGCGCCGACATAGGCCGATGTCGCCGAAGCGTTCTGCGCATAGCCCTGCGGGAAGCGCGAAATCGAACTGGCGCCAAGCCCGACCAGCACATCGGCCAGATCGTCGGTATAGCCCTGAAAATTCCGCCGCAGCAGCCCGGCCTTCTGCGCCTGTGCCAGCCCGTCCGAGGGCAGGGCGAAATGGTCGATGCCCACTTCGGCATAGCCATCGGCCACGAACAATTCCCGCGCGGTTTCGAACAGGGCCAGCCGTTCGGGCGGCGTCGGCAGGTGGTCGGACGGGATCATCGTCTGCCGCCGCGCCATCCACGGCACATGCGCATAGCCGTAAAGCGCCACCCGGTCCGGGTTCAGCGACAGCAGCTTCTGCACCGACTGCGCGATCTTTTCATTGGTCTGGAACGGCAGGCCGTAAAGAATATCGGCGTTCAGGCTCTCGACCCCACGGTCGCGGATCATCTCGGCGGCGGCGCGGGTGACCTCATAGCTCTGGTCGCGGCCGATCACGCCCTGAATCTGCGCGTCGAAATCCTGCACCCCGATCGAGGCGCGGTTCATCCCGCTCGCCGCCAGCGCATCCATCCGGGCGGCGTCGATCTCGTTCGGGTCGATCTCGACCGAGAATTCAGCGCCTTCGCCCATCGGTACCGTCTCGAAAATCGCATCGGCCAGCCGCCGGATCATGTCGGCGGGCATCAGCGTCGGCGTGCCCCCGCCCCAGTGCAGCCGCGACAGCGTGATCCCCGGCGCGAGCCGCGCCTTCAGCAGCTTCAGCTCCCGAAGCAGCACTTCGGAATAGGCGCGCACCGGCTCTTCGCTTTGTGTTCCCTGCGTGCGGCAGGCGCAGAACCAGCACAGCCGACGGCAGAACGGCACATGCAGGTAGAGCGAAATCCTTGATCCCGAAGGGATTTCCTCGATCCACCGGGCAAAGTCTCCGGCCCCTAACTGGGTGTTGAAATGCGGTGCAGTCGGATAGCTGGTATAGCGCGGTACGCGCGCATCGAAGAGTCCGAGCCGGGCGAGTTGCGATTCCTGTTCCATGCGCTATCTTTATGTGCAAGACGCGCAACAGAAATTGACCCATATCAAGTGATACAGAGCCCGATGGCGCATGACGACGCTATAACGGTCTCGCTGCGATGCAGCGATTGCCCGATCCGCCATCGCGCCGTCTGTGCGCGGTGCGAAAGCGATGAAATCGTCGCGCTTGAGCAGATCAAATACTATCGCAGCTTCGAAGCCGGGCAGACCGTGATCTGGGCAGGCGACAAGATGGATTTCGTCGCTTCGGTCGTTTCCGGCATCGCGACGCTGACGCAGACGCTGGAGGATGGGCGGACGCAGATGGTGGGGCTGTTGCTGCCGTCGGATTTCGTCGGGCGTCCGGGGCGGTCGAATGCGGCCTATAACGTCACGGCCACGACCGACATCCTGATGTGCTGCTTCCGCCGCAAGCCGTTCGAGGACATGATGGAGCGCACGCCGCATATCGCGCAGCGGCTGTTGCAGATGACGCTGGACGAACTGGACGCGGCGCGGGAATGGATGCTGCTGCTCGGGCGCAAGACCGCGCGGGAGAAGATCGCCTCGCTGCTGTCGATCATCGCGCGGCGGGATGCGTCGGTGAAGATGATGCAGACGAAGGGACGGATGGCCTTTGACCTGCCGCTGACGCGGGAGGCGATGGCGGATTATCTGGGCCTGACGCTGGAAACGGTGTCGCGGCAGATTTCGGCCCTGAAGCGCGACGGGGTGATCGCGCTGGAGGGCAAGCGCCATGTCACCGTCCCCGACATGGACCGCCTGCTGATCGAGGCGGGCGACGATTCGGACGGCGGCCTGTTCTAGGCCCTCCCGCCCGGAGCCCGGGCGGGAGGTGTGTCTTCAATGCGCCATCACCACCGGCACATCGGCGATTTCCAGCATGTTGCGGGTCGCGCCGCCCAGAATCGCCTCGCGGAAGCGCGAATGGCCATAGGCGCCCATCACGATCAGATCGGCCTGGCTTTCGCGGACGTGGCGGCTCAGGACGTCCGAAATCTTCGGCATCGTCTTCGCCAGCACCGACACTTCGGCATGGACGCCGTGGCGCGAGAGGAACTGGCTCAACTGACCACCGGGGTCCGAGCGTTCCGGCCCATGGGCGGGCGGGTCGATGACGGTGATGTCCACCGTTTCGGCGGCCTTCAGGAAGGGCAGGGCCTTGCGCACGGCATCGAGCGCTTCGTTCGACTGGTTCCACGCGACGACGACCCGCCGCGCCGGAACCGCGCCGGTATAGCCGTCGGGCACGATCAGCACCGGTACCCCGCCCTCGAACATCGCCGATTCGAGCGCGGCTTCGATTTCAACGCCGCGGTTGTCGCCATAGGGACGGCCCGAGACGACCAGATCGGCGAAACGCGCGCGCATGCCGACCACGGTGCCGACGACACCGATCTGCACCACGACCGCCTCGCTCGACCAGCGGACATCTTCCAGCCCGAGGCGCTGCTTCACCGCGGTCTCGATCGCCTGCGCTTCCTGCTGCGCGCGGTCGATCGCTTCCTGCTGCACGAAAGCGGCCGCCCCGGCATAGTAATAGCCGGTCTGGGTGCGGTCGACGCCCATGCAGATCACTTCGAGATGCGCGTCCTGACGGCGCGCGATCGCTATGGCGGTATCAAGCTGGGCCTTCGCCGCAGCCAGATCAGTCACCACCGTTAGAATTGTCTTGTAGCCCATCGGCTCTTCCTCCGCATCCTGCTTTCCCGGCCAGCCTAACGGCTTGCAGGCGATGCGACTTTGACACGGATCAATCATTTCCGCATCGGGGCGGCCCCCTGCGACGAAAGCGCTCACCCCTTCGTGATAGGTTTGATACAGATCAAGGCGTGGGGCATATGCTCGAACCACAACGGCTCAGGTCTCGGATTCTGTCCGCGGGAAGCCCGATTCCGCGGTTCAGGAAGAGACAGGACGAAGGGACGCACAACATGTGGGATTACTTGAAGTTGCTCGCGCTTGGCCTGGTGGCGGTTCTGGCCGCCATTGCGGCCAATTACGCGCGCGATATTCCGTACATGGTGAACGCACTGGAGATCATGCTTGCAGCAGTGATCGCGTTCATCTGGGTATTGAGGGGGATCGACGGTCCGAAGCCCTCGCAAAGCGAATATGTCGATGGCGTGATCCGCGCCGGGGTGATAGCGACGGTGTTCTGGGGGATCGTCGGGTTCCTCGTGGCCGTCGTCATCGCCTTCCAGCTGGCCTTCCCTTCGCTGAATTTCGAATGGGCGCAGGGCTATCTGAACTTTGGCAAGCTGCGGCCGCTGCATACGTCGGCGGTGATCTTCGCCTTTGGCGGCAACGCGCTGATCTGCTCGTCGTTCTATGTGGTGCAGCGCACCTCGGCGGCGCGGCTGTTCGGGGGCGATGCGCTCGGCTGGTTCGTGTTCTGGGGCTACAACCTGTTCATCGTCCTGGCGGCCTCGGGCTATATCCTCGGCGCCACGCAGTCGAAGGAATATGCCGAACCCGAATGGTATGTGGACCTGTGGCTGACGATCGTCTGGGTGGGCTATCTGCTGGCCTTCCTCGGCACGATCTTCAAGCGCAAGGAACCCCATATCTACGTCGCGAACTGGTTCTACCTGTCCTTCATCGTCACCATCGCGATGCTGCATATCGTCAACAACCTGGCGGTGCCGGTGTCGATCTTTGGCTCGAAGTCGGTGATTCTCTTCTCCGGCGTGCAGGATGCGATGACGCAGTGGTGGTATGGCCACAACGCGGTGGGCTTCTTCCTGACGGCGGGCTTCCTGGGCATGATGTATTACTTCGTCCCGAAACAGGCGGAGCGTCCGGTCTACTCCTACAAGCTGTCGATCGTGCACTTCTGGGCGCTGATCTTCCTGTATATCTGGGCCGGTCCGCACCACCTGCATTATACCGCGCTGCCTGACTGGGCCTCGACGCTCGGCATGGTGTTCTCGGTGATGCTGTGGATGCCGTCCTGGGGTGGGATGATCAACGGCCTGATGACGCTCTCGGGCGCCTGGGACAAGCTGCGCACCGATCCGGTGATCCGGATGATGGTGGTGTCGATCGGCTTCTACGGCATGTCGACCTTCGAAGGTCCGATGATGTCGATCAAGGCGGTGAACTCGCTGAGCCACTACACCGACTGGACGATCGGCCATGTGCATTCCGGTGCGCTCGGCTGGAACGGCATGATCACCTTCGGCGCGCTCTACTTCCTCGTGCCGCGGCTGTGGAAGCGGGAGGGGCTCTATTCGATCCGTCTGGTAAGCTGGCACTTCTGGCTCGCGACCGTGGGGATCGTGCTCTATGCCGCCTCGATGTGGGTGTCGGGGATCATGGAGGGCCTGATGTGGCGCGAAGTGGACAGCCAGGGCTTCCTCGTGAACGCCTTCGCCGACACCGTGGCCGCGAAATTCCGGATGAACTTCGTGCGTGCCCTGGGTGGCGTGATGTATCTCACCGGGGCCTGCATCATGGCGTGGAACCTCTGGGCCACCGTCGCGAAGCAACCCCGCCAGGCGCCCGTGGGCGTCGCGGTTCCGGCGGAATAAGGAGGAGACCATGGGACTTCTTGACCGGCACGGCGTTATCGAAAAGAACGCCACGCTGCTGCTGATCTTCTCCTTCCTCGTCGTGACCATCGGCGGGATCGTGGAAATCGCGCCGCTGTTCTATCTGGAGAACACCATTGAAAAGGTGGAAGGGGTTCGCCCCTACACCCCCCTCGAACTCACCGGGCGGGACATCTACATCCGCGAGGGCTGCTATGTCTGCCACTCGCAGATGATCCGCCCGATGCGTGACGAGGTGGAACGCTATGGCCACTACAGCCTGGCGGCGGAGTCGATGTATGACCACCCGTTCCAGTGGGGCTCGAAGCGGACGGGGCCGGACCTTGCCCGCGTCGGCAACCGCTATTCGGATGCGTGGCACGTCGATCACCTGACCAACCCGCAATCGGTCGTGCCGGAATCGATCATGCCGAAATACGGCTTCCTGAAGCATCGGATGATTTCGCCCACCTATATCGTGGACCGTCTGGAAACCGACAAGCTGGTGGGCGTGCCCTATACCTCGGACATGATCAAGGCGGCCAAGGCCGATTTCGCCGCGCAGGTCGATCCGGACGGCGATACCGAGGGGTTGCAGGAGCGCTATGGCGAGAAGGTCAACATCCGCAACTTCGACGGCCAGCCCGCGCTGACCGAAATGGATGCGCTGGTCGCCTATCTCCAGGTGCTGGGCACGATGGTCGATTTCTCGACCTTCGAGCCGGTCCCGAGCCGCTGAGGAGGATGCGATGGACTATCACATCTTCCGCGAATTCGCAGACAGCTGGGCGGCACTCGCATTGCTGACCATCTTCGTTGGCGCGGTGATCTTCGCCTTTCGCCCGGGGGCGGGCCGCGTTCATCGCGACATCGCCAATATCCCGTTCCGCAATGAAGATCGCCCTGCACCGGCCGATCACGGCCACAGGTTGTAAGGAGGCGTGGCGATGACCAAGAAACCGACCACCCGGAAGGAAGTCCAGACCACGGGCCATTCCTGGGACGGCATCGAGGAATACAACAATCCGCTGCCGCGCTGGTGGCTGTGGAGCTTCTACGCCTGCATCGTCTTCGCGATCGGCTATTCGGTGGCCTATCCGGCTTGGCCGATCTTCGCGACGGAGGCGACTCCGGGCGTGCTGAAGGCCTCGACCCGTGCCGATGTGAAGGCCGAGATCGACCGCTATGCCGCGGCGAACAAGCCGATCGAGGACAAGCTGGTCGCGACCGAGCTGACCCAGATCGCGCATGATCCGGAACTGGCGGATTACACCCGCAACGCCGGGGCGGCGGTGTTCCGGACCTGGTGCGCGCAATGCCACGGGGCGGGGGGCGGCGGTAACGTCGGCTATCCGAACCTGCTGGACGGCGATTGGCTCTGGGGCGGCACGATCGAGGAGATCTACACCACGGTCGAGCATGGTATCCGCAACACCGAGGATCCGGATGCGCGCTTCGCGCAGATGCCGTCCTTCGGGCGCGACGAACTGCTGACCAAGGAAGAGATCGCCCAGGTCGTGGCCCATGTGCGCAAGATTTCGGGTCAGGACTATGACGCCGCGATCGAACCCGCCGGGGCGCAGGTCTTTGCCGACAACTGCGCGTCGTGCCATGGCGACGCGGGCACGGGGGATCAGTCGCAGGGCGCCCCGAACCTGACCGATGCGATCTGGCTCTATGGCGGCGACGTCAAATCCCTGACCGAGACGGTGGAGAATGCCCGCTTCGGCGTGATGCCGTCGTGGAGCCATGCGCCCGACGGCGTGACCCCGCGTCTGAGCGAGGCGCAGATCCGTTCGGTGGCGGCCTATGTCCATTCCCTCGGGGGGGGGGCAGTAATCCCGGGGGCTTCGGCCCTCCGGATGGCACCGGCGCCCTGTCCTGTTCGCGCGTTTCCGGGGCGCCGGTGTTCCCTTTCGCAATCCCAGGGGCGCTTCGGCGCCCTTTTTCCTTGCGAAGACTGTGGTGTAGCTAAATCTGCATTTTTGACGCATGTCAAAGCCCTTCGGAATGAGAGATAGCAGAAGCAGCACAGGAATTGCCAACGGAGACTCCCGTGAGCTCGACCGAACCCAGCGAACCCGCCCTCTATTCTGCTCGAGAGCCGATTTTCCCCCGCCGCGTCAAAGGCCATTTCCGCACGCTGAAATGGGTGCTGATGGCCGGCATGCTGGGGGTCTATTACCTCCTGCCGTGGATCCGCTGGGACCGGGGTTCAGCGCTGCCCGATCAGGCGGTGCTGATCGACCTGGCAAGCCGGCGGTTCTTCTTCTTCATGATCGAGATCTGGCCGCATGAGTTCTACTTCGTCGCGGGTCTGCTGATCATGGCGGGGCTGGGGCTGTTCCTGTTCACCTCGGCCGCCGGGCGGGTCTGGTGCGGCTATGCCTGTCCGCAGACGGTCTGGACCGACCTGTTCATTCTGGTCGAACGCTGGGTCGAGGGCGACCGCAACGCCCGGATCCGGCTGCTGCGGCAGAAGTGGGATTTCGAGAAGATCCGCAAGCGCGCGCTGAAATGGGTGCTGTGGTTCGTGATCGGGCTGGGCACCGGGGGCGCCTGGGTGTTCTATTTCGCCGATGCGCCGACGCTGCTCGGGAATCTGGTCACCGGCCATGCGCCCGCCGTGGCCTATATCACGATGGGGATCCTGACGGCGACGACCTTTGCCTTTGGCGGTTTCGCGCGGGAACAGATCTGCATCTACGCCTGCCCCTGGCCGCGGATTCAGGCGGCGATGATGGACGAGGACACGATCACCGTCGCCTATCGGGAATGGCGGGGGAGCCGCGCGGCAAGCTGCGCAAGGGCGCCGAGGGCACGCAGGGCGACTGCATCGACTGCATGGCCTGCGTCAACGTCTGCCCGATGGGGATCGACATCCGCAACGGGCAGCAGATGGAATGTATCACCTGCGCGCTCTGTATCGACGCGTGCAACGAGACGATGGACAAGATCGGCAAGCCGCGCGGGTTGATCGACTACATGGCGCTGAAGGATGAAACGAGCGAGCGCGCCGGGGCGGCGCCGATCCCGGTGTGGAAGCATATCCTGCGGCCGCGCACGCTGATCTATTTCACGCTCTGGGCCGGGATCGGGGTCGGGCTGATCGCGGCGCTGTTCCTGCGCTCGCCCATCGACTTCAACGTGACCCCGAACCGCGATCCGCTTTATGTGGTGCAGGGCGATGGCACGATCCGCAACATCTATACGCTGCGGCTGCGCAACAAGCATGGCGAGGATACCACCTATCGCATCGAGGCGGTGCCCGAAGGGGCGGCGGCGGGGGGGCCGATGACGCTGACGCTGGAGGGCGAGCCGGGCGATACCGTCACGGTGAAGGCCGATGAAACCGCGACGCAGCGGATGTATCTCGAAGCGCCGAAGGGGACGCCGCTGGCCGTCACCACCCGGTCGGAGGTGCGGATCCGCGTTCAGGACGTGAATGGCGGCGATCATGCGCAGGCGGAAGCCGTGTTCAACGGCCGCGCGCCGCAGTAGGATAGCGCAAGGAGGACCGAGATGGACAAGACCGAAAAGCCCTTCACCGGACGCAAGTTCCTGATGATCGTGCTCGCCTTCTTCGGCGTGATCATTGCGGTGAACGTGACGATGGCGGTGAAGGCGGTAAAGACCTTCCCGGGGCTGGAGGTCGCCAACTCCTATGTCGCCTCGCAGACCTTCGACAAGGACCGCGCGGCGCAGGAGGCGCTCGGCTGGGTGGTGGAGCCGAGCTATGATCGCGGCTATCTCTCGCTTGTCGTGCGCGACAAGGGGGGGCTGCCCGCACCGGTGGCGGAGCTTTCGGCGCTGGTCGGGCGCACCACGATGGCGAGCGACGACGTGACGCCGGAGTTCCGCTATTCCGGCGGCATCTTCTCGGCGCCGGTGACGTTGGCGCCCGGCGCCTGGCTGATCCATCTTCAGGCTCGGGCGAAGGATGGCACCCTGTTCCGGCAACGGCTGGATCTGTTCGTGGAGAATTGAATGACCGCATCGCCCGCCCTCCAGGAGCATGTCCCGGCTTCGGCCTGCCCGGCCTGCATCGCCGCGCCGGCGGCGGAGGATCTGGCCCGTGCGGCGGCGCCCGATGCGCGGATCATGCTGTCGCTGCCCACGGCGCATTGCGCGACCTGCATCACCGATGTGGAGCGGGAATTGTCGCGTCAGCCGGGGGTGCGTTCGGCGCGGGTGAACCTGACGCTGAAGCGGGTGTCGGTCGATGCCGAACCGGGGGTGACGCCCGGGCCGCTGGTCGATGCGCTGGCCGCGATCGGCTATGAGGCGCATGAGCTGGACCCGGATCTGCTCTCGGCGACCGAAACCGACAAGCGCGGCCGCGACCTGCTGATGCGGATCGGGGTCTCCGGTTTCGCGATGATGAACATCATGCTGCTGTCGGTGGCGGTCTGGTCGGGGGCGGAAAGCGCCACGCGGGATCTGTTCCACTGGGTTTCGGCGGCGATCGCCCTGCCGACGGTGGTGTTCGCGGGGCGGCCGTTCTTTGCCTCGGCGCTGAACGGGCTGCGGCACGGGCGGGTCAATATGGACTTCCCGATCTCGCTCGCGATGGTGCTGGCCTCGTCGATTTCGCTTTACGAGACCATCCACCACGGCAGCCACGCCTATTTCGACGCGGCGGTGATGCTGACCTTCTTCCTGCTGGTCGGGCGCTATCTGGATTACCGCACCCGGGCGATTGCGCGTTCGGCGGCGGAGGAACTGGCCGCGCTGGAGGTGCCGCGCGCGCATCTGCTGCGTGACGGCACGGAGGTCGAGGTGCCGGTGGGGCAGCTTTGTGTGGGCGACCTGATCCGCGTGCGTCCGGGCGGTCGGGTGCCTGCCGATGGCGTGGTGGTCGAGGGGATGTCGGAGACGGATCGTTCCGTTCTCACCGGCGAATCCCTGCCGGTGCAGGCCGCGCCGGGGGTGCAGTTGAGCGCGGGGGAGGTGAACCTGACCGGGCCGCTGACCCTGCGGGTGAGCGCGGCGGGCAAGGACAGTTCGCTGCACCGGATGGCCGATCTGGTCGCGGCGGCGGAATCGGCCCGGACGAAATACAACTCTCTGGCGGAGCGGGCCGCGCGGTTCTATTCGCCCTCGGTGCATACGCTGGCCTTCGGCTCGTTCGTCACCTGGCTGTGGATCACCGGCGGCGATGTGCGCCATGCGGTGAATATCGCGGCTTCGGTGCTGATCATCACCTGCCCCTGCGCGCTTGGGCTGGCGGTTCCGGCGGTGGTGACGGCGGCTTCGGGCAAGCTGTTCCGCAAGGGCCTGCTGATCAAGGACGGCACCGCGCTGGAGCGTCTGGCCGAGGCCGATACCGTGGTGTTCGACAAGACCGGCACGCTGACCCTTGGCGCGCCGGAGCCGCAGAATCTGGGCGATCTGACCCCGGCGCAGCGGGCGATTGCGGCGGCGCTGGCGGGGGGATCATCGCATCCCCTGGCGCGGGCGATCGGCGCGGCGCTGGACGTTGCGCCCGCGGCGGTGGCGGATCTGCGGGAAGTGCCCGGCCATGGGGTCGAGGCGCGCGGCCCGGCGGGCGAGATCCTGCGCCTTGGCCGGGCGGATTGGGTGGGGGCGGAGCCCGCCGATGTCACCGCCACCCATCTGCGGATCGGCGCTCAGCCGCCCGTCACCCTGACCTTTGCCGACCGGCTGCGCCCCGGGGCGGAGGACGCCGTGGCCGCGCTGCGCGGGCAGGGGATGCGGGTGATCCTGCTTTCGGGCGATACCGAAGCGCCGGTGGCGGGCCTTGCATCGCGGCTTGGCATCACCGAATGGCAGTCGGGCGCCCGACCCGAGGACAAGGCCGCCCGCATCGCCGCGATGTCGGCCGATGGTGCGAAGGTGCTGATGGTGGGCGACGGGCTCAACGATACCGCGGCGCTGGCTTCGGCCCATGTGTCGATCTCGCCGGCTTCGGCGCTCGATGCGGCGCGGGCGGCGTCGGATATCGTGCTGCTGGGTCAGAGCCTCGCGCCCGTCGCGGATGCCGCCCGGATCGCGGGTCAGGCACGGCGGCGGATCAAGGAGAATTTCGCGATTTCGCTTGCCTATAACGTGGTGGCGGTTCCGCTGGCGCTGGTGGGTCTGGCCACGCCGCTGGCGGCGGCCTTGGCGATGTCGCTGTCCTCCGTCACCGTTTCACTCAACGCCCTGCGGCTGAAATGAGGGCCGGATGTCGATCCTGACCTATCTGATTCCAATCTCGCTGTTCCTCGGGGGCTTCGGCCTGATCGCGTTCTTCTGGTCGCTGCGCACGCGACAGTTCGAGGATCCGAAGGGCGACGGCGAGCGTATCCTGTCCAAGGAATACGACGACCACCCGAAGGTGTGACCCTTACGCCCCGGAAAGGATCCGCTCGGCTTCGGTCAGGGCAGGGGTCAGCGCCTCCCGATCCTCGCCCGGGAAGAACCGGGCGCGCACGGCGGTCGGCATCGGGGCGGGGGTTTCGATCCGCACCTTCGGCCCGATCTGGGCGGCCTCGGCCTGCCAGCTACGGGCCAGCGCGATCTGTCCGGCCTTGGTCGCGCCATAGGCGCCAAAGAACTTCTGCCCGGCGCGGGGATCGTCGAAGAACAGCGCCGCGCCCGCCGGAGCGGCCCGCAGCAGCGGTTCCACCATGCCGATCAGCAACCCCGTCGCGCGCAGGTTCACCGCGATCGACCGGTCCAGATCCTTGGCATCCACATGCCCCGCCGGGCTCAGCGGCGCGGCATGGATCGCGGTATGGGCCCACAGATCGACCCGCCCCCAGCGTTGCTGGATCGACAGGCACATCTGCCGCATCGCGTTTTCGTCGGTGATGTCCATCGGCGCCAGCGTGGCGGAGCCACCGGCGGCCTGAATCGCATCGTCCAGCTCTTCGAGCCCGCCCACCGTGCGCGCCACGGCGACGACATGCCAGCCCCGCGCCGCCAGAACCCGGGCGCAGGCATGGCCCAGCCCGCGCGAGGCGCCGGTGACGAGAGCGATCTTCTTCTGTTCGGTTGTATCGGTCATGCCGGTTTCGTGGCAGATCGCCCGCCTGCGCGCAAGGCCCGGCCCGTGGGCAAGATGCCGCGGATGGCCGCGCCGCGCACGGCCATCCGGGAGGGGTTACTTCAGCGCATTGGCGAACATGGTGATGTTGTTGGTCATCATGTCGATATAGGTCGGCGCCGGGCCATCGGCGGGGAGAGCGCATCCGAATAGACCGTGCCGCCGATCTTCGTGCCGGTCTCGCGGGCGATCTGCTCGATCAGGCGCGGATCGGTGATGTTTTCCATGAAGATAGCGGGGATCTTCTCGGCCTTGATCTGGTCGATCAGCTTGGCGACATCCGCGGCCGATGCCTCGGATTCCGTCGACAGCCCTTCGGGCGCCTTGAACTCCAGCCCGTATTCATGGCCGAAATAGCCGAAGGCGTCGTGCGAGGTGACGATGGTGCGGTGTTCCTGCGGGATGGTGGCGACGACTTCGCGGATATGGGCGTCGAGGGCCTTGAGCTTCGCCTCATAGGCCGCGGCATTCGCCTTGTAGGCGGCGGCGTTGGCGGGGTCGGCCTTTTCCAGCGCGTCGGCGATGTTCTTCACATAGATTTCGGCGTTCTTCACGCTCTGCCAGGCGTGGGGATCCTCGATATGGTGATGATGCCCCGCGTGGTCGTGGTCTTCTTCTTCCTCCTCGCGGGTGAATTCGAGCGGCTCGATCCCCTTGGTCACGGTCACCACCTCGGCCTTGGTGCCTGAAGCGGAGATCAGCCGGTCGAGCCAGCCTTCCATCTCTAGCCCGTTGACGAAGACGGCCTGCGCCGCCGCCACGGCCTTCGCATCCGCGGGCGTCGGTTGGTAAACGTGCGCATCGCCATCGACCGGCACCAGTGTGGTGATGGCAACATGGTCGCCGCCGACCTGATGGACCAGATCGCCGATGATCGAGAAGGTCGCGACGACCTTCACCGGCTCGGCGGCCTGGGCACCGGTGGCCAGCGTCAGCGCCATCGCGGCGGAGGCGAGCAGAGTGCGACGTGTCAGCATGGGGTTTCCTTTCACTGATGGATATGTTTGCCGGGCAGGAAGCGCGGCACGATGCCGCCCGCCCGGCCCAGAAGAAGCGAGGCGAGGTAGATCCCCCCCGCCGAAAGCGTGATCGCGGGGCCGGAGGGCAGCGCCCAGACGAAGGACAGCACCAGCCCCCCCACCGAGGCCACCAGCCCGAACACCACCGACAGCGCCGCCATCGGCCCGAGCGTATGGCACCAGAACCGCGCCGCGAGGCCGGGCAGAATCATCATCCCCACCGACATCAGCGTGCCGAGCGCCTGAAACCCCGCGACGAGGTTCAGCACCACGAGGGCGAGGAAGATGAAATGCACCGGCCCGCTCCAGCGGCTGACCGAGCGCAGGAAGGTCGGATCGACGCATTCGAGCACCAGCGGCCGCCAGATCACCGCGAGCGTGGTCAGGCTGATCGTCGCTGTCAGGCACAGCAGTACCAGCGCCGCATCGTCGAGCGCCAGCACCGTGCCGAAGAGGATGTGCATCAGGTCGATGTTCGAGCCCTTGAGCGACACCAGCAGCACCCCGAGCGCCAGCGAGATGAGGTAGAAGGCGGCGAGCGAAGCATCCTCGCGCTGCGCCGTCAGCCGGGTGACCGCGCCGGTCAGCGCCGCGACCGCGAACCCGGCGACGATGCCGCCCAAAGTCATCGCACCCAGCGACAGGCCCGAGACCAGAAACCCCACCGCCACGCCGGGCAGGATCGCATGCGACATCGCATCGCCCATCAGGCTCATCCGGCGCAGGGTCAGGAAACAGCCCACCGGCGCAGCGCTGATCGAAATCGCGGCGCAGCCGAGCAGGGCGCGCTGCATGAAGATGTAATCGAAAAAGCTGGTCATGCCGCGCTCCGCATCGCTTCGTCATGCGCCAGAACCCGCCGGGCGCGGGCGAGGTTGTCTTCGCTCAGCACGTCGCGCGCGGGGCCCTGCGCGATCTTTTCGCGCGCGATCAAGAGCGCCTCGGGGAAGCCACGGCGCACGAGGTCGAGGTCGTGCATGACGGCGACGATGGTGCGGCCTTCGGCGTGCCAGTTCTGGATCAGCGCCATCAGGTCTTCGGTCGTGCGGCTGTCCACTGCGGCGAAGGGTTCGTCCAGCAGGCACAGGTCCGCGTCCTGCAACATCAGCCGGGCGAACAGCACCCGCTGCATCTGGCCGCCCGACAATGCGGTGAGCGGGCGGCGGCCGAAGCCGGGCAGGCCCACGGTTTCGAGCGCCTCCTCGATCCGCGCCGTGCCGCCGATGGCACCAAAGGCCCCGGCCTTTGCCCAGAGCCCCATCGCGACGAAGCCCCGGACGTCGATCGGGAAATTCCGGTCGATCTCGGCCCGCTGCGGCAGCCAGCCGATGCGTTTCGTCCCGACGCGCAGCGTGCCCTCGGCGGTGATTCCATCGCCCGCGATGGCGCGGATCAGCGTGGTCTTGCCCGCGCCGTTCGGCCCGACCAGCGCCATCAGCGCGCCGCGCCGGATCTTTCCGCTCAGGTGGTGGACGGCGGGCTGGCGGTCATAGGAGAGCGTCAGATCCGTGAAGGAAATCATCACGCGATCCACCACAGCCCGACCCAGAGCGCGGCGCTCAGCGCAAGGGCGATCACCAGCCGGAACGCGACCCCCGCCAGCAACGGATCCCCGATCGACATCAAACACCCCCTGCATCCTGCGACTCGCGAAGTGATTATGTCATAACATTACATTTTGCAAGACGACGAGACCGTCACCGGGTCACAAGGCCGGGATCCCCCCTTGTCCGAATCGTCGATTTTCCGGCCAGCATCAGCCGCCCCGATCCACCCGCGCGGCGCATGGCGGCCAACGCCGACTTCCCCTGCGCACAAGGCGCGCACAGGGGAGGCGGGCGGTCAGACGGCCCGGATCGGCGTGGCGGCTGGTTTCGGCGCGGCCTGTTCGTCGAAGAACTGCAACAGCTTGGGCCGGATATGGTTGCGCCAGCTCGACCCGGCAAAGATGCCGTAATGGCCCGCGCCGGGTTCCAGATGGCTGGCCTTCTTGCTCTCGGGTAGGCCGGTGCACAGACGCAGGGCGGCGATGCACTGGCCGGGGGCGGAGATGTCGTCGTTCTCACCCTCGACGGTATAGACGGCGGTCGTGGTGATTCGGCCGATGTCCACCGCGCGCCCGGCGACGGTAAAGCAGTTCCGCCCGATCTCGACCTTCTTGAAGATCCGCTCGACGGTCGAGAGGTAGAATTCCGCCGTCATGTCCATCACGGCAAGGTATTCGTCATAGAAGACGTTGTGCTTGTCGCGCTCGGACCCTTCGCCCTTGGCTTCGGCGATGATCTTCGACTGGAAGGCATCGGTATGCTTGTCGAGGTTCATCGAGATGAACGAGGCAAGCTGCATCAGCCCCGGATAGACCATCCGCCCGACGCCCGGGTATTTGAAGCCCACCCGCTGGATCACCAGTTGCTCAAGCTGCCCCATCGTGACGCGGCGACCGAAATCGGTGACCTCGGTCGCGGCGGCGTCCGGATCGACCGGCCCGCCGATCAGCACGAGCGCGCGCGGCTGCGCTTCGGGCTCGTCCTCGGCCAGAATCGCGGTCGCCGCCAGCGCGAGCGGCGCGGGCTGGCAGATCGCCACGACGTTGATGTCGGGCCCGAGTGCGCGCAGGAAATCAACGAGATAGAGGGTATAGTCCTCGATGTCGAACTTGCCCGCGGAGACCGGAATATCCCGGGCGTTCTTCCAGTCCGTCACATAGACTTCGCAATCCGGGATCAGACTGGCCACGGTCGAGCGCGTCAGCGTGGCATAGTGGCCCGACATCGGCGCCACGACCAGAACGCGGCGTTTCATCGCGGGGCGGCCCTGCGCCTTGAAATGGACGAGCGTACAGAACGGCCGGTCGAGAACGGTCTCCTCGGAGATCACATGGTCGCGGCCATCCTGCGCGGGCACCGAGCGGATGCCCCAGTCCGGCTTGATCACCATGCGGGCAAAGCTGCGCTCCGTCACGCGGCCCCAGGCGGAGAGCGCCTTGAACATCGGATGCGGCACCAGGCCCCAGACCGGATAGGAGGCCATCGCCCGGGCGGAAGCCCCCATCCATTCGTTGGTGTTCCTGATGGTCTCCATCAGGTCGTAGCTCATCATTTCCTTCATCGCGCCTCCCCTCCTCTGGGCGAGCAGGGGCGAAACGCCGCTTTGCTCTTGAAATCACCCGGAGCTGTGCTTTTGTGATGAAATAAGAGGGGGCGAGGAACATGACAACTAGCGATGATGCGCATTCCGTAGCGTCAAGCAGGATGAAAGAGAACCTTGAGAGGGTCGAGGCTCTGACAAAGCGGCTGTTCGAGGCCCTGTCGCACCGCCGGATGCCGAATCCCGCATTGCAGGGGCCGGGGGCGGATCTGTATCTGAATGCGGGCGCGGCGCTGCTGAAGGAGATGGCCGACAACCCGGCGCGGCTCCTTGAGGCCCAGGTGAATTTCTGGGGTCAGGCGATGAAGCATTACGTCGAGGCGGCCCATGCCTTCACCCAGGGCGCGCTGAAACCGCCCGCCGATCCGGGGCCGAAGGACAAGCGGTTTTCCAACCCGCTGTGGGACACCCATCCCTATTTCAACTTCATCAAGCAGCAATATCTGATCTCGGCCCGCGCGGTCGAGGATGCGGTGCGGCGAATCGAGGGGCTCGACGAGATCAACCGCAGGCGGCTGGAATATTTCTCGCGCCAGCTTGTCGACATGATGGCCCCCACCAATTTTCTGGCGACCAACCCGGACGCGCTGGAAAAGGCCGTGGAGACGGAGGGGGAAAGCCTCGTGCGCGGGCTGGAGAACCTCGTGCGCGATATCGAGGAGAACGGCGGCGACCTTCTGGTGACGCTGGCCGACCGCAACGCCTTCCGCGTCGGCGAAAACATCGGCACGGCGGAGGGCGCGGTGGTGTTCCGCAACCGCATGTTTGAACTGATCCAATACAAGCCCACCACCGATACCGTCCACAAGACGCCGCTGCTGATCTTTCCGCCCTGGATCAACAAGTTCTACATCCTGGACCTGAAGCCCGCGAACAGCCTGATCCGCTGGGCCGTCGATCAGGGTTTCACCGTCTTCGTCGTCAGCTGGAAGAACCCGGATCCGAGCTATGCCGATGTCGGTATCGACACCTATCTGACGGAGGGTTTCCTGACCGCGATCGCGCAGGTGAAGGAGATCACCGGCGAAAAGGCGATCAACGCGGTCGGCTACTGCATCGCGGGCACGACGCTCAGCCTCGCGCTTGCGCTGATGGAAAAGCGCAAGGACCGTTCGATCCGCTCGGCGACCTTCTTCACCACGCTGACGGATTTTTCGGATCAGGGCGAGTTCACCGCCTATTTGCAGGACGATTTCCTGGCGGGGATCGAGGCGCAGCTGAAGATGGACGGCGTGCTGTCGAGCTACTTCATGTCGCGCACCTTCAGCTTCCTGCGGGCCAACGACCTGATCTATCAGCCGGCGATCCGCACCTACATGATGGGGGAAACGCCGCCGGCCTTCGACCTGCTGTATTGGAACGGCGATTCTACCAACCTGCCGGGCCGGATGGCGCGGGAGTATCTGCGCGGCCTGTGTCAGGATGACCTGTTCACCACGAAGGGCCTGCCGGTTTTGGGCGAGGTGCTGAAGATTTCCGAGGTGAAGGTGCCGCTGATGGCGATCGCCTGCGAGACGGACCATATCGCGCCCTGGGTCGCCTCGTTCAACGGGATCGCCCAGATGGGTTCGGCGGACAAGACCTTCATCCTGTCCGAATCGGGCCATATCGCCGGGATCATCAACCCGCCGAGCAAGCGCAAATACGGCCATTACACCTCCGAGGCGCCGATCGAGGATCCGGAGGAATGGAAGGCCCGGGCGGTGCGGCATGACGGAAGCTGGTGGCCGCGTTGGGGGGAATGGCTGGCGGGCCACTCCGGCGCGCGCATTGCGGCGCGCGAACCCGGCGATGCGAAGCATCCGGTTCTGGTTCCGGCCCCCGGGGATTATGTGAAGGAAGTCGTCAAGGTGTGACGTTGACGTTCGCGTAATTTCGGCGGAAATCCGCCTATTAATATTCTGCGGCGCAGCATTCCCCGTTGAAATGCTGCGCCGCAGCATTTATTGTCTTCTCCAAGCGAACGGGTCCTCGCCGTTTCAATTCGGGCCCCCAGATGTCGGAGAATGACAAACATGGCCAAGACCCAAGACTTCACCAAGATCCTGCAAGACATGATGGCCTCCGCTCCGGTTGACGCCGCCAAGTTCCAGGATGCGTTCAAGGCGCAGGCCGCCCTCGGCGAGAAGATGGCCAAGGTCGCCCTCGACGCCGCAGAGAAGTCGACCGAGATCACCTCGAAATGGGCCAAGGACGCGATCGCGAAGATCGGCTCCCTGGCCGAGAAGAAGGAAGAGCCGGCGGAATACGCCAAGGCTCTGAGCGATTTCGCTTCGTCCTCGGCTGAAATCGCCGCGGAAAACCTGGCCGCTTTCGCCGAAGTGGCGAAGAAGGTGCAGATGGAAACCGTCGAACTGATGCTGGCCGCTGGCAAGGACATCTCGGAAGACGCGACCGCTGCGGTCAAGAAGGCGACCGAGGAAGTGACCGCCGTCGCGAAGAAGGCCACCTCCACCGTCGCGACGCCGAAGTAATCTGCCGCGAACCGGCCTCCTCCTCCCGGCCGGGACACGGACCTGAGGGGCAGGGAAACCTGCCCCTTTTTCTTTTGTTGCTTTTGCAGCGCCCACGGGCCTAATCTTTCTGCAATGCCGTAATGCGGTTGCGCAGATTGTCAGGGAGGGACAGGACATGGCCGAGGACGCGAAACCCCTTTTGATCAAACGCTACGCAAGCCGCAGGCTCTACAACACCGAGACCAGCGATTATGTGACGCTTGAGGATATCGCCGGGTTCATCCGCGCCGGGCGCGAGGTGCAGATCATTGATCTGAAGACCGGCGACGACCTGACCCGGCAATATCTGCTCCAGATCGTGGCCGAACACGAAAGCCGGGGGGAAAATGTCCTGCCGGTCGATGTGCTGACGGATCTGGTGCGCAGCTATACGACGCAGGCGCAATCGGTCGTGCCGCAGTTCCTGGCCGCGTCGTTCGAGATGCTGCGCGAGGGGCAGTCGAAGATGATGGAGAATTTTGGCAGCTTTCCGAACCCGATGGCCTCCATGCCGGGGTTCGAGGCGCTTCAGCGTCAGCAGCAGGCCTTTCTGAAATCCATGATGGCGGGGTGGGGCAAGCCGGCGTCGGAACCGGAGACACCGGCCGAACCCTCCGACCGCGAGGAACTGAACGCGATCAAGAAGCAGCTTGCCGATTTGCAGTCGAAGCTGTCGAAACTGTAGCGATCACTCCGCCGCCGTCCGCAATGTGCTGAGCGCGTCCGGCAGAATCAGGGTGGCCCGCATGCCCGCCGTGCCCGCCGCGATCGGGAAGAGCATCAGGGCGGTGCGGCTGCCCGGGAGAGACAGCTTCTCGGCGGCCTTCGCCGAGAAGCCGAACCGCGCAAGATGCCCGCCGCCCGCGACGACGATAGCCTGTGCCCTGGCCTGCCGCGCCCGGTCGAGGCCATAGCGCAGGATTTCGGTTTCGATCCCGCTCTGCTGCCGGTCGCGGACGACGGCGATGGGCAGCAGCGTCCACCAGCCTTCGGGCGCGATCAGGCTGGCGAAGGAGATATGCCCGACGATCCTGTCGGTGGCCGCGTCCAGCGCCACGAGTTCGAGCGGCAGATGGCCGTCGGCGCGCAGGGCTTCGAGCGTGCGGAACGGACCCGGTTCGCCGAACGCGGTCTGGAACAGGATCGAGATGAACAGGCGATCCCCTTCGGTCACCTCTCGCAGCTTCATCGGCGAATTCTCCGTGGTTTCAGCCCGTCATGCGATGGATGCGGGGCGATCGGGCCTGTGCCGAAAACTGTCTTCCGCTGCCGGGGGACGATCAATGTTTCCGCGCCGCCGGGGGAGGGGATTCGGGAACTGTTAACGAACCTGCACGTTTTCGGGCGATTGGAGGGACATGTGGGGCCGTGCGGAGCGGCTTTCGCTTCCGGCTTCGTTATCGTGGAAAGGCTTTCGTGCCGCCGCGGAAACCGCTATCCCGGAGAAAACAGGGGGTGGGATGATCGGTTTTGCGCGGCTGTTCGTGTTTGGTCTGGTGGCGTTGACGCTGCTGTATTGGCTGGTGCGGATCTATGGCCGGTCGTTGCGGCGCGAAGAGCTGGAAAAACGCTGGGATGCGGTGCGGGGGGCGGATCTCGGCCCGCGCGAGACCTATATCGAAACGGGTCTGGCGGCCTATGAGAAAAGCCTGCGGCGCAAGCTGATCTGGCTGGTCTATATCGTGCCGGTCACGGCGATGATCGGCGTGATCATATGGATAAACTATCACGGGTGAGGCGGCTATGCGCTATGTGAAATGGACGTTCTGGGCGCTGGTCGTCCTGCTGGTGGGGGGCTTTCTGCACTACACCTTGCCGCAGCATGACATCGTGCGGATCGTCGGCACCTATCAGGAACGGAAGGATCTGAACGACTGGACGCGGATCTTCTGGTCGCATCCGGACGATCAGGCGCGCGGACTGACGAACCGCGATGTGCAGTTCATTCAGGCAGTGCGGCCGAACGGGAAGGCGATCGTCTATCGCAACGAGGATACCGGCTGGTCCTGGCCACCCTATTTCAAGTTCGACACGGCCTCGTTGCAGACCCGGGCGGATGACATCAAATCGACCAGCGAAGCGCCGAAATGGGTGGTTGTCACGCATTATGGCTGGCGTAACCAGTTCCTGTCGATCTTCCCCAATGCGGTGTCGATCAAGCCGGTGGCGGGGCCGGATGTGCGGATCATCCCTTGGGCGACGATCGTCATTCTGGTCATGCTGCTGGTGCTGGTGCTGCTGCTGCGCGCGATGTGGCGGCAGTTCGTCGAACGCTCGATCGACCCGCTGATGCGCAACACGTCGGAGGCGATGGACGAGGTGGGCTATCGTGCCGAGGCGGCGGGAAAGCGGGCGAAGGGCGCCTGGTGGCGCTTCAAGCAGCGTCTGTTCGGGCGCCGCTAGGCGCCGCAGGGCAGGTCTGGTGCCGGACGCGCCGGGTTGCGGGCCGGGCGCATGGGCCGCTGCGGATATTGGCGGCGCCGGGTGGCGGGTTCGCATGGTTCATCAGGCGGCCGAGCCCGGGACCGGAGCGCGGCCGCCTGCGGCGAGGGCCGCGTCGGTTTCGCCGGAGGCGAGGGCTTCAAATCCCGCACGCGGGGCGGCGAGGGTTTCGGCGATGACGCACAGCACCTGGGCGCGGGCGTGGCCGCTGATGCGGTGCGGATGTCGTTGCGAGCGGGGCGAGGCCCTGCGGAGTGCGGGGGCTTTGTCCGCGCCGCCGATGCTCTGGTCGAGGGTGCCGCGGGGGGGGGGCGGATCCGGCGCGGCATCGAGCCGCCCCGTCTCCGGCTCGGGCAGAGCCCTCGGGGCCTCGGGGGGCAGGTGGTCTGAGAAAAGGTCGGGGAGCGGATCCGCGTGCAGATGCCGAAGGGGGCGTGCGGGCCGCGCGACAGTGATGGTGGAACAGCCGCGTGGCTAGGGCGACATCGGCGTGGGCCGCGCGGAGCGGGTGGCCGGGAATTGGGCGTGGTTTTGCAGGTTGCGCGCGATCGTATGGCGCCATTTCGCTTGCTCGAAGTCGGGCAGGGCGCTCCAGTCCGGTGGCGACATCACCGCCGCCACCGGTGGCGAGGGTCACGCCGAGCGGATGGGGTGTCTCGTCCGGGGCGGGGAAGCGCCCGCCGATGAAAGGGCCGAAGCCTTGCGCGTCTCCGGCCAGGCGCGGGCTGCCGTCCATATGTCGCTCACGGTCGGCATCTTCTTGTCGGTCTCGCTCCTGCCGTGGGGGGCACCGCAGTTGCGTGGGGAAGGGCCCGGATGACGGCAGGCGCGGGAAAATCGTGCGCCGGGCCTTTGCCCCGCCTGCGGCGGCATGTAAGGTCGCGCCATGACATCCCCCGCGATCAGTTTTTCCGAAGATCAGGCCGAAGCCTGGGACGCCGTGGCTTCCGCGCTGGAGGCGGCGGGCGTCGATATTGTCGAGGGCCATCTGGTGCCGGATACGGGCGGCAACCGGGTGCTGTCGGTGATCGGCAAGGCGGGTTCGGGCAAGACCATGCTTCTGGCCAGCCTTTACAAGGCGCTGGAAGAGGCCGGGGTCGATATCGTTTCGGGCGATTTCGAGAGCCGGCGCAAGCGCGAGCGCCGCACGCTGGCGATCCTCGCGCCGACCAACAAGGCGGCTTCGGTGCTGCGCTCGCGCGGGGTGCCGGCGACGACGATCCACCGCATCCTGTATACCCCGGTCTACGATCCGGAATATGAGCGGATCGCGGAATGGCTGGCGGGGCAGGGCGAGCGGCCGAAGCCCGATCTTCTGGGCGAGATGGGCCTGACGGATGAGGTGCTGGACCGCGCCAAGGCGTTCTATGACCTGCACAAGTCGATCCCCGGGGCGCTGGCTTCGGCGGGGCTGCGCGGGTCGGATTTCATTCAGGGCTGGAAGCGGCGGGAAGATCCGCTGGATATCGGTTTCGTCGATGAGGCGTCGATGCTCGACACCCGGCAGTTCGACGACCTGCGGGAGATCTTCCCGACGCTGGTGCTGTTCGGCGATCCGGCGCAGCTCGCGCCCGTCAACCAGTCGGGCGAGATGTGTTTCGAGCGGCTGCCCGAAGCGGCGAAACATGTCCTGCACCGGATCCACCGGCAGACGCAGGACAATCCGATTCTCGACCTGGCCCATGCGCTGGCCGATGACAGCCTGACCTTCGAGGCGTTCGAAGGCATGATCCGCGACCGTGCCCGCAGTGACCCGCGCGTCGTCTGGGCCGAGCGGGTGGAGAGCGACCTGATGGCGCGCTCGCCGGTGCTGGTGTGGCGCAACGTCACCCGGATCCGGCTGATCCAGGCGTTCCGTGCGGCGCATGGCGCGCCCGCCGATGCGCTCCTGCCCGGCGAGCCGCTGATCTGCGACGGGATCGAACTGCCGCTGAAGCACCGCAAGAAACGCATCGACCTTGAGGCGCGGGGCCTGATCAAGGGCGCGCAGGTGATTTACCTCGGGCCGGGGCGCAAGCCCGGGTTTTCGCGGCTGCATGTGATGGGGGCGGAGGATCCGCGGCTCTCCGCCGCTTCGATCATCAAGATCGAGCGCCCGGACGAAGAGGAGCCCTTCATCCCCTATGCCGCGAAGATGGGGGCGGCCTTCCTGCATGGCGCGGCGGTGACGATCCACAAGGCGCAGGGCAGCCAGTGGCGCGACGTGCAGGTCTTTGCTCCCGATCTTTATGCGGCCAGCCGCGCGGGGCGGACCGAGGCGGGGATTCCGCTGTGGAAACGTCTGGCCTATGTCGCCATCACCCGGGCCGAGCAGCGCCTGTTGTGGGTGACACGCGCGATGCTGGCGCGTCCGGCGGCGGCCCTGTCGATCGAGGATCTGCCCGCCGGGCCTGCCGCGCTGCGGCTTGAGGCGGAGGAGTGAGGGCTTTCCCTCGGCGTCCTGCGGGCCTAGTCTGGCGCGAAACAGGAGGCCCCGATGCGTTGCGTATTCGTTCAGTTCCGCTGCACCCCCGGCAAGATCTATGAGGTCGCCGATGCGATCTATGAGCGCGAGGTGGTGAGCGAGCTTTATTCCACTTCGGGCGATTTCGACCTGATCGCAAAGATCTATGTGCCCGATGAGGCGGACGTCGGCCATTACCTGAGCGAGTCGCTGTTCGACATTCCGGGCATCAGCCGCACGCTGACGACGATGACCTTCAAGGCATTCTGAAGGCCTTTCGCTCCGGCATTAGCAAATGATTAACCCTGATTGGCCCATGGTGCGGGAACGGCTGGAATACCTTGGGTTGGGCAGATGCAGGACAGACGACCGTATGGCTTTTCGGAAGCGGCAATGCGCGGGCTTGAGGATCTGGATGCCCGACTGCCCCCGCCGGATGCCGTGACGGAGCCGGTGCGCGACTTCCGCATGACGGCACGCCTGAGGCCGGAGGTCGCGGCGGGCGGCGGGCTGCTGCATGATGAGACGGGGGCGGCGCGGCCGCATTATTGGGGGCATCGCGAACGGCTGCGCACGCGCTTTCTGGAGGGCGGGCACCTGCCGATGCCGGAATACGAGCTGCTGGAGCTGCTGCTGTTCAATGCCATCGCGCGGATCGACGTGAAGCCGCTGGCAAAGCGGTTGCTGGCGACCTTCGGCGATCTGAATGGGGTTATCGCGGCTTCCGAGCACCGGATCCTGCAAGTGGAGGGGGCGGATCGCTGGGTCTATCTGCAACTGCGGATCGTGGATGCCTTCGCGCAGCGGATGGCGCAGGCCAGGGTGTTGCAGCGCGAGGTGGTGTCCTCATGGGCCGCGCTGATCAGCTATTGCCGGACCTGCATGGCGCATCGCGAGACCGAGCAGTTCCGCGTGCTGTTCCTTGACCGGAAGAATACCGTGATCGCGGACGAGGCGCTTGGCACCGGGACGGTCGGGCATGTTCCGGTCTACCCGCGCGAGGTCGCGAAGCGGGCGCTGGAACTGAACGCAAGCGCGGTGATTCTGGTCCACAACCACCCCTCGGGCGATCCGACGCCGAGCCGCGAGGACATCGACATGACCCTGCGCGTCATCGCGTCGTGCGAGGCGATCGACGTTTCGGTGCATGACCACATCATCATCGGCAAGGACTCCGAGGTCTCGTTCCGGGGCGCGCGGCTGATCTGAGCGTCAGCGGTCGGCGATGCGGCCCCAGAGGTCGTATTCCGAGGCTTCCTCGACCTCGACCGTCACCATGTCGCCCGGGCGCAGGTCTTCGAACCCTTCGTCGATGAACAGGTTGCCGTCGATTTCGGGCGCATCGGCGCGGGTGCGGCAGGTGGCGCCTTCGTCATCCACGCTGTCCACGATGACCTGCTCCATCTGACCGACGCGGGCTTCGAGCTTTGCGGCCGAAATCTCCTGCGCCTTCTCCATGAAACGGTCCCAACGGTCCTGTTTCACGTCGTCCGGCACATGATCGGGCAGGGCGTTCGACCGCGCCCCGGCGACGTTTTCATATTGGAAACACCCGACACGATCCAGTTGCGCCGCGTCCATCCAGTCCAGCAGATACTGGAATTCCTCTTCCGTTTCGCCGGGATAGCCGACGATGAAGGTCGAGCGCAGCACGATGTCCGGGCAGGCCGCGCGCCAGGCGGCGATTTCGTCCAGCGTTTTCGCCGAGGCCGCGGGCCGTGCCATCCGCTTCAGCACATCGGGGTGGGCGTGCTGGAACGGGATGTCCAGATAGGGCAGCACCAGCCCCTCCGCCATCAGCGGGATCAGGTCGCGCACATGCGGATAGGGGTAGACGTAATGCAGCCGGACCCAGGCGCCGGTGCCCTGCGCCAGCTTGCCCATTTCGCGGGTCAGGTCGGTGATATGGCTGCGCACCGCGCCGCCCTTCCAGGGGTTCTGGTCGTATTTCCGGTCCAGCCCATAGGCCGAGGTGTCTTGCGAAATCACCAGCAGTTCGCGCACCCCGGCATCGAGCAGCTTCTCTGCCTCGCGCAGAACGGCATGGGCGGGGCGGGAAACCAGCTTGCCGCGCATGTCCGGGATGATGCAGAATTTGCAGGCGTGGTTGCAGCCCTCGGAGATCTTCAGATAGCTGAAATGCCGCGGCGTCAGCTTCACCCCCGTCGCGGGCAGCAGGTCCACGAACGGGTCGGGCGCGGGCGGCACCGCGCCATGCACCGCGTCCAGCACCTGTTCATATTGCTGCGGCCCGGTCACCGCCATCACCTTCGGATGCACGCCGGTGATGAATTCGGGCTCCGCGCCCAGACAGCCGGTGACGATCACCTTGCCGTTTTCCTTCAGCGCCTCGCCGATCGCCTCAAGGCTCTCGGCCTTGGCGCTGTCGAGGAAGCCGCAGGTGTTGACGATCACCGCCTCGGCGCCCTTGTAATCCGGGCTGATCGCATACCCCTCGGCGCGCAGCCGGGTCAGGATCCGTTCGCTGTCCACCAGCGCCTTCGGGCAGCCCAGGCTGACCATGCCGATCGTCGGCTGACCGGGGCGGGGCGCGGCATCGAACCGCGGCAGCGGCGCAAGGTCGGGGCGGAGGTTCGGCGGATTGCTGGACATGTCTGGCTTTCAAGGCAAAAGGCGAGCCCTCGGACCCGCCTTTGGTGTTTCACGACATCGGCACCCTCAGCGGCGGCGGTCGCGGCGCGCGCTCATCGGCTGGAACGCGACCGAGACATGCGCCTCGCAATAGGGTTTGCCGGGTTGGCTCGGCAGGCCGCAGAAATAGAAATTGTCGGTCGCCGGGTCGCCGATCGGCCATTTGCAGGTGCGTTCGGTGAGTTCCATCAGGCTGATCTTGCGGGCGCGCTTCTCGACCTCGCGCACCGAGGCGAGCGTCTCCGGGCTGATCTCGTTCAGCGAGGGTTGCGGCGGCAGCGGCTGACCCGCAGGCACGATCGGGCGGCGCATCGGCTGCACGACGGCGGGCGGTTCGGGGCGCGGCTGCGGCGCGGGCTGCGGCACCGGGCGCACGGGCGCGGCGGCCACGGGCTCGGGGCGCGCGGCGGCGGCGGCCGGGGCGGGCTGCGGCGCCGGTTCGGGGCGCGGCGGCGCGACGGGTTCGGGCGCGACCTCCTCGACCACCGGCTTCGCGGCCACGGGTTGCGGCGCGGGGGTGGACGCAGCGGCCCCTTCGACACGGTTCGACAGGCCCAGCCGGTGGACCTTGCCGATCACGGCATTGCGCGTCACGCCGCCCAGTTCCTTTGCGATCTGGCTGGCGGACTGACCTTCGGTCCACATCTTCTTCAGAAGCTCGACGCGTTCATCGGTCCAGGACATCGGCAGCCTTTCGTCATCATGCACGGGGCGCGGGCGCGGGCGGCCCCGGCGGGTTCTTCCCATTCTAGCGGGGACGGTCCGAGATACAAGCGCCGCCCCCGGATTTCAAGGGGCGAGGGGTCACAGGAAACTTTGTGGGTCGATGTCCACCGCGAGCCGCACGCCATGGGGCAGCTTGACCTGCCCGAGCCAGGCCCGGATCGCCGGTTGCAGCGGTGCCGCCTTGTCGGCGCGGATCAGCATCCGCACCCGGAACCGCGCGCGCACCCGGGCGATGGGCGCGGGGGCGGGGCCGAACAGCTGCGCGCCGATCCGGGTCAGCGGCTGCTGTCGGCGGGCGAGGTCGTTGCCGATCTCGAACAGCGGTGCGATCTCGGGTCCGGAGAGGATGATCCCGGCCATCCGGCCAAAGGGCGGCACGCCCTGCGCGCGCCGGGCTTCGGCCTCGGCCCGCCAGAAGGTCTCTTCGTCGCCGCCCAGAATGGCGCGGATCACCGGATGTTCGGGCTGATAGGTCTGGAGCAGCGCGAGCCCCGGCCGTTCGGCCCGCCCCGCGCGCCCCGCCACCTGCCGCATCAGCTGAAACGTCTTCTCCGCCGCGCGCAGGTCCGAGCCCTGCAACCCCAGATCCGCATCCACCACGCCGACCAGCGTCAGGCGCGGGAAGTTGTGCCCCTTCGCCACGATCTGCGTGCCGATGATGATATCCGCGCCGCCCCCGGCAATATCGCCGATCGCCGCCTTCAGCGCGCGGGCAGAGCCGAACAGATCGGACGACAGCACCGCCACCCGGGCCGTGGGGAAACGTTCCTTCACCTCTTCTGCCAGCCGCTCGACGCCGGGGCCGACCGGGGCGAGTTTCCCCTCCACCCCGCAGGCCGGGCAGACGGTGGGAATCGGCTTCGTTTCGCCGCATTGGTGGCAAACGAGGCGGTTCTGGAAGCGGTGCTCGACCATCCGTGCGTCGCAATGGTCACAGCCGATCTGATGGCCGCAGGCACGGCAGATGGTGACGGGCGCATAGCCGCGCCGGTTGAGGAACAGCATCGCCTGCTCCCCCTCTGCCAGCCGGGCCTGCATCGCGCCGACCAGCGTGGGCGAGATCCAGTGCACCGGCTCGATCCGTTCCTCGCGCATGTCGATGGCGCGCATCTCGGGCAGTTCCGAGGCCCCGAACCGCGCATGCAGATCGACCCGCGCATATTTGCCGCTGTCGGCGTTCACCCAGGTTTCGAGCGAGGGCGTCGCCGAGGCCAGCACCACCCGCGCCCCGGCGAAGGAGGCCCGCAGCACCGCCATGTCGCGGGCGTTGTAGATCACGCCCTCTTCCTGCTTGTAGGAACCGTCGTGTTCTTCATCGACGACGATCAGGCCAAGGTCGCGAAACGGCAGGAACAGCGCCGAGCGCGCCCCCACCACCATCTGCACGCCGCCCTCCGCGCACATCCGCCACAGCCTGCGCCGTTCGGATTGCGTGGCGCCCGAATGCCATTCGCCGGGCCGCGCGCCAAAGCGCGCCTCGACCCGCGCGAGGAATTCGGTGGTCAGCGCGATTTCCGGCAGCAACACCAGCGCTTGCCGCCCGCGCCGCAGGCAATCGGCCACCGCCTCAAGGTAGACCTCGGTCTTGCCCGAACCGGTGACGCCCTTCAGCAGCGTCACCCCGAAACCGTCACCCCTCAGCGCCTGCGCCGCCGTGCGTTGTTCGTCCGAGAGCGCCTTGCCGGGGCGTTCCGGGTCCAGTCGCGGATAGGGCAGGTCGCGCGGCTCCTCGGTTTCCTCGACCGCACCGGCCTTGACCAGCCCCTTGACGACCTGCGCCGTCACCCCCGCCATTTCGGCGAGCTCCCCCAGATACAGCCCGTCCTGCCCGCGCAGCACCTCAAGCACCTTCTCGCGTGCCTCGGTCATCCGCCCCGGATCGCGCCCGGAGAGGCGATAGACCTTGCGCGCGCCCGGCGCGTCGAATAGGCCCGGCGTCCGCGTTGCCAGGCGCAGCATCGCGGGCAGGGGCGTCATCGTATAGTCGCCCATCCGGATCAGGAATTTCTGCAACTCCGCCCGCATCGGCGGCACGTCCAGAACCCGCGACGCCGCCCGGATCCGCGCGGCGTCGAATGTGCCGCCCGGCCCCCAGACGACGCCCATCACCCGGCGCGGACCCAGCGGCACCTCGACAAAGGCGCCGGGCGCGCAGCCGCCTTCGGGCGCGAGATAGTCGAGCGGGCGGCCGATCGGCTCCGCCGTCAGGACGGCGATCCGCGCGCCCTCCTCATACCAGCCGGGCTCAGGCATGGAACCACCCTAGAACCGCGCCCGGGTTTGCGCTATCACAGCGGCAAGAGCAGAGGAGAACCCCCATGAAATTCTTCGTCGATACCGCCGACGTCGCCGCGATCAAGGAACTCAACGACCTTGGCATGGTGGATGGCGTCACCACCAACCCGTCGCTGATCCTGAAATCCGGGCGCGACATTCTCGAAGTCACCAGGGAGATCTGCGATATGGTCTCCGGTCCGGTCTCGGCCGAGGTCGTCGCGACCGAAGCGAAGGACATGATCGCCGAAGGTCTGAAACTCGCCAAGATCGCCCCCAATATCGCGATCAAGGTGCCGCTGACCTGGGCCGGGCTGACCGCCTGCAAGGCTTTCGCATCCGAAGGCCATATGGTCAATGTCACGCTGTGCTTCTCCGCCGCGCAGGCGATCCTTGCCGCGAAGGCGGGCGCGACCTTCATCAGCCCCTTCATCGGGCGGCTCGATGACATCAACCTCGACGGGATCCAGCTGATCGAAGATATCCGCACGATCTACGACAATTACGATTTCGGGACCGAGATTCTGGCCGCCTCGATCCGCTCGGTCAACCATATCACCGATGTGGCGCGGATCGGCGCCGATGTCATCACCGCGCCGCCGAACGTGATCAAGGCGATGGCGAACCATGTGCTGACGGACAAAGGGCTCGATCAGTTCCTGAAGGACTGGGCGAAGACCGGGCAGAAGATCGTCTGATCGACCTGTGGCCCGTGGGCGACCCTGCGGGCCATAAATCCGCGCGATCAGAATTATCCACGCAAAATTTACCAGATCTGTGGCAGCGTCGGAAAAAATCCGGAGAGGCAGGCAGAGCAGATGAATGACATGGGACTGGCGGCACAGCTTCGCGAAAAGATCATCGCGGATCCGGAGGTGATCCTGGGTGATCAGGATCTGATGCGCGCGCTGATCACCGCGACGCAAAGCGCGATGGGCGAAAACGTCATCGACCTGCGCGGCGTGGCGATGGAGCGGCTGGAGCGGCGGCTTGACCGGCTGGAGGATACCCACCGCACGGTGATCGCCGCCGCCTATGAAAATCTGGCGGGCACGAATCAGATCCACCGCGCCATCCTGCGGCTGCTGGAGGCGAAGGATTTCGCCGATTTCATGCAGCTTCTGGCGGGTGACGTGACCGATATCCTGCGGGTCGATTCGCTGCGGCTGGTGCTGGAGACGACGCAGGAGGCAAAGGACGCCGCGCTGACCCGGCTGGGCGAGTCGCTGGTGGTCGCCGCGCCCGGATTCGTGCAGGACTACATGCGCGGAACGCGTGGGCGCCCGGCGCGCGGGGTGGTGCTGCGGCGCACCCATCCGGACGGGGTGGCGGTCTTCGGCCCGGCGGTGGAATGGATCCGGTCCGAGGCGCTGATGCGGCTTGACCTCGGCGAGGGGCGGCTGCCCGGGATGCTGGTTCTGGGGGCCGAGGATCCGGCGCAGTTCAAGCCGTCGCAGGGGACGGATCTGCTGGCCTTCTTCGCGGCCACGTTCGAGCGGGTGATGCGGCGGTGGCTGGCGTTGGCGTGACGGGATTTTCGCCCGCTCTGGGCGCGCTGCTGGCGCAGTGGATCGACCATCTGCGGGCGCTGGATGGCGCGTCCGATCATACGGTGACGGCCTATCGCGCCGATGTGGCGGGGTTCTTCGGCTTTCTGCATCAGCATGAGGGCGAGAGTCTGGGCGTGGCGCGTCTGGCGCAGGTGTCGCAAACCGACATGCGGGCCTGGATGGCGCATGAGCGGGGCAGGGGGCTGTCCTCGCGATCGCTCGCCCGGGCGCTGTCCTCGGTCAAGAGCTTTTACCGCTGGCTGTCCGACCGCGAGGGGTTCGACGCGACCCATGTCCTTTCGGCGCGGGCGCCGAAATTCCCCGCCCGGCTGCCGCGTCCGCTGAGCGTGGATGGCGCGAAGGCGATGATTTCACAGGTCGAGGTGCAGTCGATGGAGCCATGGGTTGCCGCCCGCGATGCCGCGGTGGTGACGCTGCTTTACGGCTGCGGGCTGCGGATCTCCGAGGCGCTTGGCCTGACCGGCACGGATGTCCCGCTGCCCGAGGTGCTGCGCATCCGTGGCAAGGGCGACAAGGAGCGGCTGGTCCCGGTCCTGCCCGCCGCGCGGCAGGCGGTGGCGGATTACCTGCGGCTCTGCCCCTGGCCGGTCGAGCCGGGTGTGGCGCTGTTTCGCGGTGTGCGGGGCGGGCCGCTGAATCAGCGGCTGGTGGCGCTGGCGATGGAGCGGGCGCGCAGCGCGCTCGGCCTGCCGGCGACGGCGACACCCCATGCCATGCGGCACAGTTTCGCGACGCATCTTCTGGCCGCCGGCGGTGACCTGCGCGCGATTCAGGAGCTTCTGGGCCATGCCAGCCTCTCCTCGACGCAGATCTATACGGCGGTCGATACGGCGCGGCTGATGGAGGTCTATCGCGCTGCCCATCCACGCGCCTGATGCGCGGGTTTTGATCACCGGGCGGCGCCCGTCGGCCAGGAAACGTTGCCGCGCCTTGCACGCGTGGGCGCTTTGGGGCAGAGAGAGGCCATGGATATTCGCCTCAAAGCCCTTTCCGTTCACCTGCTGACCGCTACCGGCGCGGTGCTTTCGATGCTCGCCATGCTTGCCGCGGTCGAGGAGAAATGGGCGCTGATGTTCCTGTGGCTGGTGGTCGCGCTCATCGTCGATGGGGTCGACGGGCCGCTGGCGCGCAAGTTCGACACGAAGCACAACTGGCCGACCTATGACGGCGTGCTGATGGACCTGATCGTCGATTACCTGACCTATGTGTTCATCCCGGCCTATGCGCTGTTCAAGTCGGGCCTTCTGCCGGGCTGGACCGGGTGGCTGGCGATCATCGCCATCACCTATGCGAGTGTCATCTACTTCGCCGATACCCGCATGAAAACGAAGGATAATTCCTTCTCCGGATTCCCCGCCTGCTGGAATATGGTGGCGCTGGTGATGTTCGCATTGCAGCCGGGATACTGGACCATCCTCGGGGTCGTGCTGGCGCTGGCGGTGGCGATGTTCTTCCCGCTGAAGTTCATCCACCCGACCCGGACGGAACGCTGGCGCTGGCTTTCGCTACCGATCGCCTTCGCCTGGACGCTGTTCGCCGCCTGGGCGGCCTGGCTCGATTTCGCGGAGGGGCATATCGCCCATTGGGGTCTGGTCGTGACCTCGGTCTATCTGATGCTGGTGGGCATCGTGCAGCAGATCGTGCCCGAACGCCGCGCACATTAGACGCTACAACCCGCCGAACAGCTCCGCCAGACGCCGCGCCTCGCCCTCAAGCCCCCAGGGCGGGTTCAGGATGAACATGCCGGAGCCGGTCATGCCATGCCCTTCGCGGGCGGGCGGGAAATGCACCTCGGACATCAGCGCCTCGGGATGCGCCGCGCGCAGCGCCCGCGCCATTGCCTTTTGTGCCGGGGCAACCGCAACGCTGGGCGCGAACAGCGGATACCACAGCGCGATCACCCCCACGTTCCACTTCCGCGCCACCTGACCGATCAGCTTCGGGATCGTCTCGTAATCGGTCTTCACCTCCCACGACGGGTCGATCAGCAGCAGCCCCCGGCGCGGCACCGGCGGGGTCATGGCCAGCGCCATCGCCAGCCCGTCCTTGTGATGCAGGATCCCGCCGAAGGGCGCCATCGCCTCGCGCAGCGCCGCGAATTCGCGCGGATGCAACTCGCAAAGCTGGATCGAATCAATCGGTCGCAGCAGCGATGCCGCGATCAGCGGCGATCCGGGATAGGCCGCCGCCCCATGCGCCGCCCGCACCGTGGCCAGCGCCCGCGCATAGGGGTGATCGGGCGCGAACCAGCCCGCCCGGTCCACCCGCCGGATCCCCGCCGCCGCCTCGCCGGTCTTCACCGCCTCCGCCGCGTCCAGCGCATAGAGCCCCCGCCCGGAATGGGTTTCCAGATAGCTCAGCGGCTTGTCCTTGCGGGTCATGTAGTCGATCATCGCGGCCAGCAGCGCGTGCTTGTGCACATCCGCCAGGTTCCCCGCATGATAGATATGTTGATAGGACAGCATGGTTCCTCGGATCAGTTGCAGATGTCCTGAAGCGAAATCCACTGCGCCTCGTCCAGGACCGGTTTGGGCGCGGGCTTGCCACGGAACGGATCGCCCTCGATCAGCGGCAGCACGCTCTCGCCCGACGCATCGAGCGCATAGGCATAGGGCGCGGTTGGCACCCCCGCCGCGGTAAAGGCGTCGATCAGGGCGGTGGTATCGGGCGGGGCGGGCGGATTGTCCAGCAGCACCTTGCCATAACCGCGCTCGGTGCCCTCGGGCAGGCTGCCGGTGACCAGAAGTTGCGCCGCCGCCCGGACGCCCGCCCATTTCAGGAACCGCAGCAGCGGCTCCTCCGCCGCATGCGCGCGTTCCGTGGCGATCACCGCCCCGGCGATGACGGCAGGCGAGTCCGGCCCGGTGATCGTGCGCCGATCGACCGCGACCACACCGCCCGGCAGGACCATTCCGCCCGAGACCGGACGTGGCAGGATGACGATCTGGCGCTGACCGGGAAGCCGCTCGGACAACAGTGTCAGCGCGGCATCGCCCGCAGTGGAATGGCAGGGGCTACCGGTCGTCTTGGCAATATCGGCAAGGATCGCGGCCCCGATCTCGCTGCGCTTCGCGGCAGGCGTCACCCGGGCGGTCTGCCCGATCAGCGCCGTGGGCAGTTGCCAGATCAGCCCCGCCAGAACCAGCTCCGCGACGGCCCAGATCAGCAGCCCGCGCAGCCGCCCGGGATGCGGCCTGCGGGCCTCCAGCGCGGATTGCAGCTTGTCGATCGCCGCCACCATGTCGCGGTCCTCGATCTCCAGATCCTCCCCCTCTTCCGCCGAAGGGGCATAGAGCGCGGGGATCTTGCCGGGATTGCGCCGCACCAGCGCCGCCAGCGACCAATGCGCCAGAGGCCGGTTCGAGCGGCCGTCGAAAATCACCAGCGTGGCATCGCCGAAGGAGCAAATGACCTCGCGACGCTGGACATCCGCGCCTTCCCGCCAGATGCCGAGCGCCTCTAGCCTCTCGTATTGCTTGAGAGCGGTCATCCGGATCCTGTCGCACCTCGCCTGCTGCGCAGGATAACCGAACCGGGTGCAGGGTCAATCGTGCAACGTCGGGGGGATGCGGGGGGCGGCAGCCCCTCGCGCGCGGGGTGCGGGGGCGCGTGCCCCCGCGGCGCGGGGCCGGGCTCGATGCCCGGCTCCGCGCCCGTTTCTCACAACAGCCGGGCCACCGCGCGCAACTCGAACTTCTGGATCTTCCCGGTCGAGGTCTTCGGCAGATCCGCGAACACCACCCGCTTCGGCGTCTTGAACCCGGCGAGCCTTTCGCGGCAGAACCGGATGATCTCCTCCTCGGATACCTCGGCCCCCTCCTTCACCTCGACAAAGGCACAGGGCACCTCGCCCCATTTCTCATCGGGCTTCGCCACCACGGAACAGAGCGACACCGCCGGATGTGCCGCGATCACCCCCTCGACCTCGACCGAAGACACGTTCTCCCCGCCCGAAATGATGATGTCCTTCGCCCGGTCGGTGATCTTGATATACCCGTCGGGATGAATGAAGGCGATGTCGCCGGAGCGGAAATGCCCACCCTCGAAGGCCTCCCGCGTCGCCTCCGGATTGCGGAAATAGCCCTTCATCACCGAATTGCCCCGGATCGCGATCTCGCCCAGATGCTCGGCATCACGCGCGACCTCATGGCCGTGGTCATGCACCGAAACGGTTTCCAGCATCGGCATCAGGATCCCGGTCCGCGCCTTGATCGCGGCGCGCGCGTCGCCCGTGATGCCCTCCCATTCCGGCTTCCAGGTGCAGACGGTCGCGGGGCCGTAAACCTCGGTCAGGCCATAGACCTGCGTCACGTTGAAGCCAAGCGGCTCGATCGCGGCCAGCGTCGCGGCGGGCGGTGGCGCCCCGGCGGTAAAGACCTCGACCACATGGCCGAACGGCCGCCGGTCCGTCTCCTTCGCATTGATGATGGTGTTCAGAACGATCGGCGCGCCGGCGAAATGGGTCACCCCCTCGTCGGCAATGGCATCATAAATCGCTTTCGCCGTCACATCGCGGCAGCACACGGTCGTGCCGCCCAGCATCGGGATCATCCAGGGATGCGTCCAGCTGTTGCAGTGGAACAGCGGCACGATGGTCAGCAGCACGGGATATTGCTGCATCTGCCACGAAATCGCATTCCCCATCGTTGCCAGATAGGCGCCGCGGTGATGATAGACCACGCCCTTCGGCTTGCCCGTGGTGCCGGAGGTATAGTTGAGCGCGATGCTCTCCCATTCGTCCTCGGGCATGATCCAGTCGAACATCGGATCGCCCTCGGCCAGCAGTTCCTCGTATTCCAGATAATGCCCGCCCGAGGGCCAACCGCGATCCGGATCGGCGACCTCGATGATCTGCGGCGCGGGGCCGTGCATCTTCTTGATCGCATCTTCGGCGAGCTTCAGGAACTGCGTATCGGCCAGCACCATCTTCGCGCCGGAATGTTCAAAGATATAGGCGACGGTATCGACATCCAGCCGGGTGTTGATCGCGTTCAGGATCGCCGCTGCGGCGGGCACACCGAAATGCGCCTCGACCTGCGGCGCGGTGTTGGGCAGGATCGCCGCCACCACATCGCCGGGCGCAATCCCGCGCGCCCTCAGCGCCGAGGCAAGCTGGCTCACCCGCGCGTGGAATTCGACATAATTGCGCCGGATCTTGCCATCCACCAGCGCCACCCGCTCCGGAAACACCTCCAGCGCGCGGTTGAGATGCGACAGCGGCGTCAGTGGCACGAAATTCGCCGCGCATTTCTCCAGCCCCGTTTCATCCGCCAACCAACCCATGTCGCGCCCCCCTCTGGCTCCCTGCTCCGGCGGGATAATCGGCAGCCGGACCCTGAAAGGGAAGGGGCGCAGGGGAGTGTTACGTTACGTCACGACCTGCGGATTTCGCGTTGATCGGGGCGCGCTGCGCAGGCGCGCCCCGGCAGGTCAGGCGGCGGCCTGTCCCGCGCCGAACCGGGCATAGAACCCGTCGCCCTTCGCCGCGATGTCGCACAGCAGCGTGGGCGGCGCGAACCGCGCGCCGTGACGGGCGGTCAGCCCCTCGCAGATCTCCACCGCCCGCGCCGCACCGAGGATGTCGAGCCAGCCGAACGGCCCGCCCGACCACGGTGCAAAGCCCCAGCCGAGGATCGCCCCCACGTCGCCTTCGCGAATATCGGTCAGCACGCCCTGTTCAAAGGCCCGCACCGCCTCCAGCACCTGCGCCATCAGCAGCCGATGCTGGATTTCGTGCAGTTCGGGCTGTTGTCCGCGCGGATAGCGCGCCGCCAGCCCCGGCCAGATCTCGCCGCGCTTGCCTTCGGCGTAGTCATAGAACCCCGCCCCGGCCTTGCGCCCCAGCCGCCCCTGATCCGCCAGCCAGAACAGCACCGCATCCACCGCATCGTCCGGATAGGCGTCGCCCATCGCGGCCTTCGTCGCCTTCGCGATCTTCACCCCGAGGTCGATCGACGTCTCATCGACCAGTTGCAGCGGCCCGAGCGGCATCCCCACCAGCTTCGCGGCATTCTCGATCAGCACCGGGTTGACGCCTTCGGCCACCATCCGGATGCCTTCGTTGATGTAGGGGATGATGCAGCGGTTGGCGTAGAAGAACCGCGCGTCGTTGACCACGATCGGCGTCTTGCGGATCTGCCGCACGAAGTCGAGCGCCTTGGCCACGGCGACGGGTCCGGTCTCCTTGCCCTTGATGATCTCGACCAGGGCCATCTTGTCCACGGGGGAGAAGAAATGGATGCCGATGAACTGCGCGGGCCGGGCGGAGGCGCGGGCCAGCATCGTGATCGGCAGGGTCGAGGTGTTGGTGGCAAAGACCGCATCCACCGGCATCACCGCTTCGGCGCGCTGCGTGACCTCGGCCTTGACCTTCGGATCCTCGAATACCGCCTCCACGATCAGGTCGCAGTCCTTCAGCGCGTCATACTCCGTGGTGGCGGTGATCCGGGCCAGCACCTCGGCCTTCTTCGCCTCGGTCACCTTGCGGCGCTGGATGCCCTTGTCGAGCAGGCCCTCGGAATACGCGCGGCCGCGGTCGGCGGAAGCCTGCGTCGCGTCGATCAGCACGACCTCGATCCCCGCATTCGCCGCGACATAGGCGATCCCCGCGCCCATCATCCCGGCGCCAAGGATGCCGACCTTCTTCACGCTCTGGTCGGGCACCTTCGGCCGGTTCGCGCCTTTCTCCAACGCCTCCTTGTTGATGAACAGCGACCGGATCATCGCGGTCGAGGACGGGTTCATCAGCAGATGGGTGAACCACCGTGCCTCGATCTGCAACGCCCGGTCGAAGGGCACCAGCGCGCCTTCGTAAACCGCCGAGAGCAGCGCCTTCGCCGCCGGATAGACCCCCATCGTCTTGCCCGACACCATCGCCGAGGCGCCGACATAGGTCATGAACCCCTGTGGGCTGTAGGGCGCGCCGCCGGGCATTTTATAGCCCTTCGCGTCCCAGGGCTTGACCAGATCGGCATCGCTCGCCGCCAGAACCCAGGCCCGCGCCGCCGCGAGCGGGTCTTCGGCCACCTCGTCGATCAGCCCCGCCGCCTTCGCGGCCTTCGGGTTGCTCAGCTTGCCTTCGAGCAGGAACGGCGCCGCCATCATCGCGCCCAGCTTGCGCACCAGCCGTGTGGTGCCGCCGCCGCCCGGGAAGATGCCGACCATGATTTCCGGCAGGCCGATCTTCGCCCTGTCATTCGCCGCGGCAAAAATCCGGTGCGTGGCCAGCGGCAGTTCCAGCCCGATGCCAAGCGCGGTGCCCGGCAGGACGGAGGCGATCGGCTTGGCCCCCTTGAGCGTTTTCGGGTCCATCCCGGCGCGCTCGATCTTGCGCAGGACGCGGTGCATGTTCATCACGCCCTCGTAGACCGCCTGCGCGCCGCCCTCGCGCATCTTCGCGATGACGTTGAGGTCCATCCCCCCCGCGAAATCCTTCTTGCCGGAGGTAATCACCACCCCCTTCACCGCCGGATCCGCCAGCGCCTTGTCGATGAAGCCGTCGAGCGTGGCAAAGCCCTCCAGGCTCATCACGTTCATGGATTTCCCGGGCACGTCCCAGGTGATCAGCGCAACGCCATCGGCGCCGAGTTCATAGGTGAAATCAGCCATTGTCCCCTCCCTCACACGCGCTCGATGATCGTCGCCGCGCCCATGCCGGACGCGATGCACAGCGTGGCAAGGCCGGTCGTCAGATCGCGCCGTTCCATCTCGTCCAGCAGCGTGCCGATGATGATCGCCCCGGAGGCGCCGAGCGGATGCCCCATCGCGATCGCGCCGCCGTTGACATTGACCACATCGGGCGACACCCCGAAGGCCTGCATGAAGCGCAGCACCACGGCGGCGAAGGCTTCGTTCACCTCGAACAGGTCGATGTCGCCGATGGTCATGCCGCTGTCGCGCAGGATCTTTTCCGTCACCGGCACCGGGCCGGTGAGCATGATCGTCGGATCGGTGCCGATCTTCGCCGTGGCGCGGATCCGCGCGCGCGGGCGCAGCCCATGCGCGCGGCCGAATTCCGCGTCCCCGATCAGCACCGCCGCGGCGCCATCGACGATGCCCGAGGAATTCCCCGCGTGGTGGATATGGTTGACATGCGCCAGATGCGGATATTTCAGCATGGCCACCTTGTCGAAGCCCGGCATCACCTCGCCCATGTCCTTGAACGCGGGTTTCAGCGCGGCGAGCGTTTCCAGCGTGGTTTCGGGCCGCATGTATTCGTCGTGCTCAAGGATCGTCAGCCCGTTCTGATCGCGCACCGGCACGATGGATTTGGCGAACCGCCCCTCGGCCCAGGCCAGTGCCGCGCGGCGCTGGCTTTCGGCGGCGAGCGCATCGGCCTCGCTGCGGGTAAAGCCGTATTCGGTGGCGATGATGTCGGCCGAAATCCCTTGCGGCACGAAGCCGGTCTTCATGGTGAGCGACGGATCCACCGCGATCGCCGCCCCGTCCGAGCCCATGGCGACGCGGCTCATCATCTCCACCCCGCCGGCGATATAGCCATGCCCGGCGCCCGCCTTCACCTGATTGGCGGCGAGGTTCACCGCCTCCATCCCGCTCGCGCAGAAGCGGTTGATCGACAGGCCGGGGATGGATTCGTCCAGATCGGACAGCAGCACGGCAGAGCGCGCAAGGCAGCCGCCCTGTTCGCCGACCTGCGTGACATTGCCCCAGATCACATCCTCGACCGCGTGCCCCTCAAGGCCGTTGCGTTCCCGCACCGCGTTCAGCAGCCGCGCCGACAGCGCGACCGATGTGACCTCGTGCAGCGCGCCATCCGCCCGGCCCTTGCCCCGGGGCGTACGGCAGGCGTCGTAGATAAAGGCTTCTGACATGTCTCCTCCCAAATTCCTGTCAGGCCCGGTCCGAAGGGTTGCCGGGCATCATGTCGTAGGGGTGCTTCCAGCCGGGAAGCGCCGCGATCCGGTCGAGCCAGCGGCCGATCGCGGGGAAATCCGCGCGCGCGAAACCGAAGGGCTCGGGGTAATAAAGGTAACCGCAGCAGGCGGTATCGGCGAGGGTCGGGCCATCGCCCACCATCCAGTCGCGCGTGGCGAGATGCCCCTCCAGCGTGGCAAGCGCCGTCCGCACCCGGCCCGAAAGCCAGCGGATGGCGTCCTGCGGGCGCTTCTCCTCCGGCACGAAGTTCATCAGAAACCGCAGCGTGCCGAACTGCGACGAGCCCTTGTGGTTGTCCCAGAACAGCCAGCGCAGGACTTCATTCCGGTCGGATATCAGCCGCCCGGTGCGGTCGGCCACATGCAGCTGAATCACCCCGGATTGCGTCAGCGTCAGCCCGTCCTCGACGAACACCGGCGCCTCGCCCATCTCGTTGATCGCGCGGAAGGCCGGGGTGCGGGTCTCGCCGTTGAAGTAATCGACGAAGACCGGCGCCCAGTCATAGCCCGTCAGCGCCATGGTCAGCGCCGCCTTGTAGGCATTGCCGGATTCGCCGAAGCAGTAGAGTTGTGCCGTCATGATCTTCTCCCTGCATCCAGACTAGCGCAGATTGACGTGCGCGTAAGGTGTCTCAGTGCCATGTGGCGCAACGTCATTCCGGTGCCTGATGGCTGATGACATCGCATTCCGTGGTTTCCACCCCCGGCAGGGCCAGGGTGTCGAGCCAGTGCATCCGGCTTTCGATACCGAATTGCACCACCGGCTCGAACGGGATCGCGGGCGGCAGCGATCCCGCCGTGACCTCGATCAAGCCCGACGCCCGGTAGAACAGCGGCGTGCCGCAGGCCGGGCAGAAGCCGCGTTCGGCGATATTCGATGAGGCGAACACGCCCGGCGTGCCCTCCCACGTCACCCGCGCTTCGTCCAGCACCAGCAGCGCGGCGAAGGCGCCGCCCGTCGCGCGCTGACACATCCGGCAATGGCAGATCGAGGCGTAGGCCCGCCCAGCCGCGACGTGATAGCGCGTCGCGCCGCATTGGCATCCGCCGGTGAAGGCGGGCAGGTCGCGCCAGGCTTCTTTCATAGGGTCGGTCATGGCATCCTCCGTTCCGGGACCAGCCTAGGGCCAGTCCCGGGATATTGCCATGTCAGAACCGCTCCGCCGCCAGCGCCATCACCGGATCGGCGCCGCTTTCGATCCGCGCCAGATGCGCCGCGCAGGCGGGCAGTTGCCGCGCCATGTAATAGCGCCCGGTGGCGATCTTGGTCTCGTAGAAGTCACGGTCCCCCGCGCCCGCATCCAGCGCCGCATGGGCCGCCGCCGCCATCCGCACCCACATCAGGCCAAGGCAGACATGCCCCATCATATGCAGGAAGTCATGCGACCCGGCCAGCGCGGCATTGGGGGTCTTCATCCCGTTCTGCATGAAGAACATTCCCGCCGCCTGAAGCTGCTTCGACGCGGCCTTCAGCGCCTCGGTGAAGGGCGCCATGCGTGGGTCGTCATGCGCCTTGCATTCGGCCTTGACCATCTCGAAGAAGGCCATGACATGTTTGCCGCCGTCCTGCGCGAGCTTGCGGCCCACCAGGTCCAGCGCCTGCACCCCGTTCGCGCCTTCGTAGATCATCGCGATCCGGGCATCGCGGGCGAATTGCGACATGCCCTGTTCCTCGATGTAGCCATGTCCGCCGAAGACCTGCTGCGCCAGAACGGTGCCCTCGAACCCCTTGTCGGTCAGGAAGCCCTTGATGACCGGGGTGAGCAGCGAGATCAGCCCCTCCGCCGCCGCATCGCCCGCATGCGCCCGGTCGATCAGTTGCGCGCCCCAGAAGGTGAAGGCCCGCGCGCCTTCCAGGAACGATTTCTGGTCCATCAGCATGCGGCGGATGTCCGGGTGCACGATCAGCGGATCGGCCGGGCCCTGCGGGTTTTCCGCCCCCGTCACCGCGCGGCCCTGTAGCCGGTCGCGGGCATAGGCCACGGCGGCCTGATAGGCGGCCTCGGCCACGGCATAGCCTTGCAGGCCGACGCCCAGGCGGGCCTCGTTCATCATCGTGAACATCGCCCGCATGCCCTTGTGCAGATCGCCCAGCAGGTAGCCGGTCGCACCGTCGTAATTCATCACGCAGGTGGCATTGCCGTGGATGCCCATCTTCTCCTCGATCTTGCCGACCGAGACCGCGTTGCGCGCGCCCAATGTGCCGTCTTCGTTCACCAGCACCTTCGGCACGATGAAGAGCGAAATCCCCTTCGTCCCTTCGCCGCCGCCCGGCGCCTTGGCCAGCACCAGATGGATGATGTTTTCGGCCAGATCGTGATCGCCCGCCGAAATGAAGATCTTCTGCCCGGTGATGCGGAAGCTGCCATCCGCCTGCGGCTCGGCCTTCGTGCGCAGAAGGCCGAGGTCCGTGCCGCAATGCGGTTCGGTCAGGTTCATCGTCCCGGTCCAGTCGCAGGCGATCATCTTCGGCAGATACAGCGCCTTTTGCGCGTCGCTGCCATGGGTATGGATCGCCGAGACCGCGCCATGCGTCAGCCCCTGATACATGTTGAACGCCATGTTCGCCGAAACGAACATCTCGCCCACCGCGCAGTTCAGCAGATAGGGCATGCCCTGTCCGCCATAGGCCGGATCACAGTCGAGCGCGGTCCAGCCGCCCTCCTTCATCGCGGCGAAGGCGGGTTTGAAACCGTCCGGGGTGCGGACGATGCCGTTTTCGAGCACGCAACCCTCGGTATCCCCGACCGCGTTGAGCGGTGCGAGAACCTCGGACGCCACCTTGGTCGCCGCCTCCAGAACGGCCCCGGTGAACTCACGGTCCATCTCTTCGTTCGCCTCCGAGGCCCGCAGAACCTCGTGCAGCACGAATTGCATGTCACGCGTATTGGCGGTGTAGTTCGGCATCGTCTCCTCCCGATATGCCTATATCGCGGCGGCGCGGCCCTCCGGTTTTTCGCCGGTAAGCTGTCGCTCGCCCCAGTCTATCTGTTCGCTCAGCTCGGTGATCGCCTGAGACAGTTCGTCACGTTGCTGGGTCATCTCCTTCAGCCGATGCTTGGCCACCCTGAGCGTTTCGGCCAGTTGCGTGCGCTGCTGGTCCCCCATGTCATAGAGGCCCAGCAACTGCCGGATATCCTCCAGGCTGAAGCCGAAGCGCTTGCCGCGCAGGATCAGCTTCAACCGCGCCCGGTCGCGCCGGGTGAACAGGCGTTTCTGCCCCTCGCGGATCGGGAACAGCAACTCCTTCGCTTCGTAGAAGCGCAGGGTGCGCGGCGTCACGCCGAAGGCGTCACACATCTCCCGGATCGTCATCACCTCTTCGCTCATGGACATCCTCCCTTGTCCTCCCTCGTCCGTGCCGAGCGGGTGGATCGCCTCCTCCCGGACAGCATAGCAGCATAGTTGACGCGCACGTCATCATGACGTCGCGTCATCTCTCCCCGTGACGTAGTGTCAGAAAAACGGGCGCTTGCGTAAAGCGAAATCCGTGGGGGCGGAGGGGTCAGTCCTGGCCGATCAGCCCGGCAACCTCGTCGCGCAGCTGCTTCAGGTCGGCGATCGTCGTGGCCAGATCCTCCTGCTGCCTGCGCAGCGTGACCAGTTGCCGGTCGGCCAGATCCACCCAGACGCGATACTGCTCGCGCGTGCCCTTCTGATCATAGATTTCGAGCCACTGGCGCAGTTCTTCGAGCGAAAAGCCGAACCGCCGCCCGCGCAGGATCAGCGTCATCCGCGCCACCTCGCGCGGGCCATAAAGACGGGAACGCCCCTGTTTCTGCGGCGAGAGCAGTTCGATATATTCGTAGTAGCGCAGGGTGCGCGGGGTCACGTCGAAACGCGCGCACATTTCCTTGAAGCTCAGCAAATCGGTCATTCCGGTCTCCCTCGGGGGCAGGCTAGCGTGCGATCCCGGCGGCTTCAACCGCTTGCATGGCGCCCGGCGCGGGGGGATAGTGGCGCGTCGGACAAAGGAAGGCGCATGACCCAACCCGAGGACAAGGACGGGCTGCTTGCACAGGCGCGGCAGTTCATCGAACGGATCCCGCACAGCCGGGCGCTGAACATGCAGCTTGAGGAGATCGGCGCGGGGAGGGCGGTGATTTCGATGCCCTGGGACGAGAAGCTGGTGGGTGATCCGCGCACCGGGGTGATCCATGGCGGGGCGGTCTCGGCGCTGATGGATACCTGCTGCGGGGCGGCGGTGATGAGCCATCCGGAGGCGGGGCCGGTGACGGCGACGATCGACCTGCGGATCGACTACATGCGCGCGGCGACGCCACGGCAGCGGATCACCGCGCGGGCCATGGTCTATCACGTCACGCGGACGGTGGCCTTTCTGCGTGCCAGCGCCCATGACGAGGAAGACGGCCTGCCGGTGGCGACCGCCACGGGGGCCTTTACCGTCGAACGCAGGGAGCCCGCGCCATGACCCGCCCGAAGCCCGAACCCGTCCAGGTGGTGAAGCAGCGCCGTGATGCCGCGCTGAATGCGCTGGTGGCGGGGGTGCCCTATATCGGGTTTCTGGGGATCCGGTTCGACCGGCGCGGCGACGAGCTGACCGCGATCCTGCCCTATGACGAAAAGCTGATCGGCAACCCGTTCCTGCCGGCGCTGCATGGCGGCGCGACGGCGGCCTTTCTGGAGGTGGCGGCGATCGTCGAGTTGTCGTGGTCGATGCTGTGGGAGGGGGTCGAATCCGGTGCGGTGGATCCTTCGGGGCCGCTGCGCCTGCCGAAGACGATTGATTTCACCGTGGACTACCTGCGCTCGGGCCTGCCGCGCGACGCCTATGCGCGGGCGCGGGTGAACCGGTCCGGGCGGCGCTATGCTTCGGTGCATGTCGAGGGCTGGCAGGACAACCGCAGCCGGTTGTTCGTGCAGGCGACCGGGCATTTCCTGATGCCGGAGCGCTAGGCCGGGGGGCGCCGGGGCGGGGGCATCGAGCCCCCGCCCCGGCGTCGGCAGGCGGAGCCTGCCTCAGCGCACCATCCCCATGATGTCGAGAGCCCGTTCGAGGATCGGCTGGGCGATGCCTCGCGCGCGGGCCGAGCCTTCGCGCAGGATGCGGTCGATTTCCGCCGGATCGTTGCCGAGGCGTGCCATTTCGGCTGAGATCGGGGCGAGCTTCGCCACAGCCAGATCGGCCAGCGCGGGTTTGAACACGCCCCAGCCCTTGCCGCCGAATTCCGCGATCACCGCTTCGGGCGTGCTGTCGGCGAGCGCCGCGTAGATGTTGACGAGGTTGCGCGCCTCGGCCCGGGGGGCGAGCCCTTCGATCGTTTCGGGCAGCGGTTCGGGATCGGTCACGGCCTTGCGGAATTTCTTCGCGATCGTATCGGCGTCGTCGGTCAGGTTGATCCGGCTGGCCTCGGCGGGATCCGATTTCGACATCTTCTTCGTGCCGTCCTTCAGGCTCATCACCCGGGTCGCGGCGCCTTCGATCAGGGGTTCCGGCATCGGGAAGAAATCGGTGCCGTAATCGTGGTTGAACTTTGCCGCGATGTCGCGGGTGAGTTCGAGGTGCTGCTTCTGATCCTCGCCCACCGGCACCATCGTCGCGTGATAGGTCAGGATGTCGGCGGCCATCAGCGAGGGATAGGCGAGCAGCCCGAGCGAGGAATTCTCGGCATTCTTGCCCTGCGTCTTGTCCTTGAACTGCGTCATCCGATACATCCAGCCGATCCGGGCGACGCAGTTGAGCAGCCAGGCCATTTCCGCATGGGCGGAGACCTGGCTCTGGTTGAACAGGATCGACTTCGCCGGATCCACGCCCGAGGCGATGAAGGCCGCCGCCGCCTCCCGCGTCTGGCGTTTCAGTGCGGCGGGATCCTGCCAGACCGTGATCGCATGCAGATCGACGAGGCAATAGATCGTCTCGACGCCTTCGTCCTGCTTCTGCGCGAAACGCTTCAACGCGCCCAGATAGTTCCCGAGCGTCAGGTTCCCCGAGGGCTGGATCCCCGAGAATACGCGCGGCGTGAACTTGGCGTTGGCTTGATCGGTCATGACATGCTCCTCAGCCGGGCTGGAAATCGGCTGTGGGAGGGCTTATCGCTAAAGCGCGCGGGGCGTCAACCGGACCCCGCCCGTAAGGGAGGCCGCATGCAGCCGGGGCAACACCATCAAGTCATCAACCCCTTGCCGCCGGTGGTCTGGCTGCTGGCGGGCCCGATCATCGCGGGGGAGATCCTGTTTGGCCTCGGGCAGACGGGGCTGGTCGGGGATCTGGCGCTCGGCTGGCGGCTGGATGCGTTGCAGCGCTTCGCCTTCGATCCGGAGATCCTGCGCCAGATGGTGATCCAGAACACCTGGCCGTGGAAGCAGGTGGCGCGGATCGTCACCTATCCCTTCGTGCATGGCTCGATGATGCACGCGGTGATGGTGCTGGTCTTCCTGCTCGCGCTCGGCAAGATGGTGGGCGAGGTGTTCCGCGGCTGGGCGGTGGCGGCGGTGTTCTTCGGCGCCACGATCGCGGGGGCGCTGGTCTATGCCGCACTGCCCTTCACGCGCGGCGCGCTCTATGGCGGCTATCCGGCGGCCTATGGGCTGATCGGGGCCTTCACCTGGCTGTTGTGGATGAAGCTCGGCATGGCCAATGCCAACCGGGGGCGGGCCTTCATGTTCATCGGCCTGCTGATGGCGGTGCGGCTGGTCTTCGGCCTGCTGTTCGGCGTCACGCCCGACTGGATCGCCGATTTCACCGGCTTCGGCGCGGGCTTTCTGCTGAGCTTCTTCGTCGCGCCGGGCGGCTGGCGGAATGTGCTGGCGATGCTGCGGCGCCGCTGACGTCCGGCGCCGAAAAAACGGGCGGATGGCCCGGGGCATGGTCCCGGGCGCGCCCCGGACGGGGAATGCGCTGGACATGCGGGCGCATGACGGACCCAATGGCCCCCTGATGCGTTACGACCGGGCAAGGAGTTCCGGGGGAGGGTTGGCGGCATGTTCATTCGGCTGGGATATGATGTCGCCCTGTCCTGTGCGCAGCCCACCGAATTCGTCTCGTTGCTCGACGTGCACCCGGACTGCGCCGAGCAGGTCCGGGCGCAGAGCGATCTGCACACCGCGCCGGCCGTCGAAACCACGGTCTATCTCGACAGTTATGGCAATGCCTGCCGCCGCCTGAGCGTGCCCGCCGGGGAATTGCGCCTGTCGCGTGACGTGGTGGTCGAGCATAGCGGCGCCCCGGATCCCGTCGATCCCGGGGCGCGGGAGGTTCCTGTCCACGATCTGCCGGGCGAGATCCTCGAATTCCTGCTGCCCAGCCGCTATTGCGAGACCGACCTGATGATGGATCTCGCCTGGCGGGAGTTCGGCGCGCTGGCGCCCGGCTGGGACAGGGTGCAGGCGATCTTCGGCTATGCGCACCGGCGGCTGACCTTCGGCTATGCCTTTGCCCGCGCGACCCGCACCGCCGCGCAGGCGCATGAGGAGCGCGTGGGCGTATGCCGCGATTTCGCCCATCTGGCTGTGACCCTGTGCCGCTGCATGAACATTCCGGCGCGTTATGCGAATGGCTATATGGGCGATATCGGCGTGCCCGCCGATCCGGCGCCGATGGATTTCAATGCCTGGTGCGAGGTCTATCTGGAGGACCGCTGGTTCACGCTGGACGCGCGGCACAACCATCCGCGTATCGGCCGGGTGGTCGTGGCGCGGGGGCGGGATGCGGCGGATGTCCCCTTGCTGCACAGCTTTGGCCCACATCGGCTGAAATCCTTCAAGGTCTGGACCTTCGAGCAGGACATGCCGCATCTGACGGCCCTGCCGTAGGGTGCTTCGCGGCGGCGCTGATGTGGTGTCGCGCGAGGCAGGGCATGGGCTGCGGCAGGGTGCCGACACCCTGCGGGAGTTCCCTTCGGTTCAGAAGGATTTCCCTGCCGCAAGACGGGCCTGCACCAGCCCGGCCGCGCGGGAAATGGCTGCCGCGCCAGGCAGGGCGTTGCGCAATTCGCTGGCCACATCTTCCAGCGCGGCATCACGGGTCGACCGCGCCAGCCCGGACAGGAACTGTCCGACATAGCCCACCGCCTCTGGGTCCGGTCGCTCGGCCAGCATGCGCACGACCTCGCTCAGATCGTCGCGCAGCGCGAGCGGATCGGGCGAGATCACCTCATCCGGGAGGGTGCGCGGCACCTTTGGCCGGGCCTCGGAAGGCAGGGCCATCAGGATCGCCTGCTGGAACAGCACAAGGCTTTCCAGCGGCTTCGCCAGAAACCCGTCGGCCCCGGCCTCCAGTGCGGTTTCGCGCAGCGCGGGATCGCCCGACAGGCCGATGATCGCCGGCGCGCTGCGCAAGGTATTCCGGATGTGACGGATCAGATCCGCGCCCGACCCGTCCGGCAGCCCCATGTCCACCACCACCACGCCGGGGCAGTAGGTTTGCAGGTGCCGGTAGGCGGCGCGCAGGCAATCGGCCCGGCGCAACCGCGCGCCCGAGCGCAGCGCCATCAGGCGCAGCGCCTCGGAGGCGAAGCGGCTGTCCTCGACCACGAGAACGGTCAGGCCGAGCAGCGGACGATCGGACGGTACGGGGCGGGAAATGAGATAGCGGGTGAGATCTTCGGTCATTGGAATAATCCTTGGCAGAGGAATCGCATTTGAGTCGATTAGGCGCGAATTTGGATAACGGTGGGTTAAGCCGCCCCGCCGCGCTTGCATCATTGTGCCGCGGCGCCTATTCCGTAAGCTGAATGATTGGGAGAGCTGCCATGATCGGACGTCTGAACCATGTCGCCATCGCCGTGCCCGACCTTGAGGCGGCATCGGCGAAATACCGCGATACGCTGGGCGCGAAGGTGAACCCGCCGCAGGACGAGCCGGATCATGGCGTCACGGTGGTGTTCATCGAACTGCCGAACACCAAGATCGAACTGCTGTATCCGCTGGGCGCGGACAGCCCGATCAACGGGTTTCTGGAAAAGAACCCCTCGGGCGGCATCCATCACATGTGCTTCGAGGTGGAGGACATCCTCGCCGCGCGCGACAAGCTGAAGGCCGAGGGGGCGCGGGTGCTGGGCAGCGGCGAGCCGAAGATCGGCGCGCATGGCAAGCCGGTGCTGTTCCTGCATCCGAAGGACTTCAACGGCTGCCTGATCGAGTTGGAACAGATCTGATGAACCTGACGGGCGGCATCGTGCTGTTCGCCGTGATCTGGTTCATGGTGTTCTTCGTCGTGCTGCCCATCCGGTTCCAAAGCCAGGAAGAGGCCGGGGAGGTGGTTCCCGGCACGCCGCCCTCGGCCCCGGCCGATGCGCGGATCGGGCGCAAGGCGTGGATCACCACGCTGATCGCGGTGCCGCTTTGGGCGGTGATCGCGGCGGTGATCCTGTCGGGGGTGATCACCATCCGCGATCTGGACTGGTTCGGGCGGATCCGCGACTAACGCGCGAGGCGGTGGAACAGGTGGGTGAAGGCCGCGGCCCCCACCACCGGCACGACGAGGTTCAGCACCGGCACCGCGAGCGGCAGCGCCATGAGCACGCCCGTCATCCAGACCGTCGGGGCGTTGCGCTGATACAGCGCGCGGGCGGCTTCGCGGCCCATGCGGCGCTGTGCCGCCATCTGGAAATATTCCCGCCCCAGAAGGTAGCCGTTCAGGGCCAGGAACAGCATCGGCGCGAAGGGAATGACGAAGGGATAGATCATCAGCGCGACGATATTCGCCGCCACGACCACCCCGAAGAAGCGCAGCGTTTCGCCCAGGCTTTCGAGGAAGCCGAGCGGGCGGACTTCGGGCAGGGTGGGGTAGTGGGTCTTCTCGACGAATTCGGCGACGTCTTCGAGGAAGAAGCCGGTGAAGATCGAGGCCACCGGCACCATCAGGAAGATCGAGGCGAAAAGAAAGAGGCCGATCGCCGTCCAGCCCGCCGCGGTGTGGATCCACGAAACCGGGCCGATCCAGGGCAGGCTGATCGAGTCGGGCGTGACGAGGCCGACGAGCCAGCCGAGGCCGACGGCGGCGGCGATGAGCAGGCCGAGGGCGAGGGCAATTCCCTTGAGCAGGATCTTCAGCGCGGCGGGGCGCATCAGATCCTGCCAGCCACGGGCAAGGGCGGTGAAGATCATCGGTCGAGCCAAGTGGTGATGGTGTCGATGTCCGGGCGGGGGCGATCCGGCGGGGTGAGGGTCTTCGTGCCGATATGGACGAGGCCCGCGACCCATTCACCGGGGGCCAGGCCGAAGGCCGGGGCGGCGAAGGCGCGGTCATGCGCGACCCAGCCGCTGAGCCAGCCCGTGCCCCATCCGGCCGCCAGCGCGGCATTGACGAGGCTGAGGCAGACGGCGCCGGCGGAGAGTTCCTGTTCGACGAGGGGCACCTTTTCCGTGGAGCGGGGAACGGCGATCACGGCGACGCAGAGCGGGCTTTGCGCGAACTGACCGATGCCCTTGCGCGCGACGTCCTCGGGCAGGGCCTGCGCCCGGGCATAGGCCTGCGCTTCGCCCGCCAACCGGTCGAGCGCACCGCGTTCGAGCACCACCAGCCGCCAGGGTTCGAGCTTGCCATGATCCGGCACACGGGTGGCGGCGGTGAGCAGTTCGCGCAGTTCGTCGCGCCCCGGGGCGGGGGTGGTGAGGGTTTTCGGTGGATGGGAGCGGCGGGTCAGCAGGAAGGTCAGGGCGCTGTCATTGCGGATATGGTCCACGGATGTCTCCGTCGTGTCGATGGGTGGCCTTCATATCGGCGCGGGGCGGGGCGATTGCAACGGTCTGCGGCGATGGATTAGATGGGCGGATGACCGATCTGACACATCTGGCCGTCCCGGGGGCGGAAATCGCGGTGCGGGTGACGCCGAAGGCCTCGCGCAATGCGCTGGTTCTGGCCGAGGAGGGGGTGCGGGCCTATGTCACCGTCGTGCCCGAGGATGGCAAGGCCAATGCGGCGGTGGTGAAGCTGCTGGCGAAGGCGCTCGGGGTGGCGAAATCGCGGCTGGTGCTGGTGCGGGGGCAGACCTCGCGCGACAAGGTGTTCCGGCTGGAGTGAGGGGCCAACGCGCGGCGAGCGGGTGCCCCGGTCCACGGTTGGCCCCGCGTGGCGGGGGCCGGGCCGGAGCCGTGGGGGCAGGGGTTACTTTGCGGCCGGGGTGGTTGGGTGCAGGCGGTAGACCCCTTCGGGCAGGTTCAGCGCGGCGGCGAGTTCGCGCAGCTGGGCATGCGAGAACACCACGCGGTTGACGGCATCGGTCTGATCATCGACCTGCTCGACCACGACGCAATCGTCGAAGGACTGGATCGTGATGTCTTCCTGAAGATAGTCGCGCGGATCGTCCCCTTCGTCGACGAGGGTGATCACGGTGGCGTCGAATTCGTGCTCGATGGTGAACATGTCCGGATGCTAGCCCGGGATGGCGGAATGGGGAAGCGGAAACTGTGATTGCGTTGCGCGGGGCGCGTTGTAGATTTGGCGCGTGTCGTGGTGAGAGGGTGTGTTCCGATGATCCGTTTCTGCCTGGGGGTGTTGGTCGCCGTGGCGCTGGCGGGCTGTGAGGCGCCGCGCATGCAGCGCGCGCCCGTGTCGGCGCCGGTTTCGGTGCAGCCCGACACCGGGCGGCTGCCGCCGCGTCAGGCGGCGGCGAATTTCGTGGCCGTCGCCGGTGCGATGGAGCCGAAGATCGAGCAGGAATGCAGGGCGCGCACCCGTGGGCAGCGAAGCTGCGATTACCGGATCATGATCGACGATCGGCCAACCCGGTCGCCCAATGCGTTCCAGACGGTGGACAAGGCGGGCAATCCGGTGATTGCCTTCAACCTCGCGCTGATCGCGGAGGCGCGCAATCCCGATGAGCTGGCATTCGTCATGGGGCATGAGGCGGCGCACCATATCCTTGGGCACCTGTCGTCGAAATCGCGCGATGCGTCGGCGGGGGCGCTGATCATGGGGGTTCTGGCCGCGGCCTCGGGCGCCGATCCGGACATGATCAGCCAGGCGCAGAACATGGGCGCCAATGTCGGCAGCCGGGCCTATTCCAAGAACTACGAACTGGCGGCGGATCGGCTGGGCGCGGTGATTACCTGGAACGCGGGCTATGATCCGATGAGGGGGGCGCAGTTCTTCACCCGGCTGGCGGATCCGGGGGATACGTTCCTCGGCTCGCATCCGGCGAATGGCGAGCGGCTGGAGGTCGTGCGCCGCACCGTCGAACAGCTGCGATCCGGCGCGATCTGAGCCGGAAAACCCAATGCGGGTTGATTTGAATCATGGTGTCGCGGCCTGTCGCGGCGCAGCATTCCCACATTCGCAGAGAGGGAATGCCGATGCTCGGACACAGGACGCTCCACCGCCACGCCGCGATGATGAACCGAATGGCCGAGGTTCAGGGTCTCGACCTGATGGCCGAGATGGCGGCCGGAGCCCTTTCGGGCGAGGATTGGCGCGCGGCGGTGGTGCGCTGCACCGGCTGCGGCGATGCGGAGGAATGCCTGGCGTGGCTGGGCGTGCACCAGCCGCCCGAAAATGGTGCGGCGGCGCAGGTGCCTCCGGCCTTCTGCGTGAACCGGGAGTTGCTTGTGCATCTTCAGGCCAGTGGCGAGGAGGGCGCGTGATGGGAATGGCGGGGGATTCCGACCTGAACTTCTGGATCGTGCGGGGCCTCGCGCGGCGCATGGGCATCAGTGTCAGCGATGCGATGTTCGACGGGCGGCTCAGCCGGGCGGCGTTTTTCCAGATGGTGGAGCGCTGCCGGTCCTGCCAGCGGGGGGAAGCCTGCCTTGCGGCCATGGCGCAGCCGGTGGGGACGGTGCCGGATTGCGCGAATGCGCGGGAACTGGCGCGGCTGCACTGCTGAGCCTTGTCCGGCACGGGGCGGGCGGCTAAGGCGGGAGGATGGAACATCTGAGCTATACCCCCCGTGGCACGCTGGTGCCGAACCGGATTCTGGCGGATCTGACCTGGCTGCGGGTCGGCGGCCCGGCGGATTGGTTTTTCCAACCTGCGGATGAGGCGGATCTGCGCGATTTCCTGCGCGCGCTGCCCCCGGAGGTGGCGGTTTTCCCGATGGGTGTGGGCTCAAACCTGATCGTGCGCGATGGCGGGATCCGGGCGGTGGTGATCCGGCTCGGGCGCGGGTTCAACGGTGTCGAGATCGGCGAGACGGTCACCGCCGGGGCGGCGGTTCTGGATTCGATCGTTGCGCGCAAGGCGGCGGAGGCGGGGCGCGACCTGACCTTCCTGCGCACCATTCCGGGTTCCGTCGGCGGTGCGGTGCGGATGAACGCGGGCTGCTACGGCAGCTATGTCGCGGATCACCTGATCGCCGCGCGGGTGGTGCTGCGCTCGGGCGAGGTGGCGGAGATGACGCCCGAGGATCTGCATCTGGCCTATCGGTCGAGCGTGCTGCCCGAAGGCGCGGTGATCGTCTCGGCGCGGTTCCGGGCGGAGCCGGGCGATCCGGCGGCGCTGGCCGCGCGGATGGCGGAACAGATCGCGAAACGCGATGCCTCGCAGCCGACGAAGGACCGCTCCGCCGGGTCCACCTTCCGTAATCCGGCGGGGTTTTCCTCGACCGGGCGGGCGGATGACGTGCATGACCTGAAGGCGTGGAAGGTGATCGACGTTGCGGGCATGCGCGGCGCCCGCCGTGGCGGCGCCCAGATGAGCGAAATGCATTCCAATTTCATGATCAACGCCGGGGGCGCGACGGCGCGCGATCTGGAGGATCTGGGTGAAGAAGTCCGTAAAAAGGTTTTGCAGACGCAAGGAATTTCGTTACAATGGGAGATAATGCGCGTGGGTGAATACTGATCCCCGCGACGCGGCAAGAATGAACAATTTCCACGGGGAAAACCCCGGGTAGAGGCGGACGTGGCGGGAATGTCGAGCAGGGCATCCCACCTTGTAGCGGTATTGATGGGCGGCGCTTCCTCGGAACGGGAAGTGTCGTTGTCTTCGGGGCATGAATGTGCCCAGGCGCTGCGGGTGGCGGGATTTGAGGTTGTCGAGGTCGATGCCGGCCCCGACCTGGCGGAGCGGCTTGCCGAAATCCGGCCTGCGCGGGTGTTCAACGCGCTTCATGGCCGTTGGGGCGAGGACGGCTGCGTGCAAGGTATGCTGGAGTGGTTAAGGATTCCCTACACCCATTCCGGAATTTTGGCCTCGGCGCTGGCGATGGACAAGACCCGGGCCAAGGAGGCGTTCCGCGCTGCGGGCCTGCCGGTGGTCGAAAGCCTGCTGGCCGACAAGGCCGAGGTCATGGCGCGCCATGTCCTGCCCGTGCCCTATGTGGTGAAATCGAACAACGAAGGCTCCTCGGTCAACGTTTTCATCGTGACAGAGGGGGCCAACGGCCCGCCCGCGCTGCCCGAGAAGATGCCGCAGGTGGTGATGGTCGAAACCTATGTCCCGGGCCGCGAACTGACCTGCGCGGTGCTCGATGACCATGCCTTTTGCGTGACCGAACTGCTCACCGATGGCTGGTATGACTATGCCGCGAAATATTCGGCCACCGGCGGGGCGCGGCACGAGTGCCCGGCGCGGATCCCGGCGGAGATTGCGGAGGCGATGCGGGATTATGCCCTGCGCGCACACCGGGCGCTTGGCTGCCGCGGGCTGAGCCGGGCCGATTTCCGTTGGGACGATACCCGCGGGCTGGATGGGATCGTGCTGCTGGAGGTGAACACCCAGCCGGGCATGACGCCGACCTCGCTTGCCCCGGAGCAGGCGGCGGCGGAGGGGATCGCCTTCCCCGAGCTTTGCCGCCGGATCCTGGAGGATGCCTCATGCGACCGCTGAGCGCGCAACCCCGGTATCTGAAGCCGCGCGGGCCGAAGCGGGATCCGGCGCCGTCGCGGCTGGCGTTCCGGCTGCAACGGCTGTGGCTGACGCCGACGGTGCGGGCGCTGACCCGGATCGGCGCGCCGATCTTCGTCGTCGTGCTGGGGCTTGGGCTGTGGCTGGGCGATGCCGGGCGGCGGGCCGATCTGGTGCAATGGTATGACGATCTGAAGTTGCAGATCCAGAACCGCCCCGAATTCCGCGTTGCCGACCTGAAGATCGAAGGCGCGAGCCCCGAGGTCGAGGATGCCGTCCGCGCGATGCTGCCGGTCGAGCTTCCGGCGTCGCGCTTCGCGATCGACCTGACCGCCTATCACGACGCGATCAAGCGGCTGGACGCGGTGAAGGATGTCGCGCTGATCGTGCGCAACGATGCGCTGGACATCAAGGTGACCGAGCGCGAGCCGGTGATCCTGTGGCGCACGCAGAGCACCGTCGAGATGCTGGACGAAACCGGGCATCGTACCGCCTCGCTGGTGCGCCGCGATGCGCGCCCGGACCTGCCGCTGATCGCGGGGGAGGGCGCGGACAAGGCCGTTCCCGAGGCGCTGGAAGTGCTGGCCGCCGCCCGCCCGCTGCTGCCGAAGATGCGCGGCCTGATCCGGGTGGGGGAACGCCGCTGGGACATCGCGCTGGACGGCGAACGGGCGATCATGCTGCCCGAAAAGAACCCGGCCCGCGCGGTCGAGAAGGTGCTGGCGCTGGATGGGTCGGACGATCTGCTCAGCCGCGATTTCAGCCGCGTCGACCTGCGCAATCCGGACCGCCCGACGGTGCGGCTCAGCAGCTATGCGCTTGAACAGTTTCAGGTGATTACGGGCCAGATCCCGGCGCCCCGGAAGACCAACGCGAAGGCCTCCCCATGACCGATCTTTACCAGACCCAGCGGGCGATGCGCGCGATGCGCAAGGCCGCGATGCAGCGCGGCGTCGTCGCCCTTCTCGACATCGGCACCTCGAAGATCGCCTGCCTGGTGCTGCGCTTCGACGGGGTGGACCCGTCGCGCGAACACGAAGGCGTCGGCCCGCTGGCCGGGCAATCGACCTTCCGCGTGATCGGCGCGGCCACCACGCAATCGCGCGGGGTGCGCTTCGGGGAAATCGACTCGATGCCGCAGACCGAACGCGCGATCCGCACCGTGGTGCAGGCGGCGCAGAAGATGGCGAACACCCGGGTTGACCATATCATCGCCTGTATCGCCGGGGCGGGGCCGCGCAGCTATGGGCTGGCGGGGCAGGTCGATGTGATGGATGCGCAGGTCGGCGAACAGGATGTGGCGCGGGTGCTGGCGTCCTGCGACATGCCCGACATCGGGCAGGGGCGCGAGGTGCTGCATGCCCATCCGGTCAACTTCGCGCTGGACAACCGCTCGGGTCTGTCGGATCCGCGCGGCCATGTCGGCAACCAGCTGGCGGTGGACATGCACCTGCTGACGGTGGATGCGGCGGCGATCCAGAACCTGATCTATTGCATCAAGCGGTGTGATCTGGATCTCGCGGGGATCGCGTCCTCGGCCTATGTGTCGGGGCTGTCGTCGCTGGTCGAGGATGAGCAGGAACTCGGCTCCGCCTGCATCGACATGGGCGGCGGCGCGACCGGCGTTTCGATTTTCATGAAAAAGCACATGATCTTCGCCGATGCGGTGCGGATGGGGGGCGAGAACGTCACCCATGACATCGCCGTCGGGTTGCAGATCCCGGTGACCATGGCCGAGCGGATCAAGACCTTCCACGGCGGCGTGGTCGCGACGGGGATGGACGACCGCGAGATGATCGAACTCAGCGGCAATTCCGGCGACTGGGAAAAGGACCGCCGCCGGGTCAGCCGGGCCGAACTGATCGGCATCATGCGGCCCCGGGTGGAGGAAATCCTCGAAGAGGTCCGTGCCATTCTGGATGCCGCCGGGTTCGACCACCTGCCGAGCCAGCAGATCGTGCTGACCGGGGGCGCGAGCCAGATCCCGGGGCTCGATGGCCTCGCGGCGCGGATCCTGGGGCAGAACGTGCGGCTTGGGCGGCCCCTGCGGGTGCAGGGCCTGCCGCAGGCGGCGACGGGTTCGGGGTTCTCCTCGGTCGTCGGGCTCGCGCTGTTCGCGGCCAGTCCGCAAGATGAAATGTGGGATTTCGAGATCCCCGCCGAGCGGCTGAACGGCCGCCCCTTCCGCCGCGCGCTGCGCTGGTTCCGCGAGAACTGGTAGCCGGCGCGCAGACCTGCCTTGCTTCCCCGCCCGCTAGGGTCGGGGGTGCCTTGGCGGGTGGATACCAGATTGTGGATAATGCGCGAAATACCGCTGAAACCATTCCGTGGGCTTCCAGATTTTGTGTTTTAACTGTGTTTTTTGGGTGACGTTTTGCGGATTCGCCGTTAAAGTCCCCTTAAACTTCGGGGACATTCGGCCGAACCGGGCCGTGCAGAACAAGACAGGCGGAAACCTATGACCTTGACCTTCTCGGCGACGGAACACGAAGAGCTCAAGCCGCGGATCACCGTTTTCGGTGTGGGTGGCGCGGGTGGCAACGCGGTCAACAACATGATCGAGCAGCAGCTCGAAGGTGTCGAATTCGTCGTCGCGAACACAGATGCGCAGGCGCTGCAACAATCGCGCGCCGCCGCCCGGATCCAGATGGGCCTGAAGGTGACCGAAGGTCTTGGCGCCGGGGCTCGTCCCTCCGTTGGCGCCGCCGCGGCCGAGGAAACGATCGAGGAGATCGTCGATCATCTGGCTGGCGCGCATATGTGTTTCATCACCGCCGGCATGGGCGGTGGCACCGGCACCGGCGCCGCGCCGATCATCGCGCAGGCGGCGCGGGAACTGGGCGTGCTGACGGTGGGCGTGGTCACCAAGCCGTTCCAGTTCGAGGGCACGAAGCGGATGCGTCAGGCCGAGCAGGGCATCGAGTCGCTGCAAAAGGTCGTCGACACGCTGATCATCATCCCGAACCAGAACCTGTTCCGGCTGGCGAACGAACGCACCACCTTCACCGAAGCCTTCGCAATGGCCGACAACGTGCTGTATCAGGGCGTGAAGGGCATTTCCGACCTGATGGTGCGCCCGGGCCTGATCAACCTCGACTTCGCCGACGTCCGGTCGGTGATGGACGAGATGGGCAAGGCGATGATGGGCACCGGCGAGGCCGATGGCGACGACCGCGCCGTTCAAGCCGCGGAGAAGGCGATCGCCAACCCGCTCCTGGACGAAATCAGCCTGCGCGGCGCGAAGGGCGTCCTGATCAACATCACCGGCGGCTACGACCTGACCCTGTTCGAGCTGGACGAAGCCGCGAACCGGATCCGCGAGGAAGTGGACCCGGAGGCGAATATCATCGTCGGCTCGACCCTCGACCCCGAAATGGAAGGCCGGATGCGTGTTTCGGTCGTGGCGACCGGCATCGACGCCGTGGTTTCGACGGCGGACGTTCCGGCGCCGCGCCGCTCGATGGCGGAACCGCTGAAGGCCGAGGCGCCGAAGGCAGCCGCTCCGGCGGAACCCGCGCCTGCGCCGCAACCGGCCGTCGCGCAGCATGACCGGACCCTGTTCGACACGCCCGCCCCGGCCCCCCAACGTCCGGCGGCCCCGGAGGTCAGCGACGAACTGCCGCCCCCGGCCTATCAGCCGCGCCCGGCCGTTGCCCGCGAGCTTCATGTCGAGGAAGACGTTTCGGAATTCGTGGCGCCGCGCCCGCGTCAGCCCGGCACGCCCTCGCCCGAGGCGATGGCGCGTCTGCAAGCGGCGGTGAACAAGCCCGCCGCCGGGTATCACCGCCCCGCTGCGACGCAGATGCCGCAGCGCCCGGCGCCGCAGTCCGCCGCCGAAAAGCCGCGCTTCGGAATCAATTCCCTGATCAACCGGATGACCGGCCACGGCCCGGAACAGGCCGCGCCGGCGGCGGCTCCCGCCCGTCATGCGCCGAATCCGGTGCAGCAGGCCTATGACGACGAACCGGAACAGGATCAGGATCGCATCGAAATCCCGGCCTTCCTGCGCCGTCAGGCGAACTGAGCAGTTCACATCTGAAATTTCAAAGGCCGCGGGTTTCGCGGCCTTTTTCTATTGTATTTCATGTGGTTATTCGGTGGATGGCGCGGTTTCGCCGCGCGGCGGCGCGATTGTTTCAGGCTGTTGCAAAGAGTGAATTGTTAACTGTGACGGGTCTGCCTAACTGATCTTGCGAGCCCCGGAGTTCTTGGGGCGGGCAGTCAACAGGAGCGTACCGTGCAGACGACACTCGGATCCAAGGTCACCTTCGACGGCGTGGGCCTCCACTCGGGCGCCCCGGTGCGGATGGTTGTCCACCCGGCGCCGGCGGACCATGGCGTCGTGTTCTGCCGCACCGATATTTCCGACCGCGACCCGCTGGTGATCGCGCGGTGGGACAAGGTAACTCCCTCGAAGCTCTGCACCCTGATCGAAAACGAGGCGGGTGTCTCGGTCTCGACGATCGAACATATCATGGCCGCGCTGGCGGGTCTGGGCATCAACAACGCGCTGATCGAAATCAGCGGGCCGGAAGTGCCGATTCTCGACGGTTCCTCGGCGCTGTTCGTGCGGGCGATGCGCCGTGTGGGCACCCGGACGCAACAGGCGCCGCTGCGTGCCGTGCGGATCCTGAAACCGGTCGAAGTGCGTGATGGCGAGGCGACGGCCCGGCTCGAACCGGCGCAGGCGCTGGAGATCGACTTCGCGATCGACTTCACCGATGCGGCGATCGGCAAGCAGGAAAAGCACCTGAAGATGTCGAACGGCGCTTTCGTGCGCGAGTTGATGGACAGCCGTACCTTCTGCCGCCGCGCCGATGTGGATTATATGCAGTCGCATGGGCTGGCCCTTGGCGGCACCTATGAAAACGCGGTCGTGATCGACGGCGACAAGGTGCTGAGCCCCGGTGGCCTGCGTCATCCGGACGAAGCCGTGCGGCACAAGATGCTCGACGCGATGGGCGATCTGGCGCTGGCGGGGGGGCCGATTCTCGGCCGCTATGTCGGCAACCGTTCGGGCCATGCGATGACCAACCGCCTGCTGCGCGCCCTGTTCGCGGACCCCACCGCCTGGGCCTGGGAAACCTGTAGTCCGCAACAGGCGCACAGCCTGCCGGGTGCGGGCGTGGCGCGCCGCGTCCCCGTCGCGGCACGGTGAGCGAAAGGCCCCTCCGGATGCGCGAAAGCTGTTTTGCGCACCGGATTTTTCTGTGCTAGAGGTGCGAAGCAGCCGCCGGGACAGGTGGCCTTGGCAGCGTGTTGCGGCTCCGCCCTTCGCGCGCGGAATTCGGGAAGAGGCGACGGGCATGACACTGGGCAAAGCGGCGACATTCCGGGTCGGCAGTCTTGTGTTTGCAATCCTTCTGGCGGCCTGTAGTGGCAAGCCGAAGGAACCGCCGATGGAGAATTTCACCGCGGAGGAAATCTACAAGCGCGGCGAATATGAGCTTGAGGTCGGCAATCCCCGCCGCCCGGTCGAGGCGCTGCGCTATTTCAGTGAGGTTGAGCGGCTTTATCCCTATTCGGAATGGGCCAAGCGCGCGCTGATCATGGAAGCCTATGCGCAGCACAAGGCCAAGAAATACGAGGATGCGCGCGGTTCCGCCCAGCGATTCCTGGATACCTATCCGGGGGACGAGGATGCGGCCTATGCGAAATACCTGCTCGCGCTGTCCTATTACGACCAGATCGACGAGGTGGGCCGTGATCAGGGCCTGACCTATCAGGCGCTTCAGGCGCTGCGCGATGTGATCGAGGAATATCCTGACAGCGATTATGCGCGCTCGTCGATGCTGAAATTCGATCTCGCCTTCGACCATCTGGCGGCGAAGGAGATGGAGATCGGGCGTTACTACCTCAAGCAGGGGCATTACACCGCCGCGATCAACCGCTTCCGCGTCGTGGTGGAGCAGTTCCAGACCACGACCCAGACGCCGGAGGCGCTGGAGCGGCTGGTGGAGGCCTATCTCGCGCTCGGCCTGACGAATGAGGCGCAGACCGCGGGGGCCATTCTCGGTCACAACTTCCAGTCCTCGCCCTTCTACCAGGACGCCTATGCGCAGCTGAAGAAGCAGGGCCTGAGCCCCGAGGCGAAGCCCGGCAGCTGGCTGAGCGAGGTCTATGGTCAGGTGATCAAGGGCAATTGGCTCTGAGGCGCCATGCTGCGCTCGCTCGACATCCGCGACATGCTGCTGATCGACCGGCTGGACCTGACGTTCCGGCCGGGCCTGAACGTGCTGACCGGCGAGACCGGGGCGGGCAAGTCGATCCTGCTCGACTGTCTGGGCTTCGTGCTGGGCTGGCGCGGCCGGGCGGAACTGGTGCGCAAGGGCGCGGAGCAGGGCGAGGTCACCGCTGTCTTTGATCTGCCCGCGGGGCATCCGGCCCGCGCGGTTCTGGCCGAGGCCGGGATCCCGGTGGAAGATGAACTGATTCTGCGCCGGGTAAACGCGCTCGATGGCCGCAAGACGGCATGGATCAACGACCGGCGTGCCTCGGGCGAGGTGCTGCGCGCGGTGTCGGCGGTTCTGGTCGAACTGCATGGCCAGCATGACGATGGCGGGCTGTTGAACCCACGCGGGCACCGGGCGCTGCTGGATGCCTTCGGGGGCTATGACCTGGCGCCGGTGCGCGCGGCCTGGGCACAGCGGCTGAAGATCGCGCGGGCGCTGGACGTTGCGCGGGCGCGGCTGGCCGCCGTGAAGGGCGAGGAGGATTTCCTGCGCCATGCGGTGGCGGAGTTGGACGCCTTGGCGGTGCAGCCGGGCGAGGAGGCGGAACTCGACGCGCGCCGCCGGGCGATGCAGGCCGCCGAGCGGATCCGCGCCGATGTGACCCGCGCCTTGCAGGCGCTTGGCCCGGAGGGCGCCGAGGGGGCGATGCGCGATGCCGACCGCTGGCTTCAGGGCGCCGCCGACCGCGCCGAGGGCCGGCTGGAGGCGCCGCTTGCCGCGCTGGACCGGGCGCTGATCGAATTGGGGGAAGCGGCGTCGGGGGTCGAACAGGCGCTCGATGCGCTGTCCCACGATCCGCGCGAATTGGAGGCCGCCGAGGAGCGGCTGTTCGCGGTCCGGGCGCTGGCGCGCAAGCACGGTGTCGTGGGCGATGACCTGCCCGGGTTGGCCGAGATGCTGCGCGATCGGCTGGCGGCGCTGGACGCGGGGGAAGAGACGATCGTGACGCTGGAGGCGGAACTGGCGCGCGCCGAAGCCGCCTATCGGGCCGAGGCCGACCGGTTGTCCGATTCGCGCCGGGCGGCGGCGGTGCGGCTGGATGCGGCGATGGCGGCGGAGCTTGCGCCGCTGAAGCTCGAACGCGCGGTTTTCGCGACTCAGGTCGCGCCGGGCGAGGCGGGGGCCGAGGGCGTGGACGCCGTGGCCTTTACTGTGGCGACGAATCCGGGCGCGCCCGCCGGGCCACTCGACAAGATCGCCTCGGGCGGGGAACTGTCGCGCTTCCTGCTGGCGCTGAAGGTGGTTCTGGCGCGCGGGGCGGATGCGCTGACGCTGATTTTCGACGAAATCGACCGCGGCGTGGGTGGTGCCACCGCCGATGCCGTCGGGCGCAGGCTGGCGCAACTGGCCGAGGTGGCGCAGGTTCTGGTCGTCACCCATTCGCCGCAGGTCGCGGCGCGGGGCGGGCATCACTTCCGGGTGCAGAAATCGGTCTCGGGCGGCATGACGACCTCCCGCGTGGTGGCGCTGGCCCCGGCGGAACGGGTGGATGAAATCGCCCGCATGATTTCGGGCGCCGAGGTGACCGAGGCCGCGCGGGCGGCGGCGCAGGATCTTCTGGCGGGCTAAAGCGGCAGGTAGTCCACCGTCTCCCCTGCCTTGCGCGGGCCATCGCCCAGCGGACGGATCAGCAGCGCATCGGCCTCCGCCAGAACGCCGAGCCGGGCGGAATCCTGGCTGGTGCAGGGGGTGATGCCGGGCGGCGTCCCCGCGCCCAGCACCGCGCGCATGTAATGCGTGCGCGGGCCGGTGGGGCCGACATCCACCGCCAGAACGGCCTGACGCGGCGTTGGGTGCGCCGCCCGCCCCTGCATCCGCGCCAGCATCGGCAGCAGGAACAGTTGCGCGCAGACCGCCGCCGAGACCGGATTCCCCGGCAGGCCGAGCAGAACGCTTTCCCCCATCCGCCCCGCCATCAGCGGCTTGCCCGGCCGCATCGCGATCTTCCAGAAGCTGCGCTCCAGCCCCAGTTCCACCGTGACCTGCCCGACCAGATCATGCTCCCCCACCGACGCACCGCCCGAGGTGACGATCAGATCCGCCCCCGCAGCCAGCCCGAAGGTGAAGCGCAGGCTGTCCTCGGCATCGCGCGCGATCGGCAGCAGGCGCACCTCCGCCCCCGCCGTTTCGGCCATCGCGGCCAGCATCAGGTTGTTGGAACAGATGATCTGGTCCGGGCCGGGCGTTTCCCCGGGCTGCACCAGTTCGTCCCCCGTCGCCATGATCGCAACGATGGGGCGGCGGTGGACGGAAACCTCGGCCACGTTCATCGCGGCGATCAGGCCGATGTCGCGCGCGTTGAGCGCCCGGGCCGGGTGGAAGCCCTCGCCCTCGGCAAAGTCCTGCCCGCGCGGGCGGATGTTGTCATTGCGCGAAAGCGTCGCGGGCAGGGTGATCGTCTCGCCCTCGCGCAGCACGTCTTCCTGAAGCACCACGACCCCGCCCGGCGCGGGGCAGGGGGCGCCGGTGAAGATCCGCACCGCCTGACCGGGGGCCAGCGGCCCGGTGTAACCGCGCCCCGCCGCGGCCTCACCCTCGATCCGCAGCACCGCGCCCGGGTGGTGATCTGCCGCCGCGAGCCAATAGCCATCCATCGAGGAGGCATCGAACGGCGGTTGCGTCAGCCGCGCCACCACCGGCGCCGCCAGAACCCGCCCCGCCGCATGGCGCAGCGCAACCGTTTCGGAGGGCAGCGGCGCGACCAGCGCCAGAACCCGGGCCAGAGCCTCTTCGACCGGAATCATGCCTCGTATCGCCCCGACTTGCCGCCATCCTTCAACAGCACGCGGATCCCCTCGATCCGCATGGATTTCTCCACCGCCTTCAGCATATCATAAACGGTGAGGGCGGCGACGCTGACGGCGGTCAGCGCCTCCATCTCCACCCCGGTCTGCCCCGTCGTCTTCACCGTCGCGGTGATCCGGACGCCGGGCAGGTCCGCATCCGGCACCAGATCGAGCGAGACCTTGGTGATCGGCAGCGGATGGCACAGCGGCACCAGTTCCGCCGTCTTCTTCGCCGCCATGATCCCGGCCACCCGCGCCACGCCCAGCACATCGCCCTTGGGCGCGTCCTGCACATGGGCCAGCGTTTCGGGCGCCATCACCACCGCGCCCACGGCCACGGCCACCCGCGCGGTGACCTCCTTGCCGGAGACATCGACCATATGCGCCTGTCCGGCGGCATCGAAATGCGTCAGGCTCATGCCAGCAACGCCCGGGTCGCGGCGGCGACATCGGCCTGCCGCATCAGGCTTTCGCCGATCAGGAAGCGGCGCGCGCCGACCTCGGCCATGGCCGCAAGGTCGGCGGGCGTGAAGATCCCGCTTTCGCAGACCAGATCGCGCCCCTCCGTCAGAACCGTCGGCGCCAGCCGCCGGGTGGTGTCGAGCGTGACCTCGAAGGTCTTCAGGTTGCGGTTGTTCACGCCCAGAAGCGGCGAGCGCAGCCTTAGCGCGCGGTCGAGTTCCTCGGCATCATGCACTTCGATCAGCACATCCATGCCCCAGCCGAAGGCCGCATCCTCCAGTTCCGCCGCCAACGCATCCTCGACCGAAGCCATGATGATCAGGATGCAATCAGCGCCCCAGGCCCGCGCCTCCGCGACCTGATAGGTGTCGTAAAGGAAATCCTTGCGCAGGGCGGGCAGGGCGCAGGCCCCCCGTGCCGCCGTCAGGAACTCCGGCGCGCCCTGAAACGAGGGCGTATCGGTCAGCACCGACAGGCAGGCCGCTCCGCCCTGTTCATAGGCGCGCGCCAGCGCGGGCGGGTCGAAATCCGGGCGGATCAGCCCCTTCGACGGCGAGGCCTTCTTGATCTCGGCGATCAGGCCATAACCCCCGGTGGCCTTGGCCGTCAGCGCCTTCGCAAAGCCACGGGTGGGGGATTGCGCGCGCGCCTCGGCCTCGACCCCGGAGAGGGGCCGCGCCGCCTTCGCCGCCGCGATTTCGTCAAGCTTGTAGGCCTTGATCTTGTCGAGAATATTCATGCCGCCAACCGTTTCAGCGCATCCAGTTTCGCCTTGGCCGCACCGGAATCAATGCTCTCTGCCGCCATCCGCGCCCCGTCCCTGAGCGTGGAAACCTTGCCCGCCACCACCAGCGCCGCCGCCGAATTCAGCAGCACCGCATCGCGGTAGCCGCCCGTAGCCCCATCGAGCAGCGCGGCAAAGGCGCGGGCGTTCTCGACCGGCTCGCCGCCGATGATTTCCTCGAACGCGTGGACCGGCAGGCCCGCATCCTCGGGATGGACCTCGAATTCGCGGATCTGTCCGCCTTCGAGCGCGGCGGCCCAACTGACCCCGGCAATCGACAACTCATCCGTGCCGTCGCCGCCATGCACCAGCCATGCGGCCTCGGAACCAAGCTGGTTCAGCACCTCGGCCATCGGCCGGATCCATTGCCGCGAATAGGTGCCCGTTAGCTGCCGTTTCGCCCCGGCGGGATTGGTCAGCGGCCCGAGCAGGTTGAAGATCGTCCGCGTGCCCAGTTCGACCCGCGTCGGCCCGATATGGCGCATCGCGGGGTGGTGAACCGGCGCCATCAGAAAGCCGATCCCGGCCTCGGCCAGGCAGCGCTCCGCGACCTCCACCCCTTTCATCACGTCGATGCCCAAGGCGGTGAGCGCATCCGCCGCGCCGGATTTCGACGACAGGTTGCGGTTGCCGTGCTTGGCCACCGGCACACCCGCGCCCGCCACCACAAAGGCCGTGGCGGTCGAGATGTTCAGCGTGCCCTTGCCGTCGCCGCCGGTGCCCACGATGTCCATGGCGCCCTCGGGCGCGCGGGCGCGGTTCATTTTCGCGCGCATCACGCTGGCGGCGGCGGTGATTTCGTCCACCGTCTCGCCACGCGTGCGCAGCGCCATCAGGAACCCGCCCATCTGCGCGGGCGTAGCGGTGCCCTCGAAAAAGGTCTCAAACGCCGCCTCGGCCTCCGCGCGCGTCAGCGGGCGTTCGGCGGCGATCCCGATCAGGGGCTTCAACGCACTCATGCCGTCACCTTCACTTTCGCTTCCTCCAGGAAATTCCGCAGCATCTGGTGGCCGTGCTCAGAGGCGATCGACTCGGGGTGGAACTGCACCCCCTCGATCAGGCGCTCCTTGTGGCGCAGCCCCATGATCATCCCGTCGTCGAGCCATGCCGTGACCTCAAGACAGTCGGGCAGGCTGTCGCGGTCCACGATCAGCGAATGGTAGCGCGTGGCGAGGAAGGGCGAAGGCAGGCCCCGGAACAGGCCCTTGCCGCCGTGGTGGATGGTGCCCATCTTGCCATGCACGGTTTCGCCCGCCCGCACGACCTGCCCGCCGAAGGCCGCGCCGATCGTCTGATGGCCGAGGCACACGCCCAGAAGCGGCAGCCCCGCCTCGGCGGCGGCGAGCGTCAGCGGCAGGCAGATCCCCGCCTGTGCCGGGTCGCAGGGGCCGGGGGAGAGCACGATCGCCTCCGCCCCCATCCCCATCGCCTGCTGCACGTCGAGCGCGTCATTACGCACCACCTTCACATCCGCGCCCAGCTCGCCGAAATAATGGACGAGGTTGTAGGTGAAGCTGTCGTAGTTGTCGATGAGCAGCAGCATGGCATTCCTTTCGTAGCGCCGGATTTGGGGGATGAACCGCGCCGGGCGCCGGGCTATAGATGGTCAGAGCGGCGGGCCGGGGTCAAGGCCCGGACGGACGATAAACCCGGGCAGAACGGGTGTCGCATGGAATTGAGGGGGCGGAACGTATGGTTCGAGGTTTGATCGCCGGACTTGGCACGGGCGCGGTGGTCGCGGTGCTGGGGCTGGGGGCGCTTTCGGTGCTGGCGCCGCTGCCGCCCGCGAACCTGCCTGCCGCGCCGGATCCTGCCACCGTGCCGCTTGCCGTGCCGCAGGAGGCCCCGCCCGCCACCAAGGCCGATAGCGTTCCGGCGGCGCCTGTGGCGGAAGACCGCCCGGCCCCCGGCAATGCGCCGGATGCGGTTTCGGTCCCGGCGGCCTCGCAATTCGCGCGCGGAGCGGGGGACCGGGTGCCCGCCGCGCCTGCCGGAGAGGAAGCCCCGCTGGTCGCGGCCACGCCCGCCGCGCCCGCGCAACCCGTCCGGACGATGCCCCTTGTCACTGCCGCGCCGATGCCCGCGTCCCGGCCCGAGGTTCCCGAAACTCCCATCGCCCCGGTTGCCCCCGCCGCGCCGGGGGACGATCCCGTCCTGCGTCCCGCCGCCGAAGCCCCGGTTCCGGTGCCGCCGCCCGGCGAGGCCCGCGCCCCCGCGCTCGGCTCCGGCGGGGGGAGATCATCCTGCTGCCGAACGGTCGCCCCGCGCCCGCCAATCCGCCAAGCGTTTTCACCTCCGGTCCCGCGCATCGGCTGCCGGTGATCGGCTCCGAGCCGCCGCCGCTGATCGAACCCGCGCCGGGGGCGCTGCCGGTGATGGCGGTGGTGCTGGTCGATGTCGGCGTCGCGGCGGGGGGGCTCGACCGGGCGGCGATCAAGGCGCTGGACGTGCCCGTGACCATCGCCCTCGACCCGACCCGCCCCGATGCCGCCGAAGCCGCCGCCGATTACCGCACCGCCGGGATCGAAGTCGCGATTCTGGCGCCCGACCTGCCGGAAGGTGCCGATGCCGATGCGGCGCTGGATGCCTGGCGCAAGGCCGTGCCGGGTGCGGTGGCCGTGGTCGCGGGCCCGCCGCTTGCGCAGGCGCTGGCCCGCGCCGGGATCGCGCGGGTCGGCGCGGAAGAGACGCAGGTGCTGGATGCCGGTCGCGATTCGGAAGCCGGCGTGGGCCGTGCGTTGGAGCGGGTCGGCGCGGGTGGGGCAACGGTGCTGCTGCACAGCTGGCCCGCCTCGGTGATGGGGCTGCGCGCCTGGGCCGAAACGGAGCGCGGCGTCACGCCCGCCCCGGTGTCCGGACTGCCGCGCTGAGTCAGTTGCCGCGGCTGACGAACAGGCCCGCATCCTCGGCCGCCTTGCGCAGAGCCTTGGATTTGTTCACGGTTTCCTGATATTCCGCCTCCGGGTCGCTGTCATAGACCACGCCGCCACCGGCCTGGATATACAGCACCCGATCCTTCACCACCGCCGTGCGCAGCGCGATGCACATGTCCATTTCGCCATTCGCCGCGAAATAGCCGACGCCGCCGCCATAGATCCCGCGCTTCTCGGGTTCCAGCTCGTCGATGATCTCCATCGCGCGGACCTTGGGCGCGCCCGATACCGTGCCCGCGGGCAGACCGGCGAGCAGGGCAGAGAGCGCATCCTGCCCCTCGGCCAGTTCGCCCACCACGTTCGACACGATATGCATGACGTGGGAATAGCGCTCGATGGTGAATTTCTCGGTCGGATGCACCGTGCCGATCCGCGCCACCCGGCCCACATCGTTGCGGCCAAGGTCCAGGAGCATCAGATGTTCCGCCAGTTCCTTCTTGTCGGCCAGAAGGTCTTCCTCCAGCGCCTTGTCCTCGGCGGGGGTCGCGCCGCGCGGGCGGGTGCCCGCGATCGGGCGGATCGTCACCTCGCCCTCGCGCAGCCGGACCAGAATCTCCGGCGAGGCGCCGACGATCTGGAACCCGCCGAAGTTCAGGAAGAACATGAAGGGCGAGGGGTTCGTCCGCCGCAGCGAGCGATAGAGCGCGAAGGGCGGCAGCGGGAAATCCGCCGCCCAGCGTTGCGCGGGCACGACCTGAAAGATGTCGCCCGCGCGGATATAGTCCCGCGCCTTCTCGACGGCGGCCTTGTAACCCTCGGCGGTGAAGTTCGAGCGCAGCGGGCCGACCTGCGTGGTTTCGCCCATCTCGCGGCTTTGCGAGGGCGTCCGGTCGAGGTCGCGCAGCGCGTCCATCACCCGCTCCGCCGCCTGCGCATAGGCCGCCCGCACCGACAGGCCCGAGGACTGGAACGCCGGGGCGCAGAGGATCACATCGCCCTTCACCCCGTCCAGCACCGCCACCAGCGAAGGCCGCATCAGCACCGCATCCGGCACACCGAGCGGGTCCGGATTGACGTTCGGAAGATGCTCCACCAGCCGGATCATGTCGTAGCCGATATAGCCGAACAGCCCCGCGGCGGCGGCGGGCAGATCCTCGGGCATCTCCATCCGGCTTTCGGCGATCAGCGCGCGCAGGCTTTCGAACGGATGGCCGGGCAGGGCGTCGTAGCGGTCCTCGAACCGGGCGTTGCGGTTGATCCGCGCGGTTTCGCCCCGGCACTCCCAGATCACATCGGGTTTCATACCGACGATGGAATAGCGCCCCCGAACCTCGCCGCCGGTGACGGATTCCAGCATGAAGCTGTTCGGCTGCGCATCCGCCAGCTTGAGCATCAGCGACACCGGGGTATCCAGATCGGCGGCCAGCCGGGCATAGACAAGCTGGTTCTCGCCGCGGGTCCAGGCTCGCTCGAAAGCGTCGAAGGCGGGGGAAAGGGCGACCATCTGCGCCTCCTTACTGCATCTGCGCCTGAACGGCGTTGATCGCGGCGGTGTTCACCGTCAGGCCAAGCTCGCTCTGCGCCGAGGTGGCATAGAGCATCAGCAGGTCGTTGGCGATGGACTGCGCCAGCCGCTGGCTGAGCGTGTTGTGAAGCTGCGCGACCTCCGGATCCTGCGGATCGGCGGCGATCGGCTGGCCGGGGACCACGACGAAGACGCGGCCGCCTTCGTTGATCACCGAGGGCTTGCCCGGCGCGGTTTCAAAGGCGGTGCGGATCAGGCTGGGCGGCACGCCCTCGATGAAGCCGGTGCGCTCGACCGCCGCCGCATTGCTGACCACAAGCCCCTGATCGGCGAGTGCGGCCCCGGCGGAAACCGCCGCCGCGATCTCCTCGGCCCGGGCGACCTTCAGCCGGCCAAGCTCCGCCGCGCTCCAATCCGCCGCCACCCGGTCGCGGACCTGATCGAAGGGGATCGGCGCCGCCGGGGTGGTGCCATCGAGCCGCAGGGCGAAGACGCTGCCGTCGTCCAGATTGGCGAGGGTGGGGAAATCCTCCTGCGTCGCGGCATTGGCGGCATCGCGGAAGCCCTGATAGGCGGCGATTCCCTCCGTCGTCTGCGCCGTCATCGCGATATGGCCAAGCTGCATCCTGGTTTCCTTCGCCATCTCCTCCAGCGTCGCGCCGGAGGCCAGGCGGTCCTCAAGATCCGCCGACATGTCGGCGATCATCCGCCGCGCGCGGTCGATCGTCGCCTCGGCGGCCAGATCGGTCTTCGCCTCGTCGAAGCCGGTCGCTTCGGCATTCAGGATGCCATTCATCTTGAACAGCGCGGGGCCGAGGTCCGTCTGCACCGGACCGGCAACGCCCGGCTCCTTCAGCGCGAAGACCGCATCGCCCGCCGCGCCCAGATCCGCCTTCGACACTTCGCCCAGGTCGATGTCGGCGATGTCCAGCCCGCGTTCGCGCGCCAGATCCTCGAAGCCGATCTGCCCGGCATCGAGCCGCGCCTTCGCGGCCAGCGCTTCTTCCTCGGTCGGGAAGACCAGCTTGTCGACCATGCGCCGTTCGGGCTGGTTGAACTCGTCGTGGCGTTGCTCATACATCGCGCGCAGCGTGGCCTCGTCCGGCGCGGCCTCGTCCTTCAGCATGTCGGGCGTCAGCCAGACATAGCTGATTTCGCGCGATTCCGGGCTGGTGTAATTCTGGGTATGCGCGTCATACCAGGCCTTGAGCTGCTCTTCGGTCGGTGCGGCGGGCTGCGCGGGCAGGTCCGCGGGCGCGATCTCCGCCCAGGCCAGCGAGCGGCTTTCGGTGACAAAGGCGGTGAAGGCCGCGGTCAGCGGGGCGGGGGATTGCACGCCGCTGGTGATCACGCCCTGCACGACCGAGCGGGTGAGGTCGCTGCGGACGCGCTCCTCGAAATCGGCCTCGGTAAAGCCCTCCTGGCGCAGCGCCATGCGGTAGGTCTCGCGGTCGAACTTGCCGCCCGCGCTCTGAAAGGCGGGGATGCGGGTGATCTGCCGCGCCACTTCCGCATCGCCCACAGACAGGCCGAGCCGGTTCGAACTCCTCGGTCAGCGTGGCCTCGGTGAAGAGCCGGGCCTGCACCTGCCGGTCGATCCCGTAGGTCGTGGCGTCGGCCATGCTGAGCGGACGGCCCAGTTCCTGCTGCGCGGCGTTCATGTCCTGCCGCAGCGCGCGGGCGTAATCGTTCAGCGTGATGTCGGTATCGCCCACCGATCCGACGACCTGCTTGCCGCCGCCGAAATTGCTGACGCCAAAGCCGCCGAGGCCCAGCACCATGACCCCGAGCAGGATCCAGACGACCACGCCTTTGCCGTGGGTGCGCAGTTTGGTCGACATGCAGGAACCTCCCGTGTTCAGGCCGCTGCCGGTTGTTTATGGCTTTGCCCCCGCAGCCGCAAGGCTAGATGGCCAGCGCCGCCAGCCGCCCCATCAGCGCGCCGATGCCCGGAACGTCGATATTGGCGAAAGCGATGCGGCATTGCCGCCGCCCGCTCGGGTCGTCCGCCGGGGTGAACATCGTGCCGGGCAAGAGCAACACCCCCGCTTCGCGCACCAGTCGGCGGGCGAAATCGGGCGAATCCTGTGCCGCGGGATGTTCGACATAGGCGAAATAGGCACCGCAGCCGAGCGTCTTCCAACCGTCGAGCCCGGCCAGCCCCTGCACCATCGCGGCGCGGCGCGCGAGGATTTCGGCCCGCTCGCCCGCCACCCACTGGCCAAGGTTGCGCATCCCCCAGAGTGCGCCGATCTGGCCCAGCTGGTTCGGGCAGATCGCGACGGTATCGAGGAACTTCTCCACCTCGGCGATCCGCCCGACCGAGGTGACCAGCGCGCCGACCCGGTGTCCGGTCAGCCGGTAAGCCTTTGAAAAGCTGTAGAGATGGATGAAAGTGCGGTCCCAGTCCGGGTCATGGAACAGGTCATGGGCGGGGCCGGTGCGGCTGTCGAAATCGCGATAGGTCTCATCCACGATCAGCGCGATGCCCCGGTCGCGGCACAGGTCATAGAACGCCCGCACGACCTCGGCCGGATACTCCGCCCCGCCCGGATTGTTGGGGGACACCAGAATGATCGCCCGGGTCCGGTCGGTGATCAGCCCGGCCGCGCGTTCCGGTTCCGGGATCAGACCCGGCCCGGCGGGCAGCGGCACGGTTTTCACCGAGGCCATGTCGAGCCACATCTTATGATTGAAATACCACGGCGTCGGCAGGATCACCTCATCCCCCGGCCCGGCCAGCGTGGCGAGCGTGGCGCAGAACGCCTGATTGCAACCCTGCGTGATCGCCACCTGCGCGCCGCTCAGCGTGGCTCCGTAATGCGCGCCAAGCTGCGTGGCCAGTTCGTCGCGCAGTTCGGTCATGCCCAGCACGGGGCCGTAAAGATGCGCCGCCGGATCGTTCAGCGCGGCCTCCGCCACCGCCCGGCGCAGCCCTTCGGGCGGCGGGTCGATCGGCGCGGCCTGACTGACGTTGATCAGCGGGCGTTCGGGCGGAAAGGTCACGCCGTCAAGCCAGCCGCGCGCCTCCATCACCGGCGGAGCGAAGGTGCGGGCAAGCGCGGGATTGAGCGGGGCGACGGTCATGGAAACCTCTGGCATTTGGGGGGATCAGTCGGTGCCGCGGAACGGCTGGACATATTGCAGCGCCATGTCCCAGGGGAAGAAGATCCAGGTGTCCTGGCTGACCTCGGTGATATAGGTGTCCACCTGTAGCTTGCCCTTCGGCTTGGCATAGACGGTGGCGAAATGCGCCTTCGGGTAAAGCGTGCGCACCAGTTCCAGCGTGCGACCGGAATCGACCAGATCGTCGACGACCAAAATCCCCTCGCCATCGCCCATCAGGTCGGCCTGTGGCGCCTTGATTACCTGCGGCGGGTGCTGCGTCTGGTGGTTGTAGCCCTTGACCGAAATCGTGTCGATCACCCGGATGTTCAACTCGCGCGCGACGATCGCCGCAGGTACCAGCCCGCCCCGGGTGATGCCGACGATCGCTTTCCACGCGCCATTGTCCGGCCCCTTGCCATCCAGCCGCCACGACAGCGCGCGGGCGTCGCGGTGGAGTTGGTCCCAACTGACGTGGAAGCCTTTTTCATGCGGGAGCTTGTCGACCATGGGGTGCCTCAGGTGAGTGCCAGTTTCAGACCGAGAAGGGCGAGCAGCCCTCCGAACACGCGCTCGAACACCGTCTTCAGGCCCAGATAGGCGCGCCGGGTGCGGTCGAGCGAAAAGATCCGCGACACCAGCATCGCGCAGCCGGTATCGTTGACGAAGACCATCAGCAGGATCGCCGGATAGGCCCAGCCGGGCGCATCGGGCGGCAGGAAGGTCAGGAACACGGTGCCGAAGAAAACGGCGGGCTTCGGATTGGCCAGCTGCGTCGCGAGACCGAGCCGGAGCAGGCCAAGGTTCGTGCGTGCCGAAGCCTCGGCGCCGTCACCGATCGGGTCGGGGGCATGGCGCCACATCTGCACCGCCATCCACAGCAGATAGGCCGCGCCCGCGAATTTCAGCGCGGTGAGCAGGGCAGGGGCCAGTTTGAACAGCACCGACAGCCCGAACAGCGCCGCCGCCGCCCAGCAGCAGGCGCCCAGCCCGATCCCCACCGAAAGCCAGGCGCCGCGCGCAAATCCTTCGCGCAGGCCGGTGCGCGCCGCCATCAGGATCGCCGGGCCGGGCGAGATCGCCGCGGCGAGCTGAGTGAAATAGATGGCGAGCAGCGCGCCGAGGGTCATCTCAGTCCTTGCGCCCCGTCACCACGTCGATGTCGGGCGCATCCACCGCCTTCATGCCGACGACATGATAACCCGCATCGACATGCAGCGTTTCGCCCGTGGTGCCCGAACCGAGATCCGAGAAGCAGATAGAGCGCGGCCTTGCCGACCTCTTCCTGCGTCACGTTGCGGCGCAGGGGCGAGTTCAACTCGTTCCACTTCATGATATAGCGGAAATCGCCGATGCCCGAAGCCGCCAGCGTCTTGATCGGCCCGGCGGAGATCGCGTTCACGCGGATGCCGTCCTTGCCCAGATCCTCGGCGATATATTTCACCGAAGCCTCCAGCGCCGCCTTGGCCACGCCCATCACGTTGTAATGCGGCATCACCTGTTCCGCGCCGTAATAGGTCAGCGTCAAGAGCGACCCGCCATCCGGCATCATCGCGGCGGCGCGGCGCGCCACGGCGGTGAAGGAATAGACGGAGATGTCCATCGTCATCGCGAAATTCGCGGCCGACGTGTCGACGTAACGTCCGCGCAATTCGTTCTTGTCGGAGAAGCCGATGGCATGGACCACGAAGTCGATCTTGCCCCATTTCTCCGCCAGCGTGGCGAACAGCGCATCGAGCGATGCCTGATCGGCCACGTCGCATTCCACCAGCAGATCCGCGCCGATCTGCGCGGCCAGCGGTTCCACGCGCTTTTTCAGCGCCTCGCCCTGATAGGAGAATGCCATCTCGGCCCCCGCGTCGGCGCAGGCTTTGGCGATGCCCCAGGCGATCGACTTGTCATTGGCAAGGCCCATGATCAGCCCGCGTTTGCCCGCCATCAGCGTGTTCGACATGTCAGGTTACCCCCGCTTCCCTCTGGTAAGTGCGCCAGCATTAGGCGAAACGTTAAGGGGCATCAAGGCTGTGTAACAAGGCGGAGAACGGGAATGGGCGACCGGAGCGGCATCTTTGCGGGCGAGGACCCCTTTGTCATCGCGCAGTCCTGGCTGAGCGAGGCGGAGCGCACGGAGCCGAACGACCCGAATGCGATCGCGCTTGCCACGGTGGATGCGGACGGCCTGCCGGACGTGCGGATGGTGCTGCTCAAGGAGATCGAGGGGCGGGATGCGCCCTCGGGCGGGGCCTTCGTGTTCTACACCAATTACAACTCGCGCAAGGGGCAGGAGATCGCCGCCACCGGCAAGGCGGCCTTTGTGCTGCACTGGAAAAGCCTGCGCCGGCAGGTCCGGGTGCGCGGGCTGGTCACCCGCGAGGAGGGGCCGCAGGCGGATGCCTATTATGCCTCGCGCTCGTTGCAATCGCGGCTTGGCGCCTGGGCCTCGCGGCAGAGCCAGCCGCTCGAATCGCGCGGCGCCCTGATGGCGGAGGTCGCGCGGGTCACGGCGCGTCAGGGCGTGAACCCCGCCCGCCCGCCGTTCTGGGGCGGGTTCCGGATCACCCCTCTCGAAATCGAATTCTGGGCGGATGGCGCGTTCCGCCTGCATGACCGGTTCCGGTGGGTCAGGTCCGATTTTGCGGCGGATTGGCGCATTTTGCGGCTCAATCCCTGATTGTAGGGGAACAAGTCCGCGCGATTTTTCCACTTCGTGGACTATCCGGGTCCGGATTTCCATAGTTTTTTCTTGAAACCTGCTCCAATCATGTGACACTGCAACGCAGGGTGGATTGTGATGCACGGGGAAGATTTGGACGGAATGCAATGAACGAGACAAAGGTCGGCATGCGCTCTGTGGTGGGACGGGTCAAATGGTTCGATCCTGCGCGGGGGTTTGGCTTCATCCTGGATGAGGCCGGTGGGGCGGATATTCTCCTCCACGCCAACGTGCTGCGCAACTTCGGGCAGGGCTCCGTTGCCGATAATGCGGGAATCACCGTGCTCGTTCAGTCGACCCCGCGCGGCGCGCAGGCGGTCGAGGTGCTGTCGATCGCTCCCCCTCCCGAAAGCGATTGCGCCGATCTTGAGGATCTGGGCAATGCCACCCCCGAGATGGTCGAAAGCCTGCCGATCGAACCCGCCCGCGTGAAGTGGTTCGACAAGGCCAAGGGCTTCGGTTTCGCCAATGTCTTCGGCAGGGTCGAGGATGTCTTCATCCATATCGAGGTGTTGCGCCGTTCCGGATTGGCGGATCTTGCGGCGGGCGAGGCGGTTTCGCTGCGCGTGATCGACGGCAAGCGCGGCCGCATGGCGGTCACCGTCATGGCCTGGGATGCCGGTCTTCCGCGCGAAGAACCGCGCGTGGTGTCGCCTGTGCGCGAGGTCGGCCGGGGGCCGGTCATGTCCGTGCAGAAGGTGGCGCTGCATCGCTGATCATGCGGTCGTTGCTTCTTGCGGTCGTATTTGCCGCGCTTTCCTCTGCCGCATGGTCCGGGCCGGTGCAATGCCGCCCCAACACGGCGGTTCTGAGCCGGTCCGACGGGGCGGTGGCGGCGACGTTCCGGGTCGAACTGGCGGATGACGAGGGTGAGCGTTCTCAGGGCCTGATGCGGCGCGAGTCGATGCCGCGCTCCGCCGGGATGTTGTTCATCTATCCGTCGGAGCGTCCGGTGGCGTTCTGGATGCGGGACACGCTGATTCCCCTCGACATGCTGTTCATCGACGGAACCGGGCGGGTGGTGGCCGTGCATCCCCGGGCCCGGCCGTTGGACGAGACCCCAATTCCCTCGGGCGTTCCGGTGCAGTTCGTGCTGGAAATCAACGGCGGGCTGGCGGAGCGGCTCGGCCTGACGCCGGGGGTGGTGCTGTCCCATCCCGCCATTGCGGCGGATCGGGCGGCGCGGCCCTGTCGATGACCCCTTTCCTTGCTCGGCCATGGCCTGTAGGAAGACACCTGTCGGGGCGTAGCGCAGCCTGGTAGCGCGACTGTTTTGGGTACAGTAGGTCGTGAGTTCGAATCTCGCCGCCCCGACCATTCCGCATCATGCCCCCCGGTTCAGCAGATCGGCCCGCCCCGCCTTCAGCCGCGCGAGATTTTCGCACAGGATGCCGATCACGTTCTGTTCGTAGAACCGCGTTTCCCCAGCGACATGCGGGCTGATGACGACATTGGGCATGTCCCACAGCGGGGAGTCCGGGGGCAGCGGCTCCGGATCGGTGACGTCGAGCGCCGCCCCGGCGATCCGGCCCGCCGCGAGGGCTTCGGTCAGCGCGCCCTGATCCACGCAGGCGCCGCGCGCGACATTGACCACATAGGCCCCGGGGTTCAGCGCGGCGATCAGCGGGCGGCTCAGCAGGCCGCGCGTCTCTTCGGTCAGCGGGCAGCACAGCACGACGACATCGGCCCGGGGGATCGCCGCCGCCAGATCGGTGAAGCCGAAGACCTCATCCGCCTGGCCCCGGCCCTGTGCGGGGTCGCGGCGCACGCCGATCACGGTCATGTCGAAGGCCTTTGCCAGCCGCGCCACCCTGTCCCCGATCGCGCCAAGGCCGATGACGAGCATCGTCTTGCCCGCGATTTCCTCTTCGCGGCTCTGCCGCTGCGGCTGCCACAGGTGCCGGCGCTGATTGTCATGGGCGGCGCCAAGCTGCCGGGTCAGGGACAGCAGCAGCGCGAACACATGTTCCGACACCGCGTTGCGGTTCACCCCGCTCGCCCCGGCCAGCAAGACGCCCCTTGCGCGGAAGGCGTCCAGGTCGAACTGGTTCAGTCCCGCGCTGAAGGATTGCAGGTAGCGCAGCCGCCCCGCCACCGGCAGCATGTCGTTCGACCAGAGCATCGAGGCCACCAGCACATCGACGGTGGGCAGAGAGGCGCGTAGCGCGTCGCTGGTCCTGACCTGAATGGTTTCGATCCCGGTGCCGAGGGCGTCGAACATCGGTTTCATGTCGAAGGTCGGATGGGCGAAGCAAAGCCGCAGCGTGCTGTCCGGGGGGAGCAGGGATGTCATCGGGGGCCTCCTGTCTGTGCCCGCAGGTTTGCCCGCGCCGGTGCCGATGTCGAGTCACAGGGCGCGGATCACGCTCCGGTCGATGTCGGAAAGCGTCCGCCGCCCGGTCAGCGCCATCGCCACCTCCAGTTCCGCGCGCAGAATGCTCAGCATATGGGCGACCCCCGCCGCGCCGCCGACCGCGAGCGCATGGATCTGCGGTCGTCCGATCAGCACCGCCGCCGCGCCGAGCGCCAGCGCCTTGAGCGCATCGGTGCCGCGCCGGATCCCGCCGTCGCTCAGGACGGGCACCCGCCCGGCGATCCGGTCCACGATCTCGGGCAGGACGTCGGCGGTGGCGGGCAGGGTGTCGAGGGTGCGCCCGCCGTGGTTCGACACGATCACCCCATCGGCCCCGGCCTCTACCGCGTGGGCGGCATCGGGGGCCGACATGATGCCCTTGAGCAGGATCGGCAGCCGCGTTTGCCCGCGCAGCCAGTCGATATCCTCCCACCGGGGGGCCGCATCCATCAGGCCGAGGAACACCCCGCTGCGGCCGGGCTCCGTGCGCACCTGCGCCGGGCGCAGGCCGTCGAGGTTCACCGCGCGCAGCCCCTCGGGCAGGTGGAACCCGGCGCGGGCCTCCATGTTGCGGATACCGTTGACCGGGGCATCGACCGTCACCACCAGCGCGCGGAACCCGGCGGCTTCGGCCCGGCGGATGAGGTGCAGCGTATCTTCGCGATGGGGTTGCGGGTAAAGCTGGAACCACAGCGGCCCCTGCGCCCGCGCCGCGATCTCCTCCAGCCGCAGGCCCGATTGGGTGGACACCACCATCAGCCCGCCGGTCGCCGCCGCGCCGAGCGCGCTGGCATGTTCGCCCTCGGGATGCGCGAGGCCATGGAACGCCACAGGCGCCAGCAGGAACGGATGGGCCAGCCGCAGGCCGAGCAGGTCAAGCCCGGTCCCCCCGCCGCGCAGATCCGCCAGCACCCGGCTTTCCAGCCGCATCGCCCGCCAGGCGGCAAGGTTCGCCTCCGCCGTGAGGCCATCCGCCCCCGCGCCGTCGATATAGGCCCGCGTCGCGGCGGGCAGGAGCGCGGCGGCATGGCGTTCGTAGTCGCACAGCGCCACGATGTCGGGCGGGATCGCGGTGGCCTGTCGGACGGGGTGCATGTTGGGCCCTTCGTGGTGGTTGCGCGCAGCATATTCAGAGGGGTCATCGGATGAAAGGCCGCATCCGGGGATCACGGCGCTGCGCCCAATATGGTTGACTGAATTTCTATGGATTGGTAGGCGCAGGGGGAACAATCCGGAGAGCCCGATGACAGACCCGACCCAGATCTGGCCCGAAGATTTCGCCGCACGGTATCGCGCCAAGGGCTACTGGCGGGGCGAGACCTTCGCCCAGATGCTCGACCGTCTGGCGCGCGAACATGGCCCCCGGCTGGCGGTGGCGGATGCCGTTCACCGCTGGACTTATGCGGAACTGGCCGAGCGCGCGCGCATTGCGGCGGCGGGGTTCGCGGGGCTGGGGCTGAAGCCGGGCGAGCGGGTTCTGGTGCAGCTTCCGAACCGGGCCGAGTTCCTTTCGGTCGTGTTCGGGCTGTTCTATGCCGGGCTGCTGCCGGTCTATGCGCTGCCCGCGCATCGGGAAACCGAAGTGCTGCATCTGGCGGCCAAATCCGGTGCGAAAGCCTATATCTGCGCCGACCGGCATGAGGGGTTCGACTATCTGCCGCTGGCGCGTGCCGTGCGGGCGCAGGGGGTCGAACGGATCATCGTTCTGGGCGATGCGGCGGAATTCACCCCCTTCGCCTTTGACGGCCCCGGGCTCGCGGCGCCGGTGCCGCGCGATCCGGGCGGGGTGGCCTTCCTGCAAATCTCCGGCGGCTCGACCGGCCTGCCGAAGCTGATCCCCCGCACGCATGACGATTACATCTACAGCTTCCGCGCCTCGGCCGAGATCTGCGGCCTGACGCCCGAGAGCGTCTATCTGGTCGCGCTGCCCGCCGCGCATAACTTCCCGATGTCCTCGCCCGGGTTCATGGGGGCGCTGCATGCCGGGGCGCGGGTGGTGATGGCGCCGAACCCCGCGCCCGAAACCGGCTTTGCCCTGATCGCGGCGGAGGGGGTGACGCATGTCGGCCTCGTGCCGCCGCTCGCGCTGATGTGGATGCAGGCGGCGCCGCGCACGAAGCATGATATTTCCAGCCTTCAGGTGCTGAATGTCGGCGGCGCGAAGTTCATGGCTGAATCGGCGGCGAAGGTCCGCGCGACGCTGGGCTGCACGCTGCAACAGGTGTTCGGCATGGCCGAGGGGCTGGTGAACTACACCCGGCTGGACGATCCCGAGGACATCATCGAGCACACGCAGGGCCGCCCGATCAGCGAGGATGACGAGATCCTGATCCTCGACGATGACGGCCATCCGGTGCCAGAGGGCGAACCCGGCAACATCTACACCCGCGGCCCCTATACGATCCGCGCCTATTACGACGAACCGGCGGCGAATGCGCGCAGCTTCACCCCGGATGGCTTCTACCGCACCGGTGACGTGGTGCGGCGGCTGCCGGGCGGCTATCTGGAGGTGCGGGGCCGGGCGACCGATCACATCAACCGCGCGGGGGAAAAGATTTCCGCTGAGGAGATCGAGGATCACCTGCTCGCCCATCCCGGCGTCTTCGATGCGGCGGTGGTGGCGCTGCCTGATCGTTTCCTGGGCGAGAAAAGCTGTGCCTTCGTGGTGCGCACCGATGACACGCTGGATGCCCGCACGCTCAAGGGGTTCGTGCGCGGGCGCGGCATCGCGGAGTTCAAGGTGCCCGACCAGATCGTGTTCGTGCCGGAATTCGCCACCACCGCCGTTGGAAAGATCAGCCGCAAGGCGCTGCGCGCCGCGCTGAAGGAAAAATACCTCGAAGAAGGAGGCCCCGCATGATCACCTTTGAACAGATGCGCGCCGATGTGGCCGCCGCCCTCGACATCGCGCCCGAGGCGCTCGGGCCGGAGGACAATCTTTATGACCTCGGGCTGGATTCGATGCGGCTGATGGGGTTGGTGATGGAGTGGCAGGAGAAGGGGGCGGAACTGGACTTCGGCCTGCTGATGGAAAGCCAGACCATCGGCGCCTGGTGGGATGCGGTCGAGGCGGGCCGTGCCGGTGCGTGACACCGCCGCCCGCGCCCGCCCGCTGACCGAGGCGCAGGAGGGCCTGTGGTATGCGCAGGCGCTGGACCGTGCGAATCCGATCTTCAACGCCGGGCAATATATCGACCTGACCGGGCCGCTCGACCGCGCGGCCTTTGCCGAGGCTTTCGCGCAGGCGGTGGCGCAGACGCCCGCGCTGTCGCTGCGCTTCGGCGCGCAGGACGGCCGGCCGGTGCAATGGCTGGCCGAGGCGCCCGAACTGCGCATGGTGGCCGCGACCGAGGACGAGGCGCGGGCCGAAATGGCGGCGGACAGCAACCGGGCGCTGGACCTCGCCGCCGATCCGGTGGCGGCGTTCACGCTGTTCCAGATCGGGCCGGAGCGGCATTTCTGGTATGAGCGGATCCACCATCTGGCGGCGGATGGCTATGCTTTCGTGCTGTTCACCAACCGGGTGGGCGAGATCTATTCCGCGCTGGTCGGAGGCCGCCCCGCGCCCGCGCCTTTCCCGCCGCTGGATCAGGCATTTGACGAGGATGCCGCCTGGCGGCTCTCCGACCGCCGCGCCGGGGATCAAGGGTTCTGGCGCGCGGAACTGCGCGGGCTGGAAACCGTCGCCGGTCCTGCCGAGGGCCGCGCCGTCACCGCGCGCAGCTTCGACCGGGCGCGGATGGAGCTTGACCCGGCGTTCTGCGCGGCGCTGCGGGCGCGGGCGGGCTCGGGCTGGCCCGATGCGCTGACCCTGCTCAGCGCGGCCTATTTTTCGCGCGTGTCGGGCGAGGGGGAACGCGTCTTCGGCCTGCCCTTCATGGCGCGGATGGGCACCCGGGTCGCCCGCGTGCCCTGCATGTGGATGAATGTGCTGCCGTTCCGGTATGATCCGGACGAGGACGCGCCGCTTGACGAAGTGCTGAAGGCCGGGGCCGCGCGGTTGGCCGAACTGCGCCGCCATGGCCGCTATCGCTCGGAACAGTTGCGCCGGGATCTGCGGCGGACGGCGATCGACGCGCGGCTTTACGGCCCGCTGATCAACGTGCAGCCCTTCGACATGCCGCCGCGCTTTGCGGGACTCCGGGCCGATCTGCATATCCTGAGCGCCGGTGCGGTGGACGACCTGACCGCGACCTTCCGGGGCGATGCGGTGAACGGCCTGTCGCTGGAGATCGACAGCAACCCGACCCTTTACACCCGCGCGGCGGGGGCGGCGCATCTGCACCGGCTGGCGGAGTTCCTGCGCCGGGCGGTGGGGGCCGCGCGGCTGGCCGATGTGCCGACGGTGACGGATGAGGAAACCGCCTGGCTCGTGCAGGTCAATGCCACGGCGCAGCCGCTGCCCGATACCACGCTGACCGATCTGATCGTGGCGCAGATGGCGCGCACGCCCGATGCCCCGGCGGTGCAGTTCGGCGATACCGTGCTGAGCTATCGCGAGCTCGACCGCCGTTCCGCCGCGCTGGCCGGGGCGCTGCGGGCGCGCGGGGCTGGGCCGGGCAGGGTGGTGGCGGTGGCGCTGCCGCGGTCCGAACATCTGGCGGTGGCGCTGGTCGCGGTGCTGCGGGCGGGGGCGGCCTATGTGCCGCTCGACCCGGACAATCCGCCCGCGCGTCTCGCCGCGCTGATCGAGCGCACCGGGGCGGTGGCGGTGTTGTCGGAGACCGATTTCGCGCCCGCCGACTGGCCGCGCGACGGCGCCGCGCCCGAGGCCGGGGCGGGGCCGGATGACCTCGCCTATATCCTGTTCACCTCGGGTTCCACCGGCGAGCCGAAGGGCGTGATGATCGAACACCGCGCCATCGTGAACCGGCTGCTGTGGATGCGCGACCATTACGGCTTCGGCCCGCAGGATCGCATTTTGCAAAAGACGCCGACGACGTTCGACGTCTCGGTGTGGGAACTGTTCCTGCCCTATCTGTGCGGCGCGACGCTGGTTTTCGCGCCGCCCGGTGCGCATCGGGACCCGAAGGCCATCGCGGCGCTGGTGCGCGGGCAGGGGATCACCACGATGCACTTCGTGCCCTCGATGCTCTCGGCCTTCCTCGACGCGCCCGCGTCGGAGGGGCTGCGGCTCGCGCGTGTGTTCTGCTCGGGCGAGGCGCTGACGGCGGCGCATCGCGCGCGGTTCCATGCCCGGATCACGGCCGATCTGCACAACCTTTACGGCCCGACCGAGGCCGCCGTGGATGTGACCTATTGGGAGGCGTCGCCGCGCGATACCTCCGACCCGGTGCCGATCGGCTTCCCGGTCTGGAACACGCAGGTGCATGTGCTGGACAAGCGCGGGCGGCCGGTTCCGGCGGGGGTGCGCGGGGGGCTCTGGCTCGGGGGCGTGCAACTGGCGCGCGGCTATCTGGGGCGGCCGGACCTGGCGGCGCAGCGGTTCGTGCAAACGCCGTTCGGGCGGCTGTATGATACCGGCGATGTGGCGATGCTGCGCCCCGATGGCGCGGTGGTCTATCTGGGCCGGGCCGATCATCAGGTGAAGATCCGTGGCATGCGGATCGAACCCGGCGAGATCGAGGCCGCGATCCGCGACACCGGCCTTGTGCGCGACACGGTGGTGATCGTGCGCGACGAGCGGCTGGTGGCCTATGTGCTGGCCGATGCGGGGTTCGACCCGGCGCGGCTGGCGGCGGATCTGGCCGGGCGGCTGCCCGCGCATATGGTGCCCGCGGCGGTGGTGGCGCTGACGGACTGGCCGATGACAGTTTCGGGCAAGCTCGATCGCAAGGCCCTGCCCGCGCCGGTGTTCGCGGTGGCGGCGGGCACCCCACCCGAAGGCCCGGTCGAAACCCGGATCGCGGGTCTTTATCGCGCGGTGCTGCATCTGCCTGATACACCGGGGCGGGAGGCGGATTTCTTTGCGCTCGGCGGCGATTCCCTCACGGCGGTGACGTTGAGCCTGCGGATGGAGGAGGCCTTCGGCCACGATCCCGGCCTGGGCCAGATCTTCGAGACCCCGACCATTGCCGGGCTGGCGCGCGCGATGACCCTGCGCGGAGAGGCGCAGGCGGGCCTTGCGCCGATGCTGGCGCTTGGCCGGGGGGAGGGCGCGCCGCTCTTCGTGCTGCATCCGGCGGGGGGGCTGGGGTGGTGCTACCGCAGGCTGGCGCGCGCGATGCCGGGCCATCCGGTCTGGGCGGTGCAATCGCCGCTGCTGGCGGGCGGGGCGTTTCCCGATAGCCTGACCGCGCTGGCCGCCGATTACGTTGCGCGGATCGCGGCGGAGTGGCCCGAGGGGCCGGTGCATCTGGCAGGCTGGTCGGTGGGCGGCATCCTCGCGCAGGAGATCGCGGTGCAGTTCCGCGAGCGGGGGCGGCAGCTCGGCCTTGTCGCGCTGCTCGATGCCTATCCGGCGGAGTGCTGGCGCGCGGAGCCGGAGCCCGATCCCGTCGCCGCGCTGCGCGCCCTGCTGGCGATCGCCGGGCAGGATCCGGAGGCGCATCCCGAACTCGATACCCGCGCGGCGGTGGTGGGGTTCCTGCGGCAGGGGGGGACGGCGCTCGGCGCGTTGCCGGAGCCGGTTCTGGATGCGGTGGTGCGGCTGGTGACGGGGACGAACCGGCTGATCCGGGCGCATCATCATCGGCGGTATGACGGCGAATTGCTGCATGTCCGGGCGGCGCGGGACCATGCCGGACGGGACTTCACCGCCGGCCTCTGGGCGCCGCATGCGGCCTCGGTCGAGGCGATCGACCTGCCGATGCTGCATCCGGAGATGGTCTCGCAACCCGCCGCCGACCGCCTTGGCCCGCTGTTCAGCGCGCGGCTGCAAGGCTGAGCGCATCGGGGAGCGAGGCGGGCAGCGTTGCGATATGCCCCGCGCCCGGATGCACGCTCAGCCGCAGATCCACCCCCGGCTGGGCGCGCAACACTTCGGCCAGCCGAAGGGCGGCGGGGGGCGGGCCCTGCGGCGCGGGGCCGGTCGATCCGGTGCGCTGCTCCCGGTCGCCCAGCGACAGGAGTACCGTCCCCCGCGCGCACCGTGCCAGCGCCAGCGCGGCCGGTTCGTCCCACCACACCGAGGGGCTGGCCAGCGCATGGCGCGCGAACCCCCCCGGCATCGCCGCCAGCGCACAAAGCCCGCCGAAGGAATGCCCCCACAGCGTCCGCCGCGCCGGATCCACCGACAGCCCGGCCTCGCCCGCCGCCCGCAGCGGCCCGGTGAGCAGCGGCAGGAACCCCGCCACGCCGCCCGCCCGCCGCCCGGGGTGATGCGGATCGGGGCGGTCGCCGCCCGGCGTATAGTCATAGACCCGTTCGGATCGGGCGAATTGCTCGTCGGTCTGATAGCCGACGCCGATCACCGCCACCCCCGGCACCCGTTCGAGCATCCCGGGCGTCAGGAAATCGAACGCGCCGTTGCCGTCGAGCAGCCACAGCACCCCCCCATCCCCCGCCCGCGGCACCGCGCGGAACAGCCGATAACCCAGCCCGCCCGGAAGGTTCGGCGCCACCGCCGGGTCGAACACCTCGATCCGATGCGTGGCGCAGGGGGCGCACAGGATCTCCAGCGCCGCCTTGCGGCCGTGATGCGGGGGGAGGCTGGGGGTCATCGGTTGCGCTTCGTTGTTGAGAATAGTAGTCAACTAAAAGCCCCGGCATCCGGTTTCAATGCCCCGCCAGACCGCAAATTCCCAAAGGAGCCCGCGATGATCCGATTGCTTTTGGCGCTGCTGCTGGTGCCGCTTTGTGCGCATGCCGAAATCCGGGCGACGGATGTCACCGGGCGGGAGGTGGTGCTCTCCGCCCCGGCGCAGCGGATCGTTCTGGGCGAGGCGCGGCATCTGGCGGTGCTGGGCATGCTGCATGACGATCCGGCCGCGCTGGTCGTGGGCTGGCGCGAGGACAAGGGGCTCGATCCCGCGACGCTCGCGGCCTATCGGGCGAAATTCCCGGAAGTGGCGCAGATCACCTCGGTCGGCGCGGGGAACCGGCTGATTTCGGTCGAGCAGGTGATTTCGCTGGCGCCCGATCTGGTGATCCTGAGCACGATGGACGCCGATGCGCCGCAGATGGCGGTGCCGTTGCAGACGCTCGCGGCGGCGGGGATTCCGGTGGCCTTCGTCGATTTCTTCTCGCAGCCGCTGGAAAATACCGTGCCCAGCCTGCGGCTGATGGGCAGGCTGACCGGGGCCGAAGCGCGGGCCGAGGACTTCGTGACCTTCTACGAAAGCCATATGAACGCGGTGCGGGAGCGGGTCGCGGGCGCCACGACGCCGCGCGTCTTCATCCATGTCCATGCTGCGCCGCAGGGCTGCTGCGCCACCGTTGGGCCGGGCGTGTTCGATGATTTCGTCCGCATCGCCGGGGGCCGTAACATCGGGCGCGACACGGTGCCGGGGGTGATGGGCAATATCGGGCTTGAAAACCTGATCGCTGCCGATCCGGATGTTTATATCGCCACCGGCGGCGCGCATATGGCGGCGCGGGGCGGGCTGGTTCTGGGCGTCGGGGCCAGCGGCGAAACGGCGCGCGAGACCTTTGCCGCGCTGACCTCGGCCCCCGGTTTTGCCGATCTGCGCGCGGTGCGCGAGGGCCATGCCTATGGGATCTGGCATCTGTTCAACGATTTTCCGGCGCATGTCGCGCTGGTCGAATATCTGGCGCGGGCGTTCCATCCGGATCTGTTCCCGGACCTCGACCCCGATGCGACCATGGCGGAATTCGAGCGCCGCTTCTCGCCGGTGCCCCTGACCGGAACGTGGTGGGTGAAATGAGCGATATTGTTGCGGTTCACCACGCGCGGCTGCGGCGGCGGGCGGTTCTGGTCGGGCTGCTGGGGCTGGGCGCGCTGTGTTCGGTGCTGCTCGATCTGGTCTCCGGGCCGTCGGGCCTGCCGCTGGATCAGGTGATCGGCGCGCTGACCGGGGCCGAGGATGTGCCCCGCGCGGCGCAGGTGATCGTCTGGCAGGTGCGGCTGCCGGTGGCGCTGATGGCGCTTCTGGTCGGTGCGGCGCTGTCGCTGTCGGGGGCGGAGATGCAGACCGTGCTGGACAATCCGCTGGCCGAACCCTTCACGCTGGGCGTGTCCGCTTCGGCGGCGCTTGGCGCGGGGGTGGCGATCGTGCTCGGGTTCGCGGTGCCGGGGGTGCCGGCGATCTGGGGGGTCTCGGCCAATGCCTTCCTGTTCGCGCTCGGGGCGCTCGGGTTGCTGCAACTGGCCTCCGCCGCGCGCGGTGGCGGGACCGAGGTGGTGATCTTGCTGGGCATCGCGGTCAACTTCACCGCTGCGGCGCTTCTGGCGCTGGTGCAGTTCGTGGCCTCGCCCGATGCGCTGCAACAGCTGGTGTTCTGGACGATGGGGAGCCTTGCGAATGCCCGGTGGGAGGGGATCTGGCTGATCGGGGCCGTGCTGGCGCTGTGCCTGCCGTTTTCGCTGATGGCGTCGTGGCGGCTCACCGCGCTGCGGCTGGGGGCGGAACAGGCGCGCGGCTTCGGCGTGGATGTCGAGCGGTTGCGGCGCTGGACGCTGATCCGGGTCAGCCTGCTCGCCGCGGCGGCGGTGTCGATGGTGGGGGTCATCGGCTTCGTCGGGCTGGCGGGGCCGCATATCGCGCGGCTGGCGGTGGGTGAGGATCAGCGCTTCATGCTGCCCGCGAGCCTGTTCACCGGGGCGCTCTTGATGTCGCTGGCCTCGGTGCTGTCGAAAATGCTGATCCCCGGGGTGCTGCTGCCGGTGGGGATCGTGACATCGCTCGTCGGCCTGCCGGTATTCTTCTTGCTGGTGCTGCGGCGTGGGGGGCGGGAATGACGCTGGAAATCCGCAACCTGACGGTGGCGCGCGGCCCGCGCAGGGTGATTGACGATCTGACCCTGCCGCCTTTCGCCCAGGGCGAATTCGCCGTGATCGCGGGGCCGAATGCGGCGGGGAAATCCACCCTTCTGCGGGCGATCGCGCGGCTGCTGCCCGCCGAGGGGCGGGTCACGCTGGATGGCGACGACGTGGCGCAGCTCCCGCGCGCGGAACTCGCGCGCCGGGTCGGGTTCATGCCGCAGTCGCTCGATGCGCGGTCGGGGCTGAGCGTGCTGGACAGCCTCCTTGTCGCGATGAACGCGGGCGGCGGCATGACCCGCGCGGCGGTCGGTGGCAGTGCCCATGCGGTGGCGGTTCTGGACCGTTTCGGGCTGGGCGATCTTGCGCTCCGGCCGCTCAATGCGCTGTCGGGCGGGCAGCGGCAGGCGGTGGCGCTGGCGCAGGCGATGATCCGCGATCCGCGTCTGCTGCTTTTGGACGAACCGACCTCGGCGCTGGACCTTGCGCGGCAGTTCGCCCTGCTGCGCGAGGCGCGGGCGCTGGCGCGCGAGGGCCGGATCGTGATCGCGGTCTTGCATGATCTGGCGCAGGCGGCACAATGGGCGGACCGGATCGTGATGCTTTCGGGCGGCGGGCTGGCGGCGGCGGGTGCGCCGCAGGAGGTTCTGACCCCCGATCTGCTGCGGCAGGTCTACGGCATTTCGGCACGGGTCGAACGCTGCTCACTCGGGCGGCTGATGATCATGGTGGACGGACCAGCGGAGGGCTAGATGCAGATCGCCGACACGGAAACGAAATATGGCCTGATCACCCGGCTGCTGCACTGGTCGGTTGCGGGGTTGATCCTGTGGCAGTTCCTGGGAATGGGGCTGCGGCTGATGCTGGGGCGCCATCCGGTTGCCGGTTTCTTCGTCGGCACGCATCAATGGATCGGCGCGCTTCTGTTCGTGCTGATCGTGGCGCGGGTGTTGTGGGCGTTGATCAACATGGGCAACCGCCCGCCGCATGAGGGGCTGCTGGGGCTGGCGGCGAAGGCGGGGCATGCCTTGCTTTATGTGCTGATGGTGGCGGTTCCGGCGCTGGGGCTGCTGCGGGCCTGGGGCGGCACGCGCGGTTTCGCACCGCTGGGGATTCCGATCTTCGCGCCGCGTGCCGAGGGGGAGGAGATCGGCTGGGCGGTGAATGCCGCGAACCTGCTGCATGGCGAACTGGCCTGGCTGCTGGGGGCCGTGGTGCTGGGGCATGTCGCCATGGTCGGCGTCCACGAGGGCCTGTGGCGCGACGGCACGCTGCGCCGGATGCTGGGGCGCCCGCGCCGATAGACGCGGGCTTGCGGGGGCTCAGGCCCGGCCCGCATCGGCCTCCAGCTTCGTCAGGATCGGGGTCTTGACCCGCCAGGTTTCATACCAGCCCTCGATCGCCGGGCCGAAGAAATCGGCGCCCACGGTATGGACCGGGAAGCCCGTTGCCTCGATCTGCCCGCGATAGGCGGCATCGAGCCCGTCATAGGCGTTCAGGATCTCGGACAGCGCGGACTGCACCTCTGCGGTGAGAAGGGTGCGGGTATCGTCGGGCAGCACCTTCCAGCGCCGCGCCGAGGCGACGGCGACCATCGGGAAGATCATGTGGTTCGAGGCCAGCATCTCCTGCGCCAGCTCGAAATAGCGGCTATTCCAGGTGCCCTCGAAGTCAATCTGCATGCCGTCGATCTGGCCGTTCGACAGCGCGTCATAAAGCGCGGGCAGGGGCAGCGGCGTCGGCGTCGCGCCGATGCGGGTCCAGAAGTCCATCTCCTGCGGCAGGGGCAGGGCGCGGATCTTGCGGCCCGCCAGATCGGCGACGGTGGCGGCGGGTTTGCGCAGCAGCGTCTGCCGCATCCCCGCCAGGCCGAAGCCCAGCCCGACCAGCCCGAGCGCCCGGGTCTTGTCCAGCAACTCCCCCGCCGTGGGCTTCGCCAGCAGCGCCCGCGCCCCGGGGATGTCCTTCACCAGACAGGGCGCCAGCAGCGCGCCGAAATCGGCGTCCCGGTTCGCGAATTCGCCGATGGTCAGGAACGCCATGTCCAGCGCGCCGGTCTGCAACTGTTGCAGCATCTGCGTTTCGGACCCAAGCTGCCCGGCGGGCAGGACGGTCAGCGTCACCGCGCCGCCCGACTTCGCCGCCAGACGGTCGGCCAGGCCCTGGGCGGATTTGCTCCACTGATGGGCGGGGGGCGTGATCAGGCCGATGCGCAGGGCCGTGCCCGCGGCAAGGGCCGGGCGGCTCAGGGCCAGCGCGGCGCCGGTTGCCAGAAATGTGCGGCGATACATGGGAGTCCTCCTCAAAGAACGGGCCAGAGCGAGATCGTCAGAAGCGTGGCGAAGGCCGCGGCCAGATAGGGCGTCAGCCCGGCAGCGATTTTTCCGGCCGACAGGTTCGACAGGCTGGCGGCGGCAAACAGCGCCGCGCCGACCGGCGGCGTCAGCAGGCCAAGCGACAGGTTGATGCTGATCACGAGGCCAAGGTGGATCGGGTCGATGCCGAACTGCGCCGCGATCGGCGTGACCACCGGCACCACCAGCAGCAGGGCCGGGATCGGCTCCAGCACCGTGCCGATGGCGATCAGCAGGACGTTGAGCAGGATCATGAAGGCGGCGGGCGAACCCGAAGCGGCCGACAGCGCCGCCGCCACCTGTGCGGGCAGGTCGGCATAGGCCAGCACCCAGCCCAGCAATTGCGCCGCCGCAACGAGGAACAGCACTGCCGCCGAGCCGAGCGCCGCGCGGCAGAACATGGCAGGCAGGTCCGACAGCCGCATTTCGCGATGCACCAGCAGCCCGACCGCCAGCGCGATCAGCGTGCCGATGCCGCCCGCCTCGGTCGGCGTTGCGAAGCCGGTGAGGATCGAGGCCACGATGAACAGCGGGATCACCGCGGAGGGCAGCGCCTCGATCAGCGCGCGGCGGCGCCGGGCGCCATCGGCGGGGGCGGCGACGGGATAGGGCACGCGCCGCGCCTTGACCGAGATCACGGCGAAGAAGGCCAGCGTCATCAGCAGGCCGGGAATCAGCCCCGCCTTGAACAATTCGCCGACCGGCACCTGCGCGATCACGCCGTATAGGATGAACATCATCGAGGGCGGCAGGACCGGCGCCAGCAGCGAGCCCGCCGCGACGATCGACACCGCGTCCTGGCGCGGATAGCCCGCCTTTTCCATCTCGGGCACGATCATCCGGGTCATCACCGTCAGCTGCGCGACGGTGGAGCCGAGGATCGCCGCCAGCATCACATTGGCGATCAGGCTGACATGGGCCAGCCCGCCGCGCACCGGGCCGACCATCGCCGCGGCAAGGTTCACCAGCCGCCGCCCGGCGCCCGAAAGGCTCATCGCTTCGCCCAGCAGGATGAACAGCGGCAGCGCCAGCAGGCCGTAGCTGTCCACCCCGGCCAGCAGTTGCTGCGGCAGGCTGTCGAGCAGCACGGCATCGCCCGTGGACAGGATCAGCACGACGGAGGTCAACGCCAGCACGACCGAAATCGGCACCGCGAGCAGGAACAGCCCGCTCAGAGAGGCCACGCCGATCATGACCGCGCCGCCAGATGGGCCAGCGTATGCACCGTGCCGCCCAGGGTGAACAGCGGCAGCACCAGCCAGATCCAGATCTTGCGGATGCCGAGCGTCTGCGTCGGCTCCAGCCAGATGAAATTGAACGTCTCTTGCGCCATCGCCTCCGCCGAGCCGGCGCGGATCAGCCCGGGCAGGTCGAACCAGCGCCACAGCAGCCAGCCAAGCCCGGCGAAAGCCGCCAGCACGATCAGGTCCGACAGCCGCGCCAGCCGCCGCCGTCCGGTGGGGCCGAGCAGGTCGGGCAGCAGTTCCATCGCCATATGTCCCCGCGTGGCGAACAGGGCCGAGGCGCCCAGAAAGGCGCCCCAGGTCATCGTTGCGATCGCTGCCTCATCCGCCCAAACCAGCGGCGCGCCGAAATAGCGCGCCAGCGCCGCCGCCGCGGTGATGGCCAGCGTTGCCGCCGCCATCAGCCCCGCAGCGCCGGTTTCCAGCCGCGCCAGCCCGGCACTGAGCCGTTGCAGCGGAAAGACGCCGCCCGTGGGGGCGGCATCCAGAGGACGCGCTGCGCTCATTTCTTCGGAACGATGCGCCAGATCTGATCGCCCTCGGCATCGTCCTGGCCACGGGACTTGTTCACCGCATAGATGGTGCCGTCCTGCGTCACGGTGGCGTGGTTCGGGAAGGAACCGACCGCGAGGTTGGCGACGATCTTGCCGGTCGCGGCATCGACGCTGGCGATCGTGTCCGAGCCGCGGTTCATCACCAGAACCGTGCCGGTCGCCGCATCGTAAAGTGCGTTCAGCGGGCCCGCGCCCACGGGGGTGTCGAACACGACGTCGCCGGTCTTGCCGTCGATCGCGATCAGGTTGTCGGAGCCTTGCGAGGCCACGAAGATCCGGTCGGCCTTCGGATCATAGGCGATGCCCGAGCCGCGCACCGATCCCGGCACCGGCAGGACGTCCACCGACTTGTCCTTCAGATTGATTCGCGCCAGTTCGGCCGAGGTCATCGACACGGTGTAGAGCGTATGCGCCGCCGGGTCGAAGGTCAGGCTCATGATGCCGAACTTGCCGCCGCGTTCCTTCGAGTCGATGGTGATCGTATCGACCTGCTCCAGCGTCTTGGCGTCGAAGATCATGATCTGGTTGTTCACCGAGGTTCCGGCATAGACCAGACCATTCGCCGCATCGACGATGATGTCGCGCGAATGCGGCACGGTGCCCGCCGGGAACTGCTTCACCAGCGACAGGTCGGATTGGTTATAGACCGCGATGGTGTTCTGACGGCTGTTGCCGACCCAGACGGTGCCGTTCGCATCATCCACCGCGACGCCATAAACCGCGAAGAGGCCGCCGGGACGGTCGCCCTGCGCGGGGGCTTCGGTGGGGCTGACTTCGGCCAGGACCTTCAGCGTCTTCGGGTCAAGCTTCAGCAGCTTCGAGTCCTTTACCGGCGGGCGGCCCACGGCAGAGGTGACGAACAGGACGCCGTTCTTCTCGCTATAGACGACCTGATAGAGGCCACGGGTGACCTTCTCGGCCACGATGTCGAACTTCTCGGCGCCCGAAACCGGGATCTTCGGCGAGACCTGCATGTCGACGACATCGGCGCTGTCGGGTCCGGCGGTCTGGACGACGATCGGCTGGAGGCCGGTCACCGCATCGGCGGGCAGCGGGAAGGTGAAGGAGAAGCCGCCCTTGTCATCGGCCTTGAGGTCTTCGGGCGAGAGCCGGGTCGCGCCGCGCAGCACGGTGATCGGCTGGCCGGGGGCGAAGCCGCGGCCGTCGGCCGAAATCTCTTCGCCGCTGTAGACCGGGGCGCCCTGCGGCCCGGCAAAGCGGACCATGCCGGAAAACGGCGCGGGGGTACCGAACACGGGTTCGGCGAGCGTGGTGACGGTCGAGCCAAGCAGGGCGACGAGCGAGAGCGCCAGCGGAAGACGGAGGCGGAGAACGGAGGACTGGGCCATGATGTTCCTTCGGGTTTGGACTGGATTGGCTGGCGATGCTTGCGAAGGATCGCGGGCTCGGCTTGGGATGGCTTTTATATGGGTGAGCTTTATTGTCAACAAACGCTGGACACCCGCCCTTCCGTCGCACCTTTCCGGAAACGGCCCTATGGCATGAAAAAACCCGGAGCAACGGGAAACCGCTGCTCCGGGCCGGGACGAGGAGATGGGTGAGCCGTCACATCTTCGATTGCGCCCTGCTTGCTTCGGTGCTGACGGCGTGGCCGGCGGACTGGATGTCTTGGCCCGCGCCCTTGACGGTTTCGCAGGCGCTCAGCGCAGCCAGAGCCAACAGGGGAAACAGAAACTTGCGCATGGGTATCTCCTCTCAGGACGCATACAGGGTCGAACGCATCTGGGCGGGGAAGGTTCCCATACCCGGAATGTTTTTTGCCCGGAGTGTATTGTGGGCGGCTTGGGGGAAGGTTTCAACCCTGCCGGGCCGCCGCGCTCCGGGCGAGTTGCGCGGCGCCGAAGGCCGATCCGGCGGACAGCGCGGCGAGCGATCCGAGCGTCAGCCAGACCCCGAGGAACAGGCAGGCTGTCACGATGAGCCCCCCGCCCGCGAGTGTCATCGGCAGGATCCACCAGCCGGAGGGGAGGGGGGCGCCCCCCTCGGCCCGACGCGAAGCGGGGCGGGTGGCGGTGTTTGGCGCAGGTGCGGGGATATCGGAGGAACTGATCATCTGGGAACCGGATACGCATGTGTCTCGGCGCCATTCTGCGCCCCTGATCCATGCCATCTCGTTAACATCCGTTGAGGAATTGCCCCGATCAAAGGCCAGTTTCTTAAAATCCCCGGCATTCCCTGCCGTGAGGACGGCATCGGGCGACAGCGCGGCCCTTCGGTTACTTCCCGGCAATGCGCTGGATCGGTCGGCTGCAATCCCTGACAACGCTTCTGAACCAATGATGTGCGGAATCGGCCTCCCGGCGTATATGCCAGGCTTGCTGGAATGCGAAACTGGCCAATTCGAATGGCGGCGTGAAGCGCGTCAAGCCCTGATCATCGGCCAGATGATCCAGTGCGCGGCTGGCAACGGTCAGGATCAAATCCGTGCCCGTCAACACTTCGGTCGAAGCGCGCCAGTGCGGCAAGACGAGCGCAATGCGCCTGTGCCGCCCTTGAGCGGTCAGGGCCGCGTCGATTTCGTTTTCCGTATCCGGCCTCGTGGCGACCAGCACATGCGGACGCGCCAGCCAATCGTCCAGCGGCAGCACGCCGCACAGGGGCAGCGAGCGTTTATCGGCAACGCTGACGAAAGTTTCCTCGAACAGGGTTTCGATGACGATGTTGCTTGCGGTCTCCGGAAATACGCCAAGGCCCAGGTCGATCTCGCCGTCCGCGAGCTGGGCCAGCATGGCTTCGCGACTGGCCTGGCACACAACCATGTCAACGCCGGGTGCCTGATCGCGCAACCGTTTCACCAGCGTCGGCAGAACGAGATGCGCCGCATAGTCGGACATGGCAACGCGAAAGCGGCGCACCTCCTGACGGGGGTCGAAAGCACCCTGATGCAGCAGCGCGTTGAGCTGATCTAGAGCCGCTTCGAGGGGGAGCCGCAGATCCTGGGCGCGTGGTGTCAAGGCCATGCCCGCGCCGCGCCGGGTCAGCAACGGGTCTTTGAATATCTCCCGCAATTGCGCCAGTGCATGGCTGACCGCCGGTTGGCTTTTGTGCAGCCGCAACGCCGCCCGCGTGACGTGTTTTTCCGCCAGCAAGGCATGAAGCGTCAGCAGCAGGTTGAGGTCAATGCGCCGAAGGTCATCCATGAAACGAATAATATATGTATGAATTGAGAATTTCCATTCTTGATAAAAATATATCAGCATACGCATGCTTTCATCCGTGGTGAGGTGTTTTCGTATGCAGTGGCCATCTTCATTTTTCGGCGTGCTTCCGATGGCGATCGCCGTGGCGGCGGGTGCCGCCGTGCCTTTTCAGGCTGCGAGCAACGCCGCTTTGGGGCGTGCGCTGGGGCATCCGTTGTGGGCCACGCTGGCTTCATTGTCTGTCAGCGCGCTTGTCGTCGTGCCTTTGATGATGCTGATGCGCGTCCCGGCTCCGGCTTTCGGGGCTGCGGTGCAGGGGGCGGCATGGTGGTGGCTGGGCGGTGTGGCCGGGGTGGCGTATATCACCGCCGCCCTCATGTTGACGCCCAAGCTGGGCGCGGCCAGCTTCATCGTCAGCGTAATCGCGGGCCAAATGCTGGCATCGCTGCTGATCGACCATTATGGCTTGATGGGGCTGGCCCCCAAGCCTGCCGGCGCATGGCGGGTGGCGGGTATTGCGCTGATCTTGCTGGGCATGGTCGCCGTGCAGATGAGCGGTTCGCCAGCGGTCTCCGCGTCTTCTGCCGGGCGATAGGGGGCTGTCATGTCCAAACATCCACCAACGTCTCCCTGCCCGAATGGGCGCCGGAGGATGGCACCATCGACTCCCTCATCAGGGCAATCCGGTCTTGCCGCGCGACGAGGCTCTTCTGGCCGGGATGATCGTGACCATGGGCCACGTTGCCGCTTCCCGCAGTGCAGTGGGTGATCACCTGCTGGCTGATGGGGGCGGTCAGGCATCCCTGCTGACCCACAGGCGCATTCCGCTGGAAGAAGTCCTGCGCTATCCGCTGGCGATGGGCGACCCGCGTGTGTGTTGCCGATTGCACGGGTGCTGCGCGCCGTCGATACGGGTCCGCTGGTGGCGGAAGACTGCCCCTGATTTCACCCGGCCATGCTCCCGGCGTCGATCGCCGCCTGCCGTTCGCTGGGTGCGGCCAGCCGCCCGTGGCCCGACGATATGGCGGTTTTCCCGATCGACCCGCTGCCATCGGAGCGCTTCACGTCCTGCGCCTTGATCTGGCCCGGGTATGGGGATGATGTTGCGCTGCCTGAAGTGGCCCGCCATGCCTCTGGCGTACAGGTTCTGGCCTCGTCCTCCGCCAGAGCGTGGGCCTGCGCGACGATGGCGCCCCGTTTGCGGGTTGGGGCGATATTGGAGCATGAATGTCCGTGTCCTTGCACATGAAGTCAGGCAGGACGGTATCGCGCAGCTCGACGGCCTGCGACCGGGGGTGTGCCGCATCGACGGCGGCTTGATGAGCCAGCGTTTTCGAGAGGACTCACAGGGGTCGGCAAGAGAAGGGTGGGTCAGGTCTCGGAATGCGCCGGCATAGGCATATTAAATGATTGATAAGATGATGGTGTTCTGGTCCGGTGCAGGGCCGGGCTGGAGCCATCGCGACATGAAAAAGCCCCGGGCGGAATGCCCGGGGCCGGAATGTCGCATGCGTCGGGCAGGGGTCAGCCGATGCGGTAGTTCGGGCTTTCGCGGGTGATCTGCACGTCATGGACGTGGCTTTCCTTCAGCCCCGCGCCGGTGATGCGCACCATCTCGCAGCCGCCGCGCATCTGCGCCACGGTGGCGTTGCCGGTGTAGCCCATCGCCGCGCGCAGCCCGCCGACCATCTGGTGCAGCACGGTGCCGACGGCGCCCTTGTAGGGCACCTGACCTTCGATCCCCTCGGGGACCAGCTTCTCGGCGGCGGCGTCCTTCTGGAAGTAGCGGTCGGCGGAGCCGCGCGCCATCGCGCCGAGCGAGCCCATCCCCCGGTAGGATTTGTAGCTGCGGCCCTGATACAGGATCACCTCGCCCGGCGCCTCGTCGGTGCCCGCGATGGCCGAACCGACCATGCAGCAGCTTGCGCCCGCCGCGATCGCCTTGGCGAAATCGCCCGAGAACTTGATCCCGCCATCGGCGATGACCGGCACGTCGCCCGCGCCCGCCACCGCATCCATGATCGCCGTCAGTTGCGGCACGCCCACACCTGCGACGATCCGCGTGGTGCAGATCGAGCCCGGGCCGATGCCGACCTTGACCGCATCCGCCCCCGCCTCGATCAGCGCCTTGGTCGCCGCGCCGGTCGCCACGTTGCCCGCGACGACCTGCACATCCGCGCGGTATTTCTTGATCCGCTCGACCGCCAGCGCCACCCCGGCGGAATGGCCATGCGCGGTGTCGATCACGATCAGGTCGCAGCCCGCATCGACCAGCGCGCAGCTGCGTTCATAGCCCGCATCGCCCACGGTCGAGGCAGCGGCGGCGCGCAGGCGGCTTTTCTCGTCCTTCGTCGCCAGCGGGTGCAGCACGGCCTTTTCGCTGTCCTTCAGGGTCAGCAGGCCGGTCAGCTTGCCGTCGCCATCCACCACCAGCAGCTTTTCGATCCGGCGCGCCTTCATCAGCTGCATCGCCTCGTCGCGGTCGGCGGGTTCGTGCAGGATGGCCAGGTTGTCGGAGGTCATCATCGTGCGCACCGGGGTGCGGTCGTCCGAGGCGAAGCGCATGTCGCGGTTCGTCACGATGCCGACGACGCGGCCCCGTTCATCCACCACCGGAAAACCCGAGACGTTGTAGCGCGCGACCAGCGCCTTGGCATCGGCCAGCGTCTGGTCCGGGGTCAGGGTGATCGGGTTGTAGACGATGCCGCTTTCAAACCGCTTCACGCGGCTGACCTCATCGGCCTGTTGCTCGATGGTGAGGTTGCGGTGGATCACCCCCATGCCGCCCGCCTGTGCCATGGCGATCGCCATCGCGCTTTCGGTCACCGTGTCCATCGCCGAGGACAGCAGCGGAATGTTCAGCCGGATCGAACGGGTCACCCAGGTGGAGACATCGGCCTCCGCCGGCAGAACCGAGGAAGCCGCGGGAACGAGAAGAACATCGTCGAAGGTGAGCGCCTCGCGAATCTGCATCGGAATCTCCTGACCTGATACGTTTGGCACGTCCCAGTTTCACCCTTCCTTGCAAATTGCAAGGGGTCAGGCGATGGCAGCGTTCGTCTTCACGGCAAGTTGCCCGTCCGCCCACATCCGGTAGATCCGCAGCGCGAGCGGAAGAATCGCCCCCGTGGCCGCGACCAGCAGGAGCCCGCCCGCGATCGTCCAGCCATGGGCGATCCAGAACCCGGCGGTAGCGGCCAGCGGAAAGCTGAAGGCGCCCCAGAGCGGCGTGAACCGCGCCGCCAGCAGCCAGCGCGCGCCGAGCAGCAGCACCGCCAGCCCGAAGGCCGAAAGGAGGGCGAAGGTCTGTACCGCCCCCGCCGCGCCGAGGCCCTGCGCCACCGTGCCCAGAACCGCCGCCGGGGCGAGGTGGATCGCCAGCAGCGGGCGCAGCGGCGCGGGAACGCTTTCGCGCAGGAACTGTGCGAGGGAGAGGGCCCAGACCATCCCCGCCGCGACCAGCCCGACCCAGAACAGCGGCAGCGCCCAAAGCCCCAGCCCCTGCGCCGCCAGCGCGGCGACGATCCAGCCGGTGAAGGTCAGGTGCCAGACCGGGGTGACGCGGCGCTGCTCCGCCGGGCCGGTGGCGAGGAGGAAAGCCATCGCCGCTGTCAGCGCGAGATGCGCGCAGACCCCCGCCCAGAACACAGCCCGCCCCGCGCCATAGGGCGCCAGCGCCAGCGCGATCAGATAAAGGCACAGCACCGCCGCCGAAAGCCCCGCGCGGCCGGGCAGGATGCGCAGATCCTCCAGCGCGGCGGCCGGCCGGCGCAGGATCTTCGCCGCATAGGCCAGCAGGGCAAAGAGCGCCAGGAGCGTCACCGCGCCAAGGACAGCCTCGGCCAGCCCCTGCGGCAGGCCGAAGACCGGCATCGCCCGCCGCCACCCGAGGCCGAGCGCCAGAAGCCCGAGCGTCGGCGGAAAGATCGCCGGTGGCGTGCGACGCCACAACCCGCGCGGTGTCGGCTTCATCGGGGCAAGTCTCATTGGTGGTCTCCCGGACAGATGCCGCCAAACTGCCCAAAACCCGCGCCGGGCGAAAGCGGGCAAATCCGCGCGGGGATAGCACGCCCCGGCTACGGTTGATCGGCGCCGCGCCGGGGACAGATACGCGGCCCCGTGCCGCTGTCCGATATGGTTCACGCCCGACAGATCCGCGCGCGGGACGGATACGCGCCCTGGCAGGACGGCAAGGGAAACCGGCGCGTGCGGGGTGGATGTGGTGAAACCGCTGCCGCGTCGAATCAACCCAGGGCAAATCCGCGCGGGCGGATGCCGCCGATGTCCGGAGCGGGCCAGTGTCATCCCTCGGGGAGGCCGCGCGGGAATCACGCCACGTCACGCGGCCCCGCGATTGATTTACGCACGCGTCATGCTACGCTGAGCCATGGAGGAGTTGCAAAACTCGGGGAGGAAAAATGAGACACATCTTGAAGGGGGCGAGCCTGCTTGCCCTCGCTGCGAGTGCGTCCCACGCGGGCGGGATCGAGCGGTCGACCCAATCCGTGGGGATCCTGTTCGAGGAGGGGAAGAACTACCTCGAACTGTCCTATGGGCGGGTGCGCCCCTCGGTGCATGGCACCGACGTTCTGGGCGGCGCGACCGGCGGCATTGCGGCCAACCATTACCTGCCGGGGGTTTCGTTCAAGCACGAATTCAACGACCAGTGGTCGATGGCGCTGGTCTACGACCATTTCTATGGCGCGGATATCGGCTATGACGCGACATCGGCCCTGCTGGGGGGCACGTCGGCGGTGGTGCAGTCCGAAGGCTATACGGCGCTCCTGCGCTACAAGTTCACGCCGAACTGGTCGGTGCATGGTGGCTTCCGGCTCAGCGATGCCTCGGCGGTGGTGAACCTCGGCGGCCTCGCCTATGGCGCTCTGAACGGGTACAACGTCACCTTCAAGAACGACTGGTCGGTGGGCTATGTCGGCGGTGTCGCCTATGAGCGGCCCGACATCGCGCTGCGCGTGGCGCTGACCTATCAGTCCAAGGTGACCCATGAATTCGGCACCAACGAGCGGATGGGGCCGATGACCGTCGCCACCGGCGGCACGACCGAGGTGCATACGCCCGAAGCCTGGACGCTCGACTTCCAGACCGGCGTTGCGCCCGACTGGCTGGTGTTCGGCTCGGTCCGCTGGGTGCATTGGAGCCAGTTCCAGATCAAGCCGGAGTGGTTCTACGACAAGGCGGGGCGCAGCCTCGTCGATCTCGACAACAGCACGACCTATACGCTGGGCGTCGGCCACAGGTTCAACGAAAACTGGTCGGGATCGGTCTTCGCCACATGGGAAACCCTGACCGGCGACGATCTGGTCAGCCCGTTCAGCCCGGTGCGCGGTTACAAGGGGATCGGCGTCGCCGCCGTCTATACCCGCGACAACATGAAGGTTACCGCCGGGCTGCGCTATCTGTGGATGGGCGATGCCTCGGCGCAGACGGCGGGCACCGCGCGGGCCGATTTCAACGACAACTATGCCGTCGCGGCGGGGGTGCGCGTGGGCTTCACCTTCTGAGCGCCGATTGTATCCGTTACAGGATGCGGCTGGCTCCGGCGGCGCGCTGCGGATAGCGTGCCGCCGTTTCCTTGCGTGAGTCGCCATGCCCAGCCAATCCCCGTCCCCGTCGATGAGCCCTTTGGCCTGGGCGCTCCTCGGGGCGCTGGCGCTGCTGTGGGGGACGTCGTTCCTGGGCAACCGGCTGGCGTTGCAGGGCGTCGGGCCGTTCACCATCGTGGCGTTCCGGACCTGCGGCGCGGGGCTGCTGCTGTGGGCGATCGTGCTGCTGCGCAGGCTGCCGGTGCCATGGGACTGGGCCTTGCTGCCGCGGTTCGTGATGATCGGCGTGCTGAACTGTGCGTTGCCGTTTTCGCTCATCGCCTGGGGGCAGCAATATATCGCGTCGAGCCTCGCGGGGATCCTGAACGCGGCCTCGGCGATCTTTGGCGTGGCGGTGGCGGCGTTGATCCTTCGCGACGAGCAGCTGACCCCGCGCAAGGCGCTTGGCGTGCTGGTGGGGTTCTGCGGCGTCATCCTCGCCATCGGGCCGGAGGCGCTGCATGGCCTGAGCCTGACCTCGGTCGGGCAGTTCGCGATCATTGGCGCGGCGCTGTGCTATTCCTTCGGCGCGGCGCATACCCGGATGCTGACGCGGGGCCTTGCGCCCGAGGTCGGCGCGGCGGGGATGATGACCGGCGCGACGCTGTGGCAGGTGCCCGTCGCGCTGATCTTCGAGGGCGTGCCGGGGTTCGATTGGCCCGCGCCGGTGGATTTCGCGCTTTTGTGGCTGATCGTGGGCTGCACGACGATGGCCTATCTGGTCTATTTCCGGGTGCTGGCGCTGGCGGGGGCGGGGAATGCCTCGCTCGTCACGCTGCTGATCCCGCCGGTGGCGATCATCGCCGGGGTGGTGGCCTTTGGCGAGCGGCTGACGCTGAGCGAGGTCTTCGGCTTTGCGGTGATCGCGGCGGGGCTCCTGATCCTCAACAGTCGGCCGAAACCCCGTGACGCGGCGCGGCCGGCGCGCTAAAGGGGGCAAAACGCCCCGGGGGTCCAGATGATCTACAATCGCGCACAATGGCTGGCGTCCAACCGCCGCAGGGTGCTGCTGTTCGGCATGTCCGGTCTGGGCAAGACCTATCTTGCCTCGATGCTGCGCGGGGCGGGGACGGGCTGGTTCCACTATTCGGTCGATTACCGGATCGGCACCCGCTACATGGGCGAATACATCGCCGACAACTTCAAGCGCGAGGCGATGAAGAACCCGTTCCTGCGCGAACTGCTGATGCAGGATGCGGTCTATATCGCGTCGAACATCACCTTCGACAACCTTGCGCCGCTGTCCACCTATCTGGGCAAGCCGGGGTCGGAGGCGAAGGGCGGCCTGCGGTTCGAGGAATACGAGCATCGGCAGGACCAGCACCGCGCCGCCGAGAAATCCGCGCTGCTCGACACCACGCATTTCATCACCCGCGCCGCCGAGATCTATGGCCTGCCGCATTTCGTCTGCGATTCCGGCGGCTCGATCTGCGAAGTGGTGGACCCGGAGGATCCGCGCGATCCGATCCTGCGCGAACTCTCGTCGCATCTGCTCATGGTCTGGATCGAGGGCAGCGCGGCCCATACCGACGAGCTGGTCCGCCGTTTCGACCGCGCGCCGAAGCCGATGTATTACCAGCCCGAATTCCTCGACCGCAAATGGCGGCAGTATCGCGTCGAACGCGGCCTGCGGGAGGAAGAGGTGGACCCCGACGATTTCGTGCGCTGGACCTATGCCCAGGCGCTCGACCACCGCCAGCCGCGCTATGCGGCGATGGCGCGCAACTGGGGCGTGAAACTGCGCGCCGAAGACGTTGCCCTTGTCCGCGACGAACAGGATTTTACATCGCTGATTGCCGCCGCCCTGCCTGCCTAAGGAGAAGAAGATGCCGATCACCCTGCCTCAGACCCTGCCTGCCTTCGACATTCTCACGAATGAAGGCGTCATGGTCATGTCGCCGGGGCGTGCGGCGACGCAGGACATCCGGCCGCTGCGGATCGGGCTGCTGAACCTGATGCCGAAGAAGATCCAGACGGAGAACCAGTTCGCCCGGCTGATCGGCGCGACGCCGTTGCAGATCGACTTTCACCTGATCCGGATGACGGAGCACCAGACGAAGAACACCGCCGCCGAGCATATGGAGGAGTTCTACCGCCCCTTCGCCGAGGTCGCCGATGCGGGCGAGAAATTCGACGGGCTGATCATCACCGGCGCCCCGATCGAGAAGATCCCCTTCGAGGAGGTCACCTACTGGGACGAGATCACCCGTGTCTTCGACTGGACCCAGAGCCATGTGTTTTCCACCTTCGGCGTCTGCTGGGGGGGGATGGCGATGGCCTATCATTTCCACGGCATCCGCAAACACATGCTGCCGCGCAAGGCGTTCGGCTGCTTCCGGCATCAGAACCTGCAACCGGCCTCGCCCTATCTGCGCGGGTTCTCGGATGACGTGCTGGTCCCGGTCAGCCGCTGGACCGAGATTCATCAGGCCGAGATCGACGCCGCCGGGCTGGTGACGCTGATCGCTTCGGAGGAAACCGGCCCCTGTCTGGTCGAGGATGACGCGCATCGCGCGCTCTATGTCTTCAACCACTTTGAATATGACTCGGTCACGCTGAAGGAAGAATACGACCGCGACGTGGCGGCGGGAAAGCCGATCAACGTGCCGCTGAACTACTATCCGGACGATGACCCGGCGCGGGTGCCCACGAACCGCTGGCGCAGCCATGCGCATCTGCTTTACGGCAACTGGATCAACGAGATCTATCAGGGCACGCCCTACGATCTGGAGCAGATCGGGCGGTAGGGCCGGGTTGCAGTGCCTCCGGGGCGCGGGCTATGGTACCCGGAACCCCGGAGGATCGCATGGGCCAGAGCACAGAAACCGAGGGCATCCCCTTCGTCGGCGACATCACGCATTACCTGCATGCCGAGGCGCCCGAAGCCGTGCGCAAGGCGATCCTTGAGGCCGACAAGGACGCGATCCTGTCGCCGGGCTATCCCTACCGGCAGGAGATGAAGAAAAAGGATTACGAGGCGCATATGGAGCGCCTTCAGGTCGAACTGGTGAAGATGCTGTGGGATCTGCGCGCCACCGGCAAGCGGCTTGCCGTGATCTTCGAGGGGCGCGATGCGGCGGGGAAGGGCGGCTGCATCGACCGGCTGCGGCAGAACCTGAACCCGCGCGCGGCCTATGTCGTCGCCCTGCCGAAGCCCGACGAGCGCGAGGCGACGCAATGGTATTTTCAGCGCTATGTCGACTGGCTGCCCGCGGCGGGGGAAATGGCGATGTTCGACCGGTCGTGGTATAACCGCGGCGTGGTCGAGAAGGTCTTCGGCTTCTGCACCGACGATCAGCGCGAGACTTTCTTCCGTCAGGTGCCGGAATTCGAGCGGCTTTTGGTGGACGAGGGGCTGATCCTGGTAAAAATCTGGCTTTCGGTCGACCGGGCGGAGCAGCTCAAGCGGTTCCTGGACCGCGAGAAGGATCCGCTGAAGCAGTGGAAGCTGAGCAAGGTCGATGTCGATGGCTTGCACAGATGGGACGATTACACCGTCGCCATCAGCGAAACGTTGAAGCGGTCCCATACCAGGGATGCGCCCTGGACGGTGATCCGCTCGGATGACAAGAACCGCGCCCGGATCGCGGTGATCCAGACCGTGCTGAAGGCGGTGCACTACGCCCGCAAGGACAAGGCCGCGATCGGCAGCATCGACGAGAGCATCTGCGGCGGGCTCGGCCTGCTGAATGGCTAAGGCAGGCTATCACCACGGCAACCTGCGGCAGGCGCTGGTCGATGCCGCGCTGCGCCTGATCGAGGCGCAGGGCCCCGGCGGGTTCAGCCTGAGCGAGGCGGCGAAGGATGCGGGCGTCACCCCCGCCGCCGTCTACCGCCATTTCGCCGGGCGCGAGGATCTGATCGCGGAATGCGCGCGGCAGGGCTATCTGATCTTCGGCGATGTGATGGAACACGCCTGGAACGGCGGGCAACCCTCGGCGCTGGCGGGGTTCGGGGCGACGGGGCGGGCCTATCTGGCCTTCGCGCGCCGGTTCCCGGGCCATTACGTCGCGATGTTCGAAAGCGGGATTGCGGTGAACCGGACGCCCGACCTCGCCGCCGCAGCCGAACGCGCCGAACGGGTGATGCTGCGCGCGACCGAGGCGCTCTCGCGCCACATACCCGAAGACCGCCGCCCCCCCGCCCGCATGGTCGCCGCCCATGTCCGCGCGATGAGTCACGGCGTGGTGGAACTCTTTGCCCGCGCGCCGGGCAGCCAATCGCCCTATGCGCCCGAAGACCTGCTGGAATCGGGGATCGGCATCTATCTGCGCGGGTTGGGCCTGCTGCCGCCGGATCGCTGAGGCCCTGCGCGGAGCCAAAACCCCAGGCGGCCGACCCGCGCAGGCAGTTATCCCGAAACCCCGGGCGCTCAGGTCCACCGGATCGGAAGCACCGGATGGAGGGTGATCCAAAGCCCAAGGCACCGCGACCCGGAAATGTGAACCGGGCGCGGATTAGCCCGGTTAGTCAGGAAGGTCGGAACGATGCCACGCGGGGCCGACACGGTGACCGGGTGCGGCCTCTCCACGCGGGGGCCCATCCGCGCCGCCCCCCCACACAAACGAAACGGCCGGGCGCATAACGCCCGGCCATATGAACCGCAGGGGAAAACGGCTCAGAACTGATAGGTCACATTCGCCCCGACCGTGGTCAGGTTCAGCGAATCGTTGCGGTCGTCGAAGTTGTGCCCCTTGCGGTAAGCCGCTTCGGCACCGACCGCCCAATTGTCGGTGACCTTGTATTTCACGCCGACAGCCGCCACCGGAACGGTGTCCGAAATGCTGTCGCCGTTGAAGTCGGCCTTCACATAGGACACGCCGAGCGCGCCATAGGTCAGCCATTGGCCCGACGGAATACCGGCCAGCAGCTTCACGTCGGTGAAGTTCTTCACCTTGCTGTTGTGGTCCGTTTCCATGTTCGCAGCCGAGCTGGCGACTTCACCGCCAAGCACCCAGCTTCCGTAATCCTTCATATAGCCGATGTTCAGGCCGCCGAAGGCGCCATCGGTTTCCAGCAGCCCGTTCGGATTGCCGTAACCCACTTGCGCACCGACATAGGCGCCATCCCAATTCGCGTTCACCACCGGCGCCGGCAGAACCGGGGCGGGAACCGGAGCTTCGGTCACTGGAGCCGTATAGCCACCCGCGAAGGCGGTGCCGCCAACCAGAGCCAGGGCGCTCGCTGCCATCAAAATCCGTTTCATCTTCTTTCTCCTTCTTTCGATGCCGGTCGGGGCTTTGTCCGCGCCGGATCGACCTTTGGATCAGCCTGTTAAGACCGCAGGCCGTTGCCTGTGCGCTGAGATCTATGCCTTCCCGCCCCGGGTTCAATGCCCGGAATCCGGCGCTCCGCCGCGCGGCACTGGAGGCGTGATCGCGGGCACCGCCCCTCCGGAGGCGAAACCTCAATGCAGGTTGAGCCGGTTGCGTCGGGGTTCCCGGTCGGGTTCAAATATCTGTCACGCCGAGTTGTAGATCCGCGATCCGGCGCGATCGGAAAACCTGTCCCGGGATTCGGGGGCAAACGAAAAACGGCGCCCTGGAAGGGGCGCCGTCGATCATTTCTTGTCCTGTCCGACCGCAGATCAGCCGCGGCGGTCGCCCATGAATTGCAGCAGGAACATGAACAGGTTCAGGAAGTCCAGGTAGAGCTGCAACGCGCCCATGATCGCGGCCTTGCCGATGAAGTCACGCTCGGTCGCGGCCAGTTGCAGATAGGTGTTCTTGATGTTCTGCGTGTCATAGGCGGTCAGCCCCGCGAACAGCAGCACGCCAATTACCGAGATCGCGAACTGCATCGCCGAAGAGGCGATGAAGATGTTCAGGATCGAGGCGACGATCAGCCCGATCAGCCCCATCATCAGGAACGACCCCACCGGGCCAAGATCCCGCTTCGTCGTGTAGCCGTAAAGCGACAGGCCCGCGAAGGCGATCGCGGTGACGAGGAAGGTCTGGGCGATCGAAATCCCGGTATAGGCGGCGAAGATGAAGCTGATCGACAGGCCCATCAGCGCCGAATAGCCCAGGAACACCATTTGCGCGGTCGCCACCGACATCCGGTTGATCATCGCGCCGAAGGCGAAGACCACGGCGAGCGGCGCCAGCATCACCACCCATTTCAGGCCAGATCCGAAGATTGCGGCGATCAGCTGCGGGTTCGAGCCGACACCAAAGGCGACAGCGCCGGTGATCAGCATGGCCACGGACATCAGCCCGTAGACCTTGTTCATATGTGCCCGCAAACCCTCGTCGATCTGCGTCGCGCGCGAAGTCGCGGAGCCGGCGCGCATCGTGTTGAAATCAGGCATCAGTCAGCTTTCTCCCTAGGGTCTCTGGCGGCCGAAGCGCCGCGTTTTCTGTCACCATATTGGGCGCGGGGGCGGTGAATTCAAGCGTGGCCCGGCGGAAAATCCCGTGTTTCGTGCGATCCGCCCATCGTGACCACGATCTTGCCCGTGGAGCGGCGCGCGCGCAGCTGTTCCAGCGCGTCGAGCGCGCGCTCCAGCGGATAGCTCCCCGAGATATGCGGCCTCAGCCCGCCCGCGGCGAACCAGCCGAACAGTTCCGCCATCGAATCGCGCAGCATGGCCGGGTCGAGCGCCAGATACCCGCCCCAGTAAAGGCCGTGGATCTCCAGGTTCTTCACCAGCGCGATGTTCACCGGCAGCACTGGCGGCGCCCCGGAGGCAAAGCCGATCACCAGATACCGCCCGCCCGGTTTCAGCGCCCTGAAGGCGGCTTCGCCCGCCGCGCCGCCGATCGCATCATAGACCACATCCGCCCCGCCCGCGGCCTTCAGCGCGGCGCGCAGATCCGGGGTGTCGCTGTCGATCAGCACCTCCGCCCCGGCGTCCTGAGCGACCTTCAGCTTCGTGCCGCGCGCGACGGCGATCACCCGCGCGCCCAGACGCCTGCCGATCTCGACCGCCGTCAGCCCGACGCCCCCCGCCGCGCCCAGCACGACGAGCGTCTCGCCCGGGGCAAGCCGCCCGCGCCGCGTCAGTGCCAGATGCGAGGTGCCATAGGCGATCTGGAAGGCCGCCGCCTGCTCCGCGCTCATCGCATCGGGCAGGGCGGTACAGCGGGTTTCGGGGAAAACGCCCGCCTCGGCCAGCCCGCCCCGCCCGGCAAAGACCGCCACCCGCGCGCCCGGTTGCAGCCGGGTGCCGGGGCCGCAGGCGGTGACCACGCCCGCCGCCTCCATCCCCATCACGAAGGGCAGGGGCGGGGTGTCCTGATATTTGCCCTCGATCATCAGCAGGTCGGCGAAATTCAGCCCGCAGGCTTCGATCCGCACCGCGACCTCGCCCGGGCCGGGCTCCGGGCAGGGCAGATCGGCGAGGACGGGCGGCTCTCCGCTCCGGATAAGTTGCAAAGCGCGCATGAGGTCTCCGCTGGCTGCTGTCCGCGCCATCCTAGCGCCCGGGGACAGAGCCCGCCAGCGCCGACCCCGGGCGCGAATCACCGGCCCGGTTTCCCGCATGACCGGCTGGCTGCCGTTTGCGAAAGGCGTCACAGTATCCGGAGCGATCGGGCGGGGCGCAAGCCGGGATCCTCGCATCCGTGCCGCGATCGGTGGAAAATTGCCAAAGTTCTGCTCAGAAGGATTAATTTCGCCGATCAGAGGGTATTCTTGTTTGCCGAATGTTTCAAAATCCATTCTTCATACGGGCAACAGGCGCGTACTGTGATAGTCATTAAGCATGTTGAGCTTGCGAGTATTGGATTGATTCTATGGCACATCCTGTCGACATCCATGTTGGCAAACGCATACGTCACCGCCGCTGGATGATTGGGGTGACGCAGCAACAACTCGCGGACCGGGTCGGGATAAAGTTCCAGCAGATCCAGAAATACGAAACCGGGACGAACCGGGTCTCCGCCTCGCGGTTGTGGGACATCGCCGATGCGCTTGGGGTTGCGGTGTCGTTCTTCTTCGAAGGGTTCGACGATTCGGCGGCGGAACTCTCGGATCAGGATTCGGACCTGATGAGCGACAAGGAAGCGCTGGCGCTGGTGCGGACCTATTACGCGATTCCAGAGGCGCAGCGCCGCCGGTTGTTCGATCTGGCGAAGGTGCTGTCGGACGCCGCTTGACCGGGGCGCGGAGGGCCGTTACCGAATCCGCATGAACCGGAGGTGGGCATGACGGTTTCCCTGAACCCTGACGAGAGCGCGGAACTGATTTCCGTTGCCGAGGAACTGGCGGCGGTCGCGCGGGTGGAAACCCTGCGCCATTTTCGCGCGGCGGGTGGCCTTGCGGCGGAAAACAAGCTGGATGGCGGCTTCGATCCGGTCACGGTGGCCGATCGCGGCGCGGAACGTGCGATGCGCGCGGTTCTGGCGCGGCGGCGGCCGCAGGATGGGATCTGGGGCGAGGAATATGGCGTTCTGCGCGGCCAAAGCGGCCTGACCTGGGTTCTGGATCCGGTGGACGGCACGCGCAGCTATATGTCCGGCACGCCGACCTGGGGGGTGCTGATCGCGCTGTCCGAGGAAACCGCCGAGGGGCCGGGACAGCCGCTGATCGGCGTGATCGACCAGCCCTATATCGGCGAACGGTTTCTGGGTGCGCCCGGGCTGGCCTGTGTGACCGGGCCGCAGGGCCGCGCCGATCTGCGCGCCCGTGGTCCGCGCCCGCTTGCCGAGGCGACGATTTTCACCACCTATCCCGAAGTCGGCACGCCCGAGGAAGGCGCGGCCTTCGCGCGGCTGGCGCGGCAATGCCGCCTGACGCGCTACGGGATCGACTGCTATGCCTATGCGCTGGTCGCGGCGGGGCAGATCGACCTGGTGGTCGAAGCCGGGCTGCATCCCTATGACGTCGGCGCGCCGATCGCGGTGATCGAGGCGGCGGGCGGCATCGTCACCGACTGGACCGGCGGGCCTGCGTGGGCGGGGGGGCGCGTCCTTGCCGCCGCGAATGCGGAGATCCACGCCGCTGCGCTGGCGGTCTTGCAGGGCTGAGCGGAGCTTTGTAGGGTTCCGGCGCGGTGCCCGAGTCCTTCCCCCTTCTGTCGGCCCGCCGGTCCGGTCCACCGAAGGGGAGGGGGCAGTCATGACCGAAATCCTGATCCGCAATGCTGATGTGGTCGTCACCATGGACGGTGCGCGCAGCGAACCGCAGGGCGCCGATGTCCTGATCCGCGATGGCGTGATCGCCGCCGTCGGGCAGGGGCTGCGCACCACGGGCGAGGTCGTCACCGCAACCGGCTGCGTCGTGACGCCGGGCTTCGTGAACACCCATCATCACCTGTATCAGACGCTGACCCGTGCGGTGCCGGGCGGGCAGGATGCGCTGCTGTTCGGCTGGCTGAAGACGCTTTATCCGATCTGGGCGCGGATGGGGCCGGAGGAGATCCGGGTCTCGGCGCTCACGGGGCTGGCGGAGCTGGCGCTGTCGGGCTGCACGCTGAGTTCGGATCACCTCTATATGTATCCGAACGGCGCGCGGCTGGAGGATACGATCCATGCCGCGCAGGAAATCGGCCTGCGCTTTCACCCGACGCGGGGGGCGATGTCGATCGGCCAGTCGCAGGGTGGCCTGCCGCCCGATGCGCTGGTCGAGCGCGAGGGGGCGATCCTGAACGACTGCATCCGGGTGATCGACGCCTTTCACGACCCTCGTCCCGGCGCGATGGTACGGGTCGGCGTGGCGCCCTGTTCGCCGTTCTCGGTCAGCCGGGAACTGATGCGGGACGCCGCGCTTCTGGCGCGCGACAAGGGCGTGATGCTGCACACCCATCTGGCCGAGAATGACGAGGACATCGCCTATTCGCAGGCGCAGTTCGGCTGCCGCCCCGGGGAATATGCGCAGGATCTGGGTTGGACCGGCGCCGACGTCTGGCATGCGCATTGCGTCAAGCTGGACGGGGCGGAAATCGACCTCTTTGCCCGGTCGCGGACGGGGGTGGCGCATTGTCCCTGCTCGAATTGCCGTCTGGGCTCCGGGATCGCGCCGGTGCGGCAGATGCGCGATGCGGGGGTGAAGGTGGCGCTTGGGGTGGATGGTTCGGCCTCGAACGATGCGGGCAACCTGATCGCCGAGGCGCGGATGGGCATGCTGTTGCAGCGCGTGCGCAACGGCGCCGATGCCATGTCCGCGCGCGAGATGCTGGAGATCGCCACCCTTGGCGGGGCGCAGGTTCTGGGGCGTGACGATCTGGGCCGACTGGTGCCGGGGATGCGGGCGGATATCGCGGTCTGGGATGTATCGGGGCTGGAGGCGGCGGGAGCCTGGGATCCGGTCGCGGCGCTGATGCTGTGCGGTCCGACCCGGGTGCGCGATCTGTTCGTCGAGGGGCGGCAGGTGGTGCGGGGTGGCCATCTGACCACCCTCGACCTGCCGCGGGTGATCGAGACGCAGAACCGTCTCGCGCGCGCCCTAGCGCGCTAACCGCCCCGACAGCGCCCGGGCCACGGCGACGGCGAGGATGATCCGCAGCGCGTGATGCGCGGTGACGTAGACGATGCTCATCTGCAACGACAGCGCGATCAGCGACATCTCCGTCAGCCCGCCGGGCGCGAAGGCCAGGAACACCGCCGCCGCCGGTTCCGCGACGAAACCATGCAGCGCAAAGGCCATCACCACCGCCAGCGTCATCGACACCCCGGTCGAAAGCGCCGCCAGCCGGATCGCCAGCCAGAACCGGCGCAGTTCCATCCCGGCGAAGCGCACGCCCAGCCCGGTGCCGATCACCACCTGCGTGACGTTCACCATCCATTGCGGCGGGCTGCCCTGCACGAAACCCGCCAGATGCACCGCCGCCGAAATCGCCAGCGGCCCGGTGACCATCGCGCCCGGCATCTTCAGCCGCGCCCCGATCAGCGCCCCCGCGAGACCCGCGCCAATCAGCCAGGGCAGTTCGGCCAGCGTCAGCGGCCCCCGCGACAAGCTGGCGCCCCCCGCCGAGCCCACGGCATGGCCGGTCATCACCGAAAAGAACACCGGCACGGTGACGATGGTCACGATCAGCCGCAGGAATTGCAGCATGGTCAGCATCGGCACATCGGCGCCCTTTTCCTCGCCCATCTGCACGGTGTCGATCAGGCCGCCGGGCGCGGTGCCGAAGAACGCGGTCACCGGGTCGATCAGGCCGGTGGCCCGCACGGTGCGGAAGCTCGCCAGATGCGCCGCCGGGATGAACAGCGCGATCGCGAGGAGCGAGGGCCACCACTCCACCGCCTGCGCGACGATGGCGGGGGTGAAGCTGCCGCCGATCGCCACGCCGACCACCGGCACGAAACAGTTCCGCAGCTTCATCGGGAACTGCACCAGATAGCCCATCGGCTTCCAGCCGGACAGCGCCGCCCCCGCGACCGCCAGCAACGGCCCGAGCAGCATCGGCAGCGGCAGATGCAGCAGCTTCGCCACCCCGGCCCCCGCCGCCCCGAGCGCCACGGTCAGCGCAAGCGTCGGCAGGTGCACCGGGGTCCGGAAAATCCGGACCTGCATCAGTAATGCGGCGGTTTCTGGTCGGCCAGCGGGATCTGCCCGCCCTCACCATATTCGCGTTCGGCCTCGCGCTCCATCAGCAGCCCGACCATGCGCGCCAGCCGGTCGATCTCCCGCGTCTGGCGGGCCAGCACGTCCGACATGTCCTCGGCGCTTTTCGTCAGGAACGCCACCTGTTCTTCCAGCCGTTCGATCCGGTCCATCTATCCTGCCTCGGGCGCTTGCCGCGCCGCACCCCTTCCGCTACACCCTCGCGCGAGAAACGATCGGGTGCAAGTCATGGCCAGCGAGAAGAAACCGCGCCGCCCGCGCGCGGAAACGCCGAAAGGGTTCCGCGACTATTTCGGCGCGGAGGTGACGGAGCGGACGGAAATGCTCGCCACCATCGCCGAGGTCTATCGCGCGCATGGCTTCGATCCGCTGGAAACCAGCGCGGTGGAGACGGTCGAAGCATTGGGAAAGTTCCTGCCCGATGTGGACCGCCCGAACGAAGGCGTTTTCGCATGGCAGGACGAGGGGGGCGACTGGCTCGCGCTGCGCTACGACATGACGGCGCCGCTCGCACGCGTGGCGGCGCAGTTCCGGAACGACCTGCCCAGCCCCTACCGGCGCTATACGATGGGCCCGGTCTGGCGCAACGAAAAGCCGGGTCCGGGGCGGTTCAGGCAGTTCTATCAATGCGATGCCGATACCGTGGGGGCGCCTTCGGTGGCGGCGGATGCGGAAATCTGCGGCATGCTGTCCGACGCGCTGGAGGCGGTGGGCATTCCGCGCGGCGATTATGTGGTGCGGGTGAACAACCGCAAGGTGCTGAACGGGGTGATGGAGGTTGCGGGTGTGCTCGACCCCTCCGATCCGACCCGGTTCGCCGGTGAGCGTGGCATCGTTCTGCGCGCCATCGACAAGTTCGACAAATTCGGCGAGGCGGGCGTGCGCGCGCTGATGGGGCCCGGCCGCCTGGATGAATCGGGCGATTTCACCAAGGGCGCGGGGCTGTCCAGCGAACAGGCCGATGTGGTCATGGGCTTCATGGCCGCGAAACGCGACACCGGCCCGGCCACCGTCGCGCGGCTGCGCGAACTGGTTGGCGGGTCGGCCCTGGGCACGGCGGGGGTGGAGGAATTGGAATTCATCGCCTCGCTGCTGGACGGGCAGGGGTATGGCCCCGACCGGATCGTGATCGACCCTTCGGTGGTGCGCGGCCTTGGCTATTACACCGGCCCGGTGTTCGAGGCCGAACTGACCTTCGAGATCCTCGACGAAAAGGGCCGCAAGCGGTCGTTCGGCTCGGTCTCCGGCGGCGGGCGCTATGACGATCTGGTCAAGCGCTTCACCGGACAGGAGGTGCCCGCGACGGGTGTTTCCATCGGCGTGGATCGGCTGCTGTCCGCGCTGCGGGCAAAGGGGCGGATCGGCGGCGCGGCGCAGGGGCCGGTCGTCGTCACGGTGATGGACCGTGACCGGATGGGCGATTACCTCGCCATGGCGGCGGAGCTGCGCCGCGCCGGGATCCGCGCCGAGGTCTATCTGGGCAATCCGAAGAACTTCGGCAATCAGTTGAAATATGCCGACAAACGCGCAAGCCCGGTGGCTATCATCCAGGGCACGGACGAAGCCGCCCGCGGCGTGGTGCAGATCAAGGATCTGGTGCTGGGCGCGAAGATCGCCGCTTCGGCGAGCCTTGAGGAATGGAAGAACCAGCCCGCGCAGGTCGAGGTGCCGCGCGGCGAGATGGTGCAGACCGTGCTGCGCATGCTGGGGCTGGGCTGATGGCGGCCAAGGCGCGCGCCCGCGAGATCGGCGAACGGCTGCTGGGGGCCTTTCTGCGGGCAGGGGCACAGGAGGTCACGCCCGATCTGCTGCAACCGGCGGGGACTTTGCTGGATCTCTATGGCGAGGACATCCGCGCCCGGGCCTATGTCACCTCGGACCCGTTGCGCGGCGAAATGATGCTGCGCCCGGATTTCACCGTGCCGGTGGTCGAGGCGCATATGGCCGAGGGCGCCGAGCCCGCACGCTATTGCTACATGGGCGAGGTGTTCCGGCGGCAGGATCATCGCGGCGCCGCGCGGCAGAACGAATACCTTCAGGCGGGCTACGAGGTCTTTGACCGCACCGACCCGATCACCGCGGATGCGGAGGTTTTCGCGCTGTTCGCCCGGCTGCTGGCGCATCTGCGGCCGATGGCGACGGTGGGCGACATCGGCGTGTTGCGCGCGGCTGTGGCGGGGATCGACACCATCGCGCCGCGCAAGGCGGCGCTGGCGCGGCATATCTGGCGGCCCCGGCGGTTCCATGCGCTGATGACGCGCTATGCCGGGCTGGCGCCGGTGCCCGCGCATCGGGCGGCGCTGCTGGCCGGGGCGGTGCCGGACGACGCGCCCTGGATCGGGCTGCGCGCGCCCGAGGAGATGCAGGCCCGGATCGCGGTTCTGCGCCAGGATGCCGAGGCCGCGCCGATCCCGGCGGAGGTGGTGGCGCAGTTCGACGCGCTGTTTTCGCTGTCCTGCCCCGCGCATGAGGCGCCCCGGCGGCTGGCGGATCTGGGCATCCCGGCGCTCGCCCCGGCCATCGACCGGCTGGAACGGCGGCTTGCGGCGATGGCCGCGCGCAGCATCGACACCTCGGCCCTGATCTTCGAGGCGAGCCATGGCCGCAGTTCGATGGAATATTACGACGGTTTCGTTTTCACCTTCTCGGCCGAAGATCCGACCCTGCCGCCGATCGCCTCGGGCGGGCGCTATGACGCGCTGACCCGGGTGCTGGGCGGGGGACGCGAAATCCCGGCGGTGGGCGGGGTGATCCGCCCCGGACTGGTCGCCGATCTGGAGGCACGCGGATGATCAAGCTCGGTGTGCCCTCGAAGGGCCGTCTGATGGAGAAGACCTTCGACTGGTTCGCGGCGCGCGGCGTGACGCTGCGCCGAACCGGGTCGGAGCGCGAATATGCCGGCGCGGTCGAGGGCGTCGAAGGGGTGGAGCTGGTGCTGCTCTCGGCGGGCGAAATCCCGCGCGAACTGGCGGCGGGGCGGATCCATCTGGGCGTCACGGGGTCCGATCTGGTGCGCGACAAGCTGGCCGACTGGCAGGGGCTGGTGCGGGAACTGGCGCCGATGGGCTTTGGCCATGCCGATCTGATCATCGCCGTGCCCGCCTGCTGGCGCGATGTCGATACGCTGGAGGATCTGGACGCCGCCGCCCACGCCTTCCGCGAGGCGCATGGCCAGCGGCTGCGGATCGCCACGAAATACCACCGGCTGGTGCGCGAATTCCTGACCCGCGAGGGCGTGGCCGACTGGCAGTTGGTTGACAGCCAGGGCGCGACCGAAGGCACGGTCAAGAACCTCACCGCCGAGGCGATCGCCGACATCACCTCTTCGGGTGAAACGCTGCGGGCGAACCATCTGAAGATCCTGTCGGACGGGCTGATCCACCAGAGCCAGGCCACGCTCTTCGCCGCGCATGGCACAGAATGCGACGCGCAGATCACGGCCTTTGCCGCGCAACTGGGGCTATAGCGCCCCCGCGTGCATCGGCGCGGATGCCGGATCAGTCACATGGGGCGTGTCGGCACTCTGGATCGCGGTGAAACGGTGGTGGGGAGATTCCCTTCGGCCTGATGCCGACAGAAACCGGATCGTTTGGGGGCTGCGATCCGATCCGGGGCCGGGCCTTCGCGAAGGGCGCGTCACGCGGGCGGCAGGGGTGCGCCGATGTCCAGCCCGCTGTCCACCGCCGCGAGGCGCGCGGCCTCGATCCGGGTCTTTACCTCGGGATCGGGAAGATCCTGCGTCCAGACTCCGGTGAGCGCATAGCGCACCCGGGCGGAGCGGCGGGCCTGATCCTCGATCCGGTCGATGAAGGCCGGGCCCTGCGTGGTCAGCAGATCCTCCAGCGGACCGGCGGCCAGAAGGCCGACCTGCCACGGATTCTCGGCCTTGCGCAGCGCGCGCAGGACGAAGGTGAACAGTTCTTCGGGATGGGCGTCGAGCTCGAACACGCACAGGTCGGACCAGGCCATCTCCTCCGGATCGCCCTCATCCGCGCGGTGTTCCGACAGCCAGACATCCGCCAGCGCCTCGACCGAATGCACCCCTTCCGGGGCGCCCGCCTCGGTGCACAGCCGGGTGATCAGATCGGGGGGCAGGGGGGTCATGCGATACCTTTCAGGGATTTCCGCCGAAGAGCCGCGTCCAGAACCCGGCACAGTCCTTGCTATCACGGTTTACGGTCGAATACATGACGTAGAACTGCTGCGCATCCGGTTCCGGTTGCCGCATCAGATGCACCGAGACCGTTTCGCATTTGCCGCTCAGGGAAAGCGAAGAACTGGTGCTGATGTTGCGCGTCCGCGTTTCGCCGTCCGGCAGGGTGAGCGTGGCGACCGGGGTTTTCGTGTAGTCCCGCCCGACCGAAAGCAGCATGTCATCCGCCACCCGGTAGCGCGCGCCCACGGGCATGTCATAGACCGCGTTCGGGCGCAGAGTGCTGCCGGGGTCGCCCGCCGCATTCGCCCAGCCGAACCACGACCACGACCGCAGCGAAAACGTCAGATCCCCCAGCCCCGTCACGATGAAGGTGATCAGCGCCACCCCCACCGCCTGAAGCGCCATGCTGAGCAGGTTGCTGAGCGTGGCCGAAACCGTATCGCGCAACAGCCAGTGGTCGAGCACGCGGCGCAGAAACGCGGGTTTCCCGCCCTCGGTCACTGCATCATTTCCTTGGTCGCGCTCAGCTTCACGCCTTCGTAGTCGCGCAGCACCCGGTCGATGTCCCATTGCAGGCGGGTCAGGAAAACCGTGTCGCCGTCATTGTCCGTCGCGATATGCTGCTTGTTGACGTTGACCAGCTTCTCGACCAGATCCTTCGGCCCCTGCACCCAGCGGGCGGAGGTGAATTGCGAGGGCTCGAACCGCACCGGGATGCCGTATTCGATTTCGATCCGGCTCGCCAGCACGTCGAATTGCAGCGCGCCGACCACGCCGACGATGAAGCCTGAACCGATGGCAGGCTTGAACACCTTCGCCGCGCCCTCCTCGGCGAATTGCATCAGCGCCTTTTCCAGGTGCTTCGCCTTCATCGGGTCGGTGGCGCGGACGGATTGCAAGAGTTCCGGCGCGAAGGAGGGGATGCCGGTGAAGCGCAGCGTCTCGCCCTCGGTCAGCGCGTCGCCGATGCGCAATTGCCCGTGGTTCGGGATGCCGATGATGTCGCCCGCCCAGGCCTCTTCCGCCAGTTCGCGGTCGGCGGCGAGGAACAGCACCGGGTTGCTCACCGCCATCGGCTTTTTCGTGCGCACATGCAAAAGCTTCATCCCGCGCTCGAAATGCCCGGACGCCAGCCGCACGAAGGCCACACGGTCGCGGTGCTTCGGGTCCATGTTCGCCTGCACCTTGAAGACGAAGCCGGTGACGGCCTTTTCGTCGGGCCGCACCACGCGTTCGGCGGCGGGCTGCGGCTGCGGCTCCGGCCCATAGGTGCCGATGCCGTCCATCAGTTCCTTCACGCCGAAGGAATTGATCGCCGAGCCGAACCAGATCGGCGTCATCGACCCTTCGAGGAACCGGTCCCGGTCGAAGGCGGGCAACAGTTCGCGCGCCATCTCGATCTCCTCGCGCAGCTTCGCGAGCTGCTCGGCCGGGATATGTTCGGCCAGTTTCGGGTCGTCCAGCCCCTTGATTTCAATCGACTCCGCCACCCGGTTACGGTCGGCCCGGTCCATCAGTTCGAGCCGGTCGTTCAGCAGGTCGTAGCAGCCGACGAACTCCCGCCCGGAGCCGATCGGCCAGCTTGCGGGGGAGACGTCGATCGCCAGATTCTCCTGAATCTCGTCGATGATCTCGAATGTGTCGCGCGCCTCGCGGTCCATCTTGTTGCAGAAGGTCACGATCGGCAGGTCGCGCAGGCGGCAGACCTCGAACAGCTTGCGGGTCTGGCTTTCCACGCCCTTCGCCCCGTCGATCACCATCACCGCGGTATCGACGGCGGTCAGCGTGCGATAGGTGTCCTCGGAGAAATCCGAGTGGCCGGGGGTGTCGACCAGATTGAACCGGAACTCCTTGAAATCGAACGACATCGCCGAGGCCGAAACCGAAATCCCCCGGTCCTGCTCCAGCTTCATGAAGTCCGACCGCGTGCGCCGCGCCTCACCCTTGGCCCGCACCTGTCCGGCCATCTGGATCGCGCCCCCGAACAGCAGGAACTTTTCGGTCAGCGTGGTCTTGCCGGCGTCCGGGTGCGCGATGATCGCGAAGGTCCGGCGGCGGGCGATTTCGGGCGGAAGGGCGTTCTGGGTCATGCCGTGCCTTTAGCCTCTGCCGGGCCTTTCGGCAATGCCCTCAACGCGTGGAAAGCCCTGTGAATGCTGGGGCAATGTCATGGCGGGCTTGGCTGTTCTCCCCCGCTTTGTCATGCTGGCGCCCGAAGCGGGCAGGGGGGAGTCATGGAAAACAAGGTGCGGGCGCTGTTCCAACGCTACGAGGGATTTTTCAACCGGGCCCTTCATGGTGATGTCGATCTGGAAGAACTCGCATCGCTGTATTCTGCCGAATTCGTAGGGGCTGGCCCGGCAGGTGTGCGGACAGGGAAAAATGATGACCAGTTCAGAGGGGCGATGGCACAGGGCTACGATCACTATCGGGCGGTCGGAACGAAGGAAATGCGGATACGCAATATTCGCCTCTCGGCGATAGATGAGCTTCATTGCGTGGCTCATGTCGCCTGGGTTGGCACCTATATCCGCAAGGAACGGCCGGATGCGACCATAGCCTTCGACGTTCACTATCTGGTTCAGATGTTGAACGGAGAGCCGAGAGTTTTCGGCTGGGTATCGGGCGATGAGCAGGCTCTCCTGAAACGGCACGGCATTGTTTGATCGACCGTCAGCGGCCTTTGGCGGGCGCAGGCCCCGCATGTGGCGCTGTTCCAGAGCCTGCGGATCGTGGTAGGCATGGGGCAAAGACAGGAGGGCATCATGGATCTGGGGATCGGGGGCAAGCGGGCCATTGTCTGCGCGGGGTCGAAGGGGCTGGGGCGTGGCTGCGCCGAAAAGCTCGCGGAGGCGGGGGTGGAGATCATCCTGAACGCGCGCGGGGCGGAGGCGCTGGAGGCGGCGGCGGCGGAGATCGCGGCGCTTGGCGTCCGGGTCACGCCGGTTGCGGCGGATATCACCACGGCGGAGGGGCGGGAACGGGTGCTTGCCGCCGCCGGTGAGGTGGACATTCTGGTCAACAACGCGGGCGGGCCGCCGCCGGGCCTGTGGTCGGACTGGTCGCGCGAGGATTTCATCAAGGCGCTCGACGGCAACATGCTCGCGCCGATCGCGATGATGCAGGCGGTGATCCCGGGGATGATCGCGCGCGGCTGGGGCCGGGTGGTGAACATCACCTCGGCGGCGGTGCGGGCGCCGATTGCGCAGCTGGGCCTGTCGAACACGGCGCGGACCGGGCTGACGGGATTTGTTGCGGGCACGTCGCGGCAGGTGGCGGGCAAGGGCGTGATCATCAACAACCTGCTGCCGGGCATCCATGCGACGGACCGGGCGGTTTCGCTCGATACGGCGGTGTCGCAGGCGAAGGGCATCACGCTGGCCGAGGCCGCCGCCGAACGCGCCGCGACCATTCCCGCCGGGCGCTACGGCACGCCCGAGGAATTCGGCGCCGCCTGTGCTTTCCTGTGTTCGCAATATGCGGGGTTCATCATCGGGCAGAACCTGATGCTCGACGGCGGCGCGGCGAATATCTCGATCTAGCGGGCGGGCAGGGCGGCCATCACCGCCCTGCGCTCCTCGGGCGTCATGTCGCGCCAGCGCATGATCTCGTCGATCGTGCGTTTGCAGCCGGTGCACAGCCCGCTGTCCGGCGCGATCCGACAGGTCCGGATGCAGGGCGTTTCAACCGGCAAGGTAGCTCAGCCGGTCCAGCGCGCCTTGCAGGATGAACCCGGCGGCCACATTGTCGATGCGCTCGGCGCGTTTCTTGCGCGACAGATCCGCCTCCAGCATGGCGCGCTCCGCCGCGACGGTGGACAGCCGTTCGTCCCAGAAGGCGATGGGCAGCGGGGTCAGCTTCTCCAGATTGCGGGCGAAGGCGCGGGTGGATTGGCAGCGCGGCCCCTCGCTCCCGTCCATGTTCATCGGCAGGCCCAGCACCAGCCCGGCGATTTCGCGCTCCGCCACGATCTTCAGCAGTTCCGCCACGTCGAGCGTGAATTTCTCCCGCCGGATCGTGCGCAGGGGGCTTGCCACCTGTCGGCGCAGGTCGGAGACCGCGACGCCGATCGTCTTGGTTCCAAGGTCCAGCCCCGCCACCGCCCCGATGCGCGGCAGCGCCGCTGCGAAATCCTCCATCGTGGCGCAGATCATTGCACGGCTCCGGCTGGGGCGGCGAGCGCCTGGTCGATCATCTTCACCGCGGCGGGGTCGGCGGCGAACTTGCCGCGCGCCTCGGTGGCGATGGCATTGGCGCGCTCGACCTCGCCCAGCATCCGCAGAGAGGACACCAGCTTCGCCCAATCGGCAACCGGCCCGCCCTGAGCCGCCAGCCGGTCGTTCAGCCGCTCGACCATGCCGCGCACGAATTCCATCCGCTCCTCGGGGGACAGACCGGCGGCGGCCTGCATGTCCTCCGCGCTTGGGCCGGTGCCCGGCATCTGGTAATTCTCCTCGCCCGCGACCCAGGCCAGTTGGCGGATGTTCTGCCGGATCGGCTCCTGCCAGGGTGCATCGGCGGGGGTGTTGCGCATCAGCCCGTCCCACAGCCGGAACGCCCGGTCGCCGCGCCCGTTCTGCGCCATCATCAACCCGATGTAGTAAAGCGACAGCCCCTCGCGCGGGTCTTTCTGCAAGGCGGTGGCAAAGACCTCCTCCGCCTGTTTCGTCACCAGCCCGCCCGCCGCGACGACCATATCCTCGCCCAACTGGGCATAATCCGCCGCCGTGGCCGTGTCGCCCTTCACCGCGATCAGCCGACGCTGCGCCTGCCAGCCGGCGGTGTAATTGCCCAGGATCATTTCGTTGCGTGCCAGAAGCTGTAACCCCACCGGATCGTTCGGCCGCTGCGCCACGGCGGAGCGCAGCTTGTCCATCAGTTCGGTGAATTGCGGATCGGGCGCGGGCAGGGCGGGGCGCGTCGCGGCGGCACGGCGCTCGGCTTCGTCCTGCGTGGGGCGGGAACGGTAAAGCTCTTCGGCCGAAGCGATCCGCTCCGCCAGCGGCTGATCCGGATAGCCCGCGATCCCCAGCGTCAGATAGCCCCCGAACGCGCCCAGCAGCACCAGCGCCACCCCCGCGAAGGCGGCGATCGTCACTCCGCGCGGCGCCGCCCCGGCGCGCGCGCCAAGGCCCGCCCCCGCGCGTTCCTGCCGGTCTGCCTCCAGCATGCGGCGCGAAATCTCGATCCGGGCGCGCTCGGCCTCGGCGGGCGCCAGAACGCCGCGCGTCAGATCCCGTTCCACCTCGGCCAGCTGGTCGCGATAGACCTGCATGTCATGGCTGGCGGTGGTGTCCTCTTCCGCCGGGTGGCGGCGCAGCATCGCCAGCCCGAAAAGGGCGGCAATCGCCACGGTCAGCGCGGCGGCAACGATCCAGAACAGCATGGCGTCTCCTTGTCCTTGCCCCGATCTAAGACCTTTGCGCCGGGGGCGGAAGGGCGGGCGCGGAATGTCGCATCGGAAGGATGTCGCTTTTTTCCCGGCGATGCCGCTTGGGTGTGGCTTTTCCCGCGCCGCCCGGTCCATCAAGATGGCAGAACGCGGGGCGACCGCGCGACAGGGATTCGTCGCTCGAAAGGGAACGCATGAGACGGTATTCGATCTTCGCCGTGGCGCGCGAGGCGCTGCGCTACCATGCGGGGTGGGAGCGTGCCTGGCGCGCCCCCGAGCCGAAAAAGCGCTATGACGTCATCGTCATCGGCGCGGGCGGCCACGGGCTCGCCACGGCCTATTATCTGGGCAAGGTGCATGGCATCAAGAACGTGGCGATCATCGAGAAGGGCTGGCTTGGTGGCGGCAACTCGGGGCGCAACACCACGATCATCCGCTCGAACTACCTTCAGGACGCCTCGGCGGCGATCTTTGAAAAGGCGTTGCAGCTTTATGAGGGGCTGTCGCAGGATCTGAACTACAACGTGATGTTCAGCCCGCGCGGCCTGCTGATGCTGGCGCAGTCCGAACACGAAATCCGCGGCTACAAGCGCACCGTCCACGCCAATGCGCTTCAGGGCATCAAGACCGAATGGATCTCGCGCGAGCGGGTGAAGGAACTGGTGCCAATCATCAACATCGACGGGCCGCGCTATCCGGTCCTTGGCGCGCTGTATCAGGAACGCGGCGGCACCGCGCGGCACGATGCCGTATGCTGGGGCTATGCGCGCGCCTGCGACGCGATGGGGATGGACATCATCCAGCAATGCGAGGTCACGGGCATCCGCGTCGAAAACGGCGAGGTGAAGGGCATCGACACGACGAAGGGCCAGATCGACTGCGGCAAGCTGGCCGGTGTCGTCGCGGGCCATTCCGGCGTGCTGGCGAACATGGCGGGCTTCCGGATGCCGATCGAAGCCTGCCCGTTGCAGGCCTGGGTGTCCGAGCCGATCAAGCCGGTGATCGACGTGGTGGTGATGGCGAACCTCGTGCATTGCTACATCAGCCAGTCGGACAAGGGCGAACTGGTGCTGGGCGGCGGCATCGACCATCCGAACAACTACACGCAGCGCGGCTCGTGGTATACGCTCGAAGAAACCACCCGCGCGCTGGTCGAGACCTATCCGATCATCTCGCGGCTGAAGATGCTGCGGCAATGGGGTGGGATCATGGACATCACCGGCGACCACTCGCCGATCATCTCGAAGACGCCGGTGCGGAACATGTTCATGGATTGCGGCTGGGGCACCGGCGGGTTCAAGGCGATCCCGGGCTCTGGCTGGGCGATGGCGGAACTGGTGGCGAAGGGCGAACCCGGGGCGCTGGCCGCGCCGTTCAGCCTCGACCGCTTCAAGGAAGGCCGGTTCATCGACGAATCCGTCGCCGCCGGCGTGGCACACTGAGGAGCAAGACATGCTGACCCTGACCTGCCCTTGCTGCGGTGTCACCGCCGAGGAAACGGAACTCACCTATGGCCACGAGGCGCATCTGAAGCGTTTCGGGCCGGGATCCACCGATGACGAATTCGCAGGCTATCTGTTCACCCGCAAGAACCCGAAAGGCGTGCATTTCGAGCGCTGGCGGCACAGCTTCGGCTGCGGCAAGTGGTTCCTCGCCGCGCGCGATACCGTGACGCTGGAGGTGTATGGCACCTATCCCGCGCAGACCACGGAACCGCCCGCGGATCTGGTCGCCAAAATCAAGGAAAAATGCCCGGAATGGGAGGGCTGGCAATGAGCACGCGTCTGTCCAAGGGCGGTCGCCTGATCGACCGCGCCCGGCCGATGGGTTTCACCTTCAACGGCAAGCCGATGCGCGGCTTCGCGGGCGACAGCCTCGCCGCCGCGCTGTTGGCGAATGGTCAGGTCCTGATGGGCCGGTCGTTCAAATATCACCGCCCGCGCGGCGTGGTGGCGAGCGGCTCCGAAGAGCCGAACGCGCTCGTCAACCTGGGCCGCAACGCCCGGCAGGAGCCCGACCAGCGGGTGACGACGACGGAGCTGTTCGACGGGCTCGAAGCGACCAGCCAGAACCACTGGCCCTCGTTGGAATTCGACGTCGGCATCGTCAACAACATGGTCGGCAAGCTGTTCCCGGCGGGCTTCTACTACAAGACCTTCATGGCGCCGAAGGCGGCGTGGAAGCATCTGTTCGAGCCGGTGATCCGCAAGGCCGCGGGCCTTGGCACGGCGGCGAAGGAGGCCGATCCGGACCGTTACGAACAGGCCTATGGCTATTGCGATGTGCTGGTCGCGGGCGGCGGGGTCGCGGGTCTTGCCGCGGCGCTGAAGGCCGGGGCCGAGGGCAAGCGCGTGATCGTGATGGAGATGACGCCGCATTGGGGCGGGCGCGCGCCTGTCGATGGCGGGCTGATCGAGGGTCAGGCGCCGCAGGACTGGATCGAGGCGCAACTGGCGGAACTGCGCAAGCTGCCGAACGTGCGGCTGATGGCGCGCACGATGGTCGCCGGGCTGCACAATCACGGCTATGCGATCTGCTACGAGCGCGTGGCCGACCATACCCCGGGCGATGGCCGCCCGCGGCATCGGTTGTGGCGGATCCGGGCGGGGGAAACCGTGGCGGCGACCGGGGCGATCGAACGGCCGCTGGCCTTCGCGGGCAACGATGTGCCGGGCGTGATGCTGGCCGGGGCGGTGCGCGACTATATCGTCAACTGGGCGGTCAGTCCGGGGGATCGCGTCGTGGTCGTGACCAACAACGATGACGCCTATCGCACCGCGCTGGCCGTGCTGGATGCCGGGCTGACGGTGGTTGCGGTGGTCGATGCGCGGGACCGCGCGGCGGGCGAGCTTGCGCAGCAGGTGCGGGCGCGCGGCGTTCAGGTGCTGGAGGGCCGGGGCATTGCCGGTGTGCTGGGCGGCAAGCATGTCACCCATGTGCAGGTCTGTGCGCAGGCGGGCGAAGGCGGCGTGACCGAAACGCTCGATTGCGATTGCGTCGCGATGTCGGGCGGCTGGTCGCCGGTGGTGCATCTGTTCTCGCATCTGGGCGGCAAGCTGATCTGGGACGAGGCGGCGGCGATGTTCCGCCCCGATGCCAGCCGCGCGCCGACCGGGCCGGATGGCGCGGTGCTGGTGCGGGCGGTGGGGGCGGCCAACGGTCACCTGACGCTCGACGCGATCGCGGCGGAGGCCGGGCTGAGCGCCACGGTCGAGGCCGAAGCGCCGATCACTCCGGTCTGGGTGATGCCTGCGGGCGCGAAACAGGCGCTGCGGTTCAAGGCGTTCCTGGATTACCAGAACGACGTGAAGGTCTCGGACGTCGAACTTGCCGCGCGCGAGGGCTATACCTCGGTCGAGCATACCAAGCGCTATACCACGCTCGGCATGGCTTCGGATCAGGGGAAGCTGAGCAACATCAACGGTCTGGCGATTCTGTCCGATACGTTGGGGCAGGCGATCCCGACCACCGGCACCACCACTTTCCGCCCGCCCTATACGCCGATCAGCTTTGGTGCCATGGCGGGCGAGGCGCGGGGCGAACTGTTCCAGCCCCGCCGCCGCACGGCGATGCAGGACTGGCATGAGGCGCAGAATTTCCATTGGGAGCCCGTGGGCTTCTGGCGCCGTCCCTATTGCTACCCGCAGGCCGGGGAAACCCATGCCGATGCGGTCTCGCGCGAGATTATCAACACCCGCACGAACGTGGGCGTGCTGGACGCCTCGACGCTGGGCAAGATCGTGGTGAAGGGGCCGGATGCGGGGAAATTCCTCGACATGATGTATACCAACATGATGTCGACCCTGCCGGTGGGCAAATGCCGCTACGGGCTGATGTGCAACGAAAACGGCTTCCTGATGGATGATGGCGTTGTTGCGCGGATCGCCGAGGATACCTGGCTGTGCCACACCACCTCGGGCGGGGCGGACCGGATCCATGCCCATATGGAAGACTGGCTGCAATGCGAGTGGTGGGACTGGAAGGTCTATACCGCCAACCTGACCGAGCAATATGCCCAGATCGCCGTGGTCGGGCCGAAGGCGCGGCAGGTGCTGGAAAAGCTCGGTGGGATGGATGTGTCGAAGGCGGCGCTGCCGTTCATGACCTGGGCGGATGGCACGCTCGCCGATACGCCGGTGCGGGTCTACCGGATCTCGTTCTCGGGGGAACTGTCCTATGAAATCGCGGTGCCCGCGAACAAGGGCGCGGCCTTCTGGGAAAAGGTCATCGCCGCGGGCCGCGAATTCGGCATGATGCCCTATGGCACCGAGGCGCTGCACGTCATGCGCGCCGAGAAGGGCTTCATCATGATCGGCGACGAAACCGACGGCACGGTGATCCCGCAGGATCTGGGCCTCGGCTGGGCGATCTCGAAGAAGAAGGCCGACTATCTGGGCAAGCGCGCGCAGGAACGCAGCTTCATGGCCTCGAAGGACCGGCTGCGGCTGGTGGGGCTGGAAACGCTCGACGGTTCGGTGCTGCCTGATGGCATCTATGCCGTGGCCGATGGCAGCAACGAAAGCGGCCAGCGCAACACCCAGGGCCGCGTGACCTCGACCTATTATTCGCCGACGCTGAAGAAGGGCATCGCGATGGGTCTGGTGGTGCATGGGCCGGAGCGGATGGGCGAGGTGCTGGAATTCATCGGCAAGGATGTCAGCGTCAAGGCACGCATCGTCGATCCGTGCTTCTACGACAAGGAAGGGGAGAAGGCCGATGTCTGAGGCGGTTTCCGCGCTGAAGGGGCGCAGCCAGACGGGCTTTGCCACGGTGGCCGAGGCGGGGCCGGTGGGCATGGTCTCGCTGCGCGCCGATCTGGGGTCGGCGGCGCTGGCGGGTGCGCTGGCCGCGCTCGGGCTTTCGGTCCCGGGTCAGCGGCAGGTGGTGGGCGAAGGGCGGCTTGCCGCCTGGATGAGCCCGGACGAGCTGCTGATCTTCTGTGCCTATGAAGAGGCCGGGCAGGTGGTGACGGATCTGTCCGCAGCGCTGAGCGCCGAACATGCGTTGGTGGTGGATGTGTCCGACATGCGGTCGGTCTTCACCATCACGGGGGCGAAGGGCGACGAGGTGCTGATGAAGCTCTGCCCCGTCGATTTCGCCACCCTGCCGCAGGGCGAGATGCGCCGCACCCGCGCCGCGCAAACGGGCGTGGCGCTGTGGCGCGCGGGGCCGGAGGAACTGCGGCTGATCTGCTTCCGCTCCGTCGCGGGCTATGTCTTCGGGTTGCTCGAAGCGGCCTCGCGCAAGGGTGGCGAGATCTTCTGACCTCAATCGGAGGACAGTTTCATCAGGATCAGGCCGCCCACGATCAGGGCGGCCGCGATCACCCGCGTTGCCGAGACCTGTTCGCCCAGAAAGGCGATACCGACGGCAAAGGCTCCGACCGCGCCGATCCCGGTCCAGACCGTATAGGCGGTTCCAAGCGGCAGCGACCGCATTGCCACGGACAAGAGTCCGAAACTGCCGAGCATGAAGATCAGCGTGCCGACCGTGGGCCAGAACCGGGTGAAACCGTTCGACTGTTTCATCAGCAGCGCCCAGACTACCTCAAGCAATCCGGCGATACCCAGAAAGATCCAGGGCATGAGAGTTCTCCGTCAAAAGGGCCGGGCCGTCCCGGACATCGGCCCCTGACGGGGGGAGGACGTTGCCTCGCGCCGGGGAGTATAGCGGAGGCGATCTGTGCCGGGAACCCGCGCCTTGCCCTTGACCTTGCGAAAATGCGGGCTTCTATAGGGGCAACGGAAACCTTCGCGAAAGGATGAACCATGGCTTTCGAACTTCCCGCCCTTCCCTATGCCCATGACGCGCTCGCCGATCTGGGCATGTCGAAGGAAACGCTCGAATATCACCACGACCTGCACCACAAGGCCTATGTCGACAACGGCAACAAGCTGATCGCGGGCACCGAGTGGGAATCGAAACCGCTCGAAGAGATCGTCAAGGGCACCTATCAGGCCGGCGCCGTGGCGCAGAACGGGATCTTCAACAATGCTTCGCAGCACTGGAACCACACCCAGTTCTGGGAAATGATGGGGCCGGGCGAAAAGAAGATGCCGGGCGAACTTGAAAAGGCGCTGGTCGAGGCGTTCGGCTCGGTCGCCAAGTTCAAGGAAGACTTCGCCGCCGCCGGTGCCGCGCAATTCGGTTCGGGCTGGGCCTGGCTGGTGAAGGATGCGGATGGCAGCCTGAAGGTCACCAAGACCGAAAACGGCGTGAACCCGCTCTGCTTCGGCCAGACCGCGCTTCTGGGCGTCGATGTGTGGGAGCATTCCTACTACATCGACTTCCGCAACAAGCGTCCGGCCTATCTGACCAACTTCCTCGACAAGCTGGTGAACTGGGAAAACGTCGCCTCGCGTCTCTGACCTGCGGCACATGCGACAGAAGGCCCGCTGCCCCGGCAGCGGGCCTTTCCTGTGGGGGTAGGATATGAGCGAAACGACCAAGGGCTTTCTGGCCATCCTCTCCACCTGCGTGATCTGGGGTGTGTGCGGGATCTATTACAAATGGCTCAGCCATGTCCCGCCGATCGAGGTGCTGGCGCATCGGACGGTCTGGTCCTTCGCCTTCTTCGGCACGATCATCCTGGCGCAGGGGCGGATCGGCGTGCTGCGGCGGCTCTTGACCGGGCGGTCGGTGGCGCTGGTCGCGCTGGCGGCGCTGACGATTTCGCTCAACTGGTTCGTCTATATCTGGTCGGTGACCTATGGCCATGTGGTCGAGGCGAGCCTTGGCTATTTCATCTTCCCGCTGGTGGCGGTGGCGCTTGGCGCGGTGGTGTTCCGCGAACGGCTGGGCCGGGCGCAGGCGCTGGCGGTGGGGCTGGCGGCGGTCGCGGTGGGCTTCCTCACATGGGGGCTGGGCGTCGCGCCCTGGATCGCGATGACGCTGGCGGTGACGATGGGGCTTTACGGCATGGTGAAGAAGGGGCTGCATTTCCCCTCCGACATCACGGTGACGGGGGAGGTCGCGCTGCTGACGCCCTTCGCGCTCGCCTGGCTCGCGGCGCTGCACTGGGGCTGGGGCGTTCCGGCGGGGTCGGGGGCGTTCGGCTCGGACTGGACGACCACGCTCCTGCTGATGATCTCGGGCGTGCTGACGGGCGGGCCGCTGGTGCTGTTCGCCTATGGCGCGCAGCGGGTCAAGCTCGGCACGCTCGGCATCCTGTTCTACGTCAACCCAACGTTGCAGTTCCTCATTGCGGTCTTCCTGTTCGGCGAGCCGCTGACGGTCTGGCACATGATCGCCTTCCCGGTGATCTGGCTGGCGCTGGCGATCTATTCGGCGGCGGGGTTCAGGCGCTGAAGGCGGCGTCGAGCGCGGCCATCATCGCGGGCACATCCGGCGCGAAGGTGACAAAGCTGCGCAGGCTGGCATCGGCGAAGCCCTCGCCGATGATGCGCTCGATCAGCGCGGCGAGCGGATCCCAGTAGCCCCCGGTATTCAGCACCACGATCGGCTTTTCATGCAGGCCGATCTGGCGCCAGGTCAGCACCTCGAAGAATTCGTCGAGCGATCCGGCGCCCCCCGGCAGCACCACGATCGCGTCGCAGTTCATGAACATGACCTTCTTGCGCTCGTGCATCGTTTCGGTGACGACGAAGGTGGACAGGTCGCGCTTGCCGACCTCGCGCGGGAACAGATGTTCGGGGATCACGCCGAAGGTGCGCCCGCCCGCCGCCTGCGCCGCCCGCGCGACCTCTCCCATCAGGCCGACATCGCCCGCCCCATAGACCAGTTGCCAGCCGCGCCCGGCCAGCGCCGCCCCGGTTTGATGCGCGGCCTGCATATAGGTGGGCTGCGCGCCGGGGCGCGATCCGCAGAAGACGCAGACGGAGTGGCTCATGGCTTGTCCTTTCCGGAACCGGCATCGACTCGGGTGCGCGGGGGAGTTGCTTTGCCGCGTGATACCGGGTCAGATGGCAGGGCTCAAGATGGCGGGGAGCGGACGATGGCAGAGGGGCAGGGCGGATCCGGCGCGGCGGCGCTGAGGGGCGGGCTGGCGGCGCTGGCCCTCTTGGCGGTCGGGCTCGGCATCTGGGCGATGACCCGGCCGGAGGCGCCTGCACCTGCCGTTCCCGCACCGCGGGCCGCCGTTGCCCCCGGGGTGGCGGATTCTGTGCCGCAGGCCGCTGCTGTCCCGGCCCCTGTGCCGGAGACGCCCGCCCCCGTGGCGCGGTTCGACATGTTGCGCGCGTCGCCGGATGGGGCGGTGACGGTGGCGGGGCAAACGGTGCCGGGCGCGCGGGTCGAGGTTCTGCTGGATGGGGCTGTCGCCGATACGGTGACGGCGGGGGCGGATGGCCGGTTCGCCTCCGTCCTGCTGGCGGAGCCTTCGGCCAATGCGCGGGTGCTGACGCTGCGGGTGACGGCGGGGGGTGTCGCGCGCGATGGCGGCCAGAGCCTGACCGTCGCGCCAAGCCCCGTGACCGTGGCGGCGGAGCATGTCGTGCAGGCCGAGGCGCTGGCCGAGACGCCGATCCTGTCGGAAGAGGAGGGCGTGCGGGTTCTGGCCCCCGCTTCGGCGGATCTGGTGATCGACACGCTGGCCTTTGACGCGACGGGACGGGTGGAGATTTCCGGGCGCGGCGCTCCGTCGGGGGTGGTGCTGCGCGCCTATGTCGATACGGCGGAGGCCGGGCTGACGGCGCCCGGCGCCGGGGGCGCGTGGCGGATGTCGCTGCCGGTGACACGTCCGGGGCCGCATCTGCTGCGGGTCGATGCGCTGGACGCACAGGGCCGGGTCGTCGCGCGCGCCGAGACCGAATTCGAGACCGCCGCCCCCGAAGTCCTGCGCACCGAGGCCGGGAAGGGGCCGAAGATGGTGGTGATCGGCAAGGGGCTGACGCTCTGGGCGATCGCGCGCGATACCTATGGCGATCCGCTGATGTATGTCCGGGTGTTCGAGGCGAACCGCGATCAGATCCGCGATCCGGACCTGATCTATCCGGGGCAGGTCTTTACCCTTCCGGTCCATCAGGGGGTTGGACAACCGGGGGATCCGGATTAGGTAAGGCCCGCCTGACATCAGAGATTAGCCGTGCCCCCCTCGCAGATCACCCAATCCGGCAGCATGAGTGCCGACGAACGCGCGCGCAACGCCCGCACCATCCGCTCCGTCGTGCCCTACCTCTGGCCGAAGGGGGAGGGCTGGGTGAAGCGGCGCGTGGTGGGGGCGCTGGTGCTGCTCGCGCTGGCCAAGGTGATTTCGGTCGCGACGCCGTTCCTGTACAAGGCGGCGGTGGATGCGCTGGCGGGTCCGGCGCAGGCGCAGGGCTGGCTGCTGCCCTTGGGGGCGGTGGCGCTGACGGTGGCCTATGGGGTGGCGCGGCTGGCCTCGACCGGCTTTGGCGAATTGCGCGATGCGGTCTTCGTGCGGGTGGCGCAGCGCGCGCTGCGCAAGCTGGCGCTGGAGACCTTTCGCCATATCCATGCGTTGTCGCTGCGCTACCACATCACGCGCAAGACCGGCGGGCTGAGCCGGATCGTCGAGCGTGGTGTGAAGGGGGTGGAGTTCCTGCTGCGCTTCCTGCTGTTTTCCATCGGGCCGCTGATCCTTGAGCTGACGCTGGTGACGGTGATCTTCGCGGTGATGTTCGACTGGCGCTATGCGGTGGCGGTGGTGGTGACGATCGGGCTTTATGTCTGGTTCACCCTCGCGGTCACGGAATGGCGCGTGGCGATCCGGCAGCGGATGAACGATGCCGATACGGCGGCGAACCAGAAGGCGGTGGACAGCCTGCTGAACTTCGAGACCGTGAAGTATTTTGGCGCCGAGGCGCGCGAAGCCGAGCGCTACGATGCCTCGATGCGGATCTATGAGGGCGCGGCGGTGAAGACGGGGCTGAGCCTCGCCTTCCTGAACTTCGGGCAGGGGCTGATCATCACGGTCGGGCTGGTCGTGGTGATGGTGATGGCGGCGGTCGAGGTACAGGCGGGCACGCTCACGGTGGGCGATTTCGTCATGGTGCAGGCCTATATGATCCAGATCACCATGCCGCTGGGCTTCCTTGGCACGGTCTACCGCGAAATCCGGCAGGCGCTGGTGGATATGGGCGACATGTTCGACCTGCTGCACCAGCCCGCCGAGATCACCGATGTTCCGGGCGCGCCTGCGCTGAAGGTCACGGGGGGCGAGGTGGTTCTGGATCAGGTCACCTTCAGCTATGACCCGACGCGGCCGATCCTGCGCGGCGTGTCGCTGACGGTGCCCGCCGGGCAGACGGTGGCGCTGGTCGGGCCGTCGGGGTCGGGGAAATCGACCATCGGCAAGCTCCTGTTCCGGTTCTACGACGTGACCGGCGGGGCGATCCGGATTGACGGGCAGGACATTCGCGGCGTGACGCAGGAAAGCCTGCATTCCGCGATCGGCGTCGTGCCGCAGGATACCGTGCTGTTCAACGATACGATCCGCTACAACATCGCCTATGGCCGGGCGGAGGCGACAGAGGCAGAGATCATCGCCGCCGCGAAGGCCGCGAAGATCCACGATTTCGTGATGTCGCTGCCCGAGGGCTATGACACGGCGGTGGGGGAGCGCGGGCTGAAACTGTCGGGCGGCGAGAAGCAACGGGTGGGGATCGCGCGGACGTTGCTCAAGAACCCGCCGGTCCTGCTGCTGGACGAGGCGACTTCGGCGCTCGACACCCAGACCGAGCATGACATCCAGGAAAGCCTTGAGGCGATGGGCCGCGGGCGCACCGTGATTACCATCGCGCACCGGCTGAGCACGATTGCCGAGGCCGACCGGATCGTGGTGCTGGAGAAGGGCCGGATCGTCGAACAGGGGACGCATGCCGAGCTTCTGGCCCGCCACGGGCGTTATGCCGCGATGTGGGCGCGCCAATCCGCCGAGGACGATCAACCGCCCGCCTTGGCAAGGGCCGCGGGTTCCGTGTAGAACGGGCCAAACCCGAAGGAGCCGCCCCGTGAGCCAGACCGACAGCTTTATCGACGAAGTGACCGAAGAGGTTCGCCGCGACCGGCTTTTCGCGCTGTTCCGGAAATATGGCTGGATCGGCGTGGTGGGGGTCATCGCCCTTGTCGGCGGCGCGGCCTGGTTCGAATGGCAGAAGGCCGGGCAGCGGGAGAACGCGCGCGCCTTCGGCGATCAGTTGATGGCGGCGTTGCAGGCCGAGAATCCGCAGCAGATGCTGGATGCGATTCCCGCAGGCGGGACGCAGGGCGCGCTGGTGAAGCTGACGACGGCGGCGCAGGCGCTTCGCGACGGCAGGACGGATGAGGCGCTGGCCGCGCTGAAAACCGTTTATGGCGACCAGACGTTGCCGCGCAACCTGCGCGAGATGGCCGGGCTGAAGGCGGTGATCGTGGGCGGCGACAAGCTGCCCGAGGCCGAGCGCAGTGCGTTGCTGTCCGACCTGGCGAAACCCGGCGCGCCCTATCGGCTGCTGGCGGTCGAGCAACAGGCGGTCGCGGCGCTGGCGGCGGGCGACAAGGAAGGCGCCATCGCGAAGGCGCGCGAAATCCTGATGGATGCCGGGCTGATACCGGGCTTGCAACAGCGCGCGAGTGAGTTGATTGTGGCCCTTGGCGGAGACCCCGTGACCCCGGCCCCGGCCCCCGCCGCGGTTCCGGCTGAGTGATGAGGCAGGGAGAAGAGCGGTGAGGCTGATCCACGGAATCGCTGTGCTGGGCATGGCTGCAACGCTTGCGGCCTGCGAAAAGGAAGTCGTCCTGCCGGGTGAACGGCTGGACCCGCGGGACGTGATGACGGGCGTGGCGAGCGAAAAGCCCGCCAATACCGCCCGCCCGATCAGCCTGCCCGCACCGCGCGCGAATGCCGACTGGCCGCAGCGCGGCGGCAATGCGGCGCACAACCTGACCAATGCCGCGATCGGGGCGGGGACCACGCTCGTCTGGACCGCGCCGATCGGCGAGGGCAACAGCCGCCGTTATCGTCTGGTGGCGGAACCGGTGGTGGCCGGCGGGCGGATCTTCACCGTGGACAGCCGCGGGCTGGTGACGGCGACGGCGACGAATGGCGGCCGGGTCTGGCAGGCGTCGGTGACGCCGCCGGGGGACCGGGCGGCGGATGCCTCGGGCGCGGGGCTCGCCTATGACGCCGGGCGGCTCTATGTGACCTCGGGCTATGCGCAACTGGTCGCGCTGGATGCGGCGACGGGGGCGGTGGTCTGGCGGCAGGATTTCGATGCGGGAATCGGCGGCGCGCCCACGGTGGCCGATGGCGTGGTCTATGTCTCGGTGCGCGACGGCTCCGGATGGGCGGTGCGCGCGGCGGATGGCAAGGTGCTGTGGCAGATGGGCGCGGCGCCCGCGCGGGCCTCGATGACGGGCGTTTCTGCGCCTGCGGTGGATGCCCGGGCGGTGGTCATGCCCTATGCCACGGGCGAGCTGGTCGGCGCGCTGAAGGGCAACGGTCTGACGCTCTGGATGTCGCATGTCGCGGGCGGGCGCACCGGGCGGGCCTATACGATCGTCGCCGACCTGACCGGGGAGCCGGTGATTGTCGGCGGCACGCTTTATGCCGGGTCTTCGGCGGGCAAGCTCTCGGCCTTCGACATGAATTCGGGCGACCGGATCTGGACCGCGGCCGAAGGGCCGAATTCCCCGGCGCAGGTGGCGGGCGGGGCGATCTTCCTCGTGTCCGATCAGGGGCGGCTGGTGCGGCTCGATGCCGGGTCGGGCGCGGTGGTCTGGTCCCATGACCTGCCCTATTACACCACCGAAAAGACGAAGAAGCAGAACCAGATCCATGTGCATTACGGGCCGGTGCTGGCGGGGAACCGTCTGTTCGTGGCCTCGTCGGACGGTAAGCTGCGGGTGTTCGATCCGGTCTCCGGCAATCTGGTGAGCGAGGCGGAAATCCCCGGCGGGGCGGCCTCGGATCCGGTTGTCGCGGGCGGCACGCTTTATGTCCTGTCGCAGGATGGCAACCTTCTGGCTTTCCGTTGACGTGAATCGCGTATAAAGGGGCTTCTTCGCCCGAAGGAGCGCATCATGAGCTTTACCCTCGCCATCGTCGGCCGCCCCAATGTCGGCAAGTCGACGCTGTTCAACCGTCTGGTCGGCAAGCGGCTGGCGCTGGTCGATGACCAGCCCGGTGTCACGCGTGACCTGCGCGAGGGCGATGCGCGGCTGGGCGACCTGCGTTTCATCGTGATTGATTCGGCGGGGCTGGAACTCGCCGAGGATGACAGCCTTCAGGGCCGGATGCGGCGCCTGACCGAACGCGCGGTGGAGGAGGCGGACATCTGCCTGTTCCTGATCGACGCGCGGGTGGGCGTGACCCCGGCGGATGAGATTTTCGCCGACATTCTGCGCCGCAAGAACGCGCATGTGATCGTGGCCGCGAACAAGGCCGAAGGCTCCGCGGGCGATGCCGGGGCGATCGAGGCCTGGGGGCTGGGCCTTGGCGAACCGATCCGGATTTCCGCCGAACATGGCGAGGGGCTCGACGATCTCTATGACGTGCTGCAACCGCTGGCCGACCGGTTCGCGGCGCAGCATGCGGCGGACATGCCCGAAACGGATGTCGAGGTCGAAGAGGATTCCGAGGAGGAGGGCACCTTCCGGATGCCCACCGCCGCGAAGCCGCTGCAACTGGCGGTGATCGGGCGGCCGAATGCCGGAAAATCGACGCTGATCAACAAGATCTTGGGCGAGGACCGGCTGCTGACCGGGCCGGAGGCCGGGATCACCCGCGATGCGATCTCGGTCTCGACCGAGTTCATGGGCACGCCGATGCGGATCTGGGACACCGCCGGGATGCGCAAGCGCGGCAGGATCAACGACAAGCTGGAAAAGCTGTCGGTGGCCGACGGTCTGCGCGCGGTGCGCTTCGCCGAGGTGGTGGTGGTGCTGCTCGACGTCAATATCCCGTTCGAGGTGCAGGATCTGCGGATCGCCGATCTGGCCGAAAGCGAGGGCCGGGCGGTGGTCGTTGCCGCGAACAAATGGGATCTCGAAGAGGACAAGCCCGAGAAGCTGAAGGAACTGCGCGAGAGTTTCGAGCGCTCCCTGCCGCAGCTCCGGGGTGCGCCGCTGGTGACGGTTTCGGCCAAGACGGGCAAGGGGCTCGACCGGCTGCATAACGCGATCATCAAGGCCTATGAGGTCTGGAACCGCCGGATCTCGACGGCGAAGCTGAACCTCTGGCTTCAGGCGATGACCGAGGCGCATCCGCCACCCGCGCCGGGCGGGCGCCGGATCAAGCTGCGCTACATGACCCAGGCCAAGACCCGGCCGCCGGGATTTGTCGTCATGGCGACCCATACCGACAAGCTACCCGACAGCTATGCGCGCTATCTGGTGAACGGGCTGCGGACAGATTTCGACATGCCGGGCACGCCAATTCGGCTGTTCTTCCGCGATCAGGGGACGAAGAACCCCTACAAGGACCGGAAGAAGTCGATCCCCTCGCGGCTGACCAAACACGTCGAGGCGCGCAAGGCCGCCGAACGGAAGGGCAAATCCGTGGGCGGCGTCGTCCCCGGCGGCACGGTCCGGCCCGACAAGCCCAAGCCGAAGGGGCAGCGCCCGCCGAAGAAATAAGCCTTTTGGCCGCCATGCGCCCTTGGCATGCTGCGGGATCGCCAAGCGCGAGCCCGCAGCATGCTGGCCACGCAGCCAGAGTTGACCCAGGGTGACGGACCAGGGCACGCCGACAGCGGTGGGCTATCCGGGGGCGGGTATTCTGGTGTTCGGTCCCGGGGTCAGCGCACGTCGCGGGCCTTGGCATAGGCCGCGTTGTAGCAGTCCTTGAAGCCGTCCATGCTCTCGGTCAGGCCCTGCGCCTGACAGTCCGCGGTGGCCTCGCGGGAGAACAGTTCATCCAGCGCTTCCCGCCCGCATCCGGCGACGATAAGGGCGAGTGCGAACACGATTGCGGTTTTCATGGGATCCTCCGTTCATCGTCGGCGAAGATAGTGGTTGGCGCGGCGGGCGGCAATCCGTGCCGCGCACCAGTGTCCCGGGAAGGTGCCGAGGGTGGCCATCCTGCCAAAGCCCTGACCGGTGTCCGGGGGCAGGGGCCGAGCGTCGGCCACGCCACCCGGCACTAGAGCGTGTTTCTGCCTTTCGGATTCATGCTTCCCAGCTTGGTTGTGTTGTGATTCCCTTCTGTTGAAGCCGATATGGGGGTCGCCGATGGGCAAATCACATCCGATAGAGTTGCGAACGCGAGTTGTTGGGTATGTCGATGGAGGCCATGGGCACCGCGAAGCGGCGCGTCATTTCCGGGTGTCCCCGAAATTCGTCAACGATCTGGTCCGGCTCCGCCATGAAACCGGGTCGCTGGCGCCGCGGCGGCAAGGCAACGGCGGCGGGCAGGGCAAGCTGACGGGCGCGACCGAGTGGATCGAGGCCCGCGTCGCCGCCAAGGGCGAGATCACGCTCGACGAGTTGGTCGCGGAGCTGGCTGAGACGCATGGCATCGCCGTCCACCGCGCCACCGTCTGGCGGGTCTGACACACAAAAAAGATCTTCAGGCGCTTGAACAGAAGCGCAAGGACGTCGCCGACAAGCGACATATCTGGATTGCCAAACGCCAGACATTCATGGCCAATCATCTGGAACGGCTGGCTTTCGTCGACGAAACCTCGATCAAGACCAACATGGCGAAGCCCACCGGCTGGGCGCCGCGCGGGCAGCGCCTGGTCGATCACGCGCCGTTCGGCCACTGGCGAACCCAGACCTTTGTTGCGGCTTTGCGCCATGACCGGCTGGACGCCCCGTGGGTCTTCGACGGCGCAATGAACGCCGAGGTGTTCACCCTTTACATCGAAACACAGCTGGTGCCGACCCTGCGCCCCGGAGATGTGGTCATCCTGGACAACCTCTCAAGCCACAAAAGCCCCGGCGCAGCGACCGCCCTGCGCGGCATTGGCGCCTGGTTCCTGTTTCTGCCGCCCTATAGCCCCGACCTTAACCCCATCGAAATGGCGTTCTCCAAGCTGAAATCCCTGATCCGAAAGGCAGCCGCACGAACCTACGATCAGCTATGGAATGCCGTCGGACAGCTCTGCAACCTCTTCTCGGAAGAGGAGTGCTACAACTACTTCAGAGCGGCAGGATATGAGGCTGATTGACGGCAACACGCTCTAACCGAACCCCGCCGACCCCCCGAAAAACACCGGCCACCGCCCGGATCGGTTCCGGTCGTCGTGCGGCACCGAAAATCCGCGATGGCGGTCATCACTCAGCGCAGAACAACCCCGACCGGCGTCCGGAGGGTGAACATCGCGCGGCGCGGAGACGCACCGGCGACAGACTCGGCGGAGGAAGTCCGACTCGCTGATCCGGGGGTCAGGGGAAGATCCAGACCGGGGTGCCGACGGAGACCATCTTGTAGATGTCCTCGATTTCCCGGTCGGTGACGGCGATGCAGCCTGCGGTCCAGTCCTTGCCGCGGCCTTTGTCCTTGCCCGCCCGGCCGTGGATGAAGATGTCGCCGCCGGGCTTGCGCCCCTGCGATTCGGCATAGGCGCGGTCCTGCGGGTTCGGATAGGAGATGCCGATCGACAGGTGATAGGCGGAACGCGGGTTCTGCCGGTCGATGAAATACAGGCCCTCGGGGGTCTTGCCGTCGCCCTCGAACCGCTTCTTGCCGACCGGATTGCCGCCCAGGGCGATCTTGTATTCCTTCACCACCTTGTCGATCGAGATCAGATACATCTTCCGCTCGGCCTTGTAGATCTGGATCTGCGTGATCTTCGGCCCGGTATAGGGAAGGAACTTCGCCGAATCCCCTCCGCAGGATGCCAGAAGGGTAAGGCCCGAAAGCCCCATCAGAAGGGTGCGACGCTGCATGGTTTGCCTGTGTTCACTGCTCGTTTTTCCACACCCTAGCAGATGTGGTTTTATGCGCGAAGTCCCTAATCGCGCGTGAACAGGGCTGCAAGCTCGACATGATCGGACCAGCGGAACTGATCCACCACGATCAGCCGGGTGATGGAAAACCCGGCATCCACCAGCGTTTTCGCGTCCCGCGCGAAGGTGACCGGGTTACACGAGACATGGACCAGCCGGCGCAGGCGCGAATCGGCGATCTCGCGCACCTGGGCCTCGGCGCCCGCGCGGGGCGGGTCGATGACCACGGCATCGTAACGGTCGATCTCGTCGGGCAGCAGCGGGCGGCGGAACAGGTCGCGGGCCTCATGCGTCACGCGCTTCAGCCCCTGCGCGGCCCGCCATCCGGTATCGAGCGCCGTCAACATGGCGGCCTCGCCCTCGACGGCATGGATTTCGGCGGTTTCGGCCAGCGGCAGGGCAAAGGTGCCGCAGCCCGCGAACAGATCGGCCACCCGACCCGCGCGCCCCACCGCGTGGCGCACGAAGCCGACGAGCGCCGCCTCGCCCTCCGCTGTGGCTTGCAGGAAGGCGCCGGGCGGCGGGGTGACCCGGGCCCGACCGAACACCTGCCGCGCCGGGCGCCGGGCGGCGACGACCTCGCTGCCCCAGCTCAGCCGCGCCAGATCGTGGCGATGCGCGATGGCCGACAGATCGGCGAACAGCGCGGGGTCGATGTCCTTGCCGCCCCTTGCCGCGACCTCCACCCCCGATTCGGAGAGCGTCAGGGCAAAGCTCACCTCGCCCTTGCGGGAGGCGCCCGCCGCCGTGGCTTCGTTCAGGGCGGGCAGCGTGGCGCTCAGTTCGGGGCGCAGGATCAGGCAGCCGGGCACCTCGACCACCGTATCCGAGGCGCGGGCATGGAAGCCGACCAGCGTGCCCTTCTTCGTGCGCCGTCCGGAAAACGTCGCCCGGCGGCGCGAATGCAGCGGCGAGGTTTCGACCGCCTCGACCACCGCCTCGATCCCCCGTCCGGCCAGCGCCGTGCGCACCACCTCGGCCTTCCAGCGCGCGACGAACCCGTCCGAGGCATGTTGCAGCACACAGCCGCCGCAGGCGCGGTAGTGCGGGCAGGGCGGTTTCACCCGGTCGGGAGAGGGCGTCAGGATGCGCGGCGCGGCGATGCGACCGTCGATCACCTCGCCCTCGACCTCCTCACCCGGCAGGGCCATGGCGACATGGACGGTGCCGGTGGCGGTGCGGGCCACGCCATCGGCGTGGAGTGAAAGGCGGTCGATGGTAAAGGTCATGGCGGCGGCTCCTTTGGCGCGGGCTTATCAAAGCCCGGGCGGCGGCGCCATGTCCTCTTCGGTGCCGAGGAACCCGCCCGATTGCCGCTCCCAGTAGCGCGCATAAAGGCCGCGCCCCGCCAGCAGTTCGGCATGGCTGCCCTGTTCGACGATCCGGCCCCGGTCGAGCACGACGATCCGGTCCATCTCGGCAATCGTGCTCAGCCGGTGGGCGATGGCCAGAACCGTCTTGCCCTCCATCACCCGCACCAGCGCCGCCTGGATCTGCGCCTCGACCTCGCTGTCGAGCGCCGATGTCGCCTCGTCCAGCACCAGGATCGGCGCGTTCTTCAGGAAGGCCCGGGCCAGCGCGATCCGCTGCCGCTGCCCGCCTGAGAGCTTCACCCCCCGTTCGCCCAGCGTCGCGTCATAGCCGGTGTTGCCCTTGAAATCCTCCAGCCCGAGGATGAAGTCATGCGCCTCGGCGGCCTTGGCGGCGGCGATCATCTCGGCCTCGGTCGCATCGGGGCGGCCATAGAGGATATTCTCCCGCGCGGAGCGGTTGAACATCGCGGTTTCCTGCGTGACCATGCCGATCTGTCGGCGCAGGCTTTCCTGCGTCACCTTCCGCACATCCTGCCCGTCGATCCGGACCGTGCCCTTCTCGGTGTCGTAAAGCCGCAGCAGCAGGGCGACCAGCGTGGATTTTCCCGCGCCCGACGCGCCGACGATGCCGATCCGCTCGCCCGGACGGATCGCCAGCGTGACGTCATCCAGCCCGCCCGCCTGCCGACCATAGGCGAAGCTGACGTGATCAAAGTCGATCGCGCCCCGCACCCGGCTCAGCGTCACGGCACCCGGCGCATCGCTCAGCGTATGGCCGACCGAGAGCGTCTTCATCCCGTCCTCGACCTCGCCCACCGAGCCCCAGATCCCCATCAGCGACATGCTGACCCAGCCCGACATCTGCGCGATCCGCATCGCGATGGCGCCGGAGGCCGCGATGTCGCCTGCCGTGGCGCTGCCCGCACGCCATTCCAGAACGGTGCCCCCCACCAGCAGCACCGGCAGCAGCCCGGACCAGGCCATCTGCGCCAGCCGATACCAGGTGGAGGTGACGCCGAAGTGATGCGCCTTTTCGCGGAACTCCTGCATCGCGCCAAGCGCCGCGCGGTCCTCGTGCTCGGCATGGGCAAAGAGCTTCACCGTCTTGATATTGGTGATCGTGTCCACAACCTGCCCGGTAACGGTGGCCCGCGCCGCCGCCCGGGCGGAGGAGCGCGCCCGCACATGCGGCAGAAACGCCCGGATCAGCCAGATATAGATGAGCAGCCAGACGAAGAGCGCCACTGCTCCCCATTTGTCGATCCCCATCAGCAGCGCGACCGATCCCACCACGGAGGCCAGCGCGAACATGCCGGTGTTGATGACTTCGGAGGCGGTATCGGTCACCGCCCGCGCGGTCTGCATCTGCTTCTGCGCGATCCGCCCGGCGAAGTCGTTGTCGAAGAAGGTCACCGCCTGGCCCATCGTCCAGCGGTGCAGCCGCGACAGCACCAGCGGCATCACGTTCGGGTTGATCAGCAGGTTCGACGCCGCCGAGGACAGGCCGAACACGCCCGGCCGCAGCAGCAGGTAGAACAGCGCGAAGGCGCCGATCAGCAGGCCGTTTTCGGCAAAGATCCGGTCGGGGGAGGAGGCGAGCACGCCGTCGATCACCTTGCCCAGCAGCCAGGCGGAGACCACCTCCATGCTGCCCGCCGCCGCCGACAGCAGCCCCGCCAGCGTGAGCGCGGGCCAGACCCCGGACAGGCACCAGCGGAAAAAGGCACCGAGCCGTTGCGGCGGTGGACCCTCGGCGGGGCGGAAGGCGTCGATCATCGGATATTCCTTGTGTTGCCTCCGATATAGGCGGATCGGCGCGGCAGGCAAAGGTGCGGCGGGTGTGCGTTCCGGCCGGGGCGGCGGTTCAGCGCAGCAGCTCCGCCCGTGTCAGGCGGAAGCCGGAGGCGATCCAGCGCGCCTCGATCTCGCGCAGGCGGGCGCCGAGGGCGGGGCCGCTGAGCGCGGGCATCAGATCCGCCGCCGCGACCGGCAGGCGCTGCGCCGCGCCAAAGGCGATGCGGTCGGGGGCAGGGGGGGCTTCGCCCAGCAGTGCGGCCCGGATCAGCGCGGCATCCGCCGCCTCCGCCCCGAGCCGATAGCCCAGAACCTCGGGCGGATCGCCCGACAGCGCCCCTGCGCGCAGCCGCTCCAGCCGCCGCGCCTCGGATTTCGACAGCCGCAGCCCTTTGGCCGCATCTTCGCCGCCCAGAACCGCCAGCCGCCGCAGCGGATCGGCCCCGGTCTCCAGATGGACGAGCGGCGCCAGCGCGCGGGCATCGGCGCCCGGAAGCACACGGCTCAGGATCCCCGTCGCCTGCATCGCGGCCACGGCGGGGGCCGGGTCGGGCGCGGTCAGCAGTTTGCGCATCTCATGCCCGATCCGCTCGCGCGAGAGCCGGTCGATCCCCTCGGTCAGCGCGGCACAGGCGGCCAGCCCCTCGGGCTCCATCCCCTGCGCCGGGTCGCCATACCAGGCGGTGAAACGGAAGAAGCGCAGGATGCGGAGGTAATCCTCGCGGATCCGGCGTTCGGGATCGCCCACGAACCGCACGCAGCGCCGCCCCAGATCCGCCAGCCCCTCGCCCAGCGGGTCCAGCACCGTGCCATCCGCCCGGGCATAAAGCGCGTTGATGGTGAAATCGCGCCGGGCGGCATCCTCGGTGATCCGGGTGGAAAAGGCCACGGTGGCATGGCGCCCGTCGGTGTCCACATCGCGGCGGAAGGTGGTGATCTCATGCGGCGCGCCAGCGGCGATGACGGTGACGGTGCCATGGTCGATCCCCGTCGGCACCGAGCGCAGCCCCGCCGCAGCAGCCAGCGCGATGACCTGATCGGGAAGGGCATCGGTGCCGATGTCGATATCCGACACCGGCGCCCCCAGGGCCGTATTGCGCACGCAGCCCCCGACCAGAAGGCCCTGATGCCCGGCATCGGTCAGCATGGCCAGCACCCGCTGCACCGGGGCGGAGTGCAGCCAGGGGGCATTCAGCTTCATGGCTCCATCCGGGCGCAGAGCGCGCGCAGGATCCGCGCCGTCGCGCCCCAGATGTAATAGGGCCCATAGGGCGCGACGTAGTAATGCCGCCAGTCGCCGCGCCAGCGCCGCCGCTCGACCCGGAAATGCGCCGCGGTGATATGCGAGAGCGGCACGGTAAAGGCTTCCTCGACCTCGCCGGGTTCGGGGCGGGGGATGAAGGGCGCGCGGATCCGGCCGATCACCGGGGTGACCTCGAAGCCGGTGACGGTCTCATGCGGCTCCATCGTGCCCAGAATCTCGACCTTTTCCGGGGGGAGGCCGATTTCCTCCTGCGCCTCGCGCAGCGCGGCAAAGACCGGGGAGAGGTCGCCGCTCTCGACCTTGCCGCCGGGAAAGGCGATCTGGCCGGGGTGGTGGCGCAGTTGCGAACTGCGCTTCGTCAGCCAGAGCCGCGCCCCGTCCGGCGTTTCCTCGAAGGCGACCAGAACCCCCGCCGCGCGCAGCCTGCGGCCTTCGGGCAGCACGGTGCCGGGGTTCAGGTCGTAATCCGAAGACGGCCGGCCCGGCCGCGTCAGCGCGGCCAGAACCGGGGCAAGCGGGTCAGTCATCTTTCGCCGAACCATCCGGGTTGACCGTCGCCTCGAAGCCGAGGGACGCCGGGTCGAACACATAATGCGCGCCGCAGAACTGGCAATCGGCGGTGACGGTGCCCTCAGGGGTGGTCATGGTGGCGATGTCCTTGGCCGAATAGATCGCCAGGCTGTCGCGCACCTTTTCGGCGGAGCAGGTGCAGCCGAATTCGACCCGCTGCGGATCATAGACACGGGGCTCTTCCTCGTGGAACAGCCGCACCAGCAGCGAGGTCAGTTCGACCGAGGGGCCGATCAGTTCCATATCCTCGACCGTATCCAGAAGCACATTGGCCCGGATCCAGTTCTCATCCTCCTCGCCCGCCAGAATGTCGGAATGCCGCAGCACCCCGCCTTCGCCCGAGCCCTCACGCGCGACACCGGGCGATTGCGGCATCAGTTGCAGCATCACGCCGCCCGCCCGCCACCGCTCGCCCTGACCGGGCAGGACCGAGCGGCCATAGGCCAGCTCGAACCGCGTCGGCAACTGTTCGGATTGCGCGAAATAGGTCTCGGCGCAGGCGGCGAGCGAGCCGCCATCCAGGGGGGTGATCCCCTGATAGGGCAGGGTGCCTTCGCCCTGGTCGATCAGGATCGCGAAATAGCCCTCGCCGATCTGGCGGAAGGGCGGCACGGCCGGGTCGAGCCGGTCGGCATCGAAGCTCGCCCAGCCGCGGATCCGCGCGGGCTGGCCGTCCTCGGTCGGGCCATAGTAATCGGTGGCGATGGTGCGGATCGCACCATTGCCGCGGATCTGCAACGACAGTTTCCAGCGCAGCTTGATCGTCTGCCCGATCAGCGCGGTGAGCAGCGCGGCTTCGGCCACCAGCGCCTCGACCTGCGGCGGATAGGCGTGCTGCGACAGCACATTTTCCAGCACCCCGTCCAGACGGGCGACGCGCCCCCTGACATCGGAGCGGTCGAGCTGAAACGGCAGGACGGTATCGTCCCATGCGATTTGCGAAAGCGTGATCATCTGTTTCCCGGGGTTTTCGGCCAGCCCGGAGGCTGGCATACCCTGCCTATATGGGGGCGACAACCTCTGACCCAAGGGGAAGGTGCATGCGACGTTTCGGAGAGAGTGTGGTGCGGGGCCAGAGCTACCGCAGGCGGCCGGGGGCCTATGCGGTGCTCTTGCGCGATGGCGCGGTGCTGCTGACCCATCAGGCGGAGCCGGTCCCGGAGTTCCAGCTTCCGGGCGGCGGCATCGACCCGGGCGAGGGTCCGGCGCAGGCGCTGCACCGCGAGGTATTCGAGGAAACCGGCTGGAGCATCGCCACGCCGCGCCGGGTGGGGGCCTACAAGCGCTTCACCTATATGCCGGAATATGACCTTTGGGCCGAGAAGCTGTGCCATATCTATGTGGCCCGCCCGGTCCTGCGCTACGGCCCGCCGTCGGAACCCGGCCACACCGCGATCTGGGCCGAGCCCGAGGCGGCGGCGGAGCGGCTGACCAATCCGGGCGACCGGCATTTCCTGATCCGCGTGCTGCGCGGCGCGGGGCTGTTGTAGCCGTTAGTCCGGATGGTGCGGCGCCGCGCCCGAAACGGCGCGATAGGGGCGGGTGACGTCGCGCAGATCGACCGAGAGGCACTCCGCGCTGACCGAAATCGCCCCATCCCCCGCCAGAGCCAGTTCCAGCGCGCCGGTGCCATCCGCGCCCGGCGTCCAGTGCAGGTCGAGCAGCGAGATCACCGTATCGCGGTCGTTACGGTCGATCCCCTGCGAGGCGACCCGCGTCACGTCCGAAATCACCAGCAGCGACCGCACCCGCTCATAGGGGCGGTTCTCGGCTTCGGCCGCCGCCTTGTCCTCCCAGCGGAAGCGGTTGAGCAGAAAGGCGAGGCGGCGCGCCTTCGCATCCCACGCGACATCGCCCAGCGTCAGCACGGCATCCTGAACCAGCGTCGCGATCACCGCCAGATCCTCGGGCGTTTCCGCCCGCAGCGTCAGCGGGCCTTCGCCCCCGTCCTCGAACCGTGCATCCGCCATGTCACTCGCCCCTTACGCGTTCGATCTGCGCGCCGACGGCCCGCAGCTTTTCCTCCACCCGCTCATAGCCGCGATCAAGGTGATAGACCCGGCTGACCACCGTTTCACCCTCCGCCGCGAGCCCGGCAAGGATCAGCGAGACCGAAGCCCGCAGGTCCGTCGCCATCACCGGCGCGCCCTTCAGCCGCTCGACCCCGTGGACGGTGGCATGGCCGCCGTGCACCTCGATCCGCGCGCCCATCCGCACCAGTTCGGGGGCGTGCATGAAGCGGTTCTCGAAGATCTTTTCCTCCAGCACCGAAGTGCCCTCGGCGGTGCAAAGCAGCGCCATGATCTGCGCCTGAAGGTCCGTTGGGAAGCCGGGGAAGGGCTCCGTCACCACATCCACCGCGCGGATCCGGCCGTTCTTGCGGCGCACCTTGAGGCCGGTGGGCGTTTCCTCGACCGAGACACCCGCCGCGTCCAGCTTTTCGCAGAAACTCTCGACCAGCGCGATCTTGCCGCCAAGGCATTCCACCTCGCCGCCGCAGATCGCCGGGGCGAGCATATAGGTGCCCAGTTCGATCCGGTCGGTCACCACCGGGTGGGTCGCGCCATGCAGCCGGTCGACGCCCTGAATTTCGATCACCGAGGTGCCTTCGCCCGCGATCTGCGCGCCCATCTTGCGCAGGCACTGCACCAGATCGACGATCTCCGGCTCCCGCGCGGCATTCTTCAGCACCGAAGTGCCCTTCGCCAGCGCCGCCGCCATCAGGAAATTCTCCGTCGCGCCGACCGAGGCAAAGCGCATCTCATGCACCGCGCCCTTCAGCCCGCCCCGCGTGCGGGCATGCAGGTAGCCTTCCTTCAACTCGATCTCCGCGCCAAGCGCCGTGAGCGCGTCGACATGGATGTCCATCGGCCGCGCCCCGATCGCACAGCCGCCGGGCAGCGACACCACCGCATGGCCCAGCCGCGCCAGAAGCGGCCCGAGGACCAGGTTCGAGGCCCGCATCTTGCGCACGATGTCATAGTCGGCCACCGGGTTGATCTCGCTATGCGAGGACATCGCCAGAACCTTGCCGTCCTGCAACGACGTCACCTCCGCCCCGAGCGAGGCGAGCAGCTGCGTCATCGTCCGGATATCGCTCAGCCGCGGCGCATTGGTCAGCGTCAGCGGCTCGTCCGAGAGCAGCGTCGCCGGCATCAGCGCAAGGCAGGCGTTCTTCGCCCCGGCAATCGGGATCTGGCCATGGAGCGGCCCGTTGCCGCGCACGAGAATGGAATCCATCTAGGCGTCCTCTTGCCCTTCGTCCCCTGCCGCGCGGCCGCGCGCCTGCGCCTTGCGGCGTTGCAGGTTGGCCCGCAGCGCGGCGCGCAGACGCTCATCGCGGCTGGCATCGCGGCTGCTCGCCTCGGGCTTGGCCGGACGTTTCGGGGGCGTTTCGGGGGTGTCTTCGTTCATCGGCTCTCTCTACCGTGCCCGCCCCGGGCTGTCGAGGCTCAGCCGCATTCCGAAAACCCGCATTCCGGGCAGACCATGCAGCCCTCGCCCCGTTGCAGCGCATAGGCCCCGCAGGAGGGGCAGGCCTCTGGCGCGGCGGCCCCCGGCGCCACCGGATCGGCCTTCAGGCCAAGCCCTGCGCCCTTGATATAGCCGATTTCGACCAGATGCCGCTCGATCACCCCGCCGATCGCCGCGAGGATCGAGGGGATATATTTCCCCTCCATCCACGCTCCGCCGCGCGGATCGAACACCGCCTTCAGTTCCTCGACCACGAAGCTGACCTCGCCGCCCCGGCGGAACACCGCCGAGATCATCCGCGTCAGCGCCACGGTCCAGGCGAAATGCTCCATGTTCTTCGAGTTGATGAACACCTCGAAGGGCCGCCGCCGGTCTTCGACAATATCGTTGATGGTGATGTAAAGCGCGTGCTCCGAGCCCGGCCATTTCAGCTTGTAGGTCGTGCCTTCCAGCGCCGGGGGCCGGGCGAGCGGCTCGGTGAGCCCCTTCGGCGCCGGTACGGGGGAGGGTGCGACCGACAGCACCGATCCGGTCACCGCATTGGGCCGGTAGGTGGTGCAGCCCTTGCAGCCCATGTCCCAGGCGGCCATGTAGACCTCGCGGAAGGTGTCGAAGGCAATATCCTCGGGCACGTTGATCGTCTTGGAGATCGAACTGTCCACCCACTCCTGCGCCGCCGCCTGCATCCGCACATGGTCGAGCGGCGCCAGCCCCTGCGCATCCACGAACCAGTCGGGCAGGGGAGCGTCGCCCTTCACCTCGCGCCATGTCTGCACCGCGTAATCGGTGACCTCTTCCTCCGTCCGGCTGCCGTCCTTTTGCAGCACCTTGCGGGTGTAGCTCCAGGCAAAGACCGGCTCGATCCCCGAGGACACATTCCCCGCATAAAGCGAAATCGTCCCCGTCGGCGCGATCGAGGTCAGAAGCGCGTTGCGGATGCCATGGGTGCGCACCGCCTCGCGGATGTCCTCGTCCATCTTCCGCATCATCCCGGAGGCCAGATAGGCATCCGCCTCGAACAGCGGGAAGGCCCCTTTCTCCGTCGCCAATTGCACCGAGGCCTGGTAGGCGGCGCGGGCGATCCGGTGCAACCAGAGACCCGCCCTGCGCGCCGCCTCCTCCGACCCATACCGCTCGCCCAGCATCAGGAGTGCATCCGCGAGCCCCGTCACCCCCAGCCCGATCCGCCGCTTCGCCGCCGCCTCCGCCGCCTGCTGCGGCAGCGGAAAGCGCGAGGCGTCGATGGTGTTGTCCATCATCCGCACAGCCACCGCGACCAGATCGTCGAGCGCCGCCAGATCCATCTCCGCCCCCGGTCCGAACGGATCGCGCACCAGCCGCGCAAGGTTGACCGAGCCGAGGAGACAGGCGCCATAGGGCGGCAGGGGCTGTTCGCCGCAGGGGTTGGTGGCGGCGATCGTCTCGGCATAATGCAGGTTGTTCATCGCGTTGATCCGGTCGATGAAGATCACTCCGGGTTCCGCATAATCATAGGTCGCGCGCATGATCCGGTCCCACAGATCGCGCGCGGGCAGGGTGCGCCACACCCTTTCGCCGAACCGCAGATCCCAGTCCGCCCCGGCCTTCACCGCCGCCATGAAGGCATCCGTCACCAGCACCGAAAGGTTGAACATCCGCAGCCGCCCGGCGTCGCGCTTGGCGGCGATGAACTCCTCGATATCGGGATGGTCGCAACGCATCACCGCCATCATCGCGCCGCGCCGCGACCCCGCCGACATGATCGTGCGGCACATCGCATCCCAGACATCCATGAAGCTCAGCGGCCCCGAGGCATCGGCCCCGAGCGTGGTCACCAGCGCCCCCTTCGGCCGGATCGTGCTGAAGTCGTAACCGATGCCGCCGCCCTGCTGCATCGTCAGCGCGGCTTCCTTCAGCGCCTGAAAGATCCCCTCCATGCTGTCCGGAATCGTGCCCATGACGAAGCAGTTGAACAGTGTCACCGCCCGCCCGGTCCCCGCTCCGGCGAGGATTCGCCCCGCGGGCAGGAAGCGGAAATCCTCCAGCGCGGCATAGAAGCGCGGCTCCCATTCCGCCGGGTTCTGCTCCACCGAAGCCAGCGCGCGGGCCACGCGGCGCCAGCTCTCCTCGACCGTCTGGTCGACGGGCGTGCCGTCCGGTTCCTTCAGCCGGTATTTCATGTCCCAGATCTGCCGGGCGATGGGTGTGGAAAAACGGGTCATCTGATCCTCGGGGTGAAGCGGAAAGCCGTCCGGTGCGCCAGATATGGTGTTGAACGTCACGAAAACCACAATAGCGTGTTTACTCTCAAAAACCAGCGTTGCGAGTGTCGCAGGCTGGGCCTAGACTTGGCGCCATGATGAACCTGATCAAACTCTGCGTGGGCGCCGAGCGCGTCGAGGATCTGCTGGACTGGCAGGCGCTGCATTACGGCACCGGCCCGGCGCGGCACCTGACCCGGATGTGGCCGAAGCGCGGCGATGAAATCCTTGAGGGCGGATCGCTCTACTGGGTGTTCAAGGGGGTCGTTCTGGCGCGGCAGCGGATCCTGGCGCTGGAAGAGGCGCTGGCCCCCGACGGCACGCCGCGCTGCGCTATCGTGCTCGACCGCGAGGTGGTGCGGACCGAGGCGCAGCCGCGCCGCCCGTTCCAGGGCTGGCGCTACCTCACGCCCGAAGACGCGCCCCCGGACCTGCGCAAGGGGCGCGCGCGCGAAGACACGCTGCCCCGCGAGCTTCAGGCCGCGCTGTCCGAGATCGGCCTGCGTTAGCGCAGGATCGGCGGCTTTTCGGGGTCCATGCCGGGGCCGACATGGACATGCTGCACGTCCTCTTCGGGCACTTCGGGCAGATGCAGCACCAGCGCCTTTTCCAGAAGAACCTGCGCCGCCGGGTCTTCGGCGGTCAGGAAGGTCACATCCATCTCCCCGGCCTCCAGCCCGGAGAAGGTCAGCGCCTCGTGCATCGCCTTGGCCACGCCGGGCTGCGCCGTTTCCGGCACGCCGATCAGCGCCAGCACATGGCCGCGCCGCCCGTCCTCATAGGTCACCCCACCCAGCAGCGCCTGCGCGAGCAGGCCGGCGAGCTGGTCGAATTTCGCCTCGAACGCCGGGAGCAGCAGCGCCAGCACTGCGGGCGGCAGGGCGGGGGCGTCGAAGGCCACCGGCCGGGCTTCGGCCCGTTCCGGGGTATGGGTCAGCGTGTGGGTCAGCCATTCCAGCGCCTCGGGCGGCAGCAGCATCGCCGAATCGGCCACGCCCAGGTTGATCCCCAGCCCGACGCCTTCGCCCGCCAGCGTCTGCGCGATCACCCGCCCGGGCAGGGCGGCATAGGGCGCGGGGGCGTCGCTGAACTCGGCCAGACGTTCCTCAAGGTCGAAGGCCAGGACGAAATCACCCTCTTCCGTCTCGAACACCTGCGGGATGATGTCATTGTCCTCGTCCGGCTCGTGTTCGAGCAGCAGGAACAGTTCCGCATCCGCCAGCCGGTCATAGACCGCGAGGCGCAGGGCCTCGTTCTCCGGATCGGCTTCCATCGCGGCATGGGCGCGGTCGTATGGCGTCATAGAACCTCCTTCACCCGGGCGCGCAGGGCGGGCAACAGCTCTGCCCCGAACCATGGGTTGCGTTTCAGCCATGCCGTATTGCGCCACGACGGATGTGGCAAGGGGAAGACGGCAGGCGCATGGGCGCGCCAATCCGCCACCGCCTGCGTCACGTTGCGCGTGCCCAGATGCCAGCGTTGCGCCGCGCCCCCCACCAGCAGCGTCAGATCCATCGGCCCGAGCAGGTCCAGCACCCGCGCCCGCCATGTTGTGGCACAAACGGGCGGCGGCGGCAGGTCCGACCCCTTCGCGTCATAGCCCGGAAAACAGAAGGCCATCGGCACGATCGCCACGCGCGACAGGTCATAGAACGTCTCCGTGCCGATCCCCATCCAGTCGCGCAGCCGGTCGCCCGAAGGATCGGTGAAGGGCCGCCCCGAGGCATGGACCCGCGCACCCGGCGCCTGCCCGACGATCAGCACCCGCGCGCCGGGCCGGAACCAGACCACGGGCCGGGGCGCATGGTGAGTCGCCGTCGCGGCGAACCGGTCGGCGCAGATCCGGCAATTGCGGATTTCGCGCATCAGCCCGGGCGTGCTGTGAGACATCTGTTTCATGCCATCTGGTGAAACTGCGGATTGCGGCGGTATATTTGCCTGATTGGACATAATGCTGCCCGAATGAATGCGTAAGGGCATGGGTATCGTCAACATGTGGCGCGGGAAGCCTTCGATTGTGGCATCGGGTATTGAATTCGTAAACGTCAGCAAGTCATTCTGGACGGGCAAGCAGCGCAAGGTCATCCTGGACCGTGCGAACTTCCGGGTGGAACTCGGGCAGTCGCTGGGGATCCTGGCGCCGAACGGCTCGGGCAAGACCACGATCGTCAACATGATGGCGGGGCTGGAGAAGCCCGACGAAGGCGAGATTCGCAAGGCCTGCCGGATCTCCTTCCCGCTCGGCTTCATGGGCGGGGTCGTGCCGCGCCATTCGGCGCGCGAAAATGCCCGCTACATCGCGCGGCTCTACGGGCTGGATCCGGATTATGTCGAGGCCTTCTGTCGCTGGCTGTGCGACCTGAAGGAATATTTCGACATGCCGGTGGGCACTTACAGCGCGGGGATGCGGGCGCGGTTCACATTTGCGCTGCTGCTGGCGCTGGATTTCGACATCTACCTGATCGACGAGGGGATGCCCTCGACCACCGATGTCGCCTTCAACCGCCGCGCGGGGCAGATCCTGCACGAACGGCTGATGTCCTCGACCGTCGTCATCGTCTCGCATCAGGCTTCGACGCTGGAAAAATTCTGCCGCTCGGCCGCCGTCCTGCGTGATGGGCAACTCTACATGTTCGACACTCTCGAAGAAGCGAAACGGATGTATGACTACAGCTCCTAAGGCCACGCGCTACCGCATTCGTCGGGTTCCGATCCAGCCCGCGGCCCCCGAACCGGCTGCTGCCGCGCCGTCGGAAGACGGTTTCGATCCCGCTGTCTTCACGCCCGTCGATGCGGCACCCAGCGGCTGGCAACTCCGGCTGGCCCGCCGGATCGCGCGCAAGCACGGCATCGAGGTGGCGACCGACGCGGAGGCGGTGGCCGAACTGCGCGCGCGCGGCATCGACCCGTTCGACCGGGCGCAGCTTCTGTCGTTCGAGGGCGTGCCGGAGGGCAAGGCCCCGGCCGGGAGCGCGAACGAATCGGCCCCTCCGCTGCCGGTGGCGGGTACCGCACGCAAACATGCACAGGTGCCGCAGGTCGGCCGGACCGTGCCGCCGCCCGCGCCGCCGCTGAACGAGGCCGAGCGCGTGCGCGAGATCATGCGCATCCAGCAGGACATCGCACAGCGGCGCCGGCGCAAGCTGCTGTTCCTGTTCGCGCGGCTGGCGTTCTTCGTGCTGCTGCCGACACTGGTGACGGGGTGGTATTATTTCGCGGTCGCGACGCCGATGTTCGCGACGAAATCCGAATTCGTGATCCAGAAGGCGGAGGGAGTCGGGTCGTCCGGGGGTGGTCTGGGCGGGCTGTTCGCAGGCACGCAACTGGGCAGCAATCAGGATTCGATCACGGTGCAGAGCTATCTGCAATCGCGCGATGCGATGCTGAAGCTCGATGCGGAACACGGGTTCAAGGCGCATTTCCAGCAGCCTGTTATCGACAGGCTACAGCGGCTGCCGTCCGATAGCAGCAACGAACAGGCTTACAAGCTGTATCAGCGCAATGTGAAGATCGGCTACGACCCGTCCGAAGGCGTGATCCGGATGGAAGTGATCGCCGCCGATCCCGAGACCTCGAAGCAGTTTTCTCAGGCGTTGATCTCCTATGCCGAACAGCAGGTCGACCGGCTGACCTCGCGGCTGCGCGAAGACCAGATGCGGGGCGCGCGCGAAAGCTATGAGGATGCCGAGGCGAAGGTGATCGCCGCGCAGGACAGGGTGCTGCAATTGCAGCAGAAGGTCGGCGTGCTGGATCCGGTCAGCGAAAACAGCCTGGTGATGGAGCAGATCGCGACGTTGCAGACCCAGCTTCAGGCAAAACGTCTGGAACTGAACCAGCTTCTGGACAACTCCGCCCCGAACGCAGCCCGGGTGCAGGGGGCGCGCGGCGATATCGCGCGGCTGGAGCAGTCCATCGCCGGGCTGCGGCAACAGTTGACGACGGCGACGGATGGCACGACCTCTCTGGCCGCCGTCACCGGGCAGTTGCGCATCGCCGAGGCCGATCTGGAAACGCGTCAGGGCCTGCTCGCGGCGGCGGCGCAGCAGATGGAGGCATCGCGGATCGAAGCGAACAAGCAGGTCCGTTTCCTGGAGACCGGCGTCCGCCCGATCGCCCCGGATGAGGCCACCTATCCACGCGCTTTTGAATATACGCTGCTGGCCTTCCTGATCTTCTCCGGCATATATCTCATGCTGTCGCTGACCGTTTCGATCCTGCGCGAGCAGGTGTCGAGCTGAGCCCCGCAGGGAGATGACCATGAAGAACGTGCAGATCGGCGGCCTGACCGTCGGCAACGACCGCCCGCTGACGCTGATCGCCGGCCCGTGCCAGTTGGAAACGCTGGACCATGCGCTGATGATCGCCGAGACGATGGCGCGGGTCTGCGCGGCGAACGGCACGCAATATGTCTTCAAGGCCAGCTACGACAAGGCCAACCGCACCAGCCTGAAGGGCCGCCGTGGCGTGGGGATGGAGGACGGGCTGCGGATGCTCGAAACCGTGCGGGAGCGGATCGGCTGCCCGGTCCTGACCGATGTGCATGACATCGAACAGGCCCGCGCGGCGGGGGCGGTGGTGGATGTGATCCAGATCCCCGCCTTCCTGTGCCGCCAGACCGATCTGCTGCTGGCCGCGGGCGAAACCGGCTGCGTGGTGAATGTGAAGAAGGGGCAGTTCCTGGCGCCCTGGGACATGCCCAATGTGGCGGACAAGATCGCCGCGACCGGCAACGAAAAGATCCTGCTGACGGAGCGTGGCGTGACCTTCGGCTATAATACGCTGGTCGCCGATATGCGCGCGCTGCCGATCATGATGCAGACCGGCTATCCGGTGATCATGGATGCCACCCATTCGGTGCAGCAGCCGGGCGGGCAGGGTGGTTCCTCGGGCGGGCAGCGCGAATTCGCGCCGCTGATGGCGCGCACGGCCGTGAGCATGGGCATCGCCGGGGTCTTCATGGAGACGCATCAGGATCCGGACAACGCGCCCTCGGACGGGCCGAACATGGTGCGATTGGAGAATATGCCGAAGCTGATCGCCTCGCTGATGCAGTTCGACGCGCTGGCGAAGGCGGATCCGTTCCGGCTGTGATTCTCCCCGCGTGTGCGGAAGGGGCCATGCCGCCCCCTGTGCACGGGGTGGATCGTTGCGGATCCTTGACGAGCCCACGCGTTGGGGCGGCCCTCCCGCGCGCAATGTGACCGCAACGTATTCTACCCGGGTCAGGCCCAGCGGCCCCCGCGCGGAGCGAACTGTGCTGGGTACAGGTTTCTGTTGGCTGAGGTCGGCTGCCCCCCGCGCGCGGAGCGAATGACGCGGCCGTTTCCCGGATCCCGCTGCGGCTCGTCTTGCTTGCGCGCTGACGGAGTGGGGGCCGTGCCGAGATAGGCCCCTGTTTGTGCGGTGGGGTAAGGGCCGCCGAAATAACGCCCCCTGTTTTCGCTGGGGGCGGCAGGTTCCCGACGATCAGGTTGGCCCGTTGCACCCATGTTTGGGCGGGGGGCGAGGGTCTTGTCCCGGTGCTGGGGAAGGCGACAATCCCCACCCGGGCGAGGGGGCCGCAGGCGGGGCCTGAGGCGAACCGATCAGTTGGACAGTTGCCCTTCCGCCGTGAGCAGGGTCTTGCCGCCGAGATAGGGCGCCAGCACCTCGGGCAGCCGGACGGAGCCATCCGCCTGCTGGCCGTTCTCCAGCACCGCGATCAGGCAGCGCCCGACCGCAAGGCCCGAGCCGTTCAGCGTCGCGACGAACTCCGGCTTCCCGCCCGCAGCGGGCTTGTAGCGCCCGTTCATTCGCCGCGCCTGGAACTGGCCGCAGGTCGAGACCGAGGAAATCTCGCGGTAGGTGTCCTGCCCGGGCAGCCAGACTTCGAGGTCATAGGTCTTCTGCGCGCCAAAGCCCATGTCGCCGGTGCACAGCACGATCCGGCGATAGGGCAGGCCGAGCTTTTCCAGCACGTCTTCGGCGCATTTCACCATCCGTTCATGTTCGGCGATCGCGTCCTCGGGGCGGCAGAGGGTGACCATTTCCACCTTCTCGAACTGGTGCTGGCGCAGCATGCCCGCCGTGTCCTTGCCCGCCGAACCGGCCTCGGAGCGGAAACAGTTGGTGTGTGCGGTCATCCGGGCGGGCAGGGCGGCTTCGTCCCAGACCTCGCCGGCGATGAAATTGGTCAGCGTGACTTCGGCGGTCGGGATCATCCACCAGCCATTGGTCGTGGCATAGCTGTCTTCGGCGAATTTCGGCAGCTGCCCGGTGCCAAGCATGGTTTCGGGCAGGACCAGCACCGGGGTGATCGCCTCGGTCAGGCCGTGGTCGTTCACATGCAGGTCCAGCATGAACTGCGCCAGCGCCCGGTGGAGGCGCGCGACAGCGCCCTTCAGCACCACGAAACGCGCCCCCGACAGCTTCGCCGCCATGGCGAAATCCATCCCCCCCTGCACCGCCGGAAGCTGGTAATGCTCAACCGGCTTGAAATCGAAGGCGCGCGGCGTGCCCCAGCGGTGGATCTCGACGTTACCGGCCTCATCCGCGCCATCGGGCACATCGTCGAGCGGGGTGTTCGGAACCCATAGCAGCTTGTCGCGCAGATCGGCATCCAGTTGCCCGGCCTTGGCCTGCATCGTGGCAACCTGCGTCTTTTTCACCGCCACCAGGGCGCGCAGCCGCTCGAATTCGGCCTCGTCGCCCTTGGCCTTGGCGGCGCCGACGAGCTTCGAGGCGGCGTTCTGCTCCGCCTGCGCGGTTTCGGCCTGATGGATCGCGGCGCGGCGCTCTTCGTCCAGCGACAGGATCTCCGACGACAGCGGCGCAAGTCCACGGCGCGCGAGGGCGGCATCGAACTGGGCGGGGTTTTCGCGGATCGCGCGGATGTCGTGCATGGGATCACCTCTCTTGCTTGCCTTCGCGTTTATCGCTTTGGCGCGGCGCGCGAAAGCCCCTCGCGGCGCTTGCGCTGCGGGGCCTGCCGGGTTGGATAAAACATTTCTAAAATGGAATTCGAAATGCGTCTCGTCGCGGCTCCTGCCTGTGCGTGCGGGGAGCCTTCCTCGCGATGCCCGCCGAGGGGACCGGCTGGAAGGCCGTCTACGGTCAGGCCGGGGTCCGCGATTCGATCCCGGCGGAGGTCGGGGTATCATCCGCGACAGGGGCAAGACCGCGAATAAACTGTTGCTCCGCCTCGGGCGGGCCGCGGTGTCGATCATCGGCATCGCGATCGGCTGGCGCGAAGGCCTTGTCGTGGTGAGCGTGGGACTTGGATTGGTGTAAAGCCGCCGCCTGTCGTGATGCAGCGCCCGAAGGGGCGCGGGTGATGACCCCGGTCCGGGCCGCTGACGGTCTTCCGCAGCTAGTCGGCGTGGCCGAAGACATCCATGTGGATGATGACATCCGCCTGCGGGATCGCCGCCATGATGCGCCGTTTCAGGTTGTGCGCGATGGCATGGGCTTCGGTGAGCGTCTGGCCGCCGTCCAGTTCGATATGCACCTGCACGAAGGTCATCGTCCCGGCGGTGCGGGTGCGCAGGTCGTGGAAGGCGCGTACGCCGGGGGTGTCGCGGGTGATCTCGGCGATCCGAGCCAGTTCCTCATCGGGCACGGAACGGTTCATCAGCGCGTGCCAGGCGCTGGTGCCGATGCCGATCGCGCCCCGGATCATGATCAGCGCGGCGATGATGGCGACGATGCTGTCCACCCGGCTCCAGCCGAACCAGCCCGACAGGAACAGCGCCAGCACCGCGCCCAGCGTGGGCAGCAGGTCGCCGATGTAATGCAGCCGGTCCGCCGCCACGACCTTGTTGCCGGTCGCGCCGCTGACCCGCCCCTGCCAAGCCACCAGCGCCAGCGTGAGCACGGCCGAGATCAGCATGATCGCCACGCCGAGCCCCTCGTCGCTCAGCCGCTCCGGAAGGGGCCTGATCAGCCGAAGGACGCCCGACCACAGGATCGCGCAGCCCGAGGCGAAGACGAACAGCGCCTGCCCGAGCGAGGTCAGATCCTCGACCGCGGTATGGCCGAAGGCATGGTCTTCGTCCGCCGGACGCGAGGCATAGACGATCGCCCCCAGCCCGGCGAGCGAGATCAGCAGGTCCATCGCGCTATCGGCCAGCGAGGCGGCGATCGACAGCGCCCCCGTCGTCCACAGCGCCCAGAGCTTCAGCCCGACCAGCGTCGTCGAGACCAGCACAGACGCAAGCCCCGCCGACAGGTTCAGCCGGAGTTGGGAATCAATCTTGGGCATCGGCACTGTCCTGGGCGGATTCGGGCCCTGTCCTTAGCGCCGTTCCCGCACCTAGTCACGGGTTTCGTTCGGCTCCACGCCCCAGATCCGCGTCTTCTCGACCCAGCCATCGGCGTCGCTGGAACTGATCTCGCACCAGTCGATGTTGCATTTCCCGAGCTTCGCGATCGCACCCGCCTCGGCCAGCGCGGTGACGGGGGATTTCGGATCGGGGCGGCTGTAGATCTGCGTCATGTCCTCGTCCAGGATCACCGTGCGCACCCCGGACAGCAGCGAATAATGCACCCAGCCGCTGGCGCCGTCGCGGTCCTCGACCCGGCGCCAGTTGCCGAACTCGGCCGTTATCCGCAGTGGCATCCCGGCATGTTTGAACACCCAGTCGATCCGATGGCTGAGCGAGGGGCCGCGCCGGGCGTTGCCCTCGGACCCTTTCAGCGAGACATAGCGCGGCAGCGGCAGGTTGGTCACCGGCCCGCGCCCCTTCTGGTTCGCCAGCGCCATCGACATGTCGAGATCCGTGGGCGGCTGGGCGTCCTCGTCGTCTTCCTGCGCGAAGGCACCCCCGGACAGCGCCAGAAGGACAAGCCCACAGGCCAGCATGCGCCGCAGCGCGGAGATGTGTGCGCAACAAAATTGCGTCGGCATTTCTAATTTCGCCATTTCTGCTCTTTCAGGCCCTTGTGTCTGGGCTCTTTGGGCCTCACTTTGCACCCGGGATCAGTCTATTGGAAGAGAGGAGAGCGCCCCATGTCCGCACCGCGGCTGAATGTTGTCGTGACGCGACGGTTGCCCGAGGTCGTCGAGACCCGGATGAAGGAGCTTTTCGACGTCGAATTGCGCGAAACCGACGCTCCCATGACCCGCGATCAACTGGTTTCGGCCATGGCGCGGGCCGATGTGCTGGTGCCGACGATCACCGATCACATTGACGCGAACATGCTGGCGCAGGCGGGGGAGCGGCTGCGCCTGATCGCGAATTACGGCGCGGGGGTGGATCATATCGACATCGCCTCGGCACGCCAGCGCGGCGTTCTGGTCTCGAACACGCCGGGCGTGACCACGGATGACACCGCCGATATGGCGATGGCGCTGATCCTCGCGGTGACACGGCGGATCCCCGAGGGGCTGGCCCTGATGCAGTCGGGCGAATGGACCGGCTGGGCGCCGACGGCGCTTCTGGGCGGGCGGATCGGTGGGCGGCGTCTGGGGATTCTGGGCATGGGGCGGATCGGGCAGGCGCTGGCCCGTCGCGCGCATGCCTTCGGGATGCAGATCCATTACCACAACCGCCGCCGCCTGCGGCCGGAGATCGAGCAGCCGCTGGAGGCGACCTATTGGGAGAGCCTCGACCAGATGATCGCCCGGATGGACGTGATTTCGGTGAACTGCCCGCATACGCCCTCGACGTTCCATCTGCTGAATGCGCGGCGGCTGAAGATGCTGCGGCCCTCGGCGGTGGTGGTGAATACCTCGCGCGGCGAGGTGATCGACGAGAACGCCCTGACCCGGATGCTGCGCGCGGGCGAGATCGCGGGCGCCGGGCTCGATGTGTTCGAGGGCCGGCACGAGATCAACCCGCGCCTGCGTGCCCTGCCGAATGTGGTGCTGTTGCCGCATATGGGATCGGCCACGATCGAGGGCCGCACCGAGATGGGCGAGAAGGTCATCATCAACATCAAGACCTTCGCCGATGGGCACCGGCCGCCGGATCTGGTCGTGCCGGGCGCGGTCTGAGCGGAAGGGCCGTGGCGGGGGAACCGCCACGGCCTTCAGGTCACTGCTTGTATTCGGGCAGCGCCTTCAATTCGTCCTCGGTCGCCGCGACCCGGAGCGTGATGGCGTCGCCCTCGCGGGTGAGCGTCACCTGAGCGGGGGTGAGCGCCACGGGTTTCGCGCCCATCCCGAGGAAGCCGCCGACATCGACCACGATCTGCGACACGCTGGCATCCGCGCCCATTACCACGTCGCTGACATCGCCGATTTTCTTATCGTCAAGCCCGATCACGGACTTGCCCTTCAGCTCGTCTGCGGTCACCCCCGCCCAGGCGCCGGGCAGGGCGGGCTCCGTGGTCGCGGGGGGCGTGGCGGGCACCGTCGTCGTCTGGGCGGCCAGCGGCAGCGCAAGCATCAGGCCGGTGGCGGTCGTGATGAGAAGCGTTTTCATAGTGTCCTCCTGAGTCGTTTTGCTGTGTCCGGGGCCGTGCCACCCCGTCGGACACATCCCCAACCACCAGATCCGCCCTGCGTTCCGCCGGGGGCGATCAACAAGGTTTGTTCTCACCGGCGGGAACCCGCCTGCGGCTTCTGGCTGGCCTCGGCCCGAAGGCCGGCCCCACCGGCACGGATCTGGCCCGCAATCGGCTGGCGTGTCGATCGCCTGTCACCTGAGAAGGGCGGGGCGGCACCCGGGTTGCGCAACATGTGGCGGGCTGGGCCATGTGGAGGCCGGGATCCGGTGCGGGAATCGGAGGGACAGTCCGGATCCGCATCGACGGATGAGAAAGGGGGCCGATGGCCCCCTTCTTACTGCCTGCGGGCGGCGAGCCAGGCCCGCCAGACATCGGTCGATCCGGCAAAGGCATTGATGTCGGCGATCCCGCCCACGCCGCGCACGACGCCGGTGCCCGTCCATTGCCAGAAGCTCCAGCGCTCGCCCGGATAACGGGCGGTCGGATGGTTCGCGGTCGAACGCAGCCAGAATTCCACCCCCGGCAGGCGGCCAAGCGCATTGTCCGCATAGAAGTCCGGCGTGGTGTAGATGATCGCCCGGGTGCCGTAATATGCCTCGACGATGCGGACATATTCCATGATCTCGTTGCGCACGGTGGCCGGATCGGGGAAGCGGCGGCAGGTCTTCGACTGGTGGTTCCATTCGATGTCCAGAACCGGCGGCAGGTCGCCCTTCACCCGCGGCACGTTCTGGATATACCAGTTCGCCTGTTCGCGCGGCGTGCGGCAGAAGTAATAGAAGTGATAGGCCCCCACCGGCACCCCCGCCGCGCGCGCGAGCGGCGCATTCGCGGCATAGCCCGGATCAACGTAATTCCCGCCTTCGGTGGCCTTGAGCCAGGCGAAGTTGACGCCGCCCGCGCGGGCCTCGAACCAGTTGATCCGGCCCTGATAGCGCGCCGCGTCGATGCCGTGGATCGGCAGCATGGCGGGCGAGACATTGGCCCATGTATGCGGCCGGGTATCGCCGAACTGCGCCGGCACGCCCGGGGCGCGGTAATCGGTCGGGTTCATCAGCTTGGGCGCCATCAGCGTCCCGCGCTTTGGCCCGGGTTTGCCCCCGCCACAGGCCGCCAGTGCCGCCAGCAGCACCGCCATTACCAGAACCTTCGTCTTGCGCATCGTAACACCCCTTGAGTTCGCGCGCAAAATCCCGCAAATCCGCGCCGATGTCACGGGGGGATCAGGGCTGCGGCGCCGCAAGTTCGTCCCAGCAGGCCAGCGCATGGGCCGCATACATCATCCCCGGCCCGCCGCTCATCTGCATCGCCATGCCCAGCACATCGCCCAGTTCCGCGCGCGTGCCGCCCGCTTTCATCAGCGCCTCGGCATGGAACGTGATGCAGGGTTCGCAGCGCAGCACGATCGCCATGCCGAGCGCGACCAGTTCCTTGTCCTTCATGCTCAGCGGGCCGGTTTCCTTCACCGCCTTCGACAGCGCACCGAAGCCGCCCATCGTGGCGGGGATCGTGCGGTTCATTTCCCGCAGCTCGCCGCGCATCGACTCGATCTTTTGCTTGTAGGACATGATGATTCTCCCGGGGCGACCTGCCCCGGGGCGTCTTCTAGCAAACAAATTCACGAATAGGAATGTTTTATCCGAAACGTGCCGGAGCCAGCGCGGCGACGATTTCCGGATCCGGTTCGGGCGCCGTGCCCCCGGCCAGCGCCGCGACAAGTTGCGCCAGCGCCGGGGCGGTCTGAAAGCCGTATCCGCCCTGTCCTGCCAGCCAGAAGAACCCCGGCGCGGCCCGGTCGAACCCCACCACCGGCGTGCGGTCGGGGGCAAAGGTGCGCAGGCCCGCCCAATTCGCCAGAAGCCGCGTGACCGGCGCCGTCACCGCCTCCTGATAGCGGGCGAGGCCCTCGGCCAGCACCATGTCATCGGCCCAGGCATCCATCGGCTCGACCGGATCCTCTTCGGCGGGAGAGACGATCAGCGCCCCGGCATCGGGTTTCATGTACCAGTCCTCGGCGCCGCCGATCAGCATCGGCCAGCGGCTGACATCCAGCCCTTCAGGCGCCGGGATCCGCGCCATCGACCGGCGCATCGGCTGAAGCCCGACCGGCGCCACCCCGGCCAGCGCGGCGATCCGGTCGGCCCAGGCCCCGGCGGCGTTGATGACGACCCGCGCGCGATGGGTCTCGCCCGCCTCGGCCTGCCACAGACCATCGACCCGGCGCAGCGCAGTGACCGGCACCCCGGTCAGCAGCCGCGCCCCGGCGGCACGGGCCTCGCGCTGCCACCGCGCCAGAAGGGCATCCGTGTCGATGTCATGCGCGCTGTCGCCGATTGCGGCATAGGCCACCGTTTCGGGGTTGAGGATCGGCACGATGGCGCGGGCTTCGTCCATGGTGAGTTCGGTCAGGGCCGAAGCGGCCACGTTCCGCGCGAACCGGTCGTGGTTCGCGGCATCATCGACGAACATCACCCCGCGCGGCGTCAGGAACGCCGAAGCGTGGTAAAACGGCCCCGAAGCCTGTGACAGGGCCACGATCGCGCGGTTGCCGTAATGCGGTTCGTAAAGCGCCGCAGAGCGTGCCGAGGCGTGATAGGCCAGTTGCCGCTCCGCCTCCAGCAGGGTGACGGAGCCGAGGGGTGCCAGATGGGCGGCGGCGGAAATCCCCGCGACACCGCCCCCGATGATGAGGAAATCCGTTGTCATGGCCGCATCCTAGGCCCGCGCCGGGGGAAAGGAAAGCGCCGGGCCTTGCGCGCCGGGCCAGCGCTGCTATCCCTTGGGAAACACGTCAGGGAGTTCGACATGACCCGCATTCCGTTTGTTATTGGCGCCGTGGCGCTGTCCGCCTGCACGATGCAGGGCCTGCCCCAGATCGGCGCTCCGGCAGGGAGTACGCCGCGGGCGGAGGACTGGAACAAGCCGGGGACATGCTATGCCGTCGTCTCCAAGGCGGAGGATGGCACCTATACGCTGGCGACCGGGGTGGGCGACGGCAGCGCCGAGCCCGCGGCGGTCCATGCGAAGGGGCTGTCGGCGGCCAAGGTCGATGCGGCGGTGGCGAAGGAAAAGGGGATCATGCAGATCAACCCGGAATGCCTCTCGTCCTATGTCTTCGACCGCGCGGCGGCGGATCCGGCCTCGATGGCGGCGGCGAAGCCTGCTGGCTGAGGGGAGCGGTTTTCCCACAATTCCCGCGTCTCCATAGCGCGGGGATCGGAGAAACTGTCACTTTTGCAACATTCAGGGCATCTGTCCCGTCAGCAGCCGGGGCAGGGGGCCGGACAGGCCCGCCGCCTGCCGCATGAAGGCCCGGCGCAGCGGCCCCACCGCCTGCACGATCCCCATGCCGAGGTCGCGCACCGGGCGCAGCAGCGGATCGTCGTTCGAGAACAGCCGGTTCACCGTATCCATCCCGAGCGCCAGCGCCGTCGCATCGAAGCGGCGCCAGCCCTGATAGCGTTCCAGCACGTCGATGGCGCCGATGTCCTCGCCCCGGCGGGTGGCCTCGATCAGAACTTCCGCCAGCGCGGCGACGTCGCGCAGCCCGAGGTTCAGCCCCTGACCGGCGATCGGATGCACGCCATGCGCCGCATCGCCGACCAGCGCCACCCGGGGCGCGACATAGGCATTCGCCAGCGTCAGGTTCAGCGGATAGGTGAAGCGCGGCCCGGCCAGCGCGATCTGCCCGAGGAAATCGCCGAACCGGGGGCGCAGCACGGCGAGGAAATCGGCGTCCGGCAGGCTCATCAGGGTGCGGGCATTGGCGTCCGTCTCGCTCCAGACGATGGAGGAGCGGTTGCCGGGAAGCGGCAGGATCGCCAGCGGACCGGTGGGCATGAAGAACTGATGCGCGGTGCCGCCATGCGGAAGGTCATGGTCGATGGCGGCGACGACGGCGGTCTGCCCGTAGCCCCAGCCGGTGCGCGAAATACCCGCCCGTTCGGCGGTGCCCGAGCGCCGCCCGTCCGCGCCGATCAGCACGCGGGCCTCGACCTGTTGGCCGTCCGACAGGGTGGCGATGACGCTACCGGGGCCGGACACCTGCGCGGTAACGGCGGTGCCCGGGATCAGGGTCAGGCGGGGGCTGGCCTCCATCGCCGAGAGGAAGGCGCGGTAAAGGAAGCGGTCCTCCAGCATGTAGCCCAGCGGCGGGTGATCGAGTTCGCGCGCGTCGAAATGCAGGAAGAACGGCGCGGGGCCTTCGCCGGGGCGGCCATCGGCGGCCTCGACCGCCATGATCGGCTGGGCCTGCGCGGCGAGGTCGGGCCAGACGCCGATCGCGCCCAGCAGCTTCTGCGAGGCGAGGGCCAGCGCATAGGCGCGCCCGTCGAAGGCATCGGCCGTGCGGGCGCGCGGCGGGCTCGCATCCACCACGGTGACAGTCAGCCCCGCCCGGGCGAGGGCGAGGGCGAGGGCCGGGCCATTCAGGCCGCCGCCGGCGATCAGGACATCGGTTTTCTGCATCATGCCGCAGCATAGGGCGTGACGCGCGGGATTGTCCATGCGCGGCTCTGTCGCTAGCCTGCCTCAACCAACGTCAACGGAGGCATCATGCTGGAACGGTTCTGGTCGGCGGCGCAACAGGGGCGGGCGATTGCGGCGGGAGACCTCGATCCGGTCGATATCGCCGAAGCCTATCTGGAGGCGGCGGCGCAGGCGCCCGATGTCTATGCCCGGCTGATGCCCGAACGCGCGCGCTGCGAGGCGATGGCGGCGCGGGAGCGGGCGCGGGCGGGGCTGCTGCGCGGGCCGCTGGACGGGGTGCCGATCAGTTGGAAGGATCTGTTCGATACCGCCTGCGTGGCGACCGAGGCCGGGTCGCGGCTCCTGAAGGGGCGGATCCCGAAGGCCGATGCCGAGGTTCTGGCGCGGGCGACGTTGCAGGGCGCGGTGTGCCTGGGCAAGACGCATATGACGGAGCTGGCGTTTTCCGGCCTCGGGCTGAACCCGATGACGGCCACGCCGCGCAATGCGGTGACGGCAGGGCTGGCGCCGGGCGGGTCGAGTTCCGGGGCGGCGGTGTCGGTGAAGCTCGCGCTCGCGGCGGCGGCGATTGGTTCGGACACCGGCGGGTCGGTGCGGATTCCGGCGGCCTGGAACGATGTCGTTGGGCTGAAGACGACGCAGGGCCGGGTTTCGACGCGGGGGGTGGTGCCGCTGTGCAACCGCTTCGATACGGTCGGGCCGCTGGCGCGGACGGTGGAGGATTGCGCGCTGGCTCTGGCGCTTCTCGAAGGCGGTCCGGCGCCCGATCTGCGGGATGCGACGCTTTCCGGTGCACGGCTGCTGGTGCTGGAGGGTGTGCCGTTCGAGGGGGCGCGCAAGGGGCCGGTGGCGGGCTTTGAATCGGCGGTGGACCGGCTGGCGCGGGCCGGCGCGCGGATCGAACGCAAGGCCCTGCCGATGGTTGCGCCCGCGATGGCGCTGGCCGGGGTGCTGTATGCGCCCGAAGCCTATGGCCTGTGGAAGGATGTGATCGAGGCCACGCCAGATCTGATGTGGGCGCCGATTCTCGAACGGTTCCGCGGCGGGGCCGGGGTTCTGGCTGCCGATTACGTCGCCGCCTGGGAGGAACTCGGGCAGTTGCGCGCGGATTGGGCGGCGGCAACGGCGGGCTACGATGCGGTCCTGTTGCCCACGGCGCCGATCCTGCCGCCCGACGCGCGCAGGCTGCTGGTCGATGCGGACTATTTCGCGACGGAAAACCTGCTGGCGCTGCGCAACACCCGGATCGGCAACCTGTTCGGGCTCTGTGCGCTGACCCTGCCCACGGGCGAGCCGATGTGCGGGATTTCGCTGATGGCCGCGCCCTTCGGCGAGGAGCGCCTGCTGCGGCTGGGGATTGCCGCCGAGGCGGCGCTGAACTGACACAATCGCGCATCAAGTGCCCGGCGCGGTGTCGTTTTTCTGGACGCGGGCGGCGCGGTTGGGTAACCTCTGGCTTCAACGGGGCGATACGACTCCGATCATGAGGCACAGATGGACACTCCCGAGCGGTTTTCGAACCTGCCCGAATATGCTTTTCCGCGCCTGCGGAAGCTCCTCGATTCGACGCCTCCGGGCGGCGAACCCCTGCATCTGACGCTGGGCGATCCGCGTCATCCGATGCCGGGTTTCGTGGCCGAGGTGCTGGCGGCCAATATCGCGGGCTTCAACAGCTATCCGCCCGCGCCCGGCACGCCGGAACTGCTGTCGGCGATTTCGGCCTGGATCGGGCGGCGCTATGGCGTCGATGTCGGGCCGGATCGGATCATGGCGCTGAACGGCAGCAAGGAGGGGCTGTTCAACGCGGCGATCGCGCTGGCGCCCGAATTCGAAGAACGGCAAGAAGCCGGTCGTTCTGGTGCCCAACCCGTTCTTCCCGGTCTATGCGGTGGCCGCGCTCGAAGTGGGGGCGGAGCCGGTCTATGTCCCGGCGACCGAGGAAACCGGTTTCCTGCCCGATTACGCCAGCCTGCCGAAAGAGGTGCTGGAGCGCACCGTGGTGGCCTATCTGTGCTCGCCCGCCAATCCGCAGGGCGTGGTGGCCTCGCGCGACTATCTGGCGCGACTGCTGCATCTGGCCGAGGAACATGATTTCCGCGTTTTCGCCGATGAATGCTATTGCGAGCTTTACCTGAACGATCCGCCGCCCGGCGTGCTTGAGGTGGCGGCGGCCGAGGGGATCGACCCGGAAAAGGCGGTGGCCTTCCATTCGCTGTCGAAGCGGTCGAACCTGCCGGGGCTGCGGTCCGGGTTCGTGGCCTCGGGGCCCGATAACATCGCCCGGATCCGGCAGTTGCGGGCCTATGCGGGGGCGGCGCTGCCGCTGCCGGTGCAGCGCGCGTCCGAGCGGGTCTGGGCCGAGGAAACCCATGTGGTCGAGAACCGCGCGCTTTATGCCGCGAAATTCGCCGATGCCGCCGAGATCTTCGCGGGCGTCAACAGGTTCCGGCTGCCCGATGGCGGCTTCTTCCTGTGGCTGCCGGTCGAGGATGGCGAACAGGCGGCGCTGAAACTCTGGCGCGAGACGGGGGTGCGGGTGCTGCCCGGCGCCTATCTGGGTGCCGAGGTGGGCGGGGTGAACCCCGGCCAGGGCTATATCCGGGCGGCACTCGTCGCCCCAAGAGAAGAAACGCAGCGTGGGCTCATCCGGCTCCGCGACTGCCTCTACACGTGAGGACGGGCATGGCTTCGTATCAGGCACGGCAACGCGATCCGCTTCTGGACCGGAACACGCAGGCGGCGCTGGAACGCCGGTTGCGCGAATTCGCGGGCATGGCGCTCGTGGCGGTGGGGATTCTGGTGGCGATGATGCTGGGCAGCTATTCGCCCGACGATCCAAGCTGGATGGCCGTATCGGACGAGCCGGTCCACAACTGGCTGGGGCGGATCGGGGCGGGGATCGCCTCGCCGCTTTACGTCATCATCGGGCGGGGGGCGTGGCTGGTGCCCGCCGGGCTGATCGTCTGGGGGCTGCGCTGCATCCTGCACCGGGGCGAAGAGCGCGCGGCGCAGCGGGTGGTGTTCTACCCGATCGGCATCGCCATCGCGTCGGTCTATGCCGCGCTGCTGGTGCCGGGCGAGGGCTGGGGGCAGGCGTTCGGTCTTGGCGGCCATTTCGGCGACATGATCGCCGGGGCGGTGCTGGGCATGTCGCCGGTGTCGGGCTCGTTCGGGCTGAAGCTGATGTCCTTCATTCTGGCGATCGCGACGGTGGCGATCAGCCTGTTCGTGCTGGGCTTCGACCGGATGGAACTGCGCGCGATCACCCGGTTCCTCGTGCTGGGGTCGGTCGCGGCCTATGAGAATGCGCGGCGTCTGCTGGGGCAGGGGATGCAGGCATCGGTCCTTGCGGCGGAAGGTCTGGCCGAGCGTCGCCGTCAGGCGAAGGCCGAGGCGGCGCAGCGGGCGGCCGAACTGGCCGATTGGCAGGCGCAGCAGGATTGGGGTGCGGAGGGCGGCTATGAACAGCCCGCGCCGAAGCCCACGCTGATGGCGCGCATCCGCCGCGCGGTCGAGCCGCAATATGACGCGCCCTATGAGCCGGAGACCTATGCCGAACCGGTGGCCCCCGAAGAGCGGGTGAAGGCCCGGATCGCCCGCGCGGTGCAGACCCGCGCCGCGGCGCCGATGGTCCATGCCGAACCGGATTGGGAAAACGAGACGCTGGCCGAACCCGACTGGCAGGCCGCGCCGAACGAATTGCGCGCCGCGCCGCGGATGGAGCCGGTGCGTGAGGCGCCGCAACCCGTGGCGACACCGGCTTCGGTGCTGTCGGCGGTGGCGAAACGTCTGGCGCGTGGGGCAAAGCCCGCTCCGGTGCAGCCGGTGAAGCGCACCGAGCCGCCGCTTCAGGCCCGGCCCCGGTTCATGCCCGCCCCTGCCATGCCCGACCTGCGCCCGCTGCCGGAACCGGTGGCGGAGGCCGGGATCGTGGCGGAGGAAGAGCATTGGTCGGCGCCGGAGGCCCCGGCCTGGACCGAAGAGGACGATTTCGACCGCAACGCATTCGCCGAACTGGATGACGATGTTCCGCCGCTGCCGTCGGCCCTGAGCGGGGCGGGGGGCGCCGCGCCGCGGATCACGCTGAACCGTCAGGCGATCCCGCCCGCGCCGGAGCGCCGTGTAGTCGCGCCGCCGAAGAAGGCCGCCGTGCCGTCGAAACAGGCGATTGCCGAGGCGCAGCCCGCGCTGGCCTTTGAGACGCCGAAGCGTCCCACCTATGAGACGCCGCCGCTCAGCCTGCTGACCAATCCGGCGACGATCCACCGCCACCAGCTTGCCGACGAGGCGCTGGAGGAAAACGCGCGGATGCTGGAATCGGTGCTGGACGATTACGGCGTGAAGGGGGAGATCGTTTCGGTCCGCCCGGGGCCGGTGGTGACGATGTATGAACTCGAACCCGCGCCGGGGCTGAAGGCGTCGCGCGTCATCGGGCTGGCTGACGACATCGCGCGGTCGATGTCGGCGCTGTCGGCGCGGGTGTCGACGGTGCCGGGGCGCTCGGTGATCGGGATCGAACTGCCGAACGCGCATCGCGAAAAGGTGGTGCTGCGGGAAATCCTGTCCGCGCGCGATTTCGGCGACAGCAACATGCGGCTGCCGCTTGCGCTCGGCAAGGATATCGGCGGCGCGCCGGTGATCGCCAATCTGGCGAAGATGCCGCACCTGCTGATCGCGGGGACGACGGGTTCGGGGAAATCGGTGGCGATCAACACGATGATCCTGTCGCTGCTGTACAAGCTCAGCCCCGAGGAATGCCGCCTGATCATGATCGACCCGAAGATGCTGGAACTCAGCGTCTATGACGGCATCCCGCATCTGCTCTCCCCCGTCGTGACCGACCCGAAAAAGGCGGTGGTCGCGCTGAAATGGGTCGTGGGCGAGATGGAGGAGCGCTACCGCAAGATGTCCAAGATGGGCGTGCGCAACATCGACGGCTACAACGGCCGGGTGCGCGAGGCGATGGCCTCGGGCGAGATGTTCAAGCGCACCGTCCAGACCGGCTTTGACGAGGATACCGGCGAACCCGTTTTCGAGACCGAGGAGTTCCAGCCGACGCCCTTCCCCTATATCGTCGTCATCGTCGACGAAATGGCCGACCTGATGATGGTCGCGGGCAAGGAGATCGAAGCCTGCATTCAGCGTCTGGCACAGATGGCGCGGGCCTCGGGGATCCATCTGATCATGGCGACGCAGCGCCCCTCCGTGGACGTGATCACCGGCACGATCAAGGCGAACTTCCCGACCCGGATTTCCTTCCAGGTGACCTCGAAGATCGACAGCCGCACCATTCTGGGCGAGCAGGGGGCGGAGCAGCTCCTGGGCATGGGCGACATGCTGTATATGGGCAATGGCGCGCGCATCACCCGGATCCACGGCCCCTTCGTCAGCGACGAGGAGGTCGAGGAGATCGTCACCCATCTGAAGAGCTTCGGCCCGCCGGAATACATGTCGGGCGTGGTCGACGGACCGGACGAGGAAATGGCCTCCGACATCGACCAGGTGCTGGGCCTTGGCGGCAATACGGATGGCGAGGATGCGCTGTATGATCAGGCGGTGGCGATCGTGATCAAGGATCGCAAATGCTCGACCTCCTACATCCAGCGCAAACTGGGCATCGGCTACAACAAGGCTGCCCGGCTGGTCGAGCAGATGGAGGATCAGGGCGTCGTCAGTGCCGCGAACCATGTCGGCAAGCGCGAGATCCTGGTTCCGGAACAGTAAGTTGAAGAGCCCCGCCCACGGCGGGGCTTTTGCTTTGCGCGCACCGCGCTATGGTTGCGCCATGAAGATGCTTCGTTTCGCCCTCGCGCCCGTTCTCGCCCTGATGCTCTCGGCGCCTGCCTTTGCGCAGGCGATCCCGCTTGCCGAAATCTCGCGCTATCTCAACAGCATCGGCACGGCCTCATCGCCCTTCACGCAGGTGAATGCCGACGGCTCGACCTCGACCGGAACGGTCTACATCAAGCGCCCCGGTCGGGCGCGGTTTGAATATAACGGGAACAAGAGCCTCGTGCTGGCCTCGGGCGGGCAGGTGGCGATCTTCGATCCGAAATCGAACCAGCCGCCGACGCAATATCCGCTGTCGCGCACGCCGCTGAACCTGATTCTGGGGGCGGACATCGACCTCGGCCGGGCGCGGATGGTGGTGGGGCAGAAGTCGGACGGCAAGACGACGACGGTGATCGCGCAGGATCCGGACCACCCGGATTACGGCACGATCAGCCTGGTGTTCTCGGCCAATCCGACGCAGTTGCGGCAATGGGTGATCACCGATCAGGCCGGCAAGAAGACGGTGGTGATCCTTGGCGAGATGAAGAAGGACGTCGATCTGGGCAGCCGGATCTTCAGCATCGACGCCGAGACGCGGGCGCGCAAGAACTAGCGCCCGCAGCTTGCCAGTTGCGCGCCATACATATTCGCGCGCCGCTGCACCTTGTCCGCCGTCGCGATCAGCCAGCCCTTGGAATTGTGGCTGCCCCTGGCGAATCCCTGCCGCCCCTCGTGATAAGCGAGATACTGGCCGCGGGCGTCGGATTTCGGGATCCCGAGCGCGCGGGTCGAGCCGTCCATATACCAGCCCATGAAGTCCGAGGCGTCCTGAAACTTCGCCCAATTCGCGCTGCGCCGCCCGGTGGCCTTCTGATAGTCCCGCCAGGTCGAATCAATCGCCTGACTGTAGCCATAGGCCGAACTCTGCCGCCCGAGGGGGATGATCCCGAGCGCATAGCGGTGCGGTGTCTTGGCGGTGCCGATGAACTTCGATTCCTGATGGAAAGTCGCCATCTGCACATGAACCGGCACGCCCCATCGGGATTCGGTGCGTTTCATCGCCGCGAAATATTGCGGCTTCTCGCGTGCCAGCAGGCAGGCGTTGTCCAGATTCTTCGGCGCGCGGGAATTTCCACTCCCGCAGGAGGCAACCATCAACAGGATGGCCAGCTTCAGGAACTTGTTCATGTCTGCTCTGCCCGATCGGTCTTGTTTTCTGCGATTCTACGGGAAATCCCGGAAAGGTGAAATGACAAAGCGCTGATCGACGGCTGCCGCGATCATCATGGTTAAGGGTTCCCTGATCCGGCGGTTGCGCGGAGTCGTGGGCGTTGTGGGCGGTTAACCTGTTCTGAAAGCGGGAATATTCTGCGAGGGAGTCGGGCGGGGCGGTGATTCAAAACATCTGGCTGCACCGCGGCATTCCGGTCACGGCGGGGCGAAGTCTCGCCGAACCCGCCGTGTCACATGTTTACCTGCGGCGCTTTGAGCGCTAGGAGAGCGTCAGGAATCGGCATCATGCAGACAGCAAGCGCAAAATATCATATTGGGCAGATCGTCCGGCACCGGAAGCACCCCTTCCGGGGCGTGGTTTTCGACGTCGATGCACAATTTTCCAACACCGAAGAATGGTATGAATCCATCCCGGAGGAGAACCGCCCGGATCGGGATCAGCCGTTTTATCATCTGCTCGCCGAGAACGATGACAGCTACTATGTGGCCTATGTCTCGGAACAGAACCTGGTCGAGGACAATTCCGGCGAGCCGATCGAGCATCCGGATCTTCCGGATATGTTCGGAGACCTGCGGGACGGAATTTATCCGCTGCATTTCCAGATGAACTGACCCCGCGGGTCGCAGGAGGATGCTTCGCGGTGTCGAGTCAGGGGCGCGGTCCTGGTTCTCCGCAAGTAGCGAATCGGCCTCTGATCTCGTGCGGCTGATTCATCGCCAACCGGGCCGTGCTGCCCGGAGCTGCGAATGACGCCCCGGATAATCGCTGTTTTGCGGGATTGATCGCGGGCCGGGCAAGAGGCCCGATGATCCGCGTATATTCTTACGTTTCATCCGTCTACGTCGACATGGGCGGTCGCTTGGGACCACACGGGGAGGCGCTAACCCAACCGGGTCGAATGGCGAATCCCGACCTCCTCCGCCCGGGCGTTCCGGAAACAGGCGCAGGGTTTCCGGGATAACAGTGTCCTCTGCGTTGCATTTGGAGCCGGACCGGGGCGTCCGGGCGAGGTTCAATGCGCTGGCCATCGATTTACGGGTCGCCGGGGGGGTAAGACGGCCCAAAACGCCAATGGGCCGGGTCGTTCCCCGGCCCGAAGACTTGGGCTCCCGGCTTGCCCAAGCGTTTTCTGCTGATGGTGAGACGGCATTACGCTTGACGGGATGATCGTGGTGAAGGCTTTTGACCGGCGGAGGTGGACCACCGTTCCGTAGCTTCTCGCCGGGGCGGGGAAGCCCTGTCACCGGCCCGGTTTCGCGGGACGTGTCATGCCGGCCCGGCCAGGGTGCGGCTCTTGATCAAGTTTTGTCCCACGGCGCGGATCCCTGCAACCGCACCGACCCAGCGTTTCGCTTGGAGCGGAAACACCGGCACGCCGCCGGGCCGAGAATGCCTTGGCCCGCTGACGGGCATCGCCCTGCTCTCATGATGGCTCCCTCACATCTGCCGTGCCGGATTCGCCGAATTCGAGCCAGACCGCCGAAACATCGTCGCCCAGATGGCCCCCGGCGAAATCCTCAAGCCGGGCGCGGAGGGGATTCCAGGAACGCCGTTCCGCGCAGATGCGCGCCCGAGGTGATGAGCGAGGCCAGCCCGGCCTCTCCCAGCATCTGGCCCGCGGGAGAACTCGCCTCGGTGATCCCGTCGGAGCCCAGCAGCAAACGGTCTCCGGGTCGCAGCACCGCAGTGATCGTTTCGTAGCTTGCTTCCTCGATCAGGCCGATCGGCAGGCCGCCGGTGCCCAGAAACTCTACCGCGCCGTCATGGCGCAGGATCGCGGGCATCGGATGGCCCGCCTGCACCAGCGCGACCTCGCCTGAGATCAGATCGACATCCGCGTAGATCAGGGTGAAATAGCTTTCGGTCCTTAGTTCCTCGAACACCAGCCGGTTCAGCGTTGCGGCCAGTTCGGCGGGATCGCGCGCGTCGTAGATGCCGAATTCGGTTTGCACCAGCGCGACATTCTGTTCGGGTGAAGCGCCCGACAGATAGCCCGAAATCCGCGCCGCCATCAGCGCCGAGGTGATCCCGTGCCCGGCGACGTCGATGCCGTAAATCCCGACACGCCGCGCGTTGATTGGAAAGAAGCCGACCAGATCGCCCCCGACATGCCCGGACGAGCGCAGCAGCAGCGACACCTGAGCGTTGCCGAAGGACCGGAACGTTTCCTTCACCAGGCTCTGCTGGAGCTTGCAGGCCTCGACCAGATCACGGTCGATCGAATCATAGAGGCCCTGCAATTCGCGCAACGCCGATCCGAGCATCTGGTTCTTCTCTTGCAGTTCCCGCTCCATGCGCAGGATCCGCTCGCCCGCGCTGAGCCGGGCGCGCAGTTCCTCGCCGTTCACCGGTTTCGCGAGGAAATCGTCGGCCCCGCTTTCGAGCCCGACAGCCACGTCGTTCTTTTCGTTCTTCGAGGTGAGCAGCAGGAAATAGCCGTAATGCGCCCGGTCCATCTGCCGGAAAGCCTGACAGAATTCGATCCCCGACATGCCGGGCATCACCCAGTCGGACAGGACGAAATCCGGCGGATCCTGGGCGCAGAGCACTAGCGCCTCCTCGGCGGAATTGGCTTCCTCGACCAGATAGCCCGCGCGCGCGAGCTGGGACGACAGAATGCGGCGCTCCATGCGGCTGTCGTCGACGACCAGCACCCGCCGCGGCTGGCTGGCATCCTCTTGTTTCATCGCGAGCCGGGCCTTTGCCATCACCATCCTGTTTGTTCGGGGAAGGGTCATCCTGTGGGCGGTAGCATCGCGGCGCAGTTTTAAGATCCCGTGAACGTCAACCGGGCAGGTTTTATCAGCCGGGTTAAGGCTCGGGCAATCATTCGGGGGCATTCTGCGGGGACGGGATTTGCCCGGCTGGGGATGGTGATGATTGACTGGGGCCGCGTCGGCGAGTTGCGCGACGAGATCGGAAACGAGGATTTCGCCGATGTGGTGAACCTGTTTCTGGAAGAGGTGGGCGAGACGCTGGACACGCTCAATTCCAATCCGGCGGAACTGGGCGCGCGGCTGCATTTTCTGCGCGGATCCGCCTGGAATCTGGGATTCCGCGCGTTCGGGGATCTGTGCCATCAGGGCGAACAACTCTGCGCCGCGGGCCAGCCGCAGCGCGTGGATATTGCGGCGTTGCGGCGGTGCTACAGCGAATCCTGCGACGTCTTCCTTGCCGGTGCCTAGATCAGGAATTCGGCAAGGGCGGAATCATCGGTGATGTCGCGGTAGCTGAACCCCGCGGCGTCGAGCTTCTGCGTCAGTTCGCGGAACGCCTCCGGACGCTTGGTTTCGATCCCGATCAGGATCGAGCCGAAGTTCCGCGCCGATTTCTTCAGATACTCGAACCGCGCCACATCGTCGTCGGGGCCCAGCATGTTGAGGAACTCGCGCAGGGCGCCGGGGCGTTGCGGCATCCGCAGGATGAAATATTTCTTCGTCCCGGAATAGCGTTGCGCGCGTTCTTTGACCTCGGGCAGGCGCTCGAAGTCGAAATTGCCGCCGGAGGTAACGCAGACCACGGTCTTGCCACGGATCTCTTCGGCCAGTTCGGGCAGCACGTCCACCGACATCGCTCCCGCCGGTTCCAGGACGATCCCCTCGACATTCAGCATCTCGATCATGGTGATGCAGATCCGGTCCTCGGGCGCGCGCAGGATCTGTTCCGGACGGACCCATTTCAGCGCGGCGAAGGGCAGGTCGCCGATCCGCGCCACGGCGGCGCCATCGACGAAGCTGTTCACCTCGCGGATCGTCACCGGGGCGCCCGCGTCGATCGCCGCGGTCAGGCTGGCGCCGCCAGCGGGCTCGACGAAACGGAAATCGGTGTCGGGCGCGGTTGCGCGCAGATAGCCGGTGACCCCGGAGGCCAGCCCGCCGCCGCCGACCGGCAGGATCACCAGATCGGGCGCCTGTCCAAGCTGGTCGAGGATCTCCACCCCCACCGAAGCCTGCCCCTCGATCACGTCCTCATCGTCGAAGGGCGCGAGGAAATGCGCCCCGGCCTCGGCGCAATAGGCCTTCGATGCCGCCAGCGTCTGGTCGAAATAGTCGCCGGTCAGCACGATCTCGATCGCTTCGCCGCCAAAGACCCGGGTCTTGTCGACCTTCTGCTGCGGCGTGGTGACGGGCATGAAGATCGTGCCCTTCGCGCCGAAATGGCGGCAGGCCAGGGCCATGCCCTGCGCGTGATTGCCCGCCGAGGCACAGACGAACTGCCGCGCCTTCGGATCGCGCTCCAGTTGTCGGCGCATGGCGGTAAAGGCCCCGCGCAGCTTGTAGCTGCGGACCGGGGTCAGGTCTTCGCGCTTCAGCCAGATGTTGGCGTCGTAGCGCTTGGACAGAAACGCGTTGCGCTGGAGCGGCGTCGGCTCGAAGAGCGTGCGTAGCGCGCGGGTGGCGGCAAGGGCTTCTAGGGCAAACTGGGTCATGCCGCCGATTAGACCCAGCCGCGCGGAATTGGCAAGATCAGATCAGATCCCGGCCCTCGACATAATAGCCGTAAAGCGTGGTCAGCAGCGACAGCGTGAACATCGTCGTGAACCAGTTCAGCAGGACATTTTCCAGCAGCATGATCAAGATCCCGGCGTCCGGCAGCATCATGCCAATGACAGCGATGACGATGCCCGCAAGCACGACCGCCCCCCAGACGATCACCATCAGCAGCAGCAGGGTGACGGTCTGGCCCTTGGTCGCCGCCCAGACGGTACCGATCCGCGCCCCTTCGTCGAGCGCGGCGCCCGGCAGGCTTGCCATGAGGCGCCAGTAGACCGGGCCGATAAGAACCGTGGCCGCAAGGAGCAGCAGAACAATGCGCAGCGCCCCGGCATCGGCGGGGACGATCCAGTTGACCGCGAGGATAAGGACAGCGGCGCCCAGACCGAGAACGATGCAGATGAGCAGGGCGCGCAGAAAATAGGCGATGACACGCCCGGCGCGGATCCGCGGCAGCCAGCCCACCGGTTCCTTCGAGAAGCACGGCGCGATGCCAGTTGACCGCGCTGACCATCATCACCAGCGTCGTCACGATCACCAGTGCGAAGATGCCGCCCGGTCGAGCTGGGCCGCCGAGGCCGCTGCCGCCGTGGAAAGAGGTGTTGGCGATGCTCAGCAGGCCGACGGTTATCACGACGATCACAAAAAGCCACGGCACCAGCGACACCTTCACCGCCATTCCGAAATTGCGCCACAGCATGCCGAGCGCATGCGTGAAAATCTTCCATGCTACCATGTCTAACGTCCTGAAAATATGTCGCGTTCCGGTTGTAGGAGGGAACCATGCCCGCGTCCATCACAGTCTTGCGGTTTGCCATGCGATTCCCGGTCGCGTGGAAACCGCCGCATCAGGTCAGATCCCGTTGTTCGGCAAAATGGGCGTAAAGCGTGGTCAGCCGCGAGGCCGAGACCAGTGCTCCGCCCAGAGGGAGAGGGCGTTCAGGGGGCGCTCAGACCACGGCGATCGGCGCGCCCGAGTTGAGCGCCACCCGCCCGAAGCAGCCCGCCGGTCTGGGCCGCAGCACCGCGCGATGCTGATGATCGCCGCCATCGCCGTCACGATCTCCTGCACCAGATCGAGGACGGCCCGCTCCGGGCCGCGCAGGCCCAATCCGCCCGCCAGCCCCCCATGGCAGCAGCGGCACCTTCCTCACCACGGGATGGCGGCCCAACATGCGCAAAGATCTTTCATGCCGTCATGATCCGCCTCAGGGTTGTATTTTTGCGCCGCGCCTGAGCCTATCCCTGTGCCCCATACAATTCTTGGCCGCCTCGGGCCTTGAGATGCGGGGCGAAACGCTCTATCCCCGCCCGCAAAGTTCAACCGGAGGCCTTCCCATGTCCGCGCCGAAGAAAGTCGTGCTTGCCTATTCCGGCGGTCTCGACACCTCGATCATCCTGAAGTGGCTGCAAACCGAATATGGCTGCGAAGTGGTGACCTTCACCGCCGACCTTGGCCAGGGCGAGGAGCTGGAGCCCGCGCGGAAGAAGGCCGAGCTGCTGGGCATCAAGCCGGAGAACATCAACATCGTCGATCTGCGCGAGGAATTCGTGCGCGACTTCGTGTTCCCGATGTTCCGGGCGAATGCGGTTTATGAGGGGCTCTATCTGCTGGGCACTTCGATCGCGCGGCCGCTGATTTCGAAGCACCTGGTCGAGATCGCGCAGCGCACCGGCGCCGATGCGGTGGCGCATGGCGCGACCGGCAAGGGCAACGACCAGGTGCGGTTCGAGTTGGGCGTCGCGGCGCTCGACCCGTCGATCAAGGTGATCGCGCCGTGGCGGGAATGGAGCCTGCTGTCGCGCACGCAGCTTCTGGATTTCGCCGAGAAGCATCAGATCCCGATCGCGAAGAACAAGCGCGGCGAGGCGCCGTTCTCGGTCGATGCGAACCTGCTGCACACCTCCTCCGAGGGCACCGTTCTGGAAAACCCGGCCGAAGAGGCGCCCGATTACGTTGCGCAGCGCATCGTGCCGGTGGAGCAGGCACCGAACGAGCCGGAATTCATCGAGGTGACCTTCGAGAAGGGCGATGCCGTGGCGATCAACGGCGAGGCGATGTCGCCCGCCACGATGCTGACCGCGCTGAACGAATATGGCGCGAAACATGGCATCGGCCTGCTGGACTTCGTGGAAAACCGTTTCGTCGGCATGAAGTCGCGCGGCGTCTATGAAACCCCCGGCGGCACGATCCTGCTTGAAGCGCATCGCGGCATCGAACAGATCACGCTGGACAGCGGGGCGGGGCACCTGAAGGACTGGATCATGCCGCGCTATGCGGAACTGGTCTACAACGGCTTCTGGTTCAGCCCGGAGCGCGAGGCGCTTCAGGCGCTGATCGACAAGACGCAGGAATATGTCACCGGCACCGTGCGGCTGAAGCTCTACAAGGGCTCGGTGCGGACGGTGGCGCGCTGGTCCGACTATTCGCTCTATAGCGAAAAGCATGTGACCTTCGAGGAAGATGCCGGCGCCTATGATCAGAAGGACGCGGCGGGCTTCATCCACCTGAACGCGCTGCGGCTGAAGCTGATTGCGGCGCGCAATGCCCGTGTGAAGAAATGAGCGTCAGGGCCGCCATCGTCACCGTATCGGACCGCGCCCATGCGGGCCTGTATGAGGACAAGGGTGGCCCGGGCTGCGAAGACTGGCTTCGGGGCGTGGTGACCTCGCCCCTGAGCATCGACCGGCGGATCATCCCGGACGGGCGCGAGAGCGTCGCCGGGACGTTGCGCGCGCTGGTGGCGGAGGGGGCGGACCTGATCCTCGTCACCGGCGGCACCGGCCCCGCGCCGCGCGACGAAACGCCCGAGGGCGTGGCCGATGTGATCGAAAAGGTTCTGGACGGATTCGGCGAGGAAATGCGCCGCGCCTCGCTCGCCGAAGTGCCCACCGCCATTCTCTCGCGGCAGACGGCGGGGATCGCGGGCAAAAGCCTGATCATCACCCTGCCGGGCAAGCCTTCGGCCATCGCCACCTGCCTGAACGCGGTGTTTGCGGCGGTGCCCTATTGCCTCGACCTGATCGGGGCGGGGAGGATCGAAACCGATCCGGCGAAGATCACGGCGTTCCGTCCGAAGACTTGAGCACATCGCGCAGCACGACGGCATCGTTGTGTTCTGTGTCGTGGGCGGCATAGACCAGCGTCACCACACCCGCCATGGCCCGCAACTGCGCGAGCGCCGCGCCCTGCGTTGCCAGTTCGGCGTGGTAGCGGCGCTGGAACTCCTCCCATTTCGCCGGATCATGGCCGAACCATTTGCGCAACTCGGTGCTGGGCGCGATCTCCTTCATCCAATCGTCGATCCGCGCGGCCTCCTTCGACAGCCCGCGCGGCCAGAGCCGGTCGACCAGAATGCGCCGACCATCCTCGGGCGCGGGCGCGTCATAGGCGCGTTTCAGGCGGAAGGTCATCGCTTCACGCTCGCCGTGACATAGTTCACCGACAGGTCGCGCGACGACAGGCTCCAGCCCCAGGTGACCGGGTTGAACACCATGCCCTTGCGGTCCACCGGGTCGAGCCCGGCCTTGCGGATCAGGGTGAACAGCTCGTCGGGCGTGATGAACTTCGACCAGTCATGCGTGCCGACGGGCAGCCAGCGCATCACCCGTTCCGCCCCGACGATCGCCATCAGCCAGCTTTTCGGATTGCGGTTCAGCGTCGAGCAGATCATCAGCCCGCCGGTCTTCAACAGCCCCGCGCAGGTATCGGTGAAGCCCTGCGGATCGGCGACATGTTCGATGATCTCCATCGCCAGCACCACGTCGAAGGTTTCGCGAATGTCCTCGGCGGCACAGTGGCGATAGTCGATCTCAAGGCCCGACTGTTCCGCATGCAGCCGCGCGACGGGGATGTTGCGCTCGGCCGCATCGGCGCCGACCACCGTCGCCCCCAGCCGCGCCATGGGCTCCGACAGCAGCCCGCCGCCACATCCGATGTCCAGCAGCCGCAGCCCCTCGAACGGGCGCGGCGCGCGCAGGTCACGCCCGAACTGCGCCGCGATCTGCTGCGTGATGTAATCCAGCCGGCAGGGATTGAGCATGTGCAGCGGCTTGAACTTGCCCGTGGGATCCCACCATTCGGCTGCCATCGCCTCGAATTTCGCCACTTCGGCGGGGTCGATCGTGTTCGTCGCGGTTTCCATGCCACCCCCTGCAAATCCGTGTCGTCCCCGGTAGCGGGGCGCGCTGAGCCGCTATATAGTCCGCATATGGACAGAAACGCAGGGCAAAAGCGCAGCGCCAGCGCCTTTCTTTACCCGCCGGTCGAGCCCTTCGACCAGCGGATGCTGGACGTGAGCGACGGCCATCGGATCTATGTCGAGCAATCCGGCCATCCGCAGGGCCGCCCGGTGGTGGTGTTCCACGGTGGGCCGGGGGGCGGGTGCAGCCCGGCGATGCGGCGCTTCTTCGACCCGGCGCATTACCGGATCATCCTGTTCGATCAGCGCGGCTGCGGCAGGTCGCGGCCCCATGCCTCGGTCGAGGCGAATACCACATGGCACCTGGTCGCGGATATCGAGCGGATCCGCGAGGTGCTGGGGATCGGTTCCTGGCTGGTGTTCGGCGGCAGCTGGGGGGCGACGCTGGCGCTGGTCTATGCGCAGGCGCATCCGGACCGGGTTCAGGGGCTGATCCTGCGGGGCGTGTTCCTGGCGATGCGGTCGGAACTCGACTGGTTCTATGGCGGCGGGGCGGGGCAGTTCTTCCCAGATCTGTGGGAGCAGTTCATCCGCCCGATCCCGGAGGGCGAGCGCGGCGACCTGATCGCGGCCTATCACCGGCGGCTGTTCTCGGGCGACTATGCCGAGGAAGCGCGCCATGGCCGGGCCTGGGCGATGTGGGAAAACGCTTTGGCTTCCGTCGATTACGACGGTTTCCCCGGCGAGGCGCCGGCCGATTACGCGCGGGCCTTTTCGCGGCTGGAGAACCATTACTTCACCCATGGCGCCTTTCTGGAGGAAGACGGCCAGATCCTGCGCGACAGCCGCAGGATCGAGCATATCCCGGCGGTGATCGTGCAGGGGCGGATGGACATGATCTGTCCGCCGGTTTCGGCCTGGCGGCTGGCGCGGGGCTGGAAGCGGGCGGACCTGCGGCTGATCCCGGCGGCGGGCCATGCGCTGAGCGAGCCGGGTATCACCGCGGCGCTGGTTGCCGCGATGGACCGGCTGCGCTGATCGCGGACCGCCTTCCCCTTCGGTCGCGGTGCCCGTCTGACCGGGGTCCGGATGCTGTTCACGAAGGAAAATCCGCATTCCGACCCGTCCGTTGCCGAAGCTGTTGCGGCGGGTCGTGCCGGTCACCGACCGGGCCGTCACGCTGAAGCTGCCGAACCGGGCGGGCAGGGTGGTGCCGCTGCTGTGCGCGCTGGTGGTGATCGAATGCGCCGATGTCATCTTCGCGGTCAATTCGGTGCCTGCGGCATTCACCCTCACCACCGATCCCTTCGTGGTCCCTGCGTCGATCTTTGCCGTTCTGGAGCTGCGGGCGCTGTATTTCGCGCTGTCGCTGCTTTGCCTGGCTGAAATACACGCTGCTTCTGGCGTTCACCGGCGCGAAAATGTTCATCGCGGGCCTGATGGGATGGGGGAAACTCCCGCCGGTCTGGTCGCAGGGCATCACCGTGGAGATCCCGATGGCGGGGATCGCCGGTTCGCTTCTGAAGACGCGGGCCCGAGAGGCTTGCAAACTCGGGGCATTTGCCTTATATGAGCATCAACAGCGGCGCGCCGGGGTCCATACCCGGTGCCCACCGGGAAATATCAACGGGCCGCTACGGCCCGTTTTTTGTTATTCAGGGGATCGGAACATGACCGACCTTATCGCCAAGACAGCGCTCGATCGCCGGTTGGCCGAGATCGTCACCCCCGTGATCGAGGGGCTGGGCTATGAACTGATCCGGCTGCGGATGCAGGGCGGTCGGCACCCGCTGTTGCAGATCATGGCGGACAAGCCCGAAGGCGGCATCGACGTGGAGGATTGCGCGACGATCTCCACCGCCGTTTCCGCCGCGCTCGACGTCGAGGATCCGATCGAGGAGAAATACACGCTCGAAGTGTCTTCCCCCGGCATCGACCGGCCGCTGACCCGGCTGAAGGATTTCGACCTCTGGGCGGATTACGAGGCCCGGCTGGAAACGACCGAACTGATCGACGGCCAGCGCCGGTTCAAGGGGTTCCTGCGCGGCACCGAGGGCGACGAGGTGCTGATCGAGATCGAGCAGGGCAAGGAAACGGTGACGATCGGGTTGCAGTTCGATTGGCTCTCCGATGCCAAGCTGATCCTGACGGACGAGCTGATCGCCGAAATGCTGCGGCAGAAGAAGGTTTCCGAAACGGTCGACGAGGCCGCTTTCGACGCGATCGAAGAAGAAACGAATTCCCCCGACGAGGAGCACTGAGTCATGGCCATCACCTCTGCGAACCAGCTTGAGCTTTTGCAGACCGCCGAAGCCGTTGCGCGCGAGAAGATGATCGACCCGGATCTGGTGATCCAGGCGATGGAAGACAGCCTCGCTCGGGCGGCGAAGTCGCGCTATGGTTCGGAGATGGACATCCGCGTCCATATCGACCGCAAGACCGGCCGGGCGACCTTCACCCGGGTGCGGACGGTGGTCGAGGATGAGGCGCTGGAGAACTACCAGGCGGAGCTGACCGTCGCGCAGGCGAAGCAATACAAGTCGAATCCGCAGGTCGGCGACGAGATCATCGACGAGGTTCCGCCGGTCGACCTGGGCCGGATCGCCGCGCAATCGGCCAAGCAGGTGATCTTGCAAAGGGTCCGCGAGGCCGAGCGCGACCGGCAGTATGACGAGTTCAAGGACCGCAAGGGCACGATCATCAACGGCGTGGTCAAGCGCGAGGAATACGGCAATATCATCGTCGATGTGGGCCGTGGCGAAGCCATCCTGCGCCGCAACGAGAAGATCGGCCGCGAGAGCTATCGCCCGAACGACCGGATCCGCGCCTATGTGAAGGACGTGCGCCGCGAAGCCCGCGGCCCGCAGATCTTCCTCAGCCGCACCGATCCCCAGTTCATGGCGGAACTGTTCAAGATGGAAGTGCCGGAAATCTATGACGGCATCATCGAGATCAAGGCGGTGGCCCGCGACCCGGGGTCGCGCGCGAAGATCGCGGTGATTTCGCATGACAATTCGATCGACCCGGTGGGCGCCTGCGTCGGTATGCGCGGCTCGCGCGTGCAGGCCGTGGTGGGTGAGCTTCAGGGCGAGAAGATCGACATCATCCCGTGGAACGAGGATCAGGCGACCTTCCTCGTCAACGCGCTGCAACCGGCGGAAGTGTCGAAGGTTGTCGTGGACGAGGATGCGGGCAAGATCGAGGTCGTGGTGCCGGACGAGCAACTGTCGCTCGCCATCGGCCGGCGCGGGCAGAACGTGCGGCTGGCATCGCAACTGACGGGTCTCGACATCGACATCCTGACCGAGGCCGAAGAATCGCAGCGACGGCAGGCGGAATTCGCCGAGCGCACGAAGCTGTTCGTCGATGCGCTGGACCTGGACGAATTCTTCGCGCAACTGCTGGTTTCCGAAGGGTTCACCAACCTGGAAGAAGTGGCCTATGTCGATATTGACGAGTTGACCGCGATCGAGGGGGTCGACGAATCGACCGCCGAGGAATTGCAGGCGCGCGCCCGCGATTACATCGAGGCGCAGAACGCCAAGGCGATCGAGGCGGCCAAGGAACTGGGCGTCGAGCAGTCGCTGTTCGATTTCGATGGCCTGACCCCGCAGATGGTCGAGGCGCTGGCGAAGGACGGCATCAAGACGCTCGAAGACTTCGCGACCTGCGCGGACTGGGAACTGGCCGGTGGCTGGACCACGGTGAACGGGCAGCGGGTGAAGGACGAGGGCATCCTTGAGAAGTTCGGCCTGAGCCTTGAGGATGCGCAGGGCCTGATCATGACCGCGCGCGTTCAGCTTGGCTGGGTCGATCCGTCCGAGCTGGAAGCGGCGGAAGAGGAAGAGGTCGCGGAAGAATGACTCGCGGGGGCCGGGACAAGATGAACGACGAGCCGGAACGGCGCTGCATCGTCACGGGCGATGTGGGGCCGAAGGCCGGGCTCGTGCGATTCGTGCTCGGCCCCGACGGGATGATCTATCCCGACCTGGCGGAGAAGCTGCCGGGCCGGGGGATCTGGGTGACGTCGGATCGCGACGTGATCGAGAAGGCGGTGAAGAAGGGGCTTTTCGCGCGCGGGGCCAAGGCTCCGGCGCAGGTGCCCGGAAATCTTGCCGATATGGTCGAGGAAGGGCTTGCGCATCGCGTCGTTGAGCTTATCTCCTTGGCACGAAAGGCTGGCTACGCTGTGGTCGGCTTTGAAAAGGTCAAGGGCTGGCTGGCGGATGGCAAGGCCAGAGTCCTGTTGCAGGCGTCGGACGGCTCCGACCGGGGGAAGGGGAAATTGTGGACCCCTCCCGGCGGGCGCTGGTTCGGCTGTCTGACTTCGTCGGAATTGGGTTTGGCTTTCGGTCGCGATCATGCGATACACGGCGCGCTTGCGGCGGGGGGACTCACCAATCGCGTGATAACGGAAGCGGCAAGGCTTGCGGGGATGCGCAAGCGGGACGGCGGCGCGACCGCCATGAAGGATACGAAGACGGCATGAACGATACGGACGGCAAAAAACCTCTTGGCCTCGGCGGTGCGCGCCCCGGTTCGGTGAAGCAGAGCTTCAGCCACGGGCGCACGAAGAACGTCGTGGTCGAGACGAAACGCAAGAAGGTTGTGGTGCCGAAGCCGGGTGCCGCGGGCGGCAAGCCGGGGAACCCCGCGCTTGGGGATCCGTCGCGCCGTCCGGCGGGGATCTCGGATGCCGAGATGGAGCGCCGTCTGGCCGCCCTGCGCGCTGCCAAGGCCCGCGAGGCCGAGGAAATCGCGCAACGCGCCGCCGATGAAAAGGCGCGCGAGGAAGAGCGCGAGCGCCGCCGGGCCGAGATCGAGGCCAAGGAGCGCGAAGAGCGCGAGCGCGAAGAAGCGCTGCGGCTGAAGGCCGAGGAAGAGGCACGCAAGGCCCGTGAGGCCGAGTTGCGCGCCCAGAAGAAAGAAGAAGTCCGCGCGAAACCCGCGGCCAAGGCTGCGCCGGCGGATCCGGCTGCGGCGGAGGCTGCGGCGGCGCGCGCGGCGACCAAGGGTGTTTCGACGCTTGCTCCGCGCAAGACTGATCGTGACCGCGATGATCGTGGCGGCGACCGCGACCGCAATGCCAAGGGCAAGGGCGACGAAGGCCGCCGTTCGGGCAAGCTGAGCCTGAGCGACATCGAAGGCGAGGGCGGGCGTCAGCGCTCGCTGGCCGCGATGAAGCGCAAGCAGGAAAAGGCGCGTCAGAAGGCGATGGGTTACGGCCAGAAGGCCGAGAAGCAGGCGCGTGACGTGCAGCTGCCGGAAACCATCGTCGTGTCGGAACTGGCGAACCGGATGGCCGAACGCGCTGCCGATGTCGTCAAGGCGCTGATGAAGATGGGCATGATGGTCACCGCGAACCAGACCATCGACGCCGATACCGCAGAACTGGTGATCGACGAATTCGGCCACAACGCCGTGCGCGTGTCGGATGCCGATGTGGAACAGGTCATCGACCAGGTTGCGGACAAGGACGAGGATCTGCAATCGCGCCCGCCGATCATCACGATCATGGGCCACGTCGACCACGGCAAGACCTCGCTGCTGGACGCGATCCGCAATGCGAATGTGGTGTCGGGCGAAGCCGGTGGCATCACGCAGCATATCGGCGCCTATCAGGTGAAGACCGAATCGGGGGCGGTGCTGACCTTCCTCGACACGCCCGGCCACGCGGCGTTCACCTCGATGCGGGCCCGTGGCGCGCAGGTGACGGATATCGTCGTGCTGGTGGTGGCGGCGGATGACGCCGTGATGCCGCAGACGGTCGAGGCGATCAATCACGCCAAGGCCGCCAAGGTGCCGATGATCGTGGCGATCAACAAGATCGACAAGCCCTCGGCCAATCCGCAGAAGGTCCGCACGGATCTGCTGCAACATGAGGTCGTGGTCGAGGAGATGGGCGGCGAGGTCCAGACCGTCGAGGTTTCCGCCAAGACCGGGCTGGGGCTCGACAAGCTGCTGGAAGCGATCGCGCTGCAAGCCGAAATCCTGGAACTGCGCGCCAACCCGAACCGGGCGGCGCAGGGTGCGGTGATCGAGGCGAAGCTTGACGTGGGCCGTGGCCCGGTGGCGACGGTTCTGGTGCAGAACGGCACGCTGAAGCGCGGCGACATCTTCGTTGTCGGCGAACAGTGGGGCAAGGTCCGCGCGCTGATCAACGACAAGGGCGACCGGGTTGAGGAAGCCGGCCCTTCGGTTCCGGTCGAGGTGCTGGGCATCAACGGCACGCCCGAGGCGGGCGATGTGCTGAACGTCGTCGAGACCGAGGCACAGGCCCGCGAAATCGCCGATTACCGGATTTCGGCGGCGAAGGACAAGCGCGCCGCTGCCGGTGCCGCGACCACGCTGGAACAGCTCATGGCGAAGGCCAAGGCGGATCAGAACGTCGCCGAGTTGTCGGTCGTCGTGAAGGCGGATGTTCAGGGTTCGGCCGAGGCGATCGTCCAGGCGCTGGAGAAGATCGGCAACGATGAGGTCCGCGTGCGGGTCATCCATTCGGGCGTCGGCGCGATCACGGAAAGCGATATCGGTCTGGCCGAGGCTTCGGGCGCGCCGGTCATCGGCTTCAACGTGCGGGCGAATGCGCCGGCACGGGCCGCAGCGAACCAGAAGGGCGTCGAGATCCGCTATTACTCGATCATCTACGACCTGGTGGATGACATCAAGGCGGCCGCCTCGGGCCTGCTGAAGAACGAGGTCCGCGAAAACTTCATCGGCTATGCCGAAATCAAGGAAGTCTTCAAGGTCTCGGGCGTCGGCAAGGTCGCCGGTTGCCTCGTCACCGAAGGCGTGGCGCGCCGTTCGGCGGGTGTGCGTCTGCTGCGCGACAACGTGGTGATCCACGAAGGCACGCTGAAGACGCTGAAGCGCTTCAAGGACGAGGTTAAGGAAGTGATCTCCGGCCAGGAATGCGGCATGGCCTTCGAGAATTACGATGATGTACGCCCGGGCGATGTCATCGAAATCTTCGAGCGCGAGGAAGTCGAACGCAGCCTGTGACCACGGGGCCTTCGGGCCCCGATCACCTACTGGAAATGAAAAAGGGGACCCGGTGGGTCCCCTTTGTTTTCATGGTATGGGTTGTGTGGGTGCGGGGGGTGAAAACTACTGGTTACAGAGCCTCGAGGGGCTCATTTCGTAACCGGACGACCGACATAAAGGCGATCATCCACACGCACGACAATGCGCCCATTGTCGAGTTGAGTTTCAAACGTACCTTGCACGGATACGCAGGTTCCGACGGTGATGGTGCGAAGCATGGGGTGTCTCCTCCAGTCCTTGTAATAAGAAACGTCGCATGAAATTCACGGATTGCCAACAGAAAAGCCATGTTGGCGAAATAAATGTTTGTTTCTGCGGCGCGGCGTAAACTATTGTTGCTCGGAGGGGAATATCCTTGTGCGCGGTGGATAAGCGCAATACATGCGGAGATGTGGTATTATATTACCTGATCTTGCAGAGCATGCTGCTGCAATGATCGAATGATCATGATGCAGGCGCAGCATGCCCGTTTGCAGGCGGTGACCTTCAGGTCACAGCCATTGTTGAAGGATGGGGATCAGCGGCTCATCTGCGGGCGGCATCGGGTAGTCGCGCAGTGCGGAGGGGCGAATCCAGGCCAGTTTCTGGCCCTCGCGCGGGGAAGTGATTCCCTCCCACCGGCGGCAGGCGAAGAGCGGCATCAGCAGGTGGAAGTCGTCATAGCTGTGCGAGGCGAAGGCCAGCGGCGCGAGGCAGCTATGCCAGGTGTCGATCCCCAGCTCCTCCTTCAACTCGCGGATCAGCGCCAGTTCGGGCGTTTCGCCGGGTTCGACCTTGCCGCCGGGGAATTCCCACAGGCCCGCCAGCGACTTGCCCTCCGGGCGCTGTGCGAGCAGCACCCGGCCATCGGTGTCGATCAGCGCCACGGCGGAGACCAGCACGATCCGTTTGGGCGTGGGGGCGGGGGCGCCTTCCGGCCCGCACCCGCCGCTCACGAGCGGTAATCCGCGTTGATGTCGATGTAGCGATGCGTCAGGTCGCAGGTCCAGACCGTCTTTGCCGCATCCCCCAGGCCCAGGTCCACCGAGATCACCAACTCGTCGTTCTTCATATAGGCCGACGTGGCTTCCTCGCTATATTCCGGCGCGCGCCAGCCGTTTTCGGCAAGCACCAGATCGCCGAAGCTGATCCGCAGCCGGTCGCGCTCGGCCCGGGCGCCGGACTTGCCGACGGCCATCACCACGCGGCCCCAGTTCGCATCCTCACCGGCACAGGCGGTTTTCACCAGCGGCGAATTGGCGATGGCAAAAGCGACCTTCCCGGCATCCGCGTCGCTTTCGGCCCCGGTCACCCGGACCTCGATGAACTTCGACGCGCCTTCGCCGTCCTTCACCACCTGTTTCGCCAGATCGAGCATCACGTCCTTCAGCGCCGCCTCGAAAGCCCGCGCGGTTTTCGAGCGCAGATCGCTGATTTCCGCCGCCGGGCTGCGGCCCGTTGCGGCCAGGATCAGCGCGTCCGAAGTCGAGGTGTCGCTGTCCACGGTGATCGCGTTGAACGTGTCGCCCACATTGCGCGACAGCATCTTTTGCAGGTTGGCCGCCGAGATCTTCGCATCGGTAAAGAGATAGACCAGCATCGTCGCCATGTTCGGCGCGATCATCCCCGAGCCCTTGGCGATGCCCGCGATCCGGATTGGCCCACCGTCACCCGCGATTTCGGCGGTGGCGCCCTTCGGGAAAGTGTCGGTGGTCATGATCGCGCGGGCGGCGGCCTCCATGCCTGCGGGGCTCAGGCCGTCCTTCAGCGCGCCGATCGCGGCGACGATCTTCTCATGCGGCATCGGTTCGCCGATCACCCCGGTCGAGGAGGAGAACACCCGCGATACCGGGACGCCAAGCGCCTCGGCCACCGCGCCGGTGACCGCATCGACCGATTCCTGCCCGCGCGCGCCGGTGAAGGCATTGGCATTGCCGGAATTGACGATAATCGCCGCACCGGCCTCCGGCGCGACGGCCGCCTTCAGCTTCGCCTGACAGTCGAGAACGCAGGCCGCGCGGGTCGAAGACGTGGTGAACACCCCTGCCAGCGCCGATCCCGGCGCGATCCGCGCCAGCATCACATCCGTCCGGCCCTCGTAGCGCACCCCGGCCGCGATGGCCGAGAATTCGACGCCCTCGATCACCGGCAGGGCGGGGAAGGCTGCGGGGGCGAGCGGCGAAACCGGGTTGAGCTTCTTGTTGACCTTGACCAGAACCTCGGTCGCCTTTTCGGCAACCTCGTCGAAGACGTCTTCCGCGACATCCTCTGCCTGGGCCTTCAACTCCCGGACTTTCGCCTTGAGCCGGTCGATCTTGTCCTTCAGCTCGCGCTTCTTCGCCATCTCTCTCTCCCCCGCGAAATCGCCCCGGCCTTACTGGCCGAGGATCGTGTTGTCCTTGAGAACGGCCGGGTCGATCCCGTCCGTCATCTTCTCGACCTTGGCGGCCTTGACCGTTTCGGTCACGCGGTCCTGCACGGCCTTCTGCTTCAACTCGCCCACGATCTGGTCCTTGACCTCATCGAGCTTCGGCGCGGTGGCGGGGCGGCTTCTCGAACAGCTTCACGATGTGCCAGCCGTATTGCGTCTGCACCGGCCCGACGACCTGACCGGGCTTCATGTCGACGATGACTTCGGAAAACTCCGGCACCATCTTTTCCAGCGTGAACCAGCCGAGATCGCCGCCGTTCGAGGCCGCGCCGTCCTGCGACTTGGCCTTCGCCTCTTCGGCGAAATCCTTGCCGCCGTCGATTTCGGCCTTCACTGCCTTGGCCTCGTCCTCGGTCGGCACGATGATATGGGCGGCGTGATATTCAAGGCCCGGCTTGGTCTTGGCATATTTCTCGTCATAGGCCTGCTGGATCAGCTTTTCATCCGCAGCGTCATTCGCGGTCTTGTCGAGCACGACCCCCGCCAGATAGGCGCGCCGTTCCACCTCAAGCGCGATATCGTCCTTTTTCGTCTTCATGCCCTCGCCAATCTCGGCCAGCGCGGTCTGCTGAACCAATTGGTCGAGGATGCCGGTAAACAGCACATCATCGGGCAGTTGCAGATATTCGGGCGGCAGGTTCTGGCGCACGGCCAGCATCTGGCCCAGCGTGATATCCGTCCCGTTCACGGTGGCAACAACCGTGTCGGCGGTCGGTTTTTTCGCATCCTGCGCGAAGGCCGCACCGGCGAGGCAGGCGACAACGGCCACTGATCCCAGAAGTTTAGACAGATTAGGCATGAACGCCTCCGTGATGGGCCGCGGCATGCCCGCAGCGTTGACACTCAGACAGGGGCCCCTTACATCGCCATAGGTCCTGTGAAGGCCCGCTGTCCCTTATTTCGCTAGCCGTTCTAGGCGGGCGCTTCCGGGGCGGCAAGGCCGCATTTCACACGATTTGGTCAATGAACCCGCGGGGAAAAAATGCTCGGCCTCGGAACTATCGCGAAAAAGGTCTTCGGCACGCCGAACGACCGCAAGGTGAAATCCATCCGCCCGCTGGTCGCAAAGATCAATGCGCTTGAACCGGAGTTCCAGAAGCTCGACGATGCCGGGATCAAGGCGAAGACCCGCGAATTGCAGGAACGGGTGCAGGTGAAGGGCGAGAGTCTGGACAGCATCCTGCCCGAAGCCTTCGCCAATTGCCGCGAAGGGGCGCGTCGCGCGCTTGGCCTGCGGGCCTTCGACGTGCAGTTGATGGGCGGGATCTTCCTGCATCAGGGCAATATCGCCGAAATGAAGACGGGCGAGGGCAAGACCCTGATGGCGACCTTCCCGGCCTATCTGAATGCGCTGGCGGGCAAGGGCGTGCATGTCGTCACGGTGAACGACTACCTGGCGCGGCGCGACGGTGAATGGATGAGCAAGGTCTATGGCGCGCTCGGGCTGACCACCGGCGTCGTCGTGCCCTATCAGCCCGACGAGGAAAAGCGCGAAGCCTACCGCGCCGACATCACCTATGCGACCAACAACGAGCTGGGCTTCGACTACCTTCGCGACAACATGAAGGGTTCTGTCGAGGAGATGATGCAGCGCGGGCATTTCTTTGCCATCGTCGACGAGGTGGACAGTATTCTGATCGACGAGGCGCGCACGCCGCTGATCATCTCCGGCCCGTCGCAGGACCGCTCCGAACTGTATAAACTCGTCGACAAATATATCCCCGAGCTGAAGCCCGAGCATTACACGATCGACGAAAAGACCCGGAATGCCACCTTCACCGAAGAGGGCAACGAATTCATGGAGAACCGGCTGCACGAGGTTGGTCTGCTGCCGGCGGACCAGACGCTCTATGATCCGGAATCCACGACGCTGGTGCATCACATCAACCAGGGCCTGCGCGCGCACAAGCTGTTCCACAAGGATCAGAACTATGTGGTGGCGAATGGCGAGATCGTGCTGATCGACGAATTCACCGGCCGGATGATGAAGGGGCGGCGGCTTTCCGACGGCCTGCATCAGGCGATCGAGGCGAAGGAAGGCGTGCAGATCCAGCCCGAGAACGTGACGCTGGCCTCGGTGACCTTCCAGAACTATTTCCGGCTGTATGAGAAGCTGTCGGGCATGACCGGCACCGGCATGACCGAAGCGGAGGAATTCGCCGAGATCTACAAGCTGGGCGTCGTCGAGGTGCCCACCAACCGCCCCATCGCGCGGAAGGACGAGCACGACCGCGTATATCGCACCGCGCGCGAGAAATACGAAGCCGTGGTCGAGGCGATCAAGGAGGCCCACAAGAACGGCCAGCCGATGCTGGTCGGCACGACGTCGATCGAGAAATCCGAAATGCTGTCGGCGATGCTGGACAAGGAAGGCGTGCCGCATAGCGTGCTGAACGCGCGCCAGCACGCGCAGGAGGCGAAGATCGTCGCCGATGCCGGGCGGCCCGGTGCGGTGACCATCGCCACCAACATGGCCGGGCGCGGCACCGACATCCAGCTTGGTGGCAATGTCGAGATGCAGGTGCTTGACGAACTCGCCGCCCATCCGGAGGCGAACCCCGACGAGATCCGCGCCCGGATCGAGGCCGAGCATGCCACCGAGAAGGAAAAGGTCAAGGCGGCGGGCGGGCTGTTCGTCCTGGGCACCGAGCGGCACGAAAGCCGCCGGATCGACAACCAGTTGCGCGGCCGTTCCGGCCGTCAGGGCGACCCGGGCCGGTCGTTGTTCTTCCTGTCGCTGGAAGACGACCTGATGCGGATTTTCGGTTCGGAAAAGCTGGACGCGGTGCTGTCCAAGCTGGGCATGAAGGAAGGCGAGGCGATCATCCACCCCTGGGTGAACAAGTCGCTCGAACGCGCGCAGGGCAAGGTCGAGGGGCGCAACTTCGACATCCGCAAGCAGTTGCTGAAATTCGACGATGTGATGAACGACCAGCGCAAGGCGATCTTCAGCCAGCGCCGGGAGATCATGGAGGCCGAGGATATTTCCGAGATCGCGCGCGACATGCGCGTGCAGGTGATCGCCGATCTGGTCGACCGCCACATGCCGCAGCGGAGCTATGCCGATCAGTGGGACATCGAGGGCATGCATCAGGCGGTGAGCGAGAACCTCAACATGGATCTGCCGATCGCCGCCTGGGCAAAGGAAGAGGGCGTCGACCAGCATGTGATGATCGAGCGGATCGAGGCCGAGACCGACGCCTATATGGCCCAGAAGGCCGAGGGCTTCGGGCAGGAGACCATGCACGCGATCGAGAAGCAGATCCTGTTGCAGGCCATCGACACCCGCTGGCGCGAGCATCTGGTGACGCTGGAGCATCTGCGTTCGGTCGTGGGCTTCCGCGGCTATGCGCAGCGCGATCCGCTGTCGGAATACAAGAACCGAGGCGTTCCAGTTGTTCCAGGCCATGCTGGACGGGCTGCGCTTCGACGTGACCAAGCGGCTGTCGCAGATCCGGCCGATGACCGAAGAGGAGCGTCAGGCCCTGTTTGCCCAGCAGATGGCGCAGATGGGTATCGAGACGGAAGAACCCGCTTCGGCGGCGCTGCCGGGCTTTGACGAGGCGGATCCCTCGACCTGGGGCAATCCGGGCCGGAACGATCCGTGCCCCTGTGGCTCGGGCGAGAAGTTCAAGCATTGCCACGGCAAGCTGTGACGCAATGAAAAACCCCGGCGGCAGAGATGCCGCCGGGGTCCGCGTGCGTTATTCGGCGTCGTTCATCGGCGCGGCGTTCAGCAGGGCATAGCCCGAGGCGCCCAGCCGGTCGTAAAGGGCAAGCTGGGTTTCGAGGAAGTCGATATGTCCTTCCTCATCCGCCAGCAATTCGTCGAACAACTGCTTCGAGACGTGATCGCTCACTGTCGCGCAATATTCGCGGGCCTCGGTGTAGAGGGCGCGGGCATCCTGTTCCGCCGCCAGGTCACATTCCAGCGTCTCGCGCGGGCCTTCGCCAATTCGCAGCGGGTCGAGCTTTTGCAGATTCGGATGGCCTTCGAGGAACAGGATCCGCGCGATCAGCTTGTCGGCGTGGCCCATCTCCTCGATTGATTCCTCGCGGGACTTTTTCGCCATCTTTTGCAGGCCCCAGTCTTCCTGCATGCGGAAGTGAAGCCAGTATTGCGAGACGGCGGTCAGTTCGGAACGAAGCGCTGCGTTGAGGTATTCAATAACCTTTGCGTCGCCTTTCATGCCCTTTTTCCTTTCCAATGGCGCGTGCCCGGAGGCCGCGCAGTTCCACAGGCACCTCCAGATTATCATTTGAGCGCATGGTGGAAAGGAAAAGCGGCATGCAGCCGCCACAATCCGCCCTTTTGCCAAGGGCGTGATAGATCTTGCCGGGCGTGATGATCGCCATCGGATCCGAGGCCCGCATCCAGTCGATTGCCGCATGGATGTCGGTATCGGAGATACGTTGGCAATGGCAGACGATCATCGCGGACCCTCAGGCTGGTCTGTTTAGATGACCAAAAATCTCGGAAAAGTCAATCCGACAAAATTCATAAGGAACACGATCGCGTGCGGGCAACCGTTTTCATGCCCGCCGGTTTGCGCTAGGGTCTGACAAAACAACCGAGCAGAGGCGCCCATGTCCGTTTCGATGCTGTCCACATTCATCAAGCCGATGCACCGCGAGGGGCGCAAGTTCGTCGCGATCTTTGCGGGCATCACGCTGGTGCTGTTCGTGATCTGGGAACCCCTGGGCTGGATCGGGGTCGGGGCGACGGTGTGGTGCTATTATTTCTTCCGCGATCCGCAGCGGGTGACGCCCACGCGCGACGGGCTGATGGTTTCGCCCGCCGATGGGGTGGTGTCGCTGCTGGAACCCGCGGTGCCGCCGGTCGAACTCGGGCTGGGGGATCAGCCGATGACGCGGGTTTCGGTCTTCATGTCGGTGTTCAATTGCCATGTGAACCGGCTGCCGCTGGCGGGGCGAATCCTGACGGTGGCTTACCGGCCGGGCAAGTTCCTGAACGCCTCGCTCGACAAGGCATCGTCGGATAACGAACGCAACGGCCTCGCGGTCGAGACCGCCGACGGGCGCCGCTATGGCGTTGTGCAGATCGCCGGGCTGGTCGCGCGCCGCATCCTGTGCGAGGTCAAGCCCGGCCAGCAGTTGATGACCGGCGAGCGGTTCGGGCTGATCCGCTTCGGCTCGCGGCTCGACATCTACCTGCCCGAAGGCGTGCAGCCGCTGGTCTGCATCGGCCAGACGATGGTCGCGGGGGAGACGGTGATCGCGGATCTGGCCTCTGACGAACCCGCGCGGCTGGGGGGCATCCGCTGATGCCGACGGGGGATCGTGACCAGATGCCGTTCCTGCTGCTGTTGCCGAATCTGGTGACGATCGCGGGGATGTGCCTTGGGTTGACGGCGATCCGCTTCGCCATGGTCGGGCGGTTCGAGATCGCGGTGATTCTGGTGATCCTCTCGGCGCTGATCGACGGGATGGACGGGCTGATCGCGCGGCGGCTGCGGGCGACCTCCGAATTCGGCGCGGAGCTCGACAGCCTGTCGGATTTCCTGTGCTTCGGCGTCGCGCCCGGGCTTCTGGTCTATCGTTTCGCGATGGGCGAGGGGAATGCGCTCGGCTGGGTCTTCGTGCTGGTCTATGCCGCCGCCGGATGCCTGCGGCTGGCGCGGTTCAACGTGATGCGGGGCGAAGACGGCGCGGGCAAAACCCATTTCACCGGCGTGCCCGCGCCCGCCGGGGCGATGCTGGCGCTGCTGCCGATGTTCCTGACGCTCTCCGACCTGCTCGATGCGCGGGACTGGCCGATGGCGACGGCGGTCTGGCTCGCGCTGGTGGGGGTGCTGATGATCTCGCGCCTGCCCACGCCCTCACCCAAGGCGATGCGGGTGCCGCGGTGGGGCGTCGGCGCGCTGCTGATGGGAACGGTGATCGGCATGGGCCTGATCTTCAGCCGGTTCTGGAGCTTCATGGTGGTGGTGGATCTGGCCTATGCGGTCACCCTGCTGCCCGGCCTGTGGCGCACGCGGGGCCGTATCCTGCGCTGAACATGGGCGTATTTCAGCCACAATTCCGCTGACCTTTGCATTCCCCTTTGCCGCACGGGCGGCTCTGTCACATATTTTTTGCCATGCGGCAGGAAACCTTGCTCGTCCGAAGCGCATTACGTTGCTGCACAGGAGAGGATAAGTCATGGCAGAGTTCGCCCTTCCGCGCCGCAAGATCTACCGCAGTCTCTTCGTATCGGATCTGCATCTTGGGGCGTGGGGCAGCCGCGCGGCCCGCTTCCGCGAATTCCTGCGCGATACCGAGGCGGAAACGATCTATCTCGTCGGCGATATTTTCGACGTCTGGCACAACGGACGGCTGCACTGGAGCGCGGTGCATGACGAGATCGTCGAGGATCTGCTGGCCCGGGCGCGCTCCGGCGTGCGGGTGGTCTATCTGCCGGGCAACCACGACAATGCCGTGCGCGCGATCGACAGCCCGCAGTTCTCGGCCTTCGAGCTGTGCGAAACGGCGGTTCATACCGCCGCCGACGGCACCACCTATCTGGTCCTGCACGGCGATCAATGCGACGCGCGGATCCTGCGCTGGCATGTGATGACCCGGATCGGCAGTCGCGGCAATGCGATCCTGCGCGCCGCCGATCAGTGGCTGAAGCAGCGCCTGCACCGCACATCGGAACGCGGTCTGTTTGAACTCGCGATCCTCGGGGTGAATGCGCTGATGCTGGTCGGGAACCGGTTCGAGGAGCGGCTGGCGGCGCTGGCCCGTGCGGGTGGGCATGACGGCGTGATCTGCGGCCATTACCACAAGGCCGCGCTGCATCTGCGCGATGGCATCGTCTATGCGAATTGCGGCGATTGGGTGGACAATCAAACCGCGATCGTCGAGCGTTCCGACGGCACGTTGCAGGTGCTGGAATGGTCCGGCGAAACCCGGAGCGCCGAGGTCTGGAGCCCGGAGCGCAGGTTTTCGTCGTGATCGCTCTCGCGGCGCTGTCTCTGGTGGTGCATCTTTGCTCCGCCGCGCTGGCGGCCTGGCGCTATCTTTGGCCCGGGCGGGAGCGGGTCGGGGCGCGACCCTTCGTCAGCATCATCCGTCCGGTCTGCGGTCTGGACCGTTACGACGCCGAGACGCTGCGCTCGACCTTTACCCTCGACTGGCCGGATTACGAGATCCTGTTCTGTGCCGCCCGCGCGGACGACGCGGCCGTGCCGCTGGTGCAGCGGCTGATCGCGGAGTTCCCGGCCCGCCGGGCGCGGCTGCTGATCGGCGAAGACCGGATCAGCGGCAATCCGAAGCTGAACAATGTCGCGAAGGGCTGGCGTGAAAGCCGGGGCGAGATCGTCGCGATGATTGACTCGAACGTGCTGCTGCCGCCGGATTACCTGTCGCAGGTGATGGCGCGGTTTCAGGGCGATACCGGCCTTGTCAGCAGCCCGCCCGCCGGGATCCGGGGCGAGGGGATGGCGGGCGCGCTGGAATGTGCCTTCCTGAACGGGATGCAGGCGCGCTGGCAGTTGGCGGCGGATCAGCTGGGCCTCGGATTCGCGCAGGGCAAGAATCTGGTCTGGCGCCGCGCGGTTCTGGACCGGGCGGGTGGTCCGGCGGCGCTCGGCCATGATCTGGCGGAGGATGTGGCCTCGACCAAGGCCGTGCGGGCGCAGGGGCTGCGGGTGCGGCTGGCGCGGCGGGCCTTTGTCCAACCGATCGGGCCGCGCCACTTCCGCGCAGTCTGGGACCGGCAGTTGCGCTGGTCGCGGGTGCGGCGCGCGGGCTTTCCGGGGCTGTTCCTGGCCGAGGCGCTGGTGGGGCCGGTGCCGCCGGTGTTGGCGCTGGCCTTCACTGCGCCGGGGTTGATTCTGCCGTTCCTGCTGCTGTGGTATGGCGCGGAATGGCTGCTGTGCCGGATCGCGGGCTGGCCTGCGGGGGGGCGCGATCTGGCGGCGATGGGGCTGCGCGATCTGCTGTTGCAACCGTTGTGGTGCGCCACATGGCTGCGCAGGGGTTTTGAATGGCGCGGCACGGCGATGGATGCGGTGAAATGAGCCTGCCGGTCACCTGCGTAATCCCTGCCTTCAACGAGGCGCCCCGGATCGCGGCGGTGCTGCGGTCGGTCGTCGGCCATCCGGCGATTGCCGAGGTCGTGGTGGTGGATGACGGCTCGTCGGACGGCACGGCGGAGGTCACGCGCGGTATCAAGGGCGCCCGGCTGATCGCGCTGCCGCAGAACCGGGGCAAGAGCTGGGCGGTCTCCGTCGGTATCGAGGAAGCCCGCCACGACCATATCCTGCTCCTCGACAGCGACCTGATCGGCCTTGGCCCCGCTGCGCTCGACGCGCTGATCGCCCCGGTGAGGGAGGGGCGTTCTGATGTCTCCATCAGCCTGCGCGGCAATGCGCCCTGGCCCTGGCGGGCGATCGGGCTCGACTATATTTCGGGCGAAAGGGTGGTGCCGAAGCGGTTCCTTGGCACGCCCGGGGCGCTGCGTGCCCTGCCGCGATTCGGGCTGGAGGTGGACATGAACCGCCGCCTGATCGCCGAACGCGCCCGCATCGCCGTGGTGCGCTGGCCCGAGGTCGCGAGCCCGTGGAAGGGGGCAAAGCGTGGCCGCTGGCAGGGGATCCGGGCCGATGCGCGGATGTTGGGCGACATGTTCCGCACCATCCCGCCTTATCAGGCCGTCGGCCAGATCTGGGCGATGCGGCGTCTGCGCGCCATATGAAAACGCGGCCCCGAAGGACCGCGTTTCCGAAAGATAGTCGCGAAGATCAGCGCTTCGAGAACTGGAACGACCGGCGGGCCTTCGCCTTGCCGTATTTCTTCCGTTCGACGACGCGCGAGTCGCGGGTCAGGAAGCCCGCCGCCTTCAGTGCAGCGCGCAGCGAGGGCTCGTGCAGTTGCAGCGCCTTCGAGATGCCGTGCTTCACCGCACCGGCCTGACCCGAGAGGCCACCACCGGCAACGGTCGCGTAGACATCATACTGGCCTTCGACGCCAGCGATGCCGAACGGCTGGTTCACGATCAGCTGAAGCACCGGACGCGCGAAATAGGCGCTCATGTCCTTGCCGTTGACCACGATCTTGCCCGAACCGGCCTTGACCCAGACACGGGCCACGGCGTCCTTCCGCTTGCCGGTCGCATAGGCGCGGCCTTGGGCGTCGCGCACCGGCTCGCGCGGAGCGGCGGTCTCGACGACGGCGGCGGGGGTGCCCGCAACGGCCGACTTCAGATCATCGAGGGATTTGAGTTCTTCGGCCATGATCAGCTCCGGGTGTTCTTCTTGTTCAGCGACTTGACGTCGAGAACTTCGGGTTGCTGGGCTTCATGCGGATGCGCGGCACCGGCATAGACACGCAGGTTCGACATCTGCTCGCGGCCCAGACGGTTGCGCGAGATCATGCGCTCGACGGCCTTGATCACGACGCGCTCGGGGTGGGCGCCTTCCAGCACCTGACGCGCGGTGCGGAACTTGATCCCGCCCGGGTGGCCGGTGTGCCAGTAGTAGCGTTTGTCTTCGCGCTTCGTGCCCGTCATCTGCACCTTGTCGGCGTTGATGATGATCACGTTGTCGCCCATGTCCATGTGCGGCGTGAAGGTTGCTTTGTGCTTGCCACGCAGACGCATGGCAACGATCGAAGCGAGACGGCCCAGAACGACGCCTTCAGCGTCGATCAGGATCCACTTCTTTTCGATCTCCGCCGGTTTCGCGGTATAGGTTTTCATTGCAGATCGCCCTTTGAAGGGTTGTGGAATTCGGATGTGGGCTTTTCAACGATCCGGCCGCAAAAAGCAAGCCCGCTGGTGTCGAATTAATGTAGTAAAAACAATAGCTAACAAAATAGGTATTTTAATACCTCAGTTCTTGCGCACCACATAGCGCAGCACGCCCCCGGTGTCTTCGGCCGAAATCAGCCCATGTCCGGCCTGCGCGCAGAAATGCGGCACGTCGATCCAGCTTGCCCCATCCGTCGCCAGCAGTTCCACCACCGCGCCACGGTCCAGCCCCTCCAGCACCTTGCGCAGGCGCAGGACGGGAAGCGGGCACAGCAGGCCGCGCGCGTCGATCCGGGTCAGGGGTTCCATATCCGCCGGCTAGCCCGCCCGCGGAGAAATGTCCACGGGTGACGGCGGCGCCGGGCGATGCTAGGAAGGGCCATGTTTGGAATTGACCTGATGGATGCCGCCTTCCTGCCCGCTGCGCTGATCGCGCTGGCGGCGGGGATTTTGTCGTTTCTCAGCCCCTGCGTGCTGCCGATCGTGCCGCCTTATCTGGCCTATATGGGCGGGGTTTCGGTGACGGAAATGGCCGGTGGCGGGGCGCGGCGGCGGGCGCTGACGGCGGCGGTGTTCTTCGTGCTGGGCCTGTCGACGGTCTTCCTGCTGATGGGGATGAGTATTTCGGCCCTCGGTCGGGCGCTCGGCGCGTGGCAGGACACGTTGACCAAGGCTTCCGGCGCGCTGATCATGCTGTTTGGCGCGCATTTCGTCGGCGTCTACCGGATCGGCTTTCTTGACCGCGAGGCGCGGATGGAGGCGAAGGATGCGGGCGGCTCGGCCTTCGGGGCCTATCTGCTCGGCCTCGCCTTCGCCTTCGGCTGGACGCCCTGCCTCGGGCCGGTGCTGGCGGCGATCCTGTCGATGGCGGCATCGGGCGGGGATGTGTCGCGCGGCGCGGCACTGCTCGCGTTCTACGCCGCGGGGCTGGGTGTGCCATTCCTGCTGGTGGCGGCCTTCTTCCCCGGCCTGCGCGGTGTCATGGGCTGGATGCGGCGCCACATGGGGCGGATCGAGAAGATCTCCGGTCTGCTGCTTTGGACCGTCGGGCTGATGATGCTGACGGGGCAGTTCACCGCCTTCGCCTTCTGGCTGCTGGAGACCTTCCCGGCGCTCGCCGCGATCGGCTAGGCCCAGTCGGGCGCGCGCTTTTCGATGAAGGCGCAGATGCCTTCGTCGGTGTCGCGCAGCATCATGTTCTCGACCATCACCTCGGCGGTGTGCCGATAGGCATCGGCAAGGCTCATCCCCGCCTGATCGTAGAATGCCCGCTTGCCGATCCGCACCGCGGCGGAGAGCTTCGCCGCCACGGTCTGCGCCAGCCGCTCCGTTTCCGCCGCCAGATCCCCGGCAGGCACGACCCGGTTCACCAGCCCGACCTCCCGCGCGCGGGCGGCATCCAGGAATTCCCCGGTCGTCAGCATCTCGAACGCGGTCTTGCGCGGCACGTTGCGGCTCAGCGCCACCATGGGCGTCGAGCAGAACAGCCCGATGTTGACCCCGTTCACCCCGAACCGCGTGCCCTCGGCGGCTACCGCCATGTCGCAGGTCGCGACCAATTGGCAGCCCGCCGCCGTGGCGATGCCATGCACCTGCGCGATCACCGGCTGCGGCAGGGTGGGGATCAGTTGCATCACCTCGGCGCAGCGCGCGAACAGATCGGCGAAATAGCCGCGCCCGCCATCCTCGGCCTGCCGCCCGGCCTGCATCTCCTTCAGGTCATGGCCCGCGCAGAACGCCTTTCCGGCGCCGGACAGCACGATCACCCGCGTTCCGTCATCCTCCCCCAACTCCGTCAGCCGCGCCTTCAGCGCCGCCAGCATCGCATCGGACAGCGCGTTCAGGCTGCCCGGAGCATTCATCCGCAGATGCGCAACCGTGCCCGCGCGCGTCAGTTCCACCAGTTCCGTCATTGCAATTCCTCCCTCTCGCTGGAACTCTAGCGGCAGGAAGAGCGGGGAGGAAAGATGGAATTGGCGATGGACGGCCCGGCGCTGGAGGCCTTCGTGGCGCGCGAATTTCCGCAGGTCGCGGGGGATTTCGCGGTCGAGGCGGTGGGCGAGGATCTGGTGTTGCGGCTGCGCGTAGCCGATCGGCACCTGCGGCCCGGGGGGACCGTTTCGGGGCCGAACATGTTCGCGCTGGCGGATGTGGGGATCTATCTGGCGATCCTGAGCCGCCTTGGCCCGGTGGCCCTGGCGGTGACGACGAATGCCACGATCGACTTCATGCGCAAGCCGGCGGCGGAGCGCGATCTGGTGGCGAAGGTGCGGCTGCTCAAGCTGGGCCGGACGCTCGCGGTAGGCGATGTGCTGATCTATTCGGAGGGTGAGACGGAGCCGGTGGCGCGCGCCTCGATGACCTATGCGCTCCCCAAAACGTAAACGCAAACCCCCCGCCGGAGCGGGGGGCTGGCATCAACCGTAGGTGCGGGCGAGCCATTTTTCCAGCCAGTGGATCGAATAATCGCCCTTCTGGATGTCGGGCTCGGCCAGCAGCGCGTGGAATAGCGGCACGGTGGTATCCACCCCGTCCACGATCAGCTCGCCAAGCGCGCGGCTCAGGCGGGCCAGCGCCTCCTGCCTGTCCCGGCCATGGACGATCAGCTTGCCGATCAGGCTGTCGTAATAGGGCGGGATCCTGTAGCCGTCATAGATCGCGCTGTCCATCCGCACGCCAAGGCCGCCCGGCGCGTGGTATTGCGTGATCGTGCCGGGGCAGGGGGTGAAGCCCGGCAGCTTCTCGGCATTGATCCGCACCTCGATCGCGGCGCCGCGGATGTGCAGATCCTTCTGATGGAACTCCATCGGCAGGCCGGCGGCGACGCGGATCTGTTCGCGGACCAGATCGACGCCATAGATCGCCTCGGTCACCGGATGTTCCACCTGCAACCGGGTGTTCATCTCGATGAAGTAGAACTCGCCATCCTCGAACAGGAATTCGATCGTGCCCGCGCCCGCGTATTTCAGTTCCGCCATCGCCTTGGCGACGACCGAGCCGATGCGCTCGCGCTGCTCGGGGGTGATGCAGGGGCCGGGGGCCTCCTCGAACACCTTCTGGTGGCGCCGTTGCAGCGAACAGTCCCGCTCGCCCAGATAGACGGCGCGGCCCTTGCCGTCGCCGAACACCTGAATCTCGATATGGCGCGGCTTCTGGAGGTATTTCTCCATATACACTTCGTCATTGCCGAAGGCGGCCTTGGCCTCGCTGCGCGCGGTGCGGAAGGCGACTTCGAGTTCGGCCTCGCTCAGCGCGACCTTCATGCCGCGCCCGCCGCCGCCCGCCGTCGCCTTGATGATGACCGGATAACCGATCTCCTGCGCGATGCGCTTCGCCTCATCGACCTCGTGCACGCCACCGGCCGAACCCGGCACCACCGGGATCCCCAGTGATTTCGCGGTGTCCTTCGCGGTGATCTTGTCGCCCATGATGCGGATATGTTCCGCGCGCGGCCCGATGAAGGTGATGTTGTGGTCTTCGAGCGCCTGCACGAAATTCGCGTTTTCGGACAGGAAGCCATAGCCCGGATGGATCGCCTGCGCGCCGGTGATCTCGCACGCCGCGATGATCGCCGCGACGTTCAGATAGCTTTCGGAGGACGGCGGCGGCCCGATGCAGACGCTTTCGTCGGCCATGCGCACGTGCATGGCGTCGCTGTCGGCCGTGGAATGCACCGCGACCGAGGCGATCCCCATCTCGCGGCAGGCCCGGATCACGCGCAAGGCGATCTCGCCGCGGTTGGCGATCAGGATCTTGTCGAACATCTGCCCGCCCTCACTCGACGATCATCAGCGCGCCGCCGTATTCGACGGGGGCGCCATCGTCGATCAGCACGCGCTTGACGGTGCCCGCGCGCGGCGAGGGGATGTGGTTCATCGTCTTCATCGCCTCGATGATCAGCAGGGTCTGGCCTTCCTTCACCACGTCGCCGACCTTGACGAAGGCCTGCGCGCCGGGTTCGGGGGCCAGATAGGCGGTCCCGACCATAGGCGAGGTCACCGCGCCGGGCAGCCGCGCCGGATCGGCCTCCGCGGGCGCTGCGGCGGGGGTCGCTGCGGCAGCGGCGGCAGGGGCGGGGGCAGCCGCCACCGGAGCGGCCACGACCGTCGCCTGCTTCACCACGCGGACCTCAAGGCTGTCATCCTCGCCATATTCCCGCACCACCGAAATCTCGGTCAGTTCGTTGCGGTTCAGAAGCTCGGCGAGCGCCTGGATGAAGGCCACGTCGTTGTCATGGGATTGTTTGGTCATGCCGTCCTCAAGGGGTGCTGTCAGGTCTGTGCCTGCCCGGTCTTTTCGCGCCGGGGGTTGCCACGTCATTTTTGCCTTATACGCGACCAATCCGGCAGAGGAAAGCATGAACGGGGGCTCCGTAAAATGCCTTGTTTTGTGGCAGGGGGCAGGGGGGCGCATAGTGTTTCGGCGATTGCCCTGGTCTGCCGCGGCGCGGCGTATTTTACCACTTGATAAAAAAATCCACGCTGGCACCGTGAAGAGAACGACAAGCCAGGGAGGTCCAAAGTGACCAACAGCCAGTTCACGCCGGGCATTGCGCCCGGTCGGCTGCCGCAGGGCAGCTATGCGGCGAATTTTGCCGATCTTTCGCCGCCGCTCGATGCGCATCAGGCGCAGGTGGCGGCGGATCGGTGCTATTTCTGCCATGATGCGCCCTGCGCCGAGGCCTGTCCGACCGCGATCGACATCCCGCTGTTCATCCGCCAGATCATGACCGGCACGCCGGAGGCGGCGGCGAAGACGATCCTGGGCCAGAACATCCTTGGCGGCATGTGCGCGCGGGTCTGCCCGACCGAAAACCTGTGCGAGGGCGCCTGTGTGCGGGAAACCGCCGAGGGCAAGCCGGTCGAGATCGGCGCGCTGCAACGCTATGCCACGGATGCGATGATGGCGAAGCAGAGCCACCCTTTCGCGCGCGGCCCCGCGACCGGGAAATCGGTCGCCGTGGTGGGGGCGGGTCCGGCGGGGCTTGCCTGTGCGCACCGGCTGGCGATGAAGGGCCATGAGGTGACGGTCTTCGAGGCGCGGCCCAAGGCGGGCGGGCTGAACGAATACGGCATCGCCTCCTACAAGGCGGTGGAGCAGTTCGCATCGCGCGAAGTGGACTGGCTGTTGCAGATCGGCGGGATCAGGGTCATCGGCAACTGGATGCTGGGCCGCGCGGGGGACGGGACGCTCGTGGACCTTCTGGCGGATCATGACGCGGTGTTTCTGGGCATGGGGCTTTCGGGCGTCAACGCGCTTCGGCTGGCGGGAGAGGACAAGACCGGCATCCTGCCCGCGACCGAGTTCATCGCCGAGCTGCGGCAGGCGGGCGACCTTGCGGCGCTGCCGGTCGGGCGGGAGGTGATCGTGATCGGCGGCGGGATGACGGCGGTCGATGCGGCGGTGCAGGCGAAGCTGCTGGGCGCGCTGAACGTGACCATCGTCTATCGCCGCACGCGGGCCGAGATGCCCGCCTCGGTCTATGAACAGGAACTGGCGCTGTCGAAAGGGGTGCGGATCATCGAGAACGCCACGCCGGTGGCGATCCATGGCAATGGCGCGGTGCGCGAGGTGGAATTCGCGACGGGAGAGGAGACCTTCCGCCTGCCCGCCGATCAGGTCTTCAAGGCGATCGGCCAGCGGCTTGGCCCGATGCCGGAGGAAATCCGGCTGGCGGGGGGCAGGATCTGGGTCGATGGCGCGGGGCGGACATCGGCCGCCGGGGTCTGGGCGGGCGGCGATTGCGCCGTTGGCGGCGAAGACCTGACCGTGACGGCGGTGGCCGAGGGCCGCGATGCCGCCGAGGATATTCACAGCTACCTGATGGGGGTCTGAGATGGCTGACCTGCGTTCCGACTTCATCGGCATCAAATCCCCGAATCCGTTCTGGCTCGCTTCGGCGCCGCCGACGGACAAGGAATATAACGTGCGCCGCGCCTATGAGGCGGGCTGGGGCGGCGTGGTGTGGAAGACGCTGGGCGCCGAAGGGCCGCCGGTGGTCAATGTCTCCGGCCCGCGCTACGGCGTGATCTATGGCGGCGACCGGCGGGTGATGGGGATCAACAATATCGAACTGATCACCGACCGGCCTTTGGAGGTGAACCTGCGGGAGATCAAATCGGTCAAGCGCGACTACCCCGACCGCGCGCTGGTGATCAGCCTGATGGTGCCCTGCGAGGAGGATAGCTGGAAGGCGATCCTGCGCCAGATCGAAGACACCGGCGCCGATGGGGTCGAGCTGAACTTCGGCTGCCCGCATGGCATGGCGGAGCGCGGCATGGGCTCGGCGGTGGGACAGGTGCCGGAATATATCGAAATGGTCACCCGCTGGGTGAAGCAGTATTCGCGAATGCCCTGCATCGTGAAGCTGACGCCGAACGTGACCTCGATCCTGCCGCCGGCGATGGCGGCGCGGCGCGGCGGGGCGGATGCGGTCAGCCTGATCAACACGATCAAATCGGTGACATCGGTCAATCTGGACGATTTCGCGCCGGAGCCGATGATCGACGGCAAGGGCACCCATGGCGGCTATTGCGGCCCGGCGGTGAAGCCGATCGCGCTCAACATGGTGGGGGAGATCGCGCGCCATGCCGAAACCCGCGGCCTGCCGATTTCGGGTATCGGCGGGGTGACGACCTGGCGCGACGCGGCGGAGTTCCTCGCGATGGGGGCGGGGAATGTGCAGGTCTGCACGGCGGCGATGACCTATGGTTTCAAGGTGGTGCAGGAGATGATTTCCGGCCTGTCCGACTATATGGACCGGAAGGGTTTTACCTCGGTCGATGAAATTATCGGCCGCGCGGTGCCGAATTTCACCGAATGGCAACACCTGAACCTGAACCATGTCACCAAGGCGGTGATCGACCAGGATGACTGCATCAAATGCGGCCGCTGCTATGCCGCCTGCGAGGATACCTCGCATCAGGCGATCGCGGTGGGCGAGGGGCGGGTCTATTCGGTCAAGGACGAGGAATGCGTGGCCTGCAACCTCTGCGTCGATGTCTGCCCGGTCGATTGCATCGACATGAAGACCCTGCCGCTGGGCGCGGTGGATCCGCGCACCGGGCGGCCCGTCGCGCCCTATGCCAACTGGACGACGCACCCGAACAATCCGATGGCTTGATTATGGCATGGGGCGCACTACACTCGCCCCATGACCGAAGTTTCCGCCACCCCCGCCGCGCTGCAACTGCTGGCCGAGATCGTCGCCGATCACGGCCCGGTGCTGTTCCACCAGTCGGGCGGCTGTTGCGACGGATCGGTGCCGATGTGCTATCCGCAGGGGGAATTCCTGATCGGCGACAGTGACGTGCGGCTGGGCGAGGTCGGCGGCATGCCGGTCTATATCTCCGGCCCGCAATTCGCGGCATGGCAGCACACCGACCTGATCATCGACGCGGTGCCGGGGCTGATGGGCGGCCAGTTCAGCCTGGACAACGGCCGCCCGATGCGTTTCGTGACCCTTTCGGAGGTCTGCGTCAGATAGCCTTCGCCTTGGCTTTCTTCAGCGACTTGGCGTGGTTGGAAATCCAGTCCATCGCCGCCAGCAGCACGCCCGAGATCACGAAGACGACGTGGATGATCAGCATCCATTTGATCTTGTCCGCCGGGTATTTGTCGACATCCATGAACACCTTCAGCAGGTGGATCCCGGAAATCGCCACGATCGAGGCGATCAGCTTGAGCTTCAGCGCCGAGAAATCGACCTCGCCCTGCCAGTCGGGGCGGTCCTCGTGGTCGTCCAGATCCATGCGCGAGACGAAATTCTCGTAGCCCGAGAAGATCACGATCACCACCAGATTGGCCGCCAGCGTCAGGTCGATCATCGACAGCACCGCCATCACCGCGTCATCGACCTCCAGTTGCGGCAGGATCATGAGGTAATGCACCAGCTCCTTGAGGAACGACCACAGCAGGATCAGGAGCGCCCCCACCAGCCCAAGATACATCGGCGCCATCAGCCAGCGGCTGGCGAAAAGCACCCGTTCGATTGCCTTTTCCATTCTTCCCCTCGTTCGTTCGATCCGGCGGAGATAGGCAGGAATGCTGCGGATGCAAAGGGCTCAGTCGGCCTTTCGGAAGGCCGAGGGGGTCTTGCCGGTCTTCAGGTGGAAGGCGCGGGTGAAATAGGCCGGGCTGGTGAAGCCGAGCCGGTTGGATATGTCCTTCACCGGCGCCTGCGTATCGGCCAGCAGGCGGCGGGCCTCATAGAGGCGGCGGTCCTGCAACAGGTCATGGGCGGAGCGCGCGCAGGTCTGGCGGCAGACCCGGCTCAGATGCGTGGGCGTGACGCCGAGCACGGCGGCGAAATCGGCGATACCGAGACCCGTGCGGAAATCGCGTTCCAGCAGGTCGACATAGCGCGCGGCCAGCTTGCGGGCGGCGTCGGAGGGCTGCGCCTCGTTGACCGTCACCGCGCCCTGCCGTTCGAGCCAGACCCCGATCAGGCCGAGGTGCATCTGCGCCGCGCGGTCGGCGCCGGGTTTCTTGCTTTCCAGTTCGCGGCTGGCGGCCTCGATCAGGGCAGAGAGTTCGATCTGCGGCCCGCTCTCGCGGATGCGCAGGTGCAGCGCCGTTCCGGGCAACAGGATGTCGCCATCCCGGCCGAAGAAGACGGCGGCGCCCTGCGTCTGTGGGCCGACCTCGAAGCCGTGCATCACGCCCGCCGGGATGAAGACCGCGTTATGCGCGCCGTAGCCGCGCGTCAGCCCGCCCAGTGTGATCCGGCCCTGACCGCGGGTGAACCACAACAGGCAGGGTTCCGGCAGGGCGCGCATCGCCTCGACCCGCCAGCGTCCGCCCTGCGCGAGGCGGGTCACCGGCAGGATGCGGGCGCGCGCGGCTTCGGGGGCATATTGCGACAGGGGCGGAGTGCTGAACAGTTTCATGGGCGCGTCCCGGCTTTGTCCTGCGTCTGAGGATAGGGGCGGAGGCCCTTGTCTCCAACAGGTTTTTCCGGGTCGGCGGAAGGCGGGTCAGGGACGCTGGATCTTGTGCCAGTCGCGCATCCGCGCGCGAAACCATGTGCGTTGCCGCTTCGCATATTGCCGGGTGGCGGCCTGTGCGCGGGCGACGGCCTCTGCCATCGGCAATTCTCCGCGCAGATGCGCGATCAGTTCGGGCGCCCCGATCGCCTTCGCCCAGAGCGCCGAAGGATCCCAGACCGGTGCCACCGCGCGGACCTCCTCCAGCGCGCCCTCCGCCATCATCTGGGCAAAACGGCGGTCGATCCGTTCCGCCAGCCAGTCCCGTTCGGCCTCAAGCAGCAGCGGCACGCAGGCCGTGAGCGGCAGGAGCGGCGGCGGCGTGTCGTCCTGCCAGGCGGCGAGGCCACGCCCGGTCGCGCGCTGCACCTCCCAGGCGCGCTGCACCCGCATCGGGTTCCGCTGGTCGATCCGGGCGGCGGTGGCGGGGTCCAGATCGGCCAACATCCGCGCGGCGGGCAGGGTGTTCGCCTCGGCCCGGACCTCGGGCGGGGTTTCGGGGATTTCGGCCAGCCCCTCGGTCAGCGCGGTGAAATACAGCCCCGTGCCGCCGACGATCACCGGCCGCGGCCCGCCCGCGCGATGGGCGGCGAGAATCGGGGCGATTTCGCGCAGCCACTGGCCGACGGAATACTCCGCGCCCGGATTGCGATGGCCATAAAGCCGGTGCGGCACGCTCTGTTCGTCGTCCGGGGAGGGCCGGGCCGACAGCACGCGCCAGCACGACCAGACCTGAAGCGCATCGGCATTGACCACGATCCCGCCCGCCCGCGCGATCCGGATCGCCAGCGCGGATTTCCCCGAAGCCGTCGGCCCGGCGATCAGCACCGGAAGATCGGATGGAATATCAAGGGGATCGGGCAGGGTGTGGCTCCTTGTCGCAAATCCGGCGAAAGCCGTTGTTGAACCCGGGCGCCATTTGCGACATTTTGCGGCGCGATGACAACCGGAAATGGGAATCCCGAGATGAGTGCAGAGGCCGAGCCGACTGTGAAGTATAAGCGCGTGCTGTTGAAGATCTCGGGCGAGGCCCTGATGGGGGATCAGGGCTATGGCCTGCATCCGCCGACCGTCGCCCGTATCGCGCGCGAGGTGAAGGCGGTGCATTCGCTGGGCGTCGAGATCTGCATGGTGATCGGCGGCGGCAACATCTTCCGCGGCCTTGCGGGCTCCGCGCAGGGGATGGAGCGCACCACGGCCGACTATATGGGCATGCTGGCCACGGTGATGAACGCGCTCGGCATGCAGGCGCAGCTTGAGGCGCTCGGCCTGCATACGCGGGTGATCTCGGCGATTCCGATGGATCAGGTCTGCGAACCCTACATCCGCCGCCGCGCCGTGCGGCACCTGGAAAAGAAGCGGATCTGCATCTTCGCCGCGGGCACCGGCAACCCCTATTTCACCACCGACACGGCGGCGACGCTGCGCGCGAACGAAATGAACTGCGAAGCGATCTTCAAGGGTACGAAGGTCGATGGCGTCTATGACAAGGATCCGAAGAAACACGCCGATGCGAAGCGCTACGACAGTGTGTCCTATGACGAATGCCTGCAAAAGAACCTGGGCGTGATGGATGCTTCGGCGATCGCGCTGGCGCGGGACAACGACCTGCCGATCATCGTGTTCTCGCTCGACGAGCCGGGCGGTTTCCGCGGTATTCTGGCCGGGCAGGGAACCTATACCACCGTCCGGCGATAAATCGCCGGCTGGTAAGGGATCGTTCACGATCCCTCGGCAATAAAGGCCACGGGGAAAGCACAATGCCCGCTTTCCCCTATCCATTCGCCGCCAAGGCGGTTACAAGAAGCTGAAATGCAAGACCCCCGGGGGAACCCATGGCAGACGAAATCGAAATCGACATCGACGACCTCGAACGCCGGATGGACGGCGCGATGGCTTCGCTGAAGCATGAATTTTCTTCCCTGCGGACGGGGCGGGCCTCGGCGACGATGGTGGATCCGGTGATGGTCGATGCCTATGGCTCGATGACGCCGGTCAACCAACTGGGCACCGTCAACGTGCCGGAGCCGCGAATGGTGACGATCAACGTCTGGGACAAGGGGCTGGTCAACAAGGTCGAGAAGGCGCTGCGCGAATCCGGCCTGGGCATCAATCCGCAGACCAACGGCACGATCATCATGCTGCCGATTCCGGAACTGAACGAGGAACGCCGCCGCGAGCTGACCAAAGTCGCCGCGCAATATGCCGAAAGCGCCCGCGTCGCGATCCGCAACGTGCGCCGCGACGGCATGGACCAGGTGAAGAAGGCGAAGGGCTCCGGCATGTCGGAGGATGACGTCAAGTTCTGGGAAACCGAAGTCCAGGAACTGACGAACCGCCAGATCGCGCTGGTCGACAAGGCTTTGGAAGCAAAGCAGGCAGAGATCATGCAGGTTTGATCCCTGCCGGAGGGCCCAGAGCCGTGACCCAGATCCCGGAAGCGACTGGCGGCGCCGATTATGGCGTGAACCATGTGGCTATCATCATGGATGGCAATGGCCGCTGGGCCAAGAATCGCGGCTGGCCCCGGCTGGTGGGCCATCGCCGCGGCGCCGAGCGGGTGAAGGAGATCGTCCGCGCCTGCCCGGATATGGGCGTGCGCTGGCTGACGGTCTATGCCTTCTCGACCGAGAACTGGAAGCGCTCGACCGAGGAAGTGCTTGGCCTGATGGGCATTTTCGCGCGCTACATCGAAAAGGAAGCCGATGGGCTTTCGGCGGAGGGGGTGCGGCTGCGCTTCATCGGCGCGCGCGAGCGGCTGGACCCGAAGTTGCAGGCGCTGATGGTGGGGATCGAGGAGCGAACGGCGTCCAACACCCGGCTGAACTTCAACGTGGCAATCAATTACGGCGGGCGCGACGAGCTGCGCCGGGCCTTCATCCGCTGTGCGCAGGATGTCGCCGAGGGGCGGTTGTCGCCCGATGCGATCAACGATGCGGCGATTTCGGCGCGGCTGGATACGGCGGGGATGCCGGATCCGGATCTGGTGATCCGGACTTCGGGCGAATCGCGGACATCGAATTTCCTGCCCTGGCAGGCGGCCTATGCGGAATACGAGTTCACGCCGACGCTCTGGCCCGATTTCACGCCCGAGGAGATGGCCCGGATCCTGTCCTGTTTCGGCATGCGCGAAAGGCGCTTCGGCGGGGCCAAGGCATGACGGCGCCTTCGGGCAGATGGGGCGACCTGAAGGCGCGGCTGATCTCGGGGCTGGCGATGCTGCTGGCTGGGGCGGTGGCGATCTGGCTGGGCGGCACGGTCTTCAGCGCGCTGGCGGTGGTGGTGACCGGGCTGCTGGTTCAGGAACTGGCCGCGATGACGGCGCAGGGGCGGTTGCCGCGCGCCTGGGGGCTGGGGGTGTTTGCCGGTGCCGTGCTGGCCTGGGTGCTGTGGATGCATTCCCCCTTCGCGCTGGCGGCGCTGGTGCTGCCCTCGGTGCTGGGGCTGTGGCGGATCGGGCGTGACCGGATCGTCTGGGCGGTCTATGCCTTCGCGATGATGCTGACGGGCTATGGCCTGGTCGCGATCCGGGACGGGCTGAACCCGCCCGCGGGGATGTTCGCGCTGCTGTGGATCATTGCGGTGGTGGTGGCGTCGGATGTGATGGGCTATTTCGCCGGGCGGATGATCGGCGGGCCGAAGTTCTGGCCGCGCATCAGCCCGAAGAAAACCTGGTCGGGCACCGTGGCGGGCTGGATCGGGGCGGTTCTGACGGGGGCGCTGTTCGTGGTGCTGGCCGGGGCCGAGACGCGGATTCTGTGGCTGTCGCCGCTGCTGGCCTTTGCCGGGCAGATGGGCGATGTCGCGGAAAGCTGGATCAAGCGGCGCGCCGGGGTGAAGGACAGCTCGAACCTGATTCCCGGTCATGGCGGCGTGATGGACCGGTTCGACGCGCTGATCGGTGCGGTGGTCATGGTGCTGCTGATTTCGCAGGCCGGGTTGCTGCCGCGGTTCGGAGGATAGACATGCGCAGGGTTTCGGTCTTCGGTTCCACCGGCTCGATCGGTGTGAATACGCTCGACCTTCTGGTGCGGGCGCAGGGAGAATTTCAGGTCGTCGTGCTGACCGGCGGGCGGAACGTGGATCTTCTGGCGTCGCAGGCGCGCGAATTGCGGGCCGAGGTGGCGGTGACGGCCTATGACGACGCATTGCCCGCGCTGCGCGCCGCCCTGCACGGTTCGGGCGTGGAGGCCGCGGCCGGGACGGCGGCGCTGATCGAGGCGGCGGAACGTCCGGCCGATTGGGTGATGAGCGCGATCGTCGGCGCGGCGGGGCTGGCGCCCGGCTTCGCCGCGCTGCGCCACGGCACCACGCTGGCGCTGGCCAACAAGGAAAGCCTCGTCGCCGCCGGTCCGCTGCTGCTGGCCGAGGCCCGCCGGCATGGCGCCCGCATCCTGCCGGTGGACAGCGAACATTCGGCGGTGTTCCAGGCCCTGACCGGCGAGCGGATCGAAGAGGTCGAGCGCGTGATCATCACCGCGTCCGGCGGGCCGTTCCGCGACTGGACCCTTGCGCAACTGGAGCGTGCGACGCTGGCCGAGGCCTCCACTCATCCGAATTGGGCGATGGGGCAGCGGATCACCATCGACAGCGCCTCGATGTTCAACAAGGCGATGGAACTGATTGAAACGCGGGAGTTTTTCGGCATCGCGCCGGAGAAGATCGACACCGTGGTCCATCCCGAAAGCCTGGTCCATGCGCTGGTCGGTTTCCAGGACGGGGCGCTGATGGCGCATCTGGGTGCGCCGGACATGCGCCATGCCATCGGCTATGCGCTGAACTGGCCCGCGCGGCGGGATCTGCCGGTGGCGCGGCTCGACCTTGCGGCGATCGGGCGGCTGACGTTTCAGGCGCCGGATCCGGTGCGGTTCCCGGCGCTGCGGCTGGCGCGCGAAGTCATGGCCATCGGCGGCTCTGCGGGGGCGGTGTTCAACGCGGCGAAGGAAGTGGCGCTCGACGGGTTCATCGCTGGCCGGATCGGCTTCATGGATATGGGGCGGCTGGTGGAATCGGTGCTCTCGGACATGTCATCGCGGCAGGGTCTTGGAACTGCGCCCGCCAGCCTTGATAACGTTCTGGCAACGGATGCCGAGGCGCGCGCCCTCGGACGTGAACGGATTTCCACCGGAAGGATCTGACCCTTGGACCTGCTCCCCGATTTCGGCAATGCGCTCTATACGGTCGTGGCCTTTGTCGTCGCCCTGTCGATCATCGTCACGGTGCATGAATACGGCCACTATATCATCGGGCGGCTGTCGGGGATCCGGGCGGAGACCTTTTCCATCGGCTTCGGGCCGCGGCTGTTTTCCCGGGTGGACCGCCACGGCACGCGCTGGCAGGTGTCGGCGCTGCCCCTCGGGGGCTATGTGAAATTCCTGGGCGACGCCAATGCGGCCTCCGCCGGGGCGGACCCTTCCATCGCCCGGCTGAGCCCGGAGGAGCGGCGCCACACCATGCACGGCGCGCCGCTCTGGGCGCGTGCGGCCACGGTGGTGGCGGGGCCGGTGTTCAACTTCATCCTGTCGATCCTGATCTTCGCGGGGCTGTTCCTGTGGCAGGGGCAGGCCACGCCGGAGCCGACGATCGGGTCCGTTCACGCCCTGCCCGGCGGGCCGGGCGGGTTGCGCGCGGGGGACAGGATCCTGGCCATCGGCGGGATCGAAACGCCGGATTACGCGGGGCTGAACAAGGCCGTGCAGGAGGCGCCGGCGGGGGAGAGTATCGGTTGGACGGTGGGCCGGGACGGCCGGACCGAGGATGTGCAGGGGCCGCAGCCGATGCCGCCGCGCCTGTCCGGCGTCATGCCGCAATCGGCCGCCTATGACGCGGGGCTGAAGGCGGGCGACGTGGTGACCGAGGTGAACGGCCAGCCGATCTGGCGCTTCACCGACCTGCGCGAGGCGACGGCGGCGGGGAAGGGCGCACCGATGGCGCTGACCGTCTGGCGCCCGGGTTTGGGCGGTGGCGAGGTGCTGCACCTGACGCTTACCCCGCGCAGCACCGATGTGCCCACCGCGACCGGGTTCGAGACCCGCTACATGATCGGCGCCACCGGCGACATGGCCTTCGCGCCGCTGACCGAGCGGATGGGGCCGGTGGATGCGCTCAGCGGCGGCGCGCGGCAGGTCTGGACGGTGGTGTCCTCCTCGCTTTCCGCGCTTGGCCATATGGTCGCGGGGCAGATTTCATCGTGCAACCTGCGCGGTGCGATCGGTATCGCCGAGGGGTCGGCGGCGGCGGCAAAGGCCGGGGTGGCGGATTTCATCTGGTTCATCGCGGTGCTGTCGACGGCGGTGGGCTTCATGAACCTGTTCCCGATTCCGGTTCTGGACGGCGGGCATCTGGTCTTTCACCTGTATGAGGGCATCACCGGCAAGCCGCCGTCGGAGCGGATCATGAACGGGCTGATGGCGGTGGGGCTGTCGTTGGTGCTCACGCTGATGCTGTTTGGCCTGTGGAACGACATTAGGTGCCCCTGAGGCGGATTCCGTCCCACTTGTGCTTTTGACAAGGGGGCGCTTTCCGGCTACCTCTGGACCAAGAACAAGAGGCAGTTTCGAGGACAGGACATGTCGAACCGGCAACACGCAGTCTTTGCGCGGTGGGGTCTTGCGCTCCGCCTTTCGACGGCGGCTCTGGCCGGAACGACGGCTCTGATGCTGCCGATGGTCGTTCAGGCGCAGGAATACCGCTTTTCGCAGGTGCGCGTCGAAGGGCTGGACCGGATCGAACCGGCAACCGTCCTGTCCTATGCCAAGATCGCGCGGGGCAGTGCCGTCAGCGCGGGTGCGCTGAACGACGCCTATCAGCGGTTGCAGGGCTCGGGACTGTTCGAGAAGGTCGAACTGGTGCCGCAGGGTGGCACGCTGCTGATCAAGGTGCAGGAATATCCGACGGTCAGCACCGTGGCCTTCGAGGGCAACAGCATCATGAAGGATGACGTGCTGGCCAAGCTGGTGAAGACGAAGACGCGCAAGGTCTTCTCTCCGTCGACGGTCGAGGGCGACGCCGACCTGATCGCGCAGGGCTATGCCGAGGCCGGGCGCTATGCCGCGCGTGTCACGCCGAAGGTGATCCGCCGCGACGGCAACCGCGTCGATGTCGTCTTCGAGGTGATCGAGGGCAAGGTGTCCGAGGTCGAGCGCATCACCTTCACCGGGAACCGCTCCTATTCGGACCGCAAGCTGCGGCAGATTCTGGCGACGAAACAGGCGGGCTTGCTGCACCGGCTGATCTCCTCCGACAGCTTCGTGCCCGACCGGGTTGAGGCCGACCGGCAGATGCTGATCGACTTCTACCGCTCGCGCGGCTACCCGGATGTTGAGGTGACGGGTGTGTCGTCGGAAATGGCGCGCGACCGCAGCGGGTTCTTCATGACCTTCAACATCCGCGAGGGGCAGCAATATTCGTTCAACCAGATCACCACGGTTTCCGAGGTGACGGAGCTGAACGCCGCCGATTTCGAGGGGCTGGCGAAGATCCGGCAAGGGGCGATCTATTCGCCGACGGCGATCGACCTGGCCGTCACCCGGATGGAGGAACTGGCGCTGCGCAAGGGCGCGAATTTCGTTCGGGTCGATCCGCGCATCACCCGCGACCCGCGCACGCAGACGCTGAACGTGCAGTTCGCGCTGGTCCGGGGGCCGCGTCTGTTCGTCGAACGGATCGACATCGAGGGCAACAACACCACACAGGACCAGGTGATCCGGCGCGAGTTCCGCACCGTTGAGGGCGACCCCTTCAACCCGCGCGAAATCAAGCGCTCCGCCGACCGGATCCGCGCGCTCGGGTTCTTCAAGACGGCGGAGGTCAACACCCGGCAGGGCTCCGGCCCTGATCAGGTCGTGGTCGACGTCAATGTCGAGGAGCAGCCGACCGGCTCGCTCTCCTTCGGCGCGAGCTATGGCGCGGCTTCGGGCTTCGGCATCAACGTCGGTCTTCAGGAACAGAACTTCCTCGGTCGCGGCCAGTATCTCGGCGTGAACATCGGCACCACCTCGGGCACGCAATCCAGTTCCGTGGATTTCATCGAGCCCTATTTCCTCGGTCGTGACCTGAAGGCGCGGATGCATGTGTGGTATAATACCACCGAGAACGACAATTCGGAATATTCGACCCGGCGGTTGGGGCTGTCGCCGTCGATCGAATTCCCGATCGCCGAGAATTCGCGGCTGGAGCTGCGCTACACCTATGCGCGCGACAAGCTGTATGATGTGGAGCAGTACAACCCCACCGAAAATACCGGCTCGTCGCCGATCCTGTGGCATGAACAGGAACTGGGCGAGCGGGCGACCTCGGCGCTTGGCTATACCTATACCTGGGACACGCGCCGCACCGGGATCGACCCGCGCTATGGCTTCACCTTCCGCTTCGGTCAGGATTTTGCCGGCGTTGGCGGGGATGTGGAGGCGCTGAAAACTACCGCCTTGCTGCGCGCCGAACGCAAGATCTGGCACGAGGAAGTGACCGTGCGGGCGGAGCTTGAGGGCGGCGCCATCCATAAGCGGGGCGATACCGAACTGACGCTGCTCGACCGCTTCGGCGGCTACGGCAAGGTCCGGGGTTTTGAATCCAACGGCTTCGGCCCGCGTGATCTGGGTGCGCCGAACAAGGATGCGCTTGGCGGCAAATACTATGCGGCGCTGCGGCTGGAATCGGAATTCCCGCTCGGCTTCCCCGAGGAATACGGCATCACCGGCGGCCTGTTCTGGGATACCGGCTCGCTCTGGGGGCTCGACAACAAGCACGGCGTGCAGGATCCGATTGACGACGACATGCACATCCGCTCCGCGGTCGGGTTCTCGGTCTTCTGGCGCTCCGCGATCGGCCCGCTGCGGCTGAACTTCTCGCGCGCGATCAAGAAGGAAGACTATGACAAGGAGCAGAACTTCGACCTGACGATCTCGACGCAGTTCTGATGCGGGTGCGGGCCGGTCTTGTTGCGCTGCTGCTGGCGGGGCTGCCTCTGGCCGCCCCGGCGCAGCAGGCCGAGCCGGTGATCCGCCTGCCCAATCCGGTGCTGACGCTCGACTGGGACCGGCTGTTCGAGGGGACGCAGTGGGGCGAGCGGATCCGGGCCGAGCTCGAAACGCAGTCGAAGGATCTCCAGCAGGAGAACAACCGTATCGCCGACGACCTGATCGCCGAGGAAAAGGCGCTGACGGATCGCCGCGCGACGATGGATCCGGAGAAATTCCGGGCCGAGGCCAATGCCTTCGACGAACGCGCGACCGGCATCCGCAACGCGCAGAAGGCGAAGGCGCAGGCGCTGAGCCAGCATCTCGAAGACGAACGTCAGGCGTTTCTGGAGGCCGTTTCCCCATTGCTGGACGACCTTCTGGCGCAGCGCGGGGCGGTGGTGGTGCTGGACCGCCGCGCGATCATCCGGGGCATCGCCAATGCCGATGTGACCGAAGAGATCGTGCATCTGGTCGATCAGAAGTTCGGCGATGGCGGAACGAAGCCCTGAGCCGTTCTTGCCAAGGGCTGCCCGCGTTGCTAGCAAGATCCAAGCCGTTGAAGGACCGATGATGACCGAACCTGCTCCGCATACCCATGCCGACCTCGCGCTGATCAAGCAGATCATCCCGCACCGCTACCCGTTCCTGATGATCGACAGGGTGCGCGACATCGTGCCCTTTGAAGGCGCGGTGGGGGTGAAGATGGTGACCGGCAACGAGCCGCATTTCACCGGCCACTTCCCGGAAGAGCCGGTGATGCCCGGCGTGCTGATCGTCGAGGCGCTGGCGCAGACGGCGGCGATCGTGGTGGGCATTTCCACCAACATCATCGGCGGCGACATGCTGACCTATTTCATGGGCATTGATTCGTGCAAGTTCCGCCGCAAGGTGGTTCCTGGCGAGGTGCTGGAACTGCATGTGAAATGCCTCCGTCCGGGCGGCAAGGTCTGGAAGTTCCGGGGCGAGGCCAAGGTGGATGGTGAAATGGCCGCCGAGGCCGAATTCATGGCCATGATGGCGCCGAAGCCGAAGGCCTGAGGAGAGAATCATGGCGATTGATCCGGGGGCGGTCATCCACCCATCATCGGTGATCGAGGACGGCGCGCAGATCGCGGCGGGGGTCAGCATCGGCCCGTTCTGCCATGTCGGGCCGGAAGTGGTGCTGCATCCGGGCGTCAGCCTGCAATCGCATGTAGTCGTCACCGGTCAGACCGAGATCGGCGAGGACACCAGCGTCTTCGCCTTCGCCTCGCTCGGCCAGATCCCGCAGGATCTGAAGTTCAAGGGCGAGAAGACCAGCCTGGTCATCGGCAAGCGCAACCGCATCCGTGAATATGTCACGATGAACACCGGCACCGAGGGCGGCGGCGGCGTGACCCGGGTGGGCGACGACTGCCTGTTCATGTCGTCCTCGCATGTCGCGCATGACGTGATGATCGGAAATCGGGTGATTCTGGTCAATTCGGTCGCCATCGCCGGGCATTGCCATCTTGAGGATGACGTGATCGTCGGCGGTCTGTCGGGCGTGCATCAATGGGTGCGGATCGGCCATGGCGCGATGATCGGGGCGCTGTCGATGGTGACGGCGGATGTGTTGCCCAATGCGCTGGTCGCCGGGCCGCGCGCGGATGTCGAGGGGCTGAACCTTGTCGGGTTGAAGCGTCGGGGTGTCGCGCGCAGCGACATTGCCGCGCTGCGCGACCTGTATCATGTGCTTTCCGAGGGCAGTTTCCGCGAAACCGCGCGCAGGCTGCATGACGAGGGGCCGGAAAGCCCGCTGGTGCGGGAGGTTCTGGACTTCATCCTCGGCCCCTCGGATCGCAGCTTCCTGACCCCCCGGCCGCACAAATGAGCCAGACCGCGCTGATCGCCGGCACGGGGGCGCTGCCTGCCTTGCTGGCGGCGGAGCGGCCCGACCTGCTGATCTGCGAGTTGGAGGGCTTCCCCTCCGGCCTGCCCGCCGCGATCCGGTTTCGGGTCGAGCGGCTGGTGCCCTTCCTCAACGATCTGATCAAGCGCGGCATCCGGCAGGTCTGTTTCGCGGGTGCGATCCAGCGGCCGAAGATCGAGGCGTCGAAATTCGATTTCCGCACGCTGACGCTGGTGCCCCGGATCATGTCGGCGATCCAGCAGGGCGACGATGCGACGCTGCGCGCGGTGATCGCGCTGTTCGAGGAGAAGGGGCTGACCGTCGTCGGCGCCGACCGGATCGCGCCCGGGCTGGTCGCGGAGGCCGGGGTGCTGGTGGGGCAGGTCTCGGAGCGGGACCGGACGGATGCGGCGCGGGCGGGCGATATCGTCGCGGCGCTTGGCGCGGTGGATGTGGGGCAGGGCGCGGTGGTGTCGCGGGGGCTGTGCCTCGCGGTCGAGGCTTTGCCGGGCACCGATGCGATGCTGGATTTCGTCGCCCGCACCCGTCAGCGCGAGGGCGGCGTGCTGTTCAAGGCGCCGAAGCCGGGGCAGGATCTGCGCATCGACATGCCCGCCATTGGCCCGCGCACGGTGGAAAAGGCGGCGGAGGCGAAGCTGTCCTGCATCTGCTGGAAGGCGGGCGGAGTGCTGATGCTGGACCGTGCCGCGACGCTGCGCGCGGCGGAACAGGCGGGCATCGCGCTCTGGGGGATCGCATGAAGCTGTTTCTGGTCGCGGGTGAGGCGTCGGGGGACAAGCTCGGCGCCGCGCTGATGGATGGGCTGCGCAGCCTGACCGATGTCAGCTTCACCGGCGTCGGCGGCGCGCAGATGGAGGCGCGGGGGCTGGAGAGCCTGTTCCCGATGGAGGAGCTTTCGGTGATGGGCATCGCCGAAGTCCTGCCGAAATACCGCCAGTTGAAACGCCGCATCGCCGAGACCGCGCAGGCGGTTCTGGACAGCGGGGCTGAGGCGCTGATCACCATCGACAGCCCGGATTTCTGCCTGCGCGTGGCGCGGATCGTCAAGGCGGCGAAGCCCGGCCTGCGCACGATCCATTACGTTGCGCCCTCGGTCTGGGCTTGGCGGCCGGGGCGGGCGGCGAAGATGGCGCGGGTGATCGACCATGTTCTGGCGCTCCTGCCGTTCGAGCCGCCCTATATGCAGGCCGCCGGGATGAGCTGTGATTTCGTCGGCCATCCGGTGGTGGCGGAGCGCCGCGCCACGCCGGAACAGGCCACCGAATTCCGCGAAACGCTGATGATCGGGCCAGAGCAGCCGCTGGTGCTGTGCCTGCCCGGATCGCGGCGGGGCGAGGTGACGCGGCTGGCCCCCCGGTTCGCCGAGGCGCTGGACCGGCTGCGGGCGGATCAGCCCGGCCTGCGCGTGGTGGTGCCGACGGTGCGCGGTGTCGCCACCATGGTGCGCGACATTGTGGCGGAATGGCCGGTCGCGCCGATTGTCGTCGAGGCGCCGGAGGACCGGCTTGCGGCCTTTGCCGCCGCCGATCTGGCGTTGGCGGCCTCCGGGACGGTGAGTCTTGAGCTTGCGGCGAACCGGGTGCCGATGGTCATCGCCTATGATGCGAGCTGGCTTAGTTGGCATATCGTGTGGAACATGCTGCGGGTCGATACGGTGACGCTGGTGAATCTGGTGTCCGAAACCCGGGCGATTCCGGAATTTCTCGGGCCGAAATGCCGCCCGGGTCCGATTGCGGAGAGCCTTGCGGCGCTGCTCGGGAACCCGGCGGCGCGGGAGGCCCAACTGGCGGCGATGAACGAGACGATGCACCGTCTGGGCGAGGGTGGTGAGCCCCCCGGCCTGCGGGCGGCGCGTTCGGTTCTGGCGGAGCTTCAGGCGGGATCGAGCGGGATCACATCCACCGCCTGACGGCTGTCATGCCCGCCGGCGGAGCGCATGACGCCCCGCACCGGCGCCACATCGGAATAGTCGCGGCCATAGGCGACGACGACATAATCAAGCCCTGCCTGCTGGTCGTTCGTCGGGTCGAATTCGACCCAGCCGATGTCGCGCCCGACCCAGGCCCGGACCCAGGCATGCATCGCATCCGCTCCTTCGAGCCGGGGTTGTCCGGGCGGCGGAAAGGTCCGCAGGAACCCGGAGACATAGCCCGCCGGAATGCCGATCCCGCGCAGGGCGGCGATCATGATCTGGGTGAAATCCTGACACACGCCGCGGCGCTTGACGAAGGCTTCGGCGGGCGAGGTGTCGACGGTGGTGGCCTCGGCGTCGAATTCCATTTCGCGGTGAAGGCGCCGCCCGATGGCCTCCACCGCCTGCAAGGCAGTCATGCCGGGCGTCAGCGTGTCGCGCGCGAAGGCGGTGATTTCCGGCAGCGGCATCACCCGCGGGCTGGCGCCCAGGAAATGATGCGGGGCGCCGGGCGCGAGGCTTTGTTGCGCCGCGATCTCGGCGGGCAGATGCTCCAGCGGCGGCGACAGGTCGAGCCCCTGCGGCCCGGGCGCACGCAGTTCCACCCGCGCGGCGAGTTGCAGCGAAACGGAGTCGATCGGCGCGTGCCAGGCGACGGCGGTCGTCGCATTGCCGAAGAAATCCAGCATGTCGCGGCGTTCGTCCGGCGCGGGATCGACGTTCAGGTGCCGCACGATCACCCGCTGCCTGCCCTCGATGTCGAAGGGCAGCAGCCGCAGCAGGTTGCGCGTATGGTCCGAGGGCGCGGCATAGCTGTAGTCGATCACCAGGCGGATGTCGTAAAGCATGGTCCCTCACCGCAGATAGGCCGCCCCGATCAGGTCGGAGATATGGGCCAGTTCGCCGCGCAGCCGGTTCAGCCGGGCGGTGTCGATTTCGGACGGGTTGGCAACGGCGAATTCCGCCTCGATCGGCGCGATCGCGCGCGACAGCGGCGCCAGCCGTCCGTTCACCTTGGCATTCGGCAGATCCGCCGCCAGAAGCCGCAGCCGCTGCACCTGAAACAGGATCGCGCGCGGGTTGTCGGCATCGAGCGCCAGCAGATCGACCACGGTATTGCGCGAGGTCTCCACCCGGTAGCGGCGCTGATGGGTGATCACGCTGTCCGCCACCTCCACCGCCATGCCGAGCGAGCCGTCGGGCGCCTTCGGATCGGCGAATTCCGCGAGGAGCGCGGCCAGACTGTCGGCCCGTTCCAGCGCGCGCCCAAGGCTGAGGAACCGCCAGCCAGAGAAGCGATACATGTTTTCATGCACGAGGCCGGAGAAGCCGGTGATCTTGCGCACCAGAACCGACATCGCGCGGGCGGCATCGTCGCCCGGCTTCGCGGTGGTCGTCATCCGCCGCGTGGTCTTGGCCAGATCGTTCAGCGCGGCCCAGCCATCGGTTGAAAAGCGGTCGCGCACCTTCGCCGCACAGCCGCGCGCCCATTCGATCCGGTCGAGCAGCGCTTCCGGGATCGGTTGCGACAGGTCGTAGCCGTAGCCCTCCATGAAGGTGTCCAGCCGGCTCAGGCGCGGATCGGCGGGGTTGTCGGTCTGTGCCAGCCGCAGGTTGTAGGCCCGGATCAGGCGGATCGCATCCTCGGTACGCTCGACGTAGCGGCCGAGCCAGAACAGGTTGTCCGCCGCGCGGGCGGGCAGGATGCCGGGGGTGGCGCGGCGGAAGTTCTGGTCGTCCTCGCGCGGGGCGAGGGTCTCTTGCGGCACCGGCCGGTCGGAGACCACCCAGACATCGGCGACCGAACCGCCGCGCTGCATCGCCAGCGCCATCGCATCGCCGGTGCGGCCGATCCGGGCATAGCCGCCCTTCATGAACTGCCAGCCCGCAGGGGTGCGCGCGGCAAAGACCCGCACCGTCATCGGGCGCGGTTCGACCCGGCCGCCCTCGTCGCTATCGGCCCAGGCGGGGGTGGTCGAGAGCGACACGGCCTCCTGCCCCACGAGCGTCTTGCCCTCGGCCTCGATCCATTCGGCGATCGAGCGGCTTTCCTTGCCGACGAAGGCGCCGCCAAGCGCGGTGGTCGAGCCCATGTCGAAGGGCAGGTCCACCGCATAGGCCGAACCGATCATCATCTTCCCGGCATTGGCGCGGACATAGGCGCGTTCGCTGTCGCCGCCACACCACCACGTCGCGATATTCGGCAGTTTCAGCGGCGCCCCGGTCAGCACCTGCGAAATGCGCGGGAAAAACGCCATCATCGCCCGCATTTCGAGAATGCCCGAGCCGAGCGCATTCACCAGCGCAAGGTTCCGGTCCCGCGCCGCCTCCATCAGGCCGGGCGTGCCGATCTGGCTTGACGGGTCGAGCTCCAGCGGGTCGGCGAAGGCCGCGTCGATCCGCCGCCACAACAGCCCCACCGGCTGCGGCCCCTGAATCGTGCGCACCATCGCCTGGCCGTTCTCGACCAGCAGGTCTTCGCCTTCGAGCAGCATCATGCCCAGATAGCGCGCGATATAGGTGTGTTCGTAATAGGTATCGTTCGACGGCCCGGGCGTCAGGATCGCGGCGTAACGGTCGCGCCCGCCGGGGCCGCGGGCCAGATGTTCCATCGCCGTGCGGAAGGCACCGAAAAAGCCCGCCAGCCGGTGGATATGCGCGCGCGGGAAGCGTTCGGGGAAGATCCGCCCCGTCGCCATCCGGTTTTCCAGCGCGAATCCGGCCCCCGAAGGCGCCTGCGTCCGGTCGCCCAGCACGAACCACGACCCATCCGGCGAGCGCCCGATTTCAAAGGCCAGGAAGTGCAGGTAATGCCCGCCGCGCGGCTGCACCCCCACCATCGGCCGCAGCCATTGCCGCGACCCGGCGATGAGTTCCGCCGGAAGATGCCCGTCCTGCACCAGCCGCCCGGGGCCATAGAGATCCGCCATCACCGCTTCGAGCAGATCCGCCCGCTGCGACAGCCCCTCGCAGATCTGCTGCCATTCGCCCTCGTGCAGGATCACGGGGATATGGCTCAGCGGCCATTCGCGTTCCTGTAGCGGATCGTTGGAATACTGCCGGTAGAACACGCCCGCATCGCGCAGATAGAGGTTGCCGCGCTCGAACCGCGCGGCAATCTCCTGTGGTGTCAGGCGGGAGAAGCGGTCAACGAAGCGGCGCCAGACCGGCCGCATCCGGCCCTGCGCATCAAACAATTCATCCGCGACCCCCGGGGTCAGCCGGTAGTCGGAAAAAAGGTCCGGGGCAGAGCGCTTGGGCGCAGGGTCTGTCATGTTGACTCACTGGTCAAAAATTCCGTCTACATCAGCCCGATCGGCCTGCGAAGGTCAAGCGTCAACGGAAACTCCGGGTGCGGAACCTCGGTGTGCGGGGTGTAGGCGCCGGGGCTGTGGCCATAGGGTTCGAACCGGGCAAGGCGCCGCGCCTCCGCCTCATAGGCATTGACCGGGAAGACATCGTAGTTCCGCCCGCCCGGATGCGCGACGTGATAGGTGCAGCCCGCCAGCGCATGGCCCGTCCAGTCGTCGTAGATGTCGAAATGCAGCGGCGCATTGACGGGCAGGGTCGGGTGCAGCGCCTCGGGCGGCTGCCAGGCCTTGAACCGCACGCCGCCGACCGACACGCCCGAGGTCTGCGTGTGCTGAAGCGGCACCGGGCGGCGGTTGACCATCACCCGGTAGCGGTCCTGATGCAGCGTCGTCAGCTTGACCTGCAACCGTTCCACAGAGCTATCCGTATAGCGCACCGTGCCGCCGATCGCGCCGGTTTCGCCCAGAACGTGCCAGGGTTCCAGCGCCTGCCGCACCTCCAGATGCACGCCTTCGGCCTGAATCTGGCCGCAGAAGGGGAAGCGGAATTCGGCCTGCGCCTCGAACCAGACCGGATCGAAGTCGAAGCCGTGCAGGCGCAGATCCGCCAGCAGCGAGAGCAGATCCTCCCACAGGAAATGCGGCAGCATGAAGCGGTCGTGCAGCACCGTCCCCCACCGCACGGGCCGCCCCTCCACCGGCGCCTTCCAGCAGCGCGCGATCAGCGCCCGGATCAGCAGTTGCTGTGCCAGCGACATGCGCGGATGCGGCGGCATCTCGAACCCGCGGAATTCGACCAGCCCCAGCCGTCCGGTCGGGCCATCGGGGGAATAAAGCTTGTCGATGCAGATTTCCGCGCGATGGGTGTTGCCGGTGACATCGGTGAGCAGATTGCGCAACAGCCGGTCCACCAGCCAGGGCGGCGGCGCCATGCCGGGCTTGATCTGGCTGAGCGCGATTTCCAGCTCATAGAGCGTATCACGTCGGCCCTCGTCGATGCGCGGCGCCTGCGAGGTCGGCCCGATGAACAGGCCGGAGAACAGGTAGCTGAGGCAGGGGTGCCGCTGCCAGATCAGGATCAGCGATTTCAGAACATCGGGGCGGCGCAGGAACGGGCTGTCGTTCGGCGTCGCGCCCCCCACGACGACATGATTGCCGCCGCCGGTGCCGGTGTGGCGCCCGTCGATCATGAACTTGTCGGCGCCGAGGCGGCTGAGCCGCGCCTCCTCGTAGATCGCTTCGGTGGTGGCGACGCAATCGTCCCAGCTATGGGCGGGGTGGATGTTCACCTCGATCACGCCCGGGTCGGGGGCGACGCGGATCACGTTCAGGCGGGGGTCGTTCGGCGGGGCGTAACCTTCGATATGGATCGGCAGGTTCAGTTCCGCCGCCGTCGCCTCCGCCGCCGCGATCAGTTCGAGATAGTCTTCGAGCCTGTCGCAGGGCGGCATGAACAGGCACAGCTTGCCGTCGCGCGGCTCCATCGCGATGGCGGTGCGCACGCCGCTGCCGGCCGGATCCACGCCGTCGCCCAGATGGCGGTCCTGCGGCACCCATTTCTGCCGCTCGGCCTCCGCCGCGCCGGGGCGGGCGCCCTGACTGCGGCCGGGGGTGACGGGGGGCATCATCTCGGCGCGCTCGGCGTCTTCCTGCGCGAGGCGGTCGATCTCCTCCTGCACCTTGCGGCGGCGCTCCATCATCGCCTGATAGTCGGGCAGGGGCTGTACCGGCACGGTCGGATCGGCGGGGTAGCTGTAGGGATATTGCGCGGGCGGGATATAGGGCAGCGATCCCAGCGGCAGCCGGAACCCCACCGGACTGTCGCCCGGGATCAGGAAGATATGGCCGCGCCGGGGCCGCCACAACTCGGACCGCCAATGCGAGGGCTTGTCCGCCGATTGCCACCACCGCTGGATCGGCAGGACATAGCCCGAGGGTTCCGTCAGCCCCCGGTTGAACACGCGGGCATAGCGGGCGCGGTCCTCGGGGTTCTTCAGCTTGCTGTTCTCGGGCGTGACATTCGGCGGCAGGTTGGCTTCCTTGAGGATCCAGTCGCCGGGGTCTTCGTAGGCCGGTTGCGCATAGCCCGAATCGAGCCCGAGGTTCTGCGCGAAGGCGGCCATGAAGCGGCCCGCCTCGGTGGAGCCTGCCTGTTGCGCCGGGGTCTCGCGCGCGATCAGGTCGGGGTTCTTCCACACCGGCAAGCCATCGTGCCGCCAGTAAAGCGAGAAGGTCCAGCGCGGCAGGCTTTCGCCCGGATACCACTTGCCCTGACCGTAATGCAGGAAGCCGCCGGGCGCGAAGCGGCTTTGCAGCCGCCGGATCAGCGTATCGGCCAGCCCGCGCTTTTGCGGGCCGACGGCGGCGGTGTTCCATTCGTCCGACTGGAAATCATCGACCGAAACGAAGGTCGGCTCGCCCCCCATCGTCAGGCGGACATCATCCGCCGTCAGGCTGGCGTCGACCTGATGGCCAAGGGCGTTCAGCCGGTCCCATGCCGCGTCCGAGAACGGCTTGGTGATGCGCGGATGTTCGGCCACCCGCTTGATCTGCATGTCAAAGGCGAAATCGGTGTTCACCGGGCCGGTCGCGGTGAAGCCGCCCACGATCGGCGCGGCATTGCGGAAATGCGGCGTCGCGGCCAGCGGGATATGGCTTTCACCGGTCAGCAGGCCCGAGGTCGGGTCGAGCCCGATCCAGCCTGCGCCGGGCAGGTAGACCTCGCACCAGGCATGCAGGTCGGTGAAGTCGTGATCCGTCCCGGCGGGACCGTCGAGCGACACCACATCCGGTTTCAACTGGATCAGGTAGCCCGATACGAATCGCGCGGCAAAACCCAGATGCCGCAGCGTCTGCACCAGAAGCCAGCTCGAATCGCGGCACGACCCGGAGGCGAGGCCCAGCGTTTCCTCGGGCGTCTGTACCCCGGGTTCGAGCCGGATCGTGTAATTGACGATCTGCGAGATCTTCGCGTTCAGTTCGACCAGAAAATCCACCGTGCGCTTGCGGCCATAGTCGAGCGTGCCGAGGAACTGCGCCAGCTTCGGCCCGGCGGCTTCGGGCGTGCGGTAGATGACCAGATCGTCCTTCAGGTCGGCGGGATAGTCGAAGGGCCAGAACTCCGCCGAATTCCTCGACGAAGAAGTCGAACGGGTTGTAGACGGTCATGTCGGCGACCAGATCGACCTCGATCTTGAACTCGGTCACCGGCTCCGGAAAGACGAAGCGCGCCAGCCAGTTGCCATAGGGATCCTGCTGGTGGTTGACGAAATGTCCGCCGGGCGAAACGCGCAGGCTGTGCGAGATCACGCGCGTGCGCGAATGCGGCGCGGGGCGCAGGCGGATGATCTGCGGGCCCAGGCTGACGGGCTTGTCGTATTTGTAATGCGTAAGGTGGTAGATGGATGCGTAGATCGCCATGGCCGCTTCCCTGAAAGTTCAGGGCACAGATTAGGCATGGCGGGGCGGGGAGCCACCCTGAAAGTTAACTGACGTCCCTGCGGCGGGGGAAAATCTGGGCATCTGCCCGTTTATCAGGCAGTCGTCCGGGCAAAGAAAAAGCGCCGCAGAAGCGGCGCCTTTTTCGCGGTCCGGCGGGCGGTCAGCCGCGCCAGGTGCGGACCTGACCGCAATCCATATGCACGAAGCCCGAACCCGCATAGCGCCCGACGCCCCCGGCATTGCAGGCGGCCGCGGCGGCGAAGATCTGATTGACCGAGCGCGATTTCATCCGCAGGTCGGCAGCCATCCCGCTCATGTGCAGCGAATTCCGCGCCACCCCGCGCGACCGGGACCGCAGCATCGCGTTCGTCTCGGGCGAGCGGTAGCCCGACAGCATCATATAGGGTTCGTTCGTTTCCATCAGCCGGTGCGAGGCGGCGGCGATGTCCACCGTGCGCGGGTCGATGGCCTTCATCTTGTCGTTGCGCCAGTCGCGCATGAAGTAGTTGATTTCCTTCAGCGCCTCGGGGACGTATTTCCCCTCGATCCAATAAACCGTGTCGATGCTTTCGCCGGTGCGGCCGGAATACATCCGGATGCGGCGAATATCGCCCGCGCCGCGCAGAAAGCCGAAGGCGTTGGACGCGGTTGGTGCTGCCGTGATCGCCGTGGCGGCGAAGGCTGCCAGCAGCCCACGGCGGGAAAGTCGCATGTCGCTCATTTGTCTGCCTGTCCCCGATGACATGTAGCCGTTTCTGATTGGCGGCTTACCGTGCCAGAACCTCAGTAACCATGTGGTGTTTATGGCACAGGGTTTCTGTTTCTCCAACAAACGATTCCGGAGGCGCGCGGCTCCCCCGCGCGTAATCGGCTGATTTTCGCCAAGTCCAGCCCGAAGGTGCCGATTGCGGCGGGCTGTGGCCTTCGTGCATCGGTGCGCCTGCCGGGCGGCAAATTTACCCTGCGGGCCGGGGAGTGCTGGACTTGCTGCGATTTTTCCGCGAACGCTGGAAAAAAACGCGGTCGGAGGCCGGAAATGACGGGCAGGTTCGGAATCGGTTTCGCGGCGCTGGCGGCGGCCTGGATCGGGCAGGCGGCGGTGGGGGCCGAACTGCCGGTGGTCAGGACTCTGGCGCCGGTGATCTATCCCGCGCCCCTCGCGCCGTTCGACCTCGGGCTGGCCGAGGAACTGGCTGATTCCCCGGCGCTGCTGGCGGCCTATGCGGCACGCTCCTATGCGCCGGTCTGGACCTCGGCGGCGGATGCCGGGCGGCGGGCGGCGCTGTTCCGTGCGGTCGAAGAGGCCGATGGGCTTCCCGCGCGGCGCTACCGCACCGAGGAGCTGCGCCACGCGATGGACACGCCGGGGAACGCGCGTGCCCGTGGGCGGCTCGAAGCGCGGTTCGCGCGGAGTTGGGCGCGCTATGCGCAGGACGTTTCCCATGGCGTGCTGACGCCGAAGCGAGTCGATCCCGGGCTGGTGCGCACGGTGGCGCGGCGGGATGTGCGGGCGGATCTTGCGGCTTTCGCGCAGGCCGGGGATCCGGCGGAATGGCTGCACGGGCTGACCCCGACGGATCCGCGCTTTCTCGCGCTGCAACAGGCGCGGCGGGATCTGTCGCGGCAGATCGCGGCGGGCGGATGGGGCAAGCCGGTTCCGGGCGGCACGCTGCGCCCGGGCGACAAGGGGCCGGCGGTCGGTGCGCTGCGCGACCGGCTGCAAAAGATGGGTTATCTCGGCCCCGGCGCCCCGGCGCATTATGACGGCGCGATGCAGAAGGCCGTGCAGCGCTGGCAGGCCGATACGGGGCAGGTGGCGGATGGAATCGCGGGCCCGGCCACGCTCGCCACGCTGAACCTCCCGCCCGAAGACCGGCTGCGCGCGGTCAATGTGGCGATGGAGCGGATGCGCTGGATGAACGGGCTGGATCTCGGCGCGCGGCATGTCTGGGTCAATATCACCGATTTCACCGCCCGGATCGTCGATCATGGCCAGACGGTGTTCGAGACCGTCACCGTGGTCGGCAAGAACGCCGACGACTACCGCACGCCCGAATTCTCCGACCAGATGGAGATGATCGTGATCAACCCAAGCTGGCATGTGCCGCGTTCGATCACCGTGCGGGAATATCTGCCGAAGATGCAGCGCGACCCGAATGCCGCCGCGCAGATCATGCTGGTGGATGCGCAGGGGCGGGAGGTGCCGCGTTCGCAGGTGAATTTCGCGGCCTATGACGAGAAGACCTTCCCCTACCGGATGCGGCAGGCGCCGTCGGATGACAATGCCCTGGGGCAGGTGAAATTCCTGTTCCCGAATCCGTGGAACATCTACCTGCATGACACGCCGTCGAAGCGGCTGTTCAACGAAAGGGTCCGCGCCTTCAGCCACGGCTGCATCCGGATCGGCAAGCCGTTCGATCTCGCCTATGAGCTGCTGGCGCCGCAACAGCCCGATCCCGAAGGGTATTTTCAGGAGATCCTGAAGACCGGGAAGGAGAAGACCGTGCGTCTGGATCCGCCGGTGCCGGTGCATCTGGTCTATTTCACCGCATGGCCGGATGGCCGCGGCGGGATCGAATATCGCGATGACATCTATGGCCGGGATGCCGCGATCTGGGCCGCGCTGGAAAAGGCGGGGGTGGAATTGACCGCGCGGGGCGACTAGATCGGGGGCAGAACAAGGAGGGGTATCATGGCTCAGCAGACCGTCGAAACCATCGCAAAGGCGCTCGCGGCGGAGGCGGAGGGGGATCTGTCCCTGCCGATCGACGGGGCGTCGGAGCCGCAGGCCGCCGGGCCGCGTCAGGTCGCGCTGGCGATGGCGCCGAAATATCTGGAGGCGCTTGCGCAGGGCGGGGCGCTGGCGGCGCTGGTTCCGGTGGGCACGGACTGGCGGGCGCTTGGGCTGAAGGCCGCGATCTTCGTGCCGCGCCCGCGTCTGGCGATGGCGGGGCTGTCGAAGGCGTTCGACCCCGGCCCGGTGATCGCACCCGGCATCCATCCGAGCGCGGTGGTGGACCCGACCGCCGAAATCGGCGAGGGCGCGGCCATCGGCCCCTTCGTCTATATCGGACCGGGGGCGAAGATCGGCCCGCGTGCCCGGATCGCGGCCCATGCGGTGGTGGCGGAGCATGCCCGGATCGGGGCGGATGCGCTGCTCTATTACGGGGTGAAGATCGGCGCGCGGGTGGTGATCGGCGACCGGTTCATCGCACAGCCGGGGGCGAGCGTCGGCGGCGACGGCTTTTCCTTCGTCACGCCCGAGAAATCCGGGATCGAGGAAATCCGCGAGACGCTGGGCCACCGCGAGGGCTTCCACGAACAGCACTGGACCCGGATCCATTCGCTGGGCACGGTGGAGATCGGCGATGATGTCGAACTGGGTGCCAACTCCACCATCGACCGCGGCACGATCCGCGCGACCACCGTCGGCCGGGGTACCAAGATCGACAACCTGGTGATGATCGGCCACAACGTGCAGGTCGGCGAGGATTGCCTGTTCTGTTCGCAGGTCGGCGTTGCGGGATCGACGCGGATCGGCAATCGGGTGGTGCTGGCCGGGCAGGTGGGGGTGAATGACAACATCTTCGTCGGCGATGACGTGATCGCGGGCGGCGCGACCAAGATCTTTACCAACGCGCCCAAGGGATCGGTGCTGCTGGGCTATCCCGCGCTGAAGATGGAGAGCCACGTCACCGCCTGGAAAAACATCCGCCGCCTGACGCGATTGTTCGCGCAGGTCGCCGAACTTCGCGAAACTGTTGCAAAGCTGACCGAAAAGAAGGGCACGGAGTAAAGACTGATGAGGTCCGACGTGCAGAGCAAGATCATTGACATCATCGCGCGCGAGGCGGTGGTGGAGCCGGAGCAGGTGCGCCCGGAGATGACGCTGGAGGAGCTTGGTCTCGACAGCCTCGGGCTGGTCGAGATGATCTTCGCGATCGAGGAGACCTTCGGCATTTCGGTCCCGTTCAACGCGAATGAACAGAAGGGCGAGTTCGACCTGTCCTCGGTCGGCGCGGTGGTGCGCGCGGTCGAGGCGCTGATCGCGGGGCGCGGCGCGGCGGTCGCCTGATGCGGCGGGTCGTGATCACGGGGGCGGGCACGGTCAATGCGCTGGCGGCGGACGTGCCCGGCACCCTTGCGGCGATGGCGGCGGGGCGTTCGGCCATCGGTGCGCTGGAGTTCCCGGACGTCGAGCGGCTTTCGGTGCGGATCGGCGCGCAGGTGAAGGGCTGGGATCCGCTGCCCTGGGTCGATGCGGCGCGGCTTCTCGCTTTGCGACCGGTTCACGCAATTCGCGCTGGCCGCCGGGATGCAGGCGATGGAGCAGGCCGGTTTCGCGGGCGATATGGGGCCGCGATGGGGGTCTGTCATCGGCACGGCGGGCGGCGGCAATGGCACGGTGAACGAAGCCTATCGCGCCGTCTATGCCGAGGGCAAGAACCGCGTTCATCCCTTTACCGTGCCGAAGCTGATGAACAATGCCGCTGCCTCGCATCTGTCGATGCGGTTCGGGCTGACGGGGCCGGTGTTTTCGGTCGCCACTGCCTGCGCGAGTGCGAACCATGCGATCGGGCTGGCGTTCCAGATGATCCGGGCCGGAATGGCGGATGGGATGCTGGCGGGCGGGGCGGAGGCGATGCTGAATTTCGGTGGGTTGAAGGCCTGGGAAGGGCTGCGGGTGATGTCGCCCGACGCCTGCCGCCCGTTCAGCCTTGGCCGCAACGGCATGGTGCAGGGCGAGGGTGTGGCGGTCTTCGTGCTTGAGGAACGTACGGCGGCGATTGTGCGCGGGGCCGATATTCTGGCGGAAATCAATGGCTTCTGCATGACCTCGGATGCAGGGGATATCGTCATGCCTTCGGCCGAAGGGGCCGCGCGGGCGATGCGCGGCGCGCTGGAGGATGCGGGGCTCGCGCCGGAAGCGGTGGGTTATATCAACGCGCATGGCACCGGCACGGCGGCGAATGACCGCACCGAAGCCGCCGCGATCCGCACGGTTTTCGCCGATCCGCCGCCGGTGTCTTCGACCAAGGCGATGCACGGGCATTGCATCGGCGCGACCGGGGCGATCGAACTGCTGGCCTGTCTGATGGCGCTGCGGGATGGGATTCTGGCGCCGACGGTGGGGTTTCAGGCGCCGGATCCGGATTGCCCGCTCGACGTGGTGCCGAATGTGGCGCGGCGGGCCGAGGTGGGCGCGGCGATGTCCAACGCATTTGCCTTCGGTGGGCTGAACGCGGTGCTGGTTCTGGGCCGGGCCTGAAAGAACGATGCCGCCCCCGGAGGGACGGCATCGCGGGGATCATTTCGCGGGTGCTTGCAGCTTCGCGTTGTTCTTGGTGACTTCTTCGAAGGCCGAGGTGAAGCCCTTGAGCGAGATCGTCACCTGCACCGGCTGTTCCGGGCTCGCGACGGGAACGATCGACATCGTGACCTTGTTGCCCTTCTTGAACGCGGCCAGTTCCTCGGGCGTCAGGCCGATGCGCGCGAAGCAGCCCGGAGGGGCGCAGAAGGTGAACGGGTAGACCTTCGGCTGCTGGTTGTCGATCGTAAGCTGGAGGTTCGCGGTCAGCAGGGTTTCGAGCGGGGTCATGATCGTCGCCCCGGCCACGGCCTTTCCGCCCGCCGGAAGCGCGACCATCGAAATATCCGCGACGTTGTTGCCCTTGGCATCCTTCAGAAGCTGATACATCTGGCACGGATCGTTGCCATCCGCAGAGCGGAAGCATTGCAGGCTCCAGTCGTCGAGCGTCTTGGCAATGTAGCTGCTGCCGGGGCCGTCCGCCGGCTGCTGGGCGGGGTCGGACTGCGGCGCCGGGGTTTCTGCCGCAGGCGCTTCGCTCGTGGCCGGTGCTTCGCCCGTGGTTGCGGCGGGTGCCTCGCCCGTCGCGGGGGCAGGGGTGGTGGCATCCTGCGCGAAGCCTGCCGACGCGGCGAGGCAGAGCGCCAGCGCTGTCGCGAAGGATTTGCTCAAATCCATAGTCATCTTGACCTTCCATCCTGAACGGGATCGCATGCCACTTATCACGCCGCACGACCTATGTCAGGTGCAAAGCGCCAATGCGGCGGGCGGGGTTCATACAGTTGTGTGAAATTTGACTTTGGCGGAAAAGAAAGGGTTCCGTTGGCGGAACCCTTTCCGATTACCCCCTGTCGGACCGGCCGACTTTGTCATTAACATGACGCTAGAATGGAAGCACATTTGCGTCAACAGACAAATGGGATCTTCTACGGCGGGTCGCGGCCATGGAAAAAAGCCGCACCCGGAGGGGTGCGGCGAGTTTGACAGGGAGGAAGCGCCCGACCCGAAAAGGACGGCAGCGGGCCGGGCAGGCTCATACTGGCACGAACGGATTAATGGATTATTGTGGCTGCACGCGCAGCAAGGAGAGACGCATGACCGGAGTTCTGACCGAGGCGGGGGTTTTCGTCGGGGGCGGTGGCGAAGGCTATGCGGCGCCGCAGGAGCTGTTGCTGAAATACGGCAACCGGCATGGCCTGATCGCAGGGGCGACGGGTACCGGGAAAACGGTGACGTTGCAGGTTCTGGCCGAGGGGTTCTCGACGGCGGGGGTGCCGGTCTTCATGGCCGATGTGAAGGGCGACCTGTCGGGCATCGCCGCCGCGGGCAGCGAGGGTGGCAAGACGCATGCGGCCTTCGCGACGCGGGCGCAGACCATCGGCTATGATCTGGCCTATCGGGACTATCCGGTCACCTTCTGGGATGTGTTCGGCGAACAGGGCCACCCGGTGCGCACGACGATTTCCGAGATGGGGCCGCTGCTTCTGTCGCGGCTTATGGGGCTGAGCGACGCGCAGGAGGGGGTGCTGAACATCGCCTTCCATCTGGCCGATAGCGAGGGGCTGGCGCTGCTGGACCTGAAGGATCTGCGCGCGATGCTGACCCATGTCAGCGAACGGGCCGCCGATCTGACGGCGCGCTATGGCAATGTGGCGCCGCAGACGGTGGGCGCGATCCAGCGGCAGCTTCTGGTGCTGGAGAATCAGGGTGCGGTGCAGTTCTTCGGCGAACCGGCGCTGGAACTGTCGGACATGATGGCGCCGACGCCGGACGGGCGGGGGCGGATCAACATTCTGGCGGCCGACCGGCTGATGGGGTCACCGCGGCTTTATGCGACCTTCCTGCTGTGGCTGATGTCCGAACTGTTCGAGGAGCTGCCCGAAGTCGGGGATGTGGACCGGCCGAAATTCGTGTTCTTCTTCGACGAGGCGCATCTGCTGTTCGACGACGCGCCAAAGGCGCTGGTCGACAAGGTGGAGCAGGTGGCGCGGCTGATCCGGTCGAAGGGCGTGGGGATCTATTTCATCACGCAGAACCCGGCGGATGTTCCGGATGCGATCCTGGGGCAGTTGGGCAACCGAGTGCAGCATGCGCTGCGGGCCTTTACCGCGAAGGATCAGAAGGATCTGAAGCGCGCGGCGGAGAACTACCGCCCCAATCCGCGCTTCGACACCGGGACGGCGATCCGCGAAGTGGGCACGGGCGAGGCGGTGACCTCTTTCCTTGAGGCAAAGGGCGTTCCGGGAATGGTGGAGCGGACGTTGGTGCGACCGCCGCAGTCGCGGCTGGGGCCGCTGACGGTCGAGGAGCGGCGGGCGGTGATGGCGGCCTCTCCGTTCGGGGCGAAATATGGCCGGGCGGTGGATCGCGAGTCGGCCTATGAGATCCTGACCGCGCGGGCCGCGGCGGCCGCTGCGCCGCAGGAGGCGGAGTTCAACAAGGCGCGTCGGTTCGAGCCGTTCGAGCGCCCGGCGAAGACGACCCCGACCAAGGGGGCGTCTTCGCGTTCGGATTCGATCCTGGAAACCTTTGGCAAGAGCCTCGCGCGGCAGATCGGCTCGAAAGCCGGTCAGCAGATCGTGCGCGGGGTTCTGGGGTCGCTGTTCCGCGCGCGTTAAACGAGCGAGAGGCGGGGGCGCCAGGCGCGCGACTCGGCCATCAGTGCGATCAGGACGTCGACATGCCGGGCGAAGCTGTAGCTGGCCGCGCCTTCCGCCCGGTCATGTTCCAGCCGCTCTTCGAGGGCGACGAGCGCGCGCAGGCTGGCTTCCGACCCGGGCCCCAGACGCGGATCGACCAGCCGCTTCAGATCCCGCGCGCGGTGGTAGCCCTGCTGGCCGCAACGCGCGGCGCGCACCAGAAGGCGCGGGCGGCGCAGCGCGGAAATGGATTGCTTCAGGTCGATGAAGGCGGGTTGGTCGAACATTGCGGTCTCCTCGATTGGATGACCCCAAAATGCGGCGGAAAAGGGGGCGTTGCGTCTTTTGGTTAAGAAGCGCACGCAACATTCCGAGATATTTAGATTTTTTAAGAAATTCTCAACCACGCCCAAGTTCTTAACGAACGGGTAACCAAAGAAACCCACGGTTGATCGGTCCGGAGGCAATCTCCCTGCCGAGCCACGCCACTCTGGGGGAAGGAATGACGACGACCATCACAGGCGGGTCTATCCTGCCCGCCTGGCTGCCCGACTATGCCAGGCTCTACCTGCGCCACATCGAGGACGGAGTCCCCATCCGGCAACTGGCCCGGGCGGAGGGCTGTCACGCCTCGACCGTGTTGCGGCGCGTCCGGCGCATCGAGCAGCGGCGGGAAGATCCGCTGGTCGACGAAGCCCTTTCCCGGCTGGGTTCGGGCAGCAGTCCCGACCGTTCGACCGATACTGACACTGGAGAAATGCCGATGACCGCTCCGATCCGCTCGCAAGTGATGCCCGCCGACGAGGAACGTCTTGCCGCCGAAGCGCGCCGCGTGCTGCGCCGACTGGCGGAACCGGGGGCCGTGCTGATCGTGGCGCCCGGCATGGAAAAGGCGGTGGTGCTGCGCGGCACGGTGCGCACGGCGGTGATCGAGCGCGATATGGCACAGGCCTTCGCGCTCAAGGACTGGATGCAGGTGCGGCATTCGGGGCGGGTCACCAGCTATGAGATCACCATGGCGGGGCGCGCGGCGCTGAAGCGGATGCTGGAGGAGGATCAGGCCGCGCGCGGCGCGGCGGAACCGGAGGCCGATGCCTTCGGCGACCAGCACCGCGACTGGGGCGAGCGCGAGGTCTCCGAAAACGGTGCGCGCCGTCGGATGCGGGCGAACCTGGCCGAAAGTCCGCTGGGCGTTCTGGCGCGGCGGCGCGACGTCAACGGCAAGCCCTTCCTGTCGCCGGAACTGGTCGCGGCGGGCGAACGGCTGCGCGAGGATTTCGAGCTGGCGCAGATGGGGCCGCGCGTGGCGCAGAACTGGGAGCGGTTCCTGACCGGGGGCGATCGGGGGCAATACCGGATCGACAATGGTTCGGGTGGCGGCTCTGAGCGGGCGCGCGAACGCGTGGCGGCGGCGCTGCGCGATCTTGGGCCGGGGCTGGGGGATATGGTGCTGCGCTGCTGCTGTTTCCTCGAAGGGCTTGAGGCGGCGGAGCGGCGGCTGGGCTGGTCGGCGCGGTCGGGCAAGATCGTGCTGCGGATCGCGCTGATTCGCCTGAAGCGGCATTACGAGGAAACCTATGGCGGGGCTTCGCCGCTGATCGGCTGAGCATTGGGGGCGTCAGCCCCCCAGCCACCGCCGGGCAAGATCCACCGTTCCGGCGGTATAGCCGGGCAAGGCAAGCGCCGTCGGCGTTTCCGCATGCGAGGCCAGCCAGGCCGTCAGCTGCATCCGCCGCAGCATCACGAACATCGGCAGGGCGGCCTCGATCCCCGGGTCGAGCGGCGCGACATCGCGATACCCCGCGACCCAGGATCGCATCAGCTCCGGTATCAGCGGGGAATCCTCGATAAAGCTGATGGCGGCGGCGAAATCATATCCGTGCCAGCCGAAGCCGCAATCATCGAAGTCGATCACCACCATCCGATCGCCCTGCACCAGCAGGTTGGCCGTGCGCATGTCGCCATGGATCAGGCCGAAGCGATCCGGCCCCATGCCATGCGCGCGCGTGGCCAGGCGCAACGCGGCATCGGTGCGCTCCAGCAGGTGCCGGTCGTCCTCTCCCAACCCCTTTGCCGCCCGCCAGTCGCCCCACCAGGCGCGCGGGCCGATGATCGTTTCCCAGGTCCAATGCTTGCGGCGAAAGCCTTTGGGCAGCGTGAACCGGCGCGCATGGCCATGCAGCCGCGCCGTGATCCCGCCCAGATGATGAAACCAGCGCGGCAGGTCGGCATCGGCATCGGGCTCCGCCCCCGGCACATGTTCGAAACAGACCGCATGGCGCAGCGCTTCGCCATCGTGAAAGGTCTGGAGCAGGCTGCCGTCCAGCCCGGGCAGCGGGCGCGGCACCGGAACCGCATCCTCGTCGCGCAGGGCGGCGATCCAGGCCAGTTCGCTCAGGATCTCGTCCCGGTCGTGATAGCCGGGGCGATGTACCCGGAACACCACCAGCTCCGGGCCCTCGACCAGCCAGGTCGCGTTTTCCGAAATCGTGAGCAGGCGCAGCGGCGCATCCTCGGGCAGGCCCCAGGCGGGCAGGTTCGTGCGCAATCCGGTTTCGAGCCGGTCCAGAAAATCATTGGCGTAAAGCATGGGGCCTCTATTGGTGCCGCGCGGTGAAGCGGGCGATTTCGGAGGCGGTCGGGCGCTGGCCACAAAAAATCTCGACATAGGTCGGGATCCGGTCCAGCCGCTCCGCCAGGGTTTCTTGCGCGCGCATCGAGATATAGCCGACCTGCGTCAGATAGGCCGCCCGCGCGCGGGTATCCGCCTCGGTCGGCGTCAGGCCAAAGCGGCAGAACATCGCGGTCAGCGCGGCGAGCCGCGTGGCATCGGCCGCGCGCAGCCGGGCATCGGTCTCCGGCGCGGTCAGCGCCCAGTTGCGCACCGCGAATTCCAGCGCCATGTCGAAAAGCTCCGGGTCGAGCCAGCAGTCGATGACGTTCAGCATCGCTTCGGCCAATGTCTCGGCATAGGCGTCGCAGCGCGCGGCGAGCCTGCCGGTATTGTCCTCCCAGCGGAGGAGCAGCGCGGCGAGCATCGCGTCGCGATCCGCGAAATGGTGATAGAAGCTCGTCCGCGACAGCCCGACCTTCTGCGCGAGCGGCGCGATGCGCACGGCTTCGACCCCGCCTTCGATCAGCAAGTGATAGGCCGCGGTGAGCCACAGATCGGGAGTGCCGCGCCAGCCGCGGTCCGGGGGGGTGCCATCCATGGCGGCAGAATAGGCGTCAAAGCCCCACCTGTGCAAGGTTTCGACCAAGGCGACGATAAATTCGACATATGTGTCGAATTTGCGATTGACGGGTGCGGATGCGCGAATTGCGTGGATCCGGTATTCAGCCAGAGGCCCGCCCATGTCGAGAGACCCGCTGCTCCAGCCGTTTCAGCTTCGCCACCTGACGATGCGCAACCGCATCCTGACCACCAGCCACGAGCCCGCCTATACCGAGGACGGGATGCCGAAGGACCGCTACCGCCTCTCCCATCTGGAGCGGGCGAAGGCGGGGGTGGCGATGGTGATGACGGCGGGTTCGGCTGCGGTGAGCCGCGACAGCCCGCCGGCCTTTGGCAATGTGCTGGCGTGGAAGGATGAGGTGGTGCCATGGATGCGCTGCCTGTCGGACGATTGCCACGAACCGGGCGCGGTGGTGATGATCCAGCCCACCCATCTGGGCTATCGCACGCGGTGGGACCGGGGCGACTGGCTGCCGGTTCTGGGCGCTGGGCCTGCGCGCGAACCCGCGCACCGGCATCAGCCGAAGGTGATCGAGGACTGGGACATCGCGCGGGTGATCGGTGATTTCGCCGATGCCGCCGAACGGATGCGGGACGCCGGGCTCGATGGGGTCGAGATCGAATGCTACGGCCATCTGATGGACCAGATGTTCTCGCCGCTCACGAACCGGCTGGCGGCACCCTGGGGCGGGGATTTCGACAACCGCCTGCGCTTTGCCGAGAGCGTCCTGCGCGCCTGTCGCGATCGCGTCGGGCCGGAGTTCCTGATCGGCATCCGCCATGTCGCCGACGAGCAGGAGGACCGCGGCATCACGCTCGACGACAGCGTGGAGATGGTGCGCCGGTTCCGTGACGCGGGGCTGGTCGATTTCGTCAACGTGATCCGGGGGCGGATCCACACCGATGCCGCGCTCACCGATGTGATCCCGGTGCAGGGGATGCGTTCGGCGCCGCATCTCGATTTCGCCGAGCGGGTGCGGGCAGAGGTCGGCCTGCCCACCTTCCACGCCAGCCGGATCCCCGATGTGGCCACCGCGCGGCATGCCATCGCCTCGGGCGCGCTCGATATGGTGGGGATGACGCGGGCGCATATGGCGGATCCGCATATCGTGACGAAGATCCGCGAAGGGCGGGAGGAGGAGATCCGGCCCTGTGTCGGCGCGACCTATTGCCTGGACCGGATCTATCAGGGCGGGATGGCGCTGTGCATCCTCAATGCCTCGACCGGGCGCGAGGCCGAGATGCCGCACCGGATCGCCCCCGCCGCGCGGCGCAGGACGGTGGTGGGGGTCGGGGCGGGGCCTGCGGGGCTCGAAGCGGCGCGGGTCGCGACGGAGCGTGGCCACCGGGTGGTGGTGGTCGGGGCGGCGGACCTGCCGGGTGGTCAGATCCGGCTGATCACACGCACCCCGCGCCGGGCCGAGATGATCGGCATCATCGACTGGCGGATGGCGCAATGCGCGGCGCGTGATGTCGAGTTCCGCTTCAATATTTGGGCCGAGGCGGAGGACGTGCTGGCGCTGTCGCCCGATGTGGTGATCATCGCGACGGGGGGCATCGCGCAGACCGGGGTGCTGGAGACGGGAGAGGATCTGGCGGTCTCGGCCTGGGATATTCTTTCCGGCGATGCGCGGCCCGGGCGCAATGTGCTGGTCTTTGACGAAGCGGGCGATCATGGCGGGCTACAGGCGGCGCAACTGCTGGCCGAGGCGGGCGCGGTGGCCGAGGTGATGACCCCCGACCGCAGCTTTGCGCCCGAGATCATGGGGATGAACCTGGTGCCCTATATGCGGGCGCTACAGGATAGACAGGTGACCTTCACCGTGACCTGGCGGCTGAAAGCGGTTGGGAGGCAGGGCAACGGGCTGGAGGCGCTGATCGGATCGGACTACATGGCCGCGATCCGGCGGCGGGAGGTCGATCAGGTCGTTGTCAATGCCGGGACGGTGCCGTTGGACGATCTGTATTTCGTACTGAAACCGTTGTCCGGCAATGGTGGCGCGGTTGATTACGACGCGCTGGTATCCGGCCGCGCGCAGCCGGAAGTTCCGGGGTTTCAGCTGTTCCGGATCGGCGATGCGGTCGAGGCGCGCAACATTCACGCGGCGATTTTCGATGCGCTCAGACTGATGCGGCAGGTCTGATGCCAGACCTGCGGAGGCGCCCCCGTCGCCGTTCCGCCTTGCACTCCGGTTTCGCCGGGGGCGCCACAACCGTTGGCCTTGGCCCCTGCGCCGCCAACGCCCCGCCGAACCGGAGGGCCGCGAACCGCCGGGGCAGAGGCCGCCGCTGCCCTGCGCGCCCCGGGCGAAACCGGGGTGCAAGGCGGAACGGCGACGGGGGCGCCTTCTTCCGATGGATCCCGCTTAACGGAGGCCGTTCTGGCGCGCCGTCGCCACCAGGTCATGCACGAAGGCCAGCTTGCGTTGCACCGGCTCGGGCAGGGTGAACGGATAGATGTCCGCCATCCCCATCGACCTGTTCATCGCATTTAGCGCGACCGTCAGCGGCATCCAGGCCGCGAGCAGCCGCTTCACGTTGCGCACGCGATAGGGGTCGAAGTTGATATCCGCCGTCAACTCGCCCTCTTCATCGACACCCGGGTCGATCTCCATCCCGAAGGCCGCCGCCGTTTCCAGCGTATCGACCATATGCAGGTAATGCGCCCAGGTCTCGGCCCAGTCCTCCCATGGGTGCATCGTCGCATAGGAGGAGACATATTCCTGCGGCCAGTCGGGCGGCGCGCCGTTTTCGTAATGGTGTTGCAGCGCCGCGCCGTAATCCAGGCTCTCGTCCCCGAACATCGCGCGGAACGCCTCGGTCGCGCCGCCGTCACGCACGAGAATATCCCAGTAGTAATGCCCCACCTCATGCCGGAAATGGCCCAGCAGCGTGCGATAGGCCTCGCCCATGTCAGAGCGCATCTTCTCCCGTGTGGCGTCATCGGCCTCGATCAGCGCGATCGTCACCACGCCGTTGTCATGGCTGGTCAGAACCCGCTCTGCGCTGTCGGGACTGTCGGCGAGGAAGTTGAACACCAGCGGCTCGGGATGGCCATCGCCCGCCACCGGCATCGGCAGGCCAAGGTGCATCAGCGAATAGATCAGGCGGCGCTTCGCGGCCTCGATCTTCTGCCAGCGGGCGTGGTTTTCGGGGTCGGACAGGTCGGGGATCGTGTGGTTGTGCCGGCAGGCCGGGCAGAATTCGGTGACCCCATCGGCCGGAACCATCCAGTTGCAGCCGCTCAGTTCCCAGTTCTTGCAGAACCGCCAGAGCTCGGGCCCGCCCTCGGCCACCAACCAGGCGGCGCCCTCGGGCTCCATCGCCTGCATCTCGTCCCGTTCGGGCAGATAGCCCAGATAGTGGCCGCAGCGCAGGCAGACCGTATTCTCGAAATGCAGAACCTGTCCGCAGCACTGACATTGAAACAGTTTCACCGCAGCCTCCCGCCTTTGTGTGTCGGGACAATGCGGGGGGCGCGCGCGGGTTCCCGCCGCGCGCGCCTTTATTTCAGCCCGCAGAGGCCAGCAGCGCCGCGTTGCCGCCCGCCGCCGTGGTATCGACGCACAGATGCCGTTCGTGCAGCGCATGGGCCGCATCGGGTTGCGCGGTGATCAGCGGCAGGATCGGGCCGTCGCGGCGGGCAAGCGCCTGCGCATAATCGCGCGCCGCTGCGTCATCGCCCCACCACAGCACGGCGGAGAAACCGCCGAGCGTGGTCAGGGCCGCAGCCGCCACCGCACCCCCGGCGGTTACCGCAGCACCGCCAAGCGCGGTGACCGCGCGGGCCTGCGCGGCCTCCGCCTCCGGACCGGGGCCGAGGCAGAGCACCGCCGGACGCGGCTCGAAGGAGAGGCGGTTCATCTCGCCGGTCGGGCCGGGCATGTCCTGCGCGGCGCGGCCCGCGCCCGCGGGTGCCGCAGCCAGACGCTCCGCCAGACCCGAGGCCGGAGCCACCGTCGCCGCCGCCTGCTGCGCCGGAGCCGGGGCCGAGAACCGCGCGAGGTAAAGCGGCCCGCCCGCCTTCGGCCCGGTGCCCGAAAGCCCCTCGCCGCCGAAGGGTTGCGAGCCGACCACCGCGCCGATCTGGTTGCGGTTGATATAGATGTTTCCGACATGGACCGCCGCCGAAACCTCCTGCACCCGCGCGTCGATCCGGGTGTGCAGCCCGAAGGTCAGCCCGTAGCCCGTGACGTTGATGGCATCGACCACCGCACCGAGCTCACCGGCCTTGAAGGTGGCGAGATGCAGCACCGGGCCGAAGATCTCGCGCTTCAGATCGGCAATGCCCTTCACCCGGATCAGCGTCGGCGCGACGAACAGCCCCTCCGCCGGGGTGGCCAGTGCATGCAGGACATCGCCCCGCTTCGCCGCGATATAGGCGGCGATCTGGTCGCGGGCTTCGGCGTCGATCACCGGGCCGACGTCGGTGCGCAGGTCGAGCGGATCGCCCAGCCGCAGCTCGTCCATCGCGCCCTTGAGCATTTCGATCATCTTGTCGGCGACGTCTTCCTGCACGTAGAGGCAGCGCAGCGCCGAACACCGTTGCCCCGCCGAGCGGAAGGCCGAGGCGACGATATCGCGCACCGCCTGTTCCGGCAGCGCGGTCGAATTCGACGATCATCGCATTCAGCCCGCCGGTTTCCGCGATCAGCGGCGCGCCGGGGGCCAGATTGGCGGCCATTGCCGTGCGGATGATCCGCGCCGTTTCGGTCGAGCCGGTGAACACCACCCCCGCGATCCGGGGGTCCGAGGTCAGCCGCGCGCCCACCGTGGCGCCATCGCCCGGCAACAGTTGCAGCGCGCTTGCGGGCACGCCCGCCTGATGCAGCAGCCGCACCGCCATCGCCGCGATCAGCGGCGTCTGCTCGGCCGGTTTCGCCAGAACCGCATTCCCCGCCGCCAGCGCCGCCGCAATCTGCCCGGTGAAGATCGCCAGCGGGAAGTTCCACGGGCTGATCGCGGTGAAGAAACCGACAGGCTCGGGGTTCGCGGCCTCGGCCTCCCCGGCATAGTAGCGCAGGAAGTCGCAGGCTTCGCGGATTTCGGCCACGGCATCGCCCAGCGTCTTGCCCGCCTCGCGCGCCAGAACGGCGAAGATCGGGCCGAAGTTCTGCTCATACAGGTCCGCCGCCTTGCGCAGCGCCGCCGCGCGCTCGGCCACCGGCGCCTGCCACAGCGCCGCCCCCGCGATCGCTGCGGCGACGGTGGCGTCATCGGCCTCGGTCACCTGCGCGATGACCTCGCCCGTCGCCGGGTTGGTCACCGGGCGCAGCGCGCCGCCGGCCTGACCCGCGGCAATGATCGGCGCCGCATCGGGCAGGGCGCATTGCCGCGCCGTTTCGATCTGCGCCAGAACATGGCTGTCCGACAGATCGAACCCCATGGAATTGACGCGCGCGGGCTGGAACAGGTCGGCGGGCGCGCGCAGCAGGGCAGGGGCCTTCGCCGTGGCCAGCGCCTCGAACGGGTCGCGGGCAATGGCTTCGGGGGCGATGTTCGCATCGACGATCTGATGCACGAAGGACGAGTTCGCCCCGTTCTCCAGCAGCCGCCGCACCAGATAGGCCAGCAGGTCGCGGTGCGCGCCCACCGGCGCATAAATCCGGCACCGGCCCTTGGTCTCGCGCAGCACGATGTCGTGCAGTTGCTCGCCCATGCCATGCAGGCGCTGGAACTCGAACGGGCGCCCTTCGGCCAGTTCGAGGATCGCCGAAACCGTATGCGCATTGTGCCCGGCGAATTGCGGATAGATCCGGTCGCCCAGCCCGAACAGCTTCTTCGCCAGGCAGATATAGGCGACATCCGTGGCCGTTTTCGAGGTGAACAGCGGGAAGCCCGGATGCCCTTCGACCTGCGACAGCTTCATTTCGCTGTCCCAATAGGCGCCCTTCACCAGCCGGATGTTGATCTTCTGGTCATGCCGCCCGGCCATGTCATAGAGCGCGTCGATCGCCGCGCCCGCCCGCTTGCCATAGGCCTGCACGACGATGCCGAACCCGTCCCAGCCCTTGAGCGCCGGATCCGCCATCACCGCGTCGATCACCTTGAAGCTGAGGGTGAGGCGCGCCTGTTCCTCGGCATCCACATGCATGCCGATCCCGGCGGCCCGCGCGGCCTTGGCGAGCTTCGCCACCACCGGCACCAGTTCCGCCATCACGCGCTCTTCCTTCGCGACCTCATAGCGCGGATGCAGCGCCGAGAGTTTGATCGAGATGCCCGGGTTGGCCGTCACCGAACCCCGCGTCGCGACCTTGCCGATCGCCGCGATGGCGCGTTCGTAATCAGTGGCATAGCGCGCGGCATCACCCGCCGTCATCGCCGCTTCGCCCAGCATGTCATAGCTGTAGGTGAAGCCGATGGCCTCGCGCTCCTTGGCATTGTCGAGCGCCTGTTCGATGGTCTGGCCCAGAACGAATTGCCGCCCCATTTCCTTCATCGCCCGGCCCACGGCGGCCCGGATCACCGGCTCGCCCAGCCGCTTGACCGCGCCGCGCAACACGCCCGCCATGCCCGGCGCATCATCGTCCAGCACCTTGCCCGTCAGCATCAGCGCCCAGGTCGAGGCATTGACCAGCGACGACGCCGCCTGACCCATGTGGCGGCCCCAGTCGGCGGGGGCGATCTTGTCCTCGATCAGCGCGTCGATCGTGGCATTGTCCGGCACCCGCAGCATCGCCTCGGCGAGGCACATCAGCGCGATCCCCTCGCGCGTCGAAAGCCCGTATTCGGCCAGGAATTTCTCCATCAGCCCGGGCTTGCCGCCTTCGCGGATCCGGCGCACCAGCGCGGCGGCACTGGCCGAAATCCGGCTGCGGGTCTCCGCCGGAATAGCCGCGGTGGCGATCAGGCTGGCGAGGGTTTCGGCTTCGGGGGCGAATTTCACCTCCGGGCCTTCAAGGGAATCGAGGCGGTCGAGCGGTTGCGACATGGGGAATCTCCTGTTCACCGCCATCTTAACGTTACCAGGATGGACGGTTCGCCTGAAGATGGCTATTTCTATGGTCTATCAGGCCAAAGAATTTCATGATGGAGTGCTGATTGCCTAACGATCTGGATGCGATAGATCGCCGGATCCTTGCCGCGCTGATCGCCGACGCACGCCAGCCGGTGACCGAGATCGCCCGGCAGGTCGGTCTGTCGAAAACGCCCGTCGCTGCCCGGATCAAGCGGCTGGAGGAAATCGGCCTGATCACCGGCTACCGCGCCATCCTCAGCCCGATCAAGCTCGGCCTGACTCATGTGGCCTTCGTCGAGGTGCGGCTGAGCGACACCCGCGAAAGCGCGCTGCGCCGCTTCAATACCGCCGTCCGCGCCGTGCCCGAGATCGAGGAATGCCACATGATCGCGGGCGGCTTCGACTATCTGCTGAAGGTGCGCTCGCATGACATCGCCGAATATCGGCGGGTGATGGGCGAAAAAATCTCGGCGCTGCCCTTCGTCACCGCGACCTCGACCTATGTCGCGATGGAGGCCGTCGTCGAGGTCGGCGAGGCGCGGGGCTTTGCCTGACACGGGCCTTACGATTGTCATGGTGCCGCACCGTTTCCCATGCCGACAGTGGCCCGTTTGCCGGATCGCCGCCACCTACCCGACGCCATTACCGTTCAACCAACCGTCGGTGCCTGGGGGTACGTTTCGCGCCCGGATCCACGGTTGTTTGACCTGTTGGGGCAAGTAAAAGCCCCGCGCGTGGATCCAGCGCAGGTTTCCGGCAGGCAGGCGGCATCCTTCAGAAAAGCCCCTGCGCGCGGATCCAGCGTTCGGCTTGCTGGTTGGAGGCGTGTTTGTCCTGAAAGCCCCGCGAGCGGATCCAGCATAATCAGACACGCGTCCAGCGCGCTTGATACGTTTCCTGCGCGCTTGATACGTTTCCTGCGCAATACGCACGATGCGCCCCTTGCAGGGACGCATCGCCTTGCGCCTAGTGCGCCATCCGGTCGCGGCCCGATCAGCCCGCTGGCAGAAGCCGGGGCTTCGACCCCATCAGCCGCGGTTTGCCATGCTCGGAAATGTCGAGCTGAATCGCGCCGTCCTTCACCGTGACCCGCACGACACCGCCCTTCGTCAGCCGACCGAACAGCAGTTCCTCCGCCAGCGGCTTCTTCAGGTGCTCCTGGATCACGCGGCCCAGCGGGCGCGCCCCCATGCGGTCGTCATAACCCTTTTCAGCCAGCCAGTTCGCGGCCTCCGGGCTCAACTCGATATGCACGTTGCGGTCGATCAGTTGAGCCTCCAGTTGCAGCACGAATTTGTCGACAACCTGAAGGATTACCTCCCGCGGCAGCGGGGCGAAGTTGACCACGGCATCCAGACGGTTGCGGAATTCGGGCGTGAAGGTCCGCTCGATCGCCGCCGTATCCTCGCCCTCGCGCTTGTCGCGGCCAAAGCCGATTGCCGCCTTCTGCATGTCCGCAGCGCCCGCATTCGACGTCATGATCAGGATCACGTTGCGGAAATCCACCTGACGGCCGTTGTGATCCGTCAGCTTGCCGTGATCCATCACCTGCAACAGGATGTTGTAGACATCCGGATGCGCCTTTTCGATTTCATCGAGCAGCAGCACGCAATGCGGGTGTTGATCCACCCCATCCGTCAGCATCCCGCCCTGATCAAAACCGACATAGCCCGGAGGGGCGCCGATCAGACGGCTGACCGCATGCTTCTCCATATATTCCGACATGTCGAAACGCAGCAGTTCCACGCCCAGGATTTTCGCCAGCTGGCTTGCGACCTCGGTCTTGCCGACACCGGTCGGCCCCGCGAAAAGGTAGTTGCCGATCGGCTTTTCCGGTTCGCGCAGGCCAGCCCGCGCCAGCTTGATCGCCGAGGACAGGGTTTCGATCGCCTTGTCCTGCCCGAAGACCACCCGCTTGAGCGTCTTTTCCAGGTCGCGCAGCACTTCGGCATCGTCCTTCGAGACGTTCTTCGGCGGGATCCGGGCGATCTTGGCCACGACCGCCTCGATCTCCTTTTCGCCCAGCGTCTTGCGCCGCTTCGAGGCCGAAACCAGATGCTGCGCCGCGCCCGCCTCGTCGATCACGTCGATCGCCTTGTCGGGCAGTTTGCGGTCGTTGATGTAGCGCGCCGAAAGCTCCACCGCCGCCTTGATCGCGTCATTGGTATAACGCAGGTCGTGGTGCTTCTCGAAATAGGGTTTCAGCCCCATCAGGATCTTGATCGAATCCGCCACCGACGGCTCGTTGACGTCGATCTTCTGGAACCGGCGGGACAGCGCGCGGTCCTTCTCGAAATGCTGGCGGTATTCCTTGTAGGTGGTCGAGCCCATGCAGCGCAGCTTGCCGCCCGCCAGCGCGGGTTTGAGCAGGTTCGACGCATCCATCGCCCCGCCCGAGGTCGCCCCGGCGCCGATCACGGTATGGATTTCGTCGATGAACAGGATCGCGTTCGGATGGTCCTCCAGCTCCTTCACCACGGCCTTCAGCCGCTCCTCGAAATCGCCGCGGTAGCGGGTGCCCGCGAGCAGCGCGCCCATGTCGAGCGAGAAGATCGTGGCCTTGGCCAGGATCTCGGGCGTTTCGCCGCGGATGATCTTCAGCGCCAGCCCCTCGGCGATGGCGGTCTTGCCCACACCCGGATCGCCCACCAGCAGCGGGTTGTTCTTGCGCCGGCGGCACAGCACCTGAACCGCGCGCTCGACCTCTTCCTCGCGGCCGATCAGCGGGTCGATGTCGCCCTTCTGCGATTTCACGTTCAGGTTGACGCAATATTTGCCCAGAGCGGATTCCTTGTTTTCCGCCTGCGTCGCCTGTTGCTCCTGCTTCGGCTCTTCATCCGATCCGATGACCGGGCGCGGCTCGCCGAAGGCCGGATCCTTCGCCACGCCATGCGCGATGAAATTCACCGCGTCGTAGCGAGTCATGTCCTGCTCTTGCAGGAAGAAGGCAGCGTTGCTTTCGCGTTCGGCAAAGATCGCGACGAGAACATTCGCCCCGGTGACCTCGGTCCGGCCGGAGCTTTGCACATGGATCGCCGCGCGCTGGATCACCCGCTGGAAGGCGGCGGTGGGCACGGCCTCGGACCCTTCGACCTCGGTGATCAGGGTCGACAGGTCGTCGTCGATGAATTCGGTCAGCGTGCCGCGCAACTCATCGAGGTTCACCCCGCAGGCGCGCATCACGCGGCTGGCATCGGGCTCGTCGATCAGGGCGAGCAGCAGGTGTTCGAGCGTGGCCAGTTCATGCTTGCGGGCATTGGCGAGTGCCAGGGCCCCATGAATGGCTTGTTCGAGCGTGGTCGAGAACGACGGCATCTGATGCTCCTTTCTGCGGCGCGGGGTGTCCCGCCGACACTGGCCTCATGAGGTTAAAGTTCGGTGGATTGCCCCGCGCTTCAAGTCCCATTTGCGCAAAAATCGTTCAAACTTATCTGTCTGCCCAATTTGTGATCATGCTGCGCGCGCAAAATCACCGGGCCAAGGCACCTGAGTTAGGAACGCTTCCGCCTTGCATCAAGGGAGGGCCGGGTTCCATGGGTAGGAAAGCCATGAGAGCAGGGCGGAGACAAGAGATTCGTCCCGCGCCACGACCATCTGACGGGGTTAGAAACTGTCCTTGCGCGCCCGCGCCTCGGTAAAGATCTCCAGCGCGCTTGCCCCCTCCGGCAGGCCGAGCGCCCGGCGCAACCCGTCGTCCGCGCGCAGGAACGGATTGGTCTGCAATTCCTCCGCGAGCGTCACCGGCAGGGTCGGCTCCCCCTGCGCGCGCAGCGCCCGGATCCGCTCCATCCGCGCCAGCAACGCCGGGTTCCCGGGTTCCAGCGACAGCGCGAACCGGCCGTTCGCCTCGGTATATTCGTGCCCCGAGCAGACCCGCGTTTCGGGCGGCAGCGCCGACAGCCGCGCCAGCGTGCCGAACATCTGTGCGGGCGTGCCCTCGAACAGCCGCCCGCAGCCCCAGCTCATCAGGCTGTCCCCCGAAAACAGCAGCCCCGCCTCCGCCATGTAATAGGCGATATGGCCGATCGTATGCCCCGGCGCGTCGATCACCTCGACCGTCTGCATGCCCAGCGGGAAGCGGTCCCCGGGCGCCACCGGCGCGGTGAGCGGCGGCAGCCGGGCGGCATCCTGCGCCGCGCCGATCACCCGCGCTCCGGTCATTTCGTGCAGCGCCTCAACGCCGCCGATGTGGTCGGCGTGGTGATGGGTGATCAGGATATGGCTCAGCCGCCAGCCATGCGTGCGCAGCGCTTCCAGGATGGGCGCGACCTCGGGCACATCGACGACCGCCGTCGTGTCCGTGGCTTCCTCATGGATCAGCCAGGCGTAATTGTCCTTCAGGCAAGGGACGATGATCAGTTCGAGGGTCATGGCGTTCGGCGGCCTTTGCTTTATGCTGGCCCGAGCATCGCCGAAGGAGGCTCGTCGCGCAATGCATCTCGATGTGCTGGACCTGCGCAATTTCTATTACCGCACGCAGCTCGGACGGGCCGCGCAGAAGGCGGTGCGCGACCGGCTGCAACAGATCTGGCCCTCGGGCCCGGCGGAGATGACGGGGCAGACGGTGGTGGGCTATGGCTTTGCCGTGCCGCTCCTGCGCCCCTATCTGGCGACGGCGCGCCGGGTGATCGGGCTGATGCCGGCGGAGCAGGGGGTGATGCCCTGGCCCGCGGGGATGCCCAATGTCTCGGTGCTGTGCGACGAAGCGCGCTGGCCGCTGGAGACCGGGATGGCCGACCGGCTGGTGCTGCTGCACGGGCTTGAGGTCTCGGACAATCCCGACCTGCTGCTGGAGGAATGCTGGCGCGTGCTGGGGCCGGGGGGGCGGGCGATGCTGATCGTGCCGAACCGCTCGGGCCTCTGGGCGCCGCGCGAGACGACGCCCTTCGGCTTTGGCCGGCCCTATACGCTCGCGCAGCTCGACCGGCAGGCGAGGCGCGCCGGCTTCGTGCCCGAGCGTCACGCCGCCGCGCTGTATATCCCGCCCTCGCACCGCCGGTTCTGGCTGCGCTCGGCGACGATGTGGGAGCGGCTCGGCGGGCGGCTGACGGGGCTGATCGCGGCGGGGGTGCTGATGCTCGAAGTCTCGAAACAGGTCCACGCGCCGCGCAGGCCCGGCCTGGGCGCGACCGTGCGCCGCCCGCTTTCCGTCCTCGAAGGCGTCGGACAGCCTGGCCTGAGCGCGCGGGTGAAAGAATCACCGCCGCGCTGATGCCGCTCCGGTTTTCCGGCATCCGGCGATGTTAGCGCGCCAACTCCGCGCCCCCGGAACGGGCAGGCCAAAATACGGCTCCGTCAATCACATTCTGTTGTCCAAGACGGTTGCGAGGGGGGGGGGCGCTCTGCTAAACGCAACGCCGAATGGGGTGTTCGGCAGGTTGTCCGCGCACCGGCAACGAAGACCCTGGTCCGGTTGATCGCGACCGCAGGCCGGGGCAGAACATCGGAAGGGTGGACGTGTCCGAACCAGCTTCGATTTCCGCAGCCATCGCCGGGCGTTATGCCCAGGCCATTTTTGAACTTGCGCAGGAGTCCGGCGGTCTCGCCGCGCTTGAGGCGGATGTCGGGGCGATGACGGCGGCGCTGGCGGCCTCTTCCGACCTGCGCGACCTGATCGCTTCGCCGATCTATGCCCGCGACGACGAGGCCAAGGCCGTCGAAGCGCTGGCCCGGGCGATGAACCTGTCGGCGCCGATGGCAAACGGCCTCGCGCTGGTCGCCGAGAAGCGGCGCCTGTTCACGCTGCCACATCTGCTCAAGGAACTGACCGCCCTGATCGCCGAGGCGAAGGGCGAGGTCACCGCCGACGTTACCGCGGCGACCGAACTGACGACGGCGCAAGCTGCGGAACTCGCCGCCGCGCTGAAGGAAAAGACGGGCAAGACCGTCAAGCTGAACGTGACCGTCGATGACTCCCTGATCGGCGGTATGATTGTCAGGCTGGGGTCGCGGATGATCGACACGTCGGTCCGCGCGAAACTCGCCTCCCTGCAGAACACCATGAAAGAGGTTGGATAATGGGCATCCAGGCAGCTGAGATCTCTGCGATCCTCAAGGAGCAGATCAAGAATTTCGGGCAGGATGCCCAGGTGGCCGAAGTCGGTCGCGTGCTGTCCGTCGGTGACGGTATCGCCCGCGTCTACGGGCTGGACAATGTTCAGGCCGGCGAAATGGTCGAGTTCCCCGGCGGCATCCGCGGCATGGCGCTGAACCTCGAAGTCGATAACGTCGGGATCGTTATCTTCGGCTCCGACCGCGACATCAAGGAAGGCGATACCGTCAAGCGCACGAACGCGATCGTGGACGTGCCGGTCGGCCCGGCCCTGCTGGGCCGCGTCGTCGACGCCCTCGGCAACCCGATCGACGGCAAAGGCCCGATCGAGGCGACCGAGCGCCGCGTGGCCGACGTGAAGGCTCCCGGCATCATTCCGCGGAAATCGGTGCATGAGCCGATGGCGACCGGCCTGAAATCGGTCGATGCGATGATCCCGATCGGCCGTGGCCAGCGGGAACTGATCATCGGCGACCGTCAGACCGGCAAGACCGCGATCGCGCTCGACACGATCCTGAACCAGAAGGCCTACAACGCGGCCAATCCGGCGGCGAAGCTGCACTGCTTCTACGTCGCAATCGGGCAGAAGCGTTCGACCGTCGCCCAGCTGGTGAAGAAGCTCGAAGAAACCGGCGCGATGGAATACACTACCGTCATCGCCGCGACCGCTTCGGACCCGGCGCCGATGCAATACCTCGCACCCTATACCGCGACCGCGATGGCGGAATATTTCCGCGACAACGGCATGCACGGGCTGATGATCTATGATGACCTGTCGAAGCAGGCCGTCGCCTATCGCCAGATGTCGCTGCTGCTGCGTCGTCCGCCGGGGCGTGAAGCCTATCCGGGCGACGTGTTCTATCTGCATTCGCGTCTGCTGGAACGTTCGGCGAAGCTGAACGAGGAATTCGGCTCGGGCTCGCTGACCGCGCTGCCGATCATCGAAACCCAGGCGGGCGACGTGTCGGCCTATATCCCGACCAACGTGATCTCGATCACCGACGGCCAGATTTTCCTCGAAACCGAACTGTTCTACCAGGGCATCCGTCCGGCCGTGAACACCGGCCTGTCGGTGTCGCGTGTGGGCTCCTCGGCGCAGACCAATTCGATGAAGTCGGTGGCCGGCCCGGTGAAGCTGGAACTGGCGCAATACCGCGAAATGGCGGCCTTCGCTCAGTTCGGCTCGGACCTCGACGCGGCGACGCAGAAGCTGCTGAACCGTGGTGCGCGCCTGACGGAGCTGATGAAGCAGCCGCAATATTCGCCGCTCACCAATGCGGAAATCGTCGCGGTGATCTATGCGGGTACCTCGGGCTTCCTCGATGGCGTTGCGGTGAAGGACGTGGGCCGCTGGGAAGCCGGTCTGCTGGCCTATCTGCGCAACTCCCGCAAGGACATCCTCGAATGGCTCACCAAGGACGATCCGAAGATCAAGGGTGACGCCGAAGCCAAGCTGAAGGCCGCGATCGAAGAATTCGCCAAGACCTTCGCTTGATCCTGAAAGGACAGGGACATGCCCAGCCTTAAGGACCTCAAGAACCGGATCACGAGTGTCAAGAACACCCGGAAGATCACGAAGGCCATGCAGATGGTCGCGGCGGCCAAGCTCCGTCGCGCCCAGGAAGCCGCCGAAGCCGCCCGCCCCTATGCGGACCGGATGACCGCGGTGATGTCGAGCCTCGCCGCTTCGGTGGGCGGATCGGACGCGCCCCGGCTTCTAGCCGGGACGGGGTCGGACCGGACCCATCTTCTGGTGGTGATGACCGGCGAGCGTGGGCTCTGCGGCGGCTTCAACGCGAATATCGCGAAGCTGGCGCGGCACCATGCGCAGGATCTGCTGGCCGCAGGCAAGACGGTGAAGATCCTCACCGTCGGCAAGAAGGGCCGCGACGCGCTGCGCCGCGACCTGGGTCAGTATTTCATCGGCCATGTCGATATGAGCGACGTGAAGAAACTCGGCTACGACAATGCCCAGGTGATCGCGAAGGATGTTCTTGCGCGCTTCTCCGAAGGGGAATTCGACGTCGCCACCCTGTTCTTCTCGCGTTTTGAAAGCGTGATCAGCCAGATCCCCACGGCGCGCCAGGTCATCCCGGCGCAGTTCGAGGCGGATGCCGCGGGCCACGGGGTTTCGGTCGATTTCGACTATGAGCCGAGCGAGGAGGCGGTCCTTGCGGATCTGCTTCCGCGCGGTGTCGCCACGGCGATCTTCACGGCGCTGCTGGAAAACAACGCCTCCTTCAACGGGGCACAGATGTCGGCGATGGACAACGCAACGCGCAACGCGGGCGACATGATCGACAAGCTGACGATCCAGTACAACCGCTCGCGTCAGGCCGCGATCACCACCGAACTCGTAGAAATCATTGCGGGCGCCGAGGCGCTCTGACGGAATCCGGAGACAGATAATGGCAAGCAAAGGCAAAGTGATCCAGATCATCGGCGCCGTCGTCGACGTTCAGTTCGATGGCGCACTTCCGGCGATCCTCAACGCCCTTGAAACCACCAACAACGGCAAGCCGCTGGTGCTCGAAGTCGCCCAGCACATGGGCGAGAACACCGTCCGCACCATCGCGATGGACGCGACCGAAGGCCTCGTGCGCGGCGCCGAAGTCCATGACACCGGCGCGCCGATCACCGTTCCGGTGGGCAACGCAACGCTCGGGCGTATCCTGAACGTCATCGGCCAGCCGGTGGACGAAAAGGGCCCGGTCGCGCAGGACACCACCCGCGCCATCCACCAGCCCGCCCCGGAGTTCGACCAGCAGTCGACCGAGACCGCGATCCTCGTCACCGGCATCAAGGTCATCGACCTGCTGGCGCCCTATTCCAAAGGCGGCAAGATCGGCCTGTTCGGCGGCGCCGGCGTGGGTAAGACGGTTCTGATCATGGAACTGATCAACAACATCGCCAAGGTGCACTCGGGCTTCTCCGTGTTCGCCGGTGTGGGCGAGCGGACCCGTGAAGGGAACGACCTCTATCACGAAATGATCGAATTGGGCGTTATCAACACCGAGAAACTCGAAGAATCGAAGGTGGCGCTGGTCTATGGCCAGATGAACGAGCCTCCGGGGGCCCGTTCGCGCGTGGCGCTGACCGGCCTGACGTTGGCCGAACAGTTCCGCGACCAGTCGGGCACGGACGTTCTGTTCTTCGTCGACAACATCTTCCGGTTCACCCAGGCGGGTTCGGAAGTGTCGGCGCTGCTCGGCCGTATCCCTTCGGCCGTGGGTTACCAGCCGACGCTGGCGACCGACATGGGCGCGCTGCAAGAACGCATCACCTCGACCAAGGCGGGCTCGATCACCTCGGTTCAGGCGATCTACGTTCCGGCCGACGACCTTACCGACCCGGCACCGGCGACCTCCTTCGCCCACCTCGACGCCACGACGGTTCTGTCGCGGGCGATCTCGGAACTCGGGATCTATCCGGCGGTGGACCCGCTCGACTCCTCCTCGCGGATTCTCGATCCGCAAGTGGTCGGGCAGGAACACTATGACACCGCCCGCGCCGTTCAGGGTATCCTGCAACGCTACAAGTCGCTTCAGGACATCATCGCCATCCTCGGGATGGACGAACTGTCGGAAGAGGACAAGCTGACCGTGGCCCGCGCGCGCAAGATCCAGCGTTTCCTGTCGCAGCCCTTTGACGTGGCGAAGGTCTTCACCGGCTCGGACGGGGTTCAGGTTCCGCTCGAAGACACAATCAAGTCGTTCAAGGCGGTGGTCAACGGCGAATACGACCATCTGCCGGAAGCGGCCTTCTACATGGTCGGTGGCATCGACGACGTGATCGCCAAGGCCGCCAAGCTCGCCGCTGCGGCGTAAGGGGGCTTAGATGGCCGATACGATGCAGTTCTACCTCGTGACGCCGGAGCGGAAGTTGTCTTCCGTCCCGGTCCGCGAGGTGCGGCTTCCGGGTAGTCAGGGCGACCTGACCGCGATGCCCGGCCATGCGCCGATGATCACCACGCTGCGCCCGGGGATCGTCACGGTCGTTGCCGCGGATGGGTCGATTGATGAGTTCGGGGTCACCGGCGGCTTCGCCGAGATCATGGGCGATATGGTCAATCTGCTGGCGGAGCGGGGCGTTCCGAAAGAGGAACTCACCGCCGCGTTGGTGGCGCAATATGTCGCCGATGCGAAGAAGGCGCTCGAAGAGGCCGCTCCGGACGCAGTTGATGCGGCGGTGAAGATGCTTGCCGACATGCAGGCGCTTGACGCGCATATCAACGCCTGAAGCGTTCGGTATCGGAAAAGAGGCCCGCGGGGAAACCTGCGGGCCTTTTCGTTTGCGGTCAGCCGCAGTCGATGTTGAAGATCTTGCCGGTCTGGTCGAGCCGGAACACGATCCGCTGCGGGTTGTATTCCTGCGGCTCGATCCCGCGCCATTCGACCACGTTGATCGGGCGGGAGATGCCCAGCGTCGGGATCACCGAGGCGGGTTGGCCAAGCGCCGCGACCTGATCCCCGGCGTGGCAGGTGTCGGGCTCGCGCTGTTCGAGCGCACCCTCCTGACTTACGGCGGGGGTCAGGTGGGGGGCCGGAACGGGATCGGTCGGAGCCGGATCCTCGGTCGTGCTTTGGCAGCCGGCAAGCAGGCCGAGGCTGACGGCAATGGCGGAAAAGCGGATCATCATGTCGCACCCATTATTGCGTTACCCTGTGCTTTCGCTCAGGGTCTGGCATGACTCTATACAGGGAGATTCTGTCAATGAGAACCCGTGCTGCGGTAGCTGTCGCCCCCGGAAAACCGCTTGAAATCATGGAAGTGAACCTCGACGGCCCGAAGGCGGGGGAGGTTCTGGTTGAGATCAAGGCGACGGGTATCTGTCATACCGACGAATTCACGCTCTCGGGCGCCGATCCGGAGGGGATCTTCCCCGCGATCCTGGGCCATGAAGGGGCGGGGATCGTGCTGGAAGTGGGCGAGGGCGTCACCACGCTGAAGCCCGGCGACCATGTGATTCCGCTCTACACCCCCGAATGCCGGCAGTGCCCGAGCTGCCTGAGCCAGAAGACGAACCTCTGCACCTCGATCCGGGCGACTCAGGGGCAGGGGCTGATGCCGGACGGGACCACGCGGTTTTCGATGCTCGACGGCACGCCGATCTACCACTACATGGGCTGCTCGACCTTTGCGCAGCACACGGTGGTGCCGGAAATCGCGCTGGCGAAGATCCGCGACGACGCGCCCTTCGATAAGGTCTGCTACATCGGCTGTGGCGTCACCACCGGCATCGGCGCGGTGATCAACACGGCGAAGGTCGAAATCGGCGCCAAGGCGGTGGTCTTCGGCCTGGGCGGGATCGGGCTGAACGTGATCCAGGGCCTGAAGATGGCCGGGGCAGACATGATCATCGGCGTCGATCTGAACAACGACAAGAAGGAATGGGGCGAGCGCTTCGGCATGACCCATTTCGTCAACCCGAAGGAGATCGACGGCTCCGTCGTTCAGCACATCGTCAACATGACGAAGACGCCCTTCGATCAGATCGGCGGCGCGGATTACAGCTTTGACTGCACCGGCAATGTCAAGGTGATGCGCGATGCGCTGGAATGCACCCATCGCGGCTGGGGCGTTTCGGTCGTCATCGGCGTCGCGCCCGCCGGGGCCGAGATCCGAACGCGGCCGTTCCAACTGGTGACGGGCCGCGTGTGGAAGGGCACGGCCTTCGGCGGCGCGCGCGGCCGGACCGATGTGCCGGGCATCGTCGACTGGTATATGAACGGCAAGATCGAGATCGACCCGATGATCACCCACACCCTGCCGCTCGAACGCATCAACGAAGGCTTCGACCTGATGCACAGGGGAGAATCCATCCGCGCTGTGGTGGTCTACTGACGAAACAGCCCCCGGTGTGATGACACCGGGGGCTTTGACTGCTTTCGGGGGCGGCAGGTTCACGCCGTGGCGGGATCCCGCGCTCTGGCCGGTTACGCTTCGGAGGTTTCGCCGACTTCCTCGGGCACTTCTTCCACCGGCTTGGTGGTGCGGAAGGACCGCAGCAGAAAGTCCGGCACATGGTCGCCCATACCGATCACGACCGGGCCGTCATCCCGGTCCCGCCCGCGATGGCGCTCGCGGCGTTCTTCGCGATGGGGCGGAGCCTCGCGATGCGGAGGGGTTTCGACCACGGGGGCCACCGCTTCGGCGGCGGGTTCGGGGCGGCGACGTTCGCGCTCGCGTCCGCGGCCACGCCCGCCACGGCGCTCCTCGCGGTCGTCGTATTTCTTCGGCTCGCGATGCGCGGCTTCGGACGGGGCAAAGCCTTCGGGCAGGTCCGCCCGGGGGATCTGCATCTTCACCAGATTCTCGATCTGGCTCAGATATTTGTCGTCCGAGGGCGTCGCGATCGAATAGGCCGTGCCCAGACGCCCGGCCCGGCCGGTACGGCCGATGCGGTGGACGTAATCCTCGGCATGGCTCGGGATGTCGTAGTTGAACACATGGCTCACGGCGGGAATGTCCAGCCCGCGCGCCGCGACGTCCGAGGCGATCAGCAGTTGCAGCTTGCCTTCACGGAAGTCGTCGAGCGTCTGCATCCGCTGCCGCTGTTCCAGGTCGCCATGGATCGGCGCGGCATTGAAGCCGTGCGTTTTCAGCGACTTGGCAACGATGTCCACATCGACCTTGCGGTTGCAGAAGATGATCGCGTTGGTGCAGCTCTCGCCCTCGGCCCGGATCAGCGCGCGCAGCAGTTCGCGCTTCACCTTCGCGGCCTGATCGCGGCGCGGCGGGGTGATCTGCACCAGCTTCTGGGTGATGGTCTCCGAAGTCGTCGCCTGCCGCGCCACTTCGACCCGCGCGGGGGCGTGCAGGAAGGTGTTGGTGATCCGCTCGATCTCCGGCGCCATCGTGGCGGAGAAGAACAGCGTCTGCCGGTTGAACGGCGTCAACTGGAAGATCCGCTCGATATCCGGGATGAAACCCATGTCGAGCATCCGGTCGGCCTCGTCCACCACCATGATCTGCACCCCGGTGAGCAGCAGTTTGCCACGCTCGAAATGGTCCAGCAGCCGGCCCGGCGTCGCGATCAGCACATCGACGCCGCGGTCGATCAGCTTGTCCTGCTCGCCAAAGGACACGCCACCGATCAGCAGCGCCTTGGTCAGTTTGGTATATTTCGCGTAAACGTCGAAGTTCTCCGCCACCTGCGCGGCGAGTTCGCGCGTAGGGGCCAGCACCAGCGAACGCGGCATCCGTGCCCGTGCCCGGCCATGCGCGAGGCGCGTGATCATCGGCAGGGTGAAGGAGGCGGTCTTGCCGGTGCCCGTCTGCGCAATGCCCAGAACATCGCGGCCTTCGAGCGCGGGCGGGATGGCGTCGGCCTGAATCGGCGTCGGCGCTTCATAGCCCGCTTCGGCGATGGCCTGCATGACATTGGGGTCGAGGTTGAGATCGGTAAACTTGGTCATTGGCGTCCATAACAAGGCGCGGACGGTTCCGCGCAAGGGTTTGGGACGCAATTTTCCGGGCGTCCCGGGCAGAGTGCCGCCGGGGTGCGGCTGCGTGTTCCCTACTGCAAAACCCTTGTCACGTCAACAAACCGGCGGGTTCGGGGCCGCAGGCGTTGACGGCGCGGGCCACCTCTGGCAGGGGAGGGGCAACAGAGGATGCCGAGATGAACCTGTTTGCCGATATGCGCGCGGTGGTAATTGCCGCGCTGGACGAGATGATGGCCGGGGGCGCGCTGCCTGCCGGGCTGGACACTTCCAATGTGACGGTGGAGCCGCCGCGCGATGCGCTGCATGGCGATATGGCGACCAATGCGGCGATGGTGCTGGCGAAACCGGCGGGGCTGAAGCCGCGCGAGATCGCCGAGACGCTGGCGGCGAAACTGTCGGCGGATCCGCGGATCGCTGCGGCCGAGGTGGCCGGTCCGGGGTTTCTGAACCTGCGTTTGGCGCCCGGCGTCTGGGGCGATGTCACCCGCGCCGCGCTGGCCGAGGGGAACGACTACGGCCGTTCGACGCTGGGGCAGGGCGTGAAGGTCAATGTGGAGTTCGTTTCCGCGAATCCGACCGGGCCGATGCACGTCGGCCATACCCGGGGCGCGGTGTTTGGCGATGCGCTGGCGGCGTTGCTGGATTTCGCGGGCTATGACGTCACGCGGGAATATTACATCAACGACGGCGGCGCGCAGGTGAATGTTCTCGCGCGCTCGGCCTATGAGCGTTACCGCGAGGCGAACGGGCTCGAACCCGAGATCCGCGAGGGGCTCTATCCGGGCGACTACCTGATCCCGGTGGGCGAGGCGCTGAAGGCGAAATACGGCGACAGTCTGCTGAACCGGCCCGAAGCCGACTGGCTGGACGAGGTACGCGAATTCGCGACGGCCGAGATGATGGCGATGATCCGTGCGGATCTGGCGCTGCTGAACGTGAAGATGGACGTCTATTCCTCGGAAAAGGCGCTTTATGGCACGGGCAAGATCGAGGCGGCGCTGGCGCGGCTGAAGTCGCTTGGCCTGATCTATGAGGGTGTGCTGGAACCGCCGAAGGGCAAGCTGCCCGAGGATTGGGAGGAGCGCGAACAGACGCTGTTCCGTTCGACTGCCTTTGGCGATGATGTCGATCGCCCGGTGCAGAAGTCGGATGGCGCCTGGACCTATTTCGCCCCCGATATCGCCTATCACTTCGACAAGATCGAGCGCGGCTTCGACCAGTTGATCGACGTCTTCGGCGCCGATCATGGCGGCTACGTCAAGCGGATGAAGGCCGCCGTCGCGGCGCTGTCGGAAAACCGTGTGCCGCTGGACATCAAGCTGATCCAGCTGGTGAAGCTGTTCAAGAATGGCGAGCCCTTCAAGATGTCGAAGCGGGCAGGGACGTTCGTCACCCTGCGCGACGTGGTGGAGCAGGCGGGCGCGGACGTGACCCGGTTCCACATGCTGACCCGCAAGAACGACGCCCCCCTGGATTTCGACTTTGACAAGGTGCTTGAACAATCGAAGGACAACCCGGTTTTCTATGTGCAATATGCCCATGCCCGGGTGGCGTCGGTGCTGCGCAAGGCGGCGGAGCAGGGGGTGGATGTGTCCCCCGAGGCGCTGGCCAGGGCGGATCTGTCGGGCAATACCCACGAAGCGGAGCTGACGCTGGCGAAGAAGATCGCCGAATGGCCGCGTCTGGTGGAAATCGCCGCCCGCGCGAATGAGCCGCATCGGGTCGCGTTTTTTCTCTACGATATCGCGTCGGACCTGCATGCGCTGTGGAACCGGGGGAATGACGAACCCGCGCTGCGCTTCGTGCAGGAGGATTCCGACGTCACTTCGGCGAAAATCGCCCTTGCGAAGGCCTGTGCGGTTGTTATTTCGGCGGGCCTTGGTATTCTTGGCGTGACCCCGGCCGAAGAGATGCGCTGAAGCGCGCCCCGCCGGGATCGAGGCAGAGATCGGCGGCGAGGCGAGCATGGTCAGCACACAGGGCCGCGACGACGGCTATGGGTATGAGCCCGAAACTCCGCATGGCTTCGCGGAGCCGGTCTCCCGTTGGGTGCAATATGCCGGTGCGGCGACGTCGATCGCGCTGATCCTGGGAGTTGTCATCTGGGGCTACAAGCTTGCGGTGCGGGATGTGTCGGGCGTGCCGGTGATCCGGGCGATCGAGGGCCCCGCGCGGATCGCGCCCGAGGATCCTGGCGGCGATCTGGCGCGCCATGTCGGGCTGGCGGTCAATGAGGTCGCGGGCAAGGGGCTGGCCGCGCCGGGCCCGGAGCGGGTGGTTCTGGCGCCCGCGCCGGAGGGCCTGTCGCAGGACGACGCGCCGATGTCCGGTGTCAAGTCGCTGGTCCGCGTGAACCGCAACGAACCCGAGGCGCTGGCCGAGGCGGAGCCTGCCTCCGCGCCGGTGCCGGTGGTGCCGCAGGGTACGGCGCTGGCCGTAGAGGCGGAGGCGCTGCCCGTGGACGGCCCCGAGGAATCCGAAGGCGCTGCCGCCGCCCAGATCCGCGCGGCGGCCGCAGAGGCCAACCGCACCCGCCCGGTGCCCCGCGTCGTGCCGGAGATCCCGAAGGGCGCCGGTTCGACCGTCACCACGCTTTCGGATGCGGTGCCGGATGATGCGCCGGGGGTGAAACAGTCCCCGCGTCCGGTGATGCGCCCGGCTCGCGCGCCGATTGCCAAGGTCAAGCCGGTCGAGACGCCGGTGGCGGCCGCCCAGGTCGAGGAAGTCGATCCCGCGACCCTGCCCGAAGGCGCCCGCGTGGTGCAGATCGGTGCCTTCGACACGCCCGATCTGGCGCGGGCGGAGTGGAACCGGGTCGCCGCGAAATTCGGCGCACAGATGTCGGACAAGCGCCGCATCATCCAGGAAGCGGTCTCCGGCGGGCGTACCTTCTACCGGTTGCGGGCCGAGGGGTTCCGTAACGTGGACGATTCGCGGAAGTTCTGCGCGGCGCTGGTCGAGGGCGGGATCAACTGCATTCCGACGGTTGCACGCTGATGACTTCGGCCACGATCCTTGGCTGTGCGGGCCTGCGGCTCGACCGTGACGAGCGCGCGTTTTTCCGGGAGGCGGACCCTTGGGGGTTCATCCTGTTCGGCCGCAATGTCGAGACGCCGGAGCAGATTTATCGCCTGACGAATGACCTGCGCGAGGCGGTGGGGCGCGATTGTGCGATCCTGATTGACCAGGAGGGCGGGCGGGTGCAGCGGCTGCGCGCGCCGCATTGGCGCGAATGGCTGCCCCCGCTGGAACAGCCGGGAGGGCCGGAGGCGTTCCGGCTGCGCGCGCGGATCATGGCGGCGGAATTGCGCGCGGTGGGGATCGACGCGAATTGCGCGCCGACCTGCGACGTGGCGGGGCCCCAGACGCATCCCTTCCTGCGCAACCGCTGTCTTGGGACGGATCCGGAGACGGTGGCGCTGAAGGCTCGCGCGCTGGCCGAGGGGCTGCTGGCGGGGGGCGTGCTGCCGGTGATGAAGCATATGCCGGGGCATGGCCGCGCCACGGCGGACAGCCACCTGCACCTGCCGGTGGTGAGCGCACCCGAGGAGGAGCTGGAGGCCGATTTCGCCCCATTCTGCGCGCTGAACGACCTGCCGATGGGGATGACGGCGCATATCCGCTTTACCGCGCTGGACGATGCCCCCGCGACGCAATCGCCGCGGCTGATCCGGCTGATCCGGGAGCATATCGGCTTCGACGGGTTGCTGATGACCGATGATATCGCGATGCAGGCGCTGTCGGGCACGATGGCGGCGCGGGCAGCGGCTTCGGTCGCGGCGGGCTGTGACGTGGTGCTGCATTGCAACGGCGACCGGGCGGAGATGGAGGAGGTCGTCGCGGCGGCGGGGGCCTTGCGCGCGGTGGAGCGGGCGGAGGCCGCGCTGGCCCGGCGGCTGGTGCCGGAGCCGGTTGACATCGCGGCCCTTGCGGCGGAACTTGAGGCTTTGGCAGGCTGAGATGGCCGAGGAAATCCATCTGTTCGAGGCGACGAGCGTCAGCGAGCGCCTCGCCGCCGAGGCGCTGATCGTCGATGTGGACGGGTTCGAAGGGCCGCTCGACCTGCTGCTGATGCTGTCGCGCACGCAGAAGGTGGATCTGCGCAAGATTTCCGTTCTGCAACTGGCCGAGCAATATCTGCGCTTCGTCGATCAGGCGAAGGCGCTGCGGATCGAACTGGCCGCCGATTATCTGGTGATGGCGGCATGGCTCGCGTTCCTGAAATCGCGGCTGCTGCTGCCGCCCGATCCCACTGCCGAAGGGCCGAGCGCCGAAGACCTCGCCGCGCATCTGGCGTTCCAGCTGGAACGGCTTCAGGCGATGCGGGAGGCGGCGGCGCAACTGATGGCGCGCGACCAGCTGGGGCGCGACTTTTTTGCCCGGGGCGAGGAGCAGGGGATCGAGCGGATCCGCCGCATCAGCTTCACCGCCAGCCTGCTGGACCTGATGCAGGCCTATGCCCGGATCCGCACGCGCGACGAATTCCGCCCCTATGCCTTCGACCGCAGGGATCTGTTCACGATGGAACAGGCGCTGGAGCGGATGCGCGGCGTCGTCGGCTTCGCGGGCGACTGGACGGACCTTGCGCAATATCTGCCGGATGGCTGGGGCGAGGATCCGAAGCGGCGGCGCTCGGCCACGGCGGCGACCTTCGCCGCCTCGCTCGAACTCGCCAAGCAGGGCGTCGTGGAGATCCGCCAGCGCGAGACCTTCGCGCCGATTTCGATCCGCGCCCGCCAGATCCCGAGGGGAGAATGACCGAAAATTCGCTGTTTCCCGCGCCGCCGCTCGCCGAACAGGAGCGGATGGTGGAGGCGATGCTGTTCGCATCCCCCGCGCCGCTGACCCTGCGCGAGCTGGAGGCGCGGATGCCGCATGGTTGCGATGTGGCCGAGGCGCTGGCCTTTCTGCGCCGCCACTATGTGGGGCGGGGGGTCAATCTGGTGCGGGTGGGGGATGCCTGGGCGTTCCGCACGGCGCCTGACCTCGGCTTCCTGATGAGCCATGAGGTGGTGGAGCAGAAGAAGCTCTCCCGCGCCGCGATCGAGACGCTGGCGATCGTCGCCTATCACCAGCCGGTCACCCGCGCGGAGATCGAGGAGATCCGAGGTGTGGCGGTGTCGCGCGGGACGGTGGACCAGCTTCTGGAACTCGACTGGATCCGGTTCGGGCGGCGGCGGATGTCGCCGGGGCGGCCGGTGACCTTTGTGGTGACGGAGAATTTCCTTGACCATTTCGGGCTGGAAACCGCGCGCGACCTGCCGGGGCTGAAGGAGTTGCGGCAGGCGGGGCTTCTGGATAACCGGCCGATGCCGGGCGCGGAGCCGGAGGACGAGGAGGCGGTCGGCCAGAGCGAGATGTTCGAGGAATGAACGCGCTGATCCGGATGCTGCTGCGCGCGTTCATGGAGACCGGCATCAAGGCCGCGACCCGGACGGACGGCACCATGACGCCGGGGCAGAAGGCCGGCAAACGGCGTTTGCGGCAGGCCCTGCAACGGCTGCGCCGGGGCATGCGGCTCTGGCGTTAATCGGCGCGGAAGTTCTTCGCGAGCTTCAGCCCCTGGCCCTGGTAATTCGACGCGATTCCCGCGCCGTAAAGCCGTTCGGGCCGCGCCTGCATCCGCTCGTAGACCAGCCGCCCGACGACCTGCCCATGTTCCAGCACGAAGGGCGCCTCGTGGCAGCGCACCTCCAGCACGCCGCGCGAGCCGGTGCCCCCCGCCGCGCCATGGCCGAAGCCCGGGTCGAAGAACCCGGCGTAATGCACGCGAAACTCCCCCACCATCGCCAGAAAGGGGGCCATTTCGGCGGCGTAATCGGGCGGGATCGTCACCGCCTCGCGCGAGACGAGGATATAGAAGGCGCCGGGGTCGAGGATGATCCGGCCATCGCGGCTGTGCAGTTCCTCCCAGAAATCCGGGGCGGGGTAATGCGCGATCCGGTCGAGGTCGATCACCCCGGTATGCGGCTTCGCGCGGTAGCCGACGAGAGTGCCCTGTGCGGGCCGCAGATCGACGGAGAAACCGAGACCGCCGTCGATCACCGCCTCGCCGGTGACCAGCGGTTCGGCGCGGTGCAGCATGGTCAGTTCGGCGTCGCTCAGCGTGGCGGGGCCATGGCGGAAACGGATCTGGTTCAGCCGCATCCCCGGCCGCACCAGCACGGAAAAGCTGCGCGGGCAGATTTCCGCATAAAGCGGGCCGGTGTAACCCTCGGGGATTCGGTCGAACTCGGTGCCGCCATCGGTGATGACCCGTGTCAGCAGGTCGAGCCGCCCGGTCGAACTCTTGGCGTTGGCGACGGCGGTAATGCCCGGCGGCAGGGCCAGCCCCTCGACCAGCGGCACGAGGTAGACGCAGCCCTTTTCCAGCACCGCCCCCGCGCCCAGATCCATCCGGTGCATCTCCAGATCGGCGAGCTTCGCCGCGACGGGCGTGGCCTTTCCGGCAAGGAAGGAGGCCCGGATCCGGTAGGCCACCCGCCCCAGCCGCAGATCGAGGCTGGCGGGCTGAATCTGCGCTTCGGTGATCGGAAGGTCGGCTGTGATCCCGCCTTGGGAGATCATCGCGCGGATCGCGCTGTCGGGCAGGACTCCGGGCATCGGGATCTCCTCAACTGCGAACGCCCACCCCGAAGGGTGGGCGTTTCGGTAATGGTCGGGCCGGAGAGATTCGAACTCTCGACCTTCCGCCCCCCAGACGGACGCGCTAACCAGGCTGCGCCACGGCCCGACGAGGGGCATATAGAGGCATCCGGGTGGCGGGCGCAAGCGGCAAAACGCAACTTTCGCACGCTCAGGCCCCGGTTGCGGTCATCCGTCCGCGCAGGGCGCACGCGCGGTCGTAAAGCGACAGCAGCCGCAGCCGTTCGACCGGCGGCAATTGCCCCGGAGCGATGTCCCGCAGAGCGCGGGCGGTGGTCGCCGCATCACGCCGAGGGCAGGGCGCCGGTTCGTCCCGCGTCGGAACCGGCGCGATTCCGGAATGGATGAGTTGCACCACGCGCCCGAACGGATCGCCTTCGGCGGCAACGACATCAAGCGCGATCGGCGCCTCCTCCGCATCGGGGGGAGAATCGGGTGCCTCCGCCGTCACCACCACCTCGGACAGTGCCATGACATGGCCGATTCCGCGTTCGCGCAGAACCTTCTGCACACCGCGAATCGTCAGCCCGTCCTCATGCAGCAGCCGCTTGATCCCGCCCAGCAGGGCCACATCGGCGGGGCGGTAGTACCGCCGCCCGCCCGCGCGCTTGATCGGCTTCACCTGCGGAAACTTGCCCTCCCAGAACCGCAGCACATGGGTAGGCGTCTCCAGGATCTCGGAAACCTCCGAGATGGTGCGGAATGCCTCTGCCGATTTGCTCATTGCCGCACCGGCTCAGTTGCCGTTTCCGGCGGCCACACGGTCCTTCATCAGATGCGAGGGACGGAACGACAGCACCCGGCGCGGGCTGATCGGCACTTCTTCGCCGGTCTTCGGATTGCGGCCCATACGCGAAGATTTGGCCCGCACCGAGAAGGTGCCGAAGGAGGAAATCTTCACCGTCTCGCCGCGCACCAGCGCATCGGACATGTGTTGCAGCACGCTTTCCACGAGTTGCGCGGATTCGTTGCGCGACAACCCCACCTCGCGGAACACGGCTTCGCTCAGATCCATGCGCGTCAGGGTCTTGTCGGACATCATCTCCTCCGGGAGCATTTCGGGCGGGTGCATTTTACATACGATGCGGGGAATGAATTCCCGAGTCAATATCAATGGCTTGCGGCGCGGCCGCGAAGGGTCGATTCGCCTACCAGCGCAGCACGACCGACCCCCAGGCCAGACCGCCGCCGATCGCCTCGGTCACCACCAGATCGCCCTGTTTCAACTGTCCGCGCGCCTTGCCGACCGACAGGGCGAGCGGGATCGACGCGGCGGAGGTGTTGCCATGGTCCTGAACGGTGACGATCACCCGCTCCATCGGCACGCCCATCCGGCCCGCCGTGCCGGTGATGATGCGCAGATTCGCCTGATGCGGCACGATCCAGGTGACATCCTCCGGCCCCAGCCCGGCCTTCTCCAGCGCGGCATGGGCGGTTTCGGCCAGCTTCTGTACGGCATGTTTGAAGACCGCGTTGCCCTGCATCCGCAGATGCCCGGCGACACCATTGCTGGACACCCCGCCATCGACATAGAGCAGGTCGCGGAAACGCCCGTCGGAATGCAGGTCGACCGCAAGGATCCCGCGGTCCTGCGGCGTTCCGGCCGCGTCGACGCCCTCCACCACCAGCGCCCCGGCCCCGTCGCCGAACAGCACGCAGGTGCCGCGGTCGGTCCAGTCCATGATGCGCGAAAACGTCTCGGCGCCTATCACCAGCACCCGGTTCGCCTGCCCCGAGAGGATCATCCCGTTGGCATTGGTGAGCGCGAAGACGAAGCCCGCGCAGACCGCCTGCACGTCATAGGCAAAGCCCGAGGTCATGCCGAGCCCGGCCTGCACCATCGTCGCGACGGAGGGGAAGGTGAAATCCGGCGTCGAGGTCGCCACCACGATCGCGTCGATGTCATCGGGCGTCAGCCCGGCATCGGCCAGTGCGGCCTGCGCGGCCTTGATCGCCAGCTGGGAGGTGGTTTCACCCTCGGCCGCGAAATGGCGCCGCTCGATACCGGTGCGGGTGCGGATCCATTCGTCGGTCGTGTCGAGCGTCTTCTCGAACTCGGCGTTCTCGACGACACGCTCCGGCAGGTAGTGGCCGACACCCCGGACCACGGCTCTGATTGTCATTTGGCGGACTCGTTGCTGGCCTCTCCCGAACGGGCATCCTGCCCCGGCGGCTGGGCAGAGGCAACCCGTGCCGCGAGCCTTTCGGCAAAGCCCGACCGCGCCAGCCGCGCGGCCAGGTTGAGCGCGGCGGCCACGCCCGTCGCATCGGCGGAGCCATGCGACTTCACCACCGTGCCGTTCAGGCCCAGAAACACCCCGCCATTGGCCCGGCGCGGGTCCATCCGTGCGCTCAGCGCCTTCAGCGCCTTCATCGCGAGCAGCGCGCCCAGCTTCGCCATCAGCGAGGAACTCAGCGCCTCCTTCAGCAGCCGTGCCGCCATCCGCGCCGTGCCCTCGCCGGTCTTCAGCGCGACATTGCCGGTGAAACCGTCGGTGACGATCACATCCACCCGGTCGGAGGGTAGGTCGTTGCCCTCGACGAAGCCGATGAATTCATAGCCGCCACGCTCCTGCCCCTGGGTCAGCAGCTCATGCGCGGCGCGCAGTTCGGCATTGCCCTTGTGTTCCTCGGTCCCGACATTCAACAGCCCGACGCGCGGCCGCGTGAGCCCGAGCGCATTGCGCGCATAGGACGCCCCCATCAGCCCGTAGGTCAGCAGATCCCGCGCGTCGGCGCGGACATCGGCGCCCATGTCCAGCATCACATTCCAGCGGGTCGGGTTGAAGGAGGGCCAGAACGAGGCGATCGCCGGGCGATCCACGCCGGGCAGCTTGCGCAGCCGCAGCATCGACACCGCCATCAGCGCGCCGGTATTGCCGCAGGACACCGCCACGGCGGCCTCATGGCTACGCACCGATTCGATCGTCGACCACATCGACGTATCCGACCCCCGGCGCATCACCTGCGAGGGCTTGTCACGCATCGTCACCACACCCCCGGCGTGGCGCAGGGTGCAGACATTTCCCAACCCGTGCCGCGCGATCAGCGGCGCGACCTCGGTCTCGCGGCCATGCACGACGAATCGCAATTCCGGATCGGCGCGATGCGCCTTGGCGATTCCCTCGACGACGGCCGAGGGCCCACGGTCTCCGCCCATCGCATCGACAGAGATGACAACGGCGCCGGACGAATCCGGCGCCCCGGCCGCGGAATCGCGGCGCTGCGTCATGGCGCTATCGTGCTGGCCCGGGACCGGCGTCTGCTCCTGCTCGGGGTGCATCTTCAGCGGGCTCGGGCGACCGGCTTACGCCGCGTCGTCGTCCAGATCGACCTCGGCGGCCTTCGCCACCACTTCGCGGTCATCGTAGTGACCACAGGCGCCGCAAACGTGGTGCGGGCGCTTCAGCTCGCCACAATTCGGGCATTCCGCCGGATTGCCGGCAACAAGAGCGTCATGCGCGCGGCGCATGTTGCGGCGGGAACGCGTGACTCGGTTCTGCGGGACAGCCATGTCTCAACCTCGGTGCTATGCGGGCCAAGGCCCTGATTATCCTGGAGTATCGTCACTTGGCGCCGGGAAACGGACCGGGTGCGAACCCTAACTCGAATGAGGCCGGGAACATACTGCGATTTCCCGGCGTTGCAAGCCCTTTCTTGCCCTTTGCGGCGGGCATTTCCCGCGCGCCGCAAAAGGCGTCACGCGTCCGGTTTCCGCGCCTCCATCAGGCTGCGCAGATTGGCGAAGGGCTTCACGTCCTCGTCGGTGATCGGCGCGGCGCCCGGTTCGGTGACGGTGGTGTCGCTGAATTCCGCGCCCTCCGCCCGGGGATAGAGCGGCAGCGCGAGTTCCAGCGCCTCCAACGCCACCGCCGCAAGGTCGATCGTCGCGGGCAGGGGCTCGGCGCTGTCATCCTCGGGCATCTCGATCTCGTCGCCCTCGGGTTCGGGCATGTCGGCAAGATAGCGCCGCTCCACCGTCTCGCTCAGATCGGTGACGACCGGGGTCAGCGTGATGACGCAGGGCTGTTCGACACGGGCGGTCAGCGCGGCCGTCAACAGCCAGTCGTGCCGCCCCTTCGGCGTCAGTTCGCCCTTCAGGCGCAGCGTGGCCAGCGCGGTGATCCCGGCCCATTCGGCGATGCACGCCCGGGTTTCGGCATCGGGGATCAGGTCGAAGCGCGTGGGTTTGCGCGCGGCCAGTTCCGCGATCTTCACCGGATGGCGCCAGGGCAGGGGGGTGTCCGGTTCGGTCATGGTGGTCCTTTCTGGCCGGTTTCAAGGGTGCTTGAGGCTCTGGCCCGGTTGTTGTAATCGGGATAAAAGGCCGCAGGCCACGAGGCAAGAGGGGGATGCAGGTGAGCACCGGAACCGTGACGCGAAAGCGGCGCGCCGCCATGGCGCTTGCGCTTGGCGTGGCCCTGCTTGTGGCTGGCTGCACCACGATTTACCGCGACCACGGCTATGTGCCGACGGAAGAGGATCTCGCCAAGGTCGCCGTGGGCAAGAGCACCCGCGACCAGGTTGCCGAGGCGGTGGGCAAGCCGACCTCGATGGGGGTTCTCGAAGGCGGGGACTGGTATTACGTCGGCTCGCGCTGGCGCTACTACGGCCCGCTGGCGCCGAAGGAGATCGAGCGGCAGGTGGTGGCGATTTCCTTCACCCCGCAGGGCGTGGTCGAGAATGTCGAGCGCTTCGGGCTGGAGCGCGGCGAGGTCGTCGTGCTGTCGCGGCGCGTGACCGGCACCAACATCAAGGGCATCGGCCTCGTGACGCAGCTTCTGGGCAGCCTCGGGCGGGTCAATGCGGGCCAACTGCTCGACAACCGGTAGGATTTCGTTGTCGCGACACGTTTCCGTGGCATAGGATTCGCAAGGGTTCGGTGCCGGAGGCGCAGATGTTCGCATTGTCCAAGGGGCGCTATGCCGCGCGCTTCGCCGCGTCCGGCGCGGATCTGTGCGCGGCGCAGGCTCTGCGCGGGCGCAGTTTCGGGGCACGCGCGCTGGATGCCGACCGGTTCGATTCGCTCTGTCGTCATGTCCTGATCGAGGAAGCCGGGCGGCTGGTGTGCTGCTTCCGGATCCTGCCGCTGCGCGACGGATCGCACATCGGCGAGAGTTATTCCGCGCAGTTCTACGACCTGTCGGCGCTGGCCGGGTTTCCGGGGCGGATGGCCGAGGTCGGGCGGTTCTGCATCGACGCCGGTTGCCGCGATCCGGATATTCTGCGCGTGGCCTGGGGGGCGCTGACGCGGCTGGTGGATGACGAGGGGATCGAGATGCTGTTCGGCTGTTCGTCCTTCCCCGGCACCGATTGGGAGCGGCACTCCAACGCCTTCGCCCTGCTGGCGCAGGGCCATCTGGCGCCGCCCGGCTGGGCGCCCGGGATCAAGGCGCCAAAGGTCGTGCCCTATGCGCGGCATCTGGCGGGACTTCCGGGCGATCAGAAACGGGCGCTGCGCGAGATGCCGCCCCTCTTGCGCAGCTATCTGCTGATGGGGGGCTGGGTCAGCGATCATGCGGTGGTGGATGCGGATCTGGGCACGCTCCACGTCTTCACCGGGCTTGAGGTGCGCGCGATTCCCGAGGCCCGGGCCCGCGCACTGCGGCTCGTCGCCGGGTGACCGTTGACCTTTGCGCGCGGCGCTTGTAGCGCAGGGGCATGGCACGCGCACCCATTCTTCAGCTTTCCGACATTTCGCTGACCTTCGGCGGCAATCCCGTTTTCGACGGGCTCGACATGGTTGTCCAGCAGGGCGACCGGGTGGCCCTTGTGGGCCGCAACGGTTCGGGCAAATCGACGCTGATGAAGGTCATGGCGGGGTTGATCGAGCCCGATCATGGCACGCGCGTGGTGCCCGCGGGCACGCAGGTCGGCTATATGGAGCAGGAGCCGGACCTGACGGGCTTTGCGACGCTCGGGGATTTCGCGGGCTCCGCCCTGCCGGAGGCCGAGCATTACAAGGTCGATGTGGTGGCCGAAGGGCTGAAATTCCGCCCCGATACGCCGGTTTCCACCGCTTCGGGCGGGGAGCGGCGGCGTGCGGCGCTGGCGAAACTGCTGGCCGAGGCGCCGGACCTGATGCTGCTCGACGAGCCGACGAACCATCTGGACATCGAGGCGATTGGCTGGCTGGAACAGCAGCTGCGCGACACCCGCACGGCCTTCGTGCTGATTTCCCACGACCGGGCGTTCTTGCGCAACCTGACGCGGGCGACGCTGTGGATCGACCGGGGGCAGGTGCGGCGGCAGGAGAAGGGATTCGAGGCCTTCGAGGACTGGCGCGAACAGATCTGGGCCGAGGAGGACGAGGCCCGCCACAAGCTCGACCGCAAGATCAAGGCCGAGGCGAAATGGGCGGTCGAGGGCATTTCCGCCCGGCGCAAGCGCAACATGGGCCGGGTCCGCGCGCTTCAGGACCTGCGCGAACAGCGCGCGGGGCAGATCCGCCGGCAGGGCGTGGCGGCGATGGAGATTGACTCCGGTCCGCAATCCGGCAAGCGGGTGATCGAGGCGAAGGGCCTGACGAAACGCTTTGGCGACAAGACCATCGTGCGGGATTTCGACCTGCGGGTGATGCGCGGCGACCGGGTGGCCTTTGTCGGGCCGAACGGGGTGGGCAAGACCACGCTGCTGAAGATGCTGACCGGGGAAATCGCGCCTGACGAAGGCACCGTGACGCTGGGCACCAACCTTGAGATCGCGGTGTTCGATCAGGCGCGGGCGACGCTGGATTTCAGCATGTCGCTGTGGGATGGGCTGGTGAACGATCCGGATATGCGGGTGTCGGGCCGGGCGGATCAGGTCATGGTGCGCGGTCAGCCGAAACATGTCGTGGGCTATCTGAAGGATTTCCTGTTCGACGAATCGCAGGCGCGCGCGCCGATCGGTTCGCTGTCCGGGGGTGAGCGCGCGCGGCTGCTGCTCGCGCGGATCATGGCGAAACCCTCGAACCTGCTGGTGCTGGACGAGCCGACCAACGATCTGGATGTCGAGACGCTCGACCTGTTGCAGGACATTCTGGGCGACTACGACGGCACGGTGCTGCTGGTCAGCCACGACCGCGATTTCATCGACCGGGTGGCGACCACGACCATCGCGATGGAGGGCGACGGGCGGGCGACCGTTTATGCCGGCGGCTGGTCCGATTATCAGGCGCAGCGCGGCGTGGTAGAGTCCGCGCCCGCGCCCGCGCCGAAATCCGCGCCCGTGGCCAAAGCTGCCCCGGCGCCCGCGGCGAAGAAATCCGGGCTGAGCTTCACCGAGAAGCACCGGCTGGACGCGCTGCCCGGCATCATCGAAAAGCTGGAATTCGAGATCGGCAAGCTGTCGGACCTGCTTTCCGACGCCGATCTGTTCAGCCGCGAGCCGGTGAAGTTCCGCAAGGCGTCGGACATGCTGGCGGAGCGGCAGGCCGCGCTGGCGGCGGCGGAGGAGGAATGGCTGGCGCTGGAGGAAAAGGCCGCTTCCTGACCTCGGCCCCCGCGAAATGCGCGGGCCTGACGTAGCGTCATTTGCCCGGCGCTCCGGGGTGGTGCTAGCCTTCGGCCAATCGGGGAGGGGAGCATGACCGAACAGACCGGCCCGCTGAAGGGCCTGCGCATCGTCGAGATTTCGGGGCTGGGGCCGACGCCCTTCACCGTGCAGTTGTTCGCCGACATGGGGGCCGATGTGATCCGTATCGCGCGGCCGGATTCGGCTGGGGCGGAGAAGCACCTTCTGGGGATGGAGAACGATCCGCTCGACCGGGGGCGTGACGTGCTGGAGCTGGACCTGAAGAGCGAGACGGGCCGTGGGGTGGCGCGGCGGCTGATCGTGCAGGCGGATGCGCTGGTCGAGGGAATGCGGCCCGGGGTGATGGAGCGGCTGGGGCTCGGCCCCGGCGATTTTCCTCAGAACCCGCGCCTGGTCTATGGCCGGATGACGGGCTGGGGCCAGTCCGGCCCGCTGGCGGATCGCGCGGGGCATGACATCAACTATATCGCGCTGTCGGGGGCGCTGCATGCGATCGGCACGCCCGAAACGCCGGTGATTCCGCTTAACCTGGTGGGGGATTTCGGCGGCGGGTCGATGTATCTGGCCTTCGGGATGATGGCGGCGCTGTGGCACGCGAAGGCGACGGGGCAGGGGCAGGTGGTGGATGGCGCGATCACCGATGGCGTGGCGCATCTGCTCGGCATGTTCCATGGCATGGCGGCGAACGGGTTGTGGCGCGACCATCGCGGGGTGAACCTGCTGGACGGCGGGCTACCGTGGTATGGGATCTATCCCTGCGCGGGCGGCGGCCATATGGCGATCGGCCCGATCGAGGAGAAATTCTGGGCCGCGTTTCAGGCGGGGATGGGATTCGCGCCCGGCGATCTGCCCGACCGGGCGGACAAGGCGCGCTGGCCGGAGATGCGGGCGATGATCGCGGAGCGGTTCCTGAGCCGGACGCGCGACGAGTGGGCGGCGGTGTTCGAGGGGACGGATGGCTGCGCGACGCCGGTTCTGTCGCTCGGCGAGGCGGTGCGGCATCCGCATAACGTCGCGCGGCGCGCCCATGTGGTGCATGAAGGCATGGTGCAGCCCGCGCCCGCGCCGAAACTGTCGCGCACGCCGGGGGCGATCGGGCCGGGATCCACGCGCAACCGGATCACGGCGGAGGTGGCGCTGGCGCGCTGGCAGGCTTGACTTGGCGGAGGGGATCCGTCATATGCCGCTGACCCGGCGGAGGACTCGCTTTCGCAGGGGGATTCTGTTTGAAACAACACCCCTTTGGGGTGCGCTGCCCGAGGCGGGGAAACCCGGTAACACCGCAAGGGGCCACAGGGCGCGGTTGATACGAAGGAAAGACCCATGTTCGCGGTCCTCAAGACGGGCGGCAAGCAATATACGGTTCGTGCGGGCGATGTGCTCCGCGTCGAACTGATCGCTGCCGAAGCCGGTGAAAAAGTTCAGTTCAACGAAATCCTGATGGTCGGCGGCGACAGCCTGACCGTGGGCGCGCCCCTCGTGGACGGTGCTGCGGTGGTGGCCGAAGTCATCGACACCATCAAGGCCGACAAGGTTATCACCTATCACAAGCGCCGCCGGAAACATTCGTCGCAGCGCACCCGTGGCCATCGTCAGAAGCTGACGCTGGTGCGCGTGACCGAAGTCCTCGCCTCGGGCGCGGCGGCTTCGGGGGTGAAGGAAGCTGTCGGCACCGCTGCCGCGCGCGTTGCCGCGCACGAAGCGAAGTAAGGGGAGACCACTACCATGGCTCACAAGAAAGCAGGCGGTTCGTCCCGCAACGGCCGCGACTCGGCCGGTCGCCGTCTTGGCGTGAAGCTCTACGGTGGCGAAGCCGCCATCCCGGGCAACATCATCGTGCGTCAGCGCGGCACCACTTGGTGGCCGGGCGAAGGCGTCATGATGGGCAAGGACCATACCATTTTCTCGGTCACCGAGGGGAAGGTCACGTTCAAGAAGGGCCTTAAAGGGCGCACCTTCATTTCGGTCCTCCCGGTCGCGGAGGCGGCCGAGTAAGCCGATCCGTAACCCGGACAGACATTTGGGGGATCGGTCGGAAGGCCGGTCCCCTTTTCGTTTCGGGCCTGCTTTGGAGGAGGGTGGGAACGAAATCTGAACGGTTGGGGTTCACATTGTCATGAACCTGACCCAATCTTGGAATAGGCCGGGGAGAGCCTAGCGTTTCGAGGAGGAGCGCCGAATGTATCAGGAACCTATCACGCAGCAGCCTGTGATCGAGGCGGGCCGGTTCATCCTGCGTCCGCTGCGGCGGTCGGATGCCGGATTGATCAGCATGTATACCGCCGACCGGCGGGTGGCCGAGGGCACGCGGGCGATTCCGCATCCGCTGCCGCCCGGCGCGACCGAGGCGTTCATCGCGCGGGCGGGATCCGAGAAGCGGACCGAGGATGTCTGGGCGATGGATGGCTCGGGCGAGGGGCTGGCCGAGGTGCTGGGGATCGTGTCGCTGACGCGGGTCGAGCCGGATCAGTCCGAGGTCGGCTTCTGGGTCGGGCCGGGGTTCTGGAATGCCGGTTTCGCCTCGGAGGCGGTGCAGGCGCTGGTCGCGGCCAATCCACATCAGTCGCGCACGCTGTTTGCCGAGGTGTTCCAGGACAATCCCGGTTCGGCGCGGGTGCTGAGCAATGCCGGGTTCGATTATCTGGGCGATGCGGAGAGCTGGTCGGTGGCGCGCAATGCGCGGGTACCGACCTGGACCTATCTGCGCAAGATGGGCTGAGGGGGCGGTCGGGGAGGGCCGGCCCTCCCCGAACCCCACCCGCCGGGAGGGCGCGCCCTCCCGGGCCCACCCGGCCCCTGAACAGCGGTGCTTGATCCGGCGGGCCGCGTGGCGTATGTCGGCGCCTTGCAATAAGGGGTCCGGTGATGAAGTTTCTCGATCTTGCCAAGGTCTATATCCGCTCGGGCGCGGGCGGTGGCGGCTGTGTTTCGTTCCGGCGCGAGAAGTTCATCGAATTCGGCGGGCCGGATGGCGGCGACGGCGGCAAGGGCGGTTCGGTCTGGGTCGAGGCGGTCGAGGGGCTGAACACGCTGATCGACTTCCGCTATCAGCAGCATTTCTTTGCGCAGAACGGTCAGCACGGCATGGGCAGCCAGATGACCGGGCGGGATGGCGACGACATCGTGCTGAAGGTGCCGGTGGGCACGGAGATCATCGACGAGGATGAGGAAACGGTGATCGCCGACCTGACGGAGGTTGGCCAGCGGGTGCTGCTCGCGAAGGGCGGCAATGGCGGCTGGGGCAACCTGCGGTTCAAGACCTCGACCAACCGGGCGCCGTCGCGGGCCAATCCGGGGCAGGAGGGGGTCGAGCGGACGCTGTGGCTGCGGCTGAAGCTGATCGCGGACGCGGGGTTGCTGGGGCTGCCGAATGCGGGGAAATCGACCTTCCTCGCGGCGGTGTCGAATGCCCGGCCGAAGATCGCGGATTATCCGTTCACGACGCTGGTGCCCAATCTGGGCGTGGTGGGGATCGACGGCAAGGAATTCGTGATCGCCGATATTCCCGGCCTGATCGAGGGCGCGTCCGAGGGGCGTGGGCTGGGGGATCAGTTCCTCGGCCATGTGGAGCGCTGTTCGGTGCTCCTGCATCTGGTCGATGGCACGTCGAGCACGATCACCAAGGATTACCGCACCATCATCGGCGAGTTGGAAGCCTATTCCGAGGAATTGTTCACGAAGCCGCGGGTGACCGTGCTGAACAAGGCCGATGCGCTGGACAGCAAGACCCTGGCCAGCCGGAAACGGTCGCTGGAAAAGGCGGTGGGGGGGCCGGTCATGGTGATGTCGGGCGTGTCGCGCAAGGGCGTGCCGGAGGTGCTGCGCGCGCTCTGGGCGCAGATCTCGGAGGACCGCAGGGATATTGAAGAGGCGACGCCGTGGCAGCCGTGACTCTGGACGTTTTGGTGAAGCCCGATCTGCGTGCGGCGCGACGGATGGTGGTGAAGATCGGCTCGGCGCTTCTGGTCGGGCCGGAGGGGCTGAAGACGGAGTGGGTCCGGGCACTGGCCGAGGATGTGGCGGCGGCGCGGGCGCGGGGCACGGATGTGGTGCTGGTGTCCTCGGGGTCGATCGCGCTCGGGCGGCGGGTGTTGGGGCTGCCGCTGGGGCCTTTACCTCTGGAACAGAGCCAGGCGGCGGCGGCGGTCGGGCAGATCCGGCTGGCGCGGGCCTATGAGGAAGTGCTGGCGCCGCATGGCGTGACCACGGCGCAGGTTCTGGTGACGCTGGAGGATACCGATGACCGGCGGCGCTATCTGAACTCGCGCGCGACGATGGAGACGCTGCTGGGCCTGGGCGTTGTGCCGATCGTGAACGAAAACGACACGGTGGCGACGGATGAAATCCGGTTCGGCGACAATGACCGGCTGGCGGCGCAGATTGCGGTGACGGTGGGGGCGGATCAGTTGATCCTGTTGTCGGATGTGGACGGGTTCTATTCCGCCAATCCGAAGGAAGATCCGGCGGCGGTGCGGTTCGAGATGGTCGAACATATCACGCCGGAGATCGAGGCGATGGCGGGGGATCCGATCTCCGGCCTGTCGAAGGGCGGGATGAAGACGAAGCTGCTGGCGGCGAAAACGGCGGTGGCGGGTGGCTGTGCCATGGCGATCACCGAAGGGTCGGTGCCGCGGCCGTTGCGGGCGCTGGCGGAGGGGGCGCATTGCACCTGGTTCCTGCCGGAGGGCGATCCGCAGGCGGCGCGCAAACGCTGGATCGCGGCGATGAAGCCGCGCGGCGAGGTCATGGTGGATGCCGGGGCGGTGGCGGCGCTGGCGCTTGGAAAGTCGCTGCTGCCTGCCGGTGTGGTGCGGGTCGCCGGGCGGTTCGGGCGCGGCGAGCCGGTGACGATTGCCGGGCCGGATGGGGGGGCGCTTGGCAAGGGGCTGATGCGCTACACCTCGGAAGAGGCCCGGCTGATCGCCGGGCATCGCTCGCGTGAGATCGAACAGATCCTGGGCTATCCGGGGCGCGCCGCGCTGATCCACCGGGACGACATGGTTATCGGTTAGGCTCAGCCCGCGATCCGGTCGAGCACCCGCGCCCAGCTGCGGATGCCCTTGTGGAAGCTCTTGACGTCGTATTTCTCGTTCGGCGAATGGATCGCGTCGTCGTCGTTCGCGTAGCCGATCAGCATCGCATCCATGCCGAGGATCGACTTGAAATAATAGGCGATCGGGATCGAGCCGCCCATGCCGACGATCACCGCCTCGCGGTTCCATTCGTCGGAAAGCGCCTGCCGCGCCGCCTCGAATTCCGGGCGCGAGGTGTCCATCACCGCAGCGGGCGCGCCGTCAAGGTCGCTGTCCCAGGTCACGGAAGCATCCACCGGCAGGCGGTCTTCGACATGTTTGCGGATCTTCTGGCGCAGGTCGGTCGGATCCATGTCGCCCACCAGACGGCAGGTGATCTTCACATGCGCCTCGGCCGGGATCACGGTTTTCGACCCGGCGCCCTGATAGCCGCCCCAGAGGCCGTTGATCTCCAGCGTCGGGCGGGACCATTGCTGTTCCAGCGCGCTATAGCCCTTTTCACCATGGGCGACGGTCATCCCGGCATGGTCCAGATAGGCCTTTTCGTCAAAGCCGCAGTTCTCCCATTGCCGCTTCAGATCTGTGGGCACCTCATGCACGCCGTCATAGAACCCCGCGACCGCCACCCGGCCATCGGCATCATGGAACGAGGCGATGATATGGGCGATCTCGCGCAGCGGGTTCAGCGCCGGGCCGCCGTAATGGCCCGAATGCAGGTCGATGCGCGGGCCGTGCAGGGTGAATTCTTCCTTCAGCATGCCGCGCAACTGCCCGGCGATGGAGGGCACGCCGGGCGAGACCATCGAGGTGTCGCAGATCAGCGCAAGGTCGCAGCTCAGTTCCGCCTTGTTCGCCTGCATGAACGGGATCAGCGAGGGCGAGCCGGATTCCTCTTCACCCTCGAAGAAGATCGTCAGATTGCCGGGCAGGGTGCCGTTGACCTCCTTATAGGCGCGGCAGGCCTCGATGAAGGTCATCAGCTGGCCCTTGTCGTCCGACGAGCCGCGGCCTCGGATGACCGGACCGTTCGCGGTTTCCTCGATCGCCGGGTCGAAGGGGTCGCGCTTCCACAGGTTCAGCGGATCGACCGGCTGCACGTCGTAATGGCCGTAAAACAGCAGATGCGGGCCAGGGCCTTCGTGCCGCGCGACCACCATCGGATGGCCGGGGGTGGGGCGCAGTTCGGCCTTGAAGCCCAGCCCGTTCAATTCGGCCACCAGCCATTCGGCCGCCGCCGCGCAATCGGCCTTGTAGGCCGGATCGGTCGAGATCGACTTGATCCGCAGCAGATCGGTCAGGCGGTCGATCGCCTGCGGCAGGCTGTCGTCGATGCGGGTGAGAACGGCGTCAAGGGTCATGGGAGCCTCCTTATTCCCGCCGGACATTAGCACCGGGGGCGCCACTGTCCAGTTGCAGGTAAAGGAACCCCCCGCCCGGGGGCGGAGGGTCCGGGCGAGCGGTTACATCTGTTCGGGCTTCGGCGTGTCCGGGCCCCGCACCGGCAGGAGCGGATGCTCGACCTTCGGCTGTTCGCCGGTCAGCGTGCCCAGGAAGGCAACGATCTGGTCGATCTGCTTGTCATCCAGTTCGGCGCCAAGCTGCGAATTCGCCATCACAGCCACCGCCTCGCGCAGATCCCAGACCTTGCCGGAGTGGAAGTAAGGCGCGGTGATCGCGACGTTGCGCAGGGGGGCGGCGCGGAACACATATTCCTCGCCCGCCGTCGCGGTGACCTGGAAGCGGCCCTTGTCGCCCTCGGGCAGGATCTCGGCGCCGGGGGTTTCGACCACGCCGAAGGGCCAGTAGTCGTTGCCGCCGATGTTGATGCCGTTGTGGCAGGCGGTGCAGCCGGTATCCATGAACAGCGCCAACCCGGCCTTCTCGTCCGCCGTCATCGCGCCGTCCGCCCCCATCAGGAACTGGTCGAAGCGGGAGTTCGGGGTGATCAGCGTCGCCTCGAACGCCTCGATCGCCTTGGCGAAATTGTCGAAGGTGATGGCGTCGTTCTCGCCCGGGAATGCCTTGCCGAAGGCCTCGACATAGCCGGGCATCGACTTCAGCGTGACGATGACATTATCGGGGGTGTTGTTCATCTCGACCCCAGCCTGCACCGGGCCCTTGGCCTGTTCCTTCAGGTCGGGCGCGCGGCCATCCCAGAACTGCGCGACGTTGAACACGGCGTTCAGCATGGTGGGTGCGTTGCGCGGCCCCTTCTGCCAGCCGTGGCCGATGGAGGTTTCCAGCCCGTCGACCCCGCCCAGCCCGACATTGTGGCACGACTGGCACGAGAACACGCCCGACTTCGACATCCGCGGATCGAAGAACAGCATCGCGCCCAGATCGACCCGATCGCGCGTCATCATGTTGCTATCGCCCAGTTGCGGCGGTTGCATCGGGATGGCTTCGAAATTCTCCTTGGCAAGAGTGCGCAGTTCGGCATCGTCGGCAAAGGCGGGCAGGGCGAAGGCGCTGGCCAGTATCGCTGCGATGAGGGGACGTGTCATGAGTCTGATCCTCCGTGGCTATATAGAATCAATCTAATTTCACGTTGCAGTGAACAAACTGTTGATCCAGATCAACCAGCGCTGCGGCGCGCTGACGCAGGCGTTAACCGGGACGGCTTGACCTTTGCTGTGGCCCCGGGCTTTCTGGCGGAAAAGGGAGGGGCCGATGGCACTTGAGGACGCGAAAACCCAGATCGACATGGCCTTCACCCGGGCCGAGCGCCGTGGTCCGGCCTTTGAAAACGCCTTTGGCGGGGCGGTCAGCTTCCTGCGCCGGGCCTATACCAAGGATCTGACCGGGGTGGATCTGGCGGTGACCGGCGTGCCCTTCGACCAGGCGGTGACGAACCGGCCGGGCACGCGCTTCGGGCCGCGCGCGATCCGGGAGGCTTCGACGCTACAGGCCTTCGATGCGCCCTATGGCTGGGGCTATGATCCGATGAGCGAGATGAACATCGTCGATTATGGTGACCTGGCCTTCGACTATGCCCATACCGCCTCCTTTCCGGACCGGGTGCAGGCCCATATCGCGGGGATTCTGGCGGCGGGGGCGGGGACGGTAACGCTGGGGGGCGACCATTTCATCACTCTGCCGATCCTGCGCGCCTATGCGGAGAAATTCGGGCCGATGGCGCTGATCCAGTTCGACGCCCATTCCGACACCTGGGCCGATGACGACATGTCGCGGATCGACCACGGCACCTTCCTTTACAAGGCGATCAAACAGGGCATCGTGGACCCGGCAGCCACCGTTTCGGTGGGGATCCGCACCGACAATCCCGATACGCTGGGGGTGACGATCGTCGACGCGCCCTTCGTCCATCAGGCCGGGGTCGACGAAACGCTGCGCCGCATCCGCGCGGTGGTGGGGGAGCGGCCGTGCTACATCACCTTCGATATCGACTGTCTCGACCCGGCCTTCGCGCCCGGGACCGGCACGCCGGTCTGGGGCGGGCTGGCCAGTTGGCAGGCGGCGGCGCTCCTGCGCGGGCTGGCGGGGATCAACCTCGTGGGCGGCGATGTGGTCGAGGTCTCGCCACCCTATGACACCACGGGGGCGACGGCGGTGGCCGGGGCGCATGTGGCGGTGGAACTGATCGCGCTTTACGGCTGGACCCGCCGCGGGGCGCGCTGAGCTGAACGCCGTCTGGCGGTGTGTCCGTCGCGGCACGGGTGTGCGGCGTTTGCCTTGCCGCCTTGCGGCGCGGGGCGGGCGGGCCTATGTCGCGGGCAATCCGCCCGCGCAGGAAAGGACAGACCCGATGCAGACGATGTTCAAGTATTTCGGCGGCGCCTTCGCCTTTACGCTCGCCGGGCTGTTGCTGGCGGCATGGCTGGGCTGGATGTATGCCGGGAACACGGCGGGGGCGGTTTCCTTCCTGCTGATCGCCTCGATCCTCGCGGTGCTGGAAATCTCACTTTCGTTCGACAATGCCATCGTCAACGCCAACCGCCTGCGCGAGATGAGCCACAAGTGGCAGCGCCGCTTCCTGACCTGGGGCATCGTGATCGCGGTCTTCGGGATGCGGATCATCTTCCCGCTGCTGATCGTGGTGATCGCGGCGAAGATCGGCCCGGTGGAGGCGGTGAAGCTCGCCGCGACGCAGCCCGCCGAATATGCCCGGATCATCGGCGAGGCGCATGTCTCGATCGCAGCCTTCGGCGGGGCCTTCCTGATGATGGTCGCGCTGAGCTATTTCGTCGATGGCGACAAGGAGGTCGACTGGATCGCCGCGTTGGAGCGGCGGTTGCGGGCCTGTGCCTCGATCCGCGGGCTGGAGATCGGCTTCGTGCTGCTGCTGGTGATGCTGTTCACCTGGATCCTGCCGCCCGCCACGGAAAACACCTTCCTGTTCTCGGCGATCGCGGGGCTGGTGACGTTCCTGGGCGTCGAGGTGCTGGGGCAGGTGCTCGACCGTGCCTCGATGGCGTCGGAAGCGGCAAAGGGTGGCGTCGGCGCGTTCCTCTATCTCGAAGTGCTGGATGCGTCCTTTAGCTTCGACGGCGTGATCGGGGCCTTCGCGCTGACGCAGAACCTGTTCCTGATCGCGATCGGGCTGGGCATCGGCGCGATGTATGTGCGTTCTATGACGATCATGCTGGTCGAACGTAACACGCTCGCACAGTTCCGCTATCTGGAAAACGGCGCGTTCTGGTCGGTGCTGATCCTCAGTATGGTGATGTTCGCGCAGACCCTGATTCATGTGCCCGAGGTGGTGACGGGGCTGCTGGGCGCCACGCTGATCGGACTGTCGCTGATTTCGTCGCTGCGGTTCCGGCGCCACCATCCGGTCTAGGGGCTGGACAGTCCCCCGGACGCCGGGTTTGATCGACGCGGAGGGAATCATTGGTGCCGGTCCGGCCCCGGTGATTTCGAGGAGGAGAGGCATGATTTCCCGATACCTGCGCTATTCGGTGCTGATGGCGGCCGGAGCGCTTGCGCTTGCGCTCACGGTTGCGATGATCTGGTGGGGGTGGCTGTTCTCGCTTGCCCTGCTGTTCTGGCTGCTGACCGGGCTGGGGGTCTACGACCTGATCCAGACCCGGCATTCGATCCTGCGCAACTATCCGATCATGGGCCATCTGCGCTTCCTGTTCGAGGAGATCCGCCCCGAGATCCGGCAATATCTGATCGAGAGCGACAAGGACGAGGAGCCGTTCTCGCGCGATGAACGCACGCTGGTCTATCAGCGCGCCAAGAACATTGAGGCCGCGCGTCCCTTCGGTACCACGCAGCGGGTCTATGAATCGGGTTATCAGTGGCTGACCCATTCGACGCGGCCCAAGCATATCACCGACAGCGATTTCCGCGTCCGGATCGGCGGGCCGGATTGCACGCAGCCCTATGACGCGTCGATCTACAACATCTCGGCGATGAGCTTCGGCGCGCTGTCGGCCAATGCGATCCTGGCGCTGAACACCGGCGCGAAGAAGGGCGGCTTTGCCCATGACACCGGCGAGGGCGGGATTTCGCGCTATCACCGCACGGGCGGAGGCGATCTGATCTATGAAATCGGCTCGGGTTATTTCGGCTGCCGCAACGATGACGGCTCGTTCAGCCCGGAGCGTTTCTCCGTCACCGCCGCCGATCCGCAGGTGAAGATGATCGAGATCAAGCTGAGCCAGGGCGCCAAGCCCGGCCATGGCGGCATGCTGCCCGCGGCGAAAATCTCGCCCGAAATCGCCGAGGCGCGGGGCGTGCCGATGGGGGTGGACTGCATTTCGCCGCCCTCGCATTCGGCCTTCTCGACGCCGCTGGAGATGATGGCCTTCATCGCGCAACTGCGCGAACTGTCGGGGGGCAAGCCGGTGGGGTTCAAGCTCTGCATCGGTCACCGGCGCGAATTCATGTGTATGGTCAAGGCGATGCTGGAAACCGGCATCACCCCCGACTTCATCGTCATCGACGGCAAGGAGGGCGGCACCGGGGCCGCGCCGCAGGAATTCGCCAACCATATGGGGATGCCGCTGATCGAGGGGCTGACCTTCGCGCATAACACGCTGCGCGGCGCGGGGATCCGGCACAAGATCCGGATCGGCGCCTCGGCCAAGCTGATCTCGGCCTTCGACATCGCCAAGGTGCTGGCGCTCGGGGCCGACTGGGCGAATTCGGCGCGCGGCTTCATGTTCGCGGTCGGCTGCATCCAGGCGCAGTCGTGCCACACCAACCGCTGCCCGGTGGGTGTGGCGACGCAGGATCCGCGGCGCCAGCACGCGCTGGTGGTGCCGGACAAGGCCGAGCGGGTCGCGAATTTCCACCGCAACACGCTGAAGGCGCTGGCGGAATTCACCGGGGCGGCGGGGCTCGACCATCCCGGAAAATTCATGCCGCAGCATTTCCTGATGCGCGAGAAGGACCGCAACATGGTGGTGGGCGACGAGGTATATCCCTATATGCCGGTGGGATTCCTGCTGCGCGAGGACGACGATCGCTTCGGCTATCTCAGCCGTTGGCGCCGCGCCCGCGCCGAGGCGTTCGAGCCGGTGGATGACGGGATCTGACCCTTGCCAGCGCGGCCCGGAATGGCTAAACAGCGCGGGCTTGGGTGATTAGCTCAGTTGGTAGAGCGCCTCGTTTACACCGAGGATGTCGGGAGTTCGAGTCTCTCATCACCCACCATTCCCGACACCTGTTTGCCAGTGGCTCAACGGTGCGCCATTCAGGATCATATGCGCCTAATTCGCGCGTCAATGCGGAAATCGGTAGCGCTTTGGTCGTCGTGGCAACGATTGTGACGAGCGGTTTTAACCGCCCGCTGACTTTTTCTGTCAACTTCTCAGAGCCGGTCATTGATGCTGGCCGTAACCCTAAGGGAGAGGCCGTTCCGCTACTGGCTGAAGCCAGAAATGCGGGCCGCTAGAGGGCAGGGGGCTCCTTTATTGTCAGCGGGGAGCCAGTCCTTCTTCGTCGCGTCACTTCGAGGGCGAAGGTCGGCGTCTCAGGCGCTTCGGCAACCCCCAGAGGAAATCGTCACCGTTCAGGTGCCGCCGCTTGTTGACCTGGAAACGTTCGAGGCCATCCAGCAGCGGTTGCAGGCCCGCAACCCGAAGGTGACGCCGCTGCGCGTCGTCAGCAGTCCGAACATGCTTACTGGCATCTGCTATTGCGGCAAGTGCGGCGTCCGGCAGGCCCAGAAAGCACAGTTGTAGATGGCACAGCGCTTCACCGCCCGGCATCCTCAGCGCACCCAGGGCAATGTCCCCGGATGCTGCGGAAGGTCGTCACGTCCTTGGGATACAGGTCGGGATCACGTTCGCCCCTGACCGTGGTCGTCATTGCCCGCCGGAGTTGGCCCAGGATGCCCCGATGCCGCCAAGGTCTCCGGGGGGGCTCAAAGGGTCCAGACCAGGGCCCTGGTCGTCAAGCAACAGATGGGCATGGGTCTGGTTCTCCGGACGGAAGCCGTTGGGCGTCATGGGCCCGCTCCCTGTCACAGGAGGGCATGCGCCTGACTCAACGGGTTTGGCGATAGCTTGGGCGGTGGCGCTGGCATCAAGCATTGGCTTGCCCTCGATGCGCGACAGGTAGGCTTTATGGCGCTTCAAACCATTCAGAAGCGCGGGCCGGGGTTGTTGTGCATAGATCATGCCCTCCGCCCCGGTCGTTCTCTTGTTCATAACGAGAGTTATTGGGGTTGATCGTGGTCGGTTTCGGGTGGGCAAGCGCGCGGGGTGTGGAGCCCTCAGATTTCTCAATCGCCCCGGCGCGCTTCTTCCGGGGTTTTGTTGCCGGCGAGGAATGCGGCCTGACGTGTTGTCGTCATATCGCCAGAGGGCCAGCTTCCGGCGGGCATCAGCCAGACTATCGAATATCTCTTCGTTCAGGCATACGTCGCGCAGGCTGCCGTTGAAGCTTCTCGACGTAGCCGTTCTGCTGCGGCTTGCCCGGCGCGATGTAGGGCCACTCGACGCCGTTCTCATTGGCCCATTTCAGGATCGCCCTGGTGGTGAACCCGGTGCCATTGTCACTGACGATGCAGCTGGGTTTGCCGTAGATCCTGATCAAGGCGTCCAGTTCGCGCGCCACCCTTGCCCCCGAGATGCTTGTATCGGCGATCAGCGCGCGTTTCTCGCGGCAGCAATCGTCGTTGACCGCCAGAATGCGGACCTTTCGGCAGGCCCCGAATGTATCCGACCAGCGTTGGCTCGGGCGCAGCGGCAGCGGTATGGGTGTCAGACTGCCCCGCGCTCGCTTGCGGCCACGACGGCGGCACACCGACAGCCCTTCCTCCCGGTAAATCCGGCAGAGCCCTCCGCCCTACAAACGATCCCCCGGGTTTTTCGATCTTCGTCGATCGCTGACGATCCTTCCCGGCCTGCCGCGCCGTTCAATCAGCGTCGTCCGTTCCCGCGCCACGCGGCGGCCCGAGATTGATGGTGAGCCATCGCGCCGCCACCGGTTCAAGGCCGATGGCGAACGGGATCGCGGCGAGGCATTCCCGGGTGACATCATCCACCACGTTCAGCACCCGAAACCGCCGCCCGCAGGCGAACTGATCGTGGGCGAAGTCCAGCGACCAACGGGCATTGGCCCGCGCTTCGATCAGGATCGGGCCCTCGTGCCGATGGCCTTGCGGCGTGCTTTGCGTTTACGGACGGTTAACCCTTCCTCGCGGCAGAGCCGACAGATGCGGTTGATCCCCGACACTTCGCCTTCCGGCCTGAGCAGGACGAACAGTCGCCGGTAGCCAAACCTGCGCCGCTCGTTGGCCAGATCGCGCAACCGCCTGGGCTGTGTTCGGTGCGCCGCGACTGGTAGCGCACCATCTTGCGGTCCGCTCCGGCAATCTCACGCCCGCCGTTCCGATACCCCGAGATGGGCCTTCAGTTGCGCGACAGCTTCGCGCTTCACCGTTCGGGCTTTGCCTGAACCGGTGGCGCAACGCCCTCACTTTTGACAGAAGTTCCTTCATCGCTGCCATGTCGAGCATCTGCCCGGCCAGCAGCTTCTTCAGCTTGACATTCCCGTCCTCCAGCGCCTTCAGCCGCTTGGCCTCTGAGACCGTCATCCCGGAATACTTCGCCTTCTAGGCCAAGACACGGGCCTTCCGATATCCCGCGCTTGCGGCAGAGATCGGCACGCGTCGCGCCCGCCTCAGGCCCCTGCACGATCCCGATGATCTGCTCTTCCGTCAGGCGTGCCGTCTTCATCGCCCCTCCTCGCCATGCGCCGGACTCTAGTCGCAGATGCTGGAAAAAGCCCGTAGAAGGTCAACGTCTCACCGCTTGATAAAGTGCAATGTAACTCTTGGCCAAAATGCGAACACAAACCCATGAGCGCGTTAGCGAAGGCGATGCCGGCTTGCGCCCTACCCTGATAGGGCGCACCCGCTACCCCGCCTGTGCTGCGGCGCTTGACGGGGCGATGTCGATCTCGGCGCCTTCCTCGACCGCACGCGAATCTCGGCGGGCCGCAGGGGCAAGAGGAACCGAAGCCGCCGGAATGCAGGATCCCTCCAGCGCCCGGACCGCCGGGGCAACCATCGTCGGATAGCCGCAGATCGTGCTTGTCGTTGGCTCCACCAAACCGAGCGCCCGCATCAGGCTGTCGGAGGGCGGGCGCCATGCCTTCGCGCACGACTCGACCGGGCGTGTCATCCCCCGGGAAGGTCGTCAGATCCATGCAGCGGATGGCATTCACCAGCCAGGCGGCCTGTTATTCCTGCTTCAACTGCGCCAACCGGCGGCCGGGGCAATGGCCGCCGGGGGTATTGTGGACCACCTGCCTGAACCACGAAGGATCAAGCGGCATGCCGGGGTGGGGCCTCCTGCCGCCAGCGTAGCAAGCTCAGGCGTTGGCGGCGCGGATTGCATCCGCCTTGGTCTTGTCGAAGGGAATGCCGTTGTCCTCGAACAGTTTGTCGAGTTCGCCCGAGAGCGTCATTTCCGTCACGATGTCGCAGCCGCCAACGAATTCGCCCTTCACATAAAGTTGTGGGATCGTCGGCCAGTCCGAGAAATCCTTCACGCCCTGACGGATCTCCGGATCCGCCAGCACGTTCACATCCCTGTAGTCGACGCCCATGTAGTTCAGCACCCCGGCGACGCGGCTGGAAAAACCGCATTGCGGCATTTCCTTGGTGCCCTTCATATACAGCACCACATCGTTGGTGGTAACTTCGTCCCTGATCCGGTCGATCGCGCTCATCCTGTTTGTCCTTCCTGCCCCGCGGGGCTCATTCCGGTGCCTTGGTCGTCAGCGCGAGCGCATGCAGCGGCGCGTTCGGCCCGTCCATCGCGCCTTTCAGCGAAGCGAAGACGGCGCGCTGCTGCTGCACCCGGTTCTGACCCTTGAACGAAGCGTCGACCACCTCGGCCGCCCAGTGGTTTCCGTCCCCCGCAAGATCGGTGATCGTGATCTTCGCATCGGGAAACGATGCACGGATCAGGGCTTCGATGTCCTGGGCTTCCATCGGCATTGGGCACTCCTCGTCCTTTGCTGACAATCTAGGCCGCCAGCCGCAGCGCGGCAAGGGGCGGTGGGCCCGGGGTGCCCGCCCATTGGGCATCGGATCGTGCAAACGTGTCACGGATCGCGGCGAATCACGCAAACATCGGCCTGTACAGGAAATTCCGGCTAAATCCTGTTTGTGATGCGGGAATGATACCTATATGCGAAGAAAGCGCAAAGCAGGGATGAGTTGGACGCATGCCGGGAATGGACTGGGACAAGCTGCGGATTTTTCACGCGGTCGCGGACGCGGGCTCCCTGACCCATGCGGGGGATGCGCTGAGGCTTTCGCAATCGGCGGTCAGCCGACAGATTCGCGCGCTCGAAGAGGCGCTTGGAACGACGCTGTTCCATCGGCACGCCCGTGGGCTGATCCTGACGGAGCAGGGGGAGTTGCTGTTCGACGCCACCTCGACCATGGCGAAGAAGCTCGATACCGCCGCCGCCCGGATCCGCGATTCCGAGGAGGAGGTCTTCGGCGAGCTGAAGGTCACCACCACGGTCGGTTTCGGGACGCTTTGGCTGACCCCGCGCCTGTCGAAGCTGTATGAGCGCTATCCCGACCTGAAGATCGACCTGATCCTTGAGGAGCGCGTGCTCGACCTGCCGATGCGGGAGGCCGATGTCGCAATCCGGATGAAGGAGCCGAATCAGGCGGATCTGGTGCGCAAGCGGCTGCTCAACATCCGGATGCGGCTTTATGCGACGCAGGCCTATCTGCAACGCGCGGGCCGTCCCGAGCGGATCGAGGATATGCGTCACCACCGCCTGATCTGCCAGAGCCCCCTTGTGCCGCAGGTTTCCGCCGGGGCGCATCTGACGCGCAGCATCCTGACGCAGGACGTGCATTCGACGCTGAACGTGAACAATTATTTCGGTGTCTTGCAGGGGGTTCTGAACCATATCGGCATCGGGGTTCTGCCCGATTACCTGGCGGTCGATTTCCCGGATCTGGAACGCGTGCTGCCCGATGTCGAATCGGTCGAGGTGCCGGTGTTCCTCGCCTATCCCGAAGAGTTGCGGCAGTCGCGCCGGGTCACCGCCTTCCGGGAGTTCGTGCAGGACGAAATCCTGGCCTATCGGCGGCTTCAGGCGGTCGATGTGGGGAGCGAGCAGGGCTGAGGACAGGCATTCGCAAGGCGCATGGCTGGTATGATGATGCCGTGGCACGATTCCCCTTGAAGAGTTTTCAAACTGCACATAAATCAAGCTACAGAAGGCGGTGGTTGAGGAAACTCTCATCGACTTCTACCTCCCTGTTGGACTACGGCCGAGCTTTTGCTCGGCCTTTTTTTTGTCCAGACTGCGGGGCAGGGGCCTGCCCGATCGCGTGGCTGTCGCCGCGATCGGGCGCGATGCGCTCCGGGGTCAGGTGCCGTGGCGGTAGTAGCGGGAGGCTTCGGTGATCGCATATTGTCCGGGATGAACCTTCACGATCTTGCCCTGACGCAGCAGCTTGGCGAAGACGTGCATGCGTTCTTCGCGGGTGAACTTCTCTTCCGGCACGGCGGAGAGTTTGCGCATCAGTTCCGGCGGCGAGAACAGTGTCTGCCCCTCGACCTGCGCGGTATAGGCCGCCGCCGCTTCGAGCAGGTCCGCCAGCCCTTGGGTTCCGAGCGCCCGCGCATATCCCGCGAACCGCGTCGGGCTGTCGGGGGTTTCGGCATCGAACGGGTCGAAAACGTCAAGCGGCTCCGGCGGCGCCCGTCGCAGGATTTGTTTCCCGTCCACGCGCTGCTCCGAGACCAGCAGCAATGGCGGAACCGCCGCTTCCTCCCGTTTGGGCCGCGTGACCACCGCCATGAGGGGTGCAAGCCCGCGCGGGCGCTCCGCCGTGGGTTCCGATTGATCCGGCAGGGAGAACTCCGCCGCCTGCGCGATCTCCTCCTCGGCGGGATGCAAGGGGGTGACATCGGCCTCTGCCCCCCGGGCCACGGCGACCGCCTGCCGGATCCGGTCGAGCTTTTCGGCCAGCACCTCATCGGTCGTCTGCTCAGCCACCGCCCGATCCGGATCGGGCTGGGGCGGCGTAGCGCCGAAATGCCGATCCTGCGCGGCAAGATCACGGAAACACTCGGCAACCTGCTTCATCGTCGTGAAGGGGTCGTCGAACCCTTCGAGCGTGCAGGAGAATGTCCCGTAAGACACCGTTAGAACCTTGCTGGCGCCGCTACCCATGATTCCTCTCCGAACCGCGTTTGCCGGGCCATCTTGGGCGCGGCATGCTTAATGAACGATAAATTCCCCTCCTCATGGTTGAGCTTTCGCCCGCGCCGCGTCATCACTCCCACATGGCGACGATTGCGACATATGCCGAAGGGGTGACCCTGGTGGGGGGCGGGGGGCTGGATCCGGCGGATCTGCGGCTGGCCCTGACGCTTGCGCCGCATCTGGTCGCGGCGGACGGCGGGGCGGATCGGCTGCTGGCCGAAGGGCTGTTGCCCGATGCGGTGATCGGCGACATGGACAGCCTCAGCCCGGAAGGCCGCACCCGGCTGGGCGCGCGGGTGCATCGGATCGCGGAACAGGACAGCACGGATTTCGGCAAATGCCTCGCCCATGTGACGGCGCCGTTCTTCCTCGGCCTCGGCTTCACCGGCCTGCGCGCCGATCACACGCTGGCGGCCTTCAGCGAGATCGCGCAGCAGCCGCGCACCGTCATCCTGATGTCCGAGGATGAGGTGATCTTCCGTGCGCCCGAACGGTTCGGCATCGACCTGCCGCTGGGGGAGAGGCTGTCGATCTTCCCCTTCGGCCGGGTTTACGGCACCTCCGAAGGGCTGCGCTGGCCGATCGACGGGCTGGTGATGGAACCGGCGGGTCGGATCGGTACGTCGAACGCGGTCACCGGGCCGGTGCGGCTGGACCTCAGCGGTCCGGCGCTGCTTCTGCTGCCAAAACGCAACCTGATTCGGGTGCTTGGCGCGCTGCCGCATTGACCCGTTCGCGATGCACCAGATACAGGCCCGAGCCGGTGATGATCGCCACGCCGAGCCAGGTCAGCGCATTCGGAAAATCGCCGAAGACCAGATATCCGAACAGCGTCGCGGTGATCATCTCGAAATAATGCAGGGGTGCCAGCGTCGCCGAGGGCGCGAATTTCAGCGCATAGGACATCGACATATGGCTGACGGTCGAGGCGATGCCGACGCAGGCGCACCACAGCCAGAAGATCCCCTCGGGCGCCGTCAGCCGCACCTCCTCCGACCCGAGCACCCCGCCGATGAGCAGCAGCGGCAGGCAGATCAGCGCCCCGAAAACGGCGGTATGCAGCTGCATCGTCACCGGATGGACATCGCGTGACAGCCGCCGCGTCAGCAGGATATAAAGCGCAAAGCACAGCGCCGTGCCCAGCGGAAACAGCGCCACCGTCCCGAATTTCGTGAACGATGGCTGGATCACGAACAGCGCGCCGATGAACCCCACGACCGAGGCCCAGAGCCTGCGCGGACCGACCTCTTCGCCCAGGACGAAATGGCCGATGAACAGGATGACGAAGGGCTCGACAAAGGCGATGGCCAGCGCATCGGCGATCGGCATCACCTGCACCGCGGCGATGAAGCAATAGGTCGCCAGAACCGACACAGCCGCCCGCGCAAGGCTGAACCACAGCACCCGCCCCGACAGCCCGACCCGCAGCCGCAGCGCCAAAACGAAGGGCGCCATCAGCACCCCCTGCACCAGATACCGCCCCAGCGTCACCGTCCCCACCGGCACCGCCTGCGACGCGAGTTTCGACGCAACGTCGATCAGCGGCGCGACGATGCAGAAGCCGATCATGAGCGCGATGCCGGGGAAGATCCGGTCCTGCGTCATGCGCGATCAGCCCATCCGTTCCGACGCGTAGCTGCCGGGGGAGGCGGGGAAGACCACGGTCTTGTTGCCGTTGATGAAGCTGCGGTGGTGGATATGGGCATGGATCGCCCGCGCCAGCACCTGCGCCTCGACATCGCGGCCAAGGGAAACGTAATCCTCGGGCGATTGGGCATGGGTGATGCGCACGGTGTCCTGCTCGATGATCGGGCCTTCGTCCAGATCCGCCGTCACATAATGCGCCGTCGCCCCGATCAGCTTCACCCCCCGTTCATAGGCCTGCTTGTAAGGGTTCGCGCCCTTGAACGACGGCAGGAAGGAGTGGTGGATGTTGATGATCCGGCCCGACATCTTCCGGCACAGCTCATCCGACAGGATCTGCATGTAGCGCGCCAGCACCACCAGCTCGGCGCCGGTTTCCTCTACCACCGCCATCAACCGGGCTTCGGCCTCGGGCTTGTTCTCCTTCGTCACCCGGATGTGGTGGAAGGGGATGTCGTGGTTCACCACCACCTTCTGATAGGTCAGATGATTCGAGATCACCGCCACGATCTCGATCGGCAGCGCCCCGATCCGCGAGCGATACAGCAGGTCGTTCAGGCAATGGCCGAAGTTCGACACCATCAGCAAGACCTTCATCTTGCTGGCCGCGTCGTGGAAAGCCCAGTCCATGCCGAACCGCTCCGCCACCGGTGCAAAGCCCGCGCGCAGATCGTCGAGCGCCGCGCCGGTCTGTGCCTCGAAGCTGACCCGCATGAAGAACCGCTGCGTCAGCGTGTCGTCAAACTGATGCGAGTCGGTGATGTTGCACCCCGCCTCCGCCAGATAGGTGGAAATCGCGGCGACGATCCCGCGCGTGGTCGGGCAGGTCACGGTCAGCACATGGGACGTCATCGGGCGGTCCTTTCGTTCGATACCCACCATTGGCCCCATCCCGCCGCGAAAGGCCAGCCGGGATGCGACACGGGCGCGCCGAAAAACGGCGCGGCGGTCAGATCTGCCGTTCGGGGATATGCACCACCAGCCCGTCGATATCCTCGGTCACCTTGATCTGGCAGGTCAGGCGCGATTTCACCGGATCGGGGTTCCAGGCGAAATCGAGCATGTCCTCCTCCATCGAATCCTTCTCCGGCAGGCGGTCGATCCAGGCGTCATCGACATAGACATGGCAGGTCGAACAGGCGCAGGCGCCGCCGCAATCGGCGTCGATGCCGGGCACGCCATTGTCGCGCGCGCCTTCCATCACCGTCATGCCGGGTTTCACCTCGACTTCATGGTGGGCGCCGTTGTGTTCGATATAGATGATTTTCGCCATGATTTACCTCTGCGGGATGGCTCGAATGCTGTCTGTGACGAGCTTTAGGACAAGCGGCGGGCCTTGGCCAGTCTGCCCTTCCGGTCGTGCGGAGGATCCGCTAGATTTGCGCGAACTCCGGTGACCGAATGCGCAAAACCCTTCCCCTCCTGTCCCTGATCGCGGCCTGCGCCCCGCAGCCCGAGGTGCCGCGCGCGGTCAGCCTTGGCCCCGCGCCGCTGGCGGCGCAGATCCGTGCCCAACGCCCCGAAGGCTGTGCCGGGCAAGGGGCGGGGGGCTGGTTCGCCGCCGTCTGCCCCGAGGCGCTGACCCCCGGCGTGGTCGCTCCCCTGCAACGGGCGCTGGCGGCGCGGGGGCTGTATCGCGGACCGGTGACGGGGCGGATGGACGGCCCGACCCGGGCCGCCGTCGCGGCGTGGCAGGGGCCGCGCGGGCTGGACAGCGAGACGCTCTCGATCCGCGCGGCGCAGGAGCTTGGGGTGATCCCCTGGCTGGACTGATTACTCGATCGGCAGCGCGACGAAGCGCGGCTCGCCGCCCCGACGCACCAGGATCAGCAGCGACTTGCGCCCGGCCTCCTTGCTCGCCTTCACCTGCGCCTGAAGGTCGGAAATCTCCGCCACCGGCTGTTGCCCGGCCTCCACGATCAGGTCGCCCTGCCGCAGCCCCTTGTCAAAGGCGCCCGAGGTTTCGTCGATGTTCTGGATCACCAGCCCGGTCTGCCCGGCGGGCAGGTTCAGCTCCTGGATCAGCTCGTCGTTCAGCGGCACGACGGTCATGCCCAGAACCTCGCCCTGCGCCTCGGTGGGTTTCGTCACGGCGGCGGGAACGGCTTCGCCCTCGGCGGTCTCGCGCCGGCCGAGCGTGACCAGAAGCGTCTGTTCCTTGCCGCCGCGCATCACCACGACCCGCACCGCCTGGCCGACCGGCGCATCTGCCACCCGCTTCACCAGATCGCGCGAGTTCTTCACCTCGCCGCCGTCGAAATTGACGATGACATCGCCCGCCAGCATCCCCGCGGCTTTTGCCGGGCCGTCCGGCACCTCGGAGACCAGCGCGCCCTCGGCCTTCGGCAGGGACATCGCATCGGCCATGTCGGGGGTGATCTCCTGGATCTTCACGCCCAGCCAGCCGCGCCGCGTCTCGCCATATTGCTTCAGCTGATCGACCACCTTGCGCACCACGTTCGACGCCATCGAGAAGCCGATCCCGATCGACCCGCCGTTCGGCGACAGGATCGCGGTATTCACGCCCACCACCTGGCCATCCATGTTGAACAGCGGCCCGCCCGAATTGCCGCGGTTGATGGCGGCATCCGTTTGCAGGTAATCGTCATAGGTGCCCGACAGTTCGCGGTTGCGCGCCGACACGATCCCGGCCGAGACCGAGAACCCCTGTCCCAGCGGGTTGCCCATCGCCATCACCCAGTCACCGACCCGCGCCCCATCCGAATCGGCGAAGGGAACGAAGGGCAGCGGCTTGTCCGACGTCACCTTCAGCAGCGCGATATCCGTCTTCGGATCGGTGCCGATCAGCTTCGCGTCCATCTTCTGGCCGCCGTAGAATTCGATCTGGATCTCGTCGGCATTCTCGATGACGTGGTTGTTCGTCACGATATAGCCGTCTTCCGAGATCACGAAGCCCGAGCCGAGCGCCTGCGAATGGCGCGGCTGTTTCGGCCCGTTCTGCGGCATGTTCGGGAAGGGGAAATTCGGGAACAGGTCGGAGAAGGGCGACCCTTCGGGGAAGGGCGATTGCGGCTGCGCGGGGGTCGAAACGGTTTGCGTCGTGGTGATCATCACCACCGCCGGGCTGACCTTCTCGGCCAGATCGGCAAAGCTGTCGGGGGCCGCGCGCGCGAAGGCGGGGGTCACCGGCGCCATCGCCAGCGCGGTGGAGATCATCGCGGCACCCAGCACCCCCTTGACCAGGCGGGACGCTCTGGGGGTGGGCAGGGAAAGGGTCAGTCTGGTCATCTATCGCTCCCGGAATTCTCGGCCGGGCGTTCCCGGCTTGCTCCTCGTATAAAGACCTAGGACGCGGCGGGCGCAAATGAAAGGCCATCGCATTGCGTCACTTCGATGTGACGCGGCCCCGCCGGGTGGCGCCGGAAACGAAAAAGCCCCCCGGTTCGGGGGGCTTCGTGGCTCGGGCGGGGCAATCAGCGCCGCCGTTTTGTTGCCGCCAGCGCGCCGATCCCGCCGACCAGCAGCCAGCCCGCCGCCGGAAGCGGCACGCTCGGCACATCCGCGGGCCGTTCCGAGATCGCGACGAGGTTCTGCCGGCCGTTGGCCTGGGTGTCGAGGATGGCGATGGCATAGACGTCCGATCGGTAATCGTCGCCCAGCGTGCGGAGGGTCGTGCCGAAATCGTTGTAGATCGTCTGCCAGGCGGTGCGGAACCCTTGCAGCCGAACGTTGTCCTGCCCGGGCCGGGATTCGCCCGCCCGCGCGTTGATGCTGCGATCCGCGCCGGTATAGTCGGCGGAGAGTTCCCACAGGCCATATTGGAACGCCCATTGCGTGCCTGCGGAGCCATTCACGAAATAGCTGTCATAGTAGCTGTCGACGAACCAGTTGATGGCGGCGACGCTGCTCGCCCCGCCCCGCAGGGTCCGGCCGGTCGGATCTTCGTCAAAACGGTAGACGGTGTTGTCGGTCGGCGTGGATTTGGTGGGTTCGAGGCAGAACAGCATCAGGTCCGTGTTGCTGAACGCACTGCCGTCGGCATAGGCGAGGTTGTTCGACGTGAAGGCAAAGGCGTAGTCCGACGTGCGCTCGACCGAGCCGGAGACCGTCGCGGCCGAGGCTGCGTTCAGACCGAAGAGAAAGGTTGTTGTCGCCAGTGCAGCGACCAGACTTTGGCGAGACATGATCATGACCCTGTTCACTCTGTAAAATCGGAAGGGATGTGGTGGGGGCTTCTGCCACCGCACGCCACGGCCTGCGCATAACGCCGTTGGTGTGCCGGGTCATCAAGATAGTTATGAAATAGTTAATATGGCCGATCCGGACCAATTCCGCACGGCCGACAGGCGGCATGAAAAAGCGCCCGCAACGGGGCGGGCGCTTCGTGAGAGGTCTGGCCGGTTACTGCGTCGCTTCGGTCTGGCCAAGGCTTTCCAGGAACCGGGCGTAGTCGAAATACAGGCTGTCCGGTTTCGTCACCAGCGAGGTGGTGTCGGGCTTCAGGCTTTCGGCATAGAACTGAAGCGCGCGGGTGAAGGCGAAGAAGGACGGATCCTTGCCATAGGCCGCAGCATAGACGTTGTTGCGTTCGGCATCGGCCTCGCCGCGGATGATCTCGGCCTGCCTGCGCGCGGCGGAGGTCAGCTCGACCACGGTCCGGTCGGCGGCGGCCCGCACGCGCTGCGCGGCTTCGCCACCCCGGGCGCGCTCGTCCGCCGCCTCGCGTTCGCGCTCCGCCCGCATCCGGGCGTAGGTCGCCGCGAGGTTCTGCGTCGGCAGGTCCGTCCGCGTCAGCCGCACGTCGATCACATCCACGCCCAGCGAGGCCGCCTCGCGCTTGGCCAGATCGCGGATCTGGTTCATCAGCGCGGTCCGGTCATCCGACAGCACGGCGGTCGAGGGCACCGACCCCATCACTTCGCGGATCGCATTGTTCAGGATGCCATCCAGACGGCTTTTGGCGAAATTCTCGCCCCCCGTGCCGACGGCTTCGCGGAACTTCACCGTATCGGCGATCCGCCAGCGCGCGAAGGCATCGACCACCAGCCGGCGGTCATCGAGCGGCGTCACTTCCAGCGGCTGCGTCGTCAGGCTCAGGATCCGGTCGTCGTATTTCACCACCGTCTGGAGCAGCGGCAGCTTGAACCCCAGCCCCGGTTCCGTGCGGACCTGCTTCACCTCGCCGAATTGCAGCACCAGCGCCTTTTCGCGCTCGTCCACCGTATAGAGCGACGACAGCCCGAGCCCGGCCAGGATCACGACGGCGGGGATGATATATTGCGCGCGCATCAGTTGCTCCCTCCCTGGCGAAGCTGGTTGAGCGGCAGATAGGGCACCGTGCCGGTTCCGCCCTCCACCACCGTCTTGCCGACATTGCCGAGCGTCTGGCCCATGGTCTCGAAGAACATCCGGCGCTTCGTCACTTCGGGCGCCTTGATGTATTCCTCATAGACCGAGGTGAAGCGCGCCGCCTCACCCTGCGCATCGTTGACGACCTGCGCCCGATAGGCTTCGGCCTGTTCCTGCAACTGTGCCGCCTGACCACGGGCGCCCGCCGTCACCTGGTTGGCATAGGCGTCGGCCTCTTTCTCCAGCCGGTCGCGTTCCTGCTGCGCGGCCTGCACGTCGCGGAAGCTGTCGATCACCTCGCTCGGCGGGTCGGCGCGGTTGAAGTTCACCCGCACCACGTTGATGCCCACGCCATAGCCGTCCAGCGTCGCCTGCACCGCCTGCCGCAGGTCCGAGGCGATTGCCCCCCGGTCGCGGTTCAGGATCGGCGCCAGTTCCGAGCGCGCGATGATGTCGCGCATCGCGGATTCCGAAACGGCGCGGATCGTGTCCTCGGGATCCGCCAGGTTGAACAGGTATTTCGCCGGGTCGGAGATGTTCCAGACCACCTGATATTCGATATCGACGATGTTCTGGTCGCGCGTCAGCATCAGCCCCGAATCCGTGTCGACCGCCGCGGAGCGCCCGTAACCCGCATCCGTCGTGCGGCTGCGCCCGGTGCCCAGTTCGGTCGTCCGTTCGTCGGTGACCGGCAGCACATCGGCGGTTACCACCGGCCAGGGCGCGAAGTTCAGGCCCGGGTTGCCGGTCTTGTAGTATTTGCCGAACATCAGTTCGATCGAGCGTTCGTTCTGCTGCACCGTATAAAGCGAGGCCCAGCCCCAGGCCGCCACCGCCGCCAGAACCGCCAGCCCGATCGTGCCCTTGCCAAAGCCCGGACCCTGCGATCCGCCGCCCGAGGGCCCGCGTCCACCCGGTCCGCGCCCGCCCATCAGCACGCGCAGCTGTTCCGAGCCCTTCTTCATGATGTCTTCGATCTCGGGGATCGGCGAGCCTTCGCCGGGCCGCCGCGGCCGCCGGTTCGGGTCGCGGTCGTTGTCATTCCCTCCGTTCTGGCCACCGCCAGATCCCCAGGGACCTCCGTTCGTCATGCTGTCCTCGCCTTTCGTTATGTCCCTGCCGAGGTGGGGACTGATCGTGATAAATCAAGCGCGCGTGAGTTCAGCGCACCGGCTTTCGCATCGTCACCAACTCCTCGGCCATCGTCGGATGGACGGCACAGGTGGCATCGAACTGTTCCTTCGTCGCGCCCATCTTCATCGCGATGGCGGCGAGCTGGATCATCTCGCCCGCATCGGGTGCGACGATATGACAGCCCAGAACCCGCCGCGTGGCGCGCGAAACGACCAGCTTCATCAGCACTTTCTCATCGCCGCCCGCGAAGGACGCCCGCATCGGCCGGAAGCCCGCGGCATAGACCTCGACCTCCTCCCGCGCGCGGGCGGCTTCCTCGGACAGGCCGCAGGTGCCGAATTCGGGCCGCGTGAACACCGCCGAGGCGACCAGATCATGGTCCACCCGGCGCGGATTGGCGCCGAAGACGGTATCGGCAAAGGCATGGCCCTCGCGGATCGCGACGGGGGTCAGGTTGATCCGGTCGGTGACATCGCCCACCGCGAAGATCGAGGGCACGTTGGTTTGCGACCAGTCATCGACCGCCACCGCGCCATTGCCGCGCAGCGTGACGCCCGCCTCGGTCAGCCCCAGCCCCTCGGTATTCGGCACCCGGCCCGTGGCATAAAGCACCGCGTCGAAGGTCTCCGTGACCTCGCCCGAAGTCACCGCCAGCCCGTCGCCCTTGACGATCCGGTCCACGGTGCGCCCCGTCGCGATGCGGATGCCGCGCGCCGCCATCCGCGCCGTGATCAGCTCCGCGCATTCGCGGTCGAAGACGCGCAGCAGGGGCGAGCGGTTCCAGACCGTGACCTCGACCCCCAGCCCCTCCATGATGCAGGCGAATTCGCAGGCGATGAACCCGCCGCCGACGATCAGCAGCCGCCGGGGCAGGGTGTCGAGCCCGAACATGTCGTTCGAGGTCAGCACATGTTCGTTGCCCGGAAACTCCGGCACGAAGGGCCGCGCCCCGGTGGCGACCAGAATATGCTTCGCGCGAACCGTGGTGCCATCGGCAAGGCGGACCTCATGCGGGCCGGCGACGGTCGCGCGCTGGTCATGCACGGTGACGCCCGCGCCGGTCTGGCCCTTGCGGTAGAGCCCTTCCAGCCGGTCGAGTTCGGCGCTCAGCCGCCCCCGGAACGCGGGCCAGTCGAAGGCCCCCACATCCGCCGACCAGCCATAGGCGCGCGCCTCTTCGGCCAGCGCGGGGAAGGACGACGCATAGACCATCAGCTTCTTCGGCACGCAGCCGCGGATGACGCAGGTTCCGCCCATCCGGTATTCTTCGGCCAGCGCGACCCGGGCGCCATGCTCGCCCGCAGCCACCCGCGCGGCCCGGACCCCGCCCGAGCCGCCGCCGATCACGAACAGGTCGACGTCGAACCCCATCAGTCGATGTCCTTGAAGATGTTGCTGTCTTCGGACACGTCGATGACCTCCTGCGTGATCGCGCCGGTGTGCAGGTCGCGGGTTTCGACCCGGCCATCGGTGCCGCCGATCACCACCATGTCGCAGATGTCGATGAACAGCCCGCTTTCGACCACGCCCGGGATCTGGTTCAGCGCCAGCGCCAGCGCGCGCGGATTGCCGATCCGGTTCAGGTGCAGGTCGACGATGTAATGCCCCTCGTCGGTGACGAGCGGCTGCGTGCCGTTCAGCCGCAGGCTGGTCGTGCGGCCCAGAACGTCCATCGAGATCAGCAGTTCCTCGATCACGGTGCGGGTGGTCTGCCAGCCGAAGGGCACCACCTCCACCGGCAGCGGGAAGGCGCCGAGCTGCGCGACCTCTTTCGCCGCATCGGCGATCACCACCATCCGGTCGGAGGCGGAGGCGACGATCTTTTCCTGCAACAACGCCGCGCCGCCGCCCTTGATCAGGTTCAGTTCGGCGTCGAATTCATCCGCCCCGTCGATCGTCAGGTCGAGCCATTTCGCCTCGTCCAGCGTGACGATCTCGATCCCCAGTTGCCGGGCCAGTGCGCCGGTGCGGCTGCTGGTCGGCACGCCGGTGATCCGCAGCCCCTCGTCGCGCACCCGCTCGCCCAGGCAGCGCACCATCCAGGCGGCGGTGGAGCCGGTGCCGAGGCCGACCTTCATCCCGTCCTCGACCAGGGCCGAGGCGCGGCGGGCGGCGACGTATTTTGCCTTGTCGATGGGGGAGAGTTCTGCGGGCATCGGTCCATCCTTGGGTTTCGCGCCTCGGTTATAGACAAGCCCCGCTCCGCGTGCGAGCCAAAATCCCGCCGCGATCTGCGCCTTTGCGCCGCGACATGTCGCTTTCCGCCCTGTCCGGCGGCCGGAGCGTGGCAAGCTGCGGGGGCGAACAGGAAAGCCAGGCATGTTTCTCAGCGTCTTCGATATCTTCAAGGTGGGTGTGGGGCCGTCGTCCTCTCATACGATGGGGCCGATGGTGGCGGGGGGGCGATTCCTCGACCGGCTGCGGGGCTCGCCGTTCCAGGCGGCGGGGCTGCGGGCGCGGCTGCATGGTTCGCTCGCCTTCACCGGCAAGGGGCATGCGACGGACCGGGCGACGATCCTCGGTCTCGCCGGGTTCCTGCCCGAGAAGCTATGATGCCGAGGCGGCGGAGGCGGCGCTGGCCGCGAACCGGGCGACGCGGGTTTTGTCGCCGCCCGGGTTGGGGGATCTGGCCTTCGATCCCGACCGTGATCTGATCTTCGACTACGGCCCGCCGCTGTCGGGCCATGCCAATGGCATGGTGATCGAGGCGCTGGACCGGCAGGGCGATGTGCTGTTGCAGGAGATCTATTACTCGATCGGCGGTGGTTTCGTGCGCACGGCGGCGGAGATGGCGGCGCTGACGGATGCCGCGCTGGATGCGCCCTCGCCGGTGCCCTTCCCGTTCCGCAAGGCGGCGGAGATGCTGGAGATGGCGAAGGCATCGGGGCTGTCGATCGCGCAGATGAAGCGGCGCAACGAGCGGGTCTATCGCAAGGAGGCCGAGATCGACGCCGGGCTTGCGCGGATCTGGGCGGTGATGGATGGCTGCCTGTCACGCGGGCTGGAGACCGAGGGCGTGTTGCCCGGTGGGCTCAGCGTCCGGCGCCGGGCGAAGGCGATCCATCAGGCGCTGCTGGCGGAGCGGGGGATGAATCTGGTCGCGCCGCATACGATCAACGACTGGGTTTCGGCCTATGCAATGGCGGTGAACGAGGAAAACGCCGCTGGCGGGCAGGTGGTGACGGCGCCGACGAATGGCGCGGCGGGAGTGGTGCCCGCGGTGATCCGCTATTGGCTCGACCATGTGCCGGGGGCTGTGCCCTCGCGGGTGGGGGAATTCCTGCTGACGGCGGCGGCGGTGGGCGGGCTGATCAAGACCAATGCCTCGATCTCCGGCGCGGAATGCGGCTGTCAGGCGGAAGTGGGCTCGGCGGCGGCGATGGCGGCGGCGGGGCTGGCGGCGGTGCTTGGCGGGACGCCGGAGCAAGTGGAGAATGCGGCGGAGATCGCGCTGGAACATCATCTGGGGATGACCTGCGACCCGGTGAAGGGGCTGGTGCAGGTGCCCTGTATCGAGCGCAACGGGCTGGGTGCGGTGAAGGCGATTTCGGCGGCGTCGCTGTCGCTGCGCGGCGACGGGGTGCATCTGGTGCCGCTGGACGCGGCGATCGAGACGATGCGGCAGACCGGGCGCGACATGCACGAGCACTATAAGGAGACGTCGCTCGGTGGGCTGGCGGTGAACGTGCCGAACTGTTGAGGGGGGGCGGCCTCGCTTGGGCGGGGCAGGCCCCGCCGCGCGCTCGGCCGCCCGCGGCGAGGGCCGCGGGGGCCCCGACGGTTCAGGTCAGGGTGGTGGCTTCCATCTTTTGCGCGAACTCGCGCCGGAGTTCCTTGCGCAGGACGGCGGCCTGCCAGCGGTGGCGTTGCAGGTCCGTCTTCAGGTCGAGTTTCGGCACTTCGACCGGCCGGCCGCTGTCATCGACGGCGACCATGGTGAAATAGCAGCTGTTGGTGTGGCGCCGGGTGCCCGCGGTGATGCTTTCGGCCTCGACCCGGATGCCGATTTCCATTGAGCTGCGCCCGGTGTGGTTCACCGACGCCTTGAAGGTGACCAGTTCGCCGACCCGGATCGGTTCCTTGAAGGTCACCTGATCGACCGAGAAGCGTTACGGCATAGCGCCCCGACCAGCGCGAGGCGAGCGAGAAGGCCGCCCGATCGAGCCAGTTCAGCAGCGCGCCGCCATGCACCTTGCCGGAGAAATTCGCCATGTCGGGGGTCATCAGCACCGTCATCTCTAGCTGGCGGCGGTCGTCCTGGGTGAGTTGGCTGGTCATTTCCTGTCCCTGGCTGTTTGCGCCAGAATGACAGGTGGGCCGTCACTGCGCCAGATGGCGCAGGCCCTGGGTCACGTCGGTGCGCACCGCAAGGCGCAATCCGGGCTCATCCCCGGCACGCAGTGCCGCGAGAATGAGCCGATGGTGGCGCGGCGGCTCCTGCCGGGGGATCTTGCCATAGACAGCGCGCATCGTCGGGCCAAGCTGAAGCCAGACCGTTTCGATCACCGCCAGCATCGCCGGCGCCTGCGCGCGCAGGTAAAGCGTGCGGTGGAATTCCAGATTGGTGCGGATGTAGGACACGGCGTCATGCTTCGCCACCGCCTCGGCATTGGCGGTGTTGATCGCGCTCAGCCGGTCGATCAGCGCCATATGCGCGCGGGGCAGGGCGCGGGAGGCCAGTTCCGGTTCGATCAGCGCCCGCAGCGCCGCCAGCTCTTCGATCCGGTCGTTCGACAGCTCCGGCGTGGTCACCCGGCCCGAGGAGGACAGCATCAGCGCCCCTTCGGCGATCAGGCGGCGCAGCGCCTCGCGCACCGGGGTCATCGACAGGTCGTATTGCCGGGCCAGCCCGCGCAGGGTCAGCGGCTGTCCGGGCGGCACTTCGCCATGCATGATCTGTAGGCGCAACTGCCGATACAGGCGGTCATGGGCGGCGGTTTCGATCGGGCGGGAGGTGATCGTGGTCATGGCGTTACTGTGATCACAAACGGCGCCGGGGTCAATCGCGGAACCGCAGCGCATGCAGCGCCCCGCCGTGCTGCTTCAGCCAGGCGCGGTCGGGCGCATAATCCGGCCGCAGCCGGGCGACGACGGTCCAGAAGGCGGGGGAGTGGTTCATTTCGGCCAGATGGGCGACCTCATGCGCGGCGACATAATCCAGAACCGAGGGCGGCGCCATGATCAGCCGCCACGAATAGCTGAGCGATCCGTCCTGCGCACAGGAGCCCCAGCGGGAGCGGGTATCGCGCAGGGTGATCTTGCGGAACGGGCGGCCAAGCGTGCCAGCGTGGCGCTCGGTCGCGGCTTGCAGGCGGATCCGGGCGCAATGTTTCAGGAAAGCCTCCAGCCGGGCGCCGATCCGCTCCGGCTCCGGTGGCAGCAGCAGTTGCGCCCCGGTCACGCGCGGCGCCCGCACCGCGGCAGGGGTCAGCACCAGATCGCGGCCCTCGAACGGCAGGGTGGCGCCGAAAACGGGCCGCGACACCTGCGGCACCCGGTCGAGCGCGCGGCGCAGCCAGTCGGTCTGGCTGTGCGCGAAGGCCAGCGCCTCGGCCTCGCGCGCGCGCAGCGGCAGGGTCAGCGTCACCTGCCCATCCACCCGCGAAACCCGCAGGCTGAACCGCCGCGCCCGCGCTGAACGGCGCAGCGTCAGCGCGACGCCGGGCAGGTCTGGCAGGGGGTGGCGGCTCTCGGTCATCGTCCCTCCGGCAACGGTGCGAAAAGGCTTTGACACCCTGCGGCTGTTGTGGCAGTTGGCTGCGACTCTGTAAGAATGAGCTTGCCAGGAGAATTCCATGCCGAAAGAGGAATGGGGCGTCAAGCGCCTCTGCCCGCATTGCGCGAGCCGTTTCTACGATCTGCAAAGCGACCCGATGACCTGCCCGGTCTGCGGCAACAGCTTCACGCTGGACAGCCTGAGCGCGGCGGGCCGGGGCCGGGTTCTCGTCGCAGACAAGGCTTCTACCCGCGAAGCGGAACTGGATGTCGATGATCTGGCCGATGAGGATCTGGACGAAGACGCCGCGGATGTGGATCTGGACGACGACCTGCTCGAAGACGACGAGGACGATAACGTCTCGCTCGACGACATCGCCGATGTGGGCGGCAGCGACGACGAACACTGAGGCCGCTTCGGCCCCGGGGATGCAGGAGGCGCGGGGATCCCGCGCCTTTTCTTTTTGGCCGGGATCTGTGCTGATGGCCGGGCGAACTCGGGAGTTTCGTTATGCTCATTTTTGTCGACAGCCTGAGCGATCAACAGGATTAGGTTTGGGATACGGCAAAGGAGAGGCTTCAATGGAACGGGCTATGGCCGTTCTGTGCGCCGGCCTTGCCTATGGACATTGCAAGGGAGCGGCACCTCTCTCCGCATACGGTTGTCGAGTGTATCGAGAGCGTTGAGCGATATTTTTCCGCAAAGTCGCGGCGGTGGCAGGGCGGAACAAAAGGACCTGCCCAGTTCGAGCGCTACCCGCTGAAGGGCAGGTGCATGTGCACCTAGCCAAGCGGCGATGTAGAGGAATATGGTTAATGAGTTAGACCAGCCGTGGTTCAATCGGGAATTTGAGAAAATTTGGGAAGCCAATATTGGATCTCCTCTGAGAGAAGAGACAATTTGGAAAATTGCAAAATTGTTTTCCATGACTACCCTTGAAAAGCGATCGCGGAGAAATGCGATGACAGGGCACTGGCTGGTCTTTGCAAGGGTGGATGAGCGAAATTATTACCTGACGCTTGCACGCCATGATGAGAAAGACGAGAAAATTTTCGAACGGGTGAAAATTGCCGCGAACTGGTATCCGAACACGGAAATGCTCGCGGCATGACGTCGGGTGCGATGCTGACCGCCGGGGCGCGTCCGGTGCGGGGTTAAAGCGCGCCGGACATCCCGGCGCGCCTTGTTCTGTCGTGACAATCAGGCGTGGATCGCGCCCAGCCCGCAGGCCAGCGCCGCCTCCCGCACCGCTTCCGAGAAGGTCGGGTGGGCGTGGCAGGTCAGTGCCAGATCCTGCGCCGAGGCGCCGAATTCCATCGCCACGCAGACCTCGTGGATCAGTTCGCCCGCCGACGGCCCGATGATGTGGCAGCCGAGGATCCGGTCCGTGCCCGCATCGACGATCAGCTTCACGAAGCCCTCCGACTGGAACACCGCCTTCGCCCGGCCATTGCCCATGAAGCTGAACTTGCCGACCTTGTAGGCCCGGCCTTCCTGCTTCAGCGCCTCTTCGGTCTTGCCGACCGAGGCGACCTCGGGCGTGGTGTAGATCACGCCGGGAATGACGTCGTAGTTCACATGGCCGTGCTTGCCGGCGATGACCTCGGCGACGGCCATGCCTTCGTCCTCGGCCTTGTGGGCGAGCATCGGGCCGATGATCGCGTCACCGATCGCGTAGATGCCGGGCACGTTCGTCTGCCAATGCGCATCGGTCTTGACCTGACCGCGCGGCAGCACCTCGACCCCCGCGGCCTCCAGCCCGAGGCCGGTGGTGTAGGGCTTGCGGCCGGTCGCGACCAGAACCACCTCGGCCTCGATCGTGGCTTCGCTGTCGTCCTTGCGCAGCTTGTATTTGACGGTGTTCTTGCCCTTGCCCTTCTCGACGCCCTGCACCGCGGCGCCGAGGACGAATTTCAGCCCCTGCTTGGTCAGGATCTTCTGGAAGCTGCGGGCGACTTCGCCATCCATGCCCGGCGTGATCGCGTCGAGATATTCGACCACCGTCACCTCGGTGCCGAGCCGCGCATAGACCGAGCCCATTTCCAGCCCGATCACGCCCGCGCCGATCACCACCATCGACTTCGGGATCTTCGGCAGGGCCAGCGCGCCGGTCGAGGTCACGACGGTTTCCTCGTCGATCTCGATTCCCGGCAGGCTCGCCGGTTCGGAGCCGGTCGCGATGACGATGTTCTTCGCGGTGTGAACCTCGTCGCCGACCTTCACCTGACCCGCCGCCGGGATCGAGCCCCAGCCCTGCAACCAAGTCACCTTGTTCTTCTTGAACAGGAATTCGATGCCCTTGGTGTTGCCGTCAATCACGTCCTGCTTGTAGGACTGCATCTTCGTCCAATCGACCTTCACCGAAGCCTGGGTCAGGCCCATCTTGTCGAAATTCTCATGCAGTTCGTGCAGCTCATGCGTCGCATGCAGCAGCGCCTTCGACGGGATGCAGCCGACGTTCAGGCAGGTGCCGCCCAGCGAGCCGCGCCCTTCGACGCAGGCGGTCTTCAGCCCGAGTTGGGCGCAATGGATCGCGCAGACATAGCCGCCCGGGCCGCCACCGATCACGATCACATCAAATTCAGCCATTTTCGTCTCCTGTCAGGCCGCGGGCGCGGCCCCGAATAATGCGGCGAGGATCATCGCCAGGGTTGCGAGAAGCCCGACCATCCAGATCAGCGAACGCCAGGGCGCCCAGCCGAAAGCATAGGCGGGCAGATAGAGGATGCGTGCCGCGACGAAGATCCAGGCGCAGGCGGCGGTGAACGCCGAGGCATGGCCCGACAGCGTGACCACGACGACCGCCACGATGAACAGCCCGAGATTTTCAACATGGTTGGAAGCGGCGCGGCGCAGACGGCCCAGAAGCGGCGACTGCGCCGGTTCCCGGTCGCGCGGACCGGCATTGTAGCGGGTGCCGAGTTCGCGGGTCATCACCGCACCGGCCACGGCGACCATCACCACTTGCCAGAGCGCCGCGAGGGCGAGGGCGGTCAGTTCGGGGGTCATGGCATCCTCTGGGAAGGGCCCCCCGCCGGAGCGGGGGGCGTCGGGATCACAGATCCATCAGCAGGCGGCGCGGATCTTCGAGCGCTTCCTTGACGCGCACGAGGAAGGTCACCGCGCCCTTGCCGTCGACGATCCGGTGATCGTAGCTCAGCGCGAGATACATCATCGGGCGGATCACGATCTGGCCGTTCACCACCATCGGGCGTTCCTGGATCTTGTGCATGCCCAGGATGCCCGATTGCGGCGGGTTCAGGATCGGCGAGGACATCAGCGAACCATAGACGCCGCCGTTCGAGATGGTGAAGCTGCCGCCCTGCATTTCCGCCATGGTCAGCTTGCCGTCACGGGCGCGCTTGCCATATTCGGCGATTTCCTTCTCGATCTGGGCGAAGCCCTTCTGGTCGGCGTCGCGCACCACCGGCACCACGAGGCCGTTCGGCGTGCCGACGGCGACGCCCATATGGACGTAACGCTTGTAGACCACATCGCCGCCGTCGATCTCGGCGTTGACTTCCGGCACCTCTTGCAGCGCGTGGCAGCAGGCCTTCACGAAGAAGGACATGAAGCCCAGCTTCACGCCGTGCTTCTTCTCGAACTGGTCCTTGTAGGCGTTGCGCAGTTCCATGATGCCCGACATGTCGACCTCGTTATAGGTCGTCAGCATCGCGGCGGTGTTCTGCGCATCCTTCAGGCGCCGCGCGATGGTCGCGCGCAGGCGGGTCATCTTCACGCGTTCTTCACGCGCCGCGTCATCGGCCGGAACCGGCGCGCGCGGCACCGAAGCCGGGGCGGGGGCGACCGAAACCACCGGGGCGGGCTTCGCGACAGCCGCCGCCACGTCTTCCTTCATGATCCGGCCATCGCGACCGGTGCCGGTGACCTGATCGGCGGACAGGCCGGCCTCGGCCATCGCCTTCTTCGCGGCGGGGGCGTTTTCCACATCCTTGCCGCTCGCAGCCGGGGCCGCGGCGGGCGCAGCCGCCGGGGCGGCAACGGCACCCGCGGCGCCCTCGGCCACCACGGCGAGCTTCGCCGAAGCGGCGACGGTGGCGCCTTCGGGCGCGACGATCTCGGTCAGGACACCCGCGACCGGCGAAGGAACCTCGACCGACACCTTGTCGGTTTCGAGTTCGCACAGCATTTCGTCCTGCGCGACCGTATCACCCACCTTCTTGAACCAGGTGGACACCGTGGCTTCGGAAACGCTTTCGCCCAGGGCGGGCACCATTACGTCCGTCATCTTGACCTCTTTGGACTGTTGCGCGGCCGGTTGAGGGGCTGCCGCGGCTTCGGATTTCTTCGGCGCGGGCGCCGCTGCGCCCGCTGCATTGATCGTGGCGAGAAGGGCATTCACCCCCACCGTCGCACCTTCGGCGGCGACGATCTCTCCCAGAACACCGGCGGCGGGCGAGGGAACCTCGACCGTCACCTTGTCGGTTTCAAGCTCGCACAGCATCTCGTCCACCGCGACCGCCTCACCCGGTTTCTTGAACCAGGTGGCGACGGTGGCTTCGGAAACGCTCTCGCCGAGCGTGGGGACACGGACGTCGGTCATCTCAGCCCTCCAGCGCGTCGTTGACGAGCGCTTCCTGCTCGGCCTTGTGGGTCTTGCCCAGACCCGTCGCGGGCGAGGCGGTGGCGCTGCGGCCCGCATAGCGCGCCCGGGCGTGCTTCGCCTCGATCCGCGCCAGAACCCATTCCAGGTTCGGCTCGACAAAGGTCCAGCCGCCCTGGTTCTTCGGCTCTTCCTGGCACCAGACGATCTCGGCCTGCTTGAAGCGGGAGAGTTCCTTCGTCATCGACTGCGCCGGGAACGGGTAGAACTGTTCCAGCCGCAGCAGGTAGACATCGCTCAGCCCGCGCTTGTCGCGTTCGGCCAGCAGGTCATAGTAGACCTTGCCCGAGCAGATCACCACGCGCTTGATCTCGGCATCGGGCTTCAGCGCCAGCGTGCTGTTGCCCTTCTGCGCATCGTCCCACATCACCCGGTGGAAGCTCGACCCGGTGGTGAAATCCTCCGCCGTCGAGATGCACATCGAATGGCGCAGCAGCGACTTCGGCGTCATCAGGATCAGCGGCTTGCGGAAGCCCCGCTTCACCTGACGGCGCAGGATGTGGAAATAGTTCGCAGGTGTCGAGACATTCGCGACGATCCAGTTTTCCTGAGCCGACATTTGCAGGAAGCGCTCGGGGCGCGCCGAGGAGTGCTCCGGCCCCTGACCTTCGTAGCCATGCGGCAGCAGGCAGACGAGCCCCGACATCCGCAGCCATTTCGATTCACCCGAGGAGATGAACTGGTCGAACATGATCTGCGCGCCGTTGGCGAAATCGCCGAACTGGCCTTCCCAAAGGGTCAGCGCATTCGGTTCCGCCAGCGAATAGCCGTATTCAAAGCCCAGCACCGCATATTCGGACAGCATCGAGTTCGATGACTTCGTAACGCGCCTGACCCGGCTTGATGTGGTTCAGCGGGTAGTAACGTTCTTCGGTCGTCTGGTCGATGAAGGCCGAATGGCGCTGCGAGAAGGTGCCGCGGGTGCAGTCCTGTCCGGAGAGGCGCACCGGATACCCCTCGGTCACCAGCGAGCCGAAAGCCAGCGCCTCGGCCGTGGCCCAGTCGAAGCCCTTGCCGCTTTCGAACATCGCCTTCTTGGCGTCCAGCAGCCGCGCGACGGTCTTGTGCATGTCGAAGCCTTCGGGCGCGGTGACCAGCGCATGGCCGATCTCGCGGAAGGTTTCGGGCGCGATCGCCGTGGCACCGGCGTCATATTCGGCGCTTTCCGGCGTGATGCTCTTCCAGCGGCCATCGAGCCAGTCGGCCTTGTTCGGCTTGTAGGCCTTGCCGATCTCGAATTCCTCGTTCAGCTTCGCCTGGAACGCGGCCTTCATGTCCTCGATCTCGCCCTCGGGGATCAGCCCGTCGGCGACGAGGCGCTCGGTGTAAAGCTGGAGCGTCGTCTTGTGGCCCTTGATGCGCTTGTACATCACCGGGTTGGTGAACATCGGCTCGTCGCCTTCGTTGTGACCGAAGCGGCGGTAGCAGAAGATGTCGAGCACCACGTCCTTCTTGAACTTCTGCCGGAATTCGGTCGCGACCTTGGCGGCATGGACCACGGCTTCCGGATCGTCGCCGTTGACGTGGAAGATCGGCGCCTCGACCATCAGCGCGATATCCGTCGGATAGGGCGAGGTCCGCGAGAAATGCGGCGAGGTGGTGAAGCCGATCTGGTTGTTCACGACGATATGGATCGTGCCGCCGGTGCGATGGCCGCGGATGCCCGAAAGCTGGAAGCATTCCGCCACCACGCCCTGGCCCGCAAAGGCCGCGTCGCCGTGCAGCAGGATCGCGAGAACCTGGCTGCGGTCGGTGTCACCCAACTGGTCCTGCTTCGCCCGCACCTTGCCGAGCGCGACGGGGTTCACCGCCTCAAGGTGCGAGGGGTTCGCGGTCAGCGAAAGGTGGACGCTGTGGCCATCGAAGCTGCGGTCCGACGAGGCGCCGAGGTGATATTTCACATCGCCCGACCCGTCGACATCCTCGGGCTTGAAGCTGCCGCCCTGGAATTCGTTGAAGATCGCGCGGTAGGGCTTGTTCATCACGTTGGCCAGCACCGAGAGGCGGCCGCGGTGCGGCATGCCGATCACGATCTCCTTCAGGCCGAGGTTGCCGCCCCGCTTGATGATCTGCTCCATCGCCGGGATCAGCGCCTCGCCGCCGTCCAGACCGAAGCGCTTCGTGCCCATGTATTTGACGTGAAGGAACTTTTCGAACCCTTCGGCCTCGACCAGCTTGTTCAGGATGGCGCGGCGGCCTTCGCGGGTGAAGGCGATTTCCTTGCCGTAGCCCTCGATCCGCTCCTTCAGCCAGCCGGCTTCCTCCGGATCCGAGATGTGCATGTATTGCAGCGCGAAGGTGCCGCAATAGGTGCGCTTCAGCACGTCGATGATCTGCCGCATCGAACCGTGGACCATGCCCAGCACGTTGTCGATGAAGATCGGCCGGTCCATGTCGGCCTCGGTGAAGCCGTAGCTCTTCGGGTCGAGTTCCGGGTGGCTCGTTTCGTCACGCATCCGCAGCGGGTCGAGATCGGCGATCAGGTGGCCCCGGATCCGGTAGGCGCGGATGATCATGATCGCGCGGACGGAATCAATGACGGCGCGCTTCACGCTGTCTTCGGAGATCTGCACGCCCGCCTCGGCGGCCTTCGCCTTGATCTTGTCACCGGCGGATTTTGCTTCCTTGGCGACGGCGGGCCATTCGCCGGTCAGCGCGCCCATCAACTCGCCCGCGGCGACCGGCGGCCAGTCGGCCCGGGTCCAGGAGGCGCCCTGCGCGGCATGTTTCACATCGGTTTCGGCATCGCCGAGCGAGGCGAAGAACGCCTGCCAGCTTGCATCGACCGATGCCGGATCCCTGGCGTATTCGGCGTAAAGCTGCTCGACGTAATCGGCATTCGCGCCTTGCAGGAAGCTGGAGGCTTCGAATTGTTCGTTGGGGGATTGGTCATTCATGACAGTCATCCTTGGCTGAGGGGCCGAAGAGGGGCGGGGCGGTGATCAACCCTTGCAGGTTACCGCAAGTGCCTTCGCGCCGGGTTCGCGGCTGGAGGGCGACGTGACGTAGGAAGATTGCAGGCTCTTGCCGTAATAGGCGCAGAGCTTCGCCGGGGCGGCCGCGACGGCGGCCTTGTTCGCGGCGAAGAAATCGAAATAGACATAGGCTTTCGTCTGGTCTCCGCCGATCGCGGAGACGGCATCGCCGTTGATGCCGGTCATGCGCTCGAACAGGGCATGCGACCTGTCATCGACGGGCAGCGGCGGGGCGAGGGGCGTGCCCTCGAAACTCGTGCCGGGGCCATCCATCGGCAAGCAGGCTGCGACCGTCAGGCCCGATACCACGGCCAACAGGGCCGGGAACGCACGTTTCATTTCTACCTCCGTGGCCGCGTCCGGCCGTCATTCCGTCAGAGGGGCGGCCCCGCCCCCCTGGTTTTCTCAGGCGGGGCTCAGCCCTTGATCGCCTTCAGCACGGCTTCGCCCAGATGCGCGGGGCTTTCCGCCACCACGATACCGGCGCGCTGCATCGCCTCGATCTTCGAGCCCGCATCGCCCTTGCCGCCCGAAACGATGGCGCCCGCGTGGCCCATCCGGCGGCCGGGAGGGGCGGTGCGGCCCGCGATGAAGCCCGCGACCGGCTTCCAGCGGCCCTTCTTCTTCTGTTCGGCGAGGAATTCCGCGGCTTCTTCTTCCGCCGAGCCGCCGATTTCGCCGATCATGATGATCGACTGCGTTTCCGGATCGTCGAGGAACATGTCGAGCACGTCGATATGCTCGGTGCCCTTGATCGGGTCGCCGCCGATGCCCACCGCCGAGGACTGGCCGAGGCCGATGTCCGTCGTCTGCTTCACGGCCTCATAGGTCAGCGTGCCCGAGCGGGACACGACGCCCACCGAGCCGCGCTTGAAGATCGAGCCCGGCATGATGCCGATCTTGCATTCGTCCGGCGTCATCACGCCCGGGCAGTTCGGCCCGATCAGGCGCGACTTCGAGTCGAGCAGCGCGCGCTTCACCTTCATCATGTCGAGCACCGGAATGCCCTCGGTGATGCAGACGATCAGCTCGATCTCGGCGTCGATCGCTTCGAGGATCGAATCCGCGGCAAACGGCGGCGGCACATAGATCACGGTCGCATTGGCGCCGGTCTTGGCCTTGGCCTCATGCGCCGAGTTCGAACACCGGCAGGCCCAGGTGCTCCGACCCGCCCTTGCCCGGCGTCACGCCGCCGACCATTTTCGTGCCGTAGGCAATCGCCTGTTCGGTGTGGAACGTGCCTTGCGAGCCGGTGATGCCCTGGCAGATGACTTTGGTGTCTTTGTTTACGAGAACGGACATATGTCTCTCCGTGGGGATGGGGATCTCTCCCCACTAGTGTTTCGGATCGAAGGCGGGAGACCCCGCCTTGCGGTTTTGAATTTAGCTACATGACTCCCGAATGGCGGAAGAGAGCGAGGTGTCCCGGCAGAGCCGATCCTCTTCTGGACTCATCTGATCGAGCTCCAGCACTGCCCACGCGGAATAGTGCGAATATGTGCCCAGAAGCCCGAACCTTCGCCCGTGACCGATGTAGCGAACCTTATTGCCGCTTTCGTGGCGCTTGTAACCAAGCCGCTCCAACTCCTGCGAAATGAGAGCCATAGCCGCGTATGACTGATGGCGGAGAACCTCGATACTGCACGAAACCTTGGTGTTGGCCTTGTGGACACGCAGCGCCGACATGCGATCAAAAAGCCCTTTGCCCTCTTTGCTTTCGGCCTTCATGTAGCCTTTTATGAAAAGTTCAGAGTAGAGCACGAACCCATCATCCCGCAATGAAGCGAGGCTGGCGGGGCCAGACGTCTCACTTGCTACGCAGGCGCGCGTTGCAAGTGAGATGTCCTTTTCGAAGTTGTAGCTTTTGGTGAACGCAGCATCGGGAAAAGCCGTTGCACTGTCCGCCTCGGGCGGGAGCCCCTCGTAGGAGTTGCAGCCCGCAAGAAGCAGTCCGGTGCAGAGCAATTTCGTGAAGAAACCGCGTCCCATTCGTCTCAGCCCTTCACCGCCTTGACGATCTTCTGCGCGCCGTCGGCGAGGTTGTCCGCCGCGATCACGTTGAGGCCGGAGTTCGCGATGATTTCCTTGCCCAGCTCGACGTTGGTGCCTTCGAGGCGCACCACCAGCGGAACCTTCAGCCCGACTTCCTTCACCGCGGCCAGAACGCCCTCGGCGATGATGTCGCAGCGCATGATGCCGCCGAAGATGTTGACGAGGATACCCTTCACGTTCGGGTCCGAGGTGATGATCTTGAACGCCTCGGTGACCTTTTCCTTGCTCGCGCCGCCGCCGACATCGAGGAAGTTCGCCGGTTCCGCGCCATACAGCTTGATGATGTCCATCGTCGCCATGGCGAGGCCCGCGCCGTTGACCATGCAGCCGATCTCGCCGTCCAGCGCGATATAGTTCAGGTCATATTTCGAGGCTTCGAGTTCCTTCGGATCCTCTTCGGTCTCGTCGCGCAGCGCCATGATGTCGGCGTGGCGGTAGAGCGCGTTGTTGTCGAAGCCGAGCTTCGCGTCCAGCACCTTCAGGTTGCCGTCGGTCATCACGATCAGCGGGTTGATTTCCAGCATCTCCATGTCCTTCTCGACGAAGGCCTTGTAGAGATTCTTGATCAGCGCGACGCATTGCTTCACCTGCGCGCCCTTCAGGCCGAGGGCGAAGGCCACGCGGCGGCCGTGGAAATCGCTCAGCCCGGTCGCCGGGTCAACCGAGAACGACAGGATCTTCTCGGGCGTGTGGGCGGCGACTTCCTCGATGTCCATGCCGCCTTCGGTCGAGACGACGAAGCTCACGCGCGAGGTCTGGCGGTCCACCAGCAGCGCGAGATAGAGTTCACGCTCGATGTCCGAACCGTCTTCGATGTAGATCCGGTTGACCTGCTTGCCCGCCGGGCCGGTCTGGTGCGTGACCAGGGTGCGGCCGAGCATCTGCTTGGCGAGTTCGGCAGCCTCCTCCACCGACTTGGCCAGACGGACGCCGCCCTTTTCCCCCGCTTCGGGTTCCTTGAACTTGCCCTTGCCGCGGCCGCCGGCGTGGATCTGCGCCTTGACGACCCAGAGCGGTCCGTCAAGCTCGCCCGCCGCGGTCTTGGCATCCTCGGCCTTGAGGACGGCGCGGCCGTCCGACACCGGGCAGCCGTAGCTCTTGATGAGCTGTTTGGCCTGATATTCGTGGATGTTCATGCCAGAGTTCCCTTGCTGGTCGATTTGCACGGTGGTGTGGCACAGTCTGACCGCATGATAAAACAAATTTTGCGTGCAATGCCGCGGGATAGGCAGAAAAGCGCTATTCGTGATCACAGGCCGGAAGACTGTGATCACGAAACCCGAAATGCCGCATCGCGGCGTTAGCGGCTTGCCTGCGCGGGTGGAATTGGAAACTGTGGCACGGGGCGGTTTCGGGGCGTTCGGGCAATGCAGAGCTGGGGAGTGGTGGCGCTGGCGGATGAGCCGGGCGCCTTGATCGCGGCCTTCGCGGGCTGGCATCTGGCGCAGGGCGCGGCGGAGGTCCACATCTGCCTCGACCGGCCCAATCCGGAGGCGCGCGACCTGCTGACGGGGGTTCCGGGCGTGTTCCTGTGCGAGGCGGGCGAGGATGGCTGGGCCTTCAACGGCGTCGGGCATCGGCCCGCGCGGCACCTCGGGCGGCAGAAATATCATGCCAGCCGGGTTCTGGCGCAGACCCGGCTCGACTGGCTGGTGCATTGCGATGCGGATGAATTCGTGCGGCCACTGAAAGGCTCGGTGGCTGGGGTGCTGTCTGCGGTGCGGCCGGGGGCGAGCTATGTGCGCATCCCGGTGGCGGAGCGGGTTTTCGTCGGCGATCCCGGGCCGGACATCTTCGGCGGGCAGTTCCGCGCGCCCTGGGACGGGCAGGGGGTCTATGACGAAGCTCAGCGGCTGTTGCTGAACCGTGGCGTGGCGGGGCATCAGATCGGCAAGAGCGCGACGCGCGCGGGGCGGGGGCTGTTCCTGGGCATCCATCAGCCGATGCGGGACTATGGCGGCGGCGGGCGCGATGTGCCGTTCGACCGCAGCCCGGAGCTGCGGCTGCTGCATTTCGACGGGCTGACCGAATTGCACTACGCGCTGAAGATGATGCGCCGGGCGCTGGCGCTGCGGGTCAAGGCGCCGCCGCCGCATGGGCCGCACCGGCTGTTGCAGATCGAAACGCTGGCGGCGGTCGCTTCGGATCCGGCGGCGATCCATGAACAATGGCGGGCGGCGAAGACGATCACGCCCGCGCAGGCCGAGGCGTTGCGGGCCGAGGGGGTGCTGTCGGATGACGAGGTGGCGATGGACCTGTCGGCGGCGGCCTTCGACCGGGCGCTGATCGCGCGGGAAGGCGCGCTGATCGAGGCGGCGCACCGGGCGTTCGGGTTCGATCCGGCGCCGTTCATGGCATGAAAAAGGGCGCGCCGGAGCGCGCCCTTTCGCAATGTTTCAGGCTCAGGCCAGCGAGGGCTCGATGCCCTTGCACGCGGCGACGAGGCCCTTCACCGAGTTCGACCGACTTGTCGAACATCGCCTGTTCGTCCGCCGTCAGCTTGATGTCGATGACCTTTTCGATGCCGTTCGCGCCGATCACCGTCGGCACGCCGACATACAGACCGTCGAGGCCGAAGGCGCCCTTCACATAGGCGGCGCAGGGCAGGACGCGCTTCTGATCCTTCAGATAGGCTTCCGCCATTTCGATCGCCGAGGTGGCGGGTGCGTAGAAGGCCGAGCCGGTCTTCAGCAGGCCGACGATTTCGGCGCCGCCGTCACGGGTGCGCTGCACGATGCCGTCGAGCTTTTCCTGCGTGGTCCAGCCCATCGACACCAGGTCGGGCAGCGGGATGCCGGCGACGGTCGAATAGCGGGCGAGCGGCACCATCGTGTCGCCGTGGCCGCCCAGAACGAAGGCGGTGACGTCCTTCATCGACACGCCGAATTCAACCGACAGGAAGTGACGGAAGCGCGCCGAGTTCGAGCACGCCGGCCATGCCCACAACCTTCTCCGCCGGCAGGCCGGAGAACTGTTGCAGCGCCCAGACCATCGCGTCGAGCGGGTTGGTGATGCAGATCACGAAGGCGTTCGGGGCATGCGCCTTGATGCCTTCGCCGACCGACTTCATGACCTTCAGGTTGATGCCCAGAAGGTCGTCGCGCGACATGCCCGGCTTGCGCGGCACGCCGGCGGTGACGATGCAGACATCGGCGCCTTCGATGTCGGCATAGGAGTTGGTGCCCTTCAGCGTGGCGTCGAAGCCTTCAGAGGGGCCGGATTCGGCGATGTCGAGCGCCTTGCCCTGGGGCGTGCCTTCGGCGATGTCGAACAGGACGACATCACCGAGTTCCTTGATCGCGGCGAGATGGGCGAGCGTGCCACCGATCTGACCGGCGCCGATGAGGGCGATCTTGGGTCGAGCCATGGAATTCCTCCGAAGGTCATTGGGATTGGACTGACGCCGATGGGTTAGACCTTTGGAACCCCGCTGGCAAGGGAAACGGCGGCGGATCCGGGTGCCGTATGCCGTTGTATGCCATGGGGCGGGACTGTTTGCGCTAAAGCCCGGGCCGTGCGCGCGGGATGGGCGGCGCGGCCGATTCGCGGTGGTCGGAAGGTTCTGCGATGCGGCAATTCTTTGCTTGCCGAAAGTGTCACTTCCGTGATCCTTGACGCAAGATTATTGCGAGGAGAGAATCATGATCCAAGGTGCGAACCGGCCCTATCGTTCGGTCCTCTATATCCCCGGCTCGAAGGAGCGCGCGCTGGAGAAGGCGACGGGGCTGGCCTGTGACGCGATCATCTTCGATCTGGAAGATGCCGTCGCGGTGGAGGAAAAGGTCAATGCCCGGGCCACGCTGACCGCGGCGCTGCGCGATTTCGACTATGGCGCGCGGGCGCGGATCGTGCGGGTGAACGGGCTGGATACCGAATGGGGGCGGGCGGACGTTCTGGCGGTGGCCGATGCGGTGCATGCGGGTGTGCGCGTCGATGCGCTGCTGATCCCGAAAGTGTCCTACAAGAAAGACCTCGACGCGGTGATCGACCTGACCTCGGCGCTGCCGCTCTGGGCGATGATGGAGACGGCGATGGGCATGCTGAACGCGGGCGACATTGCGTCGCATCCCCGGCTCGAAGGCATGGTGATGGGGACGAACGACCTCGCCAAGGAATTGCAGAGCCGGTTCCGCGCCGATCGTCTGCCGATGCAGGCCGGGCTTGGCGCCTGTCTGCTGGCGGCGAAGGCGTTTGGCAAGGTGATCATCGACGGCGTTTACAATGCTTTCAAGGATGAAGACGGGTTGAGGGCCGAATGCGATCAGGGCCGCGACATGGGTTTTGACGGCAAGACGCTGATCCATCCGGCGCAACTGGCCATCGCGAACGCCGCTTTCGCGCCTTCGGATGCGGAGATCGACCTGGCCCGGCGCCAGATCGCGGCCTTCGACGAAGCGCAGGCGCAGGGGCTGGGCGTTGCGGTTGTGGATGGCAAGATCGTCGAAAACCTGCATATCGTGACCGCGCGGCAGATCCTGGCCAAGGCGGAGGCGATCGCCGCGATGGAATGAATCCGCCCGAAAGGTGAGCCGATGGCGCTACTGGTATTGGGTCTGCTGCTGTGGAGCTTCGGGCATATGGCGCGGCGGGCGTTCCCGGGCTTTGCGCAGGCGATGGGGCCGGCCGCTTTGCCCGCGATGATCGCGGTGGCGACCCTGGGCACGGCGATGATGGTGATCGGCTACCGGGACTGGTTCGGCGAATTCTACTGGGGCCGGACCCCGGCGCTCACCGGCATCAACAACCTGCTGATGCTGGTTGCGGTCTATCTGTTCGCGGCGGCGGGGATGAAGACATGGGTGGCGCGGCATCTGCGCAATCCGATGATGATCGGCGTGCTGATCTGGTCGGTGGCGCATCTGCTGGTGAACGGCGACACGCCGAGCTTCGTGCTGTTCGGCGGGATCGGGCTCTGGGCGCTGGCGCAGATCGCGGTGATCAATCGCACGGCCTGGGTGCCGCCCGTGGCAAAGGACGGAGCGGGCAGGGAAATCATGGCGGTCATCGGCACCGTCATCGTCTATGGGGCAATCGCCGGGGTGCATTACGCCCTTGGCTATCCGACATTCGGGTGAGGACATGAAACTCTATCGTTTGCTGACCGAGGAAGACACCTCGGCCTTCTGCCACAAGGTCTCGCTGGCGCTGTCGAAAGGATGGGAGCTTTACGGTTCTCCGGCCTATGCGCATGATCCGGCGACGGGAAAGATGCGCTGCGCGCAGGCGGTAACGAAAGACGTTCCGGGCAAGGATTACAGCCCTGACATGAAGCTGGGAGAGCAGTGATGGGCAAGACCAACGCGGGCCGGTTCTTCGAGGATTACCGCATCGGGCAGGTGCTGCGCCATGCCGTGCCGCGCACCGTGGCCGAAGGCGAGCGGGCGCTGTATCACGCGCTCTATCCCGCGCGGCATGCGCTGTATTCCAGCGATGAATTCGCCGCCGCCTGCGGGCTGGAATCGAGCCCGATGGACGACCTGATCGCCTTCCATGTGGTGTTCGGCAAGACGGTGCCGGATGTGTCGCTGAACGCGGTGGCGAACCTGGGCTATGCCGAGGGGCGCTGGCTCCGCCCGGTCTGGCCGGGGGACACGCTGCGCTCGGACTCCGAGGTGATCGGGCTGAAGGAGAATTCCAACGGCAAGTCGGGCGTCGTCTATGTCCGGACCCGCGGCTACAACCAGATGGATGAGGTCGTGTTGGATTATGTCCGCTGGGTGATGGTGCGCAAGGGTGACCCGGCGGCGCCCGCGCCGCAGACCGTGGTGCCGGAGCTGAAGACCGTGGTTCCGGCGGAGGATCTGGTGATCCCCGAAGGGTTGGATTTCAGCGATTACGATTTCGGTCTGGCGGGGGAGCCGCACCGCTGGGGCGATTACGCGATCGGCGAGAAGATCGACCATGTGGACGGCGTGACCATCGAAGAGGCCGAGCATATGCTGGCCACCCGGCTGTGGCAGAACACCGCCAAGGTGCATTTCGACGCGACCTTCCGCGACGACGGGCGGCGGCTGATCTACGGCGGCCATGTGATTTCGATGGCGCGGGCGTTGTCGTTCAACGGGCTGGCCAATGCGCAGATGATCGTCGCGCTGAACGGCGGCGCGCATGCCAATCCGTGCTTCGCGGGCGATACCCTGCGGGCCTGGTCCGAGGTGCTGGACAAGGCCGAGACCGATGCGCCGGGCGTGGGTGCGATCCGGCTGCGGCTGGTGGCGGTGAAGCATGGCGCCGCGCCCTTCGCGCTGAAGGGGCCGGATGGGAAATGTGCGCCCGAAGTGCTGCTCGACCTCGACTATTGGGCGCTGATGCCGATGTGACGGGCAGTCCCGCGCCGCCCTGTGCGGCGCGAAGCCCTGGGTGAGTCGGATCCGGGGCCGCGCGGGAATCCCGGGCAAATTCCGGCGCGGTGTGGAAGAAATCCGACAAAAATCCTTGGTGAGCCGCGTGAGCGCCAACATGTGATCACAGCGATATTTTTGTGATCGCAAACGGAATTTTTCGGCCATTCGCGTCCCCGGAATGACAATTTGACGTGGATGCAGGCGTGACTTGCCCGAATAATGCGCTATGCAGGGACAGCAATTCCGGCCAGCCCCGCCCGCGCCAGCCGCCATCGGCAGGCGTTCCGCGGGGCTCAGCGACAGAGGGACCCAAAATGGCTGAAACGAAACGGGTTGAACGGCCCCTTTCCCCCTTCATGATCGGCCCGTATTACCGACCGCAGATGACGTCGATCTCCTCGATCATGGTGCGCATCACCGGCATCGCGACGCTTGGCACCGTGGCGCTTCTGGTCTGCTGGCTCGTGGCGGCGGCGGCCTCGCCCGCGGCTTTCGACTGCGTGAACTGGCTGCTGACCAGCTTTGTCGGCGACATCCTTCTGACGCTGGCGGCCTGGGCGGTCTGGTATCATGTGCTCGGCCGGCTGCGGCACCTGATCTGGGATCTGGGATATGGCGTGGACATCGGGTTCAACGAAAAGATGGGCAAGGCCATGTTCATCGGCGCCACGGTCCTGACGCTGATCACTGTCCTCGTGGTGTAAGGGAGAGACCTGATGCAGTATATTTCCGATCGCAAGCGCGCTCAGGGGCTGGGGGCCGGTCACGCGGGCACGCATCACCACTGGGTGATGATGATCAGCTCGGCTCTTCTGCTGGTGCTGGTGCCGCTGTTCGTCTTTACCTTCGGGATCGGGCTCGGCGGCAGCTACGAGGAAGTGCTGGCCTATTTCGGGCGCCCCTTCCCGGCGATCGTCTCGGCGCTGACGCTGGTCGTCGTCACCCTCCATTGCAAGGCCGAGGCCGATGAGGCGATCATCGACTATGTGCCGGGGGTGCCGGGCAAGCTGGCCTTGGTGGCCGTGGCGGCGCTTGCCTATGTTCTAATCGCGGCGGGGCTTTTTGCTCTGGTGAAACTGGCCCTGTAATGCTGGCGCCCGTCCAGGCGGCACGTTTCGGAAACGATGCGCGTCGGGCGGAGGCGGTGAGGAAAGACGGATGACAGCAGCATATCAATACGAGACGCATCATTATGACGTCGTGGTGGTCGGTGCCGGCGGCGCCGGGCTGCGCGCGACGCTGGGCATGGCGGAGCAGGGGTTCCGCACGGCCTGCGTGACCAAGGTCTTCCCGACCCGCTCGCATACCGTGGCGGCGCAGGGCGGCATCGCCGCCTCGCTGTCGAACATGGGGCCGGACAACTGGAAATGGCACCTTTACGACACTGTGAAGGGCTCCGACTGGCTGGGCGATACCGACGCGCAGGAATACATGGTCCGTGCCGCTCCGGCGGCGGTCTATGAGCTGGAACATTACGGCGTGCCGTTTTCCCGGACCGAAGAGGGCAAGATCTACCAGCGTCCCTTCGGCGGCCATACCACCGAATTCGGCGAAGGCCCGCCGGTGCAGCGCACCTGCGCCGCCGCCGACCGGACCGGCCATGCGATCCTGCACACGCTCTACGGCCAGTCGCTGAAGAACAACGCGGAATTCTACATCGAATATTTCGCGATCGACCTTCTGATGAGCGATGACGGCAAGACCTGCGAAGGCGTGCTGTGCTGGAAGCTCGACGACGGCACCTTCCACGTCTTCGCGGCCAAGATGGTCGTGCTGGCGACGGGCGGCTATGGCCGGGCCTATTTCTCGGCGACCTCGGCGCATACCTGCACCGGCGACGGCGGCGGGATGGTGGCGCGGGCGGGCCTCGCACTTCAGGACATGGAGTTCGTGCAGTTCCACCCGACCGGGATCTATGGCTCGGGCTGCCTGATCACCGAAGGCGCGCGGGGCGAGGGTGGTTACCTGACCAACTCCGAAGGCGAGCGGTTCATGGAGCGTTACGCGCCCCATTACAAGGATCTGGCCTCGCGCGACGTGGTTTCGCGCTGCATGACGATGGAAATCCGCGAAGGCCGCGGTGTGGGCGAGCACAAGGACCACATCTTCCTGAACCTCAGCCACCTGCCGCCGGAAGCGCTGCATGAGCGGCTGCCGGGGATTTCGGAATCGGCGAAGATCTTCGCCGGGGTCGATGTGACGAAGGAGCCGATCCCGGTTCTGCCGACCGTCCACTACAACATGGGCGGTATCCCGACGAACTACTGGGGCGAGGTGATCAACCCGACCGCCGACAACCCGGACAACATCGTCCCCGGCCTGATGGCGGTGGGCGAGGCGGGCTGTGCCTCGGTCCATGGCGCGAACCGTCTGGGCTCGAACTCGCTGATCGACCTCGTGGTCTTTGGCCGCGCCGCCGCGATCCGCGCGGGTGAGGTGATCGACCGCGAAGCCGCGATCCCGGTGCCGTCGAAGGTGGCGATCGACAAGGCTTTCGACCGCTTCGACAAGCTGCGCTATGCCGATGGCGGCACGCCCACGGCGGAACTGCGGCTTGAGATGCAGAAGACGATGCAGTCGGATGCCGCGGTGTTCCGCACCGACAAGTCGCTGGCCGAAGGCGTTGAGAAGATGACCGCCGTCGCCGCCAAGATGGCCGACATCAAGGTGACCGACCGTTCGCTGGTGTGGAACTCCGACCTGATGGAGACGCTGGAACTGACGAACCTGATGCCGAACGCTCTGGCGACCATCGTCGGCGCCGAGGCGCGCAAGGAATCCCGTGGGGCGCACGCCCATGAGGATTATCCGAACCGCGACGACGTGAACTGGCGCAAGCATTCGATCATGCATGTGGAGGGCAACAAGGTCACGCTGACCTTCCGCCCGGTGCATATCGACCCGCTGACGCCCGAATCCGAAGGCGGGATCGAGTTGAAGAAGATCGCGCCGAAGGCACGGGTGTATTGATGCGCTGGCTGCCGGCCCTCGTTCTTGGCCTGTCGGCCTGCACCCTCGGTCAGAGCGCCGAGGAGGTGGCCCGCAATCAGGCCAAATCGGTGGTCAACACCGTGGTGGCGCAGAAGATGCCGGGGGTGAATGCCACCCCTGTCACCGATTGCGTCATCGACAATGCCTCGATGCCGGAGATCTATACGATCTCCAAGGGGGCGGTGGTCGGCGTCAGCCCCGATACCGTCAATGCGGTGATGACCATCGCGCAGCGTCCCGCCACGATGCAATGCGTCGCGCAGAAGGGGATGGGCCTGCTGTGAGGGCGTTGTGGCTCATACCCGTGGCGCTTTCCGCCTGTGGTCCGGTTCCGGTCGAACAGGCGGAGCGCCAATGCCTCGCCCGGGTTCAGCCGGTGCGGCCACTGGAGGGCGAGGCGGGGCTGGGCGTGACCAGTTCGGGCCCGCGCACCACCGCGAAGGTCCGCATCAACATGGGCACCTATCAGGGTGACCCGGCGGCGGCCTATGACCGCTGTGTCTACGACAGATCCGGCCGCATGCCGACGCGGCCGCTTTATGCCAGAACCGACTGGAGAGGGTGAAAACCATGGTTCAGTTCAAGCTTCCCAAGAATTCGCAGATCCGCGTCGGCAAGACCTGGCCGAAGCCCGAAGGCAAACGCATCCGCAAGTTCCAGATCTATCGCTGGAGCCCGGATGACGGCGAGAACCCCCGGATCGACACCTATTTCATCGACCTCGACAGATGCGGGCCGATGGTTCTGGACGCGCTGATCAAGATCAAGAACGAGATCGACCCGACGCTGACCTTCCGCCGGTCCTGCCGCGAAGGGATCTGCGGTTCCTGCGCGATGAACATCGACGGGATCAACACGCTGGCCTGTATCTATGGCCTCGACGAGATCAAGGGCGAGGTGGTGAAGATCAACCCGCTGCCGCACATGCCGGTGGTGAAGGACCTGATCCCCGACCTGACGCTGTTCTATGCGCAGCACGCGTCGATCATGCCCTGGCTGGAGACGAAGACCAACCGGCCGGAGCGGGAATGGCGCCAGTCGATCGAAGATCGCAAGAAGCTCGACGGTCTTTATGAATGCGTGATGTGCGCGTCCTGCTCGACGTCCTGCCCGAGCTATTGGTGGAACTCGGACCGCTACCTCGGCCCGGCGGCGCTGCTGCATGCCTACCGCTGGATCATCGACAGCCGCGACGAGGCGACGGGCGAGCGTCTGGACGGGCTCGAAGATCCGTTCAAGCTGTATCGTTGCCACACGATCATGAACTGCACCAAGACCTGCCCGAAGGGGCTGAACCCGGCGAAGGCGATCGCTTCGATCAAGAAGATGATGCTGGAACGCCACGTCTGACCTTTGAAAGCCCCGGCCCTGCGCGGGGGCTTTTGCTTTGGGCCTGCGACATTTTCGCTGCGTTGCAGAAAACGCATGACGCAGTTGCAGCATCGGCTCTGTTTTCCTGCTGGTCCTGTGACTAGATAGAAGCAGGGGAGGAACTCGGCCAAAGCGAAGGAGAGTTCCATGACGAAGGTCGTTAAACTGGTGACGTCGCCGGAGCGCGCCAGGGCGGACGAAGCGCTGCGCGTTCTGGATCAGGCTTATGCCTATTACACCGTGGACGAAGTGTCGGCGGAAGCGGCGATCGAAGCCGTCGAAACGCCGATCGAACAGATGTATGGCTATTATCCGGCTGCCTGAGGCGCTGCGATGAGACGGCTTGTGTGAAGGTCCGCCCTGAGGGTGCGGGCCTTTTGCATGCCCGGGGGTCAGAAATATTTTCACGCCAGAGTTGCAGGGGCGCTGCTTTCCCCGCAATCGGTGTTATCCTGAGCAAAACGGGCAGGGGCACGGGACAGGAATGAGGCTGGATCGGAGATCGCTCCTGATCGGGGCGGCGCTGGCGGTCTCCGGCGCGGGTGCGCTGGCGGTTGGGGCAGAGACGACGGTCGAACCGCTGTGGCCCGAAGGTCCGCCCGGCGGTGGCGGTCCCGGGGGGCGGTTGGAAAAACGCCTGAACGGGACCGTGTTCAATGTCGTGACCCCCACGCTGACGGTTCATCTGCCCGAACGCCCGACCGGTGCGGCGATGATCGTTGCGGGGGGTGGCGGCTACCGGCGGATTTCGCTGGGATGGGAGGCCAATCCTGCTGCGCGCTGGTTGGTGGCGCGGGGGATCACGGCCTGCGTCCTGACCTACCGTCTGCCGGGGGAGGGATGGGCCGCGGGTGCCCGTGCGCCGCTTCAGGATGTGCAGCGCGCGCTGCGCCTGCTCCGCGCGGGCCGGATCGTTCCGGGTGTCGATCCGGAGCGGGTGGGCCTGTTCGGCTTTTCCGCCGGCGGGCATCTGATGGGGATGGCGGCGGCCCGGCCGGATTTCCAAAGCTATGCGCCGGTGGATGCGGCCGACCTGGTTCCGGCGGAGTGTGCGGGGGCGGTGCTGGTCTATCCGGTGATCACGCTGCTGCCGCCCTATGACCGCACCTCGACGCGGCGGATTCTGGTGGGCAAGACGCCCAGCCTGACGCAGGCCGCCGATTGGTCGGTCGAGACCCATGTCCGCCGCGATTGCGCGCCGGTGTTTCTGGTCGGCGCGGCGGATGACCCGATTGCCAATCCGTGGAACCTGGTCGCGATGGAAGCCGCCTGCCGCAAGGCCAGCGTGCCGGTCGAGCGGCATCTGCTGGAATTGGGCGGGCACGGCTTTGGCATGGGCAAGCCCGGGTCGCGCAGCGCGGGCTGGTCGGTGATGCTCGACCCATGGCTTGCCGCGCGCGGCTTCGTCTGACGCGCGCGGCCCTTGATCAGGCTTCCTTCGGCAGCACCCGCAGCCGCAATTCGCGAAGCTGCTCGTTGGTCGGTTCCGAAGGGGCGTTCATCATCAGGTCTTCGGCACGCTGGTTCATCGGGAACATGATCACCTCGCGGATGTTCTGTTCATCCGCCAGCAGCATCACCGCCCGGTCGATCCCCATGGCGCAGCCGCCGTGCGGGGGGGCGCCGTATTTGAACGCCTTGACCATGCCGCCGAAGCGCTTGTCGACTTCGCTGTTCGGATAGCCCGCAATCTCGAAGGCGCGATACATGATCGCCGGTTCGTGGTTGCGGATCGCGCCGGAGATCAGTTCGTAGCCGTTGCAGGCGAGGTCGTATTGATAGCCGAGGATATGCAGCGGATCGCCGTCCAGCGCCGCCAGCCCGCCCTGCGGCATCGAGAACGGGTTGTGGCTGAAGTCGATCTTGCCCTCGTCGGTCTTCTCATACATCGGGAAATCGACGATCCAGCAGAAGCGGAACACGCCTTCCTCGGTCAGGCCCAGTTCGCGGCCGATCTCGTTGCGCGCACGTCCCGCGACGGCTTCGAACTGCTCGGCCTTGCCGCCAAGGAAGAACACCGCGTCGCCTTCGGTCAGGTTCAGCTGGGTGCGGATTGCCTCGGTCCGCTCGGCGCCGATCGCCTTGGCGATCGGGCCGGCGGCCTCCATGCCCTCGGCCCCGGCACGCCAGAAGATATAGCCCATCCCCGGCAGGCCCTGCTGTTGGGCGAAGGCGTTCATCCGGTCGCAGAACTTGCGCGAGCCGCCGGTGGGCGCCGGGATCGCGCGGACCTCGGTCCCTTCGTTTTCCAGCAGTTTCGCGAAGATCGCGAAGTCGGAGCCGCGGAAATGGTCCGACACATCGGCCATCTTGATCGGGTTGCGCAGGTCGGGCTTGTCCGAGCCATACCACATCAGCGCATCCTTGTAGGCGATGCGCGGCCAATCGGGATCGACCTTCTTGCCCTTGCCGAATTCCTCGAACAGACCCTGGATCACCGGCTGCACGGTCTGGAACACGTCTTCCTGCTCGATGAAGGACATTTCGATGTCGAGCTGATAGAAGTCGGTCGGCGAGCGGTCGGCGCGGGGGTCTTCGTCGCGGAAGCAGGGCGCGATCTGGAAGTAGCGGTCAAAGCCCGCGACCATGATCAGCTGCTTGAACTGCTGCGGTGCCTGCGGCAGGGCGTAGAACTTGCCCGGATGCAGCCGCGACGGCACCAGAAAGTCGCGCGCGCCTTCGGGCGAGGAGGCGGTGATGATCGGCGTCTGGAATTCGTTGAAGCCCGCGTTCCACATCCGGTTGCGGATCGAGCGCACCACGTTCGAGCGCAGCATCATCTTCTGGTGCAGCCCCTCGCGGCGCAGGTCGAGGAAGCGGTAGGTGAGGCGCGTTTCCTCCGGATAGTCCTGCTCGCCAAAGACCGGCAGCGGCAGTTCCTCCGCCGCGCCCAGCACTTCGATGTCGCGGGCATAGACCTCGATCTCGCCCGTCGGGATCTTCGGGTTGATCAGGCTGGCATCGCGCAGCTTCACCGTGCCGTCGATCCGGATCACCCATTCCGCGCGGACCTTTTCCAGCGCGGCGAAGGCCGGGCTGTCGCCGTCGCACAGGATCTGGGTGATGCCGTAATGGTCGCGCAGGTCGATGAACAGAACGCCGCCGTGATCTCGCACCCGGTGGACCCAACCCGAGAGGCGGACGGTTTCGCCGGCATTCGCGGCGGAAAGCTGGGCGCAGGTGTGGCTGCGATAGGCGTTCATGGCTGTTTTCCTTGGGTTCCAGAGGGTTTTCCCGTTCGGGCCGATACACCCGCCCACGGGCTGAAAGTCAAGGCCGGAACCATCCGCCGGGGTTCTCCATCTGCCCGGATTCCCGGCGCCCGGGGCAGTTTCGTGTGGGTTGTGCCCGGACGGCGGGGCTTCGGTGCGCTGATTCACATTTGCAGGACTCGCGCGCCAGCCCATCTTTGGTAGCGTGACGCATCCGAAGTCATCGCGCTGCGCTGCCGACCGGGCGGGCTCAGCCGGGGAAGGGGATCTGCTGCATGAATGTCTGGGATCTGCTCGTCGATCGCATGGCCCGCTATATGGTGCGGACCGGAACCCTCGAAATCACCTATGCCGACGGTCGGCAGCGCCGCTATGGCGACGGCACCGGCACGCTGGTGGCGATGACCGTCCATGACCCGGGCCTGACCCGGAAGATCATCCGCAACCCCGATCTGGGCATCGGCGAAGGCTATATGGATCAGGGCTTTACGCTGAAGGACGATGACCTGACCGGGTTTCTGGCGCTGCTGCTTTACAATGTGGCGCATAGCGGCATGCCCTGGTTTGAAAAGCCGCTGAGCCTGTGGAAATACCTTAGCCGCCGCTTGGCGCAGTTCAACCCGATGGGCAGGGCGCAGGAGAATGTGGCGCATCACTACGACCTGTCGGGCGATCTGTATGACCTGTTTCTGGACAAGGACCGGCAATATAGCTGCGCCTATTTCGCGCGTCCCGACATGACGCTGGACGCGGCGCAGGAGGCAAAGAAGGCGCTGATCGCGCGCAAGCTGCGGATCGGGCCGGGGATGACGGTGCTCGACATTGGCTGCGGCTGGGGCGGCATGGCGCTGACGCTGGCGCGGGATTACGGCGCGAAGGTGGTGGGAGTGACGCTCTCGACGCAGCAGCATGCCTATGCAACGGAGCGGGTGCGCGCGGCGGGGCTTGCGGACCGGATCGACATCCGCCTGTGCGATTACCGCGCTGTGGCCGGATCCTTTGACAGGATCGTGTCGGTCGGCATGTTCGAACATGTCGGAGCGCCGCATTTCCGCGAATATTTCCACCATGTCGAAAAGCTGCTGAAGCCCGGGGGCGTTGCGCTGATCCATTTCATCGGTCGGGCCAGCGCGCCGGGCACGACCTCCGACTGGATCACCAAATACATCTTCCCGGGCGGCTATTGCCCGGCGATGTCCGAGGTGTCGGCGGCGGTCGAGCATGAAAACCTGGTGATCGCCGATCTGGAGGTCTGGCGGATCCATTATGCCGAGACGCTGCGCCACTGGCTGACCCGGTTCGAGGCGCGGATCGACGATGCCCGCGCGCTCTATGACGAGCGCTTCACCCGGATGTGGCGGTTCTACCTGATTTCCTCGGAAATGGCCTTCCGTCATGCCGGACAGGTGGTGTTCCAGTATCAGCTTTGCCACGAGGTGGGCGACGTGCCGCTGACGCGCGATTACCTTTATGCGGCGCCGCTGACAGAGAAGGCGCGGATGGCGGCGGAATAGCCCCTTGCGCCGGGGCGCGACCTGACTATAACCCCCATCAATTTGCGCAGGGCCTGCCGGGACCCTGCCCGTCAAGCTGCGAATAGGGGTCCGCCATGCCGAAGAGAACCGACATCAAGTCCATCCTCATCATCGGCGCGGGGCCCATCGTGATCGGACAGGCCTGCGAGTTCGACTATTCGGGCGCTCAGGCCTGCAAGGCGCTGCGCGAAGAGGGTTACCGGGTGATCCTGGTGAACTCGAACCCGGCGACGATCATGACCGATCCGGAAATGGCCGACGCGACCTATATCGAGCCGATCACCCCCGAAGTGGTGGCGAAGATCATCGAAAAGGAACGCCCGGATGCGCTCTTGCCCACCATGGGCGGGCAGACCGGGCTGAACACCTCGCTCGCGCTGGCCGATATGGGCGTGCTGGAGAAATTCGGGGTCGAGCTGATCGGCGCGAACCGCGAGGCCATCGAAATGGCCGAGGACCGCAAGCTGTTCCGCGAGGCGATGGACCGGATCGGGCTGGAAAACCCGAAGGCCACGATCATCGCGGCGCCGAAGCTCGAAAACGGCAAGTATGACGTGAATGCGGGCGTGCGGCAGGCGCTGGCGGATCTGGAACATATCGGCCTGCCGGCGATCATCCGGCCTGCCTTCACGCTGGGCGGCACGGGTGGCGGCGTCGCCTATAACCGCGACGATTACGAGGCCATCGTGCGTTCGGGGCTCGACGCTTCGCCGGTGGCGCAGGTGCTGATCGACGAAAGCCTGCTCGGCTGGAAGGAATACGAGATGGAGGTCGTCCGCGACAAGGCGGACAATGCGATCATCGTCTGCTCCATCGAGAACGTCGATCCGATGGGCGTGCATACCGGCGATTCGATCACCGTGGCCCCGGCGCTGACGCTCACCGACAAGGAATATCAGATCATGCGCAACGGCTCGATCGCCGTTTTGCGCGAGATCGGGGTGGAGACGGGCGGCTCCAACGTGCAATGGGCGATCAACCCGGCGGATGGTCGTATGGTGGTGATCGAGATGAACCCGCGCGTCAGCCGGTCTTCGGCGCTGGCGTCCAAGGCCACGGGTTTCCCGATCGCCAAGATCGCGGCGAAGCTCGCGGTGGGCTATACGCTGGACGAACTGGACAACGACATCACCAAGGTCACCCCGGCGTCGTTCGAGCCGACCATCGACTATGTGGTGACGAAGATCCCGCGGTTTGCCTTCGAGAAATTCCCGGGCTCGAAGCCCGAACTGACCACCGCGATGAAATCGGTGGGCGAGGCGATGGCGATCGGCCGGACCTTCCACGAATCGGTGCAGAAGGCGCTGGCGTCGCTCGAAACCGGGCTGTTCGGGCTTTGACGAAATCGAAATCCCCGGCGCGCCGGACAAGGCATCGGTGATCAAGGCGATTTCGGCGCAGACGCCGGACCGGCTGCGGCTGATCGCGCAGGCGATGCGGCACGGGCTGACGGATGACGAGATCGTCGCCGCGACGGCCTTTGACCCGTGGTTCCTCGCGCGGATCCGCGAAATCATCGACACCGAGGCGGAGATCCGCCGCGCGGGCCTGCCCTTCACCGAAGAGGGCCTGCGCCGGTTGAAGATGATGGGCTTCACCGACAAGCGTCTGGCAAAGCTGACGGGCCGCGACGAAGCACAGGTCCGCCGCGCGCGCCGCAACCTGGGCGTGACGGCGGTGTTCAAGCGCATCGACACCTGCGCCGCCGAATTCGAGGCGCAGACCCCCTACATGTATTCGACCTACGAAGCTCCGGCGATGGGCGACGTGGAATGCGAAGCCCGCCCGAGCGATCGCAAGAAGGTTGTCATCCTCGGCGGCGGGCCGAACCGGATCGGGCAGGGGATCGAATTCGACTATTGCTGCTGCCACGCCTGTTTCGCGCTGTCGAAGAACGGCTATGAAACGATCATGGTCAACTGCAACCCGGAAACGGTCTCGACCGACTATGACACCTCCGACCGGCTGTATTTCGAGCCGCTGACGCTGGAATCCGTGCTGGAAATCCTGCGGGTGGAGCAGGAGAACGGTACGCTGCACGGGGTGATCGTGCAGTTCGGCGGGCAGACGCCGCTGAAGCTCGCCAATGCGCTGGAAAGCGAGGGGATCCCGATCCTCGGCACCACGCCCGACGCGATCGACCTGGCCGAGGACCGCGAGCGGTTCCAGCAATTGCTGAACGATCTGGGCCTGAAGCAGCCGATCAACGGCATCGCGCATTCCGAGGCGGAAGCCTTTGAAATCGCGGGCCGGATCGGCTATCCGCTGGTGATCCGCCCGTCCTATGTGCTGGGCGGTCGCGCGATGGAGATCGTGCGCGATCTAGAGCAGCTGAAGCGCTATATCTCGACCGCGGTGAACGTGTCGGGGGATAGCCCGGTGCTGCTCGACAGCTATCTGTCCGGCGCGATCGAGGTCGATGTGGATGCGCTGTCGGACGGCACCACGGTCCATGTCGCGGGCATCATGCAGCATATCGAGGAAGCCGGTGTCCATTCCGGCGACTCCGCCTGTTCGCTGCCGCCCTATTCGCTGTCGGATGAAACCGTGGCCGAGTTGAAGGCGCAGACGGTGAAGATGGCGCTTGGCCTGCATGTCGTCGGCCTGATGAACGTGCAATTCGCGATCAAGGACGGCGTGATCTATGTGCTGGAGGTCAACCCGCGTGCCTCGCGCACCGTGCCCTTCGTGGCGAAGGCGACCGACAGCGCGATTGCCTCGATCGCGGCGCGGCTGATGGCGGGCGAGCCGATGGCGAACTTCCCGCATCGCGCCGCCTATCCCGCGGGTGTCGGGCCCGAGGATCCGCTGCCCTTCGCCGATCCGCTCACGCTCGCCGACCCGAACACGCCCTGGTATTCGGTGAAGGAGGCGGTGCTGCCCTTCGCGCGGTTCCCCGGCGTCGATACGCTGCTCGGGCCGGAAATGCGCTCGACCGGTGAGGTCATGGGCTGGGACCGCAACTTCCCGCGCGCCTTCCTCAAGGCGCAGCTGGGGGCGGGGACGAAGCTGCCGGAAAGCGGCCGGGTCTTCCTGTCGATCAAGGATGCCGACAAGTCGGACGATCTGGCCGGGGCGGCGCGCGAACTGCTGGGCATGGGCTTCACTCTGCTGGCGACGCGGGGCACGGCGGGTTGGCTGAAATCGCAGGGGATCGAGGCCGAGCCGGTGAACAAGGTCTACGAAGGCCGCCCGAATATCGTCGACCGGCTGAAGAACGGCGATGTGGCACTGTTGATGAACACCACCGACGGCGCGCAGTCGATTTCGGACAGCCGCGACATCCGGGCGGTGGCGCTGTACGACCACATCCCCTATTTCACCACCGCGGCGGCCTGCATCGCGGCGGTGGCGGCGATGAAGTCGCGCTCCGAAGGGGAAATCAGCGTCCGGCCGCTACAGTCGTGAAATGATTGCCTGTTCCTCCGGGGCAAGCTAGCGTGGAGACGCGGCCCCCGGAGGAAGAGGATCCCATGGTGCAGAAGATGTTTGGCGAGCCGGTTCCGAACTGGGTCGCGCCCCGCGCGCCCGATGCGGCGGTGATCGAAGGGCGTTACGTCCGGCTGGAACGGCTGGAGGAGCGCCATGCCCATCTGTTGTTCCGTGCAAATATCGAAGACGATGCGATCTGGGATTACCTGCCCTATGGCCCGTTTCCGTCGGAGGTGGGCTATCTGCGGTGGGTCAAGGATGCCGCCGCCTCGACCGATCCGGTCTATTATGCGGTGATCGACCTGGCGACGGGGCAGCCGGGGGGCGTGCTGTCCTTCCTGCGGATCACGCCGCCGGTCGGGGTGATCGAACTCGGCCATATCTGCCTGTCGCCGCGCCTGCAACGCAGCCGGATGGCGACAGAGGCGATGATCCTGATGATCGGCTGGGCTTTCGCCGCGGGTTATCGCCGCTTTGAATGGAAATGCGACGCGTTCAACATCCCGTCCCGGCGCGCGGCGGAGCGGCTGGGGCTGAGCTACGAAGGCACCTTCCGGCAGGCGACGATCGTCAAGGGGCGCAACCGCGACACCGCCTGGTTCGCCGCGACGGACAAGGACTGGCCCGGGTTGCAGGCGGCCTATGAAGCCTGGCTTTCGCCCGCGAATTTCGACGCCACGGGGCGGCAGCAGGAGCGGCTTTCGGACCTGACCCGGCTGGTGCGGGTGGCCTCCGATCCGGTTCTGGCGCGCTGACGGACGATGCGCACGATCGACCTGAATTGCGACATGGGGGAGAGCTTCGGCGCCTGGCGCGTGGGGGATGACGCGGCGATGCTGGACCTGGTGTCCAGCGCGAACATCGCCTGCGGATTCCATGCCGGGGATCCTCCGGGGATGCTGAAAACGCTGCGGATGGCGCGCGAAAGGGGGGTGGCCGTGGGCGCGCATCCGTCCTTTGCCGATCTTTACGGCTTCGGGCGGCGGCGGATTTCGGGTGAGCGGCCCGAGGATCTGGAGGCGCAGCTGATCTATCAGATCGTTGCCCTGCGCGGGATGGCAGAGGTGGCCGGGCACCGGATGACCCATGTGAAGATGCACGGCGCGCTGGCCAATATGGCGGCGGAGGATCCGGATCTGGCGGCGCTTTGCGCGCGGTCGGTGCGGGCGGTGGACCCCGGGCTGATCCTTGTCGCGATGCCCTATTCGGAGGCGCAGGTGGCGGCGGAACGGGCGGGGCTGGGCGTCGCCTGCGAAATCTACGCCGACCGGACCTATACCGACACCGGCACGCTGACCCCGCGCAGCCAGCCCGGCGCAGTGATCCATGATGCGCGGCAGAGCCTGAAGCAGGTGCTGGATATGGTCATCGGCGGCCATATTCCGACGACCGGCGGCAAGCGGCTGCCGGTGGAGGCCGCGACGCTTTGCGTGCATGGCGATACGCCCGGTGCGGTGGAGATGGCGCGCGGGCTGCGCACGGCGCTGGCGGCGGAGGGTGTGGGGATCGCGCCTTTCTGCCGGGCCTGACGCGGATGGCGCAGGCGACCATCCTTCGGCCCGGGATGATGATGACGGTGCAGGATGCCGGGCGGCCGGGGCTGCTGCGCTTCGGTGTTTCCGGCTCCGGCCCGATGGACCCGGAAGCGCTGGAGATAGCGAATGCGCTGGTGGGCAACGACCCGGGGGCCGCCTGCCTGGAATTCGCCTATCTGGGCGGTGAAATCCGCCTTGACGAAGACCGCAGCATCGCCGTTTGCGCGGCGGCGACAGAGTTGCGGATCGACGGCGCCCGCGTTCCGGCCTGGTGCAGCCATCGGCTCCGCGCGGGGCAGGTGCTTGCGATCGGCGCGACGCCCGGCTCCGTCTGGGGCTATGTCGCGGTGTCGGGCGGGATCGCCACGCCGCCGGTTCTGGGATCGCGGGCGACGCATCTGCGCTCCGGCCTCGGCGGGCTGGAGGGGCGGGCGCTGCGAGAGGGCGACTGCCTGCCGCTCGGCACCGGTGCGCCGGGGCCGGAGCGGATGCTGCGGCAGGGCTGGCGCAGCCGCACCGGGCCGATCCGCGTCGTCATGGGGCCGCAGGACAGGGCGTTCGCGTTGGAGGAGCGGGCGCGCTTCCTGAGCGAGCCCTTCATCGCCTCCGCCCGGCGCGACCGCATGGCGATGGTGCTGGACGGGCCCCGGATCGCGGCGGCGGGGGGCCATGACATCGTGTCGGACGGAACGCTCGCCGGTTCGGTGCAGGTGCCGGGATCGGGGCAGCCGACCGTCCTGATGGCGGACCGGCAGACCACCGGCGGCTATCCGAAGATCGCCACCATCAGTTCGGTTGACTTGCCGCGGCTGGCACAAATGCCGGTCGGCCACCGCTTCCGGTTTCAGGCGATTTCGCAGCCGCAGGCGGAAGAGGTGCTGATCTGCGCGCGCAGGGCGTTCCGGCGCGCGCTGGATCAGGTGCGGGGCTAAACGGTGTCCAGATAGAGTTCGGTCTGCTCCTGATCCGACAGTTCCGCCATGTAATGAACCTCCTGCCGCTTGCACATCAGGAAGTTCTCGATCAGCTCGCGCTCGAAGATCCGGGGGATCAGCGGGCAGGTGGCGAAGCTGTTGATCGCCAGATTCCATGTCGCCGGAAGCTGTTGCAGGCTTTGCGCATAGGCATTGCCGACGATCGGATCGTCGGGGATCATCCCGTCCTCGATCCCCACCAGCGCGGCGCCGAGGATTGCGGCGATCAGCAGATAGGGGTTCACGTCGCCACCGGCCACGCGGTGTTCGATCCGCCGCGCGGCGGGACCGGAGGACGGAATCCGCACCGCCGCCGTCCGGTTCTCATAGGCCCAGCCGATCGAGGTCGGCGCATGGGCGTTCGGCACCAGCCGGTCATAGCTGTTTTCATGCGGCGCGAAGACCAGCGTCGAGCCGGGCAGGGCGGCCAGACACCCGGCCACCGCATGGCGCAGCGCGTCCGACCCCTTGTCCGTGCCGTCGTTGAAGATGTTGTTCCCGTCCCGGTCCAGAATGGAAAAATGCGTGTGCATCCCGTTGCCGGGCCACAGATCATAGGGTTTCGCCATGAAGGAGGCGGCAAAGCCGTGGATCCGCGCCAGCCCCTTCACCAGCATCTTGAACAGCCAGGTGTCATCGGCGGCCTTCAGCGCGTCGCCCTGATGCATCAGGTTGATTTCGAACTGCCCCGGACCCGCCTCGGAAATCGCGGTGTCGGCGGGGATGTCCATCGCCTCGCAGGCTTCGTAAAGCGCGGTGAAGAAGGTGTCGAAACTGTCCAGCGCGCGCAGGCTGAGCGTCTCGCCCCCGGTGCGGCGCTTGCCCGAACGGGGCGAGGGCGGTACGCGCAGCGTCTTGCCGCTGTCGTCGATCAGGAAGAATTCGAGTTCGGTCGCCACCACCGGGGTCAGCCCGCGCGCCTTGTAGCGGTCCACCACCCGGGCCAGCGCCTGCCGGGGATCGCCGGCATAGGGGCGGCCGTCCATGTGGAACATCCAGATCGGCAACAATCCCGTGGGCGCCGAAAGCCAGGGCATCGGCATGAAGCCGCGCTCGGTCGGCATCAACAGCCCGTCGCAGTCGCCGGTTTCAAAGACCAGCGGGCTGTCCTCGATATCCTCGCCCCAGATGTCGAGGTTCATCACCGAAAACGGGAACCGCGTCCCTTCGCTGAATACCTTTTCCGCGAAACGTGCGGGGATGCGTTTTCCCCGCGCCACCCCGTTGAGGTCCGCCGCAGCCACGCGAATGGTGCGCACCTCGGGGTGTTCCTTCAGCCAGTCCATATCCTCACCTGATGATTTGCGGCCTGATCCTCAGCCTGGGCTTTTGCGCACCGGGAAGGTGCCGGTTCAGGCGGCGGTTGATCACCCCGAACACTCCGATCAGGGCCAGTGTCAGCAGGATAAAGTAGAAGGCCGCGATCGGATAGGGGATGAAAGGGTTATAGGTCTTGTCCGCGAAGAACTTCGCGTAATAGAGCGCATCGCCGCGTTGCTGATAGGCCGGGAAGCCCGAGAAGAACACCAGCGTCGTGGCATGGAACAGGAAGATCGCCTCGTTCGTATAGGCGGGCCAGGCCAGGCGCAGTTGCGTCGGCCAGACCACGCGGCGGTATTTCGTCCAGCCGGTCATGCCATAGGCGTCTGCGGCCTCCAGATCCCCCTTCGGCACCGCCCGCAGCGCGCCGTACAGGATTTCCGCCGCATAGGCAGAGGTGTTCAGGAACAGAACCAGCGCCGCTCCGGCCCAGGCCGAGGTCGTCCAGTCCGTGGGCACGAGGAGCCCGCCCAGCGTGATCCCGGTCTTCGGCAGCCGGACCAGCGCCTCGTAGGCGATGAAGAACTGGATGAAGAGCGGCGAGCCCCGGAACAGGAAGATGAACCATTCCGCCGGTTTGCGCAGCCAGACCGGGCCCCAGGCCTTGGTGACGGCCAGCGCCGAGGCGAAGAGGAAACCGAACGCCAGCGAGACGACGCCGAAATAGATGTTCCAGATCAGGCCGGAGCCGATCAGGGTGAACTGCTCGCACAGGGTGACGCTGCCGCGCGGCAGGATCCGCTCGCCGATGCCGAGGGACCGCAGGCCATAATCGGCGATGGTCTGGAAACAGCTCATGCGCCCGCCTTCCGCATTGCTTCGCCCGCCATCGTCGCCTGTCCGCGCGCAAGCCGCGTGGTCAGCCGGGCCAGCACCAGTTCTGAAATCCGTGTCATGCCCAGGTAGAAGCACAGCAGCACGAGGAAATACCACAGCCGCCAATCGGGGTGCGGGTAGTCGTAGAGTTTCGATTTCGTCGCGCCGAGTTCGCGCGCCCAATAGACGATATCCGTCACCCCCAGCAGGAACAGCAGCGGCGTCGCCTTGATCAGGATCAGCCACAGGTTCGACAGGCCGGGCAGGGCGTAGGTCCACATCTGCGGGATCAGCACCCGGCGGCGGACCTGCGCGGGGGTCATGCCATAGGCTTCGGCGGTTTCCAGTTGCGCGCGCGGCACCGCATTCATCGCGCCATAAAGCACATTGGCCGCGAAGGCGCCGAAGACGATGGCGAAGGCCACCACGGCCAGCGTGAAGCCGTAAGCCTCATGCCAGCCCTCCGCCGAGGTCGCCAGCGGGATCTTCGCCGCCGCGCAGACGCTGAACTCGCCGTTCGACCAGACCGGTTTATCCGAGGGCGGGCATTTATACAGATGCCGCAGCCATTCCAGCCCCTGATCCATCGCGATCGGCACGAAGAGGAAAAAGATGATGTCGGGCACGCCGCGCACCATCGAGGTATAGCCCTTGCCGAACCAGCGCAGCGGCGCAAAGTGCGACCGCGCCGACAGCGCCCCGCCAAAGCCGAACAGCAGCGCGATCGGCGCGACGATCAGCATCAGCGCGATCACCACCAGAAACGAGGTGTAGAACATCAGGTGCTTACCCGAGGTCAGGTAGCACAGGAGCCAGCTCAGCCCCTCAAGTCGGGATGGATCGGCGCAACTCGCAAACATCGCGGTTCCTTGGCAGGGCGGGCCGGAGCCCGCCCGTGAGGGATCAGAAGGTCAGGGCTTCGTCGCCGAACCACTTCTTCAGCATCGTGTTCAGCTCGCCCAATTCCTTCAACTTGGTGATCGCCGCGTTCAGCTTTTCCTTCAGCGCGGTGTCCGACTTGCGCAGGCCGATGCCGATACCACCGCCCAGCGGCACATCCTCGCCCGACCAGACCAGCCCGCTGCCCTCGCTCACGAAGGGGACAAGCGCGTCCTTGTCGGCAAAGACCGCATCCGCCTCGCCGTTCTTCACCGCCGCGACGGTATCGTCGAGCGTTGCGAATTCCAGCAGCGTCGCGCCCGATTTCGCCACATGATCGGCCTGGATCGTGCCGACCTGTGCGGCCACCACGCCCTTCAGGTCCGCATCCGCCTTCGGCGCGGCATAGGCCGAAGCGGTCGGCGGGTAGTAGTTCTGCGTGAAGTCGATGGTTTCCTTGCGCTCGTCGGTGATGCTCATCCCGGCGAGGATCGTGTCGTAATTCCCGGACAGCAGGTTCGGGATGATCGAAATCCCAGTCGTTGACGACCCAGGTGCATTTCAGTTCCGCCATCGCGCAGACCTTATCGCCCAGTTCGCGCTCGAAACCGTCCACTTCGCCCTTGTCATTGATGAAGTTGTAGGGAGGGTAGGCGCCCTCGGTGCCCATCCGCACCACGTCCTGCGCCATCGCAAGACCCGCCGAGAACACCAGCGCGGCACCCGTCAGGATCAGCTTCTTCATTCTATACCCCTGTTTTCTGATTGGAATTTTTCGCTCAGGCCGCCGTGGCCGACAGGAATTGCCGGAGCCGTTCCGACGTGGGCGCGCCGAACAGCCGTTCGGGCGGGCCTTCCTCCTCGATCCGTCCCTGATGCAGGAAGACGACATGATCGGACACATCCGCCGCCAGCCGCATGTCATGGGTCACGAGGATCATCGTCCGTTCCTCGTTCGCCAGATCCTTGATGACCTTGACCACCTCCTGCTGCAACTCGGGATCGAGCGCGGAGGTCGGTTCGTCGAACAGCAGCGCCTCGGGCTGCATGCACAGCGCCCGCGCGATCGCGGCGCGCTGTTGCTGCCCACCCGAAAGCTGCGCGGGCCAGGCGTCGGCCTTGTTGCCGATGCCCACCTTGTCGAGCGCCCGGCGTGCCAGCGCCTCGACCTCCTTCGGGTCGCGCTTCAGCACCGTCACCGGCGCCTCCATGACGTTTTGCAGGATCGTCATGTGGGACCACAGGTTGAACTGCTGGAACACCATCGACAGGTTGGTGCGGAACCGCGTCACCTGCGCCCGGTCGGCAGGGTGGCGGTGCGCGCCATGTCCCGCCCATTTCACCGCCTCGCCCTGAAACAGGACATCGCCCGCCTGGCTGTCCTCCAGCAGGTTGCAGCAGCGCAGGAGCGTCGACTTGCCCGAGCCGGAAGAGCCGATGAGCGAGACGACCTTGCCCTTGTCGGCACGGATCGAGACACCCTTGAGCACTTCGAGCGGGCCGTAGCTCTTGTGCAGGTCGCGGATTTCGATGACGGGGGGAATGATGGACACGATCGCTTCTCTGGTCTCCGATGACACAGATTGGCGTGATTTCACCGCGCATTGCAACGGGGAAGCGGGGTCAGGGCGTGGTTTCTGCGCAAAAAGCGGGCAGCGGCCCGGGAAACGGGCAGGTCTCAGGCACGCCCGGCCTCGACCCGCTGCCGCGCGAGGGCCGAATCGCGGTCGTTGATGCCCAGCAGGCTGGCCGTCAGGCGGATCAGCGCGTCTTCCTCGGCATCGCGGCTGTGGTCGGCGAAGGCCACGTCCCACAGCGCCTCGATCACCTGAATGCGGTCTTCGTAGGGGATGCCGTCCTTGATGACGCGGGTGAAGCGGACGGTATCGGGCGCGGCGCTCTCGGCCTCTTCGGCGCGGGCGCGCAGTTCCGCCGCCTCCCAGGGGCTGAGCCCGCCCCGCGCTGCGATCACCCGGTCGATCCGGGCCTGTTCCTGTGTGCCATATGTGCCATCCGCCCGCGCCAGCCGCACCAGCAGCACGGCAATGGCGAATTCGGCATCCGAGGCCGAAAGCGCGGGGGCGGGGGTATCCGCGAAGAGGGAGAGGAAGGATTTCAGCATGGGCACAATCTAGGGGCTGCTGCGGGCGACGCCAAGTCACGCCCCCGCGATGGCCTATCCCCGGGCGGCTTTTTCCGCGATCCCCGAGGTACCTTCGCGCCGTTCGAGTTCCGCCAGAACCTCGGCCAGCGGCACATCGCGCGCGGCGAGCATCACCAGCAGGTGATAGAGCACATCAGCCGATTCATAGACCAGGTTTTCGCGGTCGCCCTTCGCCACGGCCATGCAGGCCTCGATCGCCTCTTCGCCGAATTTCTGCGCGCATTTCTCCGGCCCCTTGGCGAACAGCTTCGCGGTCCAGCTGCTGTCCGGATCGGCGCGCTTGCGCGACAGGATGGTGGCTTCGAGCCGGTCGAGCGTGGTCATGAGAGCCTCACGGGGATGCCCGCGGCGGCCATGTGCTGCTTGGCCTCGCGGATGGTGAATGTGCCGAAATGGAAGATCGAGGCCGCCAGCACCGCCGAGGCATGGCCCTCCCGCACCCCTTCGACGAGGTGGTCGAGCGTGCCGACCCCGCCCGAGGCGATCACCGGGATTTCCACCGCATCTGCGATGGCACGGGTCAGGGGCAGGTTGAAGCCCGCCCGCGTGCCGTCGCGGTCCATCGAGGTCAGCAGGATTTCTCCCGCGCCCTTCGCCTCTACCCTGCGGGCGAAGTCCAGCGCGTCGATGCCGGTGGGTTTGCGCCCGCCATGGGTGAAGATTTCCCACCGGCCGGGTTCCACCGTCTTCGCGTCGATGGCGACCACGATGCACTGGCTGCCGAAACGGTCGGCGGCCTCGGCCACCACATCGGGGTCCGCCACGGCGGCAGAGTTGAACGACACCTTGTCCGCCCCGGCCAGCAGCAGCTTGCGCACGTCTTCGTGGCTGCGCACGCCGCCGCCCACCGTCAGCGGCATGAAACACTGCTCCGCCGTGCGCGAGACCAGATCATACATCGTGCCGCGGTTTTCATGCGTGGCGTGGATGTCGAGGAAGCACAGTTCATCCGCCCCCGCCGCATCATAGGCCTTGGCGGCCTCAACCGGGTCGCCCGCGTCGATCAGATTGACGAAATTCACGCCCTTGACCACGCGGCCATCGGCCACGTCCAGACAGGGGATGATGCGGGTCTTGAGCATGGGCGTCTCCTTTCGGCCCTTCTATCGCGCGCGCGCCGCGAAGTCAGCCCTTCAGCGCGGCCAGCGCCTGCGCAAGGTCGAGCGCCCCGTCATAGATCGCCCGGCCCGAGATCGCCCCGGCGATCACCCCGGTGTCGCGCAGCGCGGTCAGGTCGGCAAGCGAGGACACCCCGCCCGAGGCGATCACCGGGATCGACACGGCGCGGGCCAGCGCCTCGGTCGCCTCAATGTTCGGGCCCTGCATCGCGCCGTCACGCAGGATGTCGGTGTAGATGATGGCCGAAACGCCGGCATCCTCGAAACTCCGGGCGAGGTCGGTGACCATGACATCGGTCTCCTCGGCCCAGCCCTTGGTTGCCACGCGGCCGTTCCGGGCGTCGATGCCGACGGCGACATGGCCGGGGAAGGCCCGCGCCGCCTCGCGCACCAGATCGGGGTTCTCCACCGCCACGGTGCCGAGGATCACCCGCGAAAGCCCCTTCGACAGCCAGCCTTCGATGGTCGCCATGTCGCGGATGCCGCCGCCCAGCTGCGCGGGAACGCGGATCCGCGCGAGGATCGCCTCCACCGCCGCCGCATTCACCGGCTGCCCGGCGAAGGCGCCGTTCAGGTCGACCAGATGGATCCACTCGCAGCCCGCCGCTTCGAACGCCGCCGCCTGCGCCGCCGGGTCGTCGCCGAAGACCGTGGCCTTGTCCATCTCGCCGTGCAGGAGCCGCACGCATTGGCCGTCCTTGAGGTCGATCGCGGGGTAAAGGATCATGGCTCGTCTCCCTGTTTCCGCGGTGGTCATGCCATGCGCGACGGGTCCGGGCAAGACGCCACGTCAGCCTTGCCGCGACTCGGGCTCCTGTGTTGACCTGCGCGTCAGGGAGGACATCATGAAACACATTCTTCTGGCGGCGGCGCTGACCGTGGCCCCGGTTCTTGCATCCGCCGACCCGATCGAAGGCATCTGGCAGACCCAGCCCGACGATGGCGCGCTGGCCCATGTGCGGATCGCGCCCTGCGGCCCGGCGTTCTGTGGCACGATCATCCGCTCGTTCCGCGACGGCAAACCCCATGACAGCCCGAACACCGGCAAGCAGATCGTCATCGACATGGTGCCGCAGGGCAACGGCACCTATGCGGGCAAGGTCTGGCGCCCGTCGAACGGCAAGACCTATACCGGCAAGATCGCGCTTCAGGGCGATGCGATGAAACTGTCGGGCTGCGTTCTGGGCGGGCTGGTCTGCGCGAAACAGAACTGGCAGCGCGTCCGTTAGGGCGCCCAGGCCAGGAAATTCGCGATGATCCGCAGCCCCACCGCCTGTGATTTCTCCGGATGGAACTGCGTGCCGATGATGTTGTCGCGCCCGACGATGGCGGTGATCGGCCCGGCGTAATCGACATGCGCGATCCGGTGCTGCGGCTCGGCCACGCGGAAGTGGTAGGAATGCACGAAATAGGCGTGGTCGCCCGAGGCGACCCCCGCCAGCACCGGATGCGGACGGTCGATCACCAGATCGTTCCAGCCCATATGCGGCACCTTCAGCGCGGGATCGGCGGGGGTGATCCGGGTGACCTCGCCGGGGATCCAGCCGAAGCCCTCGGTCGGCTGGAACTCCAGCCCGCGCGTCGCCAGCATCTGCATGCCGATACAGATGCCGAGGAACGGGCGGCCCTTGCCGATTACCGCCTCCTCGATCGCCTCGAACAGCCCCGCGTGGCGGATCAGCGCGGCGCGGCAGGCGGGGAAGGCCCCATCCCCCGGCAGCACGATCCGATCCGCCCGGGCCACCACGCCCGGATCCGAAGTCACGGTGACCTCGCCATGCCCGCCCTCGCGCGCCATCCGCTCGAACGCCTTCTGCGCCGAATGCAGGTTGCCCGATTCGTAATCGACCAGCGCCGTCAGCATCACAACGCCCCCTTGGTCGAGGGCAGCACCCCCGCCATGCGCGGATCCGCTTCCACCGCCATGCGCAGCGCGCGGGCGACGGATTTGAACGCGGCCTCGGCGATGTGGTGGCTGTTGATGCCATGCACCTTGTCGACATGCAGGGTGATGCCGCCGTTCGTGCTCAGCGCCTGAAAGAATTCGCGCACCAGTTCGGTATCAAACGTGCCGATCTTCTGCGTCGGGAAATCGACGTTCCACAGCAGATAGGGCCGTGCCGACAGGTCCAGCGCACAGGCCACCTGCGTGTCGTCCATCGCCAGCGCGAAATGACCGTAGCGGCGGATGCCCTTCTTGTCGCCAAGCGCCTGCACCAGCGCCTGGCCAAGCGCGATGCCGGTATCCTCCACCGTGTGGTGGTCGTCGATATGCAGGTCGCCCCTGGCCCGAATCGTCAGGTCGATCAGCGAATGGCGCGAAAGCTGGTCGAGCATGTGGTCGAAGAAGCCGATGCCGGTCGCGTTGTCATAGACCCCGGTGCCGTCGAGGTTCACGGTGACCTCGATCGCGGTTTCGGCGGTTTGGCGGCGGATGGTGGCTGTGCGCATCGGATTCCCCTCGTTTCCCGCCTTATAGGGCCGGGGCAGGGGGATGCAAAGCTGTGGAAAACAAAAGAACCGCCGAAGCGGTCCCGTTTGTGTCGCTGGAGCGGGCGATGAGATTCGAACTCACGACCCTTACCTTGGCAAGGTAATGCTCTACCCCTGAGCTACGCCCGCATGCAGCGATATGGCCGAAATGGAGCGGGCGATGAGATTCGAACTCACGACCCTTACCTTGGCAAGGTAATGCTCTACCCCTGAGCTACGCCCGCGCACCGTTTCGGTGAGCGGGGATTTAGGCGAAGGGGCCGCGCGCTGCAAGAGGAAAAATGCACCCGCGCCATTTCCCCGTCGGTTTCTCGGGCCGCGGCGCTGTGGCCGGGGGTTCCGGAGCGGGGAAACCGCCTGTATCATGCCCGGCGGAACCATCGCGGAGGAGCCGTCCATGACACCAGAAGAACGCGTTGCCGCCGCCGAGCGCGAAACGGCGGACACGCAGCGCGCGGCGGTCCGGCTGGCGGTGAAGCTGATCGACGGCTACAAGACCCCGCCTGAGCGGAAGGAACACCTCGCGCGGCTGCTGATCGTCCTCGCCGGCAGCGCCCCGAACCCGGCGGAGGCGCAACTGGCCCGCCTCGTGGCCGCAGCCCTGCGGCGCGGGGTTTGAGGCAAGGGGCGTCAGATCCTACGGTCTTTCCGCCATCATGGGGCTAAGAGCCCCCGGCGGTCGTTGATGGGTCTGTCTTCGGGGCGGCATACATAGGAGCTCGTTATGAGTGTGCCTTCTTCCAAAGCCGAACTCCTGGATGCGGTGTCGGCAACATTCGGGAAATTGATGACCGACCTTGCCCGAGTCCCCCCGGAGATTGCCCGACAGGCGTCTCTGGAGGGCCATGCCGCGGGCACATTGATGAGTCCCGCAGATCTGGTGGCCTATCTGCTCGGCTGGAACGAACTCGTTCTGAAATGGCTGAAGATGGATGACTGCGGAGAGGTGGTCGATTTTCCTGAAACCGGGTTCAAATGGAACCAACTTGGTTTGTTGGCCCAGAAGTTCTACGCAGATTATCAGTATCTTGAATGGCCCGAGTTGCTGACCCGACTGACTGCGGCAAATATCCAGATCATCGAAGCGATCTCGTCCCGGTCTGACGACGAACTCTATGGCCGTCCCTGGTATGGCAAGTGGACGAAGGGTCGGATGATCCAGTTCAATACATCGTCGCCTTACGCAAGCGCGCGGTCGCGTATCAGAAAATGGCTCAAGACTGGCCATTAAGCCGCGTTCCACAGATTACCCGTCGCATTCGGGCGGCTTTGGCTGATGCCCGGTCACGCGCTTTGGCGCCCGTGTGTTTGTCATCTGACATTCGGTGATTTGTGCGTCGCGCCGGGAATCAGAGATATCCTTCGGACCGGAAGCTCAGTTCCCGGCTCTTGCCGATCACCAGGTGGTCGTGCAGGCTGATGCCCAGAACCGCGCCCGCCTGCCGCATCTGTTCGGTCACGGCGATATCGGCCTGCGATGGGGTCGGGTCGCCCGAGGGGTGGTTGTGGACGAGAATCAGCGCCGAAGCGTTCAGTTCCAGCGCCCGTTTCGCCACCTCGCGCGGATAGACCGGAACATGGTCCACCGTGCCACGGGCCTGTTCCTCATCGGCGATCAGCACGTTCTTGCGGTCCAGATACAGCACGCGGAACTGCTCGGTCTCGCGCAGCGCCATCGTGGTGTGGCAATAGTCGAGCAACGCATTCCAGGATGACAGCACCGGCCGGTGCATCACCCGCGCGCGGGCCAGCCGCTGTGCCGCTGCCTCGACGATCTTCAGCTCCTGCACCACGGCATCGCCGACGCCATTCACCTCGCGCAGCCGGGCAGGGGCGGCCGCAATCACCCGGCCGAAATCGCCGAACACCTCCAGCAGCCTGCGTGCCAGCGGCTTCACATCCTGCCGGGGGATGGCGCGGAACAGCACCAGTTCCAGCAGTTCGTAATCCGGCATCGCCGTCGCGCCGCCCTCCATGAACCGTGTCCGCAGCCGTTTGCGATGGTCCTGGAGATAGGAGGGCAGTTTGTCCCCGCCCCGTGGCGGGGCGAGAACCGCTTCGTCGGGATCGCCGAACAGCGACCTGGATTCGTGAAAGGCGGAGGGCTGTGTCATACCCCGATCATCCGCCGTTCTGGTGAACAAAGCCTTAACCGGAATCAGCCGGTCATGCTGTCCCAGAAGCTCTTGACCTTCTTGAAGAACGTCGCCCCTTCGGGGTTGTTCTCGGCCTCGATTTTCTCGAATTCGCGCAGCAATTCCTTTTGCCGCGCGGTCAGGTTCACCGGCGTTTCGACCGCCAGTTCGATCACCATGTCGCCCGAACCGCCGCCGCGCAGCGCGGGCATGCCCTTGCCGCGCAGGCGCATCTGCCGCCCGGACTGGCTGCCCGCGGGAACCTTCACCTTGCTGCGGCCACCGTCGATCGTCGGCACCTCGACTTCGCCGCCAAGCGCGGCAGAGGCGATCGACACCGGCACGCGGCAGAACAGGTGCACCCCGTCGCGCTGAAAAATCGCATGTTCGCGCACTTCGATGAAGATATAGAGATCGCCCGCAGGGCCGCCCCGCATTCCGGCCTCGCCTTCGCCCGCCAGACGGATCCGCGTCCCGGTCTCGACCCCTGCGGGGATGTTGACCGCCAGGTTGCGTTCCTTCTCGACCCGGCCCGCGCCGTGGCAGACCCGGCAGGGGTTCTTCACCACCTGACCCACGCCGCCGCAGGTGGGGCAGGTGCGTTCCACCGTGAAAAAGCCGTTCTGCGCCCGGACCTTGCCCATGCCCGCGCAGGTCGGACAGGTCTGCGGCTCGGCGCCGCCCTCGGCCCCGGTGCCGTTGCAGGCGGTGCAGGCCGAAGATCCCGGAACGGAAATCGTCTTCTGCACGCCCTTGAACGCCTCTTCCAGCGTCACCCGCAGGTTATAGCGCAGGTCGGACCCGCGTGCCGCGCGGCTGCGCCCGCCGCCGCCACGCCCGCCCATGAAATCGCCGAACAGATCCTCGAACACGTCGGAGAAGGCCGAGGCGAAATCGCCCTGGCCGCCGTAGCCGCGCTGCCCGCCACCCATGCCACCCTCAAAGGCCGCATGGCCGAACCGGTCATAGGCCGCCTTCCGATCGGCATCCTTCAGGCAGTCATAGGCCTCGTTCACTTCCTTGAACTGGGCCTCCGCATCCGGATTGTCCTTGTTGCGGTCGGGGTGAAGTTCCTTCGCCTTGACGCGATAGGCCTTCTTGATCTCCTCGGTCGAGGCGGTGCGGACGACACCCAGAACCTCGTAGAAATCGCGTTTTGCCATGGAGTTCCCCTCGACAGGAGAGCGGGCCCGCGTGGGGCCCGCTCCGCCGTCCTGTGGCGCTTACTTGCGCTTGTTGTCGCCCATGTCCTCGAAGTCGGCATCGACGATACCATCGTCGTCGCGCTCGGCCCCCTCATGGTCCCCGGCCTTTTCGGCATCGGCCTGCTGCGCCTTGTAGATCGCTTCGCCAAGCTTCATCGCGGCATCGGTCAGGTTGCTGATCGCGCCCTTGATCTTGCCGGCGTCCTCGGTCTTGAGGGCTTCCTCAAGCGCATTGGCCGCCAGTTCGATCACCTCGACGGTCGAGCCATCCACCTTGTCGCCATGTTCGGCGAGCGACTTGCGGGTGGAGTCGAGCAGGCTTTCGCCCTGGTTCTTGGTCTCGACCAGCTCCTTGCGCTTCTTGTCGGCTTCGGCATTGGCCTCGGCGTCCTTGACCATCTTCTCGATCTCGTCGTCGGACAGGCCGCCCGACGCCTGGATCGTGATGTTCTGCGATTTGCCGGTGCCCTTGTCCTTCGCCGAAACGCTCACGATGCCGTTCGCGTCGATGTCGAACGTCACCTCGATCTGCGGCACGCCGCGCGGGGCGGGCGGGATCTGTTCAAGGTTGAACTGGCCCAGCATCTTGTTGTCCGCGGCCATTTCGCGTTCGCCCTGGAACACCCGGATCGTCACCGCGTTCTGGTTGTCCTCGGCGGTCGAGAAGATCTGGCTCTTCTTCGTCGGGATCGTGGTGTTGCGGTCGATCAGCCGGGTGAACACACCGCCCAGCGTTTCGATGCCGAGGCTCAGCGGCGTCACGTCGAGCAGCACGACATCCTTCACGTCGCCTTGCAGCACGCCCGCCTGAATTGCCGCGCCAAGCGCCACGACCTCATCCGGGTTCACGCCCTTGTGGGGTTCCTTGCCGAAGAATTCGGTCACGGCTTCCACCACCTTCGGCATCCGGGTCATCCCGCCGACGAGAACCACCTCGTCGATGTCCGACTTCGACACGCCCGCATCCTTCAGCGCGGCTTCACAGGGCTTCAGCGACTTCTTGATCAGGTCGCCGACCAGGCTTTCCAGCTTCGCGCGGGTCAGCTTCATGACCATGTGCAGCGGCGTGCCCGAGCTTGCATCCATCGAGATGAACGGCTGGTTGATTTCCGTCTGCTGGCTGGACGACAGTTCGATCTTCGCCTTTTCCGCGGCTTCCTTCAGCCGTTGCAGCGCCATCTTGTCCTTGGTCAGGTCGACGCCATGCTCTTTCTTGAACTCTTCGGCCAGGTAGTTGACGATCCGCATGTCGAAGTCTTCACCGCCGAGGAACGTGTCCCCGTTGGTCGATTTCACCTCGAACAGGCCGTCGTCGATTTCCAGGATGGTGATGTCGAAGGTGCCACCGCCGAGGTCATAGACCGCGATCGTCTTGGTTTCCTTCTTGTCGAGGCCATAGGCCAGCGCCGCCGCCGTCGGTTCGTTGATGATCCGCAGCACTTCGAGGCCGGCGATCTTGCCCGCGTCCTTCGTGGCCTGGCGTTGCGCGTCGTTGAAATAGGCCGGGACGGTGATCACCGCCTGCGTGACGCTTTCGCCCAGATAGCTTTCGGCGGTTTCCTTCATCTTCTGCAAGATGACCGCGGAAACCTGCGCGGGAGAATATTTGTCGCCCCGCACCTCGACCCAGGCATCCCCGTTGCCGCCATCGACGATGGCGTAGGGAACCAGCTTCTTGTCCTTCTGGACTTCGGCATCGCCCACCTTGCGCCCGATCAGGCGCTTCACGGCGAAAACGGTGTTGGTCGGGTTGGTGACGGCTTGCCGCTTGGCAGGCTGACCGACGAGGCGCTCGCTGTCGGTGAAGGCGACGATCGACGGCGTGGTCCGCGCGCCTTCCGAGTTCTCGATCACACGCGGCTGCGAACCATCCATGATGGCGACGCAGGAGTTCGTGGTCCCGAGGTCGATCCCGATGACTTTGGCCATGTATATACCTCTTCTTTCGGCGATATGGCGGGGTCGGGTCCTCATCAGGCCCCCTTCCCCTATCCCAGGGTTTCGGTTGCTGCCTTCGGGGTGATCCCGCTGGCTTCTGGCCGTATATAAGAAGGCAAAAATGGCGCTGCAAGGACTCGGTTCGGGGGAATGGCGGAACAAATGTCGGATTTTCCAGATCGGCCCGGGGCGCGGCCGGAACCCGCCGAGATCCGGGGTTTTCTTCATTATTCCGGATGGTTGACGGGGGATGAACAGCGCGGGATCCTGTCCGATCTGCGCGCCGTGGCACGGGCCGCGCCGCTGTTTTCGCCGATGACGCCCTACGGGCGGCCGATGAGCGTGCGGATGACTTCGGCGGGAAAGTTCGGCTGGACCTCGGACCGGAGCGGCTATCGCTACGCCGCCGCGCATCCCTCGGGCACCGCCTGGCCGCCGATCCCCGACAGCATCCTGCGGGTCTGGCGCGCGGTGGTGCCGGGCGCGCGCGAACCCGAATGCTGCCTGATCAACTACTATGGCGCCGAAGCCCGGATGGGCCTGCATCAGGACCGCGACGAGCGCGACTTCACCCAGCCCGTCGTTTCGATCAGCCTGGGCGATGACGGGCTGTTCCGCATCGGCGGCACCGAGCGCGGCGGGCGGACGCAGAGCCTCTGGCTGCGTTCGGGCGATGTGATGGTGATGGGCGGCCCGGCGCGGCTTTGTTATCACGGGGTGGACCGGATCGCGCCGGGGACGTCGCTTCTGCTGCCGAAGGGTGGGCGGATCAACCTGACGCTGCGCGTGGTGACCTAGACCGAGCCGCGCGGCATCGGATTCGTCGCCTTGTTGTAGGGGGTCCAGTCCGTCACATGCGGATAGTGCCGCCGCCGCCATTCCCGCACGCGCGGGTTCATCCGCCGCCGCCACAAGGGCGGGATCATCGCCAGCGTCGTCATCGCCGGATAGCCCGTCGGCAGTTGCGGCGCCGCGTCCTCGGCATAGGTCTGGAGCAACGGGAAGCGCCGGTCGGGTTTGTAATGGTGATCCGAATGGCGCTGAAGGTTGATCAGCAGCCAGTTCGAGGCCGTCTGCGCCGAATTCCAGCTATGCCGCGGCAGGACATGCTCATAGCGCCCTTCGCCCCGGTATTCCCGTGTCAGGCCATAGTGTTCGACGTAATTCGTCAGTTCTAGCTGCCACACCGCGATGAACGCCTGCCACACGAACAGCCCGACGCCGGTCCAGCCGCCCAGGGCAAAGGCCAGTGCCAGCGCCGCGCCCTGAAGCGCCGCATAGCGCCAGAACGGGTTGGACCGGTGCCAGACCTTTCGCCCCGCCCGCGCCAGAAGCCGCTTTTCGGCCCGCCATGCCGAAGCGGGGCAATCGCGCAGGACACGCCAGAAATAGCGGTGGAAGCCCTCGTTGTAGCGCGCGGTCACCGCATCGCGCGGCGTGCCGACCCAGAGGTGATGCACCAGCAGATGCTCCGACCGGAAATGCGAATAGAGCACCGTCGCCAACAGCAGATCCGCCAGCCAGCGTTCCGTCCGGTTCATCTGATGCATCAACTCATGCGCGTAAACTATTCCAATCGTTCCGGAAATCACACCCACGCCAAAGAACAGCCCGACCGCCTCCGCCACGCTCAGCCCGGAGCGCGGCACCCACCAGATCAGGGCGAAGATCGTAACGGCCTGCACCGGGAACCAGATCAGCGTGATCAGCCGATACCAGAACAGATCGGCCTCCGGCGTGGCCGGGTCGGGCTGGTCCGCGTTCTCGCCCAGAACCCCGTCCAGCACCGTCACCAGAATCCAGCCGTAGACCGGCAGGAGCAGCACCGTCCAGCCGCCCGCAACCGCGCCCAGAACCGCCAGCGGAATCATCCCCAGCGACATCCAGAACGGCAGCGCCCGGAGCGGACGGCGGATTTCGTCGGGGGTGGACATCGGGGCCTCGCGGTTTCGCGCCATGATAGCGCACTGGTTTCCCGACGCAATCAGTCGGATTGCGGCAAAACCGCCTGCGCGGCATCCCAGACCTTGCGCATCACCGTGGGCAGGGCGGCGGGGCGGAAGGCCGCGCGGGGAGTGAAGCCCGCGCCCTCGGCCTGCGCGGCAAAGACCCGCAGCCGCAGGTGGAAATGGGTGAAGGTATGGCGCACCAGCGGCGCCTCGACCCAGTTCGCGGCGAGGGGCGGGCAGGGCAGCGGCGCGGGGCCCCAGTCCGACCCCGGAAACCCGGTCATCCCACCCAGCAGGCCCTTCTCCGGGCGCCGCTCCAGCAGCACACCCGCAGCCGAAGCCGCGACATAAACGAACCCCTCCCGCGTGGGCTTTTCCGCCTTCGGTGCCTTGCGGGGCAGGCTGTCGGCAATGCCTTCGGCCCGCGCGGCGCAATAGGCATCGACCGGGCAGAGCGCGCAGACCGGATTGCGCGGGGTGCAGATCGTCGCGCCCAGATCCATCATCGCCTGCGCATGATCGCCGGGCCGCAGCGCGGGCGTCAGCCGCCCGGCCAGCTGCGTCAGCTCCGCCTTCGCCCCCGGCAGCGGCGTCTGCACCGCCCAGAGCCGCGCCACCACCCGCTCGACATTGCCATCGACCACCACGGCGGGCTCGTCCCAGGCGATCGCCGCCACCGCCGCCGCCGTATAGGGGCCGATGCCGGGCAGGGCGCGCAACCCCTCCGCCGTGTCCGGAAAGCCGCCGCGTTCGGCCACGGCGCGGGCGCATTTCAACAGGTTCCGGGCCCGGGCGTAATAGCCCAGACCGGCCCATTCGGCCATCACCTCGGCATCCTCGGCCGCCGCCAGATCGCCCACCCGGGGCCAGCGGTCTGTGAATCGGCGGAAGTAGCTGCGCACCGCGGCCACCGTGGTCTGCTGCAACATCACCTCGGACAGCCAGACGCGATAGGGGTCGGGGCGCTCACCCGCCGCCCGCCGCAGGGGGCCGATCCGCCAGGGCATTTCGCGCGCGTGGACGTCATACCAGTCGAGCAGTGCCTTTCCTGCCGCGCTTTCTTCTCCGTCACGCAAACTTTATGCTCCCTTTTATCAATCCGGTGGCATTGCCTCGCAGGCCGCCTAGAATAGCGCCGAACGCAGGGAAGGACAGGGATGAGCGAGGAATACCGCGCCGCGCCGAAGGCATCGCGCCGCAATCGCGGCTTCGAGGCCGCATCCCGCCTGCTGAGCGAGCGGATCCGCACCGCCGGAGAGGCGCGCGGATTCGCCGTATCCCGGCTGTTGACGCATTGGCCCGAAGTGGTGGGCGAGGAGATCGCCCGGCTCTGCCGCCCGGTGAAGGTGGGTTACGCCCGGGGCGGATTCGGCGCCACGCTGACGCTTCTGGTCGAGGGAGCCGCCGCGCCGATCGTTGACATGAGCCGCGAGAAGATCCGCGAGAAGGTCAACGCCTGCTACGGCTACAACGCGATTTCCCGTGTCGTCCTGACCCAGACGGCGGCCACCGGTTTTGCCGAGGGGCAGGCGGTCTTCCTGACACAACCGAAGGCTCCTCCGGTGCCGACGCCGCAGATCCGCGCCGAGGCCCGCGCCGCCGCCGAGGGCTGCGAAGACGAAACCCTGCGCAGCGCGATCGAAACGCTGACCCGGAATTTCCTGATCCGGTCCGCTTCCCGGACCGCACCGAAGAAAGGTTCCCCATGATCCGACGCTCCCTCCTCCTTGGTCTGGCCCTCGCAGCCGTGACGTCAGGCTGGCTCCCCGGCACCGCCGCGCGGGCCGATGAGGCCGCCGAAATCCTGCCCGACATCCCGCTGGGCAAGGAAGACGCGCCGGTCACGGTGATCGAATATGCCTCCTATACCTGCCCGCATTGCGCCGATTTCCATGATGGCGTCTTTCCGGACCTGAAGCGGGACTACATCGACACCGGCAAGGTGAAGTTCATCCTGCGCGAGGTCTATTTCGACAAATACGGGCTCTGGGCGGGCATGGTCGCGCAATGCGGCGGGGCGCCGAAATATTACGGCATTGCGGGCATGCTGTTCAACGGCCAGCGCGACTGGATCGGCGACGGCAAGGATGCCACCATCGCCGCCAACCTGCGCAAGATCGGCCTGAAGGCCGGGCTGACCGGGGACCAGATCGAGACCTGCCTGAACGATCAGAAACATGCTCAGGCGATGGTCGCGTCCTTCCAGAAGAACGCGCAGGCGGACGGGATCGACGCGACGCCCAGCTTTGTGATCGACGGGAAGAAATACGGCAACATGAGCTATGCCGATTTCAAGAAGCTGCTGGACGAAAAGCTCGGCGGCTAAAGCCCGATCCGTGCCAGCGCCGCATCCAGCGGCGCGGCATCCTCCAGCACCAGCCGCACCGGCAGCGTCAGCACCTGCGGCCGGAACGTGGCCGGAAGCCGGGCGGCGTCCTTCTCTGTGGTCACCAGCTGCGCGCCCATGAGCCGCGCCTCGGTCTCCAGCCGGGTCAGCAGGCGGGGCGTGAAGGGCTGGTGATCCTCCAGCGCCTCGGCCCGCAGCACCTCGGCGCCCAGACCGCGCAGCGTGGCGAAGAACTTCTCCGGATGGCCGATCCCGGCAAAGGCCAGAACGCGCAGCCCCTGCCAGTCCATCCCGGTCCGCAGCGGCTGCAACGCCGCGCGCAGATGCGGCAGGTCCACCGGCCAGCGCGCATCGAAACCGGCCTGCGCTGCGGGCGGGCCGATCGACAGCAACAGATCGGCGCGCGCGAGCCCCGCCGCCACCGGTTCGCGCAGCGGCCCGGCGGGCAGGCACAGGCCATTGCCGAAGCCCTTCACCGCATCGACCACGACGAGCGACAGATCCTTTACCAGCGCCGGGTTCTGATGCCCGTCGTCCAGAATCACCGCCTGCGCCCCGGCCTCCATGGCGGCCTGCGCCCCGGCGGCACGGTCCTTCGCAACCCAGGTGGGGGCAAAGGCCGCGATCAGCAGCGGTTCGTCCCCGGTCTGATCGGCGGTATGGCGGCGCTCGTCCACTTGCACCGGGCCGGTCAGGCTGCCGCCATGGCCACGGCTGACGACATGGGCCGCGATGCCGCGCGCGGCCAGATGCTGTACCAGCGCGATCACCGTGGGGGTCTTGCCGGTGCCGCCCGCGTTGATGTTGCCGACGCAGATCACCGGCACGCGGATCCGCAGGCCGGGCCGGGCGACCCGCCGCGCCGTCGCCCGGGCGTAAAGTGCCCCGAGCGGTGCGAGCAGCCGCGCGGTCAGCGTCGGCGGCGTGGTGAACCAGAACAGCGGCGCCCCCATCAGCGCGCCCCCAGTTCGGAAAGGCCCAGTTCGGCAAGGCCCAGTTCGGCGAGGATCGCCTGTGCCACGGCCTCGGCCGCGCCCGCCCCGCCCGAGGTGATCGCCCAGGCGTTATGGGCCAGCATCGCCGCCCGGTCCGGCGCCATCAGATCGGCGATGGCCGAGGCCAGATGGTGGTCCTCGTCCACCGCCCGCGCGGCGCGGGCTTCGTCGAGGCGCGCATAATCCGGGCCGAAGGGCGCGGTCTGCGGCCCATGCACCACCGCCGAGCCAAGCGCAGCCGGTTCCAGCGGTGAGCGCGGAAACCGGGCCGATCCGGTCAGCGTGCCGCCCATGTAGCTCACCGGGGCGATACGATACCACAGGCCGTATTCCTGCGGGTCGTCGGCGATGAAGATCTGCATGTCGGTGTCGGGCTCCCCCTCGACGGTGCGCTGGCCGACCACCCATCCCTCGGAATCCAGCCGCTGCACAAGGGCTTCGGCCAGGGTTTCATCATCGGGCGCGAGGATCAGCAGCATCCGGTGCGCATGGCGCGCGGCATGGGTATGGGCCTCCAGCACCAGCGCGATTTCGTCCGCAGGCACGGCGGCGGCCAGCCAGACCGGGCGGGTCCGGGTGATGGCCGCGATGGAAGACCGCTCCGCCTCGGAACAATGCAGGGGTTCGGCGGGTTCGGACAGCACGCCGCCAACCTCGACCCGCTCCGGATCGACGCCCAATGCGATCAGGGCGGCCCGCCCCTGGGCATCGCGCGCGCTGATTCGCACCAGTTTCGCCAGCAGTTGCCGGGTCAGGCGGCGGCGGAAGAAGCCCTTCGCCGCATCCTCGGGCAGGCGGCTGTCCACCGCCATCAGCACGATCCCGGCCTCGTCCGCGCTGTCGATCAGCGCGGCGGGCAGCACGCCCCCCATCAGCACGATCAGATCCGGCTGCCAATGGCCGATCAGCGCCCGCGCCGCGGCGGGCGAATCCTCGGGCGGGTCCAGCCGGATCGTGCGCGGCGGCAGCGCCATCGCCATCGCCTCGGGCGCGCTGACCAGCAGGGTCAGGCCCTGTTGTTGCTGCCGCAGGCGGCGCAACAGGACCGCAACGCCCGACTCCATCTCGGGCGCCGGGTCGATGACGAACCAGATCAGCGGGCCGTCGGGGCGGGGCTGGGTGATCGCCTCCTGTGTCGCCGGCCCGGGGCGCCGCGGCGGCGACAGGGCGTGCCGCAGACGCCGCAGCAAGGACCGTTCCATTCCGCGATCAGGCGCCGAGTTCCTCGGTCGAGGAAGCGGGCGATTCCTCGTCGCGCAGGCGATGCAGGTGGGCGATGAAATAGCGGGTATGCGCATCGTCCACGGTACGCTGCGCCTCGCCCTTCCAGGCGGAATGGGCACTGGCGTAATTCGGGTAGATGCCGACGATATGGATCTTGTTCACGTCCTTGAACTCGCTGCGCGAGGGATCGACGAGTTCACCGCCGAAGACGAGATGCAAGCGTTGCGGGGCCTTGGTCATGGCGACTCCTGTGGCTTTGGGCTGCCCGCGCAAGGTATGCCATTGCATGCACTTGCTCAAGGCCGGGCTTCGCGGCAAGGTGCGGGCGAATCCGGAGGCACCATGACACAGACCCTGATGCAGATCTACGATGCCCGCGTGGCGGAGGGAAGCCTGCACGCGGACGCGGCCCAACGCGCCGTGCTGCCCTGCCTGGAGGAGATCCGGGCAAAGCTGGAATCCGCGCCGGTGCCGAAAAAGCCCGGCCTGCTGGCGATGTTCACCAAGGCCGCGCAGCCGCAGCCGGTGAAGGGGCTGTATCTGTGGGGCGGCGTCGGGCGCGGCAAGTCGATGATGATGGATCTGTTCTGCGGCGCAGTGAACGTGCCGAAGCGGCGCGTCCATTTCCACGCCTTCATGCAGGAGGTGCAGGCCAAGATCGAGGCCGCCCGCCGCGCGAAGGTGGAGGATTCGCTCCTGCCCGTGGCGCGGGAGGTGGCGGATCAGGTGCGGCTTTTGTGTTTCGACGAAATGCAGATCACCGACATTGCCGATGCGATGATCGTCGGGCGGCTGTTCGAGGAGCTGTTCAAGCGCGGGGTGACCGTCGTCACCACGTCGAACCGCGCGCCGGAGGATCTGTATAAGAACGGGCTGAACCGGCAGCTTTTCCTGCCCTTCATCGGCATCCTGAACCGCGAACTGACGGTGCGCGAGATCGTCAGCGAGACCGATTACCGCCAGCACCGCCTGACCGGCGCGCAGGTCTATTTCCAGCCGATCGGCCGCGCCGCGACCGAGGCGATGGATGCGCTGTGGCATGAACTGTCGGGCGGCGATCCGGGCCAGCCGCTGAAGATCGCGGTGAAGGGGCGGGAGGTGGTGATCCCGCAGTTCCATTCCGGCGTCGGGCGGGCGTCGTTCTGGGATCTGTGCGCCCATGCGCTCGGCCCGGCGGATTATCTGGCGATTGCCGAGGCGATGCGGGTGCTGATGATCGACGACATCCCGCAGCTTTCGGCCTCCAACTTCAATCAGGCGAAGCGATTCGTGACGCTGATCGACGCGCTTTACGAGGCGAAGGTGCGGCTGATCTGCTCGGCGGCGGACGAACCCGAGCGGCTTTATCAGGAGGGGGAGGGCGCGTTCGAGTTCGAGCGCACCGCCTCGCGCCTGCGCGAAATGCAGGACAAGGACTGGGGCCGGGCCTGAATTTCCGCACAGGCCCGGCTGCATCACCGCACATCCGGGGCAGGGCACGGAAATCATGGGAAAATATCGGCCTGAACCGGGCTGGCGCGGAAAACATGTATCTGCGCCGGAACTTTCTGTATGGAACCTGTGACAATCTGCGACATTATAGTGCCACTGGGGCGGAGAACCGGGAGACTGGTGATGGCACTCGATGGAATGAATGACGACACTCTGCCCCGGCAGGCGATGCGGGCGGAGTATCTGGATGCCGAGACCGAGGCGGAACTGGCCCGTGCCTGGCGCGACCGGCGCGACGAGGCGGCGATGCACCGGCTGGTCACGGCCTATATGCGGCTGGCGGTGTCGATGGCGGCGAAATTCCGCCGCTACGGCGCGCCGATGAGCGACCTGATCCAGGAGGCATCGCTCGGCCTGATGAAGGCGGCGGACAAGTTCGACCCGGATCGCGGCGTGCGATTCTCGACCTATGCGGTGTGGTGGATCAAGGCCTCGATCCAGGAATTCGTGATGCGCAACTGGTCGATGGTGCGCACGGGGTCCACTTCGTCGCAAAAGGCGCTGTTCTTCAACCTGCGCCGGGTTCAGGCACAGATCGCGCGCGAGGCGGAGGCCGAGGGCGTTTCGCTCGACGGCGCGCAGCTTCGGGCGCGGGTGGCGCAGGTGATCGGCGTGCCGATGGCCGATGTCGAGATGATGGAGGGCCGGCTTTCGGGCAGCGACTTTTCGCTCAACGCATCGCAGTCGAGCGACGAGGAGGGCCGCGAATGGGTCGATATGCTGGAAGATGACGGCGCCGGTCCGGAGGAGCGGGTCTCCGAATCTCACGATGGCGCGCAGATGAAGGGCTGGCTGGCGGAGGCGATGGACCACCTGACCGCGCGGGAACGCCACATCATCACCGAGCGGCGCCTGATCGACGAGCCGCGCACGCTGGAAAGCCTGGGGGAGGAACTGGGCCTGTCAAAGGAGCGGATCCGCCAGTTGGAGGTGCAGGCCTTCGGCAAAATGCGGAAAAGCCTTGAACTTCATGGCGAGGAGGTTGCAGGTTTCTTCGCATGAAGATGCTTGTCCTATCCGCCCTTGTGGCCGCTGCCCCCGTCTGGGCCGAAGAGATCACCGCAGATGACCTGGCCGCCCGGATCGGGGCGGCCTCTGCGCAGGTTCTGGTGTTGGGGGAGGTCCATGACAATCCGGACCACCACCGCAATCAGGCCGCCGCCATCGTGGCGCTCCGGCCGAAGGCACTGGTGTTCGAGATGCTGACCCCGGAACAGGCCGCGCGGGCGACGCCCGGGCTGATGCGGGACAGCGCGGCGCTGGAGCAGGCGCTTGGCTGGGAGGGCTGGCCCGATTTCGCGATGTATGCGCCGATCTTCGCCGCCGCGCCGCAGGCCCGGGTCTATGGCGCCGCCTTGCCACGGGCCGAGGTCCGCCGCGCGATGACCGAACCGCTGGCGCAGGTGTTTCCGGAGGCTGCGCGCTACGGTATCGACAAGCCCTATCCGAAGAAGTTGCAGGCGGAGCTTGAGGCCGCGGCGCAGGCGGATCACTGCGACGCGCTGCCGCCCGAGATGCTGCCCGGCATGGTGGCGGCGCAACGTCTGCGCGATGCGGCCTTTGCCGATGCCACGCTGCGGGCGCTGCGCGAAACGGGCGGGCCGGTCGCGCTCATCACCGGGTCGGGCCATGCCCGGACGGATCGCGCGGTGCCGGCGATGATCGCCCATGCCGCGCCGGAGGTTTCCGTCCTGTCGATCGGTCAGCGGGAGCCGCCCGTCGCGGAGCCGCAGCCGTTCGATCTGTGGATCGTCGCCCCCGCGCCGGAGCGCGAGGATCCCTGCAAGGCGTTCCGCTAGTTGCGCCGCACCCGGCGGACGCCTAAACCATGGCGAAGCGCGGAGGGGACATGCTGGCGGGCAAGCGGATTCTTCTGATCATCGGCGGCGGCATCGCGGCCTACAAATGTTGCGAGCTGATCCGGCTGCTGCGGGGCCGGGGGGCGGCGGTGACGCCGGTGCTCACGGCGGCGGCGGCGGAGTTCGTCACGCCGCTGACGGTCTCCTCGCTGGCCGGGGAGGCGGCGCATGGTGACCTGTTCGACCTGACGCGGGAGGCCGAGATCGGCCATATTCAGTTGTCGCGCGCCGCCGATCTGGTCGTGGTTGCGCCCGCGACGGCGGATCTGATGGCGAAGATGGCGGGGGGGCTGGCGAATGACCTCGCCTCGACGCTGCTTCTGGCGACGGACAAGCGGGTGCTGCTGGCTCCGGCGATGAATGTGCGGATGTGGGAACATCCGGCGACGCAGCGCAATCTGGCGCGGTTGCGGGCGGATGGGATCCTGTTCGCCGGCCCGAACGAGGGCGACATGGCCTGTGGCGAATTCGGCCCCGGGCGGATGGCGGAACCGGCGGAGATCGTTGCGGCGATCGACGCGGCGCTGACCGATGGGCCGCTGAAGGGGCGGCATATTCTGGTGACATCGGGGCCGACGCATGAGCCGATCGACCCGGTGCGTTATATCGCGAACCGGTCGTCGGGCGCGCAGGGGACGGCGCTGGCCGCCGCGCTGCGTGACCTGGGCGCGCGGGTGAGCTTTGTCACCGGCCCCGCCGATGTAGCCCCGCCGCCCGGCGTGACGGTGATCCGGGTGGAGACCGCGCGCGAGATGCTTTCCGCCGTGCAGGCCGCGCTGCCCGCCGATGCGGCGGTGTTCGCGGCGGCGGTGGCGGATTGGCGCGTGGCCAATGCCGCCGGACAGAAGATGAAGAAGGACGGATCGGGCCGGATGCCGGTGCTGGATTTCGCCGAGAACCCCGACATTCTCGCCACGGTGTCGCAGATGACGCAGGGGCGGCCCCGGCTGGTCGTCGGTTTCGCCGCCGAGACGCATGAGGTCGAACGCCACGCCCGGGACAAGCGCGCCCGCAAGGGCTGTGACTGGATCGTGGCGAATGACGTCAGCCCGGCGACCGGCATCATGGGCGGCAGCGAGAACGCCGTGACCATCATCGACGCCGAGGGCACCGAGTGCTGGGAGCGCATGAGCAAATCCGAGGTCGCGCGGCGGCTGGCCGCCCGGATCGCCTCGAAGCTGGGAGAGACCGCATGAATCAACCCGTCATCCGCATCCTGCAAGAGGAGTGGGCCGATACCGCCGTGGCGCTGCCGCGCTATGAAACGCCGGGTGCCGCCGGGGCCGATATCCGCGCCAACCTGCGCCCCGAGGACCGCGCGCAGGGCCTCACCCTCCATCCGCTGCAACGCATGGTGGTGCCGACGGGCCTGCGCGTCGAGATCCCCGAAGGGTTCGAGATGCAGATCCGCCCGCGTTCGGGCCTTGCGCTGAAGCACGGGATCAGCCTGCCGAACACGCCCGGCACGATCGACAGCGATTATCGCGGGCCGCTGGGTGTGCTGCTGATCAACTTCGGCGAGGAGCCCTATGTGATCCAGCATGGCGAGCGCATCGCGCAGGCGATCATCGCCCCGGTGGTGCAGGCGCTGTTCGAGATCACCGACGAGGCCCTGACCGAAACCGAGCGCGGAGCGGGTGGCTTCGGGTCGACCGGCAAGGCATGACCCCGGAGGAAGTCGAGCGTTACGCCCGCCATCTGATGCTGCGCGAGATTGGCGGCCCGGGGCAGGCGCGGCTGAACCAGGCGCGGGTGCTGGTGGTGGGCGCCGGGGGGCTTGGCGCGCCCGCGCTGCTGTATCTCGCGGCGGCGGGGGTGGGCACGATCGGCGTGGTGGATGACGACCGGGTGAGTGCCTCGAACCTGCAACGGCAGGTGATCTTTCGCACCGGCGACATCGGCCAGCCGAAGGTGGCGGCGGCACAGGCGGCGCTGGCGGCGCTGAACCCCTTCGTGTCGGTCCTGCCGATGGATCGGCGGCTCGGGCCGGAGAATGTGGGGATGGTCGCGGATTGGGATCTGGTGCTGGACGGGTCGGACAATTTCGACACCCGGCATCTGGTCAACCGCGCCTGCGTGCAGGCCGGGGTGCCGCTGATTTCCGGCGCCATCGCGCAATGGGAGGGGCAGCTGAGCCTGTTCGACCCGGCGCGCGGGGCGCCCTGCCTCGCCTGCGTCTTCCCGGTGATCCCGGCGGCGGGGCTGGCGCCGAGTTGCGCCGAGGCGGGGGTGATGGGCGCGCTGCCCGGCATCATCGGCGCGATGATGGCCGCCGAGGCGATCAAGGAGATCACCGGCGCGGGGGCCACGCTGCGCGGGCGGCTGCTGATCCACGATGCGCTTTGGGGCGAAAGCCGGCAGATCGCGCTGTGCCGCGATCCGGCCTGCCCGGTCTGCGGCGCGATTGCGTGAGGGGGCTGGTATCCGGGCGTCGTGCATCCTAGCTTCACCGCAAAGGAGATTTCTCGATGCCCAACCCGCTTCTGGCCGACTGGTCCGGCCCCTTTGCCCTTCCGCCCTTCGCCGAGATTACGGATGCGGATTTCGCCCCCGCCTTCGAGGCCGCGCTGAGCGAGGCGCGCCGCAATATCGCGGCGATCGCGGCGGATCCGGCCCCGCCCAGTTTCGCCAATACGATCGAGGCGATGGAACAGGCGGAGGGGCTGCTCGACCGTGTGTCGGGGGTGTTCTACAACCTTTCGGGCGCCGACAGCACCCCGGAGCGCGAGGCGCTGATGCGCGATCTGGCGCCGAAGATGGCGGGGTTTTCGTCCGAAGTCACGATGAACCGGCCGCTGTTCCAGCGCATCGACACCCTGTGGCAGCGGCGCGCGGAGCTTGGCCTGACGGCGGAGCAGGCGCGTGTGCTGGAACTGTATCACAAGATGTTCCTGCGTGCGGGCGCGGCGCTGAACGATGCCGATGCGCAGCGGATGGCGGCGATCAAGGAGCGGCTGGCCGTCCTGTCCACCGCCTTCAGCCAGAACCTGCTTGCCGATGAGCGCAGCTGGTTCCGCCCGCTCTCCGAGGCCGATCTGGAGGGGCTGCCCGATTTCGTCGTGGCCGCCGCGCGCGAGGCGGGCCGGGAGCGCGGGCAGGAGGGGCCGGTGCTGACGCTGAACCGCTCGCTGATCGTGCCCTTCCTGCAATTCTCGCCGAAGCGGGAGCTGCGCGAAGTGGCCTATGAGGCCTGGGTCGCGCGCGGTGCCAATGGCGGCGAGACCGACAACCGGGCCAATGCGGCCGAGATCCTCGCGTTGCGCGAGGAGCGGGCGCATCTGCTGGGCTTCGCGAATTTCGCGGAATTCAAGCTGGATGACGAGATGGCCAAGACCCCGGCGCAGGTGCGCGACCTGCTGATGCGGGTCTGGGCTCCGGCCCGGCGCAAGGCCGAGGAAGATGCCGCGACGCTGACCGGGATGATGCACGCCGATGGCGTGAACGGCGATCTGGAGGCCTGGGACTGGCGCTATTATTCCGAAAAGCGCCGGGTGGCGGAGTTCGATTTCGATGAATCGCTGCTGAAACCCTATCTGTCGCTGGAGGCGATGATCGGCGCGGCCTTCGACACCGCGCATCGGCTGTTCGGGCTGGAATTCCGCGCGCTGGAGGGGCCGTTCTACCATCCCGATGTGCGCGGATGGGAGGTCACGCGCAACGGGCGGCATGTGGCGGTGTTCCTGGGCGACTATTTCGCGCGGGGCTCGAAACGGTCGGGCGCGTGGTGTTCGGCGATGCGCTCGCAGCGCAAGCTGGGCGGCGAGACCAGCGCCATCGTCGTCAATGTCTGCAACTTCACCAAGGGCGATCCGGCGCTTCTGTCCTATGACGATGCGCGCACGCTGTTCCACGAATTCGGCCATGCGCTGCATCAGATGCTGTCGAACGTGACCTATCAGTTCATCTCGGGCACCTCGGTCGCGCGCGATTTCGTCGAACTGCCGAGCCAGCTTTACGAACATTGGCTGGAGGTGCCCGAAGTGCTGCAAAAGCATGCCCGGCACTGGCAGACCGGCGCGCCGATGCCGCAGGATTTGCTGGATAAGCTCCTGGCGGCGCAGACCTATGATCAGGGTTTTGCCACGGTGGAATATGTCGCCTCGGCGCTGGTCGATCTGGACTTCCACGACGGCCCGGCGCCCAGGGATCCGATGGCGCGGCAGGCGGAGATCCTGGCCGTGATCGGCATGCCCCATGCGATCCGGATGCGCCACGCGACGCCGCATTTCAGCCATGTGTTCTCGGGCGACGGCTATTCCTCGGGCTATTACAGCTACATGTGGTCCGAGGTGATGGATGCCGACGCCTTCGAGGCGTTTCAGGAGCGCGGCGATGCCTTCGACCCGGAAACGGCGGCGAAGCTGGAACGCTATATCCTGTCCGCGGGTGGCTCGCGTCCGGCGGATGAATTGTGGCTGGACTTCCGCGGCAAGAAACCGGGGGTGGAGGCGCTGCTCAAGGGGCGCGGTCTTCTGGAAACCGCCTGAACGGGATTTGACCGCAAGCGGCGGAGTGTCCCGCATCCTGTCCCGCGCTATCCTTCGGGGCAGGATGAACAGGAGCCGACCATGACCGAACAGGATCCGCGTTGGGCGCGTGTTCTGGCCCGCGATACGGCGGCGGATGGGGCCTTCGTCTTTGCGGTGCGCACGACGGGGGTCTATTGCCGCCCTTCCTGCCCATCGCGGCGGGCGCGGCCGGAGAACGTGACGTTCTTCGATACGCCCGAGGCGGCGGAGGCGGCGGGCTACCGCGCCTGTCTGCGCTGCCATCCCCGGGGTGTTTCGACGGCCGAGGCGAATGCCGCCATCGTGGCCGCCGCCTGCCGGATGATCGAAGCGGCGGAGGAGCCGCCGTCGCTTGCGGATCTGGCCGCCCGGATGGGGGTGAGCGCGTTTCATTTCCACCGGATGTTCCGGGCGGTGACCGGGCTGACCCCGCGCGACTGGGCCACGGCGCGGCGGCGCGAGCGGTTGCGCGACGGGCTGGGGCAGGGCGGCACCGTTACGGATGCAATCCATGGCGCGGGCTTCGCCTCTTCCAGCCGGTTTTATGAAACATCGAACGAGGTTCTGGGCATGACACCCACGACATGGCGCGACGGGGGCAGGGGCGCGCGGATCCGCTTCGCCCTGGGGGACTGCACGCTGGGCGCGATCCTTGTGGCGCAGAGCGACATCGGGATCTGTGCGATCACGCTGGGCGACGATCCGGAGGTGCTGCTGCGCGATCTTCAGGACCGCTTTCCCCGGGCGGAGCTGATCGGCGGCGATGGGGATTTCGAGCGGATGGTCGCGCAGGTCGTGGGGTTCGTCGAGGCGCCCGGGATCGGGCTCGACCTGCCGCTCGACATTCGCGGCACGGCGTTTCAGCGTCGGGTCTGGCAGGCGCTGCGGCAGATCCCGGCGGGCGAGACCGCGACCTATGCCGAAATCGCCTCCCGGATCGGCGCACCCGCATCGGTGCGGGCGGTGGCGGGGGCCTGTGCCGCGAACCGCATCGCCGTGGCGATCCCCTGCCATCGGGTGGTGCGGTCGGATGGCGGGATTTCCGGCTACCGCTGGGGTGTGGCGCGCAAACGCAGCCTTCTCGCACGGGAAGGCGTCGCGGATTAGGGGTTTGTTAACTATATCCGCGCCAATCTGCGCCGGGTGACGGGGCACGGGGACAGCCATGGTGACGACGACGCACACGGTTGCCTTCGAGGGTGTCGAGGCGCGGCGGATCGAGGTGCAATGCGCGCTTTCGGCCGGGCTGCCGTCCTTTGCCATCGTCGGGCTGCCCGACAAGGCGGTGAGCGAGGCGCGCGAACGGGTGCGCGCGGCGCTGAGCGCGCTGTCGATCGCGCTGCCGATGAAGCGGATCACCATCAACCTCTCCCCCGCCGACATCCCGAAGGAAGGGCCGCATTTCGACCTGCCGATCGCGCTCGCGCTTCTGGCGGCGATCGGGATCCTGCCGGGGCCGGAGGTGGACGGGATCGTCTCGCTGGGGGAGCTGTCGCTCGACGGCAAGATCAAGGCGGTGCAGGGCGCGCTGCCGGCGGCGGTGGTCGCGGCGGAGGATGACCGGGCGTTGCTTTGCCCGCGCGACTGTGGGGCGGAGGCGGCCTGGGTCGGCGCGGCGACGGTTTTCGCGCCCGGTACGCTGACCGAGGCGATCCGCCATCTGAATGCCGAGCGGCCGCTGATGGCGGCGCGCCCGGGCGCGGTGTGCGGGCAGGTGGCCTGCGGCGATCTGCGCGATGTGAAGGGGCAGGCGCGGGCGAAACGCGCGCTGGAAATCGCGGCGGCGGGGCGGCATCATCTGCTGATGGTTGGCCCGCCGGGGGCGGGCAAGACGATGCTGGCGAGCCGCCTGCCGGGGCTGCTGCCGGAACTCAGCCCGGCGGAGGCGCTGGAAACCTCGATGATCCTGTCGGTTGCGGGGCTTCTGCCGGAGGGCGGGATTTCCCGCGCCGGTCCGTTCCGCACGCTGCACCATTCGGCCACCCGGGCCGCGGTGATCGGTGGCGGGCGGCGGGCGCAGCCGGGGGAGGTGAGCCTTGCGCATAACGGCGTGCTGTTCATGGATGAATTTCCGGAATTCGGCCGCGATGTACTGGACAGCCTGCGGCAGGCGCTGGAAAGCGGCGAAATCATGGTCGCACGCGCCAATGCCCATGTGCGCTATCCCTGCCGGTTCCTGCTGGTCGCGGCGGCGAATCCGTGCCGCTGTGGCCATCTGACGGATGCGGCCCGCGCCTGTTCCCGCGCGCCGCGCTGTGGCGAGGATTATCTGGGCAAGATCTCCGGCCCGCTGATGGATCGTTTCGATCTGCGGATGGAGGTGGCGGGGATCGACTGGCGGGATCGCCATTCCGGCGCGCTGGCCGAGGGGGAGAGTTCGGCGGATGTGGCGGCGCGGGTGGCGCAGGCCCGCGCGATTCAGGCCCGCCGCTTTGCGGGGCATCCGCAGGTGCGCACCAATGCCGAGGCGGAGGGGCGGCTTCTGGACGAAATCGCCACGCCGGATGCCGAGGGCGAGGCCCTGCTTCTGCGCGCCGCCGACAGGTTCGGGCTCAGCGCGCGCGGCTATCACCGGGTGCTGCGCTGTGCGCGCACGATCGCCGATCTGGACGGTGCCGAACAGGTGCGCGCGCCGCATCTGGCCGAGGCGATCGGCTATCGGATCGTGCTGGAGAAACCCCGGCGGTAGGGGCGCTGGGGCCCTTCACCGCGCCATCTGTTCCAGCCAGACCCGCCAGCCGCCCGAGGCATTGATCTGCAACCTGTAGCGTCCCGCCGCGGGGATCGCAAAGCTGCCGCTGCCCGCGCCACCCTGATGCAGGTTCTGTACGACCGTGCCGCGCGCATCCAGCAGATAGGCCACGAAGATCGCATCGCTGTTGTCGAAGCGCAGCATCTGCCCCGCTCTGGCGGTGAAGGGCGGCAGGATCGTGTTGCCATGGCCCCTGAATTCGATCTCGGGCAGGGCGCCGACGAGCGTATCGTAACAGTCGAGCCGCGCGGCGGTATCCTCCACCGCACGGCAGGATTTCAGCGCCTCCGGCAGCGCCTGCGCCCGGGCCGGACCCGCAAGGATCAGCCCGAGCGCGGCGAGGATCACCAGTTGAACGGGCATCCCGTGCAGTTTTCCATATGGACACCTTCCCAGATCGCATAGGGTGCGGAATTGCCCTCCAGATGGGCATTGGCGAAATCGGCGTTGTAGAATTTCGCCTCCAGCATGTTCGCCCCGACCAGCGTCACGCCGACGAATTTCGCCTTGGGCGCCATCGCGGCCTCAAGATCCGCCGCGGTCAGGTTCGCGCCGGTGAAATCCGCCCCCGCGAGGCGGGAATAGGCGACGCTCGCCCCGGTCAGATCGGCATCGCGCAGGTTCAGCCCCGGGCTTTGCGTCATCGACAGATTGGCCGCGCGCAGCGAGGCGCCGGACAGGTTCGCCCCGCGCAGCTCGGCGCCGAACAGGTTCACCCGGTCCATCTTCGCGCCCGACAGATCGGCCCCGTTCAGCTTTGCCAGCCGCAGATCGGCATGGCGCAGATCGACGCCCGGGCATTTCGTGCCCGGCTTGATCTCGCAGCCATTGATGACAAGCGGGCCTTCGGGCGGCGGATCCTCGTCCACGATCACGGGCCATGTGGTCTGAACGGGATTGGCCCCGGCGACACCCGGCATCAGCAGCGCGGCGAGGAGAAGAAAGGTTCTGGTCATGGTCATCCCCGAGAAAGGGCCGGCGGGGGGGGTGGACCCCGCCGACGGGTTTCACTTTGCCGCGGCGAGAAGTTCGTCCGGGATCTCGAACACCCAGAACGAGCCGCCCTGGCTGACCTGCGTGGTCAGCGTCGCCATGTCGCCGCCCCACAGCGGCACCGCGCCGCCATAGCCCGAGGCGATGCCGATATACTGTTTGCCGTCCATCTCCCATGTGATCGGCTGCGAGATGATCCCGGAGCCGGTGTTGAACTTCCACAGTTCCACGCCGGTTTCCGCGTGGAACGCCTTCACGAAGCCGTCCGAGGTGCCGGTGAACACCAGATCCCCCGCCGTGGCCAGCGTCCCGGCCCAGAGCGGGAACTGTTCCTTATGCTCCCATTTCTTTTCGCCGGTGGCCGGGTCGAAGGCGCGCAGCGCGCCGATATGGTCGTCAAACAGCCGTTTGATCCGGAAGCCCTGTCCCAGATAGGCCGCGCCCGCCTGATAGGTGACGTTCTCGGTCCAGTAATCCTCGGTCCAGTCGTTCGAGGGCACATAGAACAGGCCGGTTTTCTGGCTGTAGGCCATCGGGTTCCAGTTCTTGCCGCCGAGGAAGGGCGGGGTGACCTGAATCGTCGCGCCCTTGGTTTCGCCTTCCGCGGGCAGTGGCGGGCGCTGACCGGGGTTTTCCACCGGGCGGCCGGTCTTCAGGTCAATATGCGAGGCCCAGCTGATCTGTTCCACGAAGGGGAAGGCATTGAGCAGCGCCGTCGGCCGGTTGATCTCGCCGCCGCGTTTCGACAGGGCGTCGATGTCCGTCACATAGAAGAAGCCGTTGCGGTCGGCATGCGCCCCGGCGCGGTGTTTCTTGCCCTCCTTGTCGGTGTAGTCGAACAGGATGATCTCGTTATTGCCCGAGAAGTCCCAGGCGTCGTTCGGCGTGTGCTGGTAAAAGCCGATCAACTCGCCGTCCTTCGGGTTCACATAGGCCTGCCCGGAGGTATAGAGGCTGTCGCCCGGCGTCCGCGCCCAGGTGTTCCACGGCGCCGGATTGCCTGCGCCGACGATGATCGTGTTCGTCTCCGGATCATAGGCCGCCGATTGCCAGGGCGCGCCGCCGCCGTGGTTCCAGGCTTCGACCTTCTTGCCATCCGGCCCGTTCGGCCAGGAGGGCGCCGCCGGGTCGCCGGTGATGGTGCTTTCCTTTCCGTCGAGCGTGCCCTGATGGCCCTCGACGAAGGGCCGCATCCAGATTTCCTCGCCGGTGTCCACGTCGCGGGCGTAAAGCCGCCCGACCACGCCGAACTCATCCCCCGACGAGCCGTGGATCAGCATGACCCGGCCGGTTTCCTTGTCCTTCACGATGGTCGGCGCGCCGGTCATCGTATAGCCGACCTTGTGATCGCCGAACTTCTTGCGCCAGACGACCTTGCCGGTCTTGCGGTCGAGCGCGTAGATCGCCGCGTCAAGCGTGCCGAAGAACACCTTGTCGCCATAGATCGCCGCGCCGCGGTTCACGACGTCGCAGCAGGGGCGGATGTCTTCGGGCAGGCGGGCCTCGAATTTCCACAGCCGCTTGCCGGTCTTTGCGTCCAGCGCCCAGATCCGGCTGTAGGAGCCGGTGACATAGATCACCCCGTCGCGCACCAGCGCCTGCGTTTCCTGCCCGCGCTGCTTTTCGTCGCCGAAGGAGAAGGACCACGCCGGGCGCAGGTGCTTGACCGTATCCGCATTCACCTGCGTCAGGCTGGAGAACCGCTGGGCGTTGTTGCCCATGCCATACATCAGCACATCGTTGGTGGTTTCGTGGTCGTTCAGGATGTCCTCCCAGGTCACATCCTTTGCCATCGCGCCGCCGAAGACCCCGGCGCAGGTGAGGGCCAGCGCGCTGGCCGCGGTCAGTCTGAGAAATCGGGTCATGTCAGTCTTCTCCTCCTTGATATCCTGACCTGTCGTCTGCATCAGGCGCCGCCGATGACGGGCAGCGCCTCGATTTCGTAATCGCCCCATCGCTGCGCGACGGTGCGGATGTATTCCTCGGGGTTCGCGCCCAGGGTGGCGAATTCGGGCACGGGGCCTGCGGCCATCGCCTCGACCGGGCTCAGCCCCGCTTCGGCGGCCTGCCGCAGCCGGGCATCCGTCGCGCGCAGAAAGGCGCGGGTCTGCACCAGCGCGGCATTCGAGCGGTGGAACGGGCCGTGACCGGGCAGGGTGCCCGAAATGTCGAGCCGCTCCAGCACGTCGAGCGCGGCGAGCCATGTCGCCGCATCGGCATCCGGAAAGCTGGGCGCGCGGTCGAGAAACAGCAGGTCCGCCGCGATCAGCGTGCCGGTCCGCTCGTCGATCAGCACCAGATCCGCCGGGGTGTGCCCCGCCAGCGGCAGCAGCCGCAGCGCGCGCCCGCCGAACTCCATCGTCCCGGCGGTGAGGGGCTGCGCGGGCGGCACCGCCTTCGTGCCGGTCATCCAGGCGCCCAGAATGGCATAGAGCGATTCCGCATAGTCGGGCGCGTTGCGGGCACACAGCGCCTGCGTCTGCGGCAGGGCGAGGGTCGGCCTGTCCTCGAAGGCCGCATTGCCGAACCAGTGGTCCGGGTGGTTGTGGCTGTTCAGCACCGCCGCCACGCCGCCCAGATGCTGTTCGGCAAAGGCGCGGATCTCGGCCCCCATCGCGGCGGTCGATCCGGTATCGACGATGACCGCCCCGGCCCCGGTTTCCAGCAGCGCGACATTGACGATCGCCCCGCCGTTCGCGCGCGTGAAGCTTCTCGGTCGCGCCGGTGATCATCCACAGCCCATCGGCGACCTGTTCGGGCCGCAGCCCATAGCCGCGCGATTGCGCCGCCGCGGGCAGGAGGGGGCTGGCCATCACCGCCGCCGCACCGCGCATCAGGTTCCGCCGGGTCAGGGTCATCGGCGCGCCTCCATCCGGCCCGCAAACCGGTTTCCCATGTTGTCGCGCGCCCCCACCAGCACCGCCCCCGCCATCAGCGCGGGCGGCAGCAGGAAGGTGAAGGCGGGGTTTTCCTCGACGGGTTCGTGCAGGGTCAGGCGGGCGATCTCGGTGCCGTCCGCCTCGGTCAGGGTCAGGTCGGTGAGGAAATGCGCCGGGATGCCGTCGGCAAGGCCGGTGTCCTGCGGGTGGCGGATGCGCAGGCGCAGCCGACCGGTCTCGGGCCAGATCCGGCCCCGGATTTCGCCGAAGCCCTGTTGCCAGTCGGGGCGGGCATGGGTCGCGGCGGGCGCGCTGCATCCGCCGCCAAGCGCCGAGACATAGGCCGCGCCGACGCGCCAGTCCCCCGCCGGAACCCGCGCCGAAGCCCGCAGCGCACCGCCGATTTCGTATTTCACCCCGAAGGACAGAAACGGCAGCGCCCGCCCGGGATGAAAGGTCAGCGCCCGGGCAAAGGGGCTGTAATCCACTGTGACTTCGATCCGTTCCACCGGCGCATCGAGCCCCGTCGCGTCCAGCGTGAAGGGCACATGGGCGGAGTCCTCGGCCCCCGGCGGCGCCAGCACCAGCATCGCCGGATCGTTGCGCCAGATCGCATTGGCGCCAAGGTAGGCGTCCCGATGGGTCGGCCACATGCCGCCGTCGAACGGATCGCCGCCCACGGCCGCGGCCCCGGTCGCGCCCCGGATCAGCGCAGGGGAACCACCTTCCAGCCTGTCGATCAGAAGCGCGCCCATGGCTCAGTTCCTCAGCACGCCGGAGATCATCTCGGCGGCGGCTGCGGTATGGGTGGGCCGGGTGCGCAGGACATGGGCCGCCTGATGCAGCACCGTCACCGAGGCGGGCGCCCCCGACAGCGCCTCGAACTGCCCTCCTGCGGCGTCGAGTTCATCGGCCACCTGAGCCGCTTCTTCGGGCCCATCGACGGCCGAAACCTTGTCGCGCAGCGCGGCGAGTTCATCCGCATGCGCCGCCAGTTCATCGGCATCGGGGCGGGTTTCGATATAGGTCCGGATCGCCCAGATCGCCTCCTGGCTGAGAATGTCCTTGAACGGCGGCATCTTCACCGCGCCGTTCTGCTCGTAGCCATTCTGGATCCGGGTCAGATACCATTCGTCGCCGTAATCGCTGGCCTCCAGATAGCGCAGGTCGGGCGCCAGCCCGCCCGACACCGCCTCCAGCCCGTGGCAACGTGCGCAGTTGCTGTTGAAGCCCTTGGCGCCCACCTCTACGGCGTCGAACATCAGATCGCCCTGCGCGTTGCGCCACGGGTTTTCGGTCGCCATCTCTTCGGGCAGGTCCGGCAATCCGGCAGTGTCCACCGCCTGGGGAACGGCATCGCCATGGGCGAAGGCGAGGCGCGTCGTCAGAAGGAGCGCGAGGGCGATCGGTCCGATCGAACGTGTCATGGCTTTGATTTCCTCATCATGGCCGGGTCAAGGATGAGGATTGAAAAAAAATCCGCGCTCAAAAATGATACAAAGGTCGCATCAGGGGGATTGTTGAAGCTATGTTGGAAAAAATTCCCGCGGTGATTGGAAAAATCGCCCCAGCAGTCCTGCTGATGTTTCCCGCGCTTGGCATGGCGCGGGATCCCGCCCTGTTCGATCCGCAGACCGGCTACCGGATCGCAGAATACCGCGCGCCGGTGCCGACAGAGGTGCCGGGCGCGCGGACGGTGGGGCCGGACGGGCTGGAGCCGCTGCTATCGGCGGGGGCCGTGCTGGTGGATGTCTATCCCCTGAAAACGCATGAGATTTCCGCCGATGGGCATTTCATCGCGCCGCCCGCGCATGAGACGATCCCGGGCGCGATCTGGCTGCCGCTGGTCGGCCCGGGGCGGATCGACGCGCGCGCGGAAGCCTATCTGGAGGATGTTCTGGCACGGGAGAGCGGCGGTGATCTGTCGCGGCCCGTCGTGGTCTTCTGCCTCACCGATTGCTGGATGAGCTGGAATGCCAGCCAGCGGATCGCGAAGCTCGGATATTCCAATGTCCATTGGTATCCCGAAGGCACGGATGGCTGGAGCCAGACCGGTCGTCCGCTGGTTCGGGCCGTGCCCTATCCGCTGCCGTCGCGGCCCTGACCGGGGTGTCCCGCTGGTTTCGGGAATATTTGGCACCCGTCTCCGCGTCCATTGCGGCGGGAGCGCGACCAAAGTCGTATCCGCCGGATTTCGTCCGTCATGCTAGCCAAGGGGGGAGGAGGAACGGAAATGATGGGACAAAGCCGGAGCGGGCGAATCTTCGGGGCGGGAGGGCGGCCTGCGTCACCGCGCTGGCGGGTGCGGAAAACTGCCCTGAGCCGAGGCTTCCGTCCGGCACCGCCGGATGGCGGCTGCCGTTCCCCAGGGGGGCGGCATGAAGACCGCGCTGATCATCGACGGCCATCCGGTGATTCATATCGGTTGTCGGCAGATGCTGGCGCCCGATTTCGACCGGGTGGAGAGCGCCCGGTCCATGGCCGAGGCCCTAGCCGCCGTAGCACAGGCGCCGCCGGATCTCGCCTTGCTCGACCTTGCTTTGCCGGATGGCTGGGGGCTGGATCTGGCGGCGGATCTGCGCGCGCGGGCTCCGGCCTGCCGTATCCTCGTGTTTTCGGCGCAGGACAAGCCGGTCTTCGCCGCGCGGGCGCTGAAGACAGGCGTGCACGGTTTCCTGTCGAAGGATGCGACGCCCGAGGCATTTCGCGGGGCGGTCGCCTGTGTCATGTCCGGAGACATCTATCTGGACGACCAGATGGCGCGGCGGCTGGCGCTGCTGAATTCGGTTCATGCCGCCGAACCCGTCGATTCCCTGACGGAGCGCGAAAGGCGGATGTTGCAGATCCTCGCCGATGGGGGCGGTCTGCGGGCCGTCGCTCTGGGCCTGGAGGTCAGCTACAAGACCGCCGCGAACCTGAGCGCGCAGCTCAAGCGCAAGCTGTCGGCGCAAAGCCTGGCCGACCTCATCCGGCTCGGGTTGCAGCAACGATACGGCTGAAGCCTGCCGCCGGGGCGGGGGCAGGTGTCGGGGAGCGATCGCTGATGAAGGGCGCGCCGGGGCAGACCGGAAGGCTGAGCCGGACCGAAGGCCCGAGAGGGTGCTCCCGAATTCGCGCGAGCCGGGGCCGCCGTAGCCACGGCATCGGAAGCGAGCCGCCCCATCTGCCCCTGTGCCGGATGCGGCATCGCCGGGCACGTGCCGGACTTCGGTCACAATGCGGGCGCCCGGTTCCTTCAACCCTTGACGGAGGGTCTTGGGACCGGATAACGGTCGAATTTGGCGGGTGTGGCGAAATGGTAGACGCAGCGGCTTTAGGTGCCGCCGCCGCAAGGCGTGGGGGTTCGAGTCCCTTCACCCGCACCATCGTTGTCTTGGCAGGATGAACGTGCAAAGATCTGGTGAGTATTTGCTGAGGGCGCCTTGTTTCCGGCGCGGATCGGCAGGAGCGACCGAAGCCCTATGCCTTTTCAGGCCGCTAGAGCGTGTTTCCGTCAATCAGCCTCATATCCTGCCGCTCTGAAGTAGTTGTAGCACTCCTCTTCCGAGAAGAGGTTGCAGAGCTGTCCGACGGCATTCCATAGCTGATCGTAGGTTCGTGCGGCTGCCTTTCGGATCAGGGATTTCAGCTTGGAGAACGCCATTTCGATGGGGTTAAGGTCGGGGCTATAGGGCGGCAGAAACAGGAACCAGGCGCCAATGCCGCGCAGGGCGGTCGCTGCGCCGGGGCTTTTGTGGCTTGAGAGGTTGTCCAGGATGACCACATCTCCGGGGCGCAGGGTCGGCACCAGCTGTGTTTCGATGTAAAGGGTGAACACCTCGGCGTTCATTGCGCCGTCGAAGACCCACGGGGCGTCCAGCCGGTCATGGCGCAAAGCCGCAACAAAGGTCTGGGTTCGCCAGTGGCCGAACGGCGCGTGATCGACCAGGCGCTGCCCGCGCGGCGCCCAGCCGGTGGGCTTCGCCATGTTGGTCTTGATCGAGGTTTCGTCGACGAAAGCCAGCCGTTCCAGATGATTGGCCATGAATGTCTGGCGTTTGGCAATCCAGATATGTCGCTTGTCGGCGACGTCCTTGCGCTTCTGTTCAAGCGCCTGAAGATCTTTTTTGTGTGTCAGACCCGCCAGACGGTGGCGCGGTGGACGGCGATGCCATGCGTCTCAGCCAGCTCCGCGACCAACTCGTCGAGCGTGATCTCGCCCTTGGCGGCGACGCGGGCCTCGATCCACTCGGTCGCGCCCGTCAGCTTGCCCTGCCCGCCGCCGTTGCCTTGCCGCCGCGGCGCCAGCGACCCGGTTTCATGGCGGAGCCGGACCAGATCGTTGACGAATTTCGGGGACACCCGGAAATGACGCGCCGCTTCGCGGTGCCCATGGCCTCCATCGACATACCCAACAACTCGCGTTCGCAACTCTATCGGATGTGATTTGCCCATCGGCGACCCCCATATCGGCTTCAACAGAAGGGAATCACAACACAACCAAGCTGGGAAGCATGAATCCGAAAGGCAGAAACACGCTCTAGTGCCGGGTGGTCGTGCCGCGGAAACTCAGGATCGCCCCCGACATCTACGTCTGGTGCCACCTCATCGAGAACGTCTTCTGCAAATTGAAGAAGTTCAGCCGGGAAATGCGCAGCCGGCCGGAAGGAAGCGCCAGATCGGCGGTGATCAGACGGTCGCGGCATTGATCCGTCAGGGCGGACAGGCTGGGAGCGGGGGCGGGGTGATCGAGCAATCGGGCGCTTTTTTGCGCGATGTCCCAAAGCAACTGGATGGTTTCGGGGCTCTCGGCCCAGTCGGGCAGAGAGGGATCCTCAGGCGGGCAGGTCCGGAAGGTCGCGGCGATGAATTCATGCTGACCGACTGCCTCGGGGAGACGGGCATTCCGCAGCGGCAGGCCGTGGCTCGGGCAGACCAGCACACCGGGAAGCTGGTGGGCGCGTCGCCAGAAGGATTCGCTATGCTGCCTCATCGCTGCGGCATGGCAGCGCGGGCACCAGCGCAGAGGGCAGGGCGGCAGGCGCGTCCCGGCGGCGATGCCGAGCCGGGCATGCAGGCCCGATGCCTGCCCGTCGATCATGGCCCCCATGGCCATCCGGGCCATGCCCGCCGTCTGGTGGGATGCGTAATAGCCGAACAGGGTCTGACGCAGGAGATCCTGCGGCGAGCAGGGCGTCAGTTCGGAAATCCGCTCCGACAGGGCGCGCAGATGACGTTGCAGGTCGATGGCGGCGCGGACCGAGCGGTTCCCGAACAGATCATCCAGCGTCTGCTTGGGGCTGCGGGAGCCGCTGTGCAGGTGCCAGCGGGCGAGGCGGCTGTAGAGCACTTCATCGGGCAACGCGACGGGGAAATGGGTCAACATCTTCCGCCTCCGTGTCACGCCACATCGCTGAAGGGGGAGCGTATCCAGTCGGCCTGAAGAAAGGCTGCATGGGCGTCGGCTGCTCCTTCAGCGATGCGGCGCAGGTCACCCGGCACTTCGGCGTCCGACACTTTCGGCTTCGGCTTAGGCCGGGCCTTCACCGGCTTTGCCTCTGGGCCGCGGGCGCGCAGCCTGTCGCAGACCGCGCCGACCAGATCGAGCATGCCGGCATCCGGCATGGAGGCGCGCACTTCGGCCAGAAGGACGGCGGCGATGTCACCCGCGATGCCCATTTCCTCCAGCATCGGCAGCAGGGTCGTATCTGTGGGCATCTGGCGGACGGGTGCCGCAGGTCGCATCGGCTCCTCGGCCTCCTTGGGTCGCAGCCGGACGGCCGCATCCTGAAGGCTCTGCCGTACGAAGCCATCCAATGGCATCAGGTCATCGTAACGCTGCACGGCGCGCTGGTCGCCGCGGCGCAGCGCGTCGATTATCGGGGCGATCAGCGTGAGTTCGGTCTTCGCCACATGGCGGATCAGGCCCGCGTCAATGACCTCCGCGCGACCGCCAAGCTCGCCCAGCTGGATCGCCCGCAGCTGCGCCAGCATATAGAGCTTGATCACGACGTCGGTGATGCCCTGGCTTTCATCGCGCAGCACGGCGACGATCCCATCGGTCAGCGGAGTTTCCACACGGGTCCATTGAAAGGCCCACATGCGGCGGACGAATCCGTCCCAATCGCCGCTTCTCGGGCATGGGTTCCCAGACGGCGCTGCCGATACCGCTGGCGCGGCGGGCCTGACGCAACGCGCCCTGGAGCAGAGGCAGCGCGGCCGGTGTGCCGACGATCATCACCGGCAGGCCGATCTTGTTGATCAGCGTCACCAGGAAGTTCAGCAGATCCTCCCGGCTGGCGCCGGGGGCCTGCATCAGATGCTGAACCTCGTCGATGACCAGAAGGCCGAGCGCATGCAGATCGGCGATCCGGGCCATATGCACGACCATCTCGTCCAGCGCGATCCGGCCCGCCCCGTGACGGGCCTGAAAGCGCGATCCCAGAAGCCGGTCCATCTCGCGGAAGAAGCTGATGCAGAGCTGCTTTGCCGAGCCCTTGTGCGGGCAGTCGAGCTTCAGCCAGGTGACTTGCACCAGCGCCATTGGGTCATCATGGAAAATGACCTGCGGATAAAGGCGCAGGACGCGATCAGTGCTCCGGCTTTTGCCGATGCCGGAGCATCCGATCAGGGCGAAGCCCGAGGCGGTGGTTTCGACGGGGTAGAGGGTGACATCCAGATCGCGGCGGATCATCCGTTCATGGTTGTTGTGCAGCCGATAGATGAAGTCGGTCGTGTGCGGGTTGCGGCCGATATAGCCCTGCCGGATCAGCGCGCCCATACGGTTTTCCAAGGCGAGATGCCGGTTCATCGGGTCGAAATACCGCGCCAGGCGCTGGATGCAGTGGCAGCGCAGATGGGCGGGGTATCGGCGCTCGGCCGGGTCGTAGGCCGGCAGGTCGGTCAGCGCGGTTAGGGCCTCCCGCACCGACATTGGCGGCGGCAGGTGGGCGATGAAGGGATTGTTTGTGTATTCAGGCAGCTGAGGATCAGTCATCGTCCCGATCCCCATCTCGGCTCTCGTCACGTTCGGCGAGGTGTCTGCGGATACTGTCGATATCGGGCAGGGAATAATCGTCTGCCGGCGGTGGGGGCGTTTTGCCGAAGGGCAGGACGGTGCCCGGATCGCCGCGTTCGGGGCGCAGGTCGAAGGCTTCGCCCGGGCGGTTGGCGGCGCGTTCTTCTGCCCGGTTGGCGCGGATATCGCGCAGACGCGCGGCCTTGGAGCGGTCGTCATCCGGACGCCGGGCCTCGGCCGCGCGGGTGATCTCCTCGATCCGGCGCGTCAGGTCGATGCGGCCCTGACGCTGCGTGGGAGCGTGCTGCGCCTTTTGTCGGCGGTCCTCCTGCCGCAACTGGTCGATCTCCCAGAGTGTCCTGCCGCGCATCGTGTCGTTGCGCGGGGTCAGATCGCAGGGGATGAATGGCGCGCGTCCTTTAGGATCGCGGAGCCAGATCCGGTCCATCCGCCTCGGCTCGTAGCTGATCGGCACCTTCCACGTCCGCGTCTGGCGGGCTTTTTCGAACCAGTGCTCCTCGATGGCATGGGCGCAACTGTAATAGCAGCCGTAGAAGCGGATGCCCTGCGCGGTGACGGTGGCCTCGTCGGCGGGCAACAGCGAGAGCCGGACCAGCTCCTCGGGATAGCTGCGCTGCATCCCGGTGCGGTGCTGGATGCCCCAGTCCCACAACTCGATCGGCACCGTATTGACCCCCTCCGCGATCATCCGGGGATCGCGGGGATAGCCCGTCAGAAGGTGCTGATTGTTGTAATAGAGCACGATATTGATGATCAGCGCGGTGAACTCGTCCAGATCCAGCGTGGCATCCAGCCGGTAGTCCCCACCGCGCTCACGGAAGTCAGGCTCGATGAAGCCGGGAACATATGGTCCGAACGCCTTGTGGATCAGGCCGAAGCGGCGCTCGACGATACCCTTCCAGTCGGCGCGGTAGGGGGCGGCATTCTCCACCCGGATGCCGAAGCGCTGGATCAGCGTGTCGGCGGCTGGTCCCAGCATCTCCCCGCGATCGGCCAGCAGCACCGAGGGCAGGCTGTGGCAAGGCCAGTCGGCTTCCGTGATCTCGACGCCGAAGTCGCCGCACCAGGCAGCCTTCGGGCCGGCGGCATTGGCCAGCGCCATCATCGCGCCGACCCAGCTCGGGCCTTCCAGCCCGACATAGAGCCCGGCGATCATGCGGCTGAAGACGTCGATTGCGACATAGATCACCGGGCGACCGACGATCTTCCGCCGGTCGAGGCGCGACACAAGATAGATATCGGCGACGGTTGCGTCGATCTGGTAGCGCGAGCCGGGGCCGATCACCTCGTCCAGGGATGTGCCGAGGATCGCCCGGCTGTCCTTGTCATAGACACGCGGTGTATGTCGCTTGCGGGCCAGAGCGAACAGGTCGTTGTCCTGTTCAAGCCAATACCGGAACTGGCGCAGGCTTGGATGAATCTGACGGAGCACCGGCTCCTGACGGCCGGTCTGTTCGTTGATCACCAGATCGGAGAAATGCAGTTCCAGGCATTTGTGGTAGCAATCGGTGATGTCGAGCTTCCTGTTCCGGGCCAGATAGCGGGTCACCGTATCGCGGAATGCCGCGCGCACCCGGTCATCGGCGTTCAGCCCCTGGGGGCCGTATCTGACTGGGGCGCCGCGCTTCACGCCGCGATCCGGTTTGCGCTGTCCCGGAGCGCCCGAATTCGCATAATCTGGTGTCAGCGCCGCCGGTGTCATCCCCCGCTGCCACCAGCGGCGCAGCAGACGGTAGAGCGTTTGCCGGGTAATGCCCGTTTCCGCCGCGCGCTGTTGAATCAACTTCGCGCGCCGGTGTGGATCGAAGCTTTCGGGCTGAGCCATGGCAATCGGACGGATTGCCTCCCAGGCTTCATCCCGGCGTGCTGCCTGCTTTTCCGTCAGCGCCTTGCCGCTCTCCAGCCACGGATCGGCGCATTCGGTCAGCACGCCCTCGGCAAGAAGCTCCTCGATCTCGGCCCGGCCTCGGCAGAGTGGCACCGCGCAATCGTCATTGATGTCGATGAACCAGCCGCCACGGCCATCCGGGTTCCGCCAGAGCAGCCGTTCGCGTCGATCATCTTCGCTGAACCCAAATACCTGTCCGGCGTTCAATCCGATCATGCCTGCACCCTCCGGATCAAGGAGGGGGAGCTTGGCGTGAAGGCGCGCATCGGCATCGTCTCGACAACCGGCTGCATCATATCCACGCGCCAGACCCTGGCCGCCAGCAGATGCCGGACCAGCAGCAGCGTCCCGCCGGGATCAAGGCCAAGCCGGGTATCCATCGCCTGACAGAAATCGTGTAGTGCCGCGGTCGGCCAGCGTTCCAGTTCCGCGGCGATCAATCCCGCGCGCTCTCGGTAATATCCTTCGAACGGCTGGTTGAGGTCATCGAGCGAGACAAAGCCCTGCAAGAGTTCCAGATTGCGCAGCAGAATGGGGTGCTGTTCGCGTTCCGTGACGATGCCCCAGTCGATTCCCCGCCCGGTCCAGTAGCGCCGTTCGATTTCCAGCTTCTCGATGGTGCGTGGCGGGCCCAAGGTCTCCGATGGCTTGATAGTCCGTGCGATGGTGACGATCTTGCCATCGTGCTCCAGATCGACGAGCAGATCGGTGGTCTGCACCAGATCCACACGGCTCCTGCTGTCAACAGGGTGCCGGATGCCCGCTGCTTCGGCGATGCCGAGAGTCTGATCCAGATCCAGTGGAAACTGTTCCCGGATGTCCCGCACGTCATCCCGGAAATCGTAGATCAGGAGGGCGCCGCGCTCGATATCAGACAGCAGGTGATGAATGCGCCCGGTCACCGCGCCCGTCAGCCGATGGGATCGCCCGCGCGACGGAACATCCCGCACCGTCAGCCAAGGCGTGTAGTCGGCACCATGCCCTTGTCCGCGCTCTTCCTTATGGAAACACGCGATCTTCGCTTCGTCGACAGCGCAGCGGGTCGCCATGGACAACAACCATGCAAACTGATTCCTGCTCAGTCTATCATGCCGAGCAGATTGGGTACGGATTTTATTGCCCGAGTAAGGTCTTTATCGCATAAGTACAAACTATATTACTATTTCACACACACTCATGCCGCCCCAAAAAACACCTATTCCACCGTCACCGATTTTGCCAAATTCCGGGGCTGGTCGACGTCCGTCCCTTTGGCAATCGCCGTGTAATAGGCCAGCAATTGGGCGGGCAGGGCGTAGAGGATGGGGGCGAAAGGTTCGGCGACTTCCGGCATTTTCAGCGCCTCCCAGACGCCTTCGGAGGCCGTCGCCATCCCCTTTGCGTCGGAGATCAGCAGCACCTTGCCGTGCCGTGCCATGACCTCCTGCATGTTCGAAACCGTCTTGTCGAACAGCCGGTCGTGCGGGGCGAGGACGATCACCGGGACGGTGCGGTCGATCAGGGCGATCGGGCCGTGTTTCAGCTCCCCCGAGGCATAGCCTTCGGCATGGATGTAGCTGATTTCCTTGAGTTTCAGCGCGCCCTCCAGGGCCAGCGGGAACATCGGGCCGCGGCCGAGGAACAGGATGTCCTGCGCTTCTGCCAGCCGCTCCGCCAGCCGGGCGATCTGGTCGGAACTGCCAAGCGCGGCATTCATCAGGCCGGGCAGCGCGCGCAGCGCGGCGACGTGATCGGCCAGCGCCTCGGGCGTCAGGCGGCCCCGGTCCACGCCTGCCTTCAGCGCCAGCACCGCCAGTACCAGCAATTGACAGGTGAAAGCCTTGGTCGAGGCAACGCCGACTTCCACCCCCGCCAGAATCGGCAGCGCCACATCGCTTTCGCGCGCAATGGACGAAGTAGCGACATTTACCACCGCCACCGTCTTCTCCACCTTTTCGTGGCAATAGCGCAGCGCGGCCAGCGTGTCCGCCGTTTCGCCCGACTGGCTGACGAAAAGCGCATAACTGTTTGCCGGAAGCGGCGGCTCGCGATAGCGGAATTCCGAGGCCACGTCGATTTCGCAGGGCAGGCCGGAGATCTGCTCGAACCAGTATTTCGCCACCGAACAGGCATAAAACGCCGTGCCGCAGGCCACCAATGTCAGCCGCTCCAGCCCGGCGAAATCCAGCCCCTCGGGCAGGTTGATCCGGTCGCCGGGCAGGTAATGCGCCAGCGCATCGCCCAAAACCACCGGCTGCTCGGCGATTTCCTTCGCCATGAAATGCTTGTAACCCGCCTTTTCGACCCGGGTCGCGCCGACGTCGATCCGCGCTTCGGCCCGGTTCGCGCGGCGCCCGGCGGCATCGTGAATTTCGGCGCCCTTGCGGGTGACGAAGGCATAGTCGCCCTCTTCCAGATAGGTGATCCGGTCGGTGAGGGGCGCGAGCGCAATCGCATCCGATCCCACATACATCTCGCCCTTGCCATGCCCGATGGCGAGCGGCGACCCCTTGCGCGCGGCGATCATCAGATCGTCTTCGCCCTCGAAAATCCACAGCAGGGCAAAGGCGCCTTCGAGCTTCGCCAGCGTCGCCACCGCGGCCTCGCGCGGGGGCAGGCCACGGTCCATGAACAGCCGCGTCAGCAGGGCGACCGTTTCGGTATCGGTCTGGGTTTCCGGCCGCAGGCCCGCCTCGGCCAGTTCCGCCCGCAACTCGCGGAAATTCTCGATGATGCCGTTGTGCACCACGGCGACATGGCCCGACATATGCGGATGCGCGTTTTCCACCGTCGCCGCGCCATGGGTGGCCCAGCGGGTGTGGCCGATCCCCGCCTTGCCCGGCAGGGGTTCATGCACCAGAAGGTCGGACAGGTTCGCCAGCTTCCCCACCGCGCGGCGCCGCTCCAGATGGCCGTGGTTCACCGTCGCGATGCCCGCGAAATCATAGCCGCGATATTCCAGCCGCTTCAGGCTTTCGACAAGGATCGGCGCAACTTCGTGATGGCCGAGAATTCCAATGATCCCACACATTTACTGGCCTTTCTTCGCACGAAGCATCTGGAACAGTTTCGTCGCCATACCGGGTTTCACCACCTGTCGGGCACGGCCAAGGGCCAACGCGCCGGGTGGCACGTCTTCGGTGATGGTCGAGCCCGATCCGGTCAGCGCGCCTTCGCCCACCGTCACCGGCGCGACCAGCATCGTGTCCGAGCCGATGAAGGCGTTTGCGCCGATCGTGGTGCGGTGCTTGAGCACGCCATCATAGTTGCAGGTGACCGTGCCCGCGCCGATATTCGTGCCTTCGCCCACATCGGCATCGCCCAGATAGGTCAGGTGGCCGACCTTGACGCCTTCGCCCAGGATCGAATTCTTCACCTCGACGAAATTGCCGATATGGACATCCTCGGAGAGTTCCGCGCCGGGACGCAGCCGGGCGAAGGGGCCAATCGTCGCCCCGCGTGAGATGTGACAGCCCTCAAGGTGGCAGAACGCCTCGATGCTGGCGCCGGATTCCACCGTCACCCCGGGGCCGAAAACCACGTTTGGCCCCAGCGTCACATCGCGGCCCAGATAAGTATCGAGCGCGAAATACACCGTCTCCGGATCGGTCATGGTGACGCCGTTGTCGAGCGCCTCGGCCCGGGCGTGGCGCTGAAACAGCGTCTCGGCGCGGGCGAGTTCGGCACGGGTGTTGATGCCCAGCGTCTCTTCCTCCGGGCAGGTCACCACCTGCGCCGCAAGGCCGCGCGCCCGGGCGGCAGCAACGATGTCGGTCAGGTAATATTCCCCCGCCGCATTGTCATTGCCAAGGCCGCGCACCAGTTCCGCCAGAATCCCGGCATCGCAAGAGATCACGCCGGAATTGCAAAGGGTTATCGCGCGTTCCGCATCCGTTGCATCCTTGAATTCAACGATCCGGTCGAGCGCATCGCCCCGCGCGATCAGCCGGCCATAGCGGCCCGGATCGGCGGCCTCGAACCCCAGCACGGTCACATCGGCGGGGCTTTCGGCCAGCCGCTCCAGCGTCTCGGGCCGGATGAAGGGGGTGTCGCCGTAAAGCACGATCACCCGCCCCGCGAACCCCTCCAATGACGGCAGTGCCTGCGCCACCGCATGGCCCGTGCCCAACTGCTGCTCCTGCAATACCACCTGCGCATCGGGGGCGAAGCCGCGCACCGCCTTCGTCACCTGATCGGCGCCGTGACCGGCCACCACGATCACCTGTTCGGGTTCCAGCGACCGCCCCGCCGCCAGCGCATGCGCGACCAGGGGCGCGCCCCCCAGCCGATGCAGCACCTTGGGCAGGTCGGAATTCATGCGGGTGCCTTGTCCCGCCGCAAGGACGATCAGCGCAATGGCCATGAGGGAGTGCCTTTTCTTCTGCTCTGCGTCGTTTTAACGATGCCGGGGCTGGCCGCAAGTCTGCGCCCATCACACAGTGTTACGGAGGGCGTCATGCGCACGGTGGTTTTCGATCTGGACGGCACGCTGGTCGATACGTCGGGCGATCTGATCGCGGCGGCGAATGCCTGTTTTCGGGCGCGGGGGCTGGCCGATCTGCTCGATCCGGTGGCGGATGCGGCGGTGGCGTTTCAGGGCGGGCGGGCGATGCTGCGGCTGGGCTTTGGTCGGGCGGGCGTGCCCGAGGCGCTGGCCGAAGACGATTACCCGAAGCTGCTCGACCATTACGCCCGGCACCTTTGCGTGCAGTCGCGGCCCTATCCCGGCGCGGGCGCGGCGGTCGAGGCCCTGCGCGCGGCGGGGTTCGCCACGGCGATCTGCACCAACAAGCCGGAATGGCATGCGCGGCGGCTGCTCGACGAGCTCGGCCTGCTGGGGCTGTTCGGCGCGCTGATCGGCGCCGATACGCTGCCGGTGCGCAAGCCCGATCCCGCGCCCTATCGTGCGGCGGTCGCGGCGGCGGGCGGCGTGGTGGCGCGCTCCTTTCTGGTGGGCGATACCATCACCGACCGGGAGACCGCGCGCAATGCGGGCGTCGCTTCGGTTCTGGTGACCTTCGGGCCGGAGGGGCGGGCGATCACGCGGCTTGAACCGGAAGCGTTGCTTGATTATTACGCAGAACTGCCAGAGTTGGCCGAACGCCTGCTTCCGATCTGACGGGTTCCCCATGTCTTCCGCCGCTGCCGCACCCCCCGGGCGTGCCATTCTGTTTGCGCTTCTCGTGGTGTTCATCGACATCGCGGGGATCGGGCTGATCATTCCCGTCATCCCCCGCCTGATCGAAGAGGTCGGCCATGTCGGGCTGGACGATGCCGCGCGCTATGGCGGCTGGCTGTTCGCGGTGTTCAGTCTGGCGCAGTTCCTGTGCGCGCCGCTGATGGGGGCGCTGTCCGACCGGTTCGGGCGGCGGCCGCTGCTGTTGCTGGCGATCGGTGGGCTGGGTGCGGATTATGTGCTGCATGCGCTGGCGCCGACGCTGGCGTGGCTGTTCGTGGGCCGGATCGTCGCGGGGGTCTGCGGCGGCTCCTATGTCATCGCCAATGCCTGCATCGCCGATGTGACCCCGCCCGAGCAACGCGCGCGGGCCTATGGCTGGATGGGCGCGGCCTTCGGGCTGGGCTTCGTGCTGGGCCCGGCGATCGGCGGGCTGCTCGGGGCCTTTGGGCCACGGGTGCCGTTCTGGGTCGCGGCGGCGATGGCGTTGGCGAATTTCGTCTTCGGCCTGATCGTGCTGCCCGAGACGTTGCCGCCCGAAAAGCGCCGCCGCTTCCGTTGGGCCGAGGCCAATCCGCTGGGCGCGCTGGTGGTGTTCCGCCGCTATCCCGGGGTGCTGGGGCTGGCTGCGGTGGCCTTCGTCTATTTCTTCGGCTCGGCGGTCTATCCGGCGATCTGGGCGTTCTGGGGCATCGCGAAATTCGGCTGGTCCGAGGCGCTGGTGGGGCTCAGCCTCGCGGCCTTCGGTCTGGTGATGGCGGCGGCGCAGGGTAGCCTCGTCGGCCCGGCGGTGGCCCGGTGGGGCGAGCGGCGGGTGCTGCTGATCGGGCTGGTCTTCGCGGTGCTGGTCTGTGTGGGCTACGGTTTCGTCACCGGCATCTATACCGTCGCGCTTCTGGTGCTGCTGCACGCGCCCGAGGGGTTCGTGCATCCCATGCTGGTCGCGCTGATGTCGAAGGCGGTGCCGGAGGATGCGCAGGGCGCGCTGCAAGGCGGGATTTCGGCGATCATGAGCCTTGCCATGCTGGCGGGCACGCTATTTTTTGCGCAGGTCTTCGGCTACTTCCTGTCGGATGCCGCGCCCTTTCGCAGCCCCGACATGGCCTTCTTCATCGCGGCGGTGGTGCTGGCCGGGGCGCTCGGGCTGTTCGCGCTGCTCCGGCGTCAGTCGTGATAGAGCGGCACGGTCGAGATCGACATCTTTGCCGAGCCCTCCACCACCTGATTGGCGTGGGTCAGATAGACCAGCACCTGGTTCTTCTCGTCATAGATCCGCGTGACCTTCAGGCTTTTGAAAATCAGCGAGCGGCTTTGTGAAAACACCGCCTCGCCCTTCGGGCTCTTCGAGATGTCGCCAATCGTGATCGGCCCGGTCTGGCGGCAGGAGATCGCGCCGTTCGACGGATCCTCGAACCAGTTGCCCTGTTTCAGCCGGTCGAGCATCGAGCGGTCGAAATAGGCGACATGGCAGGTGACGCCCTGCACCTTCGGATCCTGGAACGCCTCGACCACGATGTCGTTCCCGGTCCAGTCGACGCCGACGCGCCCGACCTCCTGGGCCTGAGCGGTCAGGGGCAGGGCGGCGAGCAGCAGGGCGGCAAGGGGGGTGCGCATCGGGGATCTCCTTCTTTGCCTTGAGAGTGGGCACCCGCCGGGACGGGCGCAAGGGGCTTGACGCAAATCACCCTCCGGTAACAAATGAACATGCGTTCAATAATCCTGGGGAGGAGAGACATGTTCGCGGGTTCGATGACCTTTGATCTGGGCGAGGATGTGAACGCGCTGCGCGAAATGGTCCACGCCTGGGCGCAGAAGCGGGTGAAGCCGATCGCGGCGGAGGTGGACCGCGGCAACCTTTTCCCGAACGAACTTTGGCCGGAGATGGGGGAACTGGGCCTTCTGGGCATCACCGTGGCCGAGGAGTACGGCGGCGCGGGGATGGGGTATCTGGCCCATGTCATCGCCACCGAGGAGATCGCCCGCGCTTCGGCCAGCGTGTCGCTGTCCTATGGCGCGCATTCCAACCTCTGCGTCAATCAGTTGAAGCTGAACGGGTCGGAGGAGCAGAAGCGCAGATACCTGCCGGATCTGGTCTCCGGCGCAAAGGTCGGCGCGCTGGCGATGAGCGAGAGCGGCGCCGGGTCCGACGTGGTGGGGATGAAGCTGCGGGCCGAAAAGCGCAACGGCTATTACGTCCTGAACGGCCACAAATACTGGATCACCAACGGCCCGGATGCCGATACGCTGGTGGTCTATGCGAAAACCGACCCGGAGGCGGGGTCGAAGGGCATCACCGCCTTCATCGTCGAGCGCGGGTTCAAGGGGTTTTCGACGTCGCACCATTTCGACAAGCTGGGGATGCGGGGGTCGAACACGGCGCAGTTGTTCTTCGAGGATTGCGAAGTGCCGTTTGAAAACGTTCTGGGGACCGAGGGCCGGGGCGTGCGGGTGCTGATGTCGGGGCTGGATTACGAACGGGTCGTGCTGTCGGGCATCGGCACCGGGATCATGGCGGCCTGTCTTGATGAGGTCGTGCCCTATGCGAAGGAGCGCCATCAGTTCGGCCAGCCGATCGGGGATTTCCAGCTGATGCAGGCCAAGATCGCCGATATGTATGTCGCGATGAACACCGCCCGGGCCTATGTCTACGAGGTCGCCCGGGCCTGCGACTGCGGGCAGGTGACACGGGCCGATGCGGCGGCCACGGTGCTTTATGCCTCGGAACAGGCGATGGTGCAGGCGCATCAGGCGGTGCAGGCGCTCGGTGGGGCGGGATTCCTCAATGACAGCGTGGTCAGCCGCCTGTTCCGCGATGCGAAGCTGATGGAGATCGGCGCGGGCACGTCGGAGATCCGCCGCATGCTGATCGGCCGCGAGATCATGGCACGGGCCTGAGGGGAGCGGTCATGAAACTCATCTCCACGGCCCTGCCGTCTTCGGAAACCTTCCGCGCCAACCGGGCCGCGCATCTGGCGATGCTGGAAACCGCGCGCGCCGCCGCCGATGCCGCCGCCGCCGGGGGCGGCGCCGAAGCCACCGCCCGCCATGTCGCGCGCGGCAAGATGGCGCCGCGCGAACGGGTGGCGGGACTGCTCGACCCCGGGGCGCCGTTTCTGGAGATCGGCGCAACCGCCGCGCATGGCCTCTATGACGGCGCCGCGCCGGGGGCCGGGCTGATCGCGGGCATCGGCCGGGTGCATGGGCAGGAGGTGATGGTCGTCGCCAACGACGCCACCGTGAAGGGCGGCACCTATTACCCGATGACGGTGAAGAAGCATCTCCGCGCGCAGGAGATCGCCGAGGAATGCGCACTGCCCTGCCTCTATCTGGTCGACAGCGGCGGGGCGAACCTGCCCAATCAGGATGAGGTCTTCCCCGACCGCGACCATTTCGGCCGGATCTTCTACAATCAGGCGCGGATGTCGGCGAAGGGCATTCCGCAGATCGCGGTGGTGATGGGGTCGTGCACGGCGGGGGGCGCCTATGTGCCCGCGATGTCGGATGTGACGATCATCGTCCGGGAACAGGGGACGATCTTCCTTGCCGGTCCGCCGCTGGTCAAGGCCGCGACGGGAGAGGTGGTCACGGCGGAGGATCTGGGCGGGGGCGACGTGCATACCCGGCTTTCGGGCGTGGCGGATTATCTGGCCGAGGACGACGGCCATGCGCTGGCGCTCGCGCGGCGTGCCGTGGCCGGGCTGAACCGCGCGAAACCCGTGACGGTGCAATGGCAGGCCCCCGAAGACCCGGCCTATGATCCGGAGGAGATCCTGGGTGTCGTGCCCGCCGATCTGCGCACCCCCTACGACATCCGCGAGGTGATCGCCCGCGTGGTGGACGGCTCCCGCTTCGACGAGTTCAAGGCCCGCTTCGGCGAAACCATCGTCACCGGATTCGCCCATGTCATGGGCTGCCCGGTGGGGATCGTTGCCAATAACGGCGTGCTGTTTTCCGAAGCCGCGCAGAAGGCGGCGCATTTCATCGAACTATGTTCACAGCGCGGCATCCCGCTGGTGTTCTTGCAAAACATCACCGGCTTCATGGTGGGCCGGAAATACGAAAACGAAGGCATCGCCCGGCACGGGGCAAAGATGGTCACCGCAGTTGCCACCACAAATGTGCCGAAGATCACGCTGCTGGTGGGCGGTTCCTTCGGCGCGGGGAATTACGGCATGGCGGGGCGGGCCTATGGGCCGCGGTTCCTCTGGACCTGGCCGAACAGCCGGATTTCGGTGATGGGCGGCGAGCAGGCGGCGGGGGTTCTGGCGACCGTCCGGCGCGAGGGGATCGAGCGCAGGGGCGGCAGCTGGAGCACCGAAGACGAGGCCGCCTTCAAGCGCCCGACGATCGAGATGTTCGACCGGCAAAGCCACCCGCTCTACGCCTCCGCCCGGCTGTGGGACGACGGTATCATCGACCCGCGCCGCACCCGCGACGTGCTGGCGCTGAGCCTCTCGGCCAGCCTTTGCGCGCCGATCGAACCCACGCGCTTCGGCGTGTTCCGGATGTGAAGGGATGCCCATGTTCGACAAGATCCTGATCGCGAACCGGGGCGAAATCGCCTGCCGCGTGATCGACACCTGCCGCAGGCTGGGCGTGGCCACGGTGGCGGTCTATTCCGAGGCGGATGCCGGTACGCGCCATGTGGCGATGGCGGATGAGGCGGTGCCGATCGGCGGCCCGCGCCCGGCGGACAGCTACCTGCGCGGTGATGCGATCATCGCGGCGGCGCGGGCCACCGGCGCCCGGGCGATCCATCCGGGCTATGGCTTCCTGTCGGAGAACCCGGAATTCGTCGATGCGGTGCAGGCGGCGGGGCTGGTGTTCATCGGGCCGTCGGGCGATGCGATCCGGGCGATGGGGCTCAAGGACGCTGCCAAGGCGCTGATGGCGCGGGCGGGCGTGCCGGTGGTGCCGGGCTATCTGGGCGAAAATCAGGATCCCGCGCATCTGGGGGCCGAGGCCGCGAAGGTCGGCTATCCGGTGCTGATCAAGGCCGTTGCTGGCGGCGGCGGCAAGGGGATGCGGCGGGTGGACCGGGCGGCGGATTTCGCCGATGCGCTGGCCTCGGCGCAGGGCGAGGCGCGCACGGCCTTCGGCAACCCCGCCGTGCTGATCGAGAAATATGTCGAGACACCGCGCCATATCGAGGTGCAGGTCTTTGGCGACGGCATCCGCGCGGTGCATCTGTTCGAGCGCGACTGTTCCCTGCAACGCCGCCACCAGAAGGTGATCGAGGAGGCCCCGGCGCCGGGCATGACCGCCGAGATGCGCGCCGCGATGGGCGAGGCCGCCGTGCGTGCCGCCGAGGCGATCGGCTACAGCGGCGCGGGTACGGTGGAATTCATCGTCGATGCGTCGGAGGGGCTGCGCCCGGATCGCTTCTGGTTCATGGAGATGAACACCCGCCTTCAGGTCGAGCATCCGGTGACCGAGGCGATTACGGGCGTCGATCTGGTCGAATGGCAGTTGCGTGTCGCGGCGGGGGAGGCCCTGCCGGTCGCGCAGGGTGATCTGACGATCACCGGCCATGCCTTCGAGGCGCGGCTTTACGCCGAGGATGTGCCCGCCGGGTTCCTGCCCGCGACCGGGACGCTTTCGCATCTGCGCTTCGGCCCCGCGCGGATCGAGACGGGTGTGCGCGAAGGCGACACGATCAGCCCCTGGTATGACCCGATGATCGCCAAGGTCATCACCCATGGCGCGACGCGGGACATCGCGCTGACCCAGTTGGTCCGCGCGCTGGAGGGGACCGAGGTGGCGGGGACGGTGACGAACCTCGGCTTTCTGGGGGCGCTGGCGCGGCATCCGGGGTTCCGGCGCGGCGATGTGGATACCGGGCTGATCGCGCGGGATCTGGGCGCGCTGACGGGGGCAGCGATGCCCGAGGCCGCCCGGCCGCTGGCGGTGATCGCGGCGGCGGGGTTGCAGGGGGGCACGGGCTTCACCCTCTGGGCGCCGCTCACGCGCCCGGTGCCGTTCGGCGAAGCGGCGAAGATCCGGGTTCTGGCGCCGGGCCATGTGGAGGTGGATCTGGACCGGACCTTCGACTGCCGGTTGCGGCCCGATGGCTGGTGGGTGGACGGTCAGAAGACCGGCGCGCGGTTCCATGTCGCGCCCGGCGAGGTCACGGTGTTCCTGCGCGGGGCGTGGCGGTTCGCGCTGCCCGATCCGCTGGCGCGGCTGGCGCGGGGTCCGGCTTCGGGGCTGACGCTCGCGCCGATGCCGGGGCAGGTATTGGCGGTGTTCGTGGCGCCCGGGCAGGCGGTGGCGGAGGGCGACCGGCTGGCGATCCTGGAGGCGATGAAGATGGAGCACACGATGCTCGCCGCGCGGGCGGGGACTGTGGCGGAGGTTCTGGTCACCGAGGGCGCGCAGGTCGAGGCCGGCGCCGCGCTGATCCGGCTGGAGGACGAGGCATGAGGCTGCATCACATCCCCGGCTCGCGCTCGATGCGGGTTCTGTGGCTGCTGGAAGAGATGGGGGCGCGACCCGAGGTCCGGGAATGGTCGCTCACCGATGGTTCCCTGCGCAGCCCGGAGTTCCGCGCGCTGTCCCCGGCGGGCCGCATCCCGGCGCTGGAGGTGGACGGGCGGGTGATCTTTGAATCCGGCGCCATCGTGCAATATCTGACCGAGACACGCGCGGGGTTCGCCCCGCCGCCCGGCACGCTGGAACGGGCGGAGTTCCTCGAATGGCTGCATTTCGCGGAAACGCAGGGCGGGCTGTTGCAGAACCTGAACATCCAGCACATCTTCCTGCGCCCCGAAAGCGCGCGTTCCGCCGCGCTGATGAAGCTGGACACCAGGCGGCTCGACCTGACGATGCGGGCGATGGAGGCGCATCTGACGGGGCGGGAGTGGCTGCTGGCGGAATTCTCCGCCGCCGACTGCATGTTCGGCTTCAACATCGACGCGATGTTCCGCTTCGTGCGCGCAGAGGGTTGCCCGGCGCTGTCGGCCTGGGCCGCGCGATGCCGGGCGCGTCCGGCCTATGGCCGCGCGATGGACGGCACGCTTTACACGCGGGATTTCTACGAGGTGCCGGATGCGTGAGGTCGAGATCTTCGAGATGGCGCCCCGCGACGGGTTGCAGAACGAAAAACGCCTGATCCCCACGGCGGAGAAGATCGCGCTGGTCGATCTGCTGTCGCGCGCCGGGTTCCGGCGGATCGAGGTGGCCTCCTTCGTCAGCCCGAAATGGGTGCCGCAGATGGCGGATGGCGCCGATGTGCTGGCGGGGATCCGGCGCGCGCCGTGGATGCGCTATGCCGCGCTGGTGCCGAACCTGAAGGGCTATGCGGGCGCGCGGGCGGCAGGGGCGGATGAGGTGGCGATCTTCGCTTCGGCCTCCGAAGGGTTCAGCCGGGCGAACCTGAACTGTTCGATCGCCGAGAGCCTGAACCGCTTTGCCCCGGTGGCCGAGGCGGCGCGGCGCGACGGGATGCCGCTGCGGGGCTATGTCTCCGTGGTGACCGATTGCCCCTATGACGGGCCGGTGTCGCCCGCAGCGGTGGCGCGGGTGGCGGCGGCGCTGCGCGATCTGGGCTGCTACGAGGTCAGCCTGGGCGACACGATCGGGCAGGGGCGGCCGGAAACCGTGGCGGCCATGCTGGCGGCGGTGTTGCAGGAACTGCCCGCGGCGCGACTGGCCGGGCATTTCCACGATACGGCGGGGCGGGCGCTCGACAATATCGCGGCGAGCCTTGAGATGGGCCTGCGGGTGTTCGATGCCTCGGTGGGGGGGCTGGGCGGCTGTCCCTATGCGCCGGGGGCGAAGGGCAATGTCGCGACGGAGACGGTGGCGGCGTGGCTGGCGGCGCGGGGCTGGCGGACCGGTCTTGACGCCGACCTGCTGGCCGAGGCCGCCGCACTGGCACGGGAGATGAAGCATGGCTGAGACGATCCGGATCGAGACCGACCCGCGCGGCGTGGCGACATTGTGGCTGGCGCGCGCGGACAAGCACAATGCGCTGAGCGCGCAGATGATGGCGGAGATCACCGCCGCGATCACCGCCATGGGTGCGGATGCGGCGGTGCGGGTGGTGGTGCTGGCCGCCGATGGTGCCAGCTTCTGCGCCGGGGGAGATCTGCGCTGGATGCAGGCGCAGATGGCGGCCGGTGCCGAAGAGCGTGCCGAGGGGGCGCGGCTGCTGGCGGGGATGCTCGATGCGCTCGATACCTGCCCGAAGCCGGTGATCGGCCGGGTGCAGGGCAATGCCTTTGGCGGCGGCATCGGCATGATGGCGGTGTGCGACGTGGCGGTGGGGGTCGAGGGCGCGCGCTTCGGCCTGACCGAGACGCGGCTCGGGCTGACGCCCGCGACGATCGCGCCCTATGTCGTCGCGCGGATGGGGCCGGCGAAGGCGCGGCGGGTGTTCATGTCGGCGCGGCTGTTCGGCGCGGCGGAGGCGCGGGAGCTCAACCTGCTCGCCCGCGTGGTGCCGGAGGAGGAGCTGGATGCCGCCGTGGAGGCCGAGGCGGTGCCCTATCTGTCCTGCGCGCCGGGTGCCGTGGCCGATGCCAAGGCGCTGATCCGGATGCTGGCGCCGCCGATCGACGCCGGGGTGCGGGAGGCCACGATCCGCGCCCTCGTCGCCCGCTGGGAGAGCCCGGAAGCGGTGGAGGGAATCACCGCCTTCTTCGAGCGGCGCCAGCCGGACTGGATCATCTGAGTCCGACAGATTCTCTCAGGTTTACCGGGGCTTCGTCCGGGACGTCCGCAGCGATACGGGCCTTTGTTTGTTGGCATTTCCCGTCGCGACGGGTGTTGGCGCCGAATGCGGAAAATCTGCACGCAACGGTATACTTTTTGCTGCTTTCGGGGGCGAAACGGTGGCCTGTCAGTTGACCACGGCGGGGGGCACGGCTAAAGCTCTCCTCAGCCGGAACCTGCGCGACGGGCGTCGCGACCTGAGGGAGCCATAAATGCACGACTTGCTGCGTGAATATCTTCCCATCCTCATCTTCCTTGCACTCGCCATTGTTCTGGGGCTTGTCCTCGTGCTGGCGGCGGTGGTGCTGGCCGTCCGAAACCCCGACCCGGAAAAGGTGTCCGCCTATGAATGCGGGTTCAACGCCTTTGACGATGCGCGGATGAAGTTCGACGTCCGATTCTACCTCGTCTCGATCCTGTTCATCATCTTCGATCTCGAAGTGGCCTTCCTGTTCCCCTGGGCGGTGGCCTTCGGCGACATCAGCATGGTGGGCTTCTGGTCGATGATGGTGTTCCTGGGCGTGCTGACGGTGGGCTTTGCCTATGAATGGAAGAAGGGGGCGCTGGAATGGGCGTGATGACCTCTGCCAATACCGCCGGAGGGGACCGTGAGGTCGCCACGCAGGCGCTGAACAAGGAATTGCAGGACAAGGGCTTCCTGCTGACCTCGACCGAGGATCTGATCAACTGGGCGCGCAACGGTTCGCTGCACTGGATGACCTTCGGTCTGGCCTGCTGCGCGGTCGAGATGATGCAGTTGTCGATGCCGCGCTATGACCTCGAACGCTTCGGCACCGCGCCGCGCGCGAGCCCGCGGCAGTCGGACGTGATGATCGTTGCCGGCACGCTGACCAACAAGATGGCCCCGGCGCTGCGCAAGGTCTACGACCAGATGCCCGAGCCGCGCTATGTGATCTCGATGGGCTCCTGCGCGAACGGCGGCGGCTATTACCACTACAGCTATTCGGTGGTGCGCGGCTGCGACCGTGTGGTGCCGGTGGATATCTATGTGCCCGGTTGTCCGCCCTCGGCGGAGGCGCTGCTCTATGGTATCCTGCAATTGCAGCGGAAGATCCGCCGCACCGGCACGCTGGTGCGCTGAGGAGGGACCAATGACCGAAGCCCTGCAAGAACTGGCCGCCCATATCGCCGGGAAGCGCCCGAACGACGTGATCTCGACCGAGATCGCCTTCGGCGAGCTTTGCGTGACGATCACGCCTTCCTCGGTGAAGGAATTCACCGAATGGCTGCGCGATGACGCGAATTGCAAGTTCTCCACCCTGATCGACCTGACCGCCGTGGATTATCCGCAGCGGCCGCAGCGGTTCGATGTGGTCTGGCTCTACCTGTCGATGTGGCGCAACCAGCGCATCCGGATCAAGGCCGCCGTGCGCGAGGAGGAAATGGTTCCCTCGATCACCTCGGTCTTCCCGGTGGCGAACTGGTATGAGCGCGAGGTCTTCGACATGTTCGGGATCATCTTCTCGGGCCATCCGGACCTGCGGCGGATCCTGACCGATTACGGCTTCCGCGGCTATCCGCTGCGCAAGGATTTCCCGACCACCGGATACACCGAAGTCCGCTATGACGAAGTGCTCAAGCGCGTCGTCTACGAACCGGTCAGCCTGACGCAGGAATACCGGCAGTTCGATTTCCTGTCGCCTTGGGAAGGTGCGCATTATGTGCTGCCCGGCGACGAGAAGGCGGGGGCGAAGTGATGGCCGCCGTCCAGACCGGAACCTGCCTTTGCGGCGATTGCAGCTTCACCGCGCGTCCGAAAGCGGATGCGGGTGTCTGCCATTGCGCGATGTGCCGGAAATGGTCGGGCGGCATCTATATCTCGGTTGAAAGCGAAACCCCGCTGGAATTCGCCGCGGGGGCGCCGATCCGCATCTATCCGTCGAGCGAATGGGGCGAGCGGCTGTTCTGCGGCCATTGCGGCAGCAGCCTGGCCTGGCGCACCCGGGATGGGGCGGCGACCCATGTTTCGATCCAGTGTTTCGCGGACCCCGCGCAATTCAACCTGACACAGCAGATCTACATCGACTGCAAACCCGGCAACTACGCGCTCGCGAACACGACGCAGACCATGACCGAAGCCGAAGTCCTGGCGATGGTCATGCCCACGGAGGGGAACGCATGATGGACGGCGACATCCGGCAGAACCACTATGACGACGGCTCGGACGACATCCTGACCGGCGAACAGCAGATCCGCAATTTCAACATCAACTTCGGGCCGCAGCACCCTGCGGCGCACGGGGTGTTGCGTCTGGTGCTGGAGCTTGACGGCGAGATCGTCGAGCGGGTGGACCCGCATATCGGCCTGCTGCACCGCGGCACCGAGAAGCTGATGGAAAGCCGCACCTATCTGCAAAACACGCCCTATTTCGACCGGCTCGACTATGTGGCGCCGATGAACCAGGAACATGCCTGGTGTCTGGCCATCGAGCGGCTGACGGGCACGGCGGTGCCGAAGCGGGCGCAGATCATCCGCGTGCTGTATTGCGAGATCGGGCGGATCCTGAACCACCTGATGAACGTCACCACGCAGGCGATGGACGTCGGTGCGCTCACCCCGCCGCTGTGGGGGTTCGAGGAGCGCGAAAAGCTGATGATCTTCTACGAACGGGCCTGTGGCGCGCGGTTGCACGCGAACTACTTCCGTCCGGGCGGGGTGCATCAGGATCTGCCGCCGGCGCTGATCGACGATATCGACGAGTGGGCTGCCGGCTATCATGTGTTCTGCGATGACCTCGAAACGCTGCTGACCGAGAATCGGATCTTCAAGCAGCGCAACGTGGACATCTGCATCATCACCGAGCGCGAGATCGCGCGGTGGGGCTATTCCGGGGTGATGGTGCGCGGCTCGGGCTTTGCCTGGGATCTGCGGCGTTCGCAACCCTATGAATGCTATGATGAATTCGATTTCAACATCTGCGTCGGCAAGAACGGCGACTGCTACGACCGCTATCTGGTGCGGGTGGCGGAGATGCGGGAGTCGATCAAGATCATCCGTCAGGCCTGCGCCAAGCTGCGCGAGGTCAAGGGCGATGTTCTGGCGCGCGGCAAGATGACGCCGCCGACGCGCGGCGACATGAAGCGCAACATGGAAAGCCTGATCCATCACTTCAAGCTCTATACCGAGGGCTTCCACGTCCCGGCGGGCGAGGTCTATGCCGCCGTCGAGGCGCCGAAGGGCGAATTCGGCGTGTTCCTGGTGGCCGACGGCACCAACAAGCCCTATCGGGCAAAGATCCGCGCGCCGGGTTACGCCCATCTGCAATCCATGGATGAGGTCGCGAAGGGCTATCAGCTCGCCGACATCTCCGCCATCATCGGCACGCTCGACATCGTGTTCGGGGAGGTTGACCGCTAATGCTGCGCCGTCTGTATCACGAACAACCGGCATCCTTCGCCTTCACGCCCGCCAATCTGGAATGGGCGCAGGCGCAGATCACGAAATATCCGGTGGGGCGTCAGGCCTCGGCGATCATTCCGCTGCTGTTCCGCGCGCAGGAGCAGGAGGGCTGGCTGTCGAAGCCCGCGATCGAATATGTCGCCGACATGCTCGACATGCCCTATATCCGGGCGCTGGAAGTGGCGACATTCTACTTCATGTTCCAGTTGCAACCCGTTGGTTCCGTTGCGCATCTTCAGATCTGCGGCACGACGTCGTGCATGATCTGCGGGGCCGAGGACCTGATCGCGGTCTGCAAGAAGAAGATCGCTCCGCATGCGTTTGAACTGTCGGCGGATGGCAAGTTTTCGTGGGAAGAGGTGGAGTGCCTGGGCGCCTGCACCAACGCCCCGATGGCGGCGATTGGCAAGGATTTCTACGAAGACCTGTCCGAGGAAAGCCTGTCGAAGCTGATCGACGACATGGCTGCGGGGCAGGTGCCGCGTCCGGGTTCGCGGATCGGGCGGTTCTCGTCCGAACGCGCGGGGGAGCAGGTCGCGCTTCTGGAGACGAAGGGCGACAAGGAAGAATTCAACGGCACCGTCGGGCTGGCGGTCGCGATCGGCGACACGATCAAGCGGATCGACGGCACCGAGGTTCCGCTGCGTGCGCCGTGGCAGATGTCGGGGCAACGCGCGCCGATCGGCATCATGGGCACCGAGCGGCCGAAGTCGGCAGTGCAGCAGGCCGCCGCGGCGAAGCCCGCCGCGGGCAAGCCGGTCGATGCGACGGGCGTGACCGTGCAGGAAGCCGTGGTCGCCGACAAGGGCAAGCCCGAGGCCACCGGCACCGCGCCGGGCGGCATCGCCGAGGCGGCGCCGGGCCAGAAGGTCGCGGAGCCCGTGCTGGCGGGGACGCAACCCGCCGGGCTGGCGGCGCCGCGCGACAACAAGGCCGATGATCTGAAGACGATCGAGGGTATCGGCCCGGTTCTGGAAGAGCAGCTGAACGCGTGGGGCATCTTCCACTTCGACCAGATTGCGGCCTGGGGCCCGGAAGAGGTTCTGTTCGCCGACGAGAACGTGCCGGGGTTCAAGGGCCGCTGCTCGCGCGACAAATGGGTCGCGCAGGCGAAGATCATCGTCGAGGAGGGTCTTTCGGCCTTTCTCGAACGCGCCAAGACCAACGACTATTGACGGGCGGCGAGAGGGCTAGAAGATGCTGAAGGATCAGGACCGGATCTTTACCAACCTCTACGGGATGCACGACCGCTCGCTCAAGGGTGCGATGCTGCGCGGCCATTGGGATGGCACGGCGGGCATTCTGGCGAATGGCCGCGACTGGATCATCGAACAGGTCAAGGCCTCGGGGCTGCGCGGCCGTGGCGGCGCGGGCTTCCCGACCGGGTTGAAGTGGTCGTTCATGCCGAAGGCGATCCCCGATGGCCGTCCGGCTTTCCTGGTGATTAACGCCGACGAATCCGAACCCGCGACCTGCAAGGACCGCGAAATCATGCGCCACGATCCGCATACGCTGATCGAAGGCGCGCTGATCGCCGGTGTCGCGATGGGGGCGAGCGCCGCCTATATCTACATCCGGGGCGAATACATCCGCGAGAAGGAGGCCCTTCAGGCCGCCATCGACGAATGCTATGAGGCCGGGCTGATCGGCAAGAACGCCTGCAAGTCGGGCTATGATTATGACGTCTACCTGCACCACGGGGCGGGCGCCTATATCTGCGGCGAGGAAACCGCGCTGATCGAGAAGCCTTGAGGGCAAGAAGGGGATGCCGCGGATGAAGCCGCCGTTCCCGGCGGGCTCGGGGCTCTATGGCTGCCCGACGACGGTGAACAACGTTAAATCCATCGCCGTGGTGCCGACGATCCTGCGCCGGGGCGCGGAGTGGTATGCCTCCTTCGGGCGCCCGAACAACACCGGCGTGAAGCTGTTCGCGATGTCGGGCCATATCAACACGCCCTGCGTCATCGAGGAATCCATGTCGATCTCGATGAAGGAACTGATCGAGAAATACGGTGGCGGCGTGCGCGGCGGCTGGAAGAACCTCAAGGCGGTGATCCCGGGCGGCGCGTCCTGTCCGATCCTGCCGGCGGCGCTGTGCGAAGACGCGATCATGGATTACGACGGGATGCGGGAGCTGAAATCCAGCTTCGGCACTGCCTGCATGATCGTGATGGATCAGTCCACCGATGTCATCAAGGCGATCTGGCGGCTGTCGAAATTCTTCAAGCATGAAAGCTGCGGCCAGTGCACGCCCTGCCGCGAAGGTACCGGCTGGATGATGCGGGTGATGGACCGTCTGGTCACCGGCGAGGCCGAGATCGAAGAGATCGACATGCTGTTCAACGTGACGAAGCAGGTCGAGGGACACACGATCTGCGCGCTCGGCGATGCGGCGGCCTGGCCGATCCAGGGTCTGATCCGGCATTACCGCGAGGAGATCGAGGACCGGATCAAGGCCCGCAAGACCGGGCGCATGGGGGCGATGGCGGCGGAATAACCCACGCGTTTCCCCTCATTGGCACGCTGGCCCTGACGGGTTGTGTCGCGGCGGCTCCGGTCGTTGCGCCGGTCGCGGGCTATGCGGTCACGCGCGAGGGGGATGCGCTGTCGGTGCGCCGCACCGCGGTGCCCTTCCACTATTCCGACGGGGCCGAAGCGCGGCGCGCGGCGGATCGTTTCTGTGGGGGCAGGGTGAAATCTTCGCCCGAAGACACTTACCGGGCTGGCGCCTGGATCTATCCGCGGGGCTGTGCATGACCCCGCAACCGAAATTCCGTGCGGGCGCGGCCCGTGGTGAACACCCGGCGGGCGTGCCCGTCTTGGCAAAAGAGCAGGTCTGATCATGTCGAACCTTCGCAAAATCATCATTGACGGCCATGAGGTCGAGGTGGATCCGAACCTGACCCTCATTCAGGCCTGCGAACAGGCCGGGATCGAGGTGCCACGTTTCTGCTATCACGAACGTCTGTCGATCGCGGGCAACTGCCGGATGTGTCTGGTGGAGGTTGTCGGCGGCCCGCCGAAGCCCACCGCCTCCTGCGCGATGCAGATCAAGGATCTGCGCCCCGGTCCGAACGGCGAGCCCTCGGTGATCAAGACCAATTCGCCGATGGTGAAGAAGGCCCGCGAAGGGGTGATGGAGTTCCTGCTCATCAACCACCCGCTGGATTGCCCGATCTGCGACCAGGGCGGCGAATGCGATCTTCAGGATCAGGCGATGGCCTATGGGGTGGATTTCAGCCGTTACCGCGAGGCGAAGCGCGCGTCGGAGAACCTGAACCTCGGGCCGCTGGTCTCGACCTGCATGACGCGCTGCATCTCCTGCACCCGCTGCGTGCGCTTCACGACCGAGGTCGCCGGGATCACCCAGATGGGCCAGACCGGGCGCGGTGAGGATGCGGAGATCACCTCCTATCTGAACATGACGCTCGACAGCAACATGCAGGGTAACATCATCGACCTGTGCCCGGTCGGCGCGCTGACCTCGAAGCCCTATGCCTTCACCGCGCGGCCGTGGGAGTTGACGAAGACCGAGAAGCATCGACGTGATGGATGCGCTTGGCTCCAACATCCGGGTCGATACAAAGGGTCGCGAAGTGATGCGGATCCTGCCGCGCAACAATGACGCGGTGAATGAAGAGTGGATTTCCGACAAGACCCGCTTCATCTGGGACGGGCTGCGCCGGCAGCGGCTGGACACGCCCTATATCCGGGAAAACGGTCGTCTGCGGAAGGCGGGCTGGGGCGAGGCGCTGGCCGCCGCCGCGGCTGCGCTGAAGGGCAGGAAGGTGCTGGGGCTCGCGGGCGATCTGGCTCCGGTCGAAGCGGTTTTCGCGCTGAAGCAGCTGGTCGAAGGGCTGGGCGGTTCGGTCGAATGCCGCACCGATGGCGCGCGTCTGCCGGTGGGGAACCGCTCGGCCTATGTCGGGTCGGCGGCGATTGCGGACGTTGATACCGCGAAGGCGATCTATCTGATCGGCACCAACCCGCGCAACGAGGCGCCGGTGCTGAACGCGCGGATCCGCAAGGCTTGGGGACTCGGGGCGAGGGTTACGCTGGTCGGTCCGGAGGTCGATCTGACCTATGATTACGCCTATGCGGGCAATGACCGTGCTGCGCTGGCCGACCTGCTGGCCGGGGCCGAGGCGACCGAGGGCGCGCTGGTCATCGTCGGGCAGGGCGCGGTTTGCGAAGCCGATGGCGAGGCGGTGATCGCGCATGCGATGGCACTGGCCGAGAAGCTGGGCGGCAAATACCTGATGCTGCACACGGCGGCGGGCCGGGTCGGTGCGATGGATGTCGGCGCGGTGACCGAAGGCGGGGTGAATGCCGCGGTCGAAGGCGTCGAGGTGATTTACAATCTGGGCGCGGATGAGGTGGAGATCACCCCGCGTTCCGAGGGCGGTCCCTTTGTGATCTATCAGGGCAGCCATGGCGACCGTGGCGCGAACCGGGCGGACATCATCCTGCCGGGTGCGGCCTATACCGAGGAAAACGGCCTGTTCGTCAACACCGAAGGCCGTCCGCAACTGGCCTTCCGTGCCGGTTTCGCGCCGGGCGAGGCGAAGGAGAACTGGGCGATCCTGCGGGCGCTGTCGGCGGAGCTCGGGGCCACGCAGCCTTGGGATACGCTGGCCGGTCTGCGCCGGGCGCTGGTCGCGGCGGTGCCGCATCTGGCGCAGGTGGATCAGGTGGTCGAGAACGGCTGGACCCCGGTCGCGCTGCGTGACATGGGCAAGGCGACCTTCCGCCCGGCGATCCGCGATTTCTACTTCACCAACCCGATCGCGCGGGCGTCGGTGGTGATGGCGGAATGCTCGGCGCTGGCCAAGGCCCGTGCGGCTGGCCCGGCGATGGCGGCGGAGTGAGCGGATGGCGCTGAGCCCGGCATATGTGCGGATCGCTTCCGGCCTTCTGGCCGGGCTGGCGGCCTGCGCGCCGGTCGAGGCGGCGCCCGAGATTTCCTATCAGGGGATCGAGACGCGGATGCTGGACGAAACGCTGGTCGAGTTCCGGCTGGCGCTGAAAGGGGCGGCGGATGATGCGGCGGTGCGGGACTATGCCGCCTGTGCCGCGGCGCGCTACGCGCTGATCCACGATCACGCCTATGTCCGGCCGATCCGGATGACGACGGCCCGCAGTTTCGGCACCTGGCGCGCCGATGCGGTCTACATGATTTCGCGCGAGCGACCGGCGGGGGGCAACCCCGCTGCCGCCCGCATCACGGTCGACGCCTGCGCGGCCAAGGGAATACCGACGGTATGAAGATGCGGTTGAGAATAGAGCGGTCAGAGGAACAAAATGGCTGAGTTTCTGGCAACACCACTGGGCACATTCCTGCTGATCCTGGGCCAATGTCTGTTGGTCACGGTCTGCATTCTGGTGTGCCTTGCGTTCCTGATGTATGCCGACCGCAAGGTCTGGGCGGCGGTGCAGATCCGCCGCGGCCCGAACGTGGTCGGCCCCTTTGGCCTGATGCAGAGTTTCGCCGACTTCCTGAAATACATCGTCAAGGAAGTGGTGGTTCCGGCGGGCGCTGACAAGGCCGTCTATTTCATCGCGCCGATGCTGAGCTTCATCCTGCCGGTGATTGCCTGGGCGGTGATCCCGTTCAACACGGGCTGGGTGATTTCGGACCTGAACGTCGCGATCCTCTATATCTTCGCGGTCTCGTCGCTCGAAGTCTATGGCGTGATCATGGGCGGCTGGGCGTCGAACTCGAAATATCCGTTCCTCGGTTCGCTGCGCTCCGCCGCGCAGATGATTTCCTACGAAGTGTCGATCGGCCTGATCATCATCGGGGTGATCCTCTCGACCGGCTCGATGAATTTCGGCGCGATCGTCGAGGCGCAGAACACGAATTACGGCCTGCTCGGCTGGTATTGGCTGCCGCATCTGCCGATGGTTGTGCTGTTCTTCGTCTCGGCGCTGGCTGAAACCAACCGCCCGCCGTTCGACCTTCCGGAAGCGGAATCCGAACTGGTCGCTGGCTATCAGGTCGAATATTCCTCGACGCCGTTCCTGCTGTTTATGATTGGCGAGTTGATGGCCGTCGTGCTGATGTGCGCTCTGATCTCGCTGCTGTTCTTCGGCGGCTGGCTGAGCCCGATCCCGGGGCTGCCGGATGGCCTGCTGTGGCTGATCATCAAGATGGCGCTGTGCTTCTTCATGTTCGCGATGGTCAAGGCGATCGTGCCGCGCTACCGCTACGACCAGTTGATGCGGATCGGCTGGAAGGTGTTCCTGCCGCTGTCGCTGGCCTGGGTGGTGCTGGTGGCGTTCCTTGCAAAATTCGAAGTGTTCGGCGCCTTCTGGGCCCGCTTCACGATGGGAGGCTGAGATCATGGCGTTCGATTACGGCCGCGCGGCGAAATACTTCGTCCTGTGGGACTTCATGAAGGGTTTCGGCATCGGCATGCGGTATTTCTTCAAGCCGAAGCCGACGATCAACTATCCGCATGAGAAGGGGCCGCTGTCGCCCCGCTTCCGTGGCGAACATGCGCTGCGCCGCTATCCGAACGGCGAGGAGCGCTGTATCGCGTGCAAGCTGTGCGAGGCGATCTGCCCGGCGCAGGCGATCACCATCGACGCCGAGCCGCGCGAGGACGGGTCGCGCCGGACCACGCGTTATGACATCGACATGACGAAGTGCATCTATTGCGGCTATTGCCAGGAGGCCTGCCCGGTCGATGCCATCGTCGAAGGCCCGAACTTCGAATATGCCACCGAAACGCGCGAGGAGCTGTTCTACGACAAGGCCCGGCTGCTCGACAACGGCGCGCGTTGGGAGGCCGAAATTGCCCGCAACATCGAACTGGATGCACCCTACAGATGAGCGAGGATTTCTCGAAACTGTTCAGCGCGATGATGGAGCAGGGGACCGAGATGGCCCGCCTGTTCAATCCCGCATTGGAGCGTTTCAGCCCTGTCGGTTTTGAAAAATTCATTCCCACCATGTCGAAGGACATGATGGAGATGTGGTTCGGCAGAACCTTCAACCGTGAGGGGCTCGATGCCCGCACGCGGCTTCTGATCACCATCGCGGCGCTGACGGTTCTGGGCGCGCAGGCGGATGCGCAGTTGCGGCTGACGATCCGCCATGCGCTGGAGGCTGGCGCCTCGCAGCGCGAGATCGCCGAGGTGATCTTCCAGATGAGCATGTTCGGCGGGGTGCCCGCCATGACCCGGGCGCTGGAAATCGCGCAGTCGGTCTTTGACGAGAAATCGGGGGAAAACACATGATCGTGTTTGCATTCTACCTCTTCGCCGTGGTCGCGGCGTTGGCGGGCTTCATGGTGGTGATGTCCAAGAACCCCGTGCATTCCGTGCTGTGGCTGATCCTGACCTTCCTGTCGGCTTCGGGGCTGTTCGTGCTGCTGGGCGCGGAATTCGTCGCGATGCTGCTGATCATCGTCTATGTCGGCGCGGTGGCGGTTCTGTTCCTCTTCGTGGTGATGATGCTCGACGTCGATTTCGCCGCGCTGAAGGGGGAACTGGTGCGCTACATGCCGCTTGGCCTGCTGATGGCGGTGGTGCTGCTGATGCAGCTTGGCATCGGTTTCGGCGGCTGGCACGCGGCCGAGGGGTCGGCGGCGCTGCACAAGGTTCCGGTGGTCGAGGGGGTGCATAACACCAAGGCGATCGGCCTCGTGCTCTTTGACCAATACCTTTACCTCTTCGAGGCGGCGGGGCTGATCCTGCTGGTTGCGATGATCGGGGCGATCCTGCTGACGCTGCGGCACCGGACGGATGTGAAGCGGCAGAACGTGATCGCGCAGATGCACCGCGATCCGAAGAAGGCGCTGGAACTGGTCGATGTGAAGCCGGGGCAGGGGCTGTGATGAATAGCGCAAGCCGGGATGCCAGCGCTGCCGTGCGGCTGGCGGCAAGAATGAACAAAGCGATGAAAACGCGAGGGACCGACGATGATCGGACTTGAACATTACCTGGGTGTGGCGGCCGTTCTGTTCGTCACCGGCATCTTCGGGATCTTCGTCAACCGGAAGAACGTCATCGTCATCCTGATGTCGATCGAACTGATCCTGCTGGCGGTGAACATCAACCTGGTGGCCTTCTCCAGCTTCGCGGGTGATCTCGTGGGGCAGATCTTCACCATGTTCGTGCTCACCGTGGCGGCCGCGGAGGCGGCGATCGGTCTGGCGATCCTCGTGGTGTTCTTCCGCAACCGCGGCTCCATCGCGGTGGACGACGTGAACGTGATGAAGGGGTAAGGGCGCATGGAAACGGTCATTCTTCTGGCGCCCCTTGTCGGGGCCCTCATCGGCGGCTTCGGCTGGCGGGTGATCGGCGAGAAGGGCGCGATGGTGCTGTGCACCGCGCTGCTGTTCCTCGTCTGCGCGCTGAGCTGGATCGTGTTTCTGGGGTTCGACGGCGTTACCCGGCACATCCATCTGCTCGACTTCATCCAGTCCGGCACGCTCGATCTGAGCTGGGGCATCCGGATCGACCGGCTGACCGCGATCATGCTGATCGTCGTCACCTCGGTCTCGGCGCTCGTGCATCTGTATAGCTTCGGCTACATGGCGCATGATCCGGCCTGGGATCACCACGAGCATTACAAGGCGCGGTTCTTCGCCTATCTGTCGCTCTTCACCTTCATGATGCTGTCGCTGGTGACGGCGGACAACCTGTTCCAGATGTTCTTCGGCTGGGAAGGTGTGGGTCTGGCCTCCTACCTGCTGATCGGCTTCTACTACAAGAAGCAGTCGGCCGGCGCTGCCTCGATCAAGGCTTTCGTGGTCAACCGGGTGGGGGACTTCGGCTTCCTTCTGGGCATGTTCGCGATCTACTATCTGGTCGGTTCGCTGAAGTTCGACGACATCTTCGCCTGGGTTCCGGCGCATACCGATGCCACGCTGCATTTCCTGTGGCGGGACTGGAACGCGGTGAACCTGATCGGCTTCCTGCTCTTTATCGGCGCGATGGGGAAATCGGCGCAGCTTCTGCTGCACACCTGGCTGCCGGACGCGATGGAAGGGCCGACGCCGGTCTCCGCGCTGATCCACGCCGCGACCATGGTGACCGCCGGTGTCGTGCTGGTCAGCCGGATGTCGCCGCTTTATGAATATGCGGCGGAGACGAAGCTGTTCATCATCTATCTCGGCGCCACCACCGCCTTCTTCGCGGCAACGGTCGGCCTCGTGCAGAACGACATCAAGCGCGTCATCGCCTATTCGACCTGTTCGCAGCTCGGCTACATGTTCGTGGCGGCGGGGTCGGGCGTCTATTCGGTCGCGATGTTCCACCTGCTGACCCACGCCTTCTTCAAGGCGATGCTGTTCCTCGGCGCGGGGTCGGTGATCCATGCGATGCACCACGAGCAGGACATGCGCAACTACGGCAACCTGCGCAAGAAGATCCCGCTGACCTATTGGGCGATGATGATCGGCACGCTGGCGATCACCGGTGTCGGCATTCCGCTGACCCATATCGGCTTCGCGGGCTTCCTGTCGAAGGATGCGGTGATCGAAAGCGCCTATGCCTCGGGCGTCGGCTATGCCTTCTGGATGCTGGTCATCGCGGCGGCCTTCACCTCCTTCTACTCCTGGCGCCTGATTTTCATGACCTTCTACGGCAAGGAACGCGGCGATCATCACACGCATGAACATGCGCATGAAAGCCCGCCGGTCATGCTGATCCCGCTTGGCGTTCTGGCGCTTGGCGCGGTGTTCTCGGGGATGCTGTGGTATAACAGCTTCTTCGGCGATCATGCGAAGGTGCTGAGCTTCTTCGGCATGCCGGAGCATCACGCCGAAGCGTCCGAATCCCATGGCGAAGCGGTGGCCGAACCGGCCCATGGCACGGATGCCGTCCATGCCCCGCTCGGCGCGATCTTCATGGGTCCGGGCGAAGAGGTGATGGAGCATGCCCACCACGCACCCGCCTGGGTGAAGGTTTCGCCCTTCATCGCCATGCTGCTCGGCCTCGCGGTTTCCTGGCTGTTCTACATCAAGGACACCACGCTGCCCGTGCGCCTGGCCAAGGCGCAGCCCGGCCTCTACAAGTTCCTGCTGAACAAGTGGTATTTCGACGAACTCTATAACGTGGTCTTCGTCAAACCCGCCCAATGTCTCGGCAAGCTGCTGTGGAAGAAGGGCGACGGCGGCACGATCGACGGCGCGATCAACGGGGTCGCGATGGGCATCGTGCCCAGCCTGACCCGGCTCGCGGGCCGGATGCAGTCCGGCTATCTCTTCCACTACGCATTCGCGATGGTCGTCGGCATCGTTGCGCTGATGTTCTGGGTCGTTCTGACCGGGGGTTCTCACTAATGGAAAACCTGCTTTCCATCATCACCTTCGTCCCCCTGGTGGCGGCGGCGATCCTGGCGCTGGTGCAGCGCGGGGGCTCGCCGACGGCGGATCGCGGCGCGAAATGGTTCGCGCTGACGGCGACCACGGTCACCTTCCTGATCTCGCTCTTCCTGCTGGCGGGGTTCGATCCCTCGAACCCGGGGTTCCAGTTCGTCGAGGACCATGAATGGATCATGGGCCTGCGCTACAAGATGGGCGTCGACGGGATTTCGATCCTGTTTGTGCTGCTGACCACCTTCCTGATGCCGCTGACCATCGCCTCGGCCTGGGATGTGGACAAGCGCGTCAAGGAATACATGATCGCCTTCCTCGTGCTCGAAGGGCTGATGATCGGCGTGTTCACCGCGCTCGACCTGGTGCTATTCTACCTGTTCTTCGAAGCGGGTCTGATCCCGATGTTCCTGATCATCGGTATCTGGGGCGGCAAGGACCGGATCTACGCCTCGTTCAAGTTCTTCCTCTACACCTTCCTCGGCTCGGTGCTGATGCTGGTGGCGATGATCTGGATGTATACGTTCGCGGGCACCACCGACATTCCGACGCTGATGGTGACGAAATTCCCGACGGATACCTTCTCGGTCCTCGGCATCCATATCATCGGCGGCATGCAAACGCTGCTGTTCCTCGCCTTCTTCGCCTCCTTCGCGGTGAAGATGCCGATGTGGCCGGTGCATACCTGGCTCCCCGATGCGCACGTTCAGGCGCCGACGGCGGCTTCGGTCCTGCTGGCGGCGGTGATGCTGAAAATGGGGGGCTACGGCTTCCTGCGCTTCTCGCTGCCGATGTTCCCGGTGGGCTCCTGGGTGATGACGGATGTGGTGTTCTGGATGTCGGCGATCGCCATCGTCTACACCTCGCTCGTCGCGCTGGTGCAGGAAGATATGAAGAAGCTGATCGCCTATTCCTCGGTCGCGCACATGGGCTATGTGACGATGGGGATCTTCGCGGGCAACCAGCTCGGCATCGACGGCGCGATCTTCCAGATGCTGTCGCACGGCTTCGTGTCGGGCGCGCTCTTCCTCTGTGTCGGCGTGATCTATGACCGGATGCACACGCGGGAGATCGCGGCCTATGGCGGCCTCGTGAACCGGATGCCGCGTTACGCGCTGATCTTCATGTTCTTCACCATGGCGAACGTCGGCCTTCCGGGCACCTCGGGCTTCGTCGGTGAATTCCTGACGCTGATGGGGGTGTTCCAGGTCAACACCTGGATCGCGCTGGTCGCCACCTCGGGGGTGATCTTCTCGGCCTCCTATGCGCTGTGGCTCTATCGTCGGGTGATCTTCGGCGAACTGGTCAAGGAAAGCCTGAAGACCATTTCCGACATGACCGCGCGCGAAAAGGCGATCTTCGCCCCGCTCGTTGCGATGACGCTGATCCTCGGCATATGCCCCTGGATCGTCACCGATCTGATCGGGCCTTCGGTGGCCCAGCTTGTCCAGAACTACCACGCCAGCCTGCCCGCCGTTGCGGCCGTGGCCGGTCACTGAGGGAGAAAAGACGATGACTTCTGCGGATTTCTCCACGGTCCTGCCGGAGTTCGTGCTGGCCATCTATGCGATGGCGGCACTTCTCTTCGGCGTCTGGACCGGTAAGGACAAGGTGGCGGGGCCGATCCTGTGGGCGACGGTGGCGGTGCTGCTGCTCGTCGGGCTCTGGATCGGGACGGGCGGCGGATCGCGGGTGGCCTTCGGCGGGCTGTTCATCGACGATGCCTTTGCCCGTTTCGCCAAGGTGCTGGCGCTGGTCTCCTCGGCCGCCGTTCTGGCGATGAGTTCCGATTACATGCAGCGGCGCGGGTTGCTGCGGTTCGAGTTCCCGATCCTGATCGTGCTGGCGGTGATCGGCATGATGATGATGGTTTCGGCGGGCGACCTGATGGCGCTCTACCTCGGCCTCGAACTGATGTCGCTGGCGCTGTATGTCGTCGCCGCGCTGCGTCGGGATTCGGAACGCTCTTCTGAAGCCGGTCTGAAATATTTCGTGCTGGGCTCGCTCAGCTCGGGCCTGCTGCTCTATGGCGCCTCGCTGACCTACGGCTTTGCCGGGACGACGAATTTCGCGGGCATCATCACCGTGGTCAAGGACGGCCATCTGCCGGTGGGCGTGCTCTTCGGTCTGGTGTTCATGATCGCCGGTCTGGCGTTCAAGGTTTCGGCGGTGCCGTTCCACATGTGGACGCCCGACGTCTACGAAGGGTCGCCGACGCCGGTCACCGCCTTCTTCGCCACCGCGCCGAAAGTGGCCGCGATGGGGCTGATCGCGCGGCTGATGTTTGACGCCTTCGGCAATGTCACTGGGGATTGGGGGCAGGTGATCGCGCTGATCGCGCTGCTGTCGATGTTCCTCGGCGCCGTCGCCGGGATCGGTCAGCGCAACATCAAGCGGCTGATGGCCTATTCCTCGATCGCGCATATGGGCTTCGCGCTCCTTGGCCTGCTTGCGGGCAATGCGGCGGGGGTCGAGGCGACGCTGATCTACATGACGATCTATGTGGTGATGAACGTCGGCGTCTTCGCCTTCATCCTGTCGATGGAGCGGGACGGCAAGCCGGTGACCGACATCACCGCGCTGAACATGCTCTCGAAGACCGAGCCGGTGAAGGCGCTGGCGCTCCTGGTGATCTTCTTCTCGCTGGCCGGTGTGCCGCCGATGCTGGGCTTCTTCGCGAAATTCGCGGTGATCCGGTCGGCGCTGTTCGCGGGCTATAGCTGGGTGGCGGTGCTGGGCGTCGTTGCCTCGGTGATCGCGGCCTTCTACTACCTGCGCGTCGTCTACTACATGTATTTCGGCGCGGAATCGGAGCCGCTCGACACCCGGATGCCGATGGTGCAATGGCTGCTGCTGGTGGCTTCGGCGGTGATCATGGTGGCGGGTGCGGTGAACCTGTTCGGGATCGAGGGCGCCGCGCAGGCGGCGGCTGCGGCCCTTGTCCACTGATCTGACGCTTTGGCCCGAGGGCGTGGCACGCCACGTTCTCGGGTCGGTTGACAGCACGATGTCCGAAGCGGCCCGTCTGGCCCCGCATCTCGCGGGGCCTGCTTGGATTCTGGCGCTGGAGCAGACGTCGGGTCGCGGGCGGCGCGGCCGGGCATGGCAAATGCCTGCGGGCAATTTCTCGGCGACGCTGCTGTTCCGGCCGAAGGTCGCGCTGCCGGAGGCCGCGCTTTATACCTTCGTGTCCTCTCTGGCGCTCGACGAGGCGTTGTCGCAGATCGCCGGGCCACATGCGCGGCTGTCGATCAAATGGCCCAATGACGTGCTGCTGAACGGCGGGAAGATCGCGGGGATCCTGCTCGAAACCGCGGGCAAGGGCGGGGTACCGACGCATCTTGCCATTGGCATCGGGGTCAACCTGGTGGCTGCGCCGCCTGCGTCCCTGGTCGAGCCCGGCGCCGTGCGCCCGGTCAGCCTGGCTGACGAAACCGGGATCCGGATCCCGCCCGAGGATTTTTTGCCACCGCTCGCCATGGCCTTCGACCGATGGGCGCGGCAATATGAAACCTACGGCTTCGCCCCGATCCGGGAGGCATGGCTCGCCCGCGCCGCGCGGCTTGGCGAACGGCTGATCGCCCGCACCGGCAGCGAAAGCCACGAGGGCATTTTCGAGACGATCGACCAGACCGGCGCGATGATCCTGCGCACGGCCGAGGGTCCGCGCGCCATCGCGGCGGCGGATGTGTTCTTCTGAGGGGGCGGGACCATGCTTCTGTGCATCGACTGCGGCAATACCAACACGGTGTTTTCGATCTGGGACGGGCAGGAGTTCCTGTCCACCTGGCGGATCGCCACCGATCATCGCCGCACGGCGGATGAATATTTCGTCTGGCTCAACACGCTGATGACGCTGAAGGGGATTTCCGCGAAGATCAACGAGGCGATCATTTCCTCGACCGTGCCGCGGGTGGTGTTCAACCTGCGCGTGCTGTGCAACCGCTATTACGACTGCCGCCCGCTGGTGGTGGGCAAGCCCGAATGCGAATTGCCGGTGGCGCCGCGGGTCGATGCGGGCACGACCGTCGGCCCCGACCGGCTGGTGAATACGGTGGCCGGGTTCGCGCGCCATGGCGGCGACCTCATCGTGGTGGATTTCGGCACGGCGACGACCTTCGACGTGGTTGATGCCGATGGCGCCTATATCGGCGGGGTGATCGCGCCCGGCGTGAACCTGAGCCTGGAGGCGCTGCACATGGCCGCCGCCGCCCTGCCGCATGTGGATATTACGCATCCCGACAAGGTTATCGGCACGAATACCGTGGCATGTATTCAAGCGGGCGTTTATTGGGGCTATATCGGGTTGGTCGAGGGCATCGTCCGCCAGATCCGGCTGGAGCGCGACCGGCCGATGCGGGTCATCGCCACCGGGGGCCTCGCGCCGCTGTTCGACCAGGGCTTCGACCTGTTCGACCGGGTGGAGGACGACCTGACGATCCACGGGCTTCGGCTCATATATGACTACAACAAGGGGCTGGGGGCGTGAGCGACCGACTGATCTATCTTCCTCTCGGGGGCGCCGGCGAAATCGGCATGAATGCCTATGTCTATGGCTATGGGCCGGAGGGGAAGGAGCGGCTGATCGTTGTCGATCTGGGCGTGACCTTCCCGGATATGGACAGCACCCCGGGCGTCGATCTGATCATGGCGGATCTGTCCTGGCTTGAGGAAAACGTCGATCGGATCGAGGCGATCTTCATCACCCATGCCCACGAAGACCATATCGGCGCGCTGCCGCATTGGTGGCCGCGGCTGCGCAAGCCGGTTTATGCGCGCAAATTCACGGCGAAGATCGGCACGATGAAGCTCGAAGAGGCTGGGCATCCGTCGGATACGGTGACGGTCGTCGAGCCGCGCCCGCAGGTGATCGAGGCCGGGCCGTTCAAGGTGCAATTCGTGCCGCTGAGCCATTCGATCCCGGAAAGCTCGGCCCTGGTGATCGACACGCCGGCGGGTCGGATCGTCCATACCGGGGATTTCAAGCTTGATGGCAATCCGGTGGTGGGCGAGCCCTTCGACCCGCTGCTGTGGCACGAGATCGCGCATGAGGGGCAGGGGGTGAAGGTGCTGGTGTGCGATTCCACCAACGTCTTCTCGCCGCAGCCGGGCCGGTCGGAGGCGACGCTGGCGGAGCCCCTGCGCGATTTCATCGCCGCGCAGAAGGGGATGGTGGTCGCGACGACCTTCGCCTCCAATGTCGCGCGGCTGAAGACGCTGGCCGAGGCCGGGCGCGCGGCGGGGCGGTCGATCTGCCTGCTCGGGCGGGCGATGAAAAAGATGGTCGCGGCGGCGGAGGAAACCGGCGTGCTGACCGGGATGCCGGGGACGATCCCGGCGGAGGCTGCGGTCGAGGTGCCACGGGACAATCTGCTGCTGCTGGTCACCGGATCGCAGGGCGAGCGGCGCGCGGCGACGGCGCAACTGTCGCGCGGGAAATATCTCGGGCTGGAGATGAAGGAGGGCGATACCTTCCTGTTCTCTTCGCGCGTGATCCCGGGCAACGAGCGCGGCGTGATCCGCATCATCAACAATTTCTCGGAGATGGGCGTCGATGTGGTCGATGACCAGGGCGGGCTCTACCATGTGTCGGGCCATGCCAACCGTCCGGATCTTGAGGCGGTGCATGACCTGCTGCGCCCGAAGATCCTGATCCCGATGCACGGCGAACACCGCCACCTGCGCAAACATGCGAAGATCGGCACGGCGAAGGGCATCGCCTCGGAGGTCGCGACCAATGGCACGATGGTCGATCTGACCGGCGACCGGCCGAAGGTGGTCGAATATATCGAAACCGGGCGGAGCTATCTGGACGGCTCGGCGCTGATCGGGGCGATGGATGGCGTCGTGCGCGACCGGATCCGGATGGCGCTGAACGGGCTGGTACTGATCACCGTGATCATCGACGAGGACGAGCAGCCGCTGGGCGAGCCCTGGGTCGAGCTGATGGGCCTGCCGTCGCGCGGCCGGACCGGCGCCGACCTGACGCAGCAGATCGAGGAGGAACTGACCGATTTCCTCGAACGCGCTTCGGTGAAGATGATCGCGTCGGACGACAAGCTGGACGAGGGGATGCGCCGCATCGCGCGTCAGGTGGCGATGGAAGAGATCGGCAAGAAGCCCGAGGTGGTGGTGGTGGTGTCGCGCCTCGTGGCGGACTGATCCGCGCGGCCCTTGGGGTCCCTGGACTTCGTTGGAACCGTTTCCGGACGGAGAAGCCGGGCCTTGGAGGGCCCGGCTTTTTGTCATGCGATTTCGACGAGCAGATCCTTGGCGTCGATCTGGTCGCCCTGCCGGACGTGGAGGGCCTTGACGGTGCCTTCCTTGTCGGCGTGGATCCCGGTTTCCATCTTCATCGCCTCGATGGTGAGGAGCAGGTCGCCCGGTTTCACCGTCTGGCCCAGCGTCACGGTGACCGAGGCGACCGAACCGGGCATCGGCGCGCCGATCTGGCCGGGGTTCGCCGGGTCCGCCTTGGGCCGCGCCTTGACCGCCGATTTCGCCGAGCGGTTCGGCACCCGGGCGGAGCGCGGCTGGCCGTTCAGCTCGAAGAACACCTTGACCTCACCGGCCTCATCCGTTTCCGATTTGGTCTGGAACCGGATTTCCAGTGTCTTGCCCGGGTCGATCTCGACCGAGATTTCGTCGCCCTGATCCATGCCGTAGAAGAACACCGGCGTCGGCAGGGTGCGCACGGGGCCATAGGTCCGGTGCCGGGTCATGTAATCGACATAGACCTTCGGATACATCAGATAGGCGGCCAGTTCGTGATCGGCGATCCGGTAGCCGCCGAGTTCCGTTTCGAGCTTCGCCCGCGCCGCCTCAAGGTCCACCGCCGGAAGATGCTTGCCCGGCCGTTCGGTTTCGGGCTGCTCACCCTTCAGCGCCTTGGCCGTGATGCCTGCGGGCCAGCCGCCCGGGGGCTGCCCGAGGTTGCCCTTCAGCATGTCGATCACCGAATCCGGGAAGGCCATGTCCTTCGCCGGGTCGAGAACATCTTCCTTGCTCAGCCCCTGCGCCACCATCATCAGCGCCATGTCGCCCACCACCTTTGACGACGGCGTGACCTTGACGATATCGCCGAAGATCTGGTTCGCATCGGCATAGGCCTGCGCGACCTCGTGCCAGCGTTCCTCAAGACCCAGTGAGCGCGCCTGCGCCTTCAGGTTGGTGAACTGCCCGCCGGGCATTTCGTGCAGGTAGACTTCGGACGCCGGCGCCTCCAATCCGGATTCAAACGCCGCATATTGGTGCCGCACGGCCTCCCAATAGGTCGACATCCGCCGGATCGTTCCGATGTCGAGGCCGGTGTCGCGCTCGGTATGGGCCAGCGCCTCGACGATCGAGCCAAGGCAGGGCTGCGAGGTGCCGCCCGAAAACGCATCCATCGCCGCATCGACCGCATCCACCCCGGCCTCCGCCGCCGCCAGAACCGAAGCCCCCGCGATCCCCGACGTGTCGTGGGTGTGGAAGTGGACGGGGATGCCGACCTCTTCCTTCAGCGCCTTGACCAGCGCCCGGGCCGCAGCGGGTTTCAGCAGACCCGCCATGTCCTTCAGCCCGAGCACATGGGCGCCCGCGGCCTCCAGCTCCTTCGCCATGCCGACGTAATAGTTCAGGTCGTATTTCGCCCGGTCGGGGTTCAGGATGTCGCCGGTGTAGCAGATCGTGCCCTCGCAGATCTTGCCGCTGTCGATCACGGCATCCATCGCGACGCGCATGTTCTCGACCCAGTTCAGGCTGTCGAACACGCGGAACACATCGACGCCTTCCTTCGCCGCCTGCTGCACGAAGAAGGTCACCACATTGTCGGGGTAGTTCGTGTAGCCGACCCCGTTCGAGGCACGCAGCAGCATCTGCGTCAGGATGTTCGGCATCCGCGCGCGGATGTCGCGCAGCCGCTGCCACGGGCATTCCTGCAAGAAGCGATAGGCGACGTCGAAGGTTGCGCCGCCCCAGCATTCGACGCTGAACAGCCCGCCCAGATTCGCCGCATAGACCGGCGCGGCCTTGATCATGTCGATCGAGCGCATCCGCGTGGCCAAGAGCGACTGATGCCCGTCGCGCATCGTCGTGTCGGTGATCAGAAGCCGCTTCTGCGCCAGCATCCAGTCCGCCACCGCCTTCGGCCCCTGCGTGTCGAGCAGGTCGCGCGTGCCGGGCAGGATCGCGCCCTTCACCGGCGGCAGCTTCGGCGGTTTCGCATCCGCCCGGGGTTTTGCCCGGCCCGCGGTTTCGGGATGCCCGTTGACGGAGATATCCGCGATATAGGTCAGGATCTTGGTCGCCCGGTCCTCGCGCGGCTTGAAGTCGAACAGCTCCGGCGTGGTGTCGATGAACTTCGTCGTATAGCTCATGTCGAGGAAGGTCGGGTGCTTGAGCAGGTTCACCACGAAGTCGATATTCGTCGACACCCCCCGGATCCGGAATTCGCGCAGCGCGCGGTCCATCCGGTGGATCGCCTGATCCGGCGTCTGCGCCCAGGCGGTGACCTTCACCAGCAGGCTGTCATAGTAGCGCGTGACCACGCCGCCCGCATAGGCGGTGCCGCCGTCGAGCCGGATCCCCATGCCGGTCGCGGTGCGATAGGCGGTGATGCGGCCGTAGTCGGGGATGAAGTTGTTCTGCGGATCCTCGGTCGTCACCCGGCATTGCAGCGCATGGCCCGAGAGTTTCACGTCCGCCTGCGTCGCCGCTCCGGTCGCCTCGGCCAGCGTGGCGCCCTCGGCGATGCGGATCTGTGCCTGCACGATGTCGATGCCGGTGACCTCTTCGGTGACCGTATGTTCGACCTGGACGCGGGGGTTGACCTCGATGAAGTAGAACTTGCCGTCGTCCATATCCATCAGGAATTCGACGGTGCCCGCGCATTCGTAGTTCACATGCTGGCAGATCTTCTTGCCCATCTCGCAGACGAAGGCGCGTTGTTCGTCGGTCAGATAGGGGGCGGGGGCGCGTTCGACGACCTTCTGGTTGCGGCGCTGCACGGTGCAATCGCGCTCATAGAGGTGGTAGATATGGCCGTGCTTGTCGCCCAGGATCTGCACCTCGACATGGCGGGCGCGCAGGATCATCTTTTCGAGGTAACCCTCGCCATTGCCGAAGGCGGCCTCGGCCTCGCGCCGGCCCTCACGGACCTTGGATTCGAGGTCTTCCGGCCCGTTGATCGGCCGCATGCCGCGCCCGCCGCCGCCCCAGCTCGCCTTGAGCATCAGCGGATAGCCGATTTCGGCGGCCTCCTTGCGGATCGCGTCGAAGTCCTCGCCCAGAACCTCGGTGGCCGGGATCACCGGCACGCCCGCGGCGATCGCCACCTTGCGCGCCGAAGCCTTGTCGCCAAGGGCCCGCATCGTCGCCGCCTTCGGCCCGATGAAGGTAATCCCCGCCGCATCGCAGGCATCGACGAAATCCGGGTTCTCCGACAGCAGGCCATAGCCCGGATGGATCGCATCCGCGCCCGATTCCTGTGCCACCCGGATGATCTCGGGGATGGAGAGATAGGCGCCGACGGGCGACAGCCCCTCGCCGATCCGATAGGCTTCATCTGCCTTGAAACGGTGCAGCGACAGCTTGTCTTCCTCGGCATAGACGGCAACCGTCTTCTTGCCGAGTTCATTCGCGGCGCGCATCACGCGGATCGCAATCTCTCCACGGTTCGCGATCAGAATCTTGCGGAACATAGACACTCCGTCTCCCCTGTCCAATGTGCCGGAAGCCTAGCTTTGCTGCGATGCGGCGCAAGCCGGAAAATGAAAACAATAGCAAATTAACAGCCTGAAGCCGAGCGAATTTGCAAATCCCCTCAGCGGGCCGGTGTCCGTGCTGCCATCGCCGGGGGAGGGACGGAAATTCCCCCGGATCGGCCCTGCATTTCGCTTGGCCCCGTTGACCCTTCCCCGGCACTTGCCTAGGAGAAGGGGCGCCTTCTTCCGGAGTAGCCCATGCCGAACCCCGTCGCCCCCCGTTCGTTTCAGGAAATCATCCTGCGGCTGATGTCCTACTGGGCCTCGAAGGGCTGCGCGATCTTGCAGCCCTATGATATGGAGGTCGGGGCAGGCACCTTCCACCCGGCCACCACGCTGCGCTCGCTCGGCTCCACGCCCTGGGCCGCGGCCTATGTGCAGCCCTCGCGCCGCCCGACCGATGGCCGCTATGGCGAAAACCCGAACCGTTTGCAGCACTATTATCAGTATCAGGTGCTGATCAAACCCTCGCCGCCGAACCTTCAGGAACTCTATCTCGGCTCGCTGGAGGCGATTGGCATCGACCTCGGCCTGCATGACATCCGCTTTGTCGAGGACGACTGGGAAAGCCCGACGCTGGGCGCCTGGGGCCTGGGCTGGGAGGTCTGGTGCGACGGGATGGAAGTCAGCCAGTTCACCTATTTCCAGCAGGTCGGCGGGCACGACTGCCGTCCGGTGTCGGGTGAACTGACCTATGGGCTCGAACGGCTGGCGATGTATGTGCTGGGCGTTGACCATGTGATGAACATGCCGTTCAACGATCCGGACGCGCCGATTCCGCTGACCTATGGCGATGTCTTCCGCCAGACCGAAGAGGAATACAGCCGCCACAATTTCGATGCCGCCAATACCGAAATGCTGCTGCGCCATTTCGAGGATGCCGAGCGCGAGTGCCAGCATCTGCTGGATTTCCCGCCCGAGGATCCGAATTCCGGCAAACGCATCATCATGGCGCATCCGGCCTATGACCAGTGCATCAAGGCCAGCCACCTGTTCAACCTGCTCGATGCGCGCGGCGTGATCTCGGTGACCGAGCGGCAGGCCTATATCGGCCGGGTCCGGGCGCTGGCGAAGAAATGCGCCGATGCCTTCGTGCAGACCACGGCGGGCGGCTGGAGCGGGGAAGCGGCGTGAATGGCCGTCTGGTCGGAGGGGAAATCGTGGTAGCCGCGGTGATTGCCGGGGCCGGCGTCTGGTATGCGCAGGTCTATGGCTATTACCACGACGTTCCCGCCGACAGCACGGCGGCCGAAATCCGTCTGACCGCGCAGGGTGGCGCCGAAGAGCCGGTGGCCACCAGTAATTTCAAGGGGATAGACGGCGACAGCTCGCCCCTGAAATTCCGCGCCTGTTTCACGGCCGATCTGCCCGCCGCCACCGCCGATGCCTATCAGCGCTACGAACGGCCGACGCCGCTGAATGCGCCGAAATGGTTTTCCTGCTTCGATGCCCGGCAGATCGGCGAGGATTTGCAGGCGGGGCGGGCGAAAGCCTATCTGTCCGAACTGAACATCCACCCCGGCGTCGACCGTGTGGTGGCGATCTATCCCGATGGCCGGGCCTATGCCTGGCAGCAACTGAATGACAAGGCGGGGGAGTGATATGCCCGATCTGCTGATTGAACTCTTCTCCGAGGAAATCCCGGCGCGGATGCAGCCCGGCGCGCGCGAGGCGCTGAAGAAGCTGGTGACCGATGGCCTGGTCGAGGCCGGGCTGACCTATGGCCATGCGGCGGCGTTTTCGACGCCCCGGCGGCTGGTGCTGGCGGTGGAGGGGCTGAGCGCCGAAAGCCCGACCCTGCGCGAAGAGCGCAAGGGCCCGGCGGTGGGCGCGAATGAAAAGGCGGTGGAGGGGTTCCTGCGCGCCACCGGCCTGACGCTGGATCAGCTGGAAATCCGCGACGACAAGAAGGGCCAGACCTATTTCGCCGTGGTGACGAAGCCGGGCCGCAAGGCGCCCGCGATCATCGCCGAGGTGCTGGAAAAGACGATCCGCAATTTCCCCTGGCCGAAGTCGATGCGGTGGGGGTCGGGCAGCCTGCGGTGGGTGCGCCCGCTGCATTCGATCCTGTGCATCCTGACCGATGAGGCCGGGGCCGAGGTGGTGCCGCTCGACGTCGACGGGATCGCGTCGGGCAATGTCACGCGCGGCCACCGCTTCATGGCGCCCGAGGCGCTTTCCGTAAGTTCTTTCGAGGATTACGCGGCGAAGTTGAAGCTGGCGAAGGTGGTTCTGGACAGCGCGGAGCGTGAAGAGACGATCTGGAACGAGGCGAAGACGCTGGCCTTCGCGCGCGGGCTGGAACTGGTCGAGGACAAGGGCCTGCTGACCGAGGTCGCGGGGCTGGTCGAATGGCCGGTCGCGCTGATGGGGGACATCGCGGAGGATTTCCTCGGCCTGCCGCCCGAGGTGTTGCAGACCTCGATGAAGGAGCATCAGAAGTTCTTCTCGGTGCGCAACCCGAAGACCGGGCGGATCGAGGGCTTCGTCACCGTGGCGAACCGTGAGACGGCGGACCATGGCGCGACAATCCTGAAAGGCAACCTGAAGGTGCTGTCGGCGCGGCTGTCGGATGCGAAATTCTTCTGGGAGCATGACCTTCGGGTGGTGCGGACCGAGGGGATGGAAGGCATGGGCTCGGGGCTGGCGCAGGTGACCTTCCACAACAAGTTGGGTTCGCAGGCCGAACGTATCGCCCGGATCGAGGCGCTGGCACGCGAGATCGCCCCGGTGGTGGGCGCGGAGCCGGAGCTTGCGGCGCAGGCCGCGCGGGTGGTGAAATCCGATCTGCGCTCGGCGATGGTCGGCGAATTCCCGGAATTGCAGGGCCTGATGGGCAGCTATTATGCCCGTGCGGCGGGCCTGCCCGAGGCTGTGGCCGCGGCCTGCAAGGGGCATTATTCGCCGCTTGGCCCCTCCGACGACGTGCCGGTGGAGCCGGTGACGGTCGCCGTGGCGCTGGCCGACAAGATCGACACGCTGACCGGATTCTGGGCGATCGACGAAAAACCGACCGGATCGAAAGACCCCTTCGCGCTGCGCCGCGCCGCGCTTGGGGTGATCCGGCTGGTGCTGGGGAACGGGCTGCGGCTGAACCTGCGGGAGGTTTTCGCCAAGGCGAATGCGCAGGCGGATGCCGCAGACCTGATCGGCTTTTTCCACGACCGGCTGAAGGTCTATCTGCGCGACCAGAACATTCCGCATGATGTGATCGACGCGGTGTTGTCGATGCCGGGGAATGACGATCTGACGCTGGTGGTGAAGCGGGCGGAGGCGCTGGCGGCGTTCCTCAAGAGCGAGGATGGCACCAACCTGATCCAGGGCTTCAAGCGGGCGAACAATATCCTCGCGCAGGCCGAGGCGAAGGATGGCGTCGAATACAGCTACGGCGCCGATCCGAAATTCGCCGAGGGGCCGGAGGAGACGGCGCTGTTCGCCGCGCTGGATGCGGCGGAGGCGGCGATCGGCCCGGCGATGAAGGCCGAGGATTTCGCCGCCGCGATGGCCGCGATGGCGGCGTTGCGCGCGCCGATCGACGCGTTCTTCACCGCCGTTCAGATCAATGTGGAGAACCAGATCCTGCGTCGCAACCGGCTCAACCTGTTGTCGCGGATCCGGCAGATCTGTCTGAGCGTGGCCGACCTGACCCGGATCGAAGGCTGAGCCTTCGGTCCGTTCCACCATCGTCACACTTGCAAGGGCTGTGGTTCCGCCTATCCTGCTCCGGACCGAAGGGATCGCCGCAATGCTGAAACACGCCGATTTGGCCGACTTCACCGAGATCACGCCCACGGCGCAGATCGAGACGGGACGACATGGCTGGCGGGCGAAATGCCTGCAACGGCTGATCCGGCTGGACATGCCGGTGCCGCAGACGGTTGCGCTGCCCACGGAAACGGTGCGCGCGATTGCGGCGGGACAGTTGCCCGATACGCAACGGATCGCCGAGGTCTTCGGGCCGGATTTCCTGGTCTCGGTGCGCTCCAGCCCGGAGAACCCGGAATGGGGCGGGCCGGGGACGGTGCTGAACGTGGGCATGAACGATGCGGTCCATGCGCGGCTGATCGGCTCGCATGGGCAGGAGGCGGCGGATGCGCTTTATCTGCGGTTCGTGCAGCTTTATGCGACGAATGTGGCGCGGCTGGACCCGGACATGTTCCACGAGGATCCGGGGCCCGGCGCGCTGAAGGCGGCGCTGGCCACCTATCGCGCGGAGACGGATGACGATTTCCCGCAATCGCCGGCGCGGCAGATGGCGGAGGTGCTGCGCTCGATGGCGCGGGCCTGGGAGGGGACGACGGCGCGGCTGTTGCGGCAGGCCAAGGGCGCCCCCGCCGAGGCGGTGCTGGGCCTTCTGGTGCAGCGGATGGCGCTTGGCATCGGGCCGGGGCTGTCGGGATCGGGGACGATGCAATTCGTCGATTCCGTCACCGGCACGCCACGGATCACCGGCCGGTTCCGGGGTCAGAGCCAGGGGCGGAAGGCCTCGGTCGAGACGCTCTATCTGACGAAGGATCCGCGCGGCGCCTCGCTCGAAGAGGCCGACCCGGAGGTGTTTGGCCAGCTGGTCGATTATGGCGGGCGCTGCCGGGGCAAGCTGCGCGAAGAGATGCAGGTCGAATTCACCATCGAAAGCGGCAAGGTCGCGGTGATCGACGCGGTGCGGGTCAGCCGCTCTGCCCGCGCGGCGGTGAAGATCGCGGTGGCGCTGGCGCAGGACGGGGTGATCAGCCGGGAGGATGCGCTGCTGCGGGTGGAGCCGCGGGCGCTGACGGAGTTGCTGCACTATCAGGTCGATCCGCGTGGCACGCGCGAGTTGCTGGCGCGCGGCATCGCGGCCAGCCCGGGGGCCGCCACCGGTCGGATCGTGTTTTCCGCCGCCGCCGCGCAGGCCGCCGCCGCCCGCGACGAAGCCTGCATCCTCGTGCGCCGCGAAACCGTGCCCGAGGATGTGCGGGGGATGCACGCCTCGGTTGCCGTTCTGACCGAGCGGGGAGGGATGACTTCGCATGCGGCGGTGATCGCACGCGGGCTGGGGCTGCCCTGTATCGCGGGCTGCGCCGATATTTCGATCAATCCGCGCGACCGGACCATGACCGCGCAGGATGGCCGGACCTTCCGCGAGGGCGATGTGATCACGGTGGACGGCACCAATGGCGAGGTTCTGGCGGGGTCCACCGCGATGCTGGAACCGGCGCTGGACGATGGGTTCCGCACGCTGCTGCACTGGGCCGACAATGTGCGCGACATCGGCATCCGTGCGAATGCTGATACGCCGGACGATGCCCGCACCGCGCGGATGTTCGAGGCCGAGGGCATCGGCCTGGCCCGCACCGAGCATATGTTCTTCGATGAAGACCGGCTGACGGTGATGCGCGAGATGATCTTCGCCGATACGCCGAACGACCGGCGGGTGGCGCTGGAGCGGCTGTTGCCGATGCAGCGGGCGGATTTCAGCGCGCTGTTCGACATCATGGCGGGGCAGCCGGTCTGCATCCGGCTGTTCGACCCGCCGCTGCATGAATTCCTGCCGCATGACCGCGAGGGGATGCGGGAACTGGCCGAGGCGCTGGACCGTCCGCTGTCCGAGGTCACCCGGCGCTGCGAGGCGCTGCGGGAGTTCAACCCGATGCTGGGGATGCGGGGCGTGCGGCTGGGCGTGACCGTGCCCGAGATCTACGACATGCAGGCCCGCGCGATTTTTGAGGCGGCGGTGGAGGCGGGCCGGCGCGGCGCCCCGGTCGTGCCCGAGGTGATGATCCCTCTCGTCTCTGCTGCGCGCGAGGCCGAGATCGTCAAGACCCGGATCGACGCCGTGGCCGCCGCCGTGCGCACCGAGATGAAGGCGCAGTTCTCCTACCGGCTGGGGGTGATGGTCGAAACCCCGCGCGCCGCGCTGCGGGCGGGGGAGATCGCGGAGTTCGCTGATTTCCTGTCCTTCGGCACCAACGACCTGACGCAGATGACCTATGGCCTGTCGCGCGACGATGCGGGGCGGTTCATGTCCACCTATGTCAAGCAGGGCGTCTATGCCGAGGATCCGTTCCACATCCTGGATGTTGAGGGGGTGGGGGAATTGCTGCTGATCGGGGCCGGACGGGGCAGGGGGGCGCGGCCCGGTGTGACCATTTCGGTCTGCGGCGAACATGGCGGGAATCCCGAATCAATCGCCTTTTGCCGGGCTGCGGGCTTCGATTATGTGTCCTGTTCGCCGTTCCGGGTTCCGGTTGCGCGGCTGGCCGCCGCCCATTTCGCGCTGCTCGCACCCCGCAAGCGGGCGGGGTTCTGAAATGCTCTTGACCGCCGAATTCCTCTGGCACTTTCAGTTGCTTGCCTCTAATTAACCAACTTGTGTTAGCGGAGTGATTCGCTTTCATGCTGCGCGGAATTTCGCTGCTTGGCGGCGGTTTTCTGCCTGCTTTTGAACCGATAAGTGGACAGGGTGGGTTAACTTTGATTAACCCCCTGTGGTCCCGGCATTGGTCCGGGGCGATTGTCCTTATCGGAAGAAACCATGTCAGTGCTGAAAAGCTGGACGGGGGGCGCGGTTGTCCTCCTTGCCCTCGCCGGAGGCTTGCGTGCCGAAGTCACGGTAAGCCAGTCGAATGATCCCGGTATGGCTGCGGAAGCCGGGCTCGTGTCGCTGCTCGGTCAGGAGCGTGCCGGTCTCGGTTCGGTCCCGTCCGCGCGGATGTCGGCGATCGTCGCGGCGCCGAAGGATGGCCAGCCGCGCCGCCTGACGGCGGGCTGGCTCGATGCACAGCCGACCGTCAGGAACGATGCGCAAGTGCAATGCCTCGCCACGGCGGTTTATCACGAAGCGCGGGGCGAGCCTCTGGCCGGTCAGCAGGCGGTTGCCGAGGTGATCCTGAACCGGGTCGATGACGCCGCCTTCCCGAAGACGGTCTGCGGTGTGGTCAACCAGCGGTCCGGTCGCGGTTGCCAGTTCAGCTATGTCTGTGACGGGCGGTCGGACAAGCCTTCCAACATGGCCGCCTATCGTCAGGCACAGAAGATCGCCCGGGCCATGCTGGATGGCCAGCCGCGCACGCTGACCGATGGGGCAACCTATTTCCACACCACGGCGGTGAAGCCGTCCTGGTCGCGCCGGTTCGAGCGCACGGCGAAGATCGGTGCGCATCTGTTCTACCGCAAGCCGGTGCAGACCGCCGAGAACTGAGGTCGTTTGACGGTTCACAAGTGCCGTTTCGGGGTGGGCTTCGGTTCGCCCCGTTTCTATATGGTGGGGCGAAACCGGACGGACCATGATGACCACCGACACCAGCCTTGCCTTCGCCCATCCCGAAGAACGCGCGATCGCTTCGGCCCCGGCCGATCCGCGCGACCGGATCAGCCTGCGCGACCATGTGGTCAGTGCGGATATCGGCGCCTTTCAGCAGGAGCGGGGGCATGGCCAGCGGCTGCGCTTCAACGTGGTGGTGGAGGTGCGGCCCGCGCCCGCGCCGCTCGATGACGATGTGGACCGGATCCTGTCCTATGACCGCATCACCGAGGCGATCGCGGCGGAGCTGGCGGCGGAGCGGCTGAACCTGCTGGAGACGCTGGCCGAGCGGGTGGCGGAGCGGATCCTGGCCGAGCCGCAGGCGATGCGGGTCTTCGTGCGGATCGAGAAGCTGGACCGTGGCCCCGGCGCCCTGGGGGTGGAGATCGTGCGGGCGCGGGCTTCGGTGCCGGTGCAGCATGGGCAGGTGGCGCTGCGTCCGGTGGTGGCGTGGCTGTCGAATGCGGCGATCGCCGCGCCCGGCCTGTCGGAGCGGCTGGATGCGCTTCAGGCTTCGGGCGCGCCGGTGATCCTGACGGTGGGCATGCCCGATGGGCCGGTGCCCGAGACTGGGCAGCGCCCGACGCAGCGGCGCATCGACCTGCTGGCGATCGAACAGAACGCCTGGGTTCTGGCCGCGCGGGATCCGCGCTGTGTTGTCGTGGCGACCCGGACGGAGATCGACTGGGCGATGAAACACGGGCAGATGGTGGTCTGGGCGCCGTCGAAGATCGTGCTGGATGCGGTCGATGGGCCGAAGGGTCCAGCGCGGGATTCCATTGCGCTCGCGCTGTGGCTGGCCGAGCAGATGGCGGCCACGCGGCTGGAACTTCACGGCGATGTCGCGGTCCCGGCGGGAAGCCGCGTGCCGGTCCTGGCACTGCCGGTCTGAGGCTTGCCAAGCCGTTCCCGCCGCGCGATAGCACTGGCATGAAACTTTATTTCCGACCGATCACGCAATCCGATCCTGCCCGGCCCGAAGGCGCGCTGCCGCTGGCGGGGGGGTGGTGCTGGTTCGATGCGGTGGAGGTTCTGAGCCATGACGGGCCGCAAGGCCGGATCGCGGCGCGGGATCTGCCGGCGGAGGTGCGCGAACGGCTGACGGCGCCGCGGGCGGATCTGGCGGGGCTCGATTTTGCGGCGCCGCGGATCATGGGGATCCTGAACCTGACGCCGGACAGTTTTTCGGACGGGGGAAACTACGTCGAGCTTCCAGCCGCGCTCGATCAGGCGCGGGCGATGATGGCGGACGGCGCGGATATTCTGGATCTGGGCGGCGAGTCGACCCGGCCCGGCGCGGTCGAAATTCCGGTGGCCGAGGAGATTGCCCGCACCGCGCCCGCCATCATCGCGCTGCGGGCCGAAGGGGCGGCGATTCCGATTTCGATCGACACACGCAAGGCCGGGGTGGCGCGGGCGGCGGTCATGGCCGGGGCCGGGGTGGTGAACGACGTCTCCGCGATGGAATTCGACCCGGATATGGCGGGGGTGGTCGCGGGCGTGCGGGCCGGGCTTTGCCTGATGCATGCGCAGGGGGATCCGGCAACGATGCAGGCCGACCCGCGCTATGGCAACGTGCTGCTGGAGGTCTACGACTATCTGGAGGCGCGGATCCGGGTGGCCGCGCGCTCGGGTATTCCGCGCGCGCGGATCATGGTCGATCCCGGGATCGGGTTCGGCAAGACGGTGGCGCATAACCTGACGTTGCTGCGCGGGCTGAGCCTGTTCCACGGGCTGGGCTGTCCGATCCTGCTGGGGGTGTCTCGCAAGCGGTTCATCGGATCGGTCGGACGGGCAATGCTGCCCGCGCAACGGATGCCCGGAACGCTGGCGGTGACGCTGGCGGGCGTCGCGCAGGGCGTGCAGGTGCATCGGGTGCATGACGTGGCCGAGGTGGCGCAGGGCCTCCGGCTGTGGGAAGCGATACGAAAGGGACAGGCATGACGCGCAAACTCTTCGGCACGGACGGGGTCCGTGGCGAGGCCAATACCTGGCCGATGACGGTGGACATGGCGCTGAAGCTCGGCGCGGCGGCGGGGCGCTATTTCCGGCGCGACGCGGGGAATGGGCATCGCGTGGTGATCGGCAAGGATACGCGGCTGTCGGGCTATATGCTGGAAAATGCGCTGACGGCGGGGCTGACCTCGACGGGGATGAACGTGCTGCTGCTCGGCCCGGTGCCGACGCCCGCGATCGGCTATCTGACGCGCTCGATGCGGGCGGATCTGGGGATCATGATTTCGGCCAGCCACAACCCGGCGAAGGACAACGGGATCAAGTTCTTCGGCCCCGACGGGTTCAAGCTGTCGGATGAGGCGGAGCGCGAGATCGAGGAAATGGTCGCGGGCGAGATCCGCCCGGCGCAGCCGCACAACATCGGCCGGGCGAAGCGGATCGACGATGGCGTGGGCCGTTATGTCGAATATGCGAAGACCACCTTCCCCGCGCGCGGGCGGCTTCAGGGCATGAAGGTGGTGATCGACTGTGCCAATGGCGCGGCCTACAAGGCGGCGCCCGAGGTGCTGTGGGAGCTGGGCTGTGAGGTGATCCCGGTGGGGGTTGCGCCAAACGGGCATAACATCAACGAAAAATGCGGCTCGACCTTCACCCGCACCGCGTCGGAGGCGGTGGTCTGGCACAGCGCGGATTTCGGGATTTCGCTCGATGGCGATGCCGACCGGGTGATGATCATCGACGAGAAGGGCGACGTGGCCGATGGCGATCAGATCATGGCGCTGTTCGCCTCCCGCTGGGCCGAGGAGGGGCGGCTGCGCGGCGGGGCGCTGGTGGCGACGGTGATGTCGAACCTCGGGCTGGAGCGGTTCCTGGATGGCAAGGGGCTGCGGCTGGAGCGGACCCAGGTCGGTGACCGCTATGTGGTCGAGCGGATGCGCGAGGGTGGCTACAATCTGGGCGGGGAGCAGTCGGGCCATATCGTGATGACGGATTACGCCACCACCGGCGACGGGCTGATGGCGGGGCTGCAATTCCTGGCCGCGATGGCGGAGACTGGGAAGAAGGCGTCGGAACTCGCGCGGCAGTTCGAGACGGTGCCGCAGATGCTGAAGAACGTGCGCTATGCGACGGGGGCGGAGCCGCTGGCCGCCGAAAGCGTGAAGCGGGCGATTGCCGAGGCCGAGGCACGACTGGCCGGGCAGGGGCGGCTGCTGATCCGGAAATCCGGGACGGAGCCGCTGATCCGGGTGATGGCGGAATGCGGCGACAGGGACATGCTGGGCGAGGTGGTGGACGGTATCGTCGCCGCCGTCGAGGCCGCCGCCTAACGTTGCGGGGTGGCGTTCGCCACGCCCCACCAGCGGATCTTCCGCCCAAGGAAGGCGCCCAGCCGGTCGGGCGCATCCGGCGCGGCGATGTCGAGGTCCAGAAACCGCGGATCGCCTGCAAAAATCTCGCGCAGCGCGGCGTGATGCGCTTCGATCCAGCGGGCGCGTTCGGCCTCGGTGGCGCCGCGCCCGCGCGGCAGACCGGTGATGTCGGCGGTGGTGACGCGCGCGGCCATATCATGCCAGGTGCCGATGCTCCGGGCCGTGGCGCCCGGATCGCGGGCGTTCAGGATGAAGCGGCACTCCGGATGCAGCCGCCGGATTGTCAGCAGCAGCGCGATGTCGAGGTTCGGCCACAGGTTGACCCCTTCGGCGGGGGCGCAGTAATCCATCTGGGTGATGGCATCGACGCCCTCGAACAGCGCGAGCGGATCGCCCTTCGTGAACCAGCCGTCATAGATCAGTTGTCCGAACGGATCGTCGTCCACCCGCCAATGCGCGCAGACCAGACCGCTTTTGCTCAGCGCGCGATGCAGGGTGGTGGTCCCGGCCTTGGGAAACCCGACGACGATGATGGAGGGGAGGGTCATGCGGAGGCCACGGAATACCACAGCAGGCTTGCCGCGTCGATCACCGTCCAGATCAGGCCGATAACGGGCCAGGCGCCGCGCGCTCCGGTCCGCCTGCGTGCGATCAGCAGCGCGCGCAGGATGCAGATCCGCCACAGCCCCATCGCCCCGCAGACGATGCGCAGGAAGGGCATCACCCCCTCTTGCGCGCGGGCATAGATCAGCCCCGAAACCAGCACCCCCACCGGCACGACGAACAGCAGGATGCCGAAAATGCCCAGCCAGAACGTATCGCCGAACCCGAGCCGCCCGGAGAGCAGATCCGCGAACCAGCCGGGGCTGAAGATCCGGGCGCGCTCGGACTGGATCAGCGCAAGCTCTTCGGGGTCGATGTCGGGCATGGGGCTCTCCTTCGGGCGCACCCTAGGAACAATCCCGCGCCCCTGCAATAACGCACCCTGCGGTTCCTTGGCGTTTGAGCCGTGCCGTCGCGGTCTTCCGCCGCTATTGGCGAACCGGCGGGGGCACGATGGCCGTGACCTTGCCGCCTCCATTGGGGCCCGTCTGGGGATCCATGCGCGCCACCGTGGCCAGCCACAGCCGCCAGCGCATCACCAAGCGTCCGGGTCGAACAATTTCGACGCGAGCCGAGAGATTTCTTCTTTTCATTCCGAACCGGGTCAGCTAAACGGCCTGCACCAAGCCAAGATATGCGGTCGTGGCGGAATTGGTAGACGCGCAGCGTTGAGGTCGCTGTGGGGTAACTCCCGTGGAAGTTCGAGTCTTCTCGACCGCACCATCAGCTTGCAGGAGCAAGCTGGCAAGCAATCGAAAAGATTGCATAAAAATCATATTCTCGGTTGTGATACAGTCTGCGATACATCGCAGGTGCCCCAATGGGCAGAAATCTCAACAGGACGAGCAGTTCCGGACCCCGATCACTACCTCATCCAGCGTGGTGAGACCTTCTATTGTCTCCGCCGGATTCCACGCAAACTGATCGGCCTTGATGAGCGCGGTTCGTTCGTTCGCAAGTCCCTGGACACAGGCGAACGCAGCCTTGTGCGCTATGCGGGACAAGCTGGAGGATGCGGACAAAAGCTATAGGGCCGTGTTGCCCTGGAGGCACAGGGGGCTCTTGCACGCTACCGGGAGGCGGTACGACGCGCCGAAGCCATGGGTGTCGCCTAGCAGTCCAGCGGTCAAATCGCTGCGTCGCCCAGCATAGATGAAATCTTCCAGCGGCTCGACGCTTTGGAGGAGGTGAGGGAAAATCCATCTATCGACGGCGCTCTTCTCGGTTCCGTCAGTCTTCCGGCCATCATAATATCCGCAGCCTTCAAGGTCTATACCGACGAGATTACGGCTCATGAGCTTGCTTGCAAGAGCCAGACGCAACGCAGGCTTTGGAAAAGGGTCAAGCAGCGGGCGATCAATAACTTCGTTGCGCAGATAAGCGACAAGGCAATCGGAGACATCACCCGCGAGGATAGCGTAAAATTCCACAAATTCTGCCTGAAAAGGATTGCTCCGCCCGAAGGCGGCCGCGCCACTCATTCCGCTTCTGCCGGAAATCGCGACCTTGGAAATCTGCGCGATCTCTATCGTCGCTATTTCTCCTGCCTGGGCGAAGAGAAGAGCAGTACGCCATTTGACGATCTGCGGTTTTCAGAAAAAGGTAAGCGCCGGAGGAAGAGGCCGCCTTTCAAACCGAACGGGATTGTCGACCGTATTTTGAAAGTGGGTGCTCTTGAAACGCTGGACGAGGAATCTCGCGGCTACGTGCTTGCGCTGATCGAAACCGGCGCGCGGCCTAGTGAGATATGTAATCTCGATGAAAACGTCATTTTCCTCGACGGTCTGGTTCTGTTCATCCGCATATCGCCTCGTGAGGATGATGAAGACTTGAAAGGATCATGCTGAAGTTCGATCCGAGGATCGTCTAAGGTGTTCTTGCACACGCACCATGGTATCGTTCTCGACCAGAAACCTGTCCCGTTCTTTTTCGAGTCGCTCGAATATCGGCTAATAGAGGCGCCCTTTCTTGTCGGTCACCCAATCGCTAAAGCGAGCGTCTCCAGTTCGCACTCAATGCGCTCGACTATAGCTGGCTGCGGAGTCTTATCGACCCGCGCAAGCTGGCAGGATCACTTTTTTCAATCCTCCATTCGGTCGCCCCGTTGCCTTGAAGGATATGATCGGAAAATTGCGAACGTTTAAAGGCCGTGTCGGATCTATATGTGGCAAAGATGCCATTCCGACCTATGCTTCGGATGACAGCGTGTTGCCATCGTTTTCTCTTTCGTCACGCCATTTCATACGGGGTCGCGGCCATGAAGCGCGAGCTGCGCAACGAGGGCGGGTCCGTCCCCTGGGCCGCGAATGGTGCTTACTCGCGGGTGATGAGACGGCGCTTCCAGCGATCGAGCGCTTCCTGAAAACCCTCCCTCATACTGGCCGCGGTGTTGCCCTGATTGAGGGTGGTCGACGTCGCCGAAGAACAGCATCCCACCGTCAAGGGTAGTGTTGAGATCCGGTGTCTGCATCGCAATGGCGCGGCTCCTGGCACTACGAACCTGTTTCCGGACACCGTGCGCGCTGGCGGCTACTGTCACCTATTGGTTGGGAGGCCTGGCCGTAGGGTCGCGTGATGGCGTCGGCTATCTCTACAGAGAAATCCGGGGACGAGTGCGCGATCAGGTGAAAACGCCCGAAGGCATTCAGAAGGCTTCCGACGCATATAAGTCGAACCTGCAAGTTGCGGCTATCATCTGGTCGTTGCCGCACTTCCTCCTCAATATCAGTGAAAAGCTGCGCGACGGGATGCGTGCCAAATCGGCTGAACTGTGGGCACCGAAGGGCTACGGCGCGCTGAACGAAGGCAACGAGATTGCAGGGCTTGTCCGCAACTACGACAAGGTTTCGTCCGACTTCCACCTGGCGACCTACAATGCCGAAGTTGTGGCTGAAGTGAATGCTAGCCGTGTGGGGAACTAACCATGGCCGGGAAACCCCTCTTCTTCATCAAAGACTTCGTGGCGTCGAAAGCGGAAAAGTGCCGTATCCAAGAACTGACCGAATTGATGCGCAACTACGCCACGGTTCTTGTTCGCGCCAAGGGCGCGAATTCGCTCTACGGCGAATGGTTTGAAGATGAGATTGCCGTCTATAATCCGCCCGCCGAATATGCCGCCGCACCGACGATGATTGATAGCGACGCGGTTCAGTTCGTGTGACCGCCTCAGCCGACATAGACGCGGTAATGCGCTGGCTTCGTCGGGCATCCCCCGACGAATGCCTGTGGACGCTTGGTGACACGATCATCGTGCAGCCGTTCGCCGTATTGCTGCCCGTGGACACTGACGCACCTGCGGGACCGCAGCATGATTTGTTGGAACTCGGTCACGGATGCCGGGGCCTGCTCGTGTTCACCGTCCAGTTGCCTCGGCCCTTCGGTCACATGCGCATGAGCCGGGACCGGCAGGCCGCACCGGGGGCCGTTGACAGGCTGGCGCACCTGTTCATGCACTGGCTTGGGCTGACCTGCCCGACGGGGGCCCTTGTTAGATCCGCACCGAGCGTTAGGGACGCTCTGACAGGGCGATAGGGGCCTTGCCGCCGTGGCGATGCTTGCCGCGCCCCTAAGGGCACACCGCCCCCGACCGATCCAGCTTCGCCGCCCTTTGCGCTGGCGTCCCGGCGTAACCAATAGCCGTCCCGTTTGCGGGAACTTCCGGGACGGTTAGCCCCGCTACGTGCACCGGCGTAGCGGAGCATTTTCCTTATTTATCATATCATTACACCTTCTCCCTGTCGGAGGGGTCACGGAACTACAGGCAAACTTTCCGCGTTTTTTTCATACCATAGTTCGATCATAGTTGACTGTGTAGCTTTTTTCGCTACATTATCTGTCACGTTATCCGCTACGCCCGTAGGCGGGCATTATGTGGGACCCCCGGGCGGCAACGCTTGGGGGTTCTTTATATGTCAAAGGTTGCGGTCCTGATAGATGGTGGTCATCTTCGGGTTCTGGCGAAAAACGCTAACCTTACCTACGATCCAGATTTCATTGAGAAAGTTGCGTTGGCTTGCGTTGAGCCTGACGAGACGCTTCTTCGGGCACTCTACTATGACTGTGCGCCGTATGTGGGCAAGGTCAAGCTGCCGGTCTCCGGCAACGAGCAGGAGTTCAAGGGTTCGGATGGTTGGTTGCGACAACTTGAGGCAAAGAATCTGTTCGCGGTTCGGCGCGGCGTCCTGAAGTTCCGGGGCTTCAAGCCTAAAAAGGTTCCAATAGCTTCCGCCGCGCTATCCGATGCGGACTTCAAGCCTGACTTTGAGCAGAAGGGCGTTGATATGAGGATCGGCCTCGACATCGCGAACTTTTCAGCAATGAAGTCGGTTGACCGGATTATCCTGATTACCGGAGACACGGACTGCATCCCTGCAATGAAACATGCGCGGATCAGCGGGCTACAGATCGTTCTTGCGACCGTGCCAACTCATAGGGTCGCACCCGAACTACTGTGGCACAGCGACTTCGAGCGGCGGGTTGCTTGGCCTGCTCCCTAACCGTCGCAGTTGCGCCGAAGGTCAGTATCACGTTTTCGCGATCGGTCACGACCTGCGGCGGGCGTTCTGGAAAAATTCCGAACATGCAGCGTGACATGCAAAGAAGTGCGAAAACGCCAAACTACCGAAAAAACAATGGTAGGTGGCGGAGACGAAGGGATTCGAACCCTCGAGACCCTTCCGGGCCTGCACCCTTAGCAGGGGTGTGCCTTCGACCACTCGGCCACGTCTCCGTTTGCTGGTATATTTTGCAAGTGCCACAAGAACAAGGGCGATTTTCGGCGATATGTCGCTAAAAATAATATTGAGATCCGGTAGGCGGGAGCGTCTGGCTGCGACCGCCGGGAAGGGGGTGCGAAAGGGGGAACTGAAGGATCTGCCGCCAATGCGCGTGGCCATGACCGGTATGCTCATGCGGCGTCCTGAACGGCGGCAGGCCATGAGCGAGGACATGTCGATTCCCCATACCGTGACCAGATCGGCTATGCGCCGGGTTCGACGGCGGGAGGGCCGCTCAGGGAGCCGTTCCAATCCGCCTTTGGAAGGCCCCCTTTGTTGGCGGACAGGCGCTTACACCTCGACCTCGACCCGCCCCATCGGGTTGGAGCAGCAGGCGAGGATATAGCCCTCTTCGATGTCCTCGTCGGAGATGCCGCCGTTGTGGACCATATGCACTTCGCCCGAGACCTTCTTGATCTTGCAGGTGCCGCACAGGCCGAAGGTGCAGCCCGAGGGGATGTTCAGCCCCGAACGCTTTGCCACCGCGAGGATCGTGTCCGTCTCGGCGCAGCTCGCGCTGATGCCGCTGTCGGTAAAGACCACCTCGGCCTTCACGCCCTCCTCCGGCACCACATCCTGGATCACCGGCTCGTCGGCCTCGGTCTTGACCGGGGCGCCAAAGCTCTCCTGATGGTAATGCTCCATGTCGAAGCCGAGCGCGATCAGCATGTCGCGCACGGATTGCATGAAGGGCTCCGGCCCGCAGCAGAACACTTCGCGTTCCAGGTAATCCGGCGCCATCAGGCCCAGCATGATCTGGTTCAGCCGGCCCAGATAGCCGTGCCAGGCCCGGAACGGGTCGTTCTGTTCCACGGTGAAGCGCAGTTGCAGCCCCGGGACCCGGTTCGCCATCTGCTCCAGCCGTTCGCGGAAGATGATCTCGGACGGGCTGCGCGCGGCATGGACGAAAACGATGTCGGGCATTTCGCCCGAATCCCACATCCATGTCGTCATCGACACCATCGGCGTGATCCCCGACCCGGCCGAGATGAACAGGTATTTCCGCGCCGGATGCCGGTGCGAGGAGAAGATCCCCGACGGCCCATAGGCCCGGATCCGCATCCCCGGCTTCAGATGGTCCAGCATCCAGCGCGTGCCGATGCTGTCCCGCTGCGCCTTCACCGTGACCGAAATCGACAGCGGCCGCGAGGGCGAGGACGAGATCGTATAGGTGCGCTGTACGTTCCCGCCCGGCACCGGCAGGTCGAGCGTGACGAACTGCCCCGGCTGATAGTCGAACCACGCGCCCGAAGGCGCGCGGAAGGTGAAGGTGGCGGTGTCGGGGGTTTCCGGCACCACCATGGCGCATTCGAGCGGCTCCGAGTCGTCCCAGGGCGCGGCGGTCCAGTTCAGGCGCGACTTCGCCATTATTCGGCCGCCATCGCCGGGCGCGGGCTCAGCCGGTCGAGCATCATTTCCGCGTACCAATCGACAAACTGGATCACGCCCTCCTCCTGCAAGGTCGAGTAGGGGCCGGGTTCATAGGCCGGAGACAGGATGCCCTTCTGGTTTTCCTCGACCACCTGGCGGTCCTCGTCATTGGTGTTGATCCAGACCTCGGTCAGCGTCTTCAGGTCGTAATCCACGCCCTCGACCGCATCCTTCGGCACCAGCCATTTCGTGGTGACCTGCGTTTCCGTCGGGCTGATCGGCAGCACCCGGAACACGATCGCATGATCGGCGAGGAAGTGGTTCCAGGTGTTCGGGTAATGGTAGAACAGCAGCGACCCGGCATCGAAGAACGGCATCTGCCCCATCAGCTTCGTCACCGCGCGCTTCGTGCTCATGGTATAGCTTTCGGCATTGTTCAGCAGCGGGATCCGCGCCAGCCGCCATTGCATCTTCGGATGGTTGGTGAAGCGCGAGGGCAGGCCGACGCCTTCGCAGCGGTTCCAGTGGGCCAGAATCTCCGGCGCGGCGGCCCAGGGGCCTTCCATCGCGGTCATCGTCGGGCTGTCGGAGTAGGTCCGGCACAGCGAGGGGTGCGAGCCACCGCAGTGATAGCACTCGCGGTTGTTCTCCATCACCAGCTTCCAGTTGCCCTTTTCGATGATGGTCGAGGAAAACGCGACCTTCGCTTCCTTCAGCCCGGCGGGGGCGAGATAGGCGGAGAGCTTCTCTTCGAGCAGATCGAAGGCGGGCGGCTCCGGGTTCAGGCAGACGAACACCATCCCGCCCACTTCGCGGCAGGCCACCGGCTTCAGCCCGTATTTCGAGGCATCGAACCCTTCCTGCATGTCGCGCGCGTAAAGCAGCCGCCCATCCAGTTCGTAGGTCCATTGGTGATAGGGGCAGACGAGCTTCGGCGCGGTACCGTTTTCCTTGGAACAGATCCGCTGGCCCCGGTGGCGGCAGACGTTGTGGAACGCCCGGATCACCCCATCCGCGCCCTTCACCATCAGCACCGGATAGGCGCCGACCTGCATCGTCGCATAGGAGCCGGTCTTCACCAGTTCCGCCGCCGGAATCGCGAACAGCCATTCCTTGTAGTAGATATGTTCGAGGTCGGCCTGATAGACCCCCTCATCGCAATACAGGTCGCGTTCGAGGGAGAAGTTCGGGCGGCGCGCCGCCAGCATCGCTTGAATTTCGCCTTGGCTCAGCATCTGGCACCTCTTGCCCCGGTCCGGGGCGGTTCTGGATACATGCGGCGGGGCTTCCGTCGCGGCCCGGGGACGGCCCCCGGATCTCGACTGAGATTAACGAAAATCCGGGGGGATGCTGTCCGACGTTTGCGACACAGAATGACGCGAAAGAGACGCCCGTGTCAGGTGCGGCGGCGCCGCAGCATGCCCTTCAGCTCGCTCAGGCCATAGGCGCCGATCACCGCGCCCAGCCCGAAGTAGAGCGCGATGCCGCCGCCGCATAGAATCGCCAGCGCGATCCAGCGCGCGCCACGTTCCGCCAGCATCGGCGCCAGCGCCCCGGCGGCGAACCACAGCGCCACGCCCATCACCGCCGAGGCGGCGATGATCCGCCACAGCCTGCGCCAGAACCGCGCATCGGGCCGGGCCGCATCGCCCATGTGCCGCGCGCCCCACCATAGCTGTCCGACCATCACCCAACCCGAAACCGTGGTCGCCAGCGCCGCCGCGAGGAAGCCCATCACCGGCATCATCCCCACCGCGAAGGCGGCATTGGTCACCATCGAGACCAGCGCATAATAGAACGGCCGCCGGGTGTCCTCGCGCGCGTAGAACAGCGGTTGCAGCACCTTTTGCAGCACGAAGGCGGGCAGACCGATACCATAGGCCGCCAGCGCCGCCGCCGTGGCAATGGTATCCTCGGGCCGCCAGGCGCCGCGGTCGTAAAGCACGGAAATCAGCGGCTCCGCGATCACCACCAGCGCCACCGCCGCGGGCACCGTCAGCAGCAGCGCGAATTCCGCCCCGCGCGAGAAGCTGTCGCGCGAGGCCACATCGTCCCCCGCCCGCAGGTGGCGCGACAGCACCGGCAGCAGCACCGTGCCGATCGCAATCCCCACCACGCCAAGGGGCAATTGATACAGCCGGTCGGCATAGCTGAGCCAGGCCACGGCGCCCTCGGTGAACGAGGCCACCTGCCGCCCGACGATCAGGTTCAACTGCACGATCCCGCCCGCCATGACCGCCGGCCCGGCGATGACCAGAAGGCGCTTCAACTCTGGCGTGAAACGCGGCCGTCCGGGCCAGAGCGCGAACCCCAGCTTGCGCGCGGCAAACCAGGTGAAGACGAATTGCGCGACGCCGGTGACCGGAACCGTCCATGCCAGCGTCATCCCCATGTCCCAGCCGAACCGCGCCGCCAGCCACATCGCCACGATGAAGATCAGGTTCATCAGCACCGGCACCAGCGACGCCTCGGTGAAGCGGCCGAAGGTGTTCAGGATCCCCGACAGAAGTGCCACCAGCGAGATGAACAGGATATAGCTGAACCCGACCCGGCCATAAAGCACCGCCAGCGTGAACCGCTCGTCCCCGCCGAAGCCCGAAGCCATCGCCCAGACCAGCCAGGGCATCGCCAGGGTGCCGATCAGCGTGAACAGCAGCAGCACCCAGCTCAGCCCGGAAAACGCGTCCTGCGCGAAGCGTTTCGGGTCTTCGCCCGCCTCCACGCGCTTCGAGAACATCGGCACGAAGGCCATGTTGAACGCGCCCTCGGCAAAGAAACGGCGGAACATGTTGGGCAGTGAAAAGGCGATCAGGAACGCCTCCGCCACCGGGCCGGAGCCCAGATAGGCCGCCATCATCATGTCGCGCACGAAGCCAAGTAGCCGCGAGCCGAAGGTCCAGGCCCCCACGGTGAGGAAGCCGCGCACGAGCTTGATCGGTTTCATGCCTGCGCCGCCCGTTCCGCCCCGCGTGCGATCGCCTCGCGCAGCTTGCGGTCGAGGCTTTCCTGCTTGGCCTTGCCGAGCTTCAGCCCGAACATGTCCTTGACATAGAAGCTGTCGACCACCTGCGCACCATAGGTCGCGATCACCGCCGAGGCGATATAGACATTCTGCGCCGCCAGCGCCCGCGTCAGGTCGTAAAGCAGGCCGGGCCGGTCGCGGCTGTCCACCTCGATGATGGTGTAGACGTCCGAGCCGTCGTTGTCGAAGCTGATATGGGTCGGGAAGCGGAACTTGCTTTCGCGCTTCTTCACCTTGTCGCGGTCCTTCAGCGCATCGCGGGCGACGACCTCGCCCTTCAGCGTGCGCTCGATCATCGTGCGCAGGCGGGGCAGGCGGCTGGCCTCGTAGGGATGGCCCTCGGCGTCCTGCACCCAGAATACCGCGGTGGCATAGCCGTCCTTCGACGTATAGGTCCGCGCATCGACGACATTCGCCCCCACCAGCGCCAGCGCCCCGGCGAGCCGCGAGAAGATCCCCGGATGATCGGCGAGCGCAAAGGCCGCCCGCGTCGCGTCGTGATCCGGGTCGGGATGCAGGTCGATGCGGATTTCGTCATCGCCGATGCCGCGCAGGAGTTCGGCGAAGATGATATGGGTTTCGGTCGAAAGCCCCTGCCAGTAGGGCGGATAATGGCGGGCGGCTTCGGCGCGGATGTCCTTGGCCTCCCAGCCGACCAGCGCCTCGCGCAGCGCGCGTTTCGCCTCGTCCGACCGTTGTTCGCGGTTCAGATCCTCCAGCCCGTGGTCGAGCGCCCGCGCCGTTTCGGTATGCAACCGGCGCAGCAGGCTGGCCTTCCAGTTGTTCCAAACCCCGGGGCCGACGCCGCGGATGTCGCAGACCGTCAGCACCGTCAGCAGGTCGAGCCGCTTGCGCGTCTTCACCTGCCGGGCGAATTCGCGGATCGTGCGCGGGTCGCTCAGGTCGCGCTTCTGCGCCACGTCGGACATCAGCAGATGGTTGCGGATCAGCCATTCGACCGTCTCGCATTCCTCGGCATTCAGGCCGAGCCGCGGCGCCACCTTGCGCGCGATCTGCGCGCCCAGGATCGAATGGTCCTCGGGCCGGCCCTTGCCGATGTCATGCAGCAAGAGCGCGACATAAAGCACCCGCCGGTTCACCCCGCCTTCGAGGATTGAAGACGACAGCGGCAGTTCCTCGACCAGTTCGTGACGCTCGATCTGCGCCAGCGTCGAGACCACCTGGATCGTATGCTCGTCCACCGTATAGCTGTGATACATGTTGAACTGCATCATCGCCACGATCGGCTCGAATTCCGGCATATAGGCCGACAGCACGCCCAGTTCGTTCATCTGCCGCAGCAGCCGTTCCGGGTTGCCATGGCGCAGCAGCATATCGAGGAAGATCCGCGCGGCCTCCTTGCTGTTGCGCATCTCGTCGTCGATCACGTCCAGATTGGCCGCGATCACCCGCATCGCATCCGGATGCAGCAGCAGCCCGGTGCGCAGCGCCTCCTCGAAAATCCGCAGGAAATTCAGCGGATCGGCCAGGAATGCCTTGCGGTCGGTGACGTTGATGCGGCCGTTGTCGTCGATGAACGGCGCCTTCAGCGGCTTGCGTCGGCGCAGCAGGCGCTTGAGCGTGGGGGCGCGCTTGACATGCCGGTTTTCCAGCGCGGTGAGGAAGATCCGCGTGACCTCGCCCACTACGGTGGCGTGGCGGAAATAGTCCTGCATGAAGACCTCGACCGCGCGGCGCCCGGCAGTATCAGTGTAGCCCATCCGCGCCGCGACATCGACCTGCATGTCGAAGGTCAGCTGGTCCGAGGCCCGCTTCGCGATCAGGTGCATGTGGCAGCGCACCGCCCACAGGTAATCCTCCGCCGCGCGGAAATTGCGATATTCTTCCGGAGTGAAGACCCCGAGCGGCACGAGTTCCGCCGCCCGGTTCACGCCGTGGATGTATTTCGCGATCCAGTAGAGGGTTTGCAGGTCACGCAGACCGCCCTTGCCCTCCTTCACGTTCGGTTCCAGCACATAGCGCTGGCCACCCTGGCGCCGGTGCCGTTCCGTGCGTTCGGCGAGCTTCGCCTCGATGAATTCGGGCCCGGTCGAGCGGAACAGCTGGTTGCGCAGCGTGTCGTTGAGCCGTTCGGCCAGTTTCTCCTCGCCGGTGATGAAGCGCTGCTCCAGCATGGCGGTGCGGATGGTGATGTCCTCGCGCGCGAGCCGCAGACAATCGTCCACGGTGCGGGCGGAATGGCCCACCTTCAGCTTCAGATCCCACAGGATATAGAGCATGGATTCGATCACGCTCTCGGCCCAGGGGGTGATTTTCCAGGGCGTCAGGAACAGCAGGTCGACATCCGAACTGGGCGCCATTTCCGTCCGACCGTAGCCGCCGACCGCCAGCACGGCAAGCTGTTCGCCCCCGGTCGCGTTCGGCGCCGGGTGCAGGCGGGTGGTGGCGATGTGATGTGCCGCGCGCAGGATGCTGTCCGTCATCCGTGCATAGTGCACGATCGTGTCGCGCCCGTTGCGCGGATGCCCCGCCAGATCGGCGATGATCCAGGGGGTCGCCTCGTCGCGCGCGGCGTTGAGGAACTGCACCACGGCGGCGCGGATCGCCCGCTCGTCGCCCTCCTTCGGCAGGGCGGCGTCGATGGCGGTCAAAACCCGGTCGGGCGTCAACAGCAAAGGCACCCCGGCCGAGGCCGGGGCGGGTGTCGTGGTCTGGGTCACTGTGTCGCCATGGAGGTTGAAGATCAGAACCCGGCACGCCCGAAGGACCGGGGGGCGGGGTCGATCACCATCGCCTGGCCGTTGCGGACTTCGGCAATGGCGAGCGCGCGTTCATTGGTGCCATCGGGCAGCAGCCGGAAGATGCCGTTGACGCCCACGAAGCCCGAAGATTGCGTCAGCCCGGCGTGGCTCAGCGCATCGGGGCGCCCGGTCTTGATCAATGCGCCGATCGCCGCGATCCCGTCATAGGCCAGCCCCGCGATCGGATGCGGCATGCTGCCATAGGCGGCCTGATAGCGGGCCTTGAAGCGGGCACTGGTGCCCGGATCCGGCATCGCGAACCAGCCGCCCTGCAACCCGGGCAGGGCCAGCGTCGCCGGTGGCACGTCCCAGCGGGTCAGGCCGATGTATTTTGTCTGCTCCGGGCTGACGCCGTTTTCCGTCAGAACCTGTGCCAGCATCGGCAGGGCGCCAGCGCTGTCGGCGGTCATGAACAGGGCATCGACCCCGCCGGAATTCGCCTGTGCGGCGATCTGCGGCCCGGCCGCCGCCACGCCCTGCTGCGAGAAGGGATAGGTGGCGCGGCCCGCGACGGTGCCGCCGGCCCGCGTCACGGCGGTTTCGATCGCGCGGGCGCCGATCTGTCCGGCGGTGGTTTCCTCGCTCACGACCATGATGCGGCTCTTGCCCTGCGCGGCGGCGTAATGGGCCAGCCGGTTCGCCGTATTCGAGAAGGTCGAGCCCAGCACGAAGACGTTGCCGCCCGCGATGTCGGCGTTGTTGGAGAAGGACAGGACGCTGATGCCGCGGTTCGCCACGGCCACGCCCGCGGCATTGGCTGCCTCCGCGAAGACCGGCCCTAGGATGATTTTCGCGCCTTCGTCGACCGCCTTGGACGCGACCGCTGCTGCCTGCCCGGCGCTGCCGCCGGTGCTGTAGACCCGCAGGTCGATCTTGACTCCGTTGAGGTCGCTCACCGCCATCTCCGCCGCCTGGCGCAGCGACCGGGCAAGCGTTTCGTCCCCGGTATTGCCCGAGCCGGAGGGCAGCAGCAACGCGACCGGAACGGCCGTCCCGCTGTCGATCCTGGGGCCGGATCCCCTCTGCATCGGCTCGCAGGCGGCGAGCCAGAGAGCGGAGAGCGCCACGGCGATTCTCGGCAATGGGTTGCGGGCGTTGCGCAATTTGGCGAACATGGAAGACACCTCCGGGACGTCGGGGGGCTGGAATAGCCGAACACTATGCGTTTCGCACGACGAAGTAAACTTTTCACCCCATGCAGGAAGATTCGAAGATGGACAGCGACGGCACAAACCCGCCACAGGGCGCAAACCCGTCGACGCAGCCGCTTGCGCCCGGACTTTATTTCGTCGCGACTCCGATTGGCGCCGCGCGCGACATCACGTTGCGGGGGCTTGATATCCTGCGGACGGCGGATGTGCTGGCGGCCGAGGATACCCGGACCCTGCGCCACCTGATGGAGATCCACGGCATTCCGCTGAACGGCAGGCCGCTTGTTGCCTATCACGACCACAACGGGGCGCAGGCGCGTCCGCGGGTTCTGCGCGCGCTGGAGGAGGGGCGGTCCGTGGCCTATGCCTCGGAGGCGGGGACGCCCCTGGTCGCCGACCCCGGCTATCAGCTTGGGCGCGCGGCGATGGAGGCGGGGCATCGCGTGCTGGCTGCCCCCGGACCCTCGGCGGTGCTGGCGGCCCTGACCGTTTCGGGGCTGCCGACCGATCGCTTCCTGTTCGCGGGGTTCCCGCCGAACACCGCCTCGGCGCGCCGGAAATGGCTGCGTGACTTCGCGGCCATCCCCGCAACGCTGGTATTTTATGAATCGCCTAAGCGTGTTGGGGAAATGTTAATGGATCTGGCCACAGTCTACGGAGATGAGAGACAGGCGGCGGTGTGCCGGGAACTGACAAAACGCTTTGAAGAGGTTCGGCGGGGATCGCTGCGAGACCTTGCCGACAGTTTTGCCGAGGAACGCGTCAGAGGAGAGATCGTTGTCCTCGTCGACCGCCGCCACGACAGCGGTTACGGGGCCGAGGATGTCGCTCGGGCGCTCAAGGAGCGGCTGGGCAGGATGAGCGTGAAGGACGCAGCGGCCGAGGTGGCCGAGGCGATGGGATTGCCGCGGCGGGATGTTTATCAAGCCGCGCTGGCGATGGAGAGAGACGAATGAGCGGAGCGATGTCTTATCATGCCGGGCTTCTCGGCCGAGCATCAGGTGGCGGCGCATTACCAGCGTGGCGGATCGCGAATCGACGCGCATCGCTGGCGCGGGCGCTACGGTGGGGAAATCGACCTGATCGCCCGGGAGGGGGATACCGTGATCTTCGTCGAGGTGAAGAAATCCCGTCGACATGCCGTGGCGGCCAGTCATCTGTCACAGCGGCAGATCCGCAGGATCTGGGCCTCCGCCGATGAATTCGTCGCAACCCACCCGGAGGCGGCGAACCTGAACATGCGTTTTGATGTCGCCCTGATCGACGAGTTGGGCCGTATAGAAATCCTCGAAAACGCTTACTGCCTGATCTGAGGAGATTGCATCGCCCCGTTCAACGCGGCATCAAGGTCGCAACGAAAGGGGGCGGTTATGGCCTTGAAAGTTGCGATCCAGATGGATCCGATCGCCGGGATCAACATCGACGCGGACAGCACCTTCCGCCTTGCGGAAGAAGCGCAGTTGCGCGGCCATGAATTGTTCTACTATACGCCGGACCGGCTTCTGTATCGCGAGGGGAAGGTTTGCGCCACGGGGTGGCCACTGACGGTCCAGCGTGTGGAGGGGCGTCATTTCGCGCTGGGAGACGAGGCCGAAGTCGATCTGTCGGATTTTGATGTCGTCTGGCTGCGGCAGGATCCGCCGTTCGATATGGGGTACATCACCACGACTCATCTGCTTGAACGGATCCATCCAAAGACGCTTGTCGTCAACGATCCGTTTTGGGTCCGCAATTCTCCAGAGAAGCTGCTGGTCCTGAGTTTCCCTGATCTCACGCCGCCGACATTGATTGCGCGGGATTTGCCGACGATTCGCGCGTTCAAGGCCCGGCATGGGGATGTGATCCTGAAGCCGCTCTATGGCAATGGCGGGGCGGGTGTCTTCCGGCTTGATCCCAACGACCGTAATCTTGCCTCGTTGCATGAGTTGTTCACCCATATCAGCCGCGAGCCGCTGATCGTGCAGAAATACGTTCCGGATGTGGTGAAGGGGGACAAGCGAATCATCCTGGTCGATGGGGAGGCCGTCGGTGCCATTAACCGTGTGCCTGCGGCGGGAGAAACGCGCTCCAACATGCATGTGGGGGGGCGTCCTGAAAAGACCGTCCTGACCGCGCGGGAGCGGGAAATCTGTGAGCGGATCGGCCCGGTTCTCAAGCAGAAGGGTCTGATTTTCGTCGGGATCGACGTTATCGGGGATTGGTTGACGGAGATCAATGTCACCTCACCGACCGGGATCCAGGAACTGGAGCGGTTCGACGGCACGAATGTCGCCGCGCTCATCTGGCAGGCGATCGAGGCCAAGCGCATGCCTGCGGGGCAGTAGCGCAGTATTGGGAAAGTGTTTCGCGGTGGGCATTTTTGAGGCCGACAGGGCAGCTTGAAACCCGCCGGGTCGCAGTTTGGGGCGCGACAGAACGCCGGGGTGCGCTGCTTGGGGTAATTTGCAGCCTGCGGCGAGATGGTTTCGTTGCCGCCCTCCCAATCGGCGACTCTCCTCCGGCACGGAATGCGTGCAGTTCCCGCTTGCGCGAGAGAGTGCGGAAACCCACTGTTCGGGTGATGTTCTGTTGTGAAGGTTGCCCTTTCCGCCGCACCGGCCACCGTTGTCCGCTTCGGGTTTTGCGACGCAGGCTTTCTGGCAGGCGGGGAACTGCTTGCGGAAAGACGTTTTGGCAGGCGTGATATTCTGGATCCGGATGTCGTCCAGCGGCGGGCCGATGGTGTTCGTCGTCGGAGGGCGACATGCGGGCGGAGCGGATGCCACCGTGCGAAGCGCCTGTGGTGGTCATGGCGCGCTCCGTGGATTTTCAGGTCTGCCGATGGGGAGTTGGGTTTGCAACGTCCCCGACCATTGCTTCCGATAGGTGCGTCGGCGAGGGACATGCCGATGGGCGTGGCCCGCGACTGCTGTCAGGGGGAAGCCGGGGAATTGCCGCGAAAGCCTTCGTTTCTGTCCTGCGGAAGGTGGCATCCCGAACATAGCGCAAAGAGGCCCATGGATCCGGGGCGTGTCGTGTCTCCACCCCGCTCTCATCATCCGGACCTCCCGGCAGGCGGGGTGCGAAAAGGATCGCTTCGGGGCATGTCGCATCCGGCATTGAGCCGGGCAAAGACGTGCCGGCCGCGTGAGCGACAGGCAGTCGCCCCCGGAACCTGTCGAAGGGCAGCCCGGTGTTGATGCAGGTCAACGCGCGCGCGGGATGAAACTGCTTCGTTACCTTCTGTAGTCAATCTGGCCATGAGGGCGATAACCGGGTGCTTCGGGTGGACAAGGCGCAATTTCTTCCGCGGTATCGCAGCGCGGAGGCGGGCCGGGCATGGAATTCGCGGCCATTGGCGTTCGTTCCGGCGGCGAAGGGCGCGACAGGCCTCCCCCGGGGGGCTGTAGGGCAATGCCGCAGGAAGTCGGCTTTGGCTTGTGGCTCCGAAGGGCGGCTGCCCTCAATTTCATTCAATTTGCTCTGACAAAAGGAGAAGAGTCATGTCGTTGAACGGAAAGGTCATTCTGGTGACCGGTGCAGGGCAGGGGATTGGCCGTGGCATCGCGCTCCGGCTCGCGCGGGATGGCGCGGATGTTGCGCTGGTTGACCTCAAGGCCGACAAGATCGAGGCCGTGAAGGCCGAGGTCGAGGCGCTTGGCCGCAAGGCTACCACCTTCGTCGCCGATGTGAGCGTGCGCGAACAGGTCTATGCCGCGATCGACCATGCGGAAAAGGAACTTGGCGGCTTCGACGTCATCATCAACAACGCGGGCATCGCGCAGGTGAAGCCGCTCGCCGATGTCACGCCCGAGGATCTGCAACGGATCCTGCACATCAACATCGGCGGCGTGACCTGGGGCATTCAGGCGGGCGCCGCGAAGTTCAAGGCGCGCGGCCAGAAGGGCAAGATCATCAACGCCTCCTCGATCGCGGGCCATGAAGGCTTCGCGATGCTGGGCGTCTATTCGGCAACGAAATTCGCGGTGCGCGCCCTGACGCAGGCGGCGGCGAAGGAATATGCCAGCGCGGGCATCACCGTGAACGCCTATTGCCCGGGTGTTGTCGGCACCGACATGTGGGTGGAGATCGACGAGCGGTTTGCCGAGCTCACCGGCGCGCCGAAGGGGGCGACCTATGAGAAGTTCGTCGAGGGCATCGCCCTTGGCCGCGCGCAGACGCCGGAGGATGTGGCGGCGCTGGTCACGTTCCTGTCGAGCGACGATTCGGACTACATCACCGGTCAGGCGATCCTGACCGATGGCGGCATGGTCTATCGCTGATCCCTGTGCCCGCCCCCAAAGGGGCGGGCATTCCTCGGATCAGGCTTGCAGGCCGGACAGCAGGCTGGTCAGGTTCGCGTGCAGGCAGGGTTGCATATAGCCGCCCTCCTGCACCGACAGCACCGGCAGGCCGAGCGATCCGATCGCCCGGCCGATGCGGGCAAAGCCCTCGGTCGTGATCTTGAGGCCCTGGAACGGGTCGTCCTCATGCGCGTCGAGCCCCTGCGCCACCACGATCACCGTCGCGCCATAGGCCGTGATCTGTTCGAGCGCGCGGTCGAGCGCCCTGAGGTAATCCTCCGTCCCGGTTCCCCGCGGCAGCGGCAGGTTGAGGTTGTAGCCGAAACCGCGCCCTTCGCCGGTTTCCTGCGCGCCCCCCGCATAATAGGGGTAGAACCCCGCCGGGTCGGCGTGGAGCGACACGGTGAACACATCGCTGCGCGCATAGAAGATGCCCTGCGTGCCGTTGCCGTGATGCACGTCGATGTCGAGGATCGCCGGGCGGTGGCCATGCGCGCGCAGATATTCCGCCGCGATGCCGGTATTGTTCAGGAAACAGAACCCGCCCGCGACTTCGCTATAGGCATGGTGCCCCGAAGGCCGCGACAGCGCGTAGCAACGCGTTTCGCCCGCCAGAATCGCATCCGCTCCGGTCAGCGCGGTCTGCGCCGACCAGTAGATCGCATCCCAGCTTTGCGCCGAGATCGGGCAGGAGGTATCGGCGTTATGGTAGCCGATCTGCGCCTCGGTTTCGTAGGAATAATGCACGTTGCGGTCGGGGGCGATCCGGCTTGGCACCACTTCCGCCAGATCCGGCACCGTTTCGCGGCGCCGGTCGTAGATCGTGCGCAGGAAGGCGAGGTAGCGCGGCGTGTGCAGCGCGGCCAAGGGCGCCATCCCGTGATCCACGCTCTCGGTCAGGGTCAGCCCGGCATTCCGCGCGCCCTTCAGCAGTTCGGCCACGCGCTCCGGGCGGTCGGTGTTCAGGATCACCTTGCCGTCCTGCAACCGGAAGCGCGGGTCGTGCAGCCGCTGCTTCTCGTCGAAAATCACCTTCATCACTTGCCTCCTTCGGGCAGGGTCTTGCCCGGGTTGAGTATCCCCTTCGGATCGAGCGCGGCCTTGATCGCCCGCATCACGTCGAGCGCGACCGGATCCTTGTAGCGGGCCATCGGCGCGAGCTTGGAAATCCCCACGCCATGTTCGGCGGAAAACGTGCCCTGCATCTCCATCGCCAGCGCGTCGATTTCCGCACGCAGCGCATCCAGAAGCGCGGGATCCGTCGGCCAGACATTGTAATGGATGTTGCCGTCGCCCAGATGCGCGACCGACATCACCTTGCAGCCCGGATCGACCCTGCGCAGCCGGGGTTCTATGTCGCGCAGGTAGCGGGCAACGTCTTCGCGCGGCACGGCAATATCGGTGTCGATGACCGGGGGATTGCGGAAGGAAATCTCGGCCGAGCTTTCGCGCCGGGCCCACATTTCGCGCCGCTGCGCCTCGTTCTGCGCGATCACCGCATCGGTGACGGTGCCGCGCTCCATCCACCGGGCCAGAACCTCTTCGAGCACATCGCCCAGGGCGCCCGGCCCGGCGAGTTCGACCAGCAGGTTGACGGGGTGGGGCGCGTCGAACGGTTCGCGCGCTGCCGGGTTGATCTCAAGATGGCCGTCGATGAATGCGCGCGGCATGAATTCAAAGGCCACGACCGCATTGCCGGAGGCATCCTGAAGATCGTTGAGCAGATCCGTCGCCGGGTCCAGCACCTCCATCGCCACCATCGCGGTTGCGCGCGCGGCGGGGCGGGGGGAGAGCTTCATGATCGCGGCGGTGATGATGCCCAACTGCCCCTCGGCGCCGATCATCAGGTCGCGCAGGTCGAAGCCCGAGTTGTTCTTGTGCAGCGCCTGCATCAGATCCATCACCCGGCCATCGGCCAGCACCACTTCGAGACCCAGACACAGATCCCGCGTATTGCCGTAGCGGATCACGTTCGACCCGCCCGCATTGGTGGAGAGCACGCCCCCGATCAGCGCCGATCCCGCCGCGCCGAAGGACAGCGGGAAGATCAGCCCGTGTTCCTCGGCGGCGGTGTTCAGCGCCTCGACGATCACCCCCGCCTCGACCACCGCGACCCGCGCGCCGGGGCGGATGTCGCGGATCCGGTTCATCCGCTCGACGGAAACGACGATCGCCCCGGTGCCGAGTGCGCCGCCGTTCAGCCCGGTATTGCCCGAAACCGGCACCACCGGCAGGCCGTTTTCATGCGCGTAACGCAGGATCGCCGAGACCTCCGCCGTGCAGGCGGGGCGCACAACGGCCAGCGGCGCGCCCTGATAATCCCCGGTCCAGTCCCGCGCCCAACGCGCGGTATCGGCCCCGGTCAGGACATGCGCGGGGCCGACGATGGCGGCAAGCGCTTCGATCATTGCAGTTCCAATCCCGGCGCGGCATCCAGCAGGTTGCGGGTATAGTCTTCCTTCGGGGCGCGGAAAACCTGTGCGACGGGGCCGAGTTCGACGATCCGCCCCTTCTGCATCACCGCGATCCGGTCGCAGATCTTGCCCGCGACGCGCAGATCATGGGTGACGAAAATCATCGTCAGGCCGAGCCGGATTTTCAGGTCTTCGAGCAGGTCGAGCACCTGCGCCTGCACCGAGACATCCAGCGCCGAAACCGCTTCGTCCGCCACGATGATCTCGGGTTCGAGCGCCAGCGCCCGGGCGATGCCGATCCGCTGCCGCTGCCCGCCGGAAAATTCATGCGGGAAGCGGTCCATCGCGTTTTCCTTCAGCCCGACCAGAACCAGCAGTTCACGCGCCCGGGCTTCGGCCTCGGTGCGGCTCTTGCCATGCGCGATCGGCCCTTCGGTCAGGATCCGCCCGATCCGCGCGCGCGGGTTGAGCGAGGCATAGGGGTCTTGAAAGATCATCTGGATCTTCTTGCGATGGGCCTTCAACGCGGCGCCGCGCAGGTGGGAAATGTCCTGCCCCTCCATCTCGATCGTGCCGCTGTCGGGGCGCAGAAGCTGCACGATCGCACGCCCGAGGGTAGACTTGCCCGAGCCGGATTCGCCGACGATGCCCAGCGTTTCGCCGCGCATCAGATCGACCGAGACATGATCCGACGCCTTCACCACCCGGTCGCCGGTGCGGAATTCCTTGACCAGATCGCGCACCCGCAGCAGGGGGGCTTCCTTCGCCGGGGTTTCGTGGAACTCGACCTTCGGGATCGCGTCGAGCAGGCGGCGGGTATAGGGGTGGTCCGGGGTCACCAGAACCTTCGCCGCCGGACCCTGTTCCACCAGTTCGCCCAGTTCGATCACCGCCACGTCATCGGCGATTTCCGAAACCACGCCGAAATCATGGGTGACGAACATCACCGCCATCCCGTGCCGGGTCTGCAAGTCTTTGATCAGCCGCAGGATCTGCGCCTGCGTGGTGACATCGAGCGCGGTGGTCGGTTCGTCCGCGATCAGCACCTTCGGCTCCAGGGCCAGTGCCATCGCGATCACCACCCGCTGCCGCTGCCCGCCCGAAAGCTGGAACGGATAGGCGAATTGCGCGCGCTCCGGATCCGGAATGCCGACCTCGCGCAAGAGGTCCAGCGCGCGGGCGGCGCGTTCGGGCGGGGTCAGGCGGTCATGTGCCTCGAACACCTCGGCGATCTGCGCACCGACCTTCATCAGCGGGTTCAGGGCGGTCATCGGCTCCTGAAAGATCATCGCGATGCCCGCGCCGCGCAGATCCTGAAACTGCTCCTCGGACAGGTGGGTGATGTCGCGGCCCGCAAACAGGATGCGGCCCGATCCGACCGTCACCCCCTTCGGCAGCAGGCCCATCACCGCATTCGCCGACATGGACTTGCCGGAACCCGACTCGCCCACGATGCACAGCGTGCGCCCGGGATAAAGCGCCAGCGACACATCGCGGATCGCATGCGGCCGGTCCGCGCCCGGGGGCAGGTTGATCGTCAGATGCTCGATCTTCAGGGTCGGTTCCATCAGCTCCTCCGGCGGGACAGGCGCGGGTTCAGCGCGTCGTTCAGGCTTTCGCCGATCAGGTTCAGCGCCAGCACCGTGAGCACGATGGCGACGCCCGGGAAGAAGGACAGCCACCACGCCTGCCGGATCACCGTGCGCGCGGCGCCGATCATGTAGCCCCAGCTCATCAGGTTCGGATCGCCAAGGCCAAGGAAGCTCAGCGAGCTTTCCAACAGGATCGCCGAGGCGACCATCAGCGAGGCCATGACGATGATCGGCGAAATCGCGTTGGGCAGCACCTGGCGCAGGATGATCTGCGGCGCGGACAGGCCCTGAAGGATCGCCGCCTCGACATATTCGCGCTTGCGCAGCGACATCACCTCACCCCGCACCAGCCGCGCGACCGGGGGCCAGGAGACGATGCCGATGGCCAGCGTGATCGACACCACCGAGGGCTGAAAGATCGCAACGATGACGATGGCGAGTGCGAAGCTCGGCACCGTCTGGAAGAATTCGGTGACGCGCATCAGCGCATCATCCACCCAGCCGCCGAAATAGCCCGCGAGCGCGCCGACCGGAATGCCGATCAGCAGGGCCGCGATCGTCGAGACCAGCCCGACCAGCAGCGACACCCGCGCCCCATGCGCCAGCCCCGCCGCCACGTCCCGCCCGACCGTATCGGTGCCGAGCCAGAATTTGGCGTTTTCAAACGGCGGCAGGAAGGGGCGGGAGACCATCTTCCACGGGCTGACCGGGAACAGCAACGGCGCGGCCACCGCCAGCGCCACGATGACGACGAGCAGCACGAGGCCGATCACGCCGCCCCGGTTCGATGCGAAACGTTTCCAGAACTCCATGACCGCCTCACTGCACCCGAATGCGGGGATCGACGATCCCATAGACAAGATCGGTGATCAGGTTGAACAGGATCACCATCGCCGCCGAAACGAAGAACACGCCCAGCAACACGTTGTAATCGCGCTGCGTCAGCGCCTCGAACATCAGCCGCCCGATGCCGGGCCAGGCGAAGACGGTCTCGGTCAGTACCGCGCCGCCGACCAGTTGCCCGGCCTGCAATCCGGCCAGCGTGACGATGGGCAGCAGCGCATTGCGCAGGATATGGCGGCGCTGGATCAGCCCGGGGGCAAGCCCCTTGGCGCGGGCGGTCTTTACGAAATCCATCTGGCTGACCTCCAGCATCGAGGCCCGGGTCATCCGGCTGTAGACCGCGGTGAAGAACAGCCCGAGCGACACGGCCGGCAGGATCAGGTGTTCGGCAATGTCCAGTGCCCGGCGCAGGCCGGTAAAGCCCGACCCCACCGTTTCATAACCGAAGGGCGGCAGCCAGCCGAGCGTGACCGAAAACAGCAGCACCCCCATCAGCGCGGCCCAGAACAAGGGCGTCGCGTAGAACAGCAGCGCGACCGAGGAAATCAGCGTATCCGACCAGCGACCAACCCGGCTCGCCGCCAGCACCCCCGCCAGCACACCCAGAACCAGCGACACCAGAAACGCCGTCCCGGTGAGCAGCAACGTCGCCGGAAGCCGGTTCAGGATCAGGTCCAGCACCGGCATCTGTTGCCGGTAGGAATAGCCCAGATCCAGCCGCGCCACATCGGCGATATATTTGCCAAGCTGGACGTGAAGCGGCTGATCCAGACCGAATTTCTCGCGCAGTTGTTGCAGGAAGATTTCGTCCGTCGCCCCGGCCTCGCCCGCCATCACGGTGGCAGGGTCGCCGGGGGCGGCGTGGATCAGCAGGAAATTCAGGACGAGTATGGCCAGCAGCACGATGGCGGCCTTGACCAATCGCCCGACGATGCGGGTCACGATTTTCATGAAGGGTATCCTCGGGCGGAAAACCCCGGGCCGTGGGGCCCGGGGTGATACGTCACTTTTCGATCCAGGCGTTCTTGAAGCCGTCGTTCAGGCCGATCCCGGTGGTGATCAGATCCTTCACGGTGCAGCGGCTGATCGTCGGCATCCCCATGTCCAGCAGCCAGGCGTTCGGCGCGTCTTCGGACAGGATCTTCTGCACCTCGTGATAGGCGGCCTCGCGCTTTGCCGGGTCGATGGTGCCCGCGCCTTCGTCGAACAGCGCATCGACCTTCGGGTTGGCATAGCCCTCGACGTTATTCCACGGCGAGCCCTTGGCGATGTTCGAGGACACATAGGTCCGCGATACGCCAAGCGCCGCATCGCCGTATTGATACAGATAGGTGGTCGACAGGTCGAAATCCCAGTCCGACAGCTTCTGGTTCCAGCCCGCTACATCGGTCGAAACGATCTCGACCTTGATGCCGACGTCTTCGAGGTTCTGCTTGATCACCTCGCCCAGCCGCATCCAGGTCTCGCCATAGGGCATCGGCACCAGCTTCAGCACCTCGCCCTTGTAGCCCGAAGCCTTGACCAGTTCCTTCGCCTTTTCCGGGTCATAGCCATAGGGCTTCAGCTCCGGGTCGTTGAACTTCACCGAAGCGGCGAAAGGCCCGTTCGACACCTTGCCCAACCCGTTGAACAGCGCGTCCTTGATGAAGTCGCGGTCGATCGCATGGTTGATCGCCTGCCGGAACTCCTTGTTCGCGGTCGGCCCCTGCCGGTTGTTGATCCAGACCCAGCTTTGCGGCGCGAAGAACTCCCAGCCCGATTCCGTCATGCAGCTGTTGTCGAGCGCGGCGAGGCGCGGAATGTCGAAGGTCTCGACCGAGCCCGCCGGGAGGATGTCGACCTGCCCGGTCTCATAGGCCACGGCGCGCGAGGCCGCATCCGGGATCACATGCCAGTAGATTTCTTCCAGATAGGGTTTGCCCGCGTCCCAGTAATCCGGGTTCTTCACCAGCTTGATGAACGATCCCTTCTGCCATTCGGCGAACTTGAAGGGCCCGGTGCCGATGGGGGCGTTGTTCGCCGGGTTGGTCTGGAAATCGGTGCCGTCGTAAATGTGCTTCGGCACGATCGGCATCGAGCCGACCTCGAAGCTGTTCAGGAACGGGCCGAAGGGCGATTTCAGCTTGAACACCACGGTATTCGCATCGGGGGCGGTGATGCTGTCGACATGGGCAAGGATCGCGCGGAACCGGGGGTGGCTTTCGCGCAGGAAGACATCGGCGGTAAACACCACGTCATCGGCGCTGAACGCCGCGCCGTCATGCCATTTCACGCCCTGTTGCAGATGGAACGTATAGGTCAGCCCATCCTCCGACACCTCCCAGCTTTTCGCGAGCGAGGGCATCGGATTCAGCGCGGTGTCATAGCGCAGCAGGCCCTCGTAGATATTGCCCGCGATCTGTTGCGTCGGCGCGTTCTGCACGAGGCCGAGCATCAGGCTCGGCGGTTCGGGCTGGATGACCACATTCGCGCGCCCGCCGGCAACCGGATCCGCAAGCGCGGGGGCAAGGGTGAGGAAACTGGCGACGACCGCCGCAACAATGCGATTCATGGATTTCCCTTGTCGATCAGTGAGTTTTCTTGGTTATGCGGCGGGGCCGCTCGTTGATGGGTCGATCATCCGGCATCCCGGCGGCTGTCGCAAATAGGCCGGGGCTATGGTTGCGATCAATGGCACCGGGGGCGGGGCCGGGCATGAAAACGGGACGGGAACACGAATGTCCCCGCCCCGCGATGCCGGTTTTGCGCAAGATCAGCGATTTGCGACGTCGAGATAGTCGCGCGCGACGTGGCCGGTGTAAAGCTGACGCGGGCGACCGATCTTCTGCGTCGGATCGCCGAGCATTTCCTTCCACTGCGAGATCCAGCCCACGGTCCGCGACATCGCGAAGATCGGGGTGAACATCGAGGTCGGGAAGCCCATCGCCTCAAGGATGATGCCCGAGTAGAAGTCCACGTTCGGGTAGAGCTTCTTCGACACGAAGTAATCGTCTTCGAGTGCGATCTTCTCCAGCTCCTTGGCGACCTGAAGGATCGGGTTGTCGTGGATGCCGAGCAGGTCGAGCACCTCGTCCGCCGATTGCTTCATCACCTTGGCGCGCGGGTCGAAGTTCTTGTAGACCCGGTGGCCGAAGCCCATCAGGCGGAACGGATCGTTCTTGTCCTTCGCGCGGGCGATGAATTCCGGGATCCGGTCGACCGAGCCGATTTCGCGCAGCATTTCGAGGCAGGCCTGGTTCGCGCCGCCATGCGCCGGCCCCCACAGGCAGGCGATGCCCGCGGCGATACAGGCAAACGGGTTCGCCCCCGAAGAGCCCGCCAGACGAACCGTCGAGGTAGAGGCGTTCTGCTCGTGGTCGGCATGCAACGTCATGATCCGGTCCATCGCCGTGGCGAGCGCCGGTTCCACCTTATAGGGCTCCGCCGGGACCGAGAAGCACATATGCAGGAAGTTCGCCGCATAGGACAGGTCGTTGCGCGGATAGACGAAGGGCTGGCCGATCGAATATTTGTAGGCCATCGCCGCGATCGTCGGCAGCTTCGCGATCAGCCGGAAGGCGGCGATCTCGCGCTGACGCTCGTCGTTGATGTCGGTCGAGTCGTGGTAGAAGGCCGACATCGCGCCGACCACGCCCACCATCGTCGCCATCGGATGCGCATCGCGGCGGAAACCACGGTAGAAGTTGTGCATCTGCTCGTGAACCATCGTGTGACGGGTCACGGTGCGCTCGAACTTCTCCATCTGCTCCCTGTTCGGCAGTTCGCCGTTCAGGAGCAGGTAGCAGACTTCGAGGTAATGCGACTTCTCGGCCAGTTGCTCGATCGGATAGCCGCGATACAGCAGCTCGCCCTTGTCGCCGTCGATATAGGTGATCGCCGAGTCACAGGCGGCGGTGGAGGTGAAGCCGGGGTCATAGGTGAAGACGTCGGCCTGACCGTAGAGCTTGCGGATGTCCAGCACGTCGGGACCGACGCTGGGCGATAGCACCGGGAGGTCGTAAGTCTTCCCGTCAAGCTCCAGCTTGGCTACGCGGGTCGTATCTGCCATGAGGTTCCCTTTCCTGTCGTCCGGCGGGGCCACGCCGGTGTCTCGCTTCCGGTTCCCCGGGAAGGCGGCCAGGCCTCAGGCCGCCTGATCAGTGATCCTGGCCAGGGTCTCCTCCCGACCGAGAACAATCATCATATCGAATACACTGGGGGTCACGGCCCGTCCGGCCAGCGCGGCACGCAAAGGGGCGGCAATCTTGCCCATCCCGGTCCCATGCGCCTGCGCCACTTCGGTGACGATGGCCTCCAGCTCCTCTCGGGTCCAGCTAGCATTTTGCATCTGCGGCGTCAATTCGGCGAGTATACCGCGGGATACCGGATCGAGCGATTTCAGTGCTTTTTCCTCCGGCACGACCGGTCGGGAAACCAGAACAAAGGCAGCCTTTTCAATCATCTGCGGGTAAGTTTTCACGGATTGCTTGAGGATGGGCATCGCGCGCAGAAGCCCACTGGCCTGTGCATCGGTGAGCGGATCGAGCCCAGCCGCCTCCAGATAGCCCGTCACTCCGCCCAGAAGTTCAGCATCTTCCATCACCGCCATATGCTGGCCGCAGATGTTTTCGAGCTTCTTGAAGTCGAGCCGCGCCGGGGAGCGCCCGATTCCTTCGAGCGTGAACCAGTCCCGCGCCTGCGCATCGGTGAAGAATTCGTCGTCGCCATGGCTCCAGCCGAGCCGCGCCAGATAGTTGCGCATCCCCGGCGCCGGGTAGCCCATCGCCTGATATTGTTCGAGCCCGACCGCCCCGTGCCGCTTCGACAGCTTCTTGCCGTCCGGCCCGTGGATCAGCGGGATATGGGCGTAGATGGGAATATCCCAGCCCATCGCGGCATAGATCTGCATCTGCCGCGCGGCATTGACCAGATGGTCGTCGCCCCGGATCACATGGGTCACGCCCATGTCGTGGTCGTCCACCACCACGGCCAGCATATAGGTCGGCGTGCCGTCCGAGCGCAGGCAGACCATATCATCGAGCTGATCGTTGCGGATCGTCACATCGCCCTGCACCTTGTCGCGGATCACCGTCGCGCCGTCGCGGGGAGCCTTCAGGCGGATCACATAGGGCCGGTCGGGGTAGGTTGCCGGGTCTGCGTCGCGCCAGGGGCTCTGGAACAGGGTCGAGCGGCCCTCAGTGCGGGCCTGTTCGCGGAAGGCTTCGATCTCTTCCTGAGTCGAGAAGCATTTGTAGGCATTGCCGCGTGCCATCATCTCATGCGCGACCTCGGCATGGCGCGGCGCGCGCTCGAACTGGCTGACCACATCGCCGTCCCAGTCGAGGCCAAGCCAGGTCAGCCCCTTCAGGATTGCCTCGGTCGCCTCCGGGGTGGAGCGGGCGCGGTCGGTGTCCTCGATCCGCAGCAGGAATTTCCCGCCATGGCCGCGCGCGAACAGCCAGTTGAACAGCGCCGTGCGGGCCCCGCCGATATGCAGGTAGCCGGTGGGCGAGGGGGCGAAGCGGGTGACGATCTGTGACATCGGGGCCTTTCCGGCGCGCCGCCGGGCGCGCATTAACCATCTGTAAACCATGCGGCCGATAGGCTGCGGCTCGCGGGATTTCTATGCGCGCAGGGGGCGGGAAACAAGGTGTCGGGGTCGGCGGAGCCTGTCTGGACCGAAGCGAGGCCGGTCGTCGCCCTGCGCGGGCAGATCAGTGCGGCTCTGGTGCGGGCGCGGGTCGATCTGGTGCTTTGGGCGCCGATGGCGTTGGCCTGCGGAATCGGCGGCTATTTCCTGCTGCGCGACGAGCCCTCCGCGGTGCTGGTCTGGGCGATGGTGGGGGCGCTCTGCGTCGGGCTGGCGGGGCTGTTCCGCGCGCCCGAGGCGCTGCGCTTTCCGGCGGGGCTGCTCGCGCTTTGCGCGTTGGGCTTTGTTCTGGCCGAAATGCGGGCGCATTCGGTCGCCGCGCCGGTGCTGTCCTTTCGCTACTACGGCCCGGTCGAGGGGCGAATCGTCGGTATCGACCGCTCCGCGCGCGACCGGATCCGGGTGACGCTGGATCAGCTCGATCTGGACAACGTGGCGCCATCGCGCACGCCCGGGCGGGTGCGGGTGTCGTTGCAGGAGGAGCCGCGCCATCTGCTGCTGGAACCGGGGCTGCGGGTGATGCTGACGGCGAATCTGTCGCCGCCGAACGGGCCGACCGAGCCCGGCGCCTGGGATTTCCGCCGCATGGCCTGGTTTCAGGGGCTGGGGGCGGTGGGCTATACCCGGGCGCCGGTGATGCTGCTTGAACCTGCCGAGCCCGGCGATCTGGCGTTGGCGGGGCACCGGATGCGGATGGCGATTTCGCGCGCGATGCAGGCACGGATGGAGGGGCAGGCGGGCGCGGTGGCCGCGGCGCTGATGACCGGCGACCGATCCGGCATTTCCGAGGCGACGAACGAGGTGATGCGGGCCTCGAACCTGTATCATATCGTGTCGATTTCGGGGCTGCACATGGGGATGCTGGCGGGCTTCGTCTTCGCGGCGATCCGCTACGGTATCGCGGCCTGCGGATCGCTCGCGCTGCGGGTGCCGGCGAAGAAGGTGGCGGCGCTGGTCGCGCTGATGGCGGCGACGGGGTATCTGTGGGTCGCGGGGGCCGAGGTCGCGACGGCGCGGGCCTATCTGATGACAGCGGTGATGCTACTCGCGGTGCTGTTCGACCGGCGCGCACTGTCGCTGCGGACGGTGGCGCTGGCGGCGATCGTGCTGATGGTGCTGCGGCCCGAAAGCGTGACGGAGCCGGGGTTTCAGATGTCCTTTGCGGCGACGGTCGGGCTGATCGCGCTATACAGCCATTGGGAGAGCCACGCGACCGGGGTGCCGCGCTGGCTCAGGCCGGTGCTGGGACTGCTGGTTACCTCGCTCATCGCCAGCGCCGCGACCGGACCGCTGTCGGCGGCGCATTTCAACCGGGTGTCGGGCTATGGCGTGATCGCCAATATGCTGACGGTGCCGGTGATGGGCACGTTCATCATGTCCGCCGGGGTGGTCGCGGCGGTGCTGGCGCCGATCGGCCTGTCCGGGCTGCCGCTTTGGGTGATGGAGATGGGTACGCGCTGGATGATCTTCATCGCCGAGTGGGTGGCGGGGATGGGCGGCGCAGTGTCGATGGTGCCTTCGCCTCCGGCGGTGGTCGTGCCGCTGATGACGGCGGGGGCGATGGTCGCGCTGCTGGCGCGCGGGCCGGTGCGGGCGGCGGGGATCTGCGCGGCGCTGGTGGCGATGGCGCTCTGGATGCAGGTCACGCGGCCGGTCCTGCTGGTGGGGGCGGAGGCCGAACTGGTCGGGCTGATGACGCCCGCGGGGCGGGCGCTGTCCAAACCGGGGGCGGCCTATGTCGCGGAAAACTGGCTTGAGGCGGATGGCGACGGAGCCACGGCCGAAGAGGCCGCCGCGCGTCCGGCCTTTGCCGGGCCGAAGGGGGTGCGGACGGCGGACTGGAACGGTCGGGCTGTCGTGCATCTGACCGGCAAGGCCGCGCCGGAGCGCGTGGCCGAGACATGCCGGGACGGTGCGCTGCTCATCGTGGCCGCGCGGCTGGCCGAGGGTGCCACCGGGAAATGCGAAATCTGGGATCAGGTCCGGTTGCAGCGCAGCGGGGCCTTGGCGTTCGACGCCTCCGGCGCGTTGCGCAAGGCGGAAACCGGGCATCGCCTTTGGGATTAGGGGGGCTCCGCCCGGAGGCGGAGCCCGCAGGATCAGGCGTCAGCCTTGGTCAGGCCCGCGGCATTCACGATGCCCGCAAGCGCACCGCCCACCAGCGGCGCCACGATGAACACCCACAATTGCGACAGCGCCTGGCCGCCGACGAACAGCGCCGGCCCGATCGAACGCGCCGGGTTGACCGAGGTGCCGGTCACGTTGATGCCGACGAGGTGGACCGCCGTCAGCGTCAGGCCGATGGCGAGACCCGCGAAGCCCGCGGTCGAGCCCGGCCCGGTCACGCCGAGGATCACCGTGACGAAGATGAAGGTCGCGACGACCTCGAAGATCAGCGCCGCGCCGAGGCCATAGCCCTTGCCGTAGCCCGGGCCAAAGCCGTTCTGGCCGAGGCCGTTCGCCGTTACCGAATAGTCCGACTTGCCGGTCGCGATCAGGTAGATGACGAGCGCGCCGAGAATCGCGCCGACCACCTGAGCGATCACATACTGGACGAATTCACCCGCCGTCATTCGGCCCGCGCACAGCACGCCCAGCGAGACCGCCGGGTTCAGGTGTGCGCCCGAGATCGCGCCGAGGCCATAGGCCGCCGCGACGATCGACAGGCCGAAGGCCACCGCGATCGGCAAGAGCCCGAACTCCGCGCCGGTGGTGACAGCCGTTCCGACACCGAAGAACACGAGGAAAAAGGTTCCCAGAACCTCTGCAATGATCTTTTTCATGGTTCACTCATAACGGGCACGCCCGTGATCCTTTGTTGCCATTCCGTCGTCCGGCGCCTGGCCCGGGGGTCACCCCCCTCGCAATTGCGCTTGGACAAGATTGGGACTATCTATGTATGGCATCCCGGAAAAGAGGGAACTTAACGTGCGTGAACTCAATATCCCCGAACAGCGCCATCCCGAGAAGGCCCACAAGCCCGATCAGGCCCAGCCCAAGAAGCCTTCGTGGATCCGGGTGAAAGCCCCGACCTCGCAGGGATATCAGGATACGCGCGCGATTCTGAAGTCGAACCGGCTCGTCACCGTCTGTGAGGAGGCGGGGTGCCCGAACGTCGGCGAATGCTGGTCGCAGGGCCATGCGACGATGATGATCATGGGCGAGATCTGCACCCGCGGCTGTTCGTTCTGCAACGTGGCGACGGGGCGGCCCGATACGCTCGACGCGTTCGAGCCGGGCCGCGTGGCCCATGCGGTGCAGACGCTGGGGCTGAAACATGTGGTCATCACCTCGGTCGACCGCGACGATCTGAAGGATGGCGGGGCCGAGCATTTCGCCCAGACGATCCGCGCCGTGCGCCACCGCGCCCCCGGCACGACGATCGAGATCCTGACGCCCGATTTCCTGAAATGCGATGCCCGCGCGCTGGAAATCGTGGTCGAGGCGAAGCCCGACGTGTTCAATCACAATCTCGAAACCGTCCCCGGCCTGTATCCCGAGGTCCGTCCCGGCGCGCGCTACTTCCATTCGCTGCGGCTGTTGCAGCGGGTGAAGGATCTGGACCCGACGATCTTCACCAAATCCGGCATCATGGTCGGGCTGGGGGAGGGCGCGATGCAGGTCAAGCAGGTGATGGACGACATGCGCGCCGCCGATGTCGATTTCCTGACGATCGGGCAATATCTGCAACCCTCGCCGAAGCACCACCGGGTCGACCGCTTCGTCCATCCCGACGAGTTCAAGGAATATGAGCGCGCGGCATATGGGAAGGGCTTCCTGATGGTTTCTGCCACGCCGCTGACCCGCTCCAGCTATCACGCCGGCGACGATTTCGCCCGGCTGCGCGCGGCACGGCTGACGAAGCTCGGCCTGGCCTGAGGGGCACGGACCGCCCGGAGTTTCCCCCGGGCGGCCTGTGGTCAGCCGAGTTCGGCCAGACGGGTGACGGCGGCGGCGATCTTGCCCGCCTCATCCTCCCGCGCGGCGAGGTTTTCGCGCGCCTCGTCGATCACCTCATCGGCGGCATTGGCGATGAACTTCGGGTTCGACAGCCGCCCGCGCAGGGCCGCCGCTTCCTTCTCGATCTTCGCCAGCGATTTCTCCAGCCGCGCCTTTTCCGCCGCCACGTCGATCACCCCTTCGAGCGGCAGGCCGAACAGCGCGCCCTGAACCGGGATCGAGATCGCGCCCTTCGGGATCGCGGTTTCGGTGATGCTGTCGATCCGCGCCAGCTTGAACACCAGCGCCTCGTTGCGGGCAAAGGCCTGCCGCGCGGCATCATCCGCCTGCGCCAGAACCATCGGCAGTTTCAGCCCGACCGGCACACCCATCTGCGCCCGCGAGGAGCGGATCGTTTCGATCAGGTCGATGACCCAGTTCATCTCGCGGTCGGCCTCGGGGTCGATCAGTTCGGCGCCATAGGTGGGCCAGTCGGCATGGACCAGCATTTTCGCCCGGTCGCCGGTCAGGGCCCACAGCTCTTCGGTGATGAAGGGCATGATCGGATGCAGCAGGATATAGCACTGATCCAGCACCCACCGCATGGTCTGCCGGGTCTCGGCGGCGTCTTCGGTGTCGAACAGCGGCTTGGCGAATTCGACATACCAGTCGCAGACCTTGCCCCAGACGAAACCGTAAAGCGCCAGCGCCGCCTCGTTGAACCGATAGCTGCCGAAGGCCGCATCGACCGTTTCGCGCACTTTCGCGGTTTCGCCGATGATCCAGCGGTTCACGGTGTTCTGCGGCGTGGGCAGGCCCGCGGGCGCCTCGAACACGCCGTTCATTTCCGCGAAACGGGTGGCGTTCCACAGCTTCGTGCCAAAGTTGCGATAGCCCGCGATCCGGTCCTTCGACAGTTTCAGCACACCGCCAAGCGCCGCCATCGAGGCATTGGTGAAACGCAGCGCATCGGCCCCGTATTCGTCGATGATTTCCAGCGGGTCGATGACATTGCCCGCCGTCTTCGACATCTTCTTGCCCTTCTCGTCGCGGACGAGCTGGTGCAGGTAGACGGTGCGGAACGGCACCTCGCCGGTGACGGCAAGCTGCATCATCATCATCCGCGCGACCCAGAAGAACAGGATGTCGAACCCGGTGACAAGCACATCGGTCGGGAAATAACGCTGCAACTCCGGGGTGTTCTCGGGCCAGCCCAGGGTGCCGATCGGCCACAGGCCAGAGGAGAACCAGGTGTCGAGCACATCCGCATCGCGCCAGACCGGATAGACCAGCCGGGTCGGATCCTCGCTGATTTCATACTCCGCAAGCGAGGCCGCCAGCGTTTCGACCGCCGCCTGTTTGTCCGCCACCTCGACGATGCGCATGTTGCCCAGGGGCACCGGCAGATCGGCGATTTCGGCGACGAAGGCGGCCTGCACCGCCTCGAAACTCGGGGCGCAATGGAACACCGGGTCGCGATGCACCATGTCGTCGGTGATCAGCAGCCGGCCCATCTCGACCAGATCCAGCGCGCCGTCGCCCTCATCGTCCCGGAAACCGCTGACGCCGAGGTCGAGCCCATACCACACCGGGATCTGATGGCCCCACCACAGCTGACGCGAGATGCACCAGGGTTCGATGTTTTCCAGCCAGTGGTAATAAGTCTTCTCGCCCGCCTCGGGCAGGATCACCGTTTCGCCGTTGCGCACCGCATCCAGCGCACGGCCGACGATCTTTTCGGCATCCACGAACCACTGATCGGTCAGCATCGGCTCGATCACCACCTTGGAGCGGTCGCCGAAGGGCTGCATGATCGGCTTGTTCTCGACCAGCGGCAGCAGGGCGGGTTCGCCATCCTCGCCCCATTTCGGGTTGGGGATCATCACGGCCAGCCCCTCGGAAGTGACGGCCTCGACCACCCGGGCGCGCGCCTCCATCCGGTCCAGCCCGCGCAGGTCTTCGGGCACCAGGTTCAGGCTGTCCACCTCGGCCTCGGTAAAGCGCGCGCCGCCCGCGATTTCCGCCGCGCGTCTGGCCGAGGTTTCGTAATCCAGCCCGTCGACCCGCATCCGCGCCCGCGTATCCATCAGCCGGTAGAGCGGCAGCCCCGCGCGTTTCGCGACCTGATAGTCATTGAAGTCGTGCGCGCCGGTGATCTTCACCGCGCCGGAGCCAAAGGCCGGATCGGGGTAGGGGTCGGCGATGATCGGGATCAGACGGCGCAGCGCCTTCGGCCCCACCGGGATTTCGCACAGCGTGCCGATCAGCGCGGAATACCGTTCATCCGACGGGTTCACCGCCACCGCGCCATCGCCCAGCATGGTTTCGGGCCGGGTGGTCGCGATGGAAATATAGTCGCGCTCTTCCTCCAGCGTGACGTTCCCATCCGCGTCCTTCTCGCGGTAGATATAGGTCTTGCCGCCCGCGAGCGGGTAGCGGAAGTGCCACATATGGCCCGCGACCTCGGTGCTTTCGACCTCTAGGTCGGAGATCGCGGTCTCGAAATGGGGATCCCAGTTCACCAGCCGCTTGCCGCGATAGATCAGGCCCTTGTCATACATATCGACAAAGACCTTGATCACCGCATCGTGGAAATTGCCCTCTTCGCCCGCAGGTGCGCCGGGGGCGCCGGACATGGTGAAGGCGTTGCGCGACCAGTCGCAGCTCGACCCCAGCCGCTTCAGCTGCCCGACGATGGTCGAGCCGTACTTGCCCTTCCACTCCCAGACTTTCTTGAGGAACTCGTCGCGCCCGAGTTCGACCCGCGTCGGCTGGCCGGTCTTCGCCAGTTCCTTTTCCACCATCATCTGGGTGGCGATGCCGGCGTGGTCCTGCCCCGGCTGCCACAGCGTGTCGAAGCCGCGCATCCGGTGCCAGCGGGTCAGGATGTCCTGCACCGTGTTGTTGAAGGCATGGCCGACATGGAGCGCCCCGGTGACATTGGGCGGCGGGATCATGATGCAGAAGGTTTCCGGGCGCGAGGCATTGGCGCCCGCCTTGAAGGCGCCCGCCGCCTCCCATTTCGCATAGATCCGGGGCTCCGCCTCTTGCGCGTCGAAGGTCTTTTCCATCGTCATCGGTCAGGTCCTTTCAGGGCTTGACCGCTGTTTAGCCTGCGCATCCCGCAAGGAAAAGCCTAGACCGCGCGGTCGAGCTTCGTTGTCAGATGGATCAGGCTTTCGGAGCTTTTCACCCCCGGCATCTCCCCGATCTGGTCAAGCACCGCGTCGATCTGCGCGGTGGAATCGGCGGCGAGCTGCAACAGCAGGTCCACCCGGCCCGAGGTGGTGTGGATCCGCTCGACCTCGGGGATCGCCTTCAGCCGGGTCAGGATCGCCGCCTGCGCGCGCGGCTCGATGGTCAGCAGGACGGTGGTCCGCAGCCGCCCCGCGCGCGCCGCCTCGCCGAGCTTGACCGTATAGCCGACGATGATGCCCGAGGTCTCCAGCCGCTCCAGCCGGGCCTGAATCGTCGAGCGCGCGACCTTCAACCGGCGCGCGAGCGTCGCCACCGAAATCCGCGCATCGGCCGAGAGCAGCCCCAAAATCCCCCTGTCCAGATCATCCATCGGCGCCCCCTGCAATTTGACCGGCAGTTTCGTCATTATAACGACAAATCGCTCCACTTCTATACTTTTGTCCGGTGGGATTGTGCCCCATATGGCGCAAACTGAAGTGAGACAGGAAAAGGGCGGCTCATACGCACCTGGCCTGGTTGGTTGAAACGCTGTAAGCGTCTCCCGACCCGTAAAGCCGGGGCAAGAGGTGGCTGCAATTCTGTTGGCGAGGAGAAGCCGATGGGACTGTCGAAGACTATCTGGGCGAATCCGTCCGAAATCATCCGTCACAAGCAACCCGACCACCCGGTGCTGGTGTTCGCGCCCGCCGTCTTGCAGGCGACCGCGCGCCGCTTTCTGAAGGGATTCCCGGGGCTGGTGACCTATGCCGTCAAGTCGAACCCCGACGAGATGGTGATCGAGAACCTCGTCGCCGCCGGTGTGCGCGGCTTCGACGTGGCCTCGCCCTTCGAGATCGACATGATCCGCCGCATCGCCCCCGGCGCCGCGCTGCATTACCACAACCCGGTGCGCGCGCGCGACGAGATCGCCCATGCGGTCAAGGCGAATGTGCGAACCTGGTCGGTCGATTCGAAATCCGAACTGGCGAAGCTGATCGAGATGGTCCCGGCCGAGGGTCGCGAAATCTCGGTGCGGTTCAAGCTGCCGGTGCAGGGCGCGGCCTATAACTTCGGCGCGAAATTCGGCGCGACGGCGGAACTGGCGGCGGAGCTGCTGAAGACGGCGGCGGAGGCGGGCTTCACCCCCTCGCTGACCTTCCATCCGGGCACGCAATGCACCGATCCGATGGCCTGGGACGCCTATATCCGCACCGCGGCCGAGATCTGCCGCACTGCGGGCGTGCGCGCGCATCGGCTGAACGTCGGCGGCGGCTTCCCGAACCACCGCACCCAGGGCCCGGCTCCGGCGCTTGAGGACATCTTCGCGCTGATCGACCGCGTGGCCACCGAAGCCTTCGGCGCCGAGCGGCCCGAACTGGTCTGCGAACCGGGCCGGGGGTTGGTGGGCGATGCCTTCACCCATATCACCCGCGTCAAGGCGCTGCGCGACGATCTGCATGTCTTCCTGAACGATGGCGTCTATGGCGGGCTGGCGGAACTGCCGCTGATCGGCAATATCGACCGGGTTTCGGTCTGGTCGCCCGAGGGTTTCCGGCGCGAAGCCGGGGCGGTGGAGCGGATCGTCTTCGGCCCGACCTGCGATTCGGTGGACCGCCTGCCGGGCGAACTCGCGCTGCCCACGGATCTGGCAGAGGGTGATTTCGTGGTGTTCGAGGGGATGGGCGCCTATTCCTCGGCCACCAACACCCGGTTCAACGGCTTCGGTCAGATGGAGATTCTGACTGCGCTGTCGCTGAAGAACTGAGCAGGCGGCGTTTTTTGCCGGAACCTCGCGGAAACGTAAATCGTTTGTCATGAACCTTGCCCTACACTCGGGGCAAGGTTTTGTGCTTTCGGGGACAGGCGATGCGGGGGTTGTTCGAGACGATCATCACGGCGCTGCGCGGATCCCGCCGGATCCCGGAAGCGGCGCCCCCGGTGCGGCGGCGGCGCGGGCCGGTCGATCATGTGATCCTGCTGGACGGCACGATGGGGTCGCTGACGCCTTCGGGGCTGACCTCGATCGGGTTGATCTACGAATTCCTTCGGCTGCACGTTCCGCGCGGGTCGCATTACTACGGCGCCGGGATGCAGTTCCACGAATGGCGCGACCTGCGCGACCTGTGGTTCGGCTGGGGCGTCAATGCGCAGATCCAGCGGGCCTATGGCTGGCTTGCGACGCGCTACCGTCCGGGCGACCGGATCTATCTGATCGGCTATTCGCGCGGGGCCTTCGCGGTGCGCTCGCTGGCGGGGATGATCGAACGGGTGGGGCTGCTGACCTCGGCCCAGGCGACGGAGCGCAACGTCACCCTGGCCTGGCGCTATTACGAGGCGGGCGGCCCGGCGGAGGCATTCCGCGCCCGGTTCTGTCATGAGGATGTGCCGATCCGGATGGTGGGCGCCTTCGACACGGTGCGCGCGCTTGGGTTTCAGTTCCCGCTGGTCTGGATGCTGAGCGAGCCGCGCTATCGGTTCCACGATCATCGCCTTGGTCCTGCGGTCGCGCATGGGTTTCATGCGCTGGCCCTGCACGAGACGCGCTCCATGTTCGAGCCGCTGCTGTGGGACAGCAATGGCACCGGGGCGGGGCGGATCGAGCAGATGTGGTTCCGCGGCACCCATGCCGATATCGGGGGGCAGTTGGGCGGGCGTGAGGAAGCGCGTCCGCTGGCCAATGTGCCGCTGGTCTGGATGCTGGGCCGGGCGCAATCGGCGGGGTTGCATCTGCCCGAAGGCTGGCGCACCGCCTTTCCCTGCAATCCCCACGCGCCTTCGATCGGAAGCTGGAACGGTTTCGGCAAGTTCTTCCTCGCCCGGGCGCCGCGCGTGATCGGCCGGGACCGGTCCGAGAGCATCGACCCGGGCGCGCTGGCGCATGGGCTGGAATGGTGGCTGACGGTGCGGCCCCGGCTTGCCTCAGGGATGCGGCGCCTGCGCCGGTCAGTCCGGCGCGGTCATCAGGAAGCAGGTGGCGGTGCCGAACGCATAGACCCGGCCGTCGGGGCCGCGGATCTCGCCACGGGCGATCCCCGTTGAGCGCCCCAGATGTTCCAGCCGGCCAACGCCGGTGACCTCCATCCCGACCGGGATCGCCCGCACCATGTTGACCTTGTATTCCAGCGTCGTCTGATACTGCCCCTTCGGCAGGCCGGTGATGATCGCGCAGGTCAGGCAGGTGTCGAGCATCACCCCATACCAGCCGCCATGCACCCCGCCAAAAGCGTTGGTATGTTCAAACAGCGGCGTGCCAGTGATCTCGACCAGCCCCTTTTCGACCTTGCTGATCCGGTAGTTCGCGCCCCGGGCGAAGGTGGTGGTGGGCACCTCGCCCGCCATCATCTTCTGCATATATTCCAGCCCGGACATCTCCAGCACGGTGGCGAGTGGCGGAAAATCCTGCGGTCCTTCGGCGAATGTCTGTGGCATCGGTTCCTCCCTGTTGGCGCAGCCTAACCGGTGGGTCGGCTGCGGAAAGGGGGCGGTGCCGTTCCGTTGCGTCACTCAGGCGGCAGAGACCAGCGCGGGCCGCACGCCAAGCCGGTCGCAGACCGCGAGCGTCAGTTGCGGGCGGTTGAGGGTGTAGAATTGCAGATCCTCCACCCCTTCGGCCACCAGCCGGGTGCAAAGCTCGGTGCAAATCTCGATCGCGCAGTCCTGTTCGCGCCCGTCGCGGATCGCGGCCTCGAAGCGCTCCTCGACCCAGGCCGGGATATGCGCGCCGCAGCGTTGGGCAAAGCCGCGCGCACCCTTCCACGACTGGATCGGCAGGATGCCGGGGATCAGCGTTGCGGAAATTCCCTCCGCCGCGCAGGCGTCGCGGAAGCGCAGAAAGGTCTCCGCCTCGAAGAAGAACTGCGTGATCGCCGAGGTCGCACCCGCTTCGGTCTTGCGCTTCAGCCAGCGGACATCGGCCAGCGTATCGGCGGCCTCCGGATGCGGTTCGGGATAGGCGCCGCAGCGGATGGTGAAGCGGCCATCGCGGGCCAGCGCCTCGATCAACTCGACGGAAGAGGCGAAACCCTCGGGGTGCGGCACGAACCGCGCGGCACCCTTCGGCGGGTCGCCGCGCAGCGCGACGATCTCGGTCACGCCCACCTCGGCATAGGCGTTCACGATTTCCATCGTCTCGGCGCGGGTGGCATCGACGCAGGTCAGATGCGCGGCGACGTTCAGCCCGTAATTCTTGTGGATCGTCGCCACGGCCTCATGCGTCAGCTTGCGCGTGGTGCCGCCGGCGCCATAGGTCACCGAGACAAACTTCGGTTTCAGCGGTGCGAGCGCCTGCACCGTCTCCCACAGCCGGAACGACGCATCGAGCGTCTGCGGCGGAAAAACTCGAAGCTCACTTTCGGTTGGGTCGCCACTGGCGCCTGTTCTGTCGTTTTGGTCATGGCGGCCTCCTTTCGGGGCTCCTTGTGCCAGATTCGGCGATGTGAGACAAATTCATATTCCTAAAGAAGGTCATGAGGCGGACCACAAGATGCATCTGGAACTGCGGCACCTGCGGACGATCAAGGCGATCCACGACGCGGGGGGGCTCGTGCATGCGGCGGAGATCCTGCACATCACCCAATCGGCGCTGAGCCATCAGGTCAAGGGGCTGGAGGAACAGGCGGGGGTGGAACTGTTCGTGCGCCGCTCGAAACCGCTGCGGCTATCGGCGGCAGGGATGCGGCTGTTGCGTCTGGCCGAGCGGATCCTGCCCGAAATCGACACGGTGGAGGCCGAGTTCGAGGCGCTGCGCTCGGGCCGGGCGGGGCGGCTGCATATCGCGATCGAATGCCATGCCTGCTTTGAATGGCTGTTTCCGGTGCTGGAGAAATTCCGCCGCCAGTGGCCGGAGGTGGACATCGACATCCGCGCCGGGCTGGCCTTCAACGCGCTGCCGGCGCTGGCGCGCGAGGAGGTGGATCTGGTGATTTCGTCGGATCCGAACCAGATGGCGGGCATCACCTTCAACCCGCTGTTCGACTATTCGCCGACCTTCATCGCCGCGACGTCGAGCCCGCTGGCCGCGAAACCCTATGTCGAGGCGGCGGATTTCCTCGACCAGACGCTGATCACCTATCCGATAGACCGGGCGCGCTCGGATGTGTTCTCGATGGTGCTGACGCCCGCCCGGGTCGAGCCGCGCGCGCACCGGCAGGTGGAACTGACGGCGGTGATCCTGCTTCTGGTCGCGGCGGGGCGGGGGGTGGCGGTGCTGCCCGACTGGGTGCTGCGCGAGGTGAAATACCGGCCCGATTACATCACCCGCCCGGTCACCGCGACGGGCCTGCGCAAGAGCATGTATGCCGCGACCCGCAGCGAGGATGTGACCGAGCCCTATATGGCGTTCTTCCTGGAGCTTGCGCGGACGGAACCGCTGCGGCTGCAACAGGCCTAAAGATGTATCGCTACAATTCAGTTGGTGACGGATCGCGGGGCGGGGGCTAGATCGGAACAAACCTCTCCGGAGCGATACAATGTCCGCCATTCCCCAGCCCGCGCGCGCTGCGAGCGAGACCGTCTTCCCGATCCTGATCGCGGTCAGCCTGTGCCATATGCTCAACGATGTCATGCAGTCGATGCTGTCGTCGATCTATCCGATGCTGAAGCAGGATTTCGCGTTGGACTACTGGCATATCGGGCTGTTGACGCTGGCGTTTCAGGGCACCGCCTCGCTGTTGCAGCCGGTGGTGGGGATCTATACCGACAGGCATCCGCAGCCGCGTTCGCTGCCCGTGGCCTCGGTGCTGACCTTCTGCGGGCTGATGGGGCTGGCCTTCGCGCCGAACTATCCGATGGTGGTGCTGGGGGCGATGCTGATCGGCTTCGGCTCGGCGATTTTCCACCCGGAATCGAGCCGGGTTGCGCGGCTGGCCTCGGGTGGGCGGTTCGGCATGGCGCAGTCGGTGTTTCAGGTCGGCGGCAATTTCGGCACCGCGATCGGGCCGTTGCTGGCGGCCTTCGTCATCCTGCCGCTGGGGCGGCCTTCGGTGGCGCTGTTCGGGGTGCTGGCGCTGATCGCGGGCTTCGTGCTCTATCGGGTCAGTTCCTGGTACAAGGGCGTGCTGACCACCCGGGCGCGCAAGGCGATGGACACGACCCTGCCGCTCAGCCGCAACCGGGTGGCGTTTTCGCTCGTCGTGCTGACGCTGCTGATGTTCACCAAGAACATCTATCTGGCGTCGATGTCCTCCTACTACACCTTCTACCAGATCGAGACCTTCGGCGTGGATACCCGCACGGCGCAGATCATGCTGTTCCTGTTCCTCGGCGCGGTGGCGGCGGGGACGGTGCTGGGCGGGCCGGTGGCGGACCGCTGGGGGCCGATGACGGTGATCTGGATCTCGATCCTCGGGATTCTGCCGTTTACGCTGGCGCTGCCGCATGTGGGGTTCGCGGCCTCGGGTGTGCTGACGGTGATCATCGGGCTGATCCTGGCCTCGGCCTTCCCGGCGATCGTGGTCTTTGCGCAGGAGCTGGTGCCCGGCCGGGTCGGCATGGTGGCGGGGATCTTCTTCGGCCTGTCCTTCGGGTTCGGCGGCATCGCGGCGGCGGCGCTTGGCGTATTCGCCGACTGGTATGGGATCCGGACGGTCTACATCATCTGTTCGGTCCTGCCGGTCTTCGGGGTGCTGACGGTGTTCCTGCCACGGCGCAAGGAACTGGTACAGGGCTTCTGACCCCTTGGAATCCGGGGTCCGCGCGTGTAAGGCACGGGGCCAAACGATGGAGCGGAAGAGATGCAAGGCAGCGCCAACCTCAACCTGATGATCAAGGCCGCGCGCAAGGCGGGGCGTTCGCTGGTCAAGGACTTCCGCGAGGTCGAGAACCTTCAGGTCTCCTCCAAGGGCCCGGGGGACTTCGTGTCGAAGGCCGACCGCGAGGCCGAGCGGATCATCAAGGAAGAGCTGCGCGGGGCGCGGCCGACCTATGGCTGGCTCGGCGAGGAAACCGGCGGCGCGGATGGCGAAGATCCGACGCGGCGCTGGATCGTCGATCCGCTCGACGGCACGACGAACTTCCTGCACGGTCTGCCGCATTGGGCGGTGTCGATCGCGTTGGAACACAAGGGCGAAATCGTCGCCGGGGTGGTGTTCGACGCGGCGAAGGACGAGCTTTACTGGGCCGAAAAGGGCGCGGGCGCCTTCATGAACGAGACCCGGCTGCGGGTTTCCGGGCGGAACCGGATGATCGAGTTGATCTTCGCGACGGGCGTGCCCTTCGGCGGCAAATCGACCCTGCCTGCGACATTGCAGGATCTGGCGCGGCTGATGCCGGTCTGTGCCGGGGTGCGACGGTGGGGGGCGGCGGCGCTCGACCTCGCCTATGTCGCCGCGGGCAAGTATGAGGGCTATTGGGAGCGCGGCGTCCAGCCGTGGGACATCGCTGCGGGGCTGATTCTGGTGAAAGAGGCCGGCGGCTTCGTCGGACCCGTCCGGGAGGGCCGCGACATTCTTGAATCCGGCGCCGTGATCGCCGCGAACGCCGAAATGTTCGGCCCGATGTGCAAGATTCTGCGCGAACCCGCCTGAGTTTTTCCTGATTTCTTCGCGGGACTCGATGTTGTTCACTCCTTGTTCACTGTGATCTGCCATGTTCTCTTTCTGTTCATTGAGGGAGCATGGTGATGGCGCAAGTCGCGAATTGGCAGCAGTTTGGCAAGGTGATCCCGCTGGGAAACGAGCCGGTTTCCGATGTGCAGGCGGATCTTGCTCAGGTCGAGCAGGCGTGCCGTGAGATTGGCTTTTCCGCGCAGGCCGAGGCGATGGCCCGGTTCCGTGTTGTCGGGCTGAGGGCGGCGGTCGTAGGGTGCCGGGCGGAGATCGCCCGTCGGCCCGAAGCCTCCGAACTGCGCCTGGCGGCCACGGCGCTGGAGGCGGAACTGGCGTCGTTCGAGGAAACGCTGCCCATGGAATGCGCCTATCGGGCGGATCAGCGGGATATGGCACTGGCGCGCCTCGGTGGAGCGCAGGCCCGGTTGCGGGCGCGCCTGCGCAGCGAGGATGATGAAACGCGGCTCCGGGTTCAGGCGGCTCTGGCATTGTCGCCCGAACTTCTGGTGCGGGTCTCGCAGGAACAGGCGGTCGCGGAACTCTGAGGCATCGGGAAAGGTTTGCGGCCTCCGCCGCGACCCGGTTGTCTGCGCGGGGCCGGAGGCATCTTTTCCGAGGCTCGGCCGGTATTTTCCGGAACGGTCGGGGCGGTATCAGAGCCGATTCGTTCCGTGCGACACCGGTGGAATTCCGGCGTTGCTCAGGGTTCCATCGTCCCCGTCGCTTTTCGGTTTGCCATGTCTGAAAAGCGCTCCGTTCTGTCGCGGAGATGGAGGCCATGGGTCTCAGGGCGCGCGGATGGCCGAGGATTTCTACGTGGTCAGGGCGCCGCAGGCTGGCCATTCATCGCGGGATCCGGTCGGGCTCGCATTGCTGGCTGATAGCGGTGGATTTCGCGATGTGTCGCGCAGGATTCCCGTCTGCGGTTCCAATACCGCGCGTCCCGGTTTGGGAAAGCAACTGTCGTCAATAGACCAGAGAACCGCCGCAATCAGGCCGTCCGAAAGAAAGCACCCGGGGAAACCCCGGGTGCCAGAGGCTGCTTACATCATGCCGCCCATGCCGCCCATGTCGGGCATGCCGCCAGCGGGAGCCTTCGGCTCGGGCTTTTCGGCGATCATCGCTTCGGTGGTGATCAGCAGGCCTGCCACCGAGGAGGCGTTTTCCAGCGCGGTGCGGGTCACCTTCGCCGGGTCGATCACGCCGAACTTGAACATGTCACCATATTCTTCGGTCTGCGCGTTGAAGCCGAACGAGAGCGATTCCGAGTTGCGGATCTTGCCCGCCACCACGGCGCCATCGACGCCCGAGTTTTCCGAGATCTGACGCAGCGGCGCTTCGAGAGCGCGGCGGATGATGTTGATCCCCACGTCCTGATCCGCGTTCGCACCCTTCAGCCCGTCGAGAGCCTTGGTCGCCTGAACCAGCGCGACGCCGCCGCCGACGATGATGCCTTCCTGAACCGCCGCACGGGTGGCGTTCAGCGCATCGTCCACACGGTCCTTGCGCTCTTTCACTTCGACTTCGGTCATGCCGCCGACGCGGATCACCGCAACGCCGCCAGCCAGTTTGGCCACGCGCTCTTGCAGCTTTTCACGGTCGTAGTCCGAGGTGGTTTCCTCGATCTGGGTGCGGATCTGGCCGACGCGGGCTTCGATTTCCGCCTTTTCGCCGGCGCCGTCGACGATGGTCGTGTTCTCTTTCGAGATCGAGACCTTCTTCGCCTTGCCGAGCATGTCGATGCCGACGTTTTCGAGCTTCATGCCCAGATCTTCCGAGATCACCTGGCCGCCGGTCAGGATCGCGATGTCCTGGAGCATGGCCTTGCGGCGGTCACCGAAGCCCGGAGCCTTGACGGCGGCGATCTTCAGCCCACCGCGCAGCTTGTTGACGACGAGGGTCGCCAGCGCTTCGCCTTCGACGTCTTCGGCGATGATCAGCAGCGGCTTTTGCGACTGGATCACGGCTTCGAGCAGCGGAACCATCGGTTGCAGCGACGAAAGTTTCTTTTCGTGCAGCAGGATCAGAACGTCGTCGAGATCGGCGATCATCTTGTCCGGGTTGGTCACGAAATAGGGCGAGAGGTAGCCGCGGTCGAACTGCATCCCTTCGACGACTTCGACTTCGGTCTCCATGCCCTTGTTTTCTTCGACGGTGATGACACCCTCGTTGCCGACCTTCTGCATCGCATCAGCGATGAAGCGGCCGATCTGGGCTTCGCCGTTGGCCGAGATCGTGCCGACCTGCGCAACTTCGTCGCTGTCGGCGACCGGGCGCGAGGCGGATTTGATCGCTTCGACGACCTTCGCGGTGGCGAGGTCGATGCCGCGCTTCAGGTCCATCGGGTTCAGCCCGGCGGCAACCGACTTCAGGCCTTCCTTGATGATCGCCTGCGCGAGCACGGTGGCGGTGGTGGTGCCGTCGCCCGCTTCGTCATTGGTCCGCGCGGCGACTTCCTTCACCAGCTGCGCGCCCATGTTCTCGAACTTGTCCGAGAGTTCGATTTCCTTCGCGACCGACACGCCGTCCTTGGTGATGCGCGGGGCGCCGAACGATTTGTCGATGACGACGTTGCGGCCTTTCGGGCCGAGCGTGACCTTCACCGCGTCTGCGAGGATGTTGACACCCTTCAGCATCCGGTCGCGGGCATCGGTCGAGAACTTGACGTCCTTGGCTGCCATAATCTTGGCTCCTTAAACTTGTTGGGAAATCAGGAGAACCGGCCGGATCAGCCGATGATCCCCATGATGTCGGATTCCTTCATGATCAGCAGCTCTTCGCCGTTGAGCGTCACTTCCGTGCCCGACCATTTGCCGAAGAGCACGCGGTCGCCAACCTTGACCGAGGGTGCGATCAGTTCGCCCGAATCCTTGCGCGCACCTTCGCCCACCGCAATGATCTCGCCTTCCGCCGGCTTTTCCTTTGCCGAATTGGGGATGATCAGCCCGCCCTTGGTCTTTTCGTCGCTTTGCACGCGCTTGACCAGCACGCGGTCATGAAGCGGTTTGAATGCCATCTGGGTAACTCCCTAAGGTTCCAGTCCGATTGGTTTTAGCACTCGTCGTTGGTGAGTGCTAACGGAGCGGGAGTTAGTCACGGCCCCCCGGGGCTGTCAACACCCGGGGGCGGAAAATTTTTATCGGCGGGCGGCGCGGTGCCGGGTTGGATCAACAGTTTGTTAACCAGATTTGCGACAGTCTGATCTTGTCGAATTTTATTGAATTGTTCTCTGATTGTTCCCATAAAGGCAGGGAACATGCAGAGAACGTCTTGCGGCTTGCCCCAGATTGCCGCGGGCGGCGCGCTGTGGAATAAGGAGCGTCAGATGGCAGTAACGGCAGGCCTTTTCGATATGAGTGACAAACGCGGCGCGGATAAGCAGAAGGCTCTTGAATTGGCGCTTGCGCAGATCGAGCGGCAGTTCGGCAAGGGCGCGATCATGAAGCTGGGCGGGGACAATCCCGCGACGGAGATCGAGGCGACCTCCACGGGCTCGCTCGGGCTCGACATCGCGCTTGGTATCGGCGGGCTGCCGAAGGGGCGGATCATCGAGATCTACGGGCCGGAAAGCTCGGGGAAGACCACGCTGACGCTGCATTGCATCGCGGAAGAACAGAAGAAGGGCGGGGTTTGCGCCTTTGTCGACGCGGAACATGCGCTCGACCCGCTTTATGCGCGCAAGCTGGGGGTGAACCTCGACGAGCTGCTGATTTCGCAGCCGGATACGGGTGAACAGGCGCTGGAAATCGTCGATACGCTGGTGCGTTCGGGCGCGGTGAGCATGGTGGTGGTCGACTTGGTCGCCGCGCTGACGCCGAAGGCCGAGATCGAGGGCGACATGGGCGATGCCACGGTGGGCGCCCAGGCCCGGCTGATGAGTCAGGCGATGCGCAAGCTGACCGCTTCGATCGGCCGGTCGAACTGCATGGTGATCTTCATCAACCAGATCCGGATGAAGATCGGCGTGATGTTCGGCAATCCGGAAACCACCTCGGGCGGCAATGCGCTGAAATTCTACGCATCGGTCCGGTTGGATATCCGCCGCACCGGTGCGATCAAGGACCGTGACGAGGTGGTGGGCAACCAGACCCGCGTCAAGGTCGTCAAGAACAAGGTGGCCCCGCCGTTCCGGCAGGTGGAATTCGACATCATGTATGGCGAGGGGATTTCCAAGGTCGGCGAGTTGATCGACCTCGGCGTCAAGGCGGGCGTGGTCGAGAAATCGGGCGCCTGGTACTCCTATGGCGATGAGCGGATCGGCCAGGGGCGCGAGAACGCCAAGCAGTTCCTGCGCGACAATCCCGACATGGCCTATGAGATCGAGGACAAGATCCGTGCGAGCCACGGCCTCGATTTCGGCGCGGGCGAGGGGGATGAGGCCCTGACCGAAGAATGAGCCGAAGGGCCGGGGTTCTCCCCGGCCTTTTTCTGGACAGGCGGGGATGCGGGCGCTAAACGGGACCAAATCTTGCACAAGGCCCACTCTCATGCCCAGCCTTAACGATATCCGCTCGACCTTCCTGAACTTCTTCGAGCGCAACGGCCACCGGATCGTGCCCAGCTCGCCCTTGGTGCCGCGCAACGACCCGACGCTGATGTTCACCAACTCCGGGATGGTGCAGTTCAAGAACTGCTTCACCGGCGTCGAAAAGCGCGACTACCACCGCGCCACCACCGCGCAGAAATGCGTCCGCGCGGGCGGCAAGCATAACGACCTCGACAACGTTGGTTACACCGCGCGCCACCACACGTTCTTCGAGATGCTGGGGAATTTCTCCTTCGGCGACTATTTCAAGAGCGGCGCGATCCCCTTCGCCTGGGAACTGCTGACGAAGGATTTCGGCATCCCGAAGGACAAGCTGCTGGTCACCGTCTATCACACCGATGACGAGGCGGCGGAGATCTGGAAGAAGGTCGCGGGGCTGACGGATGACCGGATCATCCGGATCCCGACCAAGGACAATTTCTGGCAGATGGGTCCGACCGGTCCCTGCGGTCCCTGCACCGAGATCTTCTTCGACCACGGCTCGCATATCTGGGGCGGCCCGCCCGGTTCGGCGGAGGAAGACGGCGACCGGTTCATCGAGATCTGGAACCTCGTCTTCATGCAGAACGAGCAGTTCGAGGACGGCTCGATGCGTACGCTCGACATGCAGTCGATCGACACCGGCATGGGGCTGGAGCGGATCGGTGCGCTGTTGCAGGGCAAACACGACAACTACGACACCGACCTGATGCGCAGCCTGATTGAGGCTTCGGCCCATGTCACGTCGCAGGATCCGGACGGCCCGGGCAAGGTGCATCATCGCGTGATCGCGGACCATTTGCGTTCGACCTCGTTCCTGATCGCGGATGGCGTGATGCCGTCGAACGACGGGCGCGGCTATGTGCTGCGCCGCATCCTGCGCCGGGCCGCGCGCCATGCGCATATGCTGGGTGCGAAGGATCCGGTGATGCACCGGCTGGTGCCCGCGCTGGTGCGGCAGATGGGCGCGGCCTATCCGGAACTGGTGCAGGCGCAGGCGCTGATCGAGGAGACGCTGAAGCTTGAGGAAACCAAGTTCCGCGTGACGCTTGACCGTGGGCTGAAGCTGCTCGATGACGAACTGGCGAAGCTGCCCGAAGGGGCGGAACTGCCGGGCGAGGCGGCGTTCAAGCTTTATGACACCTACGGCTTCCCGCTCGACCTGACCGAGGATGCGCTGCGCGAGCAGGGCCGCAAGGTCGATACCAACGGCTTCGACGCCGCGATGGCCGAGCAGAAGGCCAAGGCGCGGGCGAGCTGGGCCGGGTCGGGCGAGACGAAAGAGGCGAAGATCTGGCACGAGATCGCCGAAGACAAGGGCGTGACCGAATTCCTGGGCTATGACACCGAAGTGGCGGAGGGGCAGATCCTCGCACTGGTGGTGGAGGGGCAGGCGGTGCCTTCGGCGAAGGGCGCGGTGCAGGTCGTGGTGAACCAGACGCCGTTCTATGCGGAATTGGGCGGGCAGGTCGGCGATGCCGGCATCATCCGCACCGAGACCGGCGAGGCGCATGTGACCGATACGAGGAAGGTCGCGGGTGTGTTCATCCATTTCGCCGAAGTGACGATGGGCGAGATTTCGACCGGGCAGGGCGCGCGGCTTGAGGTGGACCATGCGCGGCGCGCGGCGATCCGGGCGAACCACTCGGCCACCCACCTGCTGAACGAGGCGCTGCGGCGCACTTTGGGCGATCATGTCGCGCAGAAGGGCTCGCTGAACGCGGAGGACCGGTTGCGGTTTGACTTCAGCCATTCCAAGGCGCTGACGCCTGCGGAAATTGCCACCGTCGCGCATGAGGTGAACGAATTCATCCGGCAGAACACGGCGGTGACGACCCGGATCATGACGCCGGACGACGCGCGCGGCCTGGGTGCGCAGGCGCTGTTCGGCGAGAAATACGGCGATGAAGTGCGCGTCGTGTCGATGGGCGAGCAGCCCGGTTCCGGCAAGGGACCGGAGGGCAAGACTTATTCGATCGAACTGTGCGGCGGCACCCATGTAACCCGCACCGGCGACATCGGGGCCTTCGTCGCGCTTGGCGACAGCGCGTCTTCGGCGGGCGTGCGGCGGTTCGAGGCGCTGACCGGGCAGGCGGCGCTGGACTATCTGGCGGCGCAGAACGACAAGCTGCACGAGGTCGCGGCGACGCTGAAGACCTCGACCGCCGATGTTCTGGAACGGGTGCATGCGCTGGCCGAGGAGCGCCGGAATCTTGCCAATGAAGTCGCGCAACTGCGTCGCGAACTGGCGATGTCGGGCGGCGCGGGCAATGGCCCGGAGGTCGAGGAAATCGGCGGGGTCCGGTTCCTCGCGCAGGTGGTGAACGGCGTGTCGGGGAAGGATCTGCCCGCGCTGGTCGATGCGCTGAAGGATAAGATCGGTTCGGGCGCGGTGCTGATCGTGGCCGATACCGGCGGCAAGGCGGCGGTGGCGGCGGGCGTGACGGCGGACACCACGGCGAAGGTGAGCGCGGTCGAGATCGTCAAGGCCGCGGCGGCGGCGCTTGGCGGCAAGGGCGGCGGTGGCCGCCCCGACATGGCGCAGGCGGGCGGGGCCGATCCGTCGAAAGCGGCGGAGGCGGTCAGTGCCGCGCGCGCCGTCATCGCGGGAGCGAACTGATGCCCGGAGCTTACTGGATCGCCCATGTGACCGTCACCAACCCCGAGGCTTATGGCAAATATGCCACGGCCGCAGGTCCGGCGATCGCCGAGCATGGCGGCAGGTTCCTTGCCCGGGGTGCGCGCTATGTGCAGCTTGAGGGCAGGGACCGGGCGCGCAATGTCCTCGCCTGGTTCCCGAGCCTTGAGGCCGCCGAAGCCTGTTATCGCAGCGCGGCCTATCAGGCCGCCCTCGAATTCGCCAAAGGGGCCGCCGAACGCGATCTGGTGATCGTCGAAGCGATGGAATGACTTTCCCCGCCGTCTCCGCCCTGTTACATTTTCTGCATTGCAGAAAATTCGGGGGCGGCGGAACCGTCCGAGGGGCATCATGTGTCGGTGGGCAGCGTATATCGGGCAACCTATCTTTCTTGAGGATATCGTCAGCCGGCCGGGTCATTCGCTGATCCATCAGAGCCAGTGCGCGACGCAGTGCCATACGGCGATCAACGCCGATGGCTTCGGCATCGCCTGGTATGGCGAAAAGCCGGAACCGGGGCTGTATCGCGATGCGATGCCCGCCTGGTCGGATCAGAACCTGCGGTCGCTGACGGCGACGGTGAAATCGGGGCTGTTTCTCGCGCATGTGCGGGCCTCGACCGGCACGGCGTCATCGCGCAACAACTGCCATCCGTTCACCTATGGCCGCTGGAGTTTCATGCACAACGGTCAGGTGGGGGGGTATGAGTGTTTCCGCCGCTCCGCTGAGATGCTGATCCCGGAGGATCTGTATCGCTACCGCCGGGGGGCCACGGACAGCGAGGCGCTGTTCCTCGTGGCGATTGCCGAGGGGCTGGAGACGGATCCGAAGGGCGCGCTGGAACGGGCCACGGCGCGGGTCGAGGCGCTGGCGCGGGAAAAGGGCTGTTCGCCCTTCCTGCGGCTGACGGCGGCGCTGTCGGATGGCGAACGGCTTTATGCGGTGCGCTATGCGTCGGACGACCATGCGCCGACATTGTATCACCGCTGGTCGGAGTCGCGTTCCGGGCGGGCGGTGGTGTCGGAGCCGCTGGAGGATGGCGAGGGCGACTGGCAGGAGATCCCGCCCGGCTCGTTCTGTACCTTCGACCGCGAGGGTCTGGTGATCGAACCCTTCTGCCCGGTGGCGCAGGCGAAGGCCGCGTGAATCGCTTGCCCGCCGGGGGCGGGCGCGCTAGAAGGGCGGCATGAAGATCCGTGCCATCACCCTGATCTGCATTCTGATTACCTGCTGACCCAAGTCACGCGGGCGCGTTCTTCCATCCTTACAGGTGAACCAGCCAGGCCCGCGCGAAGCCACGCGAGGACTTATGACCGTGATCCGGCTCCACAATTCGAAGACCCGCCGCAAGGAGGACTTCGTTCCGATCGACCCGAAGGATGTGCGGATGTATCTGTGCGGGCCGACGGTCTATGATCGGGCGCATCTGGGCAATGCGCGCCCGGTGGTTGTGTTCGACGTGCTGAACCGGCTGCTGCGGCATGTCTATGGCGCGGAATGCGTGACCTATGTGCGCAATTTCACCGATGTGGACGACAAGATCAACGCGACGGCGCTTGCGCGCAAGGAAGCGGGGGCGGAGGGCACGCTTGAGGATCTGATCCACCAGCGCACGGATGAGACCATCGGCTGGTATCACGCCGATATGGATGCGCTCGGCGCGCTGCGCCCGGATTTCGAGCCGCGGGCGACGGCCTTCATCGGCGCGATGATCGCCATGATCGAGCGGCTGGTGCTCTCGGGCCATGCCTATGCGAAGGATGGCCATGTGCTGTTCCGCGTGCGCAGCTATGGCGATTATGGCGCGCTGTCGGGGCGGTCCGTCGATGACATGATCGCGGGCGCGCGGGTCGAGGTGGCGCCGTTCAAGGAAGACCCGATGGATTTCGTGCTGTGGAAGCCCTCGGACGATGCGCTGCCGGGATGGGACAGCCCCTGGGGGCGAGGGCGGCCGGGGTGGCATATCGAATGCTCGGCGATGTCCTATGAATTGCTGGGCGAGAGTTTCGACATTCATGCGGGCGGGATCGACCTGCAATTCCCGCATCACGAGAACGAGATCGCGCAGAGCTGCTGCGCGCATCCGGAGGGGACATTCGCGCGCTACTGGCTGCATAACGAAATGTTGCAGGTCGAGGGCAAGAAGATGTCCAAATCCCTGGGCAATTTCTTCACCGTGCGGGATCTGCTGGAGAAGGGGATCCCGGGGGAGGTGATCCGCTTCGTGTTCCTTCAGACGCATTACGGCAAGCCGATGGACTGGACCGCGGAGAAGGCGGCGCAGGCGGAGGCGGTGTTGCGCAAGTGGCGGGGTCTCGTCGCGGGCATCGAGCCCGCTCCGAGCCCGGCGCCCTCCGTTATCGCCGCGCTGGCCGATGACCTCAATACGGCGGGCGCCATGGCGGAGCTGCATGCCCTGACCGGGGATCCCGCGCTGTTGAAGGCGTCGGCGGCGCTGTTGGGGCTGTTGGAGGACGGTCTGGGCGATTGGGCGCGCGGGGTGGATCTGTCGGCGCATGCGGCGCATCTGGCCGCGCTGCGGGCAGCGGCCATGGCGGCGAAGGAGTTCGGGCCGGTCGATGCCTATAAGGCGGCGTTGCTGGCGGCAGGGGTCGAGGTGCGGATGTCGAAGGCGGGGGTGGAGCTTTTGCCCGGTGCCGGATTTGATGCCGCGCGATTGCCGCCGGTGTAAGGGGGGAAGAATGAGCCAGCAGGAACGCGAGCGGTTATATCTGTATGACACCACGCTGCGCGACGGGCAGCAGACGGCGGGGGTGCAGTTTTCGGTGGCCGAGAAGGTGGATATCGCCCGGGCGCTGGATGCGATCGGGGTCGATTACATCGAGGGTGGCTGGCCGGGGGCAAATCCGACGGACAGCGAGTTCTTTGCCGAACGGCCCCGCACGCGCGCGCGGTTCGCGGCCTTTGGCATGACGAAGCGGGCGGGGCGGTCGGCGGCGAATGACGAGGTTCTGGCCGCGGTGATGAATGCGGGGACCGAGGCGGTGTGCCTGGTCGGCAAGACGCATGACTATCATGTGACGGCGGCGCTCGGGATTTCGCTGGCGGAGAATGTCGAGAACATCCGCGCCTCGGTCGCGCATGTGGCGGCGGCGCGCGAGGCGCTGTTCGATGCCGAGCATTTCTTCGACGGCTACCGGGCCAATCCGGGCTATGCGCTCGAATGCCTGCGCGCGGCGCTGGAGGCCGGGGCACGCTGGATCGTGCTGTGCGACACCAATGGCGGCACGCTGCCGGGGGAGGTCGGGCGTGTGGTGACGGAGGTGATCGCGGCGGGGATTCCGGGGGCGCGTCTGGGCATCCATTGCCATGACGACACCGGCAATGCGGTGGCCTGTTCGCTGGCGGCGGTGGAGGCCGGGGTGCGGCAGGTGCAGGGCACGCTGAACGGGCTGGGCGAGCGGTGTGGCAATGCCAATCTGGTCACGCTGCTCCCGACCCTGCTGCTCAAGGAACCGTTCCGCAGCCGGTTCGAGACCGGGGTGACGGCGCAGGCGCTGCGCGGGCTGACGCGGCTGTCGCGACGGCTCGACGATATTCTGAACCGGGTGCCTGTGCGAAGCGCGCCTTATGTCGGGGCCTCGGCCTTCACGCATAAGGCGGGGCTGCATGCCTCGGCGATCCTGAAGGATCCGACGACCTATGAACATGTCCCGCCCGATCTGGTGGGGAACAGCCGGCTGATCCCGATGTCGAACCAGGCGGGGCTGTCGAACCTGCGGGCGCGGCTGGCGGCGATGGGAATTGCGGTCGATCCGAAGGATGCGCGGCTGGGTACGATCCTTGAGGAGATCAAGCTGCGCGAGGATCACGGTTATGCCTATGACGGCGCGCAGGCGAGCTTCGAGCTGCTGGCGCGGCGGGAATTGGGGCTGCTCCCTGCGTTTTTTGAGGTCGAGCGCTATCGGGTGACGGTGGAGCGGCGGCGCGATGCGCGGGGCCGGATGGGGCATCTGTCCGAGGCCGTGGTGGTGGTGAACATCGGCGGGCGACGGACGCTGAGCGTGTCGGAGGGGATCGTGCCGGATGGGTCGGACGGTGGGCCGGTCAATGCGCTGGCGAAGGCACTGGCGAAGGATCTGGGGCCGTATCAGCATTTCATCGACGATATGAAGCTGGTCGATTTCAAGGTCCGCATCACCCATGGCGGCACCGAGGCGGTGACCCGCGTCATCATCGACAGCGAGGATGGCGCCGGTCAGCGCTGGTCCACCGTCGGCGTTTCGGCGAATATCGTCGATGCCTCGTTCGAGGCGCTTCTGGATGCGATCAACTGGAAGCTGGCGCGCGACGGGGCGGCGCCGGTCGAGGTTGCGGCATGACGGTGGAGGTCTGCGCCGCGCGGGTCGAGGCCGGGGATCCGGACCGTTTCGCGGCGGTGATGGCGACTCCGGCGGCGCTGCGGGCGCGGCTCTGGCCGCTTTACGCGGTCAATCTGGAGATCGCGCGCGCACCCTGGGCTTCGGCGGAGCCGATGATCGCGGAGATGCGGCTGCAATGGTGGGTCGATGCGCTCGACGCGCTGGCGCAGGAGGGGCGGGAGCCCGCGCATGAGATCGGCGCCGCGATGGCGGTGCTGCGACCGGTCGCGCCCGCACTGGCGGGGATTGCCGAGGCGCGGCGGCGCGATTGCTGGCGCGAGCCGTTTGCGGATGCCGGGGCGCTGTGGGACTATCTCGACGGGACGTCGGGGGCGCTTTATGCGGCGGCGGGGGAGTTGCTGGGCACGCCCGCCGGGGCGCTGCGGGATTATGGCCGGGCGGCGGGGCTGGCGGCCTGGTTCCTCGCGGTGCCGGAGTTGGAAAGCCGTGGGGTCGCGCCGCTGCCCGGGGATCAGGCGGGACTGGCCGGAGAGGGGCTGGCGTTGCTGGATCGGTCCTGGCGTGCGCTGCCCCGTGCGGCACGGGCCGCGGCGCTGCCGGGATGGGAGGCGCGGCAGATCCTCGACCGTGCCCGCCGCACGCCGGAGAAGATCCGGGGCGGAGACCTGCGCGGATCTGAATTCTCTCGCCGTTTCAGCCTGTTGCGGGCGGTTTTTCAGGCGTGACATGAGCGGTAATCTGCGCCGGATTGGCGTATCAAACGGAGACCGGCGGGACAGATGGCCCAGAGCGTCACTTATATGAATGAAAACAAGGCGGCGCGGCTTTCCGTTGCGCCGATGATGGACTGGACGGATCGCAACTGCCGTCTGTTCCACCGGATGATCAGCCGCAACGCCCTGCTTTACACCGAGATGGTTACCGCCCCGGCGATCCTCCACGGGCCGCGCGGGCGGCTGCTGGACTACGACCCGCAGGAGCATCCCGTGGCGCTGCAACTGGGCGGGTCGGACCCCGGGGAACTGGCCGAGGCCACGCGGATCGCGCGCGATTGGGGCTATGACGAGATCAACCTCAACTGCGGCTGCCCGTCGGACCGGGTGCAGTCGGGCTGTTTCGGCGCGGTGCTGATGAAGACGCCGGATCTGGTCGCGCGCTGTGTCGAGGCGATGATCGCGGTGTCGGGTGCCGAGGTGACGGTGAAATGCCGCATCGGCGTGGATGATCAGGTGCCCGAAGAGGTGCTGCCCGCCTTTCTGCGCGTGATCCGGGAGGCGGGCATCCGCCGGGTGACGATCCATGCCCGCAAGGCGTGGCTACAGGGGCTGAGCCCGAAGGACAACCGCGAGATCCCGCCCTTGGACTATCCGCTGGTGCGGGCGATGAAGGCGGAGTTCCCGGATCTGCATATCTCGATCAACGGCGGGGTGGGCAGTCTGGATCAGGCGGTGGATCTGCTGGCCTCGGGGCTCGACGGGGTGATGGTCGGGCGTGCGGCCTATCATGAGCCGATGAACATCCTTGGCGCGGCGGATGCGCGGATCTGGGCGCAGGGCGATCCGGTCGATCCCTTCGCCGTGGCCGAAGCGATGAGGCCGCATATCGCCGTGCATCTGGCGCAGGGCGGGCGGCTGCATCAGGTCACGCGGCATATGCTGGGCCTGTTCCATGGGCGGCCGGGGGCGCGGGGCTGGCGGCGCGTGCTCTCCGAAGGGGCGACCCGACCGGGCGCGGGACTTGCGCTTTACGATCAGGCACTTGCAGAGCTTACTTGATTCCGAGCGCCTTGGCTTCGTCCCAAAGCGCATCCATTTCGGCCAGATCGCTTTGCGCCGGGCTGCGGCCCCGCGCGGCCAGCGCCTGTTCGATATGGCCGAAACGGCGGGTGAATTTGGCATTGGCCGCGCGCAGCGCCGCCTCCGGATCCACGCCCATATGGCGGCCAAGGTTGACCATCACGAACAGCAGGTCGCCATATTCCTCGGCGATCTCGGCGGGGCCAAGGCGATCCTGCGCCTCTTCCAGTTCCTCCGCCTCCTCGGTGATCTTCGCCAGAACCTCGCGCGAGGAGGGCCAGTCGAACCCCACCCGCGCTGCGCGGTTTTGCAGTTTCAGCGCCCGGGTCAGCGCGGGCAGGCCAAGCGCCACCCCGTCCAGCACGCCCGCAGACCGTTCCGCGGCCTTGATCCGCTCCCAATCGGCGACCTGTTGCGCGGCGCTCTTGTCGCGGTTCTCATCGCCGAAGACATGCGGATGGCGGTGGATCATCTTCGCGCAGATTGCGCGCAGCACATCGGCCAGGTCGAACATCCCGCCCTCCGCCGCCATCTGCGCGTGATAGACCACCTGAAACGCCAGATCGCCCAACTCGCCGGGCAGTTCGTCCCAGGCCTGCCGTTCGATCGCATCGGCGACCTCATGCGCTTCTTCGATCGTATAGGGCGCGATCGAGGCGAAATCCTGTTCGATGTCCCAGGGGCAGCCGGTTTTCGGGTCGCGCAGGCAGGCCATGATGGCCTGAAGCCGCAACATCTGCGCCCCGGCATCGCCCGAATCGTCAAACAGCATCGGATTCGCCATTTCTGCCCCCTTGCTCCGCCCCCCGTTTCGGGGCCAAGTCTGTGTAACCCTACCCGAACAACAGAGTCCATCATGCCCGTCCTGAACCGCATCGCCGCCTTTGCCCCGGAAATGACCGAATGGCGGCGATGGCTGCACCGGCATCCGGAACTGGAATTCGACCTGCCGCAGACCTCGGCCTTCGTCGCGGCGCGGCTGCGGGAGTTCGGCGTGGACGAGGTGCATGAGGGGATCGCGCGGTCGGGGATCGTCGCGCTGATCCGGGGGCGGGCACCGGGGCCGGTGATCGGGCTGCGTTCGGACATGGATGCGCTGCCGGTCGGAGAACTGACGGGCAAGGTGTATGCCTCGGAAACGCCCGGGCGGATGCACGCCTGCGGCCATGACGGCCATATGGCGATGCTGCTGGGCGCGGCGAAATACCTGGCGGAGACGCGCAATTTCGCGGGCACCGTGGCGCTGATCTTTCAGCCCGCCGAGGAAGAGGGCGGCGGCGGCGAGGTGATGGTGCGCGAGGGCATCATGGAACGCTTCGGCATTTCGCAGGTCTTCGGGATGCACAACGCGCCGAACCTGCCGCTTGGTCATTTCCAGACCGGGCCGGGGCCGGTGATGGCGGCGGTGGACAGCGCATGGGTCACGGTGACGGGCAAGGGTGGGCATGGCGCGACGCCGCAGGTCTGCGTCGATCCGGTGGTGGCGATCGTGGGCATGGTGCAGGCGTTGCAGACGATCGTCAGCCGCAATGTCTCGGCGGTCGATCAGCTGGTGGTCTCGGTGACGGAGATCCACGCCGGATCGGCGAACAACATCATTCCCGAAAGCGGTTGGTTCGGGGCGACGATCCGCACCTTCGATCCGGAGATCCGCGACCTGGCCGAGGAGCGCTTCCGCGCCATCATCGCCGGGCAGGCGGCGGCCTATGGGGTGGAGGTGGGCCTGCGCTATGAGCGCGGCTATCCGCCCACGGTGAACGATCCCGCGAAGGCCGCCTTCGCCGCCGAGGTCGCGCGCGAAGTGTCCGGCCCGGCGGCGGTGGTGGACGATGTAGGGCGCGACATGGGGGCGGAGGATTTCTCCTATATGCTGGAGGCCCGCCCCGGCGCCTTCCTGTTCCTGGGCATCGGCCCGGGGGAGGGGCTGCACCATCCGGCCTATGATTTCAACGACGAGGCCGCGCCGGTGGGGGCGAGCTTCTTCGCCCGGCTGGTGGAACGCGCCCTGCCGCTCTGACGCATGCGTGAGCGGCCCCATCGCGCCTTGCCATCACGGGGGGGCGCGATTAGGGTGCGCGCCGACAATCCGGGGGCATTTCCCCCCAAAAGGCCCCAATAGAGAGGACCATTCAATGTTCGTGACCCCCGCATTCGCACAAGACGCCGGTGGCGCAGCTTCGGGCATGGCCGCCTTCGGTCAGTTCCTGCCGCTGATCCTGATCTTCGTCATCATGTATTTCCTGCTGATCCGTCCGCAGCAGAAGAAGCTGAAGGAACACCGCACGATGGTCGAGGCGCTGCGCCGGGGCGACCAGATCGTCACCCAGGGCGGCATCATCGGCAAGGTCACCAATGTGAAGGAAAGCGGCGAACTGGAAGTGGAAATCGCGACGGGCGTGAAGGTGCGCGTGGTGAAGTCCTCGGTCACGCAGGTGCTGTCGAAGACCGAACCGGCGGCCTCGGCCGAATAAGAAAGTTCCCCCGCCATGCAGCATTTTCCGGTCTGGAAGCGCGTTCTCATCCTGCTGACCTGCGTGGTCGGGCTGGGGCTCGGGGCGCCGAACCTGTTCTACAAGCGGGTGGAGGCGCATAACGATGCCGTCACCGTGCTGGAACGCGACAACGCGCTGACGTCGGAACAGGCGGAGGCGATGGCGGGGTGGCCGTCGTGGCTGCCGTCGGGGTTGGTGAACCTCGGGCTCGACCTGCGCGGCGGCGCGCATCTGCTGGCCGAAGTGCATCTGTCCGAGGTCTACAAGGCGCGGATGGACAGCCTCTGGCCGGAGCTGCGCAAGGCGCTGGCCGATCAGCGCGCGGTGATCGGTTCGATCCGCCGCCTGCCCTCTCCGCCCGATGTGCTGAAGGTGCAGATCGGCGAGGCGTCGCAGATCGCCAAGGCGGTCGAAGTTGCGAAGGCGCTGGCGCGGCCGGTGATGTCTGTGACCGGCGTCGGGCAGAACGATCTGGAGATCACCGGCACGGGCGATACGCTCACCGTGCGGCTGTCCGCGCCCGAACAGGCCGCGACCGATGACCGCACCATGCAGCAATCGCTGGAGATCGTGCGCCGCCGCGTCGATGCGGCGGGCACGCGCGAGCCCACGATCATGCGGCAGGGCGTGGACCGGATCCTGATCGAGGTGCCGGGCATCGGGTCTGCGGCGGAGCTGAAGGCGCTGATCGGCACCACGGCGAAGCTGGCTTTCCATCAGGTCGTCGGGCGCGCGACCACGGCGGATCAGCGGCCGGGCGCGGGGCAGGAGATCCTGCCCGATGCGAATGACCGCAACACGTTCTACATTCTTGATACCCTGCCCGTGGTCACCGGCGACGAACTGACCGATGCGCGGCCCGAGACGGACCAGAACGGCATGCCCGCCGTCGGCTTCCGCTTCAACGCGACCGGCGCGCGGACCTTTGGCGACTATACCGCGAACCATATCGGCGAGCCCTTCGCCATCGTGCTCGACGGCAAGGTGATCTCGGCCCCGGTGATCCAGACCCATATCGCGGGCGGTTCGGGCATCATCACCGGCCGCTTCACGGTGCAGGAGGCGACGGACCTTGCGCTGCTCCTGCGCGCGGGGGCGCTGCCGGCGGGGATGACCTTCCTCGAAGAACGCACCATCGGGCCGGAACTCGGCGCGGATTCGATCCGGGCGGGGATGATCGCCTCGGTCATCGGCTTCACCGCGGTGGTCGTGTTCATGGTGGCCTCCTACGGCATGTTCGGGGCACTCGCTTCGGTCGCCCTGGCGGTGAACATCATCTTCATCATCGCCTTCATGTCGCTGATCGGCGCCACGCTGACGATGCCCGGCATCGCGGGGATCGTGCTGACGATGGGCACGGCGGTCGATGCGAACGTGCTGATCTTCGAGCGGGTGCGCGAGGAATTGCGCCGCGGCATGGCGCCCGTCCGGGCGTTCGACATCGGCTATGACAAGGCGATGTCGGCGATTGTCGATGCCAACGTCACCCATTTCATGGTCGGCGTGATCCTGTTCGTGCTGGGCGCGGGCCCGGTGCGGGGCTTCGCCGTGACCCTGCTGATCGGGATCGTGGCCTCGATCTTCACCGCGCTGTGGCTGGTGCGGCTGATGATTGCCGAATGGTATGCTTGGCGGCGTCCGAAAACGATCGTGGTGTGAGGAGCGACTGCAATGGCTTTCCGTCTGAAACTCGTTCCCACCCATACCGAATGGGACTTCTTTAGGCATCAGTGGCTGACCTTCTGGCTGGCGCTGATCCTGACCGTGATCTCGGCCTTCTCGCTGTTCTGGCCGGGGCTCAGCTTCGGCATCGACTTCAAGGGCGGCACCACGATCCGCACGGAATCGACGGAGCCCCTGCGGATCGACGCCTATCGGGGCGCGCTCGAAGGGCTGCATCTGGGCGATGTGCTGATCTCCGAAGTGTTCGACCCCTCGTTCCGCGCCGATCAGCATGTGGCCTCGATCCGGATCCAGGCGCAGCAGGACGGCGCGGCGGCGATGGACGAAACCGGCATCGGCCGCGTGACCGAGGCGCTGAAGACCGTGGATCCCGATGTGCGCGTGGTCTCCACCGAATCCGTCGGGCCGAAGGTCTCGGGCGAGCTGATCTGGACCGCGGTCTGGTCGGCGGTGGCGACGATCCTGTGCATCATGGTTTATATCTGGATCCGGTTTGAATGGCAGTTCGCGCTCGGCACCGTGGTGGGGCTGCTGCACGACCTGTTCCTGACGATCGGTGTCTTCGTTCTGTTCCGGATCAAGTTCGACCTGTCGATCGTGGCCGCGCTGCTGACGATCCTCAGCTATTCGGTCAATGACAAGGTGGTGGTCTTCGACCGGCTGCGCGAGAACCTGACCAAGTTCAAGACGATGCCTCTGCGCGACGTGATGAACCTCTCGGTGAACGAAACCCTGTCGCGCACCGTGGCGACCAGCATGACCACGCTGCTGGCGCTGGTTCCGCTCTTGATCTGGGGCGGCGACGTGATCCGGGGCTTTGTCTTCGCGATGGTCTGGGGCGTGTTTGTCGGCACCTATTCGTCGATCTTCATCTCGAAGAACATCGTGCTGATGCTGGGCGTCAACCGGGACAAGAAGAAGGTCGATCCCTCGGCCAAGCTGTTCGGTGACAAGGTAGAGGTGCCCGATGCCGATCAACCCCGCTGAATTCGGCGCGGCCCTGCCGGTGGACGGCTACGGGCCGGGGTTCTTCCGCATCGGCGGCGCGGTGTATCGCGGCGGGATCGTGATCCATGCCGGGGGGGTCTCGCCCTGGGGCGGGTATGACGATATCGCTCCGCTGCTGGGGCTGGCGGATCTGCTGTTCGTCGGCACCGGGGCGGAGATCGCCTTCCTGCCCAAGCCCTTCGTCGCGCGGCTGGAGGCCGGGGGAGTGATGTGCGAACCGATGTCCACGCCTTCGGCGGCGCGCACCTATAACGTGCTGCTGTCCGAAGGGCGCCTCGTTGCCGCCGCGCTCCTGCCGATGCCGGGCTGATGGCGGGGCTGCTGAACGTCCGGGATCTGACCGTGAGCCGGGGCGGGCTGCCGGTGCTGGAGGGGGTGGGCTTCGCGCTCGCGCCCGGGCAGGCGCTGGTGTTGCGCGGGCCGAACGGGATCGGCAAGACCACGCTTCTGCGCACGCTGGCCGGGCTGCAACCGCCGCTGGCCGGGCAGGTGGAGGCGGATCCCGACAGCATCGCCTATGCCGCCCATGCCGATGGCCTGAAGGGTGCGCTGAGCGTGACGGAGAACCTGCGGTTCTGGGCTTCGGTCCATGGCGGGCAGATTGGCGCGGCGCTGAGCCGGATGAACCTTGATGCGCTGGCGGGGCGGGCGGCGGCGAGCCTTTCGGCCGGGCAGAAGCGGCGGCTGGGTCTGGCGCGGCTGCTGGTGACGGGGCGGCCGGTCTGGGTGCTGGACGAACCGACGGTTTCTCTCGATGCGGCTTCGGTCGCGCTGTTTGGCGAGGCGGTTCGCGCGCATCTTGCGGGCGGCGGAGCGGCGGTGATCGCCACCCATATCGACCTCGGCCTGCCCGAGGCGCGGGTGCTCGACCTGACACCCTACAAGGCCCGCCCGCCGAAGGGCGCGCTGGCGGGCGGGTTCGATGAGGTCTTCGCATGATCGCCCTGCTGCTGCGCGACCTGAAACTGGCGGTGCGGGCGGGGGGCGGCTTCGGCCTCGGGCTGGCGTTCTTCCTGATCATGGTGACGCTGGTACCCTTCGGCGTCGGGCCGGAGGGAGGGGTGCTGGCGCGAATCGCGCCGGGGATCCTGTGGCTTGGCGCGCTGCTCGCCTGCCTGCTCTCGCTCGACCGGATCTTCGCGCTGGATTTCGAGGATGGCTCGCTCGACCTGCTCGCCACCGCGCCGATCCCGATGGAGGGTGTGGTCACGGTCAAGGCGCTGGCGCATTGGATCACCACGGGCCTGCCGCTGGTGGTGGCGGCGCCAGTGCTGGCGGTGCTGCTGCATCTGCCGCAGGGGGCCTATCCGTGGCTGGTGCTGTCGCTGGCGCTTGGCACGCCCGCGCTGTCGGTGCTGGGCACCTTCGGCGCGGCGCTGACGGTGGGGCTGCGGCGGGGCGGGCTGCTCTTGTCGCTCCTCGTGCTGCCGCTCTATGTGCCGACGCTGATCTTCGGCGCGGAACTGGTGCGGCGCGGCGCCGGGGGGATGGCGGTTCAGGTGCCGCTGATGATGCTGGGCGGAATCACGGCGGCGGCGATCGCCGTTGTGCCCTTCGCCTCTGCCGCGGCGATCCGCGTGAATCTGCGGCAATCTTGACCCGGGTCAAATCGCCCGGCGAATGATACCTATATCCGAATTGTGTCATAGCCAGCCAAAGGGTAGCAACACCACATGTCGATCTGGGAATATGCCAACCCTGTGAAATTCATGAAGACCTCGGGGCTGATCCTGCCCTGGGCCACGGGGCTGGCGGTGGTGAGCCTGGCCGTCGGGCTGTTCTGGGGCTTCTTCCTGACACCGGAGGCGGAGAATTTCGGCTCCTCCGTCAAGGTGATCTACGTCCATGTGCCCGCCGCGATGATGGCGATCAACATCTGGGCGATGATGCTGGTGACCTCGCTGATCTGGCTGATCCGGCGCCACCATGTCTCGGCGTTGGCGGCAAAGGCGGCGGCGCCGATCGGCGCGGTGATGACGCTGGCGGCGCTGATCACCGGGGCGGTCTGGGGCCAGCCGATGTGGGGGACGTGGTGGGAATGGGATCCGCGGCTGACGTCGTTCCTGATCCTGTTCCTGTTCTACCTCGGTTACATGGCGCTGTGGTCGGCGATCGACAATCCGGATACGGCGGCGGATCTGACCTCGGTGCTGTGCCTCGTCGGTTCGGTCTTTGCCGTGCTGAGCCGGTACGCGGTGAATTTCTGGAACCAGGGCCTGCATCAGGGCGCGACGCTCAGCCTCGACAAGGCCGAACATATCGCAGATGTGTATTGGTTCCCGTTGCTGTTCTGCCTTGCCGGGTTCATCCTGTTCTTCGTGGCGCTGGTGCTGCTGCGGACACGGACGGAAATCCGGCTGCGGCGGATCAAGGCGCTGGAGCAAAGGGAGCGGATGGCATGATGCCGGAACTGGGCAAATATGCGGTGACGGTGCTGGTCGCCTGGGGCGCGACGATCGGGCTGATGGCGGCGCTGGTGGCGGTGTCGGTCTGGCGCGGCGGGCAGGTGAAACGCGCGCTGGCGGCGCAGGAAGCACGGATGCGCCGGAATGGTTAAGCCGCTCGTCCTTCTGCCGCCGCTCGCTTTCGTCGCGATGGCGGGGCTGTTCTGGTGGGGCATGCAGCGGCAGGATCCGTCGCAGCTGCCCTCGGCCTTTGCGGGCAAACCGGCGCCGGCGGTGCAGTTGCAGGTGCTGGGTGACAATGTGCCCTTCACCGATGCCGACCTGCGGGATGGGCAGATCAAGCTGGTGAACTACTGGGCATCGTGGTGCGCGCCCTGCCGGGTGGAGCATCCGCAGCTCGAATTGCTCGCCGATGACGGGGTGGCGATCTATGGCGTGAACTACAAGGACGACCCCGAGAAGGCGACCGGCTTCCTGAACGAGATGGGCAATCCCTTCGCCAAGGCCGGGGCCGATCCGCAAGGCCGGATGGCGACGGATTGGGGCGTCTATGGCGTGCCCGAGACCTTCGTGATCGACGGCGACGGCAGGGTTCTGTTCCGTTTTGCCGGGCCGTTGACGCAAGAGGTGGTGACCAATCAGATCGAACCGCTTCTGGCCGGTCCGGGCGAGTGATCAGCGCCGGACCTTCTCGACCCGCGCCCAGTCGGGCCAGAGGCCGAGATGTTCGATCCCGACGATGAGCAGCGCCACCGCCAGCACCACGGCCCCGATCATCACCTGCCGTTTCGAGGGCGGATGACGCGCCCATTTCGCCATCCGCAGAAGCCAGGTCAGGTTCATTTTTCGTCGGTGAAGGCGACGGTGCCGATGAAGGGCAGGTTGCGGTGGTTCTGCGCGAAATCGAGCCCGTAGCCGACGACGAATTTGTCGGGGATCTCGAATCCGGTCCAGGTGGCGTTCGCCGGCACTTCGCGGCGTGTGGGCTTGTCGAGCATCGCGCAGCATTCGATCCGCCGGGGCCCGCGGGCGCGCAGGATGTCCATCACCTTTGAAATCGTGTGGCCGGTATCGACGATATCCTCGACCACCAGCACGTCGCGCCCGCCGATATTGCCGCGCAGATCCTTCAGGATGCGCACCTCGCGCGAGGAATTGACGTCATTGCCGTAGCTGGACGCTTCGAGGAAATCGACCTCGCAGGGGACCGAGATTTCCCGGATCAGATCGGCGATGAACACGAAGGAGCCGCGCAGCAGCCCCACCACCACCAGCCGGTCGGTGCCCGCGAAGCTGCGCGAGATTTCCTCGCCCAACTGTTCGACCCGGGCCGCGATCCGCTTGGCGGAGATCATCTGGCTGATTTCATAGGGACGTCCATCGACGGAGCATGGCATCGGGGTTCCTCCGGGCTTGCATTTCCCTTCCGCTTTAGCGCAACAAGGGGGGGATGCAAACGGGCAGAAGCGGGGGACGGATGCCAAGGCACAGCGAAAAGCGGGTCATGCCCTACAGCGCGGGGCAGATGTTCGACCTGGTGGCCGATGTGGCGAAATATCCGCAGTTCCTGCCGTGGAACTCCGCCGCGCGGATCCGGTCGCGCAAGCCGGGGCCGGAGCCGGGCAGCGAGGTGCTGGAGGCCGATCTGGTGATCTCGTTCAAGGTGTTCCGGGAACGCTTCGGCTCGCGCGTGACGCTGTTTCCGATGATCCACCGGGTGGATACCGAATATCTGGACGGGCCGTTCAAATACCTGAAAAGCTGGTGGCAGTTCACCGACCGGCCCGAAGGCGGCTGCGATGTCGAATTCTTCGTGGATTTCGAGTTTCGCAACGCGATCCTTCAGGGGGTGATCGGCGTGGTCTTCGATCAGGCGATGAAGAAGATCGTGAAGGCGTTCGAGGACCGGGCACAGGTGCTTTACGGCTGAAGCGCGCGGGCGAGCAGCGCAAGCGCATGATCGCGCGACGCCGCGCGGACATTGGCGCGGCCGAGGGCGCCGAATTCCACCGTTTCGGTGACGGTCTGCGCGCCCTTCACCGCCAGCCCGAAGCAGACCCTTCCCTCGGGCTTGAACTCCGACCCGCCGGGGCCTGCGATGCCGGTGATGGACACCGCCAGATGGGTGTCCGAATGGGCCAGCGCGCCCTCGGCCATCTCGTGCGCGACCTGTTCGGAAACGGCGCCATGGGCGGCGAGGGTTTCGGCCCGCACGCCGATCATCTGTTGCTTCGCCAGGTTGGAATAGGTGACGAAGCCGCGCTCGAACACGTCCGAACTGCCCGGAATGTCGGTCAGCGCGGCGGCGACCATGCCGCCGGTGCAGCTTTCGGCGGTGGCGATGCGCCAGCCCCGGGCGCGCGCGGCGGCGAGGAGTTCGGCACTCATCGCCCCAGCACCCCGTGATAGACCCCGGCCAGCGCGACCGAGACCAGCGCGGCGAAGAGGCCCGCGAAGAGATCGTCGATCATCACCCAATGCGGGCCGTGCTTGCGGTCGGCCCAGCCGACGAGCCAGGGTTTCCAGATGTCGAACAGGCGGAACAGCACGAGCGGCGCGAGCCAGGCGGGCCAGGGCAGGGTGCCCACCCCCGCATGCCACAGGCCGAAGGAGGTCGCGCTGAAGGCGAGGAACTGCCCCGCCACTTCGTCGATCACCACTTCGGACGGGTCGTCCGAGCCAAGCCCCGGGATGAAGGCCGCGCAGGCCCAGAAGCCGAGCGCGGTGACCAGCACCGTTGCGGCAGCGACGAGCGGGAAGCCCCCCCACAGATGCAGCCCGGAGGCCAGCGCGATCGCGGCGAGCGAGGCCCATGTCCCCGACGCCGGGCGCAGATAGCCGAGGCCAAAGACGGTTGCGGTGATCTGGCTGGCGGACATGGGGGCCTCTAGTCGGAAATCAGGGTGACGGTGGCGATCGCGGCAATGCCTTCTTCGCGTCCGGTAAAGCCGAGCCGCTCCGATGTCGTAGCCTTGACCGAAACGCGCCCGGGGTCCAGCCCCATGATGCGCGCCAGCGTTTCGCCCATGCTCAGCGCATGCGGCCCGATCTTCGGCCGCTCGCAGATCAGCGTGACGTCACAGTTCGACAGCCGGTAGCCCTTCATTCCCGCGAGCTTCACCGCATGGTCGAGGAAGATCCACGAGGCCGCGCCCTTCCATTGCGGATCCGACGGCGGGAAATGCCGCCCGATGTCGCCCTCGGCCAGCGCGCCATAGATCGCATCGGTCAGCGCGTGCATCCCCACATCGGCATCGGAATGGCCCAGAAGGCCCTTCGTATGCGGCACTTTCACGCCGCAGAGCATGACGTGATCGCCCTCGGTGAAAGCGTGGACGTCATAGCCATTGCCGGTGCGGATATCCATTTTCGTCCTCTCTCGCAGGATCGCTTCAGCGCGGGCGAAATCCGCGGCGAAGGTGATTTTCAGATTGTCTTCGTGGCCCGGCACGATGCGCACGGCCATATCCGCCGCGCGGGCGACCTCGACGTCATCCGCCGCGCCGCCGGGATGGGCGCGGTGGGCGGCCAGAATATCCGGAAGGCGAAAGCCCTGCGGGGTCTGCGCGCGCCACAGGCCGGTGCGGTCCTGCGTGCCGGTCACCGTTTCGGTGCCACGCCACAGCGCATCGGTGACGGCAAGGGCCGGGGCCGCTGCCGGGGTGCTGTCGAGTGCCGCCAGAACATCGCGGATCACCTGCGCAGGCACCAGCGGCCGCGCGCCGTCATGGATCAGCACCCGGGTGACATCCGACCCCTCAAGGCAATCGAGCGCCGCCCGCACCGAAGCATCCCGCGTCGCCCCGCCCGCCACCAGCGTCACCGTGCCGCCGAACAGCGCCTGCCCACGGGCCATATCCTCGGGGTGCAGCACCAGCACGATGCGGCCCGTGCCGCGGAAGGCATCAACCGTATGGGCCAGCACCGGACGCCCTGCCAGCGGGCGCCACTGCTTCGGCTCTCCCCCGCCCGCCCGGGTTCCGCGCCCTGCCGCAACAATGATCACCGCGACCGTCATCTGCCCTCCACAGTTCTTCGGAAGGACTTAGGCCATGCAGATGCGGCGCGCAATCTTCGCCAGTGCCGCATGGAACCGCCGTTGGAGATTAAAAATTGTGCATGTGCCGATTTTTGCCGCCGTTAACCCTTCGCCGGAATTGAGATTCTTAAAACGAGGGGCTAGCTGGGGAGAAACAATATCGGAAAAGCTGGTGACGATCGGTCTGGATTCATTGCGGCTCAACCCGCCGGTGCTGTTGGCACCGATGGCGGGAATCACCGACCTTCCGTTCCGCCGGATCGTCGCGCGCTTCGGTGCGGGGTTGGTGGTGTCGGAGATGGTGGCCTCGGGAGAGATGCTGACGGCGAAACCCTCGGTGCGGGCAAAGGCGCGCACGGAGCTGGGGCTCGACCTGCCGTGTTCGGTGCAGCTCGCCGGGCGGGAGGCCGCGCCGATGGCGGAGGCGGCGAAGATCGTGGCCGGGATGGGCGCGCGGATCATCGACATCAATATGGGCTGCCCGGCGAAGAAGGTGACGGGCGGCTATTCCGGCGCGGCGCTGATGCGCGATCCGGACCATGCGCTGCGGCTGATCGAGGCGGTGACGGGTGCGGTCGAGGTTCCGGTGACGCTGAAGATGCGGCTGGGCTGGGATGCCGATTGCCTGAACGCCCCCGAGATCGCGCGGCGGGCCGAGGCGGCGGGGGTGCGGATGATCGTGATCCACGGCCGCACCCGGATGCAGTTCTATCAGGGCGAGGCCGACTGGGCCGCAATTCGTGCTGTGCGCGAGGCGGTTTCGGTGCCGGTCATCGCGAATGGCGACATTACGGATGCCACCACCGCGCGGCAGGCGCTGGACCAGAGCGGCGCGGCGGGGGTGATGATCGGGCGTGGCGCGCAGGGGGCGCCCTGGCGGCTGGCGGCGATCGCGCACAGGCTTTACGGCACGCCCGCGCCGGTGCGTGGCCCGCTCGCCGATCTGGTGGCCGAGCATTACGAGGCGATCCTGTCCTTCTATGGCGCGGAACTGGGGCTGCGCCTCGCGCGCAAGCATCTGGGCTGGTATGCCGATGCCGCGGGCGCCCCGCTCCGGGCCGAAATGATGGTTTCGACGACGCCGCAGGCCACCCTTGGCCTGATCCGCGCCGCCTTTGGCGAAAGGATGGCCGCATGAACCTGCCCGCTCCCGGCATCATCTGGAGTTCGCTCCCCACGCCCGCGCTGCTGATCGACGGCGAGGATCGGGTGCTGGAGATCAACCCGGCGGCCGAAGCCTTCCTCAACCTGTCCTCGAAGATGCTGAAGGGGCATTCGGTGCTGGAGCGGCTGGTGATTTCGGCGCCGCTTGAGGAAATCTTCGTGCGGGTGCGCACCAACCGTTCGGCGCTGTTCGTCAACGATGTCGATGTGACGACCGGAGAAAAGGCGCCGGTGCAGTGCAACCTTCAGGCCGCGCCGCTGGGCGACGATCCGCAGGCGGTGCTGCTGCTGATCCTGCCGCGCGAACTGGCGGATCGGCTGGGCCGGGCGAGCATGGTGAAATCGGCGGCGCGCTCGGCGATCGGCATGGCCGAGATGCTGGCGCATGAGATCAAGAACCCGCTGGCGGGCATCGCCGGGGCTGCGCAGCTGCTGTCGATGAACCTTGAGGGCGACGATCTGGAACTGACCGACCTGATCGTTGATGAAACCCGGCGGATCGTCAAACTGCTGGAACAGGTCGAACAGTTCGGCAATGTCCGTCCACCGGAAAAGCGCCCCGTCAACCTGCACGATGTGCTGGATCGGGCGCGGAAATCGGCGATGTTCGGCTTTGGCTCGCATATGGTGATTGTCGAGGATTACGACCCATCGCTGCCGCCGACGCTGGGCGATGCGGATCAGCTGACGCAGGTGTTTCTGAACCTGCTCAAGAACGCCTCCGAGGCGTCGAAGGGCGCGGAGGGCACGATCCGCATCCATACCTTCTACGATTATTCGCTGCGCCTGCGCCGGGCGGATGGCAAGGGCCAGGCGCTGCCGCTTCAGGTCGAGATCATCGACAACGGCCCGGGCATCCCGCCCGACATCGCCGCCTCGATCTTCGAGCCCTTCGTTTCCGGACGCGAAAACGGCACCGGCCTCGGCCTGGCCCTCGTGTCCAAGATCATCTCGGACCATGACGGCTGGGTCAGCGTGGACTCCGTGCCCGGGCGCACCGTGTTCCGCATATCCCTGCCTGTCGCCCCCAAGGAGAAATGACCGATGGACGGCACCGTTCTTGTTGCTGACGACGATCGCACGATCCGCACCGTGCTGACCCAGGCGCTGACCCGCGCGGGCTGCAAGGTCCATGCCACCGCCTCGCTGATGACGCTGATGCGATGGGTGGAGGAGGGGAAGGGCGATCTGGTGATCTCGGATGTCATCATGCCCGATGGCAACGGGCTGGAGGCGCTGCCCCGCATCGCGCAGATCCGGCCGGGCCTGCCGGTCATCGTGATTTCCGCGCAGAACACGATCATGACGGCGATCCAGGCGGCGGAGGCCGATGCCTTCGACTATCTGCCGAAGCCTTTTGACCTGCCCGACCTGATGAAACGCGCGGCGCGCGCGCTGGAGCAGAAGCGCAAGGCGCAGGTGACGCCGAAGGTGATCGAGCCGCGCACCGAGGGCACCGACCTGCCGCTGGTCGGGCGCACGGCGGCGATGCAGGCGCTCTACCGGCTGGTGGCGCGGGTGATGAATGCCGACCTGCCGGTGCTGATCCTGGGCGAGAGCGGCACCGGGAAATCACTGATCGCGCGGGCGATCCATGACTTTTCGGACCGCCGGACGCTGCCTTTCGTGGTCGCTCAGGCGGCGGATCTTCAGGGCGCCGAGGGGCCTTCGGCGCTGCTGGCGAAGGCGAAGGGCGGGTCTCTGGTTTTCGATGAGGTCGGCGATTACGACGATGAAACACAGGGCCGGATCGTGCGGATGCTGGATGCGCTCCCGGACCCGGCACCGCGGATCATGGCGACGACGCAGGTCGATCTGTCCGGCCTGATGGAGGGCGGCAAATTCCGGCAGGATCTGTTCTATCGGCTCGGGGGTGTCACGCTCGCGGTGCCCGCGCTGCGCGAGCGGGTCGAGGATATTCCGCTGCTGGCCGATCATTTCCTGACGCGCTCGGAGCGGGACGGTCTGGGCACGCGGCGGTTCTCGGGCGAGGCGATGACGCTGGTGCGGGCCTATGCCTGGCCGGGCAATGTGCGGCAGCTGGAAAACACCGTGCGGCGGCTGGTGGTGACCTCTTCCGAGGAGGAGATCACCCGCGCCGAGGTCGAATTCGTGCTGGGCAATCAACCGGCGATCGAACCGCTGCGTTCGGGCGGCGAGGGGGAGAAGCTCTCGGCTTCGATCGCGCGGCACCTGCGGCGGTATTTCGACCTGCATGGCGGCAACCTGCCCGCGCCGGGGCTTTATGACCGGATCCTGAAGGAAATGGAGGGCCCGCTGATCGAGATCGCGCTGGACGCGACGGGCGGCAATCAGGCCAAATGTGCCGATCTGCTCGGGATCAACCGCAATACCTTGCGCAAAAAGATTACCGATCTGGATATTCAGGTGACACGCCGCCGCAAGCTGATGTAAAACGGCCACAGGCTCCTGTTGCCGATGCGTCGCATCGGCGGCGGGGCGAGTGACCGGGGGCAGGATTGACAACAGCGGTTCAGCGCAGCGCCGGGGACAGATGGGCCCGGCTACGGCGGCAGCGCCAGTTGCAGAACGTCCTGACCATCGGGCTGACGGTGCTGGGGCCGGTGCTGGCGCTGGCGACCTTCGTGGTTCTGGGGCCGCTGGCGCAGGGCGCGGAATCGGCGGCGCTGCGGCTGGTGCTGCTGGCCGATTTCATCTATTTCCTGCTGCTCGCCGGTCTGATCATGATGCGGCTGTTGCAGATGCTGGCGGCGCGGCGGGCGCGGGCCTCGGGGTCGCGGCTGGCGCTGCGGCTGACCGGGCTGTTCGCCGGGATCGCACTGGTGCCCACGGTTCTGGTCGCGCTGTTCGCGGGGCTGACGCTGAATATCGGGCTGGAGGGGTGGTTCTCGGACCGGGTGCGCTCGGTGCTGGAAACCTCGCTTCAGGCCGCCGAAGCCTATCAGGACGAACACCGCCGCGATCTGGTGCAGGATGCCGATGCGCTGGCGGGGTTCCTGAACCAGCAGCGGCAGGCGGCGATCTTCATGGAAGATGGCGAGTTGCGCGAGCTTCTGGTGGCGGGTCAGACCCGGATCCAGCGCGGCCTGAAGGAAGCCTATGTCATCGACGGCACCGGCCAGATCGTCTCGCGCGGCGAACGCAGCTATCTGTTCGATTTTGAAACGCCCTCGCCGGAGCGGATCGTTCAGGCGCAGAAGGGCGGAACCGTCCTGATCGAGGACTGGCCGAATTCGGAACTGCGCGCGCTGGTGCGGCTGGATGCCTTCGTGGACCGCTATCTGTATGTGTCGCGCAAGGTCGACGGCCAGATCCTGTCGCTGCTCGACAACACGCGCGAGACGGTTCAGCTTTACCGGCAGCTTGAACAGGCGCGGGGTCGGATGCTGTTCGAGTTCGGGCTGATCTATGTCGGCTTCGCGCTGATCCTGATCCTGGCGGCGGTCTGGGTCGGGCTGTGGTTCGCGGAGCGGCTGTCGCGGCCGATCGGGCGGCTGGCCTCGGCGGCGGAGCGGGTGGGCGAGGGTGACCTCGACGTGCAGGTGATCCAGGAGCCGGGCGACGACGAGATCGCCACGATGGGATCGGTGTTCAACCGGATGACCCGGCAGTTGAAAGGCCAGCGCGAGGCGCTGGTGGCGTCGAACGAGCTGACCGAGGAGCGGCGGCGGCTGTTCGATTCCGTGCTGTCCTCGGTGACCTCGGGGGTGATCGGGCTGGATGCCGAGGGGCGGGTCGATTTCCTCAACCGGTCGGCGGTGCGGCTGCTGGCGCTGCCCGAGGACACGCAGGGCCGCATGCTGAGCGATGTCGTTCCGGAATTTGGCGGCCTTTTCCTGCGGTTGCGGGACAGTATTCAGACGGTGGTTCAGGAGGAAACCCGCATTTCGCGGGGCGGGCGGCTAGAAAGCCTTCTGGTGCGGATGGCGGAGCGACATTCGGATGCGGGCGACCGCGAGGGCTTCGTGGTGGCCTTCGATGATGTGACGGAACTGGTCTCCGCGCAGCGGATGGCGGCCTGGGGCGATGTGGCGCGGCGCATCGCGCATGAGATCAAGAACCCGCTGACACCGATCCAGCTTTCGGCCGAGCGGATCAAGCGGAAATATTCCAGGCTGGTCGTTGGCGAGGATCTGGAAACGCTGGAGCAGCTGACCGGGGTGATCGTGCGGCAGACCAACGACCTGCGCCGGATCGTCGATGAATTCTCGCGTTTCGCCCGGATGCCGGAGCCCGACCGGCGCGACCATGACATCGTGCGGCTGACCCGCGATGCGGTGCTGTTGCAGGAAGGCGCGCTGCATGGCGCGCGGCTGGTGGCGGACCTGCCGGTCGAGCCGGTGATCGTGGAACTGGATGCCACGATGATTTCGCAGGCGTTGACGAACCTGATCAAGAACGCCGGAGAAGCGATTGAATCCCTGCACGAAAAGGGCATGCCGGATGGCTGGATGCCAGAGGTCCGGGTGGGCATGGATGTCGCCCCGGACGCGGTGACGATCCGGATCGCCGACAACGGCATCGGCCTGCCGGAGGACCGCGCGCGGCTGTTCGAGCCCTATGTCACCACGCGCGCCAAGGGCACCGGCCTGGGCCTGCCGATCGTCAAGAAGATCATCGAGGAGCACGGGGGCACGCTGACCCTGACCGATGCGCCTCCCTTCACCGCCGGGGCGCCTTCGGGCGCGCTGGCCGAAATCCGACTGCCGCGGGCCCGGGCGGGCCAGCGGGCCATCAAGGACAGTGCGAACCATGAGTGACATTCTGATCGTCGACGACGAAAAGGACATCCGCGAGCTGATCGCCGACATCCTGAAGGATGAGGGCTACAAGACGCGGCTCGCGGCCAATTCCGACGACTGCATGGAGAGCATCAACGCCGAGGCGCCGGCGCTGATGATCCTCGACATCTGGCTGAAGGACAGCCGGATGGACGGGATCGACATCCTGAAGACGGTGAAGCGCGACAATCCGGACATCCCGATCATCATCATCTCGGGGCACGGCAATATCGAGATCGCGGTCGCGGCGATCAAGCAGGGGGCCTATGACTTCATCGAAAAGCCCTTCAACATCGACCAGTTGATGGTGGTGATCAGCCGGGCGATGGAGACGGCGCGGCTCAGGCGCGAAAATTCCACCCTGCGGCGGCGCGACCTGCATACCGGCGAGATGCTGGGCAATTCGGCGGCGTTCCGCAAGCTGAAGGACCAGCTCGACAAGGTGACGAAATCGAACGGCCGGGTGATGCTGTCGGGCGAGCCCGGTTCGGGCAAGGAAACCGCCGCGCGGTTCATCCATCAGCATTCCAACCGCGCGACGGCGCCCTTCGTGACGGTGAATTCCGCCTCGATCGCCGCCGACCGGATGGAGGAGGTGCTGTTCGGGCGCGAGACCGCCGAGCGCGGCACCGAGAAGGGGTTGCTGGAACAGGCCCACGGCGGGGTGATCTACTTTGACGAAGTGGCCGAGATGCCGATGGGCACGCAGTCGAAGATCCTGCGGGTGCTGACCGAGCAGCAGTTCACCCGTGTCGGCGGCAGCGACAAGGTGCGGGTGGACCTGCGGGTGATTTCCTCGACCACGCGGGAGCTGGCGGCCGAAATCGCGGCGGGGCGGTTCCGGCAGGAATTGTATGACCGGCTGAACGTGGTGCCGATCGCGGTGCCCGCGCTTTCCGAACGGCGCGAGGACGTGCCGCTGTTGGCCGCGCATTTCATCGAGATCTTCAACCGCACGCAGGGCCTGCCGCTGCGCGAACTGTCCGAAGAGGCGACGGCGGCGCTCCAGACGATGGACTGGCCGGGCAACATCCGGCAGTTGCGCAATGTCATCGAGCGGATCCTGATCCTGGGCGAGGGCACCGGCCCGATCGAGGCGCGCGAACTGCCGGGCGATGCGGCGCCGTCGGAGGAGGGGCGGATCGTGCTGGGCGGGCAACTGGCGACGCTGCCGCTGCGCGAGGCGCGGGAACTGTTCGAGCGCGAATACCTGCTGACGCAGATCAACCGCTTCGGCGGCAATATCTCGCGCACCGCGAATTTCGTCGGCATGGAGCGTTCGGCGCTGCACCGCAAGCTGAAATCGCTGGGCGTGGTGACCACCTCGAAATCCGGCGGGCGGATCGCCCATCTGGAAGATGAGGATCTGGACGAAGAGGTCTGAGATGAAGGTCATCATCTGCGGCGCGGGGCAGGTCGGCTGGCAGATCGCGCGCCATCTGGCGGGCGAGAAGAACGACGTGACCGTGGTGGATTCCAACGCCGAACTGGTGCGCCGGGCGTCGGATACGCTCGATGTGCAGGGCGTGGTGGGGTTCGCCTCGCATCCGGATGTGCTGGAACGCGCGGGGGCGAAGGACTGCGACCTGATCGTTGCCGCGACCTATTCGGACGAGGTGAACATGGTCACCTGTCAGGTCGGCCATTCGGTCTTTGGTATCCCGCGCAAGATCGCCCGGCTGCGGGCGCAAAGCTATCTGGCGCCGCAATATGCGAGCCTGTATCGCCGCGAACAGATGCCGATCGACGTCGTGATCAGCCCGGAGCGCGAAGTGGCCGAAGCCGCGCTGCAACGGCTTTCGGCCCCGGCGACCTTCGACACGGAGAGCTTTCTGGGCGGCAAGGTGCAGCTTCTGGGCATCGCGCTGGAGGAAGCCTGTCCGGTGCTGAACACGCCGCTGCGGCAGTTGACGGATCTGTTCTCGACGCTGCGCGCGCTGGTGGTGGGGGTGCGCCGCGAGGGGCGGTTGTTCGCGCCGGAACCGGGGGATCAGCTGTTCGCGGGCGATCAGATCTATGTCTTTGCCTTCACCGAGGACGTGGCCCGGACGCTGGAACTGTTTGGCAAGACGACGCGGAAGCAGGAGCGGGTGGTCATCATCGGCGGCGGCAATGTCGGGCTGGGCGTGGCGCGGGCGCTGGAAACGCGCTCCGACCGGGTGCGGGCGAAGATCATCGAGCGCGATCGCCCCACCGCCGAACGCGCGGCCGATGCGTTGCAGCGCACGATCGTGCTGCATGGCGACGGGATGAGCGCGGAGCTTCTGGAAGAGGCGAATATCGAGCGTGCCGATGCCGTTCTGGCGGTGACCGATGACGACAAGACCAACATCCTTGTCGCCGTACGGGCGAAGCAGGCGGGCTGCCCGATGTCGATCGCGCTGGTGAACGATCCGACGCTGGTGCCGCTGATGGCGTCTCTGGACATCGACGCCTATATCAACCCGCGGGCGACCACGGTGTCCTCGATCCTGCGCCACATCCGCCACGGCCGGGTGCGCGAGATCTATTCGATCGGTGATGCCGAGGGCGAGGTGATCGAGGCGCAGGTTCTGGGCACCTCGTCGATGGCGGGCAAGCTGCTGCGCGAGATCGAATTCCCCGAAGGCGCGCTGATGGGGGCGGTGCAGAAGGGCGACCGGATCGTGAAGCCCGGCGGCGATACAAGGATCGAGGAGGGCGATGTGATCCTGCTTTTCGCGCTGGCGGCGGATGTGCCGGAGGTCGAGCGCCTGTTGCAGGTTTCGGTCGATTTCTTCTGATGCTGCGGGCCTTGCGCGATACACCGTTGCTGATCCAGTTGATCGGGATCGCGGCGCTGGCGATGCTGGTGCCGATGTTCCATGCGATGAGCCTGCATGATTACCGGGTGGCGCGGGTCTTTCTGTATGGCTGTCTGCTGTTCCTGTTCCTGGCGGTGTTGACGGGGCTGGCGGCGTCGTCCAATCCGGCCGGGAATTCGGGGCGGACACAGCTTCTGAACATGCTGGCGACCTTTCTGCTGCTGCCCCTGGTTCTGGCGCTGCCGTTCTACGAAGCGGTGCCCGATACCGGTCTGTTCCGTAGCTGGTGGGAGATGGTTTCCGCGCTCACCACCACGGGCGCGACGCTGTATGACCCCGAGCGGCTGGCCCCGAGCCTGCATCTGTGGCGCGCGCTGGTGGGGTGGCTCGGCGGCTTCTTCATGCTGGTGATGGCGATCGCGGTGCTGGCGCCGCTGCGGCTGGGCGGGTTCGAGATTTTCGGTGGCGGCGCGATGCTGGGGGGCGGCGCGAAGGGGGGCGAATCCCCCACCTTCTTCGATGAGGATACCGCCGAGCCCGAGGAGCGGATCCGCCATTACACCTTCGTGCTGCTGCCCGCCTATGCCGGGCTGACGGTGGCGTTGTGGCTTGGGCTGGTGCTGCTGGGCGAAGACAGCCTTGTCGCGCTGTGCCATGCGATGTCGACGCTTTCGACCTCGGGGATTTCACCGCTGCGCAGCCTTGAAAACAGCGGCGCGGGGATTCCGGGGGAGATGCTGATCTTCCTCCTGTTGATTCCCGCTTTGTCGCGCAGGCTCTGGCCCGGCGGGGGCGAGCTGCGGGCCACCGACAGGCTGCGCAACGATCCGGAACTGGTGCTGGCGGCGGCGCTGGTGGGGGCGGTGACGGTGCTGCTGTTCTTGCGGCACTGGATTGCGGCGCTGGAGATCGACACGGCGCTGTCGCCGCTGGCGGTGCTGCGTTCGGTCTGGGGATCGGCTTTCACGGCGCTGTCCTTTCTGACGACGACGGGTTTCGCCTCCGAAAGCTGGGACGATGCGCGAACCTGGTCGGGGCTCGGCACGCCGGGGCTGGTTCTGGCGGGGCTGGCGATCACCGGGGGCGGCATCGCCACCACGGCGGGCGGGGTGCGGCTGCTGCGGGTCTATGCGCTGGTGCGCCATGGCGAGCGCGAGATGAACCGGCTGATGCACCCGGCCTCGGTTTCGGGTGGCGGGCCGACGGCACGCTGGCTGCGGCGGCAGGGCGCCTATATCGCCTGGATTTCCTTCATGCTCTTCGCCATGACCATCTTGGTGGTGATGGCCGCCGCCACCCTGACCGGGCTCGATTTCGAGGCGGCGATGGTGATGACGATCTCCGCGCTGACGAATACCGGCCCGCTTGCAACCATCGCGGGCAACGCGCCGCTGCACTGGTCCGACCTGAACGACGGGGCGCAGTTCGTGTTGGCGCTCGCAATGGTTCTGGGGCGTCTGGAAACGCTGGCGATCATCGCGCTGTTCAACCCGGAGCTTTGGCGTTCCTAGCAAAGGATTGATTTTGGGGGTGGAAACTCGCCCGCTCTTGCGCATACTCTGGGAAGACGGGAGCCCCCTGGGCGGCCGCGCGACACCAACAACAATAACAATAGGCATAGATAATATGGCTGCCGACAAACAGAATCTTCAGGACGCCTTCCTGAACCACGTCCGCAAGACGAAGGTGCCGGTGACGATTTTCCTGATCAACGGGGTGAAGCTGCAAGGCGTCATCACCTGGTTCGACAATTTCTGCGTCCTGCTGCGGCGCGATGGCCAGTCGCAACTGGTCTACAAGCACGCGATCTCGACGATCATGCCGGGGCAACCGATCTCTCTGTACGAGGGCGAAGACTGAGCGATCCCGTCACCCATGCGGACAAGCCCACGCGGGCCTATGTCCTGCATCCTGATCTGAAGAACAGTGATGCGCGCCGCGAGCCGGGCTTGCGGCTTGCGGAGGCGGTGTCGCTTGCGGCGGCGCTGCCCAACCTCGATGTGGTGGGGGAGGAGGTCGTGCGCCTGCCCAAACCCCATGCCGGGCATCTGTTCGGTTCCGGCAAGGTCGAGGAGTTGAAGCAGCGGATGCGGGCGCTGGACGTCGATCTGGTGCTGATCGACGGGCCGGTGAGCCCGGTGCAGCAACGCAACCTGGAAAAGCTCTGGGGGGTGAAGCTGCTCGACCGCACCGGGCTGATCCTTGAGATTTTTGCCGACCGGGCGCGGACGCGCGAGGGCGTGTTGCAGGTCGAACTCGCCGCGCTGAGCTATCAGCGGACGCGGCTGGTGCGGGCCTGGACCCACCTTGAGCGGCAGCGCGGTGGCTTTGGCTTCGTCGGCGGCCCCGGCGAAACGCAGATCGAGGCGGACCGCCGGGCGATCGACGATCAGGTGATCCGGATCCGGCGTCAGCTGTCGAAGGTCGTGCGCACCCGCGAATTGCACCGTGCCGCCCGGCGCAAGGTGCCGTTCCCGATCGTCGCGCTGGTGGGCTATACCAACGCCGGAAAATCCACGCTGTTCAACCGGATGACCGGGGCGGATGTGCTGGCGAAGGACATGCTGTTCGCCACGCTCGACCCGACGATGCGGGGGATCACGCTGCCTTCGGGGCGCAAGGTGATCCTGTCGGATACGGTGGGGTTCATCTCTGACCTGCCGCATGAACTGGTCGCCGCCTTCCGTGCCACGCTGGAAGAGGTGCTGGAAGCCGATCTGATCCTGCATGTGCGCGACATTTCCCACCCCGAGACCGAGGAGCAGGCCGAGGATGTGGGCGAAATCCTCGAATCGCTGGGCGTGGACGAGGATGTGCCGCTGATCGAGGTCTGGAACAAGATCGACGCGCTCAGCCCGCCGCTGCGCGAGGCGCTTCTGGTGCAGGATGCGCGGCGCGCGGATATTCAGGCGGTCTCCGCGCTGACCGGGGAGGGGTTCGAGGCATTGCTGGCCGCGATCGAAACCCGGCTGGGCGAGGAGCGCCATGACGAGGTGCTGCATCTGGGCTTCGACAAAGGCCGCGAACGGGCATGGCTGCACGAACAGAACGTCGTGCGGGCGGAGACCGAGGGCAAGGACGGCTGGGAGATTCAGGTGAACTGGTCCGGCAGCCAGCGCCATCGCTTCCGCGCGCTTTAGCCGAGCGTGACGCCCAGCACGACCATCATCAGCCCGATCACCGAGACGAAGAGCGCCCCCATGTTCAGCGCCACGGCGCTGCGCAGCTTTGCCCGCAGCGCGTCGTCCGCAAGACCGGCCCGGCGTGCGCGTGCAATGGTCAGCACGCTGGCGAGGATCCCCGCGATGCCCAGCACGGAAACCAGCGCGCCCGCCCAGATCAGAGTGTCCATTCCCGTCTCCCCAACTGTCGGCATGGCCTAGCCTGCGCCGGGCGGGTTGGCAAGCAGGCGGGGTTGAAGCCGCCCCCGCGCCGGGCTACTCAGACCCCCGAGCCTTTTCCGAGGAAGAACAAGATGCCCAATGACACCGCCTATAACGTGACCGCGGACGAACTGCGCCAGTTCATCGAGCAATACGAACATCTCGAAGCCGAGAAGAAGGACATCACCGAGCAGCAGAAGGAAATCATGTCCGAGGCGAAGGGCCGGGGCTATGATACCAAGGTGATCAAGAAGATCATCGCGCTGCGCAAGCGCGACAAGGACGACATCGCCGAGGAAGAGGCGATCCTTGATATCTACAAGGCCGCGCTGAACATGATCTGAGGGCCATGCCCGCCGGGTCAGGGGTGCAGGAATGTCACCCCTGGCATGGCCGCAATCCGGGCCACATCGGCGTCATAGCCCTGGGTAATGTCCTCGACCAGTTCGTCGGTCCAGCCGGGCAGGGGCAGGTCCAGTTCCCGCGCATCGGGCAGGCTGTAGCTTTCCAGAAAGGCCGTCACGACCTTGCGCCGCTGCGCCACCGAATGCGGCGGGCGGCTGGCCAGATAGTCGCGCAGCCGCGTCAGGCCCTCGGGCGTCATGATCTGTTCGAGCATCCCGAATTCGCCCGCCAGCGGGTCGGTGGCCGCAAGCCCGGCCATCGCGCGCACCACCTCCGGCAGAATCAGCGGCATGTCCTCGTTGCACCAGATCGTCAGGCGCCGCCCCTGCGCCGCCTCGACCATCCGCGCGACGACCGGCGTCCAGGTCAGGTCGGTGGGGGACAGCCCGGCCATGATCTCGTCATAGCTGCGCCGGTGTTGGCGCGTGACCAGCGCCATCACCAGCAGCGCGGGGTTGATCAGCGCGAAGTGGAATTCGGTCTGCGCATCGGGGAACAGGTTGGCCAGCGGGCCGATCCGCTCCGCCGCCAGCGGATAGAGCCCCTCCGCTGTGATGATCCGCTCCGGCTGCGCAAGGAAATTCCCATGGCTGAGCACCAGCCTGCGCAGATCGTCCGCCTGTTCGACCGCCAGCGCATCGCAAAGCGCGGAGCTGGTTTCGGCACTGGCGGGTTGGCCCTGTAGGGCCGTAAGCGTGTCGCGCAGCACACCGCGAAAGGCGATCGGATCGGGCAGGCAGATCCCCCGCCGACGCAGCAGCCGATCGTTTTCGTGCAGGGTCCGGACCAGTTGGTCGGCATCCGTGGAATAGGCCCCGAGGTGGAACGCGACCTGCATTTCGTCATCCTTCATCGCTTGCGCGGACCATAGCGGGCGGATCCCGCCCTGGCAAATCGGTTCTACTTGCGCCCCATCCCGTGGACATGTATCGAGAAACCGGGCCGGCGTAGCTCAGTTGGTAGAGCGGCGATCTTGTAAGTCGAGGGTCGGGGGTTCAAGTCCCTCCGTCGGCACCAGAATTCCTGTAAGTCATTGGTCTCGGCCCGATGGGTCGGGGTGTCGGCGCGATGAACCGTGGCGGATTCGGACAGGGCGCCCCGGCGCGGACTGGTCCGCCGCCCTATTCCGGTGTTTCGACACTGCTCGATGCGCCTTATCGGCCCGATGCGGCGGCGGAAGATTTTTTCGGTCTGAAGGTCGCGCTGATCGGGGTGCCAGATGGATCTGGGCGTGACCAACCGGAATGGCTCGCGGTTCGGGGCGCGCGCCCTGCGTGGTGTTGAACGGATCGGCCCCTTTCATCACGTCCTGCGCACCGTGCCGTTGACGGAACTTGCGGTCGCGGATGTAGCTGACGTTATGTTCCGCAGCCGGTCTTGCCTGACGCCTCGACCGAGGACATTCAAGCCTATTATCGCCATGTCGCGGCCAGCGGTGTAACGTCGGTGGTGCCATTCGATAAGCTGTCCGATCCAGAAGGCGCTTTTGGCACGGGGCGATCCAGATCGACGCGCATTGCGATACGGCTGGCCCCTATGAGGAGCAGAGGTTTCATCATGGCGTGCCGTTCTGAATGGCGTGCTTGATTCCAGGCGCGTGGTTCAGATCAGCATTCGGGGCGGCGGGGAATACCTGTGGGAATTCTCCTATGCGTCCGGCATGACGCTGATACTGATCAGCATTGGTGGCATGGTGAGGCGAGAAATCCAAGCAGGTACCAGAATGGGCAATGAAAGCCTCTGTTTGCAAAGCTGTGGGCTCGCGTTAGAAACGCTGCCTTAGCTCGCCCTTCGAATAATCGCATAAGTCATCCTGTAACATATGATCCCCTCAACAGGGAAGATTCGCGTCATACTCCAAGGCCGCACTCATGGGGTCAACGCCCTCTCTATGGATGAACTTACCCATATGGTGATGGCGTCGGAATATCCAAGTGAAAGATGCGATCCCGAAATTCCGGCCCGATCATGCCTGGGAGGATAGGGGCGTCAGGTTTGCTTCTACGTTGAAGCCAATCCGCGAAAGGCGCGAATAGTGATCATTACGGGATTGCGCGCATCGCCGATCGAACCATTGCCTGCCGGAGAAAACCGGGAACCTCGGCGAACCGGGCGCCCGATATACGCTGCTCTTCGGTGTGATTGCGTGGCGCTCCCCCGCCCGGATCTTGCGGAACAGCGCCCTCTTGTCGCATCAAACCCCACCGAAATCCTCAGGTTAAAATCCCCAAGAAAATAACTCAACTATATGAAATTAAAAAGAAAAACTTGACGCCATCCGCCGGGGTTCCTATATGTCCCTCAAGAGACAGCGAGCCAGCCGAAAGCCAGCGAGCCAGCCGAAAGCCAGCGAGCCAGCCGAAAGCCAGCGAGCCAGCCGAAAGCCAGCGAGCGATCCACAACAGCCAGCCAGGAGATCATCATGGCCCATAATTGCAGCGCCTGTGCGTTCTATGAAAACCATGCCGCCAACTCCGGAAGCCAGCTTTCCGATGCCGGTCTGTGCCGCGCCAATCCGCCTGTCACCCAGAAGGACGCTGACAGTCGCGGCTATTGGCCGGTTGTCAAGCCGAATGACTGGTGCGGGGAATTCGCGACCAAATTCGCTGCCGAATAATCCGCAGAAGATATGTTTGCAGAAGGCAGCCTTTGGGCTGCCTTTTGACGTTTGGACGCGTTTTCTGCCCCTAACTATCAGTCCGTTTCCTGTCGGGAGAGTGCACGACCGCCTTCGGGGCGTCCTTGCCATGGGCCGGGGATACAGGCCGGTGCTTCGGCCTCGGCGCGCCCTGTCGGGGCCACCCCGGCGCCGCGTTGTGCACCGCGCCGCGCTCATCCCATGAGCGCCTTTCGCAGCATGTTTCCTGCGAGCAGGAGGATGGTGCAGGCGAAGACGGTGCGCAGCTGCGCCGGGCTGAGCCGATGCACCATCTTCACACCGATCTCCCCGAACACCAGTTGCAACTGGTCCGAATGATAGCCCATCGCGCCGAAGACATAGAACAGCGCGGGCACGAGGATGATCCCCCCGCCCACGCCCAGAAGCCCCGATATGATCCCCGCCAACCCCCCGGCAACCGCGATCACCGCAAGCAGGAGCATCATGCCGGTGCCTTGCCCACCGCGATATCGGCGAAGACCCCGGTCATGCCCAGCAGCGCCTGCCGCATCAGCGGCTTCAGGACATGTTCGTTCGGCGCGTGCTGGTTGCAGCCCGCATAGCTGTGCGGCACCCAGATCGTCGGCAGCGCCAGCACTTCGGCAAAACAGTCGTTCGGCAGCGACCCGCCGAGGTTCGGCAGCAGATGCGGCGCGAAGCCCGTCGTCTGTTCCAGCGACCGGGCGGTGAAGCGCACCCAGGGGTGATCCGGGTCGAGCCGCGTCGCCGGGAAGGTGCCCCGGTCGGCGGCGATGACCTGCACCGCGCCGAAGCCCCGGGCCGCCAGATGGCGCCGCAGCGCGGGAACGATGTCGTCCGGATCGGTGCCGACCACATAGCGCAACTGACAGGTCGCGCGGGCATGGCCGGCGATGGCGTTCACCGGCGCCTCGGGCACGCCGGATTTCATCGCCAGAACGGCGAAGCTGTTCCAGCCGAAGACGCGCTCCGCCGGGGTCAGGCTTTCTTCGCCCCAGTCGGGGTCGAGCGTGATCCCCGCCTCGACCGGCGGCAGGACGGAGAGCACCTCGCGGATGCGCGGGGTCAGGCTGTCGGGGCGCCATTCGGGGATCAGGATCTGCCCCCGCGCATCGGTGATCGTGGCCAGCGCATGGGCCAGAATGATCGACGGGTCCGCGATCAGCCCGCCGAAATTGCCCGAATGATGCGCGCCGTCGCGCAGATCGACCAGCAGATCGAAGGTCACGCCGCCACGCGAGCCGGTGAAGATCGTCGGCCGTTCGGGCGACAGCCGCGGCCCGTCCGAAGCGATCAGGACATCCGATTTCAGCAGATCGCGCTGTTCGGCACAGAACTGTTTCAGCCCGGGCGATCCCGCCTCTTCGCCCATTTCGATCAGGATTTTCGCGTTGAACCCCAGCTTTCCCTGTGCCGCGATCAGCGCGGAGAAGGCGCGCAGGTTGACGAGGTGTTGCCCCTTGTTATCCGCCGCGCCCCGGCCATAAAGGCGATCACCTTCCTCGGTCAGGGTAAACGGGGCAAGCCCCGCGCGCCACTGGCCCTCCTGCGCGCGCACCACATCGCCATGGCCATAGGTCAGCACCGTCAGCGCCGAAGGATCCTCGATCCGCTCCGCCGTCAGCAGCGGCCCGGCCCCCGTGACGGGATTGTCATGGATCCGCCAGACAAAGCCCATCTCCTCCAGCATCGGCACCATATGGCCGGTCAGGTAGTCCATCAGATGGGGCCCGCCCCGCGGATCCTGGCTTTCGCTCGGAACGGCGACCAGCGCCGCCAGTTCGCGTGCAAAACCGCCCGCGTCGAAATAGGTCGCGCTATGGCTCAGCGCCGCGTCACGGATGCTCATCTCGTCCTCGATTCTGCGGGAATGTCTGGGGGGGCGGCACCGTAGGGAGCGGCAGGCGAAGGCGTCATGCCGCGCCCTCCGCAGGGGGAAGGGCAGAGCCTGCGGATTGCGGCCACCATCGCCACGCGCAAGGTCGCCTCGACAACCGACGATTACGCGGGTGGGGTGGCGGAGGGGATCCTCGAACCGATCGCGGTCGAGGGGCTCGCGCCCGGCGCGCATGCCTGCACCGTCGCCACCAATGCGCTCCTGGAGGGCGCGCTGATCATCACCGAGGGTTTCCGCGACGTGCTGGAGATGCGGCGCATCCGGGTGCTGCGATGTCATGATCCGCTTTACGAAAGGCCCCCGCGCTCAGCCCGCGGAAATGGCGTTTCGAGGTCACGGAGCGGATGGGTTGCCGCGGCAATGTCCGGACTCCGCGGAACGAGGCGGGGGTGATGGTGGCTATCCGCGCGGGGGCTGCCCGCTGCATTCCTACGCCAATCCGGCGCATGAATGCCGTATCGGCGCGCTTCTGGCCGAACACCTGCCGGGGGTCTTCGTGTCGCTTTCGGTCGATGTGCTGTCCGAGATCCGGGACTATGAGCGGACCTCGATCACGGTGATCGGCTCCTGCGTCGGGCAGCCGGTGAAGGGGTATCTCGACTCGTTCAGCAGCCGGCTGGTCGGCCTGCCCGACGGCACCTGTCGCATATCGGTGGGCTGGGCGAAGATCCGGAGCCGATCGGCATCTGCGTGACGCCGGAGATCTAGGGCGATACGATCACGGGGGATTGCACCGGCTCCTGACCGCAGGTCAAGGGGGGCATGAACACGCCGCTGCCCTTTACCAGGGCTTCATACTGCGCTGCGCTCGGATATCCCGAATTGCCACGGGTTCGAGCGGGTGATGACGGTGAGCGCGCCGAAGGGCACGGTGGTCAATTCCATCCTGTCGCACCGGCTACCGGGTGATCGACGCGATGTTCGGCGCGCTGGCACCGGTGCAGGCCATAGGCGGGTTCGTTCCGGAATACGTCCAGCCCCGCCAGTTGCCCCGAGGCCAGCGCGCCGATCGGCGCCTCTTTGTCCACCAGGCTGCCGCGCGCGGGATTGACGAAGATCGCCGCGGGTTTCATCCGGGCGAAACGTGCGCCGGGGAGGTTCAGGCTGAGCGTATCCGCGCAGGCGATCAGCGCGTCGAGATCGGAGACATAATCCGTACCGGCCTCAGGCGGAGGCGGTTGTGACAGGCGATCCGCATGCCGAAGGCGCGGGCACGATGGGCGACGGCCCGCCCGATCCGGCCCATACCGACGATGCCGGGCAAGATCCTTGCCCAGCATCTCGTTCAGCGCAAAGCCGCGCGGCCAGCCGTCCTCCATGACCCGGGCATAGTCCCGCGCCCGGCATCGGCAGCAGCGTCATGTCGGCTTTGGCGCGGGGGAGAACATCGGATCACTGCAATGCCGTGGCGGGCGGCCGCGCTGGTCATGCCCCACGGAACATGTGGCGATCAGCCGGCTGCCTCGGGGCGGGATGCTGCGACGCCCTTTGGCTCAGCTTGTCACGGGACGGAGCCGCCCCTGAGCCACGCGGGATCAACCGTTGCGTGGGCGGTCAGGGGGAGAAAGCGCGGCGTATGACGGCGCCCGCGCCGCGCTATAGGCCCCGCGCCGCAACAGGATCCGGTCCGACTGTGGCCGCGCGATCAACTGGTCCATACTCCAGGCGTCGAAGATCATCAGATCGGCCGGGCGCCCGGCGGCGATGCTGCCGGCAGCGAGGCCGGTGATCGCGGCGGGCACCGGCCCCGCCAGCGCGGGCGCATCGGCGAAGGGGTGGTCGAGATGCAGGATCCGCACCGCCTGCCGCCAAGTGTCCAGCATATCACCGTCGCCATAGGCGTGGAATGGGTCGCGGGTATTGTCGCCCGCCACGGCGACCGGCACGCCCGCCGCGCGCAATTCCTGGACCGGCATCACCCCGCGCCAGCGCGGCGTGCGCCCGGCCCGACGGTCCTGAAGATACATGTTCACGGTCGGCAGCGTGACCAGCGACAGCCCGGCCTCGGCCACCAGCGCGATCACCTGCGCGGCCTCACGCTCGGGCAGGAGCGCCAGCGAACAGCAATGGCCGCAGGTCACCCGGCCCTGATAGCCGTGCCGGATCGCCGCGCGGGCGACATGGGGCAGGGCATCGGCCTCGGCGGCCTCGTCGACATGCAGATCGACATCCAGATCCCGTTCGCGCGCCAGCGTGAACAGCCGGTCGAGCAGCGCGTCGATGTCATCGAGCCCGCCGCCATGCGTGCCCCCCGTCGCCCGGGTGACGCCGCCCAGAAGCCCGCCCTTCGCTGCGACCAGATCGGCCAGTTGCACCGCGTAATCGCCGCGATAGGCATCGAGCGGCACCAGCGCCACCCCTTGCAGCGCCACCCTGTCCGACCAGCGCGCGCAGATCGTGTCGAAGGCGCCCCATGTGGTTTCGCCCTGACCCTCGTGGCTGTCCAGATGGGTGCGGATCGCGGCGACGCCATGCGCCTCGGCACAGGCAAGGGCGAAGTCCATCCGCCGCAGTAGGTCTTCGCGGGTCCAATGCGCGATCCGGTCGCGGGTCGTGGCCTCGCGCGCGCCGGGATGGGTGCCGCCCGAATCCGGCGCGCGGCCAAGGATATGCCCCTTGTCGAGATGGGCGTGCATGTCGATCAGCATCGGCCAGACATGCCGCCCCGCCAGATCATGGCCCGTATCGCCGGGCGCGGTCACCGCCACCACCACGCCATCCGCGATCCGGATATCCACCAGCGCGGTGCCATCCGCCGCCACCGGAACGCCCGCGGGCGCCCCCCCGGCCAGCAGGCACACCGGCACCCGCGCATGGTGCAGCACCAGCGCCCCGCGCCCCGTCATCATCTTCAGGTTGTTCATGGTCTTGTCCGATCCGCCGGATCAGGGGGTCTCGGACCCGCCGAAATGATCCAGCACGAATTGCATGAAGCGGCTCGCCGCAGGCGAGAGCGAACCGCGCGAACGATGCACGAGGCTGAGCCGCTGCCGCCCCGCCGCGCCGATCAGCGGCAGGAAGGCAAGGTCGCCGTCGCGCAGTTCCTGATCCACGTCGACGCGGTTCAGGAAGGTGACATGGGCCGACTGCCGGACCAGGCGCTTCATCAGCTCCATCGAATTGGTCTCGACCGCGGGCACGACCGCGACATTCGCCGGGGCGAGCTTGTCGATCAGGTCGCGCAGCGAGGAGGTTTTATCCGCCAGCACCAGCGGGTAGTTCAGGCAATCCGCCACCCGCACAGATTTCTTCAGCACCAGCGGATGTTCCTTCGCCACCACGGCGCCCAGACGGTGCTGGAACTCTGCCGCGCGCTGAAGCCGGCTGTCCTGCGGCAGGTTGTAGGCCAGCGCGATCTCCGCCGTGCCCGAGGCGACCATCTCCGTCACCCCGGCGCGGTCGCCGACCATGATCCGCAGGCTGACCAGCGGATGCGCCTCGCGATAGGCGGCGACGACATCGGCCAGCCGCCCGGCGGCGAGCGTCGCCATCGTCGCGATCGCCACCTCGCCCCGGCTGAGCCCGCGCAGCGACTGGATCTGTGCCCGCATCCGGTCATGGGCGCGCAGCGTTTCCCGGATATGGGCGAGCAGCAATTCCCCGGTCGAGGTCAGCTTCAGCCCGCGCGGCAGCCGTTCAAAGATCGGCGCGCCGAGTTCGGTTTCCAGCTCGATCACATGGCGGTTGATCGCCGAGGCCGCGATATGCAGCTCCTTCGCCGCCTTGCGGATCGAGCCCTGCCGGGCGATTTCGTCGATGTAGCGCAGCGCGCGTCCGTGCAGCATGGTCCTTCCGGGATCTGTCGGCGTCACGATGCCATCCGGAAGGACCATCTTCAACGCCTCACTTCTTCGCGAAATTGGCGTTGATGCGCATGGTCAGGTAATCGCCCGCGGTCATCGGCTCGTATTTGCCCAAGGGGCCGACCATCAGCGCATCGCGGTTCGCCTGGCAGAAGAACGGCAGCGACAGGCGGCGCCCCATATATTCGCCCTCATGCGGCATCCGCACCCGGTGCAGCGTCGATTGCAGCTGATCGTCCGACCAGCGCATCAGCATGTCGCCGATGTTGCAGGTGATATAGCCCTTCTGCGGCGGCACATCGGTCCAGGCGCCAGAGGCGGCATCCTTGCCCGGGCAGACCTGCAAACCGCCTTCGCCTTCTTTCTGGTGCAGGATCGTCAGCACGTCGAAATCGGAATGCGCCCCGGCACGCCATGCCTTGAAATCCTCGGGCTTGGCGTCTTCCATCGACATGTAATGGATCATCCGCAGCGTGGATTGATACTGATCCGAGTCCGGATCATGCGCCTTGGTAAAGAAATCCTCGGCGAAACCCATCTTCAGCGCGAAGCAGGACAGGATCCGCATCCCGAGTTCCCAGTTCTGCCGCTCGAATTTCAGCGCCTTTTCGCGGAAGCCGGGGAACTCTTCCTCGGTCGGCCATTTCCCCTCCATCAGCGGGCGGGTGACCTGATAGCTTTCCTTGTTGTCGGGCGTGCCGGTCGAGGGGCGCACCTGTGCCTTGAACTCCCAGCCCGCGTTGACGCCCTTCGGCATCGGATATTGCGCCTTCACCTCGGTCGGCAGTTCAAAGAAATCCCAGGCGTTGTCGAAGGCCGCGTCGATGTCTTCTTGCGGGATGCCGTGGTTGTAAACCTGAAAAAAGCCGATACCGGTCGAGGCTTCCCACAGCGCATCCGCGATCTCCTGCTTGCGGTTGTCGAAATCCGACAGGTCGATCGCGGGCACCGCGCGGGCAATGGTGGTGCCTTCGCCGCCGATGGTGGCTTCCTTGTTCAGTTCGGCAAGGGCATAGTCTTTCTGGGTCATGGTCGTCTCCTTGGGGTTGAGGAGCAATGTCCGGGCGCACCCGACCGCTTCTACTCCGGGGGAAATGGGGTCAGCCTTTGCGCGGCAGGCTCCAGGGGAACAGCAGCCGTTGCGCCAGCACGACCGCCTGAAACAGGATCAGCGACATCGCAGCCAGCACGATCAGCCCGGCCCAGGCCTGCGGCAGCTTGAACAGCGAGGTCGAGAACTGGATGAAATAGCCCACCCCGGCATCCGAGGCGCAGAACTCCGCCACCACCGCGCCGATCACCGCCAGCGTGATCGAGATCTTCAGCGCCGAGAAGATATAGGGCACAGCGAAGGGCAGGCGGATCTGCGTCATCTCGCGAAAGCCCGAGGCGCGCAGCGAGCGGGACAGTTCGATCAGTTCGGGCGGTGTCGCGGCAAGGCCCGTCGCGGTCGAAACCACCATCGGGAAGAAGGTGATGAGCGTGGTGATCACGATCCGCGGCGCATCGCCCGCGCCCAGCACCACGATGATGATCGGCGCGATGGCGACGACCGGCGTCGATTGCACCACCACCAGCAGCGGATAGAGCGTGCGCGACAGGAAGGGCGAGCGCATCATGATCACGGCAAGGGGGATCGCCACCAGGATCGACAGGCCGAAGCCCAGCAGCGCGACCCGCAGCGTTGCCCAGATATGCAGCGCCCAGCGGCTGGCCGGGATCGCCGCGAAGGAGCCGAAGATCGCCGAGGGCGCGGGCAGCAGGAAGGACGGGATCGCGAGGAGCCGAACCACCGCCTCCCAGATCAGCACGACGACAACCAGTGTCGCGACGGTGGACAGGCCGGGCAGGCGGCCGATCTGGCGCAGCCAGGCGGAGCGGTCGGAGGGGCGAAGCTCCATCTCAGGCCGCCTCCGGCCGGAGGAGGAGGTCGCGCAGATGGGCGGCGAGGTCATTGATCGCGGGATCCTTCATGGTTTCCGGCCCGCGCGGACGGCCCGCCGGCACCGGGATTTCGGTCAGCACCGTGCCCGGCCGTCCGGTCATCACCAGAACCCGGTCGGCCAGCAGCGCGGCTTCGGAGACGGAATGGGTGATGAAAACCACCGTCTTTGGCCGTTTCGCGAAGATGTCCAGCAGGTCGAACCCCATCACCTCGCGCGTCAGCGCATCCAGCGCGGAAAACGGTTCGTCCATCAGCAGGATGTCCGGGTCCATATGCAGCGCCCGGGCAATGCCCACCCGCTGCTGCATGCCGCCCGAAAGCTCGTCCGGCAGGCGCTTGCCGAAACCCTCCAGCCCGACCATCTGCAACAGATCCCGCGCCCGGTCGCGATCCGCCGCGCTGACCCGGCCGCGTTTGTGGCGCACCGGGAAGGTCACGTTGTCCTCGACCGTCGCCCAGGGCAGCAGCGTCGGCTTCTGGAACACGATGCCGATATCCTCGCGCGGGCCGCTGACCGGCAGGCCGAAGACCGCGACCTCGCCGCGCGTCGGTGTCAGCAGCCCCGCGATCATTCGCAGGATCGTCGATTTGCCGCAGCCCGAGGGGCCGAGCACGGCGAGGAATTCATGCCGGGCGACCTCGAAGCTGACATCGCGCAGCGCCTCGGTCTGGCCGGAGCGGGTGTCGAATACCTGCCCCGCGCGGGTGAAACGGATGGCCGGGGTGGGCTGCATGTCAGTTCCCCGGGATGAAGGCGCGGGTGACGGTCTTTTCGGCGTCATAGCTGGCCGGGTCGATCCCCTGTGCCGCCGACACGCGCGCCCAGGTTTCCGCGAGCCGCCCGGGTTCGAAAACGCCCAGCCCGTCCTTCTCCGTCACCTCGTTGAAGATCAGCGGCAGCGTATCGTTGAGCGAGCCCTGCACATCCTCGGACCCCAGTTCCGCCACCAGCGCGGTCACCGAGCGCGCGGCCTCGGCCGGGTTGTCCTGCGCGAACTGCATCGACTTGCGGAAGGCCGCCACGAAGCGGCGCGCGACATCGGGCCGATTGGCGAGGAAATCGTCATTCGCGATCAGCGAGGCGGAGTAAAGGTTCAGCCCCGCCGTCGACCATGGCAGCGCCTGGATCTCCTTCCCGGCCTCCTTGCCCTGATTGGTGTAGCGGGTCAGGTCCGTCATCCAGGCGATGATGCCATCGACCTGCCCGGTCATCAGCATCGGCCCGAGCGCGCCGGGATCGGCCTTGATCACCTTCACCTCGTCCTCCGGCACTCCGGCATCCTTCAGCACGAGCGGCAGGAACACGTTCGAGGAGGTGAAGGGAGAGGTGGCGATCGCCTTGCCCTTCACCTCCGCCACGCTGTCGAAGCCGCTGCCCTTGACGGTGTAGAAGGCATGCGGCCCCTTGTTGAAGATCGACAGCACGGCGGTGATGCCCACGCCCTCCCGTGCCTTCGCCGCCATCAGCGCACCGATGTCCGACACGCCGATATCCGACGACCCGGCCGAAAGCCGCGAGATCGCATCGGTGGAGCCCCGCCCCGGCGCGATCGTCACCTCGATCCCGGCATCGGCGCAGAACCCCTGCGCGATGCAGACGTAGATCGGCGCCTTGTCGCCGCCGGGCAGCCAGTCGAGTTGATAGGTAACCTTGTCGGCGGCAAGGGCAGGCGCGGTCAGCGTGGCGAGCGCAAGAACAGGGGCGGCGAGCCGTTGGGGCAGCATGGCGAGACCTTTCGGGTTCAGTGTGCGGTTTTGAAGAACAGTTCGGCGGAGGTGATCGCCTCCGGCGTGAAGCCATCGGCCAGCAGGTGGCGGATCGCGCAGTCCCGCTTGCCGCCATCGGCGCCACGCAGGCAACCGATGCAGCGATGCGCGGAGACTTTCGCGGTATTCAGAATATTTTCATCTGTTGTCATGGCATTGGCGATCATGTGCAGGTCCGTCCGACAGGGTTTCCGTCGAGCAATGTCCAGGATCTGTCCCGACGGCTTCTACTCGCAGCCCCGACTATGCGGGCTGTGCCGCCAAACCCGCAACGGAAATCCATGTTTCCGATTTCTGCCCACGGATTGACCTGAAAACACCGCCGGGACAGTCCATCCTTTGGGCTGTTTCAAAACATATGTATTTTACAAATACTTATGAGACTTCTTCGCAGGGCGGCGGTGGATTACATCCGTCGTTTTTCGCCCATTTTTAAACCGTTCTGATTTTGCGATCACTGCGGCGAAAAATCAGTGGATGTTGCAGTGCGATCGGAACGGCCGCCCGACCCGGTTCAGCGGAATTTTCTGTCCGGTTCAATAGCCCGGCGGGCTGATCGCCCAGATCACCACCGCATCTTCGGGGCCGGGGTTGGCATAGCGGTGCGGCTCGCGCGAGGAATAGGAAAAGCTGTCCCCCGCCTCCAGCCGCAGGTGCCGCTCCCCCACCCACAGGTCGAGCCGCCCGCTCAGCACCAGGCCCACCTCGTCGCCCTCGTGGCTGTAGCTCTGCCGCGCCTCGGTCCCGGGCGGCAGGCGCGACTGGATCATCTCCAGCGCCAGCGACATCTTCGGCGTCAGGAGTTCATCCACGATCCCCTGTTCGTATTCCACCCGCAGCCGGTTCGCCCGGCGCACGACATAGCCGCGTTCCGCCTCGGGCACCGCCGCCTCCGTGCCGGAGAAGAACCACTGCACCGTCACCCCAAGCTGCTGCGCGATCGACACCAGCGCGTTGATCGACGGCTGCGCAAGGTTGCGTTCGATCAGGCTCAGATAGCCGGTGGACAGCCCGCAGCGCTCGGCCAACTGCGCCAGCGTCATTTTTCGCCGCTTGCGCAGGTCGCGCACACGGTCGCCCAGAATTTCGGCGGGCGCGTCATCCATGGCCGTCTCCTATCGTGCCGCGCCACGATAGGGGGGCGCCGCCGCCCGGGCCAGTAAAAAAACATGTTGAAAATTTTACTGGCCATGACAGGCTTCCCCATCAGCCACGCCAGACGAGCCGCGCCATGACCTTTCCCCACCTGTTCCAGCCGCTGACGATCCGGGGTGTCACCCTGCGCAACCGGATCATGTCCTCGGGGCATGACACCTGCCTGCCGGAGCATGGCCTGATCGGCGATGCCTATATCGCCTATCAGGAGGCGCGGGCGCGGGGTGGCGCCGGGCTGATCGTGACGCAGGTGGCCGGGGTGCATGAGACGGCGCGCTATACCTCGCATCTGATCATGGCGACGTCGGATGACTGCATTCCCGGCTATCGTCGCCTCGCCGCGGCCTGCCATGCCCATGGCGCCGCCGTGGTGGCGCAACTGTTCCATCCGGGGCGGGAGATCATGGAAAGCGCCGATGGTTTTCTGGCGGTGGCCTGGTCTGCCTCCGCCGCGCCGAACGAGCGGTTCCGGGTGATGCCGCGCGCGATGGACCCCGCGATGATCGCCGAGGTGGTTCAGGGCTATGCCGAGGCCGCGCGGCGGATCCATGCGGCGGGGCTGGACGGGGTGGAATTCGTTGCCTCGCATGGCTATCTGCCGGCGCAGTTCCTCAACCCCCGGATCAACCGGCGCAGCGATGCCTATGGCGGCAGCGCGGAAAACCGGCTGCGCTTCCTGCGCGAGGCGCTGGCGGCGATGCGGGCGGCGACGGGGCCGGAGTTCCTGATCGGCATCCGCCTGTCCGCGAGCGAGAAGGACGAGGAGGGGCTGACGCATAGCGAAACGCTTGCCGCGATGACGGCCTTGCAGGGGGATCTGGATTATCTCTCGATCACGGTGGGCACTTCGGCCTCGCTGGGCGGGGCGGTGCATATCGCGGCGCCGATGAACCTGCCCTCCGCCTATGTCGCGCCGGAGGCCCGGGCCTACAAACAGGCGCTGAATATCCCCGTCTTCGTCGTTGGCCGGATCAGTCAGCCGCAGGAGGCCGAAGCCGCCATCGCGCGCGGCGATGCCGATGTCTGCGGCATGACCCGGGCGTTGATCTGCGATCCGCTGATGCCGGAAAAGGCGGCACAGGGGCGGGTGGACGACATCCGCGCCTGCATCGCCTGCGATCAGGCCTGCATCCACCATTTCCACCGGGGCCTGCCGATTTCCTGCATCCAGAACCCGCAGTCGGGGCGGGAACTGGCGTTCGGCACGCTGCCTCCCGCCACGGCACCGGGGCGGGTGATGGTGATCGGTGGCGGCCCGGCGGGGCTGAAGGCGGCGGCCACGGCGGCGGCGCGGGGCCATCAGGTCACGCTCTTCGAGGCCGCGCGCCCCGGCGGGCAGGCGCTATTGGCGCAACTCCTGCCGCAGCGGGCGGAATTCGGCGGGATCGTCACCAATCTGCTGCGCGAATGCGATCTGGCGGGGGTAGAGATCCGCCGCAACACCCCGGTCGATGCGGCGATGGTGCGGGCGTTCGCGCCCGATGCGGTGATCCTCGCCACAGGTGCGCGCCCCTTCGTGCCGGAGATGGAGACGGACGGCGAGATGCAGGTGCTGACCGCCTGGGACGTGCTGCGCGGCACGGCGCGGATCGGGGCGCATGTGGTGGTGGTCGACTGGCGCGCGGACTGGATCGGCCCCGGTCTGGCCGAGGCCGCCGCGCGGGCGGGCAGCCGGGTGACGCTGGCCGTGAACGGGCTGCACATGGGCGAAAGCCTGCCGTTCTACGTCCGCGATGCGACGGCGGCATCGCTGCACCGGCTGGGTGTCGTGGTGATGCCCTATGCCCGGCTGGTCGGAACCTCCGGCGCGACGGTCGTGCTGCAACATACCGCCTCGGGCGAGGCGATGGAGATCGACGGGGTGGATACGCTGGTTCTTTCGACGGGGCACCAGCCGGTCGATGACCTCGCCGGGGACATCGCGGCTCTGGGGATCGCCTGCCATGTGGTCGGCGATGCGCTGGCCCCCCGTACCGCGGAGGAAGCGGTGTATGAAGGCATGATCGCCGGGCGCAGGGTCTGAGGGTGGTCAGGGGCGCTCCATCAGCGCGTCTTTCATCCGGCAATCGCGCAGCGCATCGGCGCCGCAGGGGCGGGGGGTCAACTCGCGCGTCAGGCAGATCCGCACCTCCTCGATCCGGCCCTGATCGCAGGTAACGGTCACCATGTCGCGGCTCAGGCCGGGGTTCGCCTCGATGAATGCCTCCTCCACCACCGAAGCGGGCAGCTTCACGTCACGGTCGAGCTTGCGGAACACCTCGGGGATCGCGAAACGGGTATAGGCCCGCCGCGCCAGCGCATAGTAATCCGCCGCCGTGAGGCCCGAACAGCGCCCGTGTTTCTTCCACTGATACCAGGCGGCGCCCTCGGTGCCCATCACATCCACCATCGCCGCCGATTGCACGCGCGACGGATCGCGCTGCGTGGTACGGCAGTAGCTCGGATACCCGCGTTCGTATTGCGGCCAGAGGCCGTGCAGCACGAAATCCGCCCGCTCGCGGCATTGCGGCGCACCGCGGCCCTTGCCCTCGGTCGCGCACCAGGCGGGCGACCAGCTCAGCGCCATGACGTAATAGTCGAACCGCCCCGCGCGCTCGCCCTGTGCAAGGGCCGGACCGGCGCAGAGCAGCGCGATGACCGCCGCGAATTGCATTTGTGCTTTCCCTCCTGTCGTTTTCAGCCTATATAGCGGACCAATTCCCCACCAGAAATGGACCGCGGAAAGGGAGCGACCCCGCCGCAGCCGATTTCCCGGCCCGGGAGAGATTTGTGCAAAGGATGCCGTGATGACGACGAACAAGCCCCTGATGGCCAAGGCCACCGCCGTGTGGCTCGTGGACAATACGACGCTGACCTTCAAGCAGATCGCGGATTTCTGCGGCATGCACGAGTTGGAAGTGCAGGGTATTGCCGATGGCGACGTGGCCGTGGGCGTCAAGGGCTTCGACCCGATCGCGCACAACCAGCTGGAGCAGAAAGAGATCGACAAGGGCGAGAAAGACCCGATCTACAAGCTGAAGCTGAAGTTCAACGCCGCCGCCGTGGGCGAGGACAAGCGCCGCGGCCCGCGCTATACGCCGCTGTCGAAGCGGCAGGACCGGCCGAATGCGATCCTGTGGCTGGTGAAGTTCCACCCGGAACTGGCCGATGCGCAGATCGCGCGGCTGGTGGGGACGACAAAGCCGACGATCGCCTCGATCCGCGACCGGACGCATTGGAACATCCAGAGCATGACCGCGATCGACCCGGTGGCGCTTGGCCTGTGCCGGCAGTCGGAACTGGATTCCGAGGTGCAGAAGGCCGCGAAGAAGCGCGCCGCCGAGGGCGTGATGAGCGACGACGAGCGCCGCAAGCTGGTCTCGACCGAGCAGTCGCTGGGCATGGGCACCGAGCCGCGCATGCCGTCGTCGATTTCGGGGCTGGAGAATTTCTCGCTGGGCGAGGAAGAGCGCAAGGAGCCGAAGGATTATTCGGATGCCGACAGCTTCTTCAACCTGCCGCATGGCGAGGACGAGGAAGAGGACGAAGATCCCCGCGCCTGAGCGGGGGCTTCCGGGCCGCCCTTCGGGGCGGCTTTTTCATATGCGGGCGGGTGCTGATCCGGAGACCTTTCGGGGAAGACGGGCGTCTTGGCGCAGGGGGCACCGCCTTGATGGCGCGGCAATGACGGACGCCCCGGCGCGGGCGGGACCATCGCATGCGCGCGTCGCCGCGGGCGGGGCAATCGGGCTGCCGGACGGTGAACCCCGCGTATGGCAATCCACCGCTCAGCCCCCGCGCGGATAGACGCGACCACCGCGCCGGTCGGCACGCCTGACGTCATCCCTCTTTGATGGCGTGGATGGCAACGGGCCGATCGCCGAGCCTTGGGGCCGGTCGCCCGCTCCCCTGGCGGTCCGCATGGCGCTCGCCCGGGGGCAGGGGTGTTCCGGCAACCCCGCGCGGGTGGGTCAGACGGCGCGCGGGCGGAGTTTCAGGCGCTGGCCTTCGACAGCCCCCCGCGCGGGTGGATCAGACCGAGAGGCAGATGTATTTCATCTCCAGATAGTCCTCGGTGCCGTGATGTGATCCCTCGCGCCCGAGGCCGGATTGCTTGACCCCGCCGAAGGGGGCGACCTCGGTCGAGATCAGGCCGGTGTTGACGCCGACGATGCCGTATTCCAGCGCCTCCTGCACCCGGGTGATCCGGCCGATGTTCTGCGCGTAGAAATAGCAGGCGAGGCCGAAGATCGTGCTGTTCGCCATTTCGACCACCTCTTCCTCGGTGTCGAATTTGAACAGCGGAGCGACGGGGCCAAAGGTTTCCTCGGTCGCGACCTTCATTTCCTGGGTGACGCCGGTGATCACGGTCGGCTCGAAGAAGGTGCCGCCGAGGGCATGCCGCTGGCCGCCGGTCAGCACCTTGCCGCCCTTGTCCAGCGCGTCGCGGATGTGGCTCTCGACCTTGGCGATGGCCTTGTCGTTGATCAGCGGGCCTTCTTCGGTGCCGGGTTCCAGCCCGTCGCCGACCTTCAGCGCCCGGACCGCGGCGGCGAGCTTTTCGGCGAAGGCGTCATAGACCCCGGCCTGCACATAAAGCCGGTTCGCGCAGACGCAGGTCTGGCCGTTGTTGCGGAACTTCGACGCCATCGCGCCCTTGACCGCCTCGTCAAGGTCGGCGTCGTCGAAGACGATGAAGGGCGCGTTGCCGCCCAGCTCCATCGAGCATTTCATCACCTGATCCGCCGCCTGCCGCAGCAGGATCCGGCCGACCTCGGTCGAGCCGGTGAAGGTCAGTTTCCGCACCGTCGGGTTTTCGCAGAACTCCTTGCCGATGTCGGCGGCGCGCGACGATGACACCACCGAGAACACCCCGGCGGGCAGCCCCGCCCGTTCCGCCAGCACCGCGAGCGCCAGCGCCGAAAGCGGCGTGAGTTCCGCCGGGCGCGCGACGAAGGCACAGCCCACCGCCAGCGCCGGGCCGGCCTTGCGGGTGATCATCGCGTTCGGGAAGTTCCACGGCGTGATCGACCCCACCACCCCGATCGGCTGTTTCAGCACGGTGATGCGCTTGTCGGGCATATGGCCGGGGATGGTCTCGCCATAGATCCGCTTCGCCTCTTCGGCGAACCATTCGATGAAGGCGGCGCCATAGGCGATTTCGCCCTTCGCCTCGGCCAGCGGCTTGCCCATTTCGGCGGTCAGGATCAGCCCGAGGTCATCCTGGTTCGCCATCATCAGGTCGAACCAGCGGCGCAGCACCTGGGCGCGGTCCTTGGCGGTGCGCGCGGCCCAGTCCTTTTGCGCGATGCGGGCGGCCTCGATCGCGCGGGCGGTCTCGGCCCGGCCAAGGTCGGCCACATGGGCGATGACATCGCCGCGCGCGGGGTTGATCACCGCGAAGGTCGCGCCATCGTCGGCGTCGATCCAGGCGCCGCCGACATAGGCTTGCGTCGCCAGCAGCGAGGGATCCTTGAGCAGGGATTTGAGGTCGGTGGCGGTGTCGAGCATGGACGTCTCCCGGAGATTTTCCTCTAAGGAAACACGTTGCGCGTTGTTTGTCCATCCACCGGATCGAAGCGCGTCCGCCAGCAGGGTTGCAGATCCCCCGGTATCGGCCGGGCGGCATGGACGGCGCGGGCGATGGCGCGCGCAAGGCAACAGGCGGCGGCATGGCCAAGCGCGAAGCTGTCCGCCACCGGATCCGTCAGCGCCCGCCCGCCGGTCGCCGCGGCAAAGACCAGATCGCCGTCCAGCGGCGTATGCGAGGGCACCAGCGCCCGGGCCATGCCGTCATGCGCGGCGACGGCCATGCGCTGCGCCTGCGCCGTGGTCAGGGCGGCATCGGTGGCGACGATGGCGATGGTAGTGGCCTCGCCGGTGCGCTTCATCGGCTTCGGCTCATCGGTGGGAAAGGTGGTCGCCGCGCCGCGCCCGCCGAATTCGCCCGCCATCTCCCAGGGCGCGGCCCAGAACTCTGGCCCGTCGCCCACCGTGGCGGAGCCGAGCGCATTGACCGCGACCAGCGCCCCCACCGTCAGGCCATTTCCCAGCACCGCCGACGCCGACCCCAGCCCGCCCTTCAGTGTGCCGGTCATCGCGCCATAGCCCGCGCCCGCCGTGCCGATGGCGAACTCCGGGGCCGCAGCCGCCAGCGCGCGGCGACCAAGCGCGGGATAGGGGTTTTCGTCCCAATCCTTGGCACCACCGTTCAGCAGGTCGAACAGGATCGCGCCCGGCACGATCGGCACCCGGATGTCGCCCACGGCAAAGCCGCGCCCGGCCTTGCGCAGGGCGTCCGCCACCCCCGATGCGGCATCGAGCCCGAAGGCCGACCCGCCCGAAAGCACCAGCGCATCGACCTCCGCCACCAGCTTGTCGGGCGCGAGCAGGTCGGTTTCGCGGGTGCCGGGCGCACCGCCCATCACATGCACCGCCGCCGTGAAGGGGCGCGCGGCGGTCAGCACCGTCACCCCGGAGCGCAGCGCCGGATCCTGCGCATTGCCGACCAGCAGGCCGGGAACATCGGTGATCAGGTTGCGCGGGCCGGGTTTCATGTCTGCCTCCATGCGGCGGGGATCTGCGGCACGGCGGCGACCAGCCGCTGCGTGACCGGGTGTTGCGGGGCGCGGAACAGGGTTTCGGTCGGGCCTTCCTCGACGATCCGTCCGGCGTCCATCACCAGACAGCGCGAGGTGACCGCCCGCACCACCGACAGGTCATGCGAGATGAACAGATAGGCGAGGCCGTGGCTGATCCGCAGCCGCGCGAGCAGATCGAGCACCTGTTCGCGCACCCGCACATCCAGCGCCGAAACCGCCTCGTCCAGCACGATCAGCCGGGGCCGGGTGATCAGCGCGCGGGCGATGGCCAGCCGCTGCCGCTGCCCGCCGGAGAATTCGTGGATGTAGCGGCTGTGATGGGCGGGGTTCAGGCCGACCTCCTCCATCGCCTGCGCCACCCGCTCGCGCCAGTCGGCGGGACGGCCGGTCAGGTGAAAGGGCTCGGCCACCAGCGTCTCTACCTTCTGGCGCGGGTCGAAGGAGCCGTAGGGATCCTGAAACACCACCTGCATCGCGGCACGGGCGTCGGGGGGCATGCGCGGCGACACCTCGGCCCCCGCCAGCGTGATCTTGCCCGATTGCAGCGCCTCCAGCCCCAGAACCGCCCGCGTCAGCGTGGATTTCCCACAGCCCGAGGCGCCGACGAGGCCAAGCGCCTCGCCCGCGTTCAGGGTGAAGCTGACGTCATCGACGGCGCGCAGCGTGGGATGCGGCGCGAACAGATGCGGGCGCGGCAGGCGGTAGCTGCGGCGGGCCTGTGCCACGGTCAGCAGCGCTTCGCCCGAAGGCTGAGAGACCGGCGCCGGGCGCGGCTCCGACGCCGCCAGAAGCGCGCGGGTATAGGGTTGCTCGGGCGCGCGGAACAGCCGCTCGGTCCGGCGCTCCTCGACCACCCGGCCCGATTGCATCACCGCCACCCGGTCGGCCATCCCCGCCGTCACCGCAAGGTCATGGGTGATCAGGATCAGCGCCATGTCCTCCTCCCGCGCCAGGGTGCGCAGCAGGTCCAGCACCCCGGCCTGGGTGGTGACGTCGAGCGCCGTCGTCGGCTCGTCCGCGATCAGCAGTTGCGGGCGCAGCGCGATGGCCAGCGCGATCGCCACCCGTTGCCGCTGCCCGCCCGAGAGTTCGTGCGGATAAAGGCCCAGCGGGAAGCGCGCGGTGGGCAGGCCCACCCGGTCCAGCCGTTCGCGCGCAAGGCGCAGCGCCTCGGCCCGGCGGGCCTTGCCGTGGATGATCAGGGACTCCGCCACCTGATCGCCGATCGTCATCAGCGGGTTGAGCGCGGTCATCGGCTCCTGGAAGATCATGCCGATCCGGTTGCCGCGGATCCGGCACATCCGCGGTTCGGGCAGGGCGAGCAGATCGGTGCCGTCCAGCCGTACCGCGCCCCTGACCTGCGCCCGTTCGGGCAGAAGGCCCATCACCGCAAGCGCCGTCATCGACTTGCCCGAGCCGGATTCGCCGACGATGCCCAGCACCTCCCCCGGCGCGACGGTCAGGGTGATGCCCTTCAGCACCGGATGCCCGCCGATCCGGACGGAAAGCCCGTCGATCTCCAGAAGGCTCATGCCGCGCGCTCCCGCAGCCGGGGGTCGAGCGCGTCGCGCAGCCCGTCGCCCAGCAGGTTCAGCCCCAGCACGGTGACGACGATCGCCAGCCCCGGAAACAGCGCGACATGGGGCGCGAGCGTCACCAGCGTCTGCGCATCCGCCAGCATCCGGCCCCAACTGGCGGTGGGGGGCTGTGCGCCAAGGCCGACATAGCTCAGCCCCGCTTCGGCAAGGATGCCAAGGCTGAACTGGATCGTGCCCTGCACGATCAGCAGGCTGGCGATATTGGGCAGGATATGTTCGGCGCTGATCCGCGCGGCGCCCTTGCCCGCGACCCGCGCGGCGCGAATATAGTCGAGCGTCCAGAGGCTCAGCGCGCCCGCCCGCGCCACGCGCGCAAAGACCGGGATGTTAAAGATGCCGATGGCGAGGATCGCGTTCCGGGCCGAGGGGCCGAAGGTCGCGGTGATCAGGATCGCCGTCACCAGCGAGGGGAAGGCGAAGATCAGGTCGTTCAGCCGGGCGATGGCGCCATCAAGCCAGCCCCCCCGCCGCGCCGCCGCCGCAAGGCCGAGCGGCACGCCGATCCCGGCGCCGATCGCCACTGCCAGCGCCGCAACGGCAAGCGAGGTCCGCGCCCCCGCCATCAGCATCGAGAGAATATCGCGGCCCAGCTGATCCGTACCGAGCCAATGCGCGCCGGATGGCGGCTTCAGCCGCTGCGCGACCGAGAGCGCCGCCGGATCCCAGGGCGTCCAGACCAGCGAGAGCAGCGCGGCGGCGAGCGCCGTGCCGGTCAGCGCGGCACCAAGGGCGAGGCCGGGCCTCATGCCGGGCGCCTCAGCCGGGGGTCCACGGCGGCATAGGCCAGATCGGTGAGGAAGCTGACCACGATCACCGCCACGACCAGCAGCATCACCGCAGATTCGACCACGATCAGGTCGCGCTGCGTGATCGCCTGAAAGATCAACCGGCCAAGGCCCGGAAGGTAAAAGACATTCTCGATGATGATCGCTCCCGCCAGGAGAAAGGCGAACTGCATGCCCAGGATCGTCAGCACCGGGATCAGGGCGTTGCGCAGGGCATGGCGGGTGATCGCCTGCCTGCGGCTGAGGCCCTTGGCGCGGGCGGTGCGGATGTAGTCCTGATCGAAGGTCTCGATCAGGGCGGAGCGCAGCACCCGCGCGAGGATCGCCGCCTGCGGCAGGGCCAGCGCCACGGCGGGCAGGATCAGCGCGCGCAGCGCCGCCACCGGATCCGTCCAGCCCGGAAACCCGCCTGCCGGAAGGATCCGCAGCCGCAGCGCGAACAGCAACACCAGCAGCATCGCGAACCAGAAATTCGGCACCGCGATGCCGACCTGCGCGATGCCCATCACCACCGTATCCGTGCCCCGCCCGCGCCGCGCCGCCGCGATCAGCCCGAGCGGCAGCGCCACCGCCGCCGACAGCACCAGCGCGATCCCCGCCAGCGGCAGCGACACCGCCAGCCGGTCGGCGATCAGCCCGGCGACGGGGGCCTTGTAGGTATAGCTCAGCCCCATGTCCCCGGTCAGAAACCCCTGGATCCAATGCAGATACCGCCAGACCAGCGGCTCGTTCAGGCCCAGTTGGTCGCGCAGTGCGGCGACGGTATCGGGCGCCGCGTTCATGCCCAGCATGAAGGCCGCCGGATCGCCCGGCACCACCTCGACCGCCGCGAAAATCACCACGCTCGCGGCGAGCAGGCTGGCCACGAGCGTCAGGATGCGGGTGAGGATATAGCGTCCCATCGGCGCAGCCTCGCGTGCGAGGAGGCGCGGGTCAAGGGGCGTCGAGCAGGGCGGCGCGGAAGGCGGGATCGCTGAGCGCGACCTCGGTGCGGCCAAGGCGCTGCGCCTCAAGGATGGCGCGGGTCATCTGCGCCTGCGCCGCGTCAACGGCGGCGGGCAGCGGCGTGTTACGCCCCATCGCCGCGACGATCAGCCCCGCGAACAGATCCCCCGTTCCGCCAAGCGCCACGGGAAGCTTGCGGACCGGATGGCGGCTGATCGCTTCGGGCGCGACCACGACGGTTTCGATATGGCCGGGCGCGGTATCGGGCAGGCGGCAGCCGGTCGCGATCAGCACCGCGCCGGGGTTCAGCCGCAGGCGCCCCGGCATCCGTTGCAGATCCTCCGGACGGGTCAGCGGCTGGCCGGACAGCCAGCCCAGTTCAAAGGGATTCGGCGTGACGATATCGGCAAGCGGCAGCAGGTCGTCACGGATCACCTCGGCAATCGGCTCGGGCACATAGCGGCCGGGGGCTTCGTCGCCGATCACCGGGTCGCACAGATAGCGCAGCGCGGGATTGACGGCCTTCGCCCGGCGCACGAAACCGGCGGTCAGCTTCGCCACTTCGAGCGAACCGAAATAGCCGGTGACGATATAGGCCGCGCGCTCGGGCAAGCCGCGCTCCTCCGCCCCCAGAAGCAGGTCCGCGAACATCTCGGGCGGCAGCGCGGTGCCGCGCCGGGTCGGATAGGTCGGCGTGTTCGAGAACAGGACCGTGGGGATCGGCGCGACCTCCATCCCCGCCGCCAGCATCGGAAAGACCGCAGCGGAATTGCCGACATGGCCGAAAACGACCTGGCTCTGGATCGAGATCACGAGGGGCGGCATGGCGGTTCCTTTCGTTTCGACCGGTCTGGCCCGGTTCACGTCCCGGCGCAAGGGTCAGACCGCCGCATGGGCCAGACGCGCGACATCGCGGCTCAGCGGCAGTTCCGCGATCCGCGCGAGCGGCACCCAGCGGGCATCGGCGGCATCATCCGCCGCGACCGGCGCGCCGGTGACGCCCGAAATCCGCACCGCGATCAGGACGTAGTGATGCGCCAGCGTGCCGTCCGGCGCATGGCTCAGGGCGTCGAGCGCGGTGATCACCTCTCCGGCGCGGCCGGTCAGGCCGGTCTCCTCCTGCAATTCGCGCAGGGCGGCCTCGGTCAGGGTTTCGCCCGGCTCGATCTTGCCGCCCGGAAAGCCCCACAGCCCGGCATCAGGCGCGTTGCGGCGCTGCACCAGAAGCACATCAGTGCCGCGCAGGGCGACGGCGATCACGGCGGGAACGGGGCGGGGCATGGGGGCTCCTTCGCGGGCAGTCTAGGGCGTTTCGGGGCGGGGCGAAAGGGGAACGCGCGCAGGGCTCACCCGTAGGGAACACCTTCGCAGGATAATCGCCGGACTTTTCAATGGAGAACCCTGATGGCGAAGGAGAATTTCGCCGCCTGTCTGGCTCAGATCCTGCTGAGCGAGGGGGGGTGGTCCGACCATCCCGCCGATCCGGGCGGCGCGACGATGAAGGGGATCACCCTCGACACCTACCGCAAATACCACCCCGGCGCGACGAAGGCCGACCTGCGCGCCATTCCGGACGCAGAGGTCGCGCGGATCTACCGCGCGGGCTACTGGGACCGGATGCGGGGCGACGATCTGCCCGCGGGGCTCGATCTCGTGGCCTTCGACGCGGCGGTGAATTCCGGCCCCGGGCGGGCGGCGAAATGGCTGCAATCGGCGGTTGGCGTCCTGGCCGATGGCCGGATCGGTCCCCGCACGATCGAGGCGGCGCAGACGGCGCGGCACCCCGAGGCGATCGCGCGCGCGCTTCAGGCGCGCAAGTCCTTTCTGATTTCCCTCTCGACCTGGGCGACCTTCGGGCGCGGCTGGTCCAGCCGGTTGAACCGGGTCGAGCAGGTGGCATTGACCATGGCAAAAGGAGCCTGACATGACCCTGAATCCGACAATCATCCGCAATGTGCTGCGCTATATCTCCGGCGCGCTGGTCGCCAAGGGGCTGATCGGGGCCGATACCGGCACGGCACTGGCGGTCGATCCGGTCATCATCGAAACGGTGACGGTGGCCGCGGGCGTGATGCTCGGCTCGGTCACCGAAGTGATCTATGCGATTGCGAAGAAGATGGGCTGGCGGACCTGAGACCACGGAACGGCCTGCCGACCCAGAGGCCGGCAGACCCGCGTCCCCCGGCGATCCGCCGGGGGGGCGTTTTTTAGTTGCGGGCCTTGTCGACCAGCTTGCCCTTGGCGATCCAGGGCATCATTGCGCGCAGCTTTTCGCCGACCTGTTCGATCGGATGCTCGTCGTTCAGGCGGCGGGTGGCCTTGAAATAGGGCTGCCCGACGGTGTTTTCCTGCATGAAGTCGCGCACGAACTTGCCGTTCTGGATGTCGGCCAGCACGGCCTTCATGTTCTTCTTCGTCTCTTCGTAGGGCAGCACGCGCGGGCCGGAGACGTATTCGCCATATTCCGCGGTGTTCGAGATCGAATAGTTCATGTTCGCGATGCCGCCTTCGTAGATCAGATCCACGATCAGCTTCATTTCGTGCAGGCATTCGAAATAGGCCATCTCGGGTTCGTAGCCCGCTTCGACCAGCGTTTCAAAGCCCATGCGGATCAACTCGACCAGACCGCCGCAGAGCACCGCCTGTTCGCCGAACAGGTCGGTTTCGCATTCCTGCCGGAAGGTGGTCTCGATGATGCCCGAACGGCCGCCGCCGATCGCCGAGGTGTAGGACAGCGCGACATCCATCGCCTTGCCGGTCGCGTCCTGCGCCACGGCGACGAGGCAGGGCACGCCGCCGCCCTTGACATATTCGCCGCGCACGGTGTGGCCGGGGCCCTTCGGCGCCATCATGATGACGTCCACGCCCTTTTTCGGCTCGATCAGGCCGAAATGCACGTTCAGGCCGTGGGCGAAGGCGATCGCCGCGCCTTCGCGCAGGTTGTCATGGACGTATTTCTTGTAGGTTTCCGCCTGAAGTTCGTCGGGCATGGTGAACATGATCAGGTCGCACCAGGCGGCGGCTTCGGCGATGCCCATGACCTTCAGGCCCTCGCCTTCGGCCTTCTTCGCGGAGGCCGAACCTTCGCGCAGCGCGACGACGACGTTCTTCGCGCCCGAATCGCGCAGGTTCAGCGCATGGGCGTGGCCTTGCGAGCCATAGCCCAGGATGGCGACCTTCTTGTCCTTGATCAGGTTCACATCGCAATCGCGATCATAGTAAACGCGCATCGGTTCCTCCGGTTTTGCTGCCGACAGGATAGGCGGGTGGCGAAATCGTTCAGATCAATGTTTGAGGATTTTTGCTATCGGCGTTAAAGATCATTCGTATGAATGGTGGATGATGCAATAATCATGCAGATCGACGATACCGACCGGCGCATCCTGCGCCATCTGATGGCGGAACCCGGAATGGCGACGGCGGATCTGGCCGAGCGGGCGGGGCTGACCACGGCCACCTGCTGGCGCCGGATCGAGAAGCTGCGCGAGGGCGGGGTGATCCGTGGCGCGCAGGCGGTGATCGACTGGCGCAGGCTGGGATGGGAGGTGGAGGTTTCGCTGCGCTTCACGCTCGACAAGACCCATCCGCGGGCGTTCGACGAATTCCTCGCCGCCGCGCGGGAGGTGCCCGAAGTGCTGGAGATCCAGACCTTTCTGGGCCAGACCGATGTGCGGCTGAACGCCATTGCGCGCGACATGGCGCATTGGCAGGAGATCTACCGCAGCCGGATCCTGACCCTGCCGCATATTCAGGACACCGAGGCCTTGATGCTGATTTCCACGATCAAGAAATCCGAGGAGCTGCCGCTGTGACCGCGCTCGACGATACCGACCGGGCGATCCTGCGCGCGCTGGAGGCGGATGCGACGCTCTCGGCGGGGGCTTTGGGGCGCAGGCTGGGGCTGTCGCAGCCCGCCTGCTGGCGCCGGATCCGGCGGCTGGAGGAAGAGGGGATCATCGCCGGGCGGCGGCTGGTGCTGGATCACGCGGCGCTGGGGTTCGGGGTGACGGTGTTTCTGGGCATCCGGCTGGCCGCCAAAGGGCGGGTGAGCCTTGAGGATTTCGAGCGCGCGGTGACGGCGATTCCCGAGGTGCAGGTGGTGCAGCATGTGCTGGGGCTGTTCGACTATCGGATCAAGGTGCGCGCCCGCGACATCGCGGATTTCGAGCGTGTGCTGCGGCGGCGGATCATGACGCTGCCGGGGATCGGGCAGGTCGAGGCGAATGTGTTGCTGTCGGAGGAGCGGCTGCCCGGGCCTCTCGGATGAGCGAAGCGCCTGAATTTTCAGCAAATGGAGCGGGCCACCGCGCGGCGGGCGCGGCCGGGATGGACGCCGCCCGCGACGCGCGGTTAGATCACCGCCAAGGGGGCCAGATGTTCGACAGTTCGTGCCATAGCCGCATGCAGCGGGCGCAGGGCGAGGCCGCCGTGCTGTTCGAGGCCGGGCGGCTGCGGGGCCTGCGCCAGCAGGGGTGCGCCAAGGCGCTGCTGCCGCGGGTGCGGGGTGTGCCGGAGGTGGTGTTCCTGAACACTTCGGGCGGGTTGACCTCGGGCGACCGGCTGGCCTATGCGACGCGGACGGATGGTCCTCTGATCGCCACGACGCAGGCGGCGGAGCGGGCCTATCGCGCCGATCAGGGCGCCGCGCGGGTGACGGTGCGCCATGAGGTCGGGGCGGGGGGCTGGCTCGACTGGCTGCCGCAGGAGACGATCCTGTTCGACCGGGCCGATCTGGACCGCGAAACGGTGATCGCGCTGGCGCCCGGGGCGGGCTGCCTGATGCTTGAGGCGGTGGTTCTGGGCCGGGCGGCGATGGGGGAGCGGGTGCGGACCCTGCGGTTTCGCGACCGGCGGCGGATTGAACGCGCCGGGCGGCCGGTGTTCTACGAGCCCTTCGCGCTGGATGCGCCGCGCCCGCGCCGGGCGATTCTGGGCGAGGCGCGGGCCTTTGCGACGCTGGTTCTGTGCGCGCAGGGCGCCGAGGACGCGGTGCAGGCCGTGCGCGCGGCATTGGGCGATGGGGTCGAGGCGGCGGCCTCCGGCTGGGACGGGAAATGCGTGGTGCGGGTGCTGGCGGCGGATGGATGGCCGCTGCGGCAACAGATCCTGCGCCTGATGGAAGTGATGCGCCGGGGCGCCGCGCCGCCGCGCGTCTGGCAACTATAGAGGGACGAGATGAACCTGACCCCCCGCGAGAAGGAAAAGCTGATGATCAGCCTTGCCGCCATGGTGGCGCGCAACCGGCTGGAACGCGGCGTGAAGCTGAACCATCCCGAGGCGATCGCGATCATCTCGGATTTCGTCGTCGAGGGCGCGCGCGAGGGCCGCACCGTCGCCGATCTGATGGAGGCGGGGGCGCAGGTCATCAGCCGCGAACAGTGCATGGAGGGCATTGCCGAAATGATCCATTCGATCCAGATCGAGGCGACCTTCCCCGACGGCACCAAGCTCGTCACCGTCCACCACCCCATCCGTTGAGGCCGCACATGATCCCCGGAGAAATCATCCCCGCCGCTGGCGACATCATCCTGAACGAAGGGCTGGAGGCGATCACGCTGACGGTTGCGAACACCGGCGACCGGCCGATTCAGGTCGGCTCGCATTACCATTTCGCGGAAACCAACGCGGGGCTGAGCTTTGACCGCGTGGCGGCGCGGGGGATGCGGCTGGACATTGCCGCCGGCACCGCCGTGCGGTTCGAGCCGGGCCAGACGCGGGAGGTACGGCTGGTGCCCTATCGCGGTGCGCGCAGGGTCTTCGGCTTCAACCAGAACGTGATGGGGGATCTGTGATGCCCACGAAAATCTCGCGCGGGACTTATGCCGACATGTATGGCCCGACGACGGGCGACCGGGTGCGGCTGGGCGATACCGACCTGATCATCGAGGTCGAGCGCGACCTGACCACCTATGGCGAGGAGGTCAAGTTCGGCGGCGGCAAGGTGATCCGCGACGGCATGGGGCAATCGCAGATCAGCCGCGCGGGCGGCGCGATGGATACGGTGATCACCAATGCGCTGATCGTGGACCATACCGGGATCTACAAGGCGGATGTGGGTCTGCGCGACGGGCTGATCGCGAAGATCGGCAAGGCGGGCAACCCGGACACGCAGCCCGGCGTGGACATCATCATCGGCCCGGGGACGGAGATCCTGGCGGGCGAGGGGCGGATCCTGACGGCGGGCGGCATGGATGCGCATATCCATTTCATCTGCCCGCAACAGGTGGAGGATGCGCTGTTCTCCGGCGTGACCTGCATGCTGGGCGGCGGCACGGGGCCGGCGCATGGCACGCTCGCGACCACTTGCACGCCCGGGCCGTGGCATATCGGGCGCATGTTGCAGGCGCTCGACGGGCTGCCGATGAATTTCGCGCTGGCGGGGAAGGGGAACGCGTCGCTGCCCGAAGCGCTGGAAGAGATGGTGACGGCGGGGGCCTCGTCGCTGAAGCTGCATGAGGATTGGGGCACCACGCCCGCCGCCATCGACTGCTGCCTGTCGGTGGCCGACGACATGGATGTGCAGGTGATGATCCACACCGATACGCTGAATGAATCGGGCTTCGTGGAGAATACCTTGGCGGCGTTCAAGGGCCGCACGATCCATGCCTTCCATACCGAAGGCGCGGGCGGCGGCCATGCGCCCGACATCCTGCGCGTGGTGGGCGCGGCGAACGTGATCCCGTCGTCCACCAACCCGACGCGGCCCTATACCGGCAACACGCTGGAAGAGCACCTCGACATGCTGATGGTGTGCCACCACCTCGACAACAAGGTGCCGGAGGACGTGGCCTTTGCCGAAAGCCGGATCCGCAAGGAGACCATCGCCGCCGAGGATATTCTGCACGACATCGGCGCGATCTCGATCATCTCGTCGGACAGTCAGGCGATGGGCCGGGTGGGCGAGGTCATCACCCGCTGCTGGCAGACCGCCGACAAGATGAAGAAACAGCGCGGGCGGCTTTCCGAGGAAACCGGCGAGAACGACAATCTCCGCGTGCGCCGCTACGTCGCGAAATACACCATCAACCCGGCGATCGTGCATGGCATGTCGCGCCATATCGGCTCGGTCGAGGTGGGCAAGCGCGCGGATCTGGTGCTCTGGGATCCGGCGTTTTTTGGCGCAAAGCCGGAGATGGTGCTGATGGGGGGCATGATCATCGCGGCGCAGATGGGCGATCCGAACGGCTCGATCCCGGCGCAGCCGTTCTACATGCGGCCGATGTTCGGCGCCTATGGCAAGGCGTTGGGGGCGAGCTGCGTCACCTTCGTTTCGGCGGCGGCCGAGGCGGATGGGGTGAAGGGGCGGCTCGGGCTCGACAAGACGGTTCTGGCGGTCACCGGCACGCGCGGCATCGGCAAGGCGGACATGAAGCTGAACGCGGCGCTGCCGAAGATCGAGGTCAATCCCGAAACCTACGAAGTGCGGGCGGATGGCGAATTGCTGACCTGTGAACCGGCGCGGTCCTTGCCGCTCGCGCAGCGGTATTTCCTGTATTGAGGGCGGACGGATGACGGAGGTGCTGCGGGCGGAGCGGGTGCTGCCCAAGGGGGAATGGACGGCGGCGGATCACATCGCGCTGGATTACGAGGGGCGCTTCCTGCGCCGCAAGCGGCTCACCACGGCGGGGGGCCTGTCGTTTCTGGCCGATCTGGCGGAGGTGACGAACCTCACGGGGGGCGAGGCGTTCGTGCTGAGCGATGGCCGTCTGGTCGAGGTGCGCTGCGGGCTGGAGCCGGTGCTTTCGGTGACGGGCGACCTGACCCGGCTGGCCTGGCATATCGGCAACCGGCATACGCCGTGCCAGATCGAGCCGCTGCGGCTGGTGATCCGGGCCGATCATGTGCTGGAGGCGATGCTGCGGCAGTTGGGTGCGAAGGTGGTGCCCTCGGTCGAGCCGTTCCAGCCCGAGGGCGGCGCCTATGGCATGGGCCGCACCATGGGCCATTCGCACGGGCCCGGGCATTCACATGGTCCGGGGCATTTCCATGTCCATACCTGAGCAGACCGCGGCGCTGATGTCGCTGGTGCAATGGCTGTCGCCTGCCTTTCCGACCGGGGCCTTTGCCTATAGCCACGGGCTGGAACAGGCGGTTTCCGTGGGGGATGTGGGCGACGAACAGGCGCTGGAGGACTGGCTGTCGGATATTCTCGCCCATGGCGCGGGTTGGAACGATGCGGTGTTGATCGCCTGCGCGCTGCGGGGGGAGAGCCTGGACGAACTCGCCGATCTGGCCCGCGCGCTGGCCGGTTCCGCTGAGCGGCTGCGCGAGACCGAGGAGCAGGGCGCTGCCTTTGCCCGCGCCCGGGGCGAGATGACCGATGCCCGGGTGGAGCCCTTTCCCCTGCCGCTCGCCGTGGCGCAGGCGGCGCGGGGGTTGGAGTTGCCCGACATGCAGGTGATCGCGCTTTACCTGCATTCCTTCGCGGCCAATCTGGTTTCCGCTGGGGTGCGGTTCATGCCGCTGGGGCAGGCGGCGGGGCAGCGGGTTCTGGCGGCGCTGCATCCGCTGATCGGGATTCTGGCGGAGCGCGCGCTCGATGCCACGCGGGCGGATCTGGCGACCTCGGCCTTTCGCGCGGATCTGGGCGCGATGGCGCATGAAGTGATGGATGTGAGGATTTTCAAGACATGAACGGACCTTTGCGGGTGGGGATCGGCGGGCCGGTGGGCGTGGGCAAGACCACGCTGACGGAGCAGCTGTGCCGGGCGCTGGCGGGGCGCTGTTCGATGGCCGTGGTGACGAATGACATCTACACCCGCGAGGATGCCGAGGCGCTGATGCGGGCGCAGGTTCTGCCCGCCGAGCGGATCCGGGGCGTGGAAACCGGCGGCTGCCCGCATACCGCGATCCGGGAGGATGCCTCGATCAACCTCGCCGCGATCGCCGATCTGAATGCGCGGTTTCCGGATCTGGATCTGGTGCTGATCGAATCCGGGGGCGACAATCTGGCCGCGACCTTCAGCCCGGAACTGGCCGACCTGACGATCTATGTGATCGACACGGCGGCGGGGCAGGACATTCCGCGCAAGCGGGGCCCGGGGGTGACGCGCTCCGACCTTCTGGTGGTGAACAAGACCGACCTCGCGCCCTATGTGGGGGTGGATCCGGTGCTGCTGGAAAGCGACACCCGCGCGGCGCGCGGCGCCCGCCCCTATGTCATGGCCCGTCTGCGGCAGGGGCAGGGCGTGGCGGAAATCGTGGCCTTTCTGATCCGCGAAGGCGGGCTGGACCTGGCGCCGATTCCGTCGGTTTCAGGCTAAAACCGACCAATAATTAATCGAATGATCGAATAACGCGCAGTTTCCGGGCATTCCTCCCGGGGGCGTGATGATTGGCCTGTGCCGTCCGCATGGCTGTCTTGCCGCTGCCAAAGGCGGGCGTTTCAGTGACCCGAAGCCATCCGGCGCGGGTGGAACGAGGGACAATCATAGGGAAGTATGATGACAGGGATGCGTAACTATCTGTTTGGTGCGACGCTTGCCACGCTGTTGTCGGGCGGCATCGCCTGGGCCGAGGGCGACACGATCAAGGTCGGCGTTCTGCACTCGCTCTCCGGCACGATGGCGATTTCGGAGACCACGCTGAAGGATACGGTCCTGATGCTGATCGACGAACAGAACAAGAAGGGCGGCATCAACGGCAAGAAGCTGGAACCCGTCGTGGTCGACCCGGCCTCCGACTGGCCGCTGTTCGCGGAAAAGGCGCGCGAGTTGCTGACCGTGGACAAGGTGGATGTGATCTTCGGCTGCTGGACTTCGGTCAGCCGTAAATCGGTGCTGCCGGTGCTGGAGGAACTGAACGGCCTGCTGTTCTACCCGGTGCAGTATGAGGGCGAGGAATCGTCGAAGAACGTGTTCTACACCGGCGCCGCGCCGAACCAGCAGGCGATCCCGGCGGTGGACTACTTCCTCGATGAACTGGGCGTGCAGAAATTCGCGCTGCTCGGCACGGATTACGTCTATCCGCGCACCACGAACAACATCCTGACCGCCTATCTGAAGTCGAAGGGCATCGCGGAGAGCGACATCTTCGTGAACTACACCCCGTTCGGGCAGTCGGACTGGTCGAAGATCGTGGCGGATGTGAAGGCGCTCGGCGCGGATGGCAAGAAGGTCGGCGTGATCTCGACCATCAACGGCGATGCGAATATCGGCTTCTACAAGGAACTGGCGGCCTCGGGTATCACGGCGGAGCAGATCCCGGTCGTGGCCTTCTCGGTCGGCGAAGAGGAACTGTCGGGCCTCGGCGAGGGTGACCTGAAGAACCTGGTGGGGCAACTGGCGGCCTGGAACTATTTCCAATCCGCCGACACCCCGGAAAACAAGGCGTTCATCGAGCAGTGGCATGCCTTCACCGGCAATCCGAAGCGCGTGACCAATGACCCGATGGAGGCCACCTATATCGGCTTCAACATGTGGGTGAACGCGGTGACCGCCGCCGGGACCACCGAGGTGGACAAGGTGACCGATGCGATGATCGGCCAGAAGTTCCCGAACCTGACCGGCACCGAGGCCGAGATGCTGCCGAACCACCACCTGACGAAGCCGGTTCTGATCGGCGAGATCAAGGCGGATGGGCAATTCGACATCATCAGCCAGACCGATCCCGTCCCGGGCGATGCCTGGACCGATTTCCTGCCGGAATCGGCGGTGCTGGAGTCGGATTGGAAAGATCTGAAATGCGGCATGTACAACACCGAAACCAAGACCTGCGTGCAGCTGAAGTCGAACTACTGATCCCGGAGGGGGCTTCGGCCCCCTTCTTCCTCACCTGTGGGAGCAGCCATGCGCAGCTTTCTTCTGGCGCTGACGGCAGGGATCTGCCTCGCGCTGCCGGTGCGGGCGCAGGATGCGCCGCCGGCCCCGCCCGTTGCCGTGGCGCCGCTGAGCGGCCTGGCCGCCGTGATCGCCCGCAATGCCGATGCCATCGCCAAACCTTCGCGCCAGACCATCGGCCCCGTGATCGCCGAAATCGCCGGGACGGGGGATGCGGGCGTGCGGGATTTCCTGCGCGCCTGGACAGACCGGACTTTGGGCCAGCGCAAGGCAGATGGCGCGATCTTCGTTCTGGCGAAGACGGCGGAGGGCTACGCGCTGACCGATCCGGTGACCGGTGCTGCGGCGGGCACCGCCGTGAAGGCCGAGATAACTGAGATCAAGCCGAATGCCGGGGTGCAGGGCCTGATTGCACAGGCGCTGGTGCGGTTCCAGCTTTCCGACCCGGATCCCGCGAAACGGCGTGCGGCGCTCGATACGCTGGGGCGGGAGGGCACGGCGGAGAACCTCGCCCCGCTGCGCGAGTCGATCCCCGGCGAGACCGATCCCGCGCTCCGGGCGCAGAAGGAGCGGCTGGACCGGCTGCTGACGATCCGCTTCGGCGCGCCGGGCGAACGGGTGGCGGCGATCGAGAAGCTTCGGTTCCGATATGGGGCTGGATTTCCGCGCCGCGCTGAACCCGATCCTTGCAACGAAGCGGCAGGTGTTCGCGGGCGTGCCCACGGGCAATGTCGCGCAGGAGCTGAAACCCGGGTCCGGAATTTCCGCCGAAGAGTCCTATGGGCTGCTGGTCGCGGCGGGTCTGGCGCCCAAACGCCTGACCCCGGCCGAGGCCCGCGCCGCGCTGGAGGCGAATGTGGTCGATGGCAGGGTCGGTGGTTTCCCGGTGGGCGAACTGTCCGACCCCGCGAAACGCGACGCGGCCTATACCGCGCTGGAACGGGCGGGCACCGTCCCCGCCGCCGCGACGGATGACGAAGTGGCCGCCGCCGTCGTCGCGCATCGCTATGCCGATGTCTATACCGAGACCGATCCCGCCGTCACCACCGCCGCGCGCGCCGCGCTCAAGGGCGTGACGCTGAAGGTCGATGCGATGTGGGGGCTGGATCTGGGGCTCGATGCGCTGTCGCTGACCTCGATCTATTTCCTCGCGGCGATCGGGCTCGCCATCACCTTCGGCGTGATGCGGGTGATCAACATGGCGCATGGCGAATTCATCACCATGGGCGCCTATACCGGCTATGTCGTGCAAAGCCATATCAGCGACTATACCGTGTCGATCCTCGTCGCGCTGCCGCTGGCCTTCGCGGTGACCTTCCTTGCCGGAGTGACGATGGAGCGGCTGGTGATCCGGCATCTGTACAAGCGCCCGCTGGAAACGCTGCTGGCGACCTTCGGGATTTCCATCGCGCTGCAACAACTGTTCAAGAACATCTTCGGCACGCAGGCCCGGCCGCTGACCGCGCCCGGCTGGCTCGAAGGGGCCTGGACGTTGAACGACGTCGTGTCGATCAGCTATATCCGGATCGCGATCTTCGTTCTGGCGATGGTGTTCCTGGCGGTGTTCCTGTTCGTGATGAACCGCACCCGGCTGGGGCTGGAGGTCCGTGCGGTGACGCAGAACCCTGCCATGGCCGCGTCCATGGGCATCAACCCGGACCGGATCAACATGCTGTGCTTCGGCTTCGGCTCGGGCATCGCGGGGATTGCGGGGGTGGCGATCGGGCTGTTCGCCAAGGTCACCTCGGAACTCGGTTCCGACTATATCGTGCAGAGCTTCATGACGGTCGTCGTCGGCGGTGTCGGCAATATCTGGGGCACGCTCGCGGGGGCGGCGCTGGTCGGCACGCTGCAAAAGCTGATCGAGGCGGTGAACCCCTCGAACACGCTCGCGGCGCAGACCTACATGATCCTGTTCATCATCATCTTCATCCAGTTCCGGCCAAGGGGCATCATCGCCCTCAAGGGCCGCGCGGCGGGGGACTGACATGAAATCCGGCTTTCTCGCAAAGAACCCCTCGGTGCTGTGGTTCGTGCTGATCCTCGCGCTGTTCACGCTGGGGGTGACGCTCTTGTCGCAGGCCTATGGCACGGGGGCTGTCTCCACCTCGATGGTCAAGACATTGGGCAAGACGCTGTGCCTGTGCCTTGTCGCCATCGCGATGGATCTGGTCTGGGGCTATACCGGGATCCTGAGCCTTGGCCATTTCGCCTTCTTTGGACTGGGCGGCTACATGATCGGCATGTGGCTGATGTATGCGCGGACAAAGGAAATCGTGCTGGCCTCCGCCACCGGGCAGATCCCGATGACCCCGCAGGAGATCAACGACGCCATCGCGTCACAGGTCTTCGGCGTGGTCGGATCGTCGCAGCTTCCCGGTATCTGGCATTTCGCGGGCTCGCTGCCGATGCAGCTTCTGTTCGTCGTGCTGGTGCCGGGGCTGTTGGCGTTTGTCTTCGGCTGGCTGGCGTTCCGGTCGCGGGTGACGGGGGTCTATCTGTCGATCCTGACGCAGGCGATGACGCTGGCGCTCGCGCTCTACCTGTTCCAGAACGACTCCGGCCTGCGCGGCAACAACGGGCTGTCGGGGTTGCAGAACATTCCGGGCATCGCCGCAGGGCAGGATGCGCTCTCGGTCTGGTTCCTGTGGATTTCCGCGCTGGCGTTGGCGCTGGGCTATGTCGTCGCGGCCTTCATCGTCTCTGGCAAGTTCGGCTCGGTGATGCGCGGCATCCGCGATGACGAGGCGCGCGTGCGGTTCCTCGGCTACTCGGTCGAGACCTACAAGCTCTTCGTCTTCACCCTCACGGCGGTGATCGCAGCCATCGCCGGGGCGCTGTATTATCCGCAGGCGGGGATCATCAACCCGGCGGAAATGGCGCCGATCGCGTCGATCTACCTCGCGGTCTGGGTCGCCATCGGCGGGCGCGGGCGGATCTATGGCGCGGTGATCGGGGCGTTCTTCGTCTCGCTGGTCTCGACCTGGTTCACCGGCGGGCGGGTGCCCGACATCAACCTGGGCTTCTATGTGGTGAAATGGGTGGACTGGTGGCAGGTGCTTCTGGGCCTCAGCTTCGTTCTGGTTACGCTGTTCGCGCCGAAGGGGCTGTCGGGGCTGGTCGATCTGCTCACCGGCTGGCGCAGTCCGAACCGGGGCGGCGATCCGCTCGGCCCCGATGATGGTGCCCTGCGCGAGAAGGAGGCCGAGGCATGAAGGCGCTGCTCGAAGTCTCCGGCATTTCCGTCACCTTCGACGGCTACCGCGCGATCCGCAACCTGTCGTTCTCCATCGGCGCGCGCGAGTTGCGCGCGGTGATCGGCCCGAATGGCGCGGGCAAGACGACCTTCATGGATATCGTCACCGGCAAGACCCGCCCCGACGAGGGCAAGGTTCTGTGGGGCGAGAAATCGGTGAACCTGCTGCGCCTGAATGAAGCGAAGATCGCCCGTATCGGCATCGGCCGCAAGTTCCAGCGCCCCACGGTGTTCGAGGATCAATCGGTCCGCGAAAACCTGATGATGGCGCTGAAGCATAGCCGCAACCCGTGGAAGGTGCTGTTCTGGCGCCCGGCGCCTTCGGATTTCACCCGGGTCGAGGCGCTGGCGGGGCAGGTCGGCCTTGGCGCGCAGTTGCCGCGCAAGGCGGGGGAGCTCAGCCACGGCCAGAAGCAATGGCTGGAGATCGGCATGCTGCTCGCGCAGGAACCGAAGCTGCTTCTGGTCGATGAACCCGCCGCGGGCATGACGCTGGCAGAGCGCGAACAGACCACCGCGCTGCTGGTCGATCTGGCCAAAACCCGCGCCGTGGTGGTGGTAGAACATGACATGGATTTCGTGCGCCGCCTGAACTGCCGCGTGACCGTGCTGCACGAAGGCTCGGTTCTGGCCGAAGGGTCGCTCGATCACGTTACCTCCGACCCTCGGGTCATCGAAGTCTATCTGGGGCGCTGACATGCTGCAAACAAAGGGGCTGACGCTGCATTACGGGGGCTCGCAGATCCTCTATGGCATCGACATGGAGGCGAAGGCGGGCGAGGTGACCTGCATCATGGGCACCAACGGCGTGGGCAAGACCTCGCTGTTCAAGGCGATTTCCGGCTGGCACCCGCGTTCGGGCGGCGAGGTGATCCTGAACGGCGAAAGCGTGCCGAAGGTGCCGCCGCAGGGCATGGCGCGGCGCGGTCTGGCCTATGTGCCGCAGGGGCGGATGATCTTTCCGCTGCTGACGGTGGAGGAGAATATGGAAACCGCCTTTGCGCTGCTCCCGCGCTCGGAACGGTTCATCCCGGCGGAGATCTACGACCTGTTCCCGATTCTGAAGGACTTCCTGCACCGGCGCGGCGGCGACCTTTCGGGCGGGCAGCAACAGCAACTGGCGATCGCGCGGGCGATGCTGATGAAGCCGAAGGTGCTGTTGCTCGATGAACCGACCGAAGGCATTCAGCCCAACATCATCCAGCAGATCGGCCGGGTGATCAGCTATCTGCGCGACAAGGGCGATATGGCGATCGTGCTGGTCGAGCAGTATTTCGACTTCGCCCACGACCTCGGCGACCGGTTCTATGTGCTGAAACGCGGGCAGGTGGCGATGCAGGGCACAAAAACCGCGCTGACCCGCGATGCGCTGCGCGAGGTGGTTTCCGTTTAGGGGATGCGCCTGACAGCCCCCGGTGCGAGAAGCTAGCGCGGCAGGGCGGCGGCTTCGCGGGCGAGCGTTTCGATCCCCGCCCAGTCGCCCGCCTGCACCTTCGCATCGGGCGCGACCCAGCTTCCCCCGGCGCAAAGCACATTCGGCAGGCTCAGGTAATCGGGCGCGTTCGACAGGCTGATCCCCCCCGTCGGGCAGAACCCCACCTGCGGCAGCGGCCCGCCGAGCGCCTTGAGCGCCGGGGCGCCGCCCGACGTCGCGGCGGGGAAGAATTTCAGCATGTCATAACCCCATTCCAGCGCGCGCATCACCTCGGACGCGGTGACTGCGCCGGGCAAGAGCGGCAGGCCCTCCTCCTCGCAGGCCCGCATCAGCCGCTCGGTCAGCCCGGGCGACACCCCGAACCGCGCCCCGGCGGCCTTTGCGGCCTTCACATCGGCGGGGGTCAGCAGGGTGCCCGCACCGACCACGCCGCCCTCCACCTCCGCCATCGCCCGGATCGCATCAAGCGCGCAGGGCGTGCGCAGCGTCACCTCCAGCGCGGGCAGGCCCCCCTTGACCAGCGCCCGGGCGAGGGGGGCGGCATGGGCTGCGTCCTTCACCACGATCACCGGGACGATCGGCGCCAGCGCACAGATCTGGCGGGCCTTCACGGATTGTTCGGCGGGGGTCATGCGGATCTCCTCAGACGACGACGGCCGCGCCTTCAGTGGCGGGCCCGACGGAACGGCGGAAGGCGGCGAAGAGTTCGCGCCCGATGCCATGGGCGTTGTGCGACAGATCCGCCACCACCGGCGCGCGGTCGGCGAACCCCGGGGTCAGGCAGGTGAGCGTGCCCGCTTCGGCATCGAGGCGCAGGACATCGCCGTCGATCAGCTTTGCGATCGGCCCGCCGGTCGCGGCCTCCGGGCTGACATGGATCGCTGCCGGAACCTTGCCCGAAGCGCCCGACATCCGGCCATCCGTCACCAGTGCGACGCGCAGCCCCCGGCCTTGCAGCACCGACAGGATTGGCGTCAGCGAATGCAGTTCCGGCATGCCATTCGCCTGCGGCCCCTGAAAGCGCACCACCACCACGGTGTCGGTGGTGAATTCGTCGCGCTTGAAGGCGGCCTTGACCTCTTCCTGATCGTGGAAGACGCGGACGGGGGCCTCGATCACATGATACTCCGGCGCGACGGCGGAGATCTTGATCACCCCGCGCCCGAGGTTGCCGTTCAACTGCCGCAACCCGCCCTGCGGCTGAAACGGCGCCACGGAGGGGCGCAGGATCTTGTCGTTCAGGCTGTCCTCCGCCCCTGCGACCCAACTCAGATGACCGTTGATCAGCTTCGGCTCGCGGGTATAGGCCGCGAGCCCATCCCCCGCCACGGTCTTCGCATCGGCATGGAGCAGCCCGGCGCCCAGCAATTCGCGGATCAGGAACGCCATCCCGCCCGCCGCGTGGAAATGGTTCACATCGGCCAGCCCGTTCGGATAGACCTTCGCCAGGAGCGGCACGACCGAGGAAATCTCGTCGAAATCCTCAAGATCCAGCATCACCCCCGCCGCGCGCGCCATCGCGGGCAGGTGCAGCACGAGGTTGGTGGACCCGCCCGTCGCCATCAGCCCGACGATCCCGTTGACAAAGGCACGTTCATCCAAAATCTCACCAACGGGCCGGAAATCATTGCCAAGATGCGTTATTTCCGCCGCACGCCGCGCCGCGCGCTCGGTCAGCGCATCGCGCAGCGGGGTGTTCGGGTTGACGAAGCTCGCGCCCGGCAGATGCAGGCCCATGATCTCCATCAGCATCTGGTTGGAATTCGCCGTGCCGTAGAAGGTGCAGGTGCCCGGCCCGTGATAGGAGGCCATTTCCGCCGCCATCAGCGCATCGCGCCCGACCTTGCCCGCCGCATAGTCGTTGCGCACCCGCGCCTTTTCATCGTTCGGCAGGCCCGAGGTCATCGGCCCCGCGGGCACGAAAACCGCCGGGATATGGCCAAAGGTCGCCGCGGCGATCACCAGCCCGGGCACGATCTTGTCGCAGATGCCCAGATAAAGCGCCGCGTCGAAACAGTTGTGGCTGAGCGCGACCCCCGCCGCCAGCGCGATCACATCGCGCGAGAACAGCGACAGTTCCATCCCCGTCTGGCCCTGCGTGACGCCATCGCACATCGCGGGCACGCCCCCTGCCACCTGCGCCGTGGCGCCGACCCCGGCCAGTGCGGCCTTGATCCGCGCGGGGAAGGTCTCATAGGGCTGATGCGCGGACAGCATGTCGTTATAGGCGGTGACGATGCCGATGTTCGGCGCCCGCCCTTCGGCCAGAAGCGGCTTTTCCGCGCCCATCGCCGCATAGGCATGGGCCTGGTTGCCGCAGGCCAGATGCGCCCGCGCCGGACCCATTGCCACCGCCGCCCGCATCCGTTCCAGATACGCGCCGCGCGGCCCCTCGGAGCGCTGGCGGATACGATCGGTGACACGGGCGATAGTGGCGTTCGTCATGGCTTCCATCCGGTCGGCTGTGATCGCTGCGGGTTTATTTTTGCATAGGGGTTTAGCGTTAACAAATCATTTTCGTCCTATGGGCCGATTGTGCAGGCCCGGCGTGGGGAGACAAGCGGAAATGTGAATGTCAGCGCTCTCGTTCCTGTGCTGCCGGAAATACGGGCGGGCTTTCGCTTTGGCCCGGGGCGCGCTAGAGGAAGCGAAACGACAGGAGCCGCCGATGACCGAAGACCGCACCCGCCCCGTGGTTCGCCTGCGCCCGAAGGCCGAGGCGCGCGCCATCCGGCATGGATTCCCCTGGGTCTATGCCGACGAACTGGTGACCGACCGGCGCACGCAGGCGATGGCCCCGGGCACGATCGCCACGCTGGAGGATGCCGAGCGGCGCCCCCTGGCCACGGTGACGGTAAACCCGAAATCGAAGATCATCGCGCGGGTGCTGGACCGCGATGCCGGGGCGGAGATCACCGGCGACTGGATCGCGGCGAAGATCACGCGGGCGCTGGCGCTGCGCGAGCGGCTGTTCGACGCGCCCTTCTACCGGCTGGTTCATGCCGAGGCCGATGGCCTGCCGGGCGTGATCATCGACCGGTTCGGCGATCTGGCCGTGGTGCAGCCGAACGCCGCCTGGTCCGAAGCGATGATCGGCGAGATCACCGCCGCGCTGGCGGCGATCGGCATCGCGACGGTGGTGAAGAACGGCTCGGGCCGGGCGCGCGGGCTGGAGGGGCTGCCGGAGGAGACGGTGGTGCTGACGGGCGCTGTCAACGGGCCGGTGCCGGTGCCGATGAATGGCGCGGTCTATATGGCCGATGTGCTGGGCGGACAGAAGACGGGGCTGTTCTTCGATCAGCGGCCAAACCATGCCTTTGCCGCGCGGCTGGCGCGCGGCGCGCGGGTGCTGGATGTGTTCAGCCATGTCGGCGGCTTTGCGCTGGCGTGTCTCGCGGGCGGGGCGGAGCGGGCGCTGGCGGTGGATGCCTCGGCCCCGGCGCTGGATCTGGCGCGGCAGGGGGCGGCGGCGATGGGGGCCGAAGCGCGGTTCGACACACGACAGGGCGATGCCTTCGCCACGCTGGAGGCGCTGGCGACCGAGGGCGCGCAATTCGATCTGGTGATCTGCGATCCGCCGGCCTTCGCGCCGTCGAAAACCGCGCTACAGGCGGGGCTGCGGGCCTATGAACGGGTCGCGCGGCTGGCGGCGCCCTTGGTTGCGCCGGGGGGCTATGTGGCGCTGTGCTCGTGCTCGCATGCGGCGGATCTGGTGCAGTTCCGGGCGGCCTCGGCGCGGGGTCTTGGCCGGGGTGGGCGACGCTCGCAACTGCTGCATACGGGCTATGCCGGGCCGGACCATCCGATGCTGCCGCAACTGGCGGAATCGGCCTATCTGAAGGCGCTGTTCTTCCGGCTCGACTGATGCGGGCGCTTCTCGATGCCTGTGTGCTGTATCCGACGGTGCTGCGCGAAATCCTGATCGGGGTCGCGCGGGCGGGGCTGTATCAGCCGCTGTGGTCGGCGCGGATCCTTGAGGAATGGGCGCGGGCGGTGGCGCGGCTTGGCCCGGCGGATGAGGCGGTGGCGCGGGGCGAGATCGCCGCCCTGCGTGCGGCTTTCCCAAAGGCCGAGGTTGCGCCGCGCCCGGGGTTGGACGCGCGGCTGCACCTGCCCGATCCGAACGATATTCATGTGCTGGCGGCGGCAATCGCGGGAAATGCGGATGCCATCGTCACCTTCAACGCGCAGGATTTCCCGCGCGGCACACTGGCGGCGGAGGGGCTGGACCGGCGCGATCCGGACAGCCTGCTGTGGGAATTGTGGTCCACGGACCCGGGGCCGGTCGCGCAGGTGGTCGAAGGCGTGCGGCAGCGGGCGGAGATCCTTTCGGGCCAGCCGCAACCGCTCCGCCCGCTGCTGAAACGCGCGAAACTGCCCCGGCTGGGCAAGGCGCTGAGCGCGCATCTGCCGTGAAATCAGGCGCTTGCGCGTTTTCGTGCCGGGGCCGGGTCAAACCGCTTTGACGGCGCGGACGGGCGGATTAAACTGACCCCAGCGACAGGCAACAGCCAGCTACGGAGCAGCCAATGGTTTCCCGCGTTATTCCGGTAGAGGTGTTCGACCTCGTTATCTTTGGCGCCACCGGAGACCTTGCCACCCGCAAGATCCTGCCCGGTCTCTACCGCCGCTTTTACGGCGGCCACATGCCCGAGGAGGCGCGCATCATCGGCTGCGCGCGTTCGGAGATGGATGCGGCGGGCTTCCGCGACCTGGCGCGCCGGGCGATCGACGAATTCGTGGATGCGGGGAAGCATGACGCGGCGCAGATCGCCGCCTTTCTCGACCGGCTGGAATATGTGCCGGTCGATGCCACGGGAACCAGCGGCTGGCCGGAACTGAAGGCGCTGATGCGGCCCGATGTGGTGAATGCCTTCTACTTCTCGGTCGCGCCCGCGCTGTTCGGCGAAATCGCCGAGCGGCTGCACGGCCACGGCATCGCGGGCCCGGATGCGCGGATCGTCGTCGAAAAGCCCTTCGGGCGGGATCTCGCCTCGGCCCGCGCGCTGAACGCCACGCTGGCCGCGCATTTCGACGAGCATCAGATCTACCGGATCGACCACTATCTGGGCAAGGAGACGGTGCAGAACCTGATGGCGGTGCGCTTCGCCAATATCCTGTTCGAGCCGCTGTGGAACAGCCAGTATGTCGACCATGTGCAGATCACGGTGGCGGAAACCGTGGGTGTCGGCGGGCGCGGCAGCTATTACGACAAGTCGGGCGCGATGCGGGACATGGTGCAGAACCACATGATGCAACTGCTGTGCCTGATCGCGATGGAGCCGCCCTATCACTACGACCCGGATGCGGTGCGGGACGAAAAGCTCAAGGTGATCCGGGCGCTGCAACCGATGGCGGCGGGCGACATCGTGCGCGGGCAGTATCGGGGCACCGGGGGGAAGAGGGCGCTGAGCAGCTATCTCGACGATGTGGAAAACCCGCAGAGCCGGACCGAGAGCTATATCGCGCTGAAGGTGCAGATCGCGAACTGGCGCTGGCAGGGGACGCCGTTTTACCTGCGCACCGGCAAGCGGCTGCGGGCGCGGACATCGGAAATCGCGATCACCTTCAAGCAGCCGCCGCATTCGATCTTTGACGAGGCCGATCACGACTGGCGCGAGAATGTTCTGGTGATCCGGTTGCAGCCGAACGAGGGGATGAACCTCAAGGTGATGATCAAGGAGCCCGGCCCGGGCGGGATGCGTCTGGTGCAGGTGCCGCTCGACATGTCCTTCGCCGATGCCCTGGGCGACGAGGGCGCCGATATTCCCGACGCCTATGAGCGCCTGATCATGGATGTGATCCGCGGCAACCAGACGCTGTTCATGCGCGGCGACGAGGTGGAGGCCGCCTGGGCCTGGGCCGATCCGGTCATCGCCGGATGGGAGGCGCGGGGCGAGCGACCGCAGGGCTATGATTCCGGATCCTCCGGGCCGGATGATGCGTTGATGCTGATGCACCGCGACGGGCGCAGATGGAGGGAGATCCGCGGATGAACCTGATCGAATATCCGGACCGCGAGTTGATGATGATTTCGCTGGCGGACAATTTGGCGGCGGAGCTGCGGCTGGCGCTGCAACTGGGACCGGCGACGTTTTCGGTGCCGGGCGGAACCACGCCGGGGCCGGTGTTCGACATCCTGTCGGGGCTGGATCTGGACTGGGGGCAGGTCTCGGTGCTGCTCAACGATGAACGCTGGGTGCCGGAGGGGGATCCGCTCTCGAACACCCGGCTGCTGCGCGAGCGGCTGTTGCGCAACCGGGCGGCGGCGGCGCGGCTGGTGCCGCTTTACGCCGATGCGCCGACGCCCGAAGAGGGCCTGCCCGGGCTCCTGCCGGGGGTGGAGGCGGCGCTGCCGATCACGGTGCTGCTTCTGGGGATGGGGGCGGATATGCACACTGCCTCGCTGTTTCCGGGGGCGGAGGAGGCGCTCGCGCCCGATGCGCCGGCGCTGATGGCGGTGGCGGCGGATGTGCCGCGCGTCACGCTCACCGCGCGGGTGCTGCGCGATGCGATGCACTGTCACGTTCTGATCACTGGCGGGGAAAAGCGCGCCGCGATAGAACGGGCCGAAACGCTGAGCGAGGCAGAGGCCCCGATCCGCGTCGTGCTGAAGACCGCCACCATTCACTGGGCCCCCTGATGAACCAATTCTCCGACCTGATCGCCCATGCCGCCGCCCACCCGGACCAGCGGATCATGGATTTTTTCGACATCAACGACCGTGCCGCGGATTTCAGCGCGGCTTTCGGGGATTTCGTCTTCGACTATTCCAAGACCTCGATCGACCCGGAGGCGCGCGCCCTGCTGATCGCGCTGGCCGAACGCATGGGCGTCGCGCAGAAGCGCGAGGCGATGTTCACCGGCGCGAAGATCAACGAGACCGAGGGCCGCGCGGTGCTGCATACCGCCTGGCGCAACCCGGAAGGGTCGGTGATGGTGGATGGCGTGGACGTCATGCCGAAGCTGCGCGAGACACTGGCGCGGATGGAGGCTTTCGCCGCCGATGTGCGCGAAGGCCGGTTCCGGGGGCAGGGCGGCGCGATCACCGATGTGGTCAATATCGGCATCGGCGGGTCGGACCTCGGCCCGGTGATGGCGACGCTGGCGCTGGCGCCTTATCACGACGGGCCGCGGGTGCATTTCGTCTCGAACATCGACGGCGCGCATATTCATGACGTGCTGAAGGGGCTGAACCCGGAAACCACGCTGGTGATCGTGGCGTCGAAGACCTTCACCACGATCGAAACCATGACCAACGCGGAAACCGCGCGGAAATGGATGGCGGCGAAGGTTGCCGATCCGGCGGCGCAATTCGCGGCGATCTCCACCGCGTCGGACCGCACGGCGGCCTTCGGTATCGACGCAGCGCGGGTGTTCGGGTTCGAGGATTGGGTCGGCGGGCGCTATTCCGTCTGGTCACCCATCGGGCTGAGCGTGATGATCGCCGTCGGCCCGGCGAATTTCGCGGAATTCCTGCGCGGCGGCGCGGCGATGGACAAGCACTTCCGCGAGGCGCCCTTTGCGCGGAACCTGCCGGTGCTGCTCGCGCTGGTGGGGATCTGGCACAATCAGGTGCTGGGCCATGCGACGCGGGCGGTGCTGCCCTATGATCAGCGGCTGCTGCGGCTCCCGGCCTATCTGCAACAGTTGGAGATGGAGTCGAACGGCAAGCGGGTGAGCATGGACGGCGCCGATCTGCCCTACAACTCCGGGCCGGTGGTCTGGGGCGAGCCGGGCACCAATGGCCAGCATGCATTCTACCAACTGATCCATCAGGGTACGCGGGTGGTGCCGTGCGAATTCCTGCTGGCGGCGCAGGGGCATGAGCCCGATCTGGATCATCAGCACATGCTGCTGATGGCGAATTGCCTTGCGCAATCCGAGGCGCTGCTGCGCGGCCGGTCGCTGGAGGAAGCGACCGAGATCATGCGCAAGAAGGGCCTGACCGGGGCGGAGTTGGAGCGGCAGGCGCGGCACCGGGTGTTCCCGGGCAACCGGCCCTCGACCACGTTGCTTTATCCGAAGCTGACGCCCTTCACCTTCGGCGCGATCATCGCGCTGTATGAACACCGGGTGTTCGTCGAAGGCGTGATCCTCGGCATCAACAGCTACGACCAGTGGGGGGTGGAACTGGGCAAGGAACTGGCGCTCGCGCTGGCGCCGGTGCTCGAAGGGACGTCGGACGGCGCGGGCAAGGACGGCTCCACCCGCGCGCTGGCCGCGAAGATCCGGGCGATGCGCTAGCGCGTCTCCCTCGGGCGCAGCGCGAGCCAGATCAGCGCCGCGCCCGCCAGCGTCAGGAAGGGCAGCATGGCGAGGTTCACCGCCTGCCAGCCCGCCTGCGGGTCGTTCGCGCCCGAGCAGTTCATCAGGCTGCCGGAGCTGAGCGAGGCGAGGAACACCCCGCCGAAGACCACGAAATCATTCATCCCCTGCACCGCGCCGCGCTCTTCGGGGCTATGGGCGGAATTGAGCATGGCCGTGGCGCCGATGAAGCCGAAGTTCCAGCCAAGGCCCAGCAGGATCAGTACGGCGAAGAAGTTGTGCAACTGCACCCCGGTCATTGACACCGCCCCGGCACAGGCCAGGATCACCAGACCGGCACCGACGATGCCGCGTGCGCCGAAGCGGGCGATCAGGCTGCCGGTGAAGAAGGAGGGCAGATACATCGCCACGACATGGGCGGAAACGATGTCGGCGGCCTGCGTCGGCGCGAAGCCACAGCCCACCACCGCGAGCGGCGCCGAGGTCATCACGAGGTTCATCAGCGCATAGGAGACCATGCCGCAGATCATCGCCACCGCGATCACCGGATCGCGCAGCAACTCGCGCCGGCTCCGCCCGCCCGCGATGCCCTTGACCCGCCGCCCCGGCGCGGGAATATCGAGGAAGGCGAACAGGATCGGACCGAGCAGGTTCAGCCCGATGATCGCCAGATATGTGCCCAGGAACGGCACCACCATCGCCTGTGCCGTCAGTTTGACCAGTTGCGGGCCGAGGATCGCCGCCGCCAGCCCCGCCGCCATGACATAGGAAATCGCTTTCGGCGCGAACTCCGCGCTGGCGCCATCGGTCGCGGCAAAGCGGTAAAACCCCTGCGCCGACATGTAGATACCCGTCAGCAGCGCGCCCGCCATGAACAGCCCGAACGATCCCGTCCACAGCGCCCAGGCGGCGATGGCCGCGCCGAGGGCCCCGGCGAAGGTCGACAGCACGAACCCCGCCCGCCGCCCCTTGCGCGCCATGAATTCGGACAGCGGCTGCGCCGACAGCACCGAGCCGAGCACGATCATCGACAGGGGCAGCGTCGAGAGGCAGGGATTCGGCGCGAGCGTCTGCCCCGCCAGCCCCCCCACGGTGAAGATCATCGACATCTGCGCGCCCAGCACCGCCTGCGCCAGCACCAGAACGACAACATTGCGCCCTTCGCGGACACTCGGCGGGGGGAGGGCATATCCTGCATGACGAATGGGTATATCTCCGCAAACGGTCTGGCAAGCGGGCGCGGCTTCGGGCAGGGTGGCGCCATGGTGGGACGGATCATCAGCAGCGACGACGATATCGCCGAAGGCATGGCGTGGCTTGCCGCCCGCGAACCGGCCTTTGCCCGCGCGGCGGAGGCGACGGGACCATGGCCCTTGCGGCGGCGCGCGGATGGATTTGGGGCGCTGCGCGACGCGATCATCGGGCAACAGGTTTCGGTGGCCTCCGCCAATGCGATCCGGGGGCGGCTGCTGGCGGCGGGGCTGGGCGAGGCGGGGGCGATCGCGGCGGCGTCCGACACGGATCTGCGCGGCTGTGGCCTGTCGCGGCAAAAGATCCGCTACCTTCAGGCGCTGGCCCGGTCCGGCGTGGCGTTCGACGCGCTGCGCGACCTGCCGGATGCGGAGGTGGCCGATGTCCTGCTGCCGCTGCCCGGCATCGGGCGCTGGACGGTCGAGATGTATCTGATCTTCGCGCTTGGCCGGGCGGATGTGTTCGCGGTCGACGATCTGGCGCTGGCCGAGGGGGCGCGGCTGCTGTTCGGCCTGCCGGAGCGCCCGAAGCGCCGGGCGTTTCACGACATGGCGCGCGACTGGTCGCCCTGGCGCGCGGTGGCGGCGCGCGGGCTCTGGGCGTTTTATGCAATTGTGAAGCAACGTGAAGGAGTGGCTCCGTGACACGCGAACTGAAGGCGGGGCGCGTCGCGCCGGTATCGGGCAAGACGCAATCGGTGGTGGTTTTCCTGCATGGCTATGGCGCCGACGGGGCGGACCTGCTGGGTCTGGCCGGGCCGATGGCCGAGCAACTGCCCGATACCCTGTTCCTGGCCCCCGACGCGCCGGAACCCTGCACCGGCAATCCGTTCGGGCGGCAGTGGTTCCCGATCCCCTGGCTCGACGGCTCGTCGGAGGAGCAGGCGGCGCAGGGGCTGGCGCTGGCGGCCGAGGATCTGAACGCCTTTCTGGACGGGGTGCTGGCGGCGGAGGGGCTGGAACCCGACCGGCTGGCCCTCGTCGGCTTTTCGCAGGGCACGATGATGGCGCTTGAGGTCGCGCCGCGCCGCGCCGAACCCGTGGCGGGGATCGTGGCCTTTTCCGGGCGGCTGCTGCGGTCGGAGAAGCTCACTTCCGAAGCGGTGTCGAAACCGCCCGTCCTGCTGGTCCATGGCGATGCCGATCCGGTCGTGCCCTTCGAGGATATGCGCCTGGCGGGGGATGCGCTGATCGCCGCAGGGTTCGAGACCTACGGCCATGTCATGCGTGGCACCGGGCATGGCATTTCGCCCGACGGCCTCGGGGTGGCGCTGTCTTTCCTCAAGGACCGGCTGGCCTGATACCCGGCTGTCACATTTTCATGCGATCCCTGCTGCGGGGCAGCAATTGGCCGGTCGCGAGGCTTGCCAGAGCGAAAACGCCGGATATAGTCGGGGGTATTGGCAGGGGCGCGCTCTCGCCGCGTCCCCCGCCGGGTCGGGTGAGGACGGGTGCAGCAATGCCGATGGTCGGTCGCAGGACACAATTCCGGATATGCGCGTGGTCTTCCAGGCCGCCGCACAGCCGCCTGACCCCGAAAGATTGCCTGACGAATGCGAAGCGCGTGGTTGCCACGCGCTTCTTTCATTTTCAGCCGGAGGTCACGCCATGAACCAGTCGATCGGGAACCTGCGGACCCTGGTCCTGAATGCCGACATGCAGCCGCTGAGCTGGGCGCCGCTCTCGGTCTGGAGTTGGGAAGACGCTTTCGTCGCCGTCCATCAGGAGCGGGTGATCCAGGTCAAGACCTATGAGGATGTCTTCGTCCGCTCCGCTTCGCGCAGCTATGAAATCCCGGCGGTGGTGGCGCTGAAACGCTTCCGCAAGCGCAAGAAGGTCGCCTTCACCCGCTACCACCTGTTCCTGCGCGACGAATTCACCTGCCAGTATTGCGGCGAGCGCTTCGCGGCGAAGGATCTGACCTTTGACCATGTGGTGCCGCGCAGCAAGGGCGGCACGTCGAGCTGGAAGAACATCGTGGCCGCCTGTAGCCGGGACAACCTGCGCAAGGCGAACCTGACCGTGAAGCAGGCGGGGATGAAGCTGCTGCGCGAACCCTTTGAACCCACGGTGCATCAGCTGGATCAGGCGGCGCGGCGGTTGCCCTTCGTGAAGGGCGAATTGCACCAGACCTGGATGGATTTCCTGTATTGGGAAAGCGAACTGGACACCTGAGGCGGGGCTATGTGTCGGCCTTCGGGCGAACATAGATCTCCAACCGGTGACCGACGATCTCAAAACCGTGTTCGCGCGCGATCCTTTCCTGCAACCGTTCGATCTCGTCGCAGCGGAATTCGATCACCTCGTCGGTATCGACATTGATCAGGTGATCATGGTGTTCGGAGCCGCTGGCTTCATAGCGCGCGCGGCCATCGGCAAAGCTGTGACGCTCTATCAGCCCGTGTTCGGCGAGAACGTTCATCGTGCGGTAGACGGTGGCGATATTGATCCCCGGTTCCACCGCCTTGACCCGCCGGTGTAACTCCTCGGCATCCGGATGGTCGGGCGATTCCGACAGGACATGCAGGATCACCCGTCGCTGGCCGGTCAGGCGCATGCCCTTCTCCTTGCAGAGTTCGGCCAGTTTTTTCTCCAGATCCGTGCTCATGGCGTCAGTTCCCGGTTGCATCCGGCTCTGAATAGCAGGTGCGCGGGGCAGGGTCATCACCCTGTGTTGCGCGCCGGAGGGCCGCCCTCCGGCGCGCAGGGGGTTACGCGCCGATGTCGTCCATCTTCTTTCCCGCATCCGGGCCGGAGCGCAGCGAGCAGATTTCCTCGATATGGATCAGGACGGCGAATTTCGGCGGTTTCATGCCATTCCGGCCCGCGAAGTCCAGGGCGTTGTCATAGGCGGGGCCTTCGCCAAGGATCTCCGGCGTGCCGAGGAAGCGATACCCGTCGAGCTTTTCCCGGTCGACCACCGCCACGGCGATCTTTGAACCGTCCCGCATGTTCCGCAGCGTCTGCCCGCCGGTGTTTTCGTTGAAGATCAGGGTGGTGTCGTCATAAACGCGCAGCGACCGCTTCGGCCCGATGTCCGGAATTCCGGCTGCGCTTGTGGTGGCCTGCACCGGTGTCTGCTGCGCCAGCATGTCCTTCATCGCGGGGGTCAGGGTGTTCATGTCGGTGTTCCTTTGGCGGTTAGTGGGGGAGGTCGCAATGCCCGCAGGCCGACGCCGTTATCCGGCGCTGGTGTTCCGCGGCGTGGCGCGTGGCAAGCGTGACGGCCGTCGCGCGGGCGATGCAGGCATCCATCTCTGCCTGCGCGGCGCCATGTTTGGCCATATGCGCGACCAGTTCTGCCAGCGCGTATTTCAGATGCCGCGCGCAGTCGATCCGCAGCGCGGTGGGGGCGGAGGGCCGCCCCGCCGTCCCGGCCAACAGGTCGAAGGCGCGTTGCAGGTGCCGCGTCGCCTCGGCATGATTTCCATCATCGTCCAGCAGCGCGGCGAGATTGTGGCACGAAATGTTGACAATCACCGGCAGCGGCAGGCTCAGATCCCCGGGCCTTTGCGCCGTAAAAAGCCGTTCCGCCTCGTTCAGCGCCCAGTGATAGAGCTTGCGCGCCGGGGCGCGTTCTCCGGCGGCGAACAGGCGGTTGGCGGTCTCCGTCAGGTCGCGCCAGAGCCGGTCTTCGCCGACCGGCATCGCGTTGGTCTTCATGCCATCGGGAGTGTTGAAGGCATTCATCGGGGTCTCCTTGTGCGGGCGGGTCAAGCTAATGCGAACGATTCGCATTAGTAATGAGGGGTCCGATGTCTGGGGTCAAGCAACTATGCGAATGAATCGCACTTGCAATAAATTCCCGAACCGCTATTCCTAATCGCGACTCGCTTGCAACTGAGGTGGCAGTGATGCGGGCCTGGGTTCACTGAAAACTGGAAAGGAATTCCGATGTCTTCGACATATGCGCGCCTGCTGGGTGCGGTGGCGGCAACGGCGCTGACGGCGGGGGCCGCACTGGCGGATGGCAAGATGAAGGTGGTGACGACCTTCACCGTGATCGCCGATATGGCCAGCCATGTCGCGGGGGATGCGGCGGAGGTGGTGTCGATCACCAAGCCGGGCGCCGAGATCCACGGCTATGAACCCACGCCGCAGGATATCGTCCGGGCGCAGGATGCCGACCTGATCCTGTATAACGGGTTGAACCTCGAACTGTGGTTCCAGAAGTTCCTGGGTAATCTCAAGGACGTGCCCGCTGTGACGGTGACCGATGGGATCGTGCCGATCCCGATCCGGGGCGGGGAGTATGATGGCAAACCGAATCCGCATGCCTGGATGGGGCTGGAGACGGCGAAGATCTATGTCGACAATATCGAGAAGGCTTTCGCCGCGCAGGATCCGCAGAACGCGGCGACCTACAAGCGCAATGCCGAAGGTTACAAGGCCGAACTGGAACGCACCATCGCACCGCTGAAGGCGGAGGTCGAGGCGATCTCCGAGGATCGGCGCTGGCTGGTGAGCTGCGAGGGCGCGTTCAGCTACCTTGCGCGCGATTTCGGCATGAAGGAACTGTACCTCTGGCCGATCAACGCCGACCAGATGGGCACGCCGCAGCAGGTCCGCGCGGTGATCGACGGGGTGAAAGAACACCACATTCCCACCGTTTTCTGTGAAAGCACGGTGAACACCGCCCCGGCCAAACAGGTCGCGCGCGAAACCGGGGCGCATTACGGCGGCGAGCTTTATGTCGACAGCCTGTCCGGGCCGGAGGGTCCGGTGCCGACCTACCTCGACCTGCTGAAGGTGACCTCGGAAACCGTGGCGAAGGGGCTCACTGAGGGGGCGAAGTAAGCTTCGGGCCGAAAGCACGTTCCTGCCGCGCAGCCGCGCGGCAGGTTTCCCGTTTGAGGGCGACCGACCAGATCCGGCAGAAAGCGATGACCACAATGCGCGACGAAAGCAACATGACGACGGGTCCGGGTGGCGGCATCACCGCGCGCGGCGTGACGGTGACCTATCGCAACGGCCATACCGCGCTGCGCGATGCGAGCTTTGAGATACCGACCGGGACGGTTACGGCGCTGGTCGGGGTGAACGGGGCGGGGAAATCGACGCTGTTCAAGGCGATCATGGGCTTCGTGCCGGCGTCGAGGGGCGAAATCCGGCTTCTTGGCCTGACGGTGAAGGAGGCGCTGAAGCGCAATCTCGTCGCCTATGTGCCGCAGGCGGAGGAAGTCGACTGGTCTTTTCCGGTGCTGGTCGAAGATGTGGTGATGATGGGCCGCTATGGCCATATGGGCTTTCTGCGGATCCCGCGCGCGGCGGACCATGCGGCGGTGGAGCACGCGCTGCGCCGGGTCGATATGCTGGAGTTCCGGCATCGGCAGATCGGCGAACTGTCGGGGGGGCAGAAGAAGCGGGTGTTCCTCGCGCGGGCGCTGGCGCAGGAGGGGCGGGTGATCCTGCTCGACGAGCCCTTCACCGGGGTCGATGTGAAGACCGAGGAGCAGATCATCGTTCTTCTGGGCGCGTTGCGCGCCGAGGGCCGGGTGATGCTGGTCGCGACGCATAACCTCGGCTCGGTGCCGGAGTTTTGCGACCGGGTGGTGATGGTCAAGGGCACGGTGCTGTTTTCCGGGCCGACCGAAACGACCTTCACGCATGAGAATCTGGAAGTGGCCTTTGGTGGGGTGCTGCGGCATTTCACGCTGGGGGGCGATGTGCTGCATGACGATGACGACCCGCGCCATGTCTCGATCCTGACCGATGACGAGCGGCCGCTGGTGCAATATGCGGGGCGCACCCATACGGGGGGCCAACGCGCGGATGCGGCTGGCCCGGTGGTGGCGGGTGGGCCCCGCGTGGCGGGGACCGGGTGTTGTACGTCGGGGACCGGGGCGACGGCGGACGGGGGGCAACGCGTGGATGGGCCTGGCCCGGTGGTGCCGGGTGGGCCTCGCGTGGGGGAGTCGGCGCAATGAGCGTGTTGCTGGAACCGTTCGGCTATCACTACATGACCAATGCGATGTGGGTGTCGGCGTTGGTGGGCGGGGTCTGTGCCTTTCTGTCGGCCTATCTGATGCTCAAGGGCTGGTCGCTGATCGGCGATGCGCTGTCGCATTCCGTGGTGCCGGGGGTGGCGGGGGCCTGGATGCTGGGGCTGCCCTTCGCGCTCGGAGCCTTCATTTCGGGCGGGCTGGCGGCGGCGGCGATGTTGTTCCTGTCGGACCGCTCGGGGCTGAAGGTCGATGTGGTGATCGGGCTGATCTTCACCTCCTTCTTCGGGCTGGGGCTGTTCATGGTCTCGGTCAACCCGATGTCGGTTTCGGTGCAGACGATCACCATGGGCAATATCCTCGCCATCACGCCGGAGGATACGCTGCAACTGGCGATCATCGGCTTCGTTTCGCTGGCGGTGCTGGCGCTGAAGTGGAAGGATCTGATGGTGGTGTTCTTCGACGAGGCGCATGCGCGCTCGATCGGGCTGCGGCCCGGGTTGCTGAAGGCGGTGTTCTTCGTGCTGCTGTCGGCCTGTGTGGTGGCGGCGATGCAGACGGTGGGGGCGTTTCTGGTGGTGGCGATGGTGGTGACGCCGGGGGCCACGGCCTATCTGCTGTGCGACCGCTTTCCGCGGCTGATCCTGACTTCGGTGGCGATCGGCACGCTGACCAGCTTCACCGGCGCCTATCTGAGCTATTTCCTCGACGGCGCCACCGGCGGGATCATCGTCGTGCTGCAAACGCTGATCTTCCTGTGCGCCTTTGTCTGGGCGCCGAAACACGGGTTGCTGGCGGCCCGGTCGCGTGCGGCGGAGGTGCTGAAATGACCGATCTTCTGCTGCCGTTCCAGTTCGGCTTCATGCGGAACGCCTTCCTGATCGCGGCGATCATTTCGGTGCCGACGGCGCTTCTGTCGTGTTTTCTGGTGCTCAAGGGATGGGCGCTGATGGGGGATGCGATCAGCCATGCGATCCTGCCGGGCGTAGTGCTGGCCTATATCTTCGGCTTTCCGCTGATCGTCGGGGCATTCGGCGCGGGGATGGTGATGGCACTGGGCACCGGATACCTCTCCGGCAACAGCCGGTTGAAGCAGGACACGGTGATGGGGGTGGTGTTCTCCGGCATGTTCGGGCTCGGGATCGTGCTTTATACCTCGATCACCTCGGATGTGCATCTGGACCATATCCTGTTCGGCAACATGCTCGGCGTCGGCGCGGGCGAGCTGCGCACCGCGCTGTGGATCGCGGTGCCGGTGTCGGTCGTGCTGTTGCTGAAGTGGAAGGATCTGATGCTGCATGCCTTCGATCCGGCGCAGGCGAAGGCGTCGGGCCTGCCGGTGGGGCTGCTGCATTACGGGCTGCTGACGATCCTGTCGCTGACCATCGTGGCCACCATGTCCTCGACCGGGCTGATCCTGGCGGTGGGGCTCCTGATCGCGCCGGGGGCGATTGCCTTCCTGACGGTGCGCAGCTTCGGGCGGATGATGGCGGTTGCGGTTGCGGTCTGCATGGGGGCGATGCTGGCGGGGGTTTATGCGAGCTTCTGGCTCGACAGTGCGCCTGCGCCGACCATCATCCTGATCCTCACGGCGGTGTTCCTGATCGCCTTTGTGCGCAAGGCGTGGCGGGTCCGGCACGCGGCTGCCAGCCTTTGAAACGGTGGGGGTCGCGTGACCTGCGGGGGCATTCTGCCTCTCGCCCCGGGGGCAAGGCGGTGATCGTATCTCGATCGGAGTGACACTGGCGGTCGTGGCTTTCGCGTGCCGCGAATGGGCGACGCAGGCGCAGGATGGCGGGCTAGTTCGATGACAATTTCCCGATCATCCTGCGTCAGGGGATCGGGGCGTCACCCTGCAATTCGAGGATGCGCGCCCCGTCGTGGGGTCGGATCGAGAACTCATTTCCGCCGGGGCCGAACCCGGTGATGGCGTCGTGGCGGGGATCGACCGGATGCCCGATGCGCCGCGGGCCGTGAGCGTCTTTCAGGATGCGCCATGGTGCGGATCTGGCCGAGCGGGCGGTCTACACGCCGTGACCCCGGAAGATGCCGGTGACTGTTCGCCGCGCCGCGCCCGGTCGTCGGCCCATGCCGAGATCCGCGGGTCGGCTCTTCCTCGGGCTGGACCGGACGTTTCGCCGAAAATGACCACCTTCAGGATCAGTCTTGGGTGCGGGCCTGCGCGGATATGGCGACGGCCCGGGCTGCTGCTGGTAACTGGTCGATCTGCCTCCGGTTCTCGGGGAGCATTTGTTGCTGTATTTCAGTATTGCAATTTTTATTGCAATGACATTGCGGAGGGATTAGGCTCGGCGAGGAGGAGAGAATCCCGGCCGTGTGGAGCCTATGGGCGGATTTACCCGGCGTCTCGGGGTGGGGCGGAGGCGCCACGGGGCGCGGTCCCGGCCGCATCGGGGTTTTGGCTTCACCCGCCCCCGGATCGGGTGGACGTAACAGGAGGAGGAAAGGATGAAGAGAATTCTGACGGCGACCGCGTTTTGCGCGCTGATGGCGGGCGCGGCGCAGGCTGAAAAGATCGGCGTGGCGATGTCGCTTTTCGACGACAACTATCTGACCGTGCTGCGCCACAACATCCAGCGCCACGCCGACGCCCTGGGCATCGAGGTGCAGATGGAGGACGCTCAGGGCGATATTGCACGGCAGCAATCGCAGATCGAGAATTTCGTGGCGGCCGGGCTCGACGGCATCATCGTGATGCTGGTCGATGCGGATTCCGGCAAGGCGATGTCCAAGATTGCCGAACAGGGCGGGGTTCCGCTGGTCTTCGTCAACATGCTGCCCGCCAATATGGACAAGTTCCCGGAAAAACAGGCTTGGGTCGGTTCGGACGAGGAACAGGCCGGTGAATTGCAGGCGACCGAGGTGTGCAAGCTGATGGGCGGCTCCGGGGATGCGGTGATCCTGATGGGCCAACTGGGAACCACCGGGCAGCGCGGCCGCACGGATGCCGAGGAGCGTGTGTTCAAGAACCCGCCCTGCGACGGGATCAAGATCCTCGACGCGCAGACCGCCAACTGGATGCGGACCCCGGCGATGGACCTGATGACGAACTGGATCACCTCGGGGATGAAGCCCAAGGCGGTGGTGGCCAACAATGACGAAATGGCGCTCGGCGCGGTGCAGGCGCTGAAATCCTCGGGTTTCGACATGAAGGACGTGATCGTCGCCGGGGTGGATGCCACGCAGGATGCGCTGGCGGCGATGAAGGCCGGCGACCTCGACGTGACCGTCTATCAGTCGGCGAAGGGTCAGGGCGAAGGCGCGCTGGATACGGTGCTCAAGATCGCCCGGGGAGAGGCGTTCGAGCACAAGGTCGCGGTGCCGTTCGAACTGGTGACGCCTGCGAACCTCGACGAATACATGAAGAAGAACTGATCCTCGGGGCGCCCGGGATCTTCGGGCGCCCCGGCTGGTGCAGGGGGGAACCATGGTATCGACGAGAACCTTGCAGGCGATCGAACGCCTGCGCGAGAAATCGGGTGGCTACGTTCTGGAGATCGAGGGCATCCGCAAGGAATTTCCCGGCGTCGTCGCGCTCGACAATGTGCAGTTCCGGCTGAAACCCGGCACGGTGCATGCGCTGATGGGCGAGAACGGCGCGGGCAAGTCCACGCTGATGAAGATCATCGCCGGAATCTACACGCCGGATCGCGGCACCATCCGGCTGCGCGGGCACGAGGTTGCGCTCAAGGGGCCGCTCGACGCGCTGGAACGCGGAATCGCGATGATCCATCAGGAACTCGCGCTGATGACCTGGATGACGGTGGCGGAGAACATCTGGATCCGGCGCGAACCGAAGAACGCCTTCGGCCTGATCGACCACGCCCGCATGACCCGCCAGACGCAGGAGTTGTTCGACCAGCTCGGCATCCGCATCGACCCGACGGCGGAAGTCAGCACCCTGACCGTGGCACAGCGCCAGATGGTCGAGATCGCGAAGGCGGTCAGCTACGAGACCGATGTGCTGATCATGGACGAGCCGACCTCGGCGATCACGGAGACGGAGGTCGAGCATCTGTTCCGCATCATCCGGGATCTGAAGGCCAAGGGCGTCGGCATCGTCTACATCACCCACAAGATGAACGAACTGTTCGAGATCGCGGACGAATTTTCCGTGTTCCGCGACGGTACCTATGTCGGCACCCATGCGAGCGCCGATGTCACCCGCGACGACATCATCCGCATGATGGTGGGGCGCGAGATCACCGACATGTTCCCGAAGGAGGAGGCGGAGATCACCGATGTGATCCTGAAGGTCGAGGGCCTGAGCCTCGCGGGTGTGTTCCACGACATCAGCTTCGAGTTGCGCCGGGGCGAGATCCTGGGCCTTGCGGGGCTTGTCGGCTCGGGGCGGACGAATGTCGCCGAGGCGATCTTCGGCGTGACCCCCGCCACATCGGGGACGATCCGGATCGACGGGCGGGAGGTGACGATCGCCTCGCCCGCTCATGCCATGCGCGAGGGCATGGCGCTTCTGACCGAGGATCGCAAGGATACCGGCTGTTTCCTGCAACTGTCGATCCTGGAGAACATGCAGATCGCGGCGCTGCATCAGGGCCATGTGAAGGCCGGTTTCGTGGAGGAACGGGAACTGGGCGGCCTGTGCGAGGATATGCGCCAGCGGCTGCGGGTCAAGACGCCGAACCTTGAGGAGCGGATCGAGAACCTGTCGGGCGGCAACCAGCAGAAGGTGCTGATCGCGCGCTGGCTGCTGACGAAGCCGCGGATCCTGATCCTCGACGAACCCACGCGCGGCATCGACGTCGGCGCGAAGGCGGAAATCCACCGCCTGATCTCGCGGCTGGCGCAGGAGGGCGTGGCGGTCATCATGATCTCGTCGGAACTGCCCGAGGTGCTGGGCATGTCGGACCGGATCATGGTCATGCACGAGGGCCATATGACGGGGATCCTGCCCCGCGCCGAGGCCGATCAGGTGAAAATCATGGAACTGGCGGCGCGCTGAGGCAGCGCCGGGGGAGGACGATATGGAAAACGTTCAGATCGAGCCGACGGCCAGGCCAAAGCGCCGGTTGCCGCAAGAGATCAACATCCTGCTGGTGCTGGTCGGTGTGGCGCTGATCTTCGAGGTGCTGGGCTGGATCTTTCAGGGGCAGAGCTTCCTGATGAATCCGCAGCGGCTGACGATCATGATCCTTCAGGTCTCGGTGATCGGGATCATCGCGATCGGGGTGACGCAGGTCATCATCACCGGCGGCATCGACCTGAGTTCGGGCTCGGTCGTGGCAATGACGGCGATGATCGCCATGAGCTTCGCGCAATCGAGCGATTTCGCACGGGCGATCTATCCCGCGCTGACCGATATGCCGGTGATCGTGCCGCTGGCGGTGGGGCTGGGGCTTGGCATGCTGGCGGGGGTGATCAACGGATCGCTGATCGCCACGACCGGCATCCCGCCCTTCATCGCCACGCTCGGTATGATGGTGACCGCGCGCGGTATCGCGAAATGGTATACCAAGGGCCAGCCGATTTCCTTTCCGACGGAAAGCTTCGCGAAGATCGGTTCGGGCGCCTGGCCGGTGGTGATCTTCCTCGCCGTCGCGGTCGTGTTCCATGTCGCGCTGCGCTATACCCGCTACGGCAAGTTCACCTATGCCATCGGCGCGAACATGCAGGCGGCGCGCGTCTCGGGCATCAATGTCAACACACATCTGATCAAGGTCTATGCCATCGCCGGGCTGCTCTCGGGCCTTGCGGGCATTGTCACCGCGGCGCGGGCGGAAACCGCGCAGGCGGGCATGGGCATGGCCTATGAACTCGACGCGATCGCGGCGGCGGTGATCGGGGGCACCTCGCTCACCGGTGGGCGGGGGCGGATCTTCGGCACGGTGATCGGCACGCTGATCCTCGGGCTGATGATGTCCGGTTTCACCTTCCTGCGGGTGGATGCCTATTATCAGGAAATCGTGAAGGGCATCATCATCGTTGGCGCGGTCGTCGCCGACGTGTATCGGCAAAGGGCGCGCAGCAAGAAGTCCTGACGCACCCTTTTCCGGCCCGGAGCGCCCCCCGCTCCGGGCAGTTTCATGGATCCGAGATGCCTTTCGCTCTGTTCAACTCCCCCACCGAACTGGTGGTGACGCTGGTTGCGGTGATCCTTGTCGGCCTGTCGAAGGGCGGGCTGGGCGGCATGAGCATGCTGGGCGTGCCGCTGATGGCGCTGGTGATGTCGCCGGTCACGGCGGCGGCGGTGCTGCTGCCGGTGCTGGTGGTGATGGATGTGGTCAGCGTGGCGCAGTGGCGCAAATGGGTCGACTGGCGCATCATGCGGCTGATCCTGCCCGGTTCGGTGGCGGGGATCGTCATCGGCTGGCTGACGGCGGAAATGGTGTCGGATGCGGTGGTGCGGCTGATCGTGGGCGTGGTCTCGGCGCTGTTCGTGGCGAAGGCGGTGTTCGCGCCGCGCGGCGGGCCGGTGGCGGCGACGGGCGACCGGCCGCTGCTTGCCCATCTGTGCGGCACCGCGGCGGGCTATACCAGCTTCGTCGCCCATGCCGGCGCGCCGCCGTTGCAGATCTACATGATGCCGATGCAGCTTGACCCGAAGCTGTTCACCGGTACCACCGTGATGTTCTTCGCCATCACCAATGCGCTGAAGCTGATCCCCTATGCGATGCTGGGGGAGTTCGACGCGCAGAACCTCGGCCGGGCGGCGCTGATGTTCCCGGTCGCCGTTCTCGCGACATGGGCGGGCGGCTGGGCGGTCAAGCGGATGCGGAGCGAGATCTTCTATCCGCTGACCTATGTCTCGGTCGCACTGGTGGCGGTGAAGCTGATCTGGGACGGGATCGCGGGGCTTTAGGTTCCGGTCACTATCGGGATGCGGGGGGCCTTGTCATCGTGCTGAACGCGCGCGGCGACGGCCACCACAAGCGCCTGCGCAAGGCACATCGGTGCTGCGAGCGAGCGCGAGAAGGTGTAGTCGTGCTCCGGCACGGGGAACAGCACGCGGGCGGATTTGGCGAGCGGCGAGAGCGTGCTGTCCGAGATCGCCACGATGTCGATCCCCTTCGCGCCAAGCTCCTCGGCGATATTGACGACTTCCTTGGCATAGAAGCGGAAGGACACCGCCATCAGCACATCGCGCGGGGTGATCGTGCGCGCGACATAGGTCGAAAGGCCGCCCGCGCTGTCGAGCAGGATGCAGCGCTTGCCGACCATGGTGAGCTGGTAACGCATCAGTTCGACCACCGGCAGTGAGCGCATCTGCCCGACGAGATAGATCGTGTCGGCCTCGAACAGCAGCCGGGCGGCGGCGGCGAGATCCTCCTGCCGGATGTCCTTGAGCAGTTCATGCAGCGAGGCGATGTCGCGCACGACGAGATCGCTCAGGAAGCCGGTTTCGTTGCGGTCGCGGGAGGTGTGGAGTTCGGCTTCGAGCGCCTTGACGCGCGCCTCGAAGCCGGGGGCGGCGGTGGCAAGGCGCTGCTGGAACAGGGCCTGCAACTCCTTGAACCCCTTGTAGCCGAGCGCCTGTGCGAAGCGCACGAAGCTGGAGGCATGAATGCCGCAGCGTTCGGCAATCGCATTGACCGACTGCACCGCCACATCGTTCGGATTCTGCGTCAGGAACACCGAGATGCGCTGATAGGTCTTGCTCATCTGATCGTGGCGATCGTGGATGACGCGGATGAGTTCTTCGTAGTCCCGGGGTGGGTGGCTGATGGGCATGGCGTTCCTCTTTCATCATGTTTGCAACAAATATTGCAGAACGCCAAGCCCCTGATGCCTGTTCTCCTTCACTCAGGCGGTCTTTTGCGCCGCACCGCCTGGCGGGTATGGCCGGGCACTCAGGCCGTGACGGTCATCCATTGCCGCGCCGAGGAAGAGCGGTGGATCGTCTCGACCAGCCGCTGGATCCGCAGGCCCGCCGCGAAACCGAACGGCTCGGGGATTTCTCCGGCGATGGCGCGCAGATAGCCTTCGATCTCTATCGCCTTCAGGTCGTTGAAGCCGATCTGATGGCCCGGGGCGACGCAGAAACGTCCGTAGGGGGGATGATCCGGGCTCGCCTCGATGCGGCGGAAACCGCGCCGACCGGGGGCATCCGAGGCCGCGTAGAAATGCAGCTCGTTGAAGCGTTCCTGGCTGAAGGCCAGCGCGCCCTTCGTGCCATAGACCTCGAAATCATGCTGCATCTTGCGGCCGGTGGCGATCCAGTTGCCCTCGACGGAGCCCTGCGCGCCACTGGCAAACCGCAGGAACGCGCGCCCGACATCATCGACCTCGACGGCGCGGGTGCCGCCCTTGCCGTCGGGCCGCTGGTGGATCATCGTGACGCAATCGCCCATGACCTCGCTGATCGGGCCGAGCAGGAATTCGGCGGTGGCCAGCGCATGGCTGCCAATATCGGCCAGCGCGCCGCCCCCCGCCGGATCGTGGCGGAAGGTCCAGGGGCCTTCGGCATCGGCCATGTAATCCTCGGCGTGCAGGCCGCGATAGCCGCGGATCTCGCCCAGTTCCCCCGCTGCGATCATGTCGCGCGCAAGACGCAGCATCGGGTTGCACAGGTAGTTGAAGCCGACCTGCGTCTTGACGCCCCGGGCACTGGCCGCATCCGCCATCTGACGCGCATCCGCGGCCAAGGGCGCCAGCGGCTTTTCGCAATAGACATGCTTGCCAGCGGCGATGGCCGCCAGCGCCATTTCCTTGTGCAGGGCGTTCGGGGTGGTGATGTCGATCACGTCGATGTCGGGGGTGGCAAGCATGCTGCGCCAATCGGTGGTGGCATGGGCAAAGCCGAATTCGGCGGCGGCGCGGGTGGCGGCTGCCTCGGTCACATCGGCGACGGTGTGAAGCTCCAGCCGATAGGGCAGGTCGAAGACCTTCTGGGCGGTGGCGAAGCCGAAGACATGGGCCTTGCCCATGAAGCCGGTGCCGATCAGGCCGATACGCAGGACGGGTTTGTCAGACATGGGCGAATTCCGGGTTGACGATCAGTTGCGGGTCGATGGTGCCGTCCAGGTAACTCAGCGCGTTGTGGATCGCGGCGATGGCCATGCGTTCGCCGCATTCGGCGGTCAGCCCGGCGATATGGGGCGACAGGAGCGCGTTGCGATGCACAAAGAGCGGCGAGGTGCCGGGCGGTTCGGTGTCGAACACATCGACCCCGGCGGCGCCGACCTGTCCGGAGGCGAGCGCAGCGGCCAGCGCCGCCTCGTCCACCACGCCGCCCCGGGCGGTATTGGCGAGGATGACGCCGGGCTTCATCAGTGCAATCTCGCGCGTGCCCAGTGTCGGCCTGTCGGCCTTCGGCACATGGATCGAGATGCAGTCGGCCCAGGCCAGCGCGTCGTCCAGATCGGCGGCCTCGGCCACCGGACCATCGGGCCAGCCCTTACGGGCGAGGTAAGGGTCATGCGCGCGGACGTTCATCGCGAAGCCCGCCGCCATGCGGGCCAGGCGCTGCCCGGTGCGGCCATAGCCGATGATCAACAGGTTCTTTCCCGAAATCTCCTGCTGTTCCAGCCTGTTGCGCCAACCCCACTGGCCCGGCTCGCGCACCGCGCGGTCGGCCAGCAGCACGCGCTTGGCCGCGGCCAGAAGCTGCATCATCGCATGTTCGGCGACCGAGATCGAATTCACGTCGCCGACGATGGTCAGCGCGATGCCGCGCGCGTTCAGCGCCGCAAGGTCAACGGAATCATAGCCGACCCCGTGGCGCGACACGACCTTCAGCCGTTCGGCCAGCGCCACCGTCGCGGCGGTGAGCGGCTGCGTGCGGATCAGCAGCGCGTCGGCCTTGTGGATCAGGGGCGCGTAGGAGGGTTCGGATACTTCCTCGACATAATCCACGCTGATGCCGCGCGCGGGCAGGTCGCGCAGCAGCGCCTCGCCCGAGGGATGCAGCTTTCCGGCAACGAGAAGATGCGGCATCAATAGGCTCCTTTCGTGGCGGCGACGGGGGCGGAGCCGGTCAGCTCGCGCCATCTGGCGACCGAGGCGGCGGCGGCGGTGGCGAGCAGCCGGGTATCGCCGCCGACCGTGGTCAGGTCGAACCCCCAGCCGATGGCCCGGGCGGCATAGTCCGGCGTGCCGCAATGGATGCAGGCGCGGATGCCGTTCGCCTTGCAGGCGTCCCTGATGCGCTGGATCAGCGCGATGATCTCGGGTTCCTCGCGGTCGAAACCGGGGGGCAGGCGTCCCTCCTGCGTGCCGAGCGTCAGATCCGCCGGGCCGATATAGATGCCGTCGAGGCCGGGCGTCGCCGCGATCGCATCGAGGTTATCCACCCCCTGCCGGGTTTCGATCATCGCCAGCGCCAGAACCTCGTCATTCGCGGCCAGGCCATAGCTGCCATAGGCGAAGGCGGCGCGGGTCGGGCCGTAGCTGCGTTGGCCAAGCGGCGGATAGCGCAGGTAGCTGACGAATTCCGCCGCCTCTTCGGCGGAATTGACCATCGGGCAGATGATGCCCTGTGCGCCCGCGTCCAGCGCCTTCATGATCGCGCCCGGCTCGCGCCACGGCACGCGGACAATCGGCGTCACGCCGGAGGCCCGCATTGCCTGTAGCATCGGCAGGACGGCGCTATAGTCCAGCGCGCCGTGCTGCGCGTCGATGGTGATGCTGTCATAGCCCTGCGCCGCCATGATCTCGGCGGTGAAGGGATTGCCGATGGACAGCCAGCCGTTGATCGCGGCGCGGCCCTCGGCCCAATGTTGCTTCAACTTGTTGGTGAACATCGCGTTTCCTCCCCCTAGAACACGATCTGCGCGAGCTTGGTGTCGAGGTAGTCCTCGATGCCCTCGGTCCCGCCTTCGCGGCCCATGCCGGAATGGTTGGTGCCGCCGAACGGTGCCTCCGATGCCGCCAGCGCGAAGCTGTTGATCCCGACCATCCCGGCCTTCAGCGCCGCAACCATACGCCGCGCCCGCTCGGGTGAGCGGGTGAAGGCATAGGCCGACAGCCCCATGTCGGAGGCATTGGCGCGGGTCAGTGCTTCGTCCTCGGTCGAGAACCGGGTGATCGCGGCGATCGGGCCGAAGTTCTCTCCGGCAAAGACCTTCATGTCGTCGGTGACATCGGTCAGCACGGTCGGCTCGAAGAAATAGCCGCTGTTCAGATGCGCCGGGCGCTTGCCGCCGTGGGCCAGTGTCGCGCCGCTGCGCAGCGCGTCGGCGACGATGGATTCGATCTCCTCCAGCCGCCCGCGGTTGATCAGGGGGCCCATGCCGGTCCCGGGGTCCAGCCCGTCGCCCAGCCGGATCTGCGCCGTGCGCGCGACGAAACCCGCGACGAAGGCGTCATGCAGGCTGTCATGGACGAAGATCCGGTCGGGCGTCACGCAGACCTGCCCGCAATTGGCGAATTTCGTGGGCACGGTCAGGTCCAGCGCGGCTTGCAGGTCGGCATCGTCATGGATGATCAGCGGCGCGTTGCCGCCCAATTCCATGCTGACCTTCTTCACCGTGTCGGCGGCGTCGCGGATCATCTGCTGGCCCACGCGGGTGGAGCCGGTCAGGCTGACCTTGCGCACGCGGGTATCGGCCATGACCGGGGCATAGGTGGCGGCGGTGGAGCCCACGACCAGGTTCACCGCGCCATCGGGCAGCCCCGCTGCGCGCAGGCAGTCCACCATCACCATCGCCACGCCGGGCGTCTGCGAGGATGGCCGCAGCACCACCGGGCAGCCCGCCGCCAGCGCCGGGGCCAGCTTGCGCGCGGGCAGCGCGGCGGGGAAATTCCAGGCGGTGAAGGCGCCGACGATGCCCACCGGCTCGCGCGTCACCTCGAACCGACCGCCGGGCACGCGGCTTTCGACGAGGCGGCCGTAGATGCGCCGCGCCTCCTCGGCGAACCAGCGGAACTGGTCGCAGGCCAGGGCCCATTCCCGGCCGGCCTGCGCGATCGGCTTGCCGGTCTCGGCGGAGATCATCCGCGCGGCTTCCTCCGCGCGGCGGATCATCTCGTCCGCCGCCTTGTGCAGCGCATCGGCGCGGGCGAAGCCGCCCATCTCGCGCAACCGGGGCAGGGCGCGGGCGGCGGCATCCAGCGCCGCCTTCGTTTCGTCCACCGTGGCGAGCGGCACCACCCCGAGCGGCTTTTCGGTGACCGGGGAGATGACCTCCCCGCTGTCGGTTCCGGGAGCCCAACTCCCGTCGATGAACAGTCCGAACCGAGCATACATCAGCCGATCTCCGCGGTTGCGACGGTGCGGCCCTCGGCGATGGAGCGGAGCGCGGCCTCGGCGAGGATCAGCGCCTGCCGCCCGTCCTCGAAGCCCACCGGAACCGGCTTGCCCTGTTCTATGGCGTCCACGAAGGCGCCGATCTCGGCGGCGAAGGCATCGGCATAGCGGTCGATGAAGAAGTTCTTCAACGGCGCGGCGCGGTCGGTGAATTCTTCGCCGTAAAGCCGGACATGATCCATCGTCCGGTTCTCCGAAATCGCCATGCCCGCGCTGCCGAAGGCCTCGACCCGCTGGTCATAGCCATAGACCGCACGGCGCGAATTGGTGATGACCGCCTGCTTGCCCGATACGGTTTTCAGCACCACGGTCACGGTGTCGTAATCCCCGCAGCGTTCCATCAGCGCGGGATCGACGAGACGCGAACCGGTGGCGCTCACCTCGGTCACCTCCTCGCCCAAGATGAAGCGGGCCATGTCGAAATCGTGGATCGTCATGTCGCGGAAGATGCCGCCCGACACCTCGATATAGGCTTCCGGCGCCATGCCCGGATCGCGCGAGGTGATGGCGACCTGATGCAATTCGCCGATCCGGCCCGATTCGATGGCCCGCCGCACTCCGGCATGGCCGCTGTCGAACCGGCGCACGAAGCCGAGCATGATCGGCAGTCTGGTGCCCGCAATCCTCGCCGCGCAGGCGTTCACCCGGTCGAGCGACAGGTCGATAGGCTTTTCGCACAGGATGGCCTTTCCGGCCGCGACCGACTGTTCGATCAGGTCGGCATGGGTGGCGGTGGAACTGGCGATCAGCACCGCGTCCACGCCGGGCGCGGCCAGCGCCGCCTCGACCGAATCGAATTGCGGCACGCTCAGACGGGTGGCCACTTCGGCCGCCGCCGGGGCATGGATGTCATAGACGCCAGCCAGCCGGGCGCGCGGATGGGCAGCGATGTTTTCGGCGTGCATGCGGCCAATCCGGCCGGTGCCGAGGACGGCGATTCCTGTCATGAGGTTCCTCCCGAAATTCCCTCCGAATTCTCACCGCAATAATCATTGCAGAACTATTGCATTGTCAATCATCATTCCGTATCGTCCGCCAGACACCATCCGCAGGAGGAGGCGAGATGACCCGCAAGACCGTGCGCCTGACCATGGCTCAGGCCCTTGTCCGTTACCTTTGCAACCAGTTCACCGTGATCGACGGCACGCGCGTTCCGCTGTTCGCGGGCGTCTTCGGCATCTTCGGGCATGGCAACGTGACCTGCCTGTCCGAGGCGCTGGAACAGGTGCAGGACCAGTTGCCGACCTGGCGCGGCCAGAACGAGCAGGGCATGGCGCTGGCCGCCATCGGCTTTGCCAAGGCCAAGCGGCGGCGGCAGGTGATGGTGGCCGCGACCTCGATCGGGCCGGGGGCGCTGAACATGGTGACGGCGGCGGGGGTGGCGATGGCGAACCGCCTGCCGGTGCTGTTATTGGCGGGCGACACCTTCGCGAATCGCCTCCCCGATCCGGTGTTGCAGCAGGTCGAGCATTTCGGTGATCCGACCCTCACCGCGAACGATGCCTTCAGGCCGGTCGTGCGCTACTGGGACCGGATCGTGCTGCCCGAGCAGTTGATGCAGTCGTTGCCGCAGGCCATCGCCACCATGCTGGACCCCGCCGATTGCGGCCCGGCCTTCATCGGGCTGGCGCAGGACACGCAGGAACTGGCCTATGACTACCCCGAGGTGTTCTTTGCGCCGCGCCTCTGGGCGATCCCGCGCCCGCGGCCGGACCGTGATGCGGTTGCAGCGGCGGCCGACCTGCTGAAAACGTCGAAGAAGCCGCTGATCATCTCGGGCGGCGGCGTGCGCTATTCGCTGGCCGAAAACGCATTGGCCGATTTCGCCGCCAAACGCGGCATCCCGGTGGTCGAGACCATCGCGGGCAAGGGCGCGCTGACGCATGACCATCCGGTCCATGCCGGGCCGATCGGCATCGTCGGCTCGACCTCGGCCAATGCGCTGGCGAAGGAGGCCGACGTGATCCTGGCCATCGGCACCCGGCTACAGGATTTCACCACCGGATCGTGGACGGCCTTCGCCGCGGATGCGCAGTTCATTTCCGTCAACGCGGCGCGGTTCGATGCGATGAAGCACCGCGCGCTGCCCGTGGTGGGCGATGCGCTGGAAACCATCGGCGAGCTGGATGCGGCGCTTGGCGATTACGCCGCCGATGCCGGGCTGATGAAACACGCGAAGGATCTGTTCGCCGAATGGAACGCGCTTGTGGACGAACATCAGGCGCCGACGAATGATCCGGTGCCCTCCTATGCGCAGGTCGTGGGTGTGCTGAACAGTGTCGCCGGGCCGGATGACACGCTGATTTCCGCAGCGGGTGGCACCCCGGGCGAGGTCACCAAGGGCTGGCGGGTCAAGAACCCGAACACCTTCGACTGCGAATTCGGATTTTCCTGCATGGGGTATGAAATCTCGGCCGGATGGGGCTGTGCCATGGCGCAGGAGGGGCCGGGTGCTACGGGCGGCACGCCCATCGTCATGCTGGGCGACGGCACCTATATGATGATGAATTCGGACATCTATTCGGCGGTGCTGACCGGCCACAGGATGGTCGTGGTGGTCTGCGACAACGGCGGCTTCGCGGTCATCAACCGGCTGCAACAGGCCAAGGGCGTGCCGGGCTTCAACAACCTGCTGGCCGATTGCCGGATCCGGAACCGCGACAACCCGCTGCATGTCGATTTCGTCAGACATGCCGAGGCGATGGGCGCCCGCGCGATCAAGGCCGAAAGCCTTGCCGATCTGGAAACCGCGATGAAGACGGCGCTGGCCCATGACGGGGTGACGGTGATCTCGATCGTCTCGGATGCCTGGAAATGGGTGCCGGGGGATGCGGATTGGGATGTCGGCGTGCCGGAAATCTCGACTTTTGAAACCGTCCGTGCCGCGCGTGCGGCGCAGGAAAAGATCCGTGAAGCGCAACGGCGGGGTGTGTAAATGAAAGCAAAACTGGGTATCGCGCCGATCGCGTGGTGGAACGACGATCTGGCCGAACTGTCGGATGACGTCAGCCTTGAGGAATGCTTGCGGCAGGCCTCCGTTGCCGGGTTCACCGGCATGGAGACCGGGCGCCGCTTTCCGATGGACATGGCCGAACTGGGGCCGGTCCTCGACCGTTTCGGGATCTCGGTCTGTGGCGGCTGGTTCTCGGGCCTGCTGCTGGACGGCGACATCGAGGCGGAGAAGGACCGCATCGCGCGGCAGATGGCGTTCTTCATCGCGGCGGGGGCGCCCTGCATCGTCTATGGCGAAACCGCCCGGTCCATTCAGGGCGTGCGGTCCGCGCCACTGGCCACCAAGCCGAAGCTGACTGAAACAGAGATGGCCGCCTATGGCCGCAAGATGTCGGATTTCGCCGACTGGTGCGCAGCGCAGGGGATGCCGCTCTCCTATCACCACCACATGGCGGCGGCGGTGGAGACGGAGGCGGAGCTTGACCTGTTCATGAAGCACTCCTCGGTGCCGCTCCTGTGCGACGCGGGGCACATGGCCTTTGCCGGGGGCGACGTGATGCGGGTGATCGAAAACCACCACGCGCGGATCACCCATGTCCATACCAAGGACATCCGCCGCGTGGTCTTGGACGGGCTGGACCGGAGCCGGGACAGCTTCCTCGACGCGGTGATCAAGGGCGCCTTCACCGTGCCGGGCGATGGCGACCTGGATTTCGAGGCCATCGTCAAGGCGTTGGCGGGGAAGGGCTACGAGGGGTGGTTCGTGGTCGAGGCGGAACAGGATCCGGTCGCGAATCCGCCGCTGGAAATGGCGAAAAAAGGGCATGGGGAACTGCTGCGCGTGATGGCGGCGGCGGGTTATGAGGTGGTGAAATGAACCGCATTGATGGAAAGATCGCCGTCGTTACCGGCGGCACGCAGGGGCTTGGCGCGGCCATCGCGCGGCTGTTCGCAGAGGCGGGCGCGGCGGGTATCGTGATCGTCGGCCGGGGCGTGGACAAGGGCCGGAACGTCGCGGAGGAGATCGCGCGCGCGACCGGCGTGCCGGTCGAGATGGTCGCCGCCGATCTGGGCAACATCGGAGACGTGCAGGCCATCATCCCCGCCGCCGACAAGCGGTTCGGGCGCGTAGACATCCTCGTCAATGCCGCCGGCCTGACCGACCGGGGCAACATGCTGAACACCACGCCCGACCTGTTCGACCGCATGTTCGCGGTCAACGCCCGCGCGCCGTTCTTCCTGATGCAGGACGCGGCCAAGGTAATGATCCGCGAGGGGATCGAGGGCCGCATCGTCAATATCGGCTCGATGTCGGCGCTGGTGGGGCAACCGTTCCTCGCGCCCTATGCGGGGTCCAAGGGAGCCTTGGCGACGCTGACCCGGCACGCGGGCTTTGCGCTGATGCGGCACCGGATCCATGTGAACCAGCTGGATATCGGCTGGATGAACTCGGACCACGAACGCGCGCTGGTGCTGTCGGAAACCGGCGATCCCGATTTCATCGACCGGGCGGCGGCGCAGAAACCCTTTGGCCGGATCCTCGACCCGAAGGAGGTCGCGCGGGCCGTGCTGTGGATGGCCTCCGACGACAGCGGCATGATGACCGGGGCGGTGATCCCGTTCGACCAATCCGTCCACGGCGGCTATGACGATGCCCCGGTGCCCGCAGCGAAGCTGGAGGCGTGACGATGCGGACCATCAAGGGGCCGGGTGTCTTCCTGGCCCAGTTCGCGGCGGATGATGCGCCCTATAACTCACTGCCCGGCCTGGCGGAATGGGCGGCGGGGAAGGGGTTCAAGGGCGTCCAGATCCCGACCTGGGACACCCGCCTGATCGACATGAAGCAGGCCGCCGAAAGCGACGCCTATTGTGACGAGATCAAGGGGATCCTGGCCGATAACGGGCTTCAGATTACCGAATTCGCCTCGCATATCACCGGGCAGCTTGTGGCGGTGCATCCGGCGCATGACGTCATCATGGACAGCTTCGCCCCCGAACAGGTGCGTGGCAATCCGGCCGCACGCCGGGCATGGGCCGAGGAGCAGTTGCGGTTCGCGGCGCGGGCCTCGAAGCGGTTCGGCGTGGACCGGCATGTGACCTTCTCGGGCGCACTGCTGTGGCCTTACCTCTATCCCTATCCGCAATGGCCGGAGGGGTTGGTCGAGGAAGGGTTCGATGAACTCGCGAAACGCTGGACGCCGATCCTGAACGATTTCGACGCGCATGGCGTGGATGTCTGCTACGAGATCCACCCGAGCGAGGATCTGCATGACGGCCATAGCTGGGAATATTTCCTGGAGAAGGTGAAGCACCACCCCCGTGCCAACCTGATGTATGACCCCAGCCATTTCGTGCTTCAGGCGCTGGATTACCTGGCCTTCATCGACCACTACCACGAGCGGATCAAGACCTTCCACGTCAAGGATGCCGAGTTCCGCCCGGATGGCAAGTCCGGCGCCTATGGCGGCTATCAACCGTGGTCGAAGCGCGCGGGGCGGTTCCGGTCGCCGGGTGACGGGCAGGTCGATTTCGGCGCGGTCTTCACCAGGCTGACGACCTATGGCTTCGACGGCTGGGCGGTGCTGGAATGGGAATGTTTCGTCAAGAACCCCGAGGACGGCGCCCGCGAAGGCGCGCAGTTCATCGCGGACCATATCATCCGGGTGTCGGACCGCGCCTTTGATGATTTCGTGAAATCCGGCGCCAATCGCGGCGCCAACCGGGCGATGCTCGGACTGGAGGGGTGACGATGTTGCGTCTTGGAATGGTGGGAGGCGGGGAGGGCGCCTATATCGGCAATATCCACCGGCTTGCGGCGCGGTTGGATGGGCAATGGCAGTTGGTGGCCGGGGCCTTCGACGTGGACCCCGAACGGGGCCGCGCCTTTGCCATCGCGCAGGGGCTGGATCCGGCACGCAGCTACGGCAGCTATCAGGAGTTGATCGCGGGCGAGGCGGGTCGTGCGGACAGGGTGGACGCCGTGGCGATCTGCACGCCGAACTTCACCCATTACCCGATCGCGAAGGCGCTGATCAAGGCGGGGTTCGACGTGATCTGTGAAAAGCCTCTGACCGCGACGCTGGAGGATGCCGTGGCGCTGGAGGCGCTGGCGCGGGAAAGCGGCCGTTTCGTCGGGGTGACCTATACCTATTCCGGCTATCCGATGGTGCATGAGGCCCGCGTCCGCGTGGCGCGCGGCGAACTGGGCGCGATCCGCACGGTGCAGGTGGAATATCCGCTGGAATGGATGGCGACGGCCATCGAACAGCAGGGCAACGCGCAGGCGGCCTGGCGGACGGACCCGAAGAAGAACGGGCGCGGCGGTTCCATCGGCGACATCGGCACCCATGCCTATCATCTCGCGGGCTTCGTGACGGGGCTGAAACTGGAAAGCCTGACCGCCGATCTGGCGACCTTCGTGGGCGGTCGGGCGCTCGATGACAATGCGCATGTGATGATGCGCTATCAGGGCGGGGCGCGGGGCTTGCTGTGGTCCTCGCAGGTCGCGATCGGAAATTCCAACGGCGTGCGGCTGCGGGTGTTCGGCGACAAGGGCTCGCTGCAATGGTTTCAGGAACAGCCGAACGAACTGGTCCTCACCCCTCTGGACGGGCGGATGCAGATCCTCAAGCGCGGGGCGGAGGATCTTTCCGAGGATGCCAAGCTGCGGATCCGCACGCCCCCCGGCCATCCTGAGGGCTATCTGGAAGCCTTCGCCAACCTTTACGCTGGCTTCGCCGAGGCGATCCGCGCGCGGAAGGAAGGGCGCGCCCCCGGCCTTCTGGGGCAGAACCTGCCTCTGGCCCATGACGGGCTGAAGGGGGTCGCCTTCGTCGAGGCGGTGGTGGACAGCCATGAGGCGGACGGCCAGCCCTGGCTGACGCCCGTGGCGGTTTGACGATCCGCGGCCCCCGGGGCCGTGCAGGAGGACAGGGGAGGAGACCATGAAGACACTTGACGTGATCACGATCGGCCGTTCGTCGGTTGATCTGTATGGGGAGCAGGTTGGTGGCCGGCTGGAAGATATGGGGTCGTTTGCCAAATATATCGGCGGCTCGCCCACCAATATCGCCTGCGGGACGGCGCGGCTGGGGTTGCGTTCGGCGGTGATCACGCGGGTCGGCGACGAGCATATGGGCCGCTTCATCCGCGAACAGCTCGCCCGCGAGGGCGTCGATACCCGCGGCGTCGCGACCGATCCGGAGCGGCTGACGGCGCTCGTGCTGCTCGGCATCCGCGACGAGGACAGCTTTCCGCTGATCTTCTACCGCGAGAACTGCGCCGACATGGCGCTGAGCGAAGACGACATCGACGAGGGGTTCATCGCCGGGGCGCGCTCGGTCGTGGCGACCGGCACGCATCTGTCGCATCCGCGCACCGAGGCCGCCGTGCTGAAGGCGCTGGACCTGGCCCGCAAGCATGGCGCGCGCACGGCGCTGGACATCGACTATCGCCCGAACCTCTGGGGCGTGGCCGGGCATGGCGCGGGCGAAAGCCGCTTTGTCGAAAGCGCCGCCGTCACCGCCAAGCTGCAATCGACGCTGCATTTCTTCGACCTGATCGTCGGCACCGAGGAAGAGTTCCACATCGCGGGCGGCAGCACCGACACCATCGCCGCGCTGCGCGCGGTGCGGGCGGTCAGCGCGGCCACGCTGATCTGCAAGCGCGGCGCCAAGGGGGCGGTGGCCTTCGAGAGCGCCGTCGAGGGCTGGGAAAGCGGCCAGACCGGCCCCGGCTTCCCGATCGAGGTGTTCAACGTGCTGGGCGCGGGCGATGGCTTCTTCTCGGGGCTGCTGAAGGGTTGGCTGGATGGCGAAAGCTGGCCCCGCGCGCTGGAATATGCCAATGCCTGCGGCGCTTTTGCCGTCAGCCGCCATGGCTGCACCCCGGCCTATCCGTCGCTGTCCGAGCTGGACTTCTTCCTCCAGCGCGGGATCGTGCGACCCGACCTGCGCAACGACGCCGATCTGGAGCAGGTCCACTGGTCCACCAACCGCAAGGGCGACTGGTCCGCGATGCGGGTCTTCGCCTTCGACCACCGGGCGCAACTGGAGGACATGGACGGCTATACGCCGGAAAAGGGCGGTGCCTTCAAGGAGTTGTGCCTGAAGGCGGCGCTGCGGGTGGCGGATGGCAAGCCGGGCCATGGCATCCTGTGCGACAACCGCATCGGGCGGCGGGCGCTGCATGCGGCTTCGGGGACGGGGTTGTGGATCGGGCGGCCCTGCGAATGGCCGGGGTCGCGCCCGCTGGAACTGGAACCCGAACTCGGCCCCGATTGCGGCGGCCTGTCCGAATGGGCGCGCGAGAACGTCGTCAAGGTTCTGTGTTTCTGCCATCCCGACGACGATGCCGCCACGCGGCAGGCGCAGGAGGCGACGGTCAAACGGCTTTACACCGCCGCGCGCCGCAACGGACTGGAATTCCTGCTGGAAATCATCCCCTCCAAGGTCGGCCCGGTCGATGACGACACCACCGCCACACTGATCCGGCAGTTCTACGCCGCGGGCATTTATCCGGACTGGTGGAAGCTGGAACCGATGAAGACCCGCACGGGCTGGGCCAATGCCATTGCCGCCATCAAGGAGCACGACCGCCACACCCGCGGCATCGTCGTCCTCGGGCTCGACGCGCCCGAGGCGGAACTGGCCGCCAGCTTCCAGGTCGCGGCCAGCTTCCCGCTGGTCAGGGGCTTCGCCGTCGGCCGCACCATCTTCGGCGACGTCGCCCGGCAGTGGTTCCGGGGCGCAATGGCCGACGATGCCGCCGTGGCGGAAATGGCCAGGAAATACGCCGCGCTTTGCCGGATCTGGGACGAAGCGCGCGCATCGGGGGGCTGACGTGTTCGATCTGGATAACGCCTTTTATCGCCCGCTCTGGATCCGGCTGCTGCTGGTCGCCTGTGCTCTGGGCTGGGGGCTGTTTGAATTCATTACCGGCGCGCCGTTCTTCGGCGTGATCTTTTGCGCCATCGGGCTTTATGCGGGCTGGCGCTTTTTCGTGACATTCAACCCGTCAGGAGGAAACGGATGAGCAATCTGCTGCTGCGGGCCTCTGCCGACAGGGGCAAGGTCTTTGACGTGACGCCGGGGTCCGCCGGTTGGAGCTATGTCAGTTTCGGTCTCTACCGGCTGAGACCGGGTGAGACCGCAGTCGAGGAGACCGGCGGCAACGAGGTCATTCTGGTCATGGTCGAAGGGAAGGCGGCATTTCGCGCGGCGGGCACGGATTGGGGCATTCTGGGCGATCGCATGAGCGTCTTTGAAAAGACCCCGCCGCACTGCCTTTACGTCCCGAATGGAGAGCGGTGGGAGGCCGTGGCGCAGACCGACTGCATCATCGCGGTCTGCGGCGCCCCCGGGCATGGCGGGCACGCAGCGCGACGCCTGGGCCCGGAGGGGATCACACTGACGCAACGCGGTGCGGGTGCGAATACGCGCTTCATCAACAATATCGCGATGGAGGCCGATCCCGTCGCCGACAGCCTGCTGGTGACCGAAGTATTCACACCTGGGGGCAACTGGTCCTCTTACCCCAGTCACCGGCATGACGAAGATGATTATCCCCGGATCACCTATCTGGAGGAAACTTATTATCACCGGCTGGACCCGCCCGATGGCTTCGGCTTTCAGCGGGTCTATACCGACGACGGGGCGTTGAACGAAACGATGACCGTTCGCAACGGCGATGTCGTTCTGGTTCCGCGCGGCCATCACCCCTGCGGCGTGCCGGTCGGCTTTCAGATGTATTACCTGAACGTGATGGCCGGGCCGCTGCGCAAATGGCGTTTCGTGCCTGCGCCAGAGGTTGCGCATCTGTTCTGAGCGTTTCTGGGGAATTGGGATCGAAAAACCCTAATGGCGCGATATTGTCAGCGGTTTCGGCGGTCGACATTCGCTCATCCCACCGCGTTGCAGGATCCGCGAAACCGCGCCTTGATCGCGTTATGTTCGGTTTTGGGATTCCGGAGGGCAGGCCAGTGCCGCACGAAAAGGACGGTGGTATCGACCAATGCCATATCGGCATGATGATTTTCGCCGTTGTCGGATTCGGTTCGGGCGTCACGTCCGAACCCGCCATCAGGAGAACCGATTTCCATAACGCAATGCCGCCTCTGTTGGCATATCATCCGGATTTCACGGAAACGCGTTTCACCCGCCCTCCGTCGCTTTCGCGAACGCCCATGTCCGAAACCGGGGATATGTCCTTGTAGGCGCCCTGCCGAAGGACCGGCAGAGGGCGATGCGATCTGGCCGGTAAACGGCACTCCCGGGCGGCAGCGCCACGGCAATGCCAGGGAATTCCGGTTGCGAGGATCTGCCTGTGCTTATCCTTGCGCGGATACCGGACGGATGGCCCGATCCTGCGCTTTTGCAAGCTCTGTGTCCCGTGTCGCAAGGCCACTGGCGTGATCGAGAGGCCATAGCCGTAGGCCGGTTCGTGCCGCTGAAACTGCATGACCGGTGGGTTGATGCGCGCCGATCAGGCCCGGACCGCTATCGGAGCAAGGGTTCGGGCCCATCGCGACGAGATCCTTGCGGCGGACGGTGGCGGTGGGATAGCGGTGATCGCCGTTGCGGCAGTCGATGGACCCGCAGACGAAGGCCCAGGATCACTTCCTCTCGGGGAAAGGCGGAGGTGTCCGGGCCGAATGCCGCTTCCGTCGCAGGCATTGGCAAACAACGTGTAGGCACTGTTCTCTCCGGCGCGAATGCGGAACTCATGCCGTGACAGGGATCGGGGCCGGTCGGAATAGTTCCTGGCTGCGCGATGCCTGTCCCGAGGTAGGGGTGAAGAAATCGGCATCGCGCTGCGCCGGAAAGGCGATCATATCGCAGCCTTCAAGCGCGAGAATCCGCGCCGCTTCGGGAAAACGTGTCATGCCCGATCAGCAGGCCGATCCCACCCAATCCTCTCCGGGCGGGCCCGGGCGTGATCTTCGCCGGACAGATGAGATGCCCCGGATGTTTCCTCCTGCCACCAGAAAAGCGGCGTTGTCGGGGCCGTCCTCCGCCGCCTCGGCGAAGCCCGCGACGATCGCGAGGCCGAGGCCGCGTAACAGACGCACCATTGTGGCGCGTTCGGGCCCATTGCGCCGAAGGCCTACCGTGCCGGTTCCGGTCAGCGCCCGTTCCGGGAAGACGATAAGTTCGACCCCCTGCCGCCGGGCATCAGTGGCGATCCCCGCGACCCGTTCGAAGTCCACCGTGGTCACGCCGCCCGGAACCGCATGCCCTGCGGTCTGCGCCATGAAACGTTCGAGAACGAGTTTCACCGTCAGGGACACGATGCCGAGGAACACACCGCTGATACGAATATGAAATAACCGAGGATGGCGGCGAAAAGCGCACTGATCCCGGCCGAGAGCAGGAGCGAGAACAGCGTCAGCCCATCGGCATAGCCGAGGTTGATCGACAGCACCCGTCGCTGTAGCCCGCGACGCCGAAGAAGGCCGTCTGGCCGAAACTCGGCGCCGCCGTAGCCGCAGATCAGGCTGAGGCCGAGCGCCATGAACAGCCAGTTGAAGACTTAGACGTTGTTACCGACGTCGTAGCTGTCGACGAATAGTGGGTATCCTGATCGAGAAACGGCTGGATGGCTGTGGCGTAATTATCGAGGATTTCGTAAGGATCGCGGATTTGCGGCAGCAGCCGGACGCCGATCCCCGAAGTTTCGTTGGCCTCCCGGCAGGCCAGAAGCGCGCCGTTCAGCAAGGAATGCGCGACCGTCCCATAGGAACCGGTTCGGGAAAACAGCAATCCGCTCGGTAGCTCGATCTGCATTCGCGTCACCCCAGACGACAAAAAAACGACAGCAGAAATCTGCTTCGGGGCAACGTTGCCGACATATCTGAGAGGTTTGGCAGCGGGATAACAGGGCGCCATTGCTCGCGGCGTGGTTCAAAGGCCAGGGAGCGATCCTTCCCCCTGTCAAGATGGGGATCGACATGTTGGATCCGTGAATGGGGGAAGTTTGGGGCTGCCCGATAATTCTTTGCGAAAATGTCTGACCTCGCGTGATCGCCGCGAATCTGAGCATTTTTCAGGCTTGGGAGTGGATTCGGATACCCGGCTTTCGGCTGAGAAAGGAATCGGGCCGCATCGCCGCCGGAGCCTGAGGCGATGTCTTTTTGGGCCGGCTATTTTCGACGCGATCACCCACCTTGGAATGCCTTTCGATATTGAGCGTGGGATGCTCTCAACTGCGGCAGCGGTCGCCTTTGCATCTGCCCCGCCAGTTCGGATCGCGGCGTCGAACCGAGCAGTGTATTGCGCGCCGGGGTGGACAGCGGAAGGATACCGCCGCTTTCGGGGCGTGACGGGTGACAATCTCGGTCTGCCCGGGCCAAGGCTTCGCGATCTCCCGCTAGAGCCAGTCGAGATAATCGCGGTGGCGGTGGAGGTGACAAGATCCCAATCGGCACACCGAATCCTGGCGTAATCCGGCATCGGCTGGGGCGCGCCACGCCCGCCCAGCAGGAGGAAATGGGTCAAGAGGGCGCAGCACAGAAAACGGCTGGCGCCGAAGGTGAGGACGTTTCTGCGCGAAGTGCGCTCCGGCGGCGTTGGCAAGTCCTGCCAGCATGAGATCGTCGGGCATGGCGCCATAATACCCATGCTTGCCGGGAATGACCGAGATCCGTCCGGGCGCCCCCAATCGACCAAGCCGGGGGAGCGCCCGAGGTCAATTCCGGTGCGGATCATTGCCGGATCACCCGCGATGATCAGCGCGTCGAGGTCACGCAGCACCGGCAGGATGCGGGCAAACGGAACGCGTCCGGCGCGGGCCCAGTGGTCGAGGGGTCGGGCGTCGGCCAGGTTGGTGTGGGAGGGACCGGCCTTGGCTACAGGGAGAGCCGATCAGGTCGCGGAGGTGTTCGGGCGGCATGGGCGTGTCTCCGAGTGGATATGCGGCTCCGGTCCGGAAAGCGGGGCCTTCCGGGCGGGGACTGCAAGGGGTGGCGAATTCCGGATTGGTCGGACCCAAGGGGGCCGCGGCGGGGCCGAGGCCGTCAAGGCGGGCGGGCCAGAGGCGCGGATGACGACGCGGCGGGATCGCCCGGTTTCGCCGTTTCGGGAGATTCAGGTTAACGCCATGAACTATAAGTATATTCATCGGGTGAGGCGGGGCGTGGGCGATAGCTGCCTTGGAAGTGGCCGCCGAAAACCCGGGAAATGGGTCTCGACTGGCTGTCGTTTCGGTTTCAGCCAGATGAGGCGGGCGCGGCATTTGCGGTGCCCCGAAGTTATCCGAATTTGCAATTTGCGAAGACGTGTGTGCCAATGTTATGCAAATTTTCCAGAAACAGCTTTGTAACAATCTTGCGCGGGGATAGTGTGCCTGCAAAATTTCGGAGGAGAATCCATGAAAGACATTCTCAGCGAGCTGGACCAGCGTCGTGCGGCGGCCCGTCTTGGCGGGGGGCAGCGCCGGATTGATGCGCAGCACAGCAAGGGCAAGCTGACGGCGCGGGAACGCATCGAGCTGCTGCTCGACGAGGATTCCTTCGAAGAATTCGACATGTTCAAGACCCATCGCTGCGTCGATTTCGGCATGGAGGCGGACAAGCCCGCGGGCGATGGCGTGGTGACCGGATGGGGCACCATCAACGGCCGCATGGTCTATGTCTTCTCGCAGGACTTCACCGTCTTCGGCGGCTCTCTGTCGGAAACCCATGCGGAAAAGATCTGCAAGATCATGGATATGGCCGTGCAGAACGGGGCGCCGGTGATCGGCATGAACGATTTGGGCGGCGCGCGGATCCAGGAGGGGGTGGCCTCGCTCGCGGGCTATGCCGATGTGTTCCAGAAGAACATCATGGCCTCGGGCGTGGTGCCGCAGATCAGCCTGATCATGGGGCCCTGCGCGGGCGGCGCGGTCTACAGCCCGGCGATGACCGACTTCATCTTCATGGTGAAGGACACGTCCTATATGTTCGTGACCGGCCCCGACGTGGTGAAGACGGTGACCAACGAAATCGTCACCGCCGAGGAGCTGGGCGGCGCCACCACGCATACGCGCAAATCGTCGGTCGCCGATCTGGCCTTTGAAAACGATGTCGAGGCGATTGCCGAAACCCGCCGCCTGATCGACTTCCTGCCGCTGTCGAGCCGGGAAAAGGCGCCGGTCCGGCCGTTCTTCGACGACGTGGCGCGGATCGAGCCCTCGCTCGACACGCTGATCCCGGCGAACCCGAACCAGCCCTATGACATGAAGGAACTCATCCTGAAGATCGCCGACGAGGGCGACTTCTACGAGATCCAGAAGGATTACGCGGGCAATATCATCATCGGCTTCATCCGGATCGAGGGGCGCTCCGTTGGCGTCGTCGCGAACCAGCCGATGGTGCTGGCGGGCTGCCTCGACATCGACAGCTCGCGCAAGGCGGCGCGCTTCGTGCGGTTCTGCGATGCGTTCGAGATCCCGATCCTGACGCTGGTCGACGTGCCCGGCTTCCTGCCCGGAACGTCGCAGGAATATGGTGGGGTCATCAAGCATGGCGCGAAGCTGCTGTTCGCCTATGGCGAGGCGACCGTGCCGAAGGTGACGCTGATCACCCGCAAAGCCTATGGCGGGGCCTATGACGTCATGGCGTCGAAGCATCTGCGTGGTGATTTCAACTATGCCTGGCCCTCGGCGGAAATCGCCGTGATGGGGGCGAAGGGTGCGGTCGAGATCCTGTATCGCAGCGAACTCGGTGATGCGGGCAAGATCGCCGCGCGGACCAAGGATTACGAAGACCGCTTCGCCAATCCCTTCGTTGCGGCGGAGCGCGGCTTCATCGACGAGGTGATCCAGCCTCATTCGACGCGGCGTCGGCTGGCGCGGGCTTTTGCCTCGCTGCGCACCAAGCAGCTGACCAACCCGTGGAAGAAACACGACAACATTCCGCTCTGAGGGGCGCGGAATGGGGCGCGGGGCCGGGCTGACATTCCTGATCGGGTGGTGTCTTGCCTGGCCCGCCTTCGGGCAGGGGGTGCCGGTGCCTTCGGGGCAGGCGGTGCAATGGGTGGAAACCCTGCACGACACTCAGGGGCCGGAGGGGCTGACGGTGCGGTTCCGGTTCGTCGCTCCGGGAATTGGCGGGGCGCATCCGGTGTCGGCGGAGGTTGCGCAAACGGACATGGAGGCGCTGTGCAACGGATTTGCCCTGCCGCGCGTCGCCGGGGCCGGGCCGCAGCCGAGGCAGATCATCATTTCGCTCTCGGATCGCCCGACCCGTTTCGGCGAGGCGGATGAGGGTGTGGTGCAATATTTCGAGGCCTATTCGATCGTCGATGGGGCCTGTGTCTGGGACTTGTTCTGATGTGCGGTGAAGCGCGGTTCACGGAGCGGAAGGGTAGGGGTGATTCGGCCCCTGTCCAGACATGTCTTCGGAACAATCGCGGGGGTGATGCGTCTGTGCCACAGCATTGCGGCATTGCAGTTAACCGCTTCAACCCTGCGACGGCGCAATATAACGTGACAACGGGTCGGAATAGTCCGACTCATTGCATGATCGGGGAACCGGAATCGATGGGCATCTGCCCGGCGGATTTCCGGCCTCATTGGAGTGTAAAATGTCGAAGACTCTCATCGTCGCCGCTATGGTCGCCGTTCTCGGCGTTGCTGCCTGCGCCAAGAAAGAGCCGCCGGCTCCGGCTCCGGAGCCTGTCACCGTCGAACCGACGACCGGCAAGTACAAGTAATATCGCGCGGGGGCAGGGCGCGTCCGCTGCCCCCCGCCTTTCCGCCGGTGCGCGGCTTCGGCCCGCCGACGGTTGTTCCGTGGTTCAGCGGTTGCGCTGCATCCCCGGCCCGTGCGATCCCGCGCAGCAGGAGGTCGCACCATGCTGAAACATCGCGGATTCCCGGGCCGTCTTCCGGGCACTGACCATCAATTCACCATTCGCCGGGCCAACAAGGCCGGCGCCACGAAGATCATCCGGCGCGAACGCTACCGGGACCGCGCTCCGGCGGACCGGCGCGCCGATGCGGGCTTCATGGCGGCGCTGTGGGATTATTTCGGAGAAGAGCCGTTCGAACGCGGCAACCTTGACGCCGGGCGGTTGTCCTGGCTGATCGGGCGCGAAGTGGTCGCGGCGGAGGAACCCTTCGACCCGGAATCCTACGAACAACTGCTGCGGATCGACGTGAAACGCGCGCAGGCCGCCTTCCCCGAGGTTTTCGAGGATCCGGACGCTTTCGTCTGGGACGCGGAAGAGGGGGAGGATTGAGGATGCCGCAGCCATTTTCCCGGAATCAGTGGCGATTTGTCGCCGATATGCGAACGGTTAGCGTGTTTGGCTTTGCCAAATGCGGTGGGCTGTCGCAGTCTGATTCCGTGGTGTGGCTGCACGATGTGGCCTTGCCGCTTCACATCCCTACCCCTTCCAATGCCTCGCGGTCTGGCCTTCCGGCCGGGCCGCGCCTTTGGGCATATGATCGGCAGAGCGGTGCCGATTTCGCGGGCCGGGGCTTTCATTTGCCGTTCGCTGCGCTAAATCAGGTGGGGACAATAATCTCTTGTGGAGGCAGTTTCCCATGCGCAGTGTCCTTGTTCTCTCTCTTCTCGCCCTTGGCGCCCTCGCGGGCTGCAACGACCCCTACGGCGGTGGCGGCATCACGCAAAGCCAGGCCGGGCGCGCGGCGCTCGGTGCGGGCGCGGGTGCCATCATCGCCGATGCGACCGACCAGAACATCGTCGCGGGCGCAGCCCTTGGCGCGCTTGCTGGCGGCGCGAGCTGCAACGCCGGTGTCGGCGGCGGTTGCCGGCGCTGATCTGACCGCCGCCTTCGCGGCGCATCATCCGTCATGCGATGCCATCGGGGTTCTCCGCCCCGGTGGCATTTCTGTTTTCAACGATCGGAAGGAGAGGCGCCGGGTGGCCCCCCGTGCGTCCGAGGGAAAGGACTGATATGTTCAAGAAGATCCTGATTGCCAACCGCGGCGAAATTGCCTGCCGCGTGATCAAGACGGCCCGCAAGATGGGCATCCAGACGGTGGCCGTCTACTCGGATGCCGACGCCCATGCGCTGCATGTGAAAATGGCGGATGAGGCGGTGCATATCGGCCCGCCGCCCGCGAACCAGTCCTATATCGTGATCGACAAGATCATGGAGGCGATCCGTAAGACCGGCGCCGAGGCGGTGCATCCGGGCTATGGCTTCCTGTCGGAGCGGATGGATTTCGCCGCCGCGCTGGAGAAGGAAGGCGTGGTCTTCATCGGACCCCCGAGCCCGGCGATCGAGGCGATGGGCGACAAGATCACCTCGAAGAAGATCGCGCAGGAGGCCGGGGTTTCGACCGTTCCGGGCTATATGGGCCTGATCGCCGATGCCGAAGAGGCGGTGAAGATCTCCGATCAGATCGGCTATCCGGTGATGATCAAGGCCTCCGCCGGGGGCGGCGGCAAGGGCATGCGGATCGCCTGGAACCCGCAGGAAGCCCGCGAAGGCTTTGAAATGTCGCAGAACGAGGCGCGCAATTCGTTCGGCGACGACCGGATCTTCATCGAGAAATTCGTGACCCAGCCGCGCCACATCGAAATCCAGGTGCTGGCCGACAAGCATGGCAACTGCGTCTATGTGCATGAGCGCGAATGCTCGATCCAGCGCCGCAACCAGAAGGTCATCGAAGAGGCGCCCTCGCCGTTCCTGGACGAGGCGACCCGCAAGGCGATGGGCGAACAGGCCGTCGCGCTGGCGAAGGCGGTGGGCTACGCTTCGGCGGGGACGGTGGAATTCATCGTCGATGGCGACCGGAATTTCTACTTCCTCGAAATGAACACCCGGTTGCAGGTGGAACATCCGGTCACCGAGCTGATCACCGGAATCGACCTCGTGGAGCAGATGATCCGCGTCGCGAATGGCGAGCCGCTGCCCTTCAAGCAGGAAGACCTGAAGATCAACGGCTGGGCGATGGAAAGCCGCCTTTATGCCGAGGATCCCTACCGCAGCTTCCTGCCCTCGATCGGGCGGCTGACGAAATACAACCCGCCGAAAGAAGGCAAGACGGTGCGCGGCGGGATGGTGCGCAACGATACCGGCGTCTTCGAGGGCGGCGAGATCAGCATGTATTACGACCCGATGATCGCGAAACTCTGCACCTGGGCGCCGACCCGCGCCGAGGCGATCGAGGAAATGCGGCTCGCGCTCGATACGTTCGAGGTCGAGGGCATCGGCCACAACCTGCCCTTCGTCGCGGCGGTGATGGACCATCCGCGCTTCACCAGCGGCAACATGACCACAGCCTTCATCGCCGAGGAATACCCCGAGGGCTTCCAAGGGGTTACGTTGGACGAGGAAACCCTGCGCCGGGTCGCCGCCGCCACCGCCGCGATGAACCGGGTGTCGGAAATCCGGCTCAGCCGGATCTCGGGCACGCTCGGCAATCACGAGCGCAAGGTGGGCGACGATTGGGTCGTGAGCCTGCAAGGCAAGGATTATGCCGTGCATGTGGCGGCGGATCCCGATGGCTCCACCGTGACCTTCGCGGATGGCGGCAAGCTGCGCGTGGCCTCCGACTGGGTGCCGGGCCGGACGCTCGCGGAACTGCTGATCGAACTCGGCGCCGCTGGTGCTCAAGGTCAACACCATTCCGATGGGCTACCGGGTCCGGGTCCGGGGCGCCGATCTGAAGGTCTATGTCCGCACGCCGCGCGCGGCGGAACTCGCGAAGCTGATGCCGGAGAAGATGCCGCCGGACACGTCGAAATTCCTGCTCTGCCCGATGCCGGGGCTGATCGTGAAGATCAACGTGGCCGAGGGCGACGAGGTGCAGGAAGGGCAGGCACTGGCCACCGTCGAGGCGATGAAGATGGAGAACATCCTCAAGGCCGAGCGCAAGGGCATCGTCAAGAAGGTCAACGCCGCCCCGGGCGCGAGCCTCAAGGTCGATGACGTGATCATGGAGTTCGAGTGACCTCATGGGGTTTTCGGTCCACCTCATCGCCTGTCCGGCCGGGAAGGCATCCGCCTGCCTGGCCGGGCTTGGGCTGACCAAACCGGCGCATACCGGTGGGGTGGTGGGCGAATGCTTTCCGGTCTGGCGCAATCTGCGGCAGACCGAACACTGGCCGGATTTGGCGTTGCCGTCGCGCAAGATGGGAACCATCGGTGCGGAGCGCCCGTTCACCGCGCCGCTCCGCAGGCCATGGGGGCGCTTCGGCTACAGCCCCGGCGCGCCGCGCCGTGCGCGCATCTCCTCGCGCCGGATCGGCATCTTGTCGATCGCATGCGAGAGTTCGCGGGCGTCGCGCGGGGTGGGCTTGCGGCTGGCGACGGTGCCGTCCTTTTCGATCAGCACGATCGAAAAACCGCGCGGGCGCAACGCTTTGCGCGCAGGTCCGGCGGCGGCGGGATCGGTGTCGGTGAGGATCACCACGTCGCGCGCCGCCAGATCGGGCCAGCCCGCCTCCAGCGCGCGCATCTGCTCGACGAAGGCCGGATCGGCGGGGCTGTCGGCAAAGACGACGACGGGACGTTTTTGCCAGATGAAGTCTTCCAGCCGGACGGATGTATCGGTAAGCGGCGCAAAGTCCTGCGCGGCAAGCGGCAGGGCCAGGCAGGCGATCAGCGCGGCAAGGCGGAGAGTGCGGGTCATCGGGGCCTCCTCTTTTGCTGATATAGGCGGCATTTCACGTTCGCACCATGTTCTTGGTGCAGGGATTTCAATGCGAGGCCGGGGAAACGCCCGGGCGGTGGGGGAAAGGATCGTTTCATGACGACGAAAGAGGATTGGGCCAAGCTCGCCCAGAAGGAACTGAAGGACAAGCCGCTCGACAAGCTGACCTGGCACACGCTCGAAGGGATCGACGTCCAGCCGCTTTATACCGCGGAGGATCTTGAGGGGCTCGACCATCTGGGCACGCTGCCGGGGTTCGGCCCGTTCACGCGCGGGGTGCGGGCGACGATGTATGCGGGCCGGCCCTGGACGATCCGGCAATATGCGGGCTTCTCGACCGCCGAGGAATCGAACGCCTTCTACCGCAAGGCGCTGGCCGCCGGGCAACAGGGCGTGTCGGTCGCCTTCGACCTCGCGACGCACCGGGGCTATGACAGCGACCATCCGCGCGTGGTGGGCGATGTCGGCAAGGCGGGTGTGGCGATTGATTCCGTCGAGGACATGAAGATCCTGTTCAACGGCATCCCGCTGGAAAAGATCTCGGTTTCGATGACGATGAACGGCGCGGTGATCCCGATCCTCGCGAATTTCATCGTGACGGGGGAGGAGCAGGGCGTGAACCGGGCGCTGCTCTCGGGCACGATCCAGAACGACATTCTCAAGGAGTTCATGGTCCGCAACACCTATATCTATCCGCCCGAACCTTCGATGCGGATCATCGCGGACATCATCGAATACACCTCGAACGAGATGCCGAAGTTCAACTCGATCTCGATCTCGGGCTATCACCTGCAAGAGGCGGGCGCGAATCTGGTGCAGGAACTGGCCTTCACGCTGGCGGACGGGCGCGAATATGTGCGCGCGGCGCTGGCGCGGGGGATGGATGTCGATGCCTTCGCCGGGCGGCTGAGCTTCTTCTTCGCGATCGGCATGAACTTCTTCATGGAGGCGTCGAAGCTGCGCGCGGCGCGGCTGCTGTGGCACCGGATCATGACGGAGTTCAACCCGAAGAAGCCGGGCTCGCTGATGCTGCGGACGCATTGCCAGACTTCGGGCGTGTCGTTGCAGGAGCAGGACCCCTACAACAACGTCGTGCGCACGGCCTATGAGGCGATGGCGGCGGCGCTCGGCGGCACGCAGTCGCTGCACACCAACGCGCTCGACGAGGCGATCGCACTGCCGACGGAGTTCAGCGCCCGGATCGCGCGGAATACGCAGCTGATCCTTCAGGAAGAAACCGGCATCACCCATGTCGTCGATCCGCTGGCCGGGTCGTATTACGTCGAGAGCCTGACGGCGAAACTGGCCGATGAGGCCTGGAAGCTGATCGAGGAAATCGAGGCGATGGGCGGCATGACCAAGGCCGTGGTGTCGGGCATGCCGAAGCTGCGGGTCGAGGAAACCGCCGCGCGGCGTCAGGCGCTGATCGACCGGGGCGAAGAGGTCATCGTCGGCGTGAACAAATATCGGCTGGCGAAGGAAGACCCGCTCGACATCCTCGACATCGACAACGCCGCCGTGCGCGAAAGCCAGATCGCGCGGCTGAAGAAGATCCGCGAGACCCGGGACGAGGCGAAGTGCCAGGCGGCGCTGGCCGAAATCACCCGGCGCGCGAAAGAGGGCGGCAACCTGCTGGAAGCCGCGGTTGAGGCTGCGCGGGCACGCGCTTCGGTCGGGGAGATTTCGCTGGCCATGGAAGAGATTTTCGGCCGTCACCGCGCCGAGGTGAAGACGCTCGCGGGCGTCTATGGCGCGGCCTATGAGGGCGATCAGGGCTTTGCCCAGATCCAGCAGGATGTGGAGACCTTCGCGCAGGAAGAAGGCCGCCGCCCGCGGATGCTGGTGGTGAAGATGGGGCAGGACGGGCACGACCGCGGCGCCAAGGTCATCGCCACCGCCTTCGCCGATATCGGCTTTGACGTCGACGTCGGCCCGCTGTTCCAGACGCCGGAAGAGGCCGCCGATGACGCGATCGACAACGACGTTCATGTCGTGGGGATTTCGTCGCTCGCCGCCGGGCACAAGACGCTGGCGCCGAAGCTGATCGAGGCGCTGAAGGCCAAGGGTGCGGAGGACATCATCGTGATCTGCGGCGGGGTGATCCCGCAGCAGGACTATGATTTCCTGAAATCCGCCGGGGTGAAGGCGATTTTCGGGCCGGGCACCAACATCCCCGCCGCCGCGCGCGAGATCCTCGACCTGATCCGCATCGCGCGGAAATGACCGGAGGGGGCTTCGGCCCCCTTCAAATTCGGGAGAGGCAGCCTTGTGGTGATGCAAAAGCGGATCCGAGGCGTTATCGTGCCGCCATGGACAAGCCGCTTTCTCTTTGGAGCCGCATCGCGCAGGCCCTGACCGCGCTCGCCCGTGGCGAGGGCCTGTCGAGTGTCTTTGATCATCTCCGGGCGCCGCCGGAACGCACGGTGGCCTTCACCATCGCCGTCATCGCGCTTGGCGCGAAGATGGCGAAGGCGGATGGCCGCGTCACTCGCGACGAGGTTGCGACCTTTCGCCGGATTTTCCAGATCCCACCGGGGGAGGAGGCCCATGCCGCCCGTGTCTTCGATCTCGCGCGCACCGATATTGCGGGCTACGATGCCTATGCGCGCAAGATCGCGGCGATGTTCGGGCCGGGGTCTCCCGCGCTGAAACATGTACTTGAAGGTCTGTTCGCCATTTCGGTCGCGGATGGGCATTATCACGAGGCCGAGGAGCACTTCCTGCGCGACGTCGCGACGATTTTTGGTCTGGGAGAGCCCTGTTTCCGCTCGATCCGCGCTGCTTTCGTGCCTGATGCCGAACCCGACCCCTGGACCGTGCTGGAACTTCCGCCCGGATCGCCGATCGCCTCCGTCCGCAGCCGCTGGAAGGAGGCCGTGCGCGAAGCGCATCCCGACCGGGCGATTGCCCAGGGCCTGCCGGAGGAGGCCGTACGGCTGGCCGAAGCCCGGGTCATCGCGCTCAACCGCGCATGGGAGAGTATCCGGGATGCGAATCGCCACCTATAACGTCGAATGGTTCACCAGCCTGTTCGACCGCCGGGGCCGGATCCTCGACGATAACGAGCGTTCCGCGCGTTATGGCGTGAGCCGGGCGGAACAGTTGGGCGCGCTCGGCATCGTGTTTTCGGCGGTGGATGCGGATGTCTTCCTGATCGTTGAGGCGCCGGACGACAACGACCATCACAAGACGGTGGCGCAGCTCGAATCCTTCGCCGCCTGGTTCGGCCTGCGGCAGCGCCGTGCCCTGATCGGTTTTCCGAACGACACGCAACAGGAAATCGCGCTGCTTTACGACCCGGATGTGGTCAGCGTGGTGCATGACCCGATGGAGGGCTCGGCGGACTGCCCGCGCTTTGACCAAAGCCTGCGGATCGACCTCGACATCGACGACCGGCTGGATGTGGTGACCATGGGCAAGCCGCCGCTCGAAGCGGTGCTGACGCTGAAATCCGGCCGCCAAATCCGGCTGATCGGCGTGCATATCAAATCGAAGGCCCAGCATGGCGCACTCGATCCCGCCGCCGAACTGCGTCAGGCGATCGAGAACCGGCGCAAGCAACTGGCGCAATGTATCTGGCTGCGGCGCCGGGTGGATCAGGTTCTGGATATGGGCGAGCCGCTGGTGGTGCTGGGCGATTTCAACGACGGCCCGGGGCTCGACGAATATGAACGGCTGTTCGGACGGTCGGGGCTGGAGATCGTGGTGGGCGAGGGGCTGCCGCCCGAACGGCGCCTGCGCGATCCGCATGTGCGCCTGCGCAGGGGCACCATGGCGGCGCAACCCTCGACCGCGCGGTTCTATCTGAAGGATGCGGGGCAGTATTTTTCCGCCATGCTGGATTTCGTTCTGGTCTCGCCCGACCTGTGCCTGCCGGCGCCTGCCTGGCGGATCTGGCATCCGTTCGACGATCCGGGCTGCTACCGGGTGCCCGAACTGCGCGAAGCGCTGGTGCAGGCTTCGGACCATTTTCCTGTCAGCGTGGATATCCCGACATGAGACATCTTCTGCTTGCCGCCGCCTTTGTCCTCGGCCTGTCGCCCGCCATGGCGCAGGACGGCAAGGGTCTGATCGAACGCGGGGCGGAACTGTTCCTGCGCGGCCTGTTTTCGGACATAGGCCCGGCGCTGGAAGAACTCCGCGCGCTGATCGACGACATGCAGAATTACGAAGCTCCGGTGCGGCTGCCGAATGGCGACATCCTGATCCGGCGCAGACCCGAAGCCCCCGCGCCGGAACCGCAGGGGCCGCAGATCGACCTGTGATCAGCCGCGCTGCACCACTGCCGTGGCCTTCAGCGTGGAGGCCAGCGACTGGAACCGCGACTCGCAGACCTCACCATAGAGTTCCGCGCCGCGCCGCGTGAGCTGAAGCGTCAGCGTGGCCTTCTTCGGGTCATGGGTCAGCGTTCCGGCTTCCTGCGGATCCTGGATCGCGAACATCGCGGCGAAACGCATCGCCTTGCCCAGTGTCTCGGCCTCCTGGATCTGTTCGGGTGTCAGCAGCGTGAACAGCGGCTCGAACCGCGATCCCGTCCGGGAATTCTTGTAGCGGTGCAGCAGCGCCAGACCGATGAACACCCGCTCGGCATGGTTCAGCGCGGCCATGTTGGCGCGGGTTACATTGTCGAAACAGGCTTCGGCGCGATAGTCCGGATGGGTGCGCCAGGTGGTGTCGTGCAGCAGGCAGGCCGCGCGGTGCAGCCGGAACCGCTCGGGCGGGACCGTGCCCATCACCGGCTCGATGAAACTGTGCAGCCGCTTGCCGAAGCCCGGGATCCGGGCCTGTGTCTTTTCCGCATGGCGGCAGGCTTCGATCAGCGGATCGCGGCGGCGCAGACGTTCGGGCATCTGCTCATACAGAAGCCCCTCGCGGATGCCATAGGACGACACGTCGATTTCGGCGGGTTTCAGCGTGTCGATCAATTCGCGCAGCACCATCGCCGCCAGCGGTACCAGTTCCATCCGCGCGGCCGATGTCCCGGTCTTTGCGCGCAACTGGTTCATGTCGCTCTTCTCGATCCAGTCGAGCGTCTTGAGCACGCTGTCCGGCGCCATCCGGTATTCGTGCAGCACCAGAAGCGGGTAGTTGCGCCGCTCCATGTCCAGCCGGGCGACCGCCCGCCACGATCCGCCGACCAGATAGATCCGCTCGTGCCCGGTGCCGACCACCTTCGCCAGTTCCGCGATCTGCGTGCGGATATGGGCGATCAGATCCTTGCGGCCGCCCTTGACCTGCTGCAACCGGAACGGACCAAGCTGCGATGTCGCGCGCCGTCCGACCCGGCCATTCGACACCTCGGCCAGTTCCATCGAGTTGCCGCCGATGTCGCAGATCAGGCCCTGCGCCTCGGGCCAGCCCAGCAGGACGCCCTGCGCCGACAGCCGCGCTTCCTCGGCGCCGTCGATGATGTGCAGATGCAGCCCGGTTTCGGATTCGATCTGGCGGCGGAATTCGGGGCCGTCCTTCGCGTCGCGCATCGCCGCGGTGGCGACACAGGTCAGCGGGCCGATGTCCATCCCCTTCGCCACCATGGCAAAGCGGCGCAGCGCGGCCAGCGCCCGTTCCCGCCCGCGCGGGTTCAGCCGCCCGGTTTCCGCCAGACCCTGACCGAGCCCGGCCATGACCTTCTCGTTGTAGAAATAGGCGGGGGAGCGCGCGGCCCCGTCGAACACCACCATCCGGACGGAGTTCGAGCCCACATCCACCACGCCCACGCGGCTCAGCGCGCGGGCGGAGGGATCGTCGAACAGGGGCTTCCCGAACGGGTCCCAGTCATCGGCGGTGGTCGCCTCGCGCGGGCCTTCGGTCTTCGGGGTCATCTGTCCGTCCTGCCGTGAATCACTCTCGGGGGCTCACGCGCACGTTAACGCCTACTCGCTGCCATGGGCAAGCTCCGGAACGTCCTTCGCGCCCGCAGAGCCGCGCCCCGACAGCGAAGGATATTCCATGAAGAACCGATGGCAGGAGAAAAGCTCTTTGCCTTCAGGGAGTTCTCGGATGAACTTGCCATCGGGTTGCAAGATCCAGCTTTGCGCCTCATCGGCCATGTTCGCCGCCATGATCTGGCTGACGATCTGCGCCTTCACCGTGTCGTTCTTCGCTTCGATCAGGGTTTCGACGCGACGGTTGAGGTTCCGGCCCATCCAGTCGGCCGAAGACAGGAACACCCGGGCGTGTTTCGAGGGCAGGCCATGGCCATTACCGAAGCACACGATCCGGCTGTGTTCGAGGAACCGCCCGACGATGGATTTCACCCGGATGTTCTCGCTCAGCCCCCTGATACCGGGCCGCACGCCGCAGATGCCGCGCACGACGAGGCTGATCTTCACCCCGGCGGCGCTGGCGGCATAGAGCGCGTCGATCACCTCGGGGTCGATCAGGCTGTTCATCTTGGCCCAGATCTCGGCAGGCTTGCCCGCGCGGGCATGGGTCACCTCCGCCGCGATCAGTTCGAGCAGGCGCGGCTTCAGCGAAATCGGCGAGATCGCCAGGTTTTCCAGCCCCTCCGGCTGCACATAGCCCGAGAGGTAGTTGAACACCTTGGTCGCATCGCGGCCAAGCGCCGGGTCGCAGGTGAACAGGCTCAGGTCGGTATAGATCTTCGCCGTGATCGGGTGATAGTTGCCGGTGCCGAAATGGGTGTAGGTCACCAGATGGTCACCTTCGCGCCGCACTACCGTGCTGATTTTCGCGTGGGTTTTCAGGTGCATGAAGCCATAGACCACATGCGCGCCCGCGCGTTCCAGCCGCCGCGACTGCCGGATGTTCGCGGCCTCGTCGAACCGCGCCTTCAGTTCCACCAGCGCGGTGACGGATTTCCCGGCCTCCGCCGCCTCGCACAGCGCATCGACGATCGGGCTGTCCTTCGAGGTGCGGTAGAGCGTCTGCTTGATCGCCAGCACGTTCGGATCCTGCGCCGCCTGTTGCAGGAAGCGGATCACCATGTCGAAGGTTTCATAGGGGTGATGCAGCAGCATGTCCTTCTGCCGGATCGCGGCGAACATGTCGCCGTCGTGATCCTGCACCCGTTCCGGCACGCGCGGCGTGAAGGGCGGCCAGAGCAGGTCGGGCCGCGACGACAGCACCAGTTCCTTCAGATCTGCGACGCCGAGCAGCCCCTTCACCTCGACCACCTCGTCGGGGTTGACGTGCAGTTCGTCCATGATCACCGAGCGCAGCGCCTTGGGGGCGCCGGCGGTGATCTTCAGCCGGATCACCTGACCCCGGCGGCGGCGCTTCAGCGCGGTCTCGAATTCGCGGACCAGATCCTCGGCCTCGTCCTCGACCTCAAGGTCGCTGTCGCGCAGCACCCGGAAAGCGCAGGAGCCGGTATCGGCATAGCCCGGGAACAGCGAATTCAGGTTGAGCAGCAGCAGTTCCTCAAGCGGCAGGAACCGCGATTCCCCCGGCAGCCGCACGAAGCGCGAGATCTGTTGCGGAATCGGCAGCAGCGCCTGCATCCGGCGATGGTCGGTCTCGCGCTCCAGTTCCAGCGCGAGGCAGAAGCCGGTGTTCGGGATGAAGGGGAACGGGTGCGCCGGGTCTATGGCCAGCGGCGACAGCACCGGGAACACGTTCGACAGGAAATATTCGCCCAGGAACTTGCGATCCGCCGCGGTCAGTTTGCCACGCGTCAGGATCTGGATGCCCGCGGCCTCCATTTCGTGCCGGATCGCGTTCCAGCTCGACTGTTGCGTCTCCATCAGGCGGCGCGCATCGGCGTTGATCTGCGCCAGTTGTTCAGAGGGCTGCATGCCGTCATCCGACGGAATCGCATCGCCCTCGCGCACCAGTTCCATCAGCCCGGCAACGCGGACGGTATAGAATTCGTCCAGGTTGGTCGCCGAAATCGACAGGAACCGCAGCCGTTCCAGAAGCGGTACGCGCGGATTGGCGGCCTCTTCCAGCACGCGCCAGTTGAAGGCGAGCCAGCTCAGCTCGCGGTTGAAGAACCGCTTCGGCCCGGCGAAAGATTCGGGGGGCAGGTCGGCGGGGACGGGGAACGGGGTCTTGAGGAAATCTGCCTGGGTCATGGTGGCGCTCTTATGGGGCCTTATTGTAATTGGAATGTGACAGTTGTGGCCGGTTCAGCGCAGACTGTCCAGCACCTCGGCCGCCATGGTGCGGGTGAGGGGGCGGCCCTCCGACACGGCCCGGGCGTCGAGCGCCGCAACCAGCCGCCGCGCAAAGCCGAGCGAGCGGTCCATATGCGTCACCAGCCAGGGGATCAGGCTGTGCGGCACCTTGGTCTGCCGGTCGGCGAACAGCTTCACCAGCACGGCGGACAGCAGCGCATCATCGGGCGCCGCGATGCGAACGGTGGCGGTGGCCTCCATCCGGCTTTTCAGGTCTGGCAGCGTCAGGCCCCAGTCGCGCGGCGGCGCATTGGCGGTGAGCAGAAGCCGCCCGCCCTCGGCCTGCGCCAGATTGTGCAGGTGGAACAGCGCCGCCTCCGCCGGACCGATCTGCTGCGCATCCTCGATCACCGCGGCACGCGACAGCGCGGGCGCCATCTCCGCCGTCAGGTCGCGGGCGCGCAGGATCGGGGCCTCCTGCGCCTCGGCCCAGATCGCGGCCAGATGCGACTTGCCCGCGCCCTCCGGCCCGATCAGCAGCATCCGCCCCTGCGGCCAGCTTTCGGGCGCGTCGAGTGTCGCCAGCGCCAGCGCATTGGCCGGGGCGACGAAGAAATCGTCGCGCCCGCGCGCCTGACGCACGGGCAGGTCGAGGATCAGTTGTCGGGCCATGGCTCCTCAGGGTTCGGCGGGTGGTCCGTTGTCGGCTTCGTGCCCCATGTAGAGGCGCCCTTGCAGGTAACGGTCGAGCGCGTAACGCGCAAGCACCCCGATCACCGCGGCGACCGGCACCGCGACCAGCATGCCCACGAACCCGAACAGCGTGCCAAAGGCGGACAGCGCGAAGATCAGCCACAGCGGATGCAGCCCGATCGAATTGCCCACCAGCTTCGGCGTGATGACATTGCCCTCCAGGAACTGCCCCACGGCAAAGATCGCCACCACCGTGCCGATGGCGAACCAGTCGCCCCAGAACTGATAGAGCGCGAGGCCGATCGACAGCCCGCCGCCAATGATCGCGCCGACATAGGGGATGAAGGTCAACCCGCCCGCGATCGCCCCCGCGATCAGGCCGAAGTTCAGCCCCGCCAGCATCAGCGCCACCGCGTAGAACGTCCCCAGGATCAGGCAGACCGACACCTGCCCGCGCACGAAGCCCGACAGCACCCGGTCGATCTCGCGCGCGATTTCGCGGATTTCCTCGGCATGGTCGAGCGGCAGCCAGCTATCCACCCGGGCGATCATCTTGTCCCAGTCGAGCAGCATGTAGAAGGTCACCACCGGCACGACCACGATGAAGACGATGAAATTCACCACGCTCATCGCCGAGGTCAGCAGCGTCTGCGCCAGCTCCCCGCCCCGCGCCTTTACCGCCTCGCCCAGCGATTGCAGCGTTTCATAGACCATCGAGCCGCGCTTGTTGATCTGCGGGAAATTGTCGGAGAGGAAATGCTGCAACTGCGTCGCCATGTCGGGAGCCGAGGCGATCAGTTGCGTCAGCTGATGCACCAGAACCGGGATCACCGCGAGCCCCAGCACCACGAAGATCAGCGTCGCCGTCAGCGCGATCGTCGCCGTGGCCCAGACCCGCGACATCCCCCATTTCTCCAGCCGGTCCGCCACCGGGTCGAGGAAATAGGCAATCGCGCCGCCCACCAGAAACGGCAGCAGCACCCCGCCCATGCCCCACAGACCCGCGAACAGCAGGGCCGCCGCCGCGCCCCAATAGGTCATCTGCTGTTTTGCCGGTAATGCCATCGGGGCCTCCTTTTGGCCCCGGGGATGCCGGGGCCGGGGGTGTTACAGCTTGCCGCCGCGCTGCTGGATCATCAGGAAGGTGTCGTAATTGTATTCGGCCACCTGGTCCCAGAAATACCAGTCCTTGCGGAAGTCGTTGATGGATCCCCAGATCTTCTTGAAATCCGCGTTGGTCGATTCGATTTCGGCATAGGTCGCGATGGTGGCGTCAAAGCAGGCCTGCATGATCTCGCCCGAGAACGGCCGCAACTGCGCGCCATTCGCGATCAGCGACTTGATCGCCTTGGTGTTCTTCCAGTCGTATTTCGCCAGCATGTCCTGATCTTCGGCCTGGGCCGCGATGCGCAGGATTTTCTGATACAGCGGCGGCAGCTTTTCCCAGGCGTCCTTGTTGAACATGAAATGGACGGTCGGGCCGCCTTCCCACCAGCCGGGATAGTAGTAATAGGGCGCGACCTTGTAAAAGCCGAGCTTTTCGTCGTCATAGGGGCCGACCCATTCAACGCCGTCGATCGTGCCCTTTTCCAGCGCGGGATAGAGGTCGCCGCCCGCGATCTGCTGCGGCACGACGCCCAGCCGCTCCATCACCTTGCCGGCAAAGCCGCCGACCCGCATCTTCAGCCCCTTCATATCGGCGAGGGTTTTGATTTCCTTGCGGAACCAGCCGCCCATCTGCGCGCCGGTATTGCCGCCGGGCAGGGCGAACAGGTTTTGTTTCGCCATGAATTCGTTATACAGGTCGATCCCGCCGCCGTGGTAGTGCCAGGCATTCATGCCCCGCGCGTTCAGTGCGAAGGGAACCGCCGAACCGAGCGCCCAGGTCGGATCCTTGCCCCAGTAGTAATATGCCACCGTGTGGCAGGCTTCGACCGTGCCGGACGATGCCGCATCCGCCGCCTGCAACCCGCCGACGAGTTCGCCCGCCGAAAACACCTGGATCTGGAAATTGCCGTCGGTGGCTTCCTTCACCATCCGCGACAGCACCTCGGCGCCGCCATAGATCGTGTCGAGCGATTTCGGGAATGACGAGGTTAGCCGCCATGTCACCTTCGGATTGGTCTGCGCAAGCGCGGGCGTGGCCAGCGCGCCCGCGATGGTGCCGCCTACGGCGGCCTTGGTCAGGAACGACCGACGATCCATGATATTCCTCCCCTGTTGTCAGGCCGGTCCGGTCTCCTCGCCGGTGCGGCCTTGGGGGAAGTTTACCCGACCGTAAACGCCTGTCCAGCCCGTGGAAGGTGGCACGGCGAACAAAATGCCCCGGCCTTGCAGTCCGGGGCATTGGCTGGTGCGTCAGAGCTTGCCGTTGCGCTGCTGGATCATCAGGAAGGTGTCATAGTTGTATTCGGCCACCTGCTGCCACAGATACCATTCCTTGCGGAAGTCCTTGATCGAATCCCACAGCGTCTTGAAGTCCGCATTCGTGGATTCGATCTCCGAATAGACCTGATTCGAGGTGTTGAAGCAGGCTTCGAGGATTTCGGGCGAGAACGGGCGCAGCTGCGTCCCTTCGGCGATCAGTCGCATGATCGCCTTCGGGTTGTTGTAGTCATATTCCTGCAACATGTTCGCATCGACGGCCTGACAGGCGGTGCGCAGCAGCGACTGATACTGCTTCGGCAGTTCGTTCCACTTTTGCAGGTTGAACATGAAATGGACGGTCGGGCCGCCTTCCCACCAGCCGGGGTAGTAGTAATAGGGCGCGACCTTGACGAAGCCGAGCTTCTCGTCATCGGCGGGGGAGGTGAATTCCACCGCGTCGATCGTGCCCTTTTCCAGCGCCGCATAGATGTCGCCGCCCGCGATCTGCTGCGGGATCACGCCGAGCCGCTCGACGATCTTGCCGGCAAAGCCGCCGATCCGCATCTTCAGGCCCTTCATGTCGTCGAGCGTGTTGATTTCCTTGCGGAACCAGCCGCCCATCTGGGTGCCGGTATTGCCGCCCGGGAAGGCGATGATGTTGTCCTTGGCCAGGAACTGGTTGTAGAGGTCGATCCCGCCGCCGAAATAGTGCCAGGCGTTCATCCCGCGCGCCGACAGCGCGAAGGGAATCGCCGAGCCAACCGCCCAGGCCGGGTTTTTGCCCCAGTAGTAATAGCCCACCGTATGCGCCATCTCGACGGTGCCCGCGCTGACCGCATCCGCCGCCTGAAGCCCGCCGACCAGTTCGCCCGCCGCAAAGGACTGGATCTGGAAATTGCCGTCCGACGCCTCGGCCACGCGCTTGCCCAGTTCCTCGGTATTGCCGAACAGGGTCGAAAGCGACTTCGGGAAGGAGGAGGTCATCCGCCAGGTGATCTTCGGCGCGGCCTGCGCCAGGGCGGGAGCGGCCAGGCCCGTGGCGGCGGTGCCGAGCGCGGCTTTCGTCAGGAAGGAACGGCGGTCCATCGGGATCCTCTCAATGCAATCGGGATGCCGGGCGCGACGGGAATCGCGCGGCGGCGCGAAGGTGTCAGCGATCCGGCGCCGTGTCCAGATATTCATTGCCGAAAATGCGGGCTTTAACGCAACAATGCGTCGCGTTAAGCGGCATTCCGACACTCAGCCGCGGGAATCGGGAAGCTGGATCTTGGCGACCTGCTCCGCGATCGGGTCGACGGAGAGCGGATGCGTCTCGCCGTCATGGCTGGCCGGATCGCCGATCTCCTGCCAGCGGCCGCCCTTGTAGATCTCCAGCGCGCCGAATTTCGCCTTGTAGCCCATCTTGCGCGAGCCGGGCACCCAATAGCCCAGATAGACATAGGGCAGGCCGGCGCGGCGGGCGATCTCGATATGGTCCAGCACCAGATAGGTGCCCAGGCTGTCTTCGGGCCGGTCCGGGTCGTAAAAGCTGTAGACCATGCTCAGCCCGTCATCCAGCACATCGGTCAGGCACACGGCCGTGAGCGCGCGGGTGGTGCCGGGCGATGCCTCCGTCTCGCGGTATTCGATGACACGGGACTTGACCGGCGTTTCCTCGATCATCGCGGCGAATTCAAAGATGTCCATGTCGGCCATCCCGCCATCCGCGTGGCGCTGGTCGAGATAGCGGCGGAACAGCGCGAACTGCTCTTCCGTCGCCCAGGGGCTGGTCGCCGTGCGTTTCAGATGGGCGTTGCGGCGCAGCATCTTGCGCTGCGTGCGGGTGGGCTGGAAATCGGCGACGCGGATCCGCGCCGACAGGCAGGCCGAGCAATCCGCGCAGCTTGGCCGGTAAAGCACGTTCTGCGACCGCCGGAACCCCTGCCGCGAGAGAGTGTTGTTCAGCTTCTCCGCCCCTTCGCCCTGTAGCGCGGTGAACAGCTTCCGCTCCGCCCGGCCATCGAGATAGGGGCAGGTCTGCGGAGCAGTCACATAGAACTGCGGAGCGAGAGGAAGCGAATGGCGCATTTACACCCGGGGGAAGCTGGACCGCTGGGGCCGCAGGGGCTGAATTTCGCGGAAGGCTAGCAAGATCGTTCCGCCCCGCCAAGTCCTTCCTTTCCGCCAGATAGTTACAACCCCGCCTTTTGCAAGGCGGGGCCGGGGCGACAGGGGATCACGCTTCGGGTGCGTCGTCCTTTTTCGGCGCGGACTCGGGCGCGGACTCTGCGGCGGCGCGGGCGCGTTCGTCCATGTATTGGTCGAACTCGGCCTTGTCGCGGGCTTCGCGCAGACGGATCAGGAAGGCCTCGAATTCATCCTGTTCGCGTTCCAGCCGGGCCAGCGTATCGGCCTTGTAGGCGTCAAAAGCGCGGTTGCCGGTGGGGCGCGAGGCATGGAAATGAAGCCGCGGGCCGCAGGCGACGATCCCTTCGCGCCGCGCGCGGGACCGGAACCGCCCGGTGATCAGGATGAAGCCCAGCACCAGCAGCCCGAGCGGACCGCCGAAGATGAACGACCCGACCATCACCACGATCCAGGACAGCGGGCCGCGCTCGTCCATCCAGTTCAGGGTGCGACTGATCAGACCCGGACGCGCCGGGGCGGGAGTATAGGCGTAGGACATCGGAACCTCCGGGTTGGATGTAAATGGCTTTCACATCCGCAAGGTGGACTCCGGCGTGGTCACCGTCAAGGGGCGATGTAAATGTTTTTTACATCACTCGGTGAAATCCGCCGGGACAGCGCCGGTGATCCGCCTCAACTCCGCCGGGGTGGTGCGGAAGATGTGGCGCGGCGTGCCCGCAGCCGCCCAGATCTCCCCGAAATCATCCAGCCGCGGATCCCAGAACGTCTGCACCGGTGTCAGATGGCCCACCGGAGACACCCCGCCGATGGCAAAGCCGGTTTCCGCCCGGATCAGATCGGCATCCGCCTTGCCAAGCGGCTGCCCGGCGGCGGCGCTGGCCTTTTGCGCGCTGACACGGTTGCCGCCCGCCGTCAGGAACAGCACCACATGGCCGCTGCTCTCGCCACGGAAGATGATCGACTTGACGATCTGGTCAATGCTCACGCCGGCGGCTTCGGCTGCCTCGGCGGCGGTGCGGGCCTGGCCGACCTCGCGGATATCGGGTTCGGTGCCGGCGGCGCGCAGGGCGGCTTCGACACGCTTCAGGGATTTGCTCATGGATCCTCCTGTTTGCGCCGGAATATTTGGAAAGCCACCGCTGCGGAAGGGGCGATAGGGCATTGACCCGCTGGCTGCGGAATGGGCACTGTGCCGCCATGACATTCGCACCGACCCGCTGCCCGATCCCCTATGAGCCCGAGCGTGGCGCCGAAGCCGCCGCGCTTTTCCCCGACCTGCCGCCCGAGACCCGCGCCCTGATCGCGGGGGCGGCGGGCTGTTCGCCCTATCTGGGCGGGCTGATGGCGCAAGAAAGGGACTGGCTCGCCCCTGCGCTATACGATCCCGATGCCGCGCTGGCGGCGGAAATCGCGCGGATCGGCGCGGTGGCGCAGGACACGCTTGCGGCGGAACTGCGGCGGGCAAAGCGGCGGGTCGGGGTGCTGACGGGGGTGGCCGATCTGGGCGGGGTCTGGACGCTGGAACAGGTGACGGGGGCGCTGACGCTGCTGGCCGATCGCGCGGTGGATCTGGCGCTGAAGCATTTCGTGGCAGAAGAGATCCGGCGCGGCAAGCTGCCCGGCGCCACGGCGGAGGATGCCGATACGGCGGGCGGGCTGGTCGCGCTGGCGATGGGGAAGATGGGCGCGGGGGAGTTGAACTATTCCTCCGACATCGACCTGATCTGTCTTTACGACGAAACCCGCTATGACCCGGCGGATCGGGTCGAGGCACGTTCCGCGCTGGTGCGGGCGACGCGGAAGATGGCGGCGCTGCTGTCGGAACGTACGGCGGAGGGCTATGTCTTCCGCACCGATCTGCGGCTGCGCCCGGATGCCTCGGTGACGCCTGTGTGCATCTCGATGGCCTCGGCTGAACTGTATTACGAGGCCGAGGGCCGGACATGGGAGCGCGCGGCCTATATCAAGGCGCGGCCCTGTGCAGGCGACATCGCGGCGGGGGCACGGTTTCTACAGGCGCTGACGCCCTTTGTCTGGCGCCGGCATCTGGATTTCGCGGCGATCCAGGACGCGCATGACATGCGGCTGCGGATCCGTGATCACAAGGGCCTGCACGGCCCGATCGAGATCCCCGGCCACAACATGAAACTGGGCCGGGGTGGTATCCGCGAGATCGAATTCTTCACCCAGACCCGGCAATTGATCGCGGGCGGGCGGGACGTGGTGCTGCGCGACCGGACCACGGTGGGCGGGCTCGCGCGGCTGGCGGAGCGCGGCTGGCTTCCCGGTGACGTGGCCGCGGAACTGACCGACCATTACCGCCAGCACCGCGATATCGAACACCGGGTGCAGATGGTGAACGACGCGCAGACCCATCTGCTGCCCACCGCGCCCGAGGGGCTGGACCGGATCGCGCGGATGATGGGCGAGGGCGACACCGCGCGCTGGTCCGCCGTGCTGCACGAGCGGCTGCGGCGGGTGGAGGAACTGACCGGCGCCTTTTTCGCCCCGGCCGAAGGTGGCGGGCGGCCTGACCTCAGCCCGGCGTCTGAGGCCATCGTCGAGGGCTGGCGCGGCTATCCGGCGCTGCGCTCCGAGCGGGCGCAGGCGATCTTTCAGCGCATCGAGCCCGAGATCCTGAAACGCCTGCAACGCGCCGCCAACACGGATGAGGCGCTGTTACAATTCGACGGGTTTCTCAAAGGGTTGCCAGCCGGAGTTCAACTGTTTTCCCTGTTCGGTTCGAACCCGACGCTGATCGACCTGATCGTTGATATCTGCGCGACGGCACCGGGGCTTGCGGCCTATCTGTCGCGTAATGCGGGCGTGCTGGATGCGGTGATCGGCGGGTCGTTCTTCGCGCCCTGGCCGGGGGCCGGGGAGTTGCGCAAGACCTTCGATGCCGCGCTGGCGGGGGAAACGGATTACGAACGCAAGCTCGATGCCGCGCGGCGTTGGGCGAAGGAATGGCGCTTCCGCACCGGGGTGCATCACCTGCGCGGGCTGGCGGATGCGGCGGAAAGCGCGCGGCAATATGCCGATGTGGCCTCGGTTGCGGTGGCGGGGCTCTGGCCCGGAGTGGTGGCGGAATTCGCCCGCCGCCATGGGCCGCAGCCCGGGCGGGGCGCGGTGGTTCTGGGCATGGGGTCGCTCGGGGCGGAGCGGCTGAACGCGAGTTCGGACCTCGACCTGATCGTGATCTATGATGCGCAGGGGGCGGAGGGCTCCGACGGGCCGAAGCCCCTGCCCACGCGGCAGTATTTCGCGCGGCTGACGCAGGCGCTGATCACCGCGATCACCGCGCCGATGCCGGAGGGGCGACTCTATGAGGTCGACATGCGGTTGCGCCCTTCGGGGCGGCAGGGGCCGGTCGCGACCTCGTTCGAGAGTTTCCGCGCCTATCAGATGAATGAGGCCTGGACCTGGGAGCATCTCGCGCTGACCCGCGCCCGCCCGCTGGCGGGGGATCCGGGGTTGCAGGCGGATATTGACGCCGCGCGGATCGAGGTTCTGCACGCCAAGGGGACCGATCCGAAGGTCATGCCGGATCTGGCCGAGATGCGCGCCCGGATCTTTGCCGCCAAGGCGCCGGATGGGGATTGGGAGGCGAAGATCGGCCCGGGCCGGTTGCAGGATCTGGAACTGCTGGCACAGAGCTTCGCGCTGCGCTCCGGCGCGCCCGCCCGGCGGGTGGAGGCGCAGTTGCGCGCGGGTCTTCAGGCCGGGCTGATCGGCAAGGCGGAGGCGGAGGTGCTGGCCTCGGCCTATCGGTTCCTGTGGCGGTTGCAGGCGGGGGGGCGGCTGCTGACGGACCGGCCGCTGGACATGGCGGCGATCGGCGAGGGCGGGCGGGCCTTCCTGCTGCGCGAGGTGGATGCTGCGACGCTGGACGAGCTGCGCGCGCGGCTGGACCAGACCACCGCCGCCGTCGCCCGGATCGTGGAAGCGGCGCTCGCGACCTAGCCTGACGGCAGAACGAGTGGGCGCGGTCAGCGCATCCCGAGCCCGGCCCGCATCAGTGCGCGCCGCACCGGCGCCATGCCGTAAAGCACGCCCAGCACCCCGGCGCGCAGGTCGCGCAGCGGCGGCGCCCCGACCATCGAGGCGCGGTTGAGCAGGTCGATGCCGATCTCGCGTGCCTTGACCTCGGGCCAGCGGCGGCGGTGATAGGCGTCGAGCATCGCCGGTTCGCCCAGATGCACGGGGTCCTTCTCGCACAGGTCGAGCAGGCAGCGCAGATCGGCCAGCGACATATTCAGCCCCTGTGCCCCGATCGGCGGGATGACATGCGCGGCCTCGGCGATCAGGGCGGTGCGCTCGGCGCTGAACCGGCCCGCGATCTGCGTGATCATCGGCCAGAGCGCGCGGCGCGTGGCCAGCCGCAGCGGTCCCAGCAGCCCGGTGGAACGCTCGGTCATCGCCGCCTCGAACTCGGGCACCGGCAGCGCGGCCAGGCGCTCGGCCTCGGCGCCGCGCTCCATCCAGACCACGGCGGAGGAGGGCACCCCCTCCCGGTCGGGCAGCGGCACGAAGGTGAACGGCCCGCCGGAGCGGTGGATCTCGGTCGAAACATTGTCGTGCGGAATCGGGTGGGTCACCGCGAAGGCCAGCGCCTTTTGACCATAACGCGTGGTCCGCACCGGAATGCCCACCGCGCGGCGCACGAAGGAGTCGCGCCCATCCGCCGCCACGACCAGCCGCGCATGGATACGCGAGCCGTCTGACAGCGTGACCTCCGCCCCTGTCAGCCGCGTGACCAGCCCGGAGACCGCCACACCCGGGCGGAAATCGGCGAGCGGCAGGTCGGCCAGCCGCGCAACCATCTCCCGCCGCAAGAGCCAGTTCGGGAAGTTCCAGCCGAAGGGCGCGTCGGACAGTTCACCCGCGTTGAAATCACGGCTCAGCCGGGCGACGGGTTCGGCCCCGCCCGCGTCGATGATGCGCATCACCTTGAGCGGCGCGGCAAAGGGGGCCAGCCGCTCCCACAGCCCGGCGCGTTCCAGAACGATGCGGGACGGCTGCAAGAATGCGGTCGAGCGCATATCCGCCCCCGCCGCCCCCTCGGAGGTAACGGGGGGCGTGGGATCGACGCAGATCGTGGTGAAACCCGCGCTGGCAAAGGCCGCCGTGGCAATCAGCCCCGCGACACCGCCACCGGAAACAAGAATATCGGTTTGCTGGCTCATGGCATCCTCCGCTCAGGCCACTTTATCCGGTGGCACGCCGAAGGCCCAGAGCGATCAGCCGCCCGCCGTCATGATGACGAGCAGCGCGAGGATCAGCCAGGTCGCGCCGACGCCGAACAGGATCAGCCCGCCGAGCCCGGCAAACACGATCGACCCCGCCAGAAGCGCGATCACCAGAACCGCGACAAGATACATGAAGCCGGCATGCTGGTTGGGAACGGCGGCGTGGCTATCGGTGGTCATGGGGCTTTCCCTCTGGCAGATGGGTCTTCATAGCGCGGCGGCGGCGTTCTGCCTACTCCCCCCACGGGGCGGCGAAAGGTCGCGCCACTATTTCGTGCGCAAGCTGGTCAGGAATTGGGCAAGATCGTCGGTGTGGTGGCCGATATGGGGCAGGTCCACCCGTTTGGGCGCGACATGGACGGTGCGCAGCCCCATCGCATGCGGCACGGCCAGATTGCGCGGATCATCCTCGAACATCGCGGCGCGGTCGCGCCGGATCCCGGCCTTGGCAAAGACGGTCTCGAAGGCGCGGGCCTTGGGCTTGGGTTCGTAATTCGCGTGTTCGACGCCGAAGATCCCGTCGAACAGTCCGCTCAGGCCCCGCGCCTCAAGCACCCTTTCGGCATAGGGGGCGGAACCGTTGGTATAAACGATGCGGCGGCCGGGCAGGGCCCCGATCGCGGTGCGCAGCGCCGGGTCCGGCGACAGCGGCGCAAAGGAAATGTCATGCACATCGGCCAGATAGGCCTCGGGTTCCAGCCCGTGTTCGTGCATCAGCCCCGCCAGCGTGGTGCCGTAAAGCTGCCAATAGTGATCGCGCAGCCGGTCGGCCTCCGTCCGCCCGACGCCGAGCGCGCGCATGACGTAATCGGTCATCCGCACCTCGATCTGGTCGAACAGGCGCATCTGCGGCGGGTAAAGCGTGTTGTCGAGATCGAAAACCCAGTCCTCGACATGGGCGAAGTCCGGGGCGGGCGAGGGGATGGTGCGCATGGCGCGACCCTAGCCCTTCGCGGAACGGGGCGCAACCGCAAGGCTTGTCAGGGGGGCGCCGCGCTCCTAAGTTCCGCAGTTCAACGGCAGGGAACGGTAATGCAGAAAGATGCCTATGCGATGATCGTCGAGGCGATTGATTCCGGAGTTTACCGCCCGGGCGACCGGCTGGTGGAATCGGAACTGGCGGAGCGGTTCGGCGTGTCGCGTACCCCGGTGCGCGAGGCGTTGCAGCGGCTGGAGACGCAAAGCATGCTCGCGCGCGACGGTCGCAGCCTGATCGTCGCCTCGCTCGACCACAACCAGCTGGCGGAGCTTTATGTCGTGCGCGCGGAGCTGGAGGCGCTGGCGGCGGCGCTGGCGGCGAAACATGCGGCGCCCGAAGAGGTCCGCGTGTTGCAGGACATGGTGGATCAGGACTGGACCTGCCATGGCGATGCGCTGTCGCTGTCGCGCTCGAACAAGCAGTTCCACAGGCAGATCCATCTCGCCTCGCACAACCGCTATCTGGTGCAGCAACTCGATCTGGTGCATCGCTCGATGGCGCTGCTGGCGACCACATCGCTCGCCGCAGAGGGCCGCAGCGATGCCGCGCTGCGCGAGCATCAGGCGATTGTCGATGCGATTCGCGAGGGCGACGAACAGGCCGCCTCCACCGCGCTGCGCACGCATATCTCGAAGGCGTTCGAGACGCGGCTGAAGCTCGATGCCGCGCAGGGTGGCAAGACGCTGTTCTGATCGGGATCGCAAACCCGGATCGCAAACATAGTCTGGGCCTATTTGAGTTCGCGGCGCGCGGCTGGTTCAATCCGGCGCGACGCGGAGCCTGACCTCCGCCGGATACAGCATGAGGTTCCCATGAGCTTTTCCCCCGATTCCCGCGTTGATCTCGGTCGGTTCTGGTCGACCATCGCGCGTTCCGCCGAGATCGGCCAGGGGCGCGAGAACGGCCTTGCGCGCCTGACCCTGACCGACAGCGACCGCGAGATGCGCGATCAGTTCGTGGACTGGTGCAAGGCGGCGGGGCTGAGCGTCATGGTCGATGAGATGGGGTCCATCTTCGGCCGCCGCGAGGGCAGCGACCCGAGCCTGCCGCCGGTGGTGATCGGCTCGCATCTGGACACGCAGATCAACGGCGGCCGGTTCGACGGCATCGCGGGGGTTCTGGCCGGGCTGGAGGTGATCCGCACGCTGAACGACCTTGGCCATGTCACGAAACGGCCGATCATCGTCGTCGACTGGACGAACGAAGAGGGCGCGCGGTTTTCGCCGCCGATGGTGGCTTCGGGCGTGTTCGTCGGGCGCTACACCACGGAATGGGCGCATGACCTGATTGCGGATGACGGCGCGCGGTTCGGTGATGAACTGGCGCGGATCGGCTACCGCGGGACCATGCCCTGCGGCTTCGACGTCGATGGCTATTTCGAGCTGCACATCGAACAGGGTCCGATCCTCGATGCCGAAAAGCGTCAGGTCGGCGTGGTTACCGGCGGCTATCCCAGCTTTGGCATGCGCGTGCGTTTCGACGGCGAAACCGCCCATACCGGCCCGACGCCGATGGACCTGCGCCACAATGCGCTGATCGCCGGGGCGCGGTTCCTGACAGCGGTGGACGATATCGGCTGGGATTTCGCGGTGATGGACGGCAAGGCCACCGGTTCGCGCCTCGCCGCCTGGCCGAACAAGCCGGGGATCCTGTCGGAAACCGCGCAATGCGTGGCCGATGTGCGCCACCCCGACCTGATCACTGCGAAGGTGATGGCGGAAAAGATGCGCCGCGCCGCGCATGAGGCGGGGGCGAAGGCGGGCTGCACGGTCACGGTCGAGGACGAATGGGCCTGGGGCGGCGATATCTTCGACCCCGACATGGTGGCGCTGGTCCGGGCCGAGGCGGTGCGGCAGGGCTGGAACTGGCGCGACATTCAGGCCCAGGCCGGGCATGACGCCTATCACATGGCGATGCGCTACCCGACCGCAATGATCTTTACCCCCTGCAAGGGCGGGATCACCCACAACAACAACGAAAGCTGCGATCCGGAGGATTTCCGCGCCGGGCTGAACATGCTGCTGCATGCCGCCGTCGCCCGCGCGGATCGCTGACTAGATCATGCCGGGATAAAGGGACAGGAGTTCTTCGATCAGGTCGATGAATTTCTGTTCCGGCGGCGTGGGTTGCACCTCGGAACTGCTGACGAGGAAGACATCCGCCCCGAGCGGTTCATCCGTCAGCGACAGCCGCCACAGCCGCCCCGCCGCCGCCTCGTCCGACACCGCCATCAGGGGCAGGATGCCGATGCCCAGCCCGGTGACGATCATCCGCCGCACCTCCTCCAGATCGTGGCTCGACCCGCAGATCCGGTTGCCGAGGTTCAGCCCCTCGCGCAGGATGATCATCGGTTCGAGCCCCATCCCCTCGGTCGCGCAGGTGAAGGCGACGAAGGCTTCCTGTTGCAAATCGCGGGTGGTGACATCGGTGCGGCCGTAAAGCGGATGTTCGGCGCCGCAGAAGATACCGAATTCCTCGCGGAACAGATGGCGGCAGTTCAGGTTGATCAGCGGCTTGATCAGCAGGCAGATGCCGATCCCGGCCTTTTCATGGGTGATGCGGCGCACCGTTTCGGCGGAATTCTGCACCTCGATCCGCCAGGTGACCGAGGGGTGGCGCTGATGATACAGCCGGATCGCCTCGTCGATCAGGGGGGAGTGCAACTGGCTGATGATGCTCAGCCGCAATTCGCCGAATTCCTCGTCGTTGCGGTCCTCGGTCAGCACGCCGATGCGGTCGACCGCGCGGAACATCTCGGCGCATTCCTGATAGATCTTCTCGCCGCGCGAGGTCAGCGCGAAATGCCGGCTGCCGCGAAAGATCAGCTGGCACCCCAGCTGGTCCTCCAGCTTTTGCAGCGCGAGGCTCACCGAGGGCTGGCTCATGTTGAGCCGCTTCGCCGCCCGCGTCAGGCCCTTTTCCTCGGCGATGACACAGAAACTGCGCAGCAGGTTCCAGTTCAGCTCTGACAGGTCGGGACGCTGGGGCATGGGTGAGTCTCGTTGGGTCCGGCCCGTTCCTAGCACGGTTTGGAAAGCTCCAAACATAGGCGCTGGCTATCCTTCGGATCAAGGGGGCGGGCGTTTGCCGCTATGTCCACGGCGCTTCCGCCCTTACCGTTGGACACCTTCCCGCACCGGAGCCGCCATGATCCCCGACCTTTCCCAGATCGAAACCGCCACGCTCGGCCATTTCCTGACCACCGGGTTCATGTCGCCCGCGATCCAGGCGCTGATCCCGGGCACGCGGATCTGGGGCCCGGCGCTGACCGTGCGGCTGCCCGGGCTCGACGGGTCGGCGCTGGTCGAGGCGCTTCTCGGTCGCCGAGCCGGGCGAGGTGATCGTGATCGACCGCTGCGGTGACCTGCGCCATGCCTGCTTCGGCGCGGTGACGGCGCAGGCCGCCCATGCCCGTGGCGTCGCCGGGGTGGTGATCGACGGCTTCGTCACCGACCTGTCGGCGCTGCTCGCGCTCGGCCTGCCGGTCTGGTGCCGGGGACGCTCGCCGATCACCACGCGCAACCGGCAGATGTCGGGCCATGTCGGTGGCACCGTCACCTGCGGCGGCTCGATGGTGGGGCGCGGCGACATCATCCTTGCGGATGAAAGCGGGGTGGTCGTGCTGGACCCCGAGACCGTGGCCGAGAACGCGGCCATCGCGCTGAAGATGCAGCAAGATGAAATCGACATCCTCCGCCGGTTGCAGGCGGGGGAGACGCTGAAGGCGATCAACGCCCAGACGAAGCCCGAAGACGACGGGACGCGGCGCCGCTTTCTGAACCTGAACTTCCGACAACAGTGAGGTGACCATGACCCTTTCCCTGAAGCAGATCCTGCTTTCCGGAGCGGCCGCGACGATGCTGGCCGTTCCCGCCCTGGCCGACAAGGCGAGCGATACGCTGAACGTGGCCTTCGCGCTGGAGCCGGAGCCCCTCGACACCTACAAGATCGCCGGGCGCGAGGGGCTGATCCTCGCGCGTCACGTCTATGACGGGCTGGTCTACAAGGACATGGACAGCGGCACCTTCAAGGGCCTGCTGGCCGAAAGCTGGAGCCAGCCCGATCCGCTGACGATGGAATTCATCCTGCGCAAGGGCGTGACCTTCCACAACGGCGCGGCTTTCACCGCGGATGACGTTGTGGGCACGCTGAACACGGTGATCAAGCCGGAATACGGCGCGCGCTACGCGATCTCGGTCGACTGGATTAAGTCGGTCGAGAAGGTCGACGATTACACCGTCCGCATCCATATGGCGAAGCCCTTCGCGGGCGCGATGGAGATGCTGGCCGGGTCGCTGCCGATCTATCCGCATGAGTATTTCGCGCAGGGCGGTTCGGCGGGCATGGCGAAGGCGCCGGTGGGGACCGGCCCCTACAAGCTGGTCGAACAGGATCCCGGCGTGCGCTATGTGCTGGAACGGTTCGACGGCATCTATCCCGAAAGCCCGAAGGCGGGCGCGACCATCGGCAGGATCGTCGTGCGCACCATGCCCGAGCTGAACACCCAATATGCGGAACTGATGTCGGGCAAGCTCGACTGGATGTGGCGCATCCCGCCGGATCAGGCGGCAAAGCTGCAATCCCGGGTGCAGGTGATTTCGGCGCCGATCATGCGGATTTCGTTCATCAACCTCGCGCCCACCGGGGACTCGCCGCTCAAGGATGTCCGCGTGCGTCAGGCGGTGGCCCATGCGATCAACCGCGAGGCGATCACCCGTGCCTTCGCGGGCGGCGCCTCGGAAACGCTCAGGGCGTTCTGCAACCCGGCGCAGTTCGGCTGTACCGATGATGTCGCGCAATACGGCTACGACCCGGAAAAGGCCAGGGCCCTGCTGGCCGAGGCGGGCTACAAGGACGGCCTGTCGCTGCCGATGACCTTCGCCGCCATGCCCCGCCCGGTGGCCGAGGCGATCGCCGCCGATCTGGCGAAGGTCGGCATCACCGTGCAGCTGGACGAGTTGCAATATGCCGCCGGTGTCACCCGCTGGCGCGACAAGCAGGCACCGGCCTTCTTCTCGAACTGGGGCAGCTATGGGGTGGGCGACGTGGCCTTCCTGTTGTCGAATTTCTTCGGCGGGGGTGCGGATGACCTGGTGCAGGATGCCGAGGTGACCGGCTGGTTGACCGAGGCCGATACCGCGACCGACCCGGACCTGCGCAAGGCCGATTACGCCAAGGCGCTGAACAGGATCGCCGATCAGGCATGGGTCGTGCCGATGTATAGCTTCAACGTCAACTACGGCCTGTCGAAGGATCTGAGCTTCACGCCCTATCCCGACGAATTCGCCCGGTTCTGGCAATCGTCCTGGAAGTGACCGCTGTCCCAGCCCGGGGGGCCGCCGTGCCCCCCGCCGCAAGGAGGTTCCCATGTTCGTCTATCTGCTGCGCCGTCTGGTGGTGGCGCTGTGCGTCTGCATCGCGGTGTCGCTGCTCAGCTTCGGGCTGATGTTCGCCGTCGGCGATCCGGCGGTGGCCATCGCGGGGTCGGGCGGGTCGGCACAGGACGCCGCGGCGATCCGCATCGCCTATGGCTTCGACCGGCCCTTCCTGGTGCAATATCTGGACTGGGTTCTGCGCGTGCTGCGCGGCGATTTCGGCCAGAGTATCTATTTCAACATGCCGGTGACCGAGATCATCGCCGCGCGCCTGCCGGTGACGATGTGGCTGGGCGTGCTGTCCTTCGTGCTGGCGCTGTTGGTGGCGCTGCCCCTGGGTATTCTGGCGGCGCTGAAGCCGAACGGGATCATCGACCGGCTGGCGCTTCTGCTCGCCGTGACCGGGCAGGCTGTGCCGAGCTTCTGGCTCGGGCTGATGGCGATCGTGGTCTTCGGCGTCTGGTATGGGCTGGTGCCGACCTCGGGCACGGATGTCTGGCAGGGCTATATCCTGCCGGTGGTGGTGCTGGCCTATTCGGCGATGCCGGCGATGATGCGGATCACCCGATCCGGCATGATCGACGTTCTGGGCACCGATTACATCCGCACGGCGCAGGCGAAGGGGCTGCCGATGTGGCAGGTGATCACCGGGCATGCGCTGCGCAATGCGATCCTGCCGCTGGTGTCGCTGGCGGCGGTGCAGCTGGGGGTGCTGCTGTCGGGCTCGATCGTGATCGAGAGCGTCTTTGCCCTGAACGGCCTTGGCCGTCTGGCCTGGGAGTTGCTGCTGCGCGCGGATCTGCCGGTGGTGCAGGCGATCATCCTGATCCTGTCGCTCGTCTATGTCGTGCTGACGACGGCGGGTGATCTCGTCAACGCGTGGCTCGATCCGCGCATCCGGGGGGCACGCTGATGGCGGTTCGGGGAAGGGGTGCGCTGATCGCCGGTGGCGGGGTGGTGGTGCTGATCGCGCTGGTCGCGCTGCTGGCGCCGTTGATCGCGCCACATGACCCCTATGCGCAGGATCTGACGCGGCGCGTGCTGCCGCCGTTCTGGATGCCGGGGACGGATCCGGCGCATTGGCTCGGCACCGACCATCTGGGCCGGGACTACCTGTCGCGGCTGATCTATGGCGCGCGGATCTCGCTCGGCGTCGGGTTCGGGGTGGTGGCGGTTTCGGCGGTGATCGGGGTTTCGCTCGGCTTGATCGCGGGTTATTTCGGCGGGCTGGCGGATATGGCGATCAGCTTTCTGATCACCACGCGGCTGTCGCTGCCCATCGTTCTGGTGGCGCTGGCGGCGGTGGCCTTTGCGGGGGCGTCTCTGACGACGCTGATCACCGTGCTGGGGCTGCTGCTGTGGGACAGGTTCGCGGTGGTGTCGCGGGCGGCGGCGCAGTCGCTGCGCTCGCGCGATTTCATCAAGGGCCTGCGCGCGATCGGGGCCGGTCAGGCACGGATCCTGTTCCTCGAAATCCTGCCCAACATGCGTTCCTCGCTCATCGTCGTGCTGACGCTGGAGGTGGCGAACGTGATCTTGCTGGAGGCGGCGCTGTCCTTCCTCGGGCTGGGGGTGCGGGCGCCCACGCCGTCCTGGGGGCTGATGATTTCGGAGGGGCGGGACAACATCCTGTTCGACCCCTGGCTGATCGCGCTGCCCGGCGCGGCGCTGTGCGTGCTGGTGCTGGCGGTGAACCTGCTGGGCGACGGGCTGCGCGACATCACCGGAGGGCGGCTGAAATGACCCTGCTCGATCTGCGCAACCTGCGCATCACCATCCCGACCGCGCGGGGCGATCTGAACGCCGTGCGCGGGGTGGATCTGACGCTCGCGGCGGGGGAGACGCTGTGCCTCGTGGGCGAATCCGGCTGCGGCAAGTCGCTCACCGCGATGACGCTGATAGGCCTCGGCCCGAAGATCGCGCGCACCACGGCGGACCGTTTCGGCCTGCTGGGGCAGGACATGGCCGGGCAGAAGCCGCGGGCCTGGAACGCGCTGCGGGGCAGGGGGCTGTCGATGATCTTTCAGGATCCGATGACCTCGCTCAACCCGACGCTGACGGTGGGGCGGCAGTTGACCGAAGGCGTGATCCGCACCGAGGGCCTTTCGCGCCGGGTGGCGGAGGCCCGCGCCATCGACCTGCTCGAACGGGTCGGCATCGCGCGGGCGGGGCAGCGGCTGGGGCAGTATCCGCATCAGTTCTCGGGCGGGCAGCGGCAGCGGCTGATGATCGCCATGGCGCTGATGAGCAATCCGAAATTCCTGATCGCGGATGAGCCGACGACGGCGCTCGACGTCACCATCCAGGCGCAGATCCTGACGCTTCTGGCGGGGTTGCAGCGCGATCTGGGGCTGGGGCTTTTGCTGATCACCCATGACCTTGGCGTCGTCGCTGCCATCGCCGACCGGGTGGCGGTGATGTATGCCGGCCGGATCGTCGAGGAAGGCCCCGCTGCGGCCATCTTTCGCGCTCCGGCGCATCCCTATACCGCCGGGTTGATGGCGGCGATCCCGGTGCCCGGGCGCACCCCGCGCGGCACGCCGCTGCCCGCGATTCCGGGCCGGGTGCCGGGGCTGATCGGGGCGGTCACCGGCTGCGCCTTCCGCGACCGCTGCGCCCGCGCCCTGCCGGTTTGCGCCGCCGCCGCCCCGCTGCAGACCCGCGCCGGGGGCCGGATGTTCGAATGTCAAAACCCGGAGGCCCTGTCATGACCGCCGTCCCGATGCTGGAACTCGATCATGTCGGCAAGCGGTTCCGGGTGGCGCAGGGCCTGTTCCGCCCGCCTGCGGTGCTGACCGCGCTCAACGACCTGTCGCTGAAGGTGATGCCGGGGGAGACGCTGGGCCTTGTGGGTGAATCCGGCTGTGGCAAGAGCACGGCAGTCAACATCATGCTGGGCCTTCTGGCGCCGGACGAGGGCAAGGTCTTCCTCGACGGGCGCGAGATCCGCACGATGGGCCTGGCCGAACGGGTGCGGCTGATCCAGCCGGTGTTCCAGGATCCCTATTCCTCGCTCAACCCGATGCGGCGGATCGCCGATCTGGTGGGGCAGCCGCTGCGCCTGCAAGGCCGCGATCCCGGCCCGGCGGTGCGCGAGATGCTGGACCGTGTGGGCTTTCCGCTGCGGCTTGCCGATGCCTATCCGGCGGAGCTTTCGGGCGGGCAGCGGCAGCGCGTGGCGATCGCCCGGGCGCTGATCACCCGGCCGAAGGTGCTGATCTGCGACGAACCGACCTCGGCGCTCGATGTCTCGGTTCAGGCGCAGGTGATCAACCTGCTGCTGGAACTGCGCGCGGAATTCGGCCTGACCATGATCTTCGTCAGCCATAACCTTGCCGTGGTCGAACACCTCTCCGACCGGGTTGCGGTGATGTATTTGGGCGAGAAGGTCGAGGAAGCCCCCGTCGCGCCGATCTTCGCGCGGGCCCGCCACCCCTACACCCGGGCGCTGCTTGGTGCGACGCTCTCGCCCGAGCCGGGCGCCGCGCTGCCCGAAATCGCGATGGGGCAGGGTAGCGCCGATCCGCTGGACCGTGGGCCCGGCTGCGGCTTCGCGCCGCGCTGCCCGCTGGCGACCGACACTTGCGCGGCGGCCCCCATCGGGCCGACACAGCAGGGCGATCACATGTTCCGCTGCCTGCATCCGCCCGGGTGATTATGGCAGCCATAGCTTCCGCCGCAATCTCGCAGGCGACAGATTGCGACGGAACGCGCACAGTGGGATAAACGACAAAACTCCATTCGACAGGGACACATCATGACCTTCAGCTTCCGCTGCCTTGCCGCCGCCGCGACCGTCCTGCTCAGCCTCACGACGGCGCAGGCCGACGATCTGGCCGACATCAAATCGGCCGGGGTGATCAACGTCGGCATCTTCCCCGATTTCCCGCCCTTCTCCTCGGTCGCGCCGGACATGAGCACCATCGGCTATGATGTCGATGTGGCCGATGACATCGCAAAGACGCTGGGCGTGAAGGTGAAGCTCGTTCCGGTCAACGGCCAGAACCGCATTGCCATGCTGAACGACAAGCGCGTCGATATGCTGATGAGCGTCGGCTATTCCGAGGAGCGCGCGAAGGCCATCGGCTTTGCCGCGCCCTATGCGCCCTATTACATCGCGGTGATCGGCCCGGCGGCGACCAAGGCCGAAGGCCCGGCGGATATGGCGGAGAAATCCATCGCCGTCCATCAGGGCACGCTGGAGGATACCTCGCTGACTGCGGCCGCGCCCGCTTCGGCCACGATCCGCCGCTTCCCGAACTATGCCGCCGTGATCCAGGCCTTCATCACCGGCCAGACCGACCTGATGGCGGTGGGCAACAACGTGGGCGCGCAGGTGCTGGAAAAGCAGGCGGCGCTGAAGCCCGAGGAGAAGTTCCAACTGATGTCCTCGCCTTCGCATATCGCCGTGCGCAAGGGCGAAGACGCGTTGAACGCCACGATTGCCGAAGTGGTCGCCAAGATGATCGCCGATGGCACGCTGAATGCCGCGTCGGAAAAATGGCTGAAGACGCCGCTGAAGGTTGAAAACCTGAAGCCCGCTCAGGAATGACCGACGCGCTGGATTTCGGCTGGCTGGAAACCGGTTACCGCGCCCTGCTGGAGGGCGCGGTGATGACGATCTGGCTGACGCTGTGCTCTACGGTGCTGGGGCTGGGGATCAGCATCCTCGGCGCGGCGGCGCGGCGGGGGCGGATCCGCTGGCTGCGCGCCGTGGTGGGGATCTATGTCGAGGCGATCCGCAACACGCCCTTCATCGTGCAGCTGTTCTTCATCTATTTCGGGCTGCCGGGGATCGGGATCAACCTCGATCCGATCACCGCGGCGATCCTTGCGATGACGCTGAACGTCGGCGCCTATGCCACGGAAATCGTTGCCGCCGGGCTGGATGCCGTGCCGGTGGGGCAGCGCGAGGCGGCGCAGGCGCTCGGCCTGCGGCCCCGGGTGGTGTTCCTGAAGGTCGTGCTGCCGCAGGCGCTGGCGGTGATCTTCCCCGCGCTGGCAAGCCAGGTGGTGATCACCATGCTCGACAGCGCGGTCGCCTCGCAGATCTCGGTGCGCGAACTGACGATGCGCGCCAACCTGATCCAGAGCGAGACCTTCCGCCCGTTCGAGACCTTCCTGATCGCGGCGGCGGTCTATCTGGTGCTGTCGGTCCTGCTGCGGCGGGTGATGACGCTTTGCGCGAAACGCTATCTGGGGGCGGGGCTGTCTTGATCGAATTCACGCTCTGGGATCTGCTGCGCAACCTGCTGTTCGCGGCGCGCTGGACGGTGCTGCTCTCGGTCGTCGCCTTCGTCGGCGGGACGGTGATCGGGCTGGCGGTGCTGTTCGCCCGGATCGCCAAGCGCAAGGCCCTGCGCCGCATGGCCGAGGGCTATATCGAGGTGTTCCAGGGCACGCCCTTGCTGCTGCAACTGTTCCTGATCTTTTTCGGCCTGCCGCAATTCGGGATCCGGCTCGAACCCTGGTCGGCGGCGGCGGTGGGGCTGACGCTCTATGCTTCGGCCTATCTGGGCGAAATCTGGCGCTCGGGCGTCGAGGCGCTGCCCTCGGGGCAATGGGACGCGGGGGCGAGCCTCGGGCTGAAACGCTGGCAGGAACTGCGGTTGATCATCCTGCCGCAGGCGTTCCGGATCACCCTTGGCCCGACGGTCGGGTTCCTCGTGCAGCTGATCAAATCCACCGCGCTCGCCTCGATCCTCGGTTTCGAGGAACTGGTCCGCACCGCCGATGCGCTCAACAATGCGACCTTCCAACCCTTCCGCGTCTACGGCCTCGTCGCGCTGATCTATTTCGTGCTGTGCTTCCCGCTGACCCGCTACGCGAAACGGCTCGAAACCCGTCAGGCCCGCGCCTGACCTCAATGGGGTATGGCCGGTTCAATAGGCTGCGCGACACCGACTTGACGGCGCCCCGAACGGACCGTGGTCACGCGCAGCCTGTGCATGCTGTCCTAAGGGCCGACATCGGCGCTCGACACGATGATCCAGTTGGCCGAGGAGGGCAGGACGATGCTTTGCGTCACCCACGAAATGGGCTTTGCGCAGGCCGTCGCGAACCGGGTGCCGACGGCCAGATCGTCGAGCAGCCCCCCCAGAGCGCACCAAGCAGTTCCTCAGGCATTGAGAGGCATTCAGATCACGGGCGCAACGCATTCGATCTCGATGTCGAAGGCGGGCCAGGCCGCGACTTCAAGACAGGTGCGCGCCGGAAAGCCATCCGGGAAATAGTCGCGATAGACCGAATTCATCTCACCGGTCAGGGCGTTGTCGACGATGTAGACCGTCACCTTCACCGCCCGCGCCAGCGACGAGCCACCGAAGGTGAGGGCGAATTCCAGCGAGTCCAGCGCGGCGCGGGTCTGCGCCCTGATGTCGCCGCGCACGATCTCTCCGGTGCGGTGGTCGATCGGCGGCATCCCGCAGGTGTAAAGCATCCCACCCGTCCGGACGAGCGCCGAAACCGGCGCGCCGATCCGGTGCAGCGTCTCTGAGATGACCGGGATATGGAGGATGATCCTGTCCATCGGGGGGCTCCTTTGCCGCAGATCCGGGCATTCTAGCGCAGGCGGTGGGAAAGCTCACGCCGCCCCGCGGATCGCAATCATAGGGCGGGCCTATCCGGCGCGGGTGGGGGCAAGGCAACAATCCGTCCGGTCCGCAGAGGCATGGTGTTCGCCCGGCGGCCGTGGCAAGGTGCCTCGGTTGATCTCTGCCGTGGGCCTCACGATGCCGACAGCAGGACCACCCCGAAGATCAGCACCCCGCAGCCGCCCAGCCGCCATGGCCCCACCGTCTCGCGCAGGATCAGCATCCCCATTAACGCGCCGACCATCATCGACATCTCGCGCATCGGCGCCACCACGCTCAGCGGCGCACCATCCGTCAGCGCCGCCAGCACGAGGATATAGGACAGCGGCGACAGCAGCCCGACTCCGAGCGCGGTCCCCCAATGCCCCCGCATCGCGCCGCGCGCCCGGAGCGGATCGGCCAGCACCAGCGGCAGCAGCAGCCCGAACCGCAACAGGTTCGATACCCAATCCAGCACCACCGGCGCGATGCCGAGGGCCTTGACCGCATAGGCATCCACCACCGTGTAGCCGGCGATCAGCCCGCCCGTCGCCGTGCCCCATCGTACCCCCGCCTGCCCGCCGGGGTGGGTGAAGGCGGCAAGCCGTCCCTGCGTGGCGATCAGCAGGATGCCGGTGACGACCAGCACAAGGCCCATACCTCTAGGCATTTCACCAAGGATCACGAAGGCGCCGATGCTCGACAGCATCGGCCCGGTCCCGCGCGCCACGGGATAGACAACAGACAGATCGGCCAGCTGATAGCCGCGTTGCAGGCACAGGCTGTAGGCCAGATGGATCAGCCCGCTGAGCAGCACGAAGCCGATGCCCGCCCCGGTCCAATGGATGCGGCCTTGCATCAGCAGCCACATCACCCAGGGCGCATAGGCGATGCAGGAGATCAGGTTGTAGGCAAAGACGAAGACCGGCCCGACCGGGGCCGCCCGTTTGGCCAGCAGGTTCCAACCGGCATGGATGAAGGCAGCGAGAACGACAAGAAATACCGAGGCAAGCGTCATGGAGACCCCCTTTGCGCCGGTTGGCGCGGTTGATCCCGACGTCTCCTCCCCTGGGCTTTTGTCCCTTGGGTGCAGCCGGGAACTCCCCGGTCTCTGCAACGCTCGGTCCTGCGGCGGATGCCCGGAACCCTGGTTGCCACTCAGTCGATGCCCTGACCTTAACCCGTGCCGGACAGGGGGATCAAGCCCGCTGGTCATCTGGCGGGGGGACGGGTTCCGGGCGATGCCTGACGGGTCCGGAATGCAGCCTTCGGTGATGATGTTCGGTGGTGGGGGCGCATGGCGATAGGCGGAGCCGGAATAGGTAGCGCGTGAACGTTTTTGCCCGGCGCCGGAGACTGACATCGGTGTTGATCGAATGGGAGAGCCTTCTCGTGGGAAAACCTATTCGGGACACTCCCGTAGGCGCACACCACGCCATCTTTCCCGCGCGTGGAGGGGACTATCCGATGATACGCGGCGAAATGGCCATTCATTATCCCCGCGCGCTGAGGGGATATGCAGCCGCCGCCCGTCGCAGCCAACACTCCTTTTCCCCGCACGCGGAGGGAGCATTGCAAGACAATAAGTCAAATCATCTGCCCCGCGCGAAGGGTACTACCGCCGCCGTGACGGATATTTGCGGCACTAACTCTTCGTCCCCATACGGGGGCATCGGGCGCAGGAAATGGCCAACGCCCCGGCGATCACTCTTCGTCCCCGCGCGCGGGGGCATCGGACGTCCTCGACCGTATTTACTGTCGCAAAATTCTTCTTCCCTGCACGGGGGAATCAATATCCGCAATCAACAGGTTGTCCACACCGCTCATCTTTCCCGCGTGAGGAGGGAAGATATTGGCGCGCGTCGGATCGGACACCATGCTTTTCCACGCGCGTGCCTTCCCGATGAGTGGCAAAGTCGCGGGGGCAATCGACGCGGGCATTTTCCGGAGAATTCAGCCCTCTACAGCCGCAGGATTCCGCTGCTGGCAGAAAGGGGCGGCCTGCGAGGACGGGCCAACCCGCAATCGTGCGCGGGCAACGGGGGATCAATCCACAGTGGCAGGTCGCACACGCGTTCACGCGTTGTTGGATCCTGTTGCTGACCATGGCGGGAGAGACCTGCCGAACAGGCAATAGCTTTATCCTGCCGCAATAGACTGTAGCCAGCGATAACCAAAACCCATACCTGCCGGGCGTGACGGGACACACCGCCTCACCCGGGTGACAGTTGCGATGGGTCAATAGGTCCGGATCAAGCCCACCAGCCGCCCCTGGACCTTCACCTGATCCTCGCGCAGCAAACGGGTCTCATAGGCCGGGTTTGCCGCTTCGAGCGCGATCATCCCGCCGCGCCGGAAATAGCGTTTCAGCGTCGCCTCGGCCCCCTCGACCAGCGCGACGACGATATCGCCATTGTCCGCCGTGGTCTGCTCCCGGATCACTACGACATCGCCATCGTTGATCCCGGCGTCGATCATCGAATCGCCCTTGACCTCCAGCGCGTAATGCTCGCCCCGGCCCGAAACCATCGGCCCCGGCACGGCGACGTGATGGGAGACCTCGGCGATTGCCTCGATCGGTACGCCCGCGGCGATCCGGCCCATGACCGGGATTTCGACCGCCCCGATCGCGGCGACGGGCAGAGCGCCACGCGGCGGATCTACCCGGTCGCCGGAGATCACCCGAGGGGCGAAACCGGGCGCCTTTTCCCCCGTTTCCAGCGCATCCGGCAGCTTGACGATTTCGATCGCGCGGGCGCGGTGGGCCAGGCGGCGGATGAAGCCGCGCTCCTCAAGGGCAGTGATCAAACGGTGAATCCCCGATTTCGAGCGCAGGTCGAGCGCATCCTTCATTTCGTCGAACGAGGGCGGTACCCCATCCCGTGCAACGCGTTTCTGAATGAAGTCCAGCAATTCCAATTGCTTGCGCGTCAGCATCCGGCAGGGCCCCGTGTTGTCGGTAATCTATTGTTCGCGCAAGGTTCTATCGGTGTTCCTGTTTCGTGTCAAGGGCTTCGGGCTTGACCCAAGGCGCCGCGCGGCATACAGGCCGCGCATGACCGAGGATCCGCAAACCCCCGCCTGGCGCAATTTCTATGGCCGCCGCTCCGGCAAGACGCTGAGGGCGAGCCAGAAGGCCTATCTGAGCGAAGATCTGGAGAGCCTGCGCCCGCGCGGCATCACGCGCGAGGAAAACCCGGCGCGCGATCCGGTCGATCCGGCGGCGATCTTCGGCAATGACAACCCCGCCTGGCTGGAAATCGGCTTTGGCGGCGGCGAGCATCTGGTCCATATGGCCGCGACCTATCCCGGCATCAACATCATCGGCGCGGAACCCTTCATCAACGGCGTCGCGATGCTGCTGGGCAAGATCCGGGCGGCGGGGGTCACCAATCTGGCCGTGCACCCGGGCGATGTGCGCGACCTGATGGATGTGTTGCCAGACGGCAGTATTTCCAGGGCCTTCCTGAATTATCCCGACCCCTGGCCGAAGGCGCGCCACCACCGGCGCCGCTTCGTCACGCCGGATTACCTGCTGCCGCTGCGCCGGATCCTGACTCCGGGCGCCGAATTCCGCGTGGCGACGGATATTCCGAGCTATATGGAGCAGGCGCTGGAAGAGGCGCCGAAGGCGGGCTTTGCCCTGACCGCGCATTCCGGCACGCCGTGGGGGGACTGGATCTCGACCCGCTACGAACAGAAGGCGCTGCGCGAGGGCCGGGTGCCCGACTACGCGACCTTCCGCCGCTGACCCCTTCCGGGGCGGCGCCGCATAGGCTAACAGGGGCCGACCAATTCAGGGAGGCGCCTCATGTCCGGCCACGGTGAACCAGTTCCGATGATCGCGCGCAGGGGCGCGGCCCTGTCCGGTGTGGCCGAGGTGCCGGGCGACAAATCCATTTCGCACCGGGCACTGATCCTGGGCGCGCTGTCGATCGGGCGGACGGAGATCACCGGCCTGCTGGAGGGGCAGGACGTTCTGGACACCGCGAAGGCGATGCGGGCCTTTGGCGCCACCGTCACGCGGCTGGGGCCGGGGCACTGGACGGTGGACGGTGTGGGCGTGGGTGGCTTTGCCGAGCCTGGGGACATCATCGACTGCGGCAATTCCGGCACCGGCGTGCGGCTGATCATGGGGGCGATGGCGACCTCTCCGGTCACGGCGACCTTTACGGGCGACGCCAGCCTGCGCAAGCGGCCGATGGGGCGGGTGACCGATCCGCTGGCGCTGTTCGGGACGCGGGCGGTGGGGCGCGCGGGCGGGCGGCTGCCGATGACGCTGGTCGGCGCGGCGGAGCCGGTTCCGGTGTGCTACACCACGCCGGTGCCCTCGGCGCAGGTGAAATCGGCGGTGCTGCTGGCCGGGCTGAACGCTCCGGGGCAGACCGTGGTGATCGAAAAGGAAGCGACCCGCGACCATACCGAACGGATGCTGCGCGGTTTTGGCGCCGATCTGACGGTGGAAGAAACGCCGGAGGGGCGGGTGATCACGCTTCAGGGCCAGCCCGATCTGACCGGGCAATCGGTGGCGGTGCCGCGCGATCCGTCTTCGGCGGCCTTCCCGGTCTGTGCCGCGCTGATCGTGCCGGGGTCGGAGATCCTGGTGCCGGGCGTCAGCCAGAACCCGACGCGCAACGGGTTGTTCACCACGCTGGTCGAAATGGGCGCCGACATCACCTTTGAGAACCCGCGCGAAGAGGGCGGCGAGCCGGTGGCCGATCTGCGCGTGCGGCATTCGCGCCTGCACGGGGTGGAGGTGCCGCCCGAACGCGCGGCCTCGATGATCGACGAATACCCTGTGCTGGCTGTGGTGGCGGCGACGGCCACGGGCGCCACCATGATGCGCGGGGTGAAGGAGTTGCGGGTCAAGGAATCCGACCGGATCGACGCCATGGCCCGGGGGCTGGAGGCCTGCGGCCTGCGGATCGAGGAGGATCAGGACACGCTGATCGTCCACGGACAGGACCGCATCCCGGGCGGCGCGACCTGCGCCACCCATATCGACCACCGGATCGCGATGAGCTTCCTCGTGCTCGGGCTGGTCAGCGACCTGCCGGTGACGGTGGATGACGGCAGCCCGATCGCGACCTCCTTCCCGGCGTTCGAGGATCTGATGCGTGGCCTCGGCGCCGATATTGGCCCGGTTACGCGGTGATCACCCGGCGGATGCGGTCCAGCACCGCCTCCGGGTCGATCCCCTCCGCATAGGATTGCAGCGCGGCGTTGTCCCAGTCCGACGGCGGGAAGGTCATGTCCTGCGGCGCGGCCACGGTCATTCCGGTGCCGATGCCGCCGCTCAGCACCCGCACCCGGGCGGCGCGCGTGGCGAACAGGCCGGGATCGGTCAGCGCCACGCAGGCGCAGCAGTCGTGCACCACCATCCCCCGATGGCCAAGCGTCTCGTAGAAGCCCACATAATCCAGCGACAGATCCCGCAGCAGCGCAAGATCGGGGCTCTCTGCGCCAAGCGCCTCGATCTCCGCCCGCGTCATCTCCACCCGCCGCGTCACGTCGAGCCCGATCGCCAATACCGGCCAGGGCGCGCCGAAGACCTCATCCGCCGCCTGCGCATCGCCGAAGATATTCGCCTCGGCGGCGGGGGTGACATTCCCCGGCACGGCAAAGGCGCCGCCCATCAGGATCACCTGTTTCACCAGCCCGGCGATCTCCGGCGCCTCGCGCAGCGCCAGCGCAAGGTTCGTCATCCGCGCGACGGCGACAAGGGTCACTTCACCCGGATGCGCCCGGACCAGATCAATGATCAGCCGATGCGCGGGGCGGGGATCGGGTGCGCCCACGGCCTCCGGCACGCCGATATTGCCCAGCCCGTCATGGCCGTGGATATGGACGGGCCAATGCTCGGTGCCACCCCGACCGAGCGGCCCGGCCGCGCCCTTCGCGACCGGCGCGGGGATGTGCCATTCCTGTTTGAGAAACAGCGCGTTGCGGGTGGTCAGCGACACCGGCGCATTGCCGAAGACGGTGGTGATCGCCAGCAGGTCCACCTCCGGGTGGCGGTGCAGGTAGTAAAGCGCGAGCGCGTCGTCCACGCCGGGATCGGTGTCGAAAATGACCTTGTGCATCGGGGCCTCCGTGTTTGTCCCGGCTTAGCCGTGCGGCGCGGTCACTTCAACTGGCTGTCCTTGGAGCCGCGCCGGTTGATGCCGCCGCGCGCCTGATGCCGGGTGTCGCGGGCCTTCTGGCAGTCGATGCAGAGCTTGACGCCGGGGATTGCGATGCGGCGGGCCTCGGGGATCTCCTCGCCGCATTCGGCGCATTCGGTCAGGCTTTCGCCCACCGGGGCGCGGCGGGTCTGCAACCGCTTCAATTCATCCTCGATCGAGGCGTCGATCTGTTCGTTCACCGCGCCGTCGCGCGCCCAGCCACCGGCCATGTCGCTCTCCTTTCCCCCAACTTAGCGCGCGATCCCGGCACCACAAGAGGGCCTGCCCAATGGTTCAGCATCGCGCGGGTCCGGCGCCCGGAAACCGGGCGGATGCCTTGACAGGGCATGCCGAAGTGCTGAACCCTGAGGCAAAACAGGGAGACATCCATGGGTTACGCGACGGTCATCGGCCAGACGCGCTACCGCTTCGGCTCGCTCAAGGAGCTGCTGGCCCGGGCCACGCCGGAGCGGTCGGGCGACCAGCTGGCGGGGGTGGCGGCCGATGGGCCGGTCGAGCGGCTGGCGGCGCAGATCGCGCTGGCCGACCTGCCGCTGCGGGATTTTCTGGCAGAGGATATTCTGGGGGTCGAAGGCGATGAAATCACCGATCTGATCTTTGCCCGCCACGATGCCCGGGCCTTCGCGCCCGTCGCGCATATGACGGTGGGGGAGTTCCGCGAATGGCTGCTGTCGCCTGCGACCGGGCATGTGGCGCTGGAGGAGGTCAGCCCCGGCCTGACCCCGGAGATGGTCGCCGCCGTGAGCAAAATCATGCGGTTGCAGGATCTTGTTGCGGTGGCGGCGAAGCGGCGGGTGGTGACGCGGTTCCGCAATACGCTGGGCCTGCCCGGCCGGATGGCGACGCGCAACCAGCCGAACCATCCGACGGACGACAGCCGGGGGATCCTCGCCTCGGCGGTGGATGGGCTGATGATGGGGACGGGTGATGCGGTGATCGGCGTCAACCCGGCGACCGATACGGTCGAGGATTACACCCGCATCGTCACCCTGCTGGACGATCTTCGGCTGTCGCTGGACATCCCGACGCAGCACTGTTGCCTTGGCCATGTCACCGTGGCGATCGAGGCGATGGCCCAGGGCGCGCCGGTTGATCTGGTGTTTCAGTCCATCGCCGGATCACAAAAGGCAAACAAGGGGTTCGGCGTCGATCTTCATGTTCTGCGCGAAGCCTATGAAGCGGCGCTGGCGCTCAACCGTGGCACCATTGGCGACAATGTGATGTATTTCGAGACGGGTCAGGGCGCGGCGCTCTCGGCCAATGCGCATTTCGGCATGGATCAGCAGACGATGGAGACCCGCGCCTATGCCGTCGCGCGCGAATTCCGCCCGCTGCTGGTCAATACGGTGGTCGGCTTCATCGGACCGGAATACCTGTTCAATGGCAAGCAGATCATCCGGGCCGGGCTGGAGGACCACTTCTGCGGCAAGATGCTCGGCCTGCCGATGGGGGTGGATGTGTGCTATACGAACCACGCCGATGCCGATCAGGAGGATATGGACAGCCTGCTGATTTCGCTATGCGCGGCAGGGGTGAATTTCGTCATCGCGGTGCCGGGGGCGGATGACATCATGCTGAATTATCAAAGCCTTTCGGCCCATGATGCGGTGTTCGTGCGTGAAACGCTGGGCCGTCCGCCCGCGCCGGAATTCGCCGCCTGGCTGGAACGGATGGGTGTGCTGGACGCGGGGGGACGGATGTCGGATGGTGCCGCGCTGATCGACCGGCTGCGCGGCGTGCCGCTGCTGGAGGCCGCATGACCTTGCCCGCACCCTTGGCCGCGCGGCTGCGCGCGATGACGGCGGCGCGGGTGGCGCTTGGCCATTCGGGTTCCGGCCTGCCGACGCGGGCGGCGCTGGCCTTCGCGCTCGACCATGCCCGCGCGCGGGAGGCGGTCTGGTCCGACATGAACCTGCCCGCCCTGCGCGCGGCTTTTGCCGGCTATCCGACCGCCACGGTGGCGAGCGCAGCGCCAGACCGCGCCGCCTACGTCCGGCGTCCGGATCTGGGCCGCAGGTTGGCGCCGGGCGCAGTGCTCGACCTGCCGAAATCGGATCTGGTGATCGTGGTGGCCGATGGGCTTTCGGCGACGGCGGTGGATGCCCATGCGGCAACCGTGGTGGCCGCGCTACAGGCGCTGCGCGAAACACCCGCGCCGGTGGTTCTGGCGGAGCGGGGCCGGGTGGCGATTGGCGACGACATCGGCGCGGCGGTGGGGGCGGAGGCGGTCGTCCTGCTGATCGGCGAAAGGCCGGGCCTGTCCGCCGCCGACAGCCTGGGCGCCTATGTCACCTGGGCGCCGGAGCCCGGTCTGCCCGACAGCCGCCGCAACTGTATCTCCAACATCCGCCCCGGCGGGCTGGACCCGGAGGAAGCGGCGCATCGGATCGCGGGCCTGCTGGCACAGATGCGCCGGGCCCGGATTTCGGGCGTGGCCCTGCCGCGCGCGGTGCCGATCGCCGGAGAGACCGGCCCCGCGCAGATCGGTTAGCGCAGCCGCGCCGCCAGACGGTCGAGATAGGTGGCGAGCAGGGCGGCGGCGGCGGCTTTGCTGTCCGCCTCGACATAGCAGCGGAATTCCGGCGCATTGCCCGAGGCCCGCAGATGCACCACCGCGCCATCGGCCAACGTCGCACGCAACCCATCCGTCAGATCGACCAACTCCACCCGGCGCGGGGTGAAGAACTGATCGCGCCGGACCGGATCGTCCTTCAGCTCGGCGATCAGCGCCTGCGCGTTCTGGGTCGGGATCTCGGTCAGCCGGTCGGCGGCGGTGAAGCGCGGCGGCAGGGCGGCGACCAGATCGGCGAGGCTCAGCCCGGCGGCCTTCGCGGCGGCCAGCGGCGCAACGATCGGCAGCACGCAGTCCCGTGTCATCAGCGGCGCAAGCGGCCCCGCCGGTCCCTGCGCGGCAAAGCCCAGCAGGAAGCCGCCGTTCGCCTCATAGCCCACCACGGCGCCGGTCTCCTCCTCCATCGCGGCGATGACGAAGGGGGAGCCGATCCGCGTTTTCACGATCCGGCCGAAGCCCATCTCGTTGATCATGCTGTTCGAGGATACCGGCGTGCAGATCACCTCGGCGCCCAGGCTGCGCGCCGTCAGCGCCCCCAGAATGTCGCCCGGGATCACCTCGCCCGAGGCATCGGTGACCATCGGCCGGTCGGCATCGCCATCGGTCGAGACCAGCGCGTCGAGCGCATTGTCCCGGCACCATTGCGCGAAAAGGGTCCGGGTCACCGGATCCACCGCCTCGGTATCGACAGGGATGAAGGTTTCGGAGCGCGCCAGCGGCACCACCTCGGCGCCAAGCGCGGCCAGTACCTGCTTCAGGATCTCGCGCGCGACGGAGCTATGTTCATAGACCCCGATCCGCAGCCCGTTCAGCGCCACCGGACCATAGGCCGTGGCATAGCGCGCAACATAACGTGCCCCGGCCTGCGGATCGGCCTCTGCCGGACCCGCGCCGGTGCCGGGTGCCGTGCCGAGCGCGGCGAGGATCTTCGCCTCGTCGTCCTTGGTGATCTCCCCCGTCGGCACATAGAATTTCAGCCCGTTGCGGTCGGCCGGGATATGGCTGCCGGTGACCATCACCGCGCCACAGCCCGCCCCGATACAGGCCAGCGCCAGCGCGGGCGTGGGCAGCGCGCCAAGGTCGATCGCCCGCAGCCCGGCTTCGCGCACCGTCCGCAGCACCATCGCCGCGATGGCGGGCGAGGAGGGCCGGTAATCCTGCCCGACCATCACCGCCCCGCCTGTCGGGCAGGCGGCGATGAAGGCGCGGGTGTAATCCGCGACCAGTTCGGGTGTGAGTTCGACGACAAGGCCACGCAGGCCGCTGGTGCCGAATTTCGGGGCCATCATGCTCTCCTGTGATGCGTTGCCCCTCTATGGCCCGGGGGCCGGGGCGATGCAACTCAGGCGTTGAACAGGAAATGCAGCACGTCGCCGTCCTGAACTTCGTAAGTCTTGCCTTCGACACGGAATTTCCCGGCTTCCTTGGCGCCGGATTCTCCGTTGTATTTGACATAATCCTCATAGGCGACGGTTTCGGCGCGGATGAAGCCACGCTCGAAATCGCCATGGATCACGCCGGCGGCCTGCGGCGCCATCGTGCCCTTGCGGATTGTCCAGGCGCGGGCTTCCTTCGGCCCGACGGTGAAATAGGTCTCAAGGCCCAGCAATTCGTAGCCCGCGCGGATCAGCCGGTCGAGCCCCGCTTCGTGCAGGCCCAGTTCCTCAAGGAACATCACCGCTTCCTCGGCGTCGAGCTGGGAGATTTCCTCCTCGATCTTCGCGGAGATGATGACGATCCCGGCATGCTGCTCGGCGGCCATCTTCGCCACCGCTTCGGTCTTGCTGTTGCCGGTGGCGGCCGATGCCTCCTCGACGTTGCAGACATAGAGAACCGGCTTCGCGGTGAGCAGTTGCAGCATGCCCCATTGCTTGCGGTCATCCTCGGAGACCTTGACCGTACGGGCGGGCCTGCCCGATTCCAGCGCGGCCAGCGCGGCCTTCATCAGCCGTTCCTGATCCAGCGCGTCCTTGTCGCCACCCTTCACCTTGCGCGCGATGCCCTGAAGCCGCTTTTCGAGCGATTCCATATCGGCGATCATCAACTCGGTCTCGATCGTCTCGGCGTCGGCCACGGGGTCGATCCGGCCTTCGACATGGGTGATGTCGCCATCCTCGAAACAGCGCAGGACGTGGGCGATGGCATCGGTTTCGCGGATATTGGCCAGGAACTGGTTGCCCAGACCCTCGCCCTTCGACGCACCCTTCACGAGGCCCGCAATATCGACGAAGGTCATCCGCGTCGGGATGATCTGCTTCGAGCCGGCAATCTGCGCCAGCTTGTCGAGCCGCGGATCCGGCACCGCGACCTCGCCCACATTGGGCTCGATCGTGCAGAAGGGGAAGTTCGCGGCCTGTGCGGCGGCGGTTTTCGTCAGCGCGTTGAACAGCGTCGATTTGCCTACGTTCGGCAGGCCGACGATCCCCATCTTGAAGCCCATGATCCACTCCTGTCGAAATCTCGCCGCTTCATAGGCAAGCCGCGCCCGGCAGGCAATGCCCCCATTGATTTTCCCGCCCCCATGCCGCAAACCGGAGCCGAACAGAGAGGACGCGCACATGACCCGGATCGACGCCAAATTCGCCGCACTCAAGGCCGAGGGGAAGAAGGCCTTCGTAGCCTATCTGATGGCGGGGGATCCGGACATCGCCACCTCGCTCGCGGTGATGAAGGGGATGCCCGCGGCGGGGGTGGATGTGATCGAGCTGGGCATGCCCTTCACCGATCCGATGGCTGACGGCCCGACGATCCAGCATGCCGGGCAGCGCGCGCTCGACCATCACCAGACGCTTCAGCAGACGCTCGACATGGTGGCGGAGTTCCGCAAGGGCGACACGACCACGCCGGTGGTGCTGATGGGCTATTACAACCCGATCTATTCGCGCGGGGTCGAGAGCTTCCTGGCGGAGGCGGTGCGGGTCGGTATCGACGGGCTGATCGTCGTCGATCTGCCGCCCGAGGAGGACGTGGAACTGTGCCTGCCCGCGCAGGCGGCGGGGATCAACTTCATCCGTCTCGCCACGCCGACGACCGATGACAAGCGCCTGCCGAAGGTGCTCCAGAACACCTCGGGCTTCGTCTATTACGTCTCGGTCACCGGGATCACCGGCGCGCAGGCGGCGCAGGCCGATGCCGTCGGTCCCGAGGTCGCGCGGATCAAGGCGCAGACCGACCTGCCGGTGGTGGTGGGCTTCGGCATCAACTCGCCCGAGGCGGCGCGGACCATCGCCGGGGTGGCGGATGGCTGCGTGATCGGTTCGGCGATCGTCAAGCTGATCGGCGAGGGGTGCCCGGTGGACGAGGTTCTGGCCCGGGTGGCGGAACTGGCGGGCGGTGCTCACGCCGCCTGACGCGCGTTGACTTGACCCATTCCCGGGCGTAGGGCGGACCCAACAGGAGGTTCGCCATGCCCGTCATCACCTGCATTCAGGATCTGAAGGATCTGCACCGCAAGCGCACGCCGAAGATGTTCTACGACTATTGCGAGAGCGGCGCCTATACCGAGCAGACCTTCCGCGAGAACACTTCGGATTTTGCGAAGATCCGGCTGCGGCAGAAGGTGGCGGTGGATCTGCGGGACCGCTCGACGGCGGGGGAGATGCTGGGCCGCAAGGTGACCATGCCGCTCGCGCTCAGCCCCGTTGGCATGACCGGGATGCAGCGCGCGGATGGCGAGATCAAGGCCGCCCGTGCGGCGGCGAAATTCGGCGTGCCCTATACGCTCTCCACCATGTCGATCTGTTCGATCGAGGATGTGCATGCCGCCTCGCCCGAGCCGTTCTGGTTCCAGCTTTACGTTATGAACGACGCGGAATTCGTTGATAACATTATAGAACGGGCGCGCAAGGCGCAGTGTTCGGCGCTGGTCCTGACGCTGGATCTGCAAATCCTCGGCCAGCGGCACAAGGATCTGAAGAACGGGCTGTCGGCGCCGCCGCGGCTCACGCTGCCGAATATCGTCAACATGGCGACGAAGGTGCAATGGGGGCTGGAGATGCTTCAGACGCCCCGCCGGTTCTTTGGCAATATCGTCGGCCATGCGAAGGGGGTGTCGGATGCCTCCTCGCTGGTGAACTGGACGAACGAGCAGTTCGACCCCTGCCTTGATTGGGCCAAGGTCGCGCGGATCCGCGATCAGTGGGGCGGGAAGTTCATCCTCAAGGGCATCAACGACGCCGAAGATGCCAGAATCGCAGCGGATTTCGGCGCCGATGCGATCGTGGTGTCGAACCACGGCGGGCGGCAGTTGGACGGGGCGATGACCACGATCCGGATGTTGCCCTCGATCCTCAAGGCGGTGGATGGCCGCTGCGAGGTCTATATCGACAGCGGCATCCGGCAGGGGCAGGACATCCTCAAGGCGCTGGCCCTTGGCGCCACCGGCACGATGATCGGCCGCGCCTATATCCACGGTCTGGGCGCGATGGGGCAGGAAGGTGTCGAGGCCGCGCTGAATGTGCTGCGCAAGGAGCTCGACATCTCCATGGCGCTGTGCGGCGAGCGCGACGTGAGGAACCTGCGGCGCGAGAACCTGCTGATCCCGGACGGGTTTTTCGACACTTACGCCTGACGGGTCAGGCGGCGCAGCGACAGAAGGATCGTCGCCACCACCAGCGCCACCACGGCAAAGGCCGCGCGCAGGCCAATGGCCTGCGCCATCAACCCCATCACCACGGGGCCGATGAAGAAGCCGGTGAAGCCGATCATCCAGGCGCGCGAAATCGCCAACCCGATCTGCGCCGGTGCCACCCGGCGGCCCAGCAGCGAATTGGCCGAGGGCACCAGCACCGCGATCCCCGCGCCGATGATGCCGACACCCAGCACCGCACCCCATTGCACCGGCGCCAGCCCCACCATCAGCGCGCCGATTGCCGCCAGCACCGCCGACCCCGCAACCAGCCGCGCCTCGCCCACCCGCGCCGCCAGCATCTGCCCCGCCATCCGGCCGATCCCCATCGTCAGCCCCATCGTCGCCGGGCCAAAGGCACCTTCGCCCGGGCGCGTGGCGAAGGTGCGTTCGATATGCAGCGCGGACCAGCTTTCGGTGGCGTTCTCTGTCACGAAGGCCGCGAACAGGATCGCCGCCGCTGGCCAGACCACGGGCCAGGGCGTGCGGCCGCCCGCCGTGTCGGCGGGGAGAAGGGGCACCTGCCGCTCGATCATCATCGCCGCCGCCAGAACCAGCAGCAGTGCCATCGCCGGCTGGATCTGCTCGGGGCCAAAGCCCGCCCGCTGCGCCGCGCCCACCGCCAGCGCGGCGGCGGCAAAGCCAAAGGAATAAAGCGCGTGGTTGTAGTTCATCAGGGGCAGGGCGGTTTCGGATTCGCGCTCGGACACCCGGACATTGACGTTGATGTCCAGCGTCGCCATCGACGCCCCCATGACCACCAGCGCCACCCCCATCGTCGCCGCCGACTGGATCATCAGCGGCAAAATCGCCGCGATGGCCAGCACGCTCCCCGTGACCGGCAGCGTTGCCGCCCCCCAGAATGCGCCGGATCCGCGGCGCCAGCGCCATCGCCGTCATGCCGCCGATTGCCGTGCAAAGCAGCACCATCCCCATCTGCGCATCGTTGACCCCGGCGCGCAGCTTGAATTCCGGGATCTGCGCCGCGAAGGCGCCCCAGAACAGCCCGATCGCCGCCAGCCCGCTGCCCGTCCTACGGCTTGCCGCCGCGACCTGCCGAAATGTCATCCTGTTCTCCTGTCGTCAGGCCGTGTATGCGGTGCGGGGCCGTTTGACCATTGCCAAGCCGCCGGTTTCGGGCTATGCGCCCGGTTTCGTGGGCCTGCACCCTTGGAGGAGGCCCAAAACGCCAATACAAGGAATACGCAAATGGCAAAAGAGATCGAAACTCTCGAAGCCGTCGTGCGCACGGGGACGGGCAAGGGGGCCGCTCGCGCAGCACGTCGTCAGGGCTTCGTGCCCGGCATCGTCTACGGTGACGGCAAGGAGCCGCTGGCTCTGAACTTCGACTACAACAAGCTGCTGACCCGCCTGCGCAAGGGCCGCTTCATGTCCACGCTCTTCAACCTGAAGGTCGAAGGTCAGGAAGACGTCCGCGTGATCTGCCGCGGCGTGCAGAAGGATGTGGTCAAGGATCTGCCGACGCATATCGACTTCATGCGCACCCACCGCGCCTCGCGCATCAACCTGTTCATCCATGTGAACTTCGACAACGCCGATGCGGCGCCCGGCCTGAAGCGTGGCGGCACGCTGACCATCGTGCGCCCGGAAGTCGAGCTCGAAGTGCTGGCGGGTGACATTCCGGACCACATCACCGTGGACCTGACCGGCAAGGTGATCGGCGATGTGATCCACATCAACGACGTGACCCTGCCGGAAGGCGTGAAGCCGACCATCGACCGCAACTTCGTCATCGCGAACATCGCGGCGCCGTCGGGCCTGGTCTCGGCCGAAGCTGCCGAAGCCGAAGCCTGATCCTTTCCGTATCGCGGAACCTGCGCGGGGCCTTTCGGCCCCGCGTTTGCATTTGTGCCCGGCGTGCATGGGCCATCTCCGCAGCTTTCCCGACATCCCGATTCGGACTGCCCCCTGACGGCATGGGCGCGGAGTGCCGCGAATTTCAGCGCGGCTGCGGTGGGGGCGGTTTGCAACGCCTGTTTTCCGGGCGGAATTTGATCGGTGAGATATTCATATTCCCCATACGAAAAATATCTTGAACAGAAACTAACTTTCCTTTTAGTCAAACCATCACGGCCACGGGCCGCAATGTATGGAGAGAACAATGTGTGGGATCGTTGGGCTGTTCCTGAAGAAGGAATCGCTGCGTCCTCAGCTCGGTAGCCTGCTGACGGATATGTTGATCACGATGACCGACCGCGGCCCCGACAGCGCCGGCATCGCCATTTACGGCGACGAGGCGCAGGGGCTGAAGATGACGGTCCAGTCGGACACGCCCGAAACCACCTTTGACGGGCTGGAGGGCGCGCTGGAGGCGGCACTGGGGCAAAAGGTGTCGATGAAGGTGGTCGATACCCATGCCGTCCTGACGATCCCGGAGGGCAGCGAGGCCGAGACCCGCGCCTTCATGAAGGCCAAGGGGATCCGGGTCATGGGCTGCGGCACGGCGATGGAGATCTTCAAGGAGATCGGCCTGCCGAAGGACGTCGCCGCGCGTTTCGGTATCCGCGACATGGCGGGCAGTCACGGCATCGGCCACACCCGGATGGCGACGGAATCCGCTGTCACCACGATGGGCGCGCATCCGTTCTCGACGGGCGATGACCAGTGCCTGGTGCATAACGGCTCGCTGTCGAACCACAACCAGATGCGCCGGGTGCTGAGCGCGAAGGGCTTCGCGCCGGAAACGCAGAACGATACCGAGGTCGCCGCCTGCTACATCTCCTCGCGGCTAGCCGGGGGCGCGAACCTGGGCGAGGCGCTGGAAGGCACGCTGGAGGATCTCGACGGCTTCTTCACCTTCGTCGTCGGCACGAAGAACGGCTTCGGCGTGGTGCGTGACCCGATCGCGTGCAAGCCCGCCGTGATGGCGGAAACGGAGGATTACGTTGCCTTCGGTTCCGAATACCGCGCGCTGGCCAACCTGCCGGGGATCGAGACCGCGAAGGTCTGGGAGCCCGAACCCGCCACCGTCTATTTCTGGGAGCGCTGAGCATGCAGACCCTCGATATCGCCACCACGCCGCTGCGCGAGGTCAATGCCGCGCTGCAATCCCAGGCGGCGCAGACCAACCAGACCCAATGGGAGATCGTAAACCCGAAGGGCGCGCATGCGATTGCCGTCGGCCTTGATGCGCCGATCGAGGTCACCGTGAAGGGTTCGACCGGCTATTATTGCGCCGGGATGAACAAGCAGGCCACCGTCCATGTCACCGGTTCTGCCGGGCCGGGTGTCGCGGAAAACATGATGTCGGGCACCGTGATCATCGACGGCGACGCCTCGCAATATGCGGGCGCCACCGGGAATGGCGGGCTCCTGGTGATCAAGGGCAATGCGTCGAGCCGCTGCGGCATTTCGATGAAGGGCATCGACATCGTGGTCTTCGGCAATATCGGCCACATGTCGGCCTTCATGGCGCAATCGGGCAATCTGGTGGTGCTGGGCGATGCGGGTGATGCGTTGGGCGACAGCCTCTATGAGGCGCGGCTGTTCGTGCGCGGTTCGGTCAAATCGCTGGGCGCCGACTGCATCGAGAAGGAGATGCGGCCTGAACATCTCGCGATCCTGAAGGATCTGCTCGACCGTGCGGGCGCGGATGCGAAGCCCGAGGAGTTCAAGCGCTACGGTTCGGCCCGCAAGCTCTACAATTTCCACGTCGACCACGCTGGCGAATACTGAGGATCATTGCAATGGAACACACCCCTCGCACCCCGCCGCGGGACAGCTATACCTTCAGCAACGCCGTCAACGCCGAAATCCGCCGCGCCGCGGCGACCGGTATCTATGACATCCGCGGTGGCGGCACCAAACGGCACGTCCCGCATTTCGACGATCTGCTGTTCCTCGGCGCCTCGATGTCGCGCTATCCGCTGGAAGGCTACCGCGAGAAATGCGGCACGGATGTCGTCCTTGGCACACGCTTCGCGAAGAAGCCGATCGAACTGAAGATCCCGATCACCATCGCGGGCATGTCCTTCGGTGCGCTCTCCGGCCCGGCGAAAGAGGCATTGGGCCGTGGCGCGACGATGGCCGGGACCTCCACCACCACCGGCGACGGCGGCATGACGGACGAGGAACGCGGCCACAGCGAAAAGCTGGTCTATCAATACCTGCCCAGCCGCTACGGCATGAACCCGGACGACCTGCGCCGCGCCGATGCGATCGAGGTGGTGATCGGGCAGGGCGCGAAACCGGGCGGCGGCGGCATGCTGCTCGGCCAGAAGATCACCCAGCGGGTCGCCAACATGCGCAACCTGCCGGTGGGGATCGACCAGCGTTCCGCCTGCCGTCATCCGGACTGGACCGGGCCGGATGACCTGGAGATCAAGATCCTCGAACTGCGCGAGATCACCAACTGGGAAAAGCCGATCTATATCAAGATCGGCGGCGCGCGGCCCTATTACGACACGGCGCTGGCGGTGAAGGCCGGGGCGGATGTGGTCGTGCTGGACGGGATGCAGGGCGGCACGGCGGCGACGCAGGATGTGTTCATCGAACATGTCGGCATGCCGACGCTGGCCTGTATCCGCCCCGCCGTGCAGGCGCTTCAGGATCTGGGCATGCACCGGAAGGTGCAGCTGGTCGTCTCGGGCGGGATCCGCTCGGGCGCCGATGTGGCGAAGGCGCTGGCGCTTGGCGCGGATGCGGTGTCGATCGGGACGGCGGCGCTGATCGCGATTGGCGAACTCGATCCGAAATGGGGCGCGGAATATGCGGCGCTCGGCACCACGGCGGATGCCTATGACGACTGGCACGAAGGCCGCGATCCGGCGGGCATCACCACGCAGGATCCCGAACTGATGAAGCGGGTCGATCCGGTCGAGGCCGGGCGGCTGCTGCGCAACTATCTGGCGGTGATGACGCTGGAGGCGCAGACCATCGCGCGGGCCTGCGGGCACAACCACGTCCACAACCTCGAACCCGAGGATCTGTGCGCGCTGACGATGGAGGCGGCCGCGATGGCGCAGATCCCGCTCGCCGGCACCAACTGGTTCCCGGGCAAGACCGGCTTTTGACAATGACGGGCGGGGCACAGACCCCGCCCGCAGCACAACAGGGATATGAACATGACCGATCTGGCCGCATTCGCCCGGGAAAAGGGCGTCAAATACTTCATGATTTCCTACACCGACCTGTTCGGGGCGCAGCGGGCAAAGTTGGTCCCCGCGCAGGCGATCGCCGACATGCAGGAGAACGGCGCGGGCTTCGCGGGCTTTGCCACCTGGCTCGACCTGACGCCCGCGCATCCCGATATGCTTGCGGTGCCGGATGCCTCGTCGGTGATCCAGTTGCCGTGGAAGAAGGACGTGGCGTGGATCGCGTCGGATTGCGTGATGTCGGGCGGCGCGCCGCTGGATCAGGCGCCGCGCAATGTGCTCAACCGGCTGATCGCCGAAGCGGCGGAGATGGACCTTGAGGTCAAGACCGGGGTCGAGCCGGAATTCTTTCTGCTGACGCCCGACGGCACGCAGATTTCCGACCCCGCCGATACCGCCGCAAAGCCCTGCTACGACCAGCAGGCGGTGATGCGCCGCTATGACGTGATCGCGGAGATCTGCGATTACATGCTCGAACTCGGCTGGGAACCCTATCAGAACGACCACGAAGACGCGAACGGCCAGTTCGAGATGAACTGGAAATACGATGGCGCGCTGGCCACGGCGGACAAGCATTCGTTCTTCAAGTTCATGGTCAAGTCGGTGGCGGAAAAACACGGGCTGCGTGCGACCTTCATGCCGAAGCCGATCATGGGGCTGACGGGGAACGGCTGCCACGCGCATATCTCGGTGTGGAACACGAAGACGGGCAAGAATGCCTTTGCCGATGACACGAAGGAACTGGGCCTGTCGGACAGCGGGCGGCATTTCCTCGGCGGGATCATGAAGCATGCCTCGGCGCTTGCGGTGATCACCAATCCGACGATCAACAGCTACAAGCGGATCAACGCGCCGCGCACCACCTCGGGCGCGACCTGGGCGCCGAACACGGTGACATGGACCGGCAACAACCGCACCCATATGGTGCGCGTGCCCGGCCCGGGGCGGTTCGAGCTACGCCTGCCCGACGGGGCGGTGAACCCCTATCTGTTGCAGGCGGTGATCATCGCGGCGGGGCTGTCGGGGCTGAAATCGCAGGCCGATCCCGGCCCGCGCTATGACATCGACATGTATGCAGAGGGCTACAAGATCGAGGGCGCGCCGAAGCTGCCGATGAACCTGCTTGATGCGATCCGGGCCTATGATGAGGATCCGGGGCTGAAGGCGGCGATGGGGGAGGAATTTTCCTCGGCCTATCTGAAGCTGAAGATGCTGGAATGGAACAGCTTCGTGTCGCATTTCTCGCATTGGGAGCGGGAGAACACGCTCGACATCTGAGGGGGTGGAAATCCCCCCGGCGGCGGGGCTATTCTTCGGGCAGAACCAAAGGATCCCGCCGTGACCGTCCCCCGACGCAATCCGGCGCCGCTTGTCGGCGCCACCGTGCAATATGTGATCGACACGCTCACGACCCGGATCGTCGCGCAGGAATATGGCGTCGATGAACGCCTGCCGTCGGAGCGGCAGATGGCGCAGGATCTGGGCGTGGCGCGCAACACGGTGCGCGAGGCGCTGGACCAGCTTGAGGACCGGGGCATGATCCGGCGGCGCGCGGGGTCCGGGTCTTTCGTGACGTGGAACCCGGACGGCGTGGCGGTATCGGTCGCGCCGGTGGCGGATGAAACCGGGCCGCTGCAATTGCAGGTGGTGCGCGGGATCCTGGAGCCCGAGATGGTGCGGCTGTCGATCATCTCGATGCCGCCGCGGCAGATCGAGGCACTGGGCCATACGCTGTCGCAACTGGAGGCCGTCAGCACCGATGTCACCGCCTTCCTGCGGCTGGAGGAGGAGTTCCACCGCCAGATCGCCGAGGGCACCGGCAACCCGCTGCTGATCGCGTGCTACAACCTGGTGATCGACGCCCGGCGGCAGAGCTTTCGCGCCGCGATGTATCGCCGCCACCTGACGCCCGCGCGCATCGCCACCTATCAGCGCGGCTACAACGCCCTGTTCAACGCCATCGCCGCGCGCGACATCGAGGCGGCGAGCGAATTCATGAAGCTGAGCCTGATCGAGGATCAGAAGCTGCTCATGCAGGAGGACTGAAGCGCACCCGCTGCTGCCACATCTGGCCCAGATCCCGCATGTGCCGCACCAGCACCGTGCCGTGGCGTGCGAGCCAGTCCGGCACCGAGCCGAAGCCGACGATCCGGGCGCGGCCCCCGATGATCCGCACCACCGGCCAGTCACCGATCAGCGCATTGTCGATGCCGAACAGTTCCGCCCCCATCCAGCGTGCCGGGCCGAAGACATGCGGCATCTGCTGGCCACGCTTCATCGCCGCCAGCACCGAGACCGGCTCGACCGTATCCGCGATTTCCACCGCCGTGTGCCAAAGGTCCAGGATCGCGGCATATTCCCAACTGACCGCATTCCATTCGCCGGGAAAGCGGGCGTTGTAGCTGTCGAAAAACGCCTTCGGGTTGCGGAAGAAAAAGGCGGTATCGGCGAGCTTCGGGTCATCGAAATCGGGCGACTGGAACGTGTAGCGTGCCATGAATTCGGGCGAGGTGCGCGCGATCATCCGGGGGTAGTCATCCGCCGTGCAGGCCAGGATTTCGCCGGTGAAGCCGCGGGCATGGGCGGCCTCGGTCAGCGCGCCGATCATCGGCGGGGCGGAGGAACACCAGCACAGTACATCGGGGGCATCCGCCAGCAGCGCATCGACGATGCCCGCCGCGTCCTGCGTTCCGGGCGCGTAGCGGATTTCGCGCAGGACGGGCAGGCCCGCAGCCTCGAAGGCCGCGCGGTAGACGGCGAGAGAGGGCAGGCCGAGGCTGTCGGTCTGGCTGCACAGCGCCACCCGCCGCGCGGTGGGGCGATTGCGGGCCAGCCACTCGACCCCGGTGACGTTGAACAGCGGATGCACCTCGGCGGGCGCGATCAGATAGGGGGTGTCGGGCGATAGGTCGGAGGGCAGCAGCGTCGCCACCAGCACCCGTTGCGTCATCAGCCAGGGCAGGGCCGGGGCGAAGCTGTCGCCGCCCAGCGTCAGGATGATCCGGGCGCGCTGGTTCTCGACCAGATCGCGGGCGGCCTCACGGGCGCGGCCGGTGGCGCTGTTGCGCGCGACGATCTCGATCCGGTGGCGGCGACCCGCGACCATCATGCCGCCGTGGTCGTTGATCCAGTCCGCCCAGATCCGGCAGCCGTCCATCCCCGGCTTGCCCCAGGCCGATTTCGGGGCCGGAGAGCGGTGTCAGGAAGCCGATGCGCACCGGGGCGCGGTTGCGCGCCTCCATCCGGGGCAGGGCGCCGGTCACGGCGAGCCTCTGGGCGAATGACAAGCTGCTCATTAAATCATCCCTGCGCCATCCCGCACCCTTTGATCTGCCCAAATTCTCGCAGCATGGCATTCCGCGCAAGAAAAATTATTGACCAACAGGCATACCGCCCCCGCATGATTGGTTCAGGCCGGTTGAACCAGTTCCGAAATCTGGTCCGAACCGGAAAAATGATAAAACAGGGAGTCACCGCATGACGAAACGTGTTGCCGTGATCGGCGCCGGCCCTTCGGGCCTTGCCGCGCTCCGTGCTTTTCAGTCCGCCGCGAACAAGGGCGCCGAAATCCCCGAGATCGTTTGTTTCGAGAAACAGGCGAACTGGGGCGGACTGTGGAATTACACCTGGCGCACGGGTGTGGACGAAAATGGCGAGCCGGTCCATTGCTCGATGTATCGCTATCTGTGGACCAACGGCCCGAAAGAGGGGCTGGAATTCGCGGATTATTCGTTCGAGGAACATTTCGGCAAGCAGATTGCCTCCTATCCGCCGCGCGCCGTGATGTTCGATTATATCGAGGGCCGGATGAACAGGGCGGGCGTGCGGCCCTGGATCCGCTTCAATTCGGTGATCCGCTGGGTGGAATACGACCCGCTGGCCGAGGATTTCACCATAACCGTGCATGACATGGAAAAGGATCATGTTTACAAGGAACGTTTCGATCATGTGATCGTGGCCTCCGGGCATTTTTCCTCTCCCAATGTGCCGGAATATCCGGGATTCGACCATTATTATGGCCGTATCGTCCATGCGCATGATTTCCGCGATGCGCGGGAGTTCGAGGGGCAGGATGTTCTGGTGATGGGGTCGTCCTATTCGGCAGAGGATATCGGGTCGCAATGCTGGAAATACGGCGCGAAGTCGGTCACCTCCTGCTACCGCTCGGCACCGATGGGGTTCGACTGGCCCGACAACTGGGAAGAAAAGCCCGCGCTGGTGAAGGTCGAGGGCAAGACCGCCTTTTTCAGTGATGACACGTCGAAACATGTCGATGCGATCATCCTTTGCACCGGCTACCGGCATTATTTCCCGTTCCTGCCCGACGATCTGCGGCTGAAGACGGCGAACCGGCTGGCGACGGCGGATCTTTATAAGGGGGTCGTCTATGTCCACAATCCGGCGCTGTTCTATCTGGGGATGCAGGACCAGTGGTTCACGTTCAACATGTTCGACGCGCAGGCCTGGTATGTTCGCGACATCATCCTTGGCCGGATCGCGGTGCCCGCCGACAAACAGGTGCTGATGGCCGATGTGGCAGAGCGCGAGGCGCGGGAAGAAGCCTCGGACGATGTGAAATATGCGATCAGGTACCAGGGCGATTACGTCATGGAACTGATTGCCGAAACGGATTACCCGAGTTTTGACGTCGATGGAGCCTGCGCGGCTTTCTACGAATGGAAGCATCATAAGAAGGAAAACATCATGGCCTTCCGCGATCACAGTTATAAATCGGTGATGACCGGAACGATGGCGCCGCCACACCATACGCCGTGGAAAGATGCCCTGGACGATTCCATGGAAGCCTATCTGCGGGCCTGACGTCTCTTTCCCGACTGGGGGAGGTTTTGTTTTCCCCATTTTTCCGATCACGAGGGAGACGTGAATGGATCAGCCGACCCTGTTCCGGCCCGGCCCACCCCGGCCCAGCCACCCGCGCCGGGCGTCGGCCTATGGGCGCGCGCCGAACGAGGAGCGCTACACGGTGCCGGGCGGCGGTGCTGTGGTGGTTGAGTTCGCGGCGGGCGACCGGATTTCGGTGACGAATGACGAGGGCGGTCAGCGGGCCGAATTGCTTGCGGCGCGGGCCGATGGGCGCGTGGATTGTGGCCTGCTGGGGTGGCGGGCGGATTGCCCGGCGGAGGGTTTGCGGGCGGCTTTGTCCGGGCGGCTGCGGCTTTCGCTCGCGCGGCGGGGGATTGATGTCACGGGCGTGCGGGCGATCGGGCTGTTCGGAGCGGCGTCGCGCGCGGGCGAAACCGCGGGGTTTACCGCGCAGGGCCGGGGCTGGCTGATCGTCGCCGCGCCGGGCGGGCCGATGGATGCGGAGGCGCAGGATACCGTGACGCCGCTGACACTGCGGATCACTCGGGCCATTGCGCGCCGGGTCGGGCAATTCGCGCTGCCCGATCCGCTGGCGGATCCGCTGCTTGACCTGCGGGTGAAATCCGCGACGGCCGAGGCTTATGTGGTGAAGGCGGGCGACTATATCCAAATCATCGACGTCGATGGTCGCCAATGCACGGATTTCCAATGCTTCGATGCGCGCAAGCTGGAAAAGGGTCTGGCGCATCCGCTGGACGTGACCACCACCCGCACCGTTCTGGGTCGGAATTACCCGATGCCTGGGTTATATTCCAAATATTTCGATCATGATATGGTTCCACTGGTCGAGGTGATTCAGGATAGCTGCGGGCGGCACGATACGTTCGGCCTCGCCTGTGCGCCGAAATATTACGACGATATCGGCTATCCCGGCCATGCCAATTGCTCGGACAATTTCAATGCTGCGCTGGCGCCCTATGGCGTGCCCGCACGGGCGGGCTGGATGGCGGCGAATTTCTTCTTCAATACCGGTATTGACGCCCATGGGGTGATGTATGCCGATGAGCCATGGTCGCAGCCGGGGGATTATATGCTGCTCCGGGCGCTGACCGATATTGTCTGCGTGTCCTCGGCCTGCCCGGATGATACATCCGCCGCCAATGGATGGCACCTGACCGATATTCACATCCGAAGCTATGCGAAGGACGAGCGGTTCAACCGTGCCTCCGCCTGGCGTCCCTTTCCTGACTCGGAGCCGATTATGACGCGCGAGAGCGCCTTTCACGGCAGTTTCGCGGAGCTGACCCGCGATTTCATCGAATACCGCGGCTTCTGGCTGCCGAATTCCTTCCCGACCTGCGATCCGGTCGAAAGCTATTGGGCCGCACGCGAAGGTGTGGTGGTGATGGACCTCTCAGCGTTGCGCAAATTCGAGGTGACCGGCCCGGATTCCGAATCCTTGCTGAATTGGGTTCTGACGCGGGATGTCAGCAAGCTGAGCCATGGTCAGGTGGTCTATTCCGCGATGTGCTATGAGCATGGCGGCATGATCGACGATGGCACATTATTCCGGCTGGGGGTGCAGAATTTCCGCTGGATCGGCGGGTCGGACGAAGGCGGCGCGCATATGCGCGAACAGGCCGAGAAGCTGGGCCTGAATGTCATGATCCGGTCTTCGACCGACCAGATGCACAATATCGCCGTGCAGGGGCCGAAATCGCGCGATCTGATGACGGAAATCATCTGGACCGCGCCGCATCAGATCGCCATTCCGGAAATGGACTGGTTCCGCTTTACCGTGGGCCGGATCGGCGGGCCGGAGGGCGTGCCGGTGGTGGTATCGCGCACGGGTTATACCGGCGAATTGGGTTATGAAATCTTTTGCCACCCGAAGGACGGCAAGGCGGTGTTCGATGCTGTTTGGTCTACCGGTCAGGCGCATGGCATCCGTCCGATGGGCCTTGCCGGGCTGGACCTGTGCCGGATCGAATCCGGGCTGGTTTTCGCGGGCCATGATTTCAGCGACCAGACCGACCCGTTCGAGGCGGGCATCGGCTTCACCGTGGCCCTGAAGTCCAAGGCCGCCGATTTCATCGGCCGTGACGCCCTGATCCGCCGCAAGGAAACCCCCGCGCGGAAGTTCGTCGGGCTGGAGGTCGAGGGGCAGGAGCCGATCGGCCATGGCGATTGCCTCCGCATCGGGCGGGCGCAGGTCGGCGAGGTCTGCTCCGCCATGCGCTCGCCCCGCACCGGGCAGTGGATCGCACTGGCGCGGATCGACGTCGCCCATGCCGCGCCGGGCACGGCGGTCGAGGTCGGGCGCCTTGACGGACATCTCAAGCGGATCGCGGCGCAGGTGGCGCCCTTCCCCCATTACGACCCGAAAAAGGAACGTCCCCGGTCCTGACCGGGCAACAGGAGAGTGAAGATGACTGCATCGTGGCGATTTTCGACGCTGGCCGACCGGCACCGCGCGCTTGGCTCCAATCTGGAAGACTGGTCCGGCATGGGTACCGCCTGGAGCTATGACGGCGATCCGGAGGCCGAATATCTGGCGATCCGGACGAAGGCCGGGCTGATGGATGTATCGGGGCTGAAAAAGGTCCATGTCACCGGCGCGGGCGCGAGCCATGTGATCGACCGCGCCACCACCCGCAACGTGGAAAAGCTGATGCCCGGCCGCGCGGTCTATGCCGCCATGCTGAATGACGCGGGCAAGTTCGTCGATGACTGCGTGATCTACCGCACCGGGCCGAATGCCTTTCTGGTGGTGCATGGTTCGGGGCAGGGGTTCGAGCAGTTGACGATGGCCGCCGAAGGCCGCGACGTTTCGGTGCGGTTTGACGACAACCTGCATGACCTCTCGCTGCAAGGGCCGCTGGCGGTGGATTATCTGGCGAAATATGTGCCGGGAATCCGCGATCTGCCCTATTTCGGCCATATGCAGACGTCGCTCTTCGGTGTTCCGGCGATGATCTCGCGCACTGGCTATACCGGCGAACGGGGCTATGAGCTGTTCGTGCGCGGGCAGGATGCGCCGATGATCTGGGACCGGATCCTGGAGGAAGGCGCCGAAATGGGCATCATCCCCTGCCGCTTCACCACGCTGGACCTGCTGCGGACGGAAAGCTACCTGCTGTTCTTCCCCTATGACAATTCGGAAATGTATCCGTTCGAGGATGACCCCTGCGGCGATACCCTGTGGGAACTGGGGCTCGATTTCACCGTCTCGCCGGGCAAGACCGGGTTTCGCGGCGCGGAGGAGCATTACCGTCTGAAGGGCAGGGAACGCTTCAGGATCTGGGGGCTGAAGCTCGCGGGCGACAAGGCGCCGGGCAATGGCGCGCCGGTGTTCCGCAACGGTGAAAAGGTGGGCGTGGTGACCCAGGCGATGCACTCGCCCCTGAACGGCTGGACCATCGCCATCGCGCGCCTTCCCGTCGATTGCGCGAACGAGGGCACGCGGCTCACCGTGGTCTGCCCGGAGATGGGCGAGATCGCCGCCACCACCGCCGCGATGCCGTTCTACGACCCGGAGAAGAAACGCCGCACCGCGAAGGGCTGACATCCGGGCAGGGGCCGCGCCAGACGGCCCCGCCCGCTCCGCCAACAGGGAGACGACCCATGCCGCAAATCCAGTTCAGCCCGTCGATCCTCAGCCGTCCGGTCTATCCGGGGCTGGTGTCGCAGGGTGCGACACCGGCGATCATGCTGGCCGATGCCGAGGGGGCCGAGGCGCTGATCGCGCTGGCCGGGCGCGATGCCTCGGTGATGGACCGGGCGCATGTCATCTACATTCCGTCGGGTGCCGCGCATGGCCCCCGGCTGCGCGGCCTGGGCGCGCGGATGTATCACGAGGCGCCGAGCTATCCCGCCTGTCTGGAACGCTACCGCAAGGCGCTGCTGGATGCCCATATGGGGACGCAGCTTTATCTTGCCGGGACCGAGGGGCTGATCGGTCAGGCGACGGCCGAGGCGCTGGCCGCTGGCCTGCCCGCCGAGGCGATCCAGACCGAGCATCGCGGCTCCATCGCGCGGCGGATGCAATGCGTCCATTGCAAGGGCATTACCGAAAACGTCACCACCGACCCGTTCACCTGCGCGCATTGCGGGCTGACGCTGTTCGTGCGGGATCATTTCTCGCGCCGGCTCGGGGCGTTTCAGGGCGTCTGCGTCGACGCGGAGACCCCCGGAATCGTTCCCGAAACGCAGGAGATCACGCCATGACCAGCCAGATGCTCCGGGTGACGGATGTCGCGCCGCTGACCCCGCTCGTGACGCGCTTCCGGTTCGAGCATCCGGAGGGCGAGCCGCTGCCGCTATTCTCCGGCGGCGCGCATGTGGTGGTGGAGATGCCGGACGGCGACACCCTGCGCCGCAACGCCTATTCGCTGATTTCCGATCCGCTGGATGGCTCGGGCTATGAAATCGCCGTGCGGCGAGAGGATCGCGGCCGGGGCGGGTCGCGCTTTATGCACCGTGTGGCGGCGGGGGATCTGCTGCGCGTGAGTGCGCCGGTGAACCTCTTCGCGCTGGACCTGCGGGCGCGCAAACATGTGCTGATCGCGGGCGGGATCGGGATCACGCCGTTCCTGTCGCAACTGCGGCAACTGCAACGCCTGCAACAGCCGTTCGAGCTGCATTACGCCGCGCGCAGCCGGGCGGAGGCGGCGGGGCTCGCGCTGCTGCCCGATCTGCCGCAGGTGCATGTCCATATCTCGGACGAAGGCAACCGGATGGATATTGGCGAGATCCTGTCGGGCCAGCCGCTGGGCACCCATGCCTATACCTGCGGGCCGGAGGGGCTGGTGGCGGCGGTGGCGGAGACCGTCGCCCGCTTCGGCTGGCCGAAAAGCGCGCTGCATTCCGAGGCGTTCCTTGCCCCGCCGCCGGGCAAGCCGTTCACCGTGGCGCTGGCGCGGTCGGGCATCACCCTGACCGTCGGCCCGCACCAAAGCCTGCTGGAGGCGCTGGAGGCGGCGGGGGTCGATGCGCCCTGGCTCTGCCGGGGCGGGGCCTGCGGGCAATGCGAGACCGTGGTGCTGTCCTGCAAGGGGCGGATCGAACATCACGACCACTGGCTGAGCGGTGACGAACAGGCCGCGCAGACGAAGATCATGCCCTGCGTCTCGCGTTTTCAGGGCGAAGACCTCATTCTGGACAGGTGACCGATGACCCTCCGCTTCAACGACGAAACCTTCCGCGACGATTACACCTATCGCAACTCGCCCGAGGCGATCGCGCGCTTCCCGTTCCCCTTCGATCAGGACAGCTACATGTATTCGGTCAATATCGAGCCGCACCGCAGGACGCGGGCCGGTTCGGTGTTCGAGCATCGCTTCGACGTGGATGAACATTACGTCTCGGAAATGCGCGACCGGGCGATCACGCTGGCCGAAGACCCGCTGCGGTGTCAGTCGCTGCCGCATATGGACCTGGCGGGGTGGGATTTCCTCGAACTGGTGATGGTGTCGAAGGCCGAGGATTACCCCGAGCTGTTCACGCTTCACCGCGACGGCGACCGTTGGCACTGGATCAACCGGCCCCTGGGGATCGAGCAGCGGTTCACCTTTCTGGATTCCACCACGCTGCCCTGCGGCCCGCTGGAATACATCACGCGGCAGACGCAGGGGGACCATGCGCTGCTCGATCAGCGCGAGGGCAACCTGTGGATGGATGCCGGGATGGTGACGTCGCAGGCGGACTGGTCTCTGGATTTCGACATCGGGATGAATTTCTTTGAATGGCATGCCCCGGTGCCGAAGGCGCATGAACTGGGCGTGTTCCAGCGCGCGCTGAAATTCCTGATGAACGTGCAGCAGGGGGCGCCGTCGCGGCGGCTGAACTGGACGATGACGGTGAACCCGCGGCTGGATACCTCGCCCGAGAACTATCACAAATGGGGGCCGGAGAAGCGCACCATTACCCCGGAGAACGTCGGGCAGAAGCAATATCTGCGGGTGGAGTTGCAGACCTTCTGGCGGCTGCCGCGCTCGAACGCGCTGGCCTTTCCGATCCGCTGCTATCTGATCGCGCTCGAAGATCTGGTGACGGTGCCGAAATGGGGCCGCCGCCTGCATCGGGTGCTGCGCGACCTGCCGGATGAACTCGCCACCTACAAGGGGTTCCAGGTCAACCGGCCGATGATCCTCGGCTATCTCGCGCAGTTCGACGATGGGGCCGAAACCTCGCCGGGGATCTTCCCGGACTGAAAACCGGGCGCCGAAGGGCATGGGTGACCCCTCGGCTCCCGGCCCGCCGGCCCTGCCGCGTGCGGTTTGGCGGGGAATGCCCCGATCCGGTCCACCGGGTCGGGGCATTCATTTTCAGCCGGGAACCTTGTTCAGCCGGGTCGCCATGACCGGGGCCACTTCGCCCGGCGCGGTCATCACCGCATTGCCGCCGAAGGCGCCATCGCTCAGCCGGTAGCCGGTTTCGCCATGGGTGGTGGTGTCGAGGCCGGTATATTCGTCCTCTTCCTCGACCCGCAGCCCGACCAGCGCCGCAGTGATCTTCAGCGCGATATAGGTGGTGACCACCGAGACGAGGATCGAGAACGCCATGATCGCCAGTTGCGGCCCCATCTGGCCCATCATCGTGCGGCCCTCGGGGAAGCCCGTACCGCCAAGCACCGGTGCCGCGAAGATCACCGTCAGGATGCCGCCGACCACCGCGCCCACGCCATGCACGCCGAAGACGTCGAAACTGTCGTCATAGCCGAACTTCGGTTTCATTACCTCAACCGCGAAGACGCAGACCGGCGCCGTCAGCAGGCCGACCAGGATCGCCCCGGCGGGGCCGACAAAGCCACAGGCCGGGGTGATCGCCACCAGCCCCGCGATCGCGCCCGACAGCACGCCAAAGGTCGAGGGCCGCTTGCGGTGGATCCATTCGGTCACCATCCAGCCAAGCGCCCCCGCCGCGCCGCCCAGCATGGTGTTGAGCATGATCAGCGCCGAGAACCCGTTCGCCGCCAGCGCACAACCGCCGCAGAACGCCAGCCAGCCGACCCACAGCATCGCGCCGCCGGAATAGGTCATCGTCATGTTGTGCGGCGCCATCATCGTCGTGCGCCAGCCGCGCCGGGGCCCGATCACCAGCGCGCAGACCAACGCCGCCATCCCCGCGTTCAGGTGAACCACATTGCCGCCCGCGAAATCCAGCACGCCGACATGGAATACCCAGCCGCCGCCCCAGGCCATATGGGCCATCGGCACATAGTTGATGGTGAACCAGACCGCCATGAACACCAGCACGGCGGAGAACTTCACCCGTTCGGCAAAAGCGCCGATGATGAGCGGCGGGGTGATCGCGGCGAACATCATCATGAACAGGACGTAAAGATATTCAGGCAGCGTGCCGGTAAGGCTGTCCTGCGTGACACCCGCCAGGAACACCTTGCCCAGGCCGCCCAGTACCGGCCCGGTGCCGTCGATGAACAGCGAATAGCCATAGGCGATCCACAATATGCAGATCAGCGCGATCGAAGCGAAGATCTGCGTCAGCACCGAGAGCACGTTCTTTGACCGCGCCATCCCGGCATAGAACAGCCCGAGGCCCGGCAACATCATCAGCATGACGATGAGCGCGCAGGTCGCCACGAAAGCCGTATCCCCGGCGCTGAGCGCGGGTTCCGCCTCCTGTGCGAGGGCAAGGCCGGGCAGCGCCGCAAAGGCGCCCGCCAGCCGAATCATTTTTTTGAGATACATCGTGATACCCATGTGAATTGGCAGGTGGTGCATGATGCCACCCGCCCTTCTGGTAAAAATATTTTACACACAGGCAATGTTGCGTTTTGGCGATTCCCTTTCGGAATCTGGGCGGTTTTGCCGGAACTGCACAAATTCCCGCCAGTCGGAAATCCCTCAGGCCGGGGCGCCGATGGTCAGACGCAGGGGCGGCAGCCCGTCGATCGTCGCGGTGATCACATCCCCCGGCACCACCGGCCCGACGCCCGAGGGCGTTCCGGTCATGATCAGATCGCCCGGTTGCAGGTGATAATACTGCGACAGATGGGCGATCAGTTCCGCCGCCGACCAGATCATGTCATCAAGCCGCCCGTCCTGCCGGGTCTCGCCGTTTACCTCCAGATGGATCCTCTGCGCCGCAAGGGCAAAGCCGCGCGCGAGCGGGGCGAAGACCGCCGACTCCTCGAAATCCTTGCCCAGATCCCAGGACAGCCGCTTGTCCTTGAAGCCGTTCTGCAAATCGCGCCGGGTCATGTCGAGCCCGCAGCCACAGGCCCAGATCGCCGCCTGCGCCTGTTCGGGCGTCGCGCGGAACAGGGCCGCACCGAGCGCGAGCACCAGTTCGACCTCGTGATGCAGGTTCTGCGTGCCGGGCGCATAGGCCACGGTCGCGCCCGACAGCACCACGGCGAAGGGCGATTTGGTGAAGTAGAACGGCGCCTCGCGGTCCACCTGCGCGCCCATCTCGGCGGCATGGGCGGCGTAGTTGCGCCCAACGCAGAAGATACGGCGCACCGGATAGCCGGCCGTTTCGCCCTCGACCGGAAGCACCGGCAGGGTGGGGGTGGGGAACAGGGTCTGGGTCATCGCAACCTCCATGAGTGGCCGCCACCCTGCCGCGCGGCGGCGACGGCGGCAAGGGGCGCTTGCCCCGCGCGCGGCTTTCCTCTAGGCCAGCAGGAACCCAACCTGATACCGGACCCGGACATGCGCCTTTCCCGCTACTTCCTCCCCGTTCTCAAGGAAAACCCCGCCGAGGCGCAGATCGCCTCGCACCGGCTGATGCTGCGTGCGGGCATGATCAAGCAGCAGTCGGCGGGGATTTATTCCTGGCTGCCGCTGGGCTACAAGGTGCTGCGGCGCCTCGCGCAGATCGTGCATGAGGAGCAGGAGAAGGCGGGGCATATCCCGCTGCTGATGCCGACGCTGCAATCGGCGGATCTGTGGCGTGAATCCGGGCGGTATGACGCCTACGGCCCGGAGATGCTGCGCTTCAAGGACCGGCACGACCGCGAAATGCTCTACGGCCCGACGAACGAGGAAATGATCACCGACATCTTCCGCGCGCATGTGTCCTCCTACAAGGACTTGCCGCTGACGCTGTATCAGATCCAGTGGAAATTCCGCGATGAGGTCCGCCCGCGCTTCGGTGTGATGCGGGGCCGCGAGTTCTACATGAAGGACGGCTACACCTTCGACCTGACGAAGGAAGACGCGCTGCACGCCTACAACCGCCACATGGTCAGCTATCTGCGCACCTACGAGCGGATGGGCCTGACCGCGATCCCGATGCGCGCCGATTCCGGCCCGATCGGTGGCGAGAACACGCATGAATTCCTGGTGCTGGCGCAGACCGGCGAGTCCGAAGTGTTCTACGACGACCGGGTGGAGGCGCTGAAGCTCGGCGACCGTGCCGTCGATTTCGACGACCGTGGCCAGGTGGCGGACATCTGCAAGGAATTCACCACGCTCTATGCCCGCACCGACGAAACCCACGACGCGGCGCTGTTCGAGCAGATCCCCGAGGCGCATCGCCGCGTCGCCCGGGGCATCGAAGTGGGGCAGATCTTCTATTTCGGCAGCAAATATTCCGAGGCGATGGGCGCCACCGTCACCGCGCCGGACGGCTCGAAAGTGCCGGTCGAGATGGGCTCGCACGGCATCGGCGTCAGCCGCCTGATCGGCGCGCTGATCGAGGCGAACCACGACGAAAAGGGCATCATCTGGCCCGAGGGCGTGACGCCCTTCCATGTCGGCATCGTCAACCTGAAGCAGGGCGATGCGGCGACCGATACCGCCTGCGAGGCGATCTATGCCGCGCTGAAGGCTGCCGGGCTCGATCCGCTCTATGACGACCGCGACGAACGGGCGGGGGCGAAATTCGCGACGATGGACCTGATCGGCCTGCCGTGGCGGATCACCGTCGGGCCGCGCGGCCTGGCAAAGAACCTGGTCGAGGTAACTTCGCGCCGCTCCGGCGAAAGCGAGGAACTGTCGGCGGAGGCCGCCGTCGCGAAGATCGCGCAGATCTACGAAGGCATCTGATCCGGGATTTGCTGAACGGAAGCGCCCCGGTCGAAAGGCCGGGGCTTTTTCGTAGGCTCCGGGGCGTTGGCATGGGTATAACCCAAGAAAAACGCCCCCGCGAAGGGGGGCGTTGAGTTAACCCGTTTTGCCGAAGTCACCGGCGAACGCCCCGCACAACAGGGCCCCAACCCATGGCGCCTCCCGGCGCTCAGTTGATGAGCGTCGGCTTCACGCTGGTCGCATTGGTCGGCAGAACGCCCAGACGGCGCGCGACCTCGGTATAGGCGTCGGTCAGCGAGCCAAGATCGCGGCGGAACACGTCCTTGTCCAGATGCGCGCCGGTTTTGACATCCCACAGCCGGCAGGAATCCGGGCTGATCTCATCGGCGACGATCAGGCGCATGAAGTCGCCATCCCAGACCCGGCCGATCTCGATCTTGAAATCGACCAGCTTGATGCCGACGCCATAAAACACGCCCGACAGGAAATCGTTCACCCGCAGCGCCAGCGATACGATGTCATCCAGATCCTGCTGGTTCGCCCAGCCGAAAGCGATGATATATTCCTCGGGCACCAGCGGATCGCCGAGCGCGTCGTTCTTGTAGCTGTATTCGACGATCGGACGGGGCAGGGCGGTGCCTTCCTCCAGCCCGAGCCGCTTCGCGATCGAGCCTGCGGCAAAATTGCGCACGATCACTTCGAGCGGCACGATCTCCACCTGACGGATCAGCTGCTCGCGCATGTTCAGCCGCCGGATGAAGTGGTTCGGGACGCCGACATTGGTCAGGCCCTGCATGAAATATTCGCACAGCCGGTTGTTCAGAACCCCCTTGCCCTCGATCGTCGCTTTTTTCTGGGCGTTGAAGGCGGTCGCGTCGTCCTTGAAATACTGCACCAGCGTGCCGGGTTCCGGGCCTTCATACAGGATTTTGGCCTTGCCTTCGTAGATCTTCTTCCGACGCGGTGCCATGGGCTCTCCGTTTCTGGTCTGGCCGTTGCGCGCGAAGGGCCCGTGCGCGACGATACGGGCTCAAAAGCCCCTTTCGGCCCCTATAGGCCAAGGCCGCAGAGGCCGCAAGACAAAGGGCGATGCCCCGGCCGCAGAAACCCCCGCGGGCGCGTTTCCTGAGCAAAGGATTGCGATGGCCGCGCGTTTCCCTTGAAGTGGGCGGCACGGGCGGGCATATGAGGTTCAACAACTCGTGATCCGGGGGGAATCCATGACGACGTTCGACGACCGCGAAAACGCCTTTGAAAACAAGTTCGCGCATGATGCAAACCTGCGTTTCAAGGCCGAATCCCGCGCGGTGAAGGCGATGGCGCAATGGGCGGCGTCGCTGCTGGGCAAGCCTGCCGAAGACTATGCCGCCGAACTGATTGCGGCCGATTTCAAGCAATCGGGCAAGGAAGATCTTGTCGAGAAACTGGTGAGCGATCTTGAGGGCAAGGCCGACGAGGCGACCATCCGCACCCGTCTGACGACGGCGCTGAACGTGGCGGCGCGGGAAATCACCGAGGGCTGATCCGGGCGCCTGATCCGTCCGCATCGGGGGGCCATTTCCCCGGCGCTCCGGCTGCACGGCAAGGGCTAGAACAGGGACAATTGATCCCCCGCCTCCGGCGGTGGCGCGAAACGGCTCCGGTCGAGCGGCGGCAACGGTCGATCATAGCCCAGCCTTCGGCACGAAACGCGGAACCGCTGCGCCAGCAGATCGGCCTCCACCCCTTCGCCGGTCATCCGGCTGCCGAAGCGCGGATCGTTCAGCCGCCCGTCCCGGAAGGCCGCGACTGCGTTCAGCACACGCTCCGCCCGGTCGGGGAAATGCCGGTGCAGCCAGTCCGCGAACAGCGCCGCGACCTCATGCGGCAGGCGCAGTGGGATGAAGGACGCCGCGCGGGCACCCGCGCGCCGCGCCTCGGTCAGGATCGCTTCGAGTTCGTGATCCGTCAGTCCCGGAATCATCGGCGCCGCCATGACCCGCACCGGAATCCCCGCCCGCGCAAGTGTCCCGATCATCCGGATCCGTACCTGTGGCGTGGGCGCTCGGGGCTCCATCTTCCGTGCCAGATCCGCGTTCAGCGTGGTGACCGAAATCCCGACATGCAGCAGGTTGCGCGCCGCCATCCGGGACAGGATGTCGATGTCGCGCAACACACCCGCCCCCCGCGTCACGATCGCCACCGGATGGTTGAAGGCGTCGAGCACCTCCAGCAGCCCGCGCATCACGCCCATTTTCGCTTCGGCGGGTTGATAGGGGTCGGTATTGGTGCCGATCGCCATGACATCCGGCGCATAGCCGCGCCGCCGCAATTCGCGCGCCAGCAGGGTGGGGGCATCGGGCTTCGCGACGATACGGGTTTCAAAATCCAGCCCCGGCGACAGGCCGAGATAGCTGTGGCTGGGCCGGGCGAAACAATAGATGCAACCGTGTTCGCAGCCCCGGTAGGGATTGATCGAGCGGTCGAACGGCACGTCGGGGCTTTCGTTGCGGGTGATGATCTTGCGCGGGCGTTCGATGGCGATTTCGGTGCGCAGGAGCCGTTCCTCCTCCGGCAGATCCCAGCCGTCATGCACCCATTCGCGGCTGAACGGCTCGAACCGTCCGACCGGCACGCTGGCGGCCCCGCGCGCCTTGCGTTTCACATGCGGGTCGAGCGCAGGAAGGAAGAGGGGCAGATCGTTCATTGCGACAAGCTAGAACATATCGCGAACAAACGCCAGATCCCATCGAAGGCTTCCGATATTTTCGGACGTTTTCACCTTTCCCTTCGCGTCAGAGAAGTCCCATATTGAAACGAGGAGGTCGTGATATGGAACCGATGCCGCTGCCGCATTTCCTGGTGCTTCTGTGCCTCGTCGTGATCGCCGCGGGCGTGACGATCTGGCTGGCGAGTCAGGTGGGCGTGTCGGGCGCGATCGCGGCGATGGCCGTGTTGCTCGCGGGTGCGGTTCTGCGGCTGTTCATGAAGGTCGAGCCCTGACCTAGTGGATCGGTTCCTCGGGCGTGCCGGGGACGGGATCCTCTTCCTCGGTGATATTGCCGGGGATGACGTAGGAACCGTTCAGCCAGCGCGCCAGATCCACATCCGCGCAGCGCTTCGAGCAGAACGGCCGATATTTCGGATCGCTGTCCTTGCCGCAGATCGGGCAGCTCATGCCTGCCCCCCGATCAGCGTAGAGAGTACCGCCCGGTCGCGTTTGCGCACCAGTTCGTAATTGCCCAGCGGGGTCCAGCCGGCAAGGCTCGTCTCCGCCGCCTCGTCCTTGAAGGCCACGCGCAGTTGCTGTTCCAGCGTGGCGCGGTCCTTCTTCGGCATCGGCGCGAAATCGACCACCACCTGCCCACCCAGGCCGCGCAGCCGCAACTGCCGCGGCAGGTCGCGCGCGGCGGCGATATTGGCCTTCAGGCTGGCCGCCGGGGTGGTGTCGTTGCCGGTATTCACATCCACCGCGATCAGCGCGCGGGTGGGTTCGATCATCATATGCCCGCCGCCCGCAAGCGCCACGCGCGGCGACAGCAGTGCATCCAGCGCCTCCAGCACGCCATGATCGCCGAAGCCCTCGACCACCTCATCCGGCACCGGGTCCGCCCATTCGCGCCAGGCTTCCTCATGCGGTGCGGGGGCATCGACCAGCAGTTCCGGCTCGCCCGTGGTGTCGGCGGTCACTGCCTCGGCCAGTTCGCGCAACGCGGCGATGTCTTCGACGATCTCGCCGTCCTCGGCGCCTTCGCAGGCAGAGCGCAGGATCAGGCCCATCTCCGAGCCCTCCATCACCACCCGCGCCAGCGCCTGAAGCCCCTCGCGGGTCTCCTCCTCGCGGATCCGGCGCGAGACGTTCAGCCCCGGCGCGCCGGGCGTGACGATGCCGTAGCGGCCCTTGAACAGCAGCCGCAGCGAGACCGGAAGCGCCTTGCCCGGTTCGGTGCCGCCGGTGACCTGACAGATCACGTTCTGCCCCGGGGTCAGGCCCTTCGCCTCGCGCAGGAAGCCCTTCTCGCCGCCGGGCAGCTTGACGAAGACGCCGCCCTGGCCCTTCATCTGCCGTTCGACCCGGCCCCGGCAGATCGCGCCGGGCGCAAGCGTCATCGCCTCCGAGGCGTCGATCAGCAGATCCTCAAGCTGGCCGTCCACCATCAGCGCGGCGGCTTCCAGCCCGTTCACTTCGCCCAGAACGACGATCCGTCCCTTCATGTCCGCACCCCCGCGGCCCGCAGCAGGACCGCCGTTTCCGCCAGCGGCAGGCCGACGATTCCGGTGAAAGATCCCTGGATCCATGGGATGAACGCGCCGGCCATTCCCTGAATCGCATAGCCCCCGGCCTTGCCCTCCCACTCGCGCGAGGCAAGGTAGCCGTTGACGTCTTCGTTCGACAGCGGGCGGAACTTCACCACGCTGTCGACCAGCCGCTCCCGCAGGCCCTGCGCGCTGCGCACGGCAACGGCGGTCAGCACATGATGGCGGCGACCGGACAGCAGCCAGAGGAACTCCGCCGCTTCCTTCTCATCCGCAGGTTTGCCCAGAATCCGCCGCCCGCAGGCAACGGTGGTATCGGCGCACAGGATCACCTCATCCGCCGCGCAGGGCAGGGCGGCGGCCTTCTCGCGCGCCATGCGCGCAACGTAGTCGCGCGCGCTCTCGCCCTTCACCGGCGTTTCGTCGATGTCGGGGGCCCGCACGTCGGCAGGCGTCAGCCCCAGCTGCGCAATCAATTCGCGGCGGCGGGGGCTTGCGGAGCCGAGGATCAGCTTCACTTGAACCGATAGTTGATGCGGCCCTTCGACAGGTCGTAGGTGTTCATCTCAACCTGCACCTTGTCGCCGGCCAGAACGCGGATGCGGTTCTTCCGCATCTTCCCTGCCATATGCGCGATGATCTCATGGCCGTTTTCAAGCTCGACCCGGAATGTCGCATTCGGCAGGAGTTCCTTCACGACGCCGGGGAATTCGAGCATTTCTTCCTTGGCCATGGTCACTCCAGAATAGGCACCCGTGGGAGTCGCGGGCGGGGCTCATATGCGCCGGGATCACGCAAAATTCAAGCCATATGTCAGGGATCAGCGCGAAACGGTGATCCGCGCCGCCTGTGCCACCTGTTCGGGCCAATGCGCGAAGGTCAGGACGGCGCCCTCCGCGCGGGTCTGCGCGACCCGCCGCAGGTCCACCTCCGCCCGCACCCAGCCGGGGGTGTCGAGCCCCCCTTCGGCAAGTATGCCGGTCTCTGGCCAGCCGCTGTCGGATGGCCCGTAAACCGCTGCGGCACCACGGTTTTCGTCGATCGCCGGGCACCAGGGCGCGGCCCCCACTGTGGGGGATTGCACCGTCACGCATTGGCCTTCCAGGGCCCGCGCCATCGCCCCCACCTTCACCCGCCAATAGCCTGCCAGCGTGTCCGTGCAGGAGGGCACCAGCAGGATTTCCGCCCCCGCCTCGCACAGCGCGCGGGCGAGCAGGGGAAATTCGCTGTCGTAGCAAATCACCACCCCGAGCCGCCCGAGCGCGGTGTCGAACAGCGTCAGGCCGGAGCCGGATTCGATATGCCAGATCTCGCGCTCGAACCGGGTCATGATCGCCTTGTCCTGATGGCCGATCAGGTCGTCCGGGCCGAACAGGCTGGCCCGGTTGAGCCGCCTGCCGCCCTCGATCACCGGGCCGGAGGGGGCGAGGATATGCAGGCCATGTTCCCGCGCCAGCCCGTCGAACAGCGCCTCCATCGCCGGGCGGTGGCGCGCGACCTCCTGCAACGCCCGTTCCAGATCCGCGGCGACCTCGGCCCCACCCAGCGACGCCAGTTCCATCGCCCCGTATTCCGGGAAAACCAGCAGATCGGCCCCGGCGGTTTCGACCCAATGGCGGATCTTCGCCGCATAGCTGGCCCAGTCGTCATGCCAGTCGAGCGGGAAAGCAGCCGTCGCGATCCTCACAGCGTACGCCCCCAGAATTGCAGTGGTTTTTCCGTCTGTTCACTGTCACCCAGATCTGTCCAGCGGAAATGCGCGACCACCCCCGGCATCGGCGCATAGCCGCGCTTGCGCCAGAACCCATCCAGCGGGCGATAATCCGCAGGCCGCAGCGGATGCACCGCCGGACGCAGCACCGAGCAGAAGGCCGAATACCCCCGCCCAAGCGCGCGGGCATGGGCCTCGCGCGCGTCAAAGAACGCATGGCCCAGCCCGTGGCCGCGATAGTCCGGCAGCAGCACCGATTCGGCGCAATAGAACACATCGCGCAGCGCGAGGCCCGTGCCCGTGAAGGGCGCGGCGAAATCCTCGGCATGGTCTTCGAGCGGCGTGCCCGTGGCCGCCCCCACCAGCCGGGGGCCGTCGAAGGCACCGACCACCACCGCACCGGCGCCATGATAGCTTTGCAGATAGCGGCGTTCGTAGTCCAGCGAACCGGCGTAGATATAGGGCCAGTCGCGGAACACCGCGATCCGCAGCCGCGCCACATCGTCGAGCGCGGCGTCAAGTGCATCGCCCGTCAGAACCCGGACCTCCACCATCAGCTGACCTGACGGATCCAGTCGGCCAGATTGTAATAGGTGGTGATCCGCGCGATCTTCCCGTCGCGCAGGGTGAAAAATCCGCCGGCGGGCAGCACATATTTCTGGCCGCGCGCCTCGGGCAGGCCGGGGTCGGTGACCAGATAGGTGCCATGCACGGTGAATTCGGCGGCGGCGCGGGTGCCGTCGTCGGTGGCCATGACGGTCACGCCTTCCAGCTTCTCGCGATAGCAGCGGGTCATGTAGCCATTGAATTCGCGGAACTTTTCGCGGCCCTTGCGGATCAGGCCCTCGTTCATGTGATGCTCTATATCCTCCGTCACCAGCGATTCCATGGTGGCGGTATCGCCCGCGTTGAAGGCGGCGTAATAGGCTTCGATGGTCTTTAGGGCGGTAGCGCGGGACATCATTCCTCCGTAGGCGGACCGAAACGTTTGATCAGGTGGTCACGGATCTGGTCGCGGGTCTGGCGATAGGCGCTCAGCCGGGCTTCGCGGGTTTCCCCAAGCCCGGTCGGATCCATGATCGGCCAGTATTCCACCTCCAGATGATAGAATCGCGTCAGTTCCTGCGCCTGCCGCAGGGCGGCGGGGCTCAGCGCGATGATCAGGTCGAAGGCGCCCAGATCGTCGCCCCATTCCTGCAATTCGGTGAAGGACCGGGAACGGTGGCGTTCCAGATTCACGCCGACCTCGGCGCAGACCGACACGGCGAAACCGTCGATCTCCAGGTCGTTCTTCACCCCCACGGACTGCACATAGGTCTGCCGCCCGTAGAATTTTTTCATCATCCCCTCCGCCATCGGCGAACGCGTGGCGTTGTGGTCGCAGCAGAACAGGACCGATTGGGGAAACTCCGGCATCACGTCACGGGGGTCAGCACGCAGACCAGCGTGAACAGGCGCCGCGCGGTGTCGATGTCGATCCCGGCCTTGCCTTCGAGCCGCTCCTGAAGGATCCGGGCGCCCTCGTTGTGGATGCCGCGCCGGGCCATGTCGATCGCCTCGATCTGACTGGGGGGAGCTTCTTCACCGCTTCGAAATAGCTGGCACAGATCTGGAAATAATCCTTCACCGCCTGTTTGAACGGGCCGAAGGAGAGGTGGAATTCCGCGACCTTGGCGCCATCCTCGGTGGTGGTGTCGAAGACCAGCCGCCCGTCCCGCACCGCCAGCTTCAGCGCGAAGGGCCCCTCGGGCGCGGGCACGCCGTCGCGGCCGGGGATGGAGAAGCTGTTGTCCTCCAGAAGGTCATAGATCGCGACCCGGCGCTCCTGCTCGATTTCCGGGCTGGGCGCGGGCAGGCCGCTGTCGTCGATCTCAAGCCGGGTGATCCGTGGCATCAGGCGTCCTCCTCCTTCAGGGCGTCTGCGGCGTTCAGCGCGTCGAGCCGCGCCCGCACGGACAGGCCGTGTGCTTCGAGGCTTTCCGACGTCGCCAATGTCTCGGCCGCGGGGCCGATGGCGCGCAGCGCCTCGGGCGTCATCTTGGCAAGGGTCGTGCGCTTGAGGAAGTCCAGAACCGACAGGCCGGATGAAAAACGTGCCGACCGTGCCGTCGGCAGCACATGGTTCGGCCCGCCGACATAATCCCCGATCGCCTCGGGCGTCCACGACCCAAGGAAGATCGCCCCGGCGTGGGTGATCAGCAGGCTGAGCGCATCCGGATCCTCGACGCAAAGCTCCAGATGTTCGGGCGCGACGCGGTTCGACAGTTCCGCCGCCTCGGCCAGATCGCGGGTGACGATGACGGTGCCATAGTCGCGCCAGCTCGCCCCGGCGATTTCGCGCCGCGCGAGGGTGTGCAGCCGCGCCTCCACCGCCTCCATCACCTTGCGGGCCATGCTCTCCGAAGGCGTCAGCAGCAGGGCCTGCGCGCTCTGGTCGTGCTCCGCCTGGCTCAGCAGGTCGATGGCGACCCAATCGGGATTCGCAGTCTCATCCGCGATTACAAGAATCTCCGACGGCCCGGCGATCATGTCGATGCCGACCTTGCCGAACACCCGCCGCTTCGCCGCCGCCACATAGGCGTTGCCCGGTCCGGTGATCTTGTCCACCGGCGTGATCGTCGCGGTGCCATAGGCCAGCGCCGCGATCGCCTGCGCCCCGCCGATCCGATAGACGGTATCCACCCCCGCCAGCCGCGCCGCCAGCAGTACCAGCGGATTGACTGCGCCGCCGGGCGTGGGGCAGGCGATGACCAGCCGCTCCACCCCCGCGACCTTCGCCGGGATCGCATTCATCAGCACCGAGGACGGATAGCTCGCCAGGCCCCCGGGCACATAGAGCCCCGCCGCCGAAACCGGGGTCCAGCGCCAGCCGAGTTCCGCGCCCGTGGGGTCGGTCCAGCGCGCATCTTCGGGCATCTGCCGTTCGTGATAGGCCCGGATCCGGTCGGCCGCGAGTTCCAGCGCCGTGCGTTCGGCCGCAGGCACCTGCGCCAGATGCGCGTCGATCTCGTCCTGCGAAAAGGCCAGCGTTTCGGGCGTCAGCTCCAGCCGGTCGAATTTCGCCGTCAGGTCGATCACCGCCCGGTCGCCGCGCGCCCGCACATCGGCGATGATGTCGGCCACCGCCGCATCGACATCCGGGCTGTCCTCGCGCTTGAGGCCCAGAACTGCGGTGAAGCGGCTGTCGAAATCGGTGTCGCGGGTGTTGAGGATATGCGGCATGGCGGCCTCCTGTGTCTCGTCGATGGCATAGGGCCAGTCGGCCTGTGGGGCAAGCCTCAGAGGAAGCGTCCGCCGCGTTGCAGCACCTCGATCTGATAGCCGTCCGGATCGGCGATGAAGAAGAACCGGGCGAAGACCTCGCCGCCGGGGGCGAAATCCACCATCTTGCGCGGCGCAAGGCCCGCCTCGGTCAGCCGCGCATGTTCCGCCGCCAGATCGGCCACCGAAACGGCCAGATGGCCATAGCCCTCGCCCGGGGCATAGGGTTCGGTTCGGCCCTTGTTCACCGTCAGTTCCAATTCAAACCCCGTTTCCGGATTCGACAGATAGATCAGCGTGAACTCCGGGAAATCCAGCCGCTCGGCGACCTTCAGCCCGAAGGCCGTGTCGTAGAACGCCACGGAGCGCGCTTCGTCGAGAACGCGAATCATCTGGTGGATCATTTTCGCCATGCGGATCTCCCTGCCTGCCCCGAGGGATAGGGGCGGGCGGGGTCAGGTGTCAAGAAACGGGATCGGCACGCCGAAAAAGGCACCCAGCAGGATGAAGTTCAGTGCCAGCACCAGCACCGCCCCCAGCGTCGCCGCCACCCGCGTCAGCGGACGCGCGACGAAATCGCCCATCACCCGACGGTTGCCGATGAAATGGATCAGCGCCAGCATCGGCACCGGCAGCGCGATCGACAGCACCACCTGCGACAGCACCAGCGCATCGGTCGCGTTCACCCCGGCCAGCACCACGGCAAAGGCGGGCACCATCGTCACCGCGCGGCGCACCCACAGCGGCACCTGAAAGTGCAGGAACCCCTGCATCACCATCTGCCCCGACATCGTGCCCACCACCGAAGACGAAATCCCCGACGCGATCAGCGACACCAGAAACACCCCCGCCGCCGCCGAGCCCAGAAGCGGCGTCAGGGTGTGATAGGCGGTCTCGATCTCTGCCACCTCGGGATTGCCGGCATGGAAGGCCGAGGCCGCCATCATCACCATGGCGATGTTCACCATTCCGGCCACCGCCAGCGCAACCACCACCTCGATGTTGGAGAAATGCAGCACCCGGCGTTTCTGATCGTCCGAATGGGTCGTGGCGCGGTGCTGGGTCAGGCCCGAATGCAGGTAGATCGCATGCGGCATCACGGTGGCGCCGATGATGCCCACGGCAATGGTCAGTGCGGTGGCATCGGGGATCTGCGGCGTGACAAGGCCCGTCGCCGCCTCGCCCCAGGCGATGGGCGCGATCCAGACCTCGATCAGGTAGCAGATGCCGATCACGCCCACCAGCGCGCCGATGATCAACTCCATCGGGCGGAAGCCGCGCCCCTCGAACATCAGGATGCCATAGGTCACCAGCGCCGTCACACCCATGCCCCACAGCAGCGGCATTCCGGTGAGCAGCGAGAGCCCGATCGCCCCGCCCAGGAATTCGGCCAGATCGGTCGCCATCGCAGCGACCTCGCTCACCGCCCACATCACCCAGACCAGCGGGCGGGGCAGGTTCTCGCGGCTCAGTTCCGCCAGATTGCGCCCGGTGACGATGCCGAGCTTCGCCGACAGCCCCTGAAACAGCATCGCGATCAGGTTCGCCATCAGCACCACCCACAGCAGGGTGTAGCCATAGCCCGCGCCCGCCTGGATGTTCGTCGCGTAATTGCCCGGGTCCATATAGGCGACCGAGGCCACCACCGCCGGCCCGGCAAAAACCAGAAACGAAAACGGCCCGCGCCGGCGTCCTTCCAGAACCTCCGACATGGCCGCCTGCGCGCGCCCCGACAAACTTCCCTGCATCTTGCTCTCCTGTGCCGCGGCGCCGGTTTGAAGCCGAGGCTACAGAGTTGTCAAGCGGCGACATTGTGGGCCGGTTCACATTCCGTTGCCGGGGCTGTAAACTGTCACCGGAATGACAGGAGGGCGCATGGAGCAGGTTCAGGAAGACCCCGGGCACGGGTCCGAAAGGTTCCACCATGCGCGGGCGGCGCAGTCCGTCGCCGTGCTGGAAGACTATGCCGAGATGATCGACGATCTGATCGCCCAGATGGGCGAGGCGCGGATCACCGACATCGCCGCGCGCATGGGCGTGACCCATCCGACGGCAACGAAGGCCGTCGCGCGGCTCAAGCGCGAGGGGCTGGCGGTGTCGCGGCCCTATCGCGGCGTGTTCCTGACGGAGGAGGGGGCTGCGCTGGCGGCGCGGGTGCGGGCGCGGCACCGGGTGGTGGTCGATCTGCTGGTGGCCGTCGGCGTGCCGCCCGAGACCGCCGAGATCGACGCCGAGGGGCTGGAGCATCACGTCTCCGATGTCACCCTGCGCGCCTTTGAACAGTTCCTGGCCGGGCGCGGCTGATGGAGACGAAAGCGCCCGCCCACCTGAACACCTATCTGGGGATCCGGGAGATGATCCTGTCGGGCGACCTCGTGCCCGGGCAGCCGGTGACGATCCAGGGGCTGGTCACCACGCTCGGCGCCGGGATGACCCCGGTGCGCGAGGCGCTGCGGCGGCTGACATCCGAAGGCGCGCTGCGGTTCCATGACAACCGGCGGATCACGGTGCCGCTGCTGACCGTGGGGCAGGTGGATGAGTTGATCTTCGCGCGGCTGGCGCTCGAACCCGAACTCGCGCGGCGTGGGGCGGAGCGGCTGACGCCCGGCGACATTTCCCGGCTGGAGGGGATTGACCGCGCGCTGGATCGGGCGATGCAGGCGGGCAATATCCGCGACTACATGCTGTTCAACCACCGCTTCCACGCGACGCTCTACAATGCCGCGGGAACCGAGGTGATCGAGCCGCTGGTCGATACGCTGTGGCTGCGCTCGGCCCCGGCGCTGCGGGTGATGTGCGGGCGGTTCGGGGCGCAGAACCTGCCCGACATGCACCGCGCGGCGCTGGCGCATATGCGGGCAGGGGATTCCATCGCGGTGGCCGTGGCGATCCGGGCGGACATTCTTCAGGGGCTGGAGAATGTCCGCGCCCTGATCGCCGCCGGGGAAGCGCTGGTCTAACCCCGGAGCGCCGCGCGCCGGGCCACCCGGGCGCGGATCGCCTCGACATCCGTCACCGGCGTTGCGGCGAACAGCTGGCGCGTATAGGGGTGCTGCGGATCGGCAAAGATCGCCTCGCGCGGGCCCTGTTCGACCACCTCGCCCTTGTGCATCACCATCACGTCATCGGCGATATAGCGGATCACCGAAAGGTCGTGGCTGATGAAGACATAGGTCAGGCCGAATTCCTCCTGCAAATCCGCCAGCAGGTTGAGCACCTGCGCCTGCACCGACAGATCCAGCGCCGAAACCGGCTCATCCAGCACCAGCAGCGCCGGGTTCAGCATCAGGGCGCGCGCAATCGCGATCCGCTGCCGCTGCCCGCCCGAGAACATATGCGGGTAGCGGTTGAAATGCTCGGGCGCGAGGCCGACCTTCACCAGCATCGCCTCCGCCCGCTCCCGCCGCTCCGCCGCCGGGATTTTCGTGTTCAGCAGCAGCGGCTCCATCAGCACATCGCCCACCTTCTGCCGTGGGTTCAGGCTGCCATAGGGGTTCTGGAACACCATCTGCACCTTGGCGCGCAGGGCATGGTCCGGGCGGCGGCGGGAAATGTCCACCTCCTGCCCGTCGATCTTCAGCACCCCGCCCGACTGATGGTCGATCAGCGCGACGATCCGCGCCAGCGTGGATTTGCCCGAACCGGATTCGCCGACGATGGCCAGCGTCTTGCCCTTTTCCACCGCGAAAGAGGCGCCCTTCACCGCGCGCACCGTCTTGGCCTTGGCGAACATCCCGCCCGGGACTTCGTAATCCTGCGTCAGGGCAATGCCTTCGACCACGCTCATCGCACGCCCTCCGCGCCGAAGAAGTCCGACACCGTGGGCAGCCGGTCGCCCGTCGCATTCTCCGGCAGGGCCGAGAGCAGCGCGCGCGTATAGGGATGCTGCGGCGCCTCGAACAGGGTCAGCACGTCGGCTTCCTCCATCTTGTGGCCCTTATATTGCACGATCACCCGGTCGGCGGTTTCGGCAACCACCCCCATGTCATGGGTGATCAGGATCAGCGCCATGCCGTGCCGCTCCTGCAAATCCATCAGCAGGTCGAGGATCTGCTTCTGGATCGTGACGTCCAGCGCCGTGGTGGGTTCGTCCGCGATCAGCAGGCGCGGATTGGTGGCGATGGCCATGGCGATCATCACCCGCTGACACTGCCCGCCCGACATCTGATGCGGGTAGGCGTGGATCTTCGTTTCGGGCTCCGGGATGCCCACGGCCTTGAACAGCTCCACCGCACGGTCCCGCGCCGCGTGATGCGACAGGCCGAGGTTCAGCCGCAGCACCTCCTCGATCTGGAAACCCACGGTGAAGGAAGGGTTGAGCGAGGCGATCGGCTCCTGAAAGATCATCGTGATCTGCCGACCGATGATGGCGCGCCGCTCCCGCGCCGTCATGCGCAGCAGGTCGTGGCCGTCGAAGGTCATCTCGTCCGCCGTCACCGTCGCGGTATCGGGCAAGAGCCCCATCACCGCCAGCATCGACACCGACTTGCCCGAGCCGGATTCCCCGACGATCGCCAGCACCTCGCGCGCGTCAACGGAAACGTCGATGCCATCGACGGCGGTGAAGCTGCCGGTGGAGGTGGCGAAACGCACCGTCAGGTTGCGGATGTTCAGGAGTGCCATCGCCTCAGCCCTTCTTCAGCTTCGGGTCGAGCGCGTCGCGCAGACCGTCGCCCATCAGGTTGATCGCCAGAACCGAGATCAGGATCGCCAGCCCCGGGAAGGTCACCACCCACCAGGCGCGCAGGATGAACTCCCGCGCCTCGGCCAGCATCGTGCCCCATTCGGAGGCAGGCGGCTGCGCCCCCATGCCCAGAAACCCGAGCGCCGCCGCATCCAGCACCGCCGAGGAAAAGCTGAGCGTCGCCTGCACGATCAGCGGCGCGAGGCAGTTGGGCAGGATCGTCCTGAACATCAGCCGGATGTTCCCCGCCCCGGCGACCCGTGCGGCGGTGACATATTCGCGCGCCTTCTCGCCCATCACCGCGGCGCGGGTCAGGCGGGCGAAATGCGGCTGATAAACGATGGCAATCGCGATCATCGCGTTCAGCAGCCCGGGCCCCAGAACCGCGACCAGCACCAGCGCCAGAAGCAGCGACGGGAAGGCCAGGATCACATCCATCACCCGCATGATCACCGTATCGACCCAGCCGCCGAAGAACCCGGCGATCGTGCCGATCAGGATCCCGCCGAACAGCGCGATCGACACCACGACGACGCCGATGAACAGCGAATATTGCGCGCCGTAGATCAGCCGCGACAGCATGTCCCGCCCGACCGCATCGGTGCCGAGAAGATAGGCGGAACGCCCGCCCTCCTGCCAGACCGGCGGCACCAGAAGCGCATCGCGGTACTGCGTCGTCGGGTCATGCGGCGCGATCACCGCGGCGAATACCGCCGCCAGCACCAGCAGCACGAACACGATCAGCCCCGCGACCGCGCCCCGGTTCTGCCGGAAGTGATACCAGAAATCCGCCAGCATCTGCCGCCGGATCGCCGCATCGGAAAGTTTCACGGTCGCGGTCATTTGTGGCGGATCCTCGGGTTGATGAGACCATAGGTCAGATCGACGATCAGGTTCACGATCATCACGATGGCGGCGATCAGCAGCAGGCCGGACTGCACCACCGGGTAATCACGCCGCGAAATCGAGTCGATCATCCATTTGCCGATGCCGGGCCAGCTGAAAATCGTCTCCGTCAGGATTGCGCCCGCCAGCAGAACGCCGACCTGAAGCCCGATCGTGGTGATCACCGGGATCATCGCGTTCCGGAGCGCATGGACCATCACCACGCGGGCGCCGGGCATGCCCTTGGCGCGGGCAGTGCGGATGTAATCCTCGCCCATCACCTCCAGCATCGCCGAACGGGTCTGCCGCGCGATCACGGCCAGCGGGATCGTCGCCAGCACCACGGAGGGCAGGATCAGGTGCGACACCGCCGAGGTGAACGCCCCCTTCTGCCCGGACAGCACACTGTCGATCAGCATGAAGCCGGTGACCGGCGGGAAGAAATACATCAGGCTGAGCCGCCCCGACACCGGCGTCCATTGCAGGATGCCCGAGAAGAAGATGATCAGCAGCAGCCCCCACCAGAAGATCGGCATCGAAAAGCCGACCAGCGCCGCCGTCATCGACAGCTGATCGAACCACGAGCCGCGCCGGATCGCCGCCAGAACCCCCACCGGGACGCCGACCAGCGTGGCGATCAGGATGGCGCAGACGCCAAGCTCCACCGTCGCCGGGAACAGCGCCAGGAATTCTGCCATCACCGGCTTTTTCGTCACCAGCGAATTGCCGAGGTCGCCGTGGAGCAGCCGCACCAGGAAATCCCAGTATTGCGCGAGAAAGGGTTTGTCGAAGCCGAGCTGACGCGCCAGTTCGGCATGCCGTTCGGGCGACAGCCCGCGTTCGCCTGCCATCAGCAGGACCGGATCGCCCGGCAGCACCCGCACGAAGCCGAAGGCGACGAAGGTGATGCCCAGGAAGGTCGGCACCAGATAGGCGAGCTTGGTGAGAATGAAGCGTATCATGCGAATCTCCGGCGGGCGCAGGGGAACCCCGCGCGCCCGCCCGTTGTCAGAACCGGATCATTCGAGATCGACGTGCTCGAAGGTGAAGTCACCCAGCGGGCTCATGGTGAAGCCGGTGACATTCGCCCGCATCGGCACGAATTGCGTCGAATGCGCCAGCGTGTCCCAGGGCGCCTGATCCTTGAAGATCACCTGCGCCTGTTCATAAAGTTTCGTGCGTTCCGCCACATCCGAGGTCTTCTTCGCCTGCGTCAGCAGATCCGAGAATTCCTCGTTGCACCATTGCGCCCGGTTCGCCCCGCCCTGCGTCGCGGCGCAGGACAGCAGCACCGTCAGGAAGTTGTCCGGATCGCCATTGTCCCCGGTCCAGCCCATGATGACCGCGCCCTTGCGGTCCGGATCGCTCGACTTCTTCAGATATTCGCCCCATTCGTAGGAGACGATATCGACCTTCACGCCGACCTTGGCGAGGTCCGACTGCATCAGTTCGGCGGCGCGGCGCGCGTTCGGCATATAGGGGCGCTGCACCGGCATCGCCCAGATCTCCATCGACAGATCCTTCACGCCGGCCTCGTCGAGCATCTTCTTCGCCGCTTCCGGATCATAGGGGTCGTCCTGAATGGCGTCGTTATAGGACCACATCGTCGGCGGGATCGGGTTCTTCGCCACCTGACCCGCGCCCTGGAACACCGCGTCGATGATCGCCTGCTTGTTGATCGCCATGTTCAGCGCCTTGCGCACCTCAACCTTGTCGAAAGGCGCGACGGTGGCGTTATAGGCCAGATAGGCGACGTTCAGCCCCGGCAGTTCATCGACCTTCAGGGCCGGATCGGCCTTCATCGCGGCCACGTCGGCGGGCGACGGATAGGGCATCAGGTGGCATTCGCCCGCCTTCAGCTTCTGATAGCGCACGGCGGCATCGGGCGTGATCGCAAAGACCAGATCGTCGATTTTCGGCGCCTCGCCCCAATAGTCGGGGTTCTTCTGGTAGCGGATCACCGCATCCTTCTGATAGGCGACGAATTTGAACGGGCCGGTGCCGATCGGCTTGTTGTTGAAGTCTTCCTTCGTGCCCAGCTTTTCCAGCGTATCGGCATATTCCTTCGACACGATGCGCATGAAGGGCATGGCGAGGTTGGCGATGAAGGGCGCCTCGGGATGGGTCAGGGTGACCTTCACGGTGTAATCGTCGACCTTCTCGATCGACTTCACCAGTTCGGGCATCTCCATCGACTTGTAATATTCGTAGTTCACACCCGGCACATATTCATGCCACGGGTTGGTGGCATCGCCCTGCCGGACGAAGCTGAACACCACGTCATCGGCGGTCAGGTCGCGGGTGGGGGTGAAGACGTCGTTCGACTGCCATTTCACGCCCTTGCGCAGGTGGAAGGTGTAGACGGTGCCATCCTCGGACACGTCATAGCTTTCGGCGAGCGCGGGGAAGACCTCGGTCAGGCCCGGCTTGAACTGCACCAGCCCGTTGTAGACCGCATGGCCCGAGGCATCAAACGTGGTGCCGGTGGTATAGGGCGCGGGGTCGAACCCTTCGGGCGAGGCTTCGGAGCAATAGACGAAGGTCTTCGCAGCCAGCGGCCCGGCGGCGGTGAGCGCAATGGCAGAGGCAGCGAGAAGGCTGCGGGTGCGGAATTTCATAAGGCTTCCTTTCCACTCACTGTTGAAGGTCGTTCGCCCGCGGGTTCTGCCCGGCGGGACGGGGCCCGGGGGTGTTGACCGGCCCGTCAACTTCCTTCCGGTTCCTCACATCTTTGCGATCCGTATTCAAGGCGTAACACGGCGTCATGTAAAGGCTTATTCAAACGGCGCGTCGATCCGTCCGGCAGGTGGACAGAACCAGCGCGGTCCGGCCTGCGTCATATGCACGATGCCCTCCAGCCGCACGCCGCATTCGCCATAAACGCACAGCATCGGCTCGATGGAAAACACCATGCCGGGGGCGAAGGGGGGCCGCGACGATGAACGGGTCTTCGTGGGGGTCGAGGCCGAGCCCGAGGCCGGGCAGGTCATAGCCCGGACCGAACCCATCCGCGCCGCCGCCATACCGCGCCACAGGCCCGCAAGCCGCGCGTGCAACTCCGCAACGGGGATCGCCGGTGCCGCGACCGGGCCAATGCGTGGTCCAGATCGGTGATGCGCGTCTCCTTTGCCGGACCCGATATGCACCCCGCGCCGGTCGGTTTCCTGCCCGCGTTGACGCCCGGATAATTTGATCATATTTTGAGGGCAACCCATATGCACAGGAGGTTATCGTGCGCGAGAACCAGCTTCCCACCGCCGAGTTGCAGGCGCTCGACGCCGCCCATCACATGCACCCGTTCACCGATGGCGCTGCGCTGAACAGGAAAGGCGCCCGGATCATCACCCGCGCCAAGGGCGTCTGGCTGACCGACAGCGAGGGGGAGGAGATCCTCGACGGCATGGCCGGGCTGTGGTGCGTCAACGTCGGCTACGGGCGCGAGGAACTGGCCGAGGTGGCGGCGGCGCAGATGCGCGATCTGGCCTTCTACAACACCTTCTTCCAGACCTCGCACCCGCCGGCGATCAAGCTGGCGAAGCGGCTCGCCGATCTGGCGCCGGGCCCGCTGAACCATGTGTTCTTCAATGGCTCGGGGTCGGATTCCAACGACACCAACCTGCGGATGGTGCGGCATTACTGGGCGGCGCTCGGCAAGCCGGAAAAGAGCGTCGTGATCTCGCGCTGGAACGGCTACCATGGCTCGACGATGGGGGGCGGCTCGCTGGGCGGGATGAAGGGGATCCACGCGCAGGGCGGCCTGCCGATCCCGGGCATCACCCATATCGACCAGCCCGACTGGTGGTCCGAAGGCGGCGATATGGCGCCCGAGGAGTTCGGCCTCGCCCGCGCGCGGCTGCTGGAACGGAAGATCCTCGAAATCGGCGCCGACAAGGTTGCGGCCTTCATCGCGGAACCGGTGCAGGGCGCGGGCGGCGTGATCATCCCGCCCGCCACCTACTGGCCGGAGATTCAGCGGATCTGCCGCGAATACGGTATCCTGCTGATCGTGGACGAGGTGATCACCGGCTTCGGCCGCACCGGAAACTGGTTCGGCAGCGAGACCTTCGGCATTCAGCCCGATATCATGACCTGCGCGAAGGGGCTGACCTCGGGTTATATCCCGATGGGGGCGTCGCTGGTTTCGGATCAGATCGCCGAGGTGATCAACAACGCCGATGAATTCGCCCATGGCTATACCTATTCGGGCCATCCCGTCGCCGCCGCCGTGGCGCTCGAAAACCTGCGGCTTCTGGACGAAGAGGGGATCATCGACCGCGCCCGCGCCGAAATCGCCCCTTATCTGAAGGCGCAATGGGAGGCGCTGGCCGATCATCCGATGGTCGGCGAAGCGAAGATCGTCGGGCTGATGGGGTCGATCGCGCTGACGCCGGACAAGGCGGCGCGGGCGAAATTCGCGGCCAAGGAGGGCACCGTGGGCTATATCTGCCGTGAGCGCTGCTTTGCCAACAACCTGATCATGCGCCATGTCGGCGACCGGATGATCATCTCGCCGCCCCTGGTGATCAGCAAGGACGAGGTAGACATCCTGATCGCCCGCGCGCGCAAATCGCTGGACGAAGGCCATGCCAAGGCGAAGGCCGAGGGGCTGATGGCCTGAACGGAAAGGGCCTGCCGGATCGCTCCGGCAGGCCATGGGCTTAGTCCTTGAAGCTCACGGTCTTCAGATCGGCATCGGGCGCCGTCTTCTGGCTGCGCACCCGCAGCCGGTTCAGCGCGCCGACATAAGCCTTGACCGAAGCCAGGATCGTGTCGGTATCCGCGGCGGAGCCGGTCACGATGCGGCCATCCTCTTCCAGCCGGACGGAGACGGTGGCCTGCGCATCGGTGCCCTGCGTCACCGCCTGCACCTGATAGACCTTCAGCCGCGCATTGGTCGGATAGATCGCCTTCACCGCCTTGAAGCAGGCATCGACCGGGCCATCGCCGGGAACGCGGGCCGATTTCTCGACGCCATCGACCGTCATCTTCAGTTCCGCTTCCTGCCCGTCCGAACCGCAGGTCACCCGCAGCCATTTGACTTGCAGATAGTCGCTGTCGGTATTGGCGGCGGAATCGGTCATCAGCGCGACCAGATCGTCGTCGTAGATTTCCTTCTTGCGGTCGGCCAGCGCCTTGAACCGCACGAAGACGTCGTTCAGCTGGTTGTCCGCCAGCTCATAGCCCAGATCGGCCAGCTTCGTGCGCAGCGCCGCGCGGCCCGAGTGCTTGCCCATCGCGATATTGGTCTCGGTCAGGCCGATGTCGGCGGGCTTCATGATTTCAAAGGTTTCGACGTTCTTCAGCACGCCGTCCTGGTGGATGCCCGATTCGTGCAGGAAGGCGTTCTTGCCAACGACCGCCTTGTTGAACTGCACCGGGAAGCCCGAGACCTGCGCGACGCGGCGGCTCAGGTTCATGATCCGCGTGGTGTCGATGCCGGTGGTGAAGGGCGTCAGGTCATGGCGCACGCGCATCGCCATCACGACTTCCTCCAGCGCGGTGTTGCCTGCGCGTTCGCCCAGCCCGTTGATCGTGCATTCGATCTGCCGCGCGCCCGCCTCGACCGCCGCCAGCGAATTCGCCGTCGCCATGCCCAGGTCGTTGTGGCAGTGGGTCGAGAAGATCACCTCATCCGCGCCCGGCACCTTTTCCAGCAGCATGCGGATGATGTCGGCGCTTTCGCGCGGCATGGTGTAGCCCACGGTATCGGGGATGTTGATCGTGGTCGCGCCGGCCTTGATCGCGGTTTCCACCACGCGGCACAGGTAGTCGCGCTCGGTCCGGGTGGCGTCCATCGCCGACCATTGCACATCCGCGCACAGGTTGCGGGCATGGGTCACGGTCTCGTGGATCCGGGCGATCATCTGGTCCTGATCCAGATTGGTGATGCCGCGATGGCTCGGCGAGGTGCCGATGAAGGTGTGGATGCGCGGCTTGACGGCGTGTTTCACCGCCTCCCAGCAGCGGTCGATGTCCTTGATATTGGCGCGGGCCAGCCCGCAGACCGCCGTGGTCTTCAGGCGGCGGGCGATCTCGGACACCGCCTCGAAATCGCCTTCGGAGGCGATCGGGAAGCCCGCCTCGATGATGTCCACGCCCATTTCTTCGAGCAGCTGGGCGATTTCCAGCTTTTCGTCATGGGTCATGGTGGCGCCGGGCGACTGTTCGCCATCGCGCAGGGTGGTGTCGAAAATCAGAACGCGGTCTTTGTCGGTCATGTCAGGTCTCCTCGCGGGGTGTTCCTAGCTTTGCGTTGGGCCGAAGACCAGCCTCTCGCGTGGGCTTCGGCGTGGTCCGGGCGCTGGTTACCCCTGAGCGGTCGCGCCCGAAGGCACGCTCAGAGGCTGCTAAGAAGAAGGAGACCACGGACGGACAGGCCGGGCGCCAAGGCTCCGGTGCGGTTCGTCAGATTGTTCAGCATCCGTGTCATGCGGGGAATATGCCGTGCGGTTTCGGGAATGGAAAGCACGAATTTCCACCTTTGTGCGGAATTTCAGCGTGAAATATGGGCAGGGCGCGGCGGGTTCCGCCCCAGGGGCGCGTTCCAATTCGTCCTTCCTTCCGGAACCTGCCGCCCCTGCGCCAAAGCGGCGCGGGTGTCGCGCCAGAGCGCAGGTGGTGGGGCGGGCCTGTCGCAGGTCTCTGTGCCGGTGCGTCGCGGGCGGGGCCGGGCGATGCGGGTGGTAGCTGTCACCCCTGCGCACTCGCCCCGGGGTCGACATCCTGTCACCCCGCGCGGGTTTCCGTCATCGCCAGGGCCGTGCGGGTAGGGCGCATCCTGTCGGTCCCGAATGCCGTTACGGCCGCGCCGCGCCGGTGGGGGTGGTGAGGGCGTCGTCCTTCCATTCGCCCGAGGAGACCTGGCCGCTTTTGTAGCGCATCGTGCCCTGGCCCTGCCGTTTGCCCATGACGAAATGGCCTTCATAGGTGTCGCCGTTCGCATAGGTCGCGATGCCCTGGCCGTCGATCTCGCCCTCGCGCCACGACCCTTCGTAGCGGAACCCGTCCGGCATCGTGAGCACGCCCCGGCCCGAGCGCTTGCCCGCGACGAAGCCGCCCTCGTAGACCGTGCCGTCGGCATAGGTGGCGCGGCCCTGACCCTCGCGCTGGCCATCGACCCAATCGCCTTCGTAGACGTAACCATCGGGATAGGTCATCCGGCCCTTGCCCGCGTTCTTTGCCGCGCGGAATTCGCCCTCGTAGATCAGCCCGTTGGCATAGCGCGCGGTGCCGGTGCCCTCGATCACCCCGGCGAGCCAGTCGCCCTCGTAGCTCGACCCGTCCGGATAGGTGATCTTGCCCTTGCCGTCGGGCTGGTCGGCCCTGAACTGGCCCTCATAGGTCGAACCGTCCGGATAGGTGACCTTGCCCCGACCCTCGATCCGGCCCTCGGTCCAGTCGCCATCATACAGATATCCATCCGTGCCGCGGAACACCCCATGCCCCTGCCGCCGGTCGGCGACGAAGCCGCCCTCATAGATGTCGCCGTTGGCATAGGTGACCTTGCCTTCGCCCTCGCGCTTGCCATCGGCCAGCCGGCCCTCGAAGACATCGCCGTTCGGCTGTTGCAGGCGGCCGGTGCCGTTCATCTGCCCGCGCGCCCATTCGCCTTCGTAAACCGTGCCATTGGCCAGCGTCAGGCGCCCTTGCCCGGCGCGCAGGCCCGCGGCCATGCCGCCCTCGTAGACCGAACCGTCGGCATAGGTGATCCGGCCCTGACCCTGCTTGACGCCCTTCACCCAGTCGCCATCGTAGCGATACCCGTCCGGCCCGGTCAGCACGCCCTTGCCGTCATGCAGCGCATCGGTGAACTGGCCGGTGTAGCTGGTGCCATCGGCATAATGCGCGGTGCCCTCGCCGGTGATTTCGCCCGCCGACCACTGCCCCTCGTAGGTGCCGCCATCGGCAAAGGTGATCTTGCCCATGCCGTCGGGTTTGCCCCGGGCGAAATGGCCGACATAGACTGCGCCGTTCGGGAACCGGGCGCGGCCCTGGCCAAGGATCTCGCCCTTCACCCATTCGCCTTCGTATTCGTAGCCCGAGGGCAGCCGGTAGATGCCGCGGCCGTCCTGCCTGCCGTCGGTGAAGGTGCCTTCGTAGACGCCGCCGTCCTCGTATTGCTTGGTGATGACCTCCTGTGCCGAGGCGTTTCCCGCCGCGAGCGCCAGTGCGAGGCCGAGGATGCGTGCCGCCTGCATAGGTTCTCCTGTCCGTCCGGGCGCCAGAGTAGTCCGCGCGCGCAGGCGGCACAAGCCGCAGGCTTTCCTTGGCGGGAATCAACCGCTAAACCGGGAGCGCAACCAGAGGGACTTTCTCCGCATGGCCGACAGATTCCGCCTCACGCTCGCCCAGTTGAACCCGACCGTGGGTGCCCTTGCCGCCAATGCTGAAAAGGCGCTGGCCGCCTGGCGCGCGGGCCGCGACGCGGGGGCGGATATGGTCGCGCTGCCCGAAATGTTCCTCACCGGCTACCAGACGCAGGATCTGGTGCTCAAACCCGCCTTCGTGGCGGAGGCGATGGCGGTGGCCGAGGCATTGGCCGCGCAGATCACCGATGGCCCGGCGCTTGGCATCGGTGCGCCGTATTGGGACGAAACCGGGCATTACAACGCCTGGTGGGTGATGCAGGAGGGCAGGGTGGTCGCCCGCGTGCTGAAACATGACCTGCCGCATGAGGATCTGTTCGACGAACTCCGGTTGTTCGATTCGGGCAAGGTCTCCGGACCCTATCGGATCGGGCCGCTGCGGATCGGCACGCCGATCTGCGAGGATAGCTGGCATCCCGATGTGGCCGAGACCCTGGCCGAGACCGGGGCCGAGATCCTTCTTGTGCCGAACGGCTCGCCCTACTTCCGCGGCAAGCAGGAGACCCGGCTGAATGTCACCGTCGCGCGCGTGGTGGAAACCGGCCTGCCGCTGGTCTACCTGAACGCGGTGGGCGGGCAGGACGATCAGTTGTTCGACGGCGCGAGCTTCGTTCTGAACCCGCATGGCGAGATCGCGGCGCAGCTTCCGGTCTTTGACGAGGCGATCGCGCATATCGACTTTGAGCGCGGGGCCGAGGGGTGGCGCGCGCTGCCCGGGCCATTCACCGCGCAGCCCGATGAATGGGAGCAGGATTACCGCGCGATGGTGCTGGGCCTGCGGGATTATCTGGAGAAATCCGGGTTTTCCAAGGTGGTGCTGGGGCTGTCGGGGGGCGTCGATTCCGCGCTGGTGGCGGTGATCGCGGCGGATGCCTTCGGCCCGGAGAACGTGCATTGCATCATGCTGCCGTCGCGGCACACCTCGCAGGGGTCGCTGGACGATGCGGCGGAACTGGCCCGGCGGCTGGGGGCGCGGCTCGATACGGTGGAGATCGAGGGCAGCCGCGCCGCCGTGACCGAGGCACTGGCCGGTGTGATGGCCGGCACGAAGCCCGACGTGACCGAGGAGAACATCCAGTCGCGCCTGCGCGGCGTGATGCTGATGGCGATCTCGAACAAGTTCGGCGCGATGCTGCTGACCACCGGCAATAAATCGGAAATGGCGGTGGGCTACTGCACCATCTACGGCGATATGTCGGGCGGCTACAACCCGCTGAAGGATCTGTATAAAACCCGCGTGTTCGAGACCTGCCGCTGGCGCAATGCCCATCACCGGCCCTGGATGCAGGGGCCGGAGGGGGAGGTGATCCCGGTCACGATCATCGACAAGCCGCCTTCGGCCGAGCTGCGCGACAACCAGAAGGACGAGGACAGCCTGCCGCCCTATGAGGTGCTGGACGACATCCTCGAACGGCTGGTGGAGGGCGATCAGTCGGTGGCCGAAATCGTCGCTGCGGGCCATGACCGGGCGGTGGTGAAGCGGGTGGAGCACCTGCTCTATATTTCGGAATGGAAGCGGTTCCAGTCGGCGCCGGGGCCACGCCTGACCCGCCGCGCCTTCTGGCTCGACCGCCGCTATCCGATGGTCAACCGCTGGCGCGACGGCAGTGGTGCCTGATCATTTCGGAACAGGGATGACGTAGCTGGCCGGATATTCGCGGTGCTTGTCGGTGATCGCATCGACGATCCCGAGGTCGATAAATACCGCGCTCGCGACGATCTTGCCGCCCATCGTGCTGGGGATCGCGCCGGTGGCTTCCTTGCCGCGCGTGGTCTTGCAGTTGTATTGCAGCATGTCATCCGAGCGGCGCACCTGCACCACACTGGGGATATTGGCCGATTGCGACTGCCGCTTGTTGCGCAGCGCACAGGTTCCCGACTTCCCCGAACTGAAGGACAGGGCAACCGGGACGTTCTCATCATTGGTCAGTGTGGCACAGCCCATGAGGCCCGAGGCCATGAGAGTGACAAGGGCGGTCTTTCTGATCATCGTGGTCTCCTGACGACGGCACCTGATTGGGCGCCTTGCTCCAGAAGCCAGCAGAACCATTCCACTCGGGTTAATCCGCCGTGGTCAAATGTATCGAATTGTCAGGGTTGCACCGCCGGGTGGCCGACGGTGCGCCATGGCTCAGATCTCTTCGAGTGCGCATCCCTTCAGCAGGGCCTTGAAATCGCGCGGCAGGCACAGGCCGGTGGCGGGGGTCATCACCGCCGCCGCCGCCGCCGAAGAGCCCCAGCGGAGCGCCTCGGGCTGCGTCATGCCGCGGGCCCGTGCCAGAGTGAACCCGGCGACGAAGCTGTCCCCCGCGCCGACCTTGGACACCACCGCCGGCGGGATCGCCTTCGCGACCCAGCGGCCGGCGGCATTGGCCAGCACATTGCCATCCGCCCCGCGCGCCACGATCACCGAATGCGCCAGCCCCCGGTTCACCAGCGCCTGCGCGAAATCCGCCGTATCGCGCCGTTCGGGAAGAAGACGACCGGCCAGCTCCTCGGCCTCCAGATCGTCCATCCGCAGCACATCGGCGGGTTTCGCGCCCGAATGCATCAGTTCGTGCAGCGCCTTGCCCGAGGTATCCAGGAAGAACCGCGCCTGCGTCCGCGCCAGCCGGGTGGCCAGCCGCGCGGGGAAATCGTCGGGCACGCCGGGCGGCTGGCTGCCTGACAGCACGACGATCCCTTCCTCGGGCGCGGCGCGGGCGATGCGGTCGATCACCTTGCTCACATCGGCGGGGCGCCATTCCGGCCCGGGCATGACGAAACGATATTGCTCGCCGGTCGAGGAATCGGTGACGGTCAGGCTTTGCCGGGTTTCGCCGGGCGCGGGGAAGGGGCTGAGCGCGATGCCCTGTTCCGAGAGCAGGTGCATCACCTTGTCCCCCACCGGCCCGCCCAGGGCGACGAAGGCCGTCGAATGCCCGCCAAGCGCCGAAATCGCCCGGCTGACGTTGAGCCCGCCACCGCCCGGATCCGTTTCGGGGCGCGAGCAGCGCAGCTTGCGCTCGGGCAGCACATGATCGGCGGAAATCGACAGGTCGACGGTGGGGTTCAGGGTGATGGTGAGAATCGCGGCCATCGTGTCCTTCGCAAGGGTCCGGGGAATCCCGGCGATCATGGCAGCATGGCTGACCGGATGCCAAGGGAAAACCGGCGCTTGGATAATGCGCCGTTACCGCCCTATTCCCACCAGCGGTCGATCGCGGCGATGTCTTCGTCCGACCAGCCGAAGTGATGCGCCATTTCGTGCACGAAGACATGCGCGACGAGCGCATCGAGCGCGACGTTCCCCCGGTCCGCCCATTCGTCGAGGATCGCGCGGCGGAACAGCCAGATCACATCCGGCCCGGTCGGATCCATCACCGATTTCTGCGTCATCGGCACGCCGTCATACAGGCCGGTCAGTTCGAACGGATCTTCGATCCCCATGTCGTTCAGCATGTCGTCGGGCGCCAGATCCTCCACCCGCAGCACCACGACCGCCGCCGGGGCGCGGAACGCCTCGGGCAGGGCGGCGCGGGCGGCCTCGGCCATGGCGAAGATATCGTCGAGCGAAGGCGCCTCGCGCCCGGTCCAATCGGTCATCGGATCCTCCTGTCTGCCCTGTGGATATGGACAAAACGGAGCCTTTGTGAAAGAGCGGGCGCAACAGGAGAGTTCCGATGACCACCACCCGCTTCGCCCCGTCGCCCACCGGCTATATCCATGTCGGCAATCTGCGCACTGCGCTGATGAACTATCTGATCGCGCGCAAGGCGGGCGGCACCTTCATCCTGCGGATCGACGACACGGATCAGGAACGCTCGAAGCAGGAATATGTCGATGCGCTGAAGGCGGATCTGGAATGGCTGGGCCTGACCTGGGACCGGGAGGAGCGGCAGTCGGCGCGTCTTGGCCGCTATGAGGAGGCGGCGCAGCAGTTGCGCGACAAGGGGCGGCTTTATGAGGTGTTCGAGACGCCGACCGAGCTCGACCTCAAGCGCAAGAAGCAGTTGAACATGGGCAAGCCGCCGGTCTACGACCGCACCGGGCTGCACCTGAGCGATGCCGACAAGGCCGCGCTGCGTGCCGAAGGGCGGGAGGGTTACTGGCGCTTCCTGCTCGACCAGCAGCGGATCGAGTGGACGGATGGCATTCTGGGGCCGATCTCCATCGACGCGGCCTCGGTGTCGGATCCGGTGCTGATCAAGGCGTCGGGGCAGGTGCTCTATACCTTTGCGTCTTCGGTGGACGACGCCGATATGGGCGTGACCGATATCGTCCGCGGCGCCGACCATGTGACCAATACCGCGACGCAGATCCAGATCATCGAGTCGCTCGGCGCCACGCCGCCGCGGTTTGCGCACCATTCGCTTTTGACCGGGGCGCAGGGCGAGGAACTGTCGAAGCGGCTTGGGGCGCTGTCGATCCGCGACCTGCGGGCCTCGGGCATCGCGCCGGAGGCCCTGCTGAGCATGATGGCGCGGCTCGGGTCCAGCCAGCCGGTGGAACTGAAGATGTCGCTCGACGAGATCGCCGAAGGGTTCGATCTGAGCCAGTTCGGCGCCGCGCCCACCCGGTTCGATGCCGAGGATCTGATCCCGCTGACCCGGCACCGCAACCAGCAGCTGCCCTTTGCCGCCGTGGCCGCGCAGATCGCCGATCTGGGCATCCCGGCAGAGCAGGCGGAGGCGTTCTGGAAGGTCGCATCGCAGAACATCGACAAGCTGTCGGACCTGAAGCAATGGGCCGATCTGTGCCTGAACGGGGCCAAGCCGGTGATCGACGCAGAGGATGCGGAGTTCGTGGCGCAGGCGCTGGCACTCCTGCCCGCGCGGCCCTTCACCGCGACGACCTGGAGCGAATGGACCGGGACGGTCAAGGCCGCGACGGGGCGCAAGGGCAAGGGGCTCTTCATGCCGCTGCGCAAGGCGCTGACCGGGCAGGCGCATGGGCCGGACATGGCCGACCTGCTGCCGCTTTTGCACAAGATCCCGGCGTAATCGGGGCGCGACTGATTATGCGGCTTGGTTGCATCGCAGCCAGGCGCGGAACCTGCTGCCCAACGCGCGCGCGATCTACAGTTGATTGCGCGCGCTTGGCAGGGTCAGGCCGTGATCGCGCCGCCTAACAATGTGATCGCGACGAAGGCGAGCCAGCCCGCCGCGATCCGTTGCAGCAGCATCATCCGCCCACCGGCCAGACCCGCGCGCAGCGCCGCGCCGAGCAGCCCCCATGCGGTAGCGACCAGCAGGACCAGCGCGCAGAAGGCGGCGAGGCGGGCGGGGAACTCCGGCGCCGTCGCCCCGGGCAGCAGGACCAGCCCGAAGACCAGCGCCTTCGGGTTCAGGACGGTGGTGACATAGACCCGCCGCCGGCTGACTCCACCCGGCGCGGCCTTGCCGCCGGGCTGCCACAGCCGCACCGCCAGCACCATCACCCAGATCGCCGCGGCAATCTTGAGCATCACCGCCGCCTCGGGCCAGCGCGCGACCAGCGCACCGCCGAACACCGCCAGCGGCAGCACCGTGGTCAGGTAGCCCGCAAGTTCGGCGGGCATCATCCGTGCCGCGCCGCGCAATCCGCCCTGCGCCCCGGCCAGGCCGATCAGCGTATTCGTCGGCCCGGGCGCGAGCAGCAGCGCCAGCACGGCGGGGATGAAGGCGATCCAGGTCATGCTCTCTCCGTTCCGGTTCGGCCCGCTCATAGCAGGCCCGTGCCGCATTTGCATGACCCTTTGGCACCGCGTCGCATTCGCGCGCCGAAGGGTCGATTTTTCCTGTTGCCAGGGCGCGCGGCAGTCGGCTATCCGATAGGAGACGGAATTGGGAGAAGCTGGCCCCGCGCCAGTGCCGAAGGAGCAACCGCCCCGGTAAACTCTCAGGCAAAAGGACCGTTCCGGCCAGAACTCTGGAGAGGGCATTCGCCCGCCGAAGGGATAACGATCTCAGGCGCCCTTCGGGGCAGGGACAGAGGGGGCATCGAGCGGGTCGCAAGGCCCGGAGAATCGGTGCCGGGCATCCGGCAGGACGGGGGACGGCATGGCCGGAGACAGCCTGAAGCGGACGGGGCTATACGATCTGCATATCGAACTGGGCGCGAAGATGGTGCCTTTCGCGGGCTGGGAGATGCCCGTGCAATACCCGATGGGGGTGTTGAAGGAGCATCTGCACACCCGCGCCGCCGCCGGGCTGTTCGACGTCAGCCATATGGGGCAGGTGATCGTGCCGCGCGCGGCGATCCCGGCGCTTGAGGCGCTGGTGCCGGTGGATGTCGCGGGGCTGGGCCTGAACCGGCAACGCTATGCGATGTTCACCAATGCGGCGGGCGGGATCGAGGATGACCTGATGGTGGCGAACCGGGGCGATCACCTGTTCGTCGTGGTCAATGCCGCCTGCGCCGAAGCCGACATCGCCCATCTGAAGGCGCATATCGAGGGGGTCGACGTGCTGAACCGTGGCCTGCTGGCGCTACAGGGGCCGCAGGCGGAGGCAGCCCTGGACCGGCTGCTGCCCGGGGTGGCGGCGATGCGCTTCATGGATGTGGCGGATTTCGACTGGCAGGGGGCGGGGCTTTGGGTCTCGCGTTCGGGGTATACCGGCGAAGACGGCTATGAGATTTCGGTGCCCGTGGCGGTGGTGGACAGTTTCGCCCGCGCGCTGCTGGCGATGCCGGAGGTGGCGGCCATCGGCCTGGGCGCGCGCGACAGCCTGCGGCTGGAGGCGGGGCTGTGCCTGTATGGCCATGACATCGACACCGCCACGACGCCGGTCGAGGCCGATCTGACCTGGGCGATCCAGAAGCGGCAGCGGCTTGAGGGTGGCTTTCCGGGCGCCGATGTCATCCTCGGCCAGATCGCGCGGGGCGTCAGCCGCAAGCGTCAGGGCCTGCGCCCCGAAGGCCGCGCGCCGATGCGCGAGGGCACCGCGATCTATGCCGGGCCGGAGGGCGGCGAGCCCATCGGCATGGTGACCTCGGGCGGGTTCGGCCCTACGATCAACGCGCCGATGGCGATGGCGTATCTGCCGCAACTGCCCGAAGGCACCACCGTTTACGGCGAGGTGCGCGGCAAGCGCCTGCCCGCGACCGTGGCGCCGCTGCCCTTCCACCCCCATTCCTACAAACGCTGAGGAGCGTCCCCATGACCGTCAAATTCACCGAAGATCACGAATGGCTGCGGGTCGAGGGCGATCTTGTCGTCGTCGGCATCACCGCGCATGCGTCCGAACAACTGGGCGATGTGGTTTTCGTCGAACTGCCCGAACTGGAAACGCAGGTGGCGAAGGGCGATGAGGTCTGCGTGATCGAATCCGTCAAGGCCGCGTCGGACATCCTCGCGCCGCTGGATGGCGAGGTGGCCGAGGTCAACGACGCCCTTTCCGACAACCCCGCGCTGGTGAACGAAGACCCGATGGCGGCCTGGTTCTTCAAGCTGAAGATCGAGGATCTGTCGCAGCTCGACGGTTTCATGTCCGAGGACGATTACAAGGCATTCACCGGCTGAACGGTGCCCCCGCGCTGAGTCCCGACCCCCCGGCGTGACCGGGTTCATGAGGTATATCCATGGCTTACACGCCTTCGACTTACGATCCCTATGATTTCGCGAACCGCCGCCATATCGGCCCGTCACCCACCGAGATGGCGGCGATGCTGACGGTGGTCGGTGCGCCCACGCTTGACGCGCTGATCGACGAAACCGTGCCCGCGAGCATCCGTCAGGGCACGCCCCTGACCTGGGCGCCGCTGTCGGAGCACGACCTGCTGGCGAAGCTGCGCGGGGTGGCGGCGAAAAACCGGGTGATGACCTCGTTGATCGGGCAGGGCTATTACGGCACGGTCACGCCCCCGGCGATCCAGCGCAACATCCTGGAAAACCCGGCGTGGTATACGGCCTATACCCCCTATCAGCCGGAGATCGCGCAGGGGCGGCTTGAGGCGCTGCTGAACTTTCAGACCATGGTGGCGGACCTGACCGGGCTGCCGGTGGCGAATGCTTCGCTGCTGGACGAAGCCACCGCGGCGGCGGAGGCGATGACCATGGCGGAGCGCAGCGCGAAATCGAAGGTGCGGGCGTTCTTCGTGGACCGCAACCTGCACCCGCAGACGATCAGCGTGATCCGCACCCGGGCGCTGCCGCTCGGGATCGAGATCATCGAAGGGGCTCCGGAGGCGATGGTTCCCGAACAGGTCTTCGGCGCGATCTTCCAATATCCCGGCACCTACGGCCATGTCACCGATTTCACCGATCTGATCGCCCGGCTGCATGAGGCGAAGGCGCTGGCTGTCGTGGCGACGGACCTTCTGGCGCTGTGCCTGCTCAAGGAACCGGGCGCGATGGGGGCGGATATTGCCGTGGGTTCGGCGCAGCGGTTCGGCGTGCCGATGGGCTATGGCGGGCCGCATGCGGGGTTCATGTCCTGCCGCGATGCGCTGAAACGGTCGATGCCGGGGCGGATCGTGGGCGTTTCGGTCGATGCGCGGGGAAACCGGGCCTATCGGCTGTCGCTGCAAACGCGCGAACAGCATATCCGGCGGGAGAAGGCGACATCGAACGTCTGCACGGCGCAGGCGCTGCTGGCGGTGATGGCCTCGTTCTACGCGGTGTTCCACGGGCCGGTGGGCCTGCGCGCCATTGCCGAGCGGGTGCATTTCAACGCGGTGCGGCTGCGCGATGCGCTGGTCGCCGCCGGGGCCGATGTCGCGCCCGAGGCGTTTTTCGACACGATCACCGTGCGGGTCGGTGTGGGGCAACAGGGCATCATGGCCGCCGCGCGGCACCGTGGGCTGAACCTGCGCAAGGTCGGGCGCGACCGGGTGGGGATTTCGGTTGATGAACTGACGAATGCCGATGTCATCGTTCGGGTGCTGGACGCCTTCGGGATCACGGATCCGGCGCCGGAACCCGCGGGCCTTGGCTTCCCGGAAACCATGCTGCGCGCGACCGATTATCTGACCCATCCGGTGTTCCACATGAACCGCGCCGAGTTGGAGATGATGCGCTACATGCGGCGGCTGTCGGATCGGGATCTGGCGCTGGACCGGGCGATGATCCCGCTCGGTTCCTGCACGATGAAGCTGAACGCGGCGGCCGAGATGATGCCGATCACCTGGCCCGGGTTCAACACGCTGCACCCCTTTGCCCCGCGCAATCAGGCCGAGGGCTATGCCGAGGTGATCGAAGACCTGACCGCCAAGCTGTGCGACATCACCGGCTATGACGCCTTTTCGATGCAGCCGAATTCCGGCGCGCAGGGGGAATATGCCGGGCTGCTGACGATCCGGGGCTATCATCGTGCACGGGGCGAGGGGCATCGCGACATCTGCCTGATCCCGGTTTCGGCGCATGGCACCAATCCGGCCTCGGCGCATATGGCCGGGATGCAGGTGGTGCCGGTGAAATCCGCGCCGAACGGGGACATCGACCTCGACGATTTCGCGCAGAAGGCGGCGGAGGCGGGGGACCGGCTGGCGGCCTGCATGATCACCTATCCCTCGACCCATGGCGTGTTCGAGGAGACGGTCCGCGCGGTTTGCGACCTGACGCATCAATACGGCGGGCAGGTCTATATCGACGGTGCGAACATGAATGCGATGGTCGGCCTGGTGCGGCCCGGCGAGGTTGGCGGCGATGTCAGCCACCTGAACCTGCACAAGACCTTTGCGATTCCGCATGGCGGCGGCGGGCCGGGGATGGGGCCGATCGGGGTGAAGGCGCATCTGGCGCCCTATCTTCCCGGCGATCCGGAGGCGGGCGAGGGTGCGGTTTCGGCGGCGCCCTATGGGTCGGCCTCGATCCTGCTGATTTCCTGGGCCTATTGCCTGTTGATGGGCGGCGCCGGGCTGACGCAGGCGACGCGGGTGGCGATCCTGAATGCGAACTACATCGCGGCGGCGCTGCGGGGTGACTATCCGATCCTGTTCATCGGCAACCGGGGCCGGGTGGCGCATGAGTGCATCCTTGATACCCGGGCCTTTGCCGATGTCGGCGTGACCGTGGACGATATTGCCAAGCGGCTGATCGACAACGGGTTCCACGCGCCGACGATGAGCTTCCCGGTCGCCGGGACGCTGATGGTGGAGCCGACGGAATCGGAAACCAAGGCCGAGCTGGACCGCTTCATCACCGCGATGCGGGCGATCCGGGCGGAGATCGCCGATGTCGCCGAGGGCCGGATCACGCCAGAGGAAAGCCCGCTCCGCCATGCTCCGCATACGGTCGAGGATCTGGTGGCCGACTGGACCCGCGCCTATCCGCGCGAACAGGGCTGCTTCCCGCCGGGGTCGTTCCGCGAGGACAAATATTGGCCGCCGGTGGGGCGTGTCGATAACGTCCATGGTGACAGGAACCTGATCTGCACCTGTCCGCCGGTCGAAGCCTACGCCTGAACCGGCGGTTCAGGCTGTGACGATGGGGCCAAAACGAAGCGGGGCCGGGAAAATCCCGGCCCCGTTTGTAGATGCTGTTCCCGATTGCCCGGGGTGTATCAGGTGATCCGAAGGGGGAAGCCCTCTCGTTCAAGGGCTTCCGATCGTGGTCGGATCTCAGGCCCGCTTGCGGCGCCACAGTGCGGCGGCCCCGATCGCTCCGGCCAGCAGCGGCAGCGTGGCGGGGAGCGGAACCGCGGGCACATCGGCGGGAGCCGCGGAGGTGATCAGAACGTTGTCCAGCAGCGGAGCGTAGTAGTCGCCGCCGGCCGCACCGATATAGAAGGCGAACATCCCGCTCGTCGCGGCCTCGAAGGTGTAGCTGTAGGTATTGAAACCCTGATCCCAGGCGATGTCGCCGATCGAACCCGAGAACAGCCCGCCGGTGATGCCGAAGGAGACGGCATCGACCCCCCGCGCGCCTTCGCGTTTCTGACCGCGTCCATTGCCGGACAGGTCGAAGCTGATAGTATAGCTCGACCCGGCCTCGATGGCGAAGAGGCTCGACGTCATCACGCCGGCCTTGCCGGTCGAGCCGTCCAGATCCACGCAGCCGCCCGTGCCGCCGGCGCAGGACAGTTGATAGGTGCCGGTCCGGATATAGTCGACGGAGCCGTCCGAAACGGTGAAATTGGGGAAATTATTGAAATTCTTCTTCTGACCTTTGCCGATGACCTCGAAATCATCCGCAAATACCGTGGCGGCTTGCGCTGCCCCACCGACCAGACCAAGAGCGAGAATGGCTGCGACCAGGGACTTCATTTGCTTATCTCCGAAACACATACTATTTACCTCCGGTAAACCCTTACCGATTTCACAACTTGAGGGAGACATATACAGGGTTCCGCTCGGCGGTGAAAGAGGTGTTACCATGATTTTTACAATTACGGTTGACGGACCTGCTGCGGCAGGAAAAGGAACTATAAGTCGGGCACTTGCGGCGCGATTTGGGCTCGCTCATCTGGATACGGGTTTACTATATCGCGCGGTCGGGGCGAAGGCGGCGGAAGGAATGGATCCCGTTGCGGCGGCGGAGGGGCTGACGGCGGCGGATCTGGCGCGGGACGATCTGCGCAGCCTGGCGGCCGGTCAGGCCGCGTCCCGGGTGGCGGTTCTGCCCGAGGTGCGCCGGGCGCTGGTCGAATTCCAGCGCCGTTTCGCGCGCCGCGAGGGGGGGGCTGTGCTGGACGGGCGCGATATCGGCACGGTGATTTGCCCCGAGGCCGAGGTGAAGCTCTTCGTCACGGCCTCGCCCGAGGTGCGGGCGCATCGCCGCTGGCTGGAGGTCGGCGGGGACGCGGCGCAGGTTCTGGCCGAGGTGCGCGAGCGGGACGAACGCGACATGAACCGCGCCGCTGCGCCGCTGCGTCCGGCGGCGGATGCGATCATCATCGACACTTCCGGGCTGGAGATCGCCGAGGCGATCGCCCGGGCTGCCGAGCCTGTCGCGCGGCGGATCGGCTAGGCCATGCTGCGCATCGCGGCCCTGTTGATCCTGCTGGCCACCGCCGCCGTGGCGCAGACCCGTCCGCAGGGGCTGATGTGGAACCGTTCGGGCCTGCCCGCGACACTGCCATTGCAGGTGCGCAGCGACGCGGGGCGGGACTATTTCCTGACCCTCACCCGCCCCGATACCGGGGAGGCGGTGCTGGCGGCCTATGTGCGGGGCGGGGCCGCGTTCCGGGTTCTGGTGCCGCCGGGGGATTATCGGATCGCGCTGGCGCAGGGCACGGGGTGGCGCGGGGAGAAGGCGCTGTTCGGCCCGGAAACCCGGCATATCCGCATCGCCGAGCCGCTGCATTTCGGCGCGCAGGGCGCCTTGCGCCGCATCGGCCATGAGATCGACCTGCGCGGCGGGGCGGAGGGGGTGCGGACCTTTGGCCTGTGCCGACCGATCGACGCGCGCGATGCGCCCGAGGTCACCCCGCGCCGGCTGGCGCAGGTGGCCCCGCCGCCGCAGGCGCGCCAACTGCCCGAGGTCCGGCGCCCGAAATCCGTCCTGCCCCCACCGGACCAGCCGCCGCCCTCGACGCCCGAAGGGGCGCTGAAACCCTTTGCCCATCCCTTCGTCGAACGGCCGCGTGCGCCGATCATGCTGCCCTCGGTGCCGACGGGACAGGTGCCGCAATTCGCGCCCAGTCGTCCGCGCGCCACCGCCCGGCCGCGCGGCGTGCCGCGCTGGAAGCGGTGCGACTGACGGGAAAGGCTTGCTCCGTTGGGGTTTTGCCCCTATACGGGCGCGATCCGTGACATCGGATTCCCAATCAAAGACCGGCGGAGCCAACCGCATGGCCAGTGAAACACACGCAAAGGAAACTGAACCGCATGTGCGCTAAAGCGACTATGGAAGAATTCGAGGCCCTCCTTAACGAGAGCCTGGAAATTGACACCCCGAACGAAGGTTCGGTGGTGAAGGGCAAGGTCATCGCCATCGAGGCGGGCCAGGCCATCATCGACGTCGGCTACAAGATGGAAGGCCGCGTCGACCTCAAGGAATTCGCGAATCCCGGCGAGCAGCCGAACATTTCCGTGGGCGATGAAGTCGAAGTCTATCTCGACCGCGTTGAAAATGCCCGCGGCGAAGCCGTCATCTCGCGCGAGAAGGCCCGCCGCGAAGAAGCCTGGGATCGCCTCGAAAAAGCCTATGCCAGCGAAGAGCGCGTCGAAGGCGCCATCTTCGGCCGCGTCAAGGGCGGCTTCACCGTCGATCTGGGCGGCGCTGTGGCGTTCCTGCCGGGCTCGCAGGTCGATGTCCGTCCGGTGCGCGATGCCGGCCCGCTGATGGGTCTGAAGCAGCCGTTCCAGATCCTGAAGATGGACCGCCGCCGTGGCAACATCGTGGTGTCGCGCCGTGCGATCCTCGAAGAATCGCGGGCGGAACAGCGCGCCGAAGTCATCGGCAACCTCACCGAAGGCCAGGTGGTCGACGGCGTGGTCAAGAACATCACCGAATACGGTGCGTTCGTTGATCTGGGCGGTGTCGACGGCCTGCTGCACGTCACCGACATGGCGTGGCGCCGCGTGAACCATCCTTCGGAAATCCTGTCGATCGGCGAGACCGTGAAGGTCCAGGTCGTCAAGATCAACAAGGAAACCCACCGCATCAGCCTCGGCATGAAGCAACTGCAATCGGATCCGTGGGATTCGGTCGAGCAGAAGTTCCCGATCGGCTCGGTCCACAAGGGCCGCGTGACCAACATCACCGATTACGGCGCCTTCGTGGAGCTGGAAGCCGGTGTCGAAGGTCTGGTTCACGTTTCGGAAATGTCCTGGACCAAGAAGAACGTGCACCCCGGCAAGATCGTCTCGACCTCGCAAGAGGTGGACGTCATGGTTCTTGAGATCGACACCGCGAAGCGTCGCGTGTCGCTCGGCCTCAAGCAGTGCATGCGCAACCCGTGGGAAGTCTTCGCGGAAACGCATCCGGTCGGCTCGGTCATCGAAGGCGAAGTCAAGAACATCACCGAATTCGGTCTGTTCGTCGGCCTCGACAACGACATCGACGGCATGGTTCACCTGTCGGACCTGTCTTGGGACCAGCGCGGCGAAGAAGCGATCCAGAACTACCGCAAGGGCGATGTCGTCCGCGCGGCGGTCACCGAAGTCGACATCGAGAAGGAGCGCATCTCGCTCTCGATCAAGGCTCTGGACGCCGACACCTTCTCCGACGCGGTTGACGGCGTGAAGCGTGGCTCGGTCATCACCGTGAACGTGACGGCGATCGAAGACGGCGGCATCGAGGTCGATTACAACGGCATGAAGTCCTTCATCCGCCGTTCGGATCTGGCCCGCGACCGCGCCGACCAGCGCCCCGAGCGCTTCCAGGTCGGCGATCATGTCGACGTCCGCGTCGTCAACGTCGATCCGAAGACCCGCAAGCTGGGCGTGTCGATCAAGGCGCGCGAGATCGCCGAAGAGAAGGAAGCCGTGGAGCAATACGGCTCGTCCGACTCGGGCGCCTCGCTCGGCGACATCCTGGGCGCCGCGCTCAAGGGCCGCGATTAATCTTCGCGACACCGCTTTTTGGACCCCGCCCGCAAGGGCGGGGTCTTTTCGTTTCCGGAACCGCAACACGCCCGATTCGGCTCCGGGTCGTGCCCGCGCGGCGGAATCCGGGTGTTCGTGCCCATGCGGCGGGCCTTCCCCGCCCCGGCAGGGGACGACATGCGCGTAACCTCGCCATTTCCTTTGCCATTCCAAGCGTTTGCTGTTTGAGCCTGGAAAATTTCTCCGTATAGTCGGGCCAAATCGCTTACCACCGGGCGCCACCCGGGCAGATCCTGGGGGAATGACGCATGATCCGCTCCGAACTCATCGCCACGATCGCCGAGGAGAATCCGCATCTCTTCCAGCGCGACGTCGAAAAGATCGTGAATACGATCTTCGAGGAAATCATCGAGGCCATGGCCCGGGGCGACCGGGTGGAACTGCGCGGCTTCGGCGCCTTCTCGGTGAAGAAGCGCGACGCCCGCACCGGCCGCAACCCGCGCACCGGCGATTCCGTCGATGTGGACGAGAAGCACGTTCCCTTCTTCAAGACCGGCAAGCTGCTGCGCGACCGGCTGAACGGCGCGGCGGAGTAAGCCATGCGGATTTTGCGTCTTCTTCTGCTGGCCCTGATCGCGGCGGTTCTGGTCGTGGTGGCGGTGGCCAATCGGGCGCCGGTCGTGGTGCATGCCCTGCCGCCGGAGGCGGGCGATTTCCTTGGCCTGAGCTGGAGCGTGCAGATGCCGCTGTTCCTGCTGATCTTCGCGGGAATCGTGGTCGGGCTGGCGCTCGGCTTCGTTTGGGAATGGGCGCGCGAGCGGCAGCATCGGGTGACCGCAGTGAAGGCCAAGCGCGAGGCGGCCTATCTGGCGGGTGAGGTCGACCGGCTGAAGACCAAGGCCGACGAAAAGCCGAAGGATGAGGTGCTGGCGCTTCTGGATAAACCGGCGCGCTGAGATGGTGACGGTTGCGGTGAACCGGGGCCGCCCCGGCGGGGTGCGGGTGAAGATCTGCGGTCTGACCCGGCCCGAACATGTCCGCGCCGCTGCGGAGGCAGGGGCGGGTTATCTGGGCTTTGTCTTCTTTCCGAAAAGCCCGCGTCATGTGACGGTGCCGCAGGCGCGGGATCTGGTGCTGGTGGCGCCCTTCGGCGTGGCCAAGGTGGCGCTGCTGGTCAATGCGACGGATGACGAAATCGCGGCGATTGTCGAGGCGGTGCCGCTCGATATGCTGCAACTGCACGGCAAGGAAAGCCCGGAGCGGGTGGCGGCGGTCCGGGCGCGGTTCGGCCTGCCGGTGATGAAGGCGGTCGGCGTGTCGGAGGCGGCCGATCTGGCGGCATTGCCCGGCTATGAGGCGGTGGCGGATCAGATCCTCGTCGATGCCAAGGCGCCGAAGGGCGCGGCGCTGCCGGGCGGCAACGGCCTTTCCTTCGACTGGCGGCTGATCGCGGGGCGGACCTGGGCCCGGCCCTGGATGCTGGCGGGCGGGCTGACACCCGAAAATGTTGCCGAAGCGGTGCGGCTGACCGGGGCCGTGCAGGTCGATGTGTCTTCGGGGGTTGAGGCGGCGCCCGGAGAGAAGGATCCGGCGAAGATCGCGGCCTTCATCGCGGCGGCGCGGGGCTGAGGCCGCTTTACCCTTTGCCGCATTCGCGTTAAGCCGCAGGAAACAGCGCGAGGTATGACATGGCCGAGGATCTTCCCAACAGCTACCGCACCGGCCCCGACGAGAACGGGCGTTTCGGCATCTTTGGCGGGCGTTTCGTGTCGGAAACGCTGATGCCGCTGATTCTTGAGCTTGAGGCGCAATATGAACATGCGCGGCACGACCCGGAATTCTGGGCCGAGATGGATTACCTGTGGAAATACTACGTTGGCCGCCCGTCGCCGCTGTATTATGCGCCGCGGCTGACCGAGCATCTGGGCGGGGCGAAGATCTACCTCAAGCGGGAGGAGCTGAATCACACCGGCTCGCACAAGATCAACAACGTGCTGGGGCAGATCCTGCTGGCGCGGCGGATGGGCAAGACGCGGATCATCGCCGAAACCGGCGCGGGGCAGCATGGCGTGGCGACGGCCACCGTCTGCGCGCGGTTCGGGCTGAAATGTGTGGTCTATATGGGTGCCACGGATGTGGAGCGGCAGGCGCCGAACGTGTTCCGCATGCGCCTGCTGGGGGCTGAGGTGCATCCGGTGACCTCGGGGCGCGGTACGCTGAAGGATGCGATGAACGACGCGCTGCGCGATTGGGTGACCAATGTGCGCGACACCTTCTATTGCATCGGCACGGTGGCGGGTCCGCATCCCTATCCGGCGATGGTGCGCGATTTCCAGGCGGTGATCGGCAAGGAAACCCGCTGGCAGCTGGAAGAGCAGGAAGGCAAGGGGCGGCTGCCCGATACGCTGGTGGCGGCGATCGGCGGCGGGTCGAATGCGATGGGGCTGTTCCACCCGTTCCTCGACGATCCTTCGGTGCGGATCATCGGCGTCGAGGCCGGGGGCCATGGCGTGGATGAGCGGATGGAGCATTGCGCGAGCCTTACCGGCGGGCGGCCCGGCGTTCTGCACGGCAACCGGACCTATCTGCTTCAGGATGCCGATGGGCAGATCCTGGAGGGGCATTCGATTTCGGCGGGGCTCGACTATCCGGGGATCGGGCCGGAACATGCCTGGCTGCATGACATCGGCCGGGCGCAATATGTGTCGGTGACCGATACCGAGGCGCTGGAGGCGTTCCAGCTGCTGTGCAGGACCGAAGGCATCATCCCCGCGCTGGAGCCGAGCCATGCGCTGGCCCATGTGACGAAGATCGCGCCGGACCTGCCGAAGGACCATATCATCGTGGTCAATCTGTCGGGGCGCGGCGACAAGGACATCTTCGCCGTGGCGAAGCATCTGGGCACAGAAATCCAGGGTTGAGGAAAGATTGACGGGAGCCTTGCGGCGCCCGTTGACAAGGATTCCGGCTTGTATCAGGACAGCGGCAGAATGCTCTGCCGCCCCTTGGGGTGTATCGAAAGGTAATTGCCGTGGAACTCCGCGCCCTTGTCGTTCTGGCCCTGCTGCCGCTTGCCGCCTGTGGCGAAAAGGATGGCGAGATGCAGCTTTATCCGATTGCCGGACCGATCGCCGATGTGGCGCCGGCGAGCGTGATCAATATCAGCGCGGACAACATTGATCTGGCCTCGGGGACGATTTCCTTCCGGCTGCCGAAGCCGGACGACACCAAATGCCGCGGCAAGTGGAGTTCGGTGCGTCCGAAGGTGACGTCTCGGGAGCGGGGGATGTCGCTGTCGATCCGCGACACCGGCGGGCGCTACAAGAATGCGGTCGAGGATGTCGGCGGCGTCAACAACGGCGAGATCTATGCCATCTGCAAGGACGGCACCCGGGTACAGGGCAATTTCATCTCGGGTTCGGGCACCAATTCCGGGACCGGGACCGCGACGGATACCCGGGGGAACAGCTACAAGCTGCTGTTCTGACCCGTGATCACAAGGTGAGGGCGGCAAGCCGCCCTCCGGTTCATGCGCAGGGCCCGCGCCTTGCGGCGCGGCCCCTGCCGGGGCCTTACTTCGGCAGTTCCGCCTTGATCCCCTCGACGAAGAAATTCATCCCGGTGAGGGTGCTGTCCTGCGGCGTTTCGCCGTCCTTCAGCCAGGGGGAGCCGTCCTGTTTGTTCAGCGGGCCGGTGAAGGGGTGATAGGCGCCGGAGGCGATCTTGTCCTTCAGCGCCTCGGCTTCGGCTTTGACTTCCGCGGGAACGGCGTCGGTGATTTCGCCGATGCCCACCATGCCGGTGCCGATCCCGCCCCAGGTGGATTCGGATTTCCAGCTTCCGTCGAGGGCTTCCTGGATCCGTTTCTTGTAATAGGGTTCCCAGTTGTCGATCGTCGAGGAGACGCGCGGCTTCGGCGCGAAGGAGATCATGTCGGACGCCTGACCGAAGGTGTAGACGTTGCCCTTTTCCTGCGCCTTGGCCTGCGGGGCGGTGGAGTCGGTGTGTTGCAGCACGAAATCGCAGCCCTCGGAGATCAGCGCGGCGGCCGCATCGGCTTCCTTGGCCGGGTCGAACCAGGTGTAGGCCCAGACGACCTTCATCTCGACATCCGGGTTGACCTTCTTCGCGTGGATATAGGCGGCGTTGATGCCCTGGATGACCTCGGGGATCGGGAAGGAGCCGATATAGCCGATCTTGTTGGTCTTCGTCATCCGCCCGGCGATCGTGCCCTGAATCGCGCGGCCTTCATAGAAGCGCGCGTCATAGGTGGCGAGGTTCTCGGCCAGTTTGTAGCCGGTGGCGTGCTCGAACTTCACCTTCGGGAATTTCTTCGCGACGTTGACGGTGGCATCCATGAAGCCGAAGGAGGTCGCGAAGATCAACTGGTTGCCCTGGAGCGCGAGCTGGGTCAGGGCGCGTTCCGCATCCGGGCCTTCGGGGACGTTTTCGATGAAGGAGGTGACGATCTTGTCGCCGAATTCCTTTTGCACCGCCAGCCGCGACTGATCATGCTGATAGGACCAGCCCATGTCGCCCACGGGGCCGACATAGATGAAGCCCACCTTCAGCGGTTCGGCGGCGCGGGCGGCGATGCCGGTGCTGGCAATGACGGCCGTCGCTGCGGTGGTTTGCAGGAAGGATCTGCGGTTCATGGGGACTCCTGAAGTTGGCCTCAGTTCGAGGCATGGAACGACCGCCCGAGGGCCGCAGGGCCGGCCTGCGCCCCCTTGCGGTGAAGGGCGGACAGAAGGACGAGGACGACGATGGTCAGCACATAGGGCGCCATCGACAGCAGGTGCACCGGGATCGCATAGCCCGCGGCCTGAAGTTGCAGTTGCAGCGCGGTGATGCCGCCGAAGAGATAGGCGCCGATCAGCACGCGCTCGGCCCGCCAGCTGGCGAAGACGACGATGGCGAGGGCGATCCAGCCCGCGCCCGCCGTCATGCCCTCGGTCCATTGCGGCACGCGCACGAGGCTGAGGTAAGCGCCGCCGAGGCCCGCGAGCGCGCCGCCGAAGGCCAGTGCCGCGCAGCGCACCGCGATGACCCGGTAGCCAAGGGCATGGGCCGCGTCATGGTTTTCGCCCACGGCGCGGAGGATCAGCCCGGCGCGGCTGTATTTCAGGAAGGCCCAGATCGCGGCCACCAGCGCAAGCGACAGATAGACCATCCAGTCATGCGAGAACAGGATCGGGCCCAGGACGGGGATATCCGCCAGCGGGCCGAATGGCAGCTTGCCGGTGGCGGGGGGGCGGATGCCCTCGAACGGTTTGCCCAGCAGCGCCGAGAGGCCGAGGCCGAAGAGCGTCAGCGCGAGGCCCGTCGCCGTCTGGTTCGACAGCAGCACCTGCGTCAGCACCGCGAACAGCGTGGCCATCGCCGCCCCCGCCAGCGCCCCGCCAAGAAAGCCCAGAACCGGGCTTCCGGTGGCGACGGCAGTGGCAAAGCCCGCGACGGCGCCGGTGATCATCATCCCCTCGACGCCGAGGTTCAGCACGCCCGCCTTTTCCGCCACCAGCTCGCCCGAGGCCGCCAGCAGAACGGGCGTCGATGCCACCATCAGCATCGAGATGAGCGTGACGATATCAATGCCGCCGATCATGTGCGCTTGCCTCCGATGCGGATACGGTAATTCGTCAGCAGGTCGAACCCCAGCAGGAAAAACAGCAGCATCCCCTGAAACACCTGAATCGCGGCAGAGGGCAGCGACAGCATGAGCTGCGCCATGTCGCCGCCGATATAGGTCAGCGCCATCAGCAGCCCGGCAAGCAGGATCCCCACCGGATGCAACCGGCCCAGAAAGGCGACGATGATCGCGGTGAAGCCGTAGCCAGCGTTGAAGCCATCGGTGATCTGACCCGAGGGGCCGGAGACCTCGAACAGCCCGGCAAGGCCCGCGAGCGCGCCTGAGAGGCCGAGGCAGAACATCACCAGCCGCGCCGGAACCACGCCCGCGAAGCGCGCGGCCCGGGGGGCCTCGCCCGCCACGCGGATGCGGAAGCCCGCGATGTGGCGCTGCATCAGCACATAGACGAACAGCACCGCACCGAGCGCCGCCAGCACCCCCCAATGCGCGCCGGAGCCCTCGATCAGGTCGGCGTTGAAGGCGGAGGGGTATTGTTGCAGGTTGCGCGAGCCGGGAAAGCCCATGCCCTCGGGGTTCTTCAGCGGGCCGAAGGCCATATAGGCCAGCAGGAACTGCGCGACATAGACCAGCATCAGCGAAACGAGGATCTCGGACGTGCCGAACAGCACCTTGAGCACCGCCGGGATCATCGCCCAGAGGAACCCGCCAAGCGCGCCCAGTACCACCATCGCCGGGAACAGCAACGCGCTTTCCGCCGGATAGACGGCGAGCGCGAGCGACGCCCCGGCGAGCGCCCCCATGATATATTGCCCCTCGGCGCCGATGTTCCAGATCCCGGCGCGGAACCCCACCGCCAGCCCGCAGGCGATCAGGATCAGGGGCCCCGCCTTCACCAGCAGCTGGCCCCGGAAATAATCCGCATTGGGGCCGAAGAGCGGATCCCAGAAGATGGTGCGGATCGCCTCGATCGGGTTCTTGCCCAGCAGGGCGAACAGGATCCCGCCCGCGATCATCGTCGCGACGACGGCGATCAGCGGCGTGGTCCAGGACCAGAATTTCGAGGGCGTCGGGCGTCGGACGAGGGTGATCATTCCGCCGCCTCCATCCCATGCGCGCCGCCCAGCATCAGGCCGATTTCGTCGATCGTCAGCCCCTCGGTCGGGCGCGGCGGGCTGAGGCGGCCTTCGTTCAGGGCGCAGAAATGGTCCGCAACCTCCATCAGTTCGTCGAGGTCTTGCGAAATCACGATCACCGCGGCGCCTTTCCCGGCCAGATTGAGGATCGCCTGCCGGATCGAGGCCGCCGCCGCCGCATCCACCCCCCAGGTCGGCTGGTTGACGATCAGCACCTCGGGGTTTTGCAGCACCTCGCGGCCGATGACGTATTTTTGCAGGTTCCCGCCCGAGAAGCGCCCGCGCCGCGACCCAGGGGCCGGGGGTGCGCACGTCGAATTCCTGAATGATCTCCTCGGCGAAGCTGCGGGCTTCGTTCATGTTGAGGAATCCGTTCCTGGTCAATGGTTTGCGGATCGTTCCTGTGACGAGTGTGTTCTCGGTCAGGCTCATCGCCGGAACGGCGGCATGGCCCAGCCGCTCCTCGGGCGCCGAGAGGATGCCGCGCGCGCGGCGCGGATTGGGGCCGAGGGCGGAGATGTCCGCGCCCTTCATCACCACCGTTCCGGGGGCCGAGGGCCGTTCGCCCGCCAGCGTCGCCAGCAGTTCCTCCTGCCCGTTGCCCGCGACGCCGCCGATGCCCAGCACCTCGCCCGCATGCAGCGTCAGGGTCACATCCTTCAGCGCCGGGCCGAATTGCGACATCGGCGGCAGGTTCAGCCCCTTCACCTCCAGCACCGGCGCGCCAAGGCTGCGCCCGGCCCGATCGGTCACCGCGAACTCGCCGCCCACCATCATTTCCGCCAGTTCGCGCGCGGTCTTTTCGCGCGGGATGCAGTTGCCCACCACCTTGCCGCCGCGCAGGATCGTCGCGCCGTCGCACAGTGACCGGATTTCTTCGAGCTTATGGCTGATGTAAAGGATCGCGGTGCCTTCGGCGGAGAGTTTGCGCAGGGTGCGGAACAGGATCTCCACCTCCTGCGGCGTCAGAACCGAGGTCGGCTCGTCCATGATCAGGAGCTTCGGATCCTGAAGCAGGCAGCGCACGATCTCCACCCGCTGCCGCTCGCCCGCCGACAGGTCACCGACCAGCCGCGCCGGGTCCAGGGGCAGCCCGTAGGCCCTTGAAATCTCGCGGATCCGGGTCGAAAGATCGCCCATCTTCGGCGGCTTCTCCATGCCGAGGGCGACGTTCTCCGCGACATTCAGCGCCTCGAACAGCGAAAAATGCTGGAACACCATCGCCACGCCCGTGGCCCGCGCCGCGCGCGGTTCGGGCGGCGCGTAGGGCCGGCCCCGGAATTCCATCGTGCCGCTGTCGGGCTTGACCAGCCCGTAGATCATCTTGACCAGCGTCGATTTGCCCGCGCCGTTTTCGCCCAGCAGGGCGTGAACCTCGCCCGGCGCGACGGAAAAGCCCACATGGTCATTGGCGACCACGCCCGGATAGGCCTTGGTCAGGCCCTCGATCTTCAATAGTGTCCCCGTCACGCGGTGCGTCCCTCTTTGGCTCTGGCCGTTCCGGCTCCGCTTGCGCACAAGTCTTTCAATAGCCCGGCGGCGACGGAAATCGCAATCGCCTGTGGCGCTTTTCCAAGCGATGGATCACCGATTGGGCAGGTGATGCCCGAAATCCGGGCGTCGCTATGCCCCAGGGTCCGCAGCCGCCCCCGGAACCGCGCCCATTTCGTGGCCGAGCCGATCAGCCCGCAGCCCGCAAAACCATGGCTCAGCAGCCGGTGGCACAGCTCCAGATCCAGCGCATGGGAATAGGTCAGGATCAGGTGCCGCGCCCCCAGCGGCGCCAGCGTGACCAGATCGGCGGGGTTTTCGGCGATCAGCGGCGTCACCCCCTCCGGCACCATTTCCGGGAAGCGCTCCGGCCCGGTATCCGCCCAGCGGATCCGCACCCCCGGCAGCGGCGCCAGTACGTTGACCAGCGCCCGCCCGACATGCCCCGCGCCCCAGATCCACAGCTCATCCGGCGGCGGTGCCACCGCTTCGATCAGCCAGCCGTCGATCAGCAGGGCGGGCGCCTCGCCCCGGTCCCGCGCGCGTGCCAGCGCCCGGCGCACGGACAGCGGCATCGGCCCAGGCCCGCGCGCGTGCCAGCCCTCCGCCACGGGCGCGCCGGTCATCGGCTCATAGGCCAGCACCACCGATCCGCCGCAGCATTGCCCCATCGCCGGGCCGAGCGCGATCCGTTCCAGCCGCAGCGTCCGGGTCGCCCGCGCCCGCGCGATTGCCTCGTATTCCAGCCGCCCGCCGCCGATCGTGCCCTCGGTCCGGTCGGGCCAGACCAGCATCGCCGCGCCCGGTTCGCGCGGGGCGGAGCCCTTCACCTCGGCCACCAGAACCCGCACGAAGGGGCCACGCGCGCCCGCCCGCGCCAGCATCTCCGGGTCGATACTCATGCCCCCCTCGCATGTGCACAGGCGGCCAGAACGGCCTCCGCCGTGGCCGGGGCGCGTAGCGCGGGCCAGTTCGGGCCGCAGGCCGCGCAGGCATCCTGCAACGCCAGAAAGGCCGAAATTCCCAGCATGAACGGCGGCTCCCCCACCGCCTTCGACCGATAGATCAACTCCTCCCGGTTCGGCTCGTCCCACAGCGCGACGTTGAACACCCGGGGCCGGTCGGAGCAGGCCGGGATCTTGTAGGTCGATGGCGCATGGGTCATCAGCCGCCCCTTGCCGTCCCAGACCAGTTCCTCCGTCGTCAGCCAGCCCGCGCCCTGCACATAGGCGCCTTCGACCTGCCCGATATCGAGCGCGGGGTTCAGGCTGTCGCCCGCGTCGTGCAGGATGTCGGCGCGCAGGATCCGGTTCTCGCCGGTGAGCGTGTCGATCACCACCTCGGTCACCGCCGCGCCATAGGCGAAGTAGAAGAACGGCCGTCCGCGCCCCTGCACCCGGTCCCAACTGATCTTCGGCGTGGCATAGAAGCCGGTGGAGGACAGGCTGATCCGCGCGGCATAGGCCAGCGCCGCGACCTCCTCGAAACCGTAATCCCGTTCGCCCGCCCGGACCCGGCCATCCGCGAAGACCGCCTCGCCGCCCAGAAATTCGGTCAGCCGGGCCTTGATCGTCTCGCAGGCGGCCTTCACCGCCATGCCGTTCATATCCGCCCCCGAAGAGGCCGCCGTGGCCGAGGTATTCGGCACCTTCGACGTATCCGTTGCGGTGATCCGCACATGGTCCAGATCCACGCCGAAGACCCGCGCCGCGACCTGACGGCATTTCTGATGCAGGCCCTGACCCATCTCCGTCCCGCCATGGTTGAGCAGGATCGACCCGTCGGAATAGACATGCACCAGCGCGCCCGCCTGGTTCAGGTGGGTCAGCGTGAAGGAGATCCCGAATTTCACCGGGCTCATCGCGATGCCGCGTTTCAGCGTCCGGTTCGCGGCGTTCCACTCCGCGATCGCGGCCTTGCGCGTATGGTAGTCGCTGCTGTCCATCAGTCGCGGTACCAACCGATCCAGCACGAAATCCTCGACCTCCTGTCCGTAATGCGTGCTGAGGAAGGGCGCCTGCGCGGGATAATAGTTGCGTTGCCGCAATTCGCTCGGCTCCAGCCCCATGACATGGGCCAGATGCTCCACCGCCGCCTCGCAGCCCAGCATGCCCTGTGGTCCGCCAAAGCCGCGATAGGCGGTGTTCGACTGTGTGTTGGTGCGCAGCCGGTGGCTCTCGATCCGGATTGCCGGGATGTAATAGGAACTGTCGGCATGCAGCATCGCCCGGTCGCAGACCGGCAGGCTGAGGTCCGGGGACCAGCCGCAGCGGGCGAGATGCACGAACTCCGCGCCCAAGATCTTGCCCTCGGCATCCGCCCCGATCCGATAGCGGATGGTGAAATCGTGCCGCTTGCCGGTGATCACCATGTCATCGTCGCGGTCGTAGCGCATCTTGCACGTCCGCCCGGTCAGCCGCGCCGCCACGGCGCAGGCGATGGCGAGGTGATTGCCCTGCGATTCCTTGCCGCCGAAACCGCCACCCATCCGGCGCATCTCCACCCGGACGTCGTTCATATGGACGCCGATGGCATGGGCGACCTTGTGCTGAATTTCCGTCGGGTGCTGCGAGGAACATTGGATCAGCACGCCCTGATCCAGCGGATGGGCGATAGCGGCCTGACCCTCCAGGTAGAAATGTTCCTGACCGCCCATCTCAAAAGTGCCCTCGGCGATATGGCTGGCCTGCGACAGCGCCGCACCGGCATCGTCGCGCGACCAGACGACCGGGCCGCCCTCGAACCGGCTGCCCGCCGCATAGGCCGCTTCGATGGTCAGCAGTGCGGGGCGCGGGGTGTAGGTGATCCGCGCCTTGCGTGCCGCGATCCTGGCCGCGCGATGCGAGGTGGCGATCACGAGGAAGATCGGCTGGCCGACGAAATGCACCTCGCCCTCGGCCAGAACAGGTTCGGGCAGCGGCGCGGGCGAGGCGTCATTGTCGAACGGCAGATCCTGCGCCGTCAGCACCCGCACCACACCGGGCGACTGCCGCACCGGGTCGAGGTCGATGGCATCGATCGTCGCGCTCGCCTCGGTCGAGAGGCCAAAGGCCAGATGCAGCGTGCCCGCCGGAACCGGCGTATCATCGACGTAACGCGCATGACCGGTGACATGAAGTTCCGCAGAATCATGGGGTTGCGAGCGTGCGTTCATGCCGAGACCTCCAGCACCGAGACCGCTTCGCCCCGCCGTTCCCGGATATAGCGCAGCGCCATCGCCTGCGCGGTCTGCATCCGGTAGGCGGCGGAGGCGCGCATGTCGCTCATCGGCGCGAAATCCTGTGTCATGGCGGGAAGCGCGGCGGCGATGGCGGCTTCGGTGAAGGGAATGCCGGTGATCGCGGCCTCAAAGGCGCTGGCGCGTTTCGGCGTGCCCGCCATGCCGCCGAAGGCCACGCGGGCGGCGGTGATCGTGTCCCCCTCGACCGTCAGGTTGAAGCAGCCGCAGACGGCGGAAATATCCTGATCGAACCGCTTCGACAGTTTGTAGCACGCCAGCCCCGGCGCGGATTTCGGCAAGAGGATGGATTCAACGAATTCAGATGGTTGCCGGTCTTGCTTGCGATAGTCTATGAAGAAATCCTCCAGCGGCATCACCCGCCGCACATCGCCCCGGCGCAGCACGAGCCGCGCGCCCATCGCGATCAGCGCGGGCGGCCCGTCGCCGATGGGCGAGCCATTGGCGATATTGCCGCCGATCGTCGCCGACTGCCGCACCTGCTCCGAAGCGAACCGCCGCAGCATCGCCGCCAGCGCGGGATGCGGCCCCTGCGCCCATTTGCGCAGCGCGGCGATGGTTACCCCGGCACCCATGCACACCTCATCCGGTGCATCAACAATGGTCTGCATATCACTGCAACCATTCAGAAATGCTACCTCCGGAAGGTCGCGCAACTGCTTCGTCACCCAAAGCGCGACATCCGTCGCCCCGGCGATCAGCGTGGCCGAGGGATGCGTCAGATACCACGCCGCCAGTTCATCCGAATTCCGCGGGCGGAAGGCCGTCTCGGTGCCCCGGGTCGCTTCCGGCAGGGCACGGCCCCTGTCGTCGACCCAATCAGGTGCCGGCTCCGCCCGCGCCGCAGCGCAGGCCCGGATGATCGGCGCGTAGCCCGTGCAGCGGCACAGGTTCCCGGCCAGAACGTCATCGTCATCCGTCCGCCCGTTCAGATGCGCCGTCGCCATCGAGACCACGAAACCCGGCGTGCAGAACCCGCATTGCGAGCCGTGATGCGCCACCATCGCGCGCTGAACCGGATGCAGGTGGCCATCCGGCGCGGCGATCCCCTCGACCGTGCGCAGCGCCTTGCCCGCGATCTGCGGCAGCATCAGGATACAGGCGTTCAGCGCCCGCGTGCCGTCCGCATCGCTCACCATCACCGTGCAGGCGCCGCAGTCGCCTTCGTTGCAGCCCTCCTTGGTGCCGGTCAGGCCCTCCGCGCGCAGCCAGTCGAGCACGCTCACCGTCGGGCGGTCGATCCGCGCGGTGCGGGTTTCTCCGTTCAGAAGAAACGAAATTTCCATCGTCATATCCGCCGCGTTACCGGTTCCGCGGCCTCCCGTCCGATGCGGCGTAGAATGGGGGCCTTGGTTCAGCAGACCGCAGGCGCCGCGCCTTGGCAAGCATGCCGCGGCGTGCCCCGGCGCATCATGCGGCGTTTGCCTGAAAATTGGGCGAATGTGCCAGAGGTTGCGGCTTTCGTTCGGGCGCGCGGCACCTTATCCTGGGGCCATGCCTCAGCCCCGATTCATCCATCTCCGCGTCCATACCGAATATTCGCTTCTCGAAGGGGCCGTCCCGGTCAAGAAGCTGATCAAACTGTGCGATGCCGCGAATATCCCCGCCGTCGCCGTGACCGATACCAACGCCATGTTCGCGGCGCTGGAGTTTTCGGTCAACGGGCTGGCCGCCGGGTTGCAGCCGATCATCGGCTGTCAGGTCTCGGTCACCTATGACACGCCCGCGCAGGGGGAGCGGCCGCGCGCCCCGGCGCCGGTGGTGCTGCTCGCGCAGAATGAACGGGGGTATGAGAACCTCGAAAAGCTGTCCTCCTGCCTGTATGTGGACAAGCACGGTGCCGCGCCGCAGGTGACGGTCGATGAACTCGCTGCCCATGCCGAGGGGCTGATCTGCCTGACGGGCGGGGCCGATGGCCCGGTGGGGCGGTTCCTTCAGGCCGGGCAGCGGCCGAAGGCGCAGGCCCTCATGGAGCGGCTGGCGGCGATCTACGGCGACCGGCTTTATGTGGAGCTGCAACGCCATCCGGGCGAGGGCGGGCGCCTGACCGATGGCGAACGCGCGACCGAGCGACCCTTCCTTGAAATGGCCTATGCGATGGGGCTGCCGATCGTCGCCACAAACGACGTCTATTTCCCGAAGCCCGAGATGTTCGAGGCCCATGACGCGATGATCTGCATCGCCGAAGGCGCCTATGTCGATCAGGCCGAACCGCGCCGCCGCCTGACGCCGCAGCATTATTTCAAATCCGAAGCCGAGATGGCGGCGCTGTTCGCCGACCTGCCCGAGGCAATCGAGAATACCGTCGAAATCGCCAAGCGCTGCGCCTTTGCCGCCTATACCCGCAAGCCGATCCTGCCGCGTTTCGCCGCGAACGAGGTCGAGGCGCTGCGCGAACAGGCCTGGGACGGGCTGCGCCGTCGGCTTGAGGTCATCCCCCATGCCGTCCCGGTCGAGGAGTACGAGGAACGGCTGCGGTTCGAGCTTGGCATCATCGAGCAGATGGGCTTTCCGGGTTACTTCCTGATCGTGGCCGATTTCATCAAATGGGCGAAGGCGCATGACATTCCGGTCGGCCCGGGGCGGGGGTCGGGGGCGGGGTCGCTGGTGGCCTATGCGCTCACCATCACCGACCTTGACCCGCTGCGCTACAGCCTGCTGTTCGAACGCTTCCTGAACCCCGAACGGGTGTCGATGCCGGACTTCGACATCGACTTCTGCATGGACCGGCGCGAAGAGGTCATCAAATACGTTCAGGGCAAATACGGCCGCGAAAAGGTGGGGCAGATCATCACCTTCGGCGCGCTTCTGTCGAAGGCCGCGGTGCGCGACGTGGGCCGGGTGTTGCAGATGTCCTATGGGCAGGTGGACAAGCTCAGCAAGATGATCCCGGTCGAGGGGGTCAAGCCCGTCAGCATCGAAAAGGCGCTGGCCGATGAGCCGCGCCTGCGTGAGGCGGCGAAGAACGAAGAGGTGGTGGCCCGTCTGCTGGGCTATGCCCAACAGGTCGAGGGGCTGTTGCGCAATGCGTCGACCCACGCCGCCGGGGTGGTGATCGGGGACCGTCCGCTGGATGACCTCGTACCGCTCTATCAGGATCCGCGCTCGGACATGCCCGCGACCCAGTTCAACATGAAATGGGTGGAAAAGGCCGGGCTGGTGAAGTTCGACTTCCTCGGGCTGAAGACGCTGACGGTGATCCAGAACGCGGTGAACCTGATCCGGAAGTCGGGCCGTCCGCTGCATGTGGATGCGGCGGGCAACACGCTTTATACCCCCGCCGAAGGGGCGGAGAACCAGATCAACGCGATCCCGATCGACGACGCCAAGACCTATGAACTATACGCCCGCGCGCATACGGTGGCGGTGTTCCAGGTGGAATCCACCGGCATGATGGACGCGCTCAGGCGGATGAAGCCGACCTGTATCGAGGACATCGTGGCGCTGGTGGCGCTCTATCGGCCCGGCCCGATGGAGAACATCCCGGTCTATTGCGAGGTGAAGCACGGGCTGCGCCCGCTGGAATCGCTGCATCCGACGATTGATTACATCCTGAAGGAAACGCAGGGCATCATCGTCTATCAGGAACAGGTGATGCAGATCGCCCAGGCGATGGGGGGCTACAGCCTCGGCGGCGCCGACCTGCTGCGCCGCGCGATGGGCAAGAAGATCGCGGAGGAGATGGCGAAGGAGCGGCCGAAGTTCCTTGAAGGGGCGAAGAAGACCCATGGAATCGACGCGAAGAAAGCCGGGGAAGTCTTTGACCTTCTGGAGAAATTCGCGAACTACGGGTTCAACAAGTCGCACGCCGCCGCCTATGCGATCGTCAGCTATCAGACCGCCTGGCTGAAGGCGAACCACCCCGTCGAATTCATGGCGGGGGTGATGAACTGCGATATTCACCTGACCGACAAGCTTGCCACCTATATGGGCGAGGTGCGACGCGCGCTTGGCATCACCGTGGTGCCGCCCTGCGTGAACCGCTCGCTGTCGACTTTCGACGTGGTGGATCAGCAGCTGGTCTACGCCCTTGGCGCGCTGAAGAACGTGGGCGTCGAGGCGATGAACCTGATCGTGGACGCCCGCAACGGCGAGCCGTTCCGCGACCTGTTCGATTTCGCCCGGCGCTGTGATCTGAAGCGGATCGGCAAGCGGCCGCTGGAAATGCTGGCGCGTGCCGGGGCGTTCGACCAGATCGACCCGAACCGCAAGCGGGTGTTTGACAGTATCGAGAGCCTGACCGCCTGGTCTGCCGCGGTGATCGAGGCGAAGACCTCGGCGCAGGTGTCGCTGTTCGGCGATGCGGGGGACGATCTGCCGCCGCCGCGCCTGGCCGATACCGACGACTGGCTGCCCGCCGAGCGGCTGGCCGAGGAGCACAAGGCGATCGGCTTCTACCTTTCGGGCCATCCGCTGGACGATTACCTGCCCGCGCTGAAACGCAAGAAGGTGCTGACCTACGCCGAAGTCGCGCAGAAGGCGCAGGACGGCCCGTTCATCGGCAAGATCGCCGGTCAGGTCGCCGCGCGGCAGGAGCGGAAATCGGCCAAGGGCAACCGGTTCGCCTTTGTTTCGCTGTCGGATCCCACGGGGCCGTTCGAGGTCACGGTGTTCTCGGATACGTTGGAAGCCACGCGGCAATATCTGGAACCGGGACAGGGTGTCGTGCTGACGGTCAAGGTGGATGTCGAGGGCGAGACGGTGAAGATGCTCGCGCAGGGTGCGCAGCCGATCGACCAGGTGGCGGCGGATGCCGGGGCCACCGGGCTCGACATCCATGTCGAGAAGCCCGATGCCATTGCCTCCATCGCGGCGCTGCTGGCACGGTTGGCCGAGGAGGGCCGGGTGCGGGCGCGCGGGCCGGTGCATTTCACCGTCTTCGATCCGGAAAGCGGCAACCGCTACCGGCTGAAGGCGGGGGAATTCCCGGTCAATCCGCAGGTGAAGGGCGCGATCCGCTCACTGCGGGGGGTGGCGATGGTCGAAGAGGTCTGACCTGAGGCCGGTCGCGCAGCAGGGCGTCGATGATGGTCGTGTAGCGCGTGGCGATCTGGCCGACTTCCTTGTAGGCGGTATCCAGCACCTGCCGCAGCGCTTTGTTGTTGGCGAGGGGCTGATAGCCGTGTCGCGCCATATGCGCCTTGATCCGGGCGATCCGCTCGGCTTGCCCCGCTAAAAATGTCGCGAAATGCTTCTCACCCTTCTCCCCGTTGCAGGCGGCGCAGGACGGGACCAGATTGCCCAGCCGGTGTTCGCCCAGGGCGCGCTTGCTGATCGGGATGGCATGGTCCATGACCAGATCCCCCGATTTGTCGCAAATAGGCGCATTTCCCCTCGAACTCCTCGATGACGTTCAGCCAGTCCTTCTTGGTGAACGTCTCCGGCTTGATCTGCCCGAGGAGGTAACGCACGAGGCCGTTTCCGCTTTTGCCGATGGAGAAGCTCTTGTAGCTCGCGCGGAGCGGCGGCGTCTCATATTCCACAGTCTCCTGCGGTGAGATTCCCTTTTGCCGGAGATAGTCCGTGAACAGGTCCAGCCTGTTGCTGGCCCATTGGCTCGTGACCCTGACCGTCACGCCCCGGACGACATAGGTCTGCCGCCAGTAGCGCACGGTATCCTTCGGTTCGATACGTTCCATGGCCCGGCAGAAGGGGAAATAGACGTTGAAGGTCTTCTTCGAATAGTCCGGATCCTGTAGCTGGGTGAACTCCTCCGGATGCTTCTCGCAATAGTCGAAAATCGCCGGGATGGCGCGCTGCACGATCTTGCCGATCTTCATGGGAACTCTCCGGGCCTGATTGGGGGATCGTGGCGCACAGGCATGAATGAAAGCTGAACGTGGAACCGTGACAGTGTGATGAAACCCGCCCGGCCCCCCTGTTGTCGGGGGCCGGGTGCGGCTATGGTGGCGCCAACGAAAACGGGGGCGGCATGGCGGACGATACGACGATTCAGCGGGCAGGGGATGACGGGCGCGAGGAAGAGGATTTCGCGCTCGACCGAGACCTTGTGGACCGCATCGTCGCGGCTGCTGATGCAGGTGATGCCGGGCAACTCAAGGATCTGATGGCGCCGCTGCACGCGGCCGATATCGCCGATCTTCTGGAACAGGTTTCGGCGGCGGAGCGGCGCGAGATCCTGTTGCTCTGGGGTTCCGAGATGGATGGCGACGTGCTGTCCGAACTCGACGATTCGATCCGCGAAGAGGTCATCGGCACGCTGCCGAAGCATGTTCTGGCCGAAGCGGTGCGAGAGCTCGATTCGGACGATGTTGTCGACCTGATCGAGGATCTGGAAAAGCCGCAGCAGGCGCAGATCCTTGGTGCACTGGATGCGGGCGACCGGGCGGCGGTCGAACAATCGCTGACCTATCCGGAATATTCCGCCGGCCGGTTGATGCAGCGCGAGGTCGTCACCGCGCCCGAACACTGGACCGTGGGCGAAACCATCGACCATCTGCGCCGGGACGAGGAACTCCCGGATCAGTTCTATCACGTCATCCTGGTGGATCCGGGGCATCATCCGGTGGCCTATGTGACGCTGGGGAAGCTCTTGTCGTCACGCCGGGACACCGCGCTGAAGGACATCACCGAAGACAGTTTCCGCACCATTTCCGCCCGACAGGAGGAAGGCGATGTCGCCTATGCCTTCAACCAGTATCACCTGATTTCCGCGCCGGTGGTGGATGACGACAACCGGCTGGTCGGCGTCATCACCATTGATGACGCCATGTCCGTTCTGGACGAGGAACATGAGGAGGACATCCTGCGCCTCGCCGGGGTGGGCGACGAAAGCTCGATCGCCGATACGGTGATCGAAACCGTGCGGCAGCGCCTGCCGTGGCTGGGGGTCAACCTTTGTACGGCGTTGCTGGCGGCGTCGATCATCGGCCTGTTTCAGGATTCGATCAGCCATCTGGTCGCGCTGGCGGTGCTGATGCCGATCGTGGCCTCGATGGGCGGCAATGCGGGCACGCAGACGCTGACGGTGGCGGTGCGGGCGCTGGCCACGCGCAACCTGACGGAGAACAACGTGCTCCGCGTCGTGCGGCGGGAGGCGATGGTAGGGGTGCTGAACGGGCTGGTCTTCGCGCTGCTGCTGGGCGTGGTGGCGGCGCTGTGGTTCGCGATGCCGGAACTCGGGCTGGTGATCGCACTGGCCATCATCATCAACCTGATGGTGGCGGCTTTGGCGGGGATACTGGTGCCGGTGGTGCTCGATAAACTGGGCGCGGATCCGGCGCTGGCCTCGGGGACGTTCGTGACGACGCTGACGGATATGGTGGGCTTTTTCGCTTTTCTGGGGCTGGCGACGCTGGTGTTGCTGTGACGAAATCCGAGGCGCGCCAGCATGCCTTTGCGGCGCGCAAGGCCGCCCATGCCGCCGGGCCGGGCCGCGCGGCGGAGCATCTGCGCGCGGCGCTGGCCCCCTTCGGCGCGGTGCCGCTCGCGGGCTATATGCCGATCCGGACCGAGATCGACCCGCTGCCGGTGATGGCCGCGCATCCCGGCCCGGTGGCGGTGCCGGTGATCGTGGCTCAGGGGCAGGCACTGGTTTTTCACCGCTGGACGCCGGGCTGCGTGATGGTGCCCGGCCTCTTCGGCGCGCAGGTGCCGGCGCTGGCCGCGCCGCTGGTGCCGCGCGTGCTGATCGTGCCGCTGGTGGGGTTCGACCGGCGCGGCTACCGGCTGGGCTATGGCGGCGGGTTCTATGACCGGACGTTGCAGGGGCTGCGCGCGCGCGGCCCCGTCACCGCGATCGGTTTTGCCTATGCGGCGCAGGAGATGCCCGCCGTGCCGGTTGAGCCTACCGATCAGCCGCTCGACCTGATCGTGACGGATACCGAAGTGATCCGCCCCTGACGAAAGGATTTGCCCTTTCCCGCGCCCCGGCCTATCCCGTCTGGCATGAAGATACTGTTTCTGGGCGATGTGATGGGGCGCGCGGGGCGTGCCGCGATCGCGGAGCGGCTGCCGAAGCTGCGCGCGGAGTGGGGGCTCGATTTCGTCGTGGTCAACGGCGAAAACGCGTCCTCGGGCATGGGGCTGACGGGGGAGCATGCGAAGCTGATCCTCGATGCCGGGGCCGATGTGGTGACGCTGGGCGACCATGCCTTCGACCAGAAGGACATGCTGCGCTTCATCGAGGCGGAGCCGCGCGTGATCCGGCCGCTGAACTTCGCCAAGGATGCGCCGGGCCGTGGCGCGCGTCTGTACGAGGATCGCCGGGGCCGGAAGGTTCTGGTGACACAGGTTCTGGGCCAGGTGTTCATGAAACGCGCCTTCGACGATCCTTTTTCGGCGATTGATGCGGTGCTGAAGAAGCATCCGCTTGGCGGTCTGGCGCAGGCGATCCTGGTCGATGTGCATTGCGAGGCGACCTCCGAGAAGATGGCGATGGGGCATTGGTGCGACGGGCGGGCCTCGGTCGTGGTCGGCACGCATACCCATGTGCCGACGGGCGATGCGATGATCCTGTCGGGCGGGACGGCCTACCTGACCGATGCGGGGATGTGCGGCGACTACGATTCCGTCATCGGCATGGAAAAGGCCGAGCCGATGCGCCGCTTCATCACCGGCATGGCGCGCGACCGTTTTACCCCGGCGGCGGGAGAGGCGACGCTGAGCGGCCTTTATGTCGAAACGGACGACCGCACGGGCAAGGCCACGCGCACGGTTCCGGTGCGGGTCGGCGGGCGGCTGGCGGCTTCGGGCCCGTAACTGTCGCTCCGGGGCGCCTTTTTCAGGCAGCTCGCTTGTTCTCTCCGCGCCGCGCGTTACACTCGCCCCGAAGCGAGGCACCCACGAGGAACCATGATCGACCTGCCCCTGACCGAATCCGGTCGCGCCCTTCTGGCCCTTGCGGTCGTGGTGGTGATGTTCGTCATGTTCCTGCGCGAACGGTTTCCGCCCGAAGTGGTGGCGATCGGCGGGGCGGCGGTGATGCTGGTGCTGGGACTCGTGCCCTATGCCGAGGCGCAGGATGCCCTGTCGAATTCCGCGCCCTGGACGATTGCCTTCATGTTGCTGATCATGGGGGCGCTGGTGCGCACCGGCGCGCTGAACGCGGTGATCCGCTTTGCGGAGCAGCATATTTCCGAACGCCCCGTGCTGACCATCGTGCTGCTGTATGGCATGACGATGAGCGCTTCGGGCTTTCTCAACAACACGCCGGTGGTGGCGGTGATGATCCCGATCTTCATCCAGCTCGCGCGCAAGCTGAACGCGCCGCCGTCGCGCTATCTGATGGCGCTGAGCTACCTGACGATCCTGAGCGGGATGTTCACGCTGATCGGCACCTCGACCAATATTCTTGTGGATGGGGTGGTGCGTCGCGATGGGCTGGAACCCTTCGGGATTTTCGAGATCATGCCGCTCGGGCTGGTGGTCGCGGCGGCGGGGACGGCGTTCATGGCGCTGTTCTCGCGCCGGCTGGTGCCCGACCGGCAGTCGATGGCCGCGCTGCTGGGGGAAGGGCGCAAGAAGAGGAAATATTTCACCGAGGTGGCGATCCCGGAGGAGTCCGGCCTGATCGGGCGGCCGGTCCTTGAGGTCGAGCATTTCCGCCGCGATGGGGTGCGGATCATCGACGTGCTGCGTGGGGATGCCTCGCTGCGCCGCGATCTGGGCGCGGTGGTGCTGGAGGCCGGGGATCGTGTCGTGCTGCGCACCGAGGTGGCCGAACTGCTGACGATGCAGCAAAGCACCGACCTGCGGCTGGTCGACAAGCTCTCCTCGGTCGAGACCGAGACGGTCGAGGTGCTGATCACCCCGGGCTGCCGTCTGGTGGGCCGCTCGCTCGGCGCGCTGCGGTTGCGGCGGCGCTATGGCGTTTATGTCGTGGCGGCGCATCGGCGCAACCAGAACATTGGCCGCAAGCTCGACGATCTGGTGGTGGTGGTGGGCGATACGCTGCTGCTCGAAGGCGCGCCCGAGGACATCGCCCGGCTGGCCGCCGACATGGATCTGGTCGATGTGTCAAAGCCGACGGCGCGGCCGTTCCGGCGCAGCCACATGCCGATCGCGATCGGGGCCTTTCTGTCGGTGGTGCTGCTGGCGGCGCTGGATGTGGCGCCGATCATGGCGCTGGCGGCGGTGGCGGTGGCGGTGCTGCTGCTGACGCGCTGCATCGACTCGGACGAGGCCTTCACCTTCATCGACGCGCGGCTGATGGCGATGATCTTCGGCATGCTGGTCGTCGGTGCGGGGCTGGATGCGGCGGGGGCGGTGCAACTGATCGTCGATGCCGTGGCGCCCTGGTTGCAGGATCTGCCGCCGCTCGCCGCGCTGTTCGGGGTGTATTTCCTCGGGCTGGTGCTGACGGAATTGCTGTCGAACAACGCCGTCGCGGTGATCTTCACGCCGATCGCGGTGAACCTGGCCCATGCGCTCGGGCACGATCCGAGGCCCTTCGCGGTCGCGGTGATGTTTTCGGCCTCGGTGGCCTTTGCCACGCCGATCGGCTATCAGACGCATATGATGGTCTACGGGCCGGGGGGATACCGGTTTTCGGATTTTCTGAGGATGGGGATTCCGATGGATATCGTCACCGGCGTGGTGGCCTGTCTGACGATCCCGCTGATCTGGCCGCTCTAGGAGGGTTCCATGCGTTTCGCGCCGCTTTTCATCCTGCCGTTCGCCGCCTGCGCGGCGGCGCTTCCCGCCAATCCGGACCGGATCACGCTGCTGGGCGGTGAACTGGCGGTGCATTTCTATGACGGTACGAGCTGCCGCGCCGATATCCGCACCACCCGGTCGGGCCGTTTCGCCGATTGCGGGCAGGTGATGGATTACGCCGTGGTCATCGACAAGCCGTCGCTGGCGCAGGGCACCGTGCTGGACAACCTGTTCGAGCCCTATGCCACCGTCACCCTGACCCGGCCTTCGGATAACCGCACCTGGACCTTCCAGACCCCGCAGGCCGGCCGCGTGAACGAGAACGGTTCGACGGGCTATGTGAAGCATCGGTGACTTGCCCTTGGGCGCCCCGCCGTTTTATAGAGGCGCCAATTTCAAGGAATTCGACGGGAGAAGGTCATGGCAGGCCATTCCAAATGGGCGAACATCCAGCACCGCAAGGGCAAGCAGGATGCGATCCGCTCGAAGATGTTCTCGAAGCTGGCGAAGGAAATCACCGTCGCCGCGAAGATGGGTGACCCCGACCCCGACAAGAACCCGCGTCTGCGGCTGGCCGTGAAGGCCGCGAAGGCGGTGTCGATGCCGAAGGACGTGATCGACCGCGCGATCAAGAAGTCGCAGATGGGCGACGCGGCGGATTACACCGAAATCCGCTATGAAGGCTATGGCCCGAACGGCATCGCGATCATCGTCGAGGCGATGACTGACAACCTGAACCGCACCGCGTCGAACGTGCGCAGCTACTTCACCAAGGCGGGCGGCAATCTGGGGCAGACCGGATCGGTCAGCCACGGGTTCGACCGCGTGGGCGAGATTTCCTATCCGCTGACGGCGGGGGATGTGGATACGGTTCTCGAAGCCGCGCTCGAAGCCGGGGCGGATGACGTCGAATCGGATGAGGATGGGCATTTCATCTACACCTCGGTCGAAACCCTGTCCGAAGTGGCCGATGCGCTGGAAAAGACCCTGGGCGAGGCGGCCGAGGCCAAGCTGATCTGGAAGCCGCAGACCACGACCGAGGTCGATCTGGAAACGGCGCAGAAGCTGATGAAGCTGATCGACCTGCTTGAGGAAGACGACGATGTGCAGACGGTGACGCACAACTTCGACGTTCCCGAAGAGGTCGCGGCGCAGCTCTGAGATGGTGGGCGCCTGCGGGCGCCCCTTCCTTTTGCGGAGGTAGAGATGGACTACAGTAAATCCGGTGGCCCGAAGGCCGGCCGCAAGAACGCCCCCGGCCATGCCGAGCACAACGCCAAGGGCAGCCGGAAGAATCCCTTCGGCGATGACGGGACGGACAAGGCCGCGCTGCTCGCCCGGATGAAGGCCGCCGCCCGGAAGGACCGGCCGGAGCAGGGCTGACCCCTTGCAGCGCACCGCAGAAGCGGGGGTGAACATGCGCGCTTCCTCTGCCGACCGGCCGGTTGAAGGCATCCTGTGGATGCTTGGCACGACCTTCGCCTTTGTCGGGGTCAATATCATCGTCCACCATATCGGGACCGGTGTCCCGGCGGCACAGAGCGCGTTTCTGCGGTTTGCCTGGGGGCTGGTCTTTGTCGCGCCGGGGCTGGTGTCGCTGCTGCGGCGCCCGCCCTCGGGGCGGGTCTGGGCGTTGTTCGGCCTGCGCGGGGGGCTGCAATCCATCGCCGTGCTGCTGTGGTTCTATGCGATGGCGCGGATCCCGATGGCCGATGTGACGGCGATCGGTTATCTGAATCCGATCGTGGTGACGCTGGGCGGGGCGATCCTGCTGGGCGAGGGGCTGGCCTGGCGGCGTGGGCTGGCGATCGTGGTGGCGATCCTTGGCGCGCTGGTGATCCTGCGGCCCGGCCTGCGCGAGATCGCACCGGGCCATCTGGCGCAGCTGGTCGCCTCGGTGTTTTTCGGCATCGCCTATCTGGTGATGAAGCGGCTGACGCAGGTCGCCACGCCCGCGCAGATCGTGGCGATGATGACGCTTGCGGTGACGCTGTGCCTGGCGCCCCTTGCCATCGCGGGGTGGCAGCCGATCGGGCTGGGCGATTTCCTGTGGCTCGGGCTGACGGCGCTGTTCGCGACGCTGGCGCATTACTGCATGACCCGCGCCTTTGCCAGCGCGCCGGTGACGGTGACGCAGCCGGTGCTGTTCCTGCAACTGGTCTGGGCAGCGCTTGCGGGGCTCGTGCTGTTCGGCGAGCCGGTTGACCCGTTCGTGATTTTGGGCGGCGGCATCATCGTTGCCGCCGTCACCTACATGGCCTGGCGCGAGGCTCGGATCAGGGGCTCGCGAGCCGCGTGATGGCGCCTTCGCGCGTGACCCGGCGCCCGTCCGTCAGCGCGACGGCGGGGGCCGTGGCCAGGTGGCGCAGCACCTCGCGCAGCGGCGTGTCGGGCGCGAGCGCAGGCCCCTCGGTCCCGCCCGGTTCGGCCAGATCGGCGGCGGTCAGCACCCCGAGCGGGTTCATATGCGCGACGAATTCCGCGACGTACTCATCCACTGGATTGGCGATGATCTCGCGCGCGGTGCCGATCTGCACGACCCGCCCGCCCTCCATCAGCGCGATCCGGTTGCCGAGCTTGAACGCCTCGTCGAGGTCATGGCTGACGAAGATGATCGTGCGTTTCAGCCGGGCCTGAAGCTCCAGCAATTCGTCTTGCAACTTCGCCCGGATCAGCGGGTCGAGCGCGGAGAACGGCTCGTCCATCAACAGGATCGGCGCTTCGGTGGCAAAGGCGCGCGCAAGGCCCACCCGCTGCTGCATGCCTCCCGACAGCTCGCCCACCCGCCGGTCGGCCCAGTCCGACAGACCGACGAGCGCAAGCTGCCGGTCGATCTTCTCGCGCCGCTCGGTCACCGGCATCCCGGCGAGTTCCAGCCCCAGCCCGACATTCTCGCGCACCGTGCGCCAGGGCAGCAGGCCGAATTGCTGGAACACCATCGCCACCCGGTTCAGCCGCAGCCGCCGCAGCGTCGCGGCATCGGCGTGGGTGACGGAGGTCAGCTTGTCGCCGTCGAGAATGCGCACATTGCCCCGGCACACGGGGTTCAGCCCGTTGACCGCGCGCAGGAGCGTCGATTTCCCCGACCCAGACAGCCCCATCAGGACCAGGATCTCGCCCTCGGCCACGCTCAGCGTGCAGTCATGCACCCCCAGCACCTGCCCGGTGCGTTCGTTGATCTCGGCGCGCGAGCGGCCCTGATCCATCAGCGGCAGGGCCTCTTGCGGCGAATCGCCGAAGACGATGTTCACGGCGTCGAATTCCACAGCGGTCCGGGTCATTTCTTGTCTCCCCTGCGCAGCATCCGGTCGAGGATGATCGCCACGACGACGATGATGATGCCCGATTCAAACCCAAGCGCGGTGTTGACGGAGTTCAGCGCCCGCACGACCGGAACGCCCAGCCCGTTCGCGCCCACCAGCGCCGCGATCACCACCATCGACAGTGACAGCATGATCGTCTGGTTCAGCCCCGCCATGATCTGCGGCATCGCCCAGGGCAGTTCGACCTTCCACAGCACCTGATTGCGGGTCGCGCCAAAGGCACGCGCGGCCTCAAGCAGCGGCTCGGGCGTTGACGACACGCCCAGATGGGTCAGCCGGATCGGCGCGGGCAGCACGAAGATCACCGTCGCGATCAGCCCGGGCACCATGCCGATGCCGAAAAACACGATCGCCGGGATCAGATAGACGAAGGTCGGCAGCGTCTGCATCAGGTCGAGGATCGGTTGCAGCACGGCATAAAGCCGGGGCCGGTGCGCCGCCGCGATGCCGATCGGCACGCCGACCAGCGTGCACACGACGCAGGCCGAAAGCACCAGCGTCAGGCTCTCCATCGTCGGTTTCCAGTAACCTTGATTGAGGATGAACAGGAACCCCACCACCACCAGCGCGACCAGCTTCCAGTTGCGCTGCAACATCCAGGTCAGCGCGGCGGCAATCGCCACGATCACCAGCGGATGCGGCGTCGCCAGAACCCACAGGATCGCGTTGATCAGATGGGTCAGCAGCCCCGACAGCGCGTCGAAGAAGCCGCCTGCATTGTCCTTGAGCCAGTCGAAGACGGTTTTCGCCGTCTTGCCGACGGGAATCTTGTTGGCGGTCAGCCAATCCATGTCGTTCTCCCTTTGGGCGGGCTGGCCCCCGTTGCCGGGGGCCTTGGCTCACTTCAGCGCGGCGGAAACGGCGGAGGCGGCATCGCCGCCGTCCTTCGTCGTGACGCCGGCCAGCCAGGGGGTGACCGCATCGGGATTGGCCTTCAGCCAGGCTTTGGCGGCCTCGGCAGGGTCTTCGCCGTCGTTCAGGATGGCGCCCATGATCTCGTTTTCCATCGTCAGGGTGAATTCGAGATTTTGCAGGAACTTGCCCACGTTCGGGCATTCGGCGACATAGCCCTTGCGCACGTCGGTCTCGATCCGCGCGCCGCCGAAGTCCGGGCCGAAGAAATCATCTCCGCCGGTCAGATAGGTCAGTTTGAAATTCGCGTTCATCGGATGGGGCTCCCAGCCGAGGAAGATCACCGGCTCGCCCGCCTTGTCGGCCCGGGTGACCTGCGCCAGCATCCCCTGTTCCGAGCTTTCGACCACCTCGAAGGATTTCAGCCCGAAGGCGTCCTTCTCCACCATGTCGAGGATCAGCCGGTTGCCGTCATTGCCCGGCTCGATGCCGTAGATCTTGCCGTCCAGTTCCTTTGCATGGGCCGCGATGTCGGCGAAATCCTTGATGCCCAGCTTCGCGCCCGCCTCGTTGGTGGCGAGGGTATATTTCGCGCCGGTCAGGTTGACGCGCACCATCTCAACCGAGCCGTTTTCGCGATAGGGGGCGAAGTCCGCCTCCATCGTCGGCATCCACTGGCCGAGGAACACGTCGACGTCGCCTGTGGACAGCGCCGAATAGGTCACCGGCACCGAGAGGATTTTGATGTCGGTTTCATAGCCGAGCGCCTGCAAGAGCGTGGCGGCGACGGCGGTGGTCGAGGTGATGTCGGTCCAGCCCACATCCGAGAAGGTCACCTTGTCGCAGCCAGCAGCCTGTGCCGTCGTCACGAGGCCGAGGCTGGTGGTGGCTGCGAGAAAAAGCGTCCGTAGCGTCATTTCAGTCTCCCGTTGAGTGTCACGGATCGAGGTCCGGCATTTTTGTTGATTGACGAGTCAATAAACTTGCCGTTAGCTCCGCATTGCAAGAGTTTTTTCACAGAGGTCACCACAGTCATGCCGAAACTCGGAGCCGAGCCTATTCGACGTGCGGCGCTGGTGAAAGCGACGATCGAAGCCGTCGGCGAAGCCGGGTCGCTCGAAGTGACCGTGGCGCAGATCGCGCGGCGGGCGGGGATGAGTTCGGCGCTGGCGCATCACTACTTCGGATCGAAGGAACAGATCTTCCTCGCGGCGATGCGCTGGATCCTCGAACGCTACCGCGCCGAGGTGCATGGCGCGCTGGCGATGGCGGTGGGGCCGGAGCAGCGGCTGCGGGCGATCGTGGTGGGGTCTTTCGCGCAGGGCAGCTTCCGGCACGAGGCGATTTCGGCCTGGCTGAACTTCTACGTTCTGGCGCAGACACAGCCCGAGGCGCGGCGCCTGCTGCGGATCTATCAGCGGCGGCTGCGCTCGAACCTGCGCCATGAATTGCGGCAGGTGGTGGGTGACCGGGCCGAGGCCGTGGCGCGCGGTCTGGGGGCGCTGATCGACGGGGTTTATATCCGCGCGGCGCTGGCCGATGGCGCGCCGGACCCGGACTATGCGCGGCGCATCGTGATGGAATATCTGGATCGGGAACTGGGAGAACGGGCATGAGGGCGCAGCCGCAGGCAAGCCATTTCGTCAACGGGGATTGGCTGGAAGACGCCTCCGGCGCGCCGATCGAGGTGATCTATCCGGGCACGGGCGAGGTCATCGCGCGGCTCCATGCGGCAACGCCCGCGGTGATCGAGGCGGCACTGGCCGGGGCGCATGCGGCGCAGGGTGCATGGGCGGCGATGCGCCCGGTGGAACGCTCGCGGATCCTGATGCGGGCGGTGGCGCTGATCCGCGAACGGGCCGAGGAACTGGCGGTTCTGGAGACGCTCGACACCGGCAAACCGATCCAGGAAACCCGGGCGGCGGACTGGCCTTCGGGGGCCGATGCGCTGGAATATTTCGCGGGGCTGGCGCCCACGGTGACCGGGGAGATGATCCCGCTGGGCGGCGATTTCGCCTATACGATCCGCGAGCCGGTCGGCCTGTGCGTCGGCATCGGCGCGTGGAATTATCCAAGCCAGATCGCCTGCTGGAAGGCCGCGCCGGCGTTGTCTTTGGGCAATGCGATGGTGTTCAAGCCGTCCGAGGTGACGCCGCTGGGTGCGCTGAAACTTGCCGAAATTTTCATCGAAGCCGGGATGCCCGCCGGGATCTTCAACGTCGTGCAGGGCTATGGCGCGGTGGGCGCGGCGCTGGCGACCGATTCGCGGGTGGCGAAAGTGTCCCTCACCGGATCGGTGCCGACGGGGCGGCGGGTCTATGCGGCGGCGGCCGAGGGGATGAAGCACGTCACGATGGAGCTGGGCGGGAAGTCCCCGCTGATCATCTTCGACGACGCCGATGTGGAAAGCGCGGTGGGGGCGGCGATGCTGGGGAATTTCTATTCCTCGGGTCAGGTCTGCTCGAACGGCACGCGGGTTTTTGTTCAGCGCGGCATCCGGGAGCGGTTCCTCGCGCGGCTCAAGGCCCGGACCGAGGCGATCGTGGCGGGCGATCCGCTGGACGAGACCACGCAGTTCGGCCCGCTGGTGAGCGCGGCGCAGCACGGCAAAGTCATGGCCCATATCGCGCAGGCGAAGGCCGAGGGCGCGCGGCTGGTCACCGGCGGCGGCGCGGGGGGCGCGCTGTTCGTGCAGCCCACGGTTTTCGAGGTCACCGATGACATGGCGCTCGCGCGCGAGGAGGTCTTCGGCCCGGTGATGGCGGTGCTGACCTTCGACACCGAGGAAGAGGTGATCGCGCGGGCGAACGGCACCGAATATGGGCTGGCGGCGGGGGTGTTCACGGCGGATCTCGCGCGTGGGCACCGGGTGATCGGGCGGCTTCAGGCCGGGACGTGCTGGATCAACGCCTACAACCTGACGCCGGTCGAAATGCCCTTCGGCGCGGTGAAGGCGTCGGGCATCGGGCGCGAGAATTCAAAGGCTGCGGTCGAGCATTACACCCAGGTCAAGGCGGTCTATGTGGGCACCGGCCCCGTCGACAGCCCCTATTGAGGCGCGTCATGGAAGCGGATTATGTCGTTATCGGCGCGGGCTCGGGCGGGTCGGCGCTGTCCTATCGGCTGTGCGAGGCGGGGCACAGGGTCATCATCATCGAATATGGCGGATCGGATGCCGGGCCGTTCATCCAGATGCCCGGCGCGCTGTCCTATCCGATGAACATGGCGCGTTACGACTGGGGCCTGCATTCGGAGCCGGAGCCGCATCTGAACGGACGGGTGCTGGCGACGCCGCGGGGCAAGGTGATCGGCGGGTCGTCGTCGATCAACGGCATGGTCTATGTGCGCGGCCATGCGGGCGACTTCGACCATTGGGCGGAGCAGGGCGCGGATGGCTGGCGCTTTGCCGATGTGCTGCCCTATTTCAAGCGGATGGAGAACTGGCATGGCGATGGCGAGGCCGAGTGGCGCGGCCATTCCGGCCCGCTGCATGTGACGCGGGGGCCGCGCGCGAATCCGCTGTTCGATGCCTTTATCGAGGCCGGGCGGCAGGCGGGCTATCCGGTGACGCAGGATTACAACGGTCGCCAGCAGGAGGGTTTCGGCCCGATGGAGGCGACGATCTGGAAGGGGCGGCGCTGGTCGGCGGCGAATGCCTATCTGCGTCCGGCGCTGAAGGGCGGGAACCTGCGGATCGTGCGCGGGCTGGCGCAGCGGGTGGTGATCGAAAACGGTCGCGCCGTGGGGGTGATGGTCGACGGTGCCATGATCCGCGCGCGGGCCGAGGTGATCGTTTCGGCCAGTTCGATCAACACGCCGAAGATCCTGATGCTGTCGGGGATCGGTCCGGCGGCGCATCTGCGCGACCATGGGATCGAGGTGGTGGCGGACCGTCCGGGCGTGGGCGCGAACCTTCAGGATCACCTGGAGGTTTACATGCAATACGCCGCGCAACATCCTGTGACGCTTTACAAATACTGGAATGTCCTGGGGAAGGCCGCGGTCGGCGCGCAATGGCTGTTCACGCGCAAGGGGCTGGGCGCGTCGAACCAGTTCGAGAGCTGCGGGTTTATCCGGTCGGATGCCGGGGTGGACTATCCGGACATCCAGTATCACTTCCTGCCGCTCGCCGTGCGCTATGACGGCAAGACGGTGGCCGAGGGCCATGGGTTTCAGGTCCATGTCGGGCCGATGCGGTCGAAGGCGCGCGGTAGCGTGACGCTGCGCTCTGCCGATCCGCGCGACAATCCGGTGATCCGCTTCAACTACATGAGCCATCCGGACGACTGGCTGGAATGGCGCAAATGTATCCGCCTGACGCGGGAGATTTTCGGCCAGCCGGCGATGGCGGGGCATGTGAAGCACGAAATCCAGCCCGGTGACGCGGTGCAGAGCGATGCGCAGATCGACGATTTCGTGCGGGCCCACGGCGAGAGCGCCTATCACCCCTGCGGCACTGCGCGGATGGGGCGGCGCGACGACCCCACGGCGGTGGTGGATCCGGAGGGCCGGGTGATCGGCGTCGAGGCGCTGCGGGTGGCGGACAGTTCGATTTTCCCCCGGGTGACGAACGGCAACCTGAACGCGCCCTCGATCATGACCGGCGAGAAGATCGCCGATCACGTTCTGGGGCGCCGCCTGCCGCCCGAGAATCTGGAGCCCTGGGTGAACCCGAACTGGCGCGAGGCGCAGCGGTGAAGGTTCACCGCTTCGTTCCTTGACCCCCGCATCGGTTGCGCTAAGAAGCGCGGCAAAACGGGGGTCATGATGCAGTCATATGAATACAAGGTGGTTCCGGCGCCGGTACGGGGCGAAAAGGAACGCGGGTTGAAGACCGGGGCGGAGCGGTTCGCGCATACCCTGTCGCAGTTGATGAACGAACTGGCGCAGGACGGCTGGGAATACTGGCGCGCCGAGACGCTGCCCGCAGAGGAGCGCAGCGGCCTGACCTCGAAGACGACGGTTTTCCACAACCTGCTGGTGTTCCGCCGGGTTCTGGCGGAGGGCAGGGCGCCCGTCTATGCGGCGCAACCCATGGTTGAGGGGCGCGGCCTGTCGGTCTTTGCGCCGGAGGGCAAGGCGCCGCGTCTCGGCCCCGCCGAAGAAAGCCACGCCTGAGGGGGCATCCCCCTTCCATGTCGCGTCATTTCCCCTAAACTGCCCTGCCCGAGTCGGGACGGCGCCGAGCAGGCTGCCCCGGCCGATCCAATGACGACCAGAACACGAGGCAGCAATGACCACGGGTGATCCCTTCGGCTTCAATCTTTCGGCCGCCGCAGACAAGAAACGGCGCACGAAAGGGAAGCGCGGCATGTCGGGGGCCTTTGAAACCTCGACGCGGAAATGCGACCATGCCGGCTGTAACCAGCCCGGCCAGTATCGCGCGCCGAAAAGCCCGAAGGTGCTGGATGACTACTATTGGTTCTGCAAGGACCATGTGCGGGAATACAACCTGAACTGGAATTACTTTCAGGGGCAGTCGGAGGAGGAATTCCAGCAGTTCCTGGACAATGCGACGGTCTGGGAACGTCCGACGAAGCCCTTTGGCAAGTCCAAGGAAGAGATGGGCTGGGCGCGGCACGGCATCACCGACCCGCATGAGATGCTGGGCGACAATGCGACGCAGAACCCCGGCAAGGCGGTGATCGGCCGCAAGCTGCCGCCGACCGAGCGCCGCGCGCTGGACATTCTGGACTCGCGCGACACCATGTCGAAGACCGAGATCCGCGCGCAATACAAGGCGCTGATCAAAGTGCTGCACCCGGACATGAACGGCGGCGACCGCTCGCAGGAGGAGATGCTGCAAGAGGTTGTCTGGGCCTGGGATCAGATCAAGGACAGCCGCAACTTCAAGTAGGGCGTTCAGGCCGGGTGGAACCGCGCATCGGGGGAAAGCGCGCCCTCGACCGCGGCCTGCCCGGTGGCGACCAGTTCGACCAGATGGGCAAAGACATTGCGCCGCGCGGCACCGCGCAGGGCGGGCGGGACATCGGTATAGATCCGGTCGGTGAGGTCCACGACAGTGTGCGCCCCCTGCGCCAGTGCGGCGCGGATCTGCGCCGTCCGGTCGTGGCGGTGGCTCGCGAGCTCATTCAGACGGTCCTCCGGCGCGGTCACCGGCGCGCCATGGCCGGGGTAGAACACCGCCGCGCCCTCGGACCGCAGCCGCTCCAGCGCGCGGAAGTAATCGCCCAGATCCCCGTCGGGCGGGGAGATCAGCGTCGAGGACCAGCCCATCACCACATCGCCGGTGAACACCCGCCGGCCCCAGGCGAAGCTGAGGTGATTGCCGAAATGGCCCGGCGTGTGCAGCGCCCGGACCTGCCATGTGGCGCCGCCGGTCTCTGCCCCGTCGGCGAGGATCGCATCGGGGCGGAAGGCCGCATCCACCCCCTCGCCGCCACCCGCCATCCCCGTCGCCGCAAGGCCGCGCATCACCTCCGAGCGCCCGGCCTCGGGCGGGCCGAAGGCATGGATCGGCACGCCCGTCGCTTCGGACAGCAGCCGCGCGCCGGGGGAATGGTCGAGATGCGCATGGGTGACCAGGATCGCCTCGACCCTCTCGCCCGGATCGAGACCGTCGAGAATCGCGCGGATATGGCGCGCATCCGCCGGGCCGGGGTCGATCACCGCCACCCGGTCGGTGCCCAGCACATAGCTACAGGTGCCCTGTGCCGTCATCGGCGAGGGGTTCGGCGCCACGATCCGGCGCACCCCGGGTTCCAGTTCCTGCATCATCGCGCTTTCCCTCTGCTCCGGCTCCGGCTACGGTTCTGCCATGAAATTCGGCTGGCTCAAACAGATGCTGCCGCGCGGGCTTTACGGGCGGGCCGCGCTGATCCTGATCGTGCCGGTGATCACGATCCAGCTTACCGTGTCCGTGGCCTTCATCCAGCGCCATTTCGAGCGTGTCACCCAGCAGATGACCGAAACGATGATCCGCGAGGTGGAGCTTCTGATCGACCGGGTGGATCGGGCGCCCACGCTCGGCGCGGCGCGGCAGGTGATCGGCGATCTGGCCGAGCCGCTGGGGTTGCAGGTGGCGCTGCCCGATACGGCGCCGCGCAACCTCGACCACGACCGGCGCAGGCTGCTCGACCTGACGGGGATAGTGGTGATCGAGACGATCCGCCGGAACGTACCCACGGTGCGCGCGATCGACCTTTCGGCCAGCCCACGGGTGACGATGCACATCGACACCCGATGGGGGCCGATGCGGGTGACCTTCTCGCGCGATTGGGTTTCGGCCAGCAATCCGCATCAGCTTCTGGTGCTGATGGTGGGGGTCAGTATCCTGATGACGCTGATCGCCTTCATCTTCCTGCGCAACCAGCTTCGCCCGATCGCCCGGCTGGCCCGCGCGGCGGAGGCCTTTGGCCGGGGTCATGCGATTCCCTATCATCCCTCCGGCGCGACCGAGGTGCGCACCGCCGGGCGCGCGTTCAACGACATGCGCGCCCGGATCGAGCGGCAGATCCAGCAGCGCACGCTGATGCTGTCGGGGATCAGCCACGACCTGCGCACGCCGCTGACGCGGCTGCGGCTGGGGCTGTCGATGCTGCCCGAGGATGTCGAGACCCGCGACGAGATCGCGGCGATGGAGCGCGACGTGGACGAGATGGGTAAGATGATCGACGCCTTCCTGGAATTCGCGCGGGAGGGGGCGATTTCGGGCGAGCCCGAGCCGGTGGAGCTTGGCGCCTTTCTTGCGCGGATCGTCGAGGATGCCGAGCGCGGCGGGCAGGATGTGACGCTGGTCGAGAAACCGGCGGCGCCGGTGGTGGTGTCGCTGCGCGCCGATGCGATCCGCCGCGCGGTGGAGAACCTGATCGGCAATGCGGTGCGCTATGGCAAGCGGGCGGAGGTGTCGTTCTCGGTCACGCCGAAGGCGGTGCGGATCGTGGTGGAGGACGACGGCCCCGGCATTCCCGCCGCGCAGCGGGAGGAGGCGCTGAAGCCCTTCACCCGGCTCGACCCCGCGCGCAACCAGAACCGGGGGCAGGGCGTGGGGCTCGGCCTTGCCATAGCGGCCGACATTCTGCGCAGCCATGGGGGCAACCTGTGGCTGGGCGAGAGCGCGCGGCTGGGGGGGCTTTCGGTGGGGCTGATGCTGCCGCGCTGAGGGGGCTTGCCCCCGCTCGCGCTCCCCGGCAATGTAAATCCGACGTGACAGGGCCGGTGACGGAGTCCTGGTTGAACAAAGGGGGCACGCCCCCTAGATATTGTCCAAACCGGGAAGGGCCGGGGCTGCCGCAGGGGCGGGGCCGGTGCCCTTTCGCCAAAGAGGAAACAAGATGACCGAGACGCTTCTCGACCACCTATCCGGTCCTTCCGCTACGCGACATCGTGGTGTTCCCCCACATGATCGTGCCGCTGTTCGTGGGCCGGGAGAAATCCGTCCGCGCCCTTGAAGAGGTGATGTCGGATGACCGCCAGATCCTGCTGGCGAGCCAGCTCGACCCCACGGTGGATGACCCGACCGAAGATGGCATTTACCGCACCGGTGTGCTGGCCAATGTGCTGCAACTGCTGAAATTGCCCGATGGCACGGTGAAGGTGCTGGTCGAGGGCAAGACCCGGGTGCAGATCACCGATTTCGTCCCGAACGACGCCTATTTCGAGGCCCGCGCCGCGGAACTGGACGAGACCGAGGGCGATGCCGAGACGATCCGCGCGCTGCTGCGCTCGGTCGCCGAGGAATTCGAGCGCTACGCCAAGATCAAGAAGAACGTGCCCGAGGAAGCGCTGGCGGCGGTCGTGGAAACGCATGAGGCCGACAAGCTGAGCGATCTGGTCGCCGGGCATCTGGGGCTTGATGTGAAGGCGAAGCAGGAACTGCTGGAGACGCTCGACGTCTCCGAGCGGCTGGAAAAGGTCTATGGCCTGATGCAGGGCGAGGTTTCCGTCCTTCAGGTCGAGAAGAAGATCAAGTCCCGCGTCAAGACCCAGATGGAGAAGACGCAGCGCGAATATTATCTGAATGAGCAGATGAAGGCCATTCAGAAGGAACTCGGCGATGGCGAGGAAGGTCAGAACGAACTGACCGAACTCGAAGAGCGGATCCGCAAGACGAAATTCTCGAAGGAGGCCCGCGAAAAGGCCGAGAGCGAGTTGAAGAAGCTGAAGTCGATGTCGCCGATGTCGGCGGAGGCGACGGTCTCGCGCAACTATCTCGACTGGCTGCTGAGCCTGCCGTGGGGGGTGAAGTCGCGCACGCGCAAGGATCTGGCGGCGGCGGAAAAGGTTCTGGATGCCGATCACTACGGGCTGGAAAAGGTCAAGGAACGGATCGTCGAATACCTGGCGGTGCAGGCGCGTTCGGCAAAGCTGAAAGGGCCGATCCTGTGCCTCGTCGGCCCGCCGGGTGTGGGGAAGACTTCGCTCGGGCGGTCCGTGGCGAAGGCGACGGGGCGCGAGTTCATCCGTATCTCCCTCGGCGGTGTGCGCGATGAATTGGAAATCCGTGGCCACCGCCGGACCTATATCGGCTCGATGCCCGGCAAGATCATCCAGGCGCTGAAAAAGGCGAAGACCACGAACCCGCTGATCCTGCTCGATGAAATCGACAAGATGGGGCAGGATTTCCGTGGCGATCCGGCTTCGGCGATGCTGGAGGTGCTGGACCCGGAACAGAACGGCACCTTCGTCGACCATTACCTTGAGGTCGAATATGACCTGTCCGACGTGATGTTCATCACCACGGCGAACAGCTACAACATGCCGGAACCGCTGATGGACCGGATGGAGATCATCCCGCTTTCGGGCTATACCGAGGACGAGAAGATCGAGATCGCCAAGCAGCACCTTGTGACCAAGGAGATGAAGGCGAACGGGCTCAAGGCGTCGGAATTCGACGTCACCGAGGAGGCCCTGCGCGGCATCGTGCGCTATTACACGCGCGAAGCCGGGGTGCGGTCTTTGGAGCGCGCGATTGCCAAGCTGGCACGCAAGGCGGTGACGGAGATCCTCAAGTCGAAGGGTGCGGTCAAGCACATCACCGTCGATGGCGCGAAGCTGGAGGAATACCTCGGCGTGAAGAAGTTCCGCTATGGTCTGGCCGAGAAGGAAGATCAGGTGGGCGTGGTCACCGGGCTGGCCTGGACTTCGGTCGGTGGCGATCTGTTGCAGATCGAGGCGCTGCGCCTGCCCGGCAAGGGCCGGATGAAGACCACCGGCAAGCTGGGCGATGTGATGAAGGAGTTGATCGAGGCGGCATCGAGCTATGTCCGTTCGATCTCTCCGGAACTCGGGGTGAAGCCGCCGAAGTTCGAGGCGGTGGACATCCACGTTCACGTTCCCGAAGGCGCGACGCCGAAGGATGGGCCGAGCGCGGGGATCGCCATGGTGACCTCGATCGTTTCGGTCCTGACGGGGATTGCGGTTCACAAGGACATCGCCATGACCGGCGAAGTCACGCTGCGCGGCAATGTGCTGCCGATCGGCGGGCTGAAGGAAAAGCTCCTCGCGGCGCTTCGGGGCGGTATCAAGACGGTGCTGATCCCGGACGAAAACGCGAAGGATCTGGCCGATATCCCGGAGAACGTGAAGCAGGGCCTGACGATCATTCCGGTGAGCCATGTGCGCGAGGTTCTGCCGCGCGCGCTGGTGCGGATGCCGGAGCCGATCGAATGGGACGAAGTGGCGGAGGAAGCCGCCGCCGCTGCCCGTGCCGCCGCCGCGCGGGAAGGCCACGGCGCCGTCGCGCATTGACCTTCGGCCCGACAACAATTGATCCCGGTCCGCGAGGGCCGGGATTTTTTGTGGGCTGAACGCTGATGCTGTATGGTTTTGCGCGAAGGCGGGGCGCCATGGTTAGGGGATTTGCAGGATTTCGGATCCTATGATCAGGAGACACCCCGCCGCAAAGGATCGGTTCCATGAACATCAATCCAGTGACCAGCGCCCCGAGTGCAAAGGGTCATATCAGGCCCATCAACCCCAGGTCATTTCAGGATGTCGTCCATGACATCCAGCGGATGGCAAAGGCCGGGTGGATTTCACGAACATGATGCGCGGCGAGATACGCGAATGAACAGTATCTCGGCGGGAAGATTTCCATTGCTGAATTGCTTGTTTTTGGCCTGATGACCATGGCCGTCCCCGTTGGCGGGAGAGTGACACGTCCCGATATGATTTCATCCAGAAAGCGCGTGACGGGATGGAATTCTCCGTTTCTCATGGTGACAGGGATGCCCTGGAAATGTTGAACTCCGCCATAGGGGTCATGCAGAAATATCAGGGGCAGTCTGCGACGTTCGATATTCGCGCGTGAAGCTGGTCGACCGCCTGCTGATCAACTCCAACGGATCCTCTGATGGGATAATGCCCGTTGCGGGGAGCGCATCGCTCGGCCCTCGTCGCTCAAGGGGGTGATGCTGCACGACGTATCGTGCCTGCGCATGGCTGGGCGGATAGTTGAGACGGCAGGACGCAGATCACCGCCGCGATGGGCGTGCAGTAAATTGAAGTCAAATGCGTATTTCCGTCTGGCACGATGGTCGGGCGGGCCGATAAGGCCGCAAGGCGGTTCACGCCCTGCGGCCCCGATGGATCAGGGCAGCATCGACCCGGTTTCGACGAACCGCTGATGCCAGGACAGCGCTTCGTCGAGCAGGGTGGGCGCGTGGCGGCCCCAGCTCGCCTTCAGCGCGCGGTCGTAGTAATCCTCCAGCAGCGGGCGATAGGTCGGATGCGCGCAATTCGCGATGATCGCCGCGGCGCGTTTCTTCGGTGCCAGCCCGCGCAAGTCGGCCAGCCCCTGTTCGGTGACGATCACCTGCACATCCTGGCTGATATGGTCGACATGCGCCGCCATCGGCACGATCGCCGAAATCTTGCCGCCCTTCGCCGTCGAGGGGGTCATGAAGATCGACAGGAAGGCGTTGCGCGCGAAATCGCCCGAGCCGCCGATGCCGTTCTGGATCCGCGAGCCCATGACATGGGTCGAGTTGACGTTGCCGTAGATGTCGGCCTCGATCAGCCCGTTCATCGCGATCACGCCCAGGCGGCGCACCAGTTCCGGGTGGTTGGAAATCTCCTGCGGGCGCAGGATCAGCTTGTCGCGGTAACGGTGCGCGTTGGCGTTCATTTCCTCGGCCCGGGTGGGGCTGAGCGAAAACGCCGTGGCCGAGGCCATGCGCAGCTTGCCCGCGTCGATCATGTCGAGCATGCCGTCCTGGATCACCTCGGTGAAGGCGGTCATCGGCTCGAACGGCGCCTCGACCAGCCCGGCCATCACCGCATTCGGCACATTGCCCACGCCCGATTGCATCGGCAGCAGGGCGGCGGGCAGGCGGCCTTTCTTCACCTCGTTGCCGAGGAAATCGAGGATATGTTCCGCGATCGCCTTGGCTTGCGCATCGGGCGGGCTGAAGGGCGCGTTGCGGTCCGGCGCGTCGGTTTCGACGATCGCCACCACGCGGGAATGATCGACGTGAAAATCCGGCTCGCCGATCCGGTCATCGGGCTTCACCAGCGGGATCGGCACGCGATGCGGCGGCAGGCGGGTGCCATAATAGATGTCGTGCATCCCCTCCAGCGACTCGGACTGCCAGCGGTTGACCTCCAGGATGATCTTGTCGGCGCGGTCGAGCCAGGTCTTGTTGTTGCCGATCGACGAAGACGGGATCAGCCGGCCATCGGGCGTGATGCCCGAAATCTCGACCACGGCGAAATCCAGATGGTCGTAAAGCCCGGCCCAGACCATCGGCGCGACCTGGCTCAGGTGCATGTCGATATAGTCCATCTCGCCCTTGTTGATCCGATCGCGCAGGATCGGGTCGGAATTGTAGGGCAGGCGGAATTCGATGCCATCGGCGCGGGCCAGCGCCCCGTCGAGTTCCGGCCCGGTCGAGGCACCGGTCAGCACCCGCACCCGGAACGGGCGCCCGGCTTCGTGTTCGGCCTCGGCGCGCGCGGCGAGTGCGAGCGGAACGGCCTTCGGATAGCCCGCCCCGGTAAAGCCCGACATGCCGATGGTGGCCCCGTGCGGGATCATCGCGGCGGCATCCTCTGCGCTGACGACTCGCGCGGCAAGACCGGCATGACGGATGCGGGTGCTGCTCATCTGGCTGGTGGTCACGCGGCTCCTCCCCCTTGTTGAAACGACGTGAAATAATCTTTCAATGCAGGAAACTGCATGTAGAGGGGACGGAAGCACGGAAGTATACAATTGTCTATGTTGGAGCAGCCATGCGTTGCGCGCATGGATCGCATGTCGCAATAAAATTGCCAGAGCATGGCGTTATGATCCGACGCATGGGCTTGCCCCGGCGGCGGTCGCGTTGGAAGGTCCGGGCGAAGCGGGATGCGCAAGGAGGCGGTATGAGTGTCGAGGAGAGTTTCGCGCGGCTGGCGGCGAGCAATGCGCGGCGGCGTGTGGCGTTCGGCCTGACCGAACGGCGCCGGGTGCTGCGCGATCTGGCCGCGGCGCTCAGTCGCCACGAGGCCGCGATCCTTGCGGCCCTCGCGCAGGATCTGGGCAAGGCCGAGGCCGAGAGCCGGTTGACCGAGATCCTGCCCGTCCGGGCCGAGATCCGCCACGCCCTGCGCCATCTGCGCCGCTGGATGCGTCCGCGTCGGGTGGCGCCGATGCTCGCTCTTCTGGGCACATCGGCGCGGATCCGGCCCGAGCCGCGCGGGACGGTGCTGATCATCGCGCCGTGGAACTATCCGCTCGGGCTGTCGATCGGGCCGCTGGTGTCGGCGCTGGCGGCGGGGAATGCGGCGGTGGTGAAGCCCTCCGAACTCGCTCCGGCCACGTCGGCGGTGGTGGCGCGGGTGCTGGCGGAGCTGCCCGCCGATCTGGTCGCGGTGGCTCAGGGTGGGGCCGAGACCGCGACCGCGCTGCTGGACCTGCCCTTCGACCATATCTTCTTCACCGGTTCGCCCGAGGTGGGCCGCGTGGTGATGGCTGCGGCGGCGGAGCGGTTGATCCCGGTGACGCTGGAACTTGGCGGCAAGTCTCCGGCGATCGTTGGACCGGGGGCGGATATTGGCCGGGCGGCGCGGATGATCGCCTGGGGCAAATTCGTCAATGCCGGGCAGACCTGCATCGCGCCCGATCACGTCTATGTCCCGCGCGCGCGGATGGACGACCTGCTCGCCGCGCTGCGGGCCCGGATCCGGGCGATGTATGGCAAACGGCCGGATGATCTGGCGCGGATCGTCAACACCCGGCATTTTGCCCGCCTGACCGGGCTGATCGCCTCGGCGCGCGCAGCGGGCGCCGGGGTCGAGGGCGGCGAGGCGGATGAGGCCGCCCGCATCCTGACCCCCACGCTCCTGACCGGCACCACGCCGGAGATGCCGGTATCGGGGCAGGAAATCTTCGGCCCCATCCTGCCGGTGATTCCCTATGACAGCATCGAAGACGTCCTGACCTGGATCGAGGCCGGGCCGAAGCCGCTCGCGCTCTATGTCTTTGAACGCGACCCGGCGATGATCGAACGCCTGACCCATGCCACCAGTTCGGGCGCCGTGGGGGTGAATGTGACGCTCGCGCATTTCATGCATACCGGCTTGCCATTCGGGGGTGTGGGCCGCTCTGGCATCGGCGCGGCGCATGGGGAATGGGGGTTTCGCGCCTTCAGCCACGAAAAACCCGTGCTGCGGGATCGGTTCTCGGCGCTGCCGCTGCTGATGCCGCCCTATGGCCGGGGGCGCAGCGCGCTGATCCGGCTGGCGCAGCGGCTGTTCGGCTAGCCCCTTGCCGCCGCTCCGGATTTGCCGCAAACCGGCGCCAGACGGAGGCACGGACATGCAACAGTCACGGATCGGACCTATGGCTCTGGCGGCGCTCGCGCTGCCATCGCTGTTCTGGGCGGGGAATTTCATCGTGGCGCGGGCGGCGCGGGGCGAAGTGCCGCCGATGGCGCTCAGCTATGGGCGCTGGCTGATCGCGGGGCTGTGCATGCTGCCCTTCGCGCTGCCGCATCTGCGCCGCGATGCGCCGTGGTATCGGGCGAACTGGAAGCTGGTGCTGGGCACGGCGGTGACCGGGGTGACGCTGTTCAACACGCTGGTCTATCTGGGCCTGCGCTATACGAATGCGACGAACGGGATGCTGCTGAATTCCACCATCCCGGTGCTGATCCTGCTGATGGGCGCGCTGTTCATGGGGCGGCCGCTGCGGGGCGGGCAGGCGATCGGGCTGGCGGTGTCGATCCTCGGGGTCGCGGTGATCATCCTGCATGGCGAATGGTCGCGGCTGGTGACGCTGGAATTTTCCATGGGCGACCTGATCATCTTCGGCGCGATGGTCAGCTGGGCGATCTACACGCTCTGGCTGACCCGGATCCCGGCGTCGGTCAACCGGCTCGGCCTGCTGACGGTGCAGATCGGGATCACGCTGGTGCTGCTGACGCCGTTCCTGATCGCGGAAATCGCCTCGGGTCAGGTGCCGACATGGAGCCCAGCGGCCATCGCGGCGCTGCTTTATGTGGGGCTGGTGCCTTCGGTCCTGGCGACGCTGCTTTACATGAAGGCGGTGTCGCTCGCGGGCCCGGCGCTGGCGGGGCAGTCGATCCACCTGTTGCCGCTTTACGGCGCGCTGCTTTCGACCCTGTTCCTGGGCGAGGAGCTGCATCTCTATCACGCCATCGGCTTTGCGCTGATCCTGAGCGGGATCGTGATTGCCGGACGCTTGGGAAAACGCTGACCCCGCCCTAGATGGAGGGGGAAAGGAACCGCCATGATCCCCTATTCCCTGCTCGACCTCTCGCCCATTCCGCAGGGCGCGACCCCCGGCGACGCGCTGCGCAACACCGTGGACCTCGCGCGCCATGCCGAGGGTTGGGGCTATCACCGCTACTGGCTGGCGGAGCATCACAATTCCACGGGTATCGCTTCGGCGGCGACGGCGGTGGTGATCGGCCATGTCGCCGATCATACCCGCACGATCCGGGTGGGGTCGGGAGGCATCATGCTGCCGAACCATGCGCCGCTTCAGGTGGCCGAAGCCTTCGGCACGCTGGAAACGCTGTTTCCCGGGCGGATCGACCTTGGTCTGGGCCGCGCGCCCGGAACGGATGGGGTGACGGCGCAGGCCCTGCGCCGCGGCGTGCTGAACGCCGACCGCTTCCCCGAGGATGTCGTCGAACTGCTGGGCTATCTGAAACCGGCGGAGGAGGGCCAGCCCGTGCAGGCGGTTCCGGGGCAGGGGACGAATGTCCCGGTCTGGATGCTGGGATCGTCACTGTTCGGTGCGCAGCTGGCCGCCTATCTGGGCCTGCCCTATGCTTTTGCCTCGCATTTCGCCCCCGACGCGCTGGACGAGGCAGTAGATCTTTACCGCGTACGGTTCCGCCCGGGCGTGACGCAGGCGCCGCGCTTCATGCTGGCGGTCAACCTGTTCGCCGCGGAAACCGATGCCGAAGCACATCTGTTGCGGTCATCCATGATCCAGAGCTTCATCAACCTGCGTCGAGGCAAGACCGGCCCCCTGCCGCCGCCCTGCGCCGATCTGTCCACGGTGGCCAGCCCGGCGGAAATCGCCCTGGCCGAACGCGCCCTGCGCGTGGTGGCGGTGGGCAACCCGCAAACGGTGCAGGACCGGCTGAGGGGCTACATCGACACCTACCGCCCCGACGAACTCATCCTCACGGGCCATATCTTCGATCACGCCGCCCGGCTCCGCAGTTTCGCGATCGGGGCGGAGGTGATGAAGGACTGACGCGGGAGTCGGGCTGCTTGTCGCATGCCTTGACATAGACACGCTGGATGCTTCCCGCAGGCAATTCCACAACCCGGTCCGGTCCGGTCTGGCCATTGGACAGGCGCACATAGGATGGCCCGCCCAATGCGGACCACACCAGCGTTGCGTTTGTGAGTGTCCAGAGCGTCTTGTTCGTTTGCTCAAAGTGATGGTCCGACTTCGCCCCAAGAGCAATCATCTTATCGCGGATTTCATCGTTCACCATGAGGATGTCGTCATGGCCAGACCGAATATTCAGCACTTCCATAGTATAACGCAGGATCGGGCGGTCTGACCCCGCGAGGACCAGTATGAAGATAGCCATCACGGGAATGGCAAGGATTACACTTGGGGTGGTGCGATGAAATACCGGGAGAGTGAGGATGGCGCCGATGCCGAAGAACGCAATGAGGGTGAGGGCGGTTTCTGAAAATAGTTCGTTCGGATTGATGTAAAGATAGGTCGTGCCCCAGATCACAAAGACAGCTATAGAATATAGGATAATGAGTATCCCTTGGGATATTTTGTCGCCCGATGTGTTGTAGAGGTTCGATACAGTCAAACCCATTAGGGACAGTATTCCTAGTATCACCAAGAGCAGCGCCCAAAAGAAGGCGCCAAGTGTCAGCGGGAGTAGCGAGAGTGTGATCCAAAAGAAGGCGCTGTCGGACGGAAGCCTGAATAGTGCGGCACGTATCCCGAACCCCAACGCAGTGATGGGGAGCGCCGCGATGAACGCGCCCAGCAGCACGGCTGCCATTATCACGAAGAAAGCCATTGTGATGCCGATCAGCGCCAGCCCTTGTGTCAGGGAGCCCGGCAAGGGGATGCCTTCATGCACCGTGTAAAGCACCACGAGACCGAAGCTCAGCAGCGCACCGAAGGGACTGACCTCGCGCAGGATAGTGAGTATTTCACGCAGTCGGGCGAGGGAAAGCGAAGCCTTGGGCGGAGATGGACGGCGAGGCCGAAGGGGGCGCAAACGGGGACGAGACATCAGCAGGTTCCGGGAAATTTTGCGGCGGATCCTAGCCGAGGGGCCACGGCAGGGAAAGCCCGGAAGAACCTTGCAATCGCGCCGCGATACCGTATAAGGCCCACACTTCCGCAATCATGTGAACCGGCGGAGCCTCTCGTGGTGGGCCGCGGAAGTTTTTGCCCTCCTATGAAGCCGCCTTGTGAAACAGGAGCATACATGCCGCTTTACGAGCATGTCCTCATCGCGCGTCAGGACCTGTCCAACGCGCAGGCCGAAGGTCTCGTCGAACATTTCTCGACCGTTCTCGCCGACAACGGCGGCAAGGTCGTGGGCACCGAATATTGGGGTGTCAAGACGATGGCCTACAAGATCAACAAGAACCGCAAGGGGCATTACGCCTTCTTCCGCACCGACGCGCCCTCGGCCGCCGTGCAGGAAATGGAGCGTCTCGCCCGTCTGCATGACGACGTGATGCGCGTGCTGACCGTCAAGGTCGATGCCCATGACGAAGGCGTCTCGATCCAGATGCAGAAGCGCGAAGAGCGCGAAGACCGTGGCTCGCGTGACGACCGCGGCCCCCGTGGTGATCGCGGCGACCGCCGCGAGCGTCGTTGATCGGAGGACTGACACATGGCCAACAAACCGTTTTTCCGCCGCCGCAAGGTCTGCCCGTTCTCGGGCGACAACGCGCCGAAGATCGACTACAAGGACACCCGTCTGCTGCAACGCTACATCAGCGAACGCGGCAAGATCGTCCCCGCCCGCATCACCGCCGTCTCGGCGAAGAAGCAGCGTGAACTGGCCCGCGCCATCAAGCGTGCCCGCTTCCTCGCCCTGCTTCCCTACGCCGTGAAGTAAGGAGCAAGTCCCATGCAAGTCATCCTGCTGGAACGCGTGGCCAAGCTCGGCCAGATGGGCGAAGTGGTCAACGTCAAGGACGGGTTCGCCCGCAACTTCCTCTTGCCGCAAGGCAAGGCGCTGCGCGCGTCGGAAGCCAACATCAAATCCTTCGAGGCCCGCAAGGCCCAGCTTGAGGCTAACAACCTCGAAACGAAGAAGGAAGCCGAGGCGCTGGCCGAGAAGCTCGAAGGTCAGACCTTCGTGGTGATCCGCTCCGCGTCGGATTCGGGCGCGCTCTACGGTTCGGTCACCCCGCGTGACGCCGCCGAGGCCGCGACCGCTGGTGGTTTCACCGTCGACCGCAAGCAAGTTGCGCTCAAGTCGCCGATCAAGGATCTGGGCCTGCACGAAGTGCATGTCGTCCTGCATCCGGAAGTCGATGTGACGATCGTTCTGAACGTCGCGCGCTCGAACGAAGAAGCGGAACTGCAAGCCTCGGGCAAGTCGATCCAGCAACTCGCCGCCGAAGCGGAAGCCGAGGCCGAGTTCGAGATCGCCGAACTGTTCGACGAAGTTGGCGCCGCCGCTTCGGACGACGAATAATCGAACCCTTCACGGGGTTTGCGGCCGCGTCCCTCCCGGGGCGCGGCCGTTTTCATTGGGGGATGGGGATGATCGAGACGGAACGGCTGTTGCTGCGTCCCGTGGCAGTGGCGGATCTTGCGGAGGTCGTGGCGATGCTGTCCGATCCGGGCACGTCCCGGTTTCTGGGCGGGGTGAGCGATCCGGAGGGGATCTGGAACAAGCACCTGCGCAATATCGGCCATTGGACGGCCTTCGGCTACGGCATCTTCACTGTGCGCCGCGTCTTGGATGGGGCGTATGTGGGGCAGATCGGCCTTGGGCATTTCTGCCGTGGACTGGGGACCGATTTCGATCCGTTCCCGGAGGCGGGCTGGGTCCTCGACGGGAGGATGCACGGCCAGGGCTATGCGCTGGAGGCCGCGCGGGCGGTGCATCGCTGGTTCACGGCGGAGCAGGGCGCGGGGCGGCGGGTTTGCCTCATCCATCCGGACAATGCGGCCTCGCTGCGTGTGGCGGAGCGGATGGGCTATCGGCCTTATGACACGGCGGAATATCGGAATGCGCCGGCGGTGAAGCTGGAACTTCTGCCCGAAACCGTGGCTCCCTGAGCCGGGACAATGCCAGAGGTGAACCCTGAAACGCAAAAGGCCGCCCCGAAGGGCGGCCTTTCGTTTGAGGGAGCGCGGATCAAACTTCGTCCAGCGCTTCGATCGCCTTTTGCAGATCTTCCTTCGAGACTTCCTTCTCGGTCACCTCGGCGCCATTGACGATGTAGTCAACAACTTTGTCCTCGAAGATCGGCGCGCGCAGTTGCTGTTGCATCTGCGGGTTCTGCTGCACGAATTCAAAGAAAGCGCGTTCCTGGCCCGGATATTGGCGGGCCTGGTTCAGCACGGCCTGGGTGAATTCGGCATCGGTGACCTCGATCTCCTGCTTGCGGCCGAGTTCGGCCAGCAGCAGACCCAGACGCACGCGGCGCTCGGCCAGCTTGTTGTGCTCGTCGGTCGGTTCGATCGCGCCGTGATCGTGGCCGTGATCTTCCGGATGCTCTTCGTGGTAAAGCTGATGCGCGATCTGATGCGCTTCGGCTTCCACCAGCGACGGCGGCAGGTCGAACTTCACCTTGGTGTCGAGCACGTCAAGCAGGCCGCGCTTCAGAACGGCGCGGGCGGCGCCCTTGTATTCGGCTTCCAGACGCTCGGCGATCTGCGCCTTCAGGGCGGCCAGATCTTCGGCACCGAATTTCTTCGCCAGTTCGTCGTCGATCTCGGCTTCCTTCGGCGCCTTCACCGCGGTGACCTTGGTCTTGAACAGGGCTTCCTTACCGGCCAGATGCTTCGCACCGTAGTTTTCCGGGAAGGTGACCTTCACTTCGACTTCTTCCTCGGCCTTGGCACCGGTCAGCTGGTCCTCGAAGCCCGGGATGAAGGTGTTGGAACCGAGGACCAGCGGATAGCCTTCGCCCTTGCCGCCCTCAAAGGCTTCGCCGTCGATGAAGCCCTCGAAGTCGATGGTGATCTGATCGCCTTCCTTCGCCTTCGAACCCTTGCGGCGGTCCTCGAAGACCTGCGCGGTCTTGGCGAGGTTGGCCAGCGCCTCGGTCACGGCTTCGTCTTCGGCCTTCACCACCAGACGTTCCAGCTTGACGTCCGACAGGTCGACATCCGGAATCGCGGGGAGCGCTTCGTAGGCGACGTTGACAACAACGTCATCGCCTTCCTTCCAGGTCTCGCCCCCGGCCATTTCGACCTTCGGTTGCAGCGCCGGACGGTCGCCCGTTTGCGCGAAATGTTCTTTCATCGCGGTGTCGACGGCTTCCTGCATCGCATCGCCCAGAACCCGCGCGCCGAAGGTCTTGCGCAGCATCGGCAGCGGCACCTTGCCCTTGCGGAAGCCCTTCAGCTCGACCTCGGGCTGCGCCTCCAGCAGCTTTTCGGTGACCTTCGCATCCAGTTCCGCAGCGGGAATGGTGATCGTGTAGCCGCGCTTCAGGCCTTCGTTCAGCGTCTCGGTGACCTGCATGGGTATCCTCTGTTATCCGGGCGTGCCCGCAACGGGGCGCGCGTCAATCGCTTTTGTCTGCCGCCTTCTATTGTTCGGGGGCGGCAGAGGCAAGGTGAAAAGCGGGCCTAGCGGCAGCCGGTGCCCATGGCGCGCAGGCCCCAGGCGGTGATCTGCGCCGTCAGGTCGCGGGCCGCGGCGTCGAAGGCCGGGACCAGATCGGCGGTCTTCGTCGAGGCGGCGGGGCGGGTGACGGCGAACCGGCTGCGGGCCGCCACGCGGGCGTCGCCCTCACGCACCAGTTGCGCATCCACGGTCAGCCGCACCTGCGGCCCGGCCTCGCTGACCTCGGCGTTGAAATCCTCGATCTCGGAAATCAGCGCATAGTCCCCCGCCGCACCGAGCGGCGCGCGCCCGACGTGGGAGAAGGCATCATAGCGGGCGAAACCGCGCACCAGCAGCGTTTGCAGCATCACCGGCACGCTGTCGCCCCATTGCGCATCGGGGAGGTATTGCGCCTCCAGCGCGCCGGGGCGGATCATGATCCGGTCGGTGTCGAGCGTGCTGCGCGTCTTCGGGGTCTCGACCACCAGTTCGGTGCCGGTGCGGCGCGCGCATTGGCGCGGGCTGTCATCGGCGGGCAGCAGTTCATAGACGCCGCGGGCGGGTGCGGTCAGCGCGCCGAGCGTGGAGCAGCCGGCGAGCGAGAGGATCAGGGGCAGGGCGATGATGCGCATGGGGAACCTCAGCGGCGGAATTCGGGCGCGCGTTGCCCGGTGAGCAGTTGCGACGGGTTGCGGCGCAGGTTGGAAACGAGCTGGTTGGTGTTGTCGATCAGGCTGCGCAGATCCACGGCCAGCCGGGTGAACTGCGGCAGGCCGTCGCGGGCAAAGCCCTGAACCGGGGCGCGGGCGCTGTCCATCATGCCGCGCAGGCTGACGAAGGCGGTATCGGCGGAATCGGCGGCGCTGCGCAGGCGGGTCATGATTTCGGGCAGATCGCCCGACACATTGCCGATCGCGCCGTTCAGGCTCGACAGAGTGTTGCGGAAATCCGTCAGAACGGGGTTGAAATCGGTGTTCAGCGCCTTGGCCGCGCCGTCGAAGGCGAGCTTCGCCGAGCCCAGCGTTTCGGCCGCATCGGGCATCGCCGCGCTGAGCTTTCCGGTCAGCGGGCGCAGGTCGGTTTCGACATAATCGCCAACCTTGCCGATGGCGGTGGCGCCCGCGTCGATCAGGGTATTGGCCCTGTCGGCGGTTTCGACCACCTTGCTCAGCACGGTGTCGGCATTGGCGAGCGTCGTCTTGACCGCATCGCCCAGCCCCTGGAACTTGTCCCCGAAATCGGAGACCCCGCCCGCCGCCGAGCCGATCGCCGAAGTGGCGGCGGAAATGTCGGCCATCGCCCGGTCCAGATTGCCACTGGAGCGTTCAACGTTGTCGAGGATGTTGCGCACCCGGGTCTGGTTCTCCTCGCCCAGAAGCTCGGTCAGTTGCGCGGTGACGGTGTTCAGCCGCTCGATCATCTCCGGGCCCTGATCACTCAGCGTTTGCAGCACCGAGCCGCGCGCCGGGATCACCGGCACGCCCGAAGCCGCCGTCCGCAGGAGGGGCTGGCCCGCGCTGCCCGCAGTGATGGCGACATTGCTCACCCCGGTCACGCCCTGCAACACCAGAGACGCGGTGGAATCAGCGCGCACGGGGGTGTCTTCCTTGATCTCCACCCGTACCCGCACCGTGCCATCGCCCCGGTCCGACAGTTCCATGTCGATCACCTTGCCGACCGACAGGCCCGAGAAGCTAACGTCGGAGGAGACGGACAGGCCGCTCACCTCGGGGAAATAGATGTCATACCAGGCGAATTGGCGGTTCAGTTGCAGCTTTGCGAACCACATCAGAAACAGCAAGATCCCGACGAACCCCGCCACGGTGAAGGCGCCGATCAGCATGTAATTGGCCTTGGTCTCCATCCGTCACTCCTTCTTCCGGCCGCTTTCCATCGCGGCATGGGCGCGGGGCCCGTGGAAATATTCATGGACCCAGGGATGATCGACCTTCATCATGTCGGCCATCGTCCCGGTCGTCAGCACTTTCTTCTCGGCCAGTACCGCGATCCGGTCGCAGCAGGCATGCAGCGTGTCAAGGTCATGCGTCACCAGAACCACGGTCAGGTTCATCATGTTGCGCAGGTTGACGATGAGTTGGTCAAAGGCATCGGCGCCGATCGGGTCGAGCCCGGCCGTCGGTTCGTCCAGAAACACGATTTCCGGGTCGAGCGCCAGTGCCCGCGCGATACCCGCCCGCTTGCGCATCCCGCCCGAGAGATCGGCGGGGTATTTCGCATTCGCGAGCCAGGGCAGCCCCGACATCGACACCTTCAGTTGCGCCAGCGCCACGCGCTGTTCATCCGTCAGGCCGGGAATGTCGCGCAGCGGCACCTCGACGTTTTCCTGCACGGTGAGCGAGGAGAACAGCGCCCCGTTCTGGAACATCATCCCCCAGCGGCGTTCGAGCGCGGCGCGTTCCTCGGGCGGCAGGTCGCCGATCGTCTGGCCCAGCACCGTCACCTTGCCCGCCGCCGGCCGCACCAGCCCGACGATCGAGCGCAGCAGCACCGATTTCCCCGTGCCCGACCCGCCGACGATGCCCAGGATCTCGCCCCGGTAGACATCGAGGTCGAGCCCGTCATGCACCACATGGCTGCCGAAGCGGTTCACCAGCCCGCGCACTTCGATGACCGTTTCCCTCATATCCCGATCTCCGAGAAGAAGATCGAGAAGATCGCATCCAGCACGATCACCGCGAAGATCGCCTGCACCACCGCCGTCGAGGTCATGGCGCCAAGCGAGGCCGCGTCATTGCCGACCTTCATGCCGCCCCGCACGCCGATGATGCCGATCACCAGCGCGAAGACCGGCGCCTTCGACAGGCCGACGACCGCGTGCCAGATGCTGGTATCCGCCACCAGCCGCCCGGTGAACATCGAAGGCGAAATGCCGAGCGTGATCCAGGACATCAGCCCGCCGCCCACAAGCCCGGCGATATTCGCGACCAGCCCGAGGATCGGCAGCATCAGCACCAGCGCCAGCACCCGCGGCAGCAGCAGAACCATATCCGGGTCGAGGCCCAGCGTGCGCATCGCGTCGATCTCTTCCTGCATCTTCATCGAGCCGATCGACGCCGTGAGCGCCGAGGCCGTCCGCCCCGCCACCACGATCGCCGTCATCAGGATCCCCAATTCGCGCAGGAGCGAAATCGAGATCAGGTCGACGACGAAAATCTCCGCCCCGAACTGTTTCAGCTGCGTTGCGCCCTGAAAGGCCAGCACGATGCCGATCAGGAAGGCCATCAGCGACACGATCGGCACCGCCCGCAGCCCGGTTTCCTGACAGTGATACACCAGCGAGGTCAGCCGGAATTCCGACGGATGCCGGATCGCCCGCCCGACCGATGCCAGGAACCGCCCGAAATATTCCGCCAGTTCCGCCATCTGCGCGCCGAAGCCCGCCACCGAAACGCCGATATTCGCGAACCACACCCGCATCCCGGTTTCCGGCGGGCTTTGCGGATCGGGCCGGGGCAGGGCGGCGGTGACGACATCGAGCAGCCTGGCATGGCCGGGGCTCAGCCCGTCGATCTGCGCGCCCGCCTGTTGCCGCCGGGCAATCTCCCACGCACCCGCCGTATCGAGCCGCGTCAGACCGGACAGGTCCAGCCGCCCAGCCTGCGCAGGCAGCTCCGGCAAAGTCCAGACCGTCAGATCCCCGGACAGGCGCAGCCCCTCGCCGGTGGTGTCGCAACTCAGGGCATGCGGTGGACGTATATCGTCAGCCACGGCGATGCCCCCTTGCGACAATCTCCTGATTTCCGCGCATTCCATTCCGTTCCAAGGCCGCGATCATCCGCAGTTTGTCACCAATCCCCGGCAGGGGCAACGATCGGCTCACACGTCCAGCTCTTCGACGAAACGCGCGTTTTCCTGAATATACTGGAACCGCAGTTCGGGCTTCTTACCCATCAGCCGCTCGACCAGATCGCCGGTTTCGCCGGGGAAGTCGTCGTCGATGGTGACCCGGATCAGCTTGCGCGTCGCGGGGTTCATCGTCGTGTCCTTGAGGTCCTTGGCGTCCATCTCGCCCAGCCCCTTGAACCGCTGCACGTCGATCTTGCCCTTGCCGCCAAGGCCCTTCTTCAGCCACTCTTCTTTCTCGGCATCGTCGGAGACATAGATCCGCCGCGCGCCCTGCGTCAGCCGGTACAGCGGCGGGCAGGCCAGATACAGATGCCCCTTGTCGATCAGGGGCCGCATCTGGGTGAAGAAGAACGTCATCAGCAGCGATGCGATATGCGCGCCGTCCACATCTGCGTCGGTCATGATGATGATCTTGTCATAGCGCAGATCGTCGACGCGGAACTTCGTACCGAGCGCCACCCCGAGCGCCTGCGACAGGTCGTTGATCTCCTGATTCTGGCCCAGTTTCGACGAAGCCGCGCCCAGCACGTTCAGGATCTTGCCCCGCAGCGGCAAGAGCGCCTGATGCGTCCGGTCCCGCGCCATCTTCGCCGACCCGCCCGCCGAGTCGCCTTCGACGATGAACAGTTCCGTGCCGGAGCGGTTCGTCGCCGAACAATCGACCAGCTTGCCGGGCAGGCGCAGCTTTTTCGTCGCCGTCTTGCGCGAGGTTTCCTTTTCCGCGCGCCGCCGCAACCGTTCCTCGGCCCGCAGCACGAGGAAATCGAGAATCGCCCCCGCCGATTTCGGGTCCGACGCCAGCCAGTTGTCGAAATGGTCGCGCACCGCGCTTTCCACCCATTTCGCGCATTCCTCGGTGCTCAGCCGGTCCTTCGTCTGCCCCACGAACGAAGGCTCGCGGATGAAGACGGAAATCAGCGCACAGCCGCCGGTCAGCATGTCCTCGCGCGTGATCAGCCCGGCCTTCTTGTTGTTCGACAATTCGCCATAGGCCCGCACGCCCTTGAGGATCGCGGCCCAGAACCCGGCCTCATGCGTGCCGCCCTCGGGCGTGGGGACGGTGTTGCAATAGGACTGGATGAAGCCGTCGCGCATGGGCGTCCAGTTGATCGCCCATTCGACGGACCCGGGGACGCCGAACTTCTCCTCGAAGCTCACCTTGCCGGAGAACGGCTTGTCGGCATAGGTCGATGTGCCCGCCAGCGTTTCATTGAGAAAATCCGCGAGCCCGTTCGGGAAATGGAACGTCGCCTCCATCGGCGTGTCGCCATCCGGGATCGCCGTCTTCCAGCGGATTTCCACGCCCGAGAACAGGAACGCCTTCGAGCGGGTCATCCGGAACAGCCGCGTAGGTTTCAGCGCGAGCGAGCCGAAAATCTCCGGATCGGCATGAAAGGTCACCGAAGTCCCGCGCCGGTTCGGCGCCGCGCCCAGCTTTTCGACCGGACCCTGCGGCACGCCGCGCGAAAAGCGTTGCTCGAACAGTTCGCGGTTGCGCGCGACCTGCACGATCATCACATCCGACAGCGCGTTCACCACCGACGAGCCCACGCCGTTCAGACCGCCCGAAGTCGAATAGGCCTTGTTCGAGAATTTCCCGCCCGCGTGCAGCGTGCACAGGATCACCTCCAGCGCCGATTTGCCGGGGAATTTCGGATGCGGATCGACCGGGATGCCCCGGCCGTTGTCGGTGACGGTGACGGAGCCGTCCGCGTTCAGCTCGACCCCGATCCGGGTCGCGTGTCCCGCAACGGCCTCGTCCATGGCGTTGTCGAGAATCTCGGCCACCATGTGATGCAGCGCGCGTTCGTCCGTGCCGCCGATATACATCCCCGGACGCTTGCGGACAGGTTCGAGCCCTTCGAGCACCTCGATCGAGGAGGCGTCATAGGTCTCGGCCTGCGCGGAGAGGAGGTCATCGGCCATGCTGCTCTGTCCCTTGTGGTTGTTGGCCCAAGGGATACCGCAGCTTGGGGGGCAGGGGCAAGCGGCGCGGTCTCAGACGAAGCGCGCCATCAGCAGGATCGAGCAGACCGCCATCGAAACGCCCAGGATTTCCCGTGCTTCGAGCCGTTCGCCGAACTGAAACACCCCGATTCCCACCAGCGCGAGCAGCGAGAATACCGAAAACGCCACCCCGGTCTGCGAAAGGGTCATGCGTTGCAACGCCAGAAACCAGCCGATCGCGGAGAGTCCATAAAGCCCGAACCCGGCTGCGACGAGCGGCGATGACAACGTGTGGCCGCGTTCAACCGCGACCTTCAGCGCGACATCGCCCGCAATGACGACAAGCGTCGCCATGAAACACAGTCCATAGGAAATCAAGGATGCCATAATGCTATCGGAGACAATGAAACTGCTTTCTCATAGCAGAATTCACGCCTTCCGACAAAACATTTCACGCGGGCTCCGCCTCCCGCGCCTGCCACATCCGTTTGAAGGCCGGGCGCGACTGGCACAGCTCCAGCCAGCCTTTCACCCGTGGGAAGCGGCCCATCAGCGCGGCATCGGGCTGCGCATAGCGCAGGATTTCCGCCATGTTGATGTCGGCGATGGTGAAGCGCCCGCCGACGATATGGCTATGCGTCGTCAGATGAGCCTCCAGCACGGCGAGGGGGCGCAGGAGGCTGTCCTCCGCCGCCTTGACCTCCGGGTCATCGGCGGACCTGCCGGCGCCGAACAGGGTCTGGATCGCCAGCGCGGGGCTTTCGACCGAGGTCGCGCCGAACAGCGTCCATTGCAGCATCTGCGCCTCTTCGCGCGGGGTCGCCGGGCCGAGCGGGCCATCCGTCTTGCCCGCCAGATAAAGGTTGATCGCCAGCGATTCCGACAGCACGAAGCCGTCCTCCTCCAGCACCGGCACCGCCCCCGCGGGCGACAGGCGCAGGAATTCGCGCGAGCGGGTGTTGAAGGGGGCATCCGGCGCGGCGGGGTCGATGCCCTTCGCCAGCAGACGGTTCGCCTGGATCACCGGGCGCAGCCGCCAGGGCAGGCCCAGTTCCTCCAGCGCCCAGATGTTGCGCGTGGCGCGCGACCGGCAGACACCCCAGATCGTGATCATCGTCCCCTCCCTGTTTGCGCCAGCCTGCCGTGCGGCGGTGGGAAAGGAAAGGGCGAAGAACGCGGCGCGGATTTGATGCGTGTCAAGGAATTGTTGTCACATCGCCGTTACGGTGCCGCCAGAACAGGACAGGAGCACATGCGCATGGAAGATCAGACCCCCTCGGATACCGTCACGCTTGTAACGCCCGCCGAACTCCCCGCCGCGGCGCCGGTCGAGCCGGAGCCGGTCGCTCCCGGGGAAGGGGCGCTGAGCGGACCGACGGCGTTCCCGCGGATCGACCCGAACGCGATCCGGCTGGCCTTTGAAAGCGGTCGTTATCCCTATCCGCGGCATATGGGCCGCCCCGCCTATGAAAAGGAAAAGGCGCTGCTTCAGGCTGAACTGCTGAAGGTGCAGCTATGGGCGCAGGATACCGGGCAGAAATTCGTCATCCTGTTCGAGGGCCGCGATGCCGCGGGCAAGGGTGGCACGATCAAGCGGTTCATGGAGCATCTGAACCCGCGCTTCGCCCGCGTGGTGGCGCTGAACAAGCCGTCCGAGATCGAGAAGGGCCAGTGGTTCTTTCAGCGCTATATCGAGCATCTGCCCACCGCCGGGGAAATGGTGTTCTACGACCGCAGCTGGTATAACCGCGCGGGCGTGGAGCGGGTGATGGGCTTCTGCTCGCCCACCGAATATCTGGAATTCATGCGCCAGACGCCGGAACTCGAACGGATGCTGGTGCGCTCCGGGGTGCGGCTTTACAAATACTGGTTCTCGGTCACGCGCGAAGAGCAGCGCCGCCGCTTCAAGGAGCGCGAGACCGACCCGCTGAAGCGCTGGAAGCTCAGCCCGATCGACCTCGCGTCGCTCGACAAATGGGATGACTATACCGAGGCGAAGGAGGCGATGTTCTTCTATACGGACACCGCCGATGCGCCTTGGGTCATCGTCAAGTCGAACGACAAGAAGCGGGCGCGGCTGAACTGCATGAAGCATTTCCTGTCGACGCTCGACTATCCGGATAAGGATCTGGATATCGTCGGCGCGCCGGATCCGCTGCTGGTCGGTCATGCGAGCCATGTGGTGAACAAATCGGAACATGTGCTGGGCGCGGCGCTGCATCCGTCGCTGCGCAGCTTTGGCACAGGCAAAGCCGCGGCATCCTGATACGCGTTCAGGATGCTGAATGCGACGATTGGCCGCCCCCGTGAATGCGCGGGGGCAGCCATTGAATTCGCATGGTTTTTCTTCTGGCTTGTCCTGACTTTCCCGTGAGCTGGGGCAAGTCGGGCTGGACCTGCCGCGCCGCAGCGTGTCACCCTTCGGAAGCGGCCGACGGAATCCGATACGGTGCGCGTATAGACAGTGCCAGCGATGAATTGAGGATAGACCCATGCGCAAGCTCGCCCTTTTGACACTTCCGGTCGCGATCGCCCTCGGGGCGGCCAGCGTGGCCTCCGCCGACAGTTCAGGGGCGATCGCCACCCGCCACGCCTATTTCAAGAGCCTCGGCTTTCAGATGAAGAAGATGGGCGAGATCGCGAAATCCTTCGATCCGGCGGCGGCGAAGGCGCAGGCGGTGGAGTTCGAGTCGATTCTGAAGACTGATTTCAAGACCCTGTTCCCGGAAGGCACCTCGGCGAAGGATATTCCGGCGGATAACGGCGCCAAGCCCGAGATCTGGACGAATTTCGACGATTTCCTGGCGAAGGAAGCCGCGTTCAAGGCCGCGGGGGCCGAACTGGTCGCCGCCGCGCAGGGCACGGATGCCAAGGCTTTCGGCGCCGCGATGGGCAAGACCGGTGGCACCTGCAAGGCCTGCCACGACGACTACCGTCTGCCGCAGTAAACCGATGGCGGAGCGTTCCTCGGGACAGATCTGGGATCCGGCGCTGCGGGTGTTCCACTGGACGCTGGCCTTCGCGGTCACGGCGGGCTGGCTTCTGGGGCATTTCGGCCCGTTGCAGATGACGCTGCATTTCCGGCTGGGCTATCTCGTCGCGGCGCTGCTGGTGTTCCGGCTGGTCTGGGGCTTTGTCGGGCCGCGCAATGCGCGGTTCGCGAGCTTCGTGACGGGGCCGGGGCCGGTGCTGCGCTATCTGCGCACGCTGCCCAAGCGCACGGCGGCGCATGTGACCGGGCATAACCCGCTTGGCGGCTGGTCGGTCGTGGCGATGCTGGTGGTGCTGGCGGCGCAGGTCTTTACCGGGCTGACGATGGATCCGGAGGATTACATCAACACCGGCCCGCTGGCGGAACATTTCTCCGGCAGCTGGAACCGGCGGGCGCTGTCGATCCATCACCTGCTGGGCAATGTGCTGCTCGGGCTGGTGGCGCTGCATGTCGGCGCGATCCTGTTCTACCGGATCTGGAAGCGGCAGGATCTTGTCACCCCGATGATCACCGGGCGCGAGCGGGACTGATCATTCTAACGACTGGACGGCGCGCGGGCGGAAGGGTAGCTTGCGCGCCATGTCCGAACATATTCAAATGCCCCCGCGGCTTTCTTTCGCCGCCCATATCCGTGCGCTTCTGACGCTCGGCCTGCCGCTCGTCGGCTCCAACCTCGCCCAGATGGGGCTGCATGTCGCCGATACGGTGATGATGGGCTGGTATGGGGTGCGGGAACTGGCCTCGGTCGTGCTGGGCGCGGGGTTCTTCTGGATCCTGTTCCTGATGGGCTCCGGGTTTTCCTATGCGCTGATGGGGCGGGTGTCGGCGGCGCTCGGCTCCGGCGACGAAACGCAGGTGCGGCGCGATACGCGGATGGCGATCTGGCTTTCGGTGCTGGCGGGCGTGCTGATGATGCCGGTGCTGTGGTTCTCCGGGTCGATCCTGCGCGCACTTGGGCAGCAGTCGGAAATCGCCGATCTGACCGGGCAATTCCTGCGCATTGCGATGTGGGGCATGGTGCCGGCACTGATCGTTGCGGTGCTGAAGGCCTATCTGAGCGCGTTCGAGCGCACCCGCGTCGTGCTTGCGGTGACGCTGGTGGCGGTGGCACTGAACATCGGCTCGAACTGGTTGTTCATCTTCGGCAATCTGGGCATGCCGGAACTGGGCCTGCGTGGCGCGGCGCTGAGTTCGGTGATGGTGCAGATCATTTCCGCCACGGTGCTGATGATCTATGCCGCGCGCCTGCCGGAACTGCGCCGCTTCACGCTCTTCGCCCGGTTCTGGCGCCCGGATTGGGAGGCGTTCCGCGCGGTGTTCCGCGTCGGCATGCCGATCGGCCTGACCTCGGTGTTCGAGACCTCGATGTTCCAGGCCTCGGCGGTGATGATGGGCTGGATAGGGACGGTGCAACTGGCGGCGCATGGGATCGCGCTCGAACTCGCCTCGCTGGCCTTCATGGTGCATATGGGCCTGTCGAATGCGGCGACGATCCGTGTTGGCCGAGCGCAGGGCGGGCGCGATCTGCGCGGCATGCGCGATGGCGCGGCGGCGGGGCTGGCGCTGTCCTTCGGCTTCGGCTTCGTGACGGTTGCCTGTTTCCTGCTGCTGCCGCATCAATTGATCGGGCTGTTTCTGGACCGCTCTTCGGCGGAGGCCGGGCAGATCCTGATCTTCGGCACGGTGCTGCTGGCGGTGGCGGGGCTGTTCCAGCTGTTCGACGCGGCGCAGGTGATGGCGCTCGGCCTGCTGCGCGGCGTGCAGGATACGCGGGTGCCGATGTGGGTTGCGGGGGGCAGCTACTGGCTGGTAGGCATCCCGGCGAGCTATGTTCTGGCTTTCCCGCTGGGGCTGGGCGGCGCCGGGCTCTGGCTCGGGCTGGCGTCGGGGCTGGCCTGTTCGGCGGTGATCCTGACGCTGCGGTTCTGGCGCGGGCCATGGCTGACCCCGCGGGGGTGATCCGGGCCGGAGACCGGCCCGGATACGGGATTACTTCAGACCTTCGCAGAACGCCTTGATCCGGGCGCAGGCTTCGGTCAGCTGCGCGTCCGAGGTGGCATAGCTGATGCGGAAGTTGGGGCTCAGGCCGAAGGCCGCGCCGAACACCACGGCGACGCCGTTTTCTTCGAGCAGCGCCGAGGCGAAGGCTTCGTCATCCACGATCTTCACGCCGCCCGCCGAGGTCTTGCCGATGCAGCCCGCGATCGAGGGGTAGACGTAGAACGCGCCCTCCGGCGTCGGGCAGGTGATGCCGGGGCAGGTGTTCAGCGCGGAGACGACCAGATCGCGGCGGCGCTCGAACGCCTTCTTGCTCTCGGTGATATAGTCCTGCGGACCGGTCAGCGCCTCCAGCGCGGCATATTGGCTGACCGAGCAGGGGTTCGAGGTCGATTGCGACTGCACCTTGCCCATCGCCTTGATCAGGGCATCCGGCCCGCCGGCATAGCCGATCCGCCAGCCGGTCATCGCATAGGCTTTCGACACGCCGTTGCAGGTCAGCGTGCGGTCGTAAAGGCCGGGTTCGACCTGCGCGGGCGTGGTGAATTCGAAATCGCCGAACACGAGATGCTCATACATGTCATCCGACATGATCCAGACCTGCGGATGGCGCATCAGCACATCGGTCAGCGCCTTCAGTTCCTCGCGCGAATAGGCCGCGCCTGAGGGGTTCGAGGGCGAATTGAAGATGAACCACTTCGTTTTCGGCGTGATCGCGGCCTCAAGCTGTTCGGGCGTGATCTTGTAGCCGGTCTGCATGTTGCCTTCGACGAAGGTCGGCGTGCCGCCTGCGAGCAGCACCATATCCGGATAGCTGACCCAGTAGGGCGCGGGGATCAGCACTTCATCGCCCGGGTTCAGCGTCGCGACCAGCGCATTGTAAAGCACCTGCTTGCCGCCGGTGCCGACGGTGATCTGCGAGGGCTTGTAGCTCAGGCCGTTTTCGCGCGCGAACTTGTCGCAGATCGCCTGCTTCAGTTCCGGGATGCCGTCGACGGCGGTGTATTTCGTCTTGCCGGATTCGATCGCGGCGATCGCGGCCTTCTTGATGTTGTCCGGCGTGTCGAAATCGGGTTCGCCCGCGCCCAGGCCGATGACATCGCGCCCGGCGGCTTTCAGCTCGCGCGCCTTGTTGGTGACAGCAATCGTGGGCGAGGGCTTCACCCGGGCAAGCGTATCGGAAAGGAAAGCCATGTCGGTGCTCCGGTTTGTATCTGACCGGAGCCATTCTTTACGCGCGAGCCGGGTGTGGATCAAGGACATCCGGGCTTGACGGGGCGCCGGGCACGGGGCAAGCCCGGCGAAACGATGGAGGACGGCATGGAAACCCCGGAAGCCCGGCTGAAACGGATGCGGATGCGTAGCTGGCGGCGCGGCACGAAGGAGATGGACATGATCCTCGGCCCCTGGTCTGATGCGCGGCTGGCGGATCTGGATCAGGCGCGGCTGGAGATCTACGAGCGCGTGCTCGAAGAGAATGACCAGGATCTGTATCTCTGGGTCTCGGGCGCGCGGCCCTGTCCGGAGGAATATCGCGATCTGCTGGCGGAAATCGGCGCTTTCGCGCGGGAGCGTCACGCCCAGTAACAAGCGAGCGATGAATTCGTGACCGCTTAACTGAATTTTCGGGCTTTTGGGCGAATCTCCGTCGCAGACGAAATGGCGGAGAGTTGGATGACTTTTCAGATCCCCATGAAAGCGTCCGGGGACGCGCAACTATCCTCGCCGCTGCTGGCGGATTATCTCGAAAGCCTTGGGCTGTTCGAGCGGCTGCACCGTTTGCTGCTCGACCTGATCAAGGACGAATTCGAGCGGTTGGGCATTTTCGAGATCAATCCCGTGCAGGCGCTGTTGCTCTACAATGTCGGGGAGAATGAGGTGACCGCGGGGGAGTTGAAGACCCGCGGCTATTATCAGGGCTCGAACGTCAGCTATAACCTGAAGAAGCTGGTCGAGACGGGCTACATGCACCATCAGCGCTCCGAGGTGGACCGGCGCTCCGTCCGGGTGCGCCTGACGCCAAAGGGGCGGGCGCTGCGCGAGACGGTATCGGACCTGTTCGAGCGACATTCCGCCGGGATCGAAAGCCGCGAGGTTCTGTCGCATGAGGCGATCATTGCCCTGAACCGAAGCCTGCGCCAGGTGGAACGGTTCTGGGCTGACCAGATCCGTTACATCTACTGACCCTCCGGCTGCATCATCGGGTGGCATATCCCCGCCTGCGTGGTGGGGCTTCGCGTCAGCACGCGGGAAATGAGGCCTCTGGGTGCCCCGGCGGAGAGCCCTCCGTGTGGGGCGGATGGGGCCTGCGTACCGGGTTTTCCGGAGGCTCCAAGTCTTGAGGAGGGAGCATCATGAGCAAGACGACGAACAAGTTCTCCCCTGAGGTCCACGAGTGTGCGGATGGTTCTCGACGGCGAGGGTCCGCATATGTCGCACTGGCAGGCCATCGTGTCGATCCCCGCGAAGATCGGCTGTTCGGCCAACACGCTGAATGATCGGGTCAAGAAGGCCGAGGTCGGCAGCGGCCGGCGTGCCGACTGAGATGGCCGACAAAATGAAGGCGCTGGAACGCGAGAACCGCGAACGGCGCCAGGCCAACGAGATCCTGCGCAAGGGTGAGGATCCGCCGCCACTGGTCCGACGCTGATCCGAGCGCGTATTTTGCGATGATCGAAGGCACTGCTTCAGCATTGCCGGAGATGCTCGACCGCCGGTCGAAGTGATCGTGTCGTTCATTGATGTGCATCGGGGGAGGCATGGGGTCGCGCGGATCTGCGGCGTGCTGCCGATCGCCCCTTCCACCTACTACAGCCATCTGGCGAAGCGGGCCGATCCGGCGCGCCGTGACGATGCGCTACGCCCCGAGGTCCTGCGGGTCTATGGCGTGCGCAAGGTCTGGCGGCAGCTCGCCCGGGATGGCTTCGACATCGCCCGATGCACGGCTGCGAGGCCGATGAAGAGCATGGGCATTCAGGGGATTATCCGTGGCAAGCCGCACAGGACGACGATCCCGGACAGATCGGCCCACGTCCGTTGGACAAGGTTAACCGCCAGTTCCGCATGCCTGCGCCGAACATGCTGTGGGGCAGCGACTTCACCTGTGCCGCCACCTGGAAGGGCTTTGCTTATGTGGCCTTCGCCATCGCGCCTATGCCCGCAAGATTTTGGGCTGGCGCGTCAGCGCCTCGGCGCATGCAGGCTTCGTTCTTGATGCGCTGGAGCAGGCCGTGCATGACCGGCGCCCGATCGAGGGGCTGGTTCACTATAGCGACCGCGGTTCGCGATATCTGAGCATTCGCTACAGCGAATGGCTGGCGGAAGCGGGCATCGAGCCATAGGTCGGCAGTGTCAGCGACAGCTACGGCAACGCCTTGGCCGAGACGATCAACTATTCCGGGGCTTGCGCGGCCCCGCTGGGGCCAGGGTCCCCTCCATATGATCAAAGCCGAGGTCATCCATCGACGTGGACCCTGGCGCAGCTTCGAGGCCGTCGAATACGCGACGCTGGAATGCGGCGACTGGTTCAACAACCGCCGCCTCCTCGAGCCCATCGGGAACATCCTGCCAGCGAAAGCGGAGGCAGGCTTCTGCGTCACACTGGAAACCGAGCCCGTGGCCGCGTAACTAGGGCGTGTTAACACTGTCTTGGGTGTGACAAGCGTGTTATGCATTTGAAATGAATGAGATACGCGAAACATAATACGATTTGATCCGTCCATATCTGCCTGTGCAGCGCGGCAATGTGCGGGTCTCCAACCTGACAATGATCAACGCGGTGCTTTACGTCGCGAGAATGGATGCAAGTGGCGGGCGCTTCCTGCGCGGTTCGGCAATTGGCACACGATCTATAACCCGGCTGCGCCCTTGGGCCGAGGCTGGCGTGCTTGATCGGCTGTTCATCGCCTTGCAGAAACACCGGCTGATCCGGGTCGAATGCCTCGACCTCGACAACAGCTCGGTCAAGGTTCACGCGGGGGCGCCGAAAAAGGGGCCGCAAGCCATCGGGAAATCCCGTGGAGGATGGACTGCCAAGGTTCATCTCGTTGCTGCGGATGCTCGAACAGATCTGACATTCAGCCTTTCAGGCGGACAGGCGTATGATGCACCAGAGGGGCGGGCCTTGCTTCATGGCTGGAAAAGGCCGCTTTCCGGCGATGGATCGAGCATGGCGAAGAGACCCAACAGCTTGTTCTCGACCTGGGCCTCAAACCGATCGTACCCCAAAAAGCAAACTGCAAGGAGCCGTGGGACTACGACCGCGATACAAGCGGCGCAACGAGGTGGAGCGGCTGTTTCGCAGGCTGAAGGGCTTTCGCCGCATCTTCTCACGCTTCGAGAAGCTCGACATCATGTTCAGGGCCTTCCTGAACTTCGTCCTCATCGGCGATATGATGAAGTGTTGAAATGCCCCAACAAAATCAGCCTCCGGCAAACCCGGCGCGGTTCAACTGTGGATCGTCCTCTTGGATCCCTCTACCGCGCGTAGAACGGGCGCCAGTCCGATGACCAGACAAGCCCTCTGCACGCGCGACGGGTGCAGGTTTCCGCCGCCTGCCGAGGTGCGTCCGTGCGCGAGCGAGGGCGGATTTGCTGCGGTTGCCGGCCCGTGTATATTGCCCTGGCCAGGTTGTGGATATTCCGTCTGCGGGCGTGCTGGCACCGCCGTTGATGTCCGCTTCCACGGTCGGGAGACCTCAGTGCGCGGGCCGGGCGTAACGCCACTGAACGTCGGGATGTCGGCCTGACCGGGAGCCCTGCGCACGCGGGCTGGGCCCGTGGTGCGCGTCACGATCGGCTCAGACGTGCGGGCGGAGCCACCGCGCGCGCGTTGGCGGGGGCTGAGCCTCAGAGCCCTGCGCACGCGGGCCCAGCCGTGGCGTGCGCTGAAGAATTAAAAGCCGCCCCGGAGCCCTCCGCGCATAGGCCGGGCCGTGATCGAACGCCCCGAACTGCGGGAACTCTTTGGGCGCGGGGCGGGCCGCGCGGAACGAATGCAGGATTCCATCCGCGGGATGGGCCGTGTCGGGGCGGATTTTTCAGAGCTCGGTCAAGGCGTGCGCATCGCTCAGGCCGGCTGGGAGTTTCCCGGCACGACGGGCCTTGTCAGAATCCATCGTCTCGCGCACCCTGATCACAAAAAAGGGAGATGCGATGATGATGGGAATGGAGGCTTCGGTCAATGTTCTGGGAGGACGGCTGGAATCCTGTTCCATGCAGCCGAGGACAGGATATTTCCGCGATGGTTCCTGCAATACCTGCGCGGAGGACAGCGGCCAGCATACGGTTTGCGTGATCACCACGGCGGAATTTCTGGCCTGGTCGAAATATGTCGGCAACGACCTGACCACGCCACGGCCGGAGTTCCACTTTGACGGTCTGCGGGAAGGGGACCGATGGTGCCTCTGCGCCTCGCGTTTTCTGGAGGCGCACGAGGAGGGCTGTGCGCCGCCGGTCGTGTTGGAAGCGACGCATCGTCGGACGCTGGATATCGTGCCGATGCCGGTGCTGCGGCTTTATCGCGTGCTGTGGCCGCATTGAGGGGGCATGTGGCCGGACCGTCCGACGCGCGGTATCCGGACCATTCCGGGGCTTCACGCGCTTTCGCCGCGCTGAATATGGTGGCGCGGACAGCGTTCGTGTGCCCGGGTTGTTTGAACCTTCCGCAGGGTCGTGCGCGTTCGATATTGCCCGGATTTCAGCGCCGGACGGCAGGATGCTGTCCGGAGAAATCCCGGGCCGGTTTCGGCGAAAGCAAGGCCGGGCGCACCCGGCGTAGCGGAGGGAAAACGCGGGGTTCGCGCATCCCCGCAATGCGGTCGGTGGGAACCGGTCAGGGCTGACCCCATCCCGAAGGCGTCGTGCCCTCCGCCGGTCAGGCAGAGGGATCGGCGACCGGCGTCCACAGAATATCGTCGATCCGCGGTGCGGAGGTTGCCAGCATGACCAGCCGGTCAAAACCCATGGCGATGCCGCTCGCCGCGGGCATCTGCGAGAGCGCCGCCAGAAAGTCCTCGTCCAGCGGGTAACGCTCGCCGTAGATGGCTTCCTTCTCGTCCATCTCGGCGCGGAACCGGCGGCGCTGCTCGGCGGCATCCGTCAGTTCGCCGAACCCGTTCGCCAGTTCGACGCCGCAGGCATAGACCTCGAACCGCTCCGCCACGCGCGGATCGTCCGGCGCGGGGCGGGCCAGCGCGGCCTCGGCAGCGGGGTAGCGGTCGAGCACGGTGAGACGGCCATGGCCAAGATGCGGCTCGACCTTCTCGACCAGAATTTTCGACAGCATGAAGGACCAACTGTCATCGTCCCCCATCCGCAGCCCCGCCGCGCGGGCCATCGCGCGCAGCGCATCGGCATCCGTCTCCGCCCCGTGACAGGTCGCCAGCAGGTCGATCCCGGCATGGCGGTGAAACGCTTCGGCGACCGAAAGCCGCTCGAAGGGCGCGAAGGGATCGCATTCCGCGCCGCGAAAGCGGAGCCGGGTGACATTGGCCGCCCGCGCCGCGAGGCCGACCATCTCCTGCATGTCGGCCATCAGCCGGGTATAGTCCTCGCCCACGCGATACCATTCCAGCATGGTGAATTCGGGGCTGTGCAGCGCGCCGCGCTCGCGGTTGCGCCAGACATGGGCGAAGGCGTAGATCCGCTGCTCGCCCGCCGCCAGCAGCTTTTTCATCGCGAATTCGGGCGAGGTGTTCAGATACATCGGATGCGGCACGCCGTCATTGCCGATCGCGCGGGTCGCAAAGCCGTGCAGATGGGTTTCGTTGCCCGGGCTGATCTGCAACGCGGCCGGATCGACCTCGATGAAGTCCTGCGCGTCGAGCCAGCCGCTGATTGCGCGGCGGATCCGGTTGCGCGCCAGCAGCAGCGGCCTGCGGTCGGCATGGCGGTCGCGGTTCCACCACGGAGTCTCGGTCATCGGTTCGGCTTTCGACTGGAATTTCTTCTGCGGATGGTTTAGGCGCTCTGCCATCCGGGCGCCAGAGCCTGCCATGAACCACAAGGACCGCACCAATGGCCAAAGTCATCGCCTCCTCGATCCGCAAGGGCAACGTCATCGACATGGACGGGGTGCTCTATATCGTGCTCACCGCCGAAAACGTCCATCCGGGGAAGGGCAACTCGGTGACCCAAGTCGAAATGCGCCGGATCTCGGACGGGGTGAAGGTGTCGGAGCGCTGGCGTACCGTGGACAGCGTGGAAAAGGCCCATGTCGACGAAGCGGAATACGATTTCCTGTATGAGGACGGCGAAGGCTTCCACTTCATGAACCCGGAAACCTACGACCAGATCGCGGTGTCCGAAGATGTCGTGGGCGATGCCAAGGTCCACCTGCGCGACGGCATCCGGGTGTGGATGCTGACCCATGAGGGCGTGGCGCTGTCGATCGAACTGCCGCAGAAGGTGACGGTCGAGGTCGAAGAGACCGAGCCGGTGGTGAAGGGGCAGACCGCTTCGTCGTCCTACAAACCCGCCGTCTGCACCGGTGGCATCCGCGTGATGGTTCCGCCGCATATCGGCGTCGGCACGAAGATCGTGATCAACACCGCCGAAAACGCCTATGTCGAACGCGCGAAGGAGTGATCCTGCCGCGGCATCGACAATGGAAAGGCGCCCTTGGGGCGCCTTTTTCGTTTTACAGGACCGTGGTGGTGACGACTTCGATATTGCCATGGGTGGCGTGGCTGTAGGGGCAGATACCGTGGCCCGCCACGGTCAGCCGGTCCGCTTCGTCCTGGGTCAGGCCCGGCAGCGACACCACCAGCCCCACCTTCAGGCCGAACCCTTTGTCCGGGCGCGGGCCGATGCCGACCGTCGCTTCGACGGTGATGTCGGCGGGCACGCGCGGCAGGCTCTTGTCTTGCAGGGCGGCGAATTTGATCGCCCCCAGGTAGCAGGCGGCATAGCCGGCGGCGAACAACTGTTCGGGGTTGTTGCCGCCGCCGGGGCCGCCCAGTTCCTTCGGCGTTGCCAGTTTCACGTCGATGGCGCCGTCGAGCGTGCGCGAGCGGCCGTCGCGGCCGCCGGTTGCGATGGCGGTGGTGGAATAGGCGGGGGTGATGATCGTGGTCATGGGATTCTCCATTTGCGCACAACTACATTGTACACAATTTAATATGCGAGAATCGCGGTGCTTGCAAGAAGATTGTGTGCAATGTATTTGGGGGCATGACCCGAGCCCTCTCTCCGGCAGACATGATCTGCTATTCGATCTATTCGGCCAACCACGCCCTGACGCGGACCTACCGGGGGTTGCTGGATCCGCTTGGGCTGACCTATCCGCAATACCTTGTCCTGACGGTCCTGTGGGCCGCCCCCGAACCGCTGGCGGTCAAGACCATCGGCGCACAGTTGCGGCTGGATTCGGGCACGCTGACGCCGCTGGTCAAGCGACTGGAGGCGGGGGGCTATGTCAGCCGGGCCCGCAACCCGCGCGACGAGCGCGAGACGCTGGTGTCACTGACCGATGCGGGCAGGGCACTGGAAGCGAGGGCGGCGCATGTGCCGGACGCCATCATGAAGGCCACCGGGCTGACGCTGGACGGGCTGGCCGATCTGCGCGACCGCATCAGTGCGTTGCGCGAACGGCTGGATGAGCGCTGATCAGATCTTGCGGACGCGGATGATGACGTCGACGCGGGTGATTTCGGTGCCCGCGGGCGGGGTAGGGATCTGCGCGAGGTCCAGTTCCTCCGCCGGGGCATCGCTGAGCCGGTTTTCCTCTTCCCAGAAGAAATGCGGGTGATCGTCGATTCGCGTGTCGAAATAGCTGCGACTGCCATCGACGGTGATTTCGTGCATGATCCCGGCATCACAGAAGGCGCGCAGGGTGTTGTAGACCGTCGCGAGCGACACTTTGTCGCCCGCCCGGACGGCGGCGTCGAAAAGGCTTTCGGCGGTTACATGCCGGTTCTGCCCGTCGCCGACCAGAAGCGTGGCCAGCGACAGCCGTTGCCGCGTTGGTCGCAGGCCGCCGGCCTCCAGCCAATTCCGTCCGCGTTGCTGTGCGCTGCACGTCTCGGTCATCGCGTCATGTTCCATACCAAAGATATATTGCGCGAAACAGCCGGATGACAATGACGATTCGACAGCGAAACCCCGCCCGCAAGCACGGGCCGACCCGCTTGCGCCTGCGCCCCGCCGGGTGGTAAGGGAGAGAAAATGACGAGGGGGACGGGCTCCATGACGGGCTTTCCGACAAGTTTCGGGAAAGAAGATCTGCTGAAATGCGCGCGGGGCGAGCTGTTCGGGCCGGGCAATGCCCAGCTGCCGGCGCCGCCGATGCTGATGATGGACCGGATCACCGAGATTTCCGGCGACGGCGGCGCGCATGGCAAGGGGCATGTGGTGGCGGAATTCGACATCACGCCCGACCTGTGGTTCTTCGAATGCCATTTCCCCGGCAACCCGATCATGCCGGGGTGCCTGGGGCTCGACGGGCTGTGGCAGTTGACGGGGTTCAACCTCGGCTGGCGCGGCTGGAAAGGCCGGGGCTACGCGCTCGGCGTGGGCGAGGTGAAGCTTACCGGCATGGTCCGTCCGGACCGCAAAATGCTGACCTACAAGGTGGATTTCACCAAGGCCGTGCAGACGCGGCGGCTGACGATGGGCGTCGCGGACGGCATCGTCGAAGCCGACGGTGAAGTCATTTATCAGGTCAAGGACATGAAGGTCGCTCTTTCCGAGAAGCTGACCAGATCAAGGAGGCCATCATGCGCCGTGTCGTCGTCACCGGGCTGGGCATCGTTTCGCCGATCGGGAACAATGCCGCCGAGGTTCTGGAGAGCCTGAAGGCGGGCCGTTCAGGCATCACCGCCAATGAGGAGATGATCGCGCGCGGTTTCCGCAGCCAGATCGCCGGGGCGGTGAAGCTCGACGTGACCGAACATGTCGAGAAGCGCACGTTGCGCTTCATGGGGCCGGGGGCGGCCTATGCCTGGATCGCGATGGATCAGGCGATCCGGGATGCGGGGCTGAGCGAGGCGGATGTGTCGAACGTCCACACCGGGCTGATCGCGGGATCGGGCGGGCCCTCGACCTCGGCGATGTTCGCGGCGCATCAGGTGGTGCTGAACTCGGGCGCGCCGAAGCGGATCGGGCCGCTCGCGGTGCCGAAATGTATGTCCTCGACGATTTCGGCCAATCTGGCGACAGCGTTCAAGATCAAGGGTATGAGCTATTCGATCACCTCGGCCTGCTCGACCTCGCTGCATTGCATCGGGGCGGCGGCGGAGCAGATCGCCTTCGGCAAGCAGAACGTGATGTTCGCGGGCGGGGGCGAAGAACTGGACTGGACGCTGAGCTGCCTGTTCGATGCGATGGGGGCGATGTCGTCGAAGTTCAACGACACGCCGGAGAAGGCATCGCGCGCGTTCGACGCCAACCGGGATGGATTCGTCATCGCTGGTGGTGGTGGCATCGTCGTGCTGGAAGAATTGACGCACGCGCTGGCGCGCGGTGCGAAGATATATGCCGAGGTCACGGGCTTCGCCGCGACCTCGGACGGTCATGACATGGTGGCGCCGTCGGGCGAGGGTGGCGAGCGCGCGATGCGGATGGCGCTGAAATCGCTGCCCGCGGAGCGGAAGGTCAGCTATATCAATGCGCATGGTACCTCGACCCCGGTGGGCGATGTCGGCGAGATCGAGGCGGTGCGCCGGGTGTTCGGTCGCGGCCATACCCCGCCCGTCAGTTCCACCAAGTCGATGACCGGGCACAGCCAGGGCGCCACCGGCGCGGCGGAGGCGATTTATTGCCTGCTGATGCTGCAAGACGATTTCATCGCGCCGTCGATCAATATCGAAACGCTCGATCCGGCGATCGACCCGGGCGAGATCGCGATGGAAACCGTCTTCAACGCGGGCCTCGATACGGTGATGACCAACAGTTTCGGCTTTGGCGGGACCAACGGCTCGATGCTGCTTTCAAAATATCTGGGGTGATCCATGGCTGATCTGATGAAGGGAAAACGCGGGCTGGTCATGGGCGTTGCCAATGACCACTCGATTGCCTGGGGCATCGCCAAGGCGCTGCATGCCGAGGGTGCGGAACTGGCGTTTTCCTATCAGGGCGAGGCCTTTGGCAAGCGGGTCGCGCCGCTGGCGGCTTCGGTCGGTTCGGAATTCCTGCTGGATGTGGATGTGAACGACGACGCGAGCCTCGATGCCGCCTTCGCGCGGCTGAAGGGGGAATGGGGCTCGATCGACTTTCTGGTCCATGCCATCGCCTATTCCGACAAGAACGAGCTGACCGGCCGCTTCACCAATACGACGCGCGAGAATTTCAAGAATTCGATGAGCATTTCGGTCTTCAGCTTCATCGACGTGGCGCGGCGCGCGGCGGAGATCATGCCGAATGGCGGCTCTCTGATCACGCTGACCTATGGCGGGTCGAACCGGGTGACGCCGTTCTACAACGTGATGGGCGTGGCGAAGGCGGCACTGGAAAGCTCGGTGCGCTATCTGGCGAATGACCTGGGGCCGCAGGGGATCCGCGTCAATGCGATCAGCCCCGGCCCGATGAAGACGCTTGCGGGTGCGGCGATCGGCGGGGCGCGCAAGACCTTCCGCTTCACCGAGGCGAACAGCCCGCTGCGGCAGAATGCGACGCTGGAGGCGGTGGGCGGCACGGCGGCCTGGCTGTGTTCGGATTACGGCGCCTGTTCGACGGGGGATGTGGTGCTGGTCGATTGCGGTTTCCACGTTCTGGGCATGCCGCAGCCCGAGAACCTCTGATCCTCGACGTACCGAAGCTCCCTGTGGAGCTTCGGTAGCCCTTGGCACCGCCATAGTCGCAGAAACGATGCGCGCCCTACATCCGGGGAGCATGTTTGATCGGGCACTACGCCCGGCGATTTCGCGCGCATAGGAAATCATCCCGGGGCCGTAAGCGCAGCAGAGGCAGCTGAATTTCCGTAGCGCGTTCAGATAGGCCAGATACTGGCGGTCGAAGACGATATGGTCGCGGTTGATCCGGTAGTGCATGGCCTCGCGGCGGGGGGACTACGGTCGATCTCGGCCAGGCACGCCTGGAGGTCCGTCAGTCTGTCGGGCATGGTCTTCTTTGCTTTTCGGGCTAAGGTGACGGGAAGCGTGCGCAGGCCAAGGGGGAAAGATGGCGGATATCAGCTATTTCACGGCGGACGACGGGGCGCGGATCGCCTATCGGGACGAAGGCGAAGGGCTGCCGGTTCTGGCGCTCTCCGGGCTGACCCGGACGGGACGGGATTTCGACTATGTGGCGCCGCATCTGCGGGATGTCCGGCTGATCCGGATGGATTACCGCGGGCGGGGGGCGAGCGATTTCACCGGCGCGGCGACCTATACCGTCCCGCGCGAGGCATCGGATGCGCTGCAACTGCTCGACCATCTGGGGATCGCGAAGGCGGCGGTGCTGGGCACGTCCCGGGGTGGGCTGATCGGGATGTGGCTGGCCTATGCTGCGCGGGAGCGGCTGCTGGGGCTGGCGCTGAACGATGTCGGGCCTGCGCTGGAACGCGGTGGGCTGATGAAGATCTTCGACTATCTCGGCCGCAACCCGGCGGCGAAGACGCCCGGGGAACTGGCGGAAAAGCTGCCGGGGGCGATGGCGGGATTTGCCAATGTGCCCGCGAGCCGCTGGGCCGAGGAGGTCGCGCGCCAATATGCCGAACGCGATGGCCGGATGGTCATCACCTACGATCCGGAGCTGCGTCAGCCGTTCGTCGAAGCCTTCAAGGGGGAGGAAATTCCGACGGCCTGGCCCCTGTTCGACGCCTGCGCGGGGCTGCCGCTGTGCCTGATCCGGGGGGCGAATTCCGACCTTTTGAGCCGCGAGACGGCGCAGGAGATGCAGCGGCGGCGCCCGGACATGATCTTTGCCGAGGTGCCCGACCGCGCCCATATCCCCTTCCTCGATGAGCCAGAGGCGGTGGCGGCGCTGCGGATGTGGATCGCGCGGGTGCAGGAAAACCCGGGCTGACCCGGTTCGGGGGCTTTCAGAAAATCCGAAGGGTGGCTATCGGTGGGGCGCGCCTCAGGCGGCGGTGCGGCAGAACACCGTCACCTGATTGCGGCCCTCGGCCTTTAAGTCGAGCAGAGCATGGTCCGCCTGGGTGATCAGCATGTCCACCGGCGCCTGCGAACCGTTCGCACCGACCGCGAGGCCGATCGAGACAGTCACCGGGACGGCGCGCGCGATTTCGGGCACATGCACCGGGCTGCCGCGGATGACCGAGCAGATGTGTTCCGCCGCCATCCGGGCATCGCGCAGGTTGATGTCGGGCATGCCGATCAGGAATTCCTCGCCGCCGATCCGCGCCAGCAGGTCGGCCGGGCGCAGGCAGCGGCGCAGGCGGCGTGCGACCTCGACCAGAACGGCATCCCCGACGCCATGCCCCCAAGTGTCGTTGATCGACTTGAAGCGGTCGAGATCCAGCACCATCACCGCAATCGGTTGGCCACTTTCGCGCGCGGCTTCCGTCATCCGCAGCAGTTGCGGCATCGCATAGCGGCGATTGTGCAACCCGGTCAGCGGATCCGTGAGCGCCATCCGCAGCCCGTTCGTCAGGCTCTTGCGCTGGCGGTCGGACCGGCGCTTGCGCTCGATCTGGCGGCGCAGGCGCAGGGCGGCTTCCTCGGCCAGCGCCGGGGTCGGATTGTCCCCCACGATCAGGTCGTCGGCCCCCAGGTCGAAGGCCGCCGCCGCCGCTTCGGACCCGGCATTGGGCACGGTGATGCAGATCGCCGAATGGCGCGACGGCGCCCGCGCGCGCAGGTCCGACATCAGGCGCAGGCCCTCCGACGGATGCGCCAGATCCGCCGCGATCAGGAAAGCATCGGGGCAACGCCCGCCACCGGCCTCTGCCAGCGCCTCGTCGCGCAGCAGCACCGTCAGGATATCGCCCGGAAGGTGGCGGGAGAGCGCATTCTTCCAGTTCAGCGCGGTCTCCCGGCTTGCGGCGACCAGCGCGACCGTTGCGGGCGGGGTGTAATCGGCGGGGGTTTCGGCCAGGCCGAATTCGTGAAAAGCGGTCTCGCGCATGCCGAGGTCGAGATCATCCGCCCGCGCCCGCAACAGCCCGCGCAGCCGCGCGAACAGATCCTGTTCATCGACGGGCTTGGGCAGCAGGTCATTCGCCCCGGCCCGCAGCGCGGCCAGCCGGGTTTGCGCGTCCGGATCGGTTGCGGTCAGGATGATCGGGACATCGGCCGTGGCGGGCGTGCAGCGCAGCCGGCTGCACAGGTCGAACCCGTCCGCGTCGGGCAGGTTCGTATCGAGGACGATCAGGTCGGGCACTTCGCGCGCGATGATGCTCAGTGCTTCGTCTCCGGAAGCGGCCTGAAGCGACTGGTAACGCGCGGCGGCCAGTTTCACCTTCAATACAGATTCTATTCGTGGCGACGTCATCCACGATCAGGATCTTCCCGGTCATGGCGGCTGGCACTCCTTCACGCTGCTCTCGAATAAGTTTATGTTTCGCGGTAAATGGTTAACAAAACCTTTCGCGGCGCTGACGTTAAGGAGAGTTCCCGATCATGAACGAAGAAGATGCGCGGATTCTTGCCTTAGGGGCGCTGGCCTGGCTCGCGGGCGAGGATGAGGTCTTCGCGGCCTTCCTGGGGGCCAGTGGTGCCACGGCGGCGGATGTGCGGGCGCAGGCCGATCAACCGGCCTTTCTGCTTTCCGTGCTGGATTTCGTCATGCAAACCGACGAATGGGTGCTGGCCTGTGCCGGTGCCTGCGGGGTCCGGCCCGAACGGATCGGCACTGCGCGGGCGGTAATGGGTGGACGCGACCGGATGCATTGGACCTGACATGATTGCGGCATTGATCTTCGATAAGGACGGCACGCTGTTCGATTTCACGGCGACCTGGGGGGGCTGGGCGCGTTCGGCGCTGGTGGCGCTGGCGCGGGGGGATGCGGATTTGGCGGCGCGTCTGGCCACGGCCATGCGCTATGATCCGGTGGCCGGGCTTTTCGCCCCGGATTCCACCGTCATCGCCGGAACGACGGCGGAGGTGGCCGAGCTTCTGCTGCCGCATCTGCCGGGGCGGCAGGCGGCGGAGATCGCGGCGGAGCTGAATGCGCTGTCGGCGCAGGCGGAGCAGGTTCCGGCGGTGGATCTGCCGAAGGTTCTGGGCGCGCTGCACGGGCGCGGGCTTCGGCTCGGGCTGGCGACGAACGATTCGGAGGCTTCAGCCCGCGCCCATCTGGCCGGGGCGGGGGTTGCGGATCTGTTCGATTTCGTCGCGGGCTATGACAGCGGCCATGGCGCAAAGCCCGGCCCGGGGCAGCTTCTGGCCTTTGCCGGGGCACAGGGCCTTGCGCCCGCCGAAGTGGCGATGGTCGGCGACAGCCTGCATGACGCGGCGGCGGCGCGGGCGGCGGGCATGGCCTCTGTGGGCGTGCTGACGGGCGTGGCGCCGCGGGATGTGCTGGAACCGGCCTTCGATGTGGTCCTGCCGGATATCGCTGCGCTGTCCGGCTGGCTGGAGACCCGGCGCTGAGCGCTGGCCTTATGCCTGCCCCAAGGGTAGGTGGGGGCAACGAGTGGAGGAGCCGATGACGAGACGGTTGCAGTTCATCCTGTTGGGCCTGCTGGCGGGCCTGTCGTTCTGGCAACTGTCGGAACTGCCCTGGGAATGGCGGGACGACCGCGCCTTTGCCGCCGTGGCGGTGCTGGCGCTGGCGTTCTTCGGCGCGGCGCTTGGGATGCTGGGCGATCTGGGCGGGCGGCGGGCGCTCCTTTGGGCGGCGGCGATCGCGCTTCCGGCGGCGGGGCTGACCTGGCTGAAATCGCTGGGCTATTCGGATGCCGGGCAGATGCTGCGCGCGGGCCATGTGGCGGTGGCGCTGCTGGTGGTGACGGTGCTGCCCGTGCCCTTCGCCATCGCATTGGCAACCGAAGGGCGGAGCGGCTGGCGCAACTATGCCGTGCTGTTTTCCAAAAGCTGGACGATCACCGTGCGCTATGCGGCGGCCTGGCTGTTCGTGGGTGTGGTCTGGCTGGTGCTGTGGCTGCTGTCGGCGCTGCTCGAACTGGTGGGGATCGACCAGTTGGGCGATTTCCTGGCCCGCGCTCCGGTCGCCTGGCTGGTCAGCGGGGCGGTGCTGGGGCTTGGCCTGTCGGTCGTGGTCGAGCTGTCGGACATGCTGTCGGCGGCGCTGCTGTTGCGGCTGCTGCGGCTGCTGCTGCCTGTCGTTCTGCTGGTCGAGGTGGTTTTCGTCGCGGTGCTGCCGGCCAGCGGGCTCGGCCATCTGTTCGGTTATCTTTCCCCGGCCGGGATCCTGATCGCGACGGCGCTGGCCTCGATCCTGCTGATCGCCATTGCGGTCGATCAGGACGATGAGGAGGCTGCGCAGGCGCCCGTTCTCACCTGGTCCGCGCGGGGGCTGGCGGTGCTGCTGCCGGTGCTGGTTGGGCTGGCGGGGTGGTCGCTGGGCCTGCGGGTGGTGCAACATGGCTGGACGCCGGACCGGGTTGCGGCGACGGCGGTGCTTGGGCTGATTGTGGGCTATGCGGCGCTGTATCTGGGCGCGGTGCTGGCGGGCAGGCATTGGCGCGCGGTGATCCGTCGGGCCAATGTCTGGATGGCGCTGGTCACGCTCACGGTGGCGGTGCTGTGGCTGACACCGCTGCTTTCGGCGGAGGCGATCTCGGTGCGCTCGCAGATGGCGCGGTTCGAGGCGGGGCAGACCCGGGCCGAACAGATTCCGGTATGGGAATTCGCGCATGACTGGGGCGTTCCGGGGGAGCGGGCGGTGGAAATGCTGCGGCAACGCGCGGCCCAGCCGGGGGAGGAAGCATTGGCGCAGCGGCTTGCGGTTCTCGAAGGCGCGGTGACGGATACCAACGCACCATCGGCTTCGGCCGATGCGCGGGCCAAGGCCCTGCGCCCGGTCATCCGGGTTCTGCCGGAGGGTGAGGCGCTGCCGGAGGAACTCTTGCAGGCGATCGCCCGGGTGGCGGATCCGGATTGGGCCGCGCGTTGCGCGCAGACCACGCCGCATGGCAATCCGGGATGCGTCGTGCTGATCGCGGATTTCAGTCCCGTGCAGCCTGGCCGTGACGCGCTGTTCCTGCGGGTCGAGGGATTCGAGACCCTGTTCGCCTTCCACGAAAGCGGCGCGCGCTGGATCCCGGCGCGGCCGGTGTTCCTGGGCGCGAGCGGCGCACCCGCCGGCGCGGCGCTGATCGACGCCCTGATCGGCGGCAACGGCGCGACGGAACCGGCACGTTTGCAGGCCCTTCCGCTTGGTGCGCGGCAGTTGACCGTGTTGCCGTGATGGATATTGGCGGTTCTTTAACGAGCTTTATCTAGGCTGCCGTAAAAGTAAGGCGGGGATGCCCGGATGATGTATGGCTTGGTGAACAAATCGGTTCAGTATTTTCTGAGCGACAATTACGGATCGGCGGTGTGGCGCAAGGTGGCGCAGCGGGCTGGAATCGGGCCCGAAGGGTTTGAGACCATGCTGCATTATCCGGCCTCGGTTACGGAGGATCTGATCTCTGCTGCGGCGGAGGTTCTGGGCACCTCTCCCTCCAACGTTCTGGAGGATATTGGCGCCCATCTGGTGACAATAGAACTTGTTCGGCGCCTTCTTCGCTTTGGTGGAACCGTTTACGGCGAGTTTCTGCTTTCATTGGACGAATTGCGGGACCGTGGACGCATGGCACTGGCGGAACTCGACCTGCCTGCGGTATGTTTGGCCTCGGAAAGCGGTAATCGCTATGTTTTTGAAGTGCGTGCGGGAATGAGTGGATGGGGTGCGGTGACGGCGGGTGTTCTCAGGGCGATGGCCGATGATTACGGGGCGCTGGCGCTGATCGAACAACTGCCCGACGATGGCGACGGGGTTGAGCGGGTTCAGGTTATGCTGCTGGAGGAGGATTTCGCCACCGGCAAGGGATTCGCTTTGGCACCATCTGCCACCGAGGGGCACCCATGACCACGGATCCTGGCCCTTTCCCCGGAATCTCGATTACTGCCATCGGGCAACTGATGCCGATGTTCCTGTGGCTGGACGGGCACGGCATGATCCGTGGCGTCGGGCCGACACTGGCGAAGATCCTGCATCCCGCGCCCTGCATCGGCGAGCTTGGGGAGGAACATTTCCTGCTCCGTCTGCCGCAGGCGAGCCGGGGCCGGGGCGGCCCGGGGATGGACCTGCCCTGCGGCGCGGTGATTCCGCTGGGCGGCCAACGCATCCATCTGGTGATGAAGAACCGGCCGGAGATCGTGCTGCGGGGCTCCGCCGTGGGATTGGGGCAGGACGGGAAGGACGGGGCGTTGTTCAACCTGACCTTCGGCATTCACCTGCCGGATGCCGTGCGCGAATTCGGCCTGACCGAAGGGGATTTCGCGGCGTCGGATCTGGCGATCGAGCTGCTGTATATGGGCGAGGCGAATGCCGCGGTTCTGGGCGAGCTGAGCGCATTGACGGGGCGGCTGGACATGGCCCGGCGCACCGCGGTCGCGCAGGCGCAGAGCGATCCGCTCACCGGGCTCGCGAACCGGCGCGGGTTCGACAAGGCGCTTGCGGATTTCCTTGAGGCGCAGGCGATGGGTGGGGCGCCCTTCGCGGTCTTTCATATTGACCTCGATTATTTCAAGGCGGTGAACGACACCTTCGGCCATGCGGCGGGGGATCAGGTACTGATGAAGGTCGGTGTGCGGCTGATCCATGAGTTGCGTCGTGGCGATATCGTCGCGCGCACGGGGGGGGGACGAATTCCTGCTGATCGTGCATGACGCCGAGGATGGGGAGTCGCTTCAGCGTCTGGGCGAGCGGTTGATTGCCCGGCTTGAGGAACCCTACGATTTCGAGGGCAAGACCTGCCGGATTTCGGCTTCGATCGGGGTCGCCTTCGCGACGGGGTACGGCCCCGGGGATGCGGCCCGGTTGGTCGAGGATTCCGACACCGCGCTCTATGCGGCCAAGCGTGCCGGGCGGAGGCGGTGCGTGCTGTATTCGCGGGCCGAACGGGTCGACTGAGTTTTTCCGTTTCAACAGGCGCCGCAATCGGTTACGGCTCGCGCCATGAGACAGGGCTTTCCCATTGCGCAGCCGGGCATGCGGATCGGCATTCTGGGCGGATCGTTCGATCCGGCCCATGAAGGCCATGCCCATATCACGCGGGAGGCGCTGCGCCGCTTCGGTCTGGATCGGGTCTGGTGGATGCTCAGCCCGGGCAATCCGCTGAAGGTCCGCGGGCCCGCGCCGATGGCCGCGCGTCTGGCGGAAGCCCGCCGCGTGATGCCGGATCCGCGGGTGGACATCACCGACATCGAGCTTCGGCTGGGCACGCGCTATACGGCGCAGACGCTGAAGCGGATCCTGGCGCTCTATCCCGGGGTGCAGTTCGTCTGGCTGATGGGGGCCGACAACCTGATCCAGTTCGACCGATGGGAGAACTGGCGGCGGATTTTGCAGATGGTTCCGGTGGGCGTCCTGGCCCGGCCGGGGGCGCGCATGGCGGTGCGGCAGGCGCGGGCGGCGCGGATTTTCGAGGGCGCGCGGCTGTCAGTCGCGCGGGATCTGCCCGGTGCGCCGCCGCCGGCGTGGTGTTTCGTGCAGATGCCGATGTCGGATATGTCGTCCTCCGAACTCCGGGCGCGGGGCGCGTGGAAGATTCGCGGCGCGGGATGAAGATTCGTTAACCTTGTTCAGCGAGGTTGCGAGGGGGCAGCGCTTGCCGCGCGAAAGGCGCGGGCGCATGATCAGGCCACGAGTCGGGGGCGATGACGATGACGGTGACACGGCGGACAGTTCTGGGCGGAATCGCGGCACTGGCCGTTCCCGGAACGGCGCGGGCACAGGCGGCGGTCCGGGCGCAGGGGGTGGGCGATCTGATCGCGGCGGCGCAGCTTGGCGGGCAGGTCGGCTTCGTGGTGGTCGATCCGCGCGCGGGAAAGGTGCTGGAGGCCCATAACGAAACCGTCGGAATGGCGCCCGCCTCGACCGTGAAGACGATCACCTCGCTTTATGCGCTCGAATCGCTCGGGCCGGAGTTCCGCTTCCCGACCCGGCTGATCGCCACCGGGCCGGTGAGCGGCGGGCAGTTGCGCGGCGATCTGATTCTTTCGGGCGGCGGGGATCCGACGCTTTCGACCGACGATCTGGCCGATATGGCGGCGCGGCTCGCGGCGGCCGGGGTGCGCCGGGTGACCGGGCGTTTTCTGGTCTGGGGCGGGGCCTTGCCCTATGCCGAGGAGATCTGCGACGATCAGCCCGTCCATGTCGGTTATAACCCGGCGATTTCCGGGCTGAACCTGAATTTCAACCGCGTCTGTTTCGAGTGGAAGCAGGGCAAGGGCGGTTATGCGGTGTCGATGGATGCACGCGGCGCCAAGGCCGTGCCGCGCGTCACCGGCAGCGAGGTCACCGTGACCAGCCGCGCGGCGCCGCTGTTCACCTATGCGCGCCAGAACGGGCGGGAGCGCTGGACCGTGGCGCAGGGCGCGCTTGGCAAATCGGGCAGCCGCTGGCTTCCGGTGCGCGACCCGGCGGGCTATGCGGGGGAGGTGTTCCGGACGCTGGCGCGCGGGCAGGGGATCGACCTTCCCGCGCCGCAGCGGATCGGGGCGGCGCCCTCGGGCAAGGTTCTGGTCGAACGCGGATCGGCGCCGCTCACGCCGCTGCTGCGCGACATGATGAAGCATTCGACCAATCTGACGGCGGAGACCATCGGCATGACCACCAGTCTGCGGCTGGGGCAGGCGGCGGCGCTCGGGGCTTCGGGCGCGGCGATGAGCGGCTGGTTCCAGCAACGGTTGGGGCGCGGTCCGGCCCGGTTCGTGGATCATTCGGGCCTGGGCGCCGACAACCGGATCGCGCCGATCGAGATGGTGCGGGCGGTGGCGCTGCTGGGGCCGCGCGTCGGGTTGCGGGGGTTGATGAAGCCTTTCGCACTGCGGGACGCGAATGGCCGGATGGAGAAGGATTCACGGATCAAGGTCGATGCGAAGACCGGGACGCTGAACTTCGTTTCGACACTGACCGGTTATGCCACGGTGCCGGGCGGGCGGGATCTGGTGTTTGCGATCTTCACGCAGGATCTCGCGCGCCGCGCACGTTCGGGGCGGGAAGAGCAGCCGAAGGGTGGAGCTGCCTGGGTGGCGCGCTCGAAGAATTCTGCAAAGTCGGCTGCTCGACCGATGGGGGTCGCTCTACGCCTGAGCATGCGCATTGCTCCGGGATGCGCGGTCGGAAGGCGATAGCCCAGGGTCCGGAAGTCCGGATGATTACCGCCGCCGCGCCTTGCGCAGGAACCGCGAGAACAGCGTTCCGCGCGGCGCGGGTTCCGGCGGGGGGAGCAGTGAAATCTCCGCGGCAAGATCAACCGCCGCAGGTGCATAGGGAACAATCGCGCCAGCGGCCGCCCTGTCCTCGATCCCGTCCAGAAAGGCCTCCGGCTGATCGACTGGCAGCCCGGCGAAATCCTTGACGTGATATTGCCACCATTGCGTGCGCAGCAGCCGTTCGATCATCGGCGCGTCGAACCGGTAGCGGATCAGCCGGGCGGGCACGCCGCCGACGATCGCATAGGGCGGAACGTCCTTGGTCACCACGGATCCGGCGGCGATGATCGCCCCGGTGCCGATCGTCAGCCCCGAGCGAAGGCGCACGTCCTGCCCGATCCAGACGTCATGGCCGATGGTGATCGGGCCATGGTCGATCTCGAAGGGTTTCCAGTCCGGCGCGGCGCCGTGCAGTTTCGCGATCGTGTCGTGGTGGTTCTTGCGGAAGGTGAAGGGATGGCTTGAGATCCAGCCGCTGGGATGGTCGATGCCCAGAACCTCGACCCGCTTCGCGATGCTGCAATACCGCCCGACCGTCGTCCGCCACGGCAGCACGGAGAGCGCATAGCTCATCGTCCCCATGCTCAGGAAGGATCCGACTGGCAGGGTCGCCTCCGGCTCGATGACAACGGGACCGTGAATGGTCAACCGGGTGCCCATCTTGTGGACGCCCGCGATCCGCCGAAAATGCCCGAGATAGATCTTCTGGCTCTGGAAATAGTCCAGAACCGGTTCGCTGATCTCGAAGGAAAACGGGTAGCGGGGCATTTCGATGCCCTCCTGTCCGATGGCATTTGCGCGAAACGCCGATCCGCGTACGGGTCGGCGGGTGTTGCAGTCCCGGAAGCGCTCAGACCAACCGGCTCTGTTCCTTCGCCGCCTTCACGAAGCCCGCGAAGAGCGGATGCGGCGCGAAGGGCTTCGACTTCAGTTCCGGGTGGAACTGCACGCCGATGAACCACGGGTGACCCTTATGCTCGACGATTTCGGGCAGGCGGCCATCGGGCGACATGCCGGAGAACACCAGCCCGCATTCCTCCAACTGATCGCGATAGCGGATGTCGACCTCGTAGCGGTGGCGGTGGCGTTCCTCGATCTGCGTGGTGCCATAGACCTCCGCGACCTTCGAGCCCTCTTTCAGCACCGCCGAATAAGCACCAAGGCGCATCGTGCCGCCCTTGTCATCATCCAGCTTGCGCTCGACCCGGTGATTGCCCTGCACCCATTCCTTCAGGTGATACACAACCGGGGTAAAACGTTTCTTACCCGCCTCGTGGTCGAATTCCTCGGACCCCGCGTCGTTGATCCGCGCGAGGTTCCGCGCCGCCTCGATCACCGCCATCTGCATGCCAAGGCAGATCCCCAGATAGGGGATGCCCTTTTCGCGGGCATATTGCGCCGCGCGGATCTTGCCCTCGGTGCCGCGCTCGCCGAAGCCACCGGGAACCAGGATCGCGTTGAAATTCTCCAGATGCGGGGCAGGGTCTTCATGCTCAAAGATCTCGGCGTCGATCCATTCGGCCTTGACCTTCACCCGGTTCGCCATGCCGCCATGGGTCAGCGCCTCGGCGATCGACTTGTAGGCGTCTTCGAGCTGCACATATTTGCCGACGATGGCGACCTTCACCTCGCCCTCGGCATTGGTCAGCCGGTCCATCACATCTTCCCAGCGGCCCATGTCCGGGCGCGGCGCGGGCGAAATGCCGAAGGCATCCAGAACCGCCTGATCCAGCCCGACGCGGTGATAGGCCAGCGGAGCCTCGTAAATCGACTTCAGGTCATAGGCCGGGATCACCGCATCCGGGCGCACGTTGCAGAACAGCGCGATCTTGGCGCGTTCCTTGTCCGGGATCGGATGTTCCGAGCGGCAGACCAGCACATCGGGCGCGAGGCCGATGGATTGAAGCTCCTTCACCGAATGCTGCGTCGGCTTGGTCTTCAACTCGCCCGAAGCCGCCAGATAGGGCAGCAGCGTCAGGTGCATCAGAATACATTGCCCGCGCGGGCGTTCGTGGATGAACTGGCGGATCGCCTCGAAGAACGGCAGGCCCTCGATGTCGCCCACCGTGCCGCCGATCTCGCAGAGCATGAAATCGACCTCATCGTCGCCGATAGTCAGGAAGTCCTTGATTTCATTTGTAACATGCGGAATGACCTGAATCGTCTTGCCCAGGTAGGCGCCCTTGCGTTCCTTCTCCAGAACATTGGAATAAATCCGGCCGGAGGAGATCGAATCCGTCTTGCGCGCGCTCACCCCGGTAAAGCGTTCGTAGTGGCCGAGGTCGAGGTCCGTCTCCGCCCCGTCATCGGTGACGAAGACTTCGCCATGTTCAAACGGCGACATCGTGCCCGGGTCAACGTTCAGATAGGGGTCGAGCTTGCGCAGCCGCACCGAGAAGCCCCGCGCCTGCAACAGCGCGCCAAGCGCCGCGGAGGCAAGGCCCTTGCCCAGCGATGACACCACACCGCCGGTAATGAAGACATATCGTGCCATGGAAGCCCCCGTGATTCAGCAAAAACGCATCTGTTACCTGAACCAAAGATTCAGGATCACGGGACTTGATATCTAACCGATTCGGGGCGCGCCCGCAACCGCCCCGCTACACTTTGCGATGTTCGAGAAAGCCTGACGCCAGTTGTAGTGTCAGTTTGCCGCAGGCGGCGTCACTGGAGCATCAGCGGCCGGCGGGGCGACGGGCGCATCCACGGCCGGCGGCGGAAGTTCGACATTCGGCGCAGCCGGGGCGGTTGCGGCCGGCGGTGCCTCGAACAGGCTGTCGAAGACCGAGCTACCGCCCGCCTTATGCGCGGCCAGAACCGTCAGCGTCAGCGAGGTCACGATGAAACCCGCGGCCAGCGCCCAGGTCAGCCGGGTCAGCGCATTCGCCGCCTGCCGCCCGGTCATCACGCCGGTGCCGGAGCCACCCATGCCGAGCCCGCCCCCTTCGGAACGTTGCAGCAACACGACGCCGATCAGAAGAAGGGCGAGGATCAGGTGGACGGTAAGAACGACGTTTTCCATAGGCGAGGGTTCCGCTTGCTGCCGGGTCTATCTATGCGGAGCGTCCCGGTACCGCAACCCCGAATAGCCGCGTTTGCCGCTTCTGCGGAAAAAGCGGTTTCCCCGGCGGTCCGGCCCCGTTATAGAACGCACGGTTTTAAGAACCTATCAGGAGTGGCAAATGGCCAATGTCGTGGTGGTCGGCGCCCAATGGGGCGACGAGGGCAAGGGCAAGATCGTCGACTGGCTCTCGGAGCGGGCGGATGTGATCGCGCGGTTTCAGGGCGGGCACAACGCGGGCCACACGCTGGTCATCGGGGGCAAGGTCTACAAGCTGAACGCGCTGCCTTCGGGCGTGGTGCGGGGCGGCAAGCTGTCGATCATCGGCAACGGTGTGGTGCTGGATCCCTGGCACCTGATCAAGGAGATCGCCGCGATCCGCGAGCAGGGCGTGGATATCAGCCCCGAAACGCTGATGGTGGCGGAGAACACCGCGCTGATCATGCCGTTCCATGGCGAACTGGACCGCGCGCGCGAGGCGCAGGCCTCGGGTTCCAAGATCGGCACCACTGGCCGCGGCATCGGCCCGGCCTATGAAGATAAAGTCGGCCGCCGGGTGATCCGGGTCGCGGACCTCGCGGATGAAGAAACCCTGCGGCAGCGGATCGACCGCGCGCTGGTGCATCACAACGCGCTGCGCTCGGGCCTTGGCATGGAGCCGATTGACCCCGAGGCGCTGCTTGCGCAATTGCGTGACATCGCGCCCGAGATCCTGAAATACGCCGCGCCGGTGTGGAAGATCATGAACGAGATGCGCCGCGCCGGCAAACGCATCCTGTTCGAGGGTGCGCAGGGGTCGCTCCTGGACATCGACTTCGGCACCTATCCCTATGTCACCTCGTCGAACGTGATCGCGGGGCAGGCGGCGACGGGCGTCGGCCTTGGGCCGAACGCGGTCGATTACTCGCTCGGCATCGTCAAGGCCTATACCACCCGCGTCGGCATGGGTCCGTTCCCGACCGAGCTGCATGACGAAGACGGCGAGCGTCTGGGCACGCGCGGCCATGAATTCGGCACGGTCACCGGGCGCAAGCGCCGCTGCGGCTGGTTCGACGCGGTGCTGGTACGGCAGACCTGCGCGCTGTCCGGCATGAAGGGAATCGCGCTGACCAAGCTCGATGTGCTTGACGGTTTCGAGACGATCAAGATCTGCACCGGCTACGAAGTGGACGGCGTGCATTACGATTACCTGCCGACGCAGGCCGCGCTTCAGGCCAAGGCGAAGCCGATCTATGAAGAAATGGAAGGCTGGCAGGATTCGACTCAGGGCGCCCGGTCGTGGAACGATCTGCCCGGCGCGGCGGTGAAATACGTCCGCCGGATCGAGGAACTGATCCAATGCCCGGTTGCCATGCTCTCCACCAGCCCGGAGCGGGATGACACGATCCTCGTCACCGACCCCTTCGCCGACTGATGCTGAGCTATCGCACCCGCCGCCGCCTGTCCCTGCTCGCGCTCGTCGTGGGGCTGCCGCTCTACATCGTCGTGGCGGTCAGCGTGGTGAACTGGGCCGAGGCGCGGTGGGGCGCGATGCCGGTCTGGGGCGCGCTTCTGGTCTATATCGGGCTGGGGTTGCTCTGGGCGCTGCCGCTGAAGCCGGTGTTCACCGGCATCGGCAAGGCGGATCCGGAGCAGGACAAACGCCCACAATGAAAAACGCCCGGCTTCGGCCGGGCGTTCTGGTTTTCGTCATTCCCACTCGATCGTGCCCGGGGGCTTCGAGGTGATGTCGTAGGTCACCCGGTTGATGCCCTTCACTTCGTTGATGATCCGGGTCGCGGTTTCGCCGAGGAATTCGTGCGAGAACGGATAGTAATCCGCCGTCATGCCATCGACCGAGGTCACCGCGCGCAGGGCGCAGGCGTAGTCGTAGGTGCGCCCATCGCCCATCACGCCGACGGTGCGCACCGGCAGGATCGCCACGAAAGCCTGCCAGATCTCGTCATAAAGGCCGTGCTTGCGGATCTGGTCGATATAGACGGCATCGGCCTCGCGCAGGATGGCGAGCTTTTCGCGCGTGATTTCGCCGGGGCAGCGGATCGCCAAGCCCGGGCCGGGGAAGGGGTGGCGCCCGATGAACTTCTGCGGCAGGCCGAGTTCGCGGCCCAGGGCGCGCACTTCGTCCTTGAACAGCTCGCGCAGCGGTTCGACCAGCTTCAGCCCCATCTTCTCCGGCAGGCCGCCGACATTGTGGTGCGACTTGATCGTCACCGAAGGGCCGCCCGAGAAGGACACCGAATTCGATGACATCGGGGTAGAGCGTGCCCTGTGCCAGGAACTCCGCGCCCTCGATCTGGTTCGCGTATTTCTGGAACACGTCGATGAACAGCTTGCCGATGGTCTTGCGCTTGACCTCCGGGTCCGAGACGCCTTCGAGCGCGCCGAGGAACAGGTCGCTCTCATCCGCCGCGATCAGCTTCATGTTGTAATGGTCGCGGAACATCGTCACGACCTCTTCGGCCTCGCCCTTGCGCAGGAGGCCGTGGTCCACGAAGACGCAGGTCAGATTGTCGCCGATCGCCTCATGGATCAGCACGGCGGCGACGGAGCTGTCCACGCCGCCCGACAGGCCGCAGATCACCCGCTTGTCGCCGACCTGCGCGCGGATCTGCGCGATCGCCTGTTCGCGGTAGCCCGCCATCGTCCAGTCGCCGGTAAAGCCCGCCAGCCGCACGAAATTCTCGTAGAGTTTCGCGCCCTTCGGGGTGTGATGCACCTCCGGGTGGAACTGCACGGCGTAGAAGTTGCGCGCCACATCCGCCGTGATCGCGAAGGGCGCGTTGGGCGAGGTGCCGTAGACCTTGAAGCCCGGGGCGATCTGGCTGACGTGATCGCCGTGGCTCATCCAGACCTGTTCCTTGCCATCCACGAACCAGCCGTTCAGGATCTCCAGCCGCTCTTCGGTCTGGGTGACGAAGGCGCGGCCGAATTCGGCGGTGCCATGGCCGCTTTCGACCTTGCCGCCAAGCTGCGTCATCATCGTCTGCTGGCCGTAGCAGATGCCCAGAACCGGCACGCCCATCGCCCACAGGCTTTCGGGCGCGCGCGGGGAGCCTTCGCGCGTCACGCTGTCAGGGCCGCCCGACAGGATCACCGCCCGCGGCGCGAAATCGCGCAGGAAAGCGTCGGTGACCCGCTGATAGGGGTGGATTTCGCAATAAACGTTCAGTTCACGCAGGCGCCGCGCGATAAGCTGCGTGACCTGCGAGCCGAAGTCGATGATGAGGAGGCGCTGGTGCTGTGTCATGTGCGGGGAATAGGCGGGCGAAAACGCAAAAGCAAGGGGATGTGGTAGGCCCGGAGGGACTTGAACCCCCAACCAAGGCGTTATGAGCGCCCTGCTCTGACCATTGAGCTACAGGCCCCCAAGGTCTGGTTTCGGGTTAGGCGGATTTTCCGGGCGGGTCAAGAAACACTGTAGGGCGGCGTTGCCCCCGCGCGGCCTTTGCGGTAAGGGCCGGGCCACGGATTTCCAGCACGGAGCAGCGCGATGACCAAGGGCAGGAACGGGCTTACCTATGCCGATGCGGGCGTGGACATCGACGCGGGCAATGCGCTCGTCGAGCGGATCAAGCCGGCGGCGAAACGCACCACGCGGCCGGGCACGATGTCGGGGCTTGGCGGCTTTGGCGCGCTGTTCGACCTGAAGGCCGCGGGCTACACCGATCCGGTGCTGGTGGCGGCGACGGATGGCGTAGGCACGAAGCTGCGGATCGCGATCGACACCGGCAATGTCGATACGATCGGCATCGACCTGGTGGCGATGTGCGTGAACGACCTTGTGTGTCAGGGGGCGGAGCCGCTGTTTTTCCTGGACTATTTCGCCACCGGCAAGCTAGATGTCGATCAGGCGACCCGGATCATCGAAGGCATCGCCGAGGGCTGCGCGCAATCCGGCTGTGCGCTGATCGGGGGGGAAACCGCCGAAATGCCTGGCATGTATGCGAAGGACGATTTCGACCTGGCGGGCTTTGCCGTCGGCGCGATGGAGCGCGGGGCGGATCTTCCGGCGGGCGTGGCGGAGGGTGACGTGCTGCTCGGCCTCGCGTCGAATGGGGTGCATTCCAACGGCTACAGCTTCGTGCGCAAGGTGGTGGAGCTTTCGGGTCTGGGCTGGGAGGCTGACGCCCCCTTCGCCGAGGGGCCGCTGGGCGCGGCGCTGCTCGCCCCGACGCGGCTTTATGTAAAGCAGGCGCTGGCGGCGGTGCGGGCGGGCGGCGTCCATGCGCTGGCCCATATCACCGGCGGCGGGCTGACCGAGAACCTGCCGCGCGTGCTGCCCGAGGGGCTGGGCGCTCAGATCGACCTGTCGTCCTGGGAACTGCCGCCCGTGTTCCGCTGGCTGGCGGAAACCGCGCAGATGGCGGAACCGGAACTGCTGAAGACCTTCAACTCCGGCATCGGCATGATCCTCGTCGTGGCGCCGGAGCGGGCCGGGGCGCTGGCCGAACTGCTGGCGGAACAGGGCGAAACGGTGACCCGGATCGGCACCGTGACGCCGGGGCAGGGCGTGCGCTACACGGGCCGCCTGCTTTGAAACGTGTCGCGATCCTGATTTCCGGCGGCGGGTCCAACATGGTCCGGCTGGTCGAGACGATGCAGGCCGAGGGCTATGCCGCGCCGGTTCTGGTCGCCTCGAACGATCCGGCGGCGGGCGGGCTGGAGAAGGCCCGGGCGCTTGGCGTGCCCGTGGCGGCGGTGGATCACCGCCCCTTCGGCAAGGATCGCGCGGGGTTCGAGGCGGAATTGCTCAAACCGATCCTGGCGGCGGAGCCGGATGTGCTGTGCCTGGCCGGGTTCATGCGGGTGCTGACACCGGAATTCGTCACGCGCTTCGCCGGGCGGATGCTGAACATCCACCCCTCGCTTTTGCCGAAATATCCGGGGCTGCATACGCATCAGCGTGCGATCGACGCGGGCGACAGCGAGGCGGGCTGCACAGTGCATGAGGTCACGCCCGTGCTGGATGATGGCCCGATTCTCGGACAGGGGCGGGTGCCGGTCCTGCCCGGAGACAACTCGGCGACACTGGCCGCCCGGGTGCTGACGGTCGAACACCGGCTCTACCCCGCCGTGCTGCGCCGATATGTGGCGGGCGACCGCGATCCGGTGCTGATCTGATCGAATCTGTGGCACCGGCGCGCCGTAGCCCGAGATTCGCGGGGTGCATGCTTTTCTTTCCGGCAACCACTGCCTAAAGGAAAGAAAAGGCGGGATGACCCCGCGGACAGGATGCCGCATGCAGACCATTACCACGACCGAAGCCCTGGCCGAATTCTGTGCCAAGGCGAAGACCCAACCTTATGTCACCGTCGACACCGAATTCCTGCGCGAGCGGACCTATTGGTCGAAGCTCTGCCTCGTGCAGCTGGCGATTCCGCCCGCGAAGGACGGCGAGGCGGTTCTGGTCGATCCGCTGGCGGAGGGGCTGTCGCTCGAACCGCTTTACGACCTGTTCCGGCACGAGCCGACGGTGAAGGTGTTCCACGCCGCGCGGCAGGATCTGGAGATCTTCTTCACCGAGGCGCATGTGTTTCCAACGCCGCTGTTCGATACCCAGGTCGCGGCGATGGTCTGCGGTTTCGGCGAGCAGGTCGGTTATGAGACGCTGGTGAAGAAGGTCGCGCGGCAGCAGCTCGACAAGACCTCGCGCTTCACCGACTGGTCGCGCCGTCCGCTGACCGATGCGCAGAAGACCTATGCGATCGCCGATGTGACCCATCTGCGGGTGATCTACGAATTCCTGTCGAAGGAATTGCAGAAATCGGGCCGCGAAGATTGGGTACAGGAGGAGGTGGGCATTCTGCTCAACCCCGAGACCTATATCACCCGGCCCGAGGAAGCCTGGCTGCGGGTGAAGACGCGCACGACCTCGGGGCGGTTCCTGGCGGTGGTGCGGGAACTGGCGCGGTTCCGCGAGGGGTTTGCGCAGAACAAGAACATCCCGCGGTCGCGGATCTTCAAGGATGACGCGCTGCTGGAACTGGCCTCGACCAAGCCCACGACGATCGACGAACTGAACAAGTCGCGGCTGCTGCTGCGCGAGGGGCGGCGCGGCGACATTGCCGATGGGATCATCGCTGCGGTGAAGGCGGGGATGGAGTGTCGGCCCGAGGATTTCCCGCAGGTTCCCGACGAGGATCACCAGTTGCAGGTGAACACCGCGCTGGCCGATCTGCTGCGTGTTCTGCTGAAGGCGAAATCCGAGGAAACGGGCGTGGCGGCGAAGCTGATCGCGTCGTCCTCAGACCTCGACCGGATCGCGGCGGGCAAGCGCGATGTGCCCGCGCTGACCGGGTGGCGGCAGGAAGTGTTCGGCCGCGACGCGTTGCGGCTCGCGAAGGGGGAACTCGCGCTTACGGCTTCGGGTGCGGCGGTGCGGCTGGTCCCGGTCTGAGGGTGCCGACCGCTTCGCGGTCCGGCCCGGGGCGCGCTACGCGCGCCGGGGCAGGAGTTTCGGAGATGGGGGCGGAGACAGGCTTGGCCTGAAAGGTGCGGTTGGTCCCGGTGCCATGGTGCCGACCGCTGGCGCGGTCCGGCCCGGGGGCGCGCTGCGCGCGCCCTGAGGCCAATGGACAGGGTTTGCGCCGGTGCGGTGCGTGGCTCAGCGGCTGGCCGAGCGGGAGTTTTCCGCGCCGATCACGACGACCTGATGCACGCCCGCGAGGCGGGGGCCGCGGATGAAGGCGGCGGCGGTGACTTCGCGCGACTCCTGGGTCAGCACGCGGCGGGGGGCGTCTGCCGGGGGCGGTGCCAGCAGGAAGCGATAGGTCATCACCCCATCGACCGGATGGCCGTCATTTTCGGCGACGAGGCGCGCGGCCCACCAGCCCTGTGTCGGCGGCAGGCCGGTTGCGCGCACGATGGCGCCGGACAGGGTTTGTTCCACCGTGACGTTGGTCACCTGCGCCACGGGAACGCGGCCGTCTTCCTGTGGCTTGAGGTAGCCGCCTTCGGGTTCCAGCGTGGGGGCGGTTTCGCTTCTGAACCAGCCGCAGCCGGCGAGGGAAAGTGCAAGCAGCGGCAGGGCGAGGATGCGAAGCGGTTTCATGGTCTCTCCGGTCTTGCGCGCGGGACGCGCGGCGCCCTGTTTGGGTAGCCGATCGCGAGGGTTTTGAAAAGCCGCCACTGGACCCTTGCGCGCCCCGGCGCTAGGACGGGCAAAACCGGATGGAGGGGCAGATGGCAACCCAGGCTTTCGAGGATATCGCCGACACTTTCGACTTTCTGGACGATTGGGAGGACCGATACCGCCATGTCATCGAACTGGGCAAGGCGATGCCCGCGATGGATGATGCGGTGAAGGTTCCGGCGACGAAGGTGGAGGGCTGTGCGTCGCAGGTCTGGATGCTGCCGAGGATCGAGGGGCAGGGGCCGCAGGCGCGGTTCGACTTCGAGGGCGAATCGGATGCGCTGATCGTGCGCGGGCTGATCGCGATCCTGCATGCGCTCTACGCCGGGCTGACGACGGAGCAGGTGCTGGCGGTGGATGCGGGGGCGGAACTCGCGCGGCTCGGGCTCGATGAACACCTGTCGCAGCAGCGCTCGAACGGGCTGCGGGCGATGGTGGAGCGCATCCGCCATCTGGCGGCGGCGGCGTAAGGCCCGCCGGAGCGGGCCCTGTGGGTCACTTCACTGCGGCGGTGACGATCACCTCGACCAGATAGTTCGGCGCGGCGAGCTTGGCTTCGCCGGTCGCGCGGGCGGGGGTATGGCCCTGCGGCACCCAGGCATCCCAAACGGCGTTCATTTCCGCGAAATCGGCCATGTCGGCAAGCCAGATCTGCGCCGACAGGATATGTTCCTTGTCCGAACCGGCTTCGGCCAGCAGGCGGTCCACCTCGGCCAGGGCGGCCTGCGTCTGCACCGTCACGCTTTCGCCCGGCGTGCCGACCTGACCGGCCAGCCAGACCAGCCCGTTATAGACCACCGCGCCGCTCATCCGTGCGCCGCTTTCGATGCGTTTGATCCCGGCCATCCGGCCCTCCTGTCGTTGGTTTCGCGACAGTCTTAGCGGATGGGGCGGGTGCTGTCCACGCAGGGCCCGACCGAGCGCAGCACCCAGCTTACCGGTCCGATGCTGCTGCGCCTGCGCGGTTCGACCTGCACCGTCGCCGTGCAACGCTCCGTGCGCAGGTGCCAGTCCTGCCGCCCGCCGGACCAGCTTTGCCCCCGGCTGATCCCGAGAACCGGGGCCTGATACAGCGCATCGGCCACCAGCCCGCTTTGCACGATGACGGAAATCTGTGCCGCGCTGTCGTTGAACCCGGACAGCGCCGCCTGCGCCGGGGCGGCAAGGGTCAGGGACAGGGCGAGTACGATCGGGCGCATGGGAATCCTCATGTTTGCGCCGAAGCTGCGCCCGCGCGGGGCGGAAGTCCAGCGCCGCGGGTCCGTATCCGGTTGCCCTCGGGCAGGGAGCGGTTAGATTGCCCGCAACAAGGAGGTGCCGATGTATCGCGTCTGGAATATCATTTCGACCTATTCGCTGCTGTTGATCACCGGGGCGGTGGCGGCGCTGGTCTGGGCGAACATCGCGCCGGAAAGCTATCACCATGTCGTCGAAACCCCGCTTTGGACCGGTGGGCCGTTCGGTACGATCGGGCCGGATGGGGTGCGGGTGCTGACGCTGCACTATCTGGTCAACGACATGCTGATGGCCTTCTTCTTCGCTATCGCGGCAAAGGAAGTCTGGGAGGCGGTGATCCTCAAGGACGGGTCGCTGCGCGGGCGCAAGGCGCTCACCCCGCTGATCGCGACGCTTGGCGGCATGGCCGGGCCGGTTGCGGTCTATCTGCTGATCGCGGTGCTGTTCGGCGTGCTGGGAGAGATCCAGCACGGCTGGGCGGTGCCGACGGCGACCGACATCGCGTTCTCCTATCTGGTCGGGCGGATCGTCTTTGGCCCGGGGCATCCGGCGATCGGGTTTCTGCTGCTGCTGGCGATTGCGGATGACGCGGGGGGGCTTTTGATCCTCGCGACCTTCTATCCGTCGGCCCCGCTCGTGCCCGGGTGGTTGCTGCTGTCCTTCGGCGCGGCGGCTGCGGTGTTCGTGCTGTGCAACTGGCTGCCGCGGCGGCTCGACCGTCACAAGCAGGACCGGCCGAATTCGACCTGGGTGCGGCGGGTTCTGGGCTTCTGGCCCTATGCCATCGCCGGGGCGCTCAGCTGGTATGGTTTTCAGCAGGCGGGGATCCATGCGGCGCTCGGCCTGTTGCCCATCGTGCCGGTGATCCCCCATGCCGAGCGCGACTTCGGTATCTTCGCCGAGGGCGAGCGCCATCAGACCGACCTGCTCAACAGCATCGAACATGCGGTCAAGATGCCGGTCGAATGGGTGCTGCTGCTGTTCGGCCTGATGAATGCCGGGGTGGAGTTCAGCGCGATCGGTGCGCCCACGGCGGCGGTTCTGGGCGGGCTGATGCTGGGCAAGCCGGTGGGGATCCTGCTCTTCGGCTGGTTCGCGGCGCGGGTGCTGCGGCTGGGCCTGCCGAAGGGGATGGAGATGCGCGACCTCTTCGTTCTGGGCTGTGTCGCGGCGATTGGTTTTACCGTGGCGCTGTTCGTGGCGGCGGTGGCCTTTGCCCCCGGCCCGCATCAGGACGCGGCGAAGATGGGCGCGCTGCTCAGCCTGCTGAGTTCTTTCGTCGCCATCGCGGCGGGGCGGCTGGCGGGCGTGCGCAGGGTGGACCGCTAGAGCTCCCGCGCCGCCATCGCCGCCCGCAGCCGGTCGAGCGCCGCTTCGCTCCAGCCCTCGGGCGACAGAAGCGCCAGCCAGCCGTTCAGGTAATCCACCCCGGCATAGACATGGCCATGGCCGCGCGGGGTGGTGGTGGCGGTCATCACGTCGAAGCCGACCTGAAGGAAGGTCACCACCGGGATCCAGCGCAGTTCCGGCGCCACATCGGGACCGCGCGGGCCCCGCATCCAGTCGGGCTCGCGCCAGAGCATCGAGGGCGAAAAGAAGGTGATCGGATCCGAGGCATATTGCAGATAGACGATCCGCACCGGCCCCCAGGGCGCGCCTTCGTCCCCGCCGTTCTGATTAAGGAAGCGCACCACCGATCCGTCGCGGAACCGGGGCAGCCATTCCGGCGAACCGGGCGCGCGGTCCTCGGTGATATGGCGCCAACTCCGGCTGCCGAAGGGCGGCCCGACCCAGAGCGCGCCCTGATACGGATCGGCGATCAGATCGTAGAAATCGGCCGACAGATCCGAATTCAGCGCGCCGAGGCTGAGCCCGAACAGATAGAGCTTCGGACGGCTGTCGCGCGGCAGGCTGCGCCAATGGTCGTGGATCGCGGCAAAAACGGCGCGGGCGGTCTCCTCGCCATATTCCGGCACGGTCAGCAGGCTGAGCCAGCTTGGCAGGTAGGAATACTGCACCGAAACCGTCGCGACATCGCCCCGGGTCAGCACTTCGAGCGGAAACATCGCCGCCGGATCCACCCAGCCGGTTCCGGTGGGCGTGGCGATCACCAATGTCCTGCGCGTGAAGGCCCCGGTGCGGATCGCCTCCTCCAGTGCGAGGCGGGCACGGTCGTCGGGCGTTTCGCCCGAGCCGAGGCCGACATAAATCCGCAGCGGCTCCCGTGCCGGGCGGCCGGTGATCGCGGCAATGCCCACGGCATCGAGCGGGTCCGAAATCCGGTTGCGCCCCTCCGCCCCCAGATCCTCCCACCGGATCAGCGAGCCGGTCTTCATCGGATCGGTGGACGGGAGCGCCGCGTCGATCCGCTGATAGCTGGCGTCAAAGGCGCCGATCGCCTGCCGCAGCAGCAGGTCATTACCGATGAAATTGAACAGCATCAGCACGATAACAACCCCCAGAAGCAGCGCCAGCCGCTCCGGCAGGATGATCCGCAGCCGCCCCGAAACCGCCAGCGCTGCCCGGTGGAACAGCACCCCGAGCGCCAGCAGCACCCCCGCCACCGCCAGCGCCGTCAGCGCGATCGACAGCGGGCGCACCGTCTCCACCGGCGGCAGGTTCATGACCCGATGCAGCGCGTCTTGCCCCTGAGGCGCGCGGATCAGCGCCCATCCCACGATGGCAAGCGCGATCCCGGCGGCAGGCAGCCGCAGCCGCTCCGCCCGCAGAACCGGCAGGCCGAGCCCGCGCCAGATCAGGCCCGCCAGCACCGCGACCCCATACCCCGTGGCAAAACAGGCCCCCGCCAAAGCGCCCTGCACCACGCCCGCGCGCGGTACGAGGCTGGGGGTCAGCGAAGCGGCAAGGCAGAGCGCGCCGAGGATCAGGCCGGAGGGAGACATCCGCGTAAATTGCCACGCCGCCCGCCCGCTGTCCATTCCGCCCGGCGACCTTCATGGCCCCCCTCTGATGGCGGCTCGGGGAACCTCGTGCGGGGGGCAACCTTGGCGGTCTGGCCTTCGCCCATGCCTCGCAGCGCCTTCAGACCTGCCCATCCGGGCATCCGCCCCGCGACATAGCTCCATGCTCAAACCAGCCGCATCCGCTCGGGTTCTGCGGTCAGATCGGTGGGCGGCTATATTCAGCCGGGCCCCCGCCGCCGATCACGGATTTGTCAGAATCCGACCGCGCTCGCGTCACTGGCCCCGACGATCGCGGGGCCTTCAGGCCGCGCGTTCCCGGGCAAGCCGTTGCGCCAGCGCCTCCAGCGCGGCGATGGTCGCGTCATAGGAATGCAGCGACTTCGGATGCTGCTCGCGCAGCCGCTTGTAGAAGTCGATCCAGAAGCCCAGTTGCTCCACCGGATAGTCGTTGAACCACGCATCGCGGCGGATACGGAAGCTCTGGCCGTCCGGCAAAAGGTCGGCGGTGCACTCGGTGAGCATGCCCGCCCCCTCAGAGGCCGAGCTTCTTCGCCACCAACTCGTTCACCGCCGCCGGATTGGCCTTGCCGCCCGAGGCCTTGATCACCTGCCCGGTGAACCAGCCCGCCAGCTTCGGATTGGCCTTCGCCTTTTCCACCTGCGCGGGGTTGGCGGCGATGATCTCGTCCACCGCCTTCTCGATCGCGCCGAGGTCGGTGACCTGCTTCATACCGCGCGCTTCCACGATTTCCGCCGGGTCGCCGCCTTCGGTGTAGACGATCTCGAACAGGTCCTTGGCGATCTTGCCGGAGATGTCGCCCTTGCGGATCAGGGCGATGATGCCGCCGATCTGCACGGGGGTGACCGGGCTTTCGCCGATCTCCCTGCCGTCCTTCTTCAACCGGCCGAAAAGCTCGTTGATGACCCAGTTCGCGGCTTGCTTGCCGTCTTCACAAACGGCCACAACCCCCTCGAAATAATCGGCATTTTCCACTTCGGCCGTCAGCACCGAAGCATCGTAGTCGCTCAGCCCCAGATCGGCGATGAACCGCGCCTTCTTCGCATCCGGAAGCTCGGGCATGGTGGCAGCGATGTCATCGACCCAGCCCTGTTCGATCTCCAGCGGCAGCAGGTCCGGACAGGGGAAATAGCGGTAGTCATGCGCCTCTTCCTTGCTGCGCATCGACCGTGTTTCGTTCTTGTCCGGATCGTAAAGGCGCGTCTCCTGCACCACTTCGCCGCCGTCTTCGAGGATGGCGATCTGCCGCCGGGCCTCGTAATCAATCGCGGCCTGGATAAAGCGCATGGAGTTCATGTTCTTCAACTCGCAGCGCGTGCCCAGATGCGAAAAGTCCTGCGTTTCCTGATATTTTTCATACTGCCCCGGCTTGCAGACGGACACGTTCACATCCGCCCGCAGGTTGCCGTTCTGCATGTTGCCGTCGCAGGTGCCCAGATAGCGCAGGATCTGGCGCAGCTTCACCACATAGGCGGCGGCTTCCTCCGGCCCGCGGATGTCGGGGCGGCTGACGATCTCCATCAGCGCGACGCCGGTCCGGTTCAGGTCGACAAAGGACATGTTCGGATCCATGTCGTGGATCGACTTGCCCGCGTCCTGTTCCAGATGGATCCGCTCCACCCGCACCCGGCGCGCAACGCCCGGTGACAGTTCAACCAGAATCTCGCCTTCGCCGACAATCGGATGATAAAGCTGCGAAATCTGGTAGCCCTGCGGCAGGTCCGGGTAGAAGTAGTTCTTCCGGTCGAAGGCCGAGCGCAGGTTGATCTGCGCCTTCAGGCCCAGCCCGGTGCGCACCGCCTGTTCGACGCAGAATTCGTTGATCACCGGCAGCATCCCCGGCATCGCCGCATCGACGAAGGCGACATGGCTGTTCGGCTCCGCGCCAAAGCCCGTGGACGCGCCCGAGAACAACTTCGCGTTCGAGCTGACCTGCGCGTGGATCTCCATCCCGATCACCAGTTCCCAGTCGCCCTTGGCGCCGGCGATGACTTTCGGTTCCGGGGATTTATAGCTGAGGTCGAGCATGGTCCGCTTCCGTATCAGGGTCTCGGGGTTGTCTTAGGCCAGTGGGGCGCGCGGGGCAAGCCTTGGTCAGCCGAGGAGGCGCGCCGTCATTTCCGACAGATCCCGGCTCAGCGCGGGCGTATCGGCGATGCGCCGCAGTTCCGCGCGGATCAGCGCCTGCCGCGCCGGGTCATAGCGCCGCCAGGTTTCAAACGCCGTCGAGAGCCGCGCCGCCGTCTGCGGATTGACCGGATCAAGCCGGATCAGCCAGTCGGCATAGAACCGATAGCCCGCGCCATCCGCCCGGTGGAAGCCCGCATGGTTCGCCGACAGCCCGCCCATGACCGAGCGGAACCGGTTCGGGTTCTTCCAGTCGAACAGCGGATCCGCCGCCAGCGTTTCGGCCAGTTCCGCCGCCTGTCCGGGCGGGCAAAGCGACAGTTGCGTCAGGAACCACTTGTCCATCACCAGCGCATTGCCCTGCCACCGCTCGCGGAACGCGGCCAGTTCCCGCGCGGCATCCCCGGCGGCGACCAGAACCCCAAGCGCGCCAAGGCTTTCGGTCATGTTCGTGGCCTCGGTGAACAGCCGCTTTGCGCGGGCACCACCGTCCAGCGTGCTCAGCAGCCCGAGGCAGGCCAGCCGCAGCGACCGCAGCCCCGCGGGCCCCGCATCCGGCGTATAGGGGCCGGGCACCGCGCAGGCGTCATAGGTCGCAGCCAGCGCCGCTTCGTGCCGCTGCGCCATCGCCCGCATCAGGGTGCGGCGCGCGCGGTGGATCGCCTCGGGGTCGGGCGTGGCCCCGGCGGCAAAGAGCGCCTGCGCGATTTCGTCTTCGCCCGGCAGGCGCAGCGCCAGCGCGCGGAAGGCGGGTTCGGTCGTGCCCGCGGTCAGCGTGCCGATGGCGTCGAGATAGGCGGAATCGGGCTCCGCGCCGCCGCTCATCGCGATCAGCGTTGCACGCGCAAGGTTGCGCCCGGCTTCCCAGCGGTTGAACAGGTCGGTGTCATGGGCCAGCAGGAACGCCTGTTCCTGGGCCGAAGTCTCCCGCTCCAGCACCACGGGGGCGGAGAAATTGCGCAGGATCGAGGGCACCGGCTTCGTCGCCAGCCCGGTGAAGGTAAAGCTCTGCGTCGCCTCGGTCATCTCAAGAATTGTCGTCGGCACCACCTCATCGCCGTTCGGCGACAGCAGGCCGACCGCGATCGGGATCAGCCGGGGCGGCTTCTCTGGCTGCCCCGGTGTCGGCTTGGTTTCCTGAGTGAATTCCAGCGTATAGGTGCCGTTGTTGAAGTTCTCCGTGACCTTCAGATGCGGCGTGCCGGCATCGGTATACCAGCGTTTGAACTGGCTCATATCCCGGCCCGAACTGTCCTCGAACACCTTGATCCAGTCTTCGATCGTGCAGGCCTGCCCGTCATGGCGCGCGAAATACAGATCGAGCGCCTTGCGGTAACCCCCGGCCCCCACCAGCGTCTTCAACATCCCCACCACCTCGGCGCCCTTTTCATAGACGGTCGAGGTGTAGAAGTTGTTGATTTCACGGTAATGATCGGGCCGTGGCGGATGGGCGAGCGGCCCGGCATCCTCACGGAACTGCCGCCCGCGCAGCGCGATCACATCGTCGATCCGCTTCACCGGCCCCAACCGCACATCGGTGGTGAAGGACTGATCGCGGAACACCGTCAGCCCCTCTTTCAGGCACAGTTGGAACCAGTCGCGGCAGGTGATCCGGTCGCCGGTCCAGTTGTGGAAATATTCATGGCCGATCACCGCCTCGATCCGCTCATAATCGAGATCGGTCGCGGTTTCGGGCGAGGCCAGAACCAGCTTCGAGTTGAAGATGTTCAGCCCCTTGTTTTCCATCGCGCCCATGTTGAAATCATCGACGGCGACGAGGTTGAACAGGCTCAGGTCATATTCCCGGCCATAGGTCTCTTCGTCCCATTTCATCGACCGTTGCAGCGCACCCAGGGCGAATTCGGTGCGGTTTTCGTCGCCCGGCCGGACCCAGATGTTCAGATCGACTTTGTTCCCCGACATTGTGGTGAAGGTGCCATGCGTCGCCACCAGATCCCCCGCGACCAGCGCGAAGAGATAGGCGGGCTTCGGCCAAGGGTCATCCCACTCGGCCCAACCCGGCCCCTGTCCGGCGGGGTTGCCGTTCGACAGCAGCACCGGCGCGTCCCCCTCGATCCGGACGTGGAAGCGCGCCATCACATCGGGACGATCCGGATAAAAGGTAATCTTGCGAAACCCTTCCGCCTCGCATTGCGTGCAATACATGCCCTTCGACATGTAAAGCCCTTCGAGCGCTGTATTTTCCTCGGGCGCGATCTCCACTTCGGTCTGAAGGGTGAATGCCCCCTCGGGCAGCGCGGCGGGATGGATCGTCAGCCCGGTCTCGGTCAGAAGGTAGTCCGCCGGGGTCAGCGGCGTGCCATCGAGCGCAAGGGAAATCAGCTTGATCTGCTCGCCATCCAGATGCAGCGGCGTGCCCGCCTCGCGCGGAGACAGCGAAAGCGCCGCCGTCACCCGTGTTGCCCGTGGCGACAGCCGGAAGGTCAGCGCCACCCGGTCCAGCGTGAAGGGATAGGGGCGATAGTCGGAAAGATAGGTCGTGCCGTCCATGATGCGTCTCCTGTTGGCCGCAAGCTATGCCCATGCGGGCGCGGGGACAAGATCGGGCTGGACAGGCCGCGCCTCGCGGCCCAAGACTGGCGCAAAAGCACGGGAGAGTTTCATGACGGCTCGGGTCGATCGCGAAGGATTGCAGGTTGCGGCGGAACTGGCCGCCTTTGTCGAGGAACAGGCGCTGCCAGGATCGGGTGTCGATCCGGCGCGGTTCTGGGCCGGGTTTTCGGCGCTTTTGCACGATTTTGGCCCGCGCAACCGGGCGCTGCTGGACAAACGCGAGGCGATTCAGGCGCAGATTGATTCGTGGCATCTGAACCATCGCGGGGCGCCCCATGACGCGGCGGGCTATCAGGCATTCCTGACGGAGATCGGCTATATCGTCCCGGAAGGCACTGATTTCACGATTGAAACCCCGCAGACAGATCCGGAATTCGCCACCGTTTGCGGGCCGCAATTGGTGGTGCCGGTGATGAACGCGCGCTATGCGCTCAATGCGGCAAATGCGCGGTGGGGCTCGCTCTACGATGCGCTTTACGGCACCGATGCGCTTGGCGATCTGCCCTCGGGCAAGGCTTATGATCCGGCGCGCGGGGCGAAGGTGATCGGCTGGGCAAAGGCGTTCCTTGATGATGCCGCGCCGCTGGTGGCGGGGTCCTGGGCCGAGGTCACGCGTCTCTGGGTGCAGGATGGCGGGCTGTTTGCGCAGACCAGCGAGGAAACCGGGCTGATGGATCCGGCAGAATTCGTCGGTTATGCGGGTACGGCGGAGGCGCCCCTCTCGGTTGTGTTGAAACACAATGGGTTGCACATCATCGTTGATGTGAACGCTGAACATCCGATCGGTCGCACCGACCCGGCGGGGATCTGTGACGTTCGGCTGGAATCCGCGGTTTCGGCGATCATGGATTGCGAGGATTCGGTCGCCGCCGTCGATGCCGAGGACAAGGTTCTGGCCTGGGGCAACTGGCTCGGGCTGATGCGCGGCACGCTGGCGGAGGAGGTCGCGAAGGGCGGCAAGACCTTCACCCGCCGCCTCGCACCCGATCTGGAATTCCTCACGCCGGAGGGCGCGCCCTTGACCCTCAAGGGCCGGTCGATGATGCTGGTGCGTAATGTCGGCCATCTGATGACCAATCCGGCGATCCTGACGCGCGACGGGGCCGAGGCCTATGAGGGCCTGATGGATGCGATGCTCACCACGCTCTGCGCGATGCACGACCTGCGCAAGGCCGAAGGCGCGCGCAATTCCGTCACCGGATCGGTCTATGTGGTGAAGCCGAAGATGCACGGGCCGGAGGAAGTGGCCTTTGCCTGCGAAGTCTTCGATCATGTCGAGGACGTGCTGGGCCTGCCGCGCGAGACGGTGAAGCTCGGCATCATGGACGAGGAACGGCGGACCTCCGTCAACCTCACGGAATGTATCCGCGCGGCGAAACGCCGGGTCGCCTTCATCAACACCGGCTTCCTCGACCGGACGGGGGATGAAATCCACACCTCGATGGAAGCCGGGGCGATGCTGCGCAAGGGCGAGATGAAGACCCAGCCCTGGATTTCCGCTTATGAAGACCGCAACGTCGATATCGGCCTGCGTTGCGGCCTGCCAGGGCGGGCGCAGATCGGCAAGGGGATGTGGGCGGCACCCGACCGGATGGCGGATATGCTGGCGCAGAAGATCGGCCATCCGATGGCGGGGGCAAGCTGCGCCTGGGTGCCGAGCCCCACCGCCGCAACGCTCCACGCCACGCATTACCACCGCGTCGACGTGGCGGCGCGGCAGCGCGAGATCGCGGCGATGGACCGGCCCGCGCGGCTCGACGATCTGCTGACGATTCCGCTCGCCATCGGAAAGAACTATTCCGAGGCCGAGATCACCGACGAGATCGAGAACAACGCGCAGGGTATCCTGGGCTATGTCGTCCGCTGGGTCGATCAGGGGGTGGGGTGCTCCAAGGTGCCCGACATCCACGACATTGGCCTGATGGAAGACCGCGCGACCTGCCGGATTTCCAGTCAGGCGCTGGCGAACTGGCTGCATCACGGCGTGGTGTCGGAGGGCCGGGTGATGGAGGCGCTGTGCAAGATGGCAGCGGTGGTCGATCGGCAGAACGCGGGCGATCCGGCCTATGTGCCGATGGCGCCGGGCTATGACGGCTATGCCTTCCAGGCGGCCTGCGATCTGGTGTTCAAGGGCCGGGTCCAGCCCTCGGGTTATACCGAGCCGGTGCTGCACATGCGCCGCCAGCAGGTGAAGGCGCAGGGGTGACGCATGCACAGCCCCCTGTGCGGGGCTGGGCCTTTTGTGCGGCCGTGAAGCGCATTACCCTGAACGCCGGAAGGAGAGCGCCATGACCAGACCTGTCGTCGGCATCATCGGAAACCGCGGGCTGGTGAACGGGCGCTATCCCGTGCATGAGGGCGGGCAGATGAATTCCTGTGCGGTCAGCCATGTGGCCGACTGCATCCCGCTGCTGATCCCGGCGGATCCGGATTACGTCTCTGTCGCGGAGCTGATGGAGGTCTGCGACGGCTTCCTGCTCACCGGCGGGCGGCCGAATGTGCATCCCTCGGAATATGGCGAGATCGAGACCGACCGGCACGGCACCTTCGACCGGGCCCGCGATGCGATCACCCTGCCGCTGGTGCGCGCCTGCGTCGAGCGGGGGCAGCCGTTTCTGGGCATCTGCCGTGGGTTTCAGGAGGTGAACGTGGCGATGGGCGGGACGCTCGACCCGGAAATCCGCGAATTGCCCGGCCGGATGAACCACCGGATGCCGCCCGAGGGCACGATGGAAGAGGTCTTCGGCCTGCGCCACAAGGTGATCCTCACGCCCGGCGGGCGGTTCGCGCGGATATTCGGCGCCGAGGAGGTGATGACCAACACCCTGCACGGGCAGGGCATCGCGCGGCCCGGCGCGCGGATCGTGGTCGAAGGCCACGCCGAGGACGGCACGCCCGAAGCGATCTGGGTCCGCGACGCACCCGGCTTTACGCTGGCGGTGCAATGGCATCCGGAATGGAACGCCGAGGCGGATCCGGTCTCGCGCCCGCTGTTCCGCGCCTTTGGTCAGGCGGTGCGCGACTGGGCCGAGGGGCGCACCGCGCGCGTGGCCTGAAGGGGGCCATCACCCGATTGGTTGCTGAAATAGGCGACGTCGCGGAATCATTCCCCATTCGGTGAAGTTCGGCAGGAAGACGGGACGCTTCTGTGCCATTCGAGGTGGATTTCCGGGGTGACTCTTCAGTGGCTTGCCCAGGGGGCGCCTTTGTCAACGCGACCATCCGCCAACCCCAGGCCCTTTTCCGCCGCGCGGCGCAGCCCCTTGGGCAGGTCGGTGCGGGTGGCGAGCCAGGCTTGCAGCTCTTCGGCGCCGTGTTTCGCCAGCGTCCGGATCCAGTGCTCCACCGCCCGGACCACGCGCGGATCCGGGTCGCGCGACAGCCGCGCGCACCAGTCGAGCGCGATCTGCCGGGCCTGTGCCTGCTCCGGGCCGAGGTGGTTGAGCCGGGCGAAGGGCAGGGCCGCCAGAAGCGCGGCGCGGCGGGTCCAGGGGTTCGGCGCGTCCAGCCACTCGGCCACTTGCGCCATCCGCGACGGATCGGCGAGCAACCGGCGCCCGGCGGCGGAGCAGGCGGCATCCGAGGTTGCCGGCCCCCGGAACTCCGGCGCCCAGCCGAGGATCAGCGCCCAGGCCCCCTCATCCGGGCGCAGCCGCGCCTGCGTCAGCAGTTTCGCCGCCGCCAGCATCGCCTCGTGGATGCCGCTCGCCCAAAGCCCTTCGGCCAGCGCCAGCCGTTCGGGCAGCGTCGCCTGCGCCCGCCAGAGCCAGGCCATGTCGTCGATCAGCGCCGCGGGCACGCCAAGCGCCCGGCGCCCGTCGCGCTCCTCCGCCCCCGTGCCCGATGCCTCCAGCGCGGCCAGCGCCTCGGACAGGCCGGGCGGCGGGCCGAGGTCTTCGTCATCGGCCTCGCGATACTGGGTATATTCGGCATCCGATCCGGCATAGGCGGCCAGTTCGGCGGCCAGGCGGTCGGTCTCCGGGTCCGGGGCTGCGCCCTTCTGTCGCGGATGGGGCGGGGTCTGGGGCACGGGCGCGGCCTCCTGTCTGGTTTCAAAGGGTTAATACGGCATATCTCCGCGCAAGGGTAGACCCAACCGTTGTTGATGTTTTTTATCTGGATTGACTTTCCGCCAACCGGGGTATTTTCCTGCGGGACACAGAGGCCGCCGGTCGGCCCGCCCGTGGATGCTCCCGCCCGCAGCCCGAACATCCCTGTGGCGTTATTCAGGAAAGGGACGTGCATGCTGGCGCCGTTTCTCATCATGCTGCGGGAAGGGCTGGAGGCGGCCCTGATCGTTGGGATCATCGCGGGATATCTGCGCCAGACCGGGCGGGGCGAATGGCTTCCGGTGGTCTGGGTCGGGATCTTTTTGGCCGCTGCTCTGGCGCTGTTCGCGGGGGCGCTGTTGCAGATCATCTCCGCCGGGTTTCCGCAAAAAGCGCAGGAGATGTTCGAGGCCCTCATCGGGGTGCTCGCGGTGTCTGTCCTCACCGGGATGGTGTTCTGGATGAAGCGCGCGGCACGGTCGATCAAGCGCGAGCTGCATCAGTCGGTCGATGCGGCGCTGTCCGGGAAGGGCGCGACCTGGGGCCTGATCGGGATGGTGTTCCTGGCCACGGCGCGGGAGGGGCTGGAGTCGGTGTTCTTCCTGCTCGCGATCTTCCAGCAAAGCCCGAGCGCCGCCGCGCCGGTGGGCGCGCTGCTGGGCGTTCTGGTCGCGGTGGCGGCGGGCTGGGCGCTTTATCGCGGGGCGTTGATGCTGGACCTGCGGAAGTTCTTCCGATGGACCGGGGTGTTCATCCTGTTCGTGGCGGCGGGGCTTCTGGCCGGATCGGTGAAGGCGTTCCACGAGGCGGGCGTCTGGAACAGCCTTCAGGGCGTGGTCTGGGATCTGAGCCGGGTACTGCCGGAAACCAGCCCGCTGGGCACTGTCCTCTCCGGCCTGCTTGGCTATCGCGAGACGCCGACGGTGGGCGAGGTGATTGTCTATGTCGTCTTCCTCGCCGTGACGCTGTTCCTGTTCTTGCGGCCCGCGCGGGCCGTCCCTGTCTCCAAGAGTGTGTCTGATGTCTGATGCTCCAAACCGTTCGATCTACTGGGCCGTCGCGGCGGCCGCCTGCCTTGCGGCTGCGGGGGGCGGGGCGTTCTGGTATGCCTCGGTGAAAAACGCCGAGGCGACGCGCGGCCAGAAGGCCGACCGCGTGGTGACCATCACCGCCACCGCCTGCGAGCCGATGGAGATGACCGTTCCCGGCGGGCGGCGGACGTTCGAGATCGTCAACGCCTCGGACCGCCCGATCGAATGGGAAATCCTCGACGGCGTGATGGTGCTGGCAGAGCGGGAAAACATCGCGCCCGGCTTCCGCGCGACGCTGGTGGCACAGCTTCAGCCGGGCGAATATCAGATGGCCTGCGGGCTGCTGTCGAACCCGCGCGGCGTGCTGAAGGTGACGCCTTCGGACGAGGCCGCTTCGGCGGCCTCCGAGGTGACGTTGCGGAAATTCCTCGGCCCGCTGTCGGAATATCGCGTCTATCTGGTGATGCAGGGCAATGCGGCGGCGAGCACGGCGCAGGCGCTGCGCGATGCGGTCGCGGCGGGCGATCTGGCGGCGGCGCAGGCGGCATGGGAAGCGGCGCGGCTGCCCTATCGGCGGATCGAACCGCTGGCGAACCGGCTGTCGGATCTGGCCAATGCAATCAACCCGCAGGCCGCCTATCTGGCCGAGCGCGAGTCGGATCCGGGCTTCACCGGCTATCACCGTATCGAATACGGCCTGTTCGCGCAGAACACGACCGAAGGGTTGCTGCCCCATGCCGACCGTCTGCTGAGCGATCTTGAGGCGCTGAAGGCGCGGATGCGGGAGGCAAAGCTGGACCCGCAACTGCTGCTGTCGCTGCCCGCGCAGATGACGGCGCAGCTCGCGCAAAGCCAGGTTCCGGCGGGCGAAAACAGCTATGCCGGGAATGACCTCGACGATTTCGCCGCTTCGGTCGAGGGGATCGGCAAGCTGGCCGGGCTCTTGCGCACTGTCGTCGCGCCGGTCGATGCCGGGCTCGATGCCGATCTGGGCGCCGCGCTCGACAAGGTGCAGGGCGATCTGGCGGCGCTGAAGCAGGGCGACGGGTATCCGCCCTATGCGGATGTAACGCGTGAGCAACGTGCGGCTTTGGCTGCGGATCTGACGGCGCTGGCCGGGGTTCTCGACCGGCTGCCCGCAGTGATCGGAGTGAACTGAGATGAACACCGGACCCAACCGCCGCCTTGTCCTGATCGGGCTGGGGGCGACCGCGCTGACGCCGTTGGCGTCGCGCGCGGAACAGGCACAGGTCAACGACGCGCCGCATGGCAATGCCGGAACGGCGGCGCAGCGGGTGGAGTTCTACGGCCGCCATCAGGCCGGGATCACCACGCCGCGCCCGGCGGCGGGGATCGTGGCGTCCTTCGACCTCGCGATCACCAGCCTCGATGATTTCGAACGGATGATGCGGATGCTGACCGAACGGGCGGTATTCCTGACGCAGGGCGGCGAGGTGCCGGAACGGGATCCGAAGCTGCCCCCGGCGGATTCGGGCCTGCTCGGGCCTGTCGTCGCGCCGGACAACCAGACGATCACCGTCAGCCTCGGCAACAGCCTGTTCGAGCGGTTCGACTGGCTGCGCCCGCTCAAGCCCGCGCATCTGCAACAGATGGTGCAGTTCCCGAACGATGCGCTGATCGCCAGTCTGTGCCATGGCGACATGACGATCCAGTTCTGCGCCAATGTGCAGGATACCAATATCCACGCCCTGCGTGACCTGATGAAGAACCTGTCGGAATTCCTGGTGATCCGCTGGGTGCAGGAAGGTGACGTGCCGCCGGTGGTGCCCGATGCCGATGGGTCGACCCCTTCGGCGCGGAATTTCCTGGGCTTCCGCGACGGGTCCGCCAATCCGGATTCCAATGACGCGAAGCTGATGGAAGATGTCGTCTGGATCGGCCCCGGGGAGGGCGAACCCGCCTGGGCCGAGGGCGGCAGCTATCAGGTGGTGCGGCTGATCCGCAATATGGTGGAACGCTGGGACCGCACGCCATTGCAGGAGCAGGAACGCGATTTCGGCCGCCGCAAGATGTCGGGCGCGCCGCTGGACGGCGGGCCGGATACGACCGAACGCGACGTGCCCGATTACAGCAAGGATCCGGAGGGCGAGATCACCCCGCTGGATTCGCATATCCGGCTGGCCAATCCGCGCACGCCCGAGACCGAGAAGAACCTGATCCTGCGCCGCGCCTTCAACTACACCAACGGCGTGCTGAAGAACGGGCAGCTCGATCAGGGCCTGCTGTTCATCTGCTATCAGGCGGATCTGGAGGCCGGCTTCATCACCGTGCAGAACCGCCTGAACGGCGAGGTGATGGAGGAATATTTCAAACCCATCGGCGGGGGCTATTTCTTCACCCTGCCGGGCGTGACCGGGCCCGGGGATTTCCTCGGCTCCGGCCTGATTTCCGCAGCCAGGGCACTATGAGCCCCCGCCAGAACCATATCGTGAAAAGGGAGACCATCATGGTCGCACACTATCTTCGCTCGACGGCGCTGGCCGTTGCCCTCACCGCGGGCTTTGCCGCTCCGTCGATGGCGCAGGACGCGTCGCTCGATCTCGTCGGGCCGCTGTCGGAATACAAAATCTACGTCGCCGAGAACACGGCCAAGCTGGTCACCGATACGCAGGCCTTCGTTGCCGCGATCAAGGCGGGCGATGTCGAGAAGGCGAAATCGCTCTTCGCGCCGACCCGCACCAGCTATGAAAAGATCGAGCCGATCGCCGAACTGTTCTCGGATCTCGACAGCGCGATCGACGCCCGCGCCGACGATTACGAGAAGGGCGAAGCCGATCCGACCTTCACCGGTTTCCACCGGATCGAGCATGCGCTCTGGATCGAGGGCAAGACCGATGGCATTCAGGACTATGCCGACGGCCTGCTGAAGGACGTCAAGGATCTGAACGACCGGATCAACGGCCTGACCTTCCCGCCGGAAGTGGTTGTGGGCGGGGCCGCCGCGCTGATGGAAGAGGTCGCGGCGACCAAGATCTCGGGCGAGGAAGACCGCTATTCCCGCACCGACCTGTGGGATTTCGACGCGAACTTCGCGGGCTCGGAAAAGATCTACGAGCTGTTCAAGCCGCTGGTCGATGACAAGGAATTCATTGCCCGGGTCGATGCGAACTTCAAGGCTGTCGATGAGGTGCTGGCGAAATACGAGCAGGGCGAGGGCTATGTGTCCTATGTCGAGCTGACGGATGCCGACCGGACCGTTCTGTCGACCAAGGTCAACACGCTGGCCGAGGATCTGTCGACGCTGCGCGGCAAGCTCGGGCTGAACTGACCCGGATCGCGGGGCGGCCCCGGTCGCCCCAACCGTCATTCCGGCATGACCGGCGGTGTCCCTTGGGCGGAAGAAATTCCGAAGGGGGCTTTTCGTCGCGTCCTGCGGAATATCCTGCCCGGAGCGGAAGAAGATTTGCGCCGCCGTCGGAACGTTCCCCGGGAAATCATTCTGCCCGGTATGGGGTGCCATACGGCGGCATCGGTTTCCGTGAAAATTCTGTATAAATTTTAATTAGTTGCCTTGGGGCAGGTTGTGCCGATTCCTTGAGCGGTTTCCGGCGGCGTGGTAGCAGAAACAGGTTACGAGTTTTCGGTCGAAAGGGTGCCTGTGATGACAAAAGCGATTGTTTCTGCTGGCTTTGCTGCGGTTCTGGCGTTCCCGGCGGTCGCCGCGAGCGTTTCGCTTGAGTCCTTCAACCCGGCCTCCGGCGCCGCGACCACCGGACCCACCGTCGAGTGTATCGGCCCCACATGTGGCGGGGCGCCCGGTTCGATCTCCGGCGATCATCGCTGACGTTCGGAATATTGCTGGGGCGTGGCAGACGTTTCCTGCCGTCCGGAATTCTCCCGGTCCGTCCGATGCGGCCGCCCGACCTGTTGCCCGTTTCACCTGGCGCGTTTCAGGGCGGCCCATCCGCCGGGAACCCGGCCAGAACGCGGGGATGGGAATGGCTGTGCGGGGCATCCGCGTCATGGGTGTGATGCGCGGGATCCTCGGCCACCGGGATCAGCGCGACGTTGCCATGTATCACCCCACGTTCAAGAAACAGCGCCTCGGCGTAATCCGACACCACCCGTGCCGGGCCGCGCATCACCGTGACCTCCAGCGCATGGCTGTGGTCGAGCGGAACCGACAGCGCGCTGACCGTCTGGTCATGCCGGTCGAGCCGCCCCTGCGGCAGCCGCGCCGCCAGATTGCGCACCGAGGGGTCGACGACATAGCTGACGACGCCATAACACCCGGCCCCCTCGGGCGCCCGGCTGCGCGCGCCAAGGCCCCGGCGCAGCAGATCCCGGATCGCCTCCGACCGGCTTTGCGCCCCCGTCGCGGCGATATAGGCGTCCAGTTCCGCCGCCAGATCGTTGTCCAGCGTGATCGTCGTGCGTTGCATGGCCCCTCCGTTCCTGCACTCAGGGTAGCAGCGGCCCGGGGGCTTGTCATGCGGGCGCATGCTGCGTATGAATAAATGAACAAAAATACATACGGGGACGGTATGCGGATATTTCTTTACACTGCGGCGCTTGTTGCGTTCTGCGGCCCGGCTGCGGCGCATTTTCAGCAGATCGTCCCTTCTGCGGATGTGCTGCCGGAGGGCGGGCCGGTGACGATCGACCTGACCTTCACCCATCCGGTCGAGGGTGGCCCGCAGATGCAGATGGCCCGGCCTGCCGCAGTGGGGATGCTGGCGCAGGGGCGCAGGACGGATCTGTCTGCGTCACTGGTCGAAACCCCGGTCGAGGGCGTTCTGGGCTGGTCGCTGACCACAGACCTTGCGGAACCCGGCGCGGCGGTGTTTTACGTCACGCCGCAACCCTATTGGGAACCGGCGGAAGGCAAGTTTATCGTCCATCACGCGAAGGTCGTGGTGGATGGCTATGCTTCGGGCGAGGGCTGGGATGCGATGGTCGGCCTGCCGGTGGAGATCGAGCCGCTGACCCGTCCGAATGGCCTTTGGGCCGGGAACCTGTTCACCGGCGTGGTGCGGCGTGATGGTGCGCCGGTGCCCTTTGCCGAGGTCGAGGTCGAGTTCATCAACGACGGGTCCGTCGTGCCGCCGAATGACGATTTCATCACCCAGGTCGTGAAGGCCGATGCCAATGGCACCTTCAGCTATGCGATGCCGCGCGCCGGTTGGTGGGGCTTTGCCGCGCTGACCGAGGGCGGCACGATGACCGCGCCCGATGGCCGCGCCGTGCCGCTGGAGGAAGGCGGGCTGATCTGGGTGAAGGCCGTGTCGATGCGGGCCGAGTGACATGGCCCATATCCCGGACGGCCTGCTGTCGGCGCCGGTCCTGATCGGCGGTGGCGTGGTCGCGGCGGTGGGCGTGGCGGTCGCGCTGCGGCGGATGGATGACCGGGCGATCGTGCGGGTGGCGATTCTGTCGGCGGTGTTTTTCACCGTCTCGCTGTTCTCCGTGCCGCTGGGGCCGACGAGCGTGCATCTGCTGCTGGCGGGGCTGATGGGGCTGATGCTGGGGCCGGGGGCCTTTGTCGCGGTGCTGGTGGGGCTGGTGCTGCAACTGCTGCTGTTCGGGATCGGCGGGCTGACGACGCTGGGCGTGAATACGGTGAATATCGCGCTGCCGGGGGTTCTGGCGGGGATGGCGTTCGGCCCCATGGTCCGGCGCGGGCGGATCGGGCTTGCGGCGCTGGCCGGGGGGCTGTCGGTGCTGGGTACCGGGGCGTTGGTGGCGGCGAGCCTCTGGCTTTCGGCCTCGGAATTTGTCCCGGTTGCGCGGGTGCTGTGGCTGACCTATCTGCCGCTCGCGGTGGTGGAGGCGGTGGTGACGGCGGTGGTCGCGGGCTTTCTGGCGCGGGTCGAGCCCGCCGCGCTCAACCCGAAGGAGGGGCGATGAAACCGCTTGCGCTCGCATTGATCCTGACCGTTCTGGCCAGCCCGGCGGCGGCCCATCGGCTGAAACTCTTCGCCACGGTCGAGGGGGCGGAGGTGACGGGCTATGCCTATTTCGTCGGCGGTGGCCGCGCGCAGGGCAGCGACTGGACCGCGCGGGATGTGGAGGGGGCCGAGATCGCCTCGGGCCGCACGGACCCCGATGGCCGCTATCGTTTCACCCCGCCCGCGCCGGTGACCGGGCCGATCCGCGTGACCGTCGACACCCACGAAGGCCATGTCGCCACGGCGGAGATCACTCCCGAACGTTTCGCGCCACCCAACCCCGGTTCGGTTCTCGCATCGCCGACGCCCCTGACGGCGGGCAACCCCGGTTCGGTGCTGACACCGCGTGCGGCCCCCGTGGTGCCTGCGGGTCCGTCGCTGCCGATCAACCCCGGTTCGGTCCTTGCCCCCGGCGCGCGCCCGGTTCTGGCGCCCATGCCGCCCGAGGAGATCGCGCCGCTGGTCGAGGCCGCGGTGCAGCGGCAGGTCGCGCCCTTGCTTGAGCGGATCGAGCAGATGGATGCGCGGATGCGGGTCACCGATGTGGTGTCGGGGCTGTTCCTGATCATCGGCCTTGCGGGGGCGGCGCTGTATCTGCGGGGGCGGCGGGGATGATCGCGGACCTGCGGTTACGGCTGGTTGCGGCGCTGGTGCTGGTGGCCTGCCTGTCGCAACTGCATCATCCGGGCGTCGCTTTGCTGGCCGTTGTGCTGGTGTTGCCGCTGGCCCAGCGGCGGCTGCGCCATGTCGAGGGCTTCGTGCTGCTGCTGTTCGTGACCCTGCCGCTGACGGTGCCGGGCGAGCCGCTGTTCGGTCCCGTCAGCCGCGAGGGCACCGCGCTTGCGGCGCTGCTGGCGTGCAAGGTGGCGGCGGCGGCGCTGGTGCTGCGGGCGCTGCTGGGGGATGTCGAGATTGCGCGACTCGGGGCGGCGCTGCGCGCGCTGCGGCTGCCGGAACCTTTGGTGCGGATCTTTGTTCTCGCGCCGCGTTATCTGAGCGTCATCGGCGATGAATCCCGCCGCCTGCGGCTGGCGATGCGGGCGCGGGGTTTCCATCCGGGCACCAACCGCCACACGCTGCGCAGCTATGGCAATCTGACGGGGATGCTGCTTCTGCGCGGGCTGGACCGCGCCGGGCGGGTGGAAGAGGCGATGCGGATGCGCGGCTTTTCGGGGCAGTTCCTGCATGCACCCTTTGCCCGGCCCGGGGCGGCGGATTGGGCCCGGGGCGCGGCGCTTTGCGCGGCGGGCCTGCTGTTGCTGGGGGTGGACCGGCTATGTTCCCTTTGATTTCCCTCACAGATGTCGCGGTGGCGCGCGACGGGGCCGAGGTGCTGCGATCCGTTTCCCTTACGCTGGCAGCGGGGGAGCGGCTGGCCATCGTCGGCCCGAACGGCGCGGGCAAGACCACGCTGCTGCGCGCCATCGCCGGGCTGGAACCCGCGCGGGGGACGGTCACGCTGTTCGGGCAGCCCTGCCGGACCGAGCGGGATTTCCGTTCACAGCGCCCGCGCCTTGGTTTCCTGTTTCAGGACAGCGACGATCAGCTGTTCTGCCCGACGGTTCTGGAGGACGTGGCCTTCGGCCCGGTCAACATTGGCCTGCCCGATCCCGAAGCCGTGGCGCGCGCGACGCTCGGGCACCTCGGCATCGGGCATCTGGCGGAGCGGGTGACACATCGGCTTTCGGGCGGGGAAAAGCGGCTGGTCTGTCTGGCGGGCGTGCTGGCGATGAAGCCCGATGTGCTGCTGCTGGACGAACCCACGAATGGCGTCGATGCGGCGAATATGGCGCGGCTGCGCGCGGCGCTCGCGGATTTCGCGGGGGCGATGATCCTTGTTTCGCATGACGAAGGCTTTGTCGCCGGGCTTGCCACCCGGGCGATGATGATGCGCGACGGCACCCTGATCCCCGCACAGATTCAGATCCACCCGCATGCCTATCCGCATCTGCATCCGCATGGGTAACCCCTGCTGACCCTTTGAACATTGGCATTTCCGCGCCGCGCGCGTAATAGGACGCGATACCGCCACTCGGGCGGAGCCCCGGAGAAGCCAGATGCCCTATTACCGTTCCCGCAAATCCACCCACGGCCGCAACATGGCGGGCGCGCGCGGCCTGTGGCGCGCCACCGGCATGACGGACGGGGATTTCGGCAAGCCGATCATCGCGGTGGTGAATTCGTTCACGCAATTCGTCCCCGGCCACGTCCACCTCAAGGATCTGGGCCAGATGGTCGCGCGCGAGATCGAGAAGGCGGGCGGCGTCGCCAAGGAGTTCAACACGATCGCGATCGACGATGGCATCGCGATGGGCCATGACGGGATGCTTTACTCGCTGCCCTCGCGCGAGGTGATCGCCGACAGCGTGGAATACATGGTCAACGCCCATTGCGCCGATGCGATGGTGTGCATTTCCAACTGCGACAAGATCACCCCGGGCATGATGATGGCGGCGATGCGGCTGAACATCCCGGTGATCTTCGTGTCCGGCGGGCCGATGGAGGCGGGCAAGATCTCGAAGGACATCATCGCGCATGACCTCGATCTGGTCGATGCGATGGTGGTGGCCGCCGATGACAGCTATACCGACGAGCAGGTGGATGCGATCGAAAAGGCGGCCTGCCCGACCTGCGGCTCCTGCTCGGGCATGTTCACGGCGAATTCGATGAACTGTCTGGCCGAGGCGCTTGGGCTCGCGCTGCCGGGGAACGGCTCGATGCTGGCGACCCATGCCGACCGCAAGGAGATTTTCCTGGAGGCCGGGCGCAAGATCGTCGAGATCACCAAGCGCCATTATGAGGGCGAGGAAGCGGGCCTGCTGCCGCGCGACATCGCCACCTTCGACGCGTTCGAGAATGCGATGAGCCTTGACATCGCGATGGGCGGGTCCACCAACACCGTGCTGCACCTGCTGGCCATCGCCTATGAGGGCAAGGTCGATTTCACCATGGACGACATCGACCGGCTGAGCCGCAAGGTGCCGGTGCTGTGCAAGGTCGCCCCGGCGAAGCAGGAGGTCCATATGGAGGACGTCCACCGCGCCGGCGGCATCATGGGGATTCTGGGCGAAATGCACCGCGCCGGGCTGATCCACGCCGGGGTGCGCACCGTCCACACGCCGACGCTGGGCGAGGCGATCGCGAAATGGGACGTGATCACGGCGAATGATCCGAAGGTGGATGAGTTCTATCGCGCGGCCCCGGGCGGCGTGCGCACCACGCAGGCGTTTTCGACCGCGAACCGCTACACCGAAGTGGACCGCGACCGGGCAAAGGGCGTGATCCGTTCGGCTGAACATGCGTTCTCGAAGGATGGCGGTCTGGCGGTGCTGTTCGGCAATATCGCGCTGAACGGTTGCATCGTGAAAACGGCGGGGGTGGATGAACTCGATCCTGAAATTCACCGGCAAGGCCAAGGTTTACGAATCGCAGGACGACGCGGTTTCCGGCATCCTCACCGGCAAGGTGACCGAGGGTGAGGTTGTCGTGATCCGCTTCGAGGGGCCGCGCGGCGGGCCGGGGATGCAGGAGATGCTTTACCCCACCAGCTACCTGAAATCGAAGGGGCTGGGCAAGAAATGCGCGCTGCTGACCGATGGCCGGTTCTCGGGCGGGACGTCGGGGCTGTCGATCGGCCACGTTTCGCCGGAGGCGGAAGAGGGCGGGCTGATCGGTCTGGTGGAAACCGGCGACGTGATCGAGATCGACATCCCGAACCGGACGATCAACCTGGCCGTTCCGGACGACGTGCTTGCAGCACGCCGTGCCGCGAAGGGGCCGCTGCCGTGGAAACCCGAAGCGCCGCGCACGCGCCATGTTTCGACCGCGCTGAAGGCCTATGCGATGCTGGCGTCCTCGGCGGCGAAGGGCGGCGTGCGGATCCTGCCCTGACCCGTGTGACCGGGAAACGTTGACGGGCTCACCGCGCAGGGGCTTCAGTGGAAGCCCTTGCGGATCCGGCGCACCATCAGCCAGACGCCGAGGATCACCAGCGGCGTCAGCCCGGCCACCGCCATTTCCTTGCTGATCCCCACGGCCTTCGCCGCCGGATAGGTCAGATAACCCGCGAGGCTGACGGCGTAATAGCTGATCGCGACCACCGACAGCCCCTCGACCGTGTGTTGCAGCCGCAGCGCCAAGTCGGAGCGGCGATCCATGCTTTCCAGCACCTTCTGGTTCTGCGACTGCCGCGCCACCTCGACCCGCGTGCGCAGCAGTTCCGCCGCCCGCGAGGCGCGTTCGACCATCGCGTTCAGCCGCGCCTCCGCCGATTGCACGGTGCGCATCGCGGGCTCATAGCGGCGCAGCATGAACTCGCCGAATTTCTGCCGCCCCTGAAAACGGCTCTCGCGCAGCACCTCGACCCGCTCGCGCACGATCGCCGCATAGGCGCCGGTCGCGCCGAAGCGGAAGCTGTGGTGGACGGCCAGCCCCTCCAGTTCCGCGGAAGCCGCCAGCAGATGTTGCAGCGTCTCCTCGGCCGGGCCTTCGCCCATGCCATTGACCAGCTCCGACAGCCCGGGCTCCAGCGCGTTCATCCGCGCCGTCAGTTCCCGCGCGCGGCCAAGGCCCAGCATCGACATCGCACGATAGGTCTCCATCTCGCACAGGCGCTGCACGATCCGGCCGATCCGCCCGGGGCCGGTGTCGGGGCGGGCGAAGATGGCGAACCGCATCTGGCCGTTCGCATCGACGCGGAAATCGGTCGCGACGACGGCGGCCCCGTCCAGCACCCAGGCGCAGACCAGGCTTTCATGCACGAACCAGTCCTCGACCATCGGCACGATCGTGTCGGGGTCGTCGGGCAGGATGTCGATGCGGATCTGCACCGCCGCGATGCGCCGACCCGGCGCGGCGGCCAGCCAGTCGGCGGGGAAGACCTCCGTTTCGGCGGGGTCGAAGGCCCGACCGGGCAGGCCGGGCGTATGGGTCAGGTAGGAGACGAATTCGGTATGGCTTTCCCAGATCAGATGATGCCGCCCAAGCGCGCAGGCCAGATGCCCGGCATCCGCGGGCGGCAGCGGCGCGCCGTTACGCTCCAGCAGATCGCACAGATGCGCATGGTCACGGGCGCGGTCCCGGTTGGCGGCGTCGCGCGGCTCCTTGATCGCGACATGGACGACATGCGCCGGCCCCTGAATCGTGGGGTAGGGCCGGGCATGCAGTTCGTTCACAAGCGCAAGGCGCAGAGGGTGGTCTTCGATCAGCGGCATTACGCTTTCCTTCGGGCTTCGGCCCGGATGTCACAGGCGGTCGAAATCGTGCGCGTCGTGGCGTTCGCGCAGCTGTTCGGACGGATCGCCGGTGGTGCGGTTGACGATCCGGCCCCGCTTCACCGCCGGGCGCGCGAAGACCTGATCCGCCCAGCGGATGACGTTGGGATATTCCTGCACCGACAGGAATTCCCCCGCGCCGTAGTTCCAGCCCTTCGCGAGCCCGCCATACCAGGGCCAGATCGCCATATCGGCGATCGTATACTCCGGCCCGGCGACATATTCTGTATCAGCCAGCCGCCGGTTCAGCACGTCCAGCTGCCGCTTCGTCTCCATCGCATAGCGGTTGATCGCATATTCGATCTTCACCGGCGCATAGGCGTAGAAATGGCCGAAGCCGCCGCCGACAAAGGGGGCGGAGCCCATCTGCCAGAACAGCCAGGACAGGGTTTCCGCCCGCGCGGCGCCCGATGTGGGCAGGAAGGCGCCGAACTTCTCGGCCAGATACATCAGGATGGCGCCCGACTCGAACACGCGGATCGGCTCGGGGCCGGAGCGGTCGAGCAGCGCGGGGATCTTCGAGTTCGGGTTGACCGCGACGAAGCCCGATCCGAACTGATCGCCCTTGCCGATGTCGATCAGCCAGGCGTCGTATTCCGCTTCATGGCCTGCGGCCAGCAGTTCCTCGAACAGGATTGTGACCTTCTGCCCGTTCGGCGTGCCGAGGGAATAAAGCTGGAACGGATGTTTGCCGACCGGCAGTTCCGCGTCATGCGTCGGCCCGGCAATGGGGCGGTTGGTGGAGGCCCATTTGCCGCCATTGTCCTGATCCCAGGTCCAGACCTTCGGCGGAACATAGGGGGTATCGGTCATCGGGAATCCTCCGGTTGCGGGTTGGCGCGAAGATTAGGCCTATGGTGCGCACTGGCAAGTCAGATCCCCGGCATCCAGCCGGAACGCCCTGCCAAACCCGCCGTTCAGCGCGCCGGACAGGAGCCGGAACTCGACGAAGAAGAAATCGCCCAGGTCGATGTAGAGCTTCGATTTCGGATGATCGGCGAGCCAGCGCGCACGGGCGGCACCGTGGCGCGGATCGTCGCGGTTCAGGGGCTGCGCCTCGGCCCGCAGGCTCAGGCGGGGATGGGTGAGCGGATCGCCCTTCGCCCCGGGTTCGCCCACCAAGAGCCCCACGCGCGGATCGGTCCGCAGCGCCCGGCTATGCGCCGAAAGCCCGGAGACCAGCGTCCAGAGCCCGCCCTCCGGCCCCGAACCGAGCGCAATGCGGGTGACGGCGGGAAACCCGCTGTCCGGGTCGATCACACCGAGCGCGCCGAACCGTGCACCCGAGATCAGGCGGCGGGCGAGGGCGCGGGCCTCGTCATCGGTCGGGCGGATCGGGTCGGTCTGCGTGATCATGGTGCGGCGGGTGATGAGGGCGTCAGGCACCTTCGGTAAAGCGCCTCGATGCCCAAGGCAAGCCTGCGCGGGCGGTCAGCCGCCCATGGTTCCGCGTTGACCGGGCGCGCGCCCGATACGAATTGGCACGGCCCTCCGGATGCCGCCTCACGATGCTGCGGCGCGGCATTTTTCGATGATTTTTCCTGCGGTTGCACAATCCGGATGGAGTCAACAGGCAAGCACTTGAAACACAAGGTCAAATCTTCGCGATATTTCCGTAAATTTACCACATTATCGCTTATCCTGTGAATAAATTAACAGGAAAAATCAGTAAACATAGGGGGTTACGCAAATACACTGTTCCGGTTTACACTGATGTCGGGGAGTAGAGCGCCTTCGGCCCAGCCGGGGGTGGAGTTGCGGCCTTCAGGCCATCCGACTGAGGAGGAGGAGAGCTCATGACTGTTCAGGAACAGGTCGTTGCGGAGCCCGAAATGCACCCGGTCCCGCCGGGTTTCGAGAATGCGCATGCCGACCAGGCGAAATACCTGGAGATGTATCGCGAATCGATCGAGGATCCGGACAAGTTCTGGGGCCGCGAGGGGATGCGCCTCGACTGGATCAAGCCCTATACCAAGGTGAAGAACACCGATTTCACCTTCGGCAAGGTCTCGATCAAGTGGTTCGAGGATGGCGTCCTGAACGCTTCGGTGAACTGTATCGACCGGCACCTGAAGGACCGCGCGCTCCAGACCGCGATCATCTTCGAGCCCGATGACCCGAACGAGCCCGCGCAGCACATCACCTATCGCGACCTGTCCGAACAGGTGAACCGTTTCGCCAACGTGCTGCTGTCGCAGGGCGTGATGCGCGGCGACCGGGTGGTGATCTACCTGCCGATGATCCCCGAAGCCGCCTATGCGATGCTGGCCTGCGCGCGGATCGGGGCGATCCATTCCATCGTCTTCGCCGGGTTCTCGCCCGATGCGCTGGCGAACCGGATCAACGATTGCGGCGCGAAGCTGGTGATCACCGCCGACTTCGCCCCCCGTGGCGGGCGCAAGACGCCGCTGAAAGCGAATACCGATGCGGCGCTGCTGCACTGCTCGGACAAGGTGCGCTGCCTCGTCGTGCGCCGCACCGGGGATCAGATTTCCTGGGTGCAGGGCCGCGACGTCGATGTAAGCTATCTGATGGAGCAGGTCTCCCCCGAATGCCCGCCGCGGCCGATGGGGGCGGAGGATCCGCTGTTCATCCTCTATACCTCGGGCTCGACCGGCAAGCCGAAGGGCGTGGTGCATACCACCGGCGGTTATCTGGCCTATGCCGCGATGACGCATGAATATGTCTTCGACTACAAGGAAGGCGATGTGTTCTGGTGCACGGCGGATGTCGGCTGGGTCACCGGGCACAGCTATATCGTCTATGGCCCGCTGGCGAATGGCGCGACCACGATCATGTTCGAGGGCGTGCCGAGCTATCCGGACGCGGGCCGGTTCTGGGCGGTGTGCGAAAAGCACAAGGTAACGCAGTTCTACACCGCGCCGACGGCGATCCGCGCTCTGATGGGGCAAGGCGCGGAATGGGTCGAGAAATACGACCTGTCCTCGCTGCGCGTGCTGGGATCGGTCGGCGAGCCGATCAACCCGGAAGCCTGGGTCTGGTATGACAAATACGTCGGCAAGAGCAAATGCCCGATCGTCGACACCTATTGGCAGACGGAGACCGGGGGGCATATCCTCACCCCGCTGCCGGGGGCGACGCCGACGAAGGCGGGTTCGGCCACCAATCCGTTCTTCGGGGTGAAGCCCGTCGTTCTGGATCCGCAGACGGCGGTCCGGATCGGCGAGGTGGAATGCGAAGGGGTTCTGGCGATCTCGGACAGCTGGCCGGGGCAGATGCGCACGCTCTGGGGGGATCACGAGCGCTTCCAGGAAGCCTATTTCAGCCAGTATCGCGGCTATTACTTCACCGGTGACGGCTGCCGGCGCGACAAGGATGGCTATTACTGGATCACCGGTCGGGTCGATGACGTGATCAACGTCTCGGGCCACCGGATGGGCACGGCCGAAGTCGAATCCGCGCTGGTCGCCCATCCGGCGGTGGCCGAGGCGGCGGTCGTCGGTTATCCGCACGACCTGAAGGGGCAGGGCATCTACGCCTATGTCACCCTGATGAACGATCAGGAACCCTCGGACGCGCTGCGGGCCGATCTGGAGAAATGGGTCCGCACGGAAATCGGCCCGATCGCCAAGCCCGACCTGATCCAATGGGCGCCCGGCCTGCCGAAGACCCGTTCGGGCAAGATCATGCGCCGCATCCTGCGCAAGATCGCCGAAAACGATTATGGCGCGCTTGGGGATATCTCGACGCTCGCCGATCCGTCGGTGGTCGAGGATCTGATCGAAAACCGCATGAACCGGGGGTGAGCATGGATGCCGTCGAAACCAGACCGGCCGTCCTGATCCTGCTCGGGCCTCCGGGCGCGGGCAAGGGCACGCAGGCGCGGATGCTGGAGGAGGAATTCGGCCTCGTGCAGCTTTCGACCGGCGACCTGCTGCGCGCGGCGGTGGCGATGGGCACGCCCGCGGGCCTCGCGGCCAAGGCGGTGATGGAGGCAGGCGGCCTTGTCAGCGACGAGATCGTCCTTGCGATCCTGAAGGACCGGATGGCGGAACCCGATGTGACCAAGGGGGTGATCCTCGACGGTTTCCCGCGCACGGCGGGGCAGGCGGCGGCGCTCGACGGGCTGCTGGCGGAAAGCGGCCAGCGGGTCGATGCGGCGGTCAGCCTTGAGGTGGACGACGAGGCGATGATCGCCCGCGTCGCCGGGCGCTACACCTGCGCCGATTGCGGCGAGGGCTATCATGACGATTTCAAACAGCCCGTCCATGCGGGGGTTTGCGACAAATGCGGCGGCACGGCGTTCAAGCGCCGCGCCGACGACACTGCCGAAACGGCGCGTGCGAGGTTGGAGGCCTATCACGCCCAGACGGCGCCGCTGATCGACCATTACGACCATCTGGGCGTTCTGGCGCGGGTCGATGCGATGGGTTCCATCGCCGATGTGCGCGCCGCCCTTGGTGGGATCGTGGCCGCGATCACGGTCTGAGAAGGCCGCCGCGCATCGCCGATGCGCGGCCGGAAGGGGAGGCTGAACGCCCCAGGGCATCAGCAAACAGGCGTCCACCGCTGTCCGAGCGGTGCACCGGAGGGGTGGTCCCGTTCCGGCAGGGGTGGACACATGTCACAGGGAGGCCGGCAGCACCGGCCGTCAGGAGGAGAGCCGATGGCATCATACAACACCAATGTGGCGGCCGAACGGTCCCGCCCGATGACCAAGGAGGAGAAGAAGGTCATCCTTGCTTCCTCCGCGGGCACGATCTTTGAATGGTATGACTTCTACCTTTACGGGTCGCTTGCCGCGATCATCGGCGCGCAGTTCTTTACCGCCTTCCCCGAAGCCACGCGCAACGTCTTCGCGCTGCTGGCCTTTGCGGCGGGCTTCATCGTGCGGCCGTTCGGCGCGCTGGTGTTCGGCTCGCTGGGCGACCTCGTGGGGCGGAAATACACCTTCCTCGCCACCATCCTGATCATGGGCTTCTCGACCTTCATCGTGGGCCTGCTGCCGGGCTATGCGAGCTGGGGCGTCGCGGCGCCGATCATCCTGATCATCCTGCGCATGCTTCAGGGTCTCGCGCTCGGTGGGGAATACGGCGGCGCAGCCGTTTATGTGGCGGAACACGCGCCGCAGAACCGTCGCGGCTACTTCACCGCCTTCATCCAGACCACGGCGACCCTCGGCCTGCTGCTGTCGCTGATCGTCATCCTGCTGGTGCAGGGCTATGTCAACGGCGCCTATCCGCCGGTGGCCGTGCTCGACCTCGCGGGCAACCCGGTCCTGAACCCCGATGGCACGACCAAGATGATCCAGGCTTTCGACGCCTGGGGCTGGCGGATCCCGTTCCTCGGCTCGGTCTTCCTGCTCGGCATCTCGCTCTATATCCGTCTGCAAATGGAAGAGAGCCCGGCGTTCAAGAAGATGAAGCAGGAAGGCGCGCAATCGAAGGCGCCGCTGCGCGAAGCCTTCGGCACCTGGAAGAACGGCAAGATCGCCCTGATCGCGCTGCTCGGCCTTACTGCGGGTCAGGCTGTGGTCTGGTACTCGGGTCAGTTCTACGCGCTGTTCTTCATCCAGAACGTCATCAAGGTGGACAGCTTCACCGCGAACGTACTGGTGGCCTGGTCGCTGATCCTCGGTTCGGGCGGGTTCCTGTTCTTCGGCTCGCTGTCGGACCGGATCGGGCGCAAGCCGATCATCCTCGGCGGCTGTCTGATCGCGGCGCTCACCTACTTCCCGGTGTTCAAGGCGCTGACCCATACGGCGAACCCGGCGCTCTATGCCGCGCAGCAGACCCAGGTCATCGTGACGGCGGACCCGAACGACTGCTCGTTCCAGTTCAACCCGACCGGCACGGCGAAGTTCACCTCGTCTTGCGACATCGCCAAGGCGTCGCTGTCGAAGCTGTCGGTCAACTCGATCACCGAAGAAGGCCCGGCGGGCCAACCCGCGACCGTGACGATCGAAGGCAAGGTGATCCCGTCCTATGACGCGAGCGCCCTGTCCGGCGACGATCTGGCGGCGGCGAAGAAGACCTTCGACACCGAAGTCAACGCGGCGCTGGCGGCGGCTGGCTATCCGATGTCGGGTGAGGCCAACTCCACCGTGGCCAAGGCCAACCACTTCTTCGACATCTTCACGGTGCAGAAGCTGACGGCGATCATCATCATGACCTATCTGATCCTGCTGGTGACGATGGTCTATGGCCCGATCGCGGCGATGCTGGTCGAACTGTTCCCGACCCGGATCCGCTACTCCGGCCTGTCGCTGCCCTATCACATCGGCAACGGCTGGTTCGGGGGTCTGCTGCCCGCGACCGCCTTCGCGATCTCGGCACAGTCGGGCAATATCTACGCCGGCCTGTGGTATGCGATCGTGATCGCCGTGATGACCGTGATCATCGGCGCGATCTTCGTGCCCGGCGACACCCACAAGAAGGACATCTTCGCCGAATAGGCGAAGAAGTCCCAGGAAAAGGCTTGCGGCCACCCCTTGGGGTGGCCGCTCCGCTTTACAACAGGTCGAGAACCGCTTCCGGTGGCCGTCCGATCCGGGCACGCTCGCCCACGATCACCACCGGCCGTTCGATCACCCGCGGCGTGGCGGTCAGCGCATCCAGAATGGCATCCTCCGAAGCCCCCCGCTCCGGCGCGCTCTCTTCCTTCCACCGCACCAGCGCCGAGGCCGGAAGCCCCAGCTTCGCCAGCACCTCCACCAATTCCGCCCGCGTCGGCGGATCCTCCAGATAGAGCCGCACCATCGGCTCCACCCCGCGTTCGCGCAGCAGGGCCAGCGTCTCGCGCGATTTCGTGCAGCGCGGATTGTGCCAGATCGTCACCGTCACAGCCATTTCTCCCGCCCGGTGCCCACCGCTTCGGAGACCGAGGCGAACCCGTCCCGCGCCAGCAGCGCATCCAGCCCGCGCGCGATCTTCGGGATCAGCCCGAGCCCCTCGAACACCATCGCGGTATAGACCTGCACCGCCGTCGCACCGGCGCGGATCTTTTCATAGGCCTGTTCCGCAGAGCCGATGCCGCCAACACCGATCAGCGGGATCTGCCCCTGCGTCAGGTGCGACAGCCGCGCCAGAACCCGGGTCGAGCGCTCGAACAGCGGCGCGCCGGACAGCCCGCCCGCCTCATTGCCGAAACGGCTGCGCAGCCCGTCGCGCGACAGCGTGGTATTGGTGGCGATCACCGCGTCGATGCCGGACCCGCGCGCGACTTCGGCAATATCCTCCAGTTCGGCGGGCGTCAGATCAGGCGCGATCTTCAGGAACACCGGCACCCGGCGCGGCAGCCCGTCGCGGGTCTCGATCACGCCCTTCAACAGCGCGGCCAGCGCATCGCGGCCCTGAAGGTCGCGCAGCCGCTCGGTGTTGGGCGAGCTGACATTGACCGTGGCGAAATCCACGAACGGCCCGGCCTCGCGCAGCACCAATGCGAAATCGGCGGCGCGGTCGGCGCTGTCCTTGTTCGCGCCGAGGTTCAGCCCCACCGGCACCCCTTCGGGCCGTCGCGCCAGCCGCGCGGCCAGTGTGCCGACCCCTTCGTTGTTGAAGCCGAACCGGTTGATCGCGGCGCGATCCTCGGTCAGGCGCCACAGCCGGGGTTTCGGATTGCCGGGCTGCGGCCGGGGCGTCGCCGCGCCGACCTCGATGAACCCGAACCCGGCACGCATCAGCGGCGCGACCACCTCGGCATTCTTGTCGAACCCCGCCGCGAGCCCCACCGGATTGGGCAGCTTCAGCCCCGCCAGATCCACCGCCAGCCGCGACCCGCTCACCGGCCCCGGCATCGGCATCAGCCCCGTCTTCAGCGCGCGGATCGACAGGCCATGCGCCACTTCCGGATCCATCCGCAGCAGCACGGAAAGACCAAGGGTTTCGATCAGGCTCATAACAGGACCTCCGGAAAGATGTGGCCGGAAATGCCCATCGGCAACGAGGTGTCCCAGACCACCTCATCAAGCCGCAGCACCCGGTAAAGATGCGGGAACAGCGCGCCCCCGCGCGAGGGCTCCCATTTCAGCGCGGGGCCCAGCCCCTCGGCATTGACCGCGACCAGAACCAGATCGCTTTCCGTCGCGAAATGCTTCGCCGCGGTCTCGGTCACCTGCGCGGCGGTCGAGAAATGGATGAACCCATCCGCAAGGTCGATCGGCGCACCAAGGGTTTCCCCCGCGTCGCGGAAGGCATTCCATTCGGGCCGGCGGAATATCTTGTAGATCAGCATGGGCATGGAATGCCCTTTGTCCGGGCGCGGGTCAATCGCCTTTGACAGCGGCTGCGGCTGCGGTCAGGCTATGGCCGTGTCCATCACGGAGAATCCGATGACCCGTCTGCTGCTCACCGCCGCCACGCTCGCCCTGATGACCGGGACGGCGCAGGCCGATTACACGCTGCATATCCTGCACACCAACGACCTGCACAGCCGGATCGAGCCGATCAACGGGTTTGACGCCACCTGTGATGTGCAGGACGAGGCCGATGGCAAATGCTTCGGCGGCGTCGCCCGGATCGCGGCGAAGGTGGCGCAGTTGCGTGCGGAACTGGCCGGGCAGAACGTGTTGCTGATGGATGCGGGCGATCAGTTTCAGGGCTCGCTGTTCTATACCACCTACAAGGGCTCCGACACGGCCGAGTTCATGAACCAGATCGGCTATGACGTGATGGCGGTCGGCAACCACGAATTCGACGACGGGCCGAGGGCGCTGGCCTCGTTCGAGGGGAAGGTGAATTTCCCGCTGGTGTCGGGCAATCTCGACCTGAGCCAGTCGAAAGGGTTGAAGGGGCGGATCGGCGGGCCGTTGGTGCTTGCGGTGGGGGATCAGAAGATCGGTGTGGTCTCCGCGCTGGCGACGGATACGCCCGAAACCTCCTCGCCGGGGCGGGAGGTGATTTTCATCGACGATATCGAAAGCCTGAAGGCGCAGGTGGCGGAGCTTGAGTTGCAGGGCGTGACCAAGATCATCGCGCTGACCCATGTCGGCTTCCAACGCGATCAGGAGATTGCGCAGGCCGTGCCGGGGATTGACGCGATCATCGGCGGGCATTCGCATACGCTGTTTTCCAATGAAATCGAAGGGGCAGCGAAATATCCTACGACGGTGAATTAGATTTCCCATCGTAAGCGCATACGCTTATTCAAAATATCTGGGTCATCTTGAGCTGACCTTCGATGATGATGGCAAGCTGAAGGCAGCGGGTGGGGAGCCCATTCTGCTCGATGCCTCGGTGGTGCCGGATCCGCAGGTGGCGGCGCGGGTGGCGGAACTGGCAAAGCCGATTTAGGCCGTGCGCGAAAAGGTGGTGGCGGAGGCCGCCGCGCCGATCGACGCCGCGCGCGAGAAATGCCGGGTGGCGGAATGCGAAATGGGCAATCTGGTCGCCGATGCGATGCTTGACCGGGCGAAGGGCCAGGGCGTGACGATCGCGCTGGAAAACGGCGGCGGGTTGCGGGCCTCGATCGACGCCGGGCCGGTGACGATGGGCGAAGTGCTGACCGTGCTGCCGTTCCAGAACACGCTTTCGACCTTTCAGGCCAAGGGGGCAACGGTGGTGAAGGCGCTGGAAAACGGGTTGAGTCAGGTTGACCAAGGCGCCGGGCGGTTCCCGCAGGTGGCCGGGCTGCGCTTCGTGTGGAACCCGGCAAAACCGGCGGGCGCGCGGGTGGTGTCGGTCGAGGTACATGAGGGAGACGCATGGGCACCGATTGACCCCGAAAAGCTTTATGGCGTGGTGACGAACAACTATGTCCGCACCGGCGGCGATGGTTACAAGATACTGGATGCCGAGGGGATCAACGCCTATGATTTCGGCCCGGACCTTGCTGATGTTCTGGCGGATTATCTTGCGAAAACCCAGCGTTACAGGCCTTACCTCGATGGCCGTATCAAGAGCGAATGATGGAACCCGAAACCCTTTTGCATCATCTGTTCGATGTGGCCGTCGCGGCGGCGGATCCGATGGCGGTGGTGCCCGCCGCGCTGCCGCCCCGGCCCGACGGGCGGGTCGTGGTGGTGGGCGCGGGCAAGGCCTCGGCCCGGATGGCGGAGGCGGTCGAAAGTGTCTGGGGCCCGTGCGAGGGGCTTGTGATCACACGCTACGGCTATGCGCGGCCCTGTCGCGGGATCGAGATCGTCGAGGCGGGGCATCCGGTTCCTGACCTTGCCGGGGTGGCGGCCACAGAACGGATGCTCGACCTGTTGGCCGGGTTGGGCGAAGGGGATTTCGTGCTGGCGCTGATTTCGGGCGGCGGTTCGGCGCTGCTGTGTGCGCCGGCGGAGGGGCTGACGCTGGCGGATAAGCAGGCGGTGAATGCGGCACTGCTGGCCTCCGGCGCACCGATCGGGCAGATGAATGCGATCCGCAAACATCTGAGCCGGGTGAAGGGCGGGCAACTGGCGGCGGCGGCCTATCCGGCGCGGATGCTGGCGCTGGTGATTTCGGATGTGCCGGGGGATGACCTGGCGTTCATCGCCTCCGGCCCGACGGTGGGGGATGCGACGCCGGTTGCCGCCGCGCGGGCGGTGGCGGGGCGCTATGGCGTGGCGATGCCGGAGGTGCCTTCGGGTGTGATCACACCGGGGGATGAACGGTTGTCACGCTGTGAAACGCGGATCATCGCGGCGCCGTCGCGGTCTTTGCAAGCGGCTGCGGAGGCGGCGGGCCTGCCGGTGACGATTCTGGGCGATGCGCTGGAGGGGGAAGCCGCCGATCTGGGTGCGGAACAGGCGCGGATGGCGCTGGCCGCGGGCGGGCCGCGGCTGTTCCTGTCGGGCGGGGAATGCACTGTGACGCTGCGCGATGCCACCGGAACCGGCGGGCCGAATGCGGAATTCGTTCTGTCCGCGCTGGCCACGTTGCAGGGCGCGCCGGGGATTTACGTTCTGGCCTGCGATACCGATGGCGTCGATGGCGCGGCGGAGGTGGCGGGCGCACTGATCGGGCCGGAAACCTGGGCGCGGACCAGCGCGGTGGAGGTTGCCGAGGCGCTGGAAAACCACGATGCGCATGGGATCTTCGCGCGGATCGGGGCGCAGGTGATCACTGGCCCGACCCTGACGAATGTCAATGATTTCAGGGCTGTTCTGGTGCTTTGACGACCGTGACCGGGGTGGCCAGCACCACCTCTTCGAGGTTCGGCGTCGCCCCGATCCGGTCGAACACCACGAACAGGCCGGGCTCTGCCAGCGGGGTCAGGACGCCATGCCAGGTGCCACGATGAAAGCTGATCGCCTGATCCCCGCGCGTCACCAAGGCCAGCGGCGTGCCGGGGCGGCCGCCTTCGTCCGGCGCGACGATCACCAGAAACGGATCCGCCGTCATCGGCACGAAGGTCTGCGACCCCTCGGGATGGCGCTCCAGCAGATCGAAGGTATAGGGCAGCGCGCGGGGGATCGCCTTGAACACCGACACGCCCGCCCGGCCTTCGGGGCCGAAATCCAGCCGGGCGCGGTCGTGGTAGCGTCCGCACATGCCCGCATTGATGATCCGGTCCGGCGCGCCATCGGCGGACAGCACATCGCCAAACGCAGAAAACGCTTCTTTGGTAAGGGGTTGCGCTGTGATCTTCACCTTCCCAGAACCCCGCGCAGCTTCGCGTGCCGGTTCACGTCCTTATACAGCAGATAGCGGAACCGTTCGGTGCCGCCGGCGTAACAGGCCTGCGGGCAAAAGGCGCGCAACCACATGAAATCGCCGGGGCCGACCTCGACCCAATCCTGATTCAACTTGTAGACCGCCTTGCCCTGCAACACATAGAGCCCGTGTTCGTGGACATGGGTTTCCTCAAAGGGAATCACCGCGCCGGGTTCCAGTGTGACGATGTTCACATGCATGTCGTGGCGCAGGTCGAGCGGCTGCACGAAACGGGTGGTGGCCCATTTCATGTTCGTGCCCGGCATCCCCGCGGGCGAGAAGTGCTGTTCGTTGGTCACGAAAGCCTCGGGCACCTCGACGCCGGGAACACGGTCGTAGATCTTGCGGATCCAGTGGAATTTCGCCGCGCGCGGACGGGCGGCACGCAGCGACCATTTCACCCCCGGCGGGATATAGGCATAGCCGCCCTGCGCCATTTCATGCGGCCCGTCGGGCAGTGTCAGCGTCAGCCGCCCGTCGGTGACGAAGATCACGCCCTCCGCCTCGGGATCGGGTTCGCCGACATCGGTGCCGCCGCCGGGCATCACCTCCATCACATATTGCGAGAAGGTCTCCGAAAACCCGGACAGCGGCCGCGCGATGATCCACAGCCGGGTGTCGTCCCAGCCCGGCAGGTAGGAGGTGACGATATCGGTCATCACCCCGCGCGGTATCACCGCATAGGCATCGGTGAAAACCGCGCGTTGGGTGTGAAGCTCCATCTGGCCGGGAAGGCCGTCGCGGGGCGTGGCGTAGGTGGTCATCTGAACTGATCCTGTAGGCGGTGCCATGCGATCCGTTCGACCTGACGGCAGGCTTCGGCGAATTCGGTCGCGCGGTCCTGTCCGATGCGTCGGCGGAAGGCATCAAGAATGGTCGCCTTCGTATTGTCTTTCACGGCGATGATGAAGGGAAAACCGAACTTCGCGACATATTCCGCGTTGAGCGTTTCAAACGTCGCGCGTTCGGCATCGGTCAGCACGTCGAGCCCTGCCGACGCCTGTTCGGCGGTGCTTTCGGTGGTGAGGCGTTTCGCCTGCGCGAGTTTGCCCGCAAGGTCCGGGTGCGCGGTCAGCACGCCCAGCCGTTCGGATTCCGTCGCCGTGCGGAAGATCCGCGCCAGAACCGAGGCCACACCTTCGGCACAGTCATGCGCCGGGCCGAGTTCCAGATCCCAGGCGCGTTCCGGGATCCAGGGGCTGTGTTCGTAGATCGCGCCGAAGCGTTCGACAAAGCGCGCCTGTGTCATCTGCGAGGGGCGTTCGATCCGGCGGTGCGGGTGATGCGCGGCCCAATGCGCCGCGATTTCGCCGCGCGTGGCGAACCAGACGCCGCCCTTCGCCCGCGCGTAATCGAGGAAACGCTTCAGCCCCGCCATCTTGCCCGGCCGCCCGATCAGCCGGTTGTGCAGCCCGATCGAGAACATCCGCCCGCCTTCGTCATGCAGCGTGTCGAGGCTGTCCTTCAGATACTGGAAGAACATCTCGCCTTCGATATAGCCGGGCGAGGTGGCAAAGCGCATGTCGTTCGCTTCGAGCGTGTAGGGGATCACAAGCTGATCACGGTCGCCAAGTTCGATCCAATAGGGCAGGTCGTCGTCGTAAGTATCGGAAATCCAGTCGAAAGCCCCGGTCTCCGCCGTCAGCCGCACGGTGTTGGCGGAACACCGCCCGGTATACCAGCCCTTTGGCGGTTCGCCCGTCACCTCGGTATGCAGGCGGATCGCCTCGGCGATCTGGGCGCGCTCCTCGTCCTCGGGCATGTCCTTGTGTTCAACCCATTTCAGCCCGTGCGAGGCGATTTCCCAGCCCGCCGCCTTCATCCCCGCCACCTGTTCCGGGTTGCGGGCGAGCGCGGTGGCGACGCCATAGATCGTGGCCGGGACGTTCATCCCGGTGAGCAGCCGGTACAGCCGCCAGAACCCGGCGCGGGCGCCGTATTCGTAGATTGATTCCATGTTCCAGTGCCGCTGCCCCGGCCACATCCCCGCGCCGTTGATGTCGGACAGGAAAGCCTCGGACGCAGCATCGCCGTGCAGGATGTTGTTTTCGCCGCCTTCTTCGTAGTTCAGAACGAGCGAGACCGCGACCCTTGCGCCGCCGGGCCAGGCGGCTTCGGGGGGATTGGGGCCATAGCCGCGCATGTCGCGGGGATAACGGATCATGTCTGCCTCCGGGAGTTTGCGCGATCAAAGGACGAATGGCCGGGCAGCGCAAGGGGGTGCTTGCCGGTTTCCCCGCCGCGGGCCATAGTTGGCCAAAGCCCCGCCCCGGGCGGACAAGACAGGAGCCCGCGCGCCACAGGCGGGTAAAACAGGAGCCCGCGCGCCACAGGCGGGCAAGACAGGAGACAGCGATGAGCGGCTATCTGACGACCCATGTCCTTGACACTGCGCGGGGGGTGCCTGCGCAGGGGATCCGGATCGTTCTGTTCCGGATCGGCGACGCGGGGCCGGAGATGATCGCGCAGGCGGTGACGAACCACGACGGGCGCACCGACACGCCGATCCTGCCGGTGGGGGCGTTCGAGACGGGGAGTTATGAGCTGGTCTTCCACGCCGGGGATTACCTGCGCGCGACGGGTCAGGCGGGGGCGGAGCCGCTGTTTCTGGATACCGTGCCGCTGCGGTTCGGGATTTCGGATCCGGCGGCGCATTACCATGTGCCGCTACTGCTTTCGCCCTTCGGCTATTCGACCTATCGCGGAAGCTGATCCCGCAACTGCCTGAATTTCCGGCGCGGGCGCCTGTTTGCGAGGCGCCCGGTCGAGGAGGCGTGCCACAGGGCGCGCCGGGCCTTGTGCAGGTGGGGGCGCGGGCCGATCATCGCGGAAAAGAACACGGGGACATGATGTTAGATTACACGTTCTTTCTGGAATGGGCGCAGTTCGGCATGCGCTGGCTGCACGTCGTCACCGCCATCGCCTGGATCGGTTCGTCGTTTTATTTCATCGCGCTGGATCTCGGGCTGCGGCCGGAGAAGGACGCTCCGGCGGGGGTGAACGGCGCGGCCTGGCAGGTGCATGGCGGCGGTTTTTACCATATCCAGAAATATATGGTCGCCCCGGCGCGGATGCCCGATGACCTGACCTGGTTCAAATGGGAAAGCTACATGACCTGGGTGTCGGGCTTTGTCATGCTGGTGTTGCTCTACTGGACGCAGGCGCAGTTCTACCTGATCGACCCGACGGTGCTGGAACTGCCGGTCTGGGGGGCGATCCTGATCTCGGCCGGGTCGCTGACGATCGGCTGGATCCTTTATGATGCGATCTGCAAGTCGAAACTCGGGGACAACAATACCACGCTGATGGTGCTGCTGTATGTCATCCTCGTGGTCATGGCCTGGGGCTATACGCAGGTGTTTTCGGGGCGCGCGGCGCTTTTGCATCTGGGCGCGTTCACCGCCACCGTGATGTCGGCCAACGTGTTCTTCATCATCATTCCGAACCAGAAGATCGTGGTGGCCGATCTGAAGGCCGGGCGCACGCCGGATCCGAAATATGGCAAGATCGCGAAGCAGCGCTCGACCCATAACAACTACCTGACGCTGCCGGTTCTGTTCATGATGCTGTCGAACCACTATCCGCTGGCTTTTGCGAGCGAATACAACTGGATCATCGCCTCGCTGGTGTTCCTGATGGGGGTGACGATCCGGCATTTCTTCAACACCCATCACGCGCACAAGGGCATGCCCTGGTGGACCTGGGGGGTGACGGCGGTGCTGTTCGCGCTGTGCGTCTGGCTGTCGTCCTTCCATCCGGTGGAGGAGGAGGAGCAGGCCGCCCTGACGCCCGCGGAGCAGCGCTTTGCCGATCTGGAGAGCTTCCCCGAGATAGCCGATATCGTCATGTCGCGCTGTGCGATGTGCCATGCGAAGGAACCGGCGATGGATGGAATCACCCGCGCGCCGAAGGATGTCCATCTGGAAACGCCCGAGGAGGTCGCCCGCGCGGCGCATCAAATTTATGTGCAGGCCGGGCTGACCCATGCGATGCCACCGGCGAATCTGAGCTATATGGAGGGGCCGGAGCGCGCGGCGATCCGGGCCTGGTATCGGCAGGCGGTCGGGGGTTAGGGCCATTGGCGCATGCCAGAGCGGGCGGGCCTGGCCCGCCCTTTTCCGTTCCGGAGGCCCGCTTTTGTTCTCCGGTTTCGACCGGCTGCCCTTGCAGGGCCCGGTGCGCGCCACTAAGAACTCTCGTAAAGATCCGTATCTATGGATTGCAGGCAGGACTGCTAGGGAAGGCTGAGGAATGAAAGATCCGATCGACCTTTACATGAACACGCTGGTGCCGATGGTGGTCGAACAGACCTCGCGCGGCGAGCGTGCTTATGACATCTATTCGCGACTGCTGAAGGAGCGGATCATTTTCCTCGCGGGGCCCGTGCATGACGGGATGGCGACGCTGATCTGTGCGCAGCTGCTGTTCCTTGAGGCGGAGAACCCGTCGAAGGAAATCTCGATGTATATCAACAGCCCCGGCGGCGTGGTGACGGCGGGCCTGTCGATCTACGACACGATGCAGTATATCAAGCCGAAGGTCTCGACGCTGGTGATCGGGCAGGCGGCTTCGATGGGGTCTCTGCTGCTGACGGCGGGGGAAAAGGGCATGCGCTTCAGCCTGCCGAATTCGCGGGTCATGGTGCACCAGCCCTCGGGCGGGTATCAGGGGCAGGCGACGGACATCCTGATCCACGCGCGGGAAACCGAGAACCTGAAGAAGCGGCTGAACGAGATCTACGTCAAGCATACCGGCAACGATTACGGAACCGTCGTTTCCGCGCTGGAACGCGACAATTTCATGTCGGCCGAAGCCGCGAAGGACTGGGGCCTGATCGACGAGATCCTGCAAAGCCGGGGCAAGGCCGAGCCGGAGAAGTGATCCGCGACGCGCATATTTGACGTTGTGATGACGCAGGGGCTGCCCTAAAGTTTGGGGGCAGCCTTTCACGGGCCCCGTTTTCCGGGGCAGGAGCAGAGGAAGACGATGGCGAACAATCCCGGCCCGGACAGCAAGAACACGCTCTATTGCTCGTTCTGCGGCAAGAGCCAGCACGAGGTGCGCAAGCTGATCGCGGGGCCGACCGTGTTCATCTGCGACGAATGCGTCGAATTGTGCATGGACATCATCCGCGAAGAGACGAAGAGCACTGGCCTGAAATCCACGGATGGCGTGCCCACGCCGCGCGACATCTGCAAGGTGCTGGACGATTATGTAATCGGCCAGATGCACGCCAAGCGCGTTCTGGCGGTGGCGGTGCATAACCACTACAAGCGGCTCAATCATTCGTCGAAGACGGATATCGAGCTTGCGAAGTCGAACATCCTGCTGATCGGCCCGACCGGCACCGGCAAGACGCTGCTGGCGCAGACGCTGGCGCGGATTCTGGATGTGCCGTTCACGATGGCCGATGCAACCACGCTGACCGAAGCGGGCTATGTCGGCGAGGATGTCGAGAACATCATCCTGAAGCTGTTGCAGGCGTCGGAATACAATGTCGAACGTGCGCAGCGTGGCATTGTCTACATCGACGAGGTGGACAAGATCACGCGCAAGTCCGACAATCCCTCGATCACCCGCGACGTGTCGGGCGAGGGGGTGCAGCAGGCGCTTCTGAAGATCATGGAAGGTACCGTGGCGAGCGTGCCGCCGCAGGGCGGGCGTAAGCATCCGCAGCAGGAATTCCTTCAGGTCGACACGACGAACATCCTGTTCATCTGCGGCGGCGCCTTCGCCGGGCTGGACCGGATCATCGCGCAGCGCGGCAAGGGCACGTCGATCGGCTTCGGCGCGGCGGTGCAGGGGCCGGACGAGCGCACGGCGGGTGAGCTGTTCAAGGAGCTTGAGCCTGAGGATCTGCTGAAATTCGGCCTGATCCCGGAATTCGTCGGCCGTCTGCCGGTGATCGCGACGCTGGAGGATCTGGACGAGGCGGCGCTGGTGACCATCCTGACCGAGCCGAAGAACGCCCTGGTCAAGCAGTATCAGCGGCTGTTCGACATCGAGGGTGTGAAGCTGACCTTCACGCCGGATGCGCTGTCGGCGATCTCGAAGCGGGCGATCAAGCGCAAGACCGGCGCTCGGGGGCTGCGTTCGATCATGGAGGGCATCCTGCTCGACACCATGTTCGAATTGCCCGGCATGGATGGCGTGCAGGAAGTCGTGGTGAACGAGGACGCGGTGAATGCCGGGAGCGCGCCGTTGCTGATCTATGCGGAAAACACCAAGAAAGAACCGAAGAGCGTCGGCTGACGCTTTTGGGGGCGGGCGAAAGCCCGCCCTTTGCTTTTGCGGCTCTGGACCTTGCCGCGCAACCGGCTATAAGGAAGCGGAAGCCCCGCGGAGGATGCCATGAAATTTCTGCTTCGCATATTTACCTGGTGGAACGGTACACAGTCGACGGGTGTGCGCCTGATGACGGCCAAGGGCACCAAGGTGGGCGAGGACGCGGAAGGCAACACCTATTACCAGACCGCCGACGGCAAGCGCCGCTGGGTCATCTACAATGGCGAGATCGACGCAAGCCGCATCCCGCCGGAATGGCATGGCTGGATCCATTTCACCTGGGACGAGCCGCCGACCAAGGCGCCGCTGAAGCACAAGGACTGGGAACTGCCGCATCTGGACAACCGGACCGGCACGCCTGCGGCCTATGTGCCGCCCGGCTCGCTGCGCCGCGCCGATCCGGTGGCGCGCAGCGATTATGATGCCTGGCAGCCGGAATGAGGCTGGTCCCTTGGGGCCAGTCCCCAAGGAACGGGGAAGAACATGAGCGAAAATCGCGTTGAAATCCTGACCGGGGCCGTCGTGCTTGCGGTTGCTGTTGGTTTTCTGGCATGGGCCGGGAAGGGGCATGGGCTGGCGCCATCGCTTGGCACCTATCCGCTGCATGCCTCGTTCCGCTCAGTCGAGGGGGTCGATATCGGCACCGATGTGCGGATGGCCGGGGTGAAGATCGGCACGGTCACCAATATCCGGCTGGATGAGAAAACCTTCTTTGCCGATACGGTGGTGGCGATCCGCAACGGCATCGAACTGCCCGACGATTCGCAGATGATCGTGACGACCGAGGGGCTGATGGGCGGCACCTTCATCGAGATCCTGCCCGGCGGCAGCGCGACGAACCTCGCCGCGGGGGATGAGGTGACGGATACGCAGGGCGCCGTGTCCATGCTGAACCTGATGATGAAATTCGCGGGTGGCGGCGACAATAAGGACGCGCCTGCCGATGGGGCGTCTCAGTGAAATTGCTCTGCGCGCTCGCGCTGATCGCGGCGCCGGTCTGCGCGCAGGAGGCGGCGGAGAATCTGTCGCAGGCGCCGGGTGCCGAATTGCGCGGGCTCGACAAGATCGCCGGGGCCTCGACTGATATTCCCTTGTCGGTCGGCCAGACGGCTGAGTTCGGCCAGCTTACGGTGACCTTGCGCGAGTGCCGCTATCCGGCGGATGACCCGTCGTCGAATGCCTATGCCTATCTGGTGATTCAGGAGAAGGCGACGGCGAAGACGGAATTCGAGGGTTGGATGATCGCCGACAGCCCGGCGCTGTCCAGCCTGGACCATCCGCGCTATGACATCTGGGTCGTGCGCTGCAAGATCAACTGAGGATCCGGCAGCGCGGGGGCGGTGAAATCCGCCCGCAGCCGCAGCGCCGCATCCAGCCGCTGGCGATACTCCGCGCGGGGGATTTCGATCCCGCCGAGGCTTTTCAGATGCGACGTCAGATATTGCGTATCGAACAGCGCGAAGCCGCCCTGTCGCAGCCGGTCCACCGTATAGGCCAGCGCGACCTTCGAGGCATCCGTTTCGCGCGAGAACATGCTTTCGCCGAAAAACGCACCGCCCAGCGTCACCCCGAACACCCCGCCCACCAACTGCGGACCGCTCCAGACCTCCAGCGCATGGGCGTGTCCCTGCGCATGCAGGGCGTCATATAGCGCGAAGAGCGGCGCGTTGATCCAGGTCTCGTCGCGCGCGGCACAGCCTTCGACAACCTGCCGGAAGGCGGTGTTCACAGAGATCCGGAACACCCCGCGCCGGATCACCCGGGCGAGCGAGCGCGAGACATGAAAACCGTCGAGCGGGAGGATCCCACGCAGGCGCGGCTCGAACCAATGGAGTTCCGGATCGTCGCGGCTTTGCGCCATCGGGAAGATCCCCTGCGCATAGCCGGACAGCAGCATCTTGGGCGTCAGAATCGCGCTCATCCCGTTTCCCGGATCCGCCGACGACTCTCGGCACCGCGCAACGATGGACCAAAGCGGCGCGAAGGGCAAATGCCCAGTGCGGCCTATCTGATTGTTTCCGCAACGTGTTCCGGCGGGGGCGCAACACGAATCATCCGGGCGACCGATTCTGTGTCGCGGCGCAGCAGGACGGTGTTCGACGCGCGCAGGGTGGTTTCTCCGATGCCGATGAATTGACCAGCCCCGGCGGGCACTCTGGTCGTTCCTGATCATCCTGAGGTCGCAACGCAGCGGTTTCGCGTCAGATCGCGGGGTCGACACATGTCGTTGCGGCCGGTGCCGAAAAGGCGGTTGAATTCCTTCGGAACGGACGCTTAACTTGCCTCACGGGAAAACGAACGAGACAAAAAACAGGGGAGCCCGAATTTGGCGATTGCTGCAAACGACGATGGTTTTGTCGTGTTCGAGCATGTTCAGAAGAGCTATGATGGGGTTTCTCTGGTCGTTAAGGATCTGAACCTGTCGATTGGCAAGGGTGAGTTTCTGACGATGCTGGGGCCTTCGGGGTCTGGGAAGACGACCTGTCTGATGATGCTTGCGGGGTTCGAGACCGCGACGCGTGGGGAGATCCGGCTGAACGGTGTCGACATCAACCATGTGCCTCCGCACAAGCGCGGCATCGGCATGGTGTTTCAGAACTACGCGCTGTTTCCGCATATGACGGTGGCGGAGAACCTGTCCTTTCCGCTGGAGGTGCGGGGGATGGGCAAGTCGGAGCGGGAGGCGAAGGTCACCCGGGCGCTCGACATGGTGCAGATGGGCAAGTTCGCCAGCCGCCGCCCGGCGCAGATGTCGGGCGGGCAGTGTCAGCGGATCGCGCTGGCGCGTGCGCTGGTGTTCGATCCGGAACTGGTGCTGATGGATGAACCGCTCGGCGCGCTCGACAAGCAGCTGCGCGAGCATATGCAGTTTGAAATCAAGGCCCTGCACGACCGTCTTGGGATCACGGTGGTCTATGTCACCCACGATCAGGGCGAGGCGCTCACGATGTCGGACCGGGTTGCGGTGTTCAACGACGGCCGGATCCAGCAGCTTGCGCCGCCCGATGAGCTTTATGAGCGCCCGAAGAACAGTTTCGTCGCGCAGTTCATCGGCGAGAACAACAAGCTGCCCGGCACCGTCGAGAGCCTGGAGGGCGGGAAATGCACCGTGCGGCTGCGGACCGGTGAGCTGATCGACGCCACGCCCGTCAACATCCGCCATACCGGGCAGGAGACGCTGGTCTCGATCCGGCCCGAGCGGGTCGAGTTCAAGCCCGAGATGATGCCCCCGGACGCCCATCAGATCGAGGCCGAGGTGATCGAGGTCGTCTATATGGGCGACATCTTCCGCGTCCGGATGAAGGTCGCGGGGATCGAGGATTTCGTGATGAAATGCCGCAATACGCTGGGCCAGACCCGGCTTGCGCCCGGCCAGAAGGTCATGATCGGCTGGCATCCCGAGGATGCCCGCGCGCTCGATCTGGCGTGACCATCCGAAAGGCTCCGGGCCGCGGGCCCGGGGCCACCTGCCGCGCAGGCGGCCACCAATGACGCAATGTCGTCTCATGCACCAACAGGGGAGTCAATCATGAACAAGCTGAAACTGCTGGCCACGACGGCGCTGATCGCCGCGGGGTTTGCGGGGGCGTCGCTGGCCGAGGGGATCACCGTGCTGTCCTGGGGCGGATCCTATGAGAAGAGCCAGGTCGAGGCCTATGCGAAGCCCTTCACCGCGGCGACCGGCGTCCCGGTGAAGACCGATTCCGCCGACAACCCCGCCGCGCCGATCAAGGCGCAGGTCGAGGCCGGAAACGTCACCTATGACGTGGTGGACGTGGAATATGCCGATGGCATCCGGCTGTGCGACGAAGGGCTGCTGGAAGAGATCGACCCGGCGATCCTGAAGCCCGCGCCCGATGGCACCCCGGCGGCGGAGGATTTCCTGCCCGGCGCGCTGACCGATTGTTTCGTCGCGACCATCGTGTTCTCGACCGCCTATGCCTATGACGAGACGAAATTCCCCGATGCCAAGCCCACGACCATTCAGGATTTCTTCGACACGGCGAAATTCCCCGGCAAGCGCGGCATGCGCAAGGGCGCGAAGGTCAATCTGGAAATGGCGCTGATGGCGGACGGCGTTCCGCCCGAGAAGGTCTATGAGACGCTGGGCACGCCCGAAGGCGTCGATCAGGCCTTCAAAAAGCTCGACACGATCAAGAAGGACATGATCTGGTGGGAGGCGGGCGCCCAGCCGCCGCAGATGCTGGCCGATGGCGAGGTGGTGATGGCCACCGCCTACAACGGGCGCTTCTTCGCCGCCGCGGTGACGGAGAAGAAGCCGTTCAAGGTCGTCTTCGACGGGCAGGTCTATGAATTCGATGGCTATGTGATCCCGAAGGGGGCGCCGAACCTCGAACTGGCGAAGCAATACCTGGCCTTCGCGACCCAGACGCAGCAGCTCGCCGATCAGGCGAAATACATCGCCTATGGTCCGGCGCGGAAATCCTCGGCGCCGCTGGTCGGCCTGTTCGAGGATGGCGTGACCGAGATGGGGCCGCATATGCCCACCGCGCCGGAGAATCTGGTCAGGGCGCTGCCGTCCTCGGTCGAGTTCTGGGTCGATCACGACACCGAGCTGAACGAGCGTTTCAACTCCTGGCTCGCCAACTGAGCCCATCCCGCGGTCCGGCGCGCACCGCCGGGCCGCGGGGTTTCCGACACGGGGAAGACCGAATGACCGACCTCACCACAGACGACGGCAAGCCGCTCAAGGCCGCGCTGGCGGCTTCGATGGCCGTGCGCCGGCGCCGGGCGCTGTTGCTGGTGCTGCCGCTGTTCCTGTTCATCGCGGTGACCTTCATCGTGCCGATCGGGCAGATGCTGATGCAATCGTTCCACAACGACGGCTTTTCCAGCGCGGCGCCCGCGCTTGGCGAATGGTTCGACGCGCATCCGCAGGGCAGCGAGATCGACGAGAGCGCCTATGCCGCGCTGGCCTCCGACCTCGCCCGGATGAAGGCGGAGAAGACCGCGGGCTCCGCCGGCACGCGGATCAACTACGACGCGCCCGGCACGCGGTCGCTGTTCACCTCCTCGGCGCGCAACGCGGACAAGCTGCAACCGCCCTATCGGGAGGCGATCCTCGCGCTGGATAAAAAGTGGGGCGACAGGAACCTGTGGCGCGCGATGCGCTCGGCCTCCCATGCCTATACGATCGACTTCTACCTTGCCGCGCTCGACATGACGCGCGACGAAAACGGCAAGATCATTCAGGTTTCCGGCGATCAGGCGGTCTACAAGACGCTGTTCTGGCGCACGATCGTGATGTCGGTGCAGATCACCGTGCTGTGCCTGCTGATCGGCTTTCCGATCGCCTATCTGCTGGCGACGGTGAGGCTGAAGCATGCGATGCTGCTGATGATCCTGGTTCTGCTGCCGTTCTGGACCTCGCTCCTGGTGCGCACGACGGCCTGGATGGTGCTGTTGCAGCAACAGGGCGTGGTCAACGACCTGCTGGTCTGGCTCGGCCTGATCGACAACGGCCAGCGGTTGCAGATGATGTACAACAAGACCGGCACGATCATCGCGATGACGCATATCCTGCTGCCCTTCACCATCCTGCCGCTCTATTCGGTGATGAAGACGATCCCGCCGAGCTATGTCCGCGCGGCGCGCTCGCTCGGCGCAACGTCATGGACGGCGTTCCGCCGGGTCTATCTGCCGCAGACGATGCCGGGCATCGGGGCGGGGGGGCTGTTGGTCTTCATCCTGGCGATGGGCTACTACATCACCCCCGCGCTGGTCGGCGGCGCCGACGGGCAGATGATTTCGAACATGATCGCCTTCCACATGCAGAAGTCGCTCAACTGGTCGCTCGCGGCGGCGCTGTCGGCGATCCTGCTGGTGATCGTGCTGGTCTTCTTCTGGATCTACGACCGCCTCGTCGGCATCGACAAGATGAAGCTGGGCTGAGGAGAAACCCATGGCGCTTCCCGTCTACGCATCCCCCCTCGAACGCGCCTGGCGCGTGACCTATCTGGTGATCTGCACGCTGATCTTCCTGTTCCTGATCGCGCCGATCATCATCGTCATCCCGCTCAGCTTCAACGCCGAGCCCTATTTCACCTTCTCCTCCGGCATGATGCGCGGCGATCCCGATGCCTACAGCCTGCGCTGGTATGACCGGCTGATCACCTTCGGCATGCAAAGCCCCGATGCCCCGCGCGACGGCGCCTTTTGGGCGGATTTCTGGAACAACGCGGCCTGGATGCGGGCGGCGAAGAATTCGGTCATCATCGGGATCTTCGCGACGCTGCTGGCCACCACGCTCGGCACCATCGCGGCGCTTGGCCTGACGCGGCCGGAAATGCCCTGTCGCAAGCAGATCATGGCGGTGCTGATCTCGCCGATGATCGTGCCGATCATCATTTCGGCGACGGGGATGTTCTTCTTCTACTCGGCGACGCAGGTGCCCTATCCGAGCACCGAGGGCGTGGGCTGGATGCGGCTCGCGGGCTCCTATCTGGGGATCATCATGGCGCATGCGGCGCTCGGCATTCCCTTCGTGATCATCACCGTGACGGCGACGCTTCTCGGGCTTCGATCAGTCGCTGGTGCGCGCGGCGGCGAGCCTCGGCGCCAATCCGCGGGTCGCCTTCTTCCGCGTGGTGATGCCGCTGATCCTGCCGGGCGTGGTGTCGGGGGCGCTGTTTGCCTTCGTCACCTCCTTCGACGAAGTGGTGGCCGTGCTGTTCATCGCCAGCCCCGATCAGCAGACCATCCCGCGGCAGATGTGGAACGGCATCCGCGAACAGATCAGCCCGGCGATCCTCTCGGTGGCGACGCTGCTCGTGGTGATCTCGATCCTGCTGCTGACCACCGTCGAGCTCCTGCGCCGCCGCTCCGAACGCCTGCGCGGCATCAGCAGCTGACACAGCCCCCGCGCCGCCTGTGGTGCGCCCTCGCGCAGCGCGATGAGGCGCGGGGGAGGGAATGACAGGTTGCGCCACCTGACGGTGGCGCCCGGTGGCGCCGCCTTCGGCGGCGCCAAAAGCGGCCAACGCCAAAAGCCGCGCAACAAAAAGCAGGCGCCGAAGGCGGCGCAATCCCCGCTACAGACCCAGATCCCGAAACACCCCGGGCAGCAGGTCGGGCAGATCCTCCGCGATCAGGCCCGGCCCAAAGGCCCGTGCCGCCGCCGCATGCAGCCAACAGGCGGCGCAGGCAGCCTCGAACGGCTCCGCCCCCCGCGCCAGCAACCCGACAATGATCCCGCTCAGAACATCACCAGAACCCGCCGTCGCAAGCCAGGGCGCCGCCTGCGCCCCCACCGCGCGGTGCAGCGCCGTTTCGCCCGTGGGCGCGGCGACTGCCGTTTCCGCCCCTTTCAGCAGCACCACGCATCCCGCCCGCTCCGCCGCCCGCCGCGCGGCCTCCAGCGGCGCCAGACCCTCCGCCGCCAGATCCGGAAACAGCCGCGCGAATTCGCCCATATGCGGTGTCAGCACCACCCGCCCGTGCAGCGCGCCCAGCAACTGCCCCGGCTCATCGGCATAGGCCGAGAGCGCATCGGCATCCAGCACCGTCGCCCGCTTCGCCCAAAGCGCAGCAGGAACCATCTCCCGCACACGCCCAAGGCCCAGCCCGGGCCCGAGCAGCAGCGCATTCAGCCGCTGGTCCTGCAACAGCCCCCGTAGAGAATAGGAATCGGGCAGCACCCGCAGCATCACCGCCGTCAGCTGCGCCGCATTCTCGGCCATCGACGATTGCGGCGCCAGCACCGTCACCAGCCCCGCGCCGACTCGCAGCGCCGCCCGTGCCGCCAGCCGTGCCGCGCCGGAATGCCCGGCCCCGCCCGAGAGCACCAGCGCATGGCCGTAACTGTATTTATGGGCACCCTCGCGCTTGGTCAGCAGCGCGCGGAGCGCGTCATCCGCTTCGATCAGGCGGGTCATGCGCTTTCTCCTCCGAGGCCGATATCAACCACGACCACTTTTACGCCCTGATTCCTCAGCATTTGGTGAACGGGCTTTTCAGCATGAAATGTCACGACCAGCTCGGGCTCGAACGGAGCTTTGGCGCGCAAGGCACCGGAATCGCTTTCATATCCTGTGGGAACATCAAGGCTTACGGTGTGCGGCGCGAGGTGGCCAAGATTGGCGAAATGATCGTTCGCGGTGTTCCAGGGCGCGAGCAGATCGGAGCAATCTGTCGTCTGGCCGATGCCCAAAAGGGCATCAATCACCACCAGCGGGCCATCGGCCACCGTCAGCCTGTCTTGCAGATTTTCCGCGCTCCAGCCGAGAATCGGCAAAGCGGCGCAGCGCTGCGCATTGGCTTGGGCATCGGGCGGCAGGCGGTCGGCTGTGCGTGTGGCACAGATCGCCACCCGCCAGCCCCGCGCCGCCAAAAGCCGCGCAACGACATAGCCATCGCCGCCATTGTTGCCCGGACCGCATAGGATCAGCGCATCGCGCGCCTCGGGCCACTCGGCCTGAATCGCCGCGGCGGCGCCTGCACCGGCCCGTTCCATCAACTCAAGCCCGGTGACCGATCCTTCCGCGATCGCGGCGGCTTCGATGGCGCGCATTTGGGCGCTGGTCAGAATTTCCGGCACGTTTTCCCCGCATCCTTTCATATTCAGCCGTAAAAATAGGCAAGTCGTTTAAAATATAGACGCTCCACCCGGATTCCCCCAGCCGCCCCGCATGCCGCCATCCTAGCCGATTGCGGGCCTGCGCGGAAAGTGTTCAGACGGTTTCGGCAAAACCTGACGGGGGGAGTCGGCGGAATGAAAAAGGTTGAGGCGATCATCAAGCCCTTCAAGCTCGATGAGGTGAAGGAAGCGCTACAGGAGGCCGGGATCCAGGGCCTCTCGGTGATCGAGGTCAAGGGATTTGGGCGGCAGAAGGGGCATACCGAGCTCTATCGTGGGGCCGAATATGTCGTGGACTTCCTGCCCAAGGTGAAGATCGAGATGATCCTGCCCGACGACATGGTTGAGGCCGCCGTCGAGGCGATCATCTCCGCCGCGCGGACCGAAAAGATCGGCGACGGCAAGATTTTCGTGTCTCCCGTGGAACAGGCGATCCGCATCCGCACCGGTGAAACCGGCGACGACGCGGTGTGAACGAATTCCGGGCTGCGGCCCGGAGACCCATGCTCAAGGAAAGGGTAATTGAATGAGCGCAGTCAAGAAGGCTTCGACCTGATGAAGGCCGAAGAAGTCGAATATGTCGACGTCCGTTTCACCGACCCGAAGGGGAAGCTCCAGCACGTCACGCTGGTCGCCGATCTGGTCGATGAAGACTGGTTCGACGAAGGCTTCATGTTCGACGGTTCGTCGATCGCCGGCTGGAAGTCGATCGACCAATCCGACATGAAGCTGATCGCGGATCCGACCTCGGTCTATATCGACCCGTTCTATGCGGAAAAGACGATGTGCGTGCATTGCAACGTCGTTGAACCCGACACCGGCGAGGCCTATTCGCGTGACCCGCGCGGCACCGCGGTGAAGGCCGAAGCCTATCTGAAGTCCTCGGGCGTGGGCGATGCGTTCTATTGCGGCCCCGAAGCCGAATTCTTCATCTTCGACGACGTGCGCTATTCGGTCACCCCGGCGAAGGTCGGCTATCAGATCGACGCGGAAGCGGCGGCCTGGAACACCGATGCGGAAATCGAAGGCGGCAACCTGGCGCACCGTGCGGCCCACAAGGGCGGCTATTTCCCGGTGAACCCGGTGGACGAAGCGCAGGATCTGCGCGGCGAAATGCTCTCCACCATGAAGCGCATGGGCATCAAGGTCGACAAGCATCACCACGAAGTGGCGACCTGTCAGCACGAGCTGGGCATGATCTTCGGCTCGCTGACCGAGCAGGCCGACAACATCCAGAAATACAAATACGTCATCCACAACGTCGCGGCCGCCTATGGCAAGACCGTGACCTTCATGCCGAAGCCGATGAAGGGCGACAACGGCTCGGGGATGCACGTCAACATGTCGATCTGGAAGGACGGCAAGCCGCTGTTCGCAGGAGACAAATACGCTGACCTGTCGCAGGAGGCGCTGTATTTCATCGGCGGCATCCTGAAGCATGCGAAGGCGCTGAACGCGCTGACCAACCCCTCGACCAACAGCTACAAGCGGCTGATCCCCGGGTTCGAGGCGCCGGTGCTGCGCGCCTATTCGGCCCGCAACCGGTCGGGCTGCGTCCGTATTCCGTGGACCGAATCGCCGAAGGCGAAGCGCGTCGAAGCCCGGTTCCCTGATCCCTCGGCGAACCCCTATCTGTGCTTTGCCGCGCTGCTGATGGCGGGTATCGACGGGATCAAGAACAAGATCGACCCGGGCCCGGCTTCGGACAAGGATCTGTACGATCTGCCGCCGGAAGAACTGGCCGCGATCCCGACCGTCTGCGGTTCGCTGCGCGAGGCGCTCGAAGAGCTGGAAAAGGACATGGACTTCCTGCTCGCAGGCGACGTGTTCACGAAGGACCAGCTCGAAGGCTATATCGCGCTGAAGTGGGAAGAGGTTTACGCCTACGAACACACGCCGCACCCGGTGGAATATGCGATGTATTATTCCTGCTGATTGCACGGCAGGATTACGGAAAGGGCGCCTTCGGGCGCCCTTTTGCGTTGGCTTGCCGAAAGGGCCTGCGCGGGCTAGACCGGGGAAAACAGGATGGAGGACGGCATGAGCCGAGCATTCGTATTCCCCGGTCAGGGCGCACAGACCATCGGCATGGGCCGGGCGCTGGCCGATGCCTATCCGGCGGCAAAGGCAGTTTTCGAGGAGGTGGACGCGGCTCTGGGGCAGGCGCTTTCGGCGCTGATCTGGGAGGGCGACATCGCGGAACTGACGCTGACGGCCAATGCGCAGCCCGCGCTGATGGCGACCTCGATCGCGGCGCTGCGGGCGCTGGAGGCGGAGGGGTTTGCGGTGACGGACGCGGCCTTTGTCGCGGGGCACAGCCTGGGGGAATATTCGGCGCTGTGTGCGGCGGGGAGCCTTGGGCTGAGCGATACGGCGCGGCTTCTGCGGATCCGGGGCGAGGCGATGCAATCGGCGGTGCCGGTGGGCGTGGGCGCGATGGCGGCGCTGCTGGGGCTTGATTTCGCGGCGGCCTCCGAGGTTGCGGCAGAGGCGGCGCAGGGCGAGGTCTGCCAGGCGGCGAATGACAACGATCCGGCGCAGGTGGTGGTTTCGGGCCACAAGGCGGCGGTCGAACGTGCGGTGGAGATCGCCAAGGCGCGCGGCGCGAAGCGGGCGCTGCTGCTGCCGGTGAGCGCGCCGTTCCATTGCGCGCTGATGCAGCCCGCGGCCGAGCGGATGGCCGGGGCGCTGGCGGAGGTCGCGCTGAAGGCGCCGGTGGTGCCGGTGGTGGCGAATGTGGTGGCCGAGGCGGTGACCGACCCCGAGGAGATCCGCCGCCTACTGGTGGCGCAGGTGACGGGATCGGTGCGCTGGCGCGAGAGCGTGCAGTGGATGGCCGGGCAGGGCGTCACGGAATTCTGGGAAATCGGCGCGGGCAAGGCGCTCTCGGGCATGATCAAGCGGATCGCGAAGGATACGGTCCAGAAGGCGATCGGCACGCCCGACGATATCGCCGCGCTGAAGGGATAGATTGAATTGCCGGGATGCGAGGCTGGCGGGACCGGGCGGCGGCTGTTAAGGACAGGGCGAATTGCGGGAAGGAGCGACGATGTTTGATCTGACGGGAAAGAACGCGCTGGTGACCGGGGCCTCGGGCGGGATCGGGGCCGCGGTGGCGCGCGCGCTGCATGCGCGGGGCGCGACGGTGGCGCTGTCGGGCACGCGGGTCGCACCGCTGGAGGCACTGGCGGCGGAACTGGGCGCGCGGGCACATGTCTGCGTGGCGAACCTGTCCGATGCGGCTTCGGTCGAGGCGCTGCCGAAGGCGGCGGCCGAGGCGATGGGATCGGTCGATATTCTGGTGAACAACGCGGGCATCACCCGTGACAACCTGTTCATGCGGATGTCGGATGACGAATGGCAATCGGTGTTGGACGTCAACCTGACGGCCTCGTTCCGGCTGATGCGGGGCGTGCTGCGCGGGATGATGAAGGCGCGGTGGGGGCGGATCGTCTCGGTCGGTTCGGTCGTCGGCGCGACGGGCAATCCGGGGCAGGGCAACTATGCCGCGACCAAGGCCGGGATCGTCGGCATGTCGAAATCGCTGGCCTATGAGGTGGCGAGCCGGGGCATCACGGTGAACTGCGTCGCGCCGGGCTTCATCGCCACGGCGATGACGGAAAAGCTGAACGACGAGCAGAAGGGCAAGATCCTGGGGCAGATTCCCGCCGGCCGGATGGGCGCGCCCGAGGACATCGCCGCGGCGGTGGTGTATCTGGCCAGCCCCGAGGCGGCCTATGTCACCGGCACGACATTGCACGTCAACGGCGGCATGGCCATGATCTGAGGGGCATGCGGCGCTTGCGAAACGGCTTGTGTTGGGGCAAGACTGTGATATGAGCGGCGCCGTGAGTTCCGGGGGTGACCCCGGGGAATGGCATTCGGTGCGGATGCCTCGAACGTCCGGAAAACGGGCGGCAAGCGCCCGGAACCGGGCAGGGATCAAGGGGACGGGCCTCGGGCCCTCTAACTGAGGAAGAGACATGAGCGACATCGCAGATCGCGTGAAGAAGATCGTCGTGGAGCATCTGGGCGTGGAAGAAGATAAGGTCACCGAGACCGCTTCGTTCATCGACGATCTGGGCGCGGACAGCCTCGACACCGTTGAGTTGGTCATGGCGTTCGAGGAAGAGTTCGGCATCGAGATCCCGGACGACGCCGCGGAAACCATCCAGACCTTCGGCGATGCGGTGAAGTTCATCACGGAAGCCGTGTAAGGCTTACCGAACGATGGTTCACGGACGGCGCCCCTTGGGGCGTCGTTTGCATTTGGGGGGATCGGATGCGGCTGTTCGTGGCTTTGGCGGTGCCGGAGGCGGTGGCGGGGCAGATCGTTGCCCTTCAGGAGATGCTGGGCACCGGGCGGCTGGTGCCGGAGGAGAACCTGCACCTGACGCTGGCCTTTCTGGGCGATGTGGCGGGGGCGGATCTGGCGGATCTGGACCTTGCGCTTGCGGATCTGCGCAGCCCGGCGCCGATGGTGGAACTGGCGGGGATCGACCTGTGGGACGAGGCGCTGGTGATCGGGGTGCGGGCGAATCCCGTGCTGGAGGCGCTGGCGCGCAAGGTTGCGGTTGCGGTGCGGGGCGTGGTCGAGATGCCGCGTCGCCGGTTCCGCCCGCATGTGACGCTCGCCCGGGTGCGGCCCGGCGATGCGGTGCGGGTCGGGCGGTTCCTGTCGGCGCGGGCGGATGCGGTGCTGACGCCCTTCGCGGCGGAGGGGTTCACCCTCTACCGCTCGCATCTGCGCGCCGAAGGGCCGCTATATGAGCCATTGGCGGAATATCCGCTGGGCTGAGGCAACTGCGTTGCGTGGCGCGGCGGGCGCGTGTATCAGGGCGGCAAAGGGGTTCTCTCAGAAGAGGTAGAGCATGCGTCGTGTTGTCGTCACGGGTCTGGGACTGGTTACGCCTTTGGCCAGCGGTGTCGAAGAGACATGGGCACGCCTGATCGCGGGCGAGTCCGGGGCCGGGCCGATCACCCGGTTCGATGCCACGAATGTCACGACCAAATATGCCTGCGAAATCCCGCGCGGCGATGGCACGAACGGTACCTTCAACCCCGACGACTGGATGGAGCCGAAGGACCAGCGCAAGGTCGATGACTTCATCCTGTATGCGATGGCGGCGGCGACGCAGGCGGTGAAGGATTCCGGCTGGGAACCCGAGGACGAAGACGCGCGTGAGCGGACGGGCGTAATGATCGGCTCGGGCATCGGCGGGCTTAAGACGATTGCCGACACCGCGGTGCTGATCAAGGAGCGCGGGCCGAAGCGGGTGAGCCCGTTCTTCATCCCCGCCTCGCTGATCAACCTTGCGTCGGGGCAGGTGTCGATCCGGTTCGGGTTCAAGGGGCCGAACCATTCGGTGGTGACGGCCTGTTCGACCGGGGCGCATGCGATCGGCGATGCGGCGCGGCTGATCATGCTGGGCGATGCGGATGTGATGGTCGCGGGCGGGGCGGAAAGCCCGATCTGCGAAATCGGCATCGCCGGGTTCAATGCCTGCAAGGCGCTGTCCACGCAGGCCGAGGATCCGAAGGCGGCGAGCCGCCCCTATGACGTCGACCGCGACGGGTTCGTAATGGGCGAGGGCGCGGGCGTCGTCGTGCTGGAAGAATACGAACATGCCAAGGCGCGCGGCGCGAAGATCTATGCCGAAGTGCTGGGCTATGGCCTGTCGGGCGACGCCTATCACATCACGGCGCCCTCCGAGGATGGCGATGGCGGCTTCCGCGCGATGAAGGCGGCGCTGGCGCGGGCCGGGCTGGACCCTTCGGCGGTGGATTACATCAACGCGCATGGCACCTCGACCATGGCGGATACGATTGAACTGGGCGCGGTCGAGCGGCTCTTGGGCGATTCGGCGGCGCAGGCCACGATGTCCTCGACAAAATCGTCGATCGGGCATCTGCTGGGTGCGGCAGGCGCGGTGGAGGCGATCTTCTGCATCCTCGCGATCCGCGATCAGGTGGCGCCGCCGACGCTCAACCTCGACACGCCAGCGGTGGAGGCGAAGCTCGACCTCGCGCCGAAGGTGGCGGTGAAGCGCAAGATCGACGTCGCGCTGTCGAACAGCTTCGGCTTCGGCGGGACCAACGCGAGCCTGGTGGTCGGCAAGGTCCGCGACTGATGCTGTGGCGCAATATCGCCTCCAACTTCCTGACGGTGCTGATCGTGGTGCTGGTGGCCTTGGGCGGTCTGGCCGCCTGGGCGAAGAAGCAATACGAGGGGCCGGGGCCGTTGGCGCAGGGCGTTTGCCTGCGGGTCGATCCGGGGGCGAGCTTTGCGCGGGTGTCCGAAGACCTGAAGGCGAAGGGGGCGATTTCCTCGGCCTATATCTTCCGGGCCGGGGCGGATTATGCCGATCTGACGCGACAGTTGAAGTTTGGCGCCTATCTGATCCGGCCGGGCAGTTCGATGGCCGATATCGCCACGCAGATCACGGCGGGCGGGCCGTCGACCTGCGGGACGGAACTGAACTACGTCATCGGCGTGAACGGTCAGCAGATGATCCTGCGCGAGATGGACCCGGCGAGCGGTGCCTATATCGAGGCAGCGAAGTTCGACCCGAAGGCCGGACCGGCGCCCGACGGCTTTGCCGAGGCGGCGCAGGCGCCGGATGTGCGGCTGCGGGTGACGCTGGCCGAGGGTGCCACGAGCTGGCAGGTGGTCGAGGCGCTGAAATCGGCCGATTTCCTGAAGGGCGATGTCGCGCAGGTGCCGCCGGAAGGCGCGCTGGCGCCGGATAGCTACGACCTGAAGCGCGGGGCGGATCGGTCGGCGCTGCTGGCCGAGATGCAGAAGCGTCAGGCGGCGATTCTGTCAGCGGCCTGGGAGAGCCGGGACGCGGGGCTGCCCTACAAGACGCCCGAGGAGGCGCTGGTCATGGCCTCCATCGTCGAGAAGGAAACCGGGGTGCCGGAAGAGCGGCGGCGCGTCGCGAGCGTTTTCGTCAACCGGCTGGAGCAGGGGATGCGGTTGCAGACCGATCCGACGGTGATCTATGGCCTGACGAAGGGCAAGGGCGTGCTGGGGCGCGGGCTGCGGCAATCCGAACTGGCGCGGCGGACGCCTTATAATACCTATGCGATTACCGGCCTGCCGCCGACGCCTATTGCGAATCCGGGGCGGGCGGCGATCGACGCGGCGCTGCATCCGGAGACGACTCGATACCTGTATTTCGTGGCCGATGGCACAGGTGGACATGTGTTCGCCAAATCGCTGGATGAGCATAATGCCAATGTCGCGAAATGGCGGCAGATCGAACGGTCCCAGGGCGCTGCACCATCAGGAGACTGATTTCATTGGATTATGTTTTCTGATGGATGATTTTAAACCATTGACAAATGGTTAAAAATCGGGGGTGCGTTTTTACGCTTGACTTGGCGAACGGTCTAATGTAGAAACATGTCATGCTAGGAGAAGTGGGTAAGCACCGCGGTTAACGCCGTCGGTGCTTTTTCATTTCGCTCGTGCGGAACAGGCATGAGAGGCGGGTTCCAGAAGTATGGATATGACCTTTTCGGGTGGGGACGGTTCTCCGGCATCGCTGCTGGAGGAAACTGAGGTTCTTTATCGTGAAATGGCCGAGGAATTGGCCCGGGCGATGCAGGAGCTGCGCCGGGGTGAGGCGAAGGATGCCAAGGTCGCGGTCGCCGCGGTCAAGGATCTTCGCACGGCCTTTCAGATGGTGATGGAAGAAAGGACACGCGTTGAAAAACTCCGCAAACAAGTTGCCGGGGTCGTCCAGGGACATGACCTCGACTTTGACGCAGCGCGGGCTGAAATCGGGCGCCGCCTGGCTCGCCTCCGCGACGCCGGAGACGGTTGACGCCTTTCTGGGGGCGCTGGATGACAATGCCCTGCTGGCGCTGCCGTGGATTTTCGAGTTCTGGGCGCTGCCGCATCAGCTACCACCGGCGGGGGCGTGGAAAAGCTGGGTGATCATGGGCGGTCGCGGCGCGGGGAAAACCCGGGCCGGGGCCGAATGGGTGCGCGGTCAGGTGGAGGGGGCGACGCCCCTGATGCCGGGCCGCGCAAGCCGGGTGGCGCTGGTGGGGGAGACCTTCGACCAGGTGCGCGACGTGATGATCTTTGGCGACAGCGGGATTCTGGCGTGTTCTCCGCCCGACCGGCGGCCGGCATGGGAGGCGACGCGGCGGCGGCTGGTCTGGCCCAACGGCGCGGTGGCGACGGCGTTTTCGGCGCATGAGCCGCAGATGCTGCGCGGGCCGCAATTCGATGCGGCCTGGGTCGATGAACTGGCGAAGTGGAAGAAGGCGGAGGAAACCTGGGACATGCTGCAATTCGCGTTGCGGCTGGGCGATCATCCGCAGCAGGTGGTTACCACGACGCCGCGCAACGTGGGGGTGCTGAAGACGATTTTGCACAACCCGTCGACGGTGGTGACCCATGCGCCGACCGAGGCGAACCGGGCCTATCTGGCGGCGTCGTTCCTTGAAGAAGTGCAGGCGCGCTATGCCGGAACGCGGCTGGGGCGGCAGGAGCTGGATGGCGTTCTGCTCGATGACATCGAGGGGGCGCTGTGGACGACGGCGGTTCTGGAGGCGGCGCGGATCGAGGATGTGCCGAAGCTCGACCGGATCGTGGTGGCGCTTGACCCTTCGGTAACCGGGGGGGCGGGGTCGGACGAATGCGGCATCGTCGTCGCGGGGGCGGTGACGAAGGGGCCGGTGCAGGATTGGCGGGCCTATGTGCTCGAAGATTGCACGGCGCATGGACGGCCGACCGACTGGGCGCGGGCGGCGATTGCGGCGATGCAGAAATGGGGGGCCGAGCGGCTGGTGGCCGAGGTCAACCAGGGCGGCGATCTGATCGAAAGCGTGCTGCGGCAGGTTGATCCGCTGGTGCCGTTCAAGGCGCTGCGGGCGGGGCGGGGCAAATCCGCGCGGGCCGAGCCGGTCGCCGCGCTTTATGAACAGGGCCGGGTGCGACACGTCCGGCATGGGCATCTTGGACCGCTGGAGGATCAGATGTGCCGGATGACGGTGCGCGGCTATGAGGGGCGCGGCTCGCCCGACCGGGTGGATGCGCTGGTCTGGGCGGTGACGGAACTGATCATCGAGCCATCGCTGCATCTGCGAAGGCCGCAGGTGCGCAGCCTCTGACAGCAGCGCGAGGGTCGGGGATTTCCCCGGCCCTTTTTTCATGGCCGCGCGGCGGTCGGGAAAGGGAATGGTATGGGGATCAACATCTTTCGCAAGACCGCGAGCGCGCCACCGGAGCGCAAAGCCTCGGTGACGGGGCGGATCGTGGCGATGGCGACGGGCAGCGGGCGCACGGTCTGGGGGCCGCGCGATACGGTCGGGCTGACGCGGAGCGGGTTCACCGGCAATCCGGTGGGGTTCCGCTGTGTCAAGCTGATCGCGGAGGCGGCGGCGGCGGTGCCGCTGGTGTGTCAGGATACAGAACGGCGCTACGATACGCATCCGCTGCTGGCGCTGATCCGGCGGCCGAATCCGGGGCAGGGACATGCGGAACTGTTCGAGGCGCTGTATGGCCAGATCCTGCTGTCGGGGAACGGCTATCTGGAAGCGGCGATGTTTGAGCCGGGCCTGCCGCGCGAACTGCATGTGCTGCGGTCGGACCGGATGTCGGTGGTGCCGGGCGCGGATGGCTGGCCGGTCGCCTATGAATATGCGGTGGGCGGGCGCAAGCACCGGTTCGACATGACCGGCCATCCGGATCCGATCTGCCATATCAAGAGCTTCCATCCGCAAGATGACCATTACGGGTTGAGCCCGATGCAGGCGGCGGCGGTGGCGCTCGACGTGCATAACTCGGCGAGTGCCTGGTCGAAGGCGCTGCTGGACAATGCGGCGCGGCCTTCAGGGGCAATCGTCTACAAGGGGTCGGACGGTCAGGGGACGCTGGCGCCCGAGCAATACGAGCGGCTGGTGTTCGAGATGGAGACCCACCATCAGGGCGCGCGCAACGCCGGGCGGCCGATGCTGCTGGAAGGCGGGCTCGACTGGAAGCCGATGGGGTTCAGCCCGTCGGACATGGAGTTCCACGAGACCAAGGTTTCGGCGGCGCGGGAGATCGCGGTGGCCTTCGGGGTGCCGCCGATGCTGCTCGGCATCCCGGGGGATGCGACCTATGCGAATTACGCGGAGGCGAACCGGGCGTTCTTCCGGCTGACGGTGCTGCCGCTGGCAACGCGGGTTTCGGCGGCGGTGGCGTGGTGGCTGTCCGGGTTCCTGGGGGAACAGGTCGATCTGCGGCCCGATCTGGACCAGGTGCCGGCACTGGCGGCGGAGCGCGATCAGCTCTGGGCGCGGATCGGGGCGGCGGAATTCCTGTCCGATACCGAAAAGCGTGTGCTGCTCGGCCTGCCGCCGGTGGCGGGGGAGTGAGATGTCCGAGGGTGGCTCGCGCTTTCTGAAGGAACCTTTCGAAGTTCACGAAAGGCGCTTCGAGACCACGGAGCGGATCATGGAATTGCAGTTCCGGCATCTGGAGGGGCGGCTCGGCAAGATCGAGGCGATGATCGAGGGGCTGGAGCGGCGGCTCTGGATGACGGTCTACGGCGTGGTCGCCGTGATCCTGACGCAGGCAGTGCAGGGCATCCTGCAATACGCCCCGAAATAGGAAAGTTTCATGAAAACCAGTGATTACGGTCTGGAATTGAAGTTCTGCCGCAGCGAGGCGGCGGTGAGCCTCGTCGATGGATCGGGGATCGAGGGCTATGCGAGCCTGTTCGGTCTGGCCGATCAGGGCGGCGATGTGGTGCAGCCGGGCGCCTATGCGCGCAGCCTGGCCCGCATCGCCGCCGGGGGCGGGTCGGTCAAGATGCTGTGGCAGCACGACCCGGCCCAGCCGATCGGCGTGTGGGAGGAGATCCGGGAAGACGACCGCGGCCTTTACGTCAAGGGCCGGTTGCTGACCGAGGTGGCGCAGGCCCGCGAGGCGGCGGCGCTGATCCAGGCGGGGGCGATCGACGGGCTGTCAATCGGCTACCGCACCGTTTCCGCGGCGAAGGACGGCAAGGGCCGCCGGTTGCTGGAGGAAGTCGATCTTTGGGAAGTGTCGCTGGTGACCTTCCCGATGCTGCGCGAGGCGCGGGTTGCGGCGAAGGGTGATGCCCTTGGCGGTGACCTTCTGCGCGAATTGGCCGCGGCCTTTACCGAGGCCACGGCCGAAATCGCGTCCATGCGCTGACCTGGACGCCATTCCCGAGGAGAAGAGGCAAGGAAGATGACCGAGATCACGCCCGGCGCAGGCCGGATCGAGGGTGAGGACCAGGCGGCTTCGGTGAAGTCCGCCCTGTCCGGGTTCCTGAATGAGCTCAAGGGCTTTCAGGGTGAAGTTAAATCGAAGCTCCAACAACAGGATGAGCGTTTGACCATGCTGCAAACCAAGACTTTCGCCGGCCGTCCGGCCCTTTCGACCGCCGCGACCGAAGAGGCGCCGCACCAGAAGGCCTTCGAGGCCTATGTGCGTTCGGGCAATGAGGATGCGCTGCGGAACCTGACGATCGAGGGCAAGGGGATGACCACTGCCGCTGCCAATGCCGAAGGCGGTTTCCTGGTTGACCCGCAGACCGCGGAGACGGTCACTTCGGTGCTGCGTTCGACCGCCTCGATCCGCATGATCGCCAATGTGGTGAACGTGGAAGCGACCTCCTATGACGTGCTGATCGACCGGGCGGATATCGGTTCCGGCTGGGCTTCCGAGACGGCGGTGCTGACCGAGACCGCTTCGCCGCAGATCGAGCGGATCCAGATCCAGCTGCACGAACTGTCGGCCATGCCCAAGGCGTCGCAGCGGCTGCTGGACGATGCGGCCTTTGATGTCGAGGGCTGGCTGGCGTCGCGCATCGCCGAGAAATTCGCGCGGGCGGAGGCTGCGGCCTTTGTCTCCGGCGATGGCGTCGACAAGCCGAAGGGGTTCCTGATGGTCGGGCAGGAGCCCCACGCAACCTGGAAATGGGGCAAGCTGGGCTATATTGCCACCGGCGCGGCGGGGGATTTCAAATCGGACAAGCCTTCCGATGCCATCGTCGATCTGGTCTATGCGCTGAACGCGGAATACCGGGCGAATGCCAGCTTCGTGATGAATTCGAAGACGGCGGGCGCGGTGCGCAAGATGAAGGATGCCGATGGCCGCTTCCTGTGGACGGACAGCTTTACCGCCGGTGAGCCCGCGCGCCTGATGGGTTATCCGGTGCTGATCGCCGAGGATATGCCCGATATCGGCGCGAATGCCTATGCGATCGCCTTCGGTGATTTCACCTCGGGCTACACCATCGCGGAACGTCCGGACCTGCGGATCCTGCGCGATCCCTTCTCGGCCAAGCCGCATGTGCTGTTCTACGCATCGAAGCGTGTTGGCGGCAGCGTCAGCGATTTCGCCGCGATCAAGCTGCTGAAGTTCGCCGCCTCGTAAGGGGTGACGGCGTGGCCGGGGGCATTCCCCGGCCCGGCGGACGCGGGTCCGACTGCCGTCGCCTAGCTGCTCCCTCCGTCCGAGCGGCGGCGGGAGGGCCCGCGTCCGGTTTTGCTGCGAATTTCGGAGAGTGTCGATGATGCTGAGAGAGATTTCGGTGGTGCCAAATTCGGCGCTGCCGCTGGATGAATTTGCCAGTCACATGCGATTGGGGACCGGGTTTTCCGGCGCCGGGGGGGAAGATGCCGCGCTGATCGCCTATCTGCGGGCCGCGTTGGCGGCGATCGAGGGGCGGACGGCGAAAGTGCTGCTGTCGCGCGATTTCACCCTGTCGCTCGCCTATTGGCGCGGATCGGTGCAGCCGCTGGCGGTGGCGCCGGTGAGCGCGGTGACCGAGGTGCGGATCGTTGGCGCCGATGGCACGGTGACCACGGTCGAGCCCGAGCGCTACCGGCTGGTGCGGGATCTGGCGCGGCCGCGACTGGAGGGGCGGGGCGGCATGCTGCCGGTGCTGCCGGAGGGGGCGACGGCGGAAATCGACCTGACCGCGGGGTTCGGGCCGGAATGGTCCAACCTGCCCGTCGATCTTCAGCAGGCGGTGTTCCTGCTGGCCACGCAATATTTTGAACTGCGCCACGATGGGGCCGCCGAAATCAGCGCCATGCCCTTTGGGGTGATGGCGCTGATCGAGCGGTGGCGGACGGTGCGGGTGCTGGGGGGGCGGGGATGAGCCTTCCGAGGTTGAACCGCCCGCTGGTTCTGGAAGAGGCGGTCCGGACCCAGGACGGCGCAGGCGGGGCGCGGCTGACCTGGCAGGCGTTGGGCACCCTTTGGGCCGAGGTCACGCCGGGCACGGGGGTCGAGCGCGCGGGCGAATTCGTGCGGCTGGCCTCGGTGCCGTTCCGGATCGTCGTGCGGGCATCGCCGCAGGGATCGGCACAACGTCCCCGCCCCGAGCAGAGGTTCCGCGATGGCGCGCGGATCTTCCGCATCCTGGCCGTCGCCGAACATGATCTGGGGCAGCACTATCTGGTCTGCTTCGCGCGCGAGGAGATTGCGGCATGAGTTATGGCGTTACGGCGGCCCTGCAAACGGCGGTCTATCAGGCGCTGGCCGCAGATCCGGTGATTTCGAGGCTGGTGGGCGCGGCGGTCTATGACGCGGTTCCGCCCGGCACGCTTGCCGGCACCTATGTCTCGCTCGGGCCGGAGGATGTTCAGGACGCCTCGGACAAGACGGCGGGCGGGGCGCGGCACGATTTCGTCGTGTCCGTCGTCACATCCGAGGCCGGGTTTTCGCAGGCCAAGGAAGTGGCCGCCGCCGTGTCGGATGTGCTGTGCGGGGCGGATCTGGGGCTGAGCCGGGGCAGGCTGGTCGGGATCTGGTTTCTCAAGGCGCAGGCGCGCCGGGTGGAAAAGGTCAACCAGCGGCGGATCGACATCACCTTCCGGGCGCGCGTCGAGGACTGACGCGCCCCAACGGGATTTTCATTTCGGAGTAGTCACATGGCAGCGCAGAACGGCAAAGACCTTCTGATCAAGCTCGATCTTACCGGGGCGGGACAGTTCGAGACCATCGCGGGGCTGCGCGCCTCGCGCATCAGCTTCAACGCCGAGACGGTGGATGTCACCTCGCTCGAAAGCCCCGGCGGCTGGCGCGAACTGCTGGCGGGCGCGGGGGTCCGGTCGGCGTCGATCTCGGGCTCCGGGGTGTTCAAGGACGATGCGACGGACGAACGCGCGCGGCAGATCTTCTTTGACGGGGAGATGCCGGAGTTTCAGGTCATCATCCCCGATTTCGGCATCGTGCAGGGCGTGTTCCAGATCACCGCGATCGAATATTCGGGGAGCTACAACGGCGAGGCGACCTATGAAATGACGCTGGCTTCGGCCGGCAAGATGACCTTCACGGCGGTCTGATCATGGCGAACCCCTGGGCGGGAGAGGTCGAGGTCAGGCTCGACGGTGTGGCGCATCCGGCGAAGCTGACGTTGGGCGCGCTGGCGGAGCTTGAGGCGGAGGTCGGCGGTTCGGTTCTGGCGCTGGTGCGGCGGTTCGAGGCCAACGACTTTGCCATGCGCGACGTTCTGGCGGTGCTGCTGGCCGGGCTGCGCGCGGCGGGCTGGCAGGGCACGGCGGCGGATCTGCGACAAGCGGATCTGGGGGTCGGGGCGCTTGGCGCGGCGCGGATCGCTGCGGAACTGCTGGTGCGGGCCTTTCAGGTGCCGGGGCAGGAATGAGCGAGCGGCTCGACTGGCCCGGACTGATGCGGGCCGGGCTGCGCGGTCTTGGGCTGCGGCCGACCGAGTTCTGGGCGCTGACCCCGGCGGAACTGTCGCTGATGCTGGGGCGGGAGGCTGCGAAGCCGCCGCTGACGCGCTCCCGGTTGAGCGAGCTTGCGCGGAAATGGCCCGATCTGCCCCCATCCGGGGGCGGGGCGAAATCCCCGGAGGATGAGAATGAGCGATAGCGACAAGCTGGACGACCTGAGCCAGCGCACGGCCGACCTTGAGCGCAGCCTCGATGCGGCGGTTTCGGTCACGGGCACGTTCAACGACGAACTGCTGCAACTGCGGGAGGGGATGCTTTACACCACCCGCGAAGTGGGCGTGCTGGCCAACAGCATCGGGCGCAATCTGGGCAACGCCTTCCAGGCCGTGGTCTTCAACGGCGAAAGCCTGTCGCACGCGCTGACCAAGCTGGCCGAGAACATCTCGATGACGGCCTACAACATCGCGACCAAGCCCGTCGAACAGGCGGTGGGGTCGACGGTGGCGAACGGGTTGAATTCGCTGCTCAGCGGGGTGCTGCCCTTCGCCAATGGCGGCGCCTTCAGCCAGGGGCGGGTGATGCCCTTTGCCAAGGGCGGTGTCGTCAGCAGTCCCGTCAGCTTCCCGATGCGGGGGGCGACGGGGTTGATGGGTGAGGCAGGGGCCGAGGCGATCATGCCGCTGACACGCGGCGCAGACGGGCGGCTCGGGGTGCAGAGCTCGGGCGGGGGCCGTGCCGTGAACGTGACAATGAACGTGACAGCACAGGATGCGACGAGCTTCATGCGCAGCCAGAGCCAGATCGCCGCGCAGATCAACCGCGCCCTGTCGCGCGGGCAGCGCAACGCCTGAACCGAATTGCAGGAGGGAAGCATGGCATTTCATGAGGTCCGATTCCCGGCGAACCTGAGCTTTGGCTCGGTCGGCGGTCCGGAACGGCGCACCGAGATCGTGACGCTGCAAAACGGGTTCGAGGAACGCAACAGCCCCTGGGCTCATTCGCGCCGCCGCTATGATGCGGGGGTGGGGCTGCGGTCGCTCGACGATGTGGAGCGGCTGATCGCGTTTTTCGAAGCGCGCAGTGGGCAGCTACACGGGTTCCGCTGGAAAGACTGGTCGGATTACAAAAGCTGTCCGGCCTCGCGCGAGGTGGATTTCGAGGATCAGTTGCTGGGCATCGGCGACGGGGTGACGACCGTATTTCAACTGGCGAAGACCTACCGCTCCGGCGGGGTGGACTATGTGCGACCGATCCGCAAGCCGGTTGATGGCACGGTTCAGGCCGGGCTCATGGGGTCTCAGCGCGCGGAGACGGTACATTACGATGTCGATCTGACGACGGGTGTGATCACGTTCTACGACCCGCCGCCCGCCGGTGCGCGTGTCACGGCCGGTTTTGAATTCGATGTGCCGGTGCGGTTCGACACCGACGGCATTCAAGTCTCGGTGCAGTCGTTCGGGGCGGGCGATCTGCCGCAGGTGCCAGTGGTGGAGGTTCGGATCTGATGAGCTATCCCGAGGATTTTCAGGCCCATATGGCCACCGGCTGCACCACCGTCGCACGCGCCTGGGCGGTGGCCCGCAAGGATGGCAGGCAGTTGGGCTTTACCGATCATGACGGCACACTGGTGTTTGAGGGGATCACTTTTGAACCCGACAGCGGGATGACGGCACGGGCGCTTGCCCAAGGGACGGGGCTGTCCGTCGATAACAGCGAAGCCTATGGCGCGCTGAGTTCCGATGCGATCCGGGAGGAGGACATCCTTGCGGGCCGCTATGACGGGGCCGAGGTGCGCAGCTGGCTGGTGAACTGGGCCGATGTATCGCAGCGCGCGCTGATCTTTCGCGGTACCTTCGGCGAAATCAGCCGGGGCGCCGGGGCGTTCACGGTCGAGTTGCGCGGGCTGACCGAACCGCTGGGGCAGGAAAAGGGCCAGATCTACCATCCGCGCTGTTCGGCCATTCTGGGCGATCGACGCTGCAAATTCGCCACGTTGACCGAAGGCTATTTCGCCGAGATCGCGGTGGAGACGGTGCAGGATGCACGGGTGTTCCGGTTCGATGCGTTTGCGGATTTCGCAGAGCGCTGGTTCGAGAAGGGGCGGTTCCAGGTGCTGAGCGGCAAGGCGGCGGGACTGATCGGCATCATCAAGAACGACCGGACCGCTGCGGACGGATCGCGGACGATCGAGTTGTGGCAGCGGTTGGGGGCGGAGGTGTCGGCGGGCGACATGGTGCGGCTGGAAGCGGGCTGTGACCGCCGTGCCGAGACCTGCCGGATGAAGTTCGACAACTTCCTGAATTTCCGGGGATTCCCGCATATTCCGGGTGAGGACTGGCTGACGTCCTATCCGGTTTCGAGCGGCACGAATGACGGAGGAAGCCTGTTCAAATGAGCGAGACTTCTACGGGGCTGCGGGCCGTTGGGATTGCGCGCGGCTGGATCGGGACGCCCTATGTGCATCAGGCGTCGGTTCAGGGCGCAGGCACCGATTGCCTGGGCCTGTTGCGGGGGATCTGGCGCGCGCTCTATCGCCATGAGCCGGAAAGCGTGCCGCCCTATACCCCCGATTGGGCGGAGCCCTCCCGGGAGGAGCGGCTTTGGGCGGCGGCACGGCGGCATCTGCTCCCGTTGTCGGAGGTGGTCGGTTCGCCGCCCGATGGCCCGGGCGAGGTGCTGCTGTTCCGGCTGCGGCAAGGCGCCGTGGCCAAGCATCTGGGCATTTCCGCCATGGGCGGCTCTGGCCCGAGTTTCATTCACGCCTACACTGGACATGGGGTGATCGAAAGCCCCCTGTCCCAGCCTTGGCAACGCCGGATCGTCGCGCGTTTCGCCTTTCCTGAAGGAGCCGTCTGATGGCAACGATTCTGCTTTCCGCTGCGGGTGGTGCGATTGGGGCGGGGTTCGGGGGCACGATCCTCGGCCTGTCCGGTGCGGTCATGGGGCGAGCCGTGGGGGCGGTGCTGGGCCGCGCGATCGACCAGCGCCTGCTTGGATCCGGCTCGCAAAGCGTCGAGACCGGCCGGGTCGAGCGGTTCCGCCTGACCAGCGCCAGTGAGGGGGATGGGGTCGGGATCCTGTGGGGGCGGATGCGCGTTTCCGGACAGATCATCTGGGCGACGCGGTTCTTCGAGACCAAATCGGTGCAGAAGAGCGGCAAGGGCACTTCTCAACGGGTCACGACGACCAGCTACAGCTATTCGGTGAGCCTCGCGATCGCCCTGTGCGAGGGCGAGATTCTGCGGGTGGGGCGGGTCTGGGCCGATGGGACGGAAATCGACCGCTCCGCGCTGAACATGCGCGTCTACACCGGATCCGAGGCGCAGCAGCCCGATCCGAAGATCGAGGCGGTCGAGGGGCTGGGGATGGCGCCGTCCTATCGTGGCATCGCCTATGTGGTGATCGAGGATCTCGAACTCGGCGCCTTTGGCAATCGCGTGCCGCAGTTCAATTTCGAGGTGGTTCGGGCCGCGCAGGGCGCGGGCGCCGACACGGTTCCGGATCTGGTCCGGGGGGTGAAAGCGGTTGCACTGATTCCGGGGACCGGCGAATATTCACTGGCGACGACACCGGTTTACGAGCGGCAGCGGGACAGCAAGCTCGCGAAGTCGGTTGCGGTGAACCAGAATGCGCCGGGAGGTGTGACGGATTTTCGCGCCTCGCTCACCATGCTTGAGGAAGAGCTGCCGGAGTGCGGTTCGGTCTCGCTGGTGGTGTCGTGGTTTGGCAACGATCTGCGCTGTGGCCAGTGCGAAATCCGGCCAAAGGTGGCGGACAAGACCGTCGATGGCACCAATATGCCGTGGCGTGTCTCCGGCCTTGGCCGGGCGGATGCCTTGGAAATCCCCAAGCTGGGAGAGAAGGGCTCGGTGTATGGCGGCACGCCGTCGGACGCATCGGTGATCGAGTCGATTCGGGCGTTGCGGGCGGCGGGCAAGGACGTGGTATTCTATCCTTTCATCCTGATGGAGCAGATGCAAGGGAATACACTGCCGGATCCCTGGACGGGGGCGGAGGGGCAACCGCCGCTGCCTTGGCGCGGGCGGATCACGCTTTCGATGGCGCCGGGTCGCGAGGGCAGTCCGGATGGGACCGCAGCCGCTGCGCATGAGGTTGCAGCGTTTTTCGGTATGGCGCAGCCGTCGCAATTTTCCAGCGCTAAAGACACGGTGTCCTATTCCGGGCCCGAGGAATGGTCGATGCGCCGCTTCATCCTGCACTATGCGCATCTGTGTGCATTGGCGGGCGGGGTGGATGCTTTCTGTATCGGAACGGAAATGGTCGCCCTGACGCAAATCCGCGGGGCGAATAACAGATTCCCTTCAGTCGATGCGCTGCGGAAACTGGCGGCAGAGGTGCGTTCCATTCTCGGGCCGGACTGCAAGATCGGTTATGCGGCGGACTGGTCAGAGTATTTCGGCTATCATCCCGGGAATGGCGATGTGTTCTTCCATCTGGATCCGCTTTGGGCTGATAAGAATATCGACTTCATCGGGATCGACAACTATATGCCGCTATCTGACTGGCGCGATGGTGAAGAACATCTGGATGCTCATTGGGGGGCTATCTACAACCTCGATTATCTGAAATCCAACATCGAGGGTGGCGAGGGCTATGATTGGTATTATGCACTGGATGAACATCGTGATGCGCAGGTTCGCACTCCGATCACAGATGGATATGACGAGCCTTGGGTGTGGCGTTATAAGGATATCCGGAACTGGTGGTCGCACCTTCATCATGATCGTATGAACGGTGTGAGGAAAGATGCGCCGACGGACTGGATTCCCGGATCGAAGCCGATCTGGTTCACGGAACTTGGATGCGCCGCGGTCAATAAAGGAACGAACCAGCCGAACAAATTTCTGGATCCGAAAAGTTCCGAATCGAGCTTGCCACATTTTTCGGATGGGCGTCGCGATGAATTGATTCAGATGCAATACCTCCGCGCAATGACGGATTACTGGGAACGGGAGGAGAATAATCCAGTAGCCACGCTTTACAATGGTCGAATGCTGGACACTCGTCGAATGCATGTCTGGGCATGGGATGCGCGACCCTATCCGCAATTCCCACAGTTGGGAAATATCTGGGCGGATGGTGAAAATTACGCACGGGGACACTGGATATCTGGACGGGTTTCCTCACAGCCTCTGGCGAGTGTGGTCGGGGAAATATGTGCGCGATCCGATGTGACGGAGATAGATACCAGCGCGCTTTATGGCCTGGTCCGTGGGTTTACGATGACTGGGGGACAGACTGCGCGTTCTGCACTTCAGACACTGATCCTTGCCTATGGTTTTGAGGCGCTTGAGCGGAATGGCAAGATCGTTTTTCGCATGCGCGATGGTCGTGTCGACGCGCATATCCCGATTGATCGGTTGGTTGTGAGTGATGAACATGCGGTTCTGGAATATATGCGCTCTCCGGATGTTGATACGGCTGGCCGTATGCGGATTGCCTATATCGAGGCCGATGGCGATTTCGAAACCCGCGCGGTAGAGGCGATCTTTCCGGATGAAGAAGGAAACGCGGCAGCTGGTTCTGAACTTCCGCTGACGCTCACACGCTCGCAGGCACAAGGTACGGCGGAACGCTGGCTGAGCGAAGCACGCGTTGCACGGGATGGGGCAAAATTCGCTCTTCCGCCGTCTCTGGGCATGTTTGGAGCGGGTGATGTGTTGGCGCTGCCGATGGAAGAAGGCGTTCGGCGGTATCGCGTAGATCGCACCGAACGCTCCGACGCGCTTTCCGTCGAAGCGGTTCGCGTCGAGCCTTCGGTCTATGAACCATCGGACGAGGCAGAAGATATTCCGACACCGAAACCATATTCTGCCCCGGTCCCCGTTACGCCCGTTTTCATGGATCTGCCACTGATGACAGGCAATGAGGATCCGATTTCTCCCCATCTGGCGGTTTCGGTCAATCCTTGGCCTGGTGCAGTTGCCGTATATTCTTCAGTTGAAGACGATGGCTATGCACTGAACCACACCCTAAGCACCAGGGCGAGCATCGGCGTTACATTGTCACCACTGCTCGCTGCGCAACCGGGATTGTGGGATCGTGGCGCACCTCTTCGGGTTCAGATGGAATATGGGACGCTCGAATCTGTTTCGGATATGCGTCTTTTAAACGGAGCAAACCTTTTGGCGATTGGCGACGGGGCAAGCGAAAACTGGGAATTGCTTCAATTTATGGATGCAGTTCCTGTTTCCAAGAATATTTGGGATATCAGTCTTCGACTGCGTGGACAATTGGGGACAGATGCGAAAATGCCGGATGTATGGCCTGAGGGAAGTCGGATCGTCTTGATGGACGGCGCAGTTGAGCAGGTCCAGATGCCGGCATCCACCCGTGGATTGGCACGGCATTTTCGAGTGGGATCCGCACGCAACCCTTATGATGATGCCTCTTATGTTCATGTTGTCGAAAGTTTCAAGGGATCCGGTTTGCGCCCCCTGAGCCCCTGCCATCTGAGGAGTGCAGTGTCATCGGAGGGGGTATCTTTCAAATGGGTGCGCCGCACGCGTATCGACGGAGACAGTTGGGAGGGTCTTGATGTGCCCTTGGGTGAAGCCAATGAAAGTTATCGTATTCGTATTCTTAAGGGAACGGAGGAAATTCGTCAGATGGTAGTGACGTCCCCAAGATGGGTATATGATCCGGTTATGATGGCATTGGATGGAATATCTGAAAGTTTCGATATTGAAGTAGCCCAAATATCAGAAACCTATGGGATTGGGGCGATGAATTTAAAAAAGGTGATACTGTGATCTGTTTCTATAATTATGTTTTGATCAGTGGAAAAATTCAGATTTTATGAACGGTATACCGATTTCAAGTTTTGGTAGTTGTTAATAATCTGTCCGGATTGACCATGACTCTCTGATCGTGAATTTCGTCTGTCATGGCAAAGGTTGGCGGGATCTCTTGTTGAGCGGACTCAGCCACCACAGGAGTATAAGTAGGCGTAACATAGAAGGACCGCGCATGGATTGCATGGTCCGGGCGTCGTGGATGGGCTTTAAGGTAAGGAGGTCGATGGACACAGGGGTTTTAGTTTAGAGAAGACCCTGAACTAGCCCCCGTTTAGACCGGGATCTCAGGCCAAAAGATGGAGGCTTAGGCTTATGCCTGAGCACATGCTTATGGCTAACGTAGAGATCATCTCGATCGCGGCGCAATGGCGTGGCGCCGAACCTGCTATATCGTTGGCGGCGTCTGATGTTCGAAAGGGGAAGCATCGCCGTGACCGAAGACGGCGATGTCACCAGCAACCGCGTCGTGCGGGAGATGGAAAGCCGCATTCGCGAGCTGGAACGCCAGCTCTGGTGCAAGACCCTCGAAGCGGAGATCCTGGGTGAGGCGCTGGACAAGTCACAGATAAAAAACCGATGTTAGCAATGAGTACGAGCATGGATGGCAGCGCCAAACGGTGGGCGGCCAAGCGCGAAACGGCGCTGGCGATCGAGATCATCCAAGGCAAGACGATGGTGGTCGAAGCCAGCCGGTCCTTCGATCTTTCCTTTTCGGAGATCAAGGCCATAATCGAGCACGAGCCGTCTTTCGGCTACCGAATCGCGGTCTGGCCTCCGGGGTGCAATAAGAACATGGTTCAGGAGGTCTTTCAGCTCAAGGGCTGGCAGGAAACGACCGGGGGATGCGTCCCGCATCGCGGCGATCCCGTCTGGGGCCAAAACGCTGGTTGACCGACAGAACGGTATGGCGGGGCCACGCTGGCCTTGGTCATGGATTGCCGCACCCACGAACTGCCGGGCTAGAATCTGTCGCGCTCCGGCAAAGCCACAACCTGCTGGAACATGCGTCGATCACCAGGTTCGGCACCTTGGACCGGGTGTCAGCGGAGTTCCTCCTGAGGTTGGACAACGGCCTGGTTTTACAGTCGCAAATTCACGGCCACGGTCCGCAGCTACAGCCTGAAGCAGGCGTTCATCACCCCGCAGCAAAACGGCGTGGTCCGGACACTGAAAGAGCAATGCGGGCATCGCCTGCCGCACGACGGTATCCAGCACGCAACCCGCACCATCGGCGACGGGATCAGCTCCTACAACAGCCGCCCTCCACATGCGCTCGCAATGCGCACGCTTGAGAAGCCACTCAGAGTCGCCGCTTAAACTGAGCAGAGTCCGCAGGGGAAAGACACTCAGAAATCATGACTCCCAGCACAGGGCTGCGCCGTTGCGCTTGCAAAATATCCACCTGTCGCACAAAAGATGCCTGCCAAAACGAAAAAGCCAGCCCCGACGGGCTGGCTCAATGCTATCATCCGGATAGCGGGATCAGGCGAGTTGGAGATCCGTCGCCGATTCTTTGCCATCACGGCCGGTTTGGAGCTCGTAGCTCACCGCTTGCCCGTCGGCGAGGCCGCGAAGACCCGCGCGTTCCACGGCAGAGATATGCACGAACACGTCCTTGCCGCCCTTTTCCGGAGCGATGAAGCCGTAGCCTTTGGTTGCATTAAACCATTTCACGGTGCCATTGGCCATCGTGATGTCCTTTCTGATCATGCTGCCCGCGAAATTGCGACAGCCCGGCACAGACAAAATCGAACGCTGGCCGGTTAAGGATCAGTAACGAAGAAGCGATGCCTGCTTAATATAGCCAGAATCGCGCCAGATGCAAACATCTATAGAATAAAATCACGGTGATTGAGGGTCGTACAGCCGCCTGTCTTGCCGGAACGGATGCTCTCAGCGCGTCCAGAGGATCAGATAGATAGGGCAGGGATGCCATCCCAAGCCCATAAAATAATGAAATGTTGTCAGTTGGTTGCCTGCGAAACGGCGATCTGCGCCATGCGCAGAATGGCCTCCCGGCTGTCGGCAACGGCAATGAAGCGGGCGTTGTGACAGAACTTTGCTCCGCTGACACCGGAAGCGGCTTCGAGCGCCTCGTCCGTCAACCCCGCCCAAGCTTCGGGGAGGTCAGCGCGTTGGGCGAAGCTACCTTTCTCTTTGCGAATCCCGTTCAGCGCCCAGTCCCCGTTCCGCGGATGGATGACGAACAGAAGATGCTCCGCCCCCGCGCGCCCGATGGCGGAACCATAAGGCATCGGGCCGGGAAGCTCCAGAATCCGATCGGTGCCGGCGCGGGCTATGGCCGCTTCGACGATGGTTTCGGCTCGCCGCTGACCGGCGGCGCGGGCTATGGCCGCTTCGACAAAACTCCGGGCAACGGGGAGGGCGGCGGCAAAGGCGCGGTCCTCGGCGTCGGGGGTGAGGTCATCCCAGACCGGCTTGAGACTTTCGAGCAACACCGGCAGCGTCAGCCCCGCCAGCGGCCCGGCCACAGAAGGGTCAACCGCGCCATTGTCCATCAGGTCAATGGGGAGGACGAATCCGGCATCGAAACCGGCATGGATCGGGTCGATGTCCGCTTCGGGGATGGCCAGCGCCCGCAGGTAATCCCGCCCGAATTGTCGCCAGATCAGGCCAAACGAACTGAACGGCTGGCCATCCGGGCGCAGCGGCGCGGGGCGTTGGTGGTGGTCGAACACCCGCGCTTCGGGGTCGAAGGCGCGACCGACGTCATAGATGATACGCCCCGGCCCGGGGGTGATCCACTCCGCCGCGCGGCTGCGTACAATCTCGGCCTGCGGGAAAAGCCGCATCAGGATGACGGAGGACAGCAACTCATCAGCATGGAACCCACCCGAATGGGTGATCAGATGGGTAACTTCCATGGCGGTCAGTGCGTCCAGTTCGCGCGGCGGCCCGAGGCGAAATTCTCGCCATAGCCACCGGGGCGGATGTTGGCAGCGCGTTTGTGCGGCTCGGTCACAGCATAGTCGATGCCGTGTTCCTTGGCATAGGCTTCGGCGGCCTCGCGGCTGTCGAACCTCAGGCGGACCTGAGTCTGGGTGTCGTCCGAGCTGGTCCAGCCCATCAGAGGGTCGATCTCGCGCGCATCGGCGGGCTGATAGTCGAGATACCAGAAATGCGTCTTCGCCTGACCGGATTGCATGGCGTTGCGGGCTGGCTGATAGATGCGGGCGCGCATGGGAGTCCCTCTCGAAAAATCGCCTTTTCCTGCTGATAGCCGATCCGTGGAAAAAGGCAAGCACCACGCCCCCCTTGAAAGGGAACGGAAAGAGGACAAATCTGTGGCGAACCCCGGAGGGCCGAAATGCCGCACAACAACACCAACCTGCCGACGGACCGCTTTGATGTGCTGACCCGGCCGAAGCTGGAAGGCGGGCGGAGGTTCGTCATGCATACCGGGTTTTCACCGGCGGGCGACCAGCCCACCGCGATCGCGGAACTGGCGGGTGGAGTGCTGGCGGGGGAGCATGATCAGGTGCTGCTTGGCGCGACGGGCACGGGCAAGACCTTCACCATGGCGAAGGTCATCGAACAGACACAGCGCCCGGCGATCATTCTGGCGCCGAACAAGACGCTCGCCGCGCAATTGTATGGCGAATTCAAGAGCTTCTTCCCCGAGAACTCGGTCGAGTATTTCGTCAGCTATTACGACTATTATCAGCCCGAAGCCTATGTTCCGCGCACCGACACCTATATCGAGAAGGAGTCGATGATCAACGAGCAGATCGACCGGATGCGCCACTCTGCCACCCGCGCGCTTTTGGAACGTGACGATGTGATCATCGTGGCCTCGGTCAGTTGCATCTACGGTATCGGCTCGGTCGAGACCTATTCGGCGATGACGCAGGACATGACGGTCGGGCAGTTGTATGACCAGCGCCGGTTTCTGGCCGAACTCGTCGCGCAGCAATACAAACGACTGGATGCGGCGTTCCAGCGCGGCAGCTTCCGGGTCAAGGGCGATACGGTGGACCTGTGGCCCGCGCACCTCGAAGACCGCGCATGGCGGTTCAGCTTCTTTGGAGAGGAGCTTGAGAAGATTGACGAATTCGATCCGCTGACCGGGCAGAAGACCGATACGTTCAAGCAGATCCGGATCTATGCGAACAGCCACTACGTCACGCCGCGCCCGACGCTGCAACAGGCGATCAAGCAGATCCGGGTCGAGTTGGCGCAGCAGTTGAAGAAGTTCAACGACGAGGGCAAGCTGCTGGAGGCGCAGAGGCTTGAACAGCGCACGAACTTCGACCTGGAAATGCTTGAAGCGACAGGGATGTGCAGCGGGATCGAGAACTATTCCCGCTATCTGACCGGGCGTGCCCCGGGCGAGCCGCCGCCGACGCTGTTTGAGTTCATCCCGGACAATGCCATTGTTTTCGCGGATGAATCCCACGTTACCGTGCCGCAGATCGGCGGGATGTATCGGGGCGACTTCCGGCGCAAGTTCACGCTGGCGGAACACGGATTCCGCTTGCCTAGTTGCACCGACAACCGCCCGCTGAAGTTCGAGGAATGGGACGCGATGCGGCCGCAGTCGGTCTTCGTTTCAGCCACCCCGGCGAAATGGGAGATGGAGCAGGCGGGCGGCGTCTTTGCCGAACAGGTCATCCGCCCCACCGGCCTTCTGGATCCGGAGGTGGAAATCCGCCCGGTGGAGACGCAGGTGGACGATGTGCTGGATGAAATCCGCAAGGTCGCAGCGCGGGGGCTGCGGGTTCTGGTCACCACGCTCACCAAGCGCATGGCCGAGGATCTGACAGAATACCTGCACGAACAGGGCATCCGCGTGCGCTACATGCATTCGGACATCGACACGATCGAGCGGATCGAGATTTTGCGCGACCTGCGGCTTGGCGCTTTCGATGTTTTGATTGGAATCAACCTGTTGCGGGAAGGTCTTGATATTCCGGAATGCGGGCTGGCGGCGATTCTGGACGCGGATAAAGAGGGGTTCCTGCGCTCGGAAACCTCGCTGATCCAGACGATCGGGCGCGCGGCGCGCAATGCCGAGGGGCGGGTGATCATGTATGCCGACCGGATCACCGGCTCGATGGAGCGGGCGATTTCCGAAACCGACCGGCGCCGCGCGAAGCAGATGGCCTACAACCTAGAACACGGGATCACGCCGCAGACCGTGAAGAAGAATGTCGAGGACGTTCTGGCCGGGCTGTGGCAGGGCGATACCGATCTGGCCCGCGTCACCGCGCAGATCGAGGCGCCGAAGGTCGGGGCGAATCTGTCCGCGCATCTGGACGATCTGCGGGGCCGGATGCGCAAGGCGGCGGAGAACCTGGAGTTCGAGGAGGCCGCCCGGCTGCGCGACGAGATCAAGCGGCTGGAGGCGGTGGAACTCGCCGTGGCGGACGATCCGCTGGCGCGGCAATCGGTGGTGGAAGAGGCCGCCGGGCAGGCTGTCGCCGCGCGCGGACGGTCTACCGCCGGTCGGCCCGGACAGCGCGGCGGGGTCAAGAAGAAACGCCGCTAGGAGGGAAAGATGATCACGATCACGCTCGAACATCCGGTGCAGGAGGAGTTGTCGCTACTGCATGCGCGCCATACTGCGGCGATGTATGCCGACACTCCGCTGGAATCCATCCACATGCTGCCCGCCGATGCGCTGGCCGCGCCGGGTATCCTGTTCTATGTGATGCGCGAAGATGGCAATCCGGTGGGGATGGCGGCGCTCAAGCGGCTGGACGACGGGCTGGCGGAAATCAAGTCGATGCATGTGCTGATGGAGCTGCGTGGGCGGGGGCTGGCGCGGATGCTGCTGGGTCATCTGGTGACCGAGGCGCGCAACCACGGTTTTGCCCGCGTCAACCTGGAGACCGGCACGCAGGACTCCTTCGGCCCGGCGCGGGCGCTCTATCTGGCCCATGGCTTCCGGGAATGCGGCCCGTTCGGCCCCTACCGGCTGGACCCTTACAGCGTCTTCATGACGCTGGAGCTTTGAGGGCTTGCGCCGAGAGGGAAGTTCGCGCCATAGATAGGCACGCCCGCGCGGACGAAGAGTCCCGAAGCGCGGGCATCGGCAGTCAGATGTCATTGGCGAACGGAATGACTGCCGATCCGTTTGCGGCCCCGTAGCTCAACTGGATAGAGCACGGACCTTCTAAGTCTGGGGTTGGGGGTTCAAGTCCTCCCGGGGTCGCCATACATGCCACTCGCTGACGAGACGACAGGGTTTGTTCCTCCGAGGTTTCCCATGCGCATCCCATCAAATGAGAAGCTGATGATAATTGCCGGACGCGCGGCGGACCGCAATTCGTGTGATTGGATCACCTCTGTTGAAGGCGAACCATCGTTACGGCAACGAAGGCCATTCTGAGGGAACAAAGGACAATAACCCGACAGGGTAGGACCACCCACGATAGAACCAGGCACGCCCATCCATGAGCGCGAATACCCGACCGCCACAAGCAGGATTGAGCGGATCGCGTTCATCTTCAGCGCCGCGATCGCCGACCCGAAAATCTTTATCAGGAATGCAGGCGACAGCAACATGCCGGGGCAGGAGATTGCCATAATCAAGCAGTATGGGGCCTGCGAGGGAAAGCCCTGCCGGCGAATGGCTCCACCCCTAGAATTACGGATGTACTGATGCCGATGGAACCGCGTGTAAGGTCATGCAAATCCGCGAGAAAAAGCGGGAAGGGCCATGGATACCATATCGAAACCGCTCCCGAAACGTCCGCTGTTTGTCGGCGCAGCCCGCGGCAGATGCGGGATATTCCGGCAGTTGGCTGATCCTGGTGGCATTCGGGCCACTCGAAATTGACAAGACCGCGGCGGTGCGCAATCTGAAACGAAAGCGAACCCGAGTCGCGGACAAACAGGGAAGGGACCTCCAATGTCAAAACGCCTGGCCATCATCACGGCGCTGCTGTTTGCCGCGGGGCCCGTTCTGGGACAGGACGGATCGAACCTCAATCCGGGCGTGACCGCCTCGGAACTGGCGGCGACCGCGCCGGTGCATTGGGTCTCGGTCCCGCAGATCGCGGCCAGCCTTGAGGGGCAGCCGCCGATGGTTGTGGGCTTCGACGTGGACGACACCGTTCTGTTCTCCAGTCCCTGCTTCTATTACGGCAAGAACAAATATTCGCCGGAGTCCGACGACTATCTGAAGATGGACGCGTTCTGGACCGACATCCACACCAACAACTGCGACCAGTATTCCATGCCGAAACAGGTCGCGCGCGAACTTCTGGACATGCACGAGGCGCGCGGTGACGAGATCTATTTCATCACCGGGCGTACCAAGGGCAGCGGCGAGGAGAAGCTGACCGGCGAATTGCAAAAGACCTTCGATCTCGAAAAGATGAACGATGTGGTTTTTACCTCTTCGGCCGAAAACAAGGTGCAGTTCCTGAAGGATCACGCCCTGAAGATCTATTATGGCGATGCCGACAGCGACATGCGCGCGGCGACCGAAGCGGGGATCCGTCCGATCCGGGTGATGCGGTCGCCGAATTCCAGCTACAAGCCCGACCCGCGCAACGGCCGCTTCGGGGAAGAGGTGATCATCAACTCGACGCAGTGAAGCCCGTTCCCCGAACCATGGCGGAGCGCCACCGATCCGCTTCCGTCATGGCGGGGCAGGGCGCCCGGAGATCGCCGGTCCCCGGACCCTATTGGATCCGGAAGCCGGCATGCCGGACGTCCTCAGGCTAGAACCGGGCGTCCAGCCTCACACCGACCTCGCGGCGGTCTCCGAGGGTGGCCATTGCGCCGGGGCCGGTTTCATAGGTGAAATACTCCCGGTCGAAGAGGTTGGTGGCATAGACCGTCACCCGGGCACGATCCCAGCCATAGCCGACCGCGACATCCACCGTGCCGAAACCACCCAGAGTCAGCGGAGAATTATTTTCCAGCCGCGATAGCATGCTGCTTTGTGCCTGCACGTTGCCGCTCGCGAACCAGCCCGTTTCCGCGCCCCAGGCGAGACCCAGCGAAACGTTGCGCTCCGGCGCCCCGGCGAAGGACAGTCCGGAATAGTCCTGCGTGCCGACAGAGAAATCCTTGAACTCGGTCTTCAGCAAGCCCGCCGAAGCGGTGACATACAGCAGGTCCGATACCCTGTAGGCCATCTCCAGTTCGGCGCCCCAGGATTTCGATTTGCCCGCGTTGGCGATATAGCTGGTGTTCGAATTCGCAGGGTCTTCCCAAAGCTCGACCTGCTGGCTGTCCCAGTTCTGATGGAAGACATTGGCCGCCAGATGCAGCCTGTCCGCCATGAACCGGCCGCGCCAGGACAGTTCGATGTTCCGCGCCCGCTCCGGGTCATACTCGAATTTCGAGCCGTCCGAAGCCTTGATGCCCGCGCCGCCGGGGCGATAGCCTTCCTGATAGATCAGCGCGACGGACTGAGTGCCGCTGATGTCATATTTCAGCCCGACCTTGGGGATCAGCACCGTATCGCGGAAGGTATTGTCGCTTGCGGTCGTTCCCATGAAGGTGGTGAGCGCGGCCTTCTGCTCCTGCTTGATATGGTCCAGCCGCCCGCCGGCGATCATGGTCCAGCCGGGCGCGAAGCCATAGGCGACCTCGCCGAACAGCGCATGGTTGGTGATTTTCGCGCTGTTGCGGCTGGCCTCGCCGAACATCGACACACCCAGAATCAGGGGCGTGAAATCGTCGGTCAGGGTGCGGAAGGAGGATTGGTCCTCCCGCGCGGCATAGGCGCCCAGCACCCACCGCAGGTTGGCGCCGTCGTCATAGTTCAGCCGGACTTCCTGCGAGAGCAGCTTCTGATCGAAGGCGCCGTCGACATAGATCAACTCGCCCGGCGTGCCCGAATTGACGGAATGCCGGTTGGTGACGGCGCGCGACCAGCCCGTCGCCGCCGTCAGCGTCAGGCGGGAGTTGATTTCATGCGTGATCTCGGCGCCGAAATTATCCACCGTCGTGCTGCGGACATCCTGAAATGCGGCGAGATTGGTCAGGTAGTCGTTATAAGGCGGCGGCACCAGCCCGCCGTCGATCGGCCAGATATCGCCCCAGAGGTCGCCGCGCCGGTCGCCATAGTCCACCTTTCCGCGCGTGGGCCAGGCCGATCCGGCGATGTCATTTGCCGTCGGACGGTCGTAGGAGCGCGAATAGCTGAGCAGAACCCGCGTCGCCTCGCTGCCGGTGGGCAGCCACAGCAATTTCGCGCGCCAGTTCCAGTATTCATCCGTCACCAGGTCGTCATAACGTTTGTAGCCCCGGTAGGAGGGATAGTTCAGGTCGCTGTCCTTGCGCGCATATTCGCCGCTGATCCGGAAGGCGAGGTTGCTGCCGATGGCATCGCCAAAGGCCAGCCCCACCTGTTTGCGGGCATCCGAGCCATAGGTAAGCTGCGCGGCGCCCGAACGCGCAAATTCCGGATCCTTCGTGCGCAGATAGATCGCCCCCGCCAGCGCCGCGCGCCCGGTGAGGGTGGATTGCGGGCCGCGATAGACCTCCAGTTGCTCGGTATCGAAGGTGCCGCGCAGGCCCCGCCTCGTGCCCTCGACCGTCTGCTGCACGCCGTCGATGTAGAACGAGGCAAGCGGCGCCCCGAGCCCGCCCGGCGTCAGCCCTTCGGAATTGACGCCGCGGATGACGAAGCCGCTCTCCGTCCAGTCGCCGGTGCGGACATTCGCCATCTGGCGGAAGGCATCCGTCCAGGTCGGCGCCAGCGGCCCGGTCAGCGCCTGCTGCCCGACGATGGCCACGCTGGCGGTGGTATCGTCGATATTCGTCGTCGTGCGGTCGCCATAGATGACGATCTCGTCAAGACGGATTTCGCCCCCGTCCTGTGCCACGGCCACCGTGGCCGCAAGCAGGGAGACCGAGCCGAGAAAAGCCGCGATTGGTCGTGTTCCGTTCATCTGTCCCCCGATCTGATGCGCATGCGGGCTGCTCCGTGATTCTTGACAAAAATACACGGTTATTTGAAAACGGGAACCGGAGTTTTACCGGCCACCGTCCTGCGGGACGTGCGGACGGCGCAACGGCACGCACATTGGCCCCCCGGTTTCCGGATCGGTCAGGATGGTCACCGCTAGGCCGAACACCGCCTGCATGTTGTCGGCGGTCAGCACCGCGGCGGGCGGTCCTTCGGCATGGATGCGCCCGGCCTTCAGCAGCACCAGATGATCGGCGTAGCGCGCGGCCTGGTTCAGCTCGTGCAGCACGGCGACGACGGTGGCGCCGCGCGTCTCGATCAGGTGGCGGAGCAGTTCCAGAAGCTCCACCTGATGGGCGAGGTCGAGCCATGTCGTCGGCTCGTCCAGAAGCAGGATGCCGCCCTGCTGCGCCAGCGTCATCGCGATCCACGCGCGCTGACGTTGCCCGCCGGACAGCGTGTCGAGCCGCCGGTCGCGCAGATCGGCGGTGCCGGTCAGCGTCAGCGCCTCCGCCACCGCCGCGCTGTCTGCGGCGGTCCAGCCGCCCAGCAGGCTGCGGTGCGGATAGCGCCCCTGCCGGACCAGATCGCCCACCGTCATCCCCTCCGGCGCCGTGGCCCCCTGCGCCAGAAAACCGATCCGCCGCGCCACGGCCTTCGCGGGCAGGCGCGCGAGCGGCTGGCCATCCAGCAGAACCGCCCCCCGCTCCAGCCGGTGCAGCCCGGCGAGGCCCCGCAGCAGCGTGGACTTGCCCGATCCGTTCGGGCCAAGGAGCGCCGTGAACCGCCCGCGCGGGATGGCGAGGCTCAGCCCCTCCACCACCGGGCGGCGGCCATAGCCGATGGAGACCCGTTCCGCCGTCAGTTCCGCATCAGCCATCGCGTCTCCTCCACAGCAGCCAGCCGAAGAACGGCGCCCCCAGCAGCGCGGTGAACACCCCCACCGGGATCTGCACCGGCGGCATCACGTTGCGCGCGGCGAGATCAGCCGAGAGTACCAGCGCCGCCCCGATCAGCGCGGCCCCCGGGATCAGCCGCGCATGGGCCTGTCCGAACAGCCGCCGCGCCAGATGCGGCGCCACCAGCCCGACGAAGGCCACCAGCCCCGAGGCCGCGACCGCCGCCCCGGACAACAGCGCGCAAAGCAGCACCGCCGCACCGCGGACGGCATCCACCCGCTGCCCGAGCCCGCGCGCCACCGTGTCACCCATCGCGATTACGTCGAGTTCCCGCGCCATCGCCCAGGCCAGCGCCAGCGGCAGGGCGGACCAGGACGCCAGCATCCGCACCCGTTCCCACCGGCTGTCCTGAAGGCTTCCGGCCAGCCAGATCATCGCGCGCTGCACCGCCGGCGCATCGCCGAAGGTGGAGATGAAGCTGGCCGCCGCCCCGGCCAGTGCGGAAAGCCCGATCCCCACCAGAATGATCCGCGTCGAACTGCTGCCCCGCCGCCAGGAGAGCGCATGAATGGCCACGGACATGGCCAGTGCGCCGCCGAAGGTCAGCCAGGGTAGTAGGCCCTGCGGCACGCCGTCGAGTTGAACGATGACCAGAACGGCGGCCAGCGCCGCGCCCGCGTTGATGCCGAGAAGCCCCGGTTCCGCCAGCGGGTTGCGCATGATCGCCTGTGCCAGCGCCCCGGAGGCCCCGAGCGCCGCCCCCACCAGAAGCGCCATCACCGCGCGCGGCAGGCGCAACCCGGTCACGATCATCTGCACCGGAGCCTCCGCCGTTCCGCGCAGGGCGGAGAGCACCGCCACGAAGGGGATCCGCTGGTCGCCGAAACTCAGCGCGAGCAGGAAGACCGCCGCCGTCAACAGCATGAGCCCCACCCAGATCTTCATGCCTCCGCTCCCCGGCTGCGCGCCAGCCAGATGAAGAAGGGCGCGCCGATCAGCGCCATCGTCACCCCAAGCGGCACATCCACGCCCAGAACCGCACGCGGCAGCGCATCGCCCAGCACCGCCAGAACCGCGCCCCCGAGCGCCGCGACGGGCAGGATCCGCCGGTAGTCCGGCCCGAGGATCAGCCGCGCCAGATGCGGCACCACCAGCCCCACAAAGCCGAGCGGCCCGGCGATCGCCACCGCACCGCCCGCGAGCCCCACGACGATCAGAGCCGCGATCCCCTGCCAGAGGATTGGGCTCTGCCCCAGCCCCTTCGCCGTCTCCGCGCCGAGGGACAGGATGGTGAACTGCTCCCGCAGCAGGAGCGCCGCCAGCAGCGCGAGCCCGAGCCAGGGCAGCACCGGCAGAACCTGCGCCATCTGCCGGTTACGCAGGCTGCCCGCTGTCCAGAGCCGCACGACGTCCAGCGTGGCCTGATCAAGGATCAGCACCGCCATGGTCAGCGCGCCGAGGAACGTCCCCACCACGACGCCCGCCAGCACCAGCCGCACCGGCCCGGCTCCGCCCGCGCCGAGCGCGAGGACCAGCGCCGCCGCCGCTCCGGCGCCGAGGAAGGCCACCCACATCAGCGCGCCGCCGCCGCTGACGCCAAGGAAGGAGATCGCCATGACCACGGCGAAACTCGCCCCGGCATTGACGCCCAGAAGCCCCGGATCGGCCAGCGGATTGCCCGTCATCGCCTGCATCACCGCCCCCGCGACAGCCAGCGCCGCTCCGGCCGAAAGCGCCGCCAGAAGCCGCGGCAGGCGCACGTCGCGCACCACGATATCCGCCCGTTCTTCACCCGCCGAGAGCAGCGCCCGCAGCGCGCGGACCAGCGAAATGTCGGACGATCCCACCGTCAGCGACCACAGCGCCAGAACGGCCAGAACCGCCCCCAGGACCAGCAGCCCGCGGCTCACGGCGCCCCGATCACATAGCGTTCCAGATCGTCCAGCACCCGATGCGCCGAGGCGAGGCCGCTGAACTCCATCCATGTCGCGGCCTCGACCCGGTGGACATGGCCCGCCCGCACCGCGGGCAGCATCCGCCACAGCGGATTGGCCAGAACCTCCTCATGCCGGCCATCCCTGTCGGAAGCATTGGTGCCGCCGACGATATAAAGCAGCACGTCGCCGTCCAGCGCGGCCAGATCCTCCCAGTCGGGCCGCTTCATGGACTGCGCGGGATCGTCCGTCGTCTCATAGATGCTGCGCTTCACACCGGCCTGCCGCATCACCTCGAAGGGCGCATAGGCGCGGGGGCTGTCCAGATAGACCTGAAAATCCCAGGAAGTGATCCGCAGGACGGAAACCACCCGGTCCGGCATCCGGGCGCGCATGTCCTCCAGCCGCGCGCGATAGGCGGAAAGATCACGCTCCACCTCCGCCTCGCGGCGGGTGAAGCCCGCCATCAGCCGGTAAAATGCCTGCCAGTCCGTCGACGTATAAAGAAGCGTCGGCGCCAGCCCGGAAAGCTGCGGATAAACCGCATCCGCGAGCGATGCGTCGCCCACGAAGCCGAGGATCATGTCGGGTTGCAGCGCGACCAGCGCCTCAAGGCTCGGCTCCGCCACGAAGCCGAGCGAGGCCGCGCCCGCCGCTTCTGCCCGCGCCTTCAGGGCGGCGTCGCTCATCCCGTCCATCGGCGCGCCGACGATGGGCAACCCCACATCCAGCCCGATGCCGAGGCCGAAACCCGCATCCAGCACCACCACCCGGCGCGGCGCGGCGGGCACACAAAGCGGCGCCGCATGGACCGCTGCGCCTTCCAACAGCCGCCCCTCGCAGGCCCAGGACGGACTTGCCAGCACGGCCAGCGCCAACACCCAGCGTTTCAGCATCGGATCACCTCCCGCACCGTTTCTGGCGAATTCCCCGTGGCGCACGCCAGAACTAACCTGATAAACTTAGTAAGGAATGGGCCCGGTGGAAAGAGATCACGCGATGGCGCCTCATTCGACATATTCCGGCTGCCCCTCCCGTGACGGGCGCCCGGCGGGTTTCGGCAGGCAAAACCGCCGCCCTGTCCCTGTCCGGCGGCAGGCTGGAACGGCGATGCGCGGTCCGTCATCGCCGGGGAGGCACATACCCGATCCCGGCGACGCCCAGTCCGGACGCGATGAGCCGCCGACCGCTTCGTTTTCTTCGCCAGCGAACGCCAGCAGGTGGCGGCACGGAAGCGGGGATTATCATCGCACCGCCTGCCGCGGCCGATTTGGGGCAGGGGGCGCGGGTAACCATCCTCTGGCGAAGATGACGGCGACGGCCAACCTGGCCGGACCTTCAGACACGCGGCACCGGAAACCCCGCCCATAGCCAAAGCGGTGCGGGAGAGATTTTTATCGGAACAGTTGCGATTGACATGTGTGACAATTTTAATCATCTTTAAAAAGGCACCTTGGTGGCACCAAATCCCCAAAATTCGAGATTCTCAGGAGTGACTTATGTCAAGATCCGCCTTGGTGGCAGCCTGCGCGCTGGCCGCTTCTTTCCTTATGGCTGAAACCGCCGCTGCAAAGACCGTCGTCACCGGCGGTAGTGTCACGTTTGAATTGACCTATGACCTTGCATCCTCCAACCTCTGGGGCATTCCCGGCCCGGGCGCGCATCCCGGCGTGATCAATTCCGCCGGAAACCCGGTTCTGGAGTTCGACATTCAGGCCACCCGGAAAAACCGGAACGGAGAATGGAGCAACGGCAGTCAGGTTCTTGCCAATGGCTATCAGCTTTATCTGAACGGGGGGATCTATCTGTTCCCGCTCGATGGCAATGGGAACGAAATCGAATCCTTCGCTCCGGATACTACCCGGCTTTGCTGCCGCAACGAATTGTCCCGTTCCGGATCCGGCCCCAACGGCTTCGGCCTGAATACGGTCATCGGAGAATTGTTCGGGAACATCAATGGTGTTCGCCGCGACGACAATGTACTGTTCACGCTCGGAAATGCCGTTGGCGATGGCTATGAACTTCAGGTCACGGCAACGATGGCGGGACTTTTGAATTACGCCTATAGCGAATATAATTCCGACTGGTTCCCGAAAGAGCAATACGATACATGGGTGGCCGGAGGCGGCAGCCCGCTGAACCTTGCGGAGGGGGATGTGGTCGGCGTGGTGCGCTATAATGTCGTGACTGCCGAGCTTCCGGCCGTTCCGGTCCCGGCGGCGTTGCCGCTGCTTCTGGGTGGCCTCGGCGCCCTGGGTGTAATCGGCAGAGCGCGTCGCAAGGCCGCCTGATCGTGCCGAAGTGCGCGGCCCGTCAAATGGCTGACACGGTTATCAAGGGGCCGCGCACCCTCAGCTTTCCTGGGAACGTGATGAACCGTAATCACTTGCGAATTGATCCGCGAGCGGATTGCAACAAATCTCATGGGAAGACTGCCGTTTTCCATAAAAAGCGCTGATCCATGATAGTGATAAACATGGAAGGCCATGAGTGAAAATTCTATTCTCGATCGTGGAAGCCGGAGGGCTGATATTCGGAGGCCTCTTCGTTTTTTGCGATGTTTTCAACATTATCCGAGCCGTCCGGTATTCGAACGGGCGCAAGCCTGCGGAGCATCGACTCGTTCTGGAGGGCATTTTCTGGGTCGCGCGGACCGGTGCGCCCTGGCGGGATCTGCCAGAGGAGTTTGGCAGGTGGTCATCCGTCTGCCGGTAATTCCGGCGCGGGACGCTCGCCGGGCTGTGGGAGGATATCCTGAACCACGCTGGTGTTGCGCCCGACAAGCTCCAGGTGATCGACAGCCCCGTGATCAGGGCCCACCCTCATGCGGCCGGCGCAGTTTGAGGTAAAGAAACGCCCGGTGGGCATTTCGACCCGATAACGGGGATTCCAAAGAGGTTCTTGGCCGTGATCCAACTCCGCGTCAAAGGCGCGGACCTCCCGATGAGGACCGAGAACACGCCATTACCGAGGGGGGCATTCTTGAAACTTGCAATGACCCATGGAAAATGAACCGCGCGCCGGGGTGCAATCCGACGATGGCCCGCCCGATGTGACGCTAATCGAGAGCGGCCCGAAAAGCGGTGGTCTGCCTCGGGTTGCGGGTCGCAGCGCAATTCGTGCGGTGAAAAGGCCGGTGTGAAAAGGCGCCGCACGACCTATATTCCAATGAGTATTGATAGAAAACCGGGGAGATGGTGGCCATGAAGACTTCGGAACGACGCGGCTGGGGCCTGATCCTTGCGCTTCTGCTTTCCGGTCCTGCCGTTGCGCAGGATTTCAACGCGCCACCGCCCAATGCGCCGGACCAGCGGTCGGCCTTTGCCGGGCAGACGCGGGCGCCGGTTATTCGTGACGGTCTGCGGCTGGAACAGCAGGTTATCGCTTCGGGACTGCTCCATCCCTGGGGCATGGAGCAGTTGCCCGATGGCCGTTGGCTGGTGACGGAACGGCCAGGGCGGATGCGGCTGGTCTCGCCCGACGGGACAGTATCGGAGCCGATCGCGGGCCTGCCGGAGGTGGATGCCCGGCGTCAGGGAGGCCTGCTCGACGTGGTGATCCGGGACGATTTCGCGCAGACCCGGCGGGTCTGGTGGAGCTATGCCGAGCCGCGCGGCAATGGTGAAAACGCAACCGCCGTGGCGACGGGCACTCTGTCCGAGGACGGCCGCGCGCTGAGCAATGTGCGGGTGATCTTCCGGCAGAACCCGGCCTGGGCCTCGACCGCGCATTTTGGCGCGCGGCTGGTTTTTGACCGCGACGGCATGCTGTTCGTGACCACGGGCGACCGCTCGTCCCCCGAACCCCGCGTTCTGGCGCAGGATGTCGGCACCCATCTCGGCAAGGTGCTGCGGATCGACCCGGAGGGCGGCCCGGCCAGGGGCAACCCGGCAATCAGGGGCGGTCAGCCGGAAATCTGGTCCTATGGTCACCGCAACCTGCAATCGGCGGCGCTGGCACCGGATGGCGCGTTGTGGACCGCCGAACATGGGCCGCGCGGAGGCGACGAGTTGAACCGGCCTCAGGCGGGCCTGAATTACGGCTGGCCGGTGATCAGCTATGGCCGGGAATACAGCGGCGCACCGATCGGCGCGGGCCTGACGGCGCAGGAGGGGATGGAGCAGCCGGTCTATTACTGGGATCCGGTGATCGCGCCCGGCGGCATGGTGTTTTATGACGGCGCGTTGTTTGCGGACTGGCGCGGGAGCCTGTTGATCGGCGGGCTTGCCGGGCAGGCGCTGGTGCGCCTGACGCTGGAGGGCGATCGCGTGACGGGCGAGGCCCGCTACCTGCAAGGGCAGGCCCGGATCCGGGATGTGGCTGTCGCGCGGGACGGGGCGGTGATGATCCTGACCGATGCGGAAAACGGCGCCCTGATCAGACTGACGCCCGGGCAATAATCTCGGAAGGCACCAGCCGATGCGTCATTGGCCGTACAGTTTCGCGACAAGCGGTTCGGCCAACCAGAAGTGGCGGTCGAGGTCGTTCATTTTGCAGGTCTCGATGAGCGAGGTGCTGCCTTTATTAAAAATCCAATAATGTGAGTTATGTAATTATTCTTCGTCACAGCCCTTGGATCCCGGCGGGAACGCGGTGCCGTGGTGATAGACTTGAGAGGATCAGCCACCTTTCACGGCTCCGGCCAACAGGCCGCGCACCAGGTACTTTTGCAGGACGAAGAAGACCGCCAGCGGAACCGTGATCGACACGAAGGCCGAGGCTGCCAGTATCTCCCATTCGCCGCCGCGGGCGCCCATCATTTCGCGCAGCACACCGGTCATGACAAGCTGATCCGGTCGGTTGCCCAGGAAGACCGTCGCCACCAGAAGGTCGTTCCAGACCCAGAGGAACTGAAATATGGCAAAGGATGCCAGCGCCGGAAAGCTGAGCGGCAGGACGATCCCGCGGAAGACCTGGAGTTCCGAGGCGCCGTCGATCCGGGCGCTTTCGATGATTTCCCGTGGCAGGCGCGCCATGTAGCCGCGCAACAGGTAGATTGCCACCGGCAGGCCGAATCCGGTATGGGCGAACCAGATCCCAAGGTAACCCTTGCCCAGACCGATATCGTTGTGGAACTTCAACAGCGGGATCAGCGCGAGTTGCAGCGGCACCACCAGCAACCCGGCGAGTGCCGCCCCCAGCAGTGCCCGGCCCGGGAACTCCATCCACGCCAGCGCATAGGCCGCGAAAGCCGCGATCAGGATCGGCAGCACCGTCGCCGGGACCGTCACCATCAGCGTGTTCAGGAAGGCCCGCCCCAGCCCTTCGACCCCGATCACCCGACGATAATTGTCAAGCGTAAGCTTTGGCGGCACCTTCGCGGTGACGAAAATCCGCATCCCCCGCCCGTTGGGCGCCGTCAGCCGGTAGCGGCCATCGGCCGTGACGCTCACCTGCCCGCCCTTGACCTGTACCGTCTCGCCGGGCCTGTAGGCCATGGGCGCGCGCGACGACGTACCCCAGGCGACGAGCCTCTCACCGGGGCGAAGCGCCTGCCCCGCGATCTCCCCCTGATCGCCCACCCGGACGAACCCCGATACCGTCGCGGGCAAACCCGCGCGCCACCAGCCCGAGGCCGCGATCTGGTCGCGGTCGCGCAGCGACGTCACCAGCAGGCCAAGCGTCGGCACCGTCCACAGCAGCACCAAGAGCGCGACGGCGATGGTTACCGCCCGGCTCACCGCCGGATGTTCCAGATCATGACCGGCGCCACCAGCACCATGATCACGACCGCAATCGCCGAGCCCCGGCCATAATCCGGCGCACCCCGGAACATCCAGTCATACATCAGATTGGCCAGCACCTGTGTGCCCCATTGTCCGTTCGTCATCACGAAAACGATGTCAAAGACCTTCAGCACGGTGACGGTGATCGTAGTCCAGACCACGGCGATCGCGCCACGGATCTGCGGCACGGTGATCTGAAGGAAGATCTGCCACGGATTGGCGCCGTCCAGCATCGCGGCTTCGCGTATGTCCTGTGGGATGGCGCGCAGGGCGGCGGACAGGATCACCATCGCGAAGCCGGTCTGGATCCAGATCAGCACCGCCATCAGGCAAAAGCTGTTCCACAGCGGAAGGCTCAGCCAGGCCCGGGGCGCGCCGCCGAAAGCGACCACGACGGCATTCAGCAGGCCGATCTGCTCCTGATCCACCGACCTGAAATCATAGACGAATTTCCAGATCACCCCGGCCCCTGCAAAGGAAATCGCCATCGGCAGGAAGATCATCGCCTGCGCCACGGCCCGCCAGCGGATGCGGTCCGTCAGTTGCGCCGCCAGCAGCCCGAAGGTAGTGGACAGCGTTGGCACCACCAGGAGCCACAGCAGAGTGTTCCGCATCGCCTCGCGGAATTTCGGATCGTTCAGCAGCCACAGATAGTTCCCCGCGCCGACCCACTGCGTGCCCGTCGCGTCATGCAGGCTGCGCCAAAGCGTTTCCAGCGCGGGCCAGACCAGATAGAGCCCCAGCCCCGCCAGCGCAGGCCCCAGAAACACCCATGGCCGCAGGATCGCCCCACCCGGCCACAGGTCCAGAACCCGGTTCGCGCCCCAGATCCAGCCGACGCAGCCGGACACCCCGGCCAGGATCGTTCCTGTGGCGAAAAGAATCTGCTCCATCTACCGCCCGAGCGTGTCCCAGACCGCCTGAATCTGCCGCGCGACCTCTGTCGCCGGTTTGCCGCCGACGAAATCCACCATCCCGGTCCAGAACGCCCCTGCCCCGATCGCCCCCGGCATCAGGTCCGACCCATCGAACCGCACGGTGGTCGCGCTCAGCAGAATATCCCCGATGCCGCGCAGGACCGGGCTGCCGTAGACCTCCGGGTTCACCCCCCGATGCGGCGTGACGAAGCCGGTCTGCGCCATCCAGACCTCATGCGCGATCGGGCTTTGCAGGAAGGCGATGAAGGCATCCGAGTCCGGATTGTCCGTCATCTTCGCGAACATCGACGTCGCCACCAGCACCGGCCGCTCCGCACCATCCGCCGGGAAATAGAAGACGTCGTAATCCGCGCCGATCACCTGTCCTTCGGGGAAAAACGACGGGATGAAAGACCCCTGCCGGTGCAGGTAGCAGCGCGGTGGCACGGTGAACAGCCCCTTCGGGCTGTCGCGAAAATCGGTCGCGGCGACCGTGGCCCCGGAACCGGCCCGCGCCGCGAACCAGCCGAATTCCCCGATCGCGGCAATCACCTTCGGATCGTCGAATTTCAGCCGGTTGGCGACCCAGGCATCATAATCCGCAGGTGCGTTGAGCCGCAGCATCAGATCCTCGACCCAATCCGTCGCGGGCCAGCCTGTTGCCCCGCCCGACGCGATACCGATGCACCAGGGCGTGCCGCCATCGCGCGCGATCCGCTCGGTCAGCGTCTTCAGATCGGCCAGCGTCTGCGGCACTTCATAGCCTGCATCCGCGAAATTCTCCGGTACATACCAGACCAGCGATTTCACATCCGCCTTATAGGGAAAGGCATAGAGCCGCGCCGTGCCATCCGGCCCCGGATAGCGACCATATTGCGCCCAGGTCTCGCCCTGCGCGTAATTCTCCCTCAGCCAGTCCTCCATCCCCGCCGCCAGAGGCCGCAGATAGCCCTTGCGCGCCATATCGGCAGCAAGGCCCGGCTGTGGGAAGGCCGCGATGTCGGGGGGTGATCCCGCCTCGGCGTCAATCACGATCTGCTGCTCGAAACTGGTCGATCCGGCATAGACCACCTCGGCCCCCGTCGCCGCCTCGAAATAGGCCAGAACGCTTTCAAACAGCGCCTTGTCCGGCCCGAGCCACGGCCCCAGAACGGTAATCGTCTGCCCCTCCAGCCGGGTCGCTTTCAGTGCGTCGTAGCTGTCCCAGTGGAAGCGGGCATCCGCGCCGGGCGCAAAGGCCAGATCCTGCGCCAGCGCGCCCTGAACCATCAGGCCAAGCGCGAAGGTCAGGGCAAAGGGTGTCCTCATCTCATCCTCCCGCCGTGTCACCCGATCGGATGCCGGAGGGTTACCGACAGAATGGTTAACCAAGCGTTAAAGCCGCACCTTCGCGGCGTGCAAACGCTGCGGGGTTCGGGACAACCGCTTGCAGCAGCCCCCCGAGGCGTCCTATCACCCTTGCACCACGGCTCAGGAGCTTCGAGATGTCCCGTTACACCCTTCTGGCCGATATCGGCGGCACGAACACCCGCGTCGCGCTGTCGGAGGATGGGCGGCTGCTGGCGCAGTCGATCCGCCGTTATGCCAATGCCGGACAACCGGCGCTGGAACCGATCCTGCGCAGCTATCTGGCCGAGGCGGGGGTGGCGCCGGAGGGTGCCTGTGTCGCCGCCGCCGGACCGGTGCGGGACGGTGTGGCGACGATGACCAATCTCGACTGGGTGATCGAAGGCGGCTCCGTAAGCGAGGCCACCGGCGCCCGCCGCGTCGCCGTGCTGAACGACCTTCAGGCACAGGGCCATGCCCTTGGCCGGATCGAACCCGGGATGCTGCGCGAAATCGCGCCCGGACGGGCCGCCCTGCCGGGGGTGAGCCAGCTCGTGGTTGGGATCGGCACCGGCTTCAACGCCGCCCCGGTCCACGAGGCGCCGGGCGGGCGGATCGTCTCCCCTTCCGAAGGCGGCCACGTCACCCTCCCCGTCGCGTCCGAAGCCGATATGCGCCTGTCGCGTTTCGTCGCACGCGAACATGGCTTCGCCTCGGTCGAGGACGTGCTGTCGGGGCGCGGCGTCGCCCATGTCCACACCTTCGTCTGTGACCAGGCCGGAGCGGGCACGCCGCTCGACGCCGCCGGAGTGATGGCGGCCCTGTCGGCAGATGATCCGCTGGCGCGCGAAACCGCACGGATCTTCGTGCGGGTCATGGGCGCGGTGATCGGCGACCTCGCCCTGACCCACCTGCCCTTCGGCGGCATCTACCTGATCGGCGGCGTCTCCCGCGCCTTCGCCCCGCTCCTCGCCGAATTCGGCTTCACCGAGGCGTTCCGCGCCAAGGGCCGCTTCGCCGATTTCATGGACGCCTTCCCCATACGCCTGATCGAAGACGACTACGCCGCCCTCCTCGGCTGCGCCGCCTATATGACGGCGCGGGAGTGAGGAGACATTTTCCTGTCCGCTTTGTGGACGTCGCCGTGAATGCCAGCAAGGGGATGACGATGCAAAAGGTGCGTTTGACCGGGCGTCTGATTTGCAGATCGGAAGCCGACATCGAAACCTTGAGAACACATCTTCCTGAGCATATCCGCCTCACGACAGCCGAACCCGGTTGTATATCTTTCAATGTGTTTCAGTCGGATAACCCTCTGATCTGGCATGTAGAGGAATGCTTCTGCGACAAAGCGGCCTTTGAGTTCCATCAGCAGCGAAACCGTGCATCGACGTGGTGGGCCTCAACGGCAGATATTCCTCGAGATTACGAAATATCTGGGCTTGAGTGACCCCACCTGATTGTCCCCAAGGGTTTGCCGAATGCCCCCTATCGCCGCAGGCGGGCGATGAGGGAGGAGGTATCCCAGCGGCCGCCGCCCATGCCCTGGACTTCCTTGTAGAACTGATCGACCAGCGCGGTGAGCGGCAGGCTTGCCCCGGTTGCGTTTGCGGTATCAAGGCAGATCCCCAGATCCTTGCGCATCCAGTCGACCGCGAAGCCGAAGTCGAAGCGGTTCTCCGCCATGGTCTGCGCGCGGTTCGACATCTGCCACGATCCCGCCGCCCCGCGCGAGATCGCCTCCACCACGTCGGGGATCGCCAGCCCGGCCTTTTCGGCGAAATGCAGCGCTTCGGACAGACCCTGCACCACGCCCGCAATGGCGATCTGGTTGCACATCTTGGTCAACTGGCCGGCGCCCACCTCGCCCATCCGGCGGCAGGCCCCGGCATAGGCGGCGATCACCGGCTCCGCCGCCGTGTAATCCGCCTCGGCTCCGCCGCACATCACGGTCAGCACGCCATTCTCCGCTCCGGCCTGCCCGCCCGAGACCGGCGCATCGACATAGCCGATCCCCGCCGCCGCAGCGACTTCGGCCAGTTCGCGCGACACCTTTGCCGAAACCGTGGTGTGATCGACGAAGACCGCCCCCGCCCGCATCCCGGCAAAGGCGCCCTCGGCCCCGGTGCAGACCGCGCGCAGATCGTCGTCATTGCCGACGCAGGCCATCACGAAATCGCAATCGCGCGCCGCATCGGCGGGCGTCGCGGCCCATTGGCCAGCGTGCCGGGCCGCCCAGGCTTCGGCCTTCGCCGCGGTGCGGTTGTAGACGGTGACGTCATGCCCCTTCGCCGCCAGATGCCCCGCCATCGGGAAGCCCATCACCCCAAGGCCGAGAAATGCCACTTTCGCCATTCTGCTCTCCCGTCATCCGGCGCGAAACGCGCGTTGATCATCTGCTTCCCGTGACTTAGTAACGCACCGGACCAATCCGTCAACCCGCGAGCCCCCCGATGTTCACCCTGTTCCGCTGGATGGTGCGATGTGTCACCCTCGCGCTCGTGGCTCTGGTCCTGTGCTGGGTGGGGGTGTGGTTTTTCGCCACCCGCTCGCTGCCTGATTACGACGCCACCTATCATGTGCCGGGCATATCCGCGCCGGTAGAGATCGTGCGCTCGACCGAGGATGTGCCGCATATCTTCGGTCAGTCGGATGCGGATGTGTTCTTCGCGCTCGGCCTTGCCCATGCGCAGGATCGGCTGTGGCAGATGACCGTCCTGCGCCGCACCGTGCAGGGCCGCCTGAGCGAGGTTTTCGGCGCCAAGACCGTCAAGACCGATGAAATCATGCGCCGGTTCGACCTGTATGGTGCGGCGGTGGCCTCGGTCGAGGCGCAGGACGCACCCACCAAAGCGGCGCTGGAGGCCTATTCCCGGGGCGTGAACGCCTGGATCGAACAGGTGAACCAGGGCGCGCTTGGCCGGGGGGCGCCCGAGTTCTTCCTGTTCGACGCGCCGATCGCCTATTGGACCCCGGCGGATTCGATCGCGATCATGAAGCTGCTGGCCGCCCGGCTTTCGGGGCAGTTGCAGGACGAGGTGCTGCGCGCGCGGGTGTCGATGCTGGGTCAGGGCTGGGTGCGCGACATCATGCCCGACATTCCGGGGCAGGGTATCGCCGCCCTGCCCGATTACGCCAGCCTGTTCCCGGACGCGCCGCGCAATATCCGCAGCGCCGATGCCGAAGGCCCGTTCTCGCCATTTGCCGAACGCGATTTCGCGGGCGCATCCAATGCTTTCGCCGCCGCGCCGCGCCGCTCCGCCGCGGGTGGGTCGTTGCTGGCGAATGACCCGCATCTGTCCCTTACCGCGCCAAGCTGGTGGTATCTCGCGCGGCTCGAACTGCAAACGGGCGGCGTGATCGGCGCGACCATCCCCGGCATTCCGATGATCCTGACCGGGCGGAACGCGCGGCTCGGCTGGGGCGTCACCACGGCCTATGTCGATGATCAGGATCTGCATGTCGAAGAACTGAACCCCGAGAATCCGACGACCTACCGCACCCCCGGCGGCTGGAAGGCGTTCGAGACCCGCCGCGCCATCATCAACATCAAGGATGCGCAGCCCGTTACCCTCACCCTGCGCTGGACGGAAAACGGCCCCGTCCTGCCGGGGAGCCATTTCGATCTGGCCGCGATCACGCCGCCAGGGATGGTGATGTCGCTGTCCTGGACCGGGCTGAGCCGCGAGGACACCTCGATGAGCGCGGCGCTCGCGCTGATGAAATCCGGATCGGTGGAGGAGGCCGCCGCCGCCGGGGAACGTGTCATCGCCCCGGCGCAGAACCTGATCCTGGCGGATCAGAAGGGTGTGGGCATGGTCACCGTCGGCCGGATTCCGCTGCGCGATCCGGGCCATGCCACGCTTGGACGGATGCCGACGCCGGGGTGGGAGGAAAAGAACCGCTGGCAGGGCTTCCTGCCCTATGACCGCAACCCGCGCTTTCTGGATCCGCCGGGCGGGATCGTCATCAACACCAACAACAAGACGGTGGACCGCCCCTTCCCGGAGCATGTCAGCTACCATTGGGGCGACAGCCAGCGGGTGCAGCGCCTGACCCGGCTGATGGAGGAGCGCGAGGTCCATTCCCGCGAGAAGCTTCATCGCCGCGCAACTGGATACCGTTTCGCCCGCCGCGCGCGGCCTGCTGCCACTGGTCGGCAAGGATCTGTGGTTCACCGGTGCCCCCGCCCCTGACGGCACGCCCGAACGGATGCGACAGCGCGCGCTGGAGCTTCTGGCAGCCTGGGACGGCGAGATGAACGAACACATGCCCGAACCGCTGATCTATGCCGCCTGGATGCGCAGCCTGCAAAACCGGCTGATCCGCGACGAACTCGGGCCGCTGGCGAATGAATTCAACCAGTTGCAGCCGCTGTTCATCGAGCGCGTCTTCCGCAACACCGAGGGCGCCGCGCGCTGGTGCGACGTGATGCAATCCGCCCCGGTCGAGACCTGCACCGATATGGCGCGGATGGCGCTGGACGATGCGCTGATCGAGCTGAAGCGGAAATATGGCGCGAATATCGACAGTTGGCGGTGGGGCAATGCGCATGAGGCCACCCATGACCATACCGTTCTGGGCAAGACGCCGCTGCTGCGCTGGTTCGTGAACATCCGGCAATCGACCTCGGGCGGGGATTTCACGCTGAACCGGGGGCAGACGGCGGGCACCGGCGCCAACCCCTTCGCCAGCGTTGCGGGCGCGGGCTATCGCGGGGTCTATGATTTCGCGGATCCGGATTCGTCGGTCTTCATCATCGCAACCGGGCAATCGGGCCATCCGCTCAGCCGCCATTACGACGATCTGTCCGAATTGTGGCGGCGCGGGGAATATATTCCGATGTCGCTCGATCCGGCGCTCGCGCGCGCGGCGGCGACGGGAATCACCCGGCTGGAACCGGCACAGCCCTGAAAACACCGCATAAATTTCTTGCGATGCACGGCTGAGGCCGTAAAGTCATGCGCAAGAATGCCGTCGCGGAAGACGACGGCCGGGCATGAGGCGGCAGGATATGGAGCAACGGCTTCGGCTGGAACGGGCGGGCGATCTCGCGCGGGTCGATTTTCTGGGATCGGCGGAGGGATTTGATGCGGCCCTGGCCGAGGATCTGGCAACGGCGCTGGAGGCGGCTTTCGCGATGCCGGATCTGCGCGCGGTGATCCTGTCTTCGCCGGGCTGGCCGGTGGCAGAGGATCCGGCTGAGGAACCCGCGCAGGCCCTGCTGACCCTGACCGCCCGGATCGCTGAGGCGCCGGTTCCGGTGATCGCCATCGCCGATGGCCTGCTGTCCGGAGCCGGGCTGGCGCTGATGCAGGCTGCGGCCTTGCGCGTGCTGCGCCCCTCCGCCCGGCTTTCGGTGCCCGAATTTGCCTTGGGCCTGATCCCCTCGGGTGGCGTGGCGGTGCGGCTCGCGCGCCGCGCGGGCCCCTATGCGGCGGCGGAGTTCCTGACCTCCGGGCGTAGCCTGTCCGCGCATCAGGCGCAGCGTCTGGGGATTTGCGACGCGATTTCCGAAGAGGTTCCGACGGAGAACGCCCCGCCCCCGGCGCTGGATCCGGTACGCTATCTTGCTGATCTCGCACGCTTTCGTGGTCAGATTCCACCCGGACCGCTCGCCCCCGTCGCGCATCGGCTGGCGGAGGTTCTGGAGGCCGCATTGCTGTTGCCGCCCAATGAGGCGATCGCCTTCGAGCAGGTCGCGCGGGAGGATCTGCTGGGGGACGAGCTTTCCGCCGCGCTGCGCCATGTTGCCCGGGCCCGCCGTCAGGCGGCGCGGCCCGCCGGGGCTCTGCCGCGCCGCATCGCCCTGTGGAACCAGCCGGATCGCCTCGCGCTCGGCCTGCTGCGCGCGGGATGCGACCTGCGGCTGGGCGCTTCGGACCCGGCGGCGCTGGAGGCCAGCCTGCGCGCCCTGTCGGAGGCATTGGCGGCGGCAAAGCCGCGCGATGCCGCCTGGCAGCGGTTGGAGCCGGTGATCGCGCCCGGCGATCTCTCTCCGGCCGACCTGATCATCGCCGCCCCCACGCCGGAGGAGCTACCGGCGCTGCGAGCGACCGGCGCTCTCCTTGCGCTGGAGGGCGTGGCGCCGGAGGGGGCGGAGCTTGGCCTGACGCGGCTTCCCGGTGTGGTCGAAATCCATGCGGCGGGGGAAACCGGCCTGGCCCCCCTGGCTGCGGCGCTTTCCGCCGGGCGGGATCTGGTCCTCCATGCCCAAGGGCTCGATGGCTGGTTCGAGGCCGCCTATATCACCGCGGCGGAACGGGTGCTGATGGCCGGCGCCTCCCCCGATGCGGTCGATGCGGCGCTGACCGGCTGGGGCTTTGCCGAAGGGCCGTTCGCACGGCTCGACCGGCGCGGCGTCGATGTCGTCATGGCCCGGATCGGGCCGCCGTGGCGCGCGGGCCCCTATCTGAACTGGCTGAAGATGGGGCGCGGTGTGCGCTGGCATGGCGACCGGGCCCGGCCATGGGCGGACAAAGAAGGCGAACTCGCTGCCCTCCGGCGGGAGGCGGGATCGGCCACACGCGCCCTTCCGGCCCGCGAAATCGTCGCCTCGGTGCTGGCGGAACTCGCTCAGGCCGGGGCGCTGGCGCTTCAGGCTGGGCGGGCGCATCGCGTGGGGGACGTGGATCTGCTGGCGATCGCCGCCCTCGGGCTTGCGCGGCACCGGGGCGGCCCGATGTTCCAGGCCGACCGGACCGGGCTGCTCGCCCTGCGCAAACGGCTGCGCCATCTGGAGTCCGAGGGCGCCCCGCCACCAGCGGAACTGCTCGACGTCCTGATCCGGAACGGCCGTCGGTTTTCCGACCTCGACGCGGGCGGGAGCAGACCGGGGTGAGGCGCCCCGTCCCGGATGCAATTCCGACGGACATTCCTGCGGTGTCAGGACACCATGGGCCAACGTGTGTGGACGCCCCCTGAATACAAGCGCAATCTTGGGGCCGGTCGGGCATGTGATCAGCTGCGGTCGTGTGTCCGGCCTCGAAGATGCGGCCTGTCATACGCCGCGGGCCGTTATGGAGATATGCAGGTCGGGACCAGTTCGGTTGCCCGCGCTCAACGGCGCTCCGTCCGGAATGCTGGTTCGCCCACCCGCCTGCCCTTATATTCCCTCGCTCCCGCTCACATCCTGCGACAACCCGACGACACCGGCCTATGCTGGATCCCTGTAATGCTCGCCCCTTTGCGATCCCCGATCGCAACGGTCCTTACGATCAGCAACCGGCGAATGTTACGTCCTTTGCCTCCGCCCGAATGCTGGCGTGGAGCGAGGCCGACCCGGGCGGCGAAGTCCCGACCCTTGGAGAATGTCTCCATCGGAGGCGCAAAGGTGGTAATCGACGGCCACCACTCCCGGGATCGTCATCAGTCGCCGTACCATGTCGTCTGCGCTTGCGCGGCTGTGAAGCTCGGCATCAAGGCTGGCGATCTGGTCCAGAAGGCGCGCCGGATCGCGCGACGCCATTGGTAGCATGCCATCATCCCCGTTGAAGATCACTGCGAGACGCCCGACCCGGTGGGGGCAACGATGCCCCGCTCCGCCAGATGCGCGCGCAGGGCGTTGGTCGTCTGTGTGCTATGGCAGGTTCCGGGTGCGGCAGGCCACCGCTGCCGCCTGCTTGGCCTCGCTCTTCACGGCCACGCATGGTCGGGCGCAAGACCGATTCCGCAATCGCCCCGGCATCGGCCATATCGTTCCGATGCGGCTTCACATAGGTCAGCGGGATCAGCCGCACTTCGTGGCCGGGATTCCCGATTGCCCGGCCGCAGTAATGCACACTGGCGAAGGTCTCCATCGCCACCACGCAAGGCAACACCGCTGCGAAAAACGTCAGACGCTGGACTCGCGACACCGCCCCGTCGGCCGCAGCGCCATGCACCTGGATCAAAGAGACGCCGAAGGCGACAAACACGCTTGGTCCAAAATCCAGACCGATCATCAACCCCCATAACGGTGCTTCAACACCCGCTACCCTGGCGCATCCAGGCCGCCGGGGGCGTCAACCCCATCGGTTACGGTTTCCCTGTCAGCCGCTGACAAAGAGCCTGCTCAGAGTCGGGGGCGATTTCGAAACGCGACGTTCCGGGCGTCCTCAAGTGATCCGTTTAGCCGCGCGGCGCCCCGAAGCATCATCGGCATCAATCCGCCCGCGTCGCTGGCCTCAATCGTGGGGCCGGCATTCCATGTGCTGCAAACTTGCCAGTTCCGGGGCATCTTGGAACGGGGCACAACTGTCCGGACAGGATCCCTGGTCAACCGGCGGCACTGCGGCGCTGCATGTAGGTGTCATGCTCCTGTGCTTCTGGTTCCTGTGGCTCGGGCGGGGTCTGTGTCGGCTGGGTTTTCTCCACCGTCGGCGGGGTCTGGGGCTTCAACGCAGGCGCGGCCCGGCGCGGCGAGGGGATGATTTCGTCATCCTCGGCCTCCGCGCCGATCAGACGCAGCGCCCGCATCCCGCTGTGCTGCCCCAGGCGTGCGAGCGACAGCATCCTCCCCCCCGCCTCAAGCCGCAGCCGCGTCAGCGCATCGGAGGGCACCGGGATCGTCATGCCGGGCTTCAATGTCATCACCGTCGACAGCGGCAGGGTGAAGCGATGCAGAACGGTGTCCATCACTGCCTGCGTCGCATTGACGGACAGTTCCATCCGTTCGGTCCAAACACGATCGGCCTGATCCTCCGCGCGCGCCGCCGCGCTTTCCCGCGCGCCCGGCGTCAGCCCGCGCTTGCCCCGGCCCTGCGCCGGAATGACCCAGAGCAGATTGCCCCGCCGTGCCCCACCCTCGCCCATCGCCAGTTCGATGGTCCAGGCGCGATAGGGCAGATCCTCCAGCAGCATCTCCAGCGGCCGCGGATCCTCCAGACAGGAGGCATAGCGAAAGCCGCTCGCCCAGACCGAAGCCTCGGTCAGGCCCATCTCCTCGTCGATCGCCATCAGCAGCGCATCGACCAGATCCGCCGCCATCGCCGCATCCGTCCGCGTCGGGCGCCGGGGTTCCGGATTGCCGCGACCCAACCGCCCGGTGGTCTGCATCTCGATGATCGCGGACAACGCCGCGGGCGGGATCGCGATCACACCAAGGGCCTCCCCCGGACCTTCGATCAGCATGAACAGGGAAAATTCCTCGATCGTCTCGGGCAGATCGGCGAGACTCAGGCGCCGTTCCCGCGCCTGCGTGACCGTCACCTCCAGCGCCAGCGTCTCGCGCATGGCCTTCGTCACGGCGAGAGAAATCGCCTTGTCGGGCGTCGCCTCCGCAACTTCGCCCGAGTTTTGTCGCCCTGCCTCGGCCTTGCGCCGCAATACCGTCTGAGCCTGCACCCGCCGTCCCCGCGTTTTCCGATGGCACCCGTCACATTCCCGGGCCTTCAGGAAAAGATTTGCAGATCAGGGTTTACGATCCGTTGAATTCGTCGCCCCGGCCAGCAGTTTTTCCGCCCCCCGCCGCTGCACCGGCAGCGTCACCCGGAAAGCGGCCCCGCCCTGCCCCGGCAGATAGTCGATGCTGCCGCCGAGGTTGCCCATGATCTCGCGGCAGATCGCCAGGCCAAGCCCGGCCCCCGGCGCCCGCCCGGTATCCCCCAGCCGGGAAAACTTCTCGAAAATCAGGGCCTGGTCGCGGCGCGCGATACCCTTGCCGTTGTCGATGAAATCGACCTTCAGACGCCCGCCCCGACGGCGCACCTCGATCCGCAGAACCCCGGGATCGGCATCGCAATATTTGCGCGCATTGGAAATCAGGTTGATGAAGACCTGCACCAGACGGTCGGCATCGGTGATGACCAGAATTCGTTCCGCCGCCGGGTCGCGGTCATAGCGGAAATCCCGCTCGGGCCGCGTGCTGGAGGCCGACTGGAGCGCGCGCCGCAGCAGGTCGTGCAGATTCGCGACCGTGATGTTCAGTTGCGCGCGGCGGTTCTCCAGCACGCTCAGATCGACAAGTTCGTCGAGCAGCCGGGTCAGGCGCCGCGCTTCCTCGTGGATGATCGAGGCATATTGCGCACGGGTATCCTCCGGCAGGCCGGGTTCCATCAGGATCTCCGAAAAGGCCCGGATCGAGGTCATCGGCGTGCGCAGTTCGTGGCTGATCTGCCCGAGGAACGAATCCTTCTGCAAGGCCAGTTCGGTCAGCTTCTCATTCGCCTCGCTGAGCGCGCGTGCGGTGCGGGCCAGTTCCCGCGATTTCGCCTCAAGCTGCGAGGAATGCTCCTTGATTTCCGCCGCTTCGCCCGCCACGGCGATCAGATCCTGCATCGACACCGACGCACCGCCTGTCAGCTGAGCCATCATCGCATGGGCCGTCGCGGCGCCCACGGAGCCCGCCAGTTCCCGTTCCAGCCGCGCGAGGAAATCCGGCGTCGGATCCGGCAGGAACCCGGCCTTGCCCTGCGCACCGGCCCGGTTCTGAAAGAACTGCTGCGCCGCCTCGGCACCCAGGATCCGCTGCGCCATCGTGAGCAGATCTTCGGCCTCAACCTGACCGCGCGCCCAGCCCTTCGCCCCCTCGCTATGGTCGAAGACATTGACGAAGGCGACACCTTGCAGCCGCTCCATCGGGTCCGGGAAGGACAGCAACGAAAACAGCAGGAAGGCGAAGGTGTTCAGCAGCAGGCTCCAGACCATCGCATGGACCAGCGCATCCATCCCGTCGAGCCCGAACAGCGCCTGCGGCCGCAGCCAGCCGATGCCGAACGGCCCCTCCGCCAGCAGGGTGACCGGCAGCAGCCCGCCGCCGCCGACCGACGGCAGGAACAGCGTATAAAGCCAGACGGCGAACCCGGTCAGCAACCCCGCCGTCGCGCCGACCCGCGTCGCGCCACGCCAGAACATCCCGCCGATCAGCGTCGGCAGGATCTGCGCGACCCCGACAAAGGCGATCAGCCCGATCGACGCCAGCGCATCCTGCCCGCCCGAAAGCCGGTTGTAGCCATAGCCGAGCGCCAGCACCCCCGCGATCGACAGCCGCCGGCTGAACAGCACGATGCCGCGCACATCCTGCGCCTCGCCGCGCCACAGCGACAGCCAGAGCGGCGTGACGATATGGTTCGACACCATCGTCGCCAGAGCGATCGCCGCCATGATCACCATCGAGGTGGCCGAGGAAAACCCGCCCAGAAACGCCAGCAGCGCCAGGTTTCCGTGCCCCTCCTGCAACGGCAGGGTCAGGACATAGAGATCGGGGTTCGCCCCCTCCGGCAGCCGCGCGAGGCCCATCACCGCGATCGGCATGACGAACAGCGTCATCCCCATCAGATAGGCCGGAAAGGCCCAGCTTGCCGTGGCCAGGTGACGTTCGTCGACATTCTCGACCACCAGCACCTGAAACATCCGCGGCAGGGTGAGAACCGCCGCCGCCGAAACGAAGGTCAATCCGGCGAAGCGGCCCGGTTGCAGCACCCAGCCCGGCGCCTCTGCCGAAGCGATGCGCGCCAGCATCTGTGCCGGACCGCCCGCCAGCCCCCAGACCACGAAGGCGCCCACCGCCAGCAGCGCCACCAGCTTCACCACCGCTTCGAGCGCGATCGCCATCACCACGCCGTGGTGCCGTTCGTTCGCGTCCAGGTTCCGCGTGCCGAACAGCACGGTGAACACCGCCAGCCCGCAGGCGAGCCAGAGCACGATGCGCCCCTGCTCCGGCGGGCCGCCCCCGTCATTCGCGGCGAAGACCCCAAAGCTGAGCGTGACCGATTGAAGCTGCAAGGAAATATAGGGCGCCGCCACGACGACGCAGATCACCGTGACGATGATGCCAAGGCCGTTCGACTTGCCGTAGCGCGACGAAATCAGGTCGGCGATCGAGGTCACCCGATGCGCACGCCCGATCCGCACCAGCTTGCGCAGCACCCACCACCAGCCGACGAAAACCAGCGTCGGGCCAAGGTAGATCGTCGCGAATTCAAGCCCCGAGCGCGCCGCATAACCCACCGCGCCGTAAAAGGTCCAGGCGGTGCAATAGATCGACAGCGACAGGGTGTAGATCCACGGGCTGCGCAGGAACCGCAACCGCCCCGCCCGCGCCCGCCGCTCGGCCACGAAGGCCACGGCGAAAAGCAGGATCACATAGCCTAGGCAGACCGCGACGAGGCTGTCGAAGGCCATCTCAGCCCTCGTCGTCCGGGGCGGAGAGGGTCTCCTCCTCAGCGTCGAGCGCGGGCGCGAGGCCGCGCGCCAGACCGAAGGCCGCGAGGATCAGCCCGCTCCAGACCGCAAAGAGATAGACCCCCGTCGCCCCCGTCCCCGGCTGCGGACGCCAGTAGAGCGGCACGAAGACCAGGATCGTGCCAAGTATCGGCAGGAGCCGCGCCGCATCCATCATCCGCCGCCGCCGATACGACCGGCGCGCGAGGAACAGCGGACGCTCGCGCCCCGCCATCAGCCGCGTCCCGCGATCGCCTCGACCGCCGCCAGCACATCGGCATTGGCGAAAGGCTTGGCGAGGAAGGCCGTCGCGCCCGCCTGTTCGGCGGCATCGCGGTCGCGCGACTGGCCCCGCGCGGTCAGCATCAGCACCGGAACCGGAGCCAGCACGGGATCCGCCCGCATATCCGTCAGGATCTCGATCCCGGTCCGGCCGGGCAGCATCAGGTCCAGCACGACGACCTCCGGGCGCAGCGCGCGCACCCGCTCCAACGCCCGCGCACCGTCGGACTCGACATCGACCCCCCAGCCCGCGCGCCCGAGAATGAACCGGATCGCCTCCGCGATATGTGGCTCATCCTCCACCAGCAGGATCCGCTTCTGCTCCATGCCGCCCCCCTTTCTTCCTGCGCGACTATCGCGGGGCGGCGGGCCGCTGTCAAACGCACGAAAGGTCTCATCCTTCGCCCGCAGGCAGGATCGACGGTTCGTGCCGCCCCCGGCAACCGGCCCGTGGACAGGTGCGGCAGGTCGTTCCCACCGGACGCGCCGCCCCCTCCGCCGGGGCCGGAAGCACCAGCATCATCGCCTCCATCAGCGCCGGCCCGTCGAAATCGCCCGGCTCTCGCGGCGCGGCGAAAGCATAGGCCAGGAACCGGCGCGGCACGCGACCCGCCATTTCCAGCACGGCGCGCACCGGCTGCATCGGCCGGTTCAGCGCCTCGTAGAGCGGCCACAGCGGACAGGCCGCGCCGAACCGGGGCGCCGTGAACCCCGGAACCGGGCGGCGCAGTGTCAGCGTGCCGGAACCGTCGCAGACCACCAGCCCGGCGGCGATCCGCCCTCCGGGCAGCGTCGCCAACCGCCGGAACACCACCCCCATCGGCACGCCGAACCGCGCGGCAAGGCGCGCGGGCTCCGGCCCGGTTTCGGACAGCGCGGCCAGAAACGGCCCCTCCGGCAGCAAAGCCGCATCCGCCCGTGCCCGCGCGATATAGTCCTCCGCGAGTTGCCGGGCCGGAGGGCTGAGGGCCGCGGGTGCTCCTTCCTCGGGCACCCCCCAATCGCGCGCCGCCAGCCAGGTTTCCAGTTCGTCGCGCGGCGCCGCGCGGCCAGTCTCGGGCGAGGCGATGCCTTCGAGATGGTGGACAAGGGCCTCCGTCGCGCCCGAAAGCCGCTGGCTCTCCTCCCCGATCGCGCGCAGAAAACGGCCGCGCCATTCCGCCTCCAGATCCTCCGTTTCGGTCAGGATCGCCGCGCTGGAGCGCAGCGACGTCACCACGGACAGAACTTCGTGCAGCGCATCGAGCAGGAACGGATCCTGTGCCAGCCGGTCGGCATAGGTTTCGACCAGCCGTTCAAGCGTGCCAACCCGGTCCTGACGTTCGGCCAGCGCGGCGGCCCATCCCGGAAACCGGCCGACGAATTCCTCGATACGGTCGAGTTCGGGCGGAACCGTCGCCCCCGTACCCGCAGCCACTTCGCGCAGCCCGTCGAACAGCGCGCTCTCCGCCCCCTCGGTCAGCGACAGCAGATCACTGCCAAGCGCCTGGGCGATGGATTCGAGCAGCGCATCGCTGACCCTGCGGCGGTTGTGTTCGATCAGGTTGAGATAGGCGGGCGAAACCCCGACACTGCGCGCCAGATCCGCCTGGCGGATCCGCAACGTGGTCCGCCGTTCGCGGATCCTGGTGCCGGTCAGGGCGGAACGGACCATCTTGCCTGCCTCCGATTTTTGCGGAATTTACAGGCTTTCCTGCCATGAACAAAGAGAATTTACATCAGTCTTCACATGGCACCATCCACGGCATCGGCTTTTCCCGCCGCCATTGCGTCATGGTCGCACAAGACGCACCCCCGGCAGCAACGTCATCGCGCCGACTCCATGTCGCTGCGTGCCCCAGCGCTTCCCCTTGCCTGTACCCCCCGTTCGACAGGGAGTCCGGCCCGCACGAATGCGGACCGCCGGTCAGGGGTTCCCCTAGTCAAATGTCCGGAAACGCGCCCCATACATCAGCGCGCGCCGGGAACAGATCTCCATCGCGTGCTGGAGCCAGTCTTCGGAGGACATTCCGGAACGCGATATATCCGCCGACAGCCTCGTCCGCCCCGAAGTGATCGCCGGGCCCATCTGCACGCCCAGCGTCCGCATCCGCTTGATCCAGAACTGCGCGGATTCGTCGAAATAACTGCCGACCGGTGCCCCTGTCGGCACGGCATCCTGCGCAACGGCAAGACAATATCCCGCCTCGACCTGGGATGACGGCGTATCGAACACATAAAGCGGCGCGGCCGCGAACTGCCCGCGCCACAGGATGTAGAACATCGTGCAGATGGCCACGACCGCCACGATCCCGATCGTCCAGGCCGTGTGCGCCGAAATCTTGTGGTCCGCCCGGATATGCGCCCGCATCTGTGCCATACTGCTTCCTCAGCCATTTCGGAGGCAGTATCGCGCCGGAAGGGTTAAGAAATCACTCCGAAGAACCGGGGCGCTATTTCAGCGCCTCATTCGTGATGTCGAGCGAATAGGCCCCCTCCGGCGCTTTCGAGATGACCGGATCCGACCCGCCCGCCAGCAGGATCTTCACCGTGCGCTCGTAATCTGCCGGATCCAGCGCGCCGTTCGACCCGGCGGTCAGCTTCGCGACCTCGGCCATCATGCGCTTCTGGTGCTTTTCGGTCTGGGCGCCGGATTCGTCGTTTTCCAAAACGATTTCCGCCGCTTCATCCGGGTTCGCCTCGGCGTATTTCCAACCCTTCATCGAGGCGCGGACGAATTTCACCATCTTCGCCTTGAAGGCCGGATCGGCCAGCTTGTCCTGCATGACGTAAAGGCCATCCTCCAGCGTGGCGACGCCTTCGTCCTCATATTTGAAGGTCACCAGTTCGTCGGGCTTGATCCCCGCGTCGATGACCTGCCAATATTCATTATAGGTCATGGTCGAGATGCAGGCCGCCTGTTTTTGCAACAGCGGATCGACGTTGAACCCCTGTTTCAACACCGTAATCCCATTCGCGGAACCGTCGGTCGGGATTTTCAGCGTGCTCATCCAGCTCAGGAACGGATATTCGTTGCCGCCGAACCAGACGCCCAGCGTCTTGCCGCGGAAATCCTCCGGCCCCTTGATACCGGTTTCCTTCAGGCAGGTCAGCATCATCCCCGACGCCTTGAACGGCTGCGCGATATTCACCAGCGGCAGGCCCTTTTCCCGCGCGGCGAGCGCCGAGGGCAGCCAGTCCACCGTTACATCGGCGCCGCCCCCCGCCATCACCTGCGTCGGCGAAATATCCGGCCCGCCGGGCATGATCTCGACATCGAGCCCCTCGTCCTTGTAAAAGCCCTTGTCCTTGGCGACATAATATCCCGCGAACTGCGCCTGCGTCACCCATTTCAGTTGCAGCTTGACCTCTTCGGCCGAAGCCGCCCCGGCCGCCAGCGCCGCAAGGGCCACGCCCATCAGGTATCTGTTCATCATCGTCTCCACTGTTGGCCCCGGTTTCTCCGGGTTGGTTAACTGCGTTGCGAGGGGTGCCAGAAGGTCACCGCCTTCTCGATCACCGTCATGATCCCGAAGAACCCGCTGCCCGCGAGCGCCGCCACCGCGATTTCCGCCCAGACCAGCGGCAGATCCAGCTGCCCGACGGCGGTCGAGATCCGGAACCCCATGCCCCGCGTCGGCGATCCGAAGAATTCGGCAACGATCGCGCCGATCAGCGCGAGCGTCGTGGCGATCTTCAACCCGTTGAACAGGAACGGCATCGCGGCGGGCAGGCGCAGTTTCAACAGGGTCTCGCGGTTGCTGGCGGAATAGGTGCGCATCAGGTCGCGTTGCAGCGCGTCCGTCGCGGCGAGCCCCGCGACCATGTTCACCAGCACCGGGAAGAACACCATCACCACCACGACAGCGGCCTTCGACTGCCAGTCGAAGCCGAACCACATCACCAGGATCGGCGCGATGCCGACGATGGGCAGGGCGGCGACGAAGTTCCCCACCGGCAGCAGCCCACGTTGCAGGAAGGGAAAGCGATCAACCATAATCGCCACCAGCACCGCCGCCCCGCAACCGATGACATAGCCCGCCAGCGCGCCCTTCAGGATCGTCTGGGTGAAATCCCCCCACAGGAGCGGCAGGCTCTCCGCGAAGCGCGCGGCGATGGCCGAAGGCGCGGGCAGGATCACGGGCGAGACGTTCAGCCCCGTCACCAGCCCCTGCCACAGCACCAGGAGCGTCACCCCGAACAGCACCGCCACGAAGGGCCGCGCCCAGCGGGCACCGCTATTGGCCACGCGGATATTGACCAGCGTCGCTGCGACCCAGAAGACGATGGCGGCCCAGCCCTGCCAGCTCATCGCGCCATCCCCATCCGTTTCAGCGTGCCCCGTTCGGCCGCACCCACCGCCGCCACCAGACCCGCCGCCAAGATCGCCGCCGCAAACAGCGCCGCCCAGATCTGGATCGTCTGGCCGTAATAGCTGCCCGACAAGAGCCGCGCCCCCAGCCCCGCCGTCGCCCCCGCCGGAAGTTCGGCCACGATCGTGCCGACCAGCGCCGAGGCCACCCCCACCTTCAGCGAGGCAAACAGATAGGGCATCGACGACGGCAGCCGCAGCCGGAAAAACGTCTCCGGCTGCGAGGCGTTATAGGTGCGCAGCAGGTCGAGCTGCATCCCGTCCGGCGCGCGCAGCCCCTTCACCATACCCACCAGCACCGGGAAGAAGCTCAGATAGGCCGCGATCAGCGCCTTTGGCAGCAGCCCCTTCAGCCCCACCGAAGCCAGCACCACGATCACCATCGGCGCAATCGCCAGCACCGGGATCGTCTGCGAGGCAATCGCCCAGGGCATCACGCTCATGTCCATCGCGCGGGAATGCACGATCCCCACCGCCAGCAGCATACCCGCCGCCGTGCCGAGCGCAAACCCCGCCAGCGTCGCCGAAAGCGTCACCCAGCCGTGATAGACGAGGCTCCGCTTCGAGGTCACCTTCTGCCCCGCGATGCCGTCCCACAGCCCCGCCACCACCTGATGCGGCGCGGGCAGGACGGGGCGCTCCTGCACCATCGTTTCGCGCAGCATCTGGCCGAAGGGCACCGTGGTCCCGGCCCGCGCCGCCTGATCCTGCACCCAGCGGCTGTTCAGCCCCACCGCCGCCGCATACCAGACCAGCACGATCACCGCGACGACGCTCAGCACCGGCAGCACCCTAGTCATAGGCGTGCCCCGCGTGCAGCCCCTCGCGCACCCGGTGGGCGATTTCCAGAAACTCCCGGCTGTCGCGGATTTCCAGCGGGCGATGGCCGCGCGGCAGCGGGCTGTCGATGATGTCGGTTATCCGGCCGGGGCGCGGGCTCATGACCACGATCCGGGTGGAGAGATAGACCGCCTCGGGGATCGAATGGGTGACGAAGCCGATGGTCTTGTTCGTGCGCTCCCACAGGCGCAGAAGCTCCTCGTTCAGCCGGTCGCGGACGATTTCATCAAGCGCGCCGAAGGGTTCGTCCATCAGCAGGATTTCGGCATCAAACGCCAGCGCCCGCGCGATGGAGGCGCGCTGCTGCATCCCGCCCGATAGTTGCCACGGATATTTCCGCCCGAACTGCCCCAGTTCGACCAGATCGAGCACCCTGCGCACCCGCTCTTCCTGTTCCGCCTTCGGATAACCCATGATCTCCAGCGGCAGGCGGATGTTGCCCGCGATGGTGCGCCACGGATACAGCCCCGCCGCCTGGAACACATAGCCGTAGCTGCGGGCCTTGCGCGCCTCGTCCGCCGACACGCCGCGCACCGTCAGCGTGCCATCCGTGGGGGTCTCCAGCGCCGCGATACAGCGCAGGAGTGTGGTCTTGCCGCAGCCCGAAGGGCCGATGAAGCTGACGAACTCGCCCTTGTCGATCGTCAGGTTCACATCCTTTAGGGCCTGCACCGGCCCGTCGCCGGTGGGGAAGATCAGGTTCAGGTGCCGAGCCTCGATGACTGGTGCCGCCGTCACGTCACACCCCGCTGGCGGGGATCCCCGCGCGCGGGACCGGGCGCGGTTCGGTCAGCGCCTTCCAGGTGGACAGCGCCCGGTTCACCGCGCCATTCGGTTCGCGCGCGACGAACTGGCCATGACCCTCGCGGGTATCGACCGTGCCTTCCGTCGCCGCGACATACCCCCGCGTCAGCGTATAGCGCGGCAGGCCGGTGACCTGCATCCCCTCGAACACGTTGTAATCAATCGAAGACTGTTGCGTCTGCGCGGAAATCGTCTTCACCGCCTCCGGATCCCAGACCACCAGATCGGCATCCGATCCGACCAGTACCGCGCCCTTCTTCGGATACATGTTCATGATCTTGGCGATATTGGTCGAGGTCACGGCGACGAATTCGTTCATCGTGATCCGCCCCGTCCGCACGCCCTGCGTCCACAGCACCGGAAGACGTTCCTCCAGCCCGCCGGTGCCGTTCGGGATTTTCGTGAAATCCCCGACACCGTAGCGTTTCTGTTCGGTGGTAAAGGCGCAATGGTCCGTCGCCACACAGGACAGCGTGCCAGAGGCCAGCCCGGCCCAAAGACTATCCTGATGCTTCTTGTTGCGGAACGGCGGCGACATCACCCGCCGCGCGGCATGGTCCCAGTCCTTGTTGAAATATTCGCTCTCGTCCAGCGTCAGGTGCTGGATCAGCGGCTCGCCATAGACCCGCTTGCCAGCGAGCTTCGCGCGCCGGATCGCCTCATGGCTTTCCTCGCAGGAGGTATGCACGACATAAAGCGGCACCCCCGCCATATCGGCGATCATGATCGCGCGGTTGGTGGCCTCGCCCTCGACCTGCGTCGGGCGGGAATAGGCATGGCCTTCGGGCCCGCAGTTGCCCTCGGCCAGCAGCTTCGCCGACATCGACGCCACGATGTCGCCATTCTCCGCATGGACCAGCGGGATCGCCCCCAGTTCCGCACAGCGCTTGAACGAGGCGAACATCTCTTCGTCGTTCACCATGAGGCTGCCCTTGTAGGCCATGAAATGCTTGAACGAATTGATCCCGCGTTCCGTGACGGCCTTCATCTCGTCAAAGACCCGTTCGCCCCACCAGGTGACCGCCATGTGAAAGCTGTAGTCGCAATTCGCCTGCGCGGCCTTGTTGTCCCATTTCTTCAGCGCATCGAGCAGCCCTTCCCCCGGTGCGGGCAGCGCGAAGTCGATCACCATCGTCGTGCCGCCCGCCAGCGCGCCGCGGGTGCCCGCCTCGAAATCATCCGCCGAATAGGTGCCCATGAAGGGCATTTCCAGATGCGTATGCGGGTCGATCCCGCCCGGCATGACATAGCATCCCGTTGCATCCAGAACCGTATCGCCCTTCAGCTCCGGCCCGATTTCAACGATTTTGCCGCCCTCGATCAGGACGTCGGCCTTATAGGTCAAATCCGCGGTAACGATGGTGCCGTTCTTGATGACGGTGGTTGCCATGACGCGCTTTCCTTCCTGTTGTCTTCAGATGTGGCGGGGCCGAAACCCCTGCCCGTCACGCAACGACTTCGGCCGTTTCCAGAACCGCATGCAGCAGCACATCGGCCCCGGCGGCGGCCCATTCGGGGCTGATCTCCTCGGCCTCGTTATGGCTCAACCCGCCGACGCAGGGGCAGAAGATCATCGTCGCGGGGGCGACCTTCGCGGCCCAGCAGGCATCGTGCCCGGCGCCCGAAACGATGTCCTTGTGACTGTAGCCGAGCTTCTCCACCGCATCGCGCACCCGGCCCACCAGAACCGGATCGAAGGTCACCGGGTCGAAATGCCCGACCGCCTCGACCGCGCAGCCCACGCCCAGATCCGCACAGATCTGCGCCGCGCGGGATTCGATTTCCGCCCGCATCTGGTCGAGCTTGGCCTGATCGACGGTGCGGATGTCCACGGTGAAGACCACTTTCCCGGGCAGCACGTTGCGCGAATTCGGGCTGAAGGTCACCTGCCCCACGCCGCCCACCGCATCGGGCTGCGCCGCCATCGCGACCTCCTGCACCATCTCGAAGATCCGCGCCATGGCAAGGCCCGCATTCACCCGCATCGCCATCGGGGTCGATCCGGTATGGGCCTCCTTCCCGGTCAGGGTGAATTCCAGCCACCACAGCCCCTGCACATGGGTCACGACGCCGATGGTCTTCGCCTCGGCCTCAAGGATCGGGCCCTGTTCGATGTGATATTCGAAATAGGCGTGCATCTTGCGCGCGCCGACGGGTTCCGTGCCCTTCCAGCCGATCCGCGCCAGTTCCTCGCCATAGGTCTTGCCGTCCAGATCCTTGCGCGCATAGGCGTAATCAAGGCCGATCTCGCCCACGAAGACGCCCGAAGCCAGCATGGCGGGCGCGAACCGCGCGCCTTCCTCGTTCGCCCAGTTTGTCACCACGATCGGGTGCTTCGTCCGGATGCCAAGGTCGTTCAGCGAGCGGATCACCTCCAGCCCGCCCAGAACGCCCAGCACCCCGTCGAACTTGCCCCCCGTCGGCTGGGTGTCGAGATGCGATCCGATATAGACCGGCAGCGCATCGGGGTCTTCGCCCGCCCGGGTCGCGAACATGGTGCCCATCTGGTCCACGCCCATCGTCATTCCCGCCGCCTCGCACCAGCTCTGGAACAGCGCGCGGCCCTCGGCATCGGCATCGGTCAGGGTCTGGCGGTTGTTGCCGCCCGCGACGCCGGGGCCGATCTTCGCCATATCCATCAGGCTGTCCCACAGGCGCGCGGAATTGATGCGGAGGTTCTCTCCGGGTGCAGACATCGCTTTTACTCCCTGTCGGCTTCGGGGCTGAAACACCCACTTGCGACGAATCTTTTTCTGACCGTATGGTCAGGTCGAGGGGGCCATGTTCTGACCATTCGGTCAACGAGAAACCTGCCACAGGGGCCTGAATGGACGCCATTCCCACCGAGAAACGCCCAAAAACCGGGCGCCGCGAAGCCAACCGCCGGGCGACCGAGGAGGCGATTCTGAACGCCGCCGAAACGGTCTTTGCCGAGGCCGGTTTCGGCGGGGCGACGATGCAGGTGATCGCCACGATGGCGGGCCTGCCGAAGGCCAACCTGCATTATTATTTCGCCACGAAGGAGGAGCTTTACCGCAAGGTGGTCGAGCGGATCTTCGGCATCTGGCTCGAAGCGGCTTCGGCGATGGACGGCGCTTCGGGCCCGGCCGAGGGGATCGGCGCCTATATCGACGCGAAGATGGAGATTTCGCGCCGCCACCCGAACGGGTCGAAGGTCTGGGCCTCCGAGGTGATGTATGGTGCGCCGGTGATCCAGGACTATCTGGAAACGACGCTGCGCGACTGGACCGCCGGGCGCGCGGCGGTGATCCGGCGCTGGATCGCCGAAGGCCGGATGGCGGATGTGGACCCGGCGCATCTGCTTTATATGCTCTGGGCGACGACCCAGCATTACGCGGATTTCAACCATCAGATCGAAGTGCTGAACGGCGGCCCGCTGAGCGATGCGGATTGGCAGGCAGCCAAGAAATCCGTCCGGCAGATCATCCTGCGCGGTATCGGCTGTTTGCCGGATGGTTGAACCGATAGTTCCCCTGCGGTATAGCGCCGCCGATTGCGGAGGTAGCCCCTTGGACGAACAGCGCCACTCCCGGCCGATGACGCGGATCCAGCGCCGCAATACGGAGGCGATTCTGGAAGCGGCGCTCGACGTTTTCTCGTCGCAGGGGTTCCGGGGATCGACGCTCGACCAGATCGCGCAGGCGGCGGGGCTGTCGAAGCCGAACCTGCTTTATTATTTCGCCTCGAAGGAAGCGATCCATGCGGAACTGCTGGCGGGATTGCTGGACATCTGGCTTGCGCCGCTGCGCGCGCTCGATCCTGCCGGGGATCCGCAGGCTGAAATCATCGCCTATATGCGCCGCAAGCTGGAGATGAGCCGCCAGATGCCGCGCGAAAGCCGCCTCTTTGCCAACGAGGTTCTACAGGGTGCGCCGCGGATCAACGACGTGCTGTCGGGCAACCTGAAGGCGCTGGTGGACGAAAAGGCGGCCATCATTGCCGGATGGGTCGCCGAAGGGCGGCTGGCGCCGGTCGACCCCTATCACCTGATCTTCTCGATCTGGGCCCTGACGCAGCATTACGCGGATTTCGAGGTGCAGGTGCGCTCGGTCCTGGGGCCGGAGCGCGATCCCTTCTCCGAAGCGGCCGGTTTTCTCGACAGCCTTTTCGTGCGCCTGCTGAGCCGTTAAACGAATCGGTGCCGGAAAGCCGGAATTTTCACATGGCGATGGGAAGAAAATACCGGCTTTCCGCCGGGTATCGCCGCTGTGGGTCGATTCCCTTCACGGTTGCGTAACTTTCTGCGCCTAGGTTGAGATCATACCTTAGTTTGGAGTATTCGGATGGACCGGATTTCTGGGATTTTGCCTCAGATCGGTTGGTCACCGGCGATGGCCCCGGTGACGGCCGAAAAACCCCCTGCAACAACGGTGGAAGCTGTCGCCGCCTCGTCCAGTGTCGAAAGCGGCCTGGGTGCGGATGTCGACACGCAGACCGAAAACGATCGCGCGGCGTGGATTTCGGCACAGCTGCGCAAATCCGGAAAAAGCGCCGAATCCACGGTGCTCGCCAAGGTTCAGGAGGATATCGACCCGAACGAACCCGTCGGCCCCCCTCCGACCTTCGAGATATCTCCGCTCGAAGCGAAGGCCGCCGAATTGAGAAAGCCGGAGCCCGTAGTGGCCAAAGATAAATCGAGCGTAATACCGGCAGCAGCCGGAGTAGAAGAACAGGAAGACTTCGCGAAACAGAATGTGTCGCAACTGCAACCGGACGAGAGCCGGACTGCGGGCAACCCACAAACGGAATGGCAAACGCTGGATACCGTCGCGCCCGGGCAAAGCCTGGACCTTCTGCGATGAAACAAATCCATGCGGCCCGACAGAATGTCGAGCAGTCGGAAGACCCCATTCACAACACGGAGGCCCCGCGCGTTGCGCGGGGCCTTTGGCATCCTACGATCCAAGCCGCCGGGTGACCTTTTCAAGGGGCCAGATTTGCCGTGATGTTTGGGAGTGTCGTGAATTGGCGCCTGCCCGGACAGTTCCAAGGCGGTCCCTACGGTCAACTGCCTGAGCACAGGCGGTCATCGTGACTCCTGGGTATGAGCGATTTGTTCTGATTGACCGATGCGCAGGCTGACCGGTTGCGATCGTTCTTTGCGCTCTATCTGGACAAAATCCATATTGGTGATCGGCGGATGTAATGCGAGATACGATAAATACAACGCAATATGTTGATCTGAGGACATGCGCTGCGCGACCGTAACCCATCGACTTGAGGGAAAGCGTCCCATGTTCCGGGGGGCTGACCAGCGCAGGGCCATAAGGCTGTGCGGGCCAGTTTTGATGAGAGCCCGGTGGTCGTTGACCACCAAGGCAGGCCAATCACAAGACTATCGGGTATGTCACATCGCAACCCGTACCTTCATCGGGGGAAGGATATTCAGCACTCCCAAACCTCGCCCTCTTCGATGATGCGCAACAAGTATTTTAGCGCCGGAAATCTGGCCCTTCCGCGCGTGGCACAGCGACCGGCCGGGTCTTACCGGTCGGCATGAAGGGCTGGCCCTGTCCGTGCGTGGCACAGCGCCAGAACCGTTGGGTCCGTCTGGGAGATCGGCTCCGGTGCCGGTTCTGCCGCCACGTCGATCCGCTTGACGATCAGGAGGCCCCGCGGGCAACATGGCCTTTGATCACGACGCGATCTTGCAGCCCCCTCCCCGGACCGATGCCGTTCCCCGCGATTGTCAGCCGAAGCGGAAACCCGCGACAGCTTCCCACGCGTTGACCAGTTCGGCGATTTTCGGTGGCGGTCGCGGGACTGCCCCTCCAACTGGTTTAAGCACAGCCTCCGCGCCCAGTGGCACCTCCCGCAATACCCTGACCGTGATGTCGTGGTTCAGCGACATCCCGGCAATAATGCGCTGTCCTGCGCGGGATCCGTGTCGTCTCGCATACTGAGGCACCGTCTCCGGCGCCGGGCAGAAGCTGGCTGTTCCCGCCCGAAATCGGCGGAGCTGGTGCTGGGCCTCTGACTGCTGCGGAGGCGCGGCCACATGGGAAGCCCGGCGGTTCCCTACCGTAAAAGCGTTCCCGCTGATCCGCGACGTCATGATCCTGCCCGGATGCGCGGGACACCAGGCCCGCGAGTTATCGTCCGCGGGCGTGGTATAATTTCGGGGCCGCTGACGGAGTGATCCCGGGTGGCCATCGAAGTGTAGGATTGAGGTGGAGTTTCGACGCTTCAACCTGAGCCCGATGACCAGGACCACCATGGACCTGTCCGGGCTTCTGGCCAGGCACCATCAGGGCGACTTGTCTCACGCGGCATCGCCGAGGCCGTTCCTCTGCTGATCATGGAATTCAAGCGTGAAGTGACCGCTCCAGTGGAGCAATCATAGCGAAGAATGATATGGAAGGCTCATCGGCGCCGCTCGGCATGAGTGCAGTGGCGACCGCACGACGCAGGCCGCAATGGGTATCGAGAGCGCGCTCTCGATACCCGTTTGGCACGCTGAACCTGAAGGTGCCGAAGCGCAAGCAGGGCAGCTATTTCCCCGGCTTCCTCGAAGCCCGCAAGACCTCGGAGCAGGCGCTGGTGGCCGTCATTCGGGGTGCGCCACCGGTTCGAGACCGCTGGCGAGCGGGATCGGTGGCGTCTCTACCCGCCGCGTCGACGAACTGGCGCAGGCTATGGGCCTCGGCGGCGTCCGGCTGGTGATCAGCGATGCCCATACCGGGCTCAAAGCCGCCATCGCCCGGGTCTTCGAGGGTGCAGGCACTGCCTGCACGGCAGCGCTGCCGCGTTCACTGGATGCGCAATGCCCTGGCGTTCGCCGTTGGGCTCGAACCGATGGCGCCTCGATGGCTCATTCCGTGCAGAGCACACCGTCGTCGCCGCCGCGATCCGGCAGGCCTTCGACCAACCCGACCGCGCACATGCCGGCGAAACCTGGCGCAAGGTGTCCGAACAGCTGCGCCCCCGATGGCCCAAACTGGCCGACCTCATGGAAGCCAGCGAACACGATGTGCTGGCCTATGTGTCCTTCCTCCGCCAGCACCGCACCAAGCTTCACAGCACCAACATCGAGCGGCTGAACAAGGAAGTGAAGCGCCGATGTCGTCGGCGTTCGGGCATTCCTTCGGACCGGTGGCAGTCATGCCCTCACTCCCGAACGAGCCCTCCATCATGCGCCTAATTGGCGCCGTGCTCTTCGAGCAGAACGACGTGTATGGACCACCTCGTCCTTGCAAGGGTTTTCTGCGACAATGGGCCTACCGGTGCTTGCGGTCGTGTATCCGGCCTGTTCTCGCGGCGATGCTGCCGCTGGCCTTGATGGTTTCCGCGGATCGGCGGCCAGACAAATGGACGAGCTCACGCAGGCTCGCATCGTTTCAGGGACCTTTGCCGAACCCCGGTTGCCCGGGTCTGCCATCATCGCTTGCTTCCCTCGCAAGCCAACGCCGCTGTGTGGGCGACGCAGGTCTTCGTCAGGCGGCGACCATGAATGTCGCCGGAAGCCTGTAGGCTTCTTCGCGCCGGATCATGGCCCAGAGCACCCGCGCCGTCTTGTGCGCAACGGCCACCGATGCGACATTGACCGGACGCCTCCCGATCAGTGCCTGCAACCAGGGCCGCGGTTTCACGCCGCGCCTGAAACTGGTGCCGACCATCGCCCTCGCGCCATGGATCAGCAGCGTTCGAAGATATCGGTCTCCTCCCTTGCTGATCCGTCCGATCCGCTCCCGGCTCCCACTCGCCGAGATGCGTGGCGTGAGGCCGAGCCAGGCCGCGAAGTGCCGGGCCGTGGTGAATTGCGACGCATCACCAATCGCTGCGATCAAGGCGGTCGCCGTGATGGGTCCGACACCTGGGGCGGTGGCCAGACGCTGGCTCACTTCGCTGGCCTTGTGCCAAGCAAGGATCTCATGGTCGACGGCGTCGAGCCTTTGCGTCAAGGTATCCAGGTGTTCGAAAAGAGCATCGAGCGCGACCCGTGCTTCCCGTGGCAGCACGTCTTCGTTCGCAGCCTCCATGTCCCTGCGCAGGGTCGCGATCCGGCACATGCCCTTGGGCGCGACGATACCGAACTCGCTGAGCAGCCCGCGCGCAGCATTCACGCTGGCTGTCCGCTGTCGGACCACGAGTGACCTGACACGATGCAGGGTCAGAAGTCCCTGACTTTCCTTCGACTTAACCGGAACAAAGCGCATGTTGGGCCGTCCGACCGCCTCACAGATTGCCTCCGCGTCGGCGGCATCGGTCTTGTTCCGCTTTACATAGGGCTTTGCGTATTGGGGTGGGATCAGGCGAACCTCGTGGCCGAGAGCCATCAACTCCCGCGCCCAGTGGTGCGCACTCGAGCATGCTTCCATGCCGACGAGGCAGGCTGGCAGGCCCCCGAAAAAGGCGAGCAACTCTCCGCGCCGGACACGGCGCTTCAGAACGGCGTCTCCACGGGCATCAACACCGTGGATCTGGAAAATGGACTTGGCGAGATCGAGACCGATGGTTGTGACGGACATTGCAGGCTCCTGGTTGATGGCAAGGACCAGCCTACATCGCGGAGAGATCAAGGAGGTGGTCCATGCCATCAAGTGGCAGACCGCCAGCCGCTACATGATGGTCGAAGCCTTCGCACAGATCGACAAGGAGGAGATCGACCCAATTCTCAACATAACCACAAAGGCCGCCTGATCAGGCCACCCGGGAAATCACACCACCTTGACGGACAGGACCATTCCTAAGGCTCGGTGCCAGCCAATCTGGCGCAACCCTTGAACGGAGAATGCCGCAGGAGAGGCCACCTATCCAGTCAGCGCATTCCGAGATCGTGGGGTCCAGGAGCGATCCGGCGGATGACGGATATATCCGCTTGCCTGCGGAAGGGGTAATCAGTCCGACCTGAACAACCCGGAAAGTGTTGATATTGTGTGATGATCTATCAGTTTTATTGACGGTGGATCGCAGGGTTTGGCAATCTGGACGCAGAAACCCTGCAATTTCCGGCCAGCGACGAAGCCCCATTCCCGCGCTTCCGAACAGGATGATCTTCTGCGCCCCAAGCTGGAGGACATGATCAATCCGCGCCACGAGTTGGTGACGCTCGCGGCGCGGATCGACGGGGAGTTCTTCGGGAAGGAGCGGGCCGGGTTCTTCCCCTCGGACAGGTCGCCCCGCAACGTCACCGCACCTGATCGCCGCCATCAGCACCGGCGCATGCGGGGAAACGGGCCAGTCTGGCGCATTGGCGACAATCGCGGCAAAGGGCCAGCGGGCGATGATACGGGGACTGGCCGCCGGATCGTCGGGGCGGAAAGTCTCGTCATTCCGCTTTCCCCGAGGATCAGGCCGAAGTGCGATTGACAATCCGCCCGCCCGGGTTTCTGGGTACGGGGTTCTGTCCACGCGGAAACATCGCATGCCCTGCCCCGAACCAACCGAAATCACCCCGCATGCCCGGCGGCCAGAATCCCTTGCGGCGGCCAGAGCGCGGCGGAACCGTTACCCCGAAGGGATCACGGCATGATCGTGCGCGACCGTCCGAATGCGCTGAGGCTGTTTTTCGTCGTCAAGGGCGCGCTGATCCAGCGGATCTGGCCGCAACTCCTTGGCGTCGGGCTGCTGTCCACGGCGATCGTCGCGGCGCATCGGCAGATGCCGGGCCTTGTGCCCGGGGTGAATCCGGCGGCCTTCGCGTTGATCGGGGTGGCGATCTCGATCTTTCTCAGCTTCCGCAACAATGCCAGTTATGACCGCTGGTGGGAGGCGCGCAAGCTCTGGGGCCAGATCATCGAGACCTCGCGCAGCATCGCCCGGCAGACGGCGGTTCTGAGCCCCGATCCGGAGCGCCGCGCGATCCTTGAGAATGTCATCGCCTTTGCCCAGACCACGGTTCATCAGCTGCGCGGCAAGCCCCGGGGCCCCGCGCCCGATGCGATCCTGTCCGATACCGCCGTCACGGTGGCGCGGCTGCTGCGCGCGGGGCGGCTGGATCAGGTCGAGGCGCTGGCGCTGAACGAAAGCCTCAGCCGCCTGACCCATGCGCTGGTCGGCTGCGAGCGGCTGGCCAATACGCCGGTGCCGTTTCCCTATACGCTGCTGCTGCACCGCACCGCCTATATCTTCTGCTTCATGATGCCCTTTGGCCTCGCCGACAGCCTTGGCTGGGCGACGCCGCTGGCCGTCATGCTGGTCGCCTACAATTTCTTCGGGCTCGATGCCTTGGCCGAGGAACTGGAGGAGCCCTTCGGGACGATGCCCAACGACCTGCCGCTGAGCGCCTATGCCACCGTCATCGAACGGCACATGCGCGCCGCCCTGGGGGATGAGTTGCCCGAGGCCCCTGCGCCGAAGGATTATGTGCTGACCTGAAAGCAGTTGTGGCCCTGTCCGGTCAGCCCCTGCCCCGCCGTTCCTGCGCAAAGCTGGTGAACGCCTGCGGGGAGGAGCCGAACTTCGCGCGGAACCCCTTGGAAAAGGCGGATCGCGACGAATACCCGCAGGCGATGGCGACATCCATCACCGACATGTTGGTTTCCGCCAGCAGCATCCGCCCGCGTTGCAGGCGCAGGTCGGCGGCGTATTGCTGCGGCGTCACGCCAAGATGCTGACGGAACAGGCGCTGGATCTGCCGCCGGGTCACGCCGGCATGGCGGGCGCAGCCTTCGAGGTCGAAGCCGTTCTCGACCTCGGCCTCGATATATTCCGCCGCGCGTACCACCGCCGGGTTGCGCGTCGCCAGCCGCGCGGCGAGCGAGGTAAACTGCCCCTCGCCCTCGCGCCGCGAACTGGACAGCAGGCACATTTCCATCACCGCCTGCGCCAGACGGGTGCCGAAATGCGTGGAGATCAGGTTGAGCGCAAGGTCCGCCCCCGCCACCCCGCCCGCGCAGGTGATGATCCGGTCATCCAGGCAGAACACCTGCCGCAGGGGGTCAAGGTCCGGGAAGGTTTCGCGAAAACCGGGGATGTTTTCCCAATGCAGGGTGAAGCGGCGGCCTTCCAGTATCCCGCCCCGCGCCAGCGCATAGGCCCCGGTGCACAGGCCCCCCACCGTCCGCCCGCGCCGCCATTGCGTGCGGATCCAGCTGCCAAGCGCCGGACGCATCGTCGTCTCGGGCGTGACCCCGCCGCAGATCAGCACACAGCCCGGCTCCGCCTCGGCGGGCAGGGGCGCGTCGGGGGTGACGGGCACGCCGCTCGAACTCTCGACCGGTTTGCCGTCCTGCGTGCAGATGTTCCAGCGAAACAGCGCCCGCCCCGCCAACTGGTTCGCCACCCGGAAGGGTTCGAGCGCCGAGGTGAAGGCCAGCAGCGTGAAGCGCGGCACCAGAACGAAGGTTACAACCACCTGCGCCGCGCCCTCGGGCACCGGCACATGCGCCGCGCCGGGCGCGACGAAGCGGCTGTCGCAGCGCGCCGTCATGGGATCAGGAAGCCCTTGAACAGCGGGTCGCGGTCATCGACGAAGATCGTGTTGTGCCCGGTGATCCGCGCCCAGGCCCCAAGGCTCGGGCGGATGCCGTCGTAGGGGCCGACGGGGAGGGTTTCCTCGATCCGGCCTTCAAAGATCGTGCCGATCGGGCTTTCGTTGCGCCAGGTCGCGCCGGGGGCGAGCCGCCCCTTGCCATATAGCTGCGCCATCCGCGCCGAAGTGCCGGTGCCGCCCGGCGAACGGTCGATGGCGCGGTCGCCATAGAATACCGCGCCGCGCCCGTCGCCCCCAGCCCGCGGCGCATCGCACCAGATCGCGTGATGCAGGCCGTGGATTTCCGGGTTTTCCGGATGCACCGGGTCCACATCGCGCAGCGCATGCAGCAGCCGCTGGCTCAGCGAAACCGTCTCCGCCGCCGTGGTCAGGCCGGGCCAGTTCGCCTGCGGCTCGATCACCGCGTAGAAATTGCCGCCATAGGCGATATCGACGGTGAGCGGGCCAAGCCCCTCGACCTCCGCCAGCAGATCGCGCGCATGCAGATAGCTCGGCACGTTGAACATCCGCACCGAGGCCACGCGGTCGCCCTCCATCTCATAGCGCACATCGACCCGCCCCGCCGGGGTTTCGAGCGACAGGACACCGGGCACGCGCGGCGTGACCAGCCCCTCCTCGATCAGCACGGTAGACAGGCCGATGGACCCCGCCCCGCACATCGGCAGGCAGCCCGAGACCTCGATGAACAGCACGGCCACGTCGCAATCCTCGCGGAAGGGCGCGTAGAAGATCGCGCCCGACATGATGTCATGGCCGCGCGGCTCGAACATCAGGGCGGTGCGGATCCAATCGTGATCGCGCTGAAACAGGGCGCGGCGTTCGGCGATGGGCAGATGCGGCAGCAGCGGCCCGCCGCCCGCCACAACCCGGACCGGATTGCCGCAGGCATGCGAGTTGATGCAGAAGAACGTCCGTTTCATGCCCGGCCCCTTTGCAACGCACCTTTTGAGAGCCGGTCGAGCAGCAGCGCCACCGCGACGATGGCAAGCCCCGCCCGCAGGCCAAGGCCCATTTCCATTCGTGTCAACCCGCGTGTCACTTCGGCCCCCAACCCCCCGGCGCCGACCAGCCCCGCCAGAACCACCATCGCCAGCGACATCAGGATGCACTGGTTCAGCCCGACCAGCAAGGTGGGCATCGCGGTCGGGATCTCGATCTTGAACAGCACGGAGCGGGGGCTGGCGCCGATGGCGGCGCCGAGCTCGGTAAAGGAGACCGGCACCTGCCGGAAGGCCAGAGTCGTCAGCCGCAGCATCGGCGGGATGCCATAGACGATCGTCGCCATGATCGCGGGCACACGGCCCAGGCTGAAGATCATCACCGCCGGGATCAGATAGACCCATGGCGGCACCGTCTGCATCACGTCCAGAACCGGGCGCAGTACGGCCTCGATCCGCGGCCTGCGCGCCGCCACAACACCCAGCGGAAAGGCGATGATCACCGACAGGATCACCGAAATCGTCACCAGGGCAATGGTCTGCATCGTCTGCGTCCACAGCCCCATCAGCAGCGCGAAGCCGAGGCAGAGCACCACCAGCACCGCATGACGCCAGCCGATCAGAAGCAGCACCGCAAGCGCCGCGACGCCGATCACCACCGGCGCGGGGAAATACAGCAACAGCCATTCGACCGCGCCGAGCGCCCCCTCCACCCCCCGGCTGATCAGCGCGAACAACCCGTGGAAATTGGCGTTCAGCCAGTCGATCGCGGGCGCGACCACCGCACCCGGGGAAAACGGGATCAGATCCATCAGTTTTTCTCCTGCGCGGGCACAAGGCTCTGGGTGATGCGGTCGATGATCATCGTCAGCACGACGATGGCAATGGCGGCATCGACGGAGCGGGCGATGTCCAGCGTGCGGATCGCCTCGTAGATCGTGCGGCCAAGGCCCCCGGCGCCGACGATCCCGGCGATGACCACCATGCCGAAGGCCATCATCAGGCCCTGATTGATCCCCGCCATGATCGACGGCAGCGCGAAGGGCAGCCGGATCTTCGTGAACATCTGCCAGCCGGTCACGCCGCTCGCCGCGCCGAGTTCGATGAAATTCCCCGGCACCTGCCGGATGCCGAGCGCGGTCAGCCGGATCACCGGCGGCATGGCGACGATGATCGTCGCGACCAGCGCCGTGGCCGAGCCAAAGCCCAGAAGCGCGATGGCCGGCAGCAGGTAGATATAGGGCGGCAGGGTCTGCACGAGATCGAGCACCGGCTCGATCAGCCGGTCGAGCCCGGTCATATATCCCTCCAGAACCCCGAGCGGCAGCCCCAGCACCAGCGCCACCGCGACCGCCGAAATCACCAGCGCCAGCGTGTCCATCGTCTCGGGCCAAAGCCCGATCCCCCAGCACAGCAACAGCCCCGCCAGCGCCATCACCCCAAGCGCGCGCCCTGCCGCCCACCAGCCGATCAGCCCGACCGCCACCGCAACCGCCCAGGCGGGCGGCAGGCTGACCGCCGCCAGCACGGCGCCGTAGAACGCATCGAGCCCCGCGCGGATGCCGTCGAAAATGAAGGCCGCGTGATCGCTCAGCCAGAACAGCGCGTCATCGACCACCTGGTCGAACCCGTCGATGAACCCCTTAGCCATGGGCGGCCACCGGGGCTTCGCGCAGGCTCAGAAGCAGGTCGCGCATCGTCACCGCACCCAGGATCCGCCCATCCTCGACCACCGCCAGCGCGCCCTGCGCCGTTTCGGTGATCTGCCCGATCAGCGCGGCCACATCGGCCTCGGGGCTGGTCTGGGGCAGGATGTCGGGCGCAAGTTCGGGGTGGTGTGCGCGGAACGCATCAATCGGGATCATCACCGAATGCGCCTTGACCAGATGCACCCGCGAAATCCCCGCCACGAAATCCGCCACATATTGATCGGCGGGGTTCAGGATGATCTCCTCCGCCGTGCCGGTCTGGATGATGGCGCCGTCCTTCATGATCGCGATCCGGTCGCCGATGCGGATCGCCTCGTCGAGGTCATGGGTGATGAACACCGCGGATTTGCCCAGCTCCTTCGTCAGTTGGCGGAATTCGTCCTGCAACTGGCGCCGGATCAGCGGGTCGAGCGCGGAAAACGGCTCGTCCATCAGGATGATTTCCGGGTCCGAGGTCAGCGCGCGGGCCAACCCCACCCGCTGCTGCATGCCCCCCGACAGTTCCGACGGGAAACGGTCGAGCCAGTCCGACAGCCCAACCTTGGCCAGCGCCGCGCGTGCCGCCGCCAGACGTTCGGCCTTCGCGACGCCGCGCACCTCAAGCCCGAAGGCGGTGTTTTCCAGAACCGTCCGGTTCGGAAGCAGCGCCACCGCCTGGAACACCATGCCGATATGGCGCGCCCGCATCTCGCGCAGCCGCGCGGTGTCGAGCTTCGCCATATCCTCGCCCTTCACCATGATCCGGCCAAGGCTCGGCTCGATCAGCCGGTTCAGCATCCGGATCAGCGTCGATTTGCCCGACCCCGACAGCCCCATGATGCAGAAGATCTCGCCCCGCCGGACCTGCAACGTGGCCCCCGAAACGCCCACCACGCAGTTGAACCGCTTCAGCACATCGGCCTTGCTCGCGCCCTCGTCGGAGACGGCGCGGATGGCGGCATCCGCCTTGTCGCCAAAAATCTTCCACAGCGACTGGCAGTCCACCAGCACTTCGGATCTGGTCTCGTTCATCATTCCGCTTTCCCTGCTGTCTGTCGGCCGACGCCCCACCCTCGCGGGGCGCCGGATGGCGTTATTCCGCCTTGTTGTTTTCCCAGCGGGCAATCAGGTCGCCATGCGCCGCGATCCAGTCGGCCACGGCCTGATCCATCGTCTTGCCATCGGCCACGGCGACGTTGATCTTCGAGATTTCCTCGATCGGCACATAGACGCTGGCGATGGTTTCGCGGGCAAAGGGGTCGGCCTCGGCAAAGCCCTTCTGCGCGATCCAGTAATAGGTCTGCGGCGGCGGGAAGGCGCCCTTCGGATCCTCAAGGAAGCGCATGTTGAATTTCGGCATCATCCACATCGGCTGCCACACGGTCACCGCGATCCATTCCTGCCGGTCCACGGCGGATTTGACGGCGGCGGTCATCGCCGCGGTGCTGCCTTCGACCAGTTGCAGCTTCAGCCCGTATTCGTCCACCACATGGGCGGTTTCACGCATGATCCCGGCGCCCGGCTCGATACCGATGATCTTGCCGCCGAACTTGTCGGCATTGTCGTTCAGCTCCTCGACCGAAGTGATCGTGACGTAATCCGGCACCGCGATCCCGTCGAACAGGCCGTGCGACACTGGCGAAATCTTCTCCAGCCTCCGGTTGTTCTTCTCCCAGTAGTCCTGTGCAACGTAATCAACCTGCGATGCCAGAAGCTGCACATCCCCCTTGGTCAGCGCGGCATAGGCAATGCCCCATTCGGCAAAGGTCGTCACCTCGACCTTGTAGCCCTTGTCCTCCAGAACCTTCTTGGTAATCCCGGTGATCGGCGTCAGGTCTTCCCACGACATCGTGCCCATCTTGATGGTCTTGTCTTGCGCAAAGACGGGGATGGCGGTCATCGCGGCCAGCGCGGCGGCGCAGAGTGTCTTCCAGATCGCTTTCATTGTCTTGCTCCCTGTGGCGTGACGTCAGCTTCGTGGCATGCCCCACCCGAACCCGCGCCGGAAGCACCGTGACCAAAGGCGGGATATTCCATGTCGAGGGATAAGAGTTTTCTTTCCCGCAATGGACAATGAAAATCGCCTTCCGCAGATCGAGATGCCCCCGCAGTGCCGGGGCTTCTCATGGTCATTCACGGTGTCCGGAACCGGATTCGGCCTTTGGGACAGCACATGAATGATATGGCTAGCAAGGGATTTTCGATCTGTATTGGATGTTTGCGACAGTGTTCGCAAATAATTGCGACACGCCCAAAGAAACCGCCAATCTGCCCGCAAAACCGCCGCAGCGGAAACATGAGCCGGTATTTTTATACGGTAAAATAAGTTTTTTCTTATGTCAAGGTGATGAAAATTCTCGTTTGCGGGGCGCTGGATTTGGCCTGAAACTCCGTTCGTCCGTCTCTTCCGGCACCCCCGGAAAGGCGCCCCCTCGCCCGGCGGCGGGTCCGCCCACCGCTCCGCTATCCTCATGCTCCGGTAACGCGATGACATTTCGACTGACGCTTGAGGGGATTTATACGCCCCTTGTGACACCTCTGACAGCCGACGGCGGGTTTGATCTCGACCGGCAGGCCGATCTGATCGAACACCTGATCGAAGCGGGTGTGCATGGCCTGATCTCGGGCGGCTCGACCGGCGAGAATTACGCCCAGACGGTCGAGGAGCGGCTGGATCTCGCGCGCTTCACCGTCGAGCGGGTCAAGGGCCGGCTGCCCGTCATCGTCGGCACCGGCGCGATGCGCACACCCGACAGCATCGCGCTGGCCAAGGGCGCGCGCGAGATGGGGGCGGATGCGCTGCTTCTCGGCACGCCGCCCTATTCGGTGCCGACCGAGCGGGAAAACGCGCTCAACGCACTCGCCATCGACCGCGCCGCCGACCTGCCGGTGATCCTCTATAACTACCCGGGCCGGATGGGCGTCGCGATGGGGGAGGAGTTCCTCAACCGCGTCGGCCGGTCGCGCAACATCATCGGGATCAAGGAAAGCTCGGGCGATATCAACCGGGTGCATCTTCTGGCCCGCGATTATCCGCATATCCAGATGTCCTGCGGGATGGACGATCAGGCGCTCGAATTCTTCGCCTGGGGCGCGCGGAGCTGGATCTGCGCCGGGTCGAACTTCCTGCCCGAGGAACACATCTACCTGTATGAGACCTGCGTGCTGAACGGCGATTTTGCCAAGGGCCGCCGGATCATGTCGGCGATGATGCCGCTGATGCGGGTGCTCGAACAGGGCGGCAAATTCATCCAGTGCGTCAAGCACGGCACCACGCTGGCGGGCATCCCCACCGGGCCGATGCGCCCGCCGCTCAAGGGGCTGAACAAGGACGAGAAGCGCGAGCTGGAACAGGTCATCGCGGTTCTGAAAACCACCATCGCAGCGATCAAGGCAGGGAACTGAGCCATGACGGATCTTCTCACCCGCGAAGAATACGAGGCGCTGGCAGCTTCGCTTGAGCTGCCCACCAATGCCTTTGTCGATGGTGCCTTCCGCCCGGCGCAATCGGGCAAGACCTTCGCCACCGTGAACCCGGCCACCGGCGCGAAGCTGGCGGATGTTGCGGCCTGCGGGCCGCAGGATGTGGATTTCGCCGTGGCGAAGGCCCGCGACGCCTTTGAGGATGGCCGCTGGTCGCGCCTGCATCCGGGCGAACGCAAGCAGGCGCTGCTGCGGCTGGCGAAGCTGCTCGAACGCAATCGCCATGAGCTCGCCGTGATGGAGAGCCTCGACAGCGGCAAGCCGATCTATGACTGCGCCACCGTGGATATTCCGGAGACGATCCATGTGCTGCGCTGGCATGCGGAACTGATCGACAAGATCTATGATCAGGTCGCGCCCGCTTCGGACGACCATCTGGCGCTGGTGCTGCGCGAGCCTGTTGGGGTCGTCGGGCTGGTGCTGCCGTGGAACTTCCCGCTGCTGATGCTGGCGTGGAAGATCGGGCCGGCGCTGGCGGCGGGCTGCACGGTGGTGGTGAAACCGGCGGCGGAGACTTCGCTCACTGCACTGCGGGTCGCCGAACTGGCGCTGGAGGCCGGGCTGCCCGCGGGTGTGCTCAACATCATCCCGGGCTCCGGGGCCGAGGCGGGCGAGCCGCTGGGCCGCCATCCGGATGTGGATATGGTCTCCTTCACCGGCTCGACCGCGACGGGGCGGCGGTTCCTCGGCTATTCGGCGGAATCGAACCTGAAGGAAATCGTGCTGGAGATGGGCGGAAAGAACCCCTGCATCGTGCTCGACGATGCCGAGGATCTGGACGCGGTGGCCGCCCATGTCGTCAACGGCGCCTTCTGGAACATGGGCGAGAACTGCTCCGCGGCCTCGCGGCTGATCGTGCAGAAGGGTGTGCGCGAGCGGCTGCTCGCGAAGGTCATTGAACATGCGCGGGAGTGGAACGTGGGCGACCCGCTCGACCCTTCGGTGCGGATCGGCGCGCTGGTGTCGAAGGCGCATTTCGACAAGGTGTCGGGCTATCTCGACCTGGCGAAGGGCAAGGTGCTGATGGGCGGCAAGGCGATCGGCGGCACCCATGTCGAGCCGACCATCGTCGAGACCGCCCCCGACCACCGCATCGCGCGCGAAGAAATCTTCGGCCCTATCCTGACGGTGATCGAGGTCGCGAGCTTCGAGGAGGCGATCCGCGTCGCGAACGATACGGACTATGGCCTCGCCGCCTCGATCTTCTCCGCGAATGGCAAGCGGGCGCTGCGCGGGGCGCGGATGCTGCGCGCCGGAACCGTGGCGGTGAACAGCTTCGGCGAGGGCGACATCTCCACTCCCTTCGGAGGGTTCAAGCAATCGGGCTTCGGCGGGCGCGACAACGGCTTCCATGCGCATGACCAGTATACGCAGCTCAAGACGATCTGGCTCGACCTGACCGACAGCGCCGATACCGCGATCGACTGACCCCCCGGCCGGAGGCCCCGCCTCCGGCCCATCCTCCATTCAGAGAAAACCAATGCCAGACTATCGCGCCCGCCGCCTGCCAAACCTCGCAGGCCCCGCCGCCTGGGAGAGCATTCTCGGCCCGCGCACACCGCTGCCGCCGCTTGATGGCACCCTGCGGGCGGATTTCGCCATTGTCGGCGGCGGCTTTGCCGGTCTGTCGGCGGCGCGGCGGCTGTTGCAGCTGGAACCCCGGGCGAAGATCGTGCTGCTCGATGCGGGCCAGATCGCACAGGGATCCGCCGGGCGCAATTCTGGCTTCATGATCGACCTGCCGCATGAACTGACCTCCGAGGATTACGCGGGGGCGGATGCCGGGTCGGACCGCGCACTGATCGCGCTGAACCGCCATGCCATCGGTTTCGCGGCCGAGGCGGTTGCGGAATATGCCATCCCCGCCGGGTATTTCCGCCGCGACGGCAAGGTGAACGGCGCCGCCAGCGCCCATGCCGATGCGCAGAACACCACCTATGCCCACCACCTTGCCAGCATCGGCGAGGCTCACGAAATTCTGGACGCCTCCGCGATGCGGGAACTGACCGGTTCGGACTGGTATCGCTCCGGCCTTTATACGCCCGGCACGGTGATGATCCAACCGGCGGGCTATATCCGGGGGCTGCTCGGGGGTCTTGCGCCGCATGTGACGGTGCATGAGAACACCCCCGTCACCGGCCTCGTGCGGCTGGCGCAGGGCTGGCAGGTGCAGACACTGAAGGGCCGGGTCGAGGCGGGCACGGTGATCCTTGCCAACAACGGCCATCTGGAGAGCTTCGGCTTTGCCGAGCGGCGGCTGATGCACATCTTCCTGTTCGCCTGCATGACCGCCGAATTGCCGCCGGGAACACGGGCGGGGCACGAATGCTGGGGCGTCACGCCGTCGGACCCGATGGGCACGACGATGCGGCGGATTTCGGCGGCGCAGGGCGGCAACCGGATCATCACCCGGACGATGGCGAAACTGCTGCCCGGCATGGTCACCACCCCCGGCCAGATGCGCCACGCCATGGCGATGATGCGCGAGAAATTCGACCAGCGCTTCCCGGCGCTGAAGGGCTTCGCGATGGAATATTCCTGGGCCGGGCATCTGTGCCTGACGCAGAACAACAGCTCGATCGCCGGGCGGCTGGATCAGGATCTGTTCGGCGCGGGCGTCTGCAACGGCCTTGGCACCACGCGCAGCACGCTGACCGGGATCGCGGCGGCGGAGGCGGCACTTGGCCATGACAGCGACGCGACCCGGTTCTTTGCCGCGCAGCACCTGCCGAACCGGCTGCCGCCCGCCCCTCTTGCGCAGATCGGCGCGAACATGTTCATTCGGTGGAAGGAATGGCGTGCCCGGAGGGAATGACATCGGCAATCCCGCGAAAAACCGGTTTTCGAAGCGGCGGCACCTGCCCTCGCTCGGTTCCTTCGCGACTTTCGAGGTGGCGGCGAAACACCTGAGCTTCACCCAGGCGGCGAGCGAATTGAACGTGACGCAGGCCGCGATCAGCCAGCAGATCCGGGGCCTGGAAAAGGCGCTTGGCCGGCAGTTATTCCTGCGCAAGCACAACAGCATGGAACTGACCTCCGAAGGGCGGATGCTGCTTGACGCGGTGACGCAGGGGCTAGACCGGCTGGGCGAGGCGATCTTCCGCATCGGCCAGAGCAGTGGCAGCCAGGCCATCACCATCGCGGGCACCTATGCGGGCGTGTCGAATTTCATCAAGCCGATCACCGACGATTTCCGCCGCGACAACCCGGAGGTGCGCTTCACCCTGCTGGCCTCCGACGAAAACGACCGGCTCCAGGATTTCGAGGAGGTCGACATCGCCGTGATCTGCGGCAACGAACGCTCCGAGATCGGGCACACCCTGATCGCGCTGTTCCCCGAGGTGGTCGAACCGGTCTGCTCCCCCGCCTATCTGTCCCAGCACGGCCCCTTCACCGCGCCCGGAGACCTCGCGCGCGCGGCTTTGATGGAGTTGCACCGGATGCACTGGTCCTCGGACGCCATCGCCTGGTATCCGCTGACCTGGCGCGACTGGTTCCGGATGCACGCGCCCGAAATCAGTGAAATCCCGCAGGATTTCGTGTCGAACAGCTATGGTCTGCTGGTCGAGGCGGCGGAGCGGGGGCAAGGCGTGATCCTCGGTTTCCGTCATCTGGTGCATCAGGCGGTGACGCAGGGGCGGCTGGTGCGGATCTTTGAAAGCCCGCTGAACGCCGGGCGGACCTATTACCTGAAGCTCAACCCCCGGACCTGCGACAGTCCGAACGTGCGGGCCTTCGTGGGCTATCTGCTCGACACGATCGACGAAATGCCCCTGTTGCGGCGGTAAACATGCTGCGCATCGGGATCGTGCCGCGCGCGGGGTTCGACCTGCCCGTGCTGACCGGCTTCATCGAGGCGCTGCGTCGGAACGGGCGCTGCACATGGCGGATCATCGCGCCGGAGATGGCGCCGCTGCGGGCAGAGAATGGCATCGCGATCCTGCCCGATAGCACCGCCGCCGATGTGGACTGCCTCGCCGTTCTGGGGGGCGCCGGGCCACTCCCGGATCCGCTGTGCGCCCTGATCCATGCCGCGGCGGCGCGCCCGCTGATCGGCCTGTGCGCGGGTGTGTTCGACCTGGCCGAGGCCGGGTTTCTCGATGGCTACGAATGCAGCGTTCCCCCCGCGCAGCACCGCGACTTCGCCACGCGGTTTCCCCGCGCCCTGCCCCGTGCCGAGCCCTGCATCATGGACCGGGACCGGCTGACCTGTGCCGAAAGCAGTGGCATTCCCGGACTGGTGACCCGGCTTCTTCCGGGGGAGGCGCCTGCGCTGTTCGGCGCCCGCGATCCGCTGGTGCGGGCGGCGCTCCTGCGGATGCAGCAGAGCCTTGAGACCGCGAAGACCATCGACGATCTGGTGCGGGAGATGCGCGTGGGCCGACGCAAGCTCGAACGCCATTTCCGTGCCGATATCGGCCAGTCGCCGCAGTTCGCCTATCTGGCGCTGCGCCTCGAAAAGGCGATGCTGCTGTTGCGGATGACCGAAGACCCGATCAGCGAAATCGCCCTGGCCTGCGGCTTCTGCGACGCCTCGCATCTGGTCCGGCTGATGAAGAGCCGCCAGAACACGACCCCCGCACAGTTCCGCCGCGCTACGCCAAGAACGCCCTGAGTGCGGGCAGGACATCGCCGGGGTTCTCCTCCAGCACCGTATGCCCGGCGAAAGGCAGGTTCAGCAGCCGCGCGCCCGTGACCTGCTCGGCCAGATCTACCCCCTGACGGCGGGAAACCAGAAAATCATCGTCGCCCCGGATCACCAGCAGCGGGCAGGTGATCTCCCGCACCGAAGCGCCCGGATAATCCGTGCCAAGCCACATCGCCGTGGTGGCGCTGAACAGGCGGGTGAAGTCCGGTTCGGGGTTTTCGGTTTCATAGCGGTGGACCTGATCGGGGAACATGCCGCGCCAGTCTTCGACCGTGATCCCGCGGTAGATCTCGCGCACCGGGTCATCGTCCGGCAATTGCCAATGCGCGCCGACGGCAACGACACACCGGGGCCGCCCGGAGGCCGCTACGCGCAGCGCCACGATCCCCCCGTCGCTATGGCCGATGATCCCCGCGCCGCTCAGCCCGAGTTCGCCCAGCACCGCAACCACATCCTGTTCCAGCCGATGGTAGCTGAGCGGATCGCTCCCCAGCGTCGAGCGGCCATGCCCCCGGCTGTCGAGCGCGATGAGCCGATGATCCGCCGCCAGATGCGCGGCCAGCGGCAGGAAGTCGTTCCGGCTTCCCAGACCGCCATGCAGCAGGACGATCGGCGCGCCATCCGCCCGGCCCGCTTCCGCCACGAACAGGGCGGCGTCGCCCACGGTCACCGTTTTCCCATTGTCGAACATGTTTCCCCCCCGGCTCGCCGCGAAGACCCTACATGCCTTCGCGGCGCGCCGGAAGAGGACAGGCGCCTACGGCAGGCTGAGCTTCGCCATCCTGCCGCCGTCCACGGTATAGACCTGCCCGGTGACGAAGCCCGCCTCTTCGGCAGCGAGGAAGGCGACCAGCGCGGCGACTTCCTCGGGCCGTCCGGTGCGCCCGACCGGATGGATCCGGCCGATGTCGCGGCGGAAGGCGGCCGGATCCGGCATGCTCTCGATGAAATCGACGTTCAGGTCGGTGTCGATCCAGCCGGGCGCGACGGCGTTGACACGGATCCCCTCGGCGCCGTGATCCACCGCGACCGCGCGGGTCAGGCCATGCAGCCCGGCCTTGGACGCGCAATAGGCCGCATGGCCGGGGTTCGATCCCAGCCCCTCGATCGAGCCGACATTGACGATGCTGCCCCGGGTGCCGCGCAGGTGCGGCAGCGCGGCCCGGATCATCAGGAAAGGCGCCGTCAGATTGACCATCAGGGTGCGCTGCCAATCGGCAAGGCTCATCGCCTCGACCGGGGATTCCTGCATCATGCCCGCGTTGTTGATCAGAACGTCCAGCCGCCCGGCCCGCGCGATCAGCGTATCGACCACCTGCGCCGGGCTGTCCGGATCGGCGAAATCGGCGGGGATGCCGTCAAATTCCGCATCCGCCCCGCGCTGCGCCGTGAACACCCGCGCGCCCTCTTCCCGCAGCAGCCGCGCGATGGCCTGCCCGATGCCGGACCGCCCGCCGGTCACCAGCGCAACCTTCCCCTCGAACCGCATCATGCCACCGGCTTCCCGCCATTGACCTCGACCAGCGTGCCGCACATGTAGCGCGCCGCGTCCGAGGCCAGGAACAGCACCACATCGGCGATGTCCTCGGGTTCCGCGATCCGGCCGAGCGGCACGGTTTTGCCCAGCTCGGCCACCGCCTTATCGGGGTCGAAGCCCCGGCGGGCAAAGCCCGTGCGCAGCATCGGCGTGTTCACCTCGTTCGGACAGACGGCGTTGATGCGGATGCCCTGATGCGCATGGTCCATCCCCATGCACTGCGTCAGCGAGGCGATCGCCGCCTTGGTCATGCAGTAAAGCGCATGGTTCGGCCCCGGTGCCTTGCCACCCCAGCACGAGGCGGTGTTGACGATCACGCCCCCGCCCTGCGCCGCCATCAGCGGGATCGCCGCGCGGCAGATGCGAAACGGCGCCTCGACATTCACGCCCAGCGACAGCGCCCAATCCGCATCGGTCGATTCCGTGACCGGGCCGCGCGTGATCACACCCGCATTGTTCACGACAATATCCAGCCGCCCGAGCGCGTCATGAGCCGCCTGCGCCAGCCCGTCGGCATAGCCCGGATCGAGCAGGTCGCCCGGCAGATGGGCCTCCGCCGTGATGCCCGACACATCGCGGTCGGCCACCGCCACCCGTGCGCCCCGCGCCCGCAATGCCGTGACGATGGCGGCGCCGATGCCGCCCGCCGCGCCGGTGACCAGCGCGGTCTTTCCCGTGAAATTCATCTTTTTCCCCTGTCAGAAACTGAAGATCGGCGCGCCAAGCGCCGCCACATCGGGCGTAACGCCCAGCCCCGGCCCCGTTGGCCGCCGGATATGGCCACCCTCGATCCGGATGCCGTTCTCCGGGTCGAAATTCCCCTCGATATAGGAGGCCGCGACCCAGGCGCCTTCGCACAGGTCGGGCCGCATCGTCGCCGCGATCTGGGTGCAGGCCGCCGCGATCACATCGCCGCCCCAGGCATCGTCGCAGGTATGCGGCAGGTTGCGCGCCTCGCAGATGTCGCGGAAGGCGCGCATGTTCTGCAAGCCTCCGATCCGCGTGACCTTCATCCCGAAGCCATCGACCAGCCCGGTGCCCGCCGCGCTGATCACGGTGTTCAGGTCGATGCTGTTTTCGTCCATGTAGATGCCATGCGAGACCTGCGGACGGATCTTGCGCAGATCCTCGACGGTGTTGCAGGGCTGTTCAAGGATGAAGGGGATGTCGGGGCATTCGCGGCTGACGCGCAGGGCGTCGCGGGTCTTCCAGCCGCGATTGGCATCCACCGCCATGCGCATGCCGCTGCCGCGGATCACCTCCCAGACCTTGCGGATCGCCTCGATGTCCAGGTCCACGGGCCGGCCGCCGACCTTGACCTGAATTCGGGGATAGCCCTCGTCGCGGACCTCGGCGGCGATGCGGGCGGTTTCGTCCGGATCACCGACGATGGTGGAATAATAGGTCGGCACCCGGTCGGTGACCGCCCCGCCCAGCAGGTCCGCCACGCTGACCCCCAGACGCTTGCCGATCAGGTCATGCGCCGCGATGTCCACCGCCGCCTTGGCATAGTTGTGGCCATTCAGCAGGCCGTTCATCCGGCGCTGCAAGGCCAGCGGCCACAGATCCGCACCGATCAGCCCCGGCGCCATTTCGATCAGCGCGGCGCGGGCGCCACCGGTATGGGCCTCGGCATAGGTCGGGCCGACGGGGCAGGTCTCGCCCCAGCCCTCGGTCCCGTCCTCGGCCACGAGGCGCACCAGCGTCGTGTCGAGCGACCAGACCTGGGCATTGGCCATCGTATAGGGGCCATCCACCACCGGCAGGTCGTGCTTGTAGATGTGAATTTCACGCAGTTTCATCGGGTTCGGCCTCTTGCCAAAGGGAAATCCGTTCAGCCGCCAGAAGGGCGCGCGCGGCGCGGAGCGCGGCGGCGGTGGCGGCTTCGGGGCCTTGCAGGCGCGCGGCCTCGGTCAGCCCCTCGTGCAGCAGGAACAGCGACTGGGCCAGCGCCTCGGTCTCGTGCCCCGGCGCAACGGCCCGCAGGCGCGTGCGGAAGTCATCGGCCAGCCGCCCCTTATGCGCCAGAACCACCGCCCGGATCGCATCGCTTTCCGGATAAGCCGCGAGCGCATTCAGGAACAGGCAGCCCGTGTTCGCCACCTGCCCGAGCCAGTCGCCCAGCCGGACCAGCGGATGCAGCACATGCTCTGCCCCCGCCTCCGGCCCGCCCGCGATCCAGTCGGCATAGGCCCGGTCGCGGTATTCGAGCGCGCCGATCACCATCTCCTCCCGGCTCGGGAAGTATTTGTAGAGCGTGCGCAATGACACCTGCGCCCCATCGCGCAACGCGCCGACGCCCTGTGTCGCAAAGCCCATCTCGGCGAATTGCCGGTCGAGTTCACGGGAGATTCTCTGTCGCATATCCATGAACAGAGGGTAGAACGATCATTCTACATGGATGCGCCGCAAAGCGACCATTCCGGAAAAGCGGCGACGCTCAGCCAATCCGCCCGCGCTGCGTCCGGGGCGGAATGCCAAACGCCGCCCGATAGGCGCGCGAGAAACTGCCCGGATCGTCGAAGCCGCACGACAGCGCGACATCGGTCACCGACATCTCCGTCTGCAACAGCAGGTAGCGCGCCTTTTCCAGCCGCAGGTCGAGGTAATAGCGTTTCGGCGTCTTGTTCAGCAGCTTGCCGAACAGCCGCTCCAGCTGCCGGGCCGAAATGCCGGTCTGGCGCGCGATCTCGGCCTGGGGCAGCGGCGCGTCGAGGTTGGCGCGCATGATCCCGATCGCACGGACCAGATGGGCGTTGCGGATCCCGGCGCGGGCCTGAAGCGAGACCTTCTGCGCCGAGGAGGCGCTGCGCACGGCGTTGTAGACCATCTGATCCGAGACCGCGACGGCAAGGTCATAGCCGTGATCGCGCTCGATCAGGTTCAGCATCAGATCCGCCGTCGCCGTGCCGCCCGAAGCGGTGATGAACCGCCCCTCGGCCACGAAGACATTGGGGACCAGATCCACATCCGGAAATTCGGAGCGGAAACTGTCGTGATATTCCCAATGGATCGCCGCCGCCCGCCCGTTCAGCAGCCCCGCCTTCGCCAGCACCCATGCCCCCGAGCACAGCGCGCCGATCCGGGTCCGGCCACCCCGGTCCATCTTGCGCAGCGCGGCGATGAGCGCGCGGCAGTCCTTTTGCTGCATGTTCAGCCCGGACAGGACGAACAGCCGCTCGCCGGGCGGCAGCGCGTCGAACGGGTGCTGCACCATGATCACCGTGCCGTCGGAACTCGTCGCCGTTCGGCCATCGCGCGAGGCATAGGACCAGCGGTATAGCTCCCGCCCGCTGATCAGGTTCGCGATCCTGAGCGGATCGACCGCGCAGGCAAAGGCCAGATGGGTAAAATCCTCGACCAGGGCAAAGATGAAATGCTGCGGCGCCATCGGTCTTTCCGGATGTGAGACGACGGGCATCCTACGCCGCCCAGAGGTCAGGCGTCGATCCCGACATCGCCCACCGGTTTCGAGCAGCAGGCGAGGATATAGCCCTCGTCGATATCCTCGTCCGAAATCCCGCCGCTGTGGACCATATGCACCTCGCCCGACAGTTTGCGCACCTTGCAGGTGCCGCAGACGCCGAAGGTGCAGCCCGAGGGGATCACGATCCCGGCCGAGCGCGCCACCGCCAAAACGGTATCTGCCTTGGTGCAGGCCGCCTCGACCCCGGAGGCGGCAAAGGTGATCCGCGCGCCCGCCTGCGCATCGGGGACGAAATCCTCGGGCTCTTCGACGGGCGGGGCAAAGCTCTCCTGATGGTACCCCGCCATGTCATAGCCGAGCGCGATCAGCATGTCGCGCACCGCCGCCATGAAGGGTTCGGGTCCGCAGCAATAGACCTCGCGCTCCATGTAGTCGCCCGCGATCAGGCCCAGCATCACCTGATTGAGGCGCCCCCGGAAGCCGGTCCAGACCTGATAGGGGTCCTCCTCCTCGACGATGAAATACAGCCGGATCGAGGGCACCCGCGCCGCCATATGCTCCACCTGCCGCCGCGCGATGATTTCGGACGGGCGGCGGGCGCAATTGACCAGCGTCACGTCGATATCCGTGCCCCGGTCAAACAGCCATGTGGTCATCGAAAGCGAGGGTGTCACCCCGGAGCCTGCCGAGATGAACAGGTATTTCTTCTTCTCCGCCCGCGGCAGGGTAAACACCCCCGCCGGACCGGATGCCCGGATCCGCATCCCCGGGCGCAGATGGTCGAGCATCCAGCGTGTGCCGATGCTGCCGTTCTGCGCCTTCACCGTCACTGAAACCGACAAGGGCCGCGAGGGTGAGGACGAAATCGTATAGGTCCGCCACACCGTGCCCCCCGGCACCGGCAGTTCGAGCGTCAGGAACTGCCCCGGCTCGAACCGGAACAGCGCCCCCGTGGGCGAGACGAAGCTGATCGTCGCGGTATCGGGCGCCTCGGGCACCACGGAGCAGCAGGCCAGCTCCTCACTGTCGCGCCAATAGTCCATCATTCCGCCGCCAGCATGCTGCGCCCGGTGATCGCGCGGATCAGCGTATCGGCATACCAGTCGGTGAACTGGATCAGCCCGCCTTCGTGGATTTCCGAATAGGGTCCGGGGGTATAGGCCGGGGTCAGGATGCCGCGCTGGTTGTTTTCCACCACCTCGCGGTCTTCGTCATTGGTGGCGATCCAGACTTCGGTGAGGCGCTTGAGGTCGTAATCCCTGCCCTCCTGCGCGTCCTTGTGCACCAGCCATTTGGTGCAGACCTCGGTCTCCGTCGCGCTCAGCGGCGTGACGCGGAACAGGATGACGTGATCCGACAGGAAATGGTTCCAGGTGCCGGGATAGCGGAACTTCAGCAGCGCGCCCGCATCGCGGAACGGCAGGCTGGAATTCGGCAAAGTCGCGGCGACCTTGCCATCCATCGTATAGCTTTCGGCCCCATCCAGAAGCGGCGTGCGCACGAAGCGCCATTCTCCGAGGTCCGAGATTTCATAGGCCGAGGGCGCGCCCACCGCCTCGCAGCGCGCGACATGCAGATCCAGCGCCCCGGCCAGCCCGCCATCGCCATTGTTGCCGATCGCACGCGGATCCTCGGGGAAGGTGCGGCACAGCGACGGGTGGTTGCCCGCACAGTGATAGCATTCGCGGTTGTTTTCCCAGACCAGCTTCCAGTTGCCCTTTTCGACGATGGTACTGCTGAAGGCGATCTTCGAATTCTCAAGGTCATGCGGCGCCAGATAGCGCGCGGTTTCCCGGGCCAGTTCCTCGATATCGGGCGCCTGATCGGCGACGCAGATGTAGACCATCCCCGACAGGTTGCGGCAATGCACCGGCTTCAGCCCGTGTTTCTTCGGGTCGAACTCCGGCCCCATATCGCGCGCCCAGAGCAGGCTGCCGTCGAGGTTGTAGGTCCATTGGTGATAGGGGCAGACGATCTTCGGATTGCGGCCCTTCTTGCTTTTGCACAGAACCGATCCGCGGTGGCGGCAGGAATTGTGAAACGCGCGGATCTCGCCATCCGAGCCGCGCACGATCACCACGGAATAGACGCCGACCTCGTGCACCACATAATCCCCGGCCTTCGGGATTTCGCAGGAAGGGATGGCGAACAGCCAGTCCCGATACCAGATGTTGTCCATGTCGACCTGAAACACGCCCGGGTCGCAATACAATTCCTGCACCAGAGAATGGGCGGGCTTTCGGCGCATCAGCAGGGACAGGACATCGGGTTCGCGCAACATGGCTTGGCTCCTTTGCGGGCGGGCTTTCGGGGAAAGTTCGGGCGCTTGCGGGCGCCGTTGGCGGATGATCACCACGGAACACGCTGCCGCACTTCGCAATTTCCGACATGGATGCCAGAGCCCGCGACGTTCTGCATCACGCGCGGCGGGCGACGCCGCATGCCGCCACCTGCGGGCCGCCGGAGCCCCGTTCTGCCTCGCGCGCGGCGGGCATTGCCGGGCTGGACTTCGGGCGCGGACAGGATCACCTTCGCACCATGGTGTCGGCAAACTCAGGACGTCGCATGAAACCGCTTTTCTCCCTTTCGCTGCTTCTGGCCGGGCTTGCCGCCCCCCTGCATGCCGAAACGCCGCCCGAGTTCATCGAAACCCTCCGCGCCCGCTGTGCGGGGGTCGAGGGCGGCGTTTTCACCGCGCCCGAAGAGGCCGTGAGTTCCATCGCGGATTTCAACGGCGATGGAATCACCGATCCGATCATCGAAGAAGCGCGGTTCGGCTGCTCCACCTCCGCCACGCTGTTCAGCGGCGGTTCGGGCGGCGGCGGCGTGCAGGTCTTCGTCTCGCGCCCCGGCGGCTATGATCGCTTTGAATTCCTCGCGCAGGGCACGATGGTCGTCGCGCCGCCCGGCCCACCGGACCGGCCGGTTCTCCTCCTCTCCGTCCACAGCGGGCAATGCGATGTCGTGGCCGAATCCTGTCAGGCCGCCTATATCTGGTCGGAAACGGGCCGCTTCGTGTCGATTGGCGGGGCGGTCGGACCGCAGAAACAGACCCCATGAAACCGCGTGATCTGTATCGCGACGAAGACCTGCTGCGCTGAAAGCGCCCCGTGCGGAGGAAGGAAATCATGGAGCAATCGCCGCGACTTTGGCGCCGGGCCGGGCGCCGGTTCACCGCGTGGAAGAACGGCGGCGGCCACACGGCCGAAATTCTCGCCATGCCCGAGGGGGCGGGGATTGATGCGTTCGACTGGCGGATCAGCACCGCCGAAGTGGCGCAATCGGGGCCGTTTTCGGAATTCCCCGGCATCGACCGCTGGCTGGCGGTGCTGGAGGGCGGGCCGATGGATCTGATCCTGCCCGACCGGCGCGTCACGCTCGGGCCGGGGTCCGCGCCGGAACATTTCCCCGGCGATGAGCCCTGCACGGCGGAGCTGACGGGGGTGCCGCTTCTCGACCTGAATGTGATGGTGCGCAGGCCGTTGCGGGCCCGGGTGGCGCCGCGCCCCTCGCAGGGCCCCGTGCGGGCGCGCTATGCGCTGGCCACCGAGGCGGTGCCCGAACTGGATCTTGAGCGCCACGACCTGATCGAAACCCTACCGCGCGACGGTTTCGACGGAAGGCTGATCTGGATCGAGATCAGCGGTGATCGCGCCCCTTGACGCGGCGGGCCGAAGACCGGATAAGGTGCGCTGTCCGGTCAGACAGGCCGGGCGGCATGTCCGCCTACCACGGGGATGCCGGCTGTGCGGGTGTGGCGGAATGGTAGACGCGGCAAACTCAAAATCTGCTTCCGCAAGGAGTGTCGGTTCGAGTCCGACCACCCGTACCAACCCCCTTGCCCGCCGCGCGCTTTGGGCCTAGCACAGGCGCATGATCGGACCTCGTTACACCCCGCTTGTCGACAGCCTTCCCGCCACCGTGCCCTTCGTCGGGCCGGAGACGCAGGAGCGCCGCATGGGCCACCCGTTCCGTGCCCGGCTGGGCGCGAATGAAAACGGCTTTGGCCCCTCCCCCCGTGCGATCGCGGCGATGGCTGCGGCGGCGGGCGAAGCCTGGATGTATGGCGATCCGGAGAATCACGACCTGAAGGTGGCGCTGGCGGCGCGGCACGGCTGCAAGCCGGGCAATATCGTCGTGGGCGAAGGGATTGACGGGCTGCTGGGCTATCTGGTGCGGATGCTGGTGTCCGAAGGCGATGCGGTGGTGACATCGCGCGGGGCCTATCCGACGTTCAACTTCCACGTCGCGGGGTTCGGCGGCGTGTTGCATCCGGTGCCCTATCGCGATGACCACGAAGATCCCGATGCGCTCATCGCCAAGGCAAACGAGGTTGCGCCGAAGCTGATTTATATCGCCAATCCGGACAATCCGATGGGCAGCCATCATCCGGGTCAGGTGTTGGCCGATATGGCCGCACGGGTGCCGGATGGCAGCCTGCTGGTGCTCGACGAAGCCTATGTCGAACTCGCCCCCGAGGGGACCGAGGCGCCGGTCGACCCGGACGATCCGCAGGTGATCCGGATGCGCACCTTTTCCAAGGCGCATGGCATGGCCGGGGCGCGGGTGGGCTATGCGATCGGGGCGGAACCGCTGATCCGTGCCTTCGACAAGATCCGCAACCATTTCGGCATGAGCCGGATCGGGCAGGCCGGGGCGCTGGCGGCGCTTGGGGATACCACCTGGCTCGCCTATATGCGTCGGCTGGTCGGGGCCTCGCGCGACCGGATCGCGGAGATCGCCCGGGCGAACGGGCTGATGCCGCTGCCTTCGGCCACCAATTTCGTCGCGATCGACTGCGGCGGCGATGGCGCCTTCGCGCGCCGGGTGCTTGAGGAACTGGTTGCGGCGGGGATCTTCGTGCGGATGCCGGGCGTTGCGCCGCAGGACCGCTGCATCCGCGTTTCCTGCGGGCCGGAGCCTGAGATGATGGCCTTTGCCGAGGCGCTTCCGGGGGCGCTGCTGCGGGCGCGCTGACTCTCGCCGAGTGGTGATTTGCCAACGGCCCTTTCCCGGCGCAAGATCTGAAAAAGGAAAGGAATCCCCAGATGATGACCCCCGTGCTTCGCCTCGCTCTTGCCGCGTTCTTGTTCGCCCCCGCCGCCTATGCGCAGGACGCCCATGGCGGCCATGACATGAGCAAGATGATGGCCGAGACCGCCGATGCCGCGCCCTCGACCCAAGCCTATATCGCCGCCGCGCGCGCGATGCACGGCGCGATGGAGGTGCCCTATACCGGCAATGCCGATGTCGATTTCGTGCGCGGCATGATCCCGCACCACGAAGGCGCGATCGCGATGGCGAAGGTCGCGCTGGAGTACGGCTCCGATCCGGATGTGCGCAAACTGGCCGAAGAGGTGATCAAGGCGCAGGAATCCGAGGTGCAGTGGATGAACGACTGGCTCGCCAAACACGACAAGTAAGGCGAGCCATCAGCCTCAGGCCCCGGCGCAGACCCGCGCCGCGGCCTCCAGCGCGCTCTTGCCATGCGGAATGTCGAGCGCGGTCAGCCCCGCCTCCATCACCGCGAGCACACCAAGCGTCATATGCGCGTTGACATGGCCCATATGGGCGACGCGCAGGAAGTCGGCGGCCTCCGGCGTGCCGGGTTCGGCCATGCCAAGGCCGATGCCCAGGGTCACGCCCGCCTCCGTCTCGCACCAGCGGCGCAGGCGCGCGGCGCCGCCGCCACCGATCCGTGCGGCGGTGACGGAATGGCCCCGATGCGCGGGATCGGCGATGTTCAGCGTGATGTCCCCGCCCTGCCCCCAGGCATCGAAGGCCGCCCAGACGGTGCGGGCCAGCGTTTCATGCCGGGCCCAGACATGGGGCAGACCCTCTTCGTCCAGGATCATCTTCAGTGATTCGGCCAGACCGAACAGGTGATGCGTCGGCGCCGTGCCCGCGAAATGCTGATAATACTGTTCCGGGAAGGCGCGCGGGGTCCAGTCCCAATAGGGCGTGCGCAGGTCCGACGCGCGGCCCGCCTCCAACGCCTTGTCCGAAAACCACAGGAAGCCCAGCCCGGGCGGCACCATCAGGCCCTTCTGGCTGGCGGCCACCATCACATCGACGCCCCAGTCGTCGAAGCGGAATTCGTCGCAACCGAGCGAGGCGATGCAATCCACCGCCAGCAGCGCCGGATGCCCCGCCGCGTCGATCGCCGCCCTGACCGCCGCCACATCGTTCAGAACCGAGGTCGCCGTGTCCAGATGGGTCAGCAGCACGACCTTGATCCGCCGGTCGGAATCGGCGCGCAGCGCGGCCTCGACCCGGGCCGGATCGACGGGCGCACGCTGACCGAAGTCGATCATCTCGACCTCCACCCCCATCGCGCCCGCATGCTGCGCCCAGTTGATGCCGAACCGCCCCGTAGCCAGAGACAGCGCCTTGTCCCCGCGCGAAAACAGGTTGGCGATCGCCGCTTCCCAGGTCGCATGACCGTTGGCGATGTAGATCGTCGCATGATGGCGCGTCATCGCGACGCGGCGCAGATCGTCCACGATGGCCCGCGTCATGTCGACGATATCGCCTTCGTAGATGTTCGGCGCGGCGCGGTGCATCGCGGCCAGAACCCGGTCGGGCATCGCCGATGGCCCCGGAATGGCAAGATAGGGGCGGCCCTGCGCGAGGCTCATCGTTCACTCCTGCGGATGGTGTCCCCTCGTGCCTAGCGAAGCGTTCCCCATGCGTCAACGGCGGGGAATGTATCGGGCACAAAGCCGCATCGCTTGCCGCGCCGGGGTGTTCGCGCTAAGTCGCAGGGAACCCGAGCCCAGACAGAGGTTGCCGTGGCCCGCATGAAAAATCCCACAAAAAATCCCTACGCATCGAATACCCTTTTCGCGCGGATGTGGCGCAGCTACCTGGCGCGGCACTGGCCGAAGATGCTGGTGGCCATCGCGCTGATGGTGATCGAGGGCTCGACCCTCGGCGCGCTGAGCTGGATGCTGGAGCCGCTGTTCGACAAGGTTTTCACCCAGGGCCATTCCGGACTGATCTGGGTCGTGGGCGGGGGCATCTTCGGGTTGTTCCTGCTGCGCGCGATCACGTCGGTCGGCTCGCGCACCATGCTGTCGCAGATCTCGCAAAGCTCTTCGGCAGCGATGCAGGTGGATCTGGTGCGGCACATGCTGACACTCGACCAGAGCTATTTCATGGAGAATTCCCCCGGCGCGCTGATCGAGCGGGTGCAGGGCGATACGCAGGCCGTGCAGGGCGTCTGGCAGGTGTTCATCACCGGCGCCGGGCGCGATTCGATCGCGCTAATCTCGCTGTTCGGGGTGGCGATTTCGATCGACTGGCGCTGGACGCTGGCGGCACTGGTGGGGGCGCCCCTGCTCATCGCGCCGACGGTGATCGCGCAGCGCTACATCCGGCGCAAGACGGCGCAGATGCGCGGACAGGCGAGCGACCGCGCCACCCGGCTGGACGAGGTGTTCCACGGCATCGCAGCGGTAAAGCTGAACCGGCTCGAAGACTACCAGATGGGCCGCTTCGCCACGCTGGTGGACCGGATCCGGCGCGCGACGGTGAAGATGGCACTGACGCAAAGCATGATCCCCGCGCTGATCGACGTGGTGACCGGGCTGGGCTTCATGCTGGTGCTGGTGCTGGGCGGGCACGAGATCGTCGAGGGCAAGCGCACGGTGGGCGAATTCATGTCCTTCTTCACCGCGATGGCGCTGGCGTTCCAGCCGCTGCGGCGGCTTGGCGGGCTGGCGGGCACCTGGCAATCGGCGGCGGCGAGCCTGGAGCGGATCTACCGCGTCTTCGACATCCAGCCGAAGATCCACGATCCGGTGCCCGCCGCGCCGCGCCCGGCGGCGATGGACGTGCGGTTGCAGGACGTTCATCTGAATTACGGTGCGAAACCCGTGCTGCGCGGCCTCAGCTTCACCGCCGAGGCGGGGCGGACAACGGCGCTGGTCGGCCCTTCGGGGGCGGGCAAATCGACGGTGTTCAACCTGCTGACGCGACTGGTGGATCCGGACAGCGGCATGGTTTCGGTGGGCGGCATACCGGTCGCGGCGATGGACCTTGCGACGCTGCGGGGCCTGTTCTCGACCGTGGCGCAGGACGCCGCGCTGTTCGACGAGACGATCCGGGAGAATGTGCTCCTTGGCCGCAAGGACGTGAGCGAGGAAGAGCTGCGCCGCGCGCTGACGGTGGCGCATGTGACGGAGTTCACCGATGCGCTGCCGCTGGGCCTTGAGACCCCCGCCGGGCCGCGCGGGGCGGCGCTGTCGGGTGGGCAGCGGCAGCGGGTGGCGATCGCGCGGGCGGTGCTGCGCAATGCGCCGATCCTGCTGCTGGACGAGGCGACATCGGCGCTCGATACCCAGTCCGAGGCGCAGGTGGCACAGGCACTCGACCACCTGTCCGAAGGGCGCACGACACTGGTCATCGCGCACCGGCTCTCGACCGTGCGCAACGCCGACAAGATCGTCGTGGTGGTCGAGGGGCGCGTGGTCGAGGAAGGCACGCATGAAACGCTTTACGCGCAGGGCGGGATGTATAGCGCGCTGTGCAGGATGCAGTTGGTGGAATGATGCGGACGATCTACGAAATCACCGGCACGGACCGGGAGCATTTCCTTCAGGGGCTGGTCAGCAACGATGTGCGGCGGCTGGCGCAGGGGCCGGTCTATGCCGCGCTGCTGACGCCGCAGGGCAAGTATCTGGCGGATTTCCTGCTGGTGCCCCGGGGGGATACGGTGTTGCTGGACATCGACTCCGGGATCGCCGAGGCGACGGTGCGGCGGCTGTCGATGTATCGGCTGCGGGCGGATGTGCAGATCGCGCCCTCGGCCCTGCGGGTCTTTCGCGGCACCGGCCCGGCGCCCGAAGGCGCGGTGGCGGATCCGCGCGACCCGGCGATGGGCTGGCGGCTGTATGGGGCGCAGGACGGCGATGACGGCAGCGACTGGGACGCGATCCGTGTCGCGCATCTGATCCCGGAAACGGGAATCGAACTGACGCCCGAGACCTATATCCTGGAGGCCGGGTTCGAGCGGCTGCATGGCGTCGATTTCCGCAAGGGCTGCTATGTCGGTCAGGAGGTCACCGCGCGGATGAAGCACAAGACCGAGTTGCGCAAGGGCCTGACCCGGGTGCTGATCGAGGGCGCCGCCCCGGTCGGCACGCCGATCGAGGCCGGGGGGCGCCCGGTCGGCACGCTGTTCACGCAATCCGGCGGGCGGGCGCTGGCGCATCTGCGGCTCGACCGGGCCGCGCCGGAGATGACGGCGGGCGATGCGCTGCTGCGCCCCGAGCTTAATGCGTAAAATTTGATCCGGCCCGGAACGAGCCATGCCCCGGGCACAGGGCGCGTCTCCACCCCATTGACATTCCCGATCACGGGCTTGCGACCGGATCGCGGCCCAAATTTTCTTGATTTACAGCCATGTGCTTTTATATATGCGCGACCTGACTGCGGCAAGGCGGTGCGGTTCGTGGCGTAGGAGGCGCAAGAGACATGCAGATTTCGCATGACTGTCATTCCTCTGACGGCATATCGAATCGGACCCCAAACGCCCTAGATGGCGCCACGCCAACAAACGCAAGAGCAATAAAAAGGACGGAATAATGCGCGATTTCGTTGACGGCTCCGCTTTCAACTATGAACAAGGCCAGCGAGCCCGCAAGCTTTTCGCCGCGGTGGTCCTTGCTGCCCTGGACGATGCGATTGCCGATGACAAGAAATACGGAAACGGCCCGGAGCAGATTGCCCGCTGGGCGCGGTCGCGCGATGGCCGGGAAGTGCTGTCCTGCGCCGGGATCGACCCGAACGAACGCGTTGTGAAGGGCCTGATGGAATTCGTCTCGAAGGGCGTGCGGACTTCGGTCGCCCTGTCGCGCGAAGAAAGCGAACGGCGCATGGCGGCTGAAGAGGCCGAAGCGGCGTGATCCACGCCACATGCTCGAAACCGCCCGGGACCGAAAGGCCCGGGCGGTTTCGTTTTCAGACCTTGCCGGCTGCGATCAGGCGCTGTGCGATCGCCGCATAACCCTCGGCCACCGGACCTTCGCCCGCCGCCGCCGGGGTGCCGCTGTCGCCCGCGATCCGCACATCCAGGTCGAGCGGCAGCGCCCCCAGGAACGGCAGTTCCAGCCGCGCCGCCTCGGCCTCGACCCCGCCATGGCCGAAAAGATGCGCCTCATGGCCGCAGTTCGGGCAGATATAGGTGGACATGTTTTCGATCAGCCCGATCACCGGCGCGTTCAGCCGGCGGAACATGTCGATCGCCTTTTTCGCATCCAGCAGCGCGATGTCCTGCGGCGTCGAAACGATGATCGCCCCGTCGAGCTTCGTCTTCTGGCACAGCGACAGCTGAATATCCCCGGTGCCCGGCGGCAGGTCGATGACCAGAACGTCCAGCGCGCCGTAATGCGCCCATTCGACCTGATTCAGCATCTGTTGCAGCGCGCCCATCAGCATCGGCCCGCGCCAGATCACCGCCTCATCCTCGCGCAGCATGAAGCCGATCGACATCAGCGTGACGCCATGCGCCTGTAGCGGGATGATGTGCTGCCCATCGGGTGAGGCGGGACGCCAATTCACCCCCATCATGCGCGGCTGGCTCGGCCCGTAGATATCGGCATCGAGCAGCCCGACCCGCTTGCCTGCGCGCGACAGCGCCACCGCGAGATTAGCCGAAACGGTGGATTTCCCCACCCCGCCCTTGCCGGAGCCGACCGCGATGATATGGCGCACGCCGGGGATGGACTGCGGACCGGCCTGCGGCGTCGGATGGCCGCCGATCTTCGGCCCCTGCCCGGTAGGAATCACCACAGTGATGTGACTGACCCCGGGAATCGCACGCACCGCCGCTTCGAGATGCGGCTTCATCGCCTCCAGTTCCTGCGGCGGCGCACCCTCCAGAACGAAGCGCACGGTCCCTGATTCGACGGCCAGAGCGTGAATCAACCCCCGCGCAACCGGGTTTTCCGCCTCCGGCCCCAGCTTTCGCAGCGCCTCCAGCACGATTTCCTTGCTCACCGCCATTTTTGTCTCCTGCTGTTTTCGGGCGGACTGTGGCGCTTTTGTCGCGGACTTCAAGGGGCGCAGGAGCAATGATTCATCTCATCTGCCCCTTTTTGAAACGATATTGCCAAATTTTTCCCGAAATCCGCCCGGAATTTCCTCGGAAATAGGTCAGTAGTTGTTATGCAATTTCTGCATGGCAGAATTGACCGACTTCGGGATTGTGCAGGTGCAGCATTGGCGTCATGTTAGCCCCAACAGCCAAGCAGAAACCTGCACCGGCACTACGGCAAACGAGACGAAACATGGCAATCGCGTCCGACATCCACGAACACCACTTTGGCCTCGCCCATCTCTTCGCGGGCTTCCGTGAGGCTCTGGCCCGGCGCCGGGTGTTCCGTGAAACCGTCCGCGAACTGCGTGGCCTGACCGGCCGGGAACTGGCGGATCTGGGCCTGAACCGGTCGATGATCAAGAGCGTGGCCTTCGAGGCCGCCTACGGCAAGTAAGAATTCCCTTCCTGAGGCTCCTCCTCCTCCCTGAGCCTCGGAAATCGGCGGCACCCTCCTCCTCCTCCCTGAGGGTGCCGCCACCAGATACCGGCCCCAGCCCGCAAGGCACTGCCGGACAGCCGAAACGAAGGCCCTCCTCCTCCCTCGGGCCTCGTGCAGAAGGCGGCGGCCCCCTCCTCCTCCCTGGGGCCGCCGCGCTTCGCTTTCGGCAGAAGTTGCGGCGATCGGTCCACTCCTCCTCCCGGATTGATCGCTTCGGCGGCGCCCTCTCCTCCTCCCTTGGGCGCCGCACATATACCGACGGGCCCCTCCTCCTCCCTGGGCCTTTCGGGCAGGCGCTGCTCGCTCCTCCTCCCTAGAGCGGCGCCGGACATACCAAGGCCCCCTCCTCCTCCCTGGGGTCATGGTTTTACGGCGGCACCCCTCCTCCTCCCTGGGTGCCGCCGTTTTCATTTTCACGGTTCGTATTCTCGGGGGATCCAGCAAGACATGAAAAAACCGCCTCCGTCCGGGGACGAAGGCGGCTGCGGCTCCCCGCCGATCACCCCTGAGGGTCGATCAGCCGGTGATATTCCTGGATCGCGAAACGGTCTGTCATCCCGGCGACATAATCAAGCACCACCCGCGCCAGTTCCGTTTCCGCATCGGGCTGCATCCGCGCCGCGGCGACATCGCCGTGCCAATCCTCGGGCAGCAGATCGGGATTGGCCAGAAACAGCGGGAACAGCGCGTTGACCATCATCGTCACCCGCTTGCGTTCGACCACCACCGTCGGCGCACGATACATCCGCTGGAACAGGAAGGACTTGATCGCCTTCAGGTTCTGATAGAGCGGCTTCGAGAACCGGATGATCGGCCCTTCCATGTGGCGGATATCGTCGACCGAGCGCGGTTGCAGCGCGCTCAGCCGGTTCTGCGCCACCGCGATCACATCCTCGACCATCACGCCAAAGACACGCCGCAGCGCTTCGTGCCGACGCCGCATCGGTTCCAGCCCGGGGTGCAGGCGGTCCACCTCGGCGAAACAGTCGCCGATCACCGGCAATTCGCACAGGTCGTCTTCCGTGAACAGCCCGGCGCGCAGCCCGTCGTGCAGGTCGTGGTGGTTATAGGCGCAATCGTCGGCCACCGCCGCCACCTGCGCCTCGGCGCTGGCATTGGTGCCAAGCTCCAGATCCCACAGCGCATTGACCTCGGCCAGCGCATAGCTCCACGGCGGATCGACGGGGCCGTTGTGCTTGGCGATGCCTTCGAGCGTCTCCCACGTCAGGTTCAGCCCGTCGAACCCGGCATAATGGCGTTCGAGCCGCGTCACGATCCGCAGCGCCTGCGCATTGTGGTCGAACCCGCCATAGGGCTCCATCAGGATCGCCAGCGCATCTTCGCCGGTATGGCCGAAGGGCGGATGGCCCAGATCGTGCGCCAGCGCCACCGCCTCGGCCAGATCGGTGTTCAGCCCGAGCGACCCGGCGATGGTGCGCGCGACCTGCGCCACCTCGATCGTATGGGTCAGCCGGGTGCGGTAATAATCGCCCTCATGCTCGACGAAGACCTGCGTCTTGTGCTTCAGCCTGCGGAAGGCCGAGGAATGGATGATCCGGTCCCGGTCGCGCTGAAACGGCGAGCGGAAGGTCGAGATGCTTTCGGGGTAGAGCCGCCCGCGGGAGGCCCCGGGATGGCAGGCATAGGGTTGCAACAAGGTTTCCTCGTCTTGTCGGCGCTTTTGCCCTATCCTATATCTTCAACGTCACGGAAATACAGGCCCCCCGATGCTTTTGCCGCCCCATGTCACCCCGCGCGCCTTCGCACGCCTCGCTCAGATCAACGCCGCCCATGCCGGTGCGCCCAAGGCGCTGCGGATCGCGGTGGAGGGCGGCGGTTGCTCCGGCTTCCAATATGACATGAAGCTGGACGAAACGGCGGCGGATGACGACATCGTTCTTGAGGGCGAGGGTCAGCGCGTGCTGATTGATTCCGTCTCGCTGCCCTTTCTGCAAGATGCCACCATCGACTTCACCGATGAACTGATCGGCGCCCGCTTCGTGGTGCAGAATCCGAATGCCACGGCGTCTTGCGGCTGCGGCATCAGTTTTTCGATCTGATCCTTTCCTGATCCCATCCGTGGACCCATGTTCCTTGAAATCCTGATCCTGATCGTGCTGACCGCGTTCAACGGGGCGCTGTCGATGTCGGAGCTCGCCGTCGTTTCGGCGCGCGACGCAAAACTGAAACGCATGGCGGAGGATGGCAGCAAGGGCGCCGCCGCCGCGCTGCTGCTGAAGGAGAACCCCGGCAAGTTCCTGTCCTCCGTGCAGATCGGCATCACCCTTGTCGGCATCGTCGCGGGTGCGGTGTCCGGTGCGACACTGGGCCTGCGGCTGTCGACCACGCTGGAGGCGGCGGGGCTGTCGCCCTCGCTCGCCGGCACGTTGGGCGTGGGGGGAGTGGTCGTCGCCATCACCTATGCGCAGCTTATTCTGGGCGAACTGGTGCCGAAGCAGATCGCGCTGGCCGATCCGGATGCGGTGGCGGTGCGGGTGGCGCCCGCGATGCGGATGATCGCGCGGATCGCGACGCCGGTGGTGTGGTTCCTCGATCTGTCCGGCCGGATCGTGCTGCGCCTGCTGGGGCAGTCGGACCGCGGCGACAAGGCGATGACGGATGAGGAAGTCGCCCTGACGCTGGACGAGGCCGAGGGCGCGGGGGTCTTCGCCCCCGGCGAGCGCGAGATGCTGACCGGCGTGATGCGCGTGGCCGACCGGCGGGCCTCCTCCCTGATGACGCCGAAGCGCGAGGTCATCGTGCTGGACCTGAGCCAGAGCCGGGCCTCGCTGATCGACCAGATCCGCAAATCCCCGTTCGACCGGCTGCCGGTGCGCGACGGTGGCGAGGATGACATCATCGGTGTCATCGTCTCGCGCGAGGCGCTGGCGCTCCCACGCGGGGGGGCGCTGGCCTCCATCGTGCGGCCCGCGCCGGTGGTGATGGATCAGGCCCCCGCCGCGCTGGTGATCGAGAAGCTGCGCACCGAAGGCAGCCGGATGCTGCTCGTCTTCGACGAATTCGGCCATTTCGAGGGCGTGATCACCTCAATGGACGTGCTGGAGGGTATCACCGGCGAATTCCTTGACCCCGGCGACGAACCGGCGATTCAGGGGCGGCCGGATGGCTCGTTCCTGATCTCTGGCTGGGCGCCCGCGGATGAGATGGCCGAGCGGCTGCGGATCCGCGATGCGCAGGGCGATTACGACACCGCCGCCGGTTTCGTGATCGACCGGCTGGCACGGCTGCCGAAGCAGGGCGATGTGCTGCGCACCGACGGCTGGGTGTTCGAGATCGTCGATATGGACGGCGCGCGGATCGACAAGCTGCTTGTCCACCGCGAACAGGCCGAGCCCTGATTGCCCTGCCCCTCCGTTGCCCCTAGAACGGGGGAAACGGAGGGCTCCATGAAGATCGCCACCTTCAACATCAACGGTATCAAGGCCCGGGCCGAGGCGCTGGTCGACTGGCTGCGCGAGGCGGAGCCGGATGTGGTCTGCCTGCAAGAGATCAAATCGACCGACGACACCTTCCCGCACGAGATTTTCGACGGGCTGGGCTACACGATCGCGACGCATGGGCAGAAAAGTTTCAACGGCGTCGCGATCCTCAGCCGCCTCGGGCTGGAGGATGTGGTGTGCGGCCTGCCCGGCGAGGACGAACAGGCCCGCTGGATCGAGGCGACGGTGGTCGGGCGGCGCGCGGTGCGGATCTGCGGGCTGTATCTGCCGAACGGCAATCCGGCGCCGGGGCCGAAATACGATTACAAACTCGCCTGGATGGAGCGGATGCGCACCCGTGTGCAGGAATTGCTGCACGCCGAAGAGCCGGTGGTTTTCGCGGGCGATTACAACATCATCCCGCAGGACGTCGACGCCGCGAAGCCCGAGCAATGGCGCGAGGATGCGCTGGCATTGCCCGAAAGCCGCGCGGCGTTTCGCCGGATCGTCAACCTCGGCCTGACGGATGCGCTGCGCGCGCGCACCACGGCGCCGGGGCAGTATACGTTCTGGGACTATCAGGCCGGGGCCTGGCCGCGCAACAACGGCATCCGGATCGACCACCTGCTGCTGAGCCCGCAGGCCGCCGACCTGCTGCGCGATCTGGGCGTGGACAAGGAAATCCGGGGGCGGGACAAGCCGTCGGACCACGTTCCGGTCTGGATCGACCTCGACGCCTGACTATTCCTCAAGCGCGCGGCAGCCGAGGGCGAACCATTTCACCAGCAGCCGCGTCAGCTCCTCCGGCGCTTCGAGCGGGGCAAGATGCCCCACTCCCCGGATCAGCCGGAACTCCGCCAGCCGCATCAGTTCGGCGAGGATTTCATGTCGGCGCGGCGGGCAGATCGTGTCGAATTCGCCGCAGACCAGCAGCGCCCTTTGCCGCGCCGAGCGCAGCGCGCGTTGCAGATCGGGGCGGCGCATCAGGGCGCGGGACTGCCGCGCGAAGGTCTCCGGCCCGAGCGCCCCGGCCATTTCCAGCAGCATCGCCTGCGCAGTCAGCGCGCCCTCGCCCGGGCCGAGCGTGGAGGCGGGCACCTCTTCGAGGATCGCTTCGTCCAGCCGACCGCTGAGCGCCCGGATGATGCGGTCCTCGCGCTGCGAGGCGAATTGCGCGCTTTCGGCCAGCGGCGAGACGTCGATCATCACGATTTCGGCCACGCGATGCGGGATGCGGCGCAGGATCTCCATCGCCACGACGCCGCCCAGCCAATGGCCGACCAGCGTGAACCGTTCGGGCAGGCGCGGGATGATGGAGTCGGCCATCTCTTCGATCGTGTCGCCTTCGAGCGGCACACAGATCACCGGGCGCAGGGCGGAAAAATACACGATCTGGTGCCAGAACAGGCGCGCATCGCACATGAAACCCGGAAGGAAGACCAGCGGATCGCCCGACATGACAGCCTCTTACAGAACCTGAGCGTTATGTGCCGCAGAGCGGCGGCAGGGAAAAGTCCCCAGCGGAAGTTTCCGCTCAACCGATGCGTGCAAGCACCTCTCCGATCGCCGCTTCGATGGTGGCAAGGCAATCGGGCGTCGAAAAACTGTGCTCGGCGCCCTTGACCAGCGTCAGGCGGATGTCCCCGCCACTGGCATGATGGAACAGCCGCAGCGCGGTTTCGACCGGAACAGAGCTATCCTCGGTGCCCTGCAACAGCCGGACCGGAACCGGCAGCGGCAGCGGGCTGCGCAGGACCAGACGCTCGCGCGCCTCCTCGATCAGGCGGCGGCTGATGCGATAGGGGTCGCCATAATCCGACGGCAGATCGACATGGCCGATTTCCAGCAGATCGCGGCGCTGCTCGGGGCTGAAACCCGCCCAGAAGCCATCCTCGGTGAAATCCGGCGCGGCGGCGATGGTGACCAGCCCCGCGACCAGTTCGGGATGCTCCCGCGCGATCAGCAGCGACAGCCAGCCGCCCATCGACGAACCGACCAGAACCTGCGGCCCCTCGGTGCAGGCGCGGATCGCGGCCACGGCATCCTCGAACCAGTCGCCGATCGCGCCCTCCTCGAACCGGCCACCGGAGCGGCCATGACCCGACACGTCGAGCCGCAGGAAGGCGCGGCCCGCATGCGCGGCCCAGGCGGAGAGCGCAACCGCCTTGCTCCCCTCCATGTCGGATTTCAGCCCATGCAGGAAAACGATGCCCGGGCCCGCCCCGGTCTGCCGCCGGACGGCGATGCGGCGGCCTTGCGGCGTGGTGATGAATTCGGTCATGCGCAATCCTCCTGTGCGGACCCTACCCCGCGCCACGGCCCGCGGCAATCCGCGCTTAAAACGTCAGCCACAGGCCGATCTTCGCATCGGTTTCCCGGTCCAGACGCAGGCGCTTGCCGATGCCCGCCTCGATCGCCAGGGGGCCGAAATGCCGCACCCAGCCAAGCCCCAGACGCAGCTGGCCCTCGCTGTATTTCGTCCAAGAATATTGCGCCTGCGAGAACAGGGTGTTGCTGTCGCTGAGGTTCACGCCCAGCGTCGCATCGAGCTTGCGCTCCTCCCGGTTGCCAATCGAAGACTTCCGCAAGGTGCCGTCGAGCGTCGCCCAGCCCGAACCGAAACGCGAGTCGAACCCCATGCCCCAGCTCGCGCCATATTGCATCAGCATATAGTCGCCCGGCGTCATGCCGTAGTGCAACAGGGCATTCGGGTCGATGTCGTCGCTCAGGCCGGGATAGACCACATGCTCCTTGCCGCCGCCGACGCTCACCGCGAAATGGTGCCGGCCCAGCGTCCATAGTGGGATCCGCGTTGACAGGATCGCGATCCAGCCGCCGTTCTGGCTGCGCCCGGCATCGAGCACGAAGGTCATCCGCTCGTTCCAGCCATATTCGACATAAAGGGCATCCCAGTCGTCGCCCGAGCGGATTTCGCGGCTGAGCGAAGCGAAGACCCCGCCGGGCGCGCGCGGCCATGGCCCCGCCGTGGCGGTACCGGCAAGCAGGCAGAACAGCAGGGCGAGGGCGATGCGCATCATGCGGGAATTGGACCGCTACATGGTTAATAACCTGCTAACACGCGAACGAATTTCCGGCCCGTTGACTTGCCCCGGGCGAAGGCGCATACCCGCGCGCACCATAACCCGCAACCGGGCGCTCCGTGGGCGCCAGACCGACGAGGAGGACGCATGTCCCAGATCACCCTCACCTTTCCCGATGGCAACAAACGCGAATTCCCTGCGGGGGTGACGGCGGGCGAGGTCGCGGCGGCGATCTCCAAATCGCTGGCCAAGGCCGCGATCTCGGCGCAGGTAGACGGCCAGCATTTCGACCTGCAATGGCCGATCACGCAGGACGCGCGGATTTCCATCAACACGATGAAGGACTTGGTACCCGCGCTGGAACTGATCCGGCACGACCTCGCGCATATCATGGCGCGCGCGGTGCAGGAGCTTTGGCCCGACGTAAAGGTCACCATCGGGCCGGTGCGCGATTACGGCTGGTTCTACGACTTCGACCGGGCCGAGCCTTTCACCCCCGAGGATCTGGGCGCGATCGAGGCGCAGATGCGCAAGATCATCAACGCCCGCGAGCCGGTGCGCACCGAGGTCTGGCCGCGCGCCGAGGCGCTGCGCTATTACGAAGAGAACAACGAGCCCTACAAGGTCGAGCTGGTCAACCGGATCCCCGAGGGGGAGAATATCCGGATGTATTGGCACGGCCCCTGGCAGGATCTTTGCCGCGGCCCGCACCTGCAAAATACCGGGCAGGTTCCGGCGGATGCGTTCAAGCTGACCCATGTCGCGGGGGCCTACTGGCTGGGTGATTCCTCGCGGCCGATGCTGCAACGGATCTACGGCATCGCCTTCCGCACCCGCGACGAGTTGAAGGCCCACATGACCATGCTGGAGGAGGCCGCGAAGCGCGACCACCGCAAGCTGGGCAAGGAAATGGACCTGTTCCACATGCAGGAAGAGGCGCCCGGGCAGATCTTCTGGCACCCGAACGGCTGGTCGATCTACACCACGCTTCAGGACTACATGCGGCGGCGGCAGCGCACGGATGGCTATGTCGAGGTCAACACCCCGCAGGTCGTCAACCGCAAGCTGTGGGAGCAGTCCGGCCACTGGGCGAACTACCGCGAGAACATGTTCATCGTCGAGGTGGACGAGGAAGGCGCGCGGGAAAAGGTCGTCAACGCGCTGAAACCGATGAACTGCCCCTGCCATGTGCAGATCTTCAACCACGGGATCAAGAGCTACCGCGACCTGCCGCTCCGGATGGCGGAATTCGGCTCCTGCGCGCGCTATGAGCCTTCGGGCGCGCTGCACGGGATCATGCGGGTGCGCGGCTTCACGCAGGACGACGCACATATCTTCTGCACCGATGACCAGATCGAATCGGAAACGAAGAAGTTCATCGAATTCCTGGCCTCGGTCTATTCCGACCTGGGGTTCGACCAATGGCGGATCAAGCTGTCCACCCGGCCGGAAAAGCGGATCGGCTCCGAGGAAAGCTGGGACCGGGTGGAGGCGGCGCTCGGCAATGCCTGCAAACACGCGGGCTATGAATTCGAGATTCAGGAGGGCGAAGGCGCCTTCTACGGGCCGAAGCTGGAATTCGTGCTGACCGATGCGATCGGGCGGGACTGGCAATGCGGCACGTTGCAGGTGGACCCGAACCTGCCCGAACGGCTGGACGCAAGCTATATCGGGCAGGACGGCGAGCGCCACCGCCCGGTGATGCTGCACCGCGCCTGTCTGGGCTCGTTCGAGCGGTTCATCGGCATCCTGATCGAAAGCCATGCGGGCAAGCTGCCGCTCTGGCTCGCGCCGCGGCAGGTGGTGGTGGCGTCGATCGTGTCGGATGCCGATGCCTATGTGCTGGACGTGGTGGCGAAGCTGACCGCCCGCGGCATCCGCGCCGAGGCCGACATCCGCAACGAGAAGATCAACTACAAGGTTCGCGAACACAGCCTGGGCAAGGTGCCCTATATTTTCGCCGTGGGGATGAAGGAGGTCGAGGAAGGCACCGTCTCCGTCCGCCGTCTGGGCGACACCCGGACCGAAACGCTGGCACTGGATGCGATTCTCGCGCAGTTGTCGCTCGAAGCGCAGGCACCTGACCTGCGCTGAGCGGCCATTTGATGGGCAAAGCTCCAAAATCAATCACAAACCGGGGGGCCTCTGCTCCCCGGTCCTTTTTTTATTGCATTTTGAGCGACCTGTGGCAGGCTTCATAGTCGCGTGGACGCAGACTTTCCTACCGGCCCTTCAACGGGCAGCCGGAAGACCCGAAAGACCTGGCTGCACGGCCCGTCGGCAATCTCGCCCCCGGGAATACTTGAAGGAGATACGGTAATGGCCACTGGCACCGTGAAATGGTTCAACACCACCAAGGGTTATGGCTTCATCGCCCCCGATGGCGGCGGCAAGGACGTGTTCGTCCATATCTCGGCGGTGGAACGCGCCGGGCTCAAGTCGCTGGCCGACAACCAGAAGATCAGCTTCGAGATGATCTCCGGCCGCGACGGTCGCGCTTCGGCGGGTGACCTGAAACTGCTCTGAGCGGTCATAACCCCAGATTCGAGCGGCCCGCGCGCCCCGCGTGGGCCGTTTGCCTATCCGTGGCTGATCCGGCCACCGCCGGTCGGGATGGGAACACCCGTGGTCGAGGGGCCGGAGGTCGGCAGGCCACGCGCCACCCGCACCGCCAGATAGGCGAAAGCCTGCGCTTCCAGCATGTCACCGTTGAGCCCGATTTCCTCCACCGGCTCCACCGGCAGCGCGGTCGCACGCGCGAGCCCCGCCATCAGCGCCGCGTTCAGCCGCCCGCCACCGGTGACATAAAGCGCCGTGGGCGCAGCGGGGAAATGTTCACCCCCCCGGGCAACAGCGGCACAGGCACAGGCGGCAAGGGTCGCGGCGGCATCCGCATCCGTCATCCCGGCCACCGCCGCCAGCAGCCCATGAAAATCGTTCCGGTCCAGGGATTTCGGCGGGATCCGCGCGAAGAACGGATGGCTCAGGAACCGCGCCACCACTCCTTCGTCCGCCGTGCCCGAAAGCGCAAGGCGCCCGCCCTCGTCCACCTCTTGCCCCCGCCGCGCGCGCATCAGGTCATTGATCGGCGCATTCGCCGGGCCGGTGTCAAAGGCCAGCACGGCGCCCGGCGCCTCTGGCCCCGGCTGGCGCGGATCGACCCAGGTCACATTGCCGACCCCGCCAAGGTTGAGAAACACCACCGGCGCCCGCAACCCGGCCCATTGCGCACAGGCGAAGTGGAAGAAGGGCGCAAGCGGCGCGCCCTCCCCGCCCCGCCGCACATCCTCCGAGCGGAAATCCCAGACCACGGGGCGGCCCAGTCCCCGCGCCAGCGCATCGCCCGACCCGGCTTGATGCGTGCCCCGCCCGCGCGGATCATGCGCCAAAGTCTGGCCGTGAAAGCCGATCAGCTCCGCCTGCGGAAAGCGGGAGAGCACCTCGGCATGGGCGGCATCGACCACGGCGGCGGCCTCCGCCACCCCCGGCTCTGCGGGCCAGCGGCCAAGGGCGGCGCGCAGCACCTCCCGCTCCGGCGCGGTATAGGCGCGGTAAGCGGTGGGGCCGAAACCCGCGATCCGCTCGCCATCCGTCGTCACTTCGGCCGCATCCACCCCGTCGAGCGAGGTTCCCGACATCGTGCCCACCGCGCGGATCATCCCGGTCATGGCTTCCCCTTTCACTACCCGCCCGGTATATGCTTCCCACCAAAGAGGGGACAAGCACGATGACCTACCATCCCAAATCCGACTTCCTGTCGATCATCATCGAGCGCGGCTACCTTGCGGATTGCACCGATCTGCAAGAGCTGGACGCGACGCTGAAAAAGGGGATGGTGACCGCCTATATCGGCTATGACGCCACGGCGGCTTCGCTGCATGTCGGGCATCTGCTGAACATCATGCTGCTGCGCTGGTTCCAGAAGACCGGGAACCAGCCGATCACCCTGATGGGCGGCGGCACGACGAAGGTGGGCGATCCGTCGTTCCGGTCTGAGGAACGCCCGCTGCTGACGCCTGCACAGATCGACGCGAATATCGGCGGCATGGGCCGGGTCTTCGCGCGCTACCTGGATTACGGCGATGCGCCGAATGCGGCGCGGATGCTGAACAATGCCGAATGGCTGGATCATCTGAACTATCTGGATTTCCTGCGCGACATCGGGCGGCATTTCAGCGTCAACCGGATGCTGTCGTTTGAATCGGTGAAATCGCGGCTGGACCGGGAGCAGTCTCTGAGCTTCCTCGAATTCAACTACATGATCCTGCAAGCCTATGACTTCCTTGAACTGAACCGCCGCTATGGTTGCGTGTTGCAGATGGGCGGGTCGGACCAGTGGGGCAATATCATCAACGGGATCGACCTGACGCGCCGGGTGCTCGACCGGGAGATCTTCGGCCTGACGACGCCGCTGCTCACCACTTCGGACGGGCGCAAGATGGGCAAATCGGCGGGCGGTGCGGTCTGGCTCAGCGGCGACATGCTGAGCCCCTATGAGTTCTGGCAGTTCTGGCGCAACACCACGGATGCGGATGTGGGCCGGTTCCTGAAGCTTTACACCGACCTGCCGCTGGTGGAATGCGAGCGGCTGGCGGGCTTGGGCGGGTCGGAGATCAACCACGCGAAGATCGTGCTGGCGAATGAGGTCACGACGCTGCTGCACGGCGCCGAGGCCGCGATTGCCGCCGAGGCCACCGCACGCGAGGTGTTCGAGCGTGGCGGTGTCGGCGAGGATCTGCCCCGGCTGCAACTGGGGACGGCGGATGTGGCCGAGGGCATCAGCCTCGCGCAGCTTGTCGTGCGGTCCGGCCTGGCGAAGACCGGCAAGGACGGCAAGCGGCTGATCCAGGAAGGCGGGCTGAAGGTGAACGACGAGGTTTGCCTTGATCCCGGTCGGATGTTCGGCGCGGGCGATCTGGCCGATCCGGTGAAGCTGAGCGCGGGGAAAAAGCGCCACGCGCTGGTCAGCCTGGGCTGAGATGAAAACGGCGCCCCGAGGGGCGCCGTTCGTCATTCCATGCTGGCTGCGGCGATATAGTCCGGCTCGCTGACGAGCCCGTTCGCCGAAGGGTTGCCCTTCTTGATCTTGTCGACCACATCCATGCCGTCGATCACCTGGCCGATGACGGTATATTGCCCGTCCAGATGCGGCGCCGAACCGAACATGATGAAGAACTGACTGTTCGCGGAATTGGGATTCGCCGAACGCGCCATGCCGACCGTGCCGCGCACGAAGGGCTTGTCCGAGAATTCCGCCGGAAGGTCCGGGTATTTCGACCCGCCCATGCCCGCCATCGAGGTATCGCCCTCGCGCTTGCCGAACTGCACGTCACCGGTCTGCGCCATGAAGCCGCCGATCACCCGGTGGAACACCACGTCGTCATAGGCGTGTTCGTTCACCAGCTGCTCGATCCGCGCGACATGCTGCGGCGCGACATCGGGGAACAGGTCGATGACGACCTTGCCCGATACCTGCCCGCCCATCGTCAGGACGAGGTTCGGGCCCGGGCCGTCGACCGCCTCCTGCGCCATGGCGCCGGTCGCAACGCTGAGCGCTGCGGCGAGGACGAAATTACGCATCCACATCGGCCGCGACCTTCACGGTGATCATCCGGTCCGGATTCGCAGGCGGCTCGCCGCGCGCGATCTTGTCGACGTTCTCCATCCCGGAAATCACCCGTCCGTAAACGGTGTATTGCCCGTTCAGGAAGTGGTTGTCCTTGAAGTTGATGAAGAACTGGCTGTTCGCCGAATTCGGGTTCATCGAACGCGCCGCGCCCAGAGTGCCCCGGTCATGCGGCAGCTTCGAGAATTCCGCCGGAAGGTCCGGATATTTCGACCCGCCCGTGCCTGCGCGGCGCGGGTTGTAGTCCTTTTCCATATTGGCATTCTCGACATCGCCGGTCTGCGCCATGAACCCTTCGATCACGCGGTGGAAGGCCACGTTGTCATAGGCGCCGTCGCGCGCAAGCTGCTTCATCCGCTCGGCATGTTTGGGTGCGACATCGGGAAGCAGCTCGATGACGACGGGGCCGTCCTTCAGCTCGATGATGATCGTGTTTTCAGGGTCTTTGATCTCGGCCATTGCTGGTCTCCTCGCTGGTTGTCGCGGACTTTAGGCAAGCTGTCGGCGATTTGGAAGGTGAAAGCCGCACCTGCCGTTGACGTTCGTGACACAGCGGGGCAAGTTTGCGTGAACTCCAAATGTCCACATTATCGGACGAAATCAGATTCGGGAGGAATGGATGGCCTGGAAAACGCTCGACGACATGGACCTTGCGGGCAAGGTTGTGCTCGTGCGCGTCGATATCAACGTACCGGTCGAAAATGGCGTGGTGACCGATGCGACCCGGATCGAAAAGATCGTGCCAACCGTCACCGACATCCTGGCAAAGGGCGGCAAGCCGGTGCTGCTGGCGCATTTCGGGCGTCCGAAGGGCAAGGTCGTGCCGGAGATGAGCCTGAAGCCGCTGGTGCCGGTGCTGCAAAAGGCGCTCGGACATCCGGTGATCTTTGCCGAGGATTGCGTCGGCGGCCCGGCGAAGAAGGCCGTGGCGGCGATGGGCGCGGGCGATGTCGTGCTTCTGGAAAACACCCGCTTCCAGGCGGGCGAGGAAAAGAACGACCCGGAACTCGCCGCCGGGATGGCCGCGCTTGGCGAGGTTTATGTGAACGACGCCTTTTCGGCGGCGCACCGGGCACATAGCTCGACCGAGGGGATCGCGCATATCCTGCCGTCCTGCGCCGGGCGGCTGATGGAGGCCGAACTGAAGGCGCTGGAAGCCGCGCTCGGCGCGCCGCAGCGGCCGGTGACGGCGGTCGTCGGTGGTGCCAAGGTCTCGACCAAGCTCGACCTGCTGGGCAATCTGGTGAGCAAGGTCGACAATCTGGTGATCGGCGGCGGCATGGCGAATACCTTCCTTGTCGCGCAGGGGATCGACGTCGGCAAATCGCTGGCCGAGCGCGACATGGCCGAGACCGCGAAGGAAATCCTGATCAAGGCGGCGGCGGCGAATTGCCGGATCGTCCTGCCGGTGGATGTCGTCGTCGCGCGCGAGTTCAAGGCGGGTGCCGAGAGCGAAGTGGTGGCCGCCGATGCCTGCCCCGCCGATGCGATGATCCTCGATGCCGGGCCGAAGTCGGTCGAGGAGATCTGCAAGGTGTTCGAGGGCTCGCGCACGCTGATCTGGAACGGGCCGCTCGGCGCCTTTGAAATCGCGCCCTTCGACACCGCGACCAATGCGGCCGCGCAAAAGGCGGCGGATCTGACCAAGGCCGGGCAGTTGATTTCCGTTGCGGGCGGTGGCGATACCGTCGCCGCGCTGAACAAGGCGGGCGTTTCGGCGGACTTCAGCTATATCTCGACCGCGGGCGGCGCCTTCCTCGAATGGATGGAAGGCAAGGAACTGCCCGGCGTAGCGGCACTCGACCGCTGAGCATGACAACCGCCCCGGCCCCGTTAGCGTTCTCAGAATTGCGCGCGCGGGGCCGAGGCGCTATCCGCAGACAGGGGCGTCCCACGCCCGAAATTGGCCAATATTCCCGGGGGAATTGACGATGACCAACGCCGCTCAGACCGAACAGATGCAAAAAGGGAACGGCTTCATCGCCGCGCTGGACCAGTCCGGGGGCTCGACGCCCAAGGCGCTGAAGCTCTACGGCGTCGCCGAGACCGAATATTCCGGCGAAGAAGAAATGTTCGACATGATCCACAAGATGCGCACCCGCATCATCAAGTCGCCCGCCTTCACCGGCGACCTGGTGATCGGCGCGATCCTGTTCGAACAGACGATGGACCGCGAAATCGACGGCCAGCCCACCACCACCTATCTGTGGGAGGTGCGCAAGGTCGTTCCTTTCCTGAAGATCGACAAGGGGCTTGAGGCCGAGAAGAACGGCTGCCAGCTGATGAAGCCGATCCCGGGCGTCGAGGCGCTCTTGGACCGTGCCGCGAAGGCGGGCATCTTCGGCACCAAGGAACGCTCGGTGATTTCCGCCGCCAACCGCGAAGGCATCTATGACGTCGTGGCGCAGCAGTTCGAGCTGGGCAAGACCGTTCTGGCGCATGGCCTGATGCCGATCATCGAACCGGAAGTGACGATCTCGATCCCCGACAAGGCCGAGGCCGAGGCGATCCTGCGCGAGGCGATTCTTGAGCAACTGGAACAGCTTGGCCCGGATCAGAAGGTCATGCTGAAGCTGACGCTGCCGACGGTGCCGAACTTCTACAAGCCGCTGGTCGATCACCCGAAGGTGCTGAAGGTCGTGGCGCTGTCGGGCGGCTATTCGCGCGACGAGGCGAATGAGATCCTGTCGCAGAACACCGGCATCATCGCCTCCTTCTCGCGCGCGCTGACCGAAGGGCTGAGCGCCCAGCAATCGGACAGCGAATTCGACGACAAGCTGCGCGAAGCGATCATCGCGATTTACAAGGCTTCGGTCGCGGGCTGATCCCCCTTTCGATGCAAATGCCGGCCTTCGGGCCGGCATTCGTTTTTCGGGCCCGCGCAGCCGCATTGAAATCCGTCACCGCGTCCCCATATACCGGGGCTCTGACGGAGGTTTCCATGAACGACACCACGCGGCTCTATATCGAGCAGCGCATCGCCAATGAGAAGAAATCGGCGCTGGTCGCCTATCTTCTGTGGTTCTTCCTCGGCTTCTTCGGCGCGCACCGGTTCTATCTGGGGCGGTGGGTATCGGGGCTGGTCATGCTGGCGCTGTTCGGCATCGGCTCCGCGCTGGCGGTGGTGCTGGTGGGCTACCTGCCGCTTGCGGTCGTCGCCGTCTGGTGGGTGATTGACGCGCTGCTGATCCCCGGCATGATCGGCCGCGATGTCCGGACCCTGCGCGACAGCCTGCAACAGGGGCTGGACGGCTAGCGCCGCCCGCCCTTGATCAGCGCCGCAACATCGGCCAGCGCCAGCATCGGCGACACCCCCACCGGCAGCGCGATATATCGCGGGTGCCATTCCGGATTGAACCGGGCCTTGAAGGCGCGCAACTCGTCGAAATCGGCGAAGGCGCTGCCGTGGCGGAACATGACATTGCCGAACCGGGTCCAGAGCCGCGCCATCCGCCGCTTGCCTAACCCGGCGAGGGGGGTGAGCCCGAGGCTGCATTCCTCGGCCCCCGCATCGCGGCAATGTGCGATCAGCGCATGCAGGAAAGTTTCCAGCAGCGCCACACCGCCTTCGGGACGGTAGCGCATCAGATCCATCGACACCCGCCGCCCCGATCCCGGCGCCAGCAGATTGGCGAAGGCGACCACCCTGCCCTCCTGCCGCATCACCGCCAGCGGGAAGCGGTTGAGGTAGTCTTCGGAAAACAGCCCGACGGAAAACCGCTTGTCGCGGCCGATCCGGTCGGCCAGCCAGACATCGGACACCGCGCGCAGTTCGGCCAGAAGTTCGGCGGAATGCGGCGGCTGGTGCAGGTCGATCCCATCCACCGGCCCCGGCGGCACGTCGCGCAGGCGGACGATAGCCTCTTCGCCGATCTCGTGGCAGGCAAGGCCCATTTCCACCATCAGCGGCAGTCGCGCGGCAGAAACCTCGAAGAACACCGGGCGGCAATTGGCGTTGCGGGCGGCCTCGGCAAAAGCCCAACCCGCATGGGTGCCGGACTCGAACGGCCCCACCGGATCGCCAAGCGCGATCCAGTCGGCGCGGCGGCGGGCAAACATCACGAAGGCGCGCTGATCCTCGGAAAAGCGCATCTCCTTGTCACCGGTCAGCGCGAGGCACCCGCGCGGATCCTCCTGCACGGCGACGATCCGCGCGGCGCGGGCCAGCGCCTCCGCAGGTGCATCGGCGCGGCGGCGCACCGGATGCAGCGCCACGAACAGCGTGAACACAAGTAGCACCGCCGAAGCCGCGATCCCCGCCCGCAGGGCACGCGGCGCATTGGCCGAAAGCGCGAAATCCGTCCAGTTCATCGAATGGCCCGGCGCCGCGTGGACGAAGAAAAAGAAAGAGGACACCGCCGCGATCACCGCCAGCACCATGCCGATCCAGGCCGGGCCGAAGACGCCCCGGGTGAGGGTCGTTTCGCGGTAGAATTCATGGCGGAACGGCAGCAGCAGAAGCCCGCCGAGGGCAAGAAGAACCGCGCTCGACAGATCGAGGTTGTTCAGGATCGCCGCAACGGCGCCCCCCGCGATTGCCAGCAGCGTCAGCCAATAGGCCCCCGACGCGCGCCGGATCAGCCCCTGCGACAGGATCAGCAGCACGATCCCCGCGACCGCCGATGTGAGCGTGCCGCCTTCGAGCAGGATCGCGCCCACGAGGTCGTTGTCATCCACCGCCCGCGCCCGGACCGAGGGCATCAGCGACACCGCCAGCAGATAGGCGCCCAGCCCGAAGGCCCAGGCACCGGCCAGCCAGGGCACCAGCCCGGACAGCGCGCCGAAGGCCGGACGCATCGGCTCTGAGATTTCGCCGAAGACCCGCACGGCCCAGCCGCCCGCCAGCCGCGCCTCGTTCAGCGATACGACGACGAAGGCGATCATGAAGGGCAGCAGGTAATAGATCATGCGAAACATCAGCAGCGCCGCCGCCACTTCGCCCGCATTGGTGCCCGGCGGCATCGCGGCCATCACGACCGTCTCGAACACGCCGACGCCACCCGGGACGTGGCTCATCACGCCGACCATCGTCGCTGCGGCATAGATCGCAAGGAAGGTGACGAAATCCGGCGTGCCCGCAGGCATCAGGACGTAAAGCGTCAGCGCCGCCATGGTCGAATTCGAACAGCGCGACGACCATCTGTCCGGTCAGGATCTTCGCATTCGGCATCGACAACTCGAACCGGCGCAGTTTCAGCGTCTTGCCCGAAAAGGCCAGCGCATAAAGCAGCCCGAGCGTGCCGCCCCCGCCCAGCAGCGCCAGCAGGCGGATCGTGCCTTCGGAAAGCGGGATCAGCCCGGTGAGCGCGCCGGGGTGCAGCGACAGCGCGAAAACGCCGACAAGGCTCAGCCCCGTACCCATCGCGATCGCGATATAGGAGGCGAGCGCCGCCACCTCGAACGCATTGAGGCCGAAGGCGGAATAGATCCGGTAGCGCACCGCGCCCCCCGACAGGACCGAGACCCCGATCGTATTGCCGAAGGCATAGCCCAGGAAACCACCAAGCGCGACGACCCGCAGCGGCAGCTTTTTCTCCAGGAATATCAGCGCCCAGAAGTCATAACCGATCAGCGCCATATAACCGAGCGCCGTCGCCCCGAAGGCCACCCCCAGCACATGCCACGGCGTCGCGCGCATCTGACGCAGGATGTCGCCCGGATTCACCGGCGCCAGAAGGTGATGCAGCGCGTAAAGGCCAAGCCCGAACAGCCCGAGCCCCACCAGCGCCGGCACGATATGGCGCAGCCTGCCGCCTTTGCCGGACCCGCTCATGCGGTGCGCCTCCCTCATTCCATTCCTGTCCCTGAGTTGCAAAATTCCCCGGCAGAGGCAAGCCTCAGGCCGCCTGCCGGATCGGGAACTCGGCCAGAGCAGCGGCCTGTTCGGGGCTCAGCGCCTCGGGCGCGACGACATAGGTGTGGATCGAAAAGCACACCAGCCGCGTCACCGGCAGCCGCAAGAGTACCTGCCGCTCGACCCGGATGAAGGGCAGATCGCCGCCCGGCGTATGGCCCATGGCCTCGGTGCGGGGGTTGTGCAGCGCGGCGTTGGAATGATGCGCCGTGCCCCGCATCAGGGGCCGCCCGGGCTGCACCCCATCCATCAGCCGCTGCACCCGGGCGCCGATGTCCTCGGTATATTTCGCGACGGGGCGGTGAATGCCCATCATCGCGCGGCCGAATTTCTCGGTGAGCGTCCAGCCCGCCGGAAAGCACAAAACCGCACCGACGAGGACATGCCCCTGCGGCCCCTCGCGCATCAGACACAGGTCTTCCTGCACCAGCCGCCCGAGGGTTTCGAGCGGTCGTGCCCGGTCGGGTGTCACCGAGAGGCCATCGGGGCGGCGGATCGTCGCGCCCTGCGTGAACCCCGCGGGCAGATGAGCCAGCACCAGATCGAACAGCTCCTCCGCCGCAGGGCGCGCGGTTTCGTCGAGCGCAAGGACACGCCCCGGATGCCGCGCGATCAGATCGTCGCGCAGCGCCATCTGCCCGGCATAGGCATCGTCCACCTCCAGCCAATCCGCCATGCCGACCGGCACCACCCCCGGCAGGCGGCGGGTGCGCGGATCGGCCCAGGGGGCAAAGGACAGGCGGGTCTGGCGAATTTGGCTCATGGGGCGCGGCTGTAATCCGAGGTCATCGTATAGTTCTTGCGCGGGCCGCGCACCCGCCATTCCGCACGCCACAGCGGCCATGCGGCGAAATCGTAGCGCACGCGGTAATCGTCCGGGTCGCACCAATGGCTGGCTTCGGGCGCGTCGGGGGCGAAATCGTGGAAGGGGCGGCCATCGGCGAAGGCCACGGCGATGCGCCCGCCCTGCTGTGTCCAGAGATAGCGCCGCGCCGCCGGGAACTGTGCTCCGCCGAGCATCAGCACCCCGCTTTCGGCCCAGACCCCATCCGCCAGCACGGCGCGGCCGGTGAACTGCCCCACCTGCCCCGCAAGCCGGTCGTCGATCTGCCGCCGGATCAGCCATTCGCCTTCGAAATCCGCCAGAGTCCTCATGCCCGCTTCCTATCCCGGATCCGCGCGCGGGAGAAGCCTTGCCCCATGGGCGCGCGCGGTCTAGAAGCCCGGCAACCCCCATAACCGAGAGGCCCGCCATGATCCCGCGCTATTCCCGCAAAGAGATGGTCGACATCTGGGAACCCGCCACGAAATTCAAGATCTGGTATGAGATCGAGGCCCATGCCTGCGATGCTCAGGCAGAGCTCGGCGTGATCCCGAAGGCAAACGCGCAAGCCGTCTGGAAGGCGAAGGACGTGGAGTTCGACGTCGCCCGGATCGACGAGATCGAAGCGGTGACGAAACATGACGTGATCGCCTTCCTGACCCATCTGGCGGAGCATATCGGTTCGGACGAAGCGCGCTTCGTGCATCAGGGGATGACCTCTTCGGATGTGCTCGACACCACGCTGAACGTGCAACTGGTGCGGGCGGCGGACATTCTGCTTGCCGATCTGGACAAGGTTCTGGCGGCGCTGAAGAAGCGCGCCTATGAGCACAAGGACACCGTGCGGATCGGCCGCTCGCACGGCATTCACGCCGAACCCACGACGATGGGCCTGACCTTCGCGCGGTTCTATGCCGAGATGGACCGCAACCGCGCGCGGCTCGCGCGGGCGCGGGAGGAAGTGGCGACGGGCGCGATTTCCGGCGCGGTGGGGACCTTCGCCAATATCGACCCGCGGGTCGAGGAACATGTCTGCGCGATGATGGGGCTGAAGCCCGAACCGATCAGCACGCAGGTGATCCCGCGCGACCGGCACGCGATGTTCTTTGCCACGCTGGGCGTGATTGCCTCGTCGATGGAGAATATCGCCATTGAAATCCGCCACATGCAGCGCACCGAGGTTCTGGAGGCGGAGGAATTCTTCTCCCCCGGCCAGAAGGGTTCCTCGGCGATGCCGCACAAGCGCAACCCGGTGCTGACCGAAAACCTGACCGGGCTGGCGCGGCTGGTGCGGATGGCGGTGGTGCCCGCGATGGAGAATGTGGCGCTGTGGCACGAGCGTGACATTTCGCATTCGTCGGTGGAACGCGGGATCGGCCCGGACACCACGATCACGCTCGATTTCGCGCTGAACCGTCTGGCGGGCGTGATCGAGAAGCTGGTGATCTATCCCGAGAACATGTTGAAGAACATGAACAAGTTCAAGGGTCTGGTGATGAGCCAGCGGGTGCTTCTGGCGCTGACGCAGGCCGGTGTGTCGCGCGAGGATGCCTATCGTCTGGTGCAGCGCAACGCGATGAAGGTTTGGGAACAGGGCGCGGATTTCAAGACCGAACTGCTGAACGATCCGGATGTGACCAAAGCCCTGAGCCCCGCGGAGATCGAGGAAAAATTCGACCTCGGCTATCACACCAAGCATGTCGACACGATCTTCCGGCGGGTCTTTGGCGCGTAACGGAAGCGTGATGCGGAGATCGTGGTGATTCGTGGTCAACTTTCCCTTTCAGGAAAGGAGACGACCATGAAGACCACGATCCTCGCGACACTGGCGCTGGCGTTCCTGCCGGCCCTTGCCTTTGCCGATTGCCCCTATCGCGAAAAGACCGCGATGGCCTGTCCCGCCGGGCAGCACTGGGATGGCAGCACGCATCAATGCGTGTCGACCAACAGTTGACGGAGCGGCGCTAACCCGGCCTTAACGCAACCCTGTCAGCCTGCCCCCAAGGATAAGTCGTTGGAGGTCCAGGTGCAGGTTCTGGCGCATATGAAGACGGATTCGATGGCGGAGCGGGGTGCCCTCCGGCCTATGTTGTCTGCCCGGCAGAAGGCGGCGGTGATCGTCCGCCTTCTCAGCACGGAAGGGGTGAATATCCCGCTGTCCGATCTGAGCGACGAAACGCAGACGCTGCTGACCGGGCAGATGGCGCAGATGCGCGCGATCGACCGGGAGACGCTGAAGGAAGTGGTGGACGAGTTCTGCGAGGAACTGGATCGGCTCGGGCTGACCTTCCCGAAGGGGCTCGACGATGCGCTGAACATGCTGGACGGGCAATTGTCGAACACCGCGAGCAGCCGTCTGCGCCGGATGATCGCCAACAGCGCGGGATCGGATCCGTGGCAGCGGATCTCCGGGCTGCCGGTCGAGGTACTGGCGCAGGTGCTGCTGGACGAAAGCCCGGAGGTCGGGGCGGTGGTGCTGTCGAAACTCTCCGTCGCCAAGGCGGCTGATCTGCTGGGCAAACTGCCCGGCGACAAGGCGCGGCGGATCGCCTATGCGGTTTCGCTGACGGGCAGCGTCGCGCCGCAGACGGTCGCGCGGATCGGCGTGGTGCTGGCGCAGCAGCTCGACTCCCTGCCCGAGAAAGCCTTCGACACCGGCCCGGTGGAGCGGGTCGGCGCGATCCTGAACCATTCTGCCTCGGCTGTGCGCGATTCGGTTCTGGAGGGGCTGGAACAGGAAGATCAGGCCTTTGCGGAGCAGGTGAAGAAGGCGATCTTCACCTTCGTGCTGATCCCGGAGCGGATCGCGGCACGCGACATCCCGAAGGTGTTGCGCGGCGTCGATCAGGCGGTTCTGGTCACTGCCCTCGCCTCGGCCCTGCAACCGGATGCTCCGGACAATGCGGTCGCGGAATTCATCCTCGCCAATATCTCGCAGCGCCTAGCCGCCAGCCTGCGGGAGGAGGTCGAGCAGAAAGAAAAGGTCAAGGAAAAGGACGCCGAGGCGGCAAAGGCGGCCATCGTCGCGGCGATTCGCGATCTGGAGAGCGCTGGAGAAATCAGCTTCATTCTCGGGGAAGACGAGTAGGAGGCGTTCCTTGCAGGTTCCGGAATCCTGGAATTGTATGAGCCGCTCCCGTGCCGCCATGGGTCCAGTTGTGATGTATGGCTGGCACGGGAGGCCTGCGATGATACGCGCCGAAGCCGGAGTGTACTCATGACTGTTCCCATCGGGATCAGCGGAGCTTCGGGCGCTTCGGGCGCTTCGGGCGCTTCGGGCGCTTCGGGCGCTTCGGGCGCTTCGGGCGCTTCGGGCGCTTCGGGCGCTTCGGGCGCTTCGGGCGCTTCGGGCGCTTCGGGCGCTTCGGGCGCTTCGGGCGCTTCGGGCGCTTCGGGCGCTTCGGGCGCTTCGGGCGCTTCGGGCGCTTCGGGCGCTGAAACGGTGCGCAATGTCGTCCGGGTGGTCAAGATCTGCGGTAGCGGCACAATCGAAACCGTTGGGTATCTGTGGAAACACGACACGGCTCACGGTCGCTTCACCGGCCCGGTCAAGATCAAGGGCACGACGATCACCTCCAGCCTCAGGGGCTTGAGCTGCCGCCCGGAAGAGGGGGACTGGGGCCGCTGTGATGTTGGAAGCGAAGCCGCCGGCGAGCTCAATGGATTCGATAGAGTGCGGGCTCTCCTTCGGCGCGGGGTGATGCGGATCATGCTTCTCAACCACCCATGCCGAAACGACCATCGTCCACGAGGCCGACCGCCGCAGATTGCGGCCTGAATTTCCGGTTCTCTTGATCGGCTCCGGTCCGACAAATCGTCAGACACCTCTCCTGCATGCCGCAATCAGCACCGAATCGAGGATCATGGATGCTCTCCATAGCCATACCGACGAGCATCCCAGGCCGGACCACCATCGCAAGAAGTTCAACTGCGGGTGCCGTCACGGCGGTGATAATCCTGACCGGCGCGGTGAGGACGGTCGGAGAGGCGTTACCGGAACGCGAGGTCGACTCGGCGGATCCGCGATTCGGGCTCCGGCACCCAACGCCTCCACGGCGGACCTGGCCTTCATCTCCCCTCTGAACCGGCTCTTCATCTCCACCTTGCACTTGGCCCGAATCTCTACCATCGACCGGACCCTGGCCCCGGAAAGAACCATGACGCAGCCGACGAAATTCTGCGCAAGGGCGCAAGGCTGCGCTGCACGACCGGTCCCGGATATTTCAATCGACTTCAGCCATGTTCGACAATTCACGGGCTTTGCGCTGAAACAGGTGGGCATCACGTGCGGCACGCTGGTGCGGGCTGTTCAGGAAATGAATGGGCCCCATGGCAGATGGCGGATGGCGGATGGCGGATGGCGGATGGCGGATGGCGGATGATGTCGGCACCATGGGGCACCTGTTGCAATGACCTTCGGTAATGGCGAGGCGAACGGAAAATCATGACCAACTCTGTGGCTATCTGGCTCGCCGCGCTGATCCTGCTGCTGCTCGTGGTCGATGGCGCGCTCAACCACTGGGCTGCGACAATTTTTCTGTCAGGAAAGACGCTCGACCTTATTGAGTGGGTGGCGTTCTGGCGCTGATTACGGCAGTGTGCGCGTGACCTTTCACGCGCAATCAATCTGTTAGCGCAAAAGGCATTTAATCGCGGGTGAGCCAGAGGAGGCAGTCATGACGGTCAAGGTGGCAATCAACGGGTTCGGGCGGATCGGGCGCAATGTGCTGCGCGCGATCATTGAGTCGGGTCGGACCGACATCGAGGTGGTGGCGATCAACGACCTGGGCCCGGTCGAAACCAACGCGCATCTGTTGCGCTTCGATTCGGTTCACGGTCGTTTTCCGGCCGAAGTGACCACGGGCGATGACTGGATCGACGTCGGTCGCGGACAGATGAAGGTCACCGCGCTGCGCAATCCGGCGGAACTGCCGTGGTCGGGCGTCGATGTGGTGATGGAATGCACCGGTATCTTCACCTCGAAGGAGAAGTGCCTGGCCCACCTCGAAAACGGCTCGAAGCGCGTTCTGATCTCGGCCCCCGGCGACGGCGCGGACAAGACCATCGTCTTCGGCGTGAACGACAAGACGCTGACGAAGGATGACATCGTTGTCTCGAACGCGTCCTGCACGACGAACTGCCTCAGTCCGGTGGCCAAGGTTCTGAACGATGCGATCGGCATCGAAAAGGGCTTCATGACCACGATCCACAGCTACACCGGCGACCAGCCGACGCTGGACACGATGCACAAGGATCTCTACCGCGCCCGCGCGGCGGCGCTGAGCATGATCCCGACCTCGACCGGCGCGGCGAAAGCGGTGGGCCTGGTCCTGCCGGAACTGAAGGGCAAGCTGGACGGCGTGGCCATCCGTGTGCCGACGCCGAACGTCTCGGTCGTCGATCTGGTCTTCGAAGCGAAGCGCGCGACCTCCGTCGAGGAAGTCAACGCCGCGATCAAGGCCGCTGCGGACGGCCCGCTGAAGGGCGTTCTGGGCTACACGATGTTCAAGAACGTCTCGGTCGACTTCAACCATGACAGCCATTCGTCGATCTTCCACATGGATCAGACCAAGGTCATGGACGGGACGATGGTGCGCATCCTGACGTGGTATGACAACGAGTGGGGCTTCTCCAACCGGATGTCCGACACGGCCGTCGCCATGGGGAAACTGATCTGACATATCTTGCCGCCTGCGGGCCTTGGGTCCGCAGGTGACGAATGACGGTTCAGACGATTCCGTCCTGCGATAACGCGGGGCGGAATTTTTCATTCCCGGTTCTGATGAAGCAGTCTGGCACGCGGAAACGCCACGGGTTCGCCTCGCCGCCCGGGACGATACCACTGAGCGTAGGTGAAGCTGTTCGTGAACTGTCCTGCCTCCGGGCCTTCCGGCTGCATCACCCCCCCCGCAGCCAACGACCGCGGAACCTGTTTTGACGCAATAGAAACGCCCCGGAAGGGGCAGTTTCTATTTTCGCGAAAGGGGATGGTGGGCGATAACGGATTTGAACCGCTGACATCTTCGATGTGAACGAAGCGCTCTACCGCTGAGCTAATCGCCCCCTTGCGCGCCTTCTAGCGTCCCGTTCCGGGGGACGCAAGCGCAGAAATGCACGAAACATATTTTCTCTGAAATCCAGCGCCGGGAGGTGATGCCACGGGCCTGTGCGTGGACAAAACGAAGCCACCCCTCCCGTGAAAACATATGCCGGGGCCTGAAATGGCGGCCCCGGGACGGGTCGTCAGCGCCGCGCGAGAGCGTCCACCAGAACCGATTTCAGGACGTCGCGCGGAACATCCGAGGTCACGAAGGCCTCGCCGATTCCCCGGGCGAGGATGAAGCGCATCTTGCCGTCCAGAACCTTTTTGTCCTGCGCCATCAAGGTGATCAGCCCATCGGCATCGGGCAACTCGCCCGGGATGTCGGACAGGTCCGTCTTCATCCCCATCGCCTTCAGATGCGCACGCACGCGCGACGGCGCCTCCTGCGAACACAAGCCGAGCCGCTGGCTGAGTTCAAAGGCCAGTGCGCAACCGATCGCCACGCCCTCGCCATGCAGCAGCCGGTCACCATAACCCGTCGCCGCCTCCAGCGCGTGACAGAAGGTATGGCCCAGGTTGAGCAGCGCCCGGTCCCCCTCCTCGGTCTCGTCGCGGGCGACGATCTCGGCCTTCATCTCGACCGAACGCTTCACCGCGCGCAGCCGCGCCGCAGTATCCCCGGCGGCCAGCTTCGGCCCCATATCCTCCAGCCATTCAAAGAACAGCGGATCGCCCAGCAGACCGTATTTCACCACCTCGCCATAACCGGCCAGAAAATCGCGCGCGGTCAGCGTGCCCAGCAGGTCGATATCGGCCAGCACCAGCGACGGCTGATGAAAGGCCCCGATCAGGTTCTTCCCCGCCGCGACGTTGATCCCGGTCTTGCCGCCGACGGAACTGTCCACCTGCGCGAGCAGCGTCGTCGGGATCTGCACGAATCGCACGCCCCGGCGCAGCACCGCCGCCGCGAATCCCACCAGATCGCCGATCACCCCGCCACCGAAGGCGATAACGATGTCCTTGCGCTCGACCTTCTGCGCCAGCAGCCATTCGCAGGCGCGCTCGAAATGCGGCCAGCTCTTCGTGCCTTCGCCGGCGGGCAGGGTCAGCGCCTCCATCTGCACATCACCAAGGCCGGCGCGCAGCGCATCGAGATGCAGCGCCCCCACGGTTTCGTCGGTGATCACCGCCACGCGCGGACGGCGCAGCAGCGGCGCGATCTCCGCCCCGGCCCGCGCCAGCAGCCCCGTCCCGATCCGCACGTCATAGGCCCGTTCGCCCAGTTCGACCCGCACCGTTTCCCGCATCATGTCTCTCCGATCACTCCCGGCTGCGCCTTCAGCGTGCCGATCACCTTTTCCGCCATCTGTTCGATCGACAGCGCGGGCTCCGCCTCCACGGCCAGTTGCGCCAGCGCATAGACCGGCGCGCGCTGTTCCAGCAGCCCCGCCAGCGTTGCCTTCGGATTCGCCGTGCGCAGCAGCGGGCGCGTGTTCTTGTGCCGCACCCTGCGCCAGAGCAGGTCCAGATCCGCCTTCAGCCAGACCGAGACGCCATGCCGCGCGATCAGATCCCGGTTCGCCCCCGCCAGGAACGCCCCGCCCCCGGTCGAGATCACCGCCGGGCGGTCCGATAGCAGCCGGGCGATCACCTCGGTCTCGCGCGCACGGAAGAACGGCTCGCCGTCGCGGGCGAAAATCTCGGCGATGGACATCTTGGCGGCGTTGACGATTTCCTCGTCGCTGTCGACGAAGGGCACACCCAGCATCCGCGCCAAAGCAGTGCCGACAGCGGTCTTGCCTGCCCCCATCATGCCCACCAGCACGACCGGCTTCAGCAATGCACCCTGCCCCATTCTTGCGATTCCTCCGCGCGACCACTTGCGCAATCGTGATTTTCCTGTCCCTGAATGGCGTGAACTTCTCGGAAATGCCATATATAATCGTCGGCGCATCCGCGGCATCCGTCCGTCCGGAGCCGAAGGACAACGAAAACAACAACGACAAACGAGAGACTTACATGGGGCGCATTCTTCTGGCGATCGCAATTCTTCTTGTCCTGGGGATTCTGGGCGTGATCGGCTATGCCTATCTGGGCGACATGACGCCTGCCTCGCAGCAGCAGCGGCTGGAGGTCACCCTGCCCGGCATGACGGCGCCCGGAGGAACGGGTGGCAACTAAGCCGATGCGGGGTCTTGGGCGGCTGTTTCTGGTGCCGGGGCTGGTGCTTCCGCTTGGCGCACTGGCCGAGGACCGGCCGATGTCCGCCATCGACTGGCTGTCGCGTTCCGTGGCAAAGCCCCCCGCCGTCGCGCCATCGAACGGATCGGTGTCGCTGCGCGCGCCGGTGCCGGGCGAACCGCCGGTCAGCGGCGTCACCGACGAGCCGGTTGCGGTCAGCCCGCTGGACGCTTCGGCGGGCAATGCCAATGCGATCGGGCTGGTTTCCGCCGCGCGCTCGGGCCTTCCCGCCGATCTGTGGGGCGACACGCCGGAGGCCGACCTTGCCGCGCAGTTGCGCAAGGAGCGGGTGGACACCCTGCCCTCGGTCCAGGCGTTTCTGATGGAACTGCTGCTCGCCGAACTCGACCCGCCCCGGATCCCGGCTCCGGGTGGGCGCAATGTGCTGTTCCTCGCGCGGGTGGACCGGCTTCTGGACATGGGCGCGCTGGATCAGGCGATGGCCCTGCTGGAACAGGCGCCCTCGAACGATGCCGAGATCTTCCGCCGCCGGTTCGACGTGGCGCTTCTGCTCGGGCAGGAGGACAAGGCCTGCGAGATCATGACGGACACGCCTGCGGTGGCGCCTTCGTTCCCGGCGCGGATCTTTTGCCTTGCGCGGCGGGGGGACTGGAACGCCGCCGCGCTGAGCTATCAGACCGGGCGCGCGCTTGGCCAGATCGACGACGAGATGGCCGGGTTGCTGGAGCGGTTCCTGGACCCCGAACTGGCCGAGGAGGAGGCGCCGTTGCCGCCGCCGACCCGGCCGACGCCGCTGGTGTTCCGGATGCTGGATGCGATCGGCGAGCCGATGCCCACGGGCACGCTGCCGGTGGCCTTCGCGCAGGCGGATCTGCAATCTCATTCCGGCTGGAAGGCGCAGATCGAGGCGGCCGAGCGGCTGACCCGGGTGGGGGTGCTGTCGCCGAACCAGTTGTTGGGCCTTTACACGCAGGAAAAGGCGTCGGCCTCGGGCGGGGTCTGGGACCGGGTGACGGTGATTTCCGGGCTCGACCGGGCCCTGACGGCGGGGAAGACCGCGCGGGTGGCGCAGTTGCTCCCCGCCGCCTGGGACGCGATGCAGTCGCAGGAGCTGGAACCCGCGCTGGCCGATATGTTCGCCGAACGGCTGGCGGCGCTGGACCTGCCGGACGAGGCCGGGCGCCTGACCTTCCGGCTCGGGCTGCTGACGCGCGACTATGACGATGTGGCGCGGGCCCGGACGCCCGAGGATCCGGACGAGGCGCTGCTGCGCGGCATCGCGCTTGGCGATACCTCGGGTGCGCAGGCACAGGACCGGCTTGGGCTGATGCTGAAACGGGTGTTCGATGCCTCGCCCTCCGGCCCCGATCTTCCGGCGAACCGGCGGGGCGCGGCGCTGCTGAACGCGATCGACGACATCACCGAGGGCGCGAAGGGTGATTACCGGCGGGTGGAAAGCGGCCTGTCGCTCCTGCGGCGCGGCGGGTTGGAAACGGTGGCGCGGCGGACGGCGATCGAACTGGTGGTGCTGGAGCGCGACGGATGAGCCCGCCCGATGCCCGCTGGATCTCCACCTTTCTGGAGGCCGAGGCCGCCGAGGCCGGGGCTGCACGCAATACGGTGCTGTCCTATGGCCGGGATCTGGCGGATTTCCTGTCCTTCACACAGTCGCGGGGGCTGGCGCTGGCGGATCTGACGCGGGCCGACATTGAAGCCTATCTGATCCGTTGCGAGGCCGAGGGGCTGGCGAAATCCACCCGCGCGCGGCGGCTGTGTTCGATCCGGCAGCTTTACCGTTTCGCCTATGAGGAGGGCTGGCGCGCGGATAATCCGGCGCTGCGGATCGCCGGGCCGGGCAAGGCGCAGCGGCTGCCGAAGACCCTTGCGATCGAGGAGGTCGATGCCCTGCTTGAGGCGGCGGGCACCGTCGGGCGGACCGAGGCCGACCAGATCCGCAACCGCTGCCTGATGGAACTGCTTTACGCCACCGGAATGCGGGTGAGCGAACTGGTTTCCTTGCCCGTCGCGGCGGCGCGGGGTAATCCGCAGATGCTGCTGGTACGCGGCAAGGGCTCGAAGGAACGGATGGTGCCGCTGAGCCCCCCCGCGCGCGAGGCGCTGGCCGCCTGGCTGAAAACCCGGGACGCGGCGGAGGAAGAGGCCCGGCTGAAACGGCGCGCGACGCCCTCGCGCTTCCTGTTTCCCTCGGGGTCGAAGGAAGGCTTCATGCCGCGCCAGACCTTCCACGCGCTGATCAAGGACATCGCCGTTGCCGCGAATGTCAGCCCGGCGCGGGTGACGCCCCACGTCCTGCGCCATGCCTTCGCCACCCACTTGTTGCAGGGCGGCGCCGATCTGCGCGCGATCCAGATGCTGCTGGGCCATGCTGATCTGTCGACGACCGAGATCTACACCCATGTTCTGGAGGAACGCCTGCGCGCGCTGGTGCTTGACCATCACCCGCTGGCGAAGCCTTGAATGACGCGCGCCGCCCGCGCATAGTGCCGCCCCATGGACAACTCCCTAGACCTCGTGTTCTGGCTGACCGCCGGGGCGATCCTTTGCCTGCTGCTGCTGTCGGCGTTCTTCTCCGCCTCCGAAACGGCCCTGACGGCGGTCAGCCGCCCGCGCCTGCGCGCCCGGGCCGATCGTGGCGACAGGGCGGCGGAGACCGCGCTTTCTGTGGTCGAGGACAGCGAACGGCTGAGCGGCGCGATCCTGCTGGGCAGCAATGTCGTGAATATCCTGTCGGCCGCCCTGGCGACGGCACTGTTCACGCGGGCCTTCGGGTCTTCGGGCGTCGCGCTGGCCACGCTGCTGGTGACGGTGCTGGTGCTGATCTTCGCCCAGATCCTGCCAAAGACCTATGCGGTTTCCTTCGCCGAACCGGTGGCCGTCCGGGTCGCCCGCCCGATCCGGGGGCTGATCCGCGTGCTGGCGCCCGTGGTCTCCGTAGCGCGTGCGATCGTGCGGCTGATCCTGCGGATCTTCGGCCTGCGGGCGGATGCCGAACAGATGTTTTCGATCAAGGAGGAGATCGCCGACGCCCTTGCCATCGGCGCCGAGGAAGGCACCGTCGACAAGGAGGAGCGCGACCGGCTGCTGGGCGCGCTCGACCTCGACAACCGCACCGTCGCGGAAATCATGCGCCACCGCAGCCAGATCGAGATGCTGGATGTCGAACAACCGCCCGACGATCTGTTGGCGGCGGTGCTGAATTCGCCCTACACCCGGCTGCCGCTCTACAAGGGAGAGCGCGAGAATGTGGTCGGCGTGATCCATGCCAAGGATCTGCTGCGCGCCGTCGACAGGTTCTTGCGCACGGGTGATGGCAAGCTCGATTCGATTGAGGATCTGGACGTGATGAAGGTGGCGATGAAGCCCTATTTCATCCCCGACACCACGCCACTGAACGAGCAGATGCGTGAATTCCTCAAGCGCCGGATGCATTTCGCGCTGGTGGTGGACGAATATGGCGACCTGCGCGGGCTGGTGACGCTGGAGGACATCATCGAGGAAATCGTCGGCGAAATCACCGACGAGATGGACCCGAAAGCGGACCGGCAGCTTCGCCCCACCGAAACCGGCGATTATGTCGTCGACGGCGCAATGACGATCCGCGACCTGAACCGGGAGACCGACTGGACCCTGCCCGATGACGAGGCGAACACCATCGCGGGCCTTGTCATCCACGAGGCCCAGACCATCCCCGAGGAAGGCCAGGTCTTCGCCTTCCACGGCTTCCGCTTCGAGGTCATGAGCCGCAAGGACAACCGCATCCTGCGCCTGAAGGTGACACCGCTGCGGCCCGCGTGACCGGCCTTGCGCCGATGCGCGGTGTCGGCGCGGGAAGCCGTGCTAAAGGGCCATGACCTCGGCGACCAGGGCCTGCACCTCGCCGCTGGCCGGGCCGTTGCGCGGCGCTTCGACCACGCCCAGCCCCTGCCCCAGCGTTTCGGCATAAACCACCCGATGCGCCAGCGCGACCGGCAGCAGATCGCCCTCCAGCGCCGAGGCCGCCGCGCGCACCTCGCCATCCAGCCGCGTCCCGCCACGCACCCGGTTCAGCACCAGCTTCGGCCGTTTCCCCTCGCGCCGCGCCAGATCCAGCACCCCTTCGGTCGCCCAGAGGTCAACCAGGCTCGCCGCGATCGGCACCACGATCACATCCGCCTCGCGCAGCGCGGGGCGCAGGTCGCTGTCCACCTTGGGCGGAGTGTCGATGATGATGACATCCACCAGTTTCCTCAGCTTTTCGACCTCGTAGCTGACGCCCCAGGCGGAAGAGGTGGAGAATTCCAGCCCCGCCGCGCCCAGCGTTTCGCGCCGGGTCATGAACCAGCGGCCGAGCGAACCCTGCGGATCGGTATCCAGAAGCGCCACCCGCAGCCCCTGCCGCAGGAGCGCGGTCGCCATGTTCACGGCCAGCGTCGTCTTGCCGGCGCCGCCCTTCTGCTGCGCCACAGTGATCACCTTGCCGACCATTACCCGCCCCCTCCGCACCCGGAATGCCGCGTCGCAGCATAGCCCGAGTCGCCTCCCTTTGCATCCCCGTTGCGGCGATGGAGCCAGATAAGTGCCCGCAACGCAATGCCGCCCATTGCCGCGCGCGGAAAGCCATGTCACGAAACCATGACAGATTTGTTGCATTGCCGCAAAAACCGCGCAAGTGTTGACGTGCCGATCAACAAAACCGGCGCAAAGGTGCCCGTGTCGCAAGACTGTCACAGAAGGCGCCTACGCCATCCGAGCCCGTCCCGGGCCCGGAATCCGATAGGGGAGAAGATGAGAATGAGCATTTATCCGATGCGTTGGCTGACCGCCTGCCTCGCCGGAGCCGCGACCCTGATGGCCACCACGGCCCTGGTCCAGGCGCAGGATCTGGCCGCGCTGGAGGCCGCCGCGAAGAAGGAGGGGATGCTGACCACCATCGCCCTGCCGCATTCGTGGTGCGGCTACGGCGGCGTGATCGAAGGCTTCAAGGCCAAATACCCCGAAATCAAGGTGAACGAGCTGAACCCCGATGCCGGTTCGGCGGATGAGCTGGAGGCGATTCGCGCCAACAAGGGCAACACCGGCCCGCAGGCGCCCGATGTGATCGACGTCGGCCTGTCCTTCGGCCCGCAGGCACAGGCTGAGGGGCTGCTCGCGCCCTACAAGGTCGCCGCGTGGGACGAGATCCCGGCCGAGGTGAAGGATCCCGAGGGCAATTGGTATGCCGGTTACTACGGCGTTATGTCCTTCATGGTGAACAAGGATCTGGTGGATACCGTTCCCACCGACTGGTCGGACCTGCTGAAGCCCGAATATGCGGGTCAGGTGGCTCTGGCGGGCGATCCGCGCGCCTCGAACCAGGCGATTCTGGCGGTGCTGACGGCGGGTCTCGCCGAAGGTGGCAAGCCGGGGAAGGAAGCGGGCGAAAAGGGTCTTGAGTTCTTCAAGAAGCTGAACGCCGCGGGCAATTTCGTTCCCACCATCGGCAAGGCCGGCACGCTCGCGCAGGGCGCGACGCCGATCGTTATCGCCTGGGACTATAACGCGCTGGTCTGGCGCGACGGGTTGCAGGGCAACCCCCCGGCCGAAGTCGTCGTTCCGGCGTCCGGCGTTCTGGCGGGCGTTTATGTTCAGGGCATTTCCGCCCATGCGCCGCATCCAAACGCGGCGAAGCTGTGGATGGAATACCTTTACTCCGACGAAGGCCAGACCGCCTGGCTGAAGGGCTACTGCCACCCGGCGCGGTTCAACGCGATGTCGGCGGCGGGCAAGATCCCGAAGGACTTGCTCGACGCGCTGCCGCCCGCCGAAGCCTATGCCAAGGCCTATTTCCCGACGCTCGACGAGCAGGAGGCGAACAAGGAAGCGGTCACCGGCGGCTGGGACAAGGTCGTCGGCGCGAACGTGCAGTAACGCGGGTGCCGCGCCTTTCGGGGCGCGGCGCTCCCCATTTGAACCGGACCGTTCCGCGTGCGTGACACCCCTCCCCCCAAGGCCCGCCTGCCGCTGGCCTGGCTCGGGCTTTTGCCCTTTGCCCTGTTCATCCTGCTGTTCCTGATCGCGCCGACGATGAAGATCGTCATCGGCGCCTTCCAGACGCCCGACGGCGGCTTCACGCTGGAAAACCTGCGCGGGCTGTTCACCCCCTCGATCCTGTCGAGCTACTGGATCTCGATCAAGATCTCGGTCGCCTCCTCGCTGCTCGGCTGCCTCGTCGGCTTCCTGATCGCGGCGGCGGTGGTGCTGGGCGGGCTGCCAAAGCCGATCCGGGCGCCGCTGCTGACCTTTTCCGGCGTCGCGTCGAATTTCGCGGGCGTGCCGCTGGCCTTCGCCTTTCTGGCGACGCTGGGGCCGCTCGGGCTGATCACCGTCTTCCTGAAAACGCAGTTCGGGATCAACCTGCGGGCGATGGGGTTCAACATCCTCAGCTTCTGGGGCCTGACGATCACCTATCTGTTCTTCCAGATCCCGCTGATGATCCTGATCATCACCCCCGCGCTCGACGGGCTGAAGCGCGAATGGCGCGAGGCGTCGGAATGCCTGGGCGCGACGGCGGCGCAATACTGGCGGATGGTGGCGCTGCCGATCCTGTTTCCGGCGATCCTGGGCACCTTCGCGCTGCTGTTCGCCAATGCCTTCGGGGCCATCGCCACCGCCATCGCGCTCACCGGGTCCAGCCTGAACATCGTGCCGATCATGCTGTTCGCGCAGATCCGGGGCGATGTTCTGGGCAATCCGCATCTGGGCTATGCGATGGCGCTTGGCATGATCATCGTCACCGGCGTGGCGAATGTGATCTACATCTGGCTGCGGATGCGGTCCGAAAGGTGGCTGAAATGAAGAAGGCGGCGGCCTGGTCCATCCTGATCCTGGGGATGCTCTATTTCATCCTGCCGCTGATCGGCATGGTGGAATTCTCGCTGTCGATGAAACGCGGCATATACAGCCTTGAGGCCTATCGCGTCGTTCTGGCCGATCCGCAGTTCCGCGCGACCTTCGGCTATTCGGTGCTGATGGCGGTGCTGACCATCGTCTTCGGCGTGCTTCTGGTGGTGCCGACGGCGTTCTGGGTGCAGCTGAAGATGCCGTGGCTGCGGCCGTGGATCGAGTTCATCACCCTGATGCCGCTGGTCATTCCGGCCATCGTCATCGTCTTCGGCTATATCCGGCTTTACAACACCTCTAGCTGGCTGCCGCTGACCGGCACGACCTTCGGCACCAATGTGCTGCTGCTGGTGGGCTATATGACACTCTCGCTGCCCTATATGTATCGCGCCATTGATACCGGGCTGCGCACGATCGACGTGGCAACCCTGACCGAGGCGGCACAGTCGCTCGGCGCCGGTTGGGTGACGATTCTGGCGCGGGTGATCCTGCCCAATACGCTGGTCGCGGTGCTGTCGGGGGCCTTTGTCACCTTCGCCATCGTGATGGGCGAATTCACCATGGCGGCGCTGCTGAACCGTCCGGCCTTCGGCCCCTATCTGCAACTGATGGGCGCGAACCGCGCCTATGAGCCCTTCGCGCTGGCCACCATCGCCTTCGTCATCACCTGGGCCTGCATGGGGCTGATCCAGCTCGTCACCCGTTTCTCCAAATTCGACAAGGCGCGCGCATGACCTTCCTGTCCCTCCGGAATCTCCAGAAATCCTTCGGCGCGACGCGCGTGGTCAGGGATTTCAACCTCGACGTGGAAAAAGGCGAGTTCATTTCGCTGCTCGGACCCTCGGGCTGCGGCAAGACCACGGTGCTGCGCATGGTCGCGGGGTTCGAGGTGCCGACCTCGGGCAATATCGTGATCGACGGCAAGGACGTGACCGCCCGCCGCCCGAACCAGCGCAACATCGGCATGGTGTTTCAGGCCTATGCGCTGTTCCCGAACCTGACCGTGGCGCAGAACGTGGGCTTCGGGCTGAAGGTCAAGGGCACCCCCGCGCGGGAGATCGCGCAGCGGGTGGAGGAGATGCTGGCACTGATCGGCCTGCCGGACCTTGGCGGGCGCTATCCGTTTCAGCTTTCGGGCGGGCAGCAACAGCGGGTGGCACTGGCCCGTGCGCTGGCGCCGAAGCCGCATGTGCTGCTGCTCGACGAGCCGCTCTCGGCGCTCGATGCGAAGGTCCGGGTGAGCCTGCGCAACGAGATCCGCGCGATTCAGCGCGACCTCGGCATCACCACGATCTTCGTCACCCATGACCAGGAAGAGGCACTGTCGATGTCCGACCGCATCGTGGTCATGCACGCGGGCATCGCCGATCAGGTCGGCACGCCGTTCGAGATCTACAACCACCCGGCGACGAAATTCGTGGCGGGCTTCGTCGGCACGCTGAACACGCTCGATGCCGAGGTGCTGGACCCCGAAACCGGCCGGATCCGCATCGCGGGGACGGAAACCATCCTGCACCGCCCGTTGCCGGCTGGCCGGGTGTCGCTGGGCCTGCGTCCGGAGGCGGTGAGCCTTGGCCAGAACGGCCATGACATCGGCCTGACCGGGCGGATCGCGGAGGTGGATTTCCTCGGCTCGGTGATCCGGCTGCGGGCGGAACTCGGGGGGCAGATGATCGCCTTCGACACGTTCAACACCTCGGTCGGCGTGCCGCCGAAGGTGGGAGAGACCGTGGTTCTGGGGCTGCGCAGCGCTGATCTGATGGTGATCGGCGACTGAGGTTGCGGTCGGCGGCGGGACGTGATCCCCTGACCGAAAGGAGTAGCCCATGCGAGTCATCCCCGCCTTCGTCCTTCCCGTCCTGCTCATGGCCTGCACCCTGCCCGATAGTCCGGGCAGCGCGCGGCAGGATTACGAGACCTATTGCGCCACCTGCCACGGCACCGGCACCACCCCCGGCCCGCTCGCGCGGGAAATGAAGCTGAACCCGACACCGCTGGCCGATCTGACGCAGATGAATGAAGGCAATTTCCCCGAGGCGCGGGTGATGTCGAAGATCGTCGGCTATCGCGAGCATGGCCGCGTGGTCGGCGCGCAGCCCGGCCAGATGCCCGCCTTCGACGAGATGCTTGAAGGGCGGACGGTGCTGTATGACACCGGCGACGGGATCGACACGCCCACACCCCTGCGGCTGGTCCGGCTGATGGAATATATCAAGAGCATTCAGGAATAGTCTGGCCTGCGGCCCGGCACTGTGGCATCTTCTGCCAAAGGGCCGGGAAACGGCCGCAGGCATGGGGCAGCAGCATGACCCGCAAGGGCAGTCCGTTCATCTTCGTTTTCTTCTTCTTCGCCTTCGTTCTGGGGTTCTACTTCACCTTCGCGGCGTTGCAGGGCAACTACGGCATGTTCCGGCGGGTTCAGATCGACGCGGAAATCGCCAGCCTGACGGCGGAGCGCGACGCGCTGAAGGCCGAGGTGGGGCGGATGGCGAATCTGACCCGGCGGCTGTCCGACGATTTCCTCGACCTCGACCTGCTCGACGAACGCGCGCGCGAAGTTTTGGGCACCGTGCGCCCGGACGAAATCGTCATCCGCTGAGCCCCCGTTCACGGCCTCCGGCCCGCGCCATTCCGCGCGGGCTTTTGCATGTCTGCGGGCATCGGTGATTGCGTCTCGGGGCGCCTTGCTGTAAGGAATGGTTTAATGTTGAACTATTTCGGCAATGGGGAGGAAGCCAGATGGCTGCTCGCAAGCCCACCGAGACCGCCGCGCCCGAAGGTGCGAATGTCTCGAAGGACGATCTTCTGAAATACTACCGCGAAATGCTGCTGATCCGGCGGTTCGAGGAAAAGGCCGGCCAGCTTTATGGCATGGGTCTGATCGGCGGGTTCTGCCACCTGTATATCGGGCAGGAAGCGGTGGTCGTCGGGCTCGAAGCCGCGGCGAAAGAGGGCGACAAACGCGTCACCTCCTACCGCGACCACGGCCATATGCTCGCCTGCGGCATGGATCCGAAGGGCGTGATGGCGGAACTCACCGGGCGCGAGGGCGGCTACAGCCGCGGCAAGGGCGGCTCGATGCACATGTTCTCGAAAGAGAAGCACTTCTACGGCGGGCATGGCATCGTCGGCGCACAGGTGCCGATCGGCACCGGGCTGGCGCTGTCGGACAAATACAAGGGCACGGATAACGTCACCTTCACCTATTTCGGCGATGGCGCGGCGAACCAGGGCCAGGTCTACGAAGCCTATAACATCGCGGAACTGTGGGAACTTCCCGTGGTTTATGTGATCGAGAACAACCAATATGCGATGGGCACCTCGGTCAAGCGCTCGACCAAATCGCAGACGCTGTTCGGCCGCGGCATCGCCTTCGGCATCCCGGGCGAACAGGTCGATGGCATGGACGTGCTGGCGGTAAAGGCGGCGGGCGAAAAGGCCGTGGCACATTGTCGCGCAGGCAACGGGCCGTATATCCTCGAAATGATGACCTACCGCTATCGCGGGCATTCGATGTCCGACCCCGCGAAATACCGCACCCGCGAAGAAGTGCAGAACGTCCGGGAACATCACGACGCGATCGAGCATGTCCGCGCGCTGCTGGTGGACGGCGGTCATGCGACCGATGACGACCTGAAGGCGATCGACAAGGACATCAAGGCGATCGTCAACGAGGCCGCCGAATTCTCGAAGGAAAGCCCAGAGCCCGCGCTGAGCGAACTCTGGACCGACATCTACGCGTGAGGGACTGACCGATGGCAACCGAAATTCTGATGCCCGCCCTGTCGCCGACGATGGAGGAAGGCACGCTCTCGAAATGGCTGGTGAAGGAGGGCGACACCGTTTCCTCCGGCCAGATCATCGCCGAAATCGAAACCGACAAGGCGACGATGGAATTCGAAGCGGTCGATGAAGGGACCGTGGCGAAGATCCTGATCCCCGAAGGCACCGCCGGCGTGAAGGTCAACACCCCGATCGCCGTCCTGGCCGATGAGGGCGAAAGCGCCGCCGATGCGGTGAAATCCGCGGTCTCCCCCGTGGCGGCCGCCCCTGCCCCGGTCGCGGCGGCTGCCGCCCCCGTGGCGGAGCCGGTCGCGGTGGTGTCGAAGGCTTCGCCCGACTGGCCCGAAGGCACGCCGATGAAGACGCTGACCGTGCGCGAGGCGCTGCGCGAGGCGATGGCCGAGGAGATGCGTGCGAACGAGAACGTCTTCCTGATGGGCGAGGAAGTCGCCGAATATCACGGCGCCTACAAGGTCTCGCAGGGGCTGCTCGAAGAGTTCAGCGCGAAGCGGGTGATCGACACGCCGATCACCGAACATGGCTTCACCGGCATCGCCGTCGGCGCGGCCTTTGGCGGCCTGCGTCCGATCGTCGAATTCATGACCTTCAACTTCGCGATGCAGGCGATTGACCAGATCGTCAACTCGGCGGCGAAGACGCTGTACATGTCCGGCGGTCAGATGGGCTGCCCGATCGTGTTCCGTGGCGCGAATGGCGCGGCGGCCCGCGTGGGGGCGCAGCACTCGCAGGATTACGCGGCCTGGTATGCCTCGGTCCCCGGCCTGAAGGTGGTGATGCCTTATTCGGCAGCCGATGCGAAGGGCCTGCTGAAGACCGCGATCCGCGACAACAACCCGGTGGTCTTCCTCGAAAACGAAATCATGTATGGCAAGTCCTTCGAAGTGCCGGACCTGCCCGATTTCACCATCCCCTTCGGCAAGGCCCGGATCTGGCGCGAGGGCACGGATGTGACGCTGGTCACCTGGGGCATCAGCGTGGGCCATACGCTCGACGCCGCGGACAAGCTGGCGGAGCTGGGCATTTCGGCCGAGGTGATCGACCTGCGCACCCTGCGCCCGGTGGATTACGACACGGTTCTGGCCTCGGTGATGAAAACCAACCGCTGCGTCACGGTGGAGGAAGCCTGGCCGGTGGCCTCGTTCTCGCACCACCTGTCGGCGGTGATCATGGAGCGCGCCTTCGACTATCTGGACGCCCCGGTGATCAACTGCACCGGCAAGGACGTGCCGATGCCCTATGCCGCAAACCTCGAAAAGCTCGCGCTGGTGACGGTGGACGAGATCGTCGAGGCGGTCAAGAAAGTCACCTACCGCTGAGGGGTATGAGAGATGGCAACCGAAATTCTGATGCCCGCGCTGTCCCCGACGATGGAGGAAGGGACGCTTTCGAAATGGGTCAAGAAGGAAGGCGATACGGTCAAGTCGGGCGACATCCTCGCCGAGATCGAGACCGACAAGGCGACGATGGAGTTCGAGGCGGTCGATGAGGGCGTTCTCGGCAAGATCCTGATCCCCGAAGGCACCGCCGGCGTAAAGGTCAACACCCCGATCGCCGTCCTGCTGGAAGAGGGCGAGGATGCGAGCGCCGTGCCCGCACCCAAGGCCGCCGCCGCTCCGGCGCCGAAGGCCGAAGTGGCTGCGGCGGCCCCGGTGGCTGCGGCTCCGGCTGCGCCGAAGGCCGGCGGGCAGCGGATCTTCGCTTCGCCCCTCGCCCGTCGGATCGCGGCGGAAAAAGGTCTGGACCTGAGCGCGGTGAAGGGCTCCGGCCCGCATGGCCGGATCGTCAAGGCGGATGTCGAAGGCGCGCAACCCGCGCCGAAGGCGGCCCCGGTGGCAGTGGCTGCGGCTCCGGCCGCTCCGCAGGCGGCTCCGGTGTCGAACGTCGCGAAGCTCTACGAAGGCCGTGCGTATGAGGAAGTCACCCTCGACGGCATGCGCAAGACCATCGCCGCGCGGCTGACCGAAGCGAAGCAGACCATCCCGCATTTCTACCTCCGCCGCGAGGTGAATCTGGATCCGCTGCTGGCCTTCCGCACCGAACTGAACCAGAAGCTCCACGCCCGGGGGGTGAAACTCTCGGTCAACGACTTCATCATCAAGGCCTGCGCGCTGGCGTTGCAGGAGGTGCCGGATGCCAATGCCGTCTGGGCGGGCGACCGGATCCTGAAGATGAAGGCGTCGGATGTCGCGGTCGCCGTGGCGATCGAGGGCGGGCTGTTCACGCCGGTGCTGCGGGATGCGGAAACGCGCTCGCTCTCGGCGCTGTCGACGCAGATGAAGGATCTGGCGAAACGGGCGCGCGACCGCAAGCTGGCACCGCAGGAATATCAGGGCGGCAGCTTCGCGATCTCGAACCTCGGCATGTTCGGCATCGACAGTTTCGATGCGGTCATCAACCCGCCGCATGGCGCGATCCTGGCCGTGGGCGCGGGGATCCGCAAACCCATCGTCGGCAAGGATGACCAGATCGAAGTGGCGACGATGATGTCGATGACGCTCTCGGTCGACCACCGGGTGATCGACGGGGCGCTTGGCGCGAAGCTGCTGGCGGCGATCGTCGAGAACCTTGAGAATCCGGTGGCGATGCTGGCCTGAACCGCGCGGCATCCCAGTCATGGCCCGCTCCCTTCCGGGGGCGGGTTTTTTCACATTTGCATGATTTGTATCAAATCATGCGGCGCGCATTCCGGTTAGCCTTGGGAAAATTCGAGGAAGCCATATGCGACTGACCATAAGAACCAATCTCGCCATGCGCACCTTGATGTTCTGCGCCGTCAACTCCGGACGTATCGTGCGCAAACATGACATCGCAGCGGCCTGCAACGCCTCCGAGAATCACTTGGCGCAGGTCGTCAACACGCTGGCGCAGGAGGGGTTCATCGAGACCCAGCGGGGACGTTCCGGTGGCCTGCGTCTTGCGCGCCCGATGGAGGAGATCTGCGTCGGGCAGGTTCTGCGCACCTTTAAATCGACCCTGCCCTTTGCCGAATGCTTCGATCCGGCGGCGAACACCTGCCCGCTGCGCGAGGCCTGCCTGTTCCGTGGCGCACTTGAAGCGGCGGTCGAGGCTTTCTATGCGGCGCTGGACAAATGGACATTGGCCGATCTGGTCACCGACAATCTGGCGCTGGAACGGCTGTTGCAAATGCCCGGTACGCGGACGATGGCCATCTGCGGGCGCCCGGCGGCTTTCCCGGAATCCTCCGGTGTCGCCGACATGGCAGAATTGTAACATCCTCGCGAGAGCACCCCGCGCCGCCTGCGTCCGTCTTGACGGAAGGTGGTTGCTCAGCCTAACTGCCTATTTAGGTCGCAGTTTTCAAACCGCCTTATTTCAAGGCAAATGCGACCTGAATGAGGCACGCAATGCAGAACTCGCAACAGATGGGCGCGCAACAGCAGGCGACCCAATCGGCTGTGCAGCAGCCGGGCGCGCAGACGGCCCCCGTGGCACAGCAACAGGCTCAGGCGCCGAAACCCGCGCAACAGGGCGCGGCGCAGATCCGGGATTGGGCGTCGATCTGAGCCCCGCGATCTGATCCCCAGAATGGGTGACAGCCCGCGCCGACATCCGCGATGTCGGCGCTTTTGCATATCCGGAAATGCAAAGGGCCACCTCCTTCTGGAAGCGGCCCGATCCGAGCGAAATCGCGGGCCTTAGCCGACGAGTTCCAGTCCCGAGAAGAAGAAGGCGATTTCCTGCGCCGCGGTTTCCGGAGCATCCGAACCGTGGACCGAGTTTTCGCCCATCGACAGTGCGAATTCCTTGCGGATGGTGCCGTCTGCGGCCTGCGCCGGGTTGGTCGCGCCCATCACTTCACGGTTTTTCAGGATGGCGCCTTCGCCTTCCAGAACCTGCACGACGACCGGCTCGGACGCCATGAACTCCACCAGTTCGCCGTAGAAGGGGCGGTCCTTGTGGACTTCGTAGAACTTGCCGGCCTGTTCCGGGCTCAGCTTGATGCGCTTCTGCGCGACGATGCGCAGGCCCGCTTCCTCGAATTTCGCGTTGATCTTGCCGGTCAGGTTGCGGCGGGTCGCGTCGGGCTTGATGATGCTCAGCGTGCGTTCGATGGCCATGAGGGGAGCCTTTCCAAAATGCCCCGGGGTTTGTCTGCCCGGTCAGGTTTCACGCGCGACTGCTACCATGGCCGCTTGCGCTTGAAAACCCCCGCTGCCGCGCATGAACCGTTGACGGCACGCATGGGCTCGGGCAGGACTGCGCCATGCTGAAGATAACTGACATCTCCTATGCGGTCGAGGGCCGCCCCCTGTTCGATCACGCTTCGGCGGTGATCCCGGACGGCCACAAGGTCGGCCTTGTCGGTGCGAATGGCGCCGGCAAAACCACGCTGTTCCGCCTGATCCGGGGCGAGCTTGCGCTGGAATCGGGAGAGATTTCCCTGCCCTCGCGCGCGCGCATCGGCGGCGTGGCGCAGGAGGTGCCGTCGTCAGCCACCTCGCTGATCGACACGGTGCTTGCGGCCGACACCGAGCGCAGCGCGCTGATGGCCGAGGCCGCAACCGCGACCGACCCGCACCGCATCGCGGACATCCAGACCCGGCTGGCCGACATCGACGCCTGGTCCGCCGAGGGGCGCGCTTCGGCGATCCTGAAGGGGCTGGGGTTCGATGCCGAGGCGCAGCTACGCCCCTGCTCGGACTTCTCCGGCGGCTGGCGGATGCGGGTGGCGCTGGCGGGGGTGTTGTTCGCGCAGCCGGACCTGCTGTTGCTGGACGAACCGACGAACTATCTCGACCTCGAAGGGGCGCTGTGGCTCGAAAGCTACCTGGTGAAATATCCCCATACGGTGGTGATCATCTCGCACGACCGGGAGTTGCTGAACCGCGCCGTGGGGTCAATCCTGCATCTGGAAAACCGCAAGCTGACGCTGTGGAACGGCCCCTACGATCAGTTCGCCCGGCTGCGCGCGGCGCAACGCGCCAATCAGGCCGCCGAGGCGAAGAAGCAAGACGCCCGCCGCGCCCATCTGCAAAGTTTCGTCGACCGCTTCAAGGCCAAGGCCACCAAGGCCGCGCAGGCGCAGGCACGCGTCAAGATGCTGGAGAAGATGGAGCCGATCACCGCGCCCGAAGAGGCCGCGAAGGTTGCCTTCAGCTTCCCGTCGCCCGAACAGCTGCACCCGCCGATCATCGCGCTGGAAGGCGCTTCGGTGGGCTATGACAAGCCGGTGCTGCGGCGGCTGAACCTGCGTATCGACCAGGATGACCGGATTGCGCTTCTGGGTCGGAATGGCGAGGGGAAATCCACGCTTTCCAAACTGTTGGCGGGCAAACTTCAGGTGATGGATGGAGCGATTACCCGGTCATCGAAACTGCGGATTGGTTATTTCGCACAGCATCAGGTGGATGAGCTCGACCTGAACGCCACGCCGCTCGTGCATCTGCAACGGCTGCGGCCGGAGGAGCATCAGTCCAAGCTGCGCGCCCGGCTGGCGGGGTTCGGCCTGTTCGCCGATCAGGCCGAGACCGAGGTGCGCAAGCTCTCGGGCGGGCAGAAGGCGCGGCTGTCGCTGCTGCTCGCCACGCTCGACGCGCCGCATCTGCTGATCCTCGACGAACCGACCAACCACCTCGACATCGAAAGCCGGGAGGCGCTGGTTGAGGCGTTGACCGCCTATTCCGGCGCCGTGGTGCTGGTCAGCCACGACATGCACCTGCTGGGGATGGTGGCGGATCGGCTGTGGCTGGTGAAGGCTGGTCAGGTCGCGCCCTATGCCGGGGATCTGGAACAATACCGGGCCGAGCTTCTGGCGGGCGATCCGGCGGAACGCCCCGCGCCGAAGAAGGACAAGCCCGCGAAACCCTCGCGCGATGCGGTTCTGGCACTCCGGGCCGAGGCGCGCAAATGCGAGGAGCGTGTCAAAAAGCTCTCGGAAATGATTGAAAAGCTGGATGAAAAGCTCGCCGATCCCGGGCTTTACGAAGCCGCGCGGGCGGTGGAGCGGGACAAGTGGCTGCTCAAGCATGCCGAGGCGCGCGAGGCGATGAGCCGCGCCGAAGACCTCTGGATTCAAGCGCTCGAAGCCCTCGAAGCCGCGGAGCAGGACTGACATGCAGCGGATCATCATCGACACCGACCCGGGGCAGGACGATGCCGTCGCCATCCTGCTCGCCCTCGCCAGTCCGGAGATCGAGGTTCTGGGCGTGACCTGCGTTGCGGGCAATGTGCCGCTGGCGCGGACCGCCCGCAATGCCCGCGTGGTGCTGGAACTCGCCGGGGCCGACATCCCGGTCTTCGCGGGGTGCGACCGGCCGATCACGCGCGACCTGCTGACGGCGGAACATGTCCATGGGCCGAGCGGGCTTGACGGCGCGGACCTGCCTGAACCCACGCTGCCGCTGCAACCACAACATGCCGTCGATTTCCTGATCCACACGCTGCGCCGCGAACCACCCGGGACGGTGACGCTGTGCCCGCTTGGCCCGCTCACCAATATCGCCACGGCGTTGCGACGCGCGCCGGACATCGCGCCGCGGATCCGGCAGATCGTGCTGATGGGCGGCGCCTATTTCGAGGTGGGCAACATCACCCCCGCCGCCGAATTCAACATTCATGTCGACCCAGAAGCGGCGGAAATCGTTCTGAAAAGCGGCGTTGACGTGGTGATGGTCCCGCTCGACGTCACGCATCGGGTGCTCACCACCCGCGCCCGGATCGCGGCGATCCGCGCCATCGGCACGCGGGTGGCCGGGGTGGTCGCCGACTGGCTCGCCTTCTTCGAGCGGTTCGATGAAACGAAATACGGATCGGATGGCGCGCCGCTGCATGACCCCTGCGTCATCGCCTGGCTGCTGCGCCCGGACCTGTTCGCGGGCCGCCGGATCAATGTCGAGATCGAAACCCAATCGCCGCTGACCCGGGGCATGACCGTGGCCGACTGGTGGCGCGTCACCGATCGGGCGCCGAACGCGACCTTTCTGGGCCAGGTCGATGCCGAGGGGTTCTATTCCCTGCTCACGGAACGGTTGGCGCGGCTGCGGCCCTGACCTATATTGGCGGCATGACCCTGCCCTTTGACAACAGCTATGCCCGCCTGCCGGAACGGTTCTTTGCCCGCCAGCCACCGGTTCCGGTTGCCGCGCCCGCGCCGCTTGCGGTGAACCGGGCGCTGGCCGAACGGCTTGGCCTCGATCCCGACTGGCTGGAAAGCCCTCAGGGCACCGCTGTTCTGGCCGGGAATGCGGTGCCCGAGGGGGCCGCGCCGCTGGCGCAGGCCTATGCCGGGCATCAGTTCGGCGGCTGGGTGCCGCAGTTGGGCGATGGGCGGGCGGTGCTGCTCGGGGAAATCGTCGCTCCCGATGGCGCGCGGTTCGACCTGCAACTGAAGGGCGCCGGGCAGACACCGTTTTCGCGCCGGGGCGACGGGCGGGCTTGGCTTGGGCCGGTGCTGCGCGAATATGTCGTGTCGGAGGCGATGGCGGCGCTTGGCCTGCCGACCACCCGCGCGCTGGCGGCGGTGACCACGGGCGAGCAGATCTGGCGCGACGGCTTCCCCCGGCCTGGCGCGGTTCTGACGCGGATCGCGCGCAGCCATATCCGCGTCGGCACCTTCCAATATTTCGCGGCGCGCGGCGATACCGAGGCGCTGCACCTGCTCACCGATCACGTCATCGCCCGGCATTATCCGGGGGCCGAGGGGCCGCTCGGGCTGCTGGATGCTGTTGTGGCGGCGCAGGCGCGGCTGATCGCGGGGTGGATGTCGGTGGGTTTCATCCATGGCGTGATGAATACCGACAACATGGCGGTTTCGGGCGAAACGATCGACTATGGCCCCTGCGCTTTCATGGATGCCTATCACCCGGCGCGGGTGTTTTCGTCGATTGATCAGTTCGGCCGCTATGCCTATGCCAATCAAGCACAAATCGCGGCGTGGAACCTCGCGCAGCTGGCCACCTGCCTGTTGCCGCTGATGGGCGAAGGCGCGGTCGAGGCCGCCACCAACTCGGTTCAGGGGTTCGTGCCGGTGTTTCAGGCCGAATGGCTGCGCCGCTTTGGCGCCAAGATCGGCATCCAACAGGCCACCGATGCAGACCGCCCGCTGATCGAGGGGCTGCTCGGGCGCATGGCCTCGGAAGGCGCCGATTTCACCCGCACCTTCCGGGGCCTGATCACCGGCACCGCGCGGGATGAATTCACCGACCCGGCGGCCTTCGACACCTGGGAACCGGGCTGGCGCGCCCGGATCGCGCAGGAGCCCGCCGGCCTGATGGAGGCCGCGAACCCGGTGCGGATCCCGCGCAACCACCGGATCGAACAGGCGATCGAAGCCGCCGTTGCGGGCGACCTCACCCCGTTCCACCGCCTGAATGACGCGCTCGCCACGCCTTATGTGCCGGACCCGCGGTTTGCGGATCTGGAAGCCGCGCCCCGGCCCGAGGAAATCGTCAGCCGCACCTTCTGCGGAACCTGAACAACGCCGCATAACGCACGGATAACATGACCTTCCGCATCGCTTCCTATAACCTGCACAAATGCGTCGGCACGGATGGCAAGCGCGATCCGGAGCGGGTGCTGAGCGTGATCAACGCGCTCTCTGCCGATGTCGTCGCGTTGCAGGAGGTCGACCGGCGGATGGGCAACCGGCCCGCCGCGCTGCCTGCCGATCTGATCGCGCGGGAGACCGATTTCCGGCTGGCCGACCTGCCCCGCACCGGCCCCGAATCGCTGGGTTGGCATGGGCAGGCGGTGCTGCTGCGCAAGGATGCGAAGGTGCTCGATACAGCCGGGTTCGACCTGCCGGGGCTGGAGCCGCGTGGCGCATTGCGGCTGTTGGTGGCGCCGCCGCAGGATCCGCCCTTTCTGCTGATCGCCGCGCATCTGGGCCTGCGCCGCACCGACCGGCGCGACCAGTGGACCCGCATCGCGCATGAGATGATGGCCGCGCGCTCCCCGGCGCTGGTGATCGGGGATTTCAACGAATGGTCGCAGCGCAACGGGTTCGAGGCGCTGCACGGCTATGACCTCCACCTGCCGGGGCCGAGCTATCCGTCCCGCGCGCCTCTCGGGCGGCTTGACCGGCTGGTGACAAGCCCGGGGCTGCGCGTGCTGCGGATGGGGGTGTTCGACAGCCCGCTCGCGCGGCGCGCCTCGGACCACCTGCCGATCTGGGCCGATCTGAGCACGCGCTGATTGTCCCGGGCACAATCGCCCGCTGGACCGCGCGCCGCGCTTCGGGCAGATCCGGAGGGACATTCGCCGGGAGACGGATATGGAAAACCTGCGCGGCAGCCTGCTGATGGTCGCCTCGATGCTGGCCTTCGCGCTTGAGGACACGGCCATGAAGGGGCTGAGCGTGGATCTGCCGGTGGGGGAGCTGCTTTTGCTGCTCGGCGGCCTCGGGGGCGGGGCCTTCGCGGTGGCGACATGGATCAGCGGGCGGCGCCTGACGGAGCGGGCGCTGTTCACCTTCCCCGTGATGCTGCGCAGCTTTTCCGAACTCGCTACCGCGATGCTCTACCTCGCCGCGCTGGCCAGTATCCCGCTCGCACAGGCCTCCGCGATCCAGCAGGCGACGCCGCTTGCGGTCACGATGGGCGCGGCGCTGTTCCTGCGCGAACAGGTCGGCTGGCGGCGATGGCTCTCGATCGGGGTCGGGTTCATCGGCGTGCTGATCGCGCTGCGGCCGGGGACGGATTTCTCGCCGATGGCGCTCTGCGCGGTGTTTTCGGTGTTCTGGCTGGCGGTGCGCGATGTGGTGACGCGCAAGGTTCCGGCCTCGGTCTCCTCGCTGCAACTGGCGACGCTGGGGTTTCTGGCGGTGGTGCCTGCGGGGGCGTTGGTGCTGCTGATCGAGGGGCGCGCGCTGGTGCCGCCGACCCCGGCGCAATGGGGCCTGATCTGCGGCGCCGTGCTGTGCGGGGTGGTCGGCTATTACATGCTGATCGCCTCGGTCCGGATCGGCGAAATGTCGGTCATCACGCCCTTCCGCTACACCCGGCTGATCTTCGCGCTGATCCTCGGCTGGCTCGCCTTCGGCGAGGCGCCCGATGCCGCGACGCTGATCGGCGGGGCGGTGATCGTCGGCTCCGGGCTCTATGTGCTGTGGCGGCAGGCGCGCAGAATGGCCACTGTCCGTCGCTAACAGGTGCGGCGCCCCTTTTCGCAGGCGGGGCCCCGGGGTATAGGTTCAACCGAAACGCTTGACCGGAGATCTTCCATGAGCACGATCATCGACATCCACGCGCGCGAAATCCTCGACAGTCGCGGCAACCCGACCGTCGAGGTCGACGTGATCCTCGAAGACGGCACGCTGGGCCGTGCCGCGGTTCCGTCGGGCGCCTCGACCGGCGCACACGAAGCGGTTGAACGCCGCGACGGCGACAAATCCCGCTACATGGGCAAGGGCGTTCTCGAAGCCGTCATGGCCGTGAACGGCGAAATCGCCGAAAATCTGGTGGGCGAGGACGTGACCGAACAGGTCGCCATCGACCGCATGATGATCGAACTCGACGGCACGCCGAACAAGGGCCGGCTGGGCGCGAATGCCATCCTCGGCGTCTCTCTCGCCTGCGCGAAGGCCGCGGCCGATTTCACCACGCAGCCGCTCTACCGCTACGTCGGCGGCACCTCGGCCCGCGTCCTGCCGGTTCCGATGATGAACATCATCAACGGCGGCGAACATGCCGACAACCCGATCGACATTCAGGAATTCATGATCATGCCGGTCAGCGCGGGCAATATCCGCGACGCCGTGCGGATGGGTTCCGAAGTGTTCCACACGCTGAAAAAGGAACTGTCGTCCAAGGGCCTGTCGACCGGCCTCGGCGATGAGGGCGGCTTTGCGCCGAACATCGCTTCGGCACGCGAGGCGATGGACCTGATCCTGAAGTCGATCGAAAAGGCGGGCTACAAGCCGGGCGAAGATATCTACCTCGCGCTCGACTGCGCCTCGACCGAATATTTCAAGGGCGGCAAGTATGAGATGAAGGGTGAGGGGCTGTCGCTGACCTCGGCCGAAAACATCGACTACCTGGCGAAGCTGGTGGCCGATTATCCGATCATCTCGATCGAAGACGGCTGCGCCGAAGACGATTGGGAAGGCTGGAAGCTGCTGACCGACACGCTCGGCGGCAAGGTGCAGCTGGTGGGCGACGACCTGTTCGTGACCAACCCGGCGCGTCTGGCCGAGGGGATCCAGAAGGGCGTCGCCAATGCGATGCTGGTGAAGGTGAACCAGATCGGCACGCTGACCGAAACGATGCAGGCCGTCGAAATGGCGCATCGCGCGCGCTACACCAACGTCATGTCGCACCGTTCGGGCGAAACCGAGGATGCGACGATCGCCGACCTCGCCGTGGCGACCAACTGCGGCCAGATCAAGACCGGCTCGCTCGCGCGCTCCGACCGGCTGGCGAAATACAACCAACTGATCCGGATCGAGGAAATGCTGGGCGAAACCGCCGAATACGCGGGCCGTTCGATCCTGAAGTGACCCTTGCCGCGCGCCCCACACCGGGGCGCGCGTCTTCCCGAAATACCCGAACCCGGGCGCTATTTCGCCTGCGGATAGGTGATGATCGACAGGTAGCGCGCCGGGAGTTGCACCAGGCTTTCCGGTCCATGCGGCGCATCCGCGTCGAACAGCAGGCTGTCACCCGGTTCCAGCCGGAAGATCTGCTCGCCGTGGCGATAATCCACCACCCCCTCCAGCATATAGAGCATTTCGATCCCCTCATGCTGAAAGGTCGGGAAACGGTCGCTCTCGGCATCCAGAACGATCAGATAGGGTTCCACCACCACGCCCGAATTGTTCGAGCCGATATGGCCCAGAAGGTGATATTGATGCCCGGCGCGGGTGCCCGCGCGTTCGATCTCGACGCCCTGCCCGGCCTTGACATGCATCGCGCCGCGCGGTTCCTCGTAGCCCGAGAACAGTTGCACCAGCGGCACCCGCAGTGCATTCGCCAGCGCCTGCAACGTCGTCAGCGAGGGCGAGATCACTCCGTTCTCGATCTTCGACAGCATCCCCACCGACAGGCCGGTCTGCTGCGCCAGATCGGATCCCGTCATCCGCTGGCGCTTGCGCAATTCGCGCACCTGACGCCCGATCGCCACTTCGAGGTTCTTCTCCCGCATCTCCCGCAGGGCATGGGGGTTCTGCGACAGGCGTTGGTTCGCCTTCGGTGTTTCGTTCATTCCGTTTTCCTCTGGGGAAATTCACCTGAGTGTCACGGAAATCCCGGCAGGGGTCAAGCGCGCGTCAGAACTCGACCTCAAGTTCCGCGATTTCCTCCGGCTCGGCCAGCGCCGCCGCAGTCCATTCCTGCATCGGCGCCCAGTCGAGGATGGTCTCGACATAATCCTCCAACCGGGTTTCCAGGGGCACAGCATAGGTCCGGAACCGGGTGCAGACCGGCGCATACATCGCATCGGCCACGCTCGGCGCGGCGCCGAACAGGAACGGCCCGCCATGGCGCGCCAGGCATTCGCGCCAGATCATCCTGACCCGCTCGACATCCGGGCGCGCACCGGAAAAGATCTTGAACCGCTCGTGCCGCGCCTTCAGGTTCATCGGCAGCGCCGAACGCAGGTTGTAAAAGCCCGAATGCATCTCTCCCGAAATCGACCGGCACTGTGCACGCGCGGCCGTGTCGGCGGGATAGAGCCCGGCCTTCGGGAAGGTCTCGTGCAGATATTCGGCAATCGCCAGCGTGTCCCAAACCTCGACCGCGCCATGGGTCAGCCGGGGCACCAGCACCGTGGGCGTGAGCAGCAGCAGTTCCTGCCGCGCGCCCGCATCCTGCAAATCGACCGGCTGCTCCTCGAAAGCGATGCCCGACATCTTGCACAACAACCAGCCGCGCAGCGACCAGGACGAGTAGTTTTTCGATGAAATCGTAAGCGTTGCCTGTGTCATGGGCTCCTCCGGATGGGAACAGACTGCACCTTGGTCCAATTCCGTCGCAGGGTATCGGGGGCTACCTTGGCCGCCTGCCGACAGGAATCGGGAAACGCATCATGCTTTATGCAACCTACCAGGGTCTTGATGATTTTTTCGCCCCTTTGCGAACCGCGGCGAATCTGGCCCTGTCCTTCAGCCCGCGCCCGCAGGGGCCCTTCGCCGGGCTGATGCGCCAGCACTCCGCCGCGCTGGAAATGGTCAGCCGGTTCCGGCTGCATCACCGGCGCCCGAAATTCAACATCGGCTCCGTCAGGGTCGACAACCGCGATGTTCCGGTGCGCGAGGAAGTCGTGCTCGACCTGCCCTTCGGCAAGCTGCTGCACTTCCGGCGCGACATCGACACGCCGCAGCCGAAGGTGCTGGTGACCGCGCCGCTCTCGGGCCATTTCGCGACGCTGCTCGAAGGCACGGTGCGGACACTCCTGCGCGACCATGACGTCTATATCACCGATTGGGCCAATGCGCGCGACGTGCCGGCCTCTGCCGGGGCCTTCGGCGTCGAGGATTATATCGCCTATCTGATCCGCTTTCTGGAGGAGATCGGCCCCGGGGCGCATATCCTCGCCGTCTGCCAGCCCTGCGTGCAGGCGCTCGCCGCCGTGGCGGTAATGTCCGAAGACGGCAACCCGGCGGCGCCGCGTTCGATGGTGCTGATGGCCGGTCCGATCGACGTGCGCGAAAGCCCGACCCAGGTGAACCGGCTGGCGCATGAAAGGCCGCTCGACTGGTTCGAGAAGAACGTGATCGCCACGGTGCCGCTGCGCTACCCGGGGGCCGGGCGCCGGGTCTATCCGGGTTTCGTGCAACTGACCGCCTTCATGATGATGAACATGGACCGGCATCGGGACCAGCACCGCAAACTCTATGACCATCTCGCGGCGGGCGAGGTGGAAGAGGCGAAGAAGATCAAGGAGTTCTACGACGAATATTTCGCCGTACTGGACCTGACCGCCGAATTCTACCTGGAGACGATCGAGCGCGTGTTCCAGAAGGCCGAGCTTGCCACCGGCACGTTGATGTGGCGCGGGCGGCGCGTGAACCCGGGCGCGATCCGCAAGACCGCGCTGCTCACGGTCGAGGGCGGGCGCGATGACATCTGCGGCCTGGGCCAGACCGCGGCGGCCCATGACCTGTGTTCCGCGCTGCGCCCGCATCTGAAGCGCCACCACATGCAGGCCAATGTCGGCCATTACGGCACCTTCAACGGCCGCAAATGGGAGAACGAGATCTATCCCGTCGTGCGCAACACGATCCTGGCGATGGACTAGCTATTCCCGGTTCAGCGCCACCACCGGATCGAGCTTCGCCGCCGCCCGGGCGGGCAAGAACCCGAAGGTGATGCCGATCAGCGTCGAGGACAGGAAGGCCACCACGATCGCCACCCCCGAAAACGCCAGCCGGATTTCGGAGGTCAGCGCCCCGATCACCTGCCCCAGCCCGACCGCCGTCAGGATGCCCAGCACCCCGCCGACAAGGCAGACCAGCACCGCCTCGATCAGGAACTGGCTGACGATATCCGCCCGCCGCGCGCCCACCGCGACACGCACGCCGATCTCGCGCGTGCGTTCGGTCACCGAGACCAGCATGATGTTCATCACCCCGATCCCGCCGACGACCAGCGAAATCACCGCGATAGCCGCGATCAGCAAGGTCATCGTCTGCATCGTGGAGGTCAGCGTCGAGCGGATCGTGTCGCTGTTCTGGAGCCAGAAATCCTCGGATCCATGCCGCTGGATCAACAGTTGGGTGATCCGTTCCTGCGCGTCCTGCATGTCGTAGTTGTCGGCGATGCGCACGCCGATGCTGCTCAGGTAGCTCTGCCCGGTCACCCGCGACATCACCGTGGTATAGGGCAGCCAGACGTTGAGCGCCGTCGGCCCGAAGGTCGCGCCCCCCGCCCGCACGACACCAATCACCCGCGCCGGAACCTCGCCGATCATCAGCACCTGGCCGATCGGATCCGCCCCGCCCGGAAAGAAGGTGCTGCGAGCGTCTTCGTCGATCACCGCGACCTGGGACAGCGCCTGCACGTCGCTGTCGTCGAAAATATCGCCATCGACCGTGGTATAGTTGTGGACCGAGAAATAATCGCCGCTGACACCATTGATCTGCGTCGTCGCGCTGACACTGCCAACCACGACCGTCCGCGACATGTTCACCGCAGGCGAGGAGCCGAGCGCATAGTCCTGCTGCGCGATCGCGCGTGCGTCCGAAGGCATCAGCGTCCGGATCCGCCCCGAATCCCGCCGCCCGAAGCCCGATCCGGGGCGGACCGTGATGGTGTTCGTCCCCAGCGAGGAGATGTTTTCCAACACCTTTTCCTGCGACCCGTTGCCAAGCGCCACCACCAGCACCACCGAGGCGATGCCGATGATGATGCCGAGCATGGTCAGGAAGCTGCGCACCCGATGCGCAAGCATCGCCTTCAGCGCCATATGGAAGGATTCCCCCTGCCGACGCAGCGCCGCCGCCAGACCGGTGCCGGGCTTTGGCGGCGCGGGCAGCGGCTCGGGGATGGGGCTGGTGGCGCCGTTGTCGGCGATGATCCTGCCGTCCGAAATTTCGATCACCCGATGCGCATGGGCCGCGACCTTCGGGTCGTGGGTCACCACGATGATCGTATGCCCCTGCCGGTTGAGATCGAGCAGAAGCTGGATCAGTTCCTCGCCGCTGCGGGTATCGAGCGCGCCGGTCGGCTCGTCGGCAAGGATCACCTCGCCGCCGTTCATCAGCGCGCGGGCAACGGAAACCCGCTGCTGCTGCCCGCCCGAAAGCTCGCCCGGGCGGTGGTCCATCCGCTCGGCGAGGCCCAGCTTGCGCAACAGCTCCTCCGCCCGCAGCCGCCGCCTGCCCCGCGCCTCGCCCGCGTAAATCGCCGGAATTTCGACGTTTTCCACCGCATCGAGATCGCCCAAAAGCTGATAGCGCTGAAAGATGAAGCCGAAATGCGCGCGCCGCAATTGCGCCTGTTCGTCGGGTTCCAGTTCGGCCACGTCGCGCCCGGCGAACCGGTAGCTGCCCGTGCTCGGCCTGTCGAGCAGCCCGAGGATGTTCATCAGCGTCGACTTCCCGGACCCGGACGCGCCGATGATCGCCACCAGCTCGCCCGCCCGGATGTCCAGATCGACGCCCTGCAACACCGGGATCGTCTCATCCCCCGCCTGAAAGCTGCGGCCGATGCCACGCAGCGAAATCAACGGCTGCGTCATCTCAGAACCCCATCGGCGTCATCCGCCGCGGCACGCCCGAGGCCGTGGCGGGCGCGCGCGAGCCCAGAACAACGCGGTCGCCCTCCTTCAGGCCGGTGCGGATTTCGGCGGTCACCCGATCGTTCAGGCCAACCTCGACGGGCGTGCGCGTGGTGCCGGTCAAGCCCGCGACATCGACGTAATAGCTCCGCCCCTCGCGCCGCAGCGCCGATGCGGGCACCGTCAGCACGTCCTCCGCCCGGTCGAGTACAATGGTGACCTGCGTCGTCATGCCGATGCGCAGCGTGTGGTCCGGGTTCGGCACCTCCAGGATGCCGTTGTAGTAAATCGCGCTGTCGGTGGCGATCGTGTCGCTGTCCTTGATCGCCGAGGGTGCCGGTTCGAGCGCGGTGACCTTCGCGCGGAACACCTCGCGCGGGGCGCCGAGGATGGTGAAGGTCGCGTTCATCCCGGGCTTCACGCTGACCACATCGGCCTCCGAGATTTCGGCCTTGACGATGACGGTATCCAGATCGGCCAGCTTCACCATCGTCGGCGCCTGCTGCGTGGCGTTGACGGTCTGGCCCTGCTGGACGTTCACCGCCACCACCGTGCCCGCGATCGGCGCGGTGATCGTGGTGCGGCCAAGCGCGATTTCGGCATTGCCCACGGCGATCTGCGCATTGGCCTTCTGCGCGTCGAGCGCATCCAGATTGGCGGTATAGACCTCAAGGTCCGCCTCCGCCGTTTCCAGCGTCTGCTTCGAACTGTAATCCGATTTCGCCAGCCGGCGCTGCCGTTCCAGTTCCAGTTCCGCCTTGCGCTGATTGGCCTGCGTCGCGGCGATCTGCGCCTGGATATTGGCAAGGTTGGCCTTCGCCTGGGCGACGTTGTTTTCCTGATCGCGCGAGTTCGATCTGCACGATCAGGTCGCCCGGCTTGACCGTATCGCCGAGCGCCACGGCCAGCGTCTCGACCTGCCCGGATACGCGGCCGCCCACGCTGACCAGTTGCTTCGCCTGAATCTGCCCCGTCGCCAGCACCGCAAGCTGCACCGTTCCACGGGTGACCTGCGCCGTCTGGGGCGCGCTGGCCTTGTCGGAGGCGCCGCCCCGGCCCCAGGTCCAATACCCGCCCGCCGCCAGAACCGCCGCCACAAGGGCGATCACGACCCAGTTTCTTGTTTTCATCTCGTCTCAGCCTGAAACACTGTCTTTGCTGGGCCGAACGGCGGGGCCCGCGCTTTCCGTCGCTTATCCCGCATCCGTGATCGCGGGGCCAGCCCCGGCGGCGCGGATTCGGGCGTTTCCGGCCCGGATGCCCGCGCAGGCATCTTGTCTTTGCCCAGGATTATTCTTATCAATTCAGTCAACTATATATCCCGCGCGAAGACCCACAGGAGAGACCAATGTCCGAATCCCTGCCCCCCGAGCGGATCCGCGCCCTGCGCGCCGAGGATCCGAAGGCCCGCGCCCGCGATTTCGCCACCCGCCACGGCCTGAGCGAAGCAGCGCTGGTTGCGGCGCATGTCGGGCATGGCGCGGTGGCGATCGACCCGCATCCGGATCGGCTGATGCCGCTGATCCACGATCTGGGCGATGTGCTGGCGCTGACCCGCAACGAAAGCTGCGTGATCGAAAAGCGCGGCACCTATGTCGAATATCACTCCGGCAATCACGCGCAGATGGTGCTGGGGCCGGAAATCGACCTGCGGATCTTTGCCCGCCACTGGCTGCATGCCTATGCGGTGGCGGAGGGTGACAAGCGGTCGGTTCAGGTATTCGATGCGGCGGGCGATGCGGTCCACAAGGTGCATCTGAAGCCCGAATCCGATGTCGCGGCCTTTGAGCGGCTGGTAGCCGCGCTGCGCCTGGACGATCAGGCCGATACCGTCACCGTCACCCCGCGCGTCCCGCCCGAAGGCGCCAAGGGCGACCCGGCCAAGGCCGAGACCCTGCGCGCCGAATGGGCCGAGCTGACCGATACGCATCAGTTCCTGGCGATGGTGTCGCGGCTGAAGATGTCGCGGCTCGGGGCCTATCGGATGGCCGGGGAGCCGCTGGCGCAGCCGCTCGCCCCCGCCGCGGTTCAGGCGCTGCTCGAAGGTGCCGCCGCGCAGCAGGTGCCGCTGATGATCTTCGTCGGCAACATGGGCTGCATCGAAATCCACGGCGGCCCGGTGAAGGATGTCGTGCTGATGGGGCCGTGGGTGAATGTGATGGATCCGCGCTTCAACCTGCATCTGCGCGCCGACCATATCGCCGAGGTCTGGCTGGTGGACAAGCCCACCCGCCACGGCGCGGTGCTCTCGGTCGAGGCGTTCGACAAGGACGGCGCGCTGATCGTGCAGATCTTCGGCTCGCGCAAGGATGGCGGGATTCCGGAATTCAACGCGCTGGCCCGGTCGCTGCCGCGCCCGGCGGAGGTGGCATGATGCGCTGGCTGGTTCTGGCTGCGCTGCTGGGCACACCCGCGCTGGCTGAACCGCAGCGCGTCGTGTCGTTGGGCGGTGCGGTGACGGAAATCGTCGTGGCGCTTGGAGCGCAGGGGGATCTGATCGGGCGCGATACCACGTCGGAATATCCGGCCTCCGTCACCGCGCTGCCCGATGTCGGCTATGTCCGCGCGCTGAACCCCGAAGGGGTGATGGCGCTTGGCCCCGACCTGATCCTGGCCGAGGACAATGCCGGGCCGCCGGAGGCGATCACGGTCCTGCGCGCGGCGGGCATCCCCTTCGTGCAGCTTCCCGATCCGCATACGCCCGAGGGCGTGGTCGAGAAGATCGCGCGGGTCGGCGAGGCCCTTGGCCGCAAGGCCGAGGCGGACCGTCTCGCCGCCGATTTCCGCGCCCGGATGGCCGCGATCCCGGCCCGCGAAGGCCCGCCGAAGCGGGTGCTGTTCATCCTGAGCACGCAGGGCGGCAAGGTGATGGCCGGGGGCGAGGGCACTTCGGCCGAGGCAATCATCCGGCTGGCGGGGGCCGAAAGCGTCGCCACCGGCTTCAAGGGCTACAAGCCGATGACCGACGAAGCCATTCTGAACGCCGCGCCGGATGTGATCCTGATGATGGACCGCGAAGGCGCGCTCGATGACGTGCTGGCCCAACCCGCGCTGGCCTCGACACCGGCGGCCAAGGCGGGCGCGGTGGTGCGGATGAACGGGATGCTGCTTCTGGGCTTTGGCCCGCGCCTGCCGGAGGCGGTCGAACAGCTGAATGCGGCGCTTTATGGCGGCTGAGATGTCTGTCGCCCTGCCGCTCCGCGACAACCGCGCGCATCGGGTGCGGATCGGGCTGGTGGCCTTGCTGGTGCTGGTCTGCCTCGCCTCGGTGGCGGTGGGGGCATCGGGGGTGTCGCCGGTGCGGGTGCTGGGCGATCTGGTTTCGGGCCGGGGCGTGGCGCTGCTCGATAAGGTCGTGCTGCTCGACATCCGGCTGCCCCGTCTGGCGATGGGGGCGCTGGTGGGGGCGGCGCTCGCGGTCTGTGGCACGCTGTTGCAGGGGCTGTTCCGCAATCCGCTGGCCGATCCGGGGATCATCGGCATCAGTTCGGGCGCGAGCCTTGGCGCGGTCGCGGCCTTCGTACTGGGTGGGCTGATCCCGGGGGCGGCGCTGCTTGGCGCGTGGCTGGTGCCGATCATGGCGGCGGTTACGGCCTGGGCCACGGTGACGCTGCTCTATCGGGTGGCAACGCGGGGCGTGCAGACCTCGGTCGCGACGCTGTTGCTCGCCGGGATCGCGCTGGCGGCGATGGCCTCGGCGCTCACCGGGATCATGGTCTATCTGGCCGATGACCGGCAGTTGCGCGACCTGACCTTCTGGAGCATGGGCTCGCTCGCCGGGGCGAGTTGGCACAAGATCGGCCTTGGCGCGGTTCTGGTGGCGCCGGTGCTGCTGCTCGCGCCGCGTCTGGCGGCGGGGCTGAACGCGCTGGCGCTTGGCGAGGCGGCGGCCGCACATATGGGCACGGATGTCGAGCGGCTGAAGCGGCACACGGTGCTGGCGGTCGCGGCGGCGGCGGGGGCTTCGGTCGCGCTGTCGGGCGGGATCGGTTTCGTCGGCATCGTCGTGCCGCATCTGCTGCGGCTGGCGAACGGGCCGGATCACCGGCGGCTGCTGGTCGATGCGGCGCTGCTGGGGGCGGCGCTGCTGATCGCGGCGGATATGGTCGCGCGGTTGATCGTGGCACCCGCCGAACTGCCGATCGGGATCGTGACGGCCATTCTCGGCGCACCGGTGTTCCTGTGGATCCTGATGCGGCGGCGCGGTTTCGGAGGACTTTGAATGCTGCGGATTTCGGGTCTTTCGGTGCATCTGGGCCGGCGTGCGGTGATCGGGGGGCTGGACCTTGCGGCCCTGCCCGGCGCGGTGACGGTGATCCTCGGGCCGAACGGTTCGGGCAAATCGACGCTGATCCGCGCGGCGACGGGGGAGCTTCCCTATACCGGCTCGATCACGCTGGCGGGGGAGGAAATCCGGGCCGCCCCGGCCTGGCGGCTGGCGGCGCGGCGGGGCGTTCTGGAACAGGCGACGCAGGTCGCCTTCCCCTTTACCGTGGCCGAAATCGTCCGCCTTGGCCTGCAATCGGGCCTTGCGGCGGGGCGCGAGGGGCTGGTGATGCAGGCGCTGGCCGAGGTCGGCATGGCCGATACCGCCGCCCGTCCCTTTCACGAACTCTCCGGTGGGCAGCAGGCGCGCGTCCACCTCGCCCGGGTCCGCGCGCAGGTGTGGGAGGCCGTGGATGCGGAGGGTCCGCGCTGGCTGTTCCTGGATGAACCCGTCGCCGCGCTCGACATCGCGCATCAACTGGCGGTGATGCGGATCATGCGCGACTTTGCCGATGCGGGCGGCGGCGTGGTGGCGGTGATGCACGACCTCAACCTGTCTGCGATGATCGCGGATCGGATGGTGCTGCTCTCCGAAGGCCGGATCATCGCCGAGGGTCCACCCGATGCGGTGATCAGCGACGGGCCGCTGTCGCGCGCCTATGGCTGTGCGCTGCGGGTGGGTCAGGTGCCGGTGTCGGGCCCGTGGCTCCTGCCGCAGGCCGCGCGGATCTGATCGCGGAAGGCCCCCGGTGCCTGCCCCGTCCAGCCCCTGAAGGCGCGGTGGAAGGCGCCGGGTTCGCTATAGCCGAGGTCGGTGGCGATGGCGGCGATGGGGGCGTCCGTCTCGCGCAGCAGCCGTTCGGCATGGGCGCGGCGGAGCGCATCGCGGAGCGCGGCGAAGCTCTGCCCCTCGGCGGCCAGACGGCGGCGCAGCGTGGCGGGCGAAAGGCCCATCTCCGCCGCCACCGCCCCGACCCCCGGCCATTGCCCCGGCAGCCGCGCCCGCACCCGCGCCGTCAGCCCCTGATCATGCCGGTAGCGCAGCAGGATATTCGCCGGGGCGCCGCGCAGGAACGCCTTCAGCGCGCGTTCCGAACGGCTCACCGGCAGGGCCAGATGTTTCGCGTCGAAAGCCATCAGGCTTTGCCCGGCGCCGAACCGCACCGGCGCCCCGAAGAATTGCAGGTAATCGGCACGGTTCTCCGGCGCCTCACAGGAAAAATCCACCCGCAGCAAGGGGATGCGCCGCCCGACCAGCCAGCACGCCAACCCCATCAGCAGCAGCCACCATGTCCGCGTCGCAAAGGCCCCGGCGGGGCTGAGCGCCACCTCTGCCGTGCCGCCCGCCACCCGCAATTCACCCGCGGGCGCGTCCAGCACCACGTTCAGGAACCGGATCGCCCGGCGCAACGCGCGTTCGAGATTTCCCGCATGCAGCACCGCATGCCCCATCAGCGCGAAACTCCCCGGCCGCATCGGCCGCGCGCCAAGGCCGAAGAATTCATCCCCCGTCTCGGCCGCAATGGCCAGCCACAGCCGCCCGTAATGCTCGGGGCTCACCGGCGCGCCGGGAGTGATGCCCACCCGCGCCAGCAGCCGCGCGGGATCCGGCGCGCAGGCCAGCGCGTCGGCGACGAATCCGGGGGTGATCGAGCGTCTTTCCATCATGGCATTTCCGCTCATCCATTCTGCGCGCGGATGTCATTGTCCGCAATGCCCGACGCGCTACTCTGACCCGAATGAGGGAGGATGTCATGCAGATCGAGAACCGGGTGATCCTGATCACTGGCGCGGGCTCCGGCCTGGGCGCGGCGGTGGCGCGGATGGCGGTGGAAGCGGGGGCGAAGCCCGTGCTTCTGGACGTGAACGAAGAAGCGGGCGCCGCGAAGGCCGCCGAACTGGGCGCGCTTTTCGTCCGGACCGATGTCACCTCCGGCCCCGAGGGCGAGGCGGCGGTTCAGGCGGCGCTGGCGGCGCATGGCCGGATCGACGTTCTGGTGAATTGCGCGGGCATTGCGCCGGGCGAAAAGATCCTGGGCCGCAACGGGCCGCATGCGCTCGACAGCTTTGCCCGCGCGGTGACGATCAACCTGATCGGCAGTTTCAACATGCTGCGGCTGGCGGCGGCGGCGATGACGGAAGGCGGGGTGATCGTCAACACCGCCTCGATCGCGGCCTATGACGGGCAGATCGGACAGGCGGCCTATGCGGCATCGAAGGGCGGAGTCGCGGCGCTGACGCTTCCCGCCGCGCGGGAACTGGCGCGGCACGGCATCCGGGTGGTGACCATCGCGCCCGGCATTTTCGCGACACCGATGATGGCCGCGATGCCGCAAGACGTGCAGGATACGCTCGGCGCCTCAGTGCCCTATCCGTCACGGCTGGGGAACCCGGCGGAATATGCCGCGCTGGTGCGCCACATCGTCGAGAACGACTATCTGAACGGCGAGGTGATCCGCCTCGACGGCGCGCTGCGCATGGCCGCGAAATGAGGAGGGAACGGATGGAAGAGATCGTCATCACCGGCATGGCCCGCACTCCGATGGGCGGGTTTCAGGGCGATTTCGCCAGGGTTCCGGCGGCGGAGCTGGGCGCGGCGGCGATCCGCACGGCGCTGAACGGGCTTGATCCGGAGGCGGTCGGGGAGGTCGTCATGGGCTGCGTCCTGCCCGCCGGTCAGGGGCAGGCCCCCGCGCGACAGGCGGCGCTGAAGGCCGGGCTGCCGCTCTCGGCGGGCGCGACGACGGTGAACAAGATGTGCGGATCGGGGATGAAGGCCGCGATGCTGGCGCATGACCTGCTGCGCGCGGGCAGTGCCGATGTGGTGGTGGCGGGCGGGATGGAGAGCATGTCGATGGCGCCCTACCTGCTGCCGAAGGCGCGCGCGGGCTACCGGATGGGGCATGGCGAGGTGAAGGACCACATGTTCCTTGACGGGCTGGAGGATGCCTATGACAAGGGCCGCCTGATGGGCACCTTCGCCGAGGATTGCGCCGAAGCCTATCGGTTCACCCGCGAAGCGCAGGACGATTTCGCGCTGGCCTCGCTCGCGCGGGCGCAGAAGGCGATTGCGGAGGGCTGGTTCCGGGCGGAAATCACGCCCGTTGGCGAGGTGGATACCGACGAACAGCCCGGCAAGGCGCGGCCCGACAAGATCCCCACGCTCCGCCCCGCGTTCCGCAAGGACGGGACGGTAACCGCGGCGAATGCCTCGTCGATCTCGGACGGCGCGGCGGCGCTGATGATGATGACGGCGGCGGAGGCCGGGGCGCGGGGGCTGACGCCCATCGCCCGCGTGGTGGGCCATGCCACCCATGCGCAGGAGCCCGCGAAATTCGCCACCGCGCCGATCGGGGCGATCCGGAAGCTGTTCGCCCGCACCGGCTGGACGGCGGCGGATGTGGACCTGTTCGAGATCAACGAAGCCTTCGCGGTGGTGACGATGGCGGCGATGCGCGATCTGAACCTCGACCACGATCGGGTCAATGTCCACGGCGGGGCTTGCGCGCTTGGCCATCCGATCGGGGCATCCGGGGCGCGGGTTCTGGTCACGCTGCTGGCCGCGCTGCGCACCCATGGCCTGCGGCGCGGCGTTGCCAGCCTGTGCATCGGCGGTGGCGAGGCGACGGCCATGGCGGTGGAGCTGATCCCATGATCCTGACCGGGGAACAGGAGGCGCTGCGCGAGGCGGCGCGGGCCTTCGCGCAGGGCGTCCTTGCCCCCGGCGCCGCCGCGCGCGACCGCGACCACAGCTTTCCGGTGGCGGAGATCCGGCAGATGGGGGAACTCGGCTTCATGGGGATGCTGGTGCCCGAAACCTGGGGCGGGTCGGAGACCGGCACCCTCGCCTATGCCTGCGTGCTGGAGGAGATCGCCGCCGCCGAAGGGGCCGTGTCCACCATCCTGTCGGTCCATTCCTCGGTCGGCTGCGTGCCGATCCTGCGCTTCGGGACCGAGGAGCAGAAGCGCCGGTTCCTGCCGAAGATGGCGGCGGGCAACTGGATCGGGGCCTTCGCGCTCACCGAACCGCATGCCGGGTCGGATGCCTCCGCGCTGCGGACCCGGGCGCGGCGGGAGGGCGACCATTACGTCATCGACGGCACGAAACAGTTCATCACCAGCGGCAGGAACGGCAATGTGGCGATCATCTTTGCCGTCACCGATCCGGCGGCGGGGAAGAAGGGAATTTCGGCCTTTATCGTGCCCACCGATACGCCGGGCTATGAGGTCGTTTCGGTCGAGCACAAGCTGGGGCAACATGCGTCGGACACCTGCGCGCTGGCCTTCAACGCGATGCGGGTGCCGGTGGAAAACCGGCTGGGCGCGGAGGGCGAAGGCTACCGGATCGCGCTCGCAAACCTCGAAGGCGGGCGGATCGGCATCGCGGCGCAATCGGTGGGCATGGCGCGCGCGGCGCTCGACGCGGCGGTGGCCTATGCCAGGGAGCGCGAGAGCATGGGGTGCAGGATCATCGAGCATCAGGCGGTGGGGTTCCGGCTGGCGGATATGGCCACGCGGCTCGCGGCGGCGCGGCAGATGGTCTGGCACGCTGCCAGCCTGCGCGACGCGGGGCGGCCCTGCCTCGCGGAGGCGTCGATGGCGAAGCTGTTCGCGTCGGAGACCGCCGAACAGGTCTGTTCCGCCGCGATCCAGACGCTCGGTGGCTATGGCTACCTGTCGGATTACCCGGTCGAACGGATCTACCGCGACGTGCGCGTGTGCCAGATCTACGAGGGCACATCGGACATCCAGCGGCTGGTGATCGCGCGCGGGCTGTGATTGCCGTTGCCTGTGCCCCGAAAAAGGCGCAATCAGCGGGCAAACGGAGGTGCCCATGTCCATCGACCTGAACGGTCTGGCGCTGTCGCCGGACCTGTCCGACCTGATGCAACGCCTGACGGGCGTGGCCGCGCGGATGAGCCGCGTGATCGCGCGCAACGGCATCACGCAGGATCTTGCCGCCGCGCGGGGCACCAATGCCGATGGCGACGGGCAAAAGGCGCTCGACGTGATGGCGGATGAGGCGTTCAAGACCGCGCTCGAAGGCTCGGCGGTGGCGTTCTTCGCCTCCGAGGAGGACGAGGATTTCGTCACGCTGGGCGATGGCGGGCTGGCGCTGGCAATCGACCCGCTGGACGGGTCGTCGAATATCGCGGTGAACGTGTCGATCGGCACGATCTTTTCCGTCTTCCCGGCGGCGGCCACGGTGCGGGACAGTTTCCTGCGCCCGGGGCGGGAGCAGATCGCGGCGGGGTTCTTCATCTACGGGCCGCAATGCGCGCTGATCGCGACCTTTGGCGCGGGCGTGCTGAAATGGGTGCTGGACCCCGATACCGGGCGGTTCGAGCGGCTGGCGGACCTTGCACCCCTGCCCCCGGATACAACGGAATATGCGATCAACGCCTCGAACCAGCGGCACTGGACCGCGCCGATTCAGGCCTATGTGGCCGATCTGGTGGCAGGGGCCGAGGGGCCGCGCGGGCGGAATTTCAACACCCGCTGGATCGCCTCGCTGGTGGCGGAGACCTATCGGATCCTGCACCGGGGCGGGGTGTTCCTGTATCCCGGCGACAACCGCAGGGGCTATGAACAGGGGCGGCTGCGGCATGTCTACGAATGCGCGCCGATTTCACTGGTGATCGAGCAGGCGGGCGGCGTGGCGACGGATGGGGTGCATCGGATCCTCGACATGGTGCCCACGGCTCTGCATGCCCGGACGCCCTTCGTCTTCGGGACGGCGGCGAAGGTGAAGCGGATCGCGCTTTATCACGAACGCCCCGCGGACGCCGCGCATATCCCGGACGACCAGCTCTGACTTGACCCAACGGGACGGGCGCGCCATATCCGCCCTGCCCCCACAGGAGACCCTCATGACCTTCGACCGTTCGATCAAGATCGCGCCTTCGATCCTCTCCGCCGATTTCGCGAATTTCGGCGCCGAAATTCAGGCGATCGAGGCGCAGGGCGCCGATTGGGTTCATGTCGATGTGATGGACGGCCATTTCGTGCCGAACCTGACCTTCGGCCCGCCGCTGGTGAAGGCGATCCGCCCGCATATCAAGACGGTGATGGATGTTCACCTGATGATCGCGCCGGTGGATCCCTATATCGACGCCTTCGCCGAGGCGGGGGCCGATGTGATCTCCGCGCATCTGGAGGCCGGGCCGCATATCCACCGCACGCTTCAGGCGATCCGGGGCGCGGGCTGCAAGGCCGGGCTGGCGATCAATCCGGGCAGCGGGATCGACGGCATCGAATATCTGCTCGATATGGTGGATCTGGTCTGCGTGATGACGGTGAACCCCGGCTTCGGCGGGCAGAAGTTCATCCATTCGCAGATCGACAAGGTAAGGGCGTTACGCGCGATGATCGGCGACCGGCCGATCCATATCGAAATCGACGGCGGCATCACGCCGGAAACCGCGCCTCTGATGGCGGCGGCGGGGGCCGATGTGCTGGTCGCCGGTTCGGCGGTGTTCAAGGGCGGCTCGGTGCAGAACCCCGCGCCCTATGGCGAAAACATCCGCGCGATCCGCGCGGCGGCGGAACGGGAGGCTGTGGCATGAAAACGGCGGTGATCTTCGATCTGGACGGAACGCTGATTGATTCCGCGCCGGATATTCATGCGACGGCGAATGCGGTGCTGGCGCTGCACGGGTTTGCCGCGCTGAGCCTCGCGCAAGTGCGCGGCTTTGTCGGGCGGGGGGTGCCGCATCTGGTGGCGCGGCTGCTCGAAGCCTCGGGCGCCGATCCGGAGGGGCCGCTCCACGCCGAAATGGTGTGCGAATTCAACGACCGTTACGTTGATGCGGTGACCCTGACGGTGCTTTATCCCGGCGTGCGCGAGACGCTGGAGGCGCTGGCCGCGGCGGGTCATCCGCTCGCGATCTGCACCAACAAGCCTGTCGCGCCGACCGAGGCCGTCCTGTCGCATTTCGGCCTGTTGCCGCTGTTTGCCGCCGTTGTGGGCGGCGACAGCCTGCCGCAGCGCAAGCCCGATCCGGCGCCGCTGCATCAGGCGCATTTCCTGCTCGGCAAGCCGCCCGCCCTGTTCGTCGGCGACAGCGAGATCGACGCGGAAACCGCCGAACGCGCCGGTTTCGGTTTTGCGCTGTTCACCGAAGGCTACCGCCATACCGCGGTGCAGGATCTGCCGCATCGGGTGGCCTTCAACGATTTCGCGATGCTGCCGGGTATCGTCGCGCAATGGGGCGCATGACTTTGCGTCCCGGCCGGGCTACACACCCATAAATGTCAGGAGAAACCGATGGACCTGCACCAGATCACGCCCGAAATCACCGTCGCGCCGCAGATCACCCCCGATGAGGTCGCCGAGGCCGCGCGGCTTGGGTTCCGCACGCTGATCGACAACCGCCCGGACGAAGAGGCCGGTCCCGGGTTTGACAGCGCCGCGATGGCGGCGGCGGCCGAGGCGGCGGGCCTCGCCTTCCACTACCTGCCCTATTATCCCGGAGAGCTGACGCAGGAACTGGCCGATGCCTTTGCCGAGGTTCTGGCCGGGGCCCAGACACCGGTCCTTGCCTGGTGCCGTTCGGGCACGCGCTCGTCGCATCTGTGGGCGCTGTCCGAGGCCGGGCGCCGTCCGGTGGCGGAGATCGTCGATCTGGCGGCACGGGCGGGGTATGACCACCGCGGCCTCGTGCCCCTCCTCGAAGCGCAGGCGGCAATTCGCTGAACGAACACGCAAATTTCGCGTGCGGGCCGACATTTCTTGCCGAATCCCGAATATCGGTATTTCGTGAAGCACCACGCTGGCGCATCTGGTGCCAGCGCATTTTTCCTGGAGACGGCCATGCTCGACCATCTCGAAAAAATTCTCATGACGAATGATATCGAGGCGATCTGGACCCAGCATTGCCGGATGATGGCGCAATATGGCTTCGACCGGTTGATCTATGCCTTCCTGCCGTTCCGGGATGCGCCCGGGCGCGATGACGTTGCCGATGCGCTGTTCCTGTCGAACCACGATCCGGACTATCTGCGCTGTTACCTCCAGAACAACAGCTATCTGGAATCGCCGATGGTCAAGTGGATGATGCACAACACCGGCGTTCGTTCCTGGGGTGATATCCTGCGGCAGATGGAACAGCGCACCCTGACGCCCGAGGAGCGCGCCCGACTGGAAATGAACAGAGCCTTTGGGGTCACCGCGGGTTATTCGATCACCTTTGAAGACAGTTCATCGCGTTCGACGGGCGGCATCGGGCTTTGCGCCGAGCGGGGCCTGACACAGGCGGAGGTGGACGATATATGGTCCCGGCATGGCCGCGAACTGATGGTGCTGAACTCGGTCCTGCATCTGAAGATTTCAACGATGCCGCTGGTGACGGCGCGGCGTGCGCTGACCGCACGGCAGCGCGAAGTGCTGGAATGGGTCGCGGATGGCAAGACGACGGCCGACATCGCCCTGATCATGGGGCTGACGGTGGCCACGGTCGAAAAACACCTCCGCCGCGCGCGTGAGGTTCTCGATGTGGAAACGACGGCGCAGGCGGTTCTGAAGGCCTCGATGCAGAAACAGCTTTTCCAGCGCAACAACCACAGCGGTGCCATCGCTCCGGCCCGCCAGACTGGAGCCGCGAAGTAAGGAAAGCCCTACTGGCTCGAATCTCCGCCGCAGCGTCTTATATGCGCGTTCCGTGAGTGGTGGCTTCGGCCAGGAACAGGGGCAAAAGCCGAGTATTGATCCGGTGATTGTCCCACACCGGGTTTTCCGGTGCGGTTCAGGCGGCTGCATTTCCAGCCGTCTGACCGTTTTTCGCGGAAAATCTGTGTGTCGGTGAAGATTGTGCCTGATCTTGACACAATAAGTTCGCCTCCATGTCACAGTCTTTGCAAAATGCAAAACGCCACCCCGAAGGGTGGCGCGGTCTTGCAGCATCCGGAAGGATCAGGCGCCGGCCATCGTCTTGGCGACTTCGGCGGCGAAATCCTCTTCCTTCTTCTCGATGCCTTCACCCACAGCGATACGCTCATAGGCGACGATCTCGACACCGGCTTCCTTCGCGGCCTGCGCCACGGTGATATCCGGGTTGATCACGAATTTCTGGTTCAGCAGGGTGCTTTCTTCCAGGAACTTCTTCATCCGGCCCGGGATGATGTTGTTGTGGATCACCTGCTCGGGCTTCGGCTTCGCGGCGGCGGCGTTTTCTTCCAGCGCCTTCGCGGTCTGCACTTCCAGTTCGCGTTGCAGAACCGCCGGATCGAGCGATTCTTCGTTCAGCGCAGCCGGAGCGGTCGCGGCGATGTGCATCGCGATCTGCTTGCCGATGCCGTTGTCGGTGCCCTTCAGCGCGACCAGAACGCCGATCTTGCCCATGTCGGGGCCAGCAGCGTTGTGGACGTAGGAAACGACGACATCGCCCTCGACACCCGCCATCCGGCGCAGGGTCATGTTTTCGCCGATCACGGCGATCGCATTGGTGATCGCATCGGCCACGGTCTTGTCACCGATCTTGGCGTCTTTCAGCCCTTCCAGATCCGGAGCGTCCAGCGCGGCCTTGGCGATGTCCGAAGCCAGCTTCTGGAAATCAGCGTTCTTGGCAACGAAGTCGGTTTCCGAGTTCACTTCGACCGCAACGCCCTTGCCACCATTGACGGCGACGCTCACCAGGCCCTCGGCCGCAACGCGGTCGGCCTTCTTCGCGGCCTTCGCCAGGCCCTTCGTGCGCAGCCAGTCGATCGCGGCTTCGATGTTGCCTTCGACCTCGGTCAGAGCCTTCTTCGCATCCATCATGCCTGCGCCGGTCAGTTCGCGCAGTTCTTTCACCATTGCAGCGGTGATCGCCATAGCGGCCTCCTCGAAATTGGATATGGGCGCGTTCAACCACGCCCGAATGTCAGTTCAATGACACGCGCGGGGCCCCACGGAACGCGGGGCCGCCACGGGCAAGGCTCAGGCCTCGACTTCTTCTTCGACCGGGGCTTCTTCCAGCGCGCCGAGGTCAACGCCAGCCGCGCCCATTTGCGCGGTCATGCCGTCCAGAGCCGCACGGCTCATCAGGTCGCAGTAGAGGCCGATCGCGCGGGCCGCGTCGTCGTTGCCCGGGATGATGTAGTCCACGCCCTTCGGCGAGCAGTTGGTGTCGACGACGGCGACGACCGGGATGCCCAGCTTCTGCGCTTCGGCGATGGCCAGGTCTTCCTTGTTCACGTCGATGACGAACAGCAGGTCCGGCAGGCCGCCCATTTCACGGATCCCGCCCAGCGAGGCTTGCAGCTTCGCCTGTTCGCGTTCCATGTGCAGTTTTTCCTTCTTCGTCAGGCCTTCGGCGCCCGACGCAAGAACTTCGTCGATGTTCTTCAGACGCTGGATCGACTGCGACACGGTTTTCCAGTTGGTCAGCGTGCCACCGAGCCAGCGGTGGTTCATGTAGTATTGCGCGCATTTTTCAGCGGCTTCGGCCACGGCGTTCGACGCCTGACGCTTGGTGCCGACGAACAGCACACGGCCGCCACGGGCCACGGTGTCGCGCACGACTTGCAGCGCCGCGTCCAGCATCGGCACGGTCTGGGTCAGGTCGATGATATGGATGCCGTTGCGCTCGCCATAGATGAACTCGCCCATGCGGGGGTTCCAGCGTTGCGTCTGGTGGCCGTAGTGAACGCCAGCTTCAAGAAGCTGACGCATCGAGAAATCGGGAAGCGCCATGTTCCATTTCCTTTCCGGTTTGCGCCTGAGCGGAGGATTTAGGGATCTCTCCCAACCGGTGGACCTGCGGGGATGTCTCCCCCGGAAGGCCCGCCTCCGCCTGTGAAGTGCGCGTCCTATAGCGATGATCGGCCCGGATGACAAGCGCCGCCTTTGCAATTCCGTTCCGCCTTGCGCAACCCCGCGCGAAGGGGCACGAATGCGGCATGAACACGCCAGACATCCTTTGTATCGGATCCGTCCTGTGGGACATCATCGGCCGCGCGCCGGTGCATATGCGGATCGGCGCCGATGTGCCGGGGCGGATCACCCGCGTGCCGGGCGGTGTCGCGATGAATATCGCGATGACGCTGACGCGGTTCGGGTTGCGGTCTGCGGTGCTGACGGCGATCGGGCGCGATCCGCAGGGCGACGAGCTGATCGAGGCGGCCCGGGTTCTGGGCATCGACTGCACCCATGCCTATCGCTCGGACGACCTGCCGACGGATCGTTATATGGCGGTCGAGGGCGCGAATGGCCTGATTGCCGCCATTGCGGACGCCCATTCGCTGGAGGCCGCGGGGGACAAGATCCTGCGCCCGCTGGCCAATGGCCGGCTGGGCACGCCCGAGGCGCCGTGGTCCGGTCCGGTCGCGCTCGACGGCAACCTGACCGAGGCGCTCCTGGCCGAAATCGCGCGCTCGCCGCTCTTTGCCCGGGCGGATCTGCGCGTGGCCCCGGCGAGCCCGGGCAAGGCCGAGCGCCTGCGCCCGCTGCTGGGTCATCCGCGCGCAACGCTTTATGTCAACCTCGCCGAGGCGGGCGTGCTGTGCCAACAGGATTTCGCCTCTGCCTTCGACGCCGCCGAGGGGCTGGTGTCGCGCGGCGCCGCGCGCGTGCTGGTCACCGACGGCGCGCGCACCGCCGCCTGCGGCAGCGCCGAGGGCGTCTTGACCGCCTGCCCGCCCGCCGTCATGGTCACCCGCGTGACCGGCGCGGGCGACACCTTCATGGCGGCGCATCTGGTCGCCGAACGCCGGGGCGCCACCCGCGCCGAAGCGCTCGACCGCGCCCTGACCGCCGCCGCCCGCTACGTCTCAGGAGACATCGCCACATGAACGCCCCCCTGACCTTTGCCCCCGAAGTCCGCGCCGCACTGGATGCCGGGAGGCCGGTCGTCGCCCTCGAATTGACGATCATCACCCACGGGATGCCCTTCCCGCAGAACATCAAGACCGCCCGCGCGGTCGAGGCCGAGGTCCGCGCGAACGGCGCCATCCCCGCCACCATCGCCGTGATGGACGGCCGGATCCACATCGGCCTGACGGCGGAGGAACTGGACCGGCTGGCACAGGCCAAGGGCGTGATGAAGGTCAGCCGCGCCGATATCGCCGTCTGCCTCGCGCGCGGGGCCTATGGCGCGACGACGGTGGCCGCCACGATGATCTGCGCCGCGCTCGCCGGGATCAAGGTCTTCGCCACCGGCGGCATCGGCGGCGTGCATCGCGGCGCGGAGCAGACCTTCGACATTTCCGCCGACCTCGCAGAACTGGGCCAGACCGCGGTGACGGTGGTGGCCGCCGGGGCAAAGGCGATCCTCGACATTCCGAAGACGCTCGAAGTGCTTGAAACGGATGGGGTTCCGGTCATCGCCTTCGGTCAGGACGAGATGCCCGCCTTCTGGTCCCGCAACTCCGGCCTGAAGGCGCCGCTGCGCGCCGATAGCGCCGCGGAGATTGCCGCCTCGCATCTCATGCGCGGGCGGCTCGGCCTGCCCGGCGGGCAATTGGTGGCGAACCCGATCCCCTTTGAGGCCGAAATCCCGCGTGAGGAAATCCTCCCCGCGATCGAGGAAGCCCTGACCGAGGCCGAGGCCCGGGGCGTGGCGGCAAAGGAGGTGACGCCCTTCCTGCTGCAACGGGTGTTCGAGATCACCGAGGGCCGCTCGCTGGTGGCAAACATCGCGCTGGTTCTGAACAACGCCCGGCTAGCCACGGAAATCGCGAAGGAAATCGTGAAGGCCGGTTGACGGCCCGGGCGGCGGCATGCAGCCGCCGCTTCAGTCGAACAGCCCCACCAGATCGACCGAGGCGCGCGTGCCGATCGCATCGGCATGCTCCGTCAGGAAGCGGTCCGCCGCCACATGACCCGCCGCCTTCAGCCGGTCGAGCGTGCCCACCGTGGGGATCATCTTCGTCGTCGCCGACATTTCGTTCATCGTCTTGTCGTCGGCGACCATGTGGATCAGCACATCCTTCATCGCGCCCTCGGGCATCCGCCCTTCGGAAATCAGCCGACGGACGAAACTGACCGCGCGCAATTCCCGCAGCAGCGAGGAGTTGAACGAAATCTCGTTGATCCGCTCCTCGATCTCCGACGGCGTTTGCGGCACCCCCTCGCGCAGCAGCGGGTTGATGTTCACGATCACGATGTCGCGCGGATATTTCGGCTCATAGAGCGGAAACAGCGGCGGGTTGCCGGTGAAGCCGCCGTCCCAGAACGCCTCGGCCTTGCCGGTCTGCGGGTCCACCATCTCCACCGCGCGGAACACGTTGGGCAGGCAGGCCGAAGCCAGGATCGCCTCCGCCGTGATTTCCCGCCCGGAGAACACCCGGATCTTGCCGGTGCGGACATTGGTCGCGGCGACGAAGAAATCCGGGCCGGTTGCCTTGCAGACATGCTCGAACTCGAACCGCTTCACGATCCGTTCCAGCGGGTTGATATAGAACGGGCCGGAATCATAGGGTGAAACCACGCGCGCCATCTGGTCGAACCAGGCGGCCGGGGTGAACATCTCGATCCAGCGGTTCAGGGCCTGCGGATAGGGGAACAGCGCCGTCAGCCAGCGGTCGATGCGCAGGTCGTTGACCTCCGACACCTGCGACCAGAGCCAGTCGAGGTTCTCCCGCGCCTTCCGCCGCCCGGAGCGCGCCCCGCCCTGGGCCAGCCCGGCCTTCAGTGCGGCGCCGTTCAGCGCCCCGGCGGAGGTGCCCGAAATCGCCGCGATTTCGAGCCAGCTTTCATCGAGCAGCCGGTCAAGCACGCCCCAGGTGAAGGCGCCATGCGCGCCCCCACCCTGTAGCGCCAGATTGATGCGCTTCTTCTCCACTACAGCGCGGTCCAGCCGCCATCGACCGAGATCGTCGTGCCGGTGATCTGCGCCGCCGCATCCGAGCACAGGAACACCGCCGTGCCGCCCAGTTCCTCGACCGTGGCGAATTCGCGCGAGGGCTGGCGGTCGAGCATGACCTTCTTGATCACCTCTTCGCGCGACATGTTGTGGGTCTTCATCTGATCGGGGATCTGCGCCTCGACCAGCGGGGTCAGGACGTAGCCCGGGCAGATCGCGTTGCAGGTGATCGGCTCTTCGGCGGTCTCCAACGCGGTGACCTTGGTAAAGCCCACCACCCCGTGCTTGGCCGAGACATAGGCCGATTTGAACGGCGAGGCCGTCAGCCCATGCGCCGAGGCGATGTTGATGATCCGCCCCCAGCCCGCCTTGCGCATCCCCGGCAGCGCGGCGGCCGTGGTGTGGAAGGTCGAGGACAGGTTGATCGCGATGATCCGGTCCCAGGTCTCCGGAGGGAAGGTGTCGATCGGCGCGACATGCTGGATACCCGCGTTGTTCACCAGAATATCGACCTGCCCCGCCTGTTCGATCAGCGCGCGGCATTCGGCGCCCACCGACATGTCGGCCTTGATATAGCGCGCGGTGACCCCGAATTCGGCCCCCAGATCGGCGGCCATCTGGTGATCCTCGGGCCGGTCGGTGAACGAGTTCAGCACGACATCCGCCCCCGCCTTCGCCAGTTCGCGCGCGACGCCGAGCCCGATGCCCGAGTTCGATCCCGTCACCACCGCCGTCTTGCCGGTCAGGCTGATCGTGAAGCTCATAGTCTTCTCCCCTCCTCAGGAAATCCGGGGCGATCATGCCGCGCCTGCGAAGCGGCGTCCACAGCGCATCTTCGTGATCCGGGGGAAAGAAAAAGACGCCCGCGCAAGGCGGGCGTCAAGTCATGAGGCAGGTTTCATACAGGCAAGAAACCTATCGAGCAGTGAGTTCTTTATAAGCCGCTATTTGCCGCCCTCCAAGGGAAAAGTTTGCGCCGGAGCGCGCCCCGCACTAGCTTGCGGCCTGAAAATACAGACAAAGCCAGGGATATGGAGCAGATGCGGCAAGGGTTGATGCGGGGATTCGCCGTGCTGGCATTGGCTTTCGCGCCGCTTTTCGTGAGGGCGGAACCCGCACAGGGAATCGCCATGTATGGCGAACCAGCGTTGCCAAAAGGCTTCACGCAACTCCCCTATGCGAACCCTTCGGCCCCGAAGGGCGGGCAGATTCGCTTTGGGGAATCAGGCAGTTTCGATTCGCTCAACCCCTGGATTCTGACCGGCCGGCCGGCGCAGGGAATCGCCCTTTATGTGGCCGAGCCGCTGATGATGCGCTCGATCGACGAGCCCTTCACGCTCTATGGCCTGCTCGCCGAAAGTGTGGAGACCGATCCCGCGCGCACATGGGTTGAATTCACCTTGCGGCCCGAGGCGCGGTTTTCCGACGGCTCCCCGGTCACGGTCGAGGATGTGATCTGGTCGCTCGAAACCCTCGGTACGCAGGGCCATCCGCGCTATACCAACGCCCGGCGCAAGGTGGCCCAGGCCGTGCAGACCGGGCCGCGCTCGCTGCGCGTGACCTTCACCGAGCCGGACCGGGAACTGGCGCTGATCATGGGGATGGGGCCGATCCTGAAAAAGGCGCAGTGGCAGGGGCTGGATTTCACCCGCGCCACGCAGGTGGTGCCGGTGGGATCGGGGCCCTATACCGTCGAGACCGTGGACATGGGCCGCTCGATCACCCTGAAACGCAATCCGGACTGGTGGGGCAAGGATCTGGCCGTGAATGCCGGGCGCTACAACTTCGACCGGATGCGGTGGGATTATTTCCGCGACAGCGGCGTGGTCTTCGAGGCGTTCAAGGGCGGGGCCACCGATACGTTCCGCGAAACCAATGCCGCGAAATGGGCGCGCGACTATGACTTCCCCGCCGTGCGCAGCGGGCAGGTCGTGCTGTCCGAAATCCCGCATCACCGGCCCTCGGGTATCAGCGGGCTGGTGATGAACACCCGCCTGCCGGTATTCCGGGATTGGCGCGTGCGCGAGGCGCTGACCCTTGCGTTCAATTTTGAATTCATCAACCGCACGTTGAATGGCGGGACGGAGCCGCGCATCACCTCCTATTTCGCGAATTCCGATCTGGCGATGCGGCCCGGCCCGGCCACGGGACGGGTGGCCGACGTGCTGGCGCCCTTCACGGACAGCCTGCCCCCCGGCACGGTCGAGGGCTATACCCTGCCCGTCTCGGATGGCAGCGCGCTGAACCGGGCGAACAACCGCAAGGCGATCCGTCTGCTGGAAGAGGCGGGCTGGCATGTCGATGGTGCGGGCGTGCTGCGCGATGCGGCAGGGGTGCCTTTCACCTTTGAAATCCTGCTGCCGCAGGGCGCCGCCGAAACCCGGCAGATCGTGCAGATCTATGTCGAGGCGCTGAACCGGCTGGGCATCTATCCCGACGTGACCCCGGTGGATGATGCGCAATATCAGATGCGGCGCAGCAATTACGAATTCGGCATGACCTGGATGACGCTGGCGCTGTCGCTCTCGCCCGGCAACGAGCAGATGTTGTATTGGGGCGCGCGCGGCGTGACCGAACCCGGCTCGCGCAACCTGATGGGCATGCACTCCCCCGCCGCCGAGGCGATGATCCACGCGATGCTGAACGCGACCGGGCCGGAGGACTTCACCGCCGCCGTCCGTGCGCTGGACCGGATCCTGACGGCGGGGCGCTATGTGATCCCGGCCTGGTATCCGAAGGTCTCGCGGCTGGCGCATGTCCGGGAACTTCACTTCCCCGAACGACTTCCGCTATACGGGGACTGGCCGGGGTTCCAACCCGAAGTCTGGTGGTATGAGGCAGCGAAATGAAGAAACTCGTCCTTCTGGCCGTCCTCGCGGCGGCATTGAGCGGATGCAACACGGTGGCCGGTGTCGGCGACGACATCTCGGGCGCGGCGCGCTCGGTTCAGGGCTGGCTCTGATCGGGGCTTTTCAGCCGCGCGCCACCGGCGCAATATGGGGTATGGGGAAGGAGATCCGCCGATGAAATGGAGCCATGTGCAGGACAACTGGAGCGCGTTCTACGACGCGATCACCGACCGTTGGCCGGACGCCGAAGAGGATGCGCTGGACGAGATCGACGGCGATCAGCGCGCCTTCATCGCCTATATCGCGCGGCTCACCGAGCAGGAGCCCGGCGACGCGCGCGACGAGATCCGCGACTGGCTGACCGGGGAACTGCCTTCGGATGTGATCATGGATCCGGAGCATGACAACCATTCGATCATGCTGTCGGAGAAATACGTCCCCGAGGGCGAAGACGAATACGACGACGACGCCAAGTTCGGCGACGGGAGATAGGCTTGCGCGGGGGCCCGGCCTGACGTAGCAGGACTCCATGCTGTCCGTCCATGTCCCGACCGTCTCCGACCCCGTTCCCGCGCCGTTCAACATGGCGGCGCATGTGCTGGCCCATGCCGGGCGGCTGGCCGACAAATCGGCGATGCAGATCCTGCGCCCGACCGGGGCCGAGCGCTGGTCCTACGCCCGGCTTGAGGCGGCTGTACGCGGCGCGGGCACCGGCTTTCTGAACGCGGGCGCCGTGCCGGGGGACCGGGTGCTGCTGCGGCTGGGCAATACGCCGGAATTTCCGGTGGCCTATCTGGGCGCGATCGCCGCCGGGCTGGTGCCGGTACCAACGTCCTCGCAACTGACGGCGGCGGAGATCGGCAAGATGGCGGCGCAGGTCACGCCCCGGCTTGTCGTGGCGGGCGAAGGTATCGCGCTGCCCGAAGGCGTGCCGGTGATCACCGAAGCCGAGCTACGCGGGTTCGAGGCCCTGCCGCCCTGTGCCTGGGACATGGGCGATCCGGAGCGGCTGGGCTATATCGTCTTCACCTCGGGGACTTCGGGGCAGCCCCGCGCGGTGATGCACGCCCATCGCGCGATCTGGGCGCGGCGGATGATGCAAGACGGCTGGTATGGGCTGAACGAGTCCGACCGGCTGCTGCATGCCGGGGCGTTCAACTGGACCTATACGATGGGCACCGGGCTTATGGATCCGTGGTCCGTTGGGGCCACCGCGCTGATCCCGGCGGCGGATGTGCGGCCCGAGGCACTGCCGCTGCTGCTGCGCCGGTTCGATGCCACCATTTTTGCTGCTGCACCGGGCGTTTACCGGCAGATTCTCAGGCATCACGCGAAGATTGCCCTGCCCCGTCTGCGGCATGGGCTGAGCGCGGGCGAAGCCCTGCCGGACCTGACCCGGCGGCATTGGACCGAGGCCACCGGCACCCCCATTCACGAGGCGCTCGGCATGTCGGAATGCTCGACCTTCATCTCGTCCAGCCCCGCGCGCCCGGCGCCCGAAGGCACTGCCGGTTGGCCGCAGGATGGCCGCCATGTCGCCGTGCTGCGCGACGGTGCCCCCGTGCCGCGTGGCGAGCCGGGCGTTCTGGCTGTGCATCGCAGCGATCCGGGCCTGTTTCTGGGCTATATGGGCGCGCCTGCGGAAACCGTCGCGCGGTTTGCGGGGGATTGGTTCCTGACCGGCGATATGGTGGAGATGACGCCCGAGGGCGCGATCCGCTATATCGGTCGCGACGATGACATGATGAATGCCGGGGGCTTCCGCGTTTCGCCGCTGGAGGTCGAGGCCGCGATGGTCACCTGTCCGGAGGCCGGAGAGGTCGCGGCGGTCGAGGTCCGGGTGTCAGAGGAAGCCACGGTGATCGCGATGGCCCATACCGGCGCCGCGACGGCGGAGGCGCTCTCCGCCCATGCCGCCGCCACCCTCGCGCGCTACAAGCAGCCGCGCCTTTACCGTCAGGTCGCGGACTTGCCCCGCAACCGCAACGGCAAGATCGACCGGCGCGCGATCCGCGCCGGCTGGACCTCGGAGACCCCATGATTTCGCTCGATATTTTCGCCGATCCCGTTTGCCCCTGGTGCCTGATCGGCAAGGCGCGGCTCGACCGTGCGCTGGAGGCGCGACCGGATCATCCCTTCGCGCTGGCCTGGCGGCCGTTTCAGCTCAACCCGACCCTGCCGCCCGAAGGCATGGACCGGCAGGCCTTCCTTCAGGCGCGCTTCGGGGCGGAGGCGGAGCGGATCCATGTCCCCGTGCTCGACGCGGCGCGGGAGGCGGGCGTGACGCTCGACCTCGCCGCGATCCGGCGGATGCCGAACACTTTCGACGCGCATCGGCTGCTGTTCTGGGCCGGGCTCGAAGAACGGCAGACCCGGGTGATGTCCGCGCTGATGCGGGCCTATTGGCGCGAGGGGCGCGACATTGGCGCCCCGGCGGCGCTGGCGGACATCGCCGCGGAGGCCGGGATGGACCGGGCCATGGTTGCCCGGCTGCTGGCCTCCGACGCCGACCGCGACACCGTTGCCGAAGCCGAGGCCCATGCCCGCGAGCGGGGCATCCGCGCAGTGCCGACCTTCATCCTCGGCAATCAATATGTCCTCGAAGGCGCGCAGCCGGTCGAGACATGGCTGAAGGTGATCGACGAAATCGCCGCCTGAGCGCTGGCGCACACCCCCCTGCGCGGCGATAGCGCTGGCATTCGCGTGCGGGCGCGATATGTTCCGCGCGATTCCCAGAAAGGCGTATCCCGTGACCCCAGCCCCCCAACCGGCGGCCAAAAGCCTGCCCCTGCCCGAATTCGTCGCGCTGCTGGCGCTGCTGATGTCGATGGTGGCCTTCTCCATCGACGCGATGCTGCCCTCGCTGCCCGACATCGCGGCGGCGCTGTCGCCCGAAAACGTCAACCGGGCGCAGCTCGTGCTGACTTCCTTCATGCTGGGCATGGGGCTCGGCACCTTCTTCGTCGGGCCGATTTCGGATGCGGCGGGGCGCAAGCCGACGCTGGCGGGCGGGCTGGCAATCTATCTGGTCGGCGCGGCGGCCGCGATCTGGGCGAACAGCCTGGAACTGCTGCTGCTGGCGCGGTTCGTGCAGGGGCTCGGCGCCTCCACCGGGCGGATCGTGCCGATGGCACTGATCCGCGACCTGCATGCCGGGCCGAACATGGCGAAGATCACCTCGATCATCATGATGTTCTTCATGCTGGTCCCGGCGATCGCGCCCACGCTGGGCGGGTTCATCGCGCATCATTTCGGCTGGCGCGGGGTGTTCGGCGCCTTTCTGATCTTTGGCGTGATCTGCTTCGGCTGGATGATGATCCGGCAGCCCGAGACCCTGCCCCGCGAACGCCGCCGCCGTCTGGTTCCGTCGCAGCTGATCGCGGGCGCGGCCGAGGTTCTGGGCAACCGCGACGTGCGGATCTACACGCTGGTCCTGACGCTCGGCTTCGGGCAGATGTTCACCATTCTGTCGACGGCGCAGCAGCTTTATGCCGCCTATGGCGTGACCGATACCTTCCCCTACTGGCTGGGTGCGGGGGCGATCCTGGCCAGCAGCGCCTCCTTCATCAACGCGCGCTTCGTGATCCGGCTGGGGATGATGCGGCTCGCGCGCGGGGGGTATCTGATGCAGGTGGTTCTGTCGGCGCTGATGCTGGTCCTGGTGCTGGCCGGGGTCGCGATCGGGCCGCAGGCGCTGCCGATCCTGTTCCTGTGGGTGGTGTCGGTGTTCTTCATCGCCGGGATCACCTTCGGCAATATCAACGCGATGGCGATGCAGGGGATGGGTCATCTGGCGGGAATGACGGCCTCGGTGCTCACCGCGTTTTCGACCGTGGGAGCGGTGCTGATCGGCGGGCCGATCGGGCAGATGTTCACCGGCTCGCCGTTGCCGCTGGTCGTCACCACGCTGATCTGTTCGGCCATTGCATGGGTCATGCTCGGCCGGACGAAACCGGCCGAGTGATCACGCCTTCGCCGCGATCACCTTCGCGGCGAGATCCTTGGCAATCTCGAAACTGCCCTTGATCTTCTCGGCATCCGAACCCCAGTCGCGCGCGACGAAGACCTTGTTGCCGGTGATCTTCGCCTGCCCGCGATTGCCCTGGATGAATTCGACCAGACCGGCGGGGTTCGGGAATTTATCCTGATGGAACTGGATGTTGACGCCCTTCGGCCCGGCGTCCAGCTTCGCGATATGGGCGCGTTTCGCCATCGCCTTGATCCGCACCACCAGCAGCAGGGTGTTCACCTCGCGCGGCAGTGGCCCGAAGCGGTCGATCAGTTCGGCGGCGAAGCCCTCAAGCTCCACCTTCGTCGTCAGCCCCGACAGCCGCCGATACAGCCCCAGCCGCACGTCGAGATCGGGCACGAAACTTTCCGGGATCATCACCGGCACGCCCAGATTGATCTGCGGCGACCATTCGCCCTCATCCAGATCGGTGATCGCACCGGATTTCAGCTTGGCGATCGTCTCTTCGAGCATCGCCTGATAGAGTTCGTAGCCGACTTCCTTGATATGGCCGGATTGCTCCTCGCCCAGAAGGTTCCCGGCGCCGCGCAAATCAAGGTCTTGCGAGGCGAGGCTGAACCCCGCTCCGAGGTTGTCGAGCGAACCGAGCAGCCGCAGCCGCTTCACCGCCTGCGGCGTCAGCGGCATCCGTGGCTTCGTCGTCAGATAGCAATAGGCCCGGCTTTTCGACCGCCCGACCCGACCCCGGATCTGATAAAGCTGGCTCAGCCCGAACATATCCGCCCGATGCACGATCATCGTGTTCGCCGTCGGAATGTCGAGCCCGCTTTCCACGATGGTCGTGGCCAGCAGGACGTCATATTTTCCGTCATAAAAGGCATTCATCCGGTCATCGAGTTCCCCCGCCGCCATCTGGCCATGCGCGGTGATGAAGCTCACCTCCGGCACCTGGCTACGCAGGAATTCCTCGATCCCCGCCAGATCGGTGATCCGCGGCACGACATAGAACGACTGCCCGCCCCGGTAGCGTTCGCGCAAAAGCGCCTCGCGGATCGTCACGGCGTCGAATTCGCTGACATAGGTGCGGATTGCGAGGCGGTCCACCGGCGGCGTGCCGATGATCGACAGGTCGCGCACCCCGGTCAGGCTGAGCTGCAAGGTGCGCGGGATCGGCGTCGCGGTGAGGGTCAGGACGTGGATTTCAGAGCGCAGTTCCTTCAGCCGTTCCTTGTGCTGAACGCCGAAATGTTGTTCCTCATCAATGACAAGCAGGCCGAGGTTGCGGAATTTTACGCCCTTCGCCAGCACCGCATGGGTGCCGATGACGATATCGACCGTGCCATCGGCCAGCCCCGCGCGGGTCGCCGCCGCGTCCTTGGCACTGACAAAGCGGCTGAGCGGCTTGACCGTGAGCGGCGTGCCCCGGAACCGTTCGGCGAAGGTCTTGTAATGCTGGCGTGCGAGCAGCGTCGTCGGCGCGATCACCGCCACCTGCATTCCCGACACCGCCGCGACGAAGGCCGCCCGCATCGCCACCTCGGTCTTGCCAAAGCCCACGTCGCCCACCACCAGCCGGTCCATCGGCGTGCCGGAGGCGAGGTCGTTCACCACATCCTCGATCGCGGCCATCTGGTCCTCGGTCTCGGTATAGGGGAAGCGGGCGGCGAAGGATTCCCATTCGTGATGCGGCGCTTCGAGAATGGGCGCCGCGCGCAGGTGCCGTTCGGCGGCGATGCGCATCAGCTTGTCGGCGATCTGCCGGATCCGCTCCTTCAGCTTCGCCTTCTTCGCCTGCCAGGCGCCGCCGCCCAGCTTGTCGAGCAGCCCCTCTTCGTGGCCATAGCGCGACAGCAGTTCGATATTGGTCACCGGCAGATAGAGCCGGTCGCCCCCCGCATATTCCAGCAGCACACAGTCGAGCGGGGCGCCGAGCGCATTGACCGTCTCCAACCCTTTGTAGCGGCCAACCCCATGATCCACATGGACAATCAGGTCACCGGGCGTCAGGCTCTGCGCCTCGGTCAGGAAGTTTTCCGCCTTGCGTTTCTTCTTCGGCCGGGTCACCAGCCGGTCGCCCAGCACATCCTGTTCCGAAATCACCGTCAGGCCGTCGGCCTCGAACCCGTGATCCAGCGCCCAGATCGCCAGACCGATGCCGCCAATCTCCCGCGCGTCCCGGATCGGCTTCGTGCCGGTCAGGCCCTCATCCTCCAGAAGCCCCTTCAGACGTTCCCGCGCGCCCTCGGACCAACTGGCAATGACCACCGGACCAAGTTGAAGTCGCTTCAGAACATGATCCTTCAACGCACCGAAAAGGCTGACATTCTCCAGCTGACGCTCCGGCGCGAAATTGCGCCCGATCCGCGCTTCGGCATTCAGGATCCCGGGCCCCGGCGGCGCCGGCAGAACCTGCAACCGCAGCACCCGATGCGCCGCCAGCGCCGCGTTCCAGCCCACTTCGTCCAGATACAGCAGGCCCGGCGCGGCGGGTTTGTAGACGGTATCGACACGATCCTTGCGGGTCAGCGCCTCGCGCCGGGTGTCGTATTGGTCGGTGATCCCCTCCCATCGGGAAATCCGCTGCGCCTCGATCTGATCGTCGATCATCACCGCGGCCTGCGGCAGATAGTCGAAGATCGTCTCAAGCCGGTCGTGAAAATAGCCCAGCCAATGTTCCATCCCGGCATGCTTGCGCCCCGCCGACACCGCCTCATACAGCGGATCGTCCGCGCCGCCCGCGCCGAATTCGATGCGGTAATTCTGCCGGAATCGGGTGATCGAAGGCTCATCGAGGATCACTTCGCTGACCGGCGCAAATTCCACCGCCTTCAGCTTTTCGGTCGTGCGCTGCGTCGCCGGGTCGAACCGGCGCGCGCCGTCCAGCACGTCGCCGAACAGGTCGAGCCGCACCGGCCCGGATTCTCCCGGCGGATAAATGTCGATGATGCCGCCGCGCACCGCGTAATCGCCCGGCTCCGCGACCGTGGACACCGGAGAAAACCCCATCTTTACAAGGAATTCCCGCAGCTTCTTCTCGTTGATCGCGCCACCCACCCGGGCGGTGAAGCTCGACGCCGCAACCAGATCGTGCGCGGGCACCCGCTGCATCGCCGCGTTCAGCGTGGTGAGCAGCACGAACGGCCCCGGCACACCCGCCGCCAGCGCGGCCAGCGTCGCCATCCGGGTCGCCGAAATCTCGGGGTTGGGAGACACCCGGTCATAGGGCAGGCAATCCCAGGCCGGGAAGTTCAGCACCACCGCATCGGGCGCGAAAAAGGCCAGCGCCGCGCGCATCGCCTCCAGCCGCCGATCATCGCGGGCGATATGGATCACCGGCTGACCGCGCGCCAGTTCCTTCGCCAGAAGTTTCGCGTCATAGCCCTCGGGGGCGCCGGAGAGAAGAAAGTGATCCATCCGTCCGAGGTATCCACCCTGCCGCCGCTGTCAAGCCCCCCGTCAGGTGCCGAGGAAATGCGCCCGCACGATCTGCCGCATGCCATACCAGGCCGTCCCCCCGATCACCGCGAAAGCCACGACCTGCACCACGACGTGATGGCTCAACAGCACCTGCGCCAGCATCGGCCCATCCGGTGCCGCCCGCGCCCGCCGCGCCGCCGACAGGTCGAGCAACCGAACGAGCGTCACCGGCACCGCGATCAGCGCCACCGCCTGCGCCAACTCATACCCCTCGCCGAAACCGAGCAGCAGCAACACCGTCAGCGCGCAGGACACCAGCACCACCCGGGGCAGCCCCGGCACACGCCGCTGTGCCAGAAGGCCGCGCACCAGCACCTCGGCCCCGGCATCAACGCGGGCACGAAAGGCCAGATCCAGCGGCACATCCAGCACCCGGCGCGTCACCATCCCCCAGGCGGCGGCGACGAGGATCCAATACCACAGGCTGCCGAAGGCGCGGGTGTCGATAAGGTCGAAGATCATGTCTGCCTGCCCGTTTTGCTGCGACTTTATCGCATCCCCCAGGCGCGCGAAAGTGAGCCCGGAAGGCTTGAGCCCCGCCCCGATCCGTGGCACCGAAAGGCAGCCAAAGGAGGTTCCCATGCAGCCGATCATCCCGCCGTTCCCCGTCACCCGCCTGCGCCGGATGCGCACCACGGCGGCGTTGCGCGACCTGGCGCAGGAGCATCGGCTGAGCGTCAAGGATCTGATCTGGCCGATCTTCATCACCGATGTGCCGGGCGCGGATGTCGACGTGCCCTCAATGCCCGGGGTCAGGCGGCTGACCTGCGAGGGCGCGGTGCGCGCGGCGGAAATGGCGGCGAAGCTGGGCATCCCGGCGGTCTGCCTGTTCCCCTACACCGACCCGGCGACACGGACCGAAAGCTGCGAAATCGCCTGGAGCCCCGACAACATCACCAACCGCGTGATCCGCGCGATCAAGGCCGCGGTGCCGGAGATCGCTGTCATGACGGATATCGCGCTCGACCCCTACAACGCCAATGGCCATGACGGGCTGGTGGTGAACGGCGAGATCGTGAATGACGAGACCGTGGCGGCGCTGGTGAAGATGGGCCTCGCGCAGGCCGAAGCGGGGGCGGACATCCTCGGCCCGTCCGACATGATGGATGGCCGGATCGCCGCGCTGCGCGACGTGTTGGAGGCGAACGGCCACCGCAACGTGACGATCATGAGCTATTCGGCCAAATATGCCTCGGTGTTCTACGGCCCGTTCCGGGATGCGGTGGGCGCCACCGGCGCGCTGAAGGGCGACAAGAAGACCTATCAGATGAACCCCGGCAATACCGACGAGGCGCTGCGGCTGGTGGCGCGCGATCTGTCCGAAGGCGCCGACATGGTGATGGTGAAACCCGGCATGCCCTATCTGGACGTCTGCCGCCGGGTGAAGGACGCGTTCGGCGTGCCGACCTATGCCTATCAGGTGTCGGGCGAATATGCGATGGTGGCGGGTGCGATCAACAACGGCTGGCTGAAGCGCGAGGAGACCATCCTCGAAAGCCTGCTGGCCTTCCGCCGGGCGGGCTGCGACGGGGTGCTGACCTATTTCGCCCCCGAAGCGGCGCGGCTGCTCGCGCAGGGCTGATCGGCGAGAAGCCGCCTGTGGCTCAAGGAAAAGTGACAGGCCGCCCGTTTTGCCTTATAGATGAAGGTAAACCCGGGACAGGGAGCAGAGAGCAGATGACACAGATTTCCAGACGGAACCTCCTCGCGCTGAGTGCCGCGGGCCTCGGACTGGCCGCCTGCGGCAATGGCATCGGCTCCGAAGAAGGCGCGCGGATCGACGCAAGGGTCGATGCCACGCGCGACTATCTTCTGAGCAAATATCCCGGCACGCAGGATCTGATGAACAAGGCGACCGGCGTGCTGTATATGCCGCTGATGACCGAGGTCGGTCTCGGCGTCGGCGGATCCTATGGCCGCGGGGCGCTGCGGATCAACGGGGTGACGGTGGATTACTACTCCGCCGCCTCCGCCTCGATCGGCTTCCAGATCGGCGCGCAGCAATATGCCCATGCGCTGTTCTTCATGACGCCCGATGCGCTGGCCGAGTTCCGCCGCTCGAACGGCTGGGAACTGGGCGCCGATGCACGCTATGCGCTGCCCGACCGGGGCGGCGCGCTCGGAACCGATACGACGACATCGCTCGCGCCGGTCATCGCGCTGGTCTTCGGTCAGGCCGGGCTGATCGCCGGGGCATCGCTGGCGGGAACAAAATATACCCGGATTCTTCCGTAGGTTACGACGCGATCTTCATGTAAAATACAAAGGCGCGGGACATCCCGCGCCTTTTTCGTGGTCAGCTTCCGTAGATGACCTGCACATAGTTCATGGTTTCCTTATAGGGCGGCACGCCGTTGTGCTGATCCACCGCGCCCGGCCCGGCATTATAGGCCGCCAGCGCAAGCCGCCAGTTGCCGTAACGTTCATACATCATCCGCAGATAGCGCGCGCCACCTTCGAGGTTTTGCAGCGGATCGCCCGGATCCACGCCAAGAAACGCCGCCGTATCCGGCATCAGTTGCGCCAGCCCCGTCGCCCCCTTCGGCGAGAGCGCATTCGGATTCCACCCGCTTTCCTGCTGCACGAGCCGCAGGAACAGGTCTTCCGGCACGCCATGCTTGGCCGCCACCGTGCGCGCCGAATTCACATATTTGCCCTTGTAGGAGCCGCTGTAGCGCGGCACCGCAGCCGCCACCTGCACCGTTTCGGATTTCGGCTTCAGCCGATCCGAACCGCCGTATTGCGTTGCCAGCCGCGTATCCAGAAGTTTCGTCTGGTTGCGGAACAGGGTCGCCCGCGATTTCGTCGATTTTCCAGAGAGCACCAGCCCCTCGGCCCTGGCCACATCCGCAGAGAGTGGCGCAAGTGCAAGCGCCAGTCCCAGGGTAGCCGCCCCGGTGAGTTTCCGCATCTGTCCCCATCCACCCTTTTTCTTCGTGCCGGACTATACCCGCGAAAAATGCCTCCGCAAAGCGGGAACTCGCTCAGCCGGAGCGCACATCGGCAAGGCTTGGCCGAGCCCCGCCGGGCCCGGCCGAGAGCGTCAGGACAGGATGCTGTCGTCGGGTTCCATCGCGGCGAACCGCGCGGCGACGATCTCCCGGATCTTCATTTTCAACAGCTTGCCGGTGGCGGTATGGGGCAGTTCGTCCACCACGACCAGATCCTCCGGGATGCTCCATTTCGAAATCCGGTCGGTAAAGAGGTCCACCATGTCGTCCCGGGTGAACCGCGCGCCGTCCCGCAGCACCACGACCAGCACCGGCCGCTCGCCCCAGCGGGCATCGGCCCGCGCGACGACGGCGGCTTCCTTCACTGCGGAATGCGACTGCGCGATGTTTTCCAGTTCGATCGAACTGATCCATTCGCCACCCGATTTCACCACGTCCTTGTTGCGGTCGACGATCTGCACGAAGCCGTCGGCATCCATCGTCACCACATCGCCGGTGTCGAACCAGCCGCCGGAATGCGCCGGGCTTTCGGGGGTGTTGAAATAGCCCGCCGCGACCCAGGGCCCGCGCACCAGCATCGCGCCATAGGATTTACCGTCGCGCGGCACCGGGTTGCCGTCCGTCCCCTCGATCCGGAATTCCATCCCGAACACCGGCCGCCCCTGCTTTGCCTCCAGCATCAGCCGCGCCTCGTCATCGAGCACTGCGTGCTTCGGCTTCAGCGAGGACGCCAGCCCGATCGGGCTCGTCTCCGTCATCCCCCAGGCGTGGCGCACGTTCACGCCCTTGTCGCGGAACCGGGTGATCAGCGCGGGCGCCGGGGCCGATCCGCCGATCACCGCGCGCTTCAGCGTGGTGAAATGCCGCCCATGCGCATCCATCCAGTCCAGCAACCCCATCCAGACCGTCGGCACGCCCGCGGTGATGGTGACGCCCTCCTCCTCGAACAGCGAAAACAGGCTGGCACCGTCCAGTTTCGCCCCCGGCAGGACCAGCTTCGCGCCGATCATCGGCACCGAATAGGGCATGCCCCAGGCGTTGACGTGGAACATCGGCACCACCGGGCAGACGGTTTCCGAACTGGAGATGCTCATGATGTCGGCGCTCGAACTCGCCATGGCGTGCAGCACGACGGAGCGATGGCTGTAAAGCACCCCCTTCGGCGCCCCGGAGGTGCCCGAGGTATAGCACAGGGCGCAGGCCGTGTTTTCGTCAAACTCCGGCCAGTCGTAGCTGTCGGATTCGTCGGCGATCAGCTCTTCGTAGCAAAGCAGGTCCAGCACCTCCGACACCGGCATATGCGCCCGGTCGGTCAGGATCACCACCGCCTTCAGCCCCTTGAGCACCGGCGCCAGGCTTTCGAGGATCGGCAGGAAGCTCAGGTCCGAAAACAGGATCTGGTCCCCGGCATGGCTGATGATGAATTCGATCTGGTCGTGGAACAGGCGCGGGTTGATCGTGTGGCAGACATAGCCCGCCCCCGAGATGCCGTAATACAGTTCCAGATGCCGATAGCCGTTCCACGCCAGCGTGCCGACCCGATCGCCGGGGCTCAGCCCGAATTTCGCCAGCGCGTTCGCCACCTTCTTCGCCCGCGCGGCCATGTCGGCATAGCTGTAGCGGTGGGTGCCACCCTCGACGGTGCGCGAGACGATCTCGCTGTCGCCGTTGTAGTTCTCGGCGTGGCGCAGGATCGACGACACCAGAAGCGGTGTGTTCATCATCAGTCCGAGCATTGGGGTCTCCTCCCTCAAGGTTCCTCAGTTCTTCAATGGCTTGCCGGTCTTCAGCATATGTTCGCCCCGGGCCATGGTCTGCACCGTCCCGAACAGGCGCATGTTCACGGGCGACGATCTCCTCCTCCGCCCCAGCCGGGGATCATGCCGATCTTCGGCTCGACAGCATGGGCCTGGATCGCATCGCAATGCAGAAGCACCCCGCCACCGCCTCGATGATCCAGTCGGCCTTTTCGATCTTGCCCATGTCTCCCCCATCCGTTACCGAAACTGTATCAAACAGTTGTTACAGTTTTCAAGCACCTCCCGCGCGGCAAAATCCGCTCCGGGCTATTTCCAGAAAACCAAAGCCGGGCTAGATCACGGGGAAAACGCAAAGGAGAGACGCATGGCCCGGACCAAGACTGTGCCGCAGTACCGGCCGGCCCTGGAGGGCAAGCTGTCGCCCGACCTGTTCCGCGACGAAATGAGCGACCGGCACCGCGAGATCCTTGAGGCGGCGGCGGTGCTCTTCGCCGAGCGGGGCTACGCCGCCACATCGGTGCGCGACATCGGCGAGAAGGTCGGCCTGCTGGGCGGGTCTCTTTATCACTACATCCGCTCGAAGGAGGCGCTGTTCGTGCGGATCCACGACACCGCCCTGCAACGCGGCGAAGAGCGGCTGCGCGCGGCGATCGGCGCGGCGGCGGACCCGTGGGAAAAGCTGACCGTCGCCTGCGTCACCATGCTGGAAATCCAGCTCGACCCGCATTCGCTGACCATGCCGCTGATGAACGACCTGCGCGCGGTGCCGCCCGAGGTGCGCGACAGCCTGATCGCGCGGCGCGACACCATCGAGCGGATCTATCAGGAACTGATCGACGATCTGCCGCTGGATCCCGGACTGGACCGGGGGATCTACCGGCTGCTGCTGCTGACGCTGCTGAACAACATCTCCGGCTGGTATCGCGAAGGGCGGCTGACGCCGCAGGACATCGGCCGCCAGATTGCCGCGATCTTCCGCCACCCGGCCTAGCGGAAGTCCTTCGGCTGGATGCCGTGGCGGGCGAGCTTGTCATAGAAGGTCTTGCGCGGCAGTTTCAGCCGCTCCATCGCCGCGGTGGCATTGCCCCGCGCCTGCCGCAGCGCATCGCGGATCAGCGCGGCTTCGTAATCGGCAACCAGTTCGCCCAAGGGCCGGTCACCGCCCTGCGCCGCGCTTTCGGGCGAGAGTTCCAGCACATGGCGTTCGGCGAACTGCTCCAGCTCGCGCAGGTTGCCGGGCCAGTCGTGGCTTTCCAGATGGGCCTTCAGCGCGGGGGTCAGCGGCGGGACGGGCCGCCCGATCCGGTTCGCGGCCTCGATCACCATGCGGCGAAACAACAGCGCCACATCCTCGCGCCGGTCCTTGAGCGCGGGCATCTGCAACACCACGCCGCCCAGCCGATAGCGCAGATCGGCACGGAACCGCCCCTCGGCCACCAGCGCGGGCAGATCGGCGCGGGTCGAGGCCACCACCCACAGATCCACGGGCCGCGCGGCCTCGGCCTCCACCGGCCAGATCTCGCGCTTTTCGATGACGTTCAGCAGACGGGCCTGAAGGTCGATCGGCAGGGCGTCGATCTCATCCAGAAACAGCATCCCGCGATGGGCGCGTTCAAAACGCCCGATGCTGCGCGCCCCCCGCGCAGGCGCAAGGCCCAGCATCTCGGCGTCGAACCGCTCGGGCGCGATGGCCGCGCAGTTCACATGCACGAACGGGCGCGCGCGCCGGGGGCTGAGGTGATGCAGATAGCGCGCCAGCCGCTCCTTGCCCGCCCCCGAAGCACCGATCACCAGCGTATCCAGACAGGCCTCCGCCACCCGCACAGCCGCCTCGCGCAGCCGCACCATCGCCGGACTTTGCCCGGGCAGGCCATCGTCCTCCTCGGGACGGGCGGAGCGTAGCGCCCGGTTTTCCAGGACCAGCCGCCGGGTCGCCAACGCGCGGCGCAGCGTCGCCTCCAGCAGATCACCCGCCACGGGTTTCGTCAGGAAATCATAGGCCCCGCCCTTCAGCGCCTGCACCGCCATTTCCACATCGCCATGCCCGGTGAGCAGGATCACCGGCAGGTCAGGATCCATCGCCCGCACCGCCTGCGCAAAGTCGAGCCCGTCCATCCCGGGCATCCGCACATCGGACAGCACCACCCCCGGCCACTCCGGCCCGAGCCCCGCCAGCGCGGGCTGTGCCGCCTCGAACGCCTCCACCTCAAAGCCGCGCAGCCGCAGCCCCTGCACCTGCGCCAGCCGCAGCGCCGGATCGTCCTCGACCAGCCGAACCAGATCCGTTTCGCTCATGCCGCGACCATCTCCATGTGAAAGCGCGCGCCCTGCCCCGGCACCGGCGGATCGGCCCAGAGCCGCCCGCCAAAATCGCGCATGATTCCTTGCGAAATCACCAAGCCCAGCCCGGTGCCCTCGCGTTTCGTCGTCAGGAAGGGGGTGAAGAGGTTGCGCGCCACCTCTTCGGGCAGGCCGGGGCCGTTGTCGGCGATGGTGAGGGTGACGATCGCGGTGCCATCCGCCCGCGTGCCGCGAGTCAGGCTGACACGGATCTCCGGTCGCTCGACGCCGGAGAGCGCCTCATGCGCGTTCTGGATCAGGTTCACCATGACCTGTTCCAGCCGCACCTTCTCGCCGATCACCTTCAGCCCGGGGTCGATCCGCGGCGCGATCACCGGGGTGCGGTCGCTTTCGCGCCGCGAGGCCGACAGCAGCAGCGATGCCTCCCACGCCTCCGCCAGCGACACCGGCTCGCGGTCGCCCCGCGCCTTACGGGCAAAGCCGCGCAGTTCCGAGGTGATCCGCGCGATCCGATCCGACATCTGCACGATCAGGCCCAGATTGCTCCCCACCTCCGGCTGCTCGTGCAGCATCGCCTGCGCATTCTCCGCCAAAAGCCGGATCGTCGCCAGCGGCTGGTTCACCTCATGCGCCACGCCCGCCGTGATCTGCCCCATCGCGGCCAGCTTGTTCGCCTGCACCAGCCGCGCCTGCATCGCGGCCAGGTTGCGCTCGGCCTCCTTGCGCTCGCGGATTTCCTCCGACAGCGCCTGAGTCCGGGTGGCGACCGCGTTTTCCAGATCCTGCCGGTAGCGCGCCTCCACCTCGGCCCGGGCGATCCGCCGCCGCTGCCGCGCCCGCAGCCACAGCCCGCCCCCGCCCAGCGGCAGCAGCAGCAGCCCCGCGATCAGCGCCTGCGCCGCCGCCTCGCGCCGCACCGTGTCAAGCGGAACCACCATCTCCAGCCGCCAGTCGGTGCCCTCGACCGGACGCTCGATCACGATCCGATCCGCCCCCGGAGCCGCGAGGGACGTGAACCGGCCCGCCGGACGCGAGGTCAGCATCACCACGCCCTTCGGATCCACCGCCACCGTCTCGATCCCGCCGCCGCGCCAGCTTGCCTCGATCGCGTCAAATTCGACCTTTACCACGATCACGCCGACCGGATGGCCCGCGCTCTCGACCCGCTCCGAAAGGTACAGCCCGGGCCGGTGGCTGACACTGCCGAGCGCATATTCCCAGGCCCGCCCCTGCGCCATCGCCCCGGTGAAATAGCCGCGGAACGCATAGCTGACGCCGACGAAACTGTCCGGATCGTGCCAGTTCGACGCCGCGATCGCCAACCCCGCCGTGTTGAGCGCATAGATCACCGTGCCGCCGGTCTGCACCCGCAGATCCTCGAACTTGCGCGAAATCGCCTCCGCCCGGCCCGGATCGCGCGTCGCCAGCGCCTCGGTCACGTCACGGTCCCCGGCCAGGATCACCGCCACCGCGCGCTGCTTCGCCAGTTCGGACGACAACGTTAGCGCCCGGGCCCGCGCCGTCGCCCCGGCGTCTTCGGTCAGCCGCGTCTCGCCACGCGAAAGCGCGATCTGCCAGGTCTCGAACACCAGCGCCGCGCCCAGAAGCGCCGCCAGAAACCAGACCATCGCGGCCTTTCCGCGCCCCATCCCATGCCCCCCAGATGTGCGCCATTCCACACGCCCGCCGCCAGAATGTGCGGAAAATGAAACACATTCAAGCCGGATTTACCATCCGAAACTTTTCAGAACAAATACTTAGGCCGCGCGTAACAATCTTTCGACAGCGCTCCGGCAATGCCTATTCTGCGCCGCATTGCAACGGAGGAGAGCCATGCAGCTTCACGACCTTCGGGTAACGCAGACCGCGCCCACCCACAAACCCTTTTACCGCAACCTGTATTTCCAGGTTCTGCTCGCAATCGTCGTGGGCGCCGTACTGGGCCATTTCTGGCCCGACCTCGGCGTGCAGATGAAGCCGCTCGGCGATGCCTTCATCAAGCTGGTGAAGATGATCATCGCGCCGGTGATCTTTTTGACCATCGTGACCGGCCTCGCCGGGATGGGGACGCTGAAGGGCGTGGGTTCCGTCGTGGCGAAATCCTTCGGCTACTTCCTGTTCTTCTCCACGCTCGCGCTGGTCGTCGGGCTGGTCGTGGCGAATGTGGTGCAGCCGGGCGCGGGAATGAACATCGACCCCGCCACGCTCGACACCAAGGCCGTGGCCGCCTATGCCGCGAAGGCGCATGAGAGCACGCTGACCGGGTTCCTGATGAACATCATCCCGACGACGCTGACCTCGGCCTTCAACGACGGCGACATCCTTCAGGTGCTGTTCGTCGCGATCCTGTTCGGCATTTCGGTGATCCTGGTGGGCGAACCCGCGCGCCCGGTGGTGACCTTCTGCGAAGCCGCGACCCATATCCTGTTCAAATTCGTCTCGCTGCTGATGAAGGTCGCCCCGATCGGCGCCTTCGGGGCCTTTGCCTTCACCATCGGCAAATATGGCATCGGCTCGATCGTCAATCTGGCGACGCTGGTCTTCACCTTCTACCTGACCGCTGCGATCTTCGTGCTGGTGATCCTCGGCGCGGTCTGCGCGCTGAACGGTTTCTCGGTGCTGAAGCTGATCCGCTACCTGAAGGCGGAACTGCTGCTGGTGCTGGGCACCTCGTCTTCGGAATCGGCGCTGCCCGCGCTGATGGAGAAGATGGAGCATGCCGGCTGCAAGCGTTCGGTCGTGGGGCTGGTGGTGCCGACGGGCTATTCGTTCAACCTCGACGGTACGAATATCTACATGACGCTCGCCGCCCTGTTCATCGCGCAGGCGACCAATACCGACCTGACCATCGGGCAACAGCTTCTGCTCCTCGCCGTGGCGATGCTGTCGTCGAAGGGCGCGGCGGGCGTGACGGGCGCGGGCTTCATTACCCTGGCCGCGACGCTTTCGGTCGTGCCCTCGGTGCCGGTGGCCGGGATGGCGCTGATCCTGGGCGTGGACCGCTTCATGTCGGAATGCCGCTCGCTGACCAACTTCATCGGCAATGCGGTGGCCTGCGTCGTCGTCAGCCGCTGGGAAGGCGCGCTCGACACCGACCGGCTGCACAAGGTTCTTGGCGGTCACGAACTGCATCTGATGCATTCGCACGACGACAAGAACGCCGCCTGACAACAACGGTATCGGCCGGTTTCCGGCCGATACCTGCCGCCCTCACCCGGCGAGCAGCGACCAGATCCCGACCGCGAGCGAGATGACCGCGATCACCGCCCCCGCGCCCGCCAGCCCCCACAGCCCGCGCTGCGATTTCGGCTCCGGCGGCTCGACAGTGGCCAGCATCGCCTCGATCCGCATCTGCACCATCTCGATCCGCTCCACCTGCTTTTCCAGAGCCTCCTCGACGTGCTTACGATTCTGAGCCAGGTCGTCGCGCAGCGCCGTGACCTCGGTGAAAACCCTCTCCAGGATCTTCTGCTCCGGCTGCACCCGCGATCCGGCCAGCCGCGCCGTCGGCCCCACCGGACATTCCACCCCGTCCCGGCTGCGCGCCACGATCGACAAGGTGAATTCCATCCCGGGTTCCAGCGGCGGATCGAGCGGGATCGAGAACCCATAGAGCCCGGTGCCCACACCGTTGCGCGCCAGATCCCGGCGGGGCCGGTTCGCGGTCTGCGTCGCCACCACGCGCCCCTCCCGCAGCAGATCGACCTCCGCGCAGGCGGCGGGATCGGTCCGGTCGATGACCCAACCCGCGATCCGCTCCGCCTTGATCACGTCGATCACGCCATAAAGCCGCGGCCCCTCACCCTGGCCCACCTCTGCCTCGGGAACGGCAATCGGTGCCTGATCGGTCATTTTTTCCCCCGGATGACTGATATTTCCTGTTTGGTAACCGAAGGATATTTAAGATTCTCTCAACAGCCGACAGGGTTCCGATGCGCCTCATCCTCGCCTTCCTCCTGCTTGCCCCCACAGCCTGGGCGGACCCTCCACGCATCGTCGGCCGCACCGAAACCGTCTTCGACTGGAGCAGTCAGCGCTGCGATACCTGGGACATTCCCGACAGCCCCGCCCGGGCGTGGCGCGACCGGGCGGGCCGGGTGAATTTCATGGCGGCTTCCGAAGCGACACGCCTGGCTTCCGGACCTGACCTCGACACCCTGACGCGGGCCTGCCCCGTCATTCACGCGGGCGCCCATGCCGATACACCGGGGGCCTATGACGACCGGAGCTGGGTTGCGGCGCCCTATCTGGGCCGCGACGGTCGGCTGATCGCGCTGGCCCATGTCGAATTCCACGGCCATCGCCGCGCGGGGCATTGCACCGAAGGCACCTACGCCGCCTGCTGGTGGAATGTGATCGTCGAATTGCAGTCTGAGGATGGGCGCAATTTCCACCGCACTGCGGGGCCGGGTGACCTCGTAGCCTCCCCGCCCCGTCCCTATCAGCCGGATCAGGACCACAGGACGGGATATTTCAACCCCAGCAACATCATCGCCAAAGACGGTTATCTTTATGCCTTCATCTTCGCCGAAAATGCGCCGCCGCAGCGGCGCGGAGCCTGCCTGATCCGCCGCCCGGAAACCGGCGGCCCCAAGGACTGGCGTGCCTGGGACGGTGAGGATTTCACCGTTGCCTTCGCCGATCCCTACCGGTCGGATGTCAGCGACCCGGAGAAGCACGTCTGCAAACCTCTGCCCGGCCTTGGAAGCACGCTTTCATCGGTCGTGCGGCGTGCCGGAACGGATGAGTTCCTGGCCGTCACCCCGGCGACCCTGCGTGCTCCGGACGGAAAGCGCATCCCGGGAATCTGGACGACCACTTCAACCGATCTGATCCACTGGCAGCGGCCGGAATTGCTGAAGGCGCTTCCGCTGCTGTGGAACCGGGAGTGCGGCAGTGATTTCGCTTATGCCTATCCCTCGCTGATCGACCCGGACAGCCCGGATCCGAATTTCGGAACCGTGGACGATCACTTCTGGCTGTATCTGGTGAAGATCGCGCTCGATCCGGAGGGCAAAACCGGACCGGAGCGCGATCTGATCCGTCTGCCCCTTAGCTGGCCTGCGCCAAAGGCGGAAGGAACCGGTCAGCCAGACGGGATGCCAGCCCCTTCGGATCCGCCAGATCTTCCGCGGTAACGATCGGGCCCTCATAAGCCGAGAGGCGGCCGGAGCCGATTGCCTCTTCGATCACATCCAGCGCTTTTTCGATGTCGTCGAAAGGCGCGCTGAACAGGTCATAGATCGAATAGCGCCACCATGCGGCGGCCAGCAGGCGCTCCACGATTTTCTCCGGGAAACGCAGGCGCAGAACCTTGCCCGGCGTGCCGACGACGATCGAGTAAGGCGGAACATCGCGCAGCACCGTCGCGCGGGCGCCGATGATCGACCCGGTTCCGATCGACACTCCGGATTTGACGAAGGCCCCCTGTCCGATCCAGACGTCATGGCCGATCTCGGTGATCGGGCAACTGCCGGCAAAGGGACGCCGCCCCTGCCGGATTTCGTCCTTCCGGTCGCGGGCCACCAGGTCATCCCAGCCGTTGACCTGCGGGAAATAGGCCGTGCGAGAGGTCGTCAGCCAGTCGGTCGGATGTTCGTGCGGGCCGATGACCACGCCGCTGGCCACCGAGCAATAGCGCCCGAACCGTGCGTTGTTGATCGTGCCGCCGCTGAGATTGCAGAAGGCGCCGATATCCACGAACGCCCCCTGCGGCACGGAGGAAATCACCGATACCGGCCCTTCGAGTTGCGATCCCCGGGCAAGGCGACGGGTGTCCCTCAGGCCGGGAATGCGCAAGCCCAGCTTGTCGAGTGCCTGAATGTCAGCATGGCTGAGCGTGTAGGTTTGTTCGGTCATGTTGCTCCCTTTCCATTCCGGCGAAATCCGCCCCTCATTCATCGCGCATCGCTTTGCGCAAGTGCCGCAAGATCGGCTCCAACAGGTAATCCCCCGCCCGCCGCTCGCCGGTCTGGACGGCGACTTCGACCGGCATGCCGGAGCTTAGCTGGACATCGGGATGCCGCCCAAGCTCTCCCGGATCCAGCGTGACCCGCGCCTCGAAATAGGTCGTTCCGTCACGCGGATCCTGCAACAGATCGGCGGAAACATAGGTCACTTCGCCGGGTATGGTCGGGGCCACCGCCCGGCGATAGGCGGTCAATCGCACCCGCGCGGGACGGCCGACGTAAACGCTGTCGATCGCTTCCGGGGGAAGCCGGGTCTGGATGACCTTATCGTCGGCATCCGGGACGATCTCCATCACCACGGCGCCGGATCCGATCACCGCGCCCGGCGTGACGACGGGAATATCGACGACCAGACCATCCTGCGGAGCGCGCAGCGTCCTGCGATTGAGAATATCCTCGGCCGCGCGCATCTGCGACAGCAATCCCGGCAAGGCCCGCTGCGCATCGGCGAGCTTCTGACTGGATTCCGCAATGCGCTGATGCTCCAGCGTCGCGATATCCGCTGCCACGCGTTGCTTGTCCCGTTCGGCGGCGGTTGCAAGACTGTGGTATTCGTCGCGCTCCCCCTCCAGAATGGCAATATTACGGTCGAGTTCGCGCAGCTTCTGTTCCGGTGTCGCGCCACGGGCGACAAGCGTCTGACTGCTTTCACGGTCTTTCTGCCAGCTTGCGATCTGACGCTCGGCAGCCAGGGATTGCGCCTCGTTCGCCGCCGCTTGCGCCGCCAGAAGTTCCGTTTGACGGTTCAGCGAGGCGATCTGCCCCTCCTGCAACCGCAGCCGCGCATCGAACAGCCGGAGTTGCGCCTCGATCTGACCGGCATCGCGCTCCGGTGCCGTCGCGGGATCGAGCGCCGCCGCCCCGGCAACCTCCGCCGCGAGGCGCCAAATGTCAAAGACCAGCGTCTTGCGCTGCACTTCCATCTGCGCCAGCCGCTCCTGATCCTGAGTTGTGTCGAGTTGCGCCACGGGCTGCCCGGCAACAACCCTGTCGCCGGGGCGGACGAGAAGCTCCGCCAGGATCCCGCCTTCGAGATTTTCGACCGTCTTCCTCTTGCTTTCCGCGAGGACAACACCCTGCGTCACCACCGCCCCATCCAGCCGCGCATACATGGCCCATCCGCCGAAGGTCACAGCCAGAGCGCAGATCAGGGCCAAGGCCGCGACGAAAACCGATCGGTAGCTTTGCGGCACATCATCATCCCAGAGGTTCGCCGCGCTCATTGTGCCGCCGCCTCCCTGACCCCGCGCGGCCGACGCGCGCCCTGTGGTCCCATCGTCGCAAGAATCTCCGACTTCGGCCCATAATTCGCCACCACCCCATCCTTGAGGACCAGAAGGCGATCGGCCTTGTTGAGGATCGACATCCGTTGCGCGATCACCAGAACGGCCGCTCCGTTCTTCCGCGCAGCCTCAATGGCCTCGACAAGCGCTGCCTCGCCTTCCGCATCCAGGCTTGAATTCGGCTCGTCCAGCACCAGCAGCTTGGGCACCCCGAAAATCGCACGGGCCAGCGCGATCCGCTGCCGTTGCCCGCCCGACAACCTGGCACCGGCATCCGCCAGCAGCGTCTCGTAACCTTTCGGCAGACGCCCGATCAACTCATGCACACCGGCCTGCCGCGCCGCAGCCACCACCGCCGCCATCGGTGTTTCACGGAAGCGGCAGATGTTTTCCCGAACCGATCCGTCAAGCAGAAGCGGCTCCTGCGGCAAATACCCCACCGCCTCGCCAAAGCTCGCGCGTTCATGGCGATAAGTGCTTTGACCATCCAGAAAAATTCCGCCCGTGGTCGGTGCCCAAAGACCAACGACCAGCCGCGCCAAGGTCGATTTTCCGGCTCCGGAAGGCCCGATCACGCCAACCATTTCCCCAGGCCCGATGCGGAAAGTGATGTTACGCAGCAGCGGGACATCCTGGCCCGCGGGCACATAGCTCAATCGGTCCACGACAAGTTCGGCGCGGTTGATCTCGACCGGGTTGGCGGATCGGGCGCTCCCACCGGATTCCAGCACTTCGCGCAATCTTCGGAGCGTCGAGAAGGCCGTCATCCACTGCCGCCAGCCGTCGATCAGATGTTCAAACGGAGAAAGCATGCGGGAGGTGATAACCATCGCTGCCATGATGGTACCGGCACTCGCCTCCTGACCGATCACCACCACCGCGCCGGTGCAGATCACGGCGATCTGCAACCCGAGGCGAAGGCCCCGCGCAAGCGCCACGAGCGCCTTCGCCGCCGACCGACCACTTTCGATCCGTTCCAGTGAACGGGCATGGCTGATGCGCCAACGTCTGGCAACGGCAGGCAACATACCCATCGCCGCAATCACCTCGGCATTGCGGATGGCCGCACTGCTTTCCGCCTGAACCGCGCTGCTCGCCCGCGTCGCGTCGGCGACCGGGCGGCGGGCCAGAAATTCCGTCGCAACGGCCGCGACGCTGAGTAGAACCGCTCCCGCCAGCCCAACCATTCCATAAAACGGATGGAGCATCGTCAGGACCACGATCAGGATCGGCGTGAAGGCGAGGTCGAGCGGCAGGGCAATGGACCCACCAGCCACGAAACCGCGCAGGCTGCCCAGATCCCGCAGAGCCGTTGCCGCCGAAGACGGGCCGTGATTCAAGGCACTTTCCACCGCCGCCTCGAATACCGACCGGCCGAGCCGCGATTCAATCCGCCCAGCGAGGATCATGAACAGGCGGGAGCGGAGAAAATCCAGCATCGCCTGAAACGTGAGCAGGATGACCACGATCAGGCTCAGCGCGATCAGCGTGTCATAGTTTCCACTGCTGATCACCCGATCATAGATCTGCGCGTGATAGATTGGCATCGCCAGATACAGGATATTGACGAAAATCCCGATGACCGCCGCGGCCGCCGCCCCCAGTGCGAGATCCCTCATCGCCGCACGATAGGCCGGTGACGCGGCCGTTTTCTTCCTAGTCATGACGGACCAGCTCCATCGAGGCGCGCGCGTTTTTGCGCGCGATCAGCCGCTCGAACAAATCGGCATGCTGTCGCGCCGCGGAATCGCAACTCGTCGGCGGGCGGATTCCCGCGTGAAGCCGATCCCAGACCACAGGATCCATTGCGCGGGTCATCGCCTCGGCCAGGCTCTCCGGATTCGAGACGCGGAAATGCAGCCCGTCGATGCCGTCGCGCACCTTCTCCGCCATGCCGCCGATGTCGGAGGCAATGATCGGGCGGCGGTGATGAAACGCCTCCTGGATCACCACGGGCGCGTTTTCCCACCAGGTCGATGGCACGATCGTCCAGTCGACCTCTCGCATCAGATGCGGAAGATCCGGGCTCTTGTAGGAGCCCATGAACCGCAACCGCCGACCGGACGCCCGGAACAACTCCTTGACCTGCGCCTGAAACTCCTCGGGCTGGTGTTCGAGGTTGCCACCGAAGATATAAAGGATGCCGTCGCCCCATACCTTTTCTGGAATCCGGGTGACTGCCTCGACCAAAACCTTGATCCCTTTGAAGGGGTTGAGTTGTCCGAAATAGGCAAAACGGTTGCGGCGTCCTCCCGGCGGCAGCTTGCGGATCGGTGCCACCGGTCCGCCGTCCAGACCGTTTTCGATCATCACCAGCTTGTCGCGCGGAAGGCCCCAGTCACCGAACCGCTTCAGCAGGAACTTCGACGGCGAAACGAAGGCATCCACCTCGGAGAAGAATGACTTGATGAACAGTTCACGGCGCAACATGTTTGCCGGGCCGATGTCAGGGAAGCACATGCCGCAATCGGACGGCGACGCCTTGGAACAGAGGGCGCCGTTCCGTGCCTTGATCATCTGGCCATGATGCGCACAGATCGGCAGATATTCATGCAGGGTATAGACCACCGGCACATCGCCGAGGGCACGGCGCGTTGCGCGGATCGCCTGAATCCCGAAACCCATGACATGATGAAAATTCACCACATCGGGGCGGAGATCGGCCAGAAACCGCTCGAAATGGGTCATGATTGATTTGAGATCATTCATCCCGAGATGGAACCAGTCATAGTCATTGGTCCAGAACAACGTTTCGTCCGGCGCCTGCCCCAGCGACATCAGCGGCGTCGCGGCGTGGCGGGCCACCGGCGGGCCGATCCCCGCCATATAATGGGCGTCCCAGCCCCTCTGGCTCTTCAACCCCTGGAAAAGATTGTAGGATGCGACCTGTGCGCCACCGATCGAAAAAGCCGGGTGGGCATGGCTGAGAACGAGGGCTTTCATCGCGCAGGATCCTCCGCAGCGGCGATCAGCACCGCATCGACCTTTTCCATCAGTTGCGCATGAGGATCGCGCGTCTTCGGCTCTTCTTGCAGCATCCAGAAGTCGGCCCGCCCCGAACACCATGTGCCGTACCCGGCACGATGCAGCCGATGCGCCAGATCGCGGTGGGTGAAACGGTCGCTATATAGGCGGCCCTGAAACCCGCCCGCCCTCTCAAGCGCGATGCGGTCGATCAGGGCGATTTCGGCAGCTCCGGCGGGCATCGGCGCACAATCGGATCGCACCAGCCAGTCCGCCGGATAGCCAAGCAAGGGGGATGGCGTGCCGTTCGTCGCCCCCGCGCCGCCATAATAGACCGACCCGTCCTCATAGATCAGCGTCGGCGAAAGGAGCCCGGGGCCATCCAGACGCTCCATTTCCGTGATCAGCCGGGCCATCCAGCCCGGCGTCAACGGCAGGGCCGAGGGTGACCAGACCAGAACACGCTCCCCGGACGTGCAGGCCAGACCAGCCTCGACCTGTTGGGCGAAGACGAAATGATCCGGGGTCAGCAGAAGCCGCCCGTTGATGCCGTAGAACTGGAACATCTCCACCAGCTTTTCCGCCAATCCGACAGCGGCACCGCGCGTCGTGGTCAGAACGAGGTCGATTTGTTCCGCCTCCGGCGACCCGGCCAGAAGCGCCAGGACCGGGTGCAGATGGGCAACAGTGCGGAATGGCATGATCGCCGGGATCTCCCCAACCTTGTCGGACAGGGCGAGCGGCCGACTGACCGCGGATCGCAACGGCCGGTTCCGCGTAGGAATACCGGACAGGAAGGGAGCCAACGTCCCCTGGACGATCTGTTCGATCGCCGGATCGGCGGGTGACACCGCGGACAGGATCTGAGGCAGGCGGTCCCGGGATTCGAGCCGGGTCACCTTGACCGGGCGGAACAGGCAACTGTTGTCGTCCAGCACCAGTTCCAGATAAACCTCGTGGTCAACCACCTGCTCGACCTTGCCCGGAGCATAGGCGAGGAAGCCGTGCAGCGTGTCGCTCGGATCGAGCAGACGGGCAAAGCGTGGATCCTGCGCGAAGCCGCTGTTAAGGTCGGGGCGCGGCGACGGATTCCAATGGTCCTGCAAGGGCGCATAGAGCCCGCCGGTGCTCTTGACGATCACGCGCTCGACCCGTTGCAACGGATCCAGCAACCAGCCGGTGGCGAGAATCCCGCCATCGGGGGCCTGAAAGATCGCGTCCAGCGCCGCAGCGATCGGCAACGGCGTCCCGGAAAGCGTATCCTCTCCCTGATACCGCGGACGGCAGATCCGCCGGAATGCGCCCATCACATCGGTGCGCGCCTCGATCCGGGGGAGCATGTCGGCGACGTGACGCGTCGCGGCCTCTCCGGAGAGACGCAACACCGAACTTGGCACCACATCAAGCCGCCTCAGGCGCCCGTCATGCTCGAAAAACACGCAATCCAGATTGGCATCGTCCCAGCCGCGGCCATAGAAACAGAACCCATGACCGGGCGGCAGGATGTCTTCGCGCGCGAAGGTGCCGACATCGACCTCGCTCAACGAAAGATCGCCATCGAGCCGGGCCAGCCGAAGGCGCCCGGTCGGCATGCTCATCGACCAGCCCTGCGCGAACAGCCCCCCCGTTTCGGGCCGCGCGAGGATTTCCACGAAACCGTCCGGTTCGGCCGCACGGGTCAGGAAACCAGCGGCAAATTCGCGCTCGGCACGGCGCTCCTCGGAACGATCGTCGGAGACCAGAACCCGCAGGAGGAAATCGAAGACGTCGCGGCTATCGACCCCTTCCGCCCGGACGAATTCGGCCAGGGGAGCCGGGGAGACATCGACCCGATGCGACGGCACGATCGTTCCGAAGCGGCGGCCGCTCTGATCCCGGATCTCCGCCACATCCGTCAGCGGCGCATCGAACAGCGCGAGCCCCGCGCGGCCATTCCGGCCGGGCCAGCATCCCGCAATACATTGAGACAGGCGCGCACCCTGGCGCAACTCCCCCCGCGCCGGCATCGGCCCGGGAAGCCCGCTCAGGGCGACGAGCGCGCGGCCACCGGGCAAAATCACGGTCAGATCGGCGCGGATCGGATCCTGCGCCGAAAGCTCCATCCCGAAAGGGGCCCCATCTGCCGGTGTCATGCTGCGGTTCTCCGTGTCTGGCTGCGGTAGATTTCCAGATGAAGATTTACGAAGTCCTTATACGCGTCGGGAGAATGCGCCTTGCGTTGCGCCTGCGCGAAACGGCGGTGCAGAGGCACATCGCGCGCCGCCTCCCGCATCACCTCGGCCAGCGTCGCGGCATCGCCCGGCGGCACATGCAGGCCGGTCTGTCCATCGGCGACCATCTCCGCCATCCCGCCGATTCCCGAACAGATCACCGGCAGGCCCGCAGCCCGCGCCTCAAGCAGGACGAGCGGTGCGTTTTCCCACCAGACGGAGGGCATCACCATCCAGTCGGCCCGCCGCATCAGCTCCGGCAGATCGTCACGGCTATAGGGACCGTGGTGCTGAACGATGGCCCCGGCCGCCGCCAGGGCCGTATCAAAGGCCTGAGCGAAGGCGGGTTCGGGATGGATCAGGCCACCGTGCAGATCAATCCGCAGATCCTCTCCCGCCAGCCGCCGCGCGGCATCGAGAAGGGTCAGAACCCCTTTGTGCGGCACGATATTTCCGAAGAAGGCAAAGCGGTTCGGCGCCGGACGCGGGGCCGCCGGCAGGGCGGCGACGGGCAGGACCGCGTTGGGCATAAGGCGAATCCGCCCGGCCTCGATCCCCCAGTCGATGAAGCGGTCGCGCAGGAAGCTGCTCGGCGCCAGAAACACATCCACCAGCCTCAGAAGCGCCAGAAGATGGGCCCGCCGCAACGCATGACGCCCCCCGGCCTGCGCCGGAAAGCAACCGTGGCAGCGGTCCGGCCCGGGATTGGCACAGCGCTGGCCACCGCCCACCGTCAGCATCAGCCCATCATTCGGGCAGGGCATCTGGAAATCATGCAGCGTCAGGATGATTTTCGCCTGCGGCGCCAGCCGACGCAGCACCGGCAGAACCTCCGCCCCGATCCGGTCGAGGCCATGAAGATGCACGACCTGGGGACGCTCGGCCGCGATGACCCGCGAAAGGCTGGCGATCCATTCGCTGCCATCGAGCCGGGTCATCGTAAACCGATCATACCGCCCGGTGCGCAGAACATAATCCGCGCCCTGCAACCCCAGGCTTCCCGGAACGTCTTCGGCGCGGCTGAGCGCCGTCGATGCGGCGAGAAAGCTGCATTGCGCATCCGCCCGCGCGTCGAGCGCCCGCGCGAGGTCATGCGCGAGGATCTCCGTCCCGCCGGGGGTGAAATCGGGGTGGTCATGCGCGATCTGAAGGATGCGGATCATGCCGCGGTCTCCTCGGTCAGGACCAGGGCCGCCTGCTGAAGCGCAAGCGCAAAGGGGTCGCACGCGGGCGCGGGCGTATAACGCATGAAACCGTGTTTCGTCGCGATCTGAAGGCCGGTTTCCGGGATCAGTTGCGCGATCAGGACAGCCGGATCCGGATGCGCCGCCGCACGCGCAAGAAGACGCTGGATCCCCGCCTCGGTCAGCGCAAAACAATCGGGAATGGGGCGCCGGATACCCCGCAGCGTTTCGGGCAAGCGGGACACGGGCAGGCCGCGCCAGCCGTCTTCGGGCCGGTTTTCCGCAGCGGCAACGGAGCCATCCGCCGCGAGCAGCACGGAACCGATAACGTCCTCCTTCGCCGATGCAAGGCGACGCTGCCATGCCGAAAGCCACCCCGGACCTGTGGGAAGGGCGCCCTCCGCCAGAACCAGTGCCGGCCCCGCCCCCTCCGAAAGACCGGCGAGGATCCGTTCGGCGGGCGATGCGGTGGCCGACAGGGTGATCACGGAATGGGGAATGCCATAGACCGCGACGACCTCCTCGACCGCGCGCCGCGATGCCGAGGCAAGCGGCCCTTCGGACAGGGTGCAGACCACTTCGACGCGCTGCGCCCCGCGTTCCGCGAAGATCATCGCGGCCCGGGCGCGCAGCAGGTCGATGGAATCGCCAAGATCCGTCACCACCCGCAGCACCGAGGCATTCGGCGGCGTCCCGAAACGGCGCGAAACATGACGCAGAGGCTCGCGGATCGCGCCGAGGCAGGCCCCCGCCAGAGCCTTTTCAAGCGTGCGCATGTCGGCGGTTTCCTTCCAGAAATCGGAAAACTCCGCCGCCAGCGTCCCGTCGAAGGTTTGTAACACGCCCCGCGCCACCTCCCGCAGACGCCCCGAATGATGCAGAAGCAGAATCCGATAGGGCTCCGTGCCATCCGCGCGGCCCGCGACTTCGCCCACCCCGGCGATCAGCCCCGCGCCATCGACGCCGCAACATGCCGACAGTTCCACCCGCCGACCATCCCGTTCCAGGAGGATCGCGCGCACAAGCCCCTGCGGATCCGAAAGATCGACGGCATAGAGCATCCCCGAACGGGTCGCCGACAGATGCCGAACGGTCAGTTGCGGTTCAACCGCATCCGGGCGCAATTCGCGCAGGGCATTCGCCGCACCGGGATCCTTGCGCGCCGCGGCCAGAACCTGCTCCACCAGCCAGTCCCGAACCGCCGTCGTGCGGCCTTCGAGCCAGACCGGCGCGGGCAGCCGACGCATCTGCGCCGGGGGCGGCGCCAACCGCAACGGGTGATCCCCGAACAGGACGACCTCGCAATCCTGCGCCGCCGGGGGCAGATGGATGTGCAGATTCTGACCATCCTGCACGAGCGCGACCTTGCGCAGCAAGGCCGGCCTTTCCCGCGCCAGCACGACCACATCCACCTGCGCCGCAAGACCCTGATGACCGGGGGCGCGGTAGCTCAGAACCGTCTGTCCGCCGAACCCCGTGGCGGAAACCGGCTCTACTGGCGCCAGGTCACAGATCTCCATCATCGTGCGGAACGACGCGATCAGCGCCGGGCCCGCCGCCGCGAGGAACAGCGAAGCCCCCGTCGTCAGCAGCATCCGCAACAGCTTCGCGCGTCCCGCCTCGGTCAGCCCCTCAACCAGCGCCGCCAGATCGGCAATGGGCAGTTGCAGCCAGCCGGGATCAAGTTCCGCCGCCAGAGTGTCGTTCAGGTAAAGCGCCAGGGGGCGCGCGAACACTTCGTCGATCCCGCGCGCCATCAGCAGCACATGCCGGACGCCACCGCCGCGCAGATCGAACGTGCCGGTGATGAAAGGTTTCGGGATGGGGGATCCATCCTGCTTGGCCACCAGCCGCTGACGCGCGCCGCTCGGAGCGGATCGGTCGAAATAGGCCGCGCAGACATGGGGCGCCAAACCGACCAGCGTCGCATCGTCCAGCGGCTTTGCGCGCAGGGACGCGGGATGTTCCGGAACGTCGAGCGGGGGGGTGACGGGGATATTCATTCTGTGCCTCGTAACGGGGAGACGAAAGCAACCGGGCGCACCGGGATGTGCGCCCGGTCAGTTCATCAGACGACCGAGATGAATTTCGACGGATCGGCCGTCACGTCGTCATAGGAAACGCCGTGCAGCAGAACGCTGTCGCCCTGCCCGAAGTCGATCAATGTGCCTGCATCGCCGAGGTCGACCGCATATTCCGCCACATCGTCGGCGGTTCCGAGCGACACGCCGTCAAGCGACGACGAAATCTGAAGGATGTCCCCTTCGGAGAAGTCCATCACGACATCGCCACCGCCGGAGAAGACGAACAGGTCGTCCCCCTCGCCGCCATAAAGCACGTCATCGCCCAGGCCACCGTCGATGGTGTCATTGCCCGCGCCGCCCGTGATCAGGTCGTCGCCCGCGCCGCCGACCAGGAAGTCGTCGCCTTCGCCACCGTCGATCTGATCATCGCCGTCCCCGCCGGAAATGACGTCATTGCCCGCATCACCCGAAAGGACGTCATCGCCTTCGCCGCCGTCGATGGTGTCGTCCCCGGCGCCACCGACCAGCAGATCGTCGCCCGCGCCGCCATGCAGCACGTCATTGCCCGCGCCGCCCGAGAGGGTATCGTTCCCCTCGCCGCCATCCAGCAGGTCGTCCCCCGAACCGCCAAGAAGCTGGTCATTCCCCTCGCCGCCATGGAGCGAGTCATCCCCGGAACCGCCGTTGAGGAGATCGTCGCCGAGCCCCCCCTTGATAAGGTCGTCTCCCGACCCGCCGGAAACGGTGTCGTTCCCGTCACCCGCGTCGATGTAATCGGCTGCCGACGTTCCGAAAAGGAAGTCGCTGAAAGTACCGCCTGGAATTGTTGCCATAGTTACCCTCTTTCACACATGTCCACCCATGTAAGGGGCACTTACCCATCCCGGCGCTTAACCCGAGGTTAATTTGCACCCGGGATTTATTTCGCATTTGCAGCATCTGACCTCCCGGCCGCACTGCGGCGCGGCATTTCTTCACCATTCCGTAAGACCTTGCAGACATCAGATTGGATCTGAGGAGGGTGGTTGGTCCGGCGGCGTCGGGCCGGGAGCGAGGAGAGGCACGGGGGCACGGCAGATTGAGCAGCGCCGCCTGGATCGCGGGAAAACGGCTGTCGTCGGACGAACTTCATGGCGGCACGGGGAACGACACGCTGGAATATTCGTTCGGATCCAGTCGGCTTTATGGCGGCGACGGCAACGATTCGCTCTGCCGTCGCGACGGCGGCGATCTGCTGCACGGCGGAACCGGCCACGATTTCCTGCGCGGCGATGCGGGCGCCGATACGCTATTGGGCGGTGCGGGAGATGATACGCTCGACGGTGGATTGCGCACGGATTGGCTGGACGGCGGCGACGGCAACGATTCGATCCTGGGCTGCGACGGCGATGACCGCGTTCGGGGCGGATATGGCGATAACGAAGTCCGCACCGGCGACGGTGATGACGTCGCCTATCTGGGCGCGGGCAACGACTTCTTCGCCGGAACGGCGATTTGCGCCGGGACGATGATGTCCTCTTCGGCGAAGATGGCAACGACAGCCTGCACGGCGGTCGCGGAAGCGACATGCTCTATGGCGGCGCGGGGAATGATGCCCTCATCGGTGGCGCGGGTGACGATTATCTTGTCGGCGGCCGAGGCGCGGACAGGTTCGAGTTCCGCTCTGCATCCGGGGCCGACATTCATCGCCGATTTTCCGGCTGAGGAAACACTGATGATAACCCGCAACATCAACGGGTTGGGGGCTTCCACCGGCGGGACCGTCACGATCGACAGGCTGCTCGACAATGTGACAGATCTCGATGGCACAGCCTGTCTCGCTTTCGGCAACGGCCACGGAATCTACTCCTCAGCCTAACCGGCGACGAATTGAAGATGCTCTTGCCGGATCACGTCGGCTTTCCGAACGGAACCAGCCGCTGAGGAAACGGAAGTATCCCCTTCCGCACCGCTGGAGGGCGCCCCCCCGACGCAGCACGTCATGGCCTCTGCCAGGGCACGTCGCCCCGGCGCAAGACGATCCCGCAGCCGAAGGAACATCGCCGCTCGGCGCCCCTCCTGCCCCCGCAACCGTCGCCAGCGCTCAGAGGTTGCGGGCGGAAAACGTGTCGCAGTCCGAAAGATCGCCGTTGCGGAAACCCGCCGTGAACCAGCGCTGCCGTTGCTCCGATGTGCCATGCGTGAAGCTGTCGGGCATCGGTCGCCGGCCGGCATTGCGCTGCAACGTGTCGTCACCGATCTTCGACGCGGCGTTGATCGCCTCGGCAATGTCGCCCGGCTCGATGGAGCCGAACTGTTCGGCCGCATGCCGCGCCCAGACGCCGGAGAAGCAATCCGCCTGAAGCTCGATGCGCACCGACAATTCGTTGCTCTCGGCTGTGGAACTGCGCGCCCGGATTTCGTTGACCTTGGACAGGATGCCCAGTTCGTCCTGCACATGGTGGCCGATTTCATGGGCCACAACATAGGCCGCGGCGAAATCGCCATGTGCCCCCAGCTGCCGCGACAGCGTGGCGAAGAAATCGGTGTCCAGATAGACCTTCTTGTCCACCGGGCAATAGAACGGCCCGGTGGCGCCCGACGCCGTGCCGCAGGGCGATTGCGTCGCCTGGCTGAACAGCACCAGCGTCGCCGGAGTATAGGCGCGGTTCAGATCCTGCCGGAAGATCTTCGTCCAGACCTCCTCCGTATCGGCCAGCGTCACCGAGACGAAATCGCCCATCTGCCGGTCCCGTTCGGTCAGTTCGCCCTGGGTCTGCACGGTCTGTCCGCCCTCCATCCCGGTCAGCAGCGGCGTCAGGTCCACGCCGAAGAAGTAGCCGACCAGCACCACCGCGAGGAGGCCGAGCCCCCCGGCACCGCCGACGCGCATCACGCCGCCGCCCTGCCCGCGCCGATCCTCGATATTGCCGCTGCCGCGCCGTCCCTGCCATTTCATCGCAGTCCCTCCCGGTTTCACGTTCCCGAGATTATCCTGTCTTATCCTCAGGCAAAAGCTCCGTTGCGCTTGACGCGCGCCGCTGGCCGGGGGAAGCATCGGAAAACAAGAGGGTCAAGGTGTTCCGCAAGCTATATTACTGGACGTTCAGCCTCGCGGGCCATCCCCGGGCAGAGGCCGCCCTTGGCGCCGTCAGCTTCGTCGAAAGCTCGTTCTTCCCCATTCCGGCCGATGTGCTGTTCCTGCCGATGTGCCTGTCGCGGCCGGAAAAGGTCTGGCGCTATGCGCTGATCGCCTCGGTTTTCTCGGTGCTGGGCGGGATTTTCGGCTGGCTTCTGGGGCATTACGCCTTCGACCTGATCGGGCGTCCGATGCTGGAAGCCATGGGCAAGATGGACAGTTTCGAGCGGCTTCAGGGCACGACGGGCGACCTCGCCATTCTGGTCATGCTGGTGACATCGGGGCTCGCACATGTGCCGCCGATGAAGGTGGTGACGATTCTCGCCGGTGTGATCAGCTTCGATCCGATATTGTTCATCCTGTCGGCGATCGTGGCGCGCGGGGCGCGGTTCTATGGGCTGGCGTGGCTGCTGTCGCGCTATGGCGCGCGGATCGCGGCGTTCATCGAAAAGCGTGCGGGCTGGGTGGCGCTGGCGGTCCTTCTGGTGGCTGGTCTGGCCTGGTATTTCCTGAAAGGGTAAGCGATGGACATCAGAGATCTGACAACGCCACGCGGCCTGGTCGCGCTTGCCGCGGCCGGTTCGGCGGCTATTCTGCTCGGCGCGCTGATGTTTCAGGCGATCGGCTATGCGCCTTGTGATCTGTGTATCCAGCAACGCTGGCCGCATCTGGCGGCGGCGGTGCTGGGGGTGCTGATCCTGGTATTCCGGCTGCCGATGGCGACGGCGCTTCTGGGGGCGGTGGCGGCGCTGGTGACAGCGGGTCTGGGAGTCTATCACTCGGGGGTCGAGCGGAAGATCTTCGCCGGGCCGGATACCTGCACATCGAATCCGCCGGGGTCGATGTCGGCCGCCGATCTGCTGGCGCAGATCCAGAACGCACCGCTGATCCGCTGCGACGAAATCGCGTGGGAGATGTTCGGCATCACCATGGCCAATCTGAACGCGCTCTTCTCCTTCGGCTTCGCCGTGCTCTGGGTCGCCGCATGGGTCCGATCGCGCCGCGGCTGAGCCTTCGCGATTGCGCCCAAACGGTTGATTGCGCTATAAGGTCAGTCAACAAGATCTAGAAGAACGAGCGAGCTTCGTGACCGATACCCCCGACACGCCGGATACCCTCGACGAGGGGCCGAAGCGCCCCGCCTATGACGGCCCGACCGTTTCGATCGCCGAGGAGATGAAGACCGCCTATCTCGATTACGCGATGAGCGTGATCGTGTCCCGCGCGATCCCCGATCTGCGCGACGGTCTGAAGCCGGTCCACCGCCGCATCCTCTACGCGATGTTTGAAACCGGCAACACGTCGGACAAGCCCTATCGCAAATCGGCCCGCCCGGTTGGCGACGTGATGGGGAAATACCACCCGCATGGCGATGCGGCGATCTATGACGCGCTGGTGCGGATGGCGCAGGACTTTTCGATGTCCCTGCCGCTGCTGGACGGTCAGGGCAACTTCGGCTCGATGGACGGTGATTCCCCGGCGGCGATGCGCTACACCGAAGTGCGCATGGACAAGCCTTCGGCCTTCATGCTGGCCGACATCGAAAAGGAAACCGTCGACTTTCAGGACAATTACGACGGCAAGGACAAGGAGCCCACGGTTCTTCCGGCGCGGTTCCCGAACATGCTGGTCAATGGTGCGGGCGGCATTGCCGTGGGGATGGCGACCAACATCCCGCCGCACAACCTGGGCGAGGTGATCGACGCGACGCTGGCGCTGATCGAGAATCCCGACATGTCCACCGAGGCGCTGATGGAGATCGTGCCCGCGCCCGATTTCCCGACCGGCGCGCAGATCATGGGCCGTTCCGGCGCGCGCAAGGCCTATCTGGAGGGGCGCGGTTCCGTCATCATCCGGGCAAAGACCCGGATCGAGGAGGTCCGCAAGGACCGCCACGCGATCATCGTCGACGAGATCCCCTATCAGGTCAACAAGGCCGCGATGATCGAGAAGATGGCCGAACTGGTCCGCGACAAGAAGCTTGAGGGCATTTCCAACATCGCCGACGAATCCGATCGGGTCGGCGTGCGGGTGGTGATCGAGCTGAAGCGCGACGCGACGCCGGATGTGGTGCTGAACCAGCTCTACCGCTTCACGCCGCTGCAAACCTCTTTCGGCTGCAACATGCTGGCGCTGAACGGCGGTAAGCCCGAAGTCCTGACGCTACGCGATTTCCTCAGCCATTTCATCACGTTCCGAGAAGAAGTGGTGGCGCGGCGCACGGCGTTCGAGTTGCGCAAGGCGCGCGAGCGCAGCCACATCCTGTGCGGTCTGGCCGTGGCGGTGTCGAATGTCGATGAGGTCGTGGCGACGATCCGGTCCTCGAAAGACCCGGCAGAGGCACGCGACCGGCTGATGACGCGGCGCTGGCCCGCGCATGAGATCGCCGAATACATTCGGCTGATCGACGATCCGCTGCATGAGATGAACGACGACGGCACCTATAACCTGTCGGAGGTGCAGGCGCGCGCGATCCTTGATCTGCGGCTGCAACGGCTGACCGCGATGGGGGTGCAGGAAGTCACTGACGAGCTGGTGGAACTGGCCGGCAAAATCCGGGATTACCTCGATATTCTCGGCTCGCGCGAACGGATCATGGCGATCATTTCGGACGAACTGCGCGAGGTGAAGGCGCAATTCGCCGTGCCGCGCCGGACCGAGATCATCGACTGGGCGGGTGACCTCGACGACGAAGACCTGATCGAGCGCGAGGATATGGTCGTGACCATCACCTCGGGCGGCTATATCAAGCGCACCCCGCTCGCCGAATTCCGCGCGCAACGGCGCGGCGGCAAGGGGCTCGCCTCGATGCAGACGAAGGAAGATGACGTGGTGACCACGCTCTTCGTCGCCAATACGCATACGCAACTGCTGTTCTTCACCACAGACGGCATGGTCTACAGCCTGAAATGCTGGCGACTGCCGCTGGCGGGGCGGACGTCGAAGGGCAAGGCGATCGTCAATATCCTGCCGATCCCGCAAGGCGTTTCAATCGCCTCGCTGATGCCGGTGGACGCGCCCGAGGCGGAATGGGACGCCTATCAGGTGTTCTTCGCCACTTCGGACGGCGACGTGCGGCGCAATGCGCTGTCGGATTTCGCCAAGGTCATGCGCAACGGCAAGCGCGCGATGGAACTGCCCGAAGGTGTCACCCTGGTCGATACCCGGATGTGCACCGAGGATGACGACATCATGCTGGTGATGGCCGGGGGCCGCGCGATCCGCTTCCCCGTCCCCGAGGTGCGCGTGTTCAAGGGCCGGTCCTCCACCGGCGTGCGCGGTGTGCGGCTCGCCGAGGGCGACAAGGTTGTGTCGATGTCGGTCATCCGCCATTTCGACGCCGAACCCTGGGAACGCGCGGAATTCATCAAGCGTTACCGGATGGAACTCGGCGCCGATGAGGAACCCGGCGAGGTGCCCGAGTCCGACGAAGAGGATACCGAAGGCGCGGGCATCCTCTCCGACGACCGCTATGCCGCGATGCTGGAGGCGCAGGATCTGATCCTGACCATCACCGCGAAGGGCGTGGGCAAGCTGACCTCCTCGCATGACTATCCCGTGCGCGGGCGTGGCGGTCAGGGGGTCACGGCCTTTGAAAAGACCATGCGCGGCGGGCCGCTGGTGGCCTCCTTCCCGGTCGATATGCCGGATCAGATCATGCTGGCCACTTCGACGGGACAGTCGATCCGCTGTCCGGTCGAGGGGATTTCCTTCCGTTCGCGCTCGGCGGGCGGGGTGAAGGTCTTCAATACCGGTGCGGAGGAGGAAGTCGTCTCCGTCGCGCGCATCGCCGATCAGGAAGAGCCTGAAGGCGAAGAGTGAACCCACCTTGCGGGGCTTCCCCGCAGGGCGCCAACCCCGGCCCAGCCGGTCCAACGAAGGCGGCACAGACTGCCGAGCCATGAGGTTAACGATGCGGACATTCCTGATTGCGGCGCTTGGTGCCGCGCTTCTTCCCTCCATTGCGGGCGCCGAAATCATCGGCGCCGAAGTCGGTGGAGAGCATTCCACCCTCGCCGACGGCAAGGCGCGCGACATCCACAAGTCGACGCTCGGCGGCAGCATCGAATTCGGCTTCGGACAGTTTGCCGCGCAATTCGACCTGAAGCAACGCTATTACGGCCTGGCGGACTGGGATGGCACCACCTTCGGGATGCACGGGATCTATCGGCTGGGAAGCTCCTCGGTGGGTCTGTTCGTCGGCAAGGACTGGATCCACCACGATCGGGTTGAGAATTACGGCCTGGAATTCGCCTCGCAACTCGGCCAGATCAACTATCAGGCTTCCGCGGCATGGCTCGACGGGCGGCATGACAACGGCTATGCGCTCACGCTGGACGGCGATTATGCGCTGAACGACCAGTTCGGCCTTGGCGCCAAATTCGCCACCGTTCAGGCCGATGCCGATCTGACCCGCCTCGGCGCGACGGCACGCTATGAATTCACCCCCGGCCTGATCGGGAGCGCGGAACTCGGCCTCGCCTCGCTGGAGGATTCGGATAACGAGGTGTTCCTGACCCTGGGCCTCAAGGCCGTGTTCGGCGCGGGCCATGGCGTGACCTTTGGCACGCGCGGGCTGCAAGAAATACTTCCCGGCTTGTGATTGCAACCGCATGGGCGGGGCGCTACATCCCCGCCCATGGAAACGCTTCATATCATCGGCGGCGGCATGGCCGGATCCGAGGCTGCCTGGCAGGCGGCTTCGCTGGGTGTGCCGGTCGTTCTGCACGAGATGCGCCCGGGTGTCGGCACCTTCGCGCATCAAACCGGAAATTTCGCGGAAATGGTCTGCTCGAATTCGTTCCGCTCGGACGATGATGAGCGCAATGCCGTGGGCCTGCTGCATTGGGAAATGCGCGCGGCCGGCGGGCTGATCATGCAGATGGCGGATCGGCATCAGCTTCCGGCGGGCGGTGCGCTGGCGGTGGATCGGGACGCCTTTGCGCAGGCGGTGACTGCGGCCCTGCGCGCGCATCCGTTGATTTCCTTTTCTGAGGAAGAGGTTACCGAGCTTCCTTCATCCGGAGAATGGATCATCGCGACCGGGCCGCTGACCTCCGGCGCGCTGGCCGAGAGCATCCGCGCTGCGACCGGGGCCGAGAGTTCTGGCGTTTTTCGATGCCATCGCGCCGATCGTTTATGCCGAGTCGATCGACATGAACGTGGTCTGGCGCCAGAGCCGCTATGACAAGGGCGAGACCGAGGAAGAGCAGAAAGCCTATCTCAACTGCCCGATGGACAAGGCGCAATACGAAGCCTTCATCGACGCGCTTCTGGCCGCCGAGAAGACCGAATTCCACGAAGGCGAGACCGCAGGTTATTTCGACGGCTGCCTGCCGATCGAGGTGATGGCCGAGCGCGGGCGCGAGACGCTGCGCCACGGGCCGATGAAGCCCGTCGGCCTGACCAATGCGCATCGGCCCGAGGTCAAGCCCTACGCCGTGGTGCAATTGCGCCGGGATAATGCGCTCGGCACGCTCTACAATATCGTCGGCTTCCAGACGAAGATGAAGTATGGCGCGCAAACTGCTGTTTTCCGGATGATTCCGGGGCTAGAGCAGGCATCCTTCGCGCGGCTGGGCGGGATCCATCGCAACACCTTCATCAATTCGCCGACGCTTCTGGATGACCGGATGCGGCTGCGCGGCCGTCCGGGCGTGCGCTTTGCCGGGCAGATCACCGGCGTCGAGGGTTATGTCGAAAGTGCGGCGATGGGGCTTCTGGCCGGGCGGATGGCCGCCGCCGGGATCCTCGGGCGCGACCTGCCGCCGCCGCCGCCCGAAACCGCGATGGGCAGCCTGATCCATCACATCACCGGCGGCGCCGAGGCAAAGACCTTCCAGCCGATGAACGTGAATTTCGGCCTGTTCCCGTCAATCGACGCCAAGGCCGGGCGGCGCGGCCGCAAGGACCGCTACAAAGCCTATACCGACCGTGCCAAGGCGGCGTTCACGGAATGGCTCCGCTAGTCACCCGCTTCGCGCCGTCGCCGACGGGGCCGCTGCATCTGGGCCATGCCTATGCGGCGATGGTCGCCCATGACCGGGCGCGGGCGAGCGGTGGGCGGTTCCTGCTGCGGATCGAAGATATTGACCGGCAGCGGTCTAAGCCGGAATGGGAAATGCAGATCTACGAAGATCTGCGCTGGCTGGGGCTGACCTGGGACGGGCCGGTGATGCGGCAGTCGGATCGACTGAACATCTACCGGCATCATCTTGAAAAACTGTGGAAAGACGGGTTTCTGTTCCGCTGCACCTGCACCCGGCGGGATATCGAACTGGCCGCTTCGGCGCCGCAGGAAGGCGTCAGCTTTGGGCCGGATGGGATCGTCTATCCCGGCACCTGCCGCGGACAAAAGGCCAAGGGTCCACTACCAGACGCAGTTCTCAGATTACATATGGAACGCGCTGCAACAGATTGCGAATTCACGGAAATCGGAGATCTGCATCGCGGCGTTCACCGCATCACCCGCGACCATATGATCCGCGAGGTCGGCGATGTCGTGCTGTCGCGGCAAGGCATGGGCACCTCCTATCACCTCTCGGTGGTGCTGGACGATGCGGCGCAGGGCGTGACGCTCGTGACCCGGGGCGAAGATCTGTTCGACGCAACGCAAATCCACGTCACTCTTCAGAAACTACTTCAATTTACAATCCCAACATACTGTCATCACAGACTTATCCGCGACGAAAACGGCAAAAGACTGGCCAAGCGGGACGATGCCCGCGCCATTGCCCTTTACCGCGCCGAGGGGGCCAGCCCGGCTGACATCCGCCGCATGGTCGGCCTTACATCGGGGTGAGGATCACGACCTCTTCGCCGTCACGCAGCGCCGTATAGAAACAGCTGCGCCGGTTGGTATGACAGGCCGGCCCCGCCTGATCGACCAGCAGCAGCAGGCAATCACGGTCACAGTCGATCCGCAACTCGACCAGCTTCTGCACATGGCCCGAGGTCGCCCCCTTGGCCCACAACGCCTGCCGCGAGCGCGACCAATAGGTGACCTGCCCGGTCCGGAGCGTTTCCAGCAGGCTTTCGGGGTTCATCCAGGCCATCATCAGCACTTCGCCCGTCGCATGATCCTGCGCGATCGCGGGGATCAGACCGTTGGCATCATATTTCAAACTGCTGGGATCGAAGGGCATCGGGCTTTCCTCTGTCGCGGGACGCTCCTATCTAGGACGCGAACCGCCGGAGGGAAAGCCATGAGCGACACAGACCTGTTCAAGCTGTATTCGCAGCAGATCCTGACGCTCGCCGCCAGCATTCCGCATGCGCAGCTTTTGCCCAGCTTCGACGGTCAGGCACGGGAGCGCGCGCCGCTGTGCGGCTCAACGGTTGAGGTGACCCTGCGGCGGGATCATGGCCGGATCACGGCATTCGGGCAGAAGGTGCAGGCCTGCGCGCTCGGTCAGGCGTCGGCGTCGATCTTCGGCGCGCAGGTGATCGGCTGCGGGCGGGATGAAATCGCCCGGCTTTGCGCGGAACTGGACGCGATGCTGGCGGGCGGGCCTGTTCCTGCCGCGCCTTTCGGGGGCTATGACGTTCTTCAGGCCGCGCGCGCCTATCCGAACCGCCATGCCTCGATCCTGCTCGCACCGCGCGCGACGCTGGCGGCATTGGTGTGAAAAAACGCCGCCACCGCAAGGATGGCGGCGCAGGAAGCGCTTTCAGGGCAAGCGGACCGCGGGGACATGCGGGCCGCAAAAGCGCGAGGCAGTTCAGAACAGACCGGGCAGATACAAAACGCCCACGAAGGTGACGCAGACCGACAACGCCCCGAGCGCGTCCTGCCAAAACCTGGGATTGCGGGCGAAACTGGCGGGCAGATCCTTGTGCATTCCTTAACCTCCGTGATCGTGTTGCTTATTTGTTCTCATGATTCTTACGATCTGTAAAGAACTTTGTGAGAACATTCAGCCAACATCCAGGAGGCGGAACGCACGGTCCTGCTCCATCAGCCATAGCAGCACTCGCGCGGCCTGCCCGCGTGGGGTGTTCAGGTCGGGGTCACGTTCCAGGAGCGCACGGGCATCGCTCTGCGCGACCGCCATCAACCCGGCCTGCCGTTCCAGATCAGCGATGCGGAAGCGCGGCAAACCAGATTGCGCCGTGCCGATCACATCGCCCGCGCCGCGCATGGCAAGGTCTTCCTCGGCGATGCGGAAACCGTCCTCGGTCTCGCGCAGGATCCGCAAGCGGCGCTCGCCCGCCTCGCTCAACGGCGCCTGATAGAGCATGAGGCAGGTCGATTCCGCCGCACCTCGCCCGACCCGGCCGCGCAATTGATGAAGCTGCGCCAGGCCGAAAATCTCGGCGCGCTCGATCACCATGATCGAAGCGTTGGGGACGTTCACGCCGACCTCGATCACCGTCGTCGCGACCAGAACCCGGGTCCGGCCCGCGACGAAATCGGCCATCGCGGCGTCCTTCTCGGCCAGCGGCATCTGACCATGGACCAGCCCCACGGCATCACCAAGCGCGGCACGCAGGCTGAGAAACCGCTCCTCGGCGGAGGCGAGATCGACCTTCTCGCTTTCCTCGACCAGCGGGCAGACCCAATAGGCCTGCCGCCCTTCGGCCACGGCGCGCTTCAGATGGGCAACGACCTCGGGCAGCCGTTCCGTCGCCATCAGGGCGGTGCGGACCGGGCTGCGCCCAGGCGGTTTTTCGTCCAGCAGGCTGATGTCCATATCGCCATATTGCGCGAGCGCGAGGGAGCGCGGGATCGGCGTCGCGGTCATCACCAGAACATCGACCCGCTCGCCCTTCGCGCCCAGCTCCATCCGCTGCGACACGCCGAAACGATGCTGTTCGTCGATGATAACCAAACGAAGATCCTGAAATTCAACGTCTTTCTGGAACACCGCGTGAGTGCCCAAAAGGATATGAATCCGGCCCGCGACGAGATCGGCAAGCTTCGCGGCGCGCTCGGCGCCCTTGTCGCGCCCGGTCAGAACCTCGACCCGGACCCCTGCGGCGGCGGCGAGCGGCGCGAGGCTGTCGAGATGCTGACGCGCGAGGATTTCGGTCGGCGCCATCATCACGCCCTGCCCGCCCGCCTCGACCGCCACGAGCAGCGCGAGCATGGCGACCAGCGTTTTGCCCGAACCCACATCGCCCTGAAGCAGCCGGTTCATCCGCCGTTCGGAGCCCATGTCGGCGGTGATTTCCGCGACGGAACGGCTCTGCGCCCCGGTCGGCGCCCAAGGCAAAGCCGCCAGCACGCGCGCCCGAAGGCGGCCATCGCCCCGCGTCGCGCGCCCCTTGAGGCGGCGTTGCGTCCGGCGCGCCAGGGCGAGCGTCAATTGATGCGCGAGCAATTCATCGTAAGCGAGCCGCGCCCGCGCCGGTGCGCCCTGCACGAGCGACTGGGCCCCGCGCGGCTGGTGAGCGGCACGCATGGCCCCGGCCCAGTCGGGCCAGTTTTCCCGCGCGAGCAAGCCGGGGTCGATCCATTCGGCCAGCTGCGGCAGGCGCGCCAGAGACCCGGCGGCGGCCTTGGCCATCAGGCGCTGCGTCAGCCCGGCGGCGAGGGGATAGACCGGCTCGAACTCCGGCAGATCGGCGGCATTCTCGGGCGCGAGGATATGGTCCGGGTGAACCATCTGGACGATGCCGTCGAAGGCTTCGAGCTTGCCCGACACGAGACGGCGCGCGCCGATGGGGAGCGTCTTTTCCAGATAGTCACCGCGGGCGTGGAAGAAGACGAGGGAGAATTCCGTCTCGGCATCCTGCACCAGCACGCGCGATGGGCCATCGCGGCGGCGGGCCGGAAGATGAGCGAGGACGGTCACCTCGACCGTCGCGACGGTTGGTGGGGCAACCGCACGGACCGAGGGCACCGGCCGACGGTCGACCACCGCATGGGGGAGCGTGAAGAGCATGTCGCGCGGTCGGGTGACGCCGATCTGCGCGAAGGCCGCCGCCGTCTTGGCGCCGATGCCGGACAGCGTTTCGATCCCGGCGAACAGCGGGAAGAGGACGGCGGGGCGACCGCTCATGCCCCCTCCGCCAAAGCCAGCCAGGTGTCTTCGTCGATCACCTCGATCCCGAGTTCGGCGGCCTTTTTGGCCTTCGATCCCGCGCCCGGCCCCGCGATCAGCAGATCGGTTTTCGCCGAGACGGACCCCGCGACCTTGGCGCCGAGCGCCTCGGCCCGGGCCTTCGCCTCCGCCCGGGTCATCTTCTCCAGCGTACCGGTAAAAACCAGCGTCTTGCCGGCGACAGGGCTATCCGTCGCGACGCGCTGCGCGACGGGTTCGGCACTGACATAGCCCATCAACCGGTCGATCGCGGCGCGGTCGGCAGAATGGTTGAGCGAGGCGACCAACGAGGCGGCGGTGGTTTCACCGATCCCGTCGATCGACATGAGATCGGCCCAGGCGGGGCCCTCGCGGTCGTCCGCCGCGCGCATCGCGGTGATGAAATCCGGCCAGTTGCCGTAATGACGCGCGAGCAGATTGGCGGTTTCCTCGCCGATATGGCGGATGCCGAGCGCGAAAATCAGCCGGTTGAGCGGCACGTTGCGCCGCTCCCGAATCGCCTTGAACAGGTTGGTGACGGATTTCTCACCAAAACCGTCGCGGTTCTTCAGCTTGCCCAGATTGGCGGTGTCGCGCTCCTCCAGCATGAAGATGTCGACCGGCTCGCGGATCGGAAGATCCCTGTCGGCGAAGAACATCTCCAACTGGCGCGGGCCGAGGCCTTCGATGTCGAAGGCCTGCCGGGAGACGAAATGCTTCAACTTTTCCAGAGATTGCGCCGGGCAGTTGAGCCCCCCCGTGCAGCGGCGCACGGAATCGCCCTCCTCGCGGATCGCGGCGGAACCGCAGATCGGGCAGGTTTCCGGGAAGACATAGGGCACCGCCTCCGGTGGGCGCCGGGACAGGTCGATATCGGCAACCTTGGGAATCACGTCGCCCGCGCGATAGACCTGCACCCAGTCGCCCTCGCGGATGTCCTTGCCGCCGCGGATCTCGCCGCCGCGGGAATCGCGCCCGGCGATGTAATCCTCGTTGTGCAGCGTGGCGTTCGAAACGACGACGCCCCCCACCGTCACCGGCAACAGACGGGCCACCGGGCTGAGCGCACCGGTGCGGCCGACCTGGATTTCGATCTTTTCCAGCCGCGTCCAGGCCAGTTGCGCCGGGAATTTATGCGCCAGCGCCCAACGCGGTGTCGTGGCACGGAACCCCAGCCGGCGTTGCAGGGCCAGATCGTTGACCTTGTAGACAACGCCGTCGATGTCATAGCCCAGCGTCGCGCGCTGGTCCTCGATCAGGCGGTATTGCGCCAGCATCTCTTCGGGGCCGTGGCACAGATGGGTGAGCGGGTTCGTCTGAAAGCCAAGGGCCGCGAGCCGCTGAATCGCACCGGATTGCGTATCGGCCAGCGGTTCGGACAGCGCCCCCCAGGCATAGGCGAAGAACCGCAGCCGCCGCCCTGCCGTGATCCGGGGATCCAACTGGCGCAGCGAACCGGCCGCCGCATTGCGCGGATTGGCAAAGGTCCGGTCCCCGCGTTCGGCCTGCCGCGCATTCAGCGCCTCGAAATCGGCATGGCCCATATAGACCTCGCCCCGGATCTCCAGGACCGCCGGAGCCCCTTCGAGCCGTTGTGGAATATCGGCGATGGTACGGGCGTTTTCGGTAACGTTTTCACCGACTTCTCCATCGCCCCGGGTTGCGGCCCGAACCAGAACCCCGGCCTCGTAACGCAGCGACAGCGAAAGCCCGTCGATCTTCGGCTCCGCCGTATAGTCCAGCGGCGCTTCCGGCCCAAGGCCCAGATAGCTGCGCACGCGCGCATCGAAATCGCGAAGATCTTCCTCGGAAAAGCCGTTCTCAAGGCTCATCATCCGGATTTCATGGACGACCTTGCCGAATCCCTCCGCCACTGCGGCTCCGACCTGATGCGTCGGGCTGTCAGGGCGCGCGAGATCGGGGAAGCGCGCCTCAAGTGCCGCAAGGCGGCGCTTCAGCGCATCATAGTCCGCATCCGAAATCTCAGGCGCGTCGAGCGTGTGATAGGCGGTGTTCGCCGCCTCCACCGCACGGGTCAGACGCGCCATTTCGTCAGGCGCATCCGCACGGGAAACATCCTCTCCCGCGACCGGGTCCGGCGTGGTTTCCTCTGTCATGGGCATCTCCTCGGCTGTCCCCAATCCTTAGGGACAGCCGGGAAGGTCGTCCAGAGGGCTCAGGCCGAAGCCGCGATGCGCCGCCCCATCTCCCCCTGATCCGGATCGCGCAGGACATAGCCCCGGCCCCAGACGGTTTCGATGTAATTATCACCATCCGTCGCTTCGGCCAGCTTCTTGCGCAACTTGCAGATGAAGACGTCGATGATCTTCAGTTCGGGCTCGTCCATGCCGCCGTAGAGGTGGTTCAGGAACATTTCCTTGGTCAGCGTCGTGCCCTTGCGCAGGCTGAGCAGTTCCAGCATCTGGTATTCCTTGCCGGTCAAATGGACCGTCTTGCCAGCCGCCTGCACCGTCTTCGCATCGACGTTCACCGCAATCTTGCCGGTCTTGATGACCGATTGCGAATGCCCCTTCGACCGGCGGATGATCGCGTGGATCCGCGCGATCAACTCCTCCCGGTGGAACGGCTTCGTCATGTAGTCGTCCGCGCCGGAGCCGAAGCCCTTGATCTTGTTGTCGGTATCGTCCGCCCCGGTCAGGATCAGGATCGGCGTCTCGACCCGCGCCAGACGCAGCTGCCGCAGCACCTCCAACCCGTTCATGTCGGGAAGGTTCAAGTCCAGAAGAATCAAATCGTAGTCATAAAGCTTGGCAAGATCGATCCCCTCCTCGCCCAAATCTGTGCAATAAACATTCAGATTGGCATGGGTCAGCATCAGCTCGATGCTGCGAGAGGTCGTCGGATCGTCCTCCACCAACAGAATCCGCATTGTGGGTGCTCCGCGTTAATCACTCAATCACCAATCAACGTTGCATCAACTGGTTAACACGGAGTTACTGTCGCAGCTTTTTTCGCCGTCGCAACCTAAAGTTGTCGATATTTCTGGATCGCTGTGACTTTCAGGCCAGCCACCCCATGCTTGCTCACCGCATTGGCCCAGATGTCATATTCTTCCTCGGACAGGTTGTATTTCTCCAGCACCTCGGCCCGCGAGATCAGGCCGTAGGTCACCGCGTTCACCACCGTCGCCTTGCGCGAGGCAACCCACCGCCTCGTGTCGCTGGGCGGCAGATCGGCCCGGGTCAGAATGATCCCGTTCGGCAATGTGACCGAACGCGGACCGTCGACTTTCTTCAGATACATGGTCGCACCCCTTCACTCCATGCGGGTCACGATGCGGGGAGCGACTTAACGACCAGTGAAACGCGGACTTGAGAGTATTTAGCATTTTCATATATTCCTTCGGTTCTCGCGAAAGGACCGCCAGATGCGCATGGACCCGCCTATCCCGTTGAATTCGCTCGGGCTGCCGAAACCACCGGCCGAGACCCGAGTCGTCGTGGCGATGTCGGGCGGCGTCGACAGCTCCGTCGTGGCGGCGATGCTGAAGGAAGAGGGCTATGACGTCGTTGGCGTCACGCTGCAACTTTACGACCATGGCGCTGCGCTGGCGAAGAAGGGCGCGTGCTGTGCCGGGCAGGATATCCACGATGCGCGCCGCGTGGCCGAGGCGATGGGCTTCCCGCATTACGTTCTGGATTACGAAAACACCTTCCGCGAGGCGGTGATCGAGGAATTCGCCGATGCCTATCTGGCGGGCGCGACGCCGGTCCCCTGCATCCGCTGCAACGAGCGGGTGAAGTTCCGTGACCTGCTGGAAACCGCGCGCGACCTCGATGCCGATTGCATGGCGACCGGGCACTACATCCAGCGCAAGACGGGCCCGCACGGGCCGGAACTGCATTGCGCGGCCGATCCGAATCGTGACCAGAGCTATTTCCTGTTCTCGACCACGCCGGAGCAGTTGTCCTTCCTGCGCTTCCCCCTCGGCCATCTGCACAGCAAGGCCGAGACCCGGGCACTGGCGGCGAAATACGGCCTTGCCGTGGCGGACAAGCCCGACAGCCAGGACATCTGCTTCGTGCCGAACGGCAACTACGCCAGCGTGATCGAAAAACTGCGCCCCGGCGCCGCCGACCCGGGTGAGATCGTCGATCTGAACGGCAACGTGCTGGGCACCCATCGCGGCGTGATCCACTACACCATCGGCCAGCGCCGGGGGCTTGGCATCGGCGGGCTGGGCGATCCGCTCTATGTCGTGAAGCTCGACCCGGAGACGCATCGCGTCATCGTCGGGCCAAAGGAAGCGCTCGCCACCCGGATCGTTCCGGTGCGGGAAATCAACTGGCTGGGCGACACGCCGCTGACCACGCGGCCGGAATGGCATGTCCTCGTCAAGGTGCGCTCGACCCGCCCGCCACGCGAAGCGATCCTGCGCCCGCTCAGCGCGACCGAGGCCGAGGTCGAACTCCTCGCCCCCGAAGAGGGCGTCAGCCCCGGCCAGGCCTGCGTCTTCTACGAGGCGGAAGGCAGCAGGATCCTCGGCGGGGGCTGGATCTGGAAGGGCCGCTAACGCTGCATCACATATTTTCCGGGCGCGGGATACAGCACGGGATAGCCCGCCCCGGCATTACCCATCGGCGGCGGCGCGACGGGCTCGCCCCGGTCCTGCTCGCTTAACCAGTCCGCCCAGGCGGGCCACCAGCTTCCCGGTTGCTGTGGTGCCGCCGCCGCCCAATCGGACGGGCCCGGATGGCTGCGCCCGGGGACATGCGTCATCATCCGGAACTTCGCCTTCGGATTGCCCGGCGCGGCGACGATGCCGGTATTGTGCCCGCCCGAAGCCAGCGCGAAAGTCACCGGGGATCGCAGCAGCCAGGTCAGCTTGTAGACCGAGGTCCAGGGCGCGATATGGTCACGCTCCGTCGCCACGGCGAAAACCGGAACCTTGATGTCCTGAAGGAAGATGTGGTTGCCACCGACCTGCATCCGCCCCTCCGCCAGATCGTTGTCGAGAAACAGCCAGCGCAGATATTCGGAATGCATCCGATAGGGCATCCGCGTCGCGTCATCCGACCATGCGCCAAGCGCCGAGGGCAGCTCCCGCTCGCCCATGACATATTCGCGCACCATCTTCGACCAGATCAGATCCTGCGATTTGAGCATCGAGAAGGTGCCCGCCATCGCCTCCTTGCCCAGAACGCCCTGCTCCCACATCATGTCTTCCAGCAGGGCAAGCTGGTCTTCGTTGGTGAACAGGCTCAACTCGCCCGCCTCGTCGAAATCGACCTGCGCGGCCAACATGCTCATCGACGCGAGCCGGTTGTCCCCGTTCTGCGCCATCACCGCAGCCGAGACCGCCAGCAGCGTGCCGCCAAGGCAATAGCCCAGCCCCTGCACCTTCGGCGCGCCGGTGATCGCCGTCACCGCATCGAGCGCGGCCATCACGCCCAGCTTGCGGTAATCATCGAAACCGAGATCGCGATCCTCCGGCCCCGGGTTCTTCCAGCTGATGCAGAACACCGTAAAGCCCCGGTCCACCAGCCATTTGACCAGCGAATCCTGTTCCGTCAGGTCGAGGATATAGTATTTCATGATCCAGGCCGGAACCAGCAGCAGCGGCACCGGCTTCACCGTCCCGGTCGTCGGCGCATATTGGATCAGTTCGATCAGGCGGTTGTGATAGACCACCTCGCCCTTCGTCGCGGCGACCTCCTCCCCCGGGGTGAATTCGACGGAATGCTCATCGACGCGCAACAGTTTCCGGACCGCATCCTCCACCCAGTACTGCGCGCCGCGCATCAGGTTGGCGCCGCCTTCGTCCACCGTATGCGCGATAAGCTGCGGGTTGGTGGCCAGGAAATTCGACGGCGACAGCATGTCGAGCATTTGCCGCCCGTAGAAATCGACCAGCCGCAGATGGTGCTTGTCTGCCCCGGGCAGGTCCGAAACCGCCCGCTTCCACCGTTGTTCCGCCAGAAGATGCCGCTGCGCCCAGACGGCAAACGGGAACCGGTTCCATTCGGGCGCGCTGAAGCGCCGGTCGGGCTTGGCCGGTGCCGGGCCGGGGTCGTCCCCCGTCGCCGCGCCTGCGGCCCAGGCGGCCAGACGCTGCCCGTCCTGCGCCGCCTTCCACAGCAATTCGGCCTGTCTGCCCGGGCTGAAGGCCAGATGCGCCGCCCAATCCATCCAGGCCATTCCCAGCGACAGCGGCGAAATGCCGTTCTCCGACCGCCCCATCAGCGCATGAAGGTAGCGGTCGAACCGGCGGAAAGCATCCTCGGCAGGCACACGCGGCGCCTCCCGCAGCGCCGGAACCCCGGGCTCAATCCGCGCGGGCAGTTGCGCGATCGGCTCGACCGGAAGCGCTTCGGCCTCCGCCATCTTGCGGCGCGCGCGGGGGGCCTTCACCGCGCGATCAGCAACCGCTTCGGCCACCGGCTTGCGGCGGGCGCGCGAGGCCTTCGGCGCATCATCAACCGGCCCAGGCGGAATCTGCGCCGTATCAGCCGCCACCGGCTTGCGGCGGGCACGCGGGGCCTGCGGCGTATCATCATCGTCAACCGGCGCGCGGGGCGGAGCCTGCTCGGCGCCACCGGAACCCGGTAGCTCCTGGCCAGCAGTCAGAGCCTGTGCCTCGGGCTGAGCGGGACTTGCCCCAGACGGTTCCGGCGCGATGTCCTCCCCCGCGGTCTCTCCTGCCTTGCGCGGAGCGCGGCGCGCCTCCGCCCTGCTGCGCCCCTGGCCTGCCGACCGCCGACCACCACTACCCGCTCCGCGTCCTGCCACCTTCGCCTCCGATCAATGCGCTCCCGGCCCGGGCCGGGAGCCTTCTGGACCGATTACTCGGCCTTGCCCTTGCCCGCCCCATCGGTCGCGCTGCGGATCGTCTCCTGCGCGAGGGTGGCTGCCGAAGCGGCGAGCTTGTCCGTCTCGCTGGCATAATCCGCCAGCATCTTCTGCCAGAACCCCTGCCACAGGCCGATCGCATCGGTCGGGCTCTCGGCACGCCCGAGCGCCGCGAGGAAATCGCGGTCGCGCTCGCAACGCGCCTTCAGGAATTCCAGCGTCTCGATATTGTGCCGCAGCATCGCCTCCGCCACCCGCGCCTGCGGCTTGACGAGCGCGGTCCAGTCAGGCAGCGGCGCGTTCTTGAATGCTTCCGAGAAGCTGCCCATCATATCCGTCGGTGTCTTTCGGGTCATGCCGATCTCCTCTCCCTCCCATTAACCGAACATTACCATAGCATCACGTTCCGGTCCCGATATTGATCTGTGACAAACGCATGTTTCCGTGACCCCCTTGACCTCCGCCCGATGCGGGAGAATGAACGCGGGCCTTCCAGCCCCGGAGCCGCCATGCCCGCCGAACCCCCTGTCCCGACATCCCCAACCTCAGGCGTGCTGCTCGGATTCGCTGCCTTTGCCGCCTTTTCCCTTTCGGATGCCTGCGTGAAGCTGATCGAGGGCGGGTTGCCGCCTTACGAATCAGCCTTCTTCGGCGCGGTCTTCGGGCTGGCCGTCCTGCCCTTCCTGCGCCGCAGGGGCGAGCGGCCCGGCGATGTCTGGCGCACCGTCGACCGGCCGCTGTGGCTGTTGCGGTTCATCTCCTATCCGGTGGGGGTGATCGGGTCGGTCACCGCCTTCACCCATCTATTGATGGCCGAGGCCTTCGTCCTGATCTTCCTGCAACCGGCCTTCGTGACGGTGATCTCGATGCTGTGGCTGAAGGAACAGGTCGGCCCGCGGCGCTGGTTCGCGGTGGTGCTGGGCTTTGTCGGCGTACTGATCGTGCTGCGGCCGGGGATGCGGGAGTTGACGATCGGCCATCTCGGCGCGCTGGTCGCGGGGATGAGCGGCGCGGTCTCGGTCGTCACCTACCGCGCGGTGGGCGGGCGCGAAACGCGGCTGTCGCTGATCGGCGCGGGGGTGATGGGCGGGGTGATCCTGTGCGGGCTGGCGGCGATCCCGGGCTTTGTCTGGCCCGATGCCGGGCAATGGCTGCGGCTGGCGGGCTACGGCCTGTTTGCGGCGCTGGCGAATGTGCTGCTGATGCAGGCCGCGTTTCACGCGCCCGCCGCATGGATCAGCACGACGCAATACAGCCAGATGCTCTGGGCGATCGTTCTGGGCTGGCTGATCTGGGGTGACCGGATCGACTTGCCGACGGCCCTCGGCATCGTGCTGATCATGGGGTCGGGCCTGTTGACGCTGCTGCGCGAACAGGCCCGCCGGGTGCCCGAGCCGCGCGCGATGGGCGGCACGACGCGCCTTGGCCCGGTGACCATGCGCAAGGACTAGCGCCGCCGCTCGCCGCGCAGCACCAGCCCCCAGGCGAAGGCGACAAAGGCCGCAAGGCCGAACCAGGTCAGCGCATAGCTCAGATGCGCGTTGCGGAAGCTGACCACCGTCTGCCCGCCGCGCGGCCAGGCGGCGGGATCGCCCAACTCCTGATCCACGAAATAGGGCGCGGCGTCCTTCAGCCCGAGCGTCTGCGTGATCGACGCGATGTCACGGCGATACCACTGCCGCGCCTCCGGATTGTTCGCGCGCGAAAACAGCCAGCCCCGGTCCTCCGGCATCCGCAACAGGCCGATGACGGTCTGTTCGCCCTCGGGCGCGGGCCGGGTCGCGGGATCGCGCCGGTCCTCGGGCACCAGCCCACGGTTGACCATCACCACCGTGCCGTCGTCGCGCGCCAGCGGTACCAGCACCCAATAGCCCGGGCCCCAGTCGGTGGGGGTATAGATCTGCACCTCGTCCCCGTTCAGGAAATGGCCGCGCAGCACCACCCGGCGGTATTCGGCGCTTTCCGCCGTCAGGCCGGGCCAGTCGGCCGGACCCGGCGCGGGCACCGGCTCGGCATGGATGCGGGCATCGACCCGCGCGATCAGATCGGTCTTCCAGCGCAGCCGCTCGACCTGCCAGACACCCAGGCTGGCGAACCCGGCGAAGAGGACAAGCGCGAGAAGCGTGAAGAGGACAAAGCGCGGGCGCATCAGGGGGATCCTTTCATGACGAAGGGGCCGGAAAACCCGGCCCCTTGCGTTGCTGTGTTGCGATCAGTGCGAATGACCGGCGGGCACTTCGGGGCTCAGCCCCTGAACCTCGCCGCCCATGTCGGGCATCGGCGGCATCATGTGGGTGTTCATATTGTGCATCACCCAGAGCGACCCCGCCAGCACGATCCCGAGGATCACCACCGAGAAGATCGTCGCCGCCAGCGTCCAGCCGCCCTCCGCATGCCGGTTGACATGCAGGAAATAGACCAGATGCACGATGATCTGCACCGCCGCCAGCGCCATGATGATGCCGACCAGCAGCGTGCGACTCATCTCCACTTCGGACATGACCAGCACGAAGGGCACGACCGTCAGCACGACCGCCATCGCGAAGCCGATCATCAGTTGCGACATGGTGCCGTGCGAATGGGTTTCGGAATGCGCCATCAGACCAGCCTCACCAGATAGACGAAGGAGAACACCCCGATCCAGACCAGATCGAGGAAGTGCCAGAACATGCTCAGCGTGCTGAGCCGACGCATGTTCTCCTCCCGCAGGCCGTGGATCTTGAGCTGGATCGTCAGAACGATCAGCCAGATCAGGCCGAAGGTCACATGCAGCCCGTGCGTGCCGACCAGCGCATAGAAGGCCGACAGGAAGCCCGAACGGTCCGGTCCGGCCCCGATATGGAGCAGGTGCCGGAATTCGTAGACTTCCATCGCGATGAAGCCCGCGCCGAACAGGCCGGTCACGATCAGCCAGCGGATCGTGCCGGTCAGGTCCGCCGCGGAGGCCCGCAGCATACCCAGCCCGAAGGTAACCGAGGAGATCAGCAGCAGCGCGGTTTCCCACGCCACGAAGCCGGGCTCGAACAGATCCTTCGGCCCCGGGCCCCCGGCAAAGTTGTTGCCGAGAACCGCATAGGTGGCGAACAGGCATCCGAAGATGATGCAGTCGCTCATCAGGTAGATCCAGAAGCCGATCGGCGTCGGGCTCTCGTGATGATGCTCCGCGTGCGCAAGCTCCTGCGCCGTGGTGGGGGTGATCACGTTCATGCCGTGGCTCCCTTCTCCATCGCCGCGACGTCAGCCGCCGGGATGTAATAGTCGCGGTTGTAGTTGAAGGTATGCGCGATCGCGATGCCGACGATGGCCACGAAGGACAGCGCCGCCAGCCACCAGATCCACCACACCATCGCGAAACCGAAGACCAGCGACGCCGCCGCGATCAGCACGCCCGCCGCGGTGTAATGCGGCATGTGGATCGGCGTGTAATGACCGGACCATTTGAAGCCTTCCTGCTTCATGCGCCAGAACTCGTCGAGGCCGCGCACATGGATGGTTTCCGGGAAGTTGTAGGGCGCAGGCGGCGAAGAGGTCGCCCATTCCAGCGTCCGCGCGTTCCACGGATCCGACCCGCAGGCGAGCTTCTTGCGGTTCAGCACCGCGAAGAACATCGACGCGAAGTTGCACAGGATGCCGCCCAGAATGAACACCGCGCCAATCGCAGCCATCACGAAGTAGATCTGCCAGGCCGTGTCCTGATACTGGCTGATCCGGCGGGTCACCCCGATCAGGCCAAGCGCGTAAAGCGGCATGAAGGCCAGATAGAAGCCGATGATCCACAGCCAGAAGCCGCGCACGCCCCATTTCCGGTCAAGATGGAACCCGAAGGCCTTGGGCCACCAGTAGTTGACCGCCGCATAGACACCGAACACCACCCCGCCAATCGCGACGTTGTGGAAGTGCGCCACGAGGAACAGCGTGTTGTGCAGCTGGAAATCGACCGGCGGAATCGCGAGCATGACACCGGTCATGCCGCCGATGGTGAAGGTGACGATGAAGGCGATCGTCCACATCATCGGCAGTTCAAACCGCACCTGCCCCTTATACATGGTGAAGAGCCAGTTGAAGATCTTCACGCCCGTCGGCACCGAGATGATCATCGTGGCAATGCCGAAGAAGGTGTTGACGCTCGCCCCCGACCCCATGGTGAAGAAGTGGTGCAGCCACACGATGAAGGACAGGACCATGATGCAGCAGGTCGCCCAGACCATCGTCTTGTAGCCGAACAGCGGCTTGCCCGAGAAGGTCGCCGAGATTTCCGAGAACACGCCGAAGATCGGGATGATCAGGATGTAGACTTCCGGGTGGCCCCAGATCCAGATCAGGTTGATATACAGCATGGCGTTGCCGCCAAGGTCGTTGGTGAAGAAGTGCGTGCCCAGGTAACGGTCCAGCGTCAGCAGCACCAGCGTCGCGGTCAGCACCGGGAAGGCGGCGATGATCAGCACGTTGGCACACAGCGTCGTCCAGCAGAACACCGGCATGTCGAACAGCTTCATCCCCGGCGTGCGCATCTTGAAGATGGTCGCGACCATGTTGATGCCCGAAAGCGTGGTCCCGACACCCGCGATCTGCAACGCCCAGATGTAGTAATCGACCCCCGGCCCCGGCGAGAAATCCTTGCCCGAAAGCGGCGGGAAGGCCAGCCAGCCGACACGCGCGAATTCCCCGATGAACAGCGAGATGTTCACCAGAAGCGCCCCGGCCACCGTCATCCAGAACGAGAAGTTGTTCAGGAACGGGAAGGCCACGTCGCGCGCGCCGATCTGAAGCGGCATGACGTAGTTCATGATCCCGGTGATGAAGGCCATCGCCACGAAGAAGATCATGATCACGCCATGCGCGGTGAAGACCTGATCGTAGTGGTGCGGCGGCAGATAGCCTTCGGCGCCGCCCGCAGCCAGCGCCTGCTGCGCGCGCATCATGATCGCATCGGCAAAGCCGCGCACGAACATGACGAAGCCGAGGATCATGTACATGATCCCGATCTTCTTGTGGTCGACCGTGGTGATCCAGTCCTTCCACAGCGGCGCCCAGAGCCGGAAGTAGGTCATCGCCGCCAGAAGCGCCAGCCCGCCCACCACGATGGCGGAGAAGGTCAGCACGAGGATCGGTTCGTGATAGGGAATCCAGTCGAGCGTCAGCCGGCCGAAGATCGGCGACACCGGCCCGACATAGGGATTGATTTCAGTGGCCATTATGCTGCCCCTCCGTTTCGACCGAGGACATCTGCTCATGTCCGCCATGCGCCTTCGGCGCCAGCGGAGCGGGCTGGGCGGGCATCGGGTTGCCGAAGCCGTCGATCGTGCGCTCGTCGTCGTAGTTGTATTTGTCCTTGTCGCCGATGCCGTGCAGGCCACCGCCGCCCATCTGGTCCTGCATCATGGTTTCGCCCATGCAGACCTTGCCGGGTTCGACGCACATGCCGACGATCCGGTCGAAAAGCCCCGCCTCGACGGTGCCGAAATGGCCCACGGGCACGTTCATCGACGGTTTTTCCAACGCCAGATAGCTTGCGGTATCAAGCGCGGGCGACGGCTTCGCCGCTTCGATCCAGGCCGCGAAATCGGCGTCGTTCATCGCCTTCGCGTCGAAGGTCATATGCGAGAAGCCCGGCCCCGAGTAATGCGCCGAACGGCCCGCATAGGTGCCTTCGTGATCGGCGATCAGGTGGAGCTGCGTCTGCATCCCGGCCATCGAATAGACCATGCCGCCAAGCGCGGGCACCACGAAGGTGTTCATCACCGTCGAGGAGGTCAGCTTGAACTGCACCTGCCGCCCCACGGGGATCGCCAGTTCGTTCACCGAGGCAACGCCGTATTCCGGATAGATGAACAGCCATTTCCAGTCGAGCGACACCGCCTCTACGACCAGCGGCTCGCCGCCGTGATCAAGCGCGCGATAGGGGTCGAGCCGGTGGGTATAGACATAGGTCAGCCAGCCGAGCACGAGGATGATCAGGATCGGCACGCCCCAGACGGCCAGTTCGATCTTCGTCGAATGGTGGAATTCCGGATCGTAATCCGAATTGTCCGTGCGCGTGGCGCGGTATTTCCACGGGAAATAGACCGCCATCACCAGAACGGGGATGATGACGATCAGCATCAGGAGGGTGGAGATGATCAGCAGGTCGCGCTGTTCGGCGCCGACCCACCCCTTCGGGAGGAGCACGTCATACTGACATCCCGCCAGCGATACCGCCACAGGCAGCATCAGGAGGAGTTTGGGCAGTTTCAACAAATCCGGCCTCTTGGGCAATTCCGGCCCGCGCGGGGAATTCCCCGACGGGCTGGGAACTGGGATGGACTCCGCCATGGCATGCGCCTGAGCGGAGCAATATGCGCGCCTTAGGCGCCTTGGACGGGGTTCGTCATGGGACATTCTGTCGCACCCCGCGCAGGGCTATCACCGCAAAAATACTCATGAATTCATATATGTTGGCAGCGACGCCGCCGCCACGGTCAAACATATATCTGAGATTCAAGGTAAATTGCAGGGGAGAAGCACAAGACCGCTCGCCCGTCACGCTAAACCCATGGCTGCGGCGCAGCAATCTCCCAGCCGATCGCGCATATCAGCCATGCGCTGAAGACAAGGCTTAACCGGCTGTTAAATCGGGCAGCCCCCGAGACCCGATCGACGCCCGCTCACGGGACTCACGCGCCGGGGGTTGACCTTGCCCGGTCGTGGCGCAACGCTCGACCGTCTTCCCATACAGGAGCCCAAGATGACCGATCTCGCCACCGCCCGGATGCTGCTCGACCGGCTCGTTGCCTTCCCCACCGTGTCCAGCGGCCCGAACCGGGCGCTGGTCGAATGGGTCGAGGGATGGCTGGCGGAGCGCGGGATCCGGGCCGTGCGGCTGCCCGATCCGGCGCAGCCCGGGAAGGAAAGCCTTTACGCCTGCGTCGGCCCGGCGGTCGAGGGCGGCGTGATGCTTCTCGGGCCACAGCGACGTGGTGCCGGTGGAGGGGCAGGACTGGACCACGGACCCGTTCACGGTAACCGAGCGCGACGGACGGCTGATCGGGCGCGGCTGCTGCGACATGAAGGGGTTCGACGCGCTGGCGCTGGCGGCGCTGGCATTGGCGGCGGAGCGCCCGCTGAAACGCCCGCTGCAATTCGCGCTGAGCCATGACGAGGAACTGGGCTGCCTCGGCTGCATTCCGATGATCGAGGCGATGAAGGCCCTGCCCCGCGCCGCCGCCGTGATCGTGGGCGAGCCCACCGAAATGCGTACCGTCACCGGGCACAAGGGCTCCGGCGCCTGGCGGGTGCGGGTGCATGGGTTCGAGGTCCACAGTTCCATCATGCACACCGGCGTTTCGGCGGTCCTGGAGGCGGCGAAGATCCTGAGCTGGGTCAACGAGATGAATGCCGAGGGTGCGGCGGCGGGACGCGGCGCGCCCTTCGATCCGCCCTGGACCACCGTCCACACCGGCACGATCCACGGCGGCACCGCGCATAACATCACCGCGAAACTGTGCGAATTCGACGTCGGCTTCCGCGTCATCCCGGGCGAAAGCCTGGACGACTGGCGCGCCGCGCTGCTGGCCAAGGTGGCCGAGGTCGAGGCCGGGATGAAGGCGATCCGCCCCGAGGCCCATATCGAGGTGATCGAGGATTTCACCCTCCCCGCCCTCGCCCCCGAACCCGGCGGCGCGGCGCAGGCGCTGGCACTCTCGCTCACCGGCCGCAACGACACCCATGTCGTCAGCTACGCGACTGAGGCCGGGCAGTTCCAGACCCGGGGCTGGTCCGTCGTGGTCTGCGGGCCGGGCAACATCGCACAGGCGCACCAGCCCGACGAATGGCTGGCGGTGAGCCAGTTCGCCGAGGGCTGGGCCTTCATGGAACGTCTGGTCGACAGGCTGTGCCAATGATCCCGCTCGCCGACCGGGTGGCCTATCCCGGCCCGCCGCCGTCGCAGGCGGATGTGGTGGCGGCGTGGTCGGGGCTGTTCGCGCAGGGGCATGGGATCCGGCTGCGGCAGCTTTCCGTGCGTTCCCCGGTCGCACAGACGGCGCCGGACCTGTCGGGGCATGGCTTCGGCATCGGGCGGGTGATGGCCGATGATGCAGGGGCGCGCGTCGGGCCATGACCTGACGCGCTTCCGGCTCGGCCGGTTCTCGGACGGGTCGAAAATGGACCTCGGTCCAACCCCTTAGCGCAGCACCATCACCGAGCAATGCGCATGCCGCACCACGCGCGCGGCGGTCGAGCCGATCAGATAATCGCCGAACCCCGGCCGGTGCGAGGCGATCACGATGCAATCGGCTTTGGTTTCCTCGGCCAGCTTCAGGATCTCGTTCGCGGGATTGCCCTCGCGCAGCACACCCGTAGCATTGCCGAATTCCTCCGCCAGCTTGGTCAGCGAACCCTGCAACGTCTTGCGCAGATCGTTCGAATATCCCGGCGGCATGTAAGACACCGCATAGCCCGGCACATCCGCCATGACATGGACCAGTGTCACCTTCGCCCCTTCGGAGGCCAGCGCCCGCGTCACGTTCAGCGCGGTGTCGGGGTTGTGTTCATCGTCGAAGGCGACGGGGACAAGGATGTTCGTATACATCGGATTCCTTCCATTGTGCGCTCAGCCACCCGTGTGGCTCATGTGCCGGCTCATCTGACCCGAAATCCGCGCCCGGGAATAGTCGAAATCGTGCCCTTTCGGCTTGTGCGAAATTGCCGCACGGATCGCCGCCGCCACCGCCGCATCGTCCGACGCGCGCAGGACGGAGCGCAGATCGGCGCGATCCTCCTGCCCCAGGCACATGTAAAGCTCGCCGGTGCAGGTCACCCGCACCCGGTTGCAGCTTTCGCAGAAATTATGGCTCAGAGGCGTGATGAAACCGATCTTCTGCCCGGTTTCCTGAAGCCGGACATAGCGCGCCGGGCCGCCCGTGCGCTCGGTCAGGTCGATCAGCCGGTAGCGCCCGGCCAGCCGCGCGCGCAGATCGGTCAGCGGCCAGTATTGGCCCAGCCGATCGGCCTCCTCCATCTCGCCCATCGGCATCACTTCGATGAAGGTCAGGTCATGGCCCTCGGCGCCGCACCAATCGACAAGGCGGAACAGTTCGTCCTCGTTGAAGCCCTTGAGCGCGACGGTGTTGATCTTGACCCGCAGCCCCGCGGCCTTTGCGGCGCGGATGCCCTCAAGCACCTGCGGCAGCCGCCCCCAGCGGGTGACGGCGGCGAAGCGGTCCGCGTCCAGCGTATCGAGCGAGACATTCACCCGCCGCACCCCCACCGCCGCCAGATCCCCGGCAAACCGCGCGAGTTGCGAGCCGTTGGTGGTGAGCGTGAGTTCGCTCAGCGCACCGCTCTCCAGATGCCGCCCCATCGCGCGAAAGAAGGTCATGATGTCGCGCCGCACCAGCGGTTCCCCCCCGGTCACGCGCAGCTTGCGCACGCCCAGCCGGATGAAGGTAGAGCAAAGCCGGTCCAGTTCCTCCAGCGTCAGCAGGTCGCGCTTCGGCAGGAACTGCATATGTTCCGCCATGCAATAGGTGCAGCGGAAATCGCAACGATCCGTCACCGAGACCCGCAGATAGCTGATCTCGCGCGCGAAAGGGTCGATGAGGGGCGCCGTCTCCATCCGCCAGACCTAGTGCAGCACAGCCCCCGCGGCAAGAGCGGTTGCGGCGGCGCGCGCCCTGCCCTAGTTTGCGCCCCAGCCATGACGGGAGAGCGGGAATGAAGATCGCGAAGGCGGGGTTGATCGTGCTGATCGCGGCGGTCGCGGTTTCCGGCTGCATGAAGCGCAGCAAATCGCGCGATGGCGCACCGCCAACGATTGTCGGGGCTACCGTCGATCCGACCAAGCCGCTTCTGGAACAGCCGCTGGCCGGAGAGAGCCGCCTGGGCGAAACGGTGGCGACGCTGGGCGATCCGACGCAGCCCGGCTTCTGGCTGCGCACGCCGCTGGTCTCCAAGGAAACCAAGGGCCGGGTCGTGAACGACAAGACCGGCGCCTCGGTCCAGGTCGATCTGCTGCCGACGGGCGGCGAACAGGGCGTCGGGTCGATGCTGTCGCTCGCCTCGATGCGGCTGCTCGGCGGGTCGCTGACCGATCTGCCGGAACTGACCGTCTTTGCGCTGAACTGACCCCAGCCGCGTGGTCCGGCCGGGTGGGAAGCCCGTCGCCGCGGCGCGGAATTCACGCGCGCCCTAACCCCTTGGCATCGCGTGAAAACCCCGTATCCCAAGGTATACCGTCAGGAAATGGCGTCCCGCGCGCCTTTTTGCGGCATTACGCCCTGAGTTCTCGCTTGTGAAACTTTATTACGCGGTGCTAAGGAAGCTAAGCCACACCTGCCTGCCGGGGCCCGGCCCCGGCAAAATGACAAGGGGGAAACACAGTGAAGATCGGGGCACCGAGAGAGACATTCGAGGGCGAAGCGCGCGTCGCGATGACGCCCGACTCGGCCGTGCAGTTGCAGAAGCTCGGCCATAGCTGTTTCATCGAATCGGGCGCGGGCCTTGCCGCCGGGTTCACCGATGCCGCCTATGAAAAGGTGGGCGTGACGGTGATCCAGGGCGCACAGGCGCTGTTCGAGGCGGTGGATTTCATCGCCAAGGTCCGCCCGCCGAGCGAGGAGGAAATCACCTGGCTGAAGAAGGGCCAGACGCTGATTTCGTTCTTCTATCCGGCGCAGAACAAGGATCTGCTGGAGAAGGCGCAGGCCACCGGCGCGAATGTCATCGCGATGGACATGGTGCCCCGGATCTCGCGCGCGCAGAAGATGGACGCGCTCAGCTCGATGGCCAATATCGCGGGCTACCGCGCGGTGGTCGAGGCGGCGAACAACTTCGGCCGCTTCTTCACCGGGCAGGTGACGGCGGCGGGCAAGGTGCCGCCGGCCAAGGTGCTGATCATCGGCGCGGGCGTCGCGGGGCTTGCGGCGATCGGGGCGTCGACCTCGCTCGGCGCGATCACCTATGCCTTCGATGTGCGCCCCGAAGTGGCCGAGCAGATCGAATTGATGGGCGCGGAATTCGTCTATCTCGATTTCGCGGGCGAGCAGCAGGACGGCGCGACAACCGGTGGCTATGCCGCCCCGTCAAGCCCGGAGTTCCGCGAAGCGCAGCTGAAGAAGTTCCGCGAACTCGCGCCGGACATGGACATCGTGATCTCCACCGCGCTGATCCCGGGCCGCGATGCCCCGGTGCTGTGGACGAAGGACATGGTTGAGGCGATGAAGCGCGGCAGCGTCATCGTCGACCTCGCCGCCGAGCGTGGCGGCAACTGCGAACTGACCGAGAAGGATCAGAAGATCGTCACCGACAATGGCGTGACCATCGTCGGTTATACCGATTTCCCGTCGCGGATGGCGGCGCAGGCGTCGCAGCTTTATGCGACCAACGTGCGCCACATGATGGCCGACCTGACCCCGGGCAAGGATGGCGTCGTCAACTACAACATGGAAGATGACGTGATCCGCTCGGCGACCGTCACCCATGAAGGCGCGCTCACCTTCCCGCCGCCGCCGCTCAAGATCGCGGCGATCGCGGCGAAGAAACCGGCGGAGAAGCCGAAGGAACTGACGCATGAGGAAAAGCGCGCACTCGAAGTAGCCGCCTTCCGCAAGCAGACCCGCAACCAGATCGGCCTTCTGGGCATCGGCGCGGTGCTGCTGCTGGCGGTCGGGCTGGTGGCGCCTGCGTCCTTCATGCAGCACTTCATCGTCTTCGCGCTGAGCTGCTTCGTCGGCTTCCAGGTGATCTGGAACGTCTCGCACAGCCTGCACACGCCGCTGATGGCGGTGACGAACGCGATCTCCTCGATCATCATTCTGGGCGCGCTGATGCAGATCGGCTCGGGCTCGTTCCTGGTGATCCTGCTCGGCGCGCTGTCGGTGTTCATGGCGGGGATCAACATCTTCGGTGGCTTCATGGTCACCCGGCGCATGCTCGCCATGTTCCAGAAGTCATAAGCGGAGGAAGAGGTTATGGAATTCGGATTCACGACCGCCGCATATGTGGTTGCGGCCGTCCTCTTCATCCTGTCGCTGGGCGGGCTGAGCGGGCAGGAAAGCGCGAAACGCGCGGTCTGGTATGGCATCGTCGGCATGGCGCTCGCCGTGGTGGCGACGCTGATCGGCCCGGGCAAGGGGCTGTGGCTGCTGTCGCTGATCATGATCGTGGCGGGGGGCATCATCGGCTGGATCGTCGCGAAACGCGTGCAGATGACGGAAATGCCGCAACTGGTGGCGGCGATGCACTCGCTCGTCGGCCTCGCTGCGGTGTTCGTCGGCTACAACGCCTATCTTGAGGCGGTCCACGTCGCGGGGCTTTCGGAGGAGGCGCGCGCCTCGCTGGGCGGTTTCGCGGCCATCGTCGCGCATAAAACGCCGGTCGAGCTCAGCATCCTGCGGGTCGAGCTGTTCCTCGGCGTGTTCATCGGGGCCGTGACCTTCACCGGCTCGATCATCGCCTTCGGCAAGCTCGCGGGCAAGGTCGACGGCAAGGCGAAGAAGCTGCCGGGCGGGCATATCCTGAACGCGGCGGCGGCCATCGGCTCGGTGCTGCTTCTGATCGCCTTCATGAACGGCGCCGGGGCCTGGGCGCTGGTGCTGATGACGCTGCTCGCCTTCTTCATCGGCTATCACCTGATCATGGGCATCGGCGGCGCCGACATGCCGGTGGTGGTGTCGATGCTGAACAGCTATTCGGGCTGGGCTGCGGCGGCCATCGGTTTTTCGCTGGGCAATGACCTGCTGATCGTCACCGGCGCGCTGGTGGGTTCCTCGGGCGCGATCCTGTCCTATATCATGTGCAAGGCGATGAACCGCTCGTTCATTTCGGTGATCCTCGGCGGCTTCGGCGGCACGACAGGCCCGGCGATGGAAGTCACGGGCGAACAGGTCGCGATCGACGCGCAGGGCGTGGCCGATGCGCTGAACGATGCCGACAGCATCATCATCGTGCCGGGCTACGGCATGGCGGTGGCGCAGGCGCAACAGGCGGTCAGTGAACTGACCTCGATCCTGCGCGGCAAGGGCAAGGAAGTGCGTTTCGCGATCCACCCCGTCGCGGGCCGCCTGCCCGGGCACATGAACGTGCTGCTGGCCGAAGCCAAGGTGCCCTATGACATCGTGCTGGAAATGGACGAGATCAACGACGATTTCCCGAACACCGACGTGGTGATCGTGATCGGCTCGAACGACATCGTGAACCCGGCGGCGCAGGAAGATCCGAACAGCCCCATCGCCGGGATGCCGGTGCTGGAAGTCTGGAAGGCGAAGCAGGTCTTCGTGTCGAAGCGCGGTCAGGGCACCGGCTATTCCGGCATCGAAAACCCGCTGTTCTACAAGGACAACACCCGCATGTTCTACGGAGACGCCAAAAAAAGCGTCGAGGAACTGCTGCATCTCCTGCGCAAGTAAGCGTTTGAGGTTGGCCGGTTACCGGCCAACCTCAGCCCGCTTCGATCGTCGCCCGGACCGCGCGGCGCCATCGGGCGTATTTCTCCGAACGGAGATCTTCCCCCATCATCGGCGCAAAGCGGCGCTCCAGCGACCAGCTTCGGGCGAAATCCTCGGGCTCCGGACACAGCCCGGCCTTAAGCCCCGCCAGATAGGCCGCGCCGAGCGCCGTCGTTTCGGTCACCACCGGCCGATCCACCGGAGCACCCAGAATATCGGCCAGGAACTGCATCGCCCAATCGCTGGCCACCATCCCGCCATCGACCCGCAGAACGCCCGCCGTGCCCCAATCCGCGCGCATCGCCTCGACCAGATCGCGAGTTTGATAGCCCACGCTTTCCAGAGCCGCCCGCGCGAATTCCGCCGGGCCGGAATTGCGGGTCAGGCCGAAGACCGCACCCCGGCTTTCGGGCCGCCAATAGGGTGCGCCAAGGCCGGTGAAGGCGGGCACGATCACCACCTGCTGCGCGGGATCGGCGCTTTCGGCGAGCGGCTGCGTCTCTGCCGCCGAACGGATGATCCGCAGCCCGTCGCGCAGCCATTGCACCACCGCCCCGGCGATGAAGATCGACCCTTCGAGCGCATAGGTCGTCCGCCCGTCCAGCCGGCAGGCGATGGTGGTCAACAGCCGGTTGCGCGATGCGACGCGATCCGTGCCGGTGTTCAGCAACGCGAAACAGCCCGTGCCATAGGTCGCCTTCATCATCCCCGGGTGGAAGCACGCCTGCCCCACCGCCGCGGCCTGTTGGTCCCCCGCCACGCCCAGGATCGGGATCTCGCGCCCGAACAGATCGGGCCGGGTCCGGCCGAAATCGGCGGCGCAGTCCCGCACCTCGGGCAACAGCTGCATCGGAATATCGAGCAATCCGCAGATCTCCGCATCCCAGGCATTGGCGCCGATGTCGAACAGCAGGGTCCGCGCGGCATTGGTGGCATCCGTCGCATGGAGCCGCCCGCCCGTCAGGTTCCAGATCAGCCAGCTGTCCACGGTGCCGAAGGCCAGCTCCCCCCGCCGCGCCCGCTCCCGCGCGCCGGGGATGGTATCCAGCAGCCATTTCAGCTTCGTCCCCGAGAAGTACGGATCCAGCAGCAGCCCCGTCCGCTCGGTGATCATCGGCCCATGAGCATGCAGCGCGGAACACATATCGGCGGTGCGGCGATCCTGCCAGACAATGGCGGGGTGCAGCGGCCGCCCCGTCGCGCGGTCCCACAGCAGGGTCGTCTCGCGCTGGTTGGTGATGCCGATCGCGGCGATCCGCCCTGCCCCGATCCCCGCTCGTTCGATCGCCGCCCGCCCGGTGGCGGCCACCGTGGCCCAAAGGTCGCCGGGATCATGTTCGACCCAGCCGGGGCGCGGATAGTGCTGCGGGAATTCCTCCTGCGCCACGGAGACCGGGCGCAGCGCGGCGTCGAACAGGATCGCGCGCGAAGAGGTCGTGCCCTGGTCGATGGCAAGAATATGGTCCACTAGCTCACCCGCGTCATATGCGCATCCAGCGCCGCGACCTGCTCCGGCGTCAGGCTCAGGCCCAGCTTGGTGCGCCGCCACAGAATATCCTCGGCGGTGCGGGCGTATTCCTTGCGGATCAGCCAGGCGACCTCGGTACAGGTCAGCGTCCCGCCCAGATGGTTCCCCAGATCGGCGGGCCCCTTCGCATGGTCGAGCATCGCAAACGCCTCGGTCCCATACGTCCGGACCAGCCGCGCGGCATGGGGAGCGGCCAGGAACGGATATCTTTCGCGCAGGCGCCCGATCAGCGCGCCCACCCCATCCACCGGAAAATCCCCCCCCGGCAGCGGCACGCCCGCCGTCCAGTTGCCGCCCGCCTGCGGGAAGAAGGGCAGCAGCTTGCCCATCGCCTGTTCCGCCAGCCGCCGATAGGTGGTGATCTTGCCGCCGAATACATTCAGCAGCGGCGGCCCCGCCGTATCCAGCCCCAGCACATAATCCCGCGTCGCCGCCGTAGCCGATTCCTCCCCGTTGTCATAAAGCGGGCGCACACCGGAATAGGTCCAGACGACATCCTCCGGGCGCACGGGTTTCACGAAATAGCGGCTGGCAAAGGCGCAGAGGTAATCGCGCTCGGCATCGGTGCAGCGCGCATCCTCGGGGCGGCCCTGATGGTCCTGATCGGTGGTGCCGATCAGGGTGAAGTCCCCTTCATAGGGAATGGCGAAGATGATCCGCCCATCCGTGCCCTGAAAGAAATAGCATTTGTCATGGTCATAGAGCTTCGGCACGACGATATGGCTGCCCCGGACAAGGCGCACGCTTTCCGCCGTGGGCAGGCCGATCACATCGCGGATCACCCCGCCGATCCAGGGGCCCGTGGCATTGACCAGCGCGCGGGCGTGATGGACCGCGCCGTCTTCGGTGACGATCTCCCAAAGCCCATCCTTGCGATGTGCCGAGCGTACCTCCGTCCGGGTCAGGATCCGCGCGCCGTGCAGTTCGGCGTCGCGCGCGTTCAGCACGACGAGGCGCGAATCCTGCACCCAGCAGTCGGAATATTCCCACGCACGCGGAAAGCCGGGTTTCAGCGGCCCGCCTGCCGGATCCCTGTTCAGGTCGACCCGGCGCGTGCCCGGCAGGATCTTCCGCCCGCCCATCACGTCATAAAGGAACAACCCGAACCGGATCAGCCAGGCCGGGCGGCGCCCCTTCATCCACGGCAGGAACAGCCCCAGCAAGCGCGACGTCGGGGTGTTGCTCTCGAACCGCATCTCGGGCGACCAGGGCAGCACGAAGCGCATCGGCCAACTGATATGCGGCATCGCGGTGAGCAGGGTTTCCCGCTCCGCAAGTGCCTCCCGCACCAGATGGAAGTCGAAATATTCGAGGTAGCGCAACCCGCCATGGAACAGCTTGGTCGAGGCGCTGGACGTGCCCTGTGCCAGATCGCCCTGCTCGGCCAGCGTGACGCTCAGCCCCCGCCCCGCCGCGTCCCGCGCGATACCGCAGCCATTGACGCCGCCGCCAATCACGAACAGGTCGACTGTCTCCGACATCTGCGCCTCCTCCGGAACCACTGCCTCAGGGCGCGCAGCCCCGGGTCGCCAGAGTCACCCTCTATCATCCCGGTCGCAAGGAAGGAACATCCCCGATCACGGTCCATCTCCGGGCGGCGGGACGGCGCCGCTACGGGCGGACGGAAGCGGCATCGTCACATCGAAGATGGTGACAAGCGCCTTCATTCCGTCACCCTGCCCGGCCGTTCCTCGCACGGATCTACCAGAAGCCGCGCCTGTTCGCTACCGGCCATTCGCGGCGAACCCTAGGACCCGCCCCACTGCGCAGGATGAAAGCTCCGCGCGTCGGGCGATTGCTCACTCTGCGCCGATCAAGCAAACACAAACCGGGCTCCGGTCGCGACTGGATGAAAAACCCGTGGCAGATAACCCGGAACGCAGGCTCTCAACCGGCAGAACCTCCCGACCCGCCACCAGAAACCGCCGATCATCTTCCCAAAGAAAGATGCCCGGACCAATTTACTGAAAGCCTCGGACGCAGGCACCGATTCGGTAGTCCACTGAAATCAAACGGGAAAGTTGCATACCCACCCGCGAGCAAGCCCGCATTTTCGTCGGATTCTGCGCTATTTGCCGCTCTGTTGCCCTGCCGCCACGGTTTCACTGGCTCACAAGGCTGACCATAGCCGATCTTCTTTCACGCGCGAGAACTTGCCTTGGCGACGCGCTGGCCGATGTCGTCACGATGGTTTCGGACCTGTGGGAGCGGCTGAAGGCACGTCTGCGTTTGACCGGGAATACTGGGAAATCCTTACAGGCAAACGCGCCCAGGCGAAGTCCGCATAGGCCGCGCTGATGGACGACTACCGCACGTCCGACCGCTGGACCCGCCTCAAGTCGTACCCGACAGGATTACGACAAGGTGATGGACTACCTGCGGGAGAAGATCGGCAGCCGCGACGTGAAAGCCCTGACGCGGGCCGATGTGATCGGGGCGCAGAAGGCGAACGCGCATCGCACCCGGTTCGCGAACTATAGCCCCCAGATGCTGGTTGTCGCGATTGATCTGGGCAGGCTCCATAACAATCCGGCGAAGGGCGTCCGGGCACTCAAGACCCCTGCCGAGCGGCGGCGGGAACACCTGCCATGGCCGGATTGGGCGGTGGAAAGGTTCCGGGCCGAGGCGCAACCGCTGCCGCTCCTAATCTTCGAGATTGGCGTCGGCAGTGGTGACTGGGTGGGTTTCCGCTGGGGCGACTACGATGGTGATTCCCTGACCCTGCGCCAGAACAAGACTGACAAGCCGCTGGTGCTCCCCTGCACGGATCAGCTCCGGGAAGCGCTCGACCGCACCAAGGCCGGGCTTGGGGCCGTTCCCATCGCTGCCCGCCCCATCCTCATCAAGCGGGATGGCAACCCAACCCGCTATCGCTACATGGCCGATCTGATGCTGAAGGAGCGCAAGCGGCTGGGGCTGGAAGCCTACGACCTGCACGCGCTACGCTATCGTGGGGTGAAGGAACGGCATGGGTCGGCTGCGATGACGACGAGATCGCGGCCTATTCCGGCCATGCGACGAAAGAAATGATTGCGAAGCCCGGCAGGAGATGCGGGCACGTCAGGCGCGGGAGAAGCGGCAATAAACAGAACGGGACCAGAACATGAATCTGATACCCTATTTGATACCCTGACAGGGCATCATAAGGTCAAGTCGTTGAAAGATTTGGAGGCGGGTACCGGAATCGAACCGGTCTTCACGGATTTGCAATCCCACGGTGGGCGTGGATTCCATTGAGAAATTCTTCAAAACGCACGGATTTCGGTCCTAAGGAAATCAATGGCTTGTCAGTCGGTCGCAAAACTGACGCCATGTTCTTCTCCTGCCCCGTAACGAAAAAGCGCGCCACCGACCGGGCGCGCTGTGTTCTTCTGCCGGGAGAGGCGTGTCAGACCGCGTGTTCCTCGGCGGTGTCATCAAGTAGCATGGTGGGAAGAACCAGCATGGCATGGCGGCTCAGTTCCGCCAGCGAGTTCGGCGCGCTGGAAGTGTTGGCGTAGAACGTCTCGCAGGCCGAAGACGTCCAAGTTTTCCCAGCATTTTCAAACGAATAGTTAGCTGGTGACACTTCGTATGCCGATTTCATTTCATGCTACCTTTCTCCAACCTTCAAAGTTTCTAGAATCCTGAATGCCGACTTGCGGGATGCCGTTCTGATTCATCTGAACCCGCGAGATCATCCCCTCGGACAAGAACTGATGGCTCCCATGCGAAACACTCTCGATCAGCACGCGGCTGCACGAATACCCGCACTGTTGCTGACCTGCAAGTTCCGTGTCTGGGCTGAACGGGGTCCGCGACTTCAGGGCATCGGCCATAGAATTATGCAATAACTTTAAGATTCCGTAAAGTTCTTCGGAAGCGTTCTCGATCGCCAGCCCCATGCTGCGGGCTTCCCGCCTGTTGATGGTGTGGTCGTGGCTGCCTGACTCGCTGCACAAGAAGGCGATGATCGCATCGCGCTTCTCTTCCTCGACTTGCTGGTGCGCAAGCAAACGCTTTGCCAACGTCCTGATCTGCGACCGTGTGCGGAAAATCTGCCCAAGCACAAGAGGGTGGATTTTCTCCGACAGGTTGTTCCACACCGTAGCCAAAGCTCCTGCGTCAGTGACCTTAAGCTGATCTTGGACCACATCCAAGAAACCTTGCACAGCTTCAACGCTAACGGGTGCCCTGTGGTTCGGTCCGCCGCCGGGGATCAAGGGGTTAAGTGCGCTGTTCAGGCTCGGGTCAATCGGCCCCAAGGATGCCTGTTTCGTCATTACGATGCGGTTGGCACCAAGCGAAATCAAAGTTCCAGAGCTAAGTGCCTTGCGGGGAATGATTACCTCCAAGTCATCGCAGAACGTGCGGAAAAGGTTCACCAACTGCCATGCGGCGGCGGTGTCGCCCCCGTTGGTATGTAGGATCAGGCTGATTTTTTGCGTTGGCCACATGGCGTCCAGATGATCTACGAAGAAGTCGATCACATCTGGCGCGATCTGCGCTTCCATGCCCGGCCTATCGCTGGTCGCATACACCAAGACCTTCGATCCGCGCGCTGCCTCGATTTGCTGATACAGTGGCAGGCGATCCGCAAAAGCTGACAATGGTTCCTCCGGCGCAAATTTTCCCAACATTTAGTGCCATCTGCGGTAGGTTGTATAGCGGTTTTTGCTGCGACCTAGCTGTGTGCTGGCGCTGCCCGTGCCCCTCTCTGCCCCGCGCCCCCGGTTCCCACACCTAAACCGATCTGCCCCGATCTTTGACCGGGGGAAGGGAATAATGCCGCCCGGCATTCGCCGGGCGAAGAGGATGCGAGGCGCAAGTGACGGCTTGCAGGGCGGTTTGTGGAAGGTGCTTCCCCAATGGGGAGGGCTTGGGGAGGGTTTGGGGAAGCAGTTTTCCTGTTAGAATGCTGAATTTCTCTTTGTTTTTATGATCTTAGATATTCTTGGGGATGATGGGGATGATAATCCCTAGCGCAGAACCTAAAAAACTGAGCAAATCTGTGAATCTCTAGCAGCTAATAGGGAGATTTCCCTGCCCCAACATCCCCAATTTCGTCTAGGTAATTGAAAGGACAGAATGAAAATTCGATTCAGTCTTTCCCTAAAGCCGACCCCGGTCATCCCTTGACGATGGCCCTACGCCCCCAAGTGGTCAGGTGCGGTCTGCGGATCGCATAAGGGGAAGGGCGGGCCGGTAGCACATACTGATTGCAGAAGCGTTAAATTTTCAACGATCTAAACAGGAAAAATACAGGGTTTTATCAAGAGAATAGACATCATTTTGTGCGATTTTTTTCCAAAGGCGACTTCTTCCAGTCACCAAAGAAAAGGACGCCGAAGCGATGCAGACCGAAAAACGCCACCCCATTTCCCATGCGCTCCACATCATAGGTTTCGGGAGGACCACTCTCAACAATTACATTTACGGACCGGGTGCCATTCTGTCCGAAATCTTTGGTGAGGCGGGTGAATGCCTTGAAGACCACATCGGCCCCAACCGCGCATCGGCCTGCGAAAATCAGCGGTGGTTGCGCCGCTATCTGACGGACGAAGCGGTGGTGGTGCTGTCCATCGGCTTCAGGTTGATCCGCTACGGGGTCAAGGCTGACGAGGCGTTCCGGCTGGGCTTCCGCTTTGTCTTTGGCACGGATGCGCCCGAGGGGCATCCGGTGCGCTGGTGGCCTCTCTACCCCGAGGGCGACACTATTCTGATTGTCAACTCAACCAGCCCGGTCACGGAAGACGCCGAGGGCCGCACGGCTTTTGCCTTTGTCGGGGACCGTTACCATGGTTCCATGGCCGAGGCCGCGCGGTTGGCCGGGCATGAGGAAGCGGGCGACCCGCTGGTGGTACTGAACCTCTCGCACCTCTGCCGCTCTATCGCTCTTTGGCTGGGGGAAGACCCGGCAACCTTCATGCGACCGGCGACGCAGGCGGCCGGATGATGCTGGCCGCATCAAATACCATTCGGGCGGGTTACGCGATTTCTTCGCCCGGATCATCCAGCGGGTTTGGTGGCCTCGCTGGTGTCGTGGGGGCGGGAAGGCCGGGCTACAGGTCCGCGCCCGTGTCATCGGGCGCTGCCCGGCCTTCCCGTTCCACTTCGGCAGAAATCGCCCTGGACTCACACTCTTTAGGTTCTTCCGAGCAAGGCCAACGTGGGGATATTCGCGCCACGCTGCTTTGGGCAGTCTGGCGATTTTTCCGGGCGGGTTTTTGGGTTGGGGTTTTTGTTTTCACAGGGAAAAGGAGGCCGTTTAATGCTGCGGCATGACGTGCAGGATATGGCCTCGCCCGAGGGCGCGACGGCCGAAAATTCGGATATCGTGGCCGGATGCCTCGCGGCGCTGATCGCCCAGACCCGCCGCCTTGGGCTTCGGCAGGACGTCGCCTTCCGCCTTCTCTGCGATGCGCCGGGCCGGATCGCGGCGGCGCTGTCGAAAGGGCCGGACGCGCTGGTGGTTTGGCGGCTTGACGCTGAAGCGCCCACCGCGCTGGTTTCGACCGATGACGGCCGCCTCGGGCGGTTCGTGGCGCGGGCGAATGAGGCGGGCGCGGGTATCCTCGGGCTGAACCCGGCGAAGATCGCCGCCGCGCTGGCGGCCACCTCGGGCGCGGGTATGCCTGTAGCACCTGCGAAGGTGGGAGGGTGCCATGACCGCGCCTATCACTGATCTGGGCGCTGGTCTGTCAGCCGGGGGTGTTGCGGCCATGACCCGCTTTGCACCTTCGATCACCGCCGAGATTCTGCCTGAAGCTGGCGATGCCCGCACCGTGGCCCTGTCGTTTTCGTCCGAGGCCCCCGTGCTGCGCGAGTTTCCCGGCGTGGGGCTTGCCTATGAGGTTCTCGGGCATGGCCCCGGCGAGGCCGATCTGTCGCGCGTCACGGCGGGGGTTGTGCCTCTGTTGCTGGATCACAAGCGCGAGGTGGCCGCCAAGGTCGGGACCGTCACTCGGGCATGGATCGAAGGCGGGCGCGGGAAGGCCCTTGCCACCTTCGCCGCCACGCCCGAAGGCGATGCCATGCTTGCCCGTGTCACAGCGGGCGAGGTTTCGGCCACCTCGGCCGGTTATCAACCCACCGCCTTTGAGGTGGTGGAGACTGCCGGAGACGGCCTGCCGATTGTGCGCGCCCGCTGGCAGCTTCTCGAAATTTCGCTCGTGTCCGTACCCGCCGACATTTCGGTGGGCGTCGGCCGCTCCTTTACCGCCCCCCAGAACGAAGGTTCCGATATGACCACCCCCACCACTTTGCCGGTGAATCCGGCCCCCACTGGCCCGGCCACGGCCGCTGCGAATGCCACTGCGTCCGAACGGGCGCGGGTGCGCGAAATCACCGCCACCGCCGCCCGTTTCAAGCTGCCCGCTGACATGACCGCCGCCGCGATTGATGACGGCATGTCCGTGCGCGATTTCCAGATGCAGGCGCTTGAGGTGCTTGGCACCGACGAGTCCACCGCGACCCGCAGCCGTTCCCCGGCGCTGCATCTGGGCGGGGAGCGGGCCTATTCGCTGACCCGCGCCGTCGCGGCCGAGGTTTCGGGCGACTGGCGGGCGGCGGGCTTTGAACGCGAGTTGTCGCAGGAAGTCGGCCGCTCCATGGGGCGCACCCCTTCCGGGGTATGGATTCCTCCTGCCGTGCTGGGCCGGGCTGTCGTGACCACGGCGACCGCACCTTCGCTGATCGGCACCCACCACGCGGCCGAGTCGTTCATTGATGCACTTCGGCCCGAGGTGCAGGTGATGAACCTCGGGGCCACGGTTCTGCCGGGGCTTGTTGAGAACGTCAGCATCCCGCGCATGGTTGCGGGAACGGCGGCCGAGTGGATTGCCGAAGATTCCGCCGTGAGTGAGAGCGACCCCGAGTTTGACGCGGTTTCTCTGACTCTGCATCAGCTTGCCGCGCGTACCCAGATTTCGCGGCGACAACTGAAGCAGTCCCTGCCGGGTCTGGACACGCTGTTGCAGGCCGATCTTCGCAAGGCGATTGCGGTGGCGCTGGATGATGCCGCGATCAACGGTGCGGGCACCGCGACCGTTCCGCGCGGCATCCTGAACACCTCGGGCATTGGCAGCGTGGCAATCGGCACCAACGGCGGCGATGTAGAGTTCCCGAAGCTGACGGCCCTTATGGCCGAGGTGGAAGGTGAGAACGTCGCGGGCACGTCCTATGGCTGGCTCATGTCGCACAAGCTGAAGGCGGACCTAATGTCCAAGCTGACAGCCGATGCTGGGCCGATGATGATTTTGGAGCGCATCGCAGGCCAGTGGGAAATCGCCGGATACAAGGCCGCGTTTTCGTCGCTTGTGCCGTCGAACGGCACCAAGGGCAGCGGCACCGGCTTGTCGACTGTGATCTTCGGCAACTGGTCGGACATGATCATCGGCCAGTGGGGCGGCATCGACCTGATTGTGGACAATGTGACCGAAGCCGCAAAAGGCAACGTGCGGATCATCGCGCATAGCGAATGGGATATCGCCCTGCGCCATGCGGAGTCTTTCGCCGCGATCACCGATGCCGTAACCGGCTGACCCTGATCTGACCCGCGCCCCTGACCGGGCGCGGGTATCCATTTGAACGGAGGTGCCGTTATGGCGATCATTCACGGCAAGGACGGGATTGTGAAAATCGGTGCCACCGATTTCGCCCATGTCCAAAGCTGGAATCTGGACGTGACTGCGGATGTGACGGAAGCCTATTCCATGGGCGAGGAATGGAAAGACGCCGGGGTTGGCGTCAAGGGGTGGTCCGGTTCGCTGGAATGCTACTATGACCCGACGAACACCACCCAAGACGACATCGAAGTGGGCACCGTTGTGGCGCTGAACTTGTATCCGGGCGGCGACGATACCGGCGCGGCCTACTACAGCGGCAACGCCGTGGTGTCGGGTATCCCGCTTTCCGGCGCGAAAGACGGGTGGGTGGCTGTCACCTTCAATTTCTCGGGCAAGGGCGCGCTGGCGAAAGCTGTGGCCGCTTGACCGGCCGCCCTCGGCCTTCTTCGCCCCTGCGCTGGAAGGTCAGGGCAGACCGGGGAGGAAATGGCGGGCGGTTCCTTCACATGGGCGCGGGGACTAGGGTTACAGGGCGGCCGCCAAGCGGCCGCTTTGTGATTTCCTGCCTCGGCTGATCCGGGCGCAGCGCGCGCGCTTCCAGCGCCAGCATAGCGCGGGCTTGGATAAGCTGGCCGCACGCCCACACGATACCCTGCCGGGTCACGATATAGCGGCCGGGCGCGACCGGATGAATGAAGCCCGCTTGCCGCGCCATGCCCACGGCCATGTCGAGGCCGTAGGGGTCCAGCCCGGCCGCGCGGCCAAGCGGGATTTCCGGGGCTTCCTGCACCGCGGCGACGGCGCAGACGAAATCGAGCAAGGCCCTGTTGCGGAAGCCGGGGCGCTCACGCATCCAGCCCGGCCCGCTTCTCTGCCGATTCCCGGTGCCGCGCCGCAAGCTGCCAGACCTTCTCCCGTTCGGTGCGGGCGGTGTCGAAATCGACCATATCGGCGCGGCCCATGTGCAGAAGCCAAAGGCCGGTGCGCAGGCGGCCGAGGGCACCGGAATTGCGGGTGGTGGTCGGGTCCGAAGCGAGGCCGCAATAGACCTGTTCTGGATCTTCCATATTAACGGCCACGATCATCATACCGCGCGCCGCGCATTCCTGAAGGCCCGCCCATATCTGTGCGGTGGTCAGATTGTATTCGGTGGCGGCCGCGCCCATGTCGATCCATCCGGCGAGGTCTTGCATGTCTTCGAGCGGTTCCCGCTGGGCGAGGCGGTCAAAGGCATCCGAGAAATCCACGGCAAGCGCGAACAGCCCGGCGGCAAGGTATTCATTGATGCTGATGCCCCGGCCGTCTGTCTCGGCCATCCGGGCTTGCATTGCGGTATAGGCGGTGCGGTCGAAGTGTAGGATTTCCATGTCTCACCTTTCTTTTTTGGGCATGACTTCACCGGGGCCGAAAAGCGGGGCTTTCGGCATTGCGGGATCGTTCATCTTGGGTCATAGTAACAGGGCTACCATTTCAGAGGTGGCAAACGTCGTCAATAAAAAAGTAGCAGGGTTATCATTTGAACGCCGTCCAATGCAAAATGGCCCGTGTGGCAACAGGGCTTGGCATCCGCGAATTGGCGGAACTGGCGAACGTGTCGCCCAACACCATTTCCCGCCTTGAGCGGGGCGAGGAACTACGGGCAAGCACGGTTGCCGCGATCCGCGCGGCGCTTGAATCCGCCGGTGTCGAGTTCATTCCCGAAAACGGCGGCGGGGCTGGGGTGCGCCTCGCCAAGCCCGGCGGCGCGGGCGCGTAACAGGCTTTCGCTAAGATATACCTAACGAAATCGCGGCGCGCGCTGGCGATTTCAGCCGATTTCCTTAACCGCACCTTGCCGGGTTGTGTTGCTTTTTAAGGGCATCAAGACGCTTGCAGGCGGCTTGGTGCGAGGCGGAAGGCGGCACAACGGCAATCGACATTTCTTTTGCACGATGCTGCACTTCGGCAGGCACCACCCCTGTGTCGGAGGTGAACGCGCATGTTTGAATTGATTTCTGGCGAAGACCTTGCCCGGCAGATGCTGTTTTCCGGGGCGAATGGCGCTTTCCGCGATTGGTGCGCCCTTATGAAAATCCATCCGGTGCCGGGGCGGCGGGGTGTCTATGACCCGGCGCTGGTGCGGCGCAGGCTGGATGAAGCGCAGGGTCTGAACACCGGCGACGGGGCCGCCTCGGGTGCGGGTGCCGGGCTGGTCGCTCAGCGGCGGGCGCGTCGTGGCGCGTAACCGGCAGCGCCTTCCCCCCGAAATCAACCGGGTGCGGGCCAAGCTGGCCGATGGCACTGTGCGGTATTACTTTTACCTGACCCGCCGGAAGGGCGCACGGTTCTGGATGGATAGCCAGCCGTTCCCGACCGATCCCGCCTTCTTCGCCGCCTACGTCGCGGAACAGGAAAGGGGCGGCCGAAGGTTGGGCACCTCGTGCCCGGAATGGTGGACGCCTATCTGTCTTCAGCCGAGTTCAAGGCGAAAAGCCCTCGTACCCAAGACGATTACCGGAAATGGGCACTACGCTTTGCGGAAGAGTTCAAAGACGATCCTGTCGCCATGTTTGAGGAACCGGCCTCTCGGGGCGAGGTGAACGAATGGCGGCAACAGTGGGCGCATTCGGCCAAGCAATTTGACTACGCCGGAACGGTGGTCACGCTGATCCTGAATTGGGCGCGGGATGCCGGAAAGGTGGCCGAGCATCATTGCGACCGTCTGCCCAAGGCATACAAGGCCGACCGGGCCGAGGTGGTCTGGACGGAAAGCGACCTTGCCACCTTCACCGCCCTTGCGCCGGAATGGGTGTCGCGCATCCTTCTGGCCGCCTGCGAAACCGGGCTGCGGCCGGGCGATCTTATTAAGCTGTCCCGCGCCCATGTCGAAGAGACGCCGGGCGGGCGGCGCATCCGCATCAAGACGAACAAGCGCGGCCGGGTGGCCCATATCCCGGTGCTGCCGCGCATGGCCGCCATTCTGGATGACACGCCGAAGGACCGGCTGTTGATCCTGACCAATGCCAACGGCCAGCCCTTGACCGAACACCGGGCTTCAGAGGGCGTTCGCCAGTGGCGCGACAAGGCCAAGCTGTCGGACACGCTACGCCTTCAGGATGCCCGAGGCACAGCCGCCACGCGGCTACTGAATGCGGGCCTTAGCCTTGCGCAGATCGCGGGTTTCATGGGGTGGGGGCTGCGCCATGCGCAGAACGTCATCGAGCATTACGCCCGCCTTGCGCCCGGCGAGTCCGACCGCATTCTTGAGGCGCTGACGGCGGCCAAACGGGGCAGAGCATGAACAGATTTTCAAAACGCTGTTCAAAATGGACGCCCGAAAGGGCGGCGGTCATCATCTAAGTGATTGAAAAGATTTGGAGGCGGGTACCGGAATCGAACCGGTCTTCACGGATTTGCAATCCGCTGCGTAACCTCTCCGCCAACCCGCCTCGGAGCCCGGTTTCATTAGTTTTTTCTGAGACGGGCGTCAAGCTGTATCTATACTGCCCGTCGGTTACAGTTTGTTCACGCTGTCCCCCTTTGGCGCTCCCGCTTCACCAGAACAGCATCGGTTTCATCGGGGGAGACATGGGCGCAAGGCCCGATATTCGCCGACTTGTAGGGAGCATTCCACCCTATATGCGCCGCGATCTCCGCGAGAGGCCCAGCGGCGCCGCGAGGGTTGGGTTAACCACCCTCTCCCGCCTGCGAGGCCGGGCTCTGCGTGGAGCACGCAGCCCCCTTCGCTGCCGGGGCCAGACCCTGATTGCGCCACCAGTGTCGCTGTCGGAGGACTCATGAGTGCGGGGCATCCTCGAAGCGATCAGCATAACCCGCCTGTTCAGCGCGCAAAGCCGGAGGGGCTGGCTCGCGACCTCTCCGCCCATATCCGCTGCCTTCCGGAATGGAGAAATCGTGTTTGTGACGCATCCGCCACAATAGCGACATAATGGCCACGGCACGCGCGCCGGACGTTGATGACCGGGATCACGAATGGTTGAAGCTGGATCAGCCCGCGTGAAGCCAGCGATTCCCGTTTTCCCATCAGGAGTTTCTCATGGCATCGCGCTTCCCGCGCCCTTCCACGGGCACTGCCCTTTGCCTGCTGATGTCGCTGCCGGCATTCGCCGGTCCCGGCATGGCGCAGCAGACCACCGAAGATGACGTCGTTCTCGACACGATTGTCATTTCCGCCGAAGAACAGGCCAAGCAGGCCCTCGGCGTGTCCCAGATCACCGAAGAGGATCTGGAAAAGCAGCCGGTCGTGAACGACATTTCCGAAATCGTGCGCAAGATGCCCGGCGTCAACCTGACCGGGAACAGCCCGTCCGGGCAGCGCGGCAACCAGCGCCAGATCGACATCCGCGGCATGGGGCCGGAAAACACCCTGATCCTGATCGACGGCAAGCCGGTGCTGTCGCGGGGCGCGGTCAAGATGGGCCGTTCGGGCGAACGCGATACGCGCGGCGATTTCGAACTGGGTACCGGCCGAGATGATTGAACGGATCGAAGTCCTGCGCGGTCCGGCAGCGGCGCGTTATGGCTCTGGCGCGGCGGGCGGTGTGGTGAATATCATCACCAAGAAGCCGGAAAAGGAAACCTGGTCCTTCGGGCTGCATCACAACGCCCCGCAAAACAGCAAGGAAGGCAAGACCTCCCGCGCGAACCTCATGTATGCGCGGCCTCTGGGCGAGAATTTCAGCATCCGCCTGATGGGGAATTACAACAAGAAAGACGGCGACAAGGCGACGCTGAATGAAGACGTCCTGAAGGATCAGGAATGCTTCGATCGCGGCGGCAACGTTGTCCCCTGCACGACTTATCCCGCCGGGATGGAGGGTGTGGTCAACAAGGACGCCACCGTCCGGCTGAGCTGGGAGCCGACCCAGCAGGACAAGTTCGACCTCGATCTGGGGATGTCGCGGCAGGGCAATATTTACGCGGGTGACGTCCTTCTGGGCGGGTCGCTTGGCGAAGGCGGGCGGCCGCTGATCGGCGAACTGGCGAACGAAGGCAAGGAAACCAACGTCATGCGCCGCAGGACCGGCGCCCTCACCCATACCGGCGATTACGGCTGGGGCCGGGTGAACAGCTACCTGCAATGGGAGAACACGAAGAACACCCGCCTGAGCGAAGGCATGAACGGCAGCGGCGAAGGCGCGATCGACAGCGATGCCGATTGGGATACCGCGCGCATGACGATCTGGTCGGGCCGCAGCGAGGTCATCTTCGACCGGCAGATCTTTGGCCGGACCTCCGCCATCACCCTTGGCGCCGAAATGCGGCAGGAAAAGCTCGACCTGTCGGATTACGAGCCCAACGTGATCAACTTCGACTTCGGCCATTACCGGCCGGATCCGAGCCAGAACGACCCGATCACCAAGCAGTTGAACGTCGGCCTTTATGCCGAGGCGAATATCCCGTGGAACGACCGGCTGACGCTTACGCCGTCGATCCGCTACGACTGGGCCGACACCTTCGGTACCAACCTTTCGGGCGGGATGAACGCGGCCTATCAACTGACTCCGGAATGGCAGATCAAGGGCGGCATCGCGCGCGCCTTCAAATCGCCCAACCTCTATCAGCAGTCTGAGCAATATGCCTATCGCACCGGTGGCGGCGGCTGCCCCTATTTCGTTGACGAAACCGGGACGGTGCAGCGCTATGTCCGCTGCGCCATGCTGGGCAACCAGGATCTGAAGCCGGAAACCTCGATCAACAAGGAAATCGGTGTCGCCTTCAACGGCGCCAACGAAGTCAGCGCGACCCTGACCTATTTCCACAACAATTATCACGACAAGATCCAGGCCAGCCCCAACAGGCTCGGCACCAGCGTCGATAGCGTCACCGGCGAAGTCTGGAACGTGTTCAAGTGGGACAACATTCCGGACGCGGTGGTTTCGGGCCTCGAAGGCAGCGTGGCCTTCCCGGTTCACGAACGCGTCAAGGTCGCCATCAACGGCACCTACATGATCAAATCCGAGCAGAAGCTGAAGCTCGACGGTGGCAAGACGGTCACGGTGCCGCTGTCGCTGGTGCCGGATTACACGATCAACGCTTCGCTGGAATATCAGGTCACGGATCAGTTCTCGGTCATCCCCTCGCTGACCCATTTCGGCAAGATCGAGGCGGCAAGCACCAGCGCCACCACCGGCGGCGATGCCAGCAACACCAAGGACCGTTCGCCCTACACCCTGGTCAACCTCGCCATGTCCTATGAGTTCGAGAATGGCGTGCGGCTGAACGGCGGCGTGACCAACCTGTTCGACAAGACCATCCTGCGGTCGGGCGAAGGGGCAAATACCTACAACGAGCCGGGCCGGGCGTTCTATCTGGGCCTGACCGCCACGTTCTGATCCCCCGGCGGGGGCGGCTAACCGGCTGCCTCCGCCAATTCCAGGGCCTGCGGGAAGGATGCGGCGAAGGTCGCGCCATGCCCCAGCCCTTTCAGCACCGTCAGCCGCACCTCCAGATCTGCGCGCCGTTCCAGCACTTCGGCCAGCGCGAGGGTTTCAGGGTTGGGCCGTGGCCCACCCGGAGGGGGGCTTCCGCGCCGGTGTTCGCTGTCGCCCAGCAGGATCCGCACCGGAGCCACCCGCTCCGGCGGCAGATGCGGTGCCGTGGCCGCCAGCCCCCGCAGCACGCCGCCGCCAAAACCGCTCGAAGGGCTCGCCGCGATCCAGCCCGAAAAGGCCAGCGGCTCGGACATCAGGCAATGCAGCGTGAACAGCCCGCCATAGGAATGCCCCCAGAGCATGCACCGCGCCGGATCGAGCGCGACCCGCTCCGCCGCCGCGCGCCGCAACGGCCCCGTCAGCCGGGCGCGGAAGGCATCGGCGCCGCCCGTCATCCGCCCGCGCGCCGTTTCGGTATCCGGCGGGCTCGTCGGGGTATAGTCCAGCGCCCGCGCCGTTGTGTCGAAGCTCTCGCTCCCCGGATAGCCGATGCCCACAACCGCCAGCCGTGGATGGTGGCGGAGATCCTCTGCCGTCAGCCGCTCGAAAACGGCATTGCCGTCCAGCATCCACAACGACGGCCAGCCGCTTGCCGGAGGAACCCCGACCGGCTCCGCCATGAACAGCCGGTAGGCCCGCCCATCAACCGTGACATCGCGCAGCAACACCCGATGGCTTTCGGGGGGCGCGTCGAAAGCCCGCGCAGCCGGAGGGATCGCCATGCAGGCGGCAGGAAGCGCGGCCAACAGGACGCGGCGGGTCAGCGTGGCCAAGAGAAACATCCCGGGATCGAGGTCTGGCGGGCGGAAGCTGGCATAAGGTGGAAATACCGCCGCCGGTGCCGGGAATGCAAGCGCCCCCGCCGCAAATCCCCGAACCGCGCGCCGACAGCGGGATTTCCGGCCGCTACCCTGCCATCGGAACCGGTATCGGTGGCCTGTTCGGACATGGGGGCTATTTGAGATAGGTTCTGATGATCTCGATCATCTCTTCGGCGCCGGACCTGCGGGCCTCGTCGTCTTGCGCCGCCACGACATGTTCGCGCAGATGATCCTCCATCAGTTCCGCGGTCAGCCCGCTGATGGCGCCGCGAACCGAGGCGATCTGGCGCAGGACTTCGGAACAGGGGGCCTCGGCCTCCAGCGCCCGCTCCACCCCTTCGATCTGGCCCCGGATCCGGCGCACACGGGCGAGCAGCCTGGTCTTTTGCTTGACGGTATGGGACATGGCGTTGGCGATCCTCCCCGGACTTTGGCAAGGCATGGTATCATATCGCGCCGAACGCAAGGAGATGCCTGCCCCATGCGATCTCGGCCGGGCGCGGCGCGCTTTCCCATCCGATCAGCGCCGCCCGACCGCGCAGGCAAACCCCGCCAGAGGGTGCTGGCGTCAACCATATGTCGTTCCCGAACCGCGGCGGCCCGGGGCTGATCGACCCCGAGGATTACCGTTCGCTTGCGCACGGTCCGCAGCCAGTCGGGGGTGCCTGCGCTATGCAGGGGCGGACGGCGGCGCGGACACCCCCCCGTACCGAGGAGACGAAGATGCGCCTGCTGGCGGTGGAGGACGAACCAGATCTGGCCGAGGCGATCGGCGCCTGTCTGCGCCAGGCGGGCCATGCCGTCGACCTCGCGCTGCGGCTGGACGATGCGGAGGCGGCTGCGGCCGGGACGGATTACGACCTGATCCTGCTCGACCTGCATCTGCCCGATGGCGAGGGGCTGGATTTCCTGCGGCGGCTGCGTGCCGGGGGGCGGCGGGTGCCGGTGCTGATCGTCACCGCGCGGGACCGGATCACCGAACGGATCGCCGGGCTGGAGGCCGGGGCCGACGACTATCTGGTCAAGCCCTATGACCTCGACGAAATGCGTGCCCGCATCCTCGCCATCCACCGCCGCGCCACCGGCACGGTAGAGGTGGAACGCCGCTTTGGCCGCCTGTGCCTGCTGCCCGAGCGGCGGCAGGTTCTGCTCGACGGTGCGCCCGTGCATCTGACCTTGCGGGAATGGGCGCTGATCGAACGGCTGAGCCGCAGGCCCGGCATTACCGTCACCCGCGCGCAGATGGAGGAAACGCTCTACGGTTTCGGCGACGAAATCGAAAGCAACGCGATCGAGGCGCATGTCAGCCGCCTGCGGGCCAAGCTCGGGCGCGGCGCCATCGTGACGCAGCGCGGCTTCGGCTACCGGATGGGAGAGGTCGCGTGAACCTGTCCCGGCGGGTGACCCTGTTCACCACGCTCGGGCTGGGGGTGATCTGGCTCGCGGCGGTGCTGGTGATGGTTTCGGTGCTGTGGTCGGAGCAGGAGGAACTGTTCGACCAGCAGTTGGCCGAAACCGCGCATGTGCTGCTGCCGCTCCTGTCGCTGGCGGAGGCGCAGGGCAGCGCCGGGCCACAGATGCCGCAGCCGCTTTCCGCCCCCGAGGAGGCGCTGCTCTACCGGCTGTTCGGTCAGGGCGGGCAGGTTCTGCGCCAGGTCGACCGCGCGGGCCGCGCCGTGGCCCCGGAACTGCCGCCGCTTCTCGGTACCGGGCTTTGCCACGGCGGCGGATTACCGGCTTTATACCACGCCGTTCAACGCCGCAGGCCATGCGCTGCAACTCGCCGCGCCACTGGCCGAGCGGCGGGAGGCGCTGCGCGAGGGGATGACCGGCTTCCTGCTGCCGATGCTGGCGCTTCTGCCGCTGAGCTGGCTGCTCACCGGCTGGATCGCGCGGCAGGCGCTGGCGCCGATGCGCGCACTCAGTGCCGAGATCGCCAGCCGCGACGGAAACCGCCTCGATCCGATCGACACCACCGGCTGGCCCGCGGATCTGGTGCAGATCGCGGGCACGGTGAACGGCTTCATGGCGCGGCTGACGCAGGCGCTGGAGGCCGAGCGCGCCTTTGCCACCAATGCCGCCCATGAACTGCGCACCCCCGTCGCCATCGCGCTCGCACAGGTCCAGCAACTGCGCGCCGAGGCCCCCGAAAACAGCCGGCCCGAAAACAGCCGGGTCGACGCGCTGGAACGCGCGCTGCAACGGATGCGGCGGCTGGTGGCGCGGCTCTTGCAACTGGCGCGCGCGGATGCCGGGGTGGGCGCTTCGGCGCAGGCGCATGACATCGCCGCCCTCGCCCGGCTGGTCGTGGCCGATGTCCCCGCACGGATCCGGCTAGACCTGCCCAAAGCCCCGGTGCTGGCCCGGATCGACCCGGACGCCTTTGCCATCGTGCTGGGCAATCTGGTGGAGAACGCACTCCAGCACGGGGCCGGGGAAGAGATCGTGGTTTCCGTTCAGCCCGGCCCGCTTCTCGAAGTGTCCAACGGCGGGCCGGTGGTGCCGCACCTCGACACGCTCCCGCGCCGCTTCAGCCGGGGGGACGGCAACGGTTTCGGCCTGGGCCTGCATATCTGCGGGCAGATCGCCGCGCAGGCGGGCGGTAGTCTGGACCTGCTTTCGCCGCGTCCCGGGCGGGCGGACGGCTTCATGGCGCGCGTCCACCTGCGCGGCACGGATGGCTGACGCGCAGCCTGTCACGACGGCTTGAACACCCGCCTTCCTCGCCACCGTCAGCTTCCCGTAAGTTTGGCCCCCTAGTCCGGCCCGCGACCCCCCGGGCCGCCGTCGCGCGCCCCCGGATGCGCGAAAGGACGTGGGATGCTGGAGCAGATTCTGATGCTGGTCGGCGAAGGCGGCTACACCGGCATCGCCGCGGCCATGTTCGCCGAGAACGTCTTTCCGCCGATCCCGTCCGAACTCATCATGCCGCTGGCCGGATTCCATGCCGCGCGGGGCAGCATGGGCGCAACGCTCGGGGAGGCGTTCCGGTATCTCGTCGGCCGCTGGATCGGCACGGACAGGATCATCCGGCTGGCCGCGCACCATGGCCGGTGGATGGGGGTCGCCCCCGATGACATCCGCCACGCCACCGCCTGGTTCGCGCGGCACAGCACGCAGGCGGTGTTCTGGGGGCGGCGGGTTCCGGGGCTGCGCAGCCTGATCTCCGTGCCCGCCGGGATCGCGCGGATGCCGCCCCTGCCCTTCCTGATCTGGTCCGGCCTCGGCAGCACGGTCTGGACGACCTTCCTCGCCCTTGGCGGCTTCTGGCCGGAAACGCACGACACGAAGCGCGCCGCCCGGATCACCCCGCCATTTGCCGGTTTCGTGCTCGCCTACCTCTGCCGCGTGCTGCGCTGGAGGGCGTAATGACCATACCCCCCTGTCCGATGGATTTTCCCCGTGAATGACCCTCTCTTCACCCGCCTGCATATCCTCACTCTGACCGCCACGCTGGCCGTCATCTGCGTCTTCGTCACCTTTCCGGGGCTGGACCTGACCATCACACGGCTGTTCTACGCTGGCGCCGGACAATTCCTGCTGGACGGGAACGCGCTGGCCATCGGTCTCAACGATACGTTGCGCATCGGGCTGACGGTGGGCTTCGTCGCCGTTTTCCTCACCCTCCTGCTGTGGCGGTTCCTGCGCATCACCCCGGCCTCCGGGATCGGCAACTGGAGCTTCGCTGCGGTGAATTTCCTGCTCGGCCCGGGGCTCATCGTGAACGGCATCCTCAAGGCCCGGGTCGGGCGCGCGCGGCCCGCGCATCTAGCCGAATTCGGCGGCGACAAGCACTTCACGCCCATGCTGGAGATCAGCGACCAATGCGCCCGGAACTGCTCCTTCTCCTCGGGCGAAGTGGCGCAGACCGCGACCTTCGTCTTCGTCGCGCTGGCCCTGCTCTGGCCGCATCTGTCGCCACGCAAGCGCTGGATCGGGGGCATCGCGGGCGCCGCCCTGACCGGCCTGAGCATGGTCCTGCGCATCGGGCTCGGGCGGCATTTCATGTCCGACGCGCTGACCTCGGTGGCGCTATCCGCCCTCGTCGCCCTGGCGACCTACCGCCTCTGCAAGGTCGCGCAGGAGCGCCCGAAGCTGACACCCGCCGCGCTGAAGTGCGACCTGAAGGCCACGGGAACCGCCCTTCGGCACGCCTTCCATGGCCGCCGCCCCTGCGATCCCTGTTTCGGGCCGGGGGACGGAAAGGCAGATAACCTCGCCCCGCGCGACTGTGAGCGAAACATCGTCGAACGCCTGGATAGCGCCGAACGCCGGTGATACCGTCGAGGCCAATCCCGGCGTGGATCCGTTCATTTTTCTTTCTCCATATCGGCCCCGGACCCGAATGGCGCACCCACCGGATGACGCCGCTTCGGCCATTCCGCCCGGTGCCAGCCGCCCCGGTTTCCGCACGCACGGGATGGGTGCCGCCGACAGTTGCGGCCCGATCCACGGCCCCGGCCCCCGCACGCACGGGGTAGCCGAAATTCCCTTGCCAAGGCCGGACCAGACCCCCCGCGGACGCAGGGGATTGCCCCCTACCGTGGGCGGGTTCCCCCAGGCGCAACTCGGAACAGGGTGCCCCACAGATCCGGATGGACGCCAACACCCTTGTCATCCCCGGGCGGAGCTTTCGCAGGGCCCGCTTGTGTCCGCCGCACGACAAATGTAGCATCTACTACCAAAATGGAAGATGTGAGTGAATGCTACCTTTTGCCCGACGGAAGAAGTCAGCAACGGCGCCCGCCGGGTCGGGGCCGCTGATCGCCGAGGGGCTGTCCCGGGGCGAGGGCTGTCCGCGCTACAGCCTGACGGTCGCGCCCGGTTCCTGCGTCGCGCTGACCGGGCCGTCGGGGTGCGGCAAGAGTCGGCTGCTGCGGCTGATCGCCGACCTCGACCCGGGCCTGGGGAGCGCCCGGATCGGCGGCTTCCTGCGCGAGGCCGTCCCGGCCAGTGCATGGCGGCGGGCGGTGGTCTATGTCCCCGCCGATGCGGGATGGTGGGCGCCGCGCATAGCTCAGCACATGGAGGATGAGGCCGCCGCGCGCCGACTTCTGCCCGATTTCGGCCTGCCCGGCGCGCTGATGGAGGCCGCACCGGAGGACATTTCCAGCGGCGAGCGCCAGCGGCTGGCCCTCATCCGCGCGCTGCTGCTGCACCCCCGCTTCCTGCTGCTGGACGAACCGACTTCGGCGCTCGACCCGGAGGCGACGCGGCGGGTAGAGGAAGTGCTGGCCCGGATGAAGCGGGAGGGCACGGGGCTGCTCGTCGTTTCGCATGACCCGGCGCAGGTCGCGCGGCTGGCGGACCGGCACTATGTCCTTTCGGGCGACGGGCTGGCCGAGGCCGCGCCATGACGCCCATCACCCTCACTCCCGCCGATCTTCTGCTCGCCGCCGTCAGCCTGCTGATCGCTTCCGGCCTGTCGGTGGTGCTGACGCTCGGCATCCACCGGCCGCTGGCCATCGCCGCGCTGCGGATGGCGGCGCAGCTCGTTCTGGTGGGGCTCATGCTGCGCCATGTCTTCGCGCTGGCCTCGCCCGGGGTCACGCTGCTGATCGTCGCGGCGATGATCGGGGCAGCGGCGTGGGAGGTGCAGTCCCGGCAGAAGCTGCGTTTCCGGGGCTGGCTGCGTTTCGGCCTCGGCGGCCTTCCGGTGGCGATCGCCACGGTTTTCGTGACCGGCATGGCGCTTTCCACCAGCCTGCGGGAGGCGGCGTGGCTCGATGCGCGGCACACGATCCCGCTTGTGGGCATCATCCTGGGCACGGTGATGAACAGCACGAGCCTCGCACTGAACGCCATGCTCACCGGTATCCGGCGCGAACAGCGCGCCATCGAGGCCCGGCTGGCCCTTGGCGCGAACGGCGCGCTTGCGCTGCGCGAGCTGCGCCTCTCGGCCACGCATAACGGGCTGATCCCAGTCATCAACCAGATGGCGGGCGCGGGCATCATCACGCTTCCCGGCATCATGACCGGGCAGGTGCTGACTGGCATGGACCCGCTCGACGCGGCGAAATATCAGATCCTGCTGATGCTGCTTCTGGCGGGTGCGGGTGCGATCGGGGTGATCGTGGCGACGCAACTCTGCCTCAGAGCGGTGACCGACAAGCGCGACCGCCTTCGCCTCGACCGGCTGGAAAAGGGCTGACCGCTTGTTCGTTGCCCTTCCCGCCCGCCGATCATTGCGGAATTATACCGTTGCGGGAGGCGACATGTCGGGTTTCGCTACCTACATCTGTCCCGACGCCCATTCCTGAAGGAGGAACCTATGAACCGGAAATTTCTCGCCCCCCTCGCCGTCGGATTTCTGGCCCTGCCCGGCGCTGCATTCGCCGATGACCGCGAAGAGATCGCGCTTTTCCAAACCGCGCAACAGAGCCTGGGTGCCGCCATCGCGCGGGCGGAGCAGGAAACCGGCGGCAAGGCCGTAGAGGCCGAATTCGACGAGGAACGCGGCGTGGGGCTTTGGGAGATCGGCACGGTACACGACACCGCGCGTTTCAAGGTCGGCATCGACGCCATCAGCGGCCAGATCGTCCATAAGAGCGAGCGGCGGACAACCACCCCGGCGCCGCAGCCCGCGCATGTTCTGGCGGATCTGGTGACGAAGGCCGAGGCGGCGGGCAATGGCAAGGTCATGTCGATCGACCCCGAACACCACAAGGGCGAAATGATCGGCTATGAGGTCGAGATCCTCGGCACGGATGGCCGGGTTTCCGAATATCTCCTGAACCCGGCGGATGGCACGCTGGCCGCGAAACCGCGTCACGACCACTGACCCTCCGCCCCGCGAAGCCGGGTTCTGCGGAAAGTGCCATGCGAATTCCGGTGACCGAGGACGCCACCACGGGGGATATATCGCGCAGGGCCTGCGACAGGAGGGCCGTGCCGTCGACTGGATCCCGGGCGCCATGGTCTGGGGCCAACGATTTCGACGTTCTGGCACCGGGGCTGTCGCTGATCCGCACGCGGCGCGGCACCTGAGCCCCGCGCCGCTCCTGACCGAGATGGGCGGCGTCGATGACCGGATCGGGGGGGGAGCGACAATCATCTGGTAACGCCCTTCGCCCTTGGCGAATTCTCGGCCCGGCTGACCGCACGGGCCCGCCGATGCTGGTGGCGGGCGATCTGCGCATGCGCGCCGGGTGACGCGGGCGAAATCGCGCCGATGGCGAGCGCCTGATCCTGTGCCATGACGGGCCGGAGGGGAGCATCGGCAGCTACCGCCCGAAGGCCGCATGCGCGCGGCCCGGCTGCGCGACAGGGGCAAAGGCATCCATCTGCTGCGGGCAACTGACCGTGGGGCAGGACACTGACGCGAGGTATCCCTGCGGGTGGTGTTGGCCTCAACGGGGGGATGATCCTACCCCACCGGGCGCGGCGCCCGCGGACCGGAGCGAAAAATGACACGATCCGCCCGCGTACCCCCGGACCGTCGCGCGAAAAGCACATTTTCCTCCCCCCACGTCACAACCATGTCATGTGATTAAATTACATGCCTCGTCATTCGCGATCATCCCGTCGCGACCACACCGGAGAGATGACGATGAGCATTCTGACGAAATCCCTGGCCGCGCTCGCGCTTTCGACCGCGCTTGTCGCACCCGCCTTTGCTCAGGACGGCAAGGCCAGGAACGTGATCGTGATGATCACCGACGGCGCCGGGATCGAGACCTTCCGCGCCGCCAGCTACTTCCGCCACGGGGCCCTGGGGCACGAGGTTTATGACGAATTCGACACCCGCGTCTTTGCGGCGACCTATCCGCTGAACACCTCGAACAAGCCGACCCTGACCAACGACGGCGCGGTGACCTTCGATCCGGCCAAACTGTGGAACGCCACCCCGTCCGATGCGGTGTTCGAGGGCGCGCTTGGCAATTACAAAGGGTATTTCGAGGGCTACGACTATGCCCGCGCCGATTTCACCGACAGCGCCGCCGCCGCGACCGCGCTCGCCTCGGGGCACAAAAGCTACAACAACGCGATCAACTGGTCGAACGACGACAAGAAGCTGAAGCATGTCGGCGAATATGTGGTCGAAAGCGGCCGCGCGCTTGGCGTGATTTCCTCTGTTCAGCTCAGCCATGCGACGCCTGCGGGCTTCCTCGCGCATAACGTCAGCCGCAACGATTATGTCGGCATCGGCAAGGAGATCGTCGACTCGGGCCTCGCCACCGTGGTGATGGGCACGGGGCATCCGTTCTATGACGGCGCGGGCAAGCGCGTGGAAAACCCGGACGAGAACGCCTTCCGCTTCATCGGCGGGCCGGACACCTGGGCGCGGCTGAGCAAGGGCGAGACCGCCTACACGCTGATCGAGACCCGCGAGGATTTCGAGAAGCTGGCGGCGGAGAACCTGGACGCGAAGGGGCAGAAGTTCCTCGGCCTCGCGCAGAACATCCAAACGCTGCAATTCAACCGCCCCGGCGTCGGGATGGGCGACCGGCTGGAAAACTCGCCCGCGCTGGCGGTGATGGCGAAGGGCGCGCTGAACGTTCTGGACGACAACGAAAAGGGCTTCTTCCTGATGGTGGAGGGCGGCGCGGTCGACTGGGCGGCGCATGCCAACAACCTGCCGCGCCTCATCGAGGAGCAGATCGAGTTCAACGAGGCCGTCGAGGCCGTGGTGGATTGGGTCGAGGCGAACAGCTCCTGGGACGACACGCTGCTGATCGTCACCACCGACCACGGCAACGGCCTGCTGCAAGGGCCGAATTCCGACAAGGAAGCCTATCAGCCGATCGTCAATCAGGGCGCGGGCGCGCTGCCGCTGGTGCGCTGGCATACCGACACCCATACCCGCGAACTGATCCCGCTTTACGCCAAGGGGCCGGGCGCCGATTTCTTCACCGAGAACGGCAAGCGCGAGGATGGCCTGGCGATCTATGAGGTCGGCGAGGACAGCCAGCTCTGGGTGGACAACACCGATGTGTTCCGCGCCTCGCTGAACGCTTTCGGCATCAAGGCCGAGTGACCGAAACGGGCGGGGCTCCGGCCCCGCCTCATCCGGGCCCGCCTCCTCTGGAAATGACATGATGAAACGCCGCACGATCCTTTCCGCCCTGCTCTGCGCGGGGCTTTCCCTTCCTGCCTTCGCCGAGGTGCCGCAAAAGGCGATGACCGCCGGCGGCCATGCCTGGGGCGAGGTCAAGCGCGCCGTCGTGAAGGACGGGGTGCTGCATGTCGAGGCGCAGTTCCTCACCGATTACGTCGGCTATTCCGGCGAACGGCTTTACGCCGACATCCCCGCCGACAGGCTGAACGCCGCGATCTATGTGATGAAGGGCGACCAGACCTTTCCGCTCTGGCTCAGGGACGGCAAGGCGAAGGTGCCGGGCAAGCTGGACCTGACCTTCAACTACGATCCGCAGCGCAATCCGCGCGTCGGCAAATGGCAGGCGGATTTCGTCGCGCCCGAGGCGGATGTGACCGAAGCCTTCCTGATCCTGCCGAATGTCGCCCCCATCGGCCCCTTCCCGATCCGGAGACCCTGAGCATGCGTGACACCACCCGCACCTTCCCCGCGCAATCCGACAGCGGCGCGCGCCACGAGATCACCGAAACCATCCGCTACACCCTGCGCGACGGGCGCGAGGTGGTGGCCGAGGACGGCGGCCTCTTCCGCATCGTCGAGACCGGGGAACTGCTGACCCCGCTCTGATGCCTGTCAGACCTTTCGCGCCACCACGACATAGCGCGTCACGCTGGTGCCGAAGGCCGCGCGGCGGGCGGCGTTCGCTTCGTCGAACGGCCCCGCGCGAAGGATGCCGAACCCCGCTCTGGTCAGCGCATCGGCGACCGGGCGGGCGCTGGTCAGCGCGGCGAAGGGCTGGCCCGTGCGCGATCCGGAGCCGGTCCAGAACCCGTCCGACACGATCACATGCCCCCCGGGCCTCAGCCATCGGTGCCAGGCCGCGAAGCTGCGTTCCACCTCGGACAGGTGGCACAGAACCTGCCGCGAAACGATCCAGTCGAAGCTGTTCCGCGGAAACAGATCGGCATCCCCCGCGCTACCCGGAACGAAATCCGCGGCGACAAGGCCCGGATTTTCGCGAAGCCCCTGCGCGATCATCGCCCGCGCAAGTTCCAGTCCGACGGCGGTCAGGCCCGCGTCCTTGAGAACCGCCGTCAACAGCCCGGTGCCCGCCCCGATGTCGAGCGCCCTGCCCGCCAGCGGCCATGGCGTGGCCAGCCCCGCCATCAGATCCCGCCACGCCCGGCCCTCGCCACCCGGCAGAGCGTGTTCGTTTTGCCCGGCGTAAAGTCGGGCCGCTTCGGCGTCATAGCTCATGGCCGGGCCTCAAGACGCCCGCAGCAGAACATCCGCCGCATCGCCACCCCCCAGTTCCAGCGCGCGGTCCGCCGTCTTGCGGATCAGGTCGGCATCGTGGCTGACGATCAGCAGCGCCATGCCGGTTTCGCGCGCGGTTTCGGCCAGCAGCTCCGTCACCTCGGCCTGAGTGATCAGGTCGAGCCGCGAGGTCGGTTCGTCCGCGAACAGGAACAGCGGGTCGAGCAGCAGCACCCGCAGCAGCGCCAGCCGCTGCAACTCGCCGCCCGAAACCTCGGTCGGGCGGCGGCCGAGCAGAACCGGGGCAAGCCGCAGCCGTTCCATCAGCGCAGGGATCCGCCCCGCATCCAGCCGGTGCAGGCGCACCAGATCATCCAGCGCCCGGCCCAGCGGGACATGGCGGGGAAAGGCGCTCGGCGGATCCTGATAGAGCTTCTGGAACCGGACGGGCGCCCCGCCACCCCGCGCGACCGTGCCGTGATCGGGCCGCGCGAGGCCCAGCAGCACATCCCCCAGCGTAGACTTGCCGCAGCCGCTCGGCCCGGTGACACCGATGATCTCGCCGGGGTGCAGGGCCAGGTCGAGCCCCTGGAACAGCATCCGGCCACCGCGCGCGATGCCAAGACCCTTCGCCTCCAGCACCGGCACCCCCTTCGGCGCGCGGGGCCGCCCCTCGGGCCAGCTTGCGGGATCGGCGGCGATCAGGCGGCGGGTATAGGGGTGCTGCGGGTTGGACAGAACCTGATCGGCGGGGCCGCGCTCGATCACCTTGCCCTTCAGCACCACGGCCAGATCTCCCCCCATACGCCGCGCAAGGGCTAGGTCATGGGTGATCGTCAGCAGCCCGCCACCCTCGGCGACCTCGCGCATCAGCAGGTCGATCACATCGTCGCGCCGGGCCACGTCGAGCCCCTTGGTCGGCTCGTCCGCCACCACGATCCGCGCGCCGCCGGTGCGCGCGGCGGCAAAGGCCACGCGCTGCGCCATCCCGCCCGACAACTGATCCGGGCGGCGGTCGCCCGCGCCGTCCAGCCCAAGATCCGCGAGGTCGCGATCAGCGGCCCCGCCCGCCGCGCCCCATGACAGGCCGCGCACCAGCGCATGCCCCTCGGCCACCTGCGCGCGGGCCTTCATCAGCGGGTCGAGCGACAGCCACGGCTCTTGCGGCAGCACGCCGATCACCCGCCCCCACAGCGCCCGGTGCCCGCCGGGGCGCGCAAGGTCGAGGTCGTGCCCGTCCAGCGTGACGCGCCCCGTGGCCCGCAATCCGGCGGGCAGCGTGCCGATGATCGCCTGCGCCAGCAGGCTCTTGCCCGACCCGGTTTCGCCCAGAATGGTAAAGGGCCGCCCGGCATGCAGGGTCAGGGACACGGGTTCGACCAGTTCCTCCGCCCCGGCATGGACGGCGATGGTTTCGGCGTTGAGCAGGATGGTCATGCGCGGCGCCCTCCGGCGATCAGGTTCAGGCCCAGAAGGGTCAGGAAAGTGGCAAGGACGGGCACCAGAAGGGCCATCGGCGCCTCGCGGTAATAGGGCAGCATCTCGACCATCATCAGGCCAAGCTCCGGCGTCGGCGCGCGCATCCCAACGCTGACGAAGCCGAGCGCCGCGACCATCATGATCGCCGTCGCCGCGCCGAAGGCGGCCAGCGTGAGCAGCATCGGCGCCAGTTCCGGCCAGAGGTGACGGCGGAAGACATAGCCCGGCCCGAAGCCCAGAAGGCGCGATGCCTGCACCCCCGGCGCCGCCAGCAGCGGGCGCAGGGTGGCGCGGGTCAGGCGGAAATACTCGATCCACAGCACCAGCGTCAGCCCGATCCAGAAGGCCACGGGCGTGACCGGCACGATGGCCAGCACGATCAGCACCATCAGCAGGCCCGGCAGCGCGAGGAAACTATCCGCGAACAGCATCGCCAGCCGTTCCACCCAACCGCCCCGCCACGCCGCCAGCACACCCACCGCCACGCCCAGAACGGCCGATGTCGCCACCGCCGCCACGGCGATCAGCAGCGACAGCCGCAGCGCCGCCGCCAGCCGCGCGGTCAGCGACCGGCCCAGATGGTCATAGCCCAGCGGCGAGGCCGCATCCGGCCCGGCAAGCGTCAGCCGCAGGCTCTGCTTCACCGGATCCGCCGGGAACAGCACCGGCGCCAGCACCGCGAAGCCGATCACCACGGCCAGAATGACCGCGCCCGTCCATTGCGTTTTCGTCCAGCCACGCGCGGCCACAACCGGAATATCGGTGGTCAGCGTGCTCATGCCTTCGCCCCCCGCGGGTCGATCCAATGCGCGGCCAGATCCACCGCCGTGTTCAGCACCACGAAGCCGAGGCCGAGCAGCAGCGCCGTGCCCTGCACCATCGGCACGTCGCGCCCGAAGATCGCATGGACCAGCGCATGGCCGATGCCGGGCCAGCCGAAGATCGACTCGATCACCACCACGCCCTCGACCAGCATCGCGAATTGCAGACCCAGGAAGGTGACCAGCGCCACGCCGATATTGCGCAGCCCGTGGCGGCGGAACATCTGCCCCTCGGTGAGGCCCTTCCAGCGCCCGAAGGCATAGAAGGGACGCGCCGCCACCCCGGCCATCGCGTCACGCGTGATCCGCGCCGACACCGCCGCCAGCCCGAGCGCCAGCGTCAGCGCGGGCAGGATGAAATGCGCAGGCTTCCCGTAACCCGCCGCAGGCAGCCAACCCAGATGGATCGACACCAGCACGATCAGGATCAGCCCCATCAGGAACTGCGGCACCGAGCGCAGCGCGGTCGACACCACCAGCAAAGCCCGGTCCAGCCAGCCCCCCGCCCGCAGCCCCGCCAGCACGCCCAAAGGCGGGCCGATCAGCAGGGACAGCAGCAGCGCCACGCCCGCGAGTTGCAGGCTCGCACCCAGTTGATGGCGGATTTCGTCGATCACCGGCGCGCCGGAGATGACCGAAGTGCCGAAATCCAGCCGTGCCAGATCCGCGACCCAGAGGCCGAACGCCTCGATCGCGGGCCGGTCGAGGCCCAGCTCCTGCCGCACCGAAACGGCGGCGGCGGCATTCACCGCGTCATAGCCATAGCGCCCCGCGGCGATACGGAAGGCCATGTCCCCCGGCAGCGCCTGCATCATCAGGAAGGTCAGAACCCCCACCAGCAGCGCCACCATCACCGCCTGCGCCGCGCGGTACCCCAGAAGCCGGATCATTCCGCCCACCGGATCTGTTTCAGGCCGATATTGCGCTCGTAGGGGTCGATCACCGCGCCGGTGATGCCCTTCGAGACCGCCGCCGATTGCTGATACCAGGCGATCGGGATCACCGGCAGGTCCGCTTGCAGGATGGCAACGGCGCGGTCACGCGCGGCCTGCCCGCCCTCGCCACGCGCAAGGCCCCGGATCAGCGCGATGAATTCCGAGTTGTCCCAGTTCATCGCCCCCCAGGCATCGCCCGGCGCATAATCGGTGAGCAGCGTGCCGAGCGGATCGGGCACCAGCGCAAAGTTGCGGTTGAACAGCGCGAGGTCCAGCGTGCCATCCGCATGCCGCACCGGGATTTCGGAGGAGTTGGTCGAATTGATAGTCATCTCGGCCCCGACATCCGCGAACATCTGTTGCAGCACGGCGGCCGAAAGCGGCAGTTCGGGCCGATCCGGGAAGGTGGTCAGTGTCAGGCTCAGGCGCTGCCCGTTCCGGGTCAAAATGCCGTCCGGCCCCGGCTGCCAGCCCAGTTCCGCCAGCAGCGCCCGAGCGGCCTCCGGATCGTAGGTCAGGGGGTCCAGCGCGTCGGAATGCCAGTCGGGCACCGAAGGTGCGAAGATCTGCGTCCCGCCCGCCGGGAAACGCAGCACTGCCTGCGCCAACCCCTCGCGGTCGATCGCCATGGACAGCGCCCGCCGCGTGCGCGGATCGGAGAGCGCCGGATGCCCCGCATTGACCTTCAGCAGCAGGGTGCGCGGCACCGGAACGGTCAGGATGTCCACGGTATTCACCGAAGCCAGCCGGGTCGTCGAGGCCGGATCAAGGTTGAAGACATAATCCGCATCGCCGCTTTCGGCGAGCAGGGCGCGGGTCTCGGCCCGGCCCACGGCCTGATAGCTGGCGCGGCTGACCCCGGGCGCGGCGCCCCAGTAATCCGGAAACGCCTCCGCCTCCAGCCGTAGCGGCGCCTCCAGCTTCGTCACCCGATAGGCGCCGGTGCCGATCACGGCGGTCACGCTGCCATCCGCCGCATAGGCCGCCGGCGCGAAGATCAGCGAACGGTATTCGGAAAAGAACGCAGGCAGCGGCGCGAAGGGTTCGGACAACCGCACCACCAGATCGCCGCCATCGGCCACGATTCCGGTGATCGGCGCGGTTTCCAGCAGGCCCGGCTTGGCCCGCGCGATGGTCAGCGCATGGGCCGCGGCCTCGGCCGTGAAGAGGCTGCCGTCATGGAACCGCACGCCCTCGCGCAGGTGGAACCGCCATTCCAGCCCGTCCGCCGACACCTGCCACCCGGTTGCCAGCCCCGGCATCAGATGCCCCGCGGCATCCACATTCACCAGCGTCTCGGCCACGTCCATCTTGATGTAGACATTACCGGAGGTGACGGGATCGGCGCCCTTGATCTCGAAGGGCGCAACGACATCCAGCACCCCGTCATGGGCAAGGGCCGCAGAAGACAGGGCCGCGGCAAGGGCCGCGGAGGCGAGCAGTCTAGCAAACATGAGTCTTATCCTAAGGAATTTTTGCAATGTTATTATATATCCGATACAGGGATGCAAGACCGCATCGCCCCGGACCCGCACCGCACGGAGACAGACCACCCTGCGAATCCATGCCCTTCCCACACCCGACGGCTTGCAGGCCTCGGTTGCCAATGTGATATTATTACATTAGTTGATTTTCCAAGCCCGGACCAGCGCGCGCCAGTCCCCACCCCAACCCAAGGAGACTTCCATGTTCAGACTTCTCGCCAGCGCCACGGCCATGGCGCTTGTCCTCACCGGCACCGCCTTCGCGCAGGACGTGACGCTCTACCGCGTCTTCGTGGCCGATCACGCGGCGGGCAAGGTCACCGCCTTCGACCTGAACAAACCCGATCACCGCTGGACGTTCGAGACCACCGGGCAGGCAAAGCTCTTCGGCATCGCGGGCGGCGCGGCGGTGGCGGCGGTACAGTCGGACAATGACACCGTGCAGTTCTTCACCAGCGGCATCGACCTGCACGATCACGGCGACCATTCGGACATCGAAATCTCGGACCCCGCCGCAGTTGGCACGGCGCTGACCGGGCCGCGCCCGTTCCACCTGGTCGATCATGGCGGCAAGGTCGTGATCAACTACGACAAAGGCGGCTATGCCGAAATCCTCGACGGGCACGAACTGGCACATGGCCATGTCGAGGTCACGCGCTTCCCGCAATCCGTGCCGCATCACGGCTTCGTCGCGCCACTGGGAAATCACTGGCTGTCGAGCGTCGCGCCCGCCGAGAGTGGCGACGCGCCCCGGCTGGGGCTTCAGGAATTCACCCTGAGCGGCGCGCCCGCTGGCGACCTGGCGACCTGCACCGCGATCCATGGCGAGGCGTTTTCGGGCAACTACCTTGCGGCGGGCTGCAAGGAGGGCGTGCTGACGGTGACCACGGGCGCCGGGGGGCTGGTCTATGACATGCTGCCCTACCCCGCCGACCTGCCGCAGGGCAGCACCGGAACGCTGCTCGGCTCGACGGGGATTTAGGTTTTCCTTGGCAATTACGGCCCCAACGGGCTGGTGGTGATCGACCCGGCGGAGGAGCCACATTTCACCTATATCGCGCTGCCGTTCCGGCGGGTGGATTTCGTGCTCGACCCGGCAAAGCCCGCGCAGGGCTATGTGCTGACCGAAGACGGCACGCTGCACCGCATCGACCTGCTGAAGGCCGAGATCACCGCCAGCGCGAAGGTCACCGCGCCCTATTCGATGGAGGGCCATTGGAACGACCCGCGCCCGCGCCTTGCGATGGCCGGGGATGAAATCGTACTGAGCGACCCGAATGCCGGGCTGGTGCGGCGGATCTCGGTGGAGACGCTGGCCGAGACCGGCACCGTCGCCGTCGAGGGCAAGCCCTACAACCTCACCGTCGTCGGCGGAAGCGGCGTAAGCCATTGATCCGAATGGGGGCGGTGCGCCGCCCCCAGCTACATGTCAGCTCCGGTGGCGGGTTTCAAACCGTGGCAGCATCGCCGAAAAATCCCGGCCCTTGCCATCTTCTGCCTCGACGAAGCTGGTATAAAGCGCCGTTGCCAGTTCCCCCATCGGCGTGTCGGCATCGGCGGATTCCGCCGCCTGCTGGCTGAGACGAAGATCCTTGAGCATCAGTTCCGACGCAAAGCCGGGCTGATAGCCGTTGTCCGCCGGGCTTTTCGGGCCAACGCCGGGCGCCGGGCAGTAGGCGTTCATCGACCAGCTGTAGCCCGAGGAGGTCGAAACCACGTCGAACATCTTCTGCCGGTCGAGGCCGAGCTTGTCGGCCAGCGCGAAGGCTTCGCAGGTGGCGATCATCGTCACGCCGAGGATCATGTTGTTGCAGATCTTCGCCGCCTGCCCCGCACCCGCGGCGCCGCAATGCACCGCCTTCTGACCCATGATGTCAAAGAGCGGCGCGACCCGGGTGAAGGCTTCGTCCGGGCCGCCGACCATGAAGGTCAGCGTGCCCGCCGCCGCGCCGTTGATGCCGCCCGAAACCGGCGCGTTCGAGCGCGAGCAACCCCGCCGCCTCGCATTGCGCGGCGATGGCACGGGCGCTCTCCACATCGACCGTGGAGCAGTCGCACAGCACCGCGCCCTTGCGCATCGCCGGGATCACCTCGGCCGCGACGGAGCGCAGGATCGCGCCGTTCGGCAGCATGGTGATGACGACATCCGCACCCTCGACAGCCTGCGCAGCGCTGTCGGCCCCGGCCACGCCTTCGGGCATCGGCGCAACAAGGTCGAACCCCGCCACCTGATGCCCCGCCTTCGCCAGGTTGGCCGCCATCGGGCCGCCCATGTTCCCAATTCCGATGAAACCGATTTTCATGTTCCCTCCCAATACATTGCGTGCCAGTATTAAACCATCACGCGAAGTCTATCCGCCACGCCTCCGGCACCGGCGCGAGCATCCGCGCCACCACCTCTTCCGGCAGGGTGTCGAGCGTCCATTGCCACTGCGGCTTGCGGTCCTTGTCGATGATCTGCGCCCGCACGCCCTCAAGAAAATCGCTGTGCTCGACCGCGCGCAGGGTGAAGCGGAATTCGTTCGACAGCGCATTGCGGATCGCCGGATCGGCCCGCGTCATCCGTACCAGCCGCAACGTCGCCTCTTCGGACAGGGCCGAATTACGCCGCAGGATCGCCAGCGTCTCCTGCGCGAAATCGCCGCCCATCGCCTCCAGCCTCGCCACGATCCCCTTCACATCCGCCGCATCAAAAGCCGCGTCGATCTGCGGGCGCAGCGCCGCCAGCCGCCCCGGCGCGGGCACCTGCCCGGCGGGCAAGGCCACCTCCCCCGTCCGCGCCAGCTGCGCCTTCAGGTCCGGCCATTCCGCCTCCGGCAGGAACAGGTCCGCGAACCCGGCATAGATTGCATCCGCCGCGCCGATCCGGCTCCCCGTCACGCCCAGATATTCGCCGACATGCCCCGGAGCGCGCGCCAGAATCCGCGTGCCCCCCACATCCGGGATCAGCCCGATGCCGGTTTCGGGCATGGCGATCTGCGTGGTCTCCCCCACGATCCGGTGGCTGGCATGCCCGCCGACACCCACGCCGCCGCCCATCACGAAGCCCTGCATGAAGGCGACGATGGGCTTTGGAAATTCCGCGATCTTCGCGTTCATCCGGTATTCGTCGCGCCAGAACCGGGCGCCTTCGTCATAATCCCCGGCCCGGCCCGCGCGATAAACTGCCGCAATGTCGCCACCCGCGCAAAAGGCCCGCTCGCCCTCGGCGTCGATGATGACCAGTTGCACCGCCTCATCGTCGCGCCACGCGTCCAGCGCCTGTTCCATCGCCGCCGCCATGTCATGGTCGAGCGCATTGAGCGCCTTCGGCCGGTTGAAGGTCAGCCAGCCCGCCTTGCCCGCCTTACGGGCAATCATCGTGTCAGTCATCGGTCGCGCTCCGCCAGCAGGCTGCGGGCGACGATCACCCGCATGATTTCATTGGTGCCTTCGAGGATCTGATGCACACGCAGGTCGCGCACGATCTTTTCGATTCCGTAATCCGCCAGATAGCCGTAGCCGCCATGCAGTTGCAGGCACTGGTTCGCCACGTCGAAAGCGGCATCCGTCACCATCAGCTTCGCCATGGCGCAGAATTTCGTGGCATCCGGTGTGGCGTGATCAAGCTTCCACGCCGCCTGTCGCAGAAAGATCCGCGCGGCCTGAAGCCGGGTCTCCATCTCCGCCAGCCGGAATTGCAGCGCCTGAAACTGATCGAGGCTCTGACCAAAGGCCCGGCGCTCGCCCATATAGGCCAGCGTCGCGTCCAGCGCCGCCTGCGCCCCGCCCAAGGCGCCCGCCGAAATGTTCAGCCGCCCGCCGTCGAGCCCGGCCATCGCATAGCTGAACCCCCGGCCCTCCTCGCCCACCAGATCCTCGGCGAGACAATCGTCGAACTGCACCTGCGCCGTAGGCTGCGACTTCCAGCCCATCTTGCGTTCCAGCGCGCCAAAGCTCAGCCCCGGAGTGCCGTCGCACACGATCACGGTGGAAATGCCCTTCGGCCCCTCGCCGCCCGTGCGCACCATGGTCAGATAGGCATCCGAATAGCCGCCGCCCGAAATGAACGCCTTGGTTCCGTTGAGTTTCCAGCCGCCCACGACCTTCTCCGCCCGCGTCCGCAGCGCGGCGGCGTCCGACCCCGATCCGGGTTCCGTCAGGCAGTAGGAAAACACCGTCTCCATGCTGCACAGGCCGGGGAGCCATTTTTCCTTCACCTCGGGCGCGCCGAATTTGTCGATCATGCCGCCGCACATGTTATGGATCGACAGGAACGACCCCACCGAGGGGCAGGCCATCGCCAGCGCCTCGAACACCAGCGTCGCGTCCAGCCGCGACAGGCCGGAGCCGCCGTAATCCTCGGAAACGTAAATCCCGCCGAGGCCGAGTTCCGCCACCCGGCGCCACAGGTCGCGCGGGATCGTGCCCGCCGCCTCCCATTCCTGCGCGAAGGGGGCGATGTGTTCCGCCCCGAAGTCGCGCGCCATGTCGAAGATCGCCCGGCTTTCCTCGCTCAGTGCAAAATCCATGATGCTCCCCCCGAACGCATGGAAAATGAACGTCTGTTTATTTTCACCCGCGCGTGTGGAAATGCAACCCCCGGGTGGGAAAGGCCGCCCCGAAGGGCGGCCCCTGCCTTAGTCCAGCGCCTTGAAGTTCAGCGCCGCGCCGTCCTTGATGCCCGAGAACCAGCGCGCCGTGACCGTCTTCGTCTTCGTATAGAAGCGGAACGCGTCCGGGCCGTATTGGTTCAGGTCACCGAAGGCCGATTTCTTCCAGCCGCCGAAGGTGTAGTAGCTCAGCGGCACCGGGATCGGGAAGTTGATGCCGACCATGCCGACATTCACCCGGCTGGCGAAATCGCGCGCGGTATCGCCGTCCGCGGTATAGATCGCGGTACCGTTGCCATATTCGTTGTCGATCACCAGATTCAGCGCATCTTCATAGGTCTTCGCGCGGACGGTGGACAGCACCGGCCCGAAGATCTCCTGCTTGTAGATGTCCATGTCGCGGGTCACGTTGTCGAAGAGCGTCGGGCCGACGAAGAAGCCGTTCTCATAGCCCTGGATCTTGATCCCGCGACCGTCGAGCACCAGCTTCGCGCCCTGCTCCACCCCCGAGCCGATCAGCCCGTTGATCCGGTCGCGCGCCTGGGCGGTGATGACCGGGCCGAAGTCGATGTCGTTGCCGCCGGTATAGGGGCCGACCTTCAGCTTTTCGATCTTCGGGATCAGCGCGTCGATCAGCGCATCGGCGGTGGCATCGCCCACCGGCACCGCGACCGAAACCGCCATGCAGCGTTCGCCCGCCGCGCCGAAGCCCGCACCCACCAGCGCGTCGGCGGCCTTGTCGATGTCCGCGTCGGGCATGATGATCATGTGGTTCTTCGCGCCGCCGAAGCATTGCGCGCGCTTGCCGTTGGTCGCCGCGCGGCCATAGATATATTGCGCGATCGGGGTCGAGCCGACGAAGCCCACCGCCTGGATCACCTCATGGTCGAGGATCCCGTCCACGACCAGCTTGTCGCCGTTCACCACCTGCAACACGCCATCCGGCAGACCCGCTTCCTTCGCCAGTTCGGCGAGCTTCAGCGAGGTCGAGGGCACGCGCTCCGACGGCTTCAGGATCATCGCGTTCCCGGCCGAAAGCGCCGGTCCCATCTTCCACAGCGGGATCATCGCCGGGAAGTTGAACGGCGTGATCCCCGCCACCACGCCCAGCGGCTGGCGCATCGAATAAAGGTCGATCCCCGGGCCGGCGCTGTCGGTGAATTCGCCCTTGAGCAGCGTGGGCGCGCCCATGCAGACCTCGATCACCTCAAGCCCGCGCTGTACGTCGCCCTTCGCATCCGGAAGCGTCTTGCCATGTTCGACCGCGACCAGTTCCGCGAGTTCGTCCATGTGCTGGTTGATCAGATCGCCGAATTTCATCATCACCCGCGCGCGGCGCTGCGGGTTCGTCGCGGCCCATTTCGGCTGCGCGGCGGCGGCGCCCTCGATCGCGGCATTCAGCTCGTCCAGCGTCGCCAGCGCCACGCGCGCCTGCACCTCGCCCGTCGCCGGGTTGTAGATGTCGGTGAAGCGGCCCGAAGTGCCCGGGACCAGCTTGCCGTTGATCCAATGTCCGATCTCTTTCATCGCGTCCTCCGCAGATTGGTTCGGTGGCACATTAGTGTTGCGAAAATGCGGAATAAAGGCAAAGTCAGGCAAATGTGTTTTGCATTTCTGCAAAGGTACGGGATGGACTGGGACGATCTGCGGGTGTTTCTGGCGGTGGCGCGGGCGGAAAGCCTGTCGGGCGCCGGGCGGGTGCTGAAATGCGATGCGGCGACGGTCGGGCGCCGGATCGCGCGGCTCGAAGACGGGCTGGGCGCGCAACTGTTCCTGAAATCGCCGCAGGGCTATGAGCCGACCGAGGCCGGGCGCCGCCTGCTGCCCCATGCCGAAGCCGCCGAACAGGCGATGACCGGCGCCGAGGAGGAGCTTTCCGGCGCGGCGGGGAGCCTGGGCGGGCAACTCCGGATCGGTGCGCCGGATGGCTGCGCGAATTACCTGCTGCCGCAGGTCTGCGCCGCGATCTGCGATGCCAATCCGGGGCTGGAGATCCAGATCCTCGCGCAGCCCCGCGTCGTCAACCTGTCAAAGCGCGAGGCGGATTTCGCGATCACCGTCAGCCGTCCCACCGGCGGGCGGCTGACGGTGCAGAAGCTCACGGAATATCAGCTTCATCTGGCCGCCGACCGCGACTATCTGGCCCGGCATCCGCCGATCACCGGGCGCGCGGATCTGCGCGGGCACCGGATGGTCGGCTATATCCCCGACATGATCTTCGACAAGGAGCTGGACTACCTGGCCGAAACCGGGGCGCAGACGGTGGGGCTGGCGTCGAACTCCGTTGCCGTGCAGATGCAGATGGTGCGGGCGGGGGCCGGGCTGGGCATCGTGCATGACTTCGCCATCCCGTTCTGCCCCGGGGTGACGCGGGTATTGCCGGGGCAGATCGGGCTGAGCCGGACGTTCTGGCTGGTGCGACACGCCGACGACCGCCGTTCGGAACGGCTGACGCGGCTGGCCGAAGCGCTGGTGCTGGGGGTGCGGGCCGAGACCCTGCGGCTGGAGACGCTGGCCGCGCGGCAGTGAAATTCCTTGACAGGTCGTGACCCGGCTGTGACCCTTCGCCATGCGCAAGGCAAAGGGGAGGTTGCTATGCAGGTGCTTCAGATCCTGAAGGGGAAGGGAGACGACGGCGTTGTCACGGTGCTGCCGGGGTCCACGGTGGGACAGGCGGCGGATATTCTCGCCAGCCGCAGGATCGGCGCGGTGATCGTTTCGCCCGATGGCAAGACGGTGGCGGGGATCGTCTCGGAACGCGACATCGTGCGCGAACTCGCGCGCCACGGCGCCGCCTGCCTCGACATGCCGGTGGATGACATCATGACACGCCGGATCGTCGGCTGCGCCCGGACCGACTCGATCAAGGACGTGCTGGAACGGATGACCGAGGGCCGCTTCCGCCACATGCCGGTGATGGAGGGCGACGAGATGGTCGGCCTGATCTCCATCGGCGATGCGGTGAAGGTCCGGCTCGCGGCGCTGAAGATGGAGAAGGACGCCCTGACCGGCATGATCATGGGCAATTGATCATCGTCGGCGCTTGCAATTGGTAACGCAATATTGTTGCGTGCGCCTCACAATGTCGCGCTGGCATCTGAGGAGGCACCCATGCGCATCGGCCTGTATCCCGGCACCTTCGACCCGGTTACGCTCGGGCATCTGGACATCATCGCGCGCGCCAGTGCCCTGGTCGACCGCTTGGTGATCGGCGTGGCGATCAACCGCGACAAGGGACCGTTGTTCTCGCTCGAAGAACGGGTGGAGATGCTGGAAGCCGAATGCGCGGCGTTGCAGGAAAAGCACGGCTGCGAGATCGTCGTTCATCCGTTCGAGAACCTGCTGATCCATTGCGCCCGCGACGTGGGGGCCAATGTCATCATCCGCGGCCTGCGGGCGGTGGCGGATTTCGAGTATGAATTCCAGATGGTGGGCATGAACCGCGCGCTGGATGCCAGTGTGGAGACGGTGTTCCTGATGGCCGATGCCCGGCGTCAGGCGATCGCCTCAAAGCTGGTGAAGGAGATCGCGCGGCTGGATGGCGACGTGTCGCGCTTCGTCACGCCCGCCGTCAAGGACCGGCTGCTGGCAAAGCTGGGGCGCGGTTGAGGCCAAAGGCGATGCAATCGGCGCCAACAGGCGCGGTTTGAACGCGCCCCCCGGTCACGTTACACGCAACAGGGGGAGCGCGCCCGCCGATCCGGTCAATGCGCGCTGACCGGCGCCAGATCGTTCTGCCGGGCCAGGGCGAAGGCCATCCAGCGGTCCTTGACCAGCGCCAGCCGCTCACCATCCGCCGCATGCAGCGCATAGAGGTGATCAAGGCCACCCGCCTGCGCGCGGACTTCCTCGGGCAGTTCGGTCACCGCGACGGGGCGGACATAGACGATCCGCTCGCCACCCTGCGCCCCGAAGTCGAATTTCGCATCCATTTCACTCACTCCTCAACTGCGACGGATCGGAATCGTCTGCACGACGGGTTCGGGCATCAACCGGCGCAGATCGACATGCAGCAGCCCGTTTTCCAGCGCGGCCCCCGCCACCTCGACCCCATCCGCCAGCACGAAGCTGCGTTGGAACGCGCGGGCGGCGATGCCGCGATGCAGGAAGATGCGCCCGTCCTGATCGTCGGCCTGACGGCCACGGATGACGAGCGCGCGATCCTCCATGGTGATCGCAAGGTCGTTCTCGGCAAAACCCGCCACCGCCAGCGTGATGCGGAAGGCGTCGGGGCCGGATTGTTCGATATTATAAGGGGGATAGGCGTCCGAACCGGATTTCACCGTCCGCTCGACAAGGCGCTCAAGCTGGTCGAAGCCCAGCAGGTAGGGATGCGCGCCAAAGCTCAGTTTCGTCATCAGGCAAGTCCTGTGATAGCGACATTGCGGGCTTGGGCCCCGCCGCTGCGGCAGCCCTGTGTCCAGAATATGGGCAGAGCGAAAGCCGCCCGCAAGGCCGAGACACGCGATAAATTATTCCCCGCAACCGCGCGGAATTGCTATATTAACCGAAAGGCGCGCGTGAGTTGCCACCCTGCCACCCTGCGGATGCCCTAGCTGGACCGGAAGCCGGACATGAACGCCCATATCGACACCCCTATGGAGATGAAGCACGAAGACGTGCTGCGCGTGAAGCTGGAGGTCTTGCGGCGCGAACACCGCGACCTCGACGAAGCGATTCTCGCCCTGACCGGCGCGGGTCATGCCGATCAGTTGCGCATCGTGCGGCTGAAGAAGCAGAAGCTGGCACTGAAGGACCAGATCGCCCGGGTCGAGGACATGTTGACCCCCGACATCATCGCCTGAGCCCTTGCCGTCGCGTTCCGCGTGCCTATAGTGCGCGCCTCATCGCAAGAGGGACCAGATGGGCGTGAAAGTGGGAATCATCATGGGGAGCCAGTCGGACTGGGCCACCATGCGCGAGGCGGCGGCGATTTTGGACGACCTCGGCATCGCCTATGAGAAAAAGATCGTTTCCGCCCACCGCACCCCCGACCGACTTTGGAGCTATGGCAAGACGGCGGTCGAACGCGGGCTGCATGTGATCATCGCAGGTGCGGGCGGGGCCGCGCATCTGCCCGGCATGATGGCGTCGAAGACGCGGGTGCCGGTGATCGGCGTGCCGGTGCAGACGCGGGCGCTGTCCGGGGTCGACAGCCTCTATTCCATCGTGCAGATGCCCAAGGGCTTTCCCGTCGCCACCATGGCGATCGGTGCGGCGGGGGCGGCGAATGCGGGGCTGATGGCGGCGGGGATCCTCGCCGTGTCGGACCCGGAACTGGCGGCGCGGCTGGATGCCTGGCGCGCGGCACTGTCGGCCTCGATCCCCGACGAACCGCAGGACGAATAGGCCGCAAGGCGCCGCGCCTCGGGCGATCAGGGGCAGGTGTGATAGCATGACGTCTCCCCTTCCTCCCGGCTCGGTCATCGGCATTCTGGGCGGTGGCCAGCTGGGCCGGATGCTCTCGGTCGCGGCCTCGCGGCTGGGCTTTCGCTGCCATATCTTCGAGCCGGGCGCGGAGCCGCCGGCGGCCCATGTCGCCTGGCGGGTGACGACGGCGCCCTATACGGACGAAGCCGCCCTGCGCGCCTTTGCCGAAAGCGTCGATGTCGTCACCTATGAGTTCGAGAACATCCCCACCGCCGCGCTCGACCTGATCGAGACGCTGTGCCCGATCTATCCGGGCCGGCGCGCGCTTGCCACGTCGCAGGACCGGATCCTGGAGAAGACGTTCCTCAACGGCATTAGCCTGATCACCGCGCCCTGGGCCGAGGTGACGGACCGTGCATCGCTCGACGCCGCGATCGCGAAGGTCGGCACGCCTGCGATCCTGAAAACCACCCGGCTTGGCTATGACGGCAAGGGGCAGGCCCGCCTGCGCACGCCCGAAGACGCGGGCCCGGCGCTCGCCGCCATGGAGGGCGCGGTATCGGTCCTCGAAGGCTTCGTCGATTTCAGCGCGGAGATTTCGGTGATCGCCGCGCGCGGGCTGGATGGCTCGGTGTCCTGCTTCGACCCCGGCGAGAATGTCCACCGCGACGGCATCCTGCACACCACCACGGTTCCGGCGCGGATCCCGCCCGCGCTGCGCTCGGATGCGGTGCTGATCGCGGCGCGGATCCTGAACGCGCTGGATTACGTCGGCGTGCTGGGGGTGGAGCTGTTCGTCACGCCGCAGGGCCTGCTGGTGAACGAAATCGCGCCGCGGGTGCATAACTCCGGCCACTGGACGCAGGCGGGCTGTGCCGTGGATCAGTTCGAGCAGCATATCCGCGCCGTCACCGGCTGGCCGCTGGGCGATGGGTCGCGCTATGCCGATGTGCGGATGCTCAACCTGATCGGCGCCGATGTCGCGCAGGTGCCGGACCTCGCGAAGCAACCCCGCACGCAGATCCACCTTTACGGCAAGGCCGAGGCCAAGCCGGGCCGCAAGATGGGACACGTCAACACCGTGCTGTAACGGATTGACGGCCCCCGCGCGGCGCCCCTACTCTGTCCGACAGGCGGAGGGGAGACCGCCCGGGGGGATCATGCGACTGGCCGTTCTGAGCGACATTCACGCGAATCGCGAAGCCTTTGCCGCCGTGCTGGAGGATGCCGCGCGGCAGGGCGTAGATGGCTTCGTCCTGCTGGGCGACATCGTGGGCTACGGCCCCGATCCGGAATGGTGCACCGACCGCGCGACGGAGATGGCCGAAGCGGGCGCGATCTGCGTTCAGGGCAACCATGACGCCGCCATTGCCGCGCCGGAACCAATGAACGCCACAGCGCGCGCGGTGATCGACTGGACCCGGCCCCGGCTGAACGATGCGCAGCGCGCCTTTCTGGCCGGGCTGCCGCTCAGCCAGCGGGTGGAGGATGTGCTGTTCGTCCATGCCTCTGCCCATGCGCCGGGGGACTGGATCTATATGGACGGCCCCGGCCCGGCGGCGGCGAGCCTGCGGATGTCGGATGCGGCGGTGATCCTGTGCGGCCATACCCACCGCCCGGCGCTTTACAGCAACGACCTGCGCGGGGCGGTGCATCGCCATGACGTGCCGATCGGCACCGCGCTGCCGCTCTTGCGGTCGCGGCGCTGGATCGCGGTGCTGGGCGCGGTCGGCCAGCCGCGCGACGGCGTGCCGCAGGCGGGCTATGCGATCCTGAACACCACGGCGCGCGAGATCACCTATCGCCGCGTGCCCTATGACAGCGCCGCCACCATCGCCAAACTGCGGGCGGCGGGCCTGCCGGACGCCTTGGCGCAACGGCTGCGGGAGGGATTGTGATGCGCCCCGGCGAAGGACTGGAAATCGACGGCTTCACCCTGGGCGAATGCCTGCACAAGGGCGGTTTCGCCACGATCTGGCGCGTCACCCATCCGGACCATACCGAACCGATGGTAATGAAGGTGCCCACCATTCTGGATGGCTACGACGGCCCCACCATCGTCGGCTTCGAGGTCGAGCAGATGATCCTGCCCCGGCTGAGCGGCCCGCATGTGCCGCGCGTCATCGGCACCGGCGATTTTCGGGTGATGCCCTATCTGGTGACCGAACAGATTCCCGGCCGCAGTCTGCATGCCCTGTTCGAGACCGCGCCGCGACCGGTGGCGGAGGTCGTCGCCATCGGGCGCCGGATCGCGGCGGCAGTCCATGACCTGCACCGCCAGCATGTGATCCATCTGGACCTGAAGCCCGGCAACCTGATGCAGCGCGAGGATGGCACCGTGGTTTGCATCGACTTCGGCCTTGCCCGCCACGAACAACTGCCCGACCTGCTGGCCGAGGAATTCGCCGCGCCGATGGGCACCTTCCCCTATGTCGCGCCGGAACAGATCCTCGGCTGCCGGGACGATCTGCGCTCCGATGTCTTTGCCCTTGGCGCGATGCTGTATCAACTGGCGACGGGCACCCTGCCCTTCGGCGATCCGCAGGGGGTGCGCGGGGCACGGCGGCGGCTGTGGCGCGATCCGGTGCCACCCCGGGCGCTGGCGGAGATCCCAGACTGGCTCCAGGAAATCATCCTGCATGCGCTGGAGGTCGATCCGGCGGATCGGATCGGGTCCGCCGCGCAACTGCTGTTCGATCTGGAAAACCCGGAGAAGGTGCCGCTGAGCGCGCGCGCCACGCGGCAGGCGCCCGATGGCTGGTGGACGGTGCGGCGGCGCAAATGGCGGATGCGCAACGCGGCCTTCGCCCCGCCCGAAGGCACGCTGCGGCAGATCGGCGATGCCCCGGTTCTGATCGCGGCGGTGGATCTGTCGCCCGAGATGGAGCCGCTTTCCGAACGCATCCTGCAAAGCATGCGCGATCTGCTGGCCGTGCGGCCAGAGGCGCGGGTCGCCTGTGTCAACGTGATCCGCACCCACCGGATCGGCATCGACGAAACCACCGATGCGGCGGGCAATCATATCCATGTCGGGCGTCTGGTGGCGCTCAAGGCCTGGGGCGAGCGGCTCGGCCTGCCGGAGGCGCGGCTGACGTTTACCGTCCTCGAAGGCCCCGACCCGGCGGCGGAAATCATCGGACATGCCCGGCGCGTGATGGCCGGGCATATCGTGATGGGCGCGCGGGGCAGTTCGACCACGCGCCGCTTTCTGGGCTCGGTCTCGGCGCAGGTGGTGGCCGAAGCGCCCTGCGACGTGACCGTGGTGCGCCTGCGTCAGCCCGCCGTGTAAAGTCCTTCGTAGATCGGCACCAGCGTGTCGGTCTCGAACAGCGACGACACGGACGTGCCCGACCAGGTGTTCAGGATCGCCTGCGCGAACATCGGCGCGGTCGGCACGATGCGGATGTTCCCGGCGGCCTTCACCGGCTCGGGCTGGTCGATGGAATCGGTGATGACGAGCGTTTTCATCACGGATTTCTTCACCCGCTCCACCGCCGGGCCGGACAGCACGCCGTGGGTGATATAGGCGTGAACCTCGGTCGCGCCGGCTTCCATCAGCACCTCGGCCGCCTTGCACAGCGTACCGGCGGTGTCGCAGATGTCATCGACGATGATACATTTCTTGCCGGTGACGTCGCCGATCACGGTCATCCCCGCGACCTCGCCCGCCTTTTCGCGGCGCTTGTCTACGATGGCGAGCGGCGCGGTGATCCGCTTCGCCAGTTCGCGCGCCCGCGCCACACCGCCCACATCGGGCGAAACCACCATCACATCTTCCAACTGGCCCTTGAAATTGTGCAGGATGTCCAGCGCGAACACCGGCGAGGCATAGAGGTTGTCCACCGGAATATCGAAGAACCCCTGGATCTGCGCCGCATGCAGATCGAGCGTCAGGATCCGGTCCACCCCCGCCTCGGTCAGCAGGTTGGCGACCAGCTTCGCGCTGATCGGGGTGCGGGCCTTGGTGCGGCGGTCCTGCCGGGCGTAACCGAAATAGGGGATGACGGCGGTGATCCGGTCGGCCGACGAACGCTTCAGCGCATCGGTCATGATCAGCAGTTCCATCAGGTTGTCATTCGCCGGGTTCGAGGTCGGCTGGATGATATACATGTCCTCGCCACGGACGTTTTCGTAAACCTCGACGAAGATTTCGGCGTCGTTGAAGCGTTCCACCCGCGTATCGACCAGATTGACGGACATGCCGCGGTGCATCGACATCCGGCGGGCGATGGACTGCGCAAGCGGCTTGTTGGCATTGCCGGCGATGAGTTTCGGTTCGGTCATGACGGGCATCTCGTTACCTTTGGTCTGCGCCGGGTGGAGGGCGGATTCGCGAAAGATTGCGCCCGCATTAGCACCCGGTTAACGTCCCCGCAAATCAGGAGGAGGCCCCGATGGCCCATATCGACTATTTTTTCTCGGTCTTCAGCCCGTGGACCTATCTGGCCGGGCCGCGCTTTGACGAAATCGCCGCGCGGCATGGGGCCAGCGTGACGTGGAAGCCGCTCGACATCATCGCGCTGTTCGACCGCACCGGCGGCACCCGGCCCGCCGCGCGGCACCCGAACCGGCTGGAATATCGGGCGCAGGAAATGGCGCGCTGGTCGGCCCGGCTGGAGATGCCGCTGAAGCAGCCGACAATCTATCCGCCGAATCCCGCGCCCGCCTCCTATGCGATCATCGCCGCGCAGAAGGCCGGGGGTGGCAATCTGCCGGGGCTGGTGCAGGGGATCCTCACTGCCGTCTGGGCCGAGGATCGCAACATCGCCGAGGACGAGGTGATCCGCGACAAGCTGGCGGCGAACGGCTTTGACCCGAACCTCGCCACCACCGGCCTGTTCGACGGCGCGATGACCTATGAGCGCAACCTTGAGGAAGCGGTCGAGCGCGGCGTCTTCGGCGCGCCGTTCTGGATCGTGAAGGAGACCGATCAGCGGTTCTGGGGACAGGACCGGCTCGATTTCCTCGACGATCATCTGGGGAGCCTGCGATGACCCCGGGCATCCATTCGCAGACCGTCGGCACCGGAGACCGCCCCGCGCTGGCGATCCATTGCATGCTGGGGTCGGCCGAGATCTGGACCCCGGTTCTGACACCGCTGGGCGACCGGATCACCGCCACCACCTTCGACCTGCCGGGCCACGGCCAATCCGCGCCCTGGCAGGCCGATCCCGCGCCCGGCGCCTATCAGACCCTCGCCACCCGGATCGCCGCGGGCTTCATCGACCGCCCGGTCGACCTGATCGGCCACAGCTTCGGCGCCTCGGTCGCGCTGCGCATCGCCGTCGGCGCACCGGAGGCGATCCGCTCGCTGACGCTGGTGGAACCGGTGCTGTTCTCCTCCGTGCGCGGCACTCCGGTCTGGGAGGCATGGTCCGAACGGCAGAGCCATCTGATTACCCTGATGGCGCAGGGCCGGTTCGAGGATGCGGCGCGCTCCTTCATGGGGGTCTGGGGCGCGGGCGTGCCCTGGGACGCACTGCCGCAAAAACAGCGCGACCGCTTCACCCGGCAGATGCCGATCATCGAAAACGTCAGTCAGGCGAATTTCACCGACCCCGCCGACATCTTCCGCCCCGGCGGGCTAGAGGCAGTCGACACGCCGGTGATGCTGATCTACGGCCAGCGCAGCCCGGAAATCTGCCCCGCCGTCTGCGAGGCGATCGCGGCGCGGCTGCCGGATGTGGGCGTGGCCTCGATCCCCGGCGCGGGGCATATGGCGCCGCTGACCCATCCGAAACAGGTCAGCGATCTGATCGCGATGAACCTCGACCGCAGCTAGCGCAGGATGTCGAGCAGGTCGTCGACCTCCTCCTCCGTCGTCGCCCAGGAACAGACGAGCCGCGCCGTCAGCGGTTCGTCGTCATCCCCCTCCAGCGGCTGATCGAAGGGCCACATGTAATAATGCGCCCCCGCCTCCTGCGCCCGGCGGTGCAGCGCCCGCGGCAGGGTGGCAAAAACGGCATTCGCCTCGGTCGGGTGCAGCAGGCTGCCGCCCGCAATGTCCTCGATCCCCTCGGCCAGCCGTGCGGCCATCCGGTTCGCGTGCCGCGCCGTTTCTAGCCAAGCACCCCCCGCCAGATAGCCCAGCATCTGCGCCGCCAGAAACCGGTTCTTCGAGAACAGATGCCCGCCCCGCTTGCGCCGCACCTCGAATTCATGCGCGCGGGCCGGATCGAAGATCACCACCGCCTCGACCCCCATGCAGCCGTTCTTGGTGCCGCCGAAGGACAGCACATCAACCCCCGCCCGCCAGGTCAGTTCTCCCGGCCGACAGCCCAGCCGCGCCAGCGCATTGGCGATCCGCGAGCCATCCATATGCACCGGCAGGCCGAATTCCTGCGCGATCTCCGTCAGTTGCGCGACGTCATCGGGGTTATGCACCGTGCCCGCCTCGGTCGCGTTGGTGATCGACACCATGCCGCGCTCGACATTGTGGATGCCGCCGCGCCCGGTGTGTTCAATGGTCCGGCGCAGTTCCTCCGGATCCATCTTGCCATGCGGGCCGTCGACCAGAACCAGCTTCGACCCGCCGGTGTAGAATTCCGGCGCGCCGCATTCGTCTTCTTCGATATGGGCGTTGCGATGGCAGAAGATCGCACCCCAGGGATTGGTCAGCGCCGCGCAGGACAGCGCATTCGCCGCCGTCCCCGTCGCCACCAGATAGACGGCGGCCTCGGGCGCGTCGAACAGGTCGCGCATCTTGTCCCGGACCGCATCGCTGAGCGCATCGGCGCCATAGGAGGGCACATGCCCCTCGTTCGCCGCGTTGAGCGCCGCCATGACCTGCGGCGCGACGCCCGAAGTATTGTCCGAAGCGAAATGCATCACGGCTCCTCGATGATATATTGGTCCCAGTCCTCTTCCGGAACGGTGGTTTCGGACACGGTGCGGCCCCGCACCGAGATGCCCGCCTCATGCACCGTATCACGCGACCCGGAAATCAGGTAATGCCATTTTTCCAATGGCTTGCCTTCGTAGCGCAGGCGATAGGCGCAGCTTCGCGGCATCCAGTAGGCGATTTCGCGGATGGATTTCGGCGTCAGTTGCACACATTCGGGCACGAAATCGCGCCGGGTCTCATAGCGCGAACAGCGGCAGGTCTCGCCATCCAGAAGGCGGCAAGCGACGGAGGTGAACTCCAGTTCGCCCGTGTCTTCGTATTCCAGCTTGTTCAGGCAGCATTTGCCACAGCCATCGCACAGCGCTTCCCACTCCGCCGGATTGAGGCGGCCAAGCGGAAGGGTCCAGAATTCGGGGCGCAGCTGGGTCATCGCGGCAAGGTGGCGCAAACGGGGGACAAGGGCAAGTCAGGCCTTCGCGAGGATTTCGCGCGTGCGGGCGACATCCGCGTCCATCTGCGCGATCAGGGCGGGAAGGCCGTCGAATTTCATCTCAGGCCGCAGGTAATCGACCAGCGCCACCGAAAGGTGCTGCCCATAAAGATCACCTTTGAAATCAAGGATATGGGTTTCCAGGTTCGGGGCGTTTTCGCCGAACATCGGCCGCACGCCAAGGCTCGCCGCGCCGTGGTAGCTGCCCGCCTGCGGCCCGGTCAGCACATCGACCTTCACCGCATAGACCCCCAGACGCGGCAGGTGCAGGCCCGAAACCCCCATGTTCGCCGTCGGAAAACCCAGGTCGCGGCCGCGCTTGTCGCCATGCAGGACCGGCCCCTCGATCCGGTGCAGGTGGCCCAGCATCGCCGCCGCATCGCGCGGGCGGCCCTCGGCCAGCGCGGTGCGGATCGCGGTCGAAGACACCTCGATCCCGTCAAGTTGCAACAGCGGCGCGACGGTCACGCCAAAGCCGAAGCGCGCGCCCAGATCGGCCAGCGCCCCGGCGTCGCCCTGCCGCTTCGCGCCGAAATGAAAATCGCGCCCGACGGTGACATGGGCGATGCCCAGCCCCTCCGCCAGCACGTCGCGGGCAAAGGTTTCGGCGCTCATTCCCGCCAGATCGCGATCGAAGGGCAGTTGAAACAGCCGCTCCACCCCCAGCTTCGCCAGCCGGTTCGCCCGCGCCTCGGCATTCATCAGGCGGAACGGCGGGGCGTCGGGCGCGAAGACCTCGCGCGGATGCGGCTCGAACGTCACCACGCCCAGCGGCCCAAGCCCCCGCGCCCGGTCGATCACCGAGCGGTGCCCGAGATGGACCCCATCGAAATTCCCCATCGCCACCGAAGCGCCGCGCGCCGCTTCGGGCAAATCCCGCCACCGGGTGAATGTCTGCATCTTCCCCGCCTTCCGACGAGGCCGCCGGTCAGTGCTATATCCGCGAGGGCGCGAGGACATGCGCCTCGCCCACGAGGACCATCGTATCGCCCACGAAGCAGCCGGTTTCAAGGGTCACCCGCTTGCGATCGTGGTCGATCGCCGTCACCGTCACCACCGCGCGCACCTCGAAGCCCGGCCGGACCGGGCGGCGGAACTTCAGCGTCTGCTCCAGATAGACCGTGCCATAGCCCGGAAGCTGTTCCCCGATCACCGCGGAAATCAGCGAGGCGGTCAAGATGCCATGCGCGATCCGGCCCTTGAACGGCGTCGTCGCGGCATAGTCATCGTCCAGATGCACCGGATTGCGGTCGGTCGACACCTCGGCGAAAAGCTGGATGTCGCGGTCGGTGACGACTTTCACCAGTTCGCGCGACATGCCGATTTCCATGTCCTCGATGTAGATCGTCCCGGGACGGAACGCTTCGCCCGCTTCGGTCATGGTCGCCTCCTGCGTTTTTCGGCCCTGCGCTTACCACGCCGGGCCGATGGAGACAATCACGAACGCAACAATATTACCCGCGTAAAAATCATAGCGGAATATTGTTTTCTGCAAGGTTCAGCGCAACCGCCCGATGCTGAACTGCGGATCGTGCTGACGCGCGGCGAGCCACGCCTCCAGAAGATCCGCCTCGGGATGCTCCACATCGGAGCCGAACTGCCCCGCCGCCAGACCGCCGGTGACGAACAGGACATCCATCCCCTCGCCCTCGCCCCCGGCGACATCGGTGTTGATCCCGTCACCGATCGCCAGAAGCCGCGCCTCCTCGCCCACGCCGATCTCCGCCAGACGGCGCCGCGCCAGATCGTAGATCGGCGGATGCGGCTTGCCGAAATACAGCGCCTCGCCGCCCATATCCTCGTAAAGCGCCGCCAGCGCCCCGGCGCAATAGATCCGCCGGTCGCCCAGATCCACCACCACATCCGGATTGGCGCAGAGCATCGGCAGGCCGCGCGTCTTGGCCAGCAGGAAACGCGGGCGGTAATCCTCGGGCACCTCGTTCATCTCGTCGAACGGGCCGGTGCAGACGATCCCCTCGGCCTCCTCGAAGGGCACGAGTTCGATCCCCGCCTGCCCCTGCCATTCCGGCGGAACCTCGGTGAAAAAGCCGTTGTCCTTCTCCGGCCCCAGGTGCCAGACCCGGCGCCCCACGGCCCCCGCGAACATCGCATCCTGCGCCGCGTCGCCCGAAGACACCACCAGGTCGTAGGCGTCCTTCGGCACGCCCATCCGGTCGAGCGTCCCGGTCACATATTTCGCCGGGCGCGGCGCATTGGTCAGCAGGACGACCTTGCCGCCCCCCGCCCGATAGGCCTGCAACGCGGCCACCGCCGCCGGAAACGGCGCGACGCCGTTGTGCAGACACCCCCACAGGTCGCACAACAGGGCGTCATAGGAGGCCGAAACTTCGGCAAGGGAGGAAATGATGCGGGTCATGTCTGCCTCTAATCGTGCGGCCTGGCCGCCGCTTCTATCGGAGATGTATGGCAGGGCCGTGAAAAGGCAAAGGGCGGGTTCCCCGCCCCGCCGGTTCAGACCTTGAGTGCCGGGATGATCTGCTTCTTGCGCGACATGATACCGGGCAGCACGACCGTATCGCCCGACACGGTGCAGCCGAAAGACGCCTCGGCGATCCTCTTCACCAGATCGTTCGGGACCAGCAGCGTCGCCTCTTCGTTCAGGATGTCGATGACGAAGAGCAGCACCTGATCGGCACCGTCTTCCTGCGCCACTGCGGGCATCGCGGCCATCAGGCTGTCCTTGCGGTCCAGAAGCACCTTCGGCGCCGTGGTTTCCAGCACCGACACCCGCAGTTCGGTCCCGTCGACGTTGTATTCCTTCGAATCCATCCGCAGCAGCGCGGCATCCGAGAAGGACGACACATCCGACTTCGCCTCGAACATCGCGGTGGCGAGGTCGCCGATCACGATACCCAGATCCGCCGCCAGTTGTTCGGCCACGGCCTTGTCGTGTTCGGTGGTGGTCGGGCTGCGGAATTCCAGCGTGTCGGACAGGATGCACGACAGCATCGCGCCCTTGATCGCCTTGGGGAGCGCGACAGTATCAGCCCCCATCAGGTCATACATGATCGTCGCCGTGCAGGCGAGCGGCCGGATCGTGATGTCGATCGGGCCTTTGGTTTCCAGCCCGCCGACCAGCTTGTGATGGTCGATGATCTGGGTGATGTCGGCCTTGTTGATGCCCTCGGGCAGTTCGGCGGGGTTGTTGGTATCGACGATGACGACCTTCTCGCCCGGCTCGACGCCCGCGATGATGGCGGGCTTTTCCAGACCCCAGTGCTTCAGCACGAAGAGCGCCTCGGTGTTCGGCTCGCCCAAGAGCGCCGGAACCGCGTCGATGCCCTTCACCTCCTTCAGGTACCAGGCCCAGACGATGGCAGAGCCGGTCGAGTTGGTATCGGGCGATTTGTGGCCGAAAACCTTGGTGGTCATGGGAATCCCTCGATTGATCGCTTTTGCCGGGGTTATAGTGGCTGAACCGCACCTTGTCACCCGCAGAGCGGCGATGACGCCCCCTTCAGAAGGACTCGGCGGCCCCACGGATTAGCCGGGCCCGATCCCGGCCACCGCCGGAACGATCCGTCCGGCTCCCCATGTTCCGGACTGGTCGCACCAGAAAAATCGCGTTGCCGGCCCTAGCGGACAGCGTAGCGGGCGAGGAACATCTCAACCGCGCCGTCGATGATCCGGCGGGCGTCGCGCGGGTTGACCTTTTCCGTCACGCCCAGGATCAGCCGGGCGTGGATGTCGGCCTTGCACAGTTCGGCGAACTGGTCTGCGGCGAGGTCGATGTCCTCGATCGCCAGCTCCCCCCGGTTGACATAATCGCGCAGATGCCCGCCCAGCCGCTGGCGCAGCAAAAGCGGCCCGCTCTGGTAGAAATCCCGCCCGATCTCCGGAAACCTTTGCGCCTCGGCCACGCCGATGCGGAACATCGCCATGCCGAAATCCGAGGAGATGAAATCCACGATCCGCCCGCCGACATAGCGCAGCATCTCCCGCGCGCTGGCCGTGGCGGCGATCGGGTTCACGGCCTCATCCGCCTGCCGGGCGCATTCGCTTTTCGCGGCCTCCAGGAACAGAAGCCGCTTGTCGGGGAAATAGCTGTAGAGCGTGGCCTTCGACACCCCCGCCGCCGCGGCGATATCGTCAACGGATGCCCCCTCGAACCCGTCGCGCAGGAATACGGTGCGGGCGCCCTCCAGCACCTGGTCGAATTTGCGCCCCTTGCGGATGACGGGTCTTGGCTGTGACATGGCTTCCCCTTGGCTAAGACGGTGCTAGCCGATACGCCCGCGCAGGCCACCGGTCTGTGCCCGGTCGAGCAGCAGATGGTCGAGGATCACGCAGGCCATCATCGCCTCCGCCACCGGCACGGCGCGGATGCCAACGCAGGGGTCGTGGCGGCCCTTGGTGATCACCTCGACCTCCCGCCCGTCCATATCGACCGACGCCCGCGGCGTCAGGATCGAGGACGTCGGCTTGACCGAGAACCGCAGCACGATCGGCTCGCCCGTGGTGATGCCCCCCAGAATGCCGCCCGCGAGGTTGCTTTCATAGACGACCTGACCATTGCCACCCATGCGCATTTCGTCGGCATTGTCGATGCCGGTCAGCCCGGCGGAGGCCATGCCCTCGCCGATCTCGACGCCCTTCACCGCGTTGATCGACATGATCGCGGCGGCCAGATCGCTGTCCATCTTGGCATAGATCGGCGCGCCGAGTCCGGGGGGCAGCCCTCGGCCACCACCTCGATCATCGCGCCGACCGAATTGCGGTTCTTGCGGATCGCCTCCAGGTAGTCCGACCATTCATCGACCACTGCGGCATCGGGGATGAAGAACGGATTGCGCAGGATCTCGTCGCGGTCGAACCGCAGCCGGTCGATATGCTTCACGCCCATCTGCACCATGTAGCCGGTGATCCGCAGCCCCGGCACCATCTGCGCCAGCACCGCCTGCGCGACACCGCCCGCCGCCACCCGCGCCGCCGTTTCCCGCGCCGAAGACCGCCCGCCGCCGCGATAATCGCGGATGCCGTATTTCTGGTGATAGGTGATGTCGGCATGGCCCGGGCGGAACTGCCGCGCGATCTCGCCGTAATCCTTCGACCGCTGGTCGGTGTTCTCGATCATGAGCTGGATCGGCGTGCCGGTGGTGCGGCCCTCGAACACGCCGGACAGGATCTTCACCCGATCCGCCTCCTGCCGCTGCGTCGTCATCGAGGACTTCCCCGGCCTGCGGCGGTCGAGGAAGACCTGAATGAACGCCTCGTCCAGCGCGATGCCGGGCGGGCAGCCGTCCACCGTGGCGCCAAGCGCAGGGCCGTGGCTTTCGCCCCAGGTGGTGACGCGGAACACATGTCCGAAGGTATTGTAGCTCATCGCGGCCTCCCTTTCCCTTGGGATAGCCGGGGCGGGCGCGGCGCTCAAGCGGATTCCCCTTGCGGGGGGCGCGCCTTCGCCTATGCTGGCCGGACCTCGGGGAGCCCGTCACGGGCTGAGATGCGCAAGCGAACCCGTCGAACCTGAACCGGCTGGAACCGGCGGAGGGAAGGTGCCGGTCTTCGGGCTGCCCTCCGGCCCGTGAGGAGGACCGATGAGAAAAGCCCTGCTGCTGGCCGCCGTGATGGCCACGCCCGCCTGTGCCGAAACCCCCGTGCTGACGGTCTATGCGCCGGATTACTTCACCTCCGAATGGGGGCCCGGGCCGAAGATCGAGGCGGGGTTCGAAAAGACCTGCGGCTGCGATCTGAAATTCGTCGCGGGCGATGTGCTGCCCCGGATCCTGCTGGAGGGGGACAAGACCGCCGCCGATGCGGTGATCGGGCTGACGAATGACGAACTCGCGCGGGCGGCGGCGACCGGACTCTTCGCGCCGCACGGGGCGGATCTGTCGCGGCTGACGATGCCGGTGGACTGGACCGATCCGATCTTCCTGCCCTTCGACTGGAGCGAGACCGCCTTTGTCTATGACAAGACCCGGCTGAAGAACCCGCCGCAGTCGTTCCAGGCGCTGCTGGATGCGCCGGATGATTTCAAGATCGCGATTCAGGATCCGCGTGCCTCGGTCTCGGGCCTCGCGCTGGTGCTGTGGGTCAAGGCGGTCTGGGGCGACAAGGCGCCCGAGGCCTGGGCAAAGCTGGCGCCCAAGGTGCTCACCGTCACGCCGGGCTGGTCCGAAAGCTACGGCCTGTTCACCGATGGCGAGGTGGACATGGTGCTGAGCTTCACCACCTCCCCCGCCTATCACATCATCGCCGAAAACGACGACACCAAGGCCGCGCTGATCTTCCCGGAGGGGCATTATTTCCTGCCCGAAGTGGCGGCGAAGCTGCGCCGGACGCAGCATCCGGACCTCGCGCAGGCGTTCATGGATTATATCCTGTCGGACGATTTTCAGGGCATGATCGCCACCGCGAACTGGGCCTATCCGGTGACCGGCGGGGACCGGTTCCTGCCGCCCGGTTTCGCCGCCCTGCCGCGCCCCGAAAAAACGCTCTACTACAGCCGCGACGAGGCCGAGGCCCTGCGCGGCCCGGCGATCGAGGAATGGCGGCGGGCGCTGCGCAAGTGATCCCGGCGGGGGCGGCGCTTCTGGTCGTGGCGCTGGTGCTTGCGCCGATCGGCGCGGTGGCGTGGCGCGGCGGCGGGCTCGCGGCGCTGAACGCGGCGGATCTTGAGGCGCTGTGGTTCACGCTGTGGCAGGCCGCGCTGTCGGCGGGGCTGTCGTGTCTGTGCGCGGTGCCGGTGGCGCGGGCGCTGGCGCGGCGGCGGTTTGCCGGGCGCGGGCTGCTGGTGTCGCTGATGGGGGCGCCGTTCCTGATGCCGACGGTGGTGGCGGTGATGGCACTGATCGCGGTGTTCGGGCGGCGGGGGATGGTGAATGCCGGGCTGGGTTGGCTCGGCCTGCCGGAGATCACGATCTATGGCGCGCAGGGCGTGATCGCGGCGCATGTGTTCTTCAACCTGCCGCTGGCGGTGCGGATGGTGCTGCATGGCTGGCAGGCGATCCCGGCGGAGCGGATGCGGCTGGCGGCGTCCCTTGGCTTCGGCCCCTCCGATGTCGCGCGGCATCTCGAACGGCCGATGCTGCGGGGCGTGCTGCCCGGCGCGTTCCTGTCGATCTTCCTCGTCTGTCTGACCTCCTTCGCCGTGGCGCTGATCCTGGGAGGCGGGCCGCGCGCGACGACGGTGGAACTGGCGATCTACCAGGCGTTCCGCTTCGATGCCGATATGGGCCGGGCGGCGGCGCTGGCGCTGGTACAGGTGGCGGTGTCGCTGGTCGCACTGGCGGGGGCGCTGCGGATCACCGCGCCGCCCGCCTTCGGCGCGGGGCTCGACCGGGTGCAGGGCATCGCGGCGCCGGGCGGATGGCGGCGGGCCAAGGATGCGCTGGTGATCACGCTGGCGGCGGCCTTCCTGCTGGTGCCGCTGGCCACGATCGTCGCGCGCGGCCTGCCCGCGCTGCCCCTGCTGCCCGATACGGTGTGGCGCGCGGCGGGGGTGTCGCTGGTGCTGGCGGTGGGGTCTACCCTTCTGACCCTTGCGCTGGTGCTCGCCCTCGCCCTCCCCCGCACGCGATGGGCCGAGGTCGCCGCGACGCTGCCGATGACGGCCTCCTCGCTCGTGCTGGGCACCGGACTGTTCTTGATCGTGCGGCCCTTCGTCAGTCCGACTTCGCTGGCCCTGCCCGTCACGCTTCTGGCCAATGCGCTGATGAGCCTGCCCTTCGCCGCGCGCCTGCTGATCCCCGAGGCCCGGGCGCTCCACGCCGATTACGGGCGGCTGGCGGCATCGCTGGGCCTGCGCGGGGTGGCGCGGCTGCGGCTTCTGGTACTGCCCCGGCTGGCCCGTCCGCTGGGGTTCTCGGCGGGGCTGGCGGCGGCGTTTTCGATGGGGGATCTGGGCGTGATCACGCTGTTTTCGGACGGATCGCGCCAGACCCTACCGCTCGCGCTTTACCAACTCATGGGCGCCTATCGGATGGATCAGGCCGCCGCCGCGGCCTGCCTGCTGATGGCGCTGGCCTTCGGCCTGTTCTGGGCCTGTGACCGGATCGGACAGAATGCTGACCCTCGATGACCTGACCCTGCAACAGGGCACCTTCCGCCTGCATGCCAACCTGACCGTGCCCACCGGCGCGCGGGTGGCGCTGATCGGCCCTTCGGGCGCGGGCAAGACCACGCTGCTATCGGCCATCGCCGGGTTCCTGCCACCCAACGGTGGGCGCATCCTGTGGAACGGCGCGGAGATCACCCGCACCGCGCCGGGGGACCGGCCGCTGTCGATCCTGTTTCAGGACCAGAACCTGTTTCCGCATCTGACGGCGGCGCAGAACATCGGCCTTGGGATCAGCCCCGCGCTGCGCCTGACGCCACAGGACCGGGCGCGGATCGAGGCGGTGCTGGAGCGGGTGGATCTCGCGGGCCTCGGCACACGCCGCCCGGCGGAGCTTTCGGGTGGGCAACAGTCGCGCGTGGCGCTGGCGCGGGCGCTCTTGCGGGCGCGGCCGATGCTGCTGCTCGATGAGCCCTTCGCCGCGCTCGGCCCCGCGCTGAAGGCCGACATGCTGGCGCTGGTCGCGCAGATGGCGGCGGAACAGGGCACAACCGTGCTGATGGTCAGCCATGATCCGCTCGATGCGCGCAGGCTCTGCCCCGAAACCATTCTGGTGGCAGGTGGCGAAGCGCAGCCGCCACAGCCGACGTCCGCCCTCCTCGACAACCCGCCCGAGGTGCTGCGCGCCTATCTTCAGTAAAAGACGAAGCTGCGCATCGACAAGGACGCAAGGTCGATCGACGCGTTCAGAAAGGCCAGCCGATCCTTCGCATCCGCCGCCCCCGCGATGGTCAGCGCCGGGATGTAATGGTCGGGCGTCGGATGCGCCATCTGCAACAGCGCCCCCATCCCGCGCCGGTCAGCCAGCGCGGCAATGTCGCGATCCGCCAGCCGCTCGGCGACATATTGATCGAACGCCACCGCCCAGTCATGCGGCGTGCCATGCCGCATCGCGCGCAGGTTATGCACCACATTGCCGGACCCGAGGATCAGCACCCCCCGGTTGCGCAGATCCGCCAGATCCCGGCCGGTCTGCACATGCCAGTCGAACTCCCGCGTCATGTCGATCGACAATTGGAACACCGGCACGTCATGATCCGGATAGAGCCATTTCAGCACCGACCAGGCGCCATGGTCGAGACCCCAACTGTCATCCCCCTGCGCATGGTGGCTGGCCAGCAGTGCCGCCACCTCCCGCGCGATGTCCGGCGCCCCCGGCGCGGGGTAATCCACCGCGTAAAGTTCGGGCGGGAAGCCGTAGAAATCATGGATGGTTTTCGGCAGCCGCGAGACATCGACCAGCGTCGTTCCCCGCGTCATCCAATGCGCGGAAACCACCAAAATCGCCTGCGGGCGCGGCAGCGCGCGACCGAGATCCGCCCAGCTTCGCGCATAGGCGGTGTCCTCGATCGCGTTCATCGGCGAGCCGTGCCCCAGGAACACCAGCGGCATCCGGTCGGACGCTTTCAGCCTGTCCTTCAGATCCTGCATGGCCTGTGACAACGACATTTTCCCCTCCTGTTCAGCGCCGGAACGGACGGAGCGCATGCGCCCCCTCGCCCAGAAGCGCCAGCGCGCCCATGACGACGGCCCACATCACCGGATATTCCCAACCGCCCCCCGGATTGCCGAAACCGAACCCGTTGGCAGCATGGCCGAGCAGCGCCGCGCCCAGCAGTTCTGGCACCATGATGGCGGCGACGATACGCCCCCAGATCCCGAGGATCAGCATCGCCCCGCCGACGATTTCCAGCACCATCACCACCGGCCCCAGGAACCCCGGCAGCCCGAGCGAGGCGAAATAGCCCGCGGTGCCCGCCGGCGTGAACACGAAGAGCTTCGTCAGCCCGTGGACAATGAACAGCACCCCCGTCAGCACGCGCAGCACCAGCGCGGCATAGGGTGCGAGTTTCTGGTCGATCATTTCAGTCTTCCCGATCTGGCGGGGCCCTGTGCCCCTTTCCCGGTGAAGATGCGCCTTGCCGACACGGAATGATATGGCGATATTGGCGAATGACTGCGCACAGATTGTTCCGAAAGGTGGGGCATGGATGTTCTGGACGGCCTGCGGGCCTTTGTCGCTACCGCGCAGACGGGCTCCTTCACCGCGGCGGCGGAGCGGCTGGGCCTGTCGAACCGGCTGGCGTCGAAATATGTGGCGGAACTGGAGCAGCGTCTGGGCGTGCGGCTGTTGCAGCGCACGACGCGGCGGGTCGGCCTGACGCCGGCGGGGCGGGATCTGCTGCTGCGCGCGCCCGCCCTGCTCGATGAAGTCGATGACATGCTGGCCGTCGCCGCCGAAGGGTCGCGGGGGTTTTCCGGGGTGATCCGGGTTTCGGCCCCGGTGACCTTCGGCGCCAGCCATGTGAAGGATTTGCTGCTGCGCTTCGCGGCGCCGCATCCGGACCTGTCGATCGACCTGCGGCTGGATGACAGCCATGTCGATCTGGCCGCGCAGGGGATCGACCTCGCCTTCCGGATCGGCGCGCCGGGGCAACAGTCGCTCAAGGCGCGGCGGCTGGCGGGGATCGGCGCCGCGCTGGTGGCCGCGCCGGAATATGTCGCGCGCCGGGGCCTGCCGCAGGCGCCCGCCGATCTGGCCGCGCATGACTGCATTCTGGACACCAACCGGCGAAGCCCGGGCCAATGGCTGCTGCGCCGGAAGGACGAGGAAGTTTCGGTCAGGGTCCGGGGGCGGTTCATGGTCAACAGCGCCCAGGTCGCGCGGGACATGGCGGTTTCCGGGCTGGGCATCGCCTATTGCCCGCATTTCGTTCTGGGCCGCGCGCTGGACGACGGGCGGCTGATGCCGGTTCTGCCCGAGTGGCGCAGCCCGGACGCGCCCCTCAGCGCCGTCTGGCTGGAGGGGCGGACCCTGCCGCGCAAGATCCGCGCCCTGATCGACTTCGCGGCCGAGGACTTCCGCACGCGCCTGAGCTAACCGCCAAGCAGCGCGCGCAGTTTCGGCAGCGCGGTCTCCGGCGCCTCCTGATAGGAAATCGTCTGCACGAAGCGCCCGTCGCGGTCGAACAGGATCACATAGGCGGTGTGGTCCATCGTATAGTCCGTGCCCTCGCCCACCTTGCGCGCATAGATGCGAAAGGCCCTGAGCGCCTTGTCCACCTCGGCCCGCAGGCCGGTAACGCCGGTGACGCCCTCGGACCAGGACAGGTAATCGCGCAGCATCGGCAGGCTGTCGCGCTCCGGATCCACGGTGATGAAATAGATCCGCAGGTCCCGCGCCGCATCGCCCAGTTCCCCCTGCCAACCGGCAAGGTCGCCCAGCGTCGTCGGGCAGACGTCCGGGCAATGCGCGTAGCCGAAGAACACCGCCGAGGGCGCCCCCTTCAGCGTGTCGGCGGTGAAGGGCGTGCCATCCGTGGTGTCGAGCCGGTAGTCGCCCTGCCCCAGGGTATTCTGCACCGCCGTATCAAAACGCGGCGCCAGCACTGCGAACCACAGCGTCACCGCCAGCATCAGCCCCACCAGCGCCCAGGCGATCAGCCGGATCCGGCCCATACTAATGCTCCATCCCCCGCGCGCCGGGTGCGAGCACCTTCAGCGGCACCGTCACCGCCCCGGCCTTGGCGAAGGTCAGCGTGACCGGGACCGTCTCGCCCTCGACCAGCGGCGCCTTCAGCCCGATGAACATCAGGTGATGACCGCCGGGTTTCAGCGCGATCTCCTGCCCCGCCGGAACGGGCAGGCCATCGGGCAGCGCACGCATCTTCATCACATCGCCCTCCATCGCCATTTCATGCACCTGCACTTCGGCGGCGAAGGGCGCGGAGCCGCCGGTCAGCCGGTCCTCGGCCCCCGCGTTGCGGATGGTGAGAAAGCCGCCCGCGACCGGCGCCCCGGGCCGGGTCGCGCGGGTAAAGGCACCGCTCAGCGTCAGATCGCCCGCCGTCACCGGCGCCTCATGCGCCAGCAGCGCGGGGGAAGAAAGGCCAATCAGCGCGGCCGCGAGGAATGTCCTGATAATCATGTCCGTCTCCGAAACCGTTCGTTATGGGGGAAAGGCCTCAGGCAAGGGGCGGCGCGCGCAGGCCCCGCGCCGGGTCACGCACCGGACGGACGGTTTCGTTTTCGCCCGCGAACCGCAGCACGGCCAGCAGCCGCAGCGGCGCATGCCACACGGCCCCGGCGGCGCCAGGTACCGGCACCGGGCCGCTCAGGTGACAGGCCGGGCAATCGTGGTGATACGGCTGGGAAAGATCGCCGCACAGGTCGGCGGCGCTGACGCCCTCAAGCTCCGCCGCCGCCAGCCGCGCCTCCGCGACCGAGGGCGCCCGATGGGCAAAACCCATCGCCGCCAGCCCCGCCAGCAGCACCACCGTAGCCCAGAGGGCACCTATCCGCGACAACATCCGCATACCGCAGTCTTGCCCGCTTTCCCCGCCCCTGCCTAGCCCCCAACGCGGATAGGCACCCACGACGGGGCTCGGTGTCGTGGTGGTGGGGCGCCCGGCTATCGTGGCGGCTGACCATCAGATGCCCCCAACCGCGCGCCCGGCCCCCGCGCAGGACAGGGACTTGCCGACCGCCGATTCCCAATCCTGCGCAATCGCCCGGCCCCCACGCGCAGGACAGGGGCCGCCAGACGATTTGTCAGACATTGGGGACAGCCCTACCCCGCGCGCGGAAACCGACCGCCGCGAATTTGTTGGTGGTTTTTGCGTTCCTCCCGCCTGCCCCCGCGCAGGGAGAGCCGCCCCTCATTTTCATAGCAGAGAACGCGCCTCGCCCCCCGGCTTCTTATTCCCAGCCTCGATCTGTTCGCGGGCGGACGCCTTGCCCCGCGCAGGAAGAACCTCGTGTTTGGCGTCTTGGGCACTGCGTCGCTCCGCCAGCACCGGCCCCACGTCGGCCGGGGTCTCCGACCCGCCACCGGTGGACATTCCCGGCAAAGGTCGCCACTGTCGCGCCGAAATCGACGCAGGATGCCCGATGCTGCCCCCCGCCTATCGCCCGCTTGCCGCCTTTGCCGCCCCCGCCCGGGAGCGGAGCGAATTGTGGCGCACGATGGCGGGGCTGGTGCTGATCGCGGGGCTCTACTGGGTGGCGCTGGTCGGCGGGCTGCGGCTGGTGCAGGCGGTGCTGGGGGATCTGGCCTTCGTGCATGTGCTCTCGGCGATCGGGCGGGCGGCGACGCCGGGGGGCATGGCGATGCTGCTGGCGACCTTCGCGCCGATGGCGGTGGCGGTGGCCTTCGTCACCCGGGTGCTGCACCGGCGCGCGGCGGGGACGTTGTTCGGCGCCGGGGCTACGGCGGCGGCGGTGCGGGTGGGGGTGCCGCTTCTGGCGCTGATGCTCGCGCTGTTTCCGCTCGCGCTGATGGACGGCAATGTCGGGCGCTCCACGCCCCTTGGCACGGCGCTGATGTGGCTGCCCGTCGCCTTGCCGCTTCTGGCGGTGCAGATCGGCGCCGAAGAAATGGTCTTCCGCGGCTATCTGCTGCAACAGATGGCGGCGCGGTCGCAGGCGCCGCTGATGTGGATGGGGCTGCCCTCGCTCCTGTTCGGGGCGCTGCATTACGCGCCCGAGACCTATGGCTCGATGGCGCTCTGGCCGGTGGTCTGGGCGGTGCTGTTCGGCTGCCTCGCCGCCGATCTGACGGCGCGGACGGGCAACCTCGGCGCGGCGCTGGCGCTGCATTTCGCCAACAATTTCTCGGCGATGTTCCTTGTCGGGCTTTATGGCGAAATGGACGGGCTGGCACTGTTTACCGTGGTCATCAACCCGCGCGATCCGGCGATGCTGATGCCCTATCTGGCGACGGATGCGGGGATGGTGCTGGTATCGTGGCTGACGGCGCGGGTGCTGTTGCGGGTCTGATTGCAATTTCCGGCCCCGGAGCGTATCTGTCCCTTCACGCTAGAAGGGGCTGAGCCGGATGAACTGGATCTCGAACTACGTCAAACCGAAGATCAACTCGCTGTTCTCGCGCCGGGAGATGCCGGAGAATCTTTGGACGAAGTGCCCCGAATGCGGCACGATGCTGTTCCACCGCGAGCTGGCGGAAAACCTGAACGTTTGCACCAATTGCGACCATCACATGGCGATCAGCCCGCGGGCGCGGTTCGCCAACCTGTTCGACGGCGGGATCTTCACCGAGGTGAAGGTGCCCGAGCCGAACCCCGATCCGCTGCATTTCCGCGACCAGAAGAAATATCCCGACCGGATGAAGGCCGCGCAGAAATCCACCGCCGAGAAAGAGGCGATGCTGGTCGCCGAGGGCGAGATGGGCCGCACGCCGATTGTTGCCGCCGCGCAGGATTTCGCCTTCATGGCCGGGTCGATGGGGATGTATGTCGGCAATGCCATCGTGGCCGCCGCCGAACGCGCGGTGAAGCTGAAACGCCCGCTGATCCTGTTTTCCGCCGCCGGGGGCGCGCGGATGCAGGAGGGGATCCTGTCGCTGATGCAGATGCCGCGCACCACGGTGGCCGTGCAGATGCTGAAGGAAGCGCACCTGCCCTATATCGTCGTGCTGACCCATCCGACCACGGGGGGGGTGACGGCCTCTTATGCGATGCTGGGGGATGTGCAGATCGCCGAACCCAACGCGCTGATCTGCTTTGCCGGGCCGCGCGTGATCGAACAGACGATCCGCGAAAAGCTGCCCGAGGGGTTCCAGCGCGCGGAATATCTGCTCGATCACGGGATGCTGGACCGGGTGACGCATCGCAAACACCTGCGCGACGAACTGATCACGATCACCCGGATGCTGATGAACCAGCCCCCGGCGATTGCGGGCGAACTGCCGCCGCCGGGCAAACCGATCGAGACCCCCGCCGCCTGATGGTTTGCCATGACCCAGCCCTCTGACGAAATCCTGCGGCGGCTGATGACGCTGCACCCGAAGGTGATCGACCTGACGCTGGACCGGGTGCACCGGCTGCTGGCGGCGCTTGGCCATCCGGAGCGTGCCCTGCCGCCGGTGATCCATATCGCGGGGACGAATGGCAAGGGCTCGACCCAGGCGATGATCCGGGCCGGGCTGGAATCACAGGGCAAGCGCGTGCATGCCTATACCTCGCCGCATCTGGCGCGGTTCCACGAGCGGATCCGGCTGGCGGGGGAGCTGATTTCCGAACCCGCGCTGTCGGCGCTGCTCGATGAATGCTATGCGGTGAACGGCGGTGAGCCGATCACCTTTTTCGAGGTCACCACCTGCGCGGCCTTTCTGGCCTTTGCCCGGACGCCCGCGGATTACACCCTGCTTGAGGTGGGCCTTGGCGGGCGGCTGGATGCGACGAATGTGATGGATCCGGCGCTGACCATCATCACCCCGGTGTCGATCGACCATCAGCAGTTCCTGGGCGAGACCCTGCCCGAGATCGCGGGCGAAAAGGCCGGCATCATCAAGCGCGGCGTGCCGGTGGTGGTGGGGCCGCAGGCGCCCGAGGGGTTGGAGGTGATCGAGACCCGCGCCGCGCGAATGGGTGCGCCGGTCTTTGCCTATGGGCAGCAGTGGATGGTGTCCGAGGAACGCGGGCGGCTGATCTTTCAGGACGAGACGGGCCTGATGGACCTGCCGCTGCCGAACCTGCCCGGCCCGCATCAGGTGCAGAACGCGGGCGCCGCGATTGCCGCGCTGCGGCTGCTGGGCCTGCCCGACGCAGCCGAACCCGCCGTGAGCCGCGCCGAATGGCCCGCCCGGATGCAGCGCCTGCGCAAGGGGCCGCTGGCGGAAAGCGCGCCGGGGATCGAACTGTGGCTGGACGGCGGGCACAATCCGGCGGGCGGCGCGGCGGTGGCGGCGACGCTGGCGCAGATGCCCGCGCGGCCGACGCATCTGATCTGCGGCATGATCAACACGAAGGATGTGGTGGGCTACATGCGCCCGCTGGTCGCGCGGGCCGGGAGCCTGACCGCCGTGACGATCCCCGAAGAGCCGAACGCCGTCCCCGCCGAGGTGATCATGGCCGATGCGCGGCAGGCGGGATTTACCCGAACCGCGACCGCCGCTTCGGTGCAGAAGGCGCTCGACCGGATCGCGGCCGAGGATCCGCGGGCCCGGGTGCTGATCTGCGGCTCGCTCTACCTCGCCGGGCAGGTGCTGCGCGAGAACGGCTGAACAGACCCTGTGCGCGGGTGCGGGATAGGGCCGCCAGCATCCCTCCCCTATCTTGGCCGCAACAGGAGAGACAGCATGGCACCCCTCGAATTCGGCCTCGATACCTTCGGCGACATCACCCGCGACGAGAGCGGGTTGCGCACCGGCGCGCAGGTCATCCGCGACACGCTGGAGGAAGGCATCCTCGCCGATCAGGTGGGGGTGGATTATTTCGGCCTTGGCGAACACCACCGCCCGGATTTCGCGATTTCGGCGCCGGAGCCGCTGCTCGGCGCGCTGCTGGCGCGGACGGGGCGGATCAAGGGCGGGACGTCGGTCACGGTGCTGTCCTCCGACGATCCGATCCGGCTGTTCCAGCGGTTCTCCACGCTGAACGCCATCGCACCTGGGCGGGCGGAACTCACCATCGGCCGGGGATCGTTCACCGAGAGCTTCCCGCTGTTCGGCTATGACATGGCCGATTACGAGGATCTGTTCCGCGAGAAATCGAACCTGCTGCACCGGCTGCTGACCGAGGAAAAGGTCAGCTTCGAGGGCCGCTTCACCCCGAAGCTGTCGGGCGTCACGGTCTGGCCCCGCCCCGAAGCGCCGATCACCGTCTGGCGCGGCGTGGGCGGCAGCCCGCAATCGGTGGTCGAGGCGGCGGCGGCGGGGATGCCGCTGATGCTGGCGATCATCGGTGGCGATCCGGCGCGGTTCGCGCCCTTCGTGGACCTGTACCGGCGCACACATGCGCAGATCGGTACGCCGGTCCTGCCGGTGGGGGTGCATTCGCTGGGCCATATCGCCCCGACCGATGCCGAGGCGCGCGAGGAGTTCTTCGAGGGCTACCGGAAGATGCACGAGAATATCGGGCGCACGCGCGGCTGGAGCCGCCTGACCCGGGAGGCCTATGAAGCCGAGATCACGCATGGCGCGCTCCATATCGGCTCCCCCGAAACCGTGGCGCGCAAGATCGCGAAGACGGTGAAGGCCCTGGGCCTGTCGCGGTTCACGATGAAATATCACACCGGCGCGCAGGACTACCGCAGCAACCTGCGCAACATCGAGCTTTACGGCACGCAGGTGATCCCACGCGTGCGTGCGCTGCTCGCCGGGTGATCACACCGCGATATTGTCGATCAGCCGCACGTCGCCCAGCCAGGCCGCCGCCAGCATCCGCACGGGTTCGGACAGGTCCGAGACCGGGCGCAGATCGTCGGCGCCGCGCAGCTCCAGATAATCGATGCTGCGGTAACCGCCCCGAAGGATGCGCTCCCGCGCGGCGGCCATTGTGGGGGCGATCTCGGCCCCGCTCCGGATCGCCTGCGCCGCCGCCTGCATTTCGCGCCACAGCACCGGGGCGATGCGGCGTTCGTCGGTGCTGAGCCGGACATTGCGCGAGGACATCGCCAGCCCGTCCTCTTCGCGCACCGTCGGACAGCCGATCACCCGCACCGGGATGTTCAGGTCCAGCGTCAGCCGCCGCACCACCTGCAACTGCTGCCAGTCCTTTTCGCCAAAGAACGCCCGCCCTGCCTGCGTCATGCCGAAGAGCTTCGCCACCACCGTCGCCATGCCGTCGAAATGGCCGGGGCGGAAGGCGCCCTCCAGCGGCGCGGACACGCCCGAGACGCTGACACAGGTGCAGAAGCCATCGGGGTAGACCTCCTCGACGCCCGGGGCGAAGAGCACATCCACCCCCGCCGCCTCCAGCAGCGCCAGATCGCGGGCTTCGTCGCGCGGGTATTTCTTCAGGTCGTCCGGATTGTTGAACTGCATCGGGTTGACGAAGATCGTCACGATCACCCGGTCCGAATGGCGCCTCGCCTCGCGGATCAGGCTGAGGTGGCCGTCATGCAGCGCGCCCATCGTCGGCACCACGCCGACGAGGATGCCCGAACGCTTCCATCCCGCCACCTTGTCGCGCAGCTGGGCCGCGGCCCGGATTACCTGTGTCATGTCGTCTCCCCGTCCCTCGGGCGTCCCTTATCCCCCCGGCGGCGGCGGTGTAAAGATTTTGCTGCGGTGCAGTAACCGCAAATCCCTTGATCCGCGCCGCATTCGCGGGAAACATGCGGTCGCAACGCTAGGAGGTCCGATGTCCCGCCGCCTGTTTCCGCTCACTGCCGCCTGCGCCCTCTGGGCCTCGGCCGCGCTGGCCGCCCCCGATTCCGTGACGCTCGGCATGGTGCTGGAGCCGCCGAACCTGGACCCGACGGCGGGCGCCGCCGCCGCGATCGACGAGGTGGTCTATGCCAATGTCTTCGAGGGGCTGACCCGGTTCGGCGCGGATGGCGCGATCCTGCCCGCGCTCGCGCGCAGTTGGGACGTGTCGGAGGATGGCGCGGCCTATACCTTTCATCTGGCGCCGGGCGTGACCTTCCACGATGGCACGACCTTTGACGCGGAGGATGTGAAATTCAGCCTCGACCGCGCCCGGGCCGAGAACAGCGCGAATGCCCAGAAGGCCCTGTTCGCGGGGATCAAGGCGGTCGAGGTGATCGACCCGCTGACGGTGAAGGTCACGCTGGCGGCGCCCGACGGGGCCTTTCCGTTCAAGATGGCCTGGGGCGATGCGGTGATCGTCGCGCCCGAATCGGTTGCGGCGCTGGCAACGCATCCGGTGGGCACCGGCCCGTTCCGCTTTGCCGAATGGGCGCGGGGGGATCATGTCACGCTGACCGCCTGGCCCGGCTACTGGGGCGCGAAACCCGCGCTGCATTCCGCGACGTTCCGCTTCATTTCGGACCCGACGGCGGCCTTTGCCGCGGTGATGGCGGGGGATGTCGATGCCTTCCCGAGCTATCCCGCGCCCGAAACGCTGGCACAGTTCGAGGCCGATCCGCGCTTCAAGGTGATGGTCGGCACGACCGAGGGCGAGACCCTTCTTGCGATGAACAACCGCAAGCTGACCGATGTCCGCGTGCGCGAGGCCATCGCCCACGCGCTCAACCGGCAGGAAATCATCGACGGCGCGATGTATGGTTACGGCACGCCGATCGGCACCCATTTCGCGCCGCATCATCCGGATTACATCGACCTGACCGCGCTCTCCGCCTATGATCCGGAGAAGGCGAAGGCGCTGCTGGCGGAGGCCGGGGTGACGGACCTGACCCTGCGCCTCGCGCTGCCGCCGCCGGTCTATGCCCGCCGGGGCGGCGAGATCGTGGCCGCGCAACTGGCCGCCGTGGGGATCCGGACGGAAATCACCAATGTCGAATGGGCGCAGTGGCTGGAACAGGTGTTCAAGAACCACGACTTCGACCTGACGATCATCAGCCATACCGAGCCCTTCGACATAGATATATACGCCCGGCCGGAATATTATTTCGGCTACGGCAAGCCGGAATTCGTGACGCTGATGTCCGAACTCGACCGCGCGACCGATCCGGCGCAACGTTCGGCCCTGACGAAGCAGGCCGAAGAGATGATCGCGCAGGATTACGTCAACGCCTATCTGTTCCAGCTTGCGAAGACCGGCGTCGCCAATGCAAAGCTGGAAGGGCTCTGGCTGAACGCGCCGACCCCCGCGAATGACCTGACCGCCGTGCATTGGAGCGAATGATGCTGATCGAATCCCTGACGACCGAGGGCATCACGCCCGAAACCAGCCGCCCGGAACATGTGGTGGAGGGCGATCCGGTCCATACCACCTGGAACCTCGACGACGACCGGGGCCTGTTCTGCGGCATCTGGCAGTCCACCCCCGGCGCCTGGCGCGCGACCTATGCCGAATGGGAATATATCCACGTCCACCACGGCCATGCGGTTCTTGAGGGCGACGACGGCACCCGCACCGCGATCGGCCCGGGGGATTCCCTCGTCCTGCGCCCCGGCTGGAGCGGGATCTGGCGGGTGAGCGAAACGCTGCGGAAGGATTACGTCATCCTGCTGCGCTGACAAACGCCCCCGGAGAGAACGCACTGAAGAAGAGATGGGCGGCGTCCCCGGAGAGGCCGTCACATCCGAAGCACCGCCGCCCCCAAGAAGAGCCACATGCGCGGAAACGCGACCCTTGGCATGAGCGTCATATGCGCGCTGAAAAGCCCCGCCTCGGGCAAGGTGACCCCTTGGGCGAACTCCTTGGAGAGCCAGGCGCCCCGGGTGGCCTCAGTTCGGCCCCGCCAACAACCGTTCGCGCTCTTCGGCCGAGGCGACGGCGGCGGCGTGCTGTTGTGCCTCCAGCGTCGCCTGATCGGTGATCAGACCGGCCTCATAGGCTTTCCGGTCGGCCTCGATCGCCTTGGTATCGCTGGCGGGCACCACATAGCCGGTGTGCAGTTCGACCATCGGGCCTTCCAGTTCCAGGCTTTCGGCATAGCTGCGGACATGCACGGGCGTGTTGACCGGCACTTCCTCATACATGTCGATGATGTCCTGATTGAACAGCCGGATGCAGCCCGCCGAGGTGGCCTTGCCGATCGAACCCGGGTCCATCGTGCCGTGGATCCGATAATAGGTATCGCGGTTGCCCTGATACAGGTAAAGCGCCCGCGCCCCCAGCGGATTGTCGAGCCCGCCCGGCAGCCCCTTCGACAGCGGGCCATACAGATCCGGGTCGTCCTTGATCATGTTCGCCGTCGGCGTCCAGTTCGGATATTCGCGCTTGCGCCGGATCACCGCATCACCGGCAAAGCCCTTGCCCGCCTTGCCCACGGCGACGCCCATCCGCATCGCCTTGCCCGGCTCGACGACGTGATACAGCACCCGCGCATAGGGATCGACGACGATCGTGCCCGGCTCCTCGGGGCCATTGTAATGCACCCATTGCCGCTTGTTGCGCGCGGTCAGATAGGCCGGGTTCACCGTCGGGATCTCATGCACGCCGTCCTGGCGGGCGTGGTATTCCGGCGGCACCGAGGAAACGGACGTCTTGCCGCCACAGGCCGACAGCGCCATCAGCGCCAGCCCCGCCGCCAGAAGCGCGCCATGACGAAACGGATTGACTGCCACCATGACACCTGTCCCACAATTCCCGGATGGGCGCAGGTCTCTCCGCCCCGGCGCCCAAGGTCAAGACCCCGAGAACGTAAAAGGCCCGGGGTGTGTTCCCCGGGCCGCGTTCACTCGACTTTGCCGATCGACAGGAACAGCGTCTCGCCCGAACTGTCATCCACGCCGTCGTTGTCGGTGACGATCCAGCCGGTGCCGTCGCGGTCGATGGCCAGCCCCTCAACCTTGTCCACGACATAGCCGCCGTTGCGCTTCAGGTCGGGGATCAGGTCGCGCACCTCTTCCTTCGCCACCACCGGCAAGTCACCGCCCAGCTTCGCGGGCTTCAGGTCGGAAAGCTTCACGCGGAAGATCTTTTTCACCACCGCCCTGTCGCCGATCAGGTTGTCGCGCTCCAGCACATAGGCATGGTCGCCATGCACGGTGATTTCCGACAGGCCCATCCAGCCGTCGCCCTTCGGCTCCAGCGGATAGTGGACGGCACCCCATTCCTTCGTTTTAGTGTCATAGGCGACCAGCTTGGTCAGCCCCTTCGGGTCGTCCTTCCATTCACGCTGCTGCGCCATCCACAGCGTATCGCCGACCTTCGCGATGCCCTCGAAACCAAACCGCGTCTGCGCGCGCAGAAGCGCGTCGGGCAGGCCGATCTGCTCCTTGATCGCGCCCTTCGCATCGACGTGCACGATGCCATGCGGGACCATTTTCTCGCCATTGCCCTCGGTCGCGATCCAGAAGCCGCCCTTGCCGTCCAGCGTGATGCCTTCCATGTCCATCAACTGCGCCGGGGCGCCGTTGCGGGTGACGGTCAGCGCCCCGGTGATCCGGGCGGGGTGCTGCGTGGCGTCGATGGTGAAAATCCGGGGCTGCGCGGCATAGACGCTATCCGAAACCGCGTAGAAGATACCCGGCTTTTCCGGATCCGCCGCCAGCCCCGAGAGCGCGCCCCAGCCGATCAGATCCTCCGTCCCGACCGAGGTCAGCGTCGGATAGAACGCCGGGCCTTCGCCGCGCTGGTAGATCATCACATGCGACCGCGCGGCGCCGTCTTCGCCCAGATCGGTCTCATTCGCCGAAACCAGCAGGCCCCGCGCCGGGATGACGGCATAGCCCTCCGGCCCAATCCCCGAGGGCAGCAGTTGCAACAGCTTCGGCGCCGCCGGATCGGCCACGTCATAGACCCCCACGACCGAGCCGCGTTCGGAGCCGACGAACAGCAGCTTCTGCCCGCCGAAATCGCCGAAGGTGACCGATTCGGGCTCGACGCCCTTCTTGTTCGCGCGGCCTTCGGGGAAATGGCCGATTTCGGCGATCGCGCGTTCAAAGCTGTTGCCCGCGTCGTAGACCAGCGTGCCGTCCTTGCGGAAAATGCTCCAGCCCCGGGTGCCGCCGTTCCAGTCGCCTTCGTTGGCGGTGGCGAAATGGTCGCCGTCGATCCAGGCCACCGCATCGGGTTCGCGCGGGATGTCCGCGATCTTGCCGGTGAAGTCGAGCCTGCCGTCCTTCTTCGTGTCGATCCCCTCGACGCTCGCGGTGCCCGCGCTGAAATGGCTGATCTTGCCCGTGGCATCGACCACGACCATCTCGTTGTTTTCCTGAAGCATCAGGGCGATTTCGCCCTGTTCGTTGATCGAGACGAATTCGGGCTCCGGATCCTCGGGCGCGATAGCGGCAAGGCCGGTCAGGTCGATCCTTTGCAGTGCGGCGCAATCCGGCAGGCCGTTTTTCACCGGCAGTTTCACCAGATAGCCCGCCGGCATCTGCGGCAGCGCGCCATCATTGAGGGATTCGTCGCGCTCGTTCTCGATCGCGATGGCGACGAAGCTGCCGTCCTTCGCCCGCGCGATGGAATCGGGCTGGCCGCTCAGGTCGCAGGACGCGATTTCGGTTCTGGTCGCGATGTCGACGATGGCCAGCCGCCCCGAGGGATTCGTGTAGCTTTCCGAGGTATTGACCGCGACCAGCGCATTCGGCCCGATCACCGTGACCGAGGTCGGCTCGCCCTTCATCTCGACCTCGCCCAGCCCCTTCGGCGCCTTCGGATCGGTGATGTCGATCAGTCCGATCACCTTGGCCAGGCTGTCGGAATAGACCAGCGTCATGCCGTCTTCGGTCGCGGCGATGATCTCCGCCGAGGTCGGCGCGTCCTTGCGTCCGGCGGGCGCGTTATCCGCCACGGCAAAGGCCGCCACGCGGTTGAAACTCATCTCCGCCAGCGCGGGCAGCGCGGTCGTCAGGGCCAGCAGGCCACCGATCGTCAGTCGCAGGATCATCGGAAAACTCCAGAAAGTTGTCCGCCCGGCGATGCCCCAGCCGGATGACAGCCCGGCGACAATCATGTGTCGGTTCGGTGAACCTTGCCGAATCGGAGCGGCGTAAACCCCTTGTTAACCTTGTGCTGCAACAAGGATAGGGCGAACGAGGCGAAGAGGATGAGGGCAGATTGTTTTCTTATCGCACCCCCTTCACCCCACCCACCACGGAAGAGGATGAACTGTCCGTTCTTCGTCTCGTTCGTTCCCGCCGCGTCGGTGCCACGACCTTCCACCGGCTGATCGGCGAATATGGCAGCGCGGCGGCGGCCCTGCGCGCCCTGCCGGAAATCGCCCGTGCTTCGGGCGTGAAGGATTACCAGACCTGTCCCGAAGGGGTCGCGCGGGCGGAGCTTGCCGCCGGGCGGCGGGCCGGGGCGCGGCTTGTCGTTCATGGTGGCGCGGATTACCCCGAACCGCTTCTGGCCTTTGCGGATGCGCCGCCGGTGCTGTGGACATTGGGGCGGCTAGACCTGCTGCAACGGCCGATGATCGCCATCGTGGGCGCGCGCAGCGCCTCGTCGCTCGGGCTGCGGATGGCGCGGCGGCTGGCGGCGGATCTGTCAGCGGCGGGGGTCGTCGTGGTCTCGGGCCTCGCGCGCGGGATCGACGCGGTGGCGCACGAAGCCGCGCTCGACGGCGGCACCATCGGGGTGCAGGCGGGCGGCATCGACGTGATCTATCCCGCCGAGAACGCCGATCTGAGCGAGAAAATGGCATTCCGGGGCCTGCGCCTGGCCGAACTGCCCCCCGGCGCCGCGCCGCAGGCCCGCCATTTTCCGCAGCGCAACCGCATCATCGCCGGGTTGTGCCGCGCCACGGTGGTGGTGGAGGCTGCGGCCCGCTCGGGCAGCCTGCTGACGGCGCGGATGGCGCTCGATTACGGGCGCGAGGTGCTGGCCGTTCCGGGCCATCCGCTGGACGCGCGGGCGGCGGGGTGCAACCTGCTGATCCGCGATGGCGCGACACTGATCCGCGGTATCGACGATATTCTCGACGCGCTCGGGATGGAGGCCGCCACCCCTGACGCGCCCGCAACCGTGGACACCGCTCATCCGGTGAGATCACGCGCCCCCGCCGAAACGCCCCCCGTGGGGGATCTGTCCACGCAGCTGCTGGCGGCCCTCGGCCCCAGCCCGACATCCGAAGACGACCTGATCGCCACATTGGGGACCGATGCCGCCGCCTTCGCCCGCACCCTGCTCCTGCTGGAGATGGAGGGCGCCGTGACCCGCCATCCCGGCGGCTACGTCAGCCGCCCGTAAGGGAACACCCGTTCACGATCCGATCACCGCCCCCCGCCCCATCATTGACATTTCGGTCGAGAAGCCCACATCTTCCGCCCCCGTAGCTGAATTACGCATTTCAAGAGGAAGTCATGGCCGTCGTCGTCGTCGAATCCCCCGCCAAGGCCAAGACAATCAACAAATATCTTGGATCCGACTATACGGTTCTGGCGTCTTTCGGCCATGTCCGCGACCTGCCGCCAAAGGATGGCTCCGTCGATCCGGACGACGATTTCGCGATGAAATGGGAGGTCTCTCCCGAATTCGAAAAAGCACATCAAGGCGATCACCGATGCGCTGGCCTCGGATGACGAACTGATCCTCGCCACCGACCCCGACCGCGAGGGGGAGGCGATTTCGTGGCACCTGGAACAGGCGCTGGCCCCGAAGCTGAAGGCGAAGAAAGTGTCGCGCGTGACCTTCAACGCGATCACCAAGGCCGCGATCACCGAGGCGATGAAGGCCCCGCGCCAGGTCGACAAGCCGCTGGTGGAGGCCTATCTGGCGCGTCGGGCGCTCGACTATCTGGTGGGGTTCAACCTGTCGCCGGTGCTGTGGCGCAAGCTGCCGGGCGCGCGCTCGGCGGGCCGGGTGCAATCCGTCTGCCTGCGGTTGATCGTCGAGCGGGAGATGGAGATCGAAGCGTTCCGCGCCCGCGAATACTGGAGCGTGACCGCCGTCCTGACCACCCCGCGCGGGCAGGAGTTCACCGCGCGGCTGACGGTTCTGGGCGGCAGGAAGCTCGACAAGTTCGATCTGTCGAACGAAACCGATGCCGAACTGGCGGTGCAGGCGGTGACCTCGCGCGATCTGGCGGTGAAGTCGGTCGAGGCGAAACCCGCAACGCGCAACCCCTACCCGCCCTTCATGACCTCGACCCTGCAACAGGAGGCGAGCCGCAAGTTCGGCATGGGCGCCAAGGCCTGCATGCAGGCGGCGCAGCGGCTCTACGAGGCGGGCTATATCACCTATATGCGGACCGACGGCATCGACATGGCGCCCGAGGCGGTGATGGCCGCGCGCGCAGAGATCCAGCGCCGCTTCGGCGAGAAATATGTGCCGAACAGCCCGCGCATGTACAAGAACAAGGCGAAGAACGCGCAGGAAGCCCACGAATGTATCCGGCCCACGGACATGAGCCTCGACCCCGGCAAGCTGAAGGCCGCGGATGACCAGACGAAGCTTTATGACCTGATCTGGAAGCGCACGCTGGCCAGCCAGATGGCCGCCGCGGTGATGGAGCGCACGACCGTCGATGTCGGCTCGCGCGATGGCGAGGTGGAGCTGCGCGCGACCGGGCAGGTGGTGACCTTCGACGGCTTCCTGAAGATCTACGATCAGGGCCGCGACGATGACGAGGGCGAAGACGGCGCGCGCCTGCCGCAGATCATGGCGGGGGAACCGGCGGCGAAGAAATCGGTCACGCCGGAGCAGCATTTCACCCAGCCGCCGCCGCGCTATACCGAAGCGACGCTGGTCAAGCGGATGGAGGAGCTCGGCATCGGCCGGCCCTCGACCTATGCCTCGATCCTGACGACGATCGTGGATCGCGGCTATGTGCGCAAGGACAAGAACCGGCTGATCCCCGAAGATACCGGGCGGCTGGTGACGGTGTTCCTGTCGAACTACTTCCGCCGCTATGTCGAATACGATTTCACCGCGGATCTCGAAGAGCAGCTTGACGATATTTCGGCGGGCGAGCGGGATTACAAGGACGTGCTGGCCCGGTTCTGGCGCGATTTCTCGGCGGCGATCGGGGAGACGTCGGAACTGCGGATCACCGAGGTTCTGGACAAGATCGACGAGGTGCTGTCGCCGCACCTCTACCCGCCCCGGCCCGACGGATCCGATCCCCGGATCTGCCCGGTCTGCCATCAGGGGCGGCTGCATCTGAAGACGGCGCGTTCGGGCGGGGCCTTCATCGGCTGCGGCAACTATCCGGAATGCCGCTATACGCGGCCGATCTCGGCGCCCGATGGCGAGGGTTCGGCGGCGCTCGAACGGCAAGGTTCTGGGGCAGGACGAGGGGCAGGACATCACGCTGCGCGTCGGTCGCTTCGGCCCCTATGTGCAGAAAGGCGAGGCCACCGCCGAGGCGCCGAAGCCGCCGCGCGCCTCGCTGCCGAAGGGCTGGTCGCCGGAAAGCATCGACCTTGAAAAGGCGTTGCAACTGCTCAGCCTGCCGCGCGAGATCGGCCCCCACCCCGAGGATGGCGAACTGGTCGAGGCGGGGATCGGCCGCTTCGGCCCCTATGTGAAGCACGGCAAGACCTATGCCAACCTGCCCGATGTCGAGGAAGTCTTCACCATCGGCATGAACCGGGCGATGGAGGTCATCGCGCAGAAGGCGGCGCGCGGGCCTGGGCGCGGCGCGGCGGCCAAGGCGCTGCGCAGTCTGGGCGAGCATCCCGAGGGTGGCGAGGTCGAGGTCATGCCCGGCCGCTATGGCCCCTATGTCAAATGGGGCAAGGTCAATGCCACGCTGACGAAGGAGCTGGACCCGGAGACGGTGACGCTGGAACAGGCGCTGCCGCTGATCGAGGCGAAGGCCACGAAGGGCGGCAAGAAGAAGGCCCCGGCGAAAAAAGCCGCTGCGCCGAAGGCGGCGGCTGCGAAGAAACCGGCGGCCAAAAAAACGGCGGAAAAGAAGCCCGCCGCGAAGAAGGCACCGAAGAAAGCCGCCTCCGGCTGAGGCGATTGACAGGCCCGCTCCGGTTCGCCACTAATTTCCGGACGAAACCGGGAGGGTTCAATGACGAAGGTGTATGGCTCGGCGAAGGAAGCCCTGGAGGGGCTTCTGTTCGACGGGATGACGATGGCTGCGGGCGGATTCGGGCTCTGCGGCATTCCGGAACTGCTGATCGACGCGGTGGTGGAAAGCGGGGTCAGGGATCTGACCATCGCCTCGAACAACTGCGGGGTGGACGGGTTCGGGCTGGGCAAGCTGCTCGACACCCGGCAGATCCGCAAGATGATCTCCTCCTACGTCGGCGAGAACGCGGAATTCATGCGGCAATATCTGTCGGGCGAGTTGGAGCTTGAGTTCAACCCGCAGGGCACGCTGGCCGAGCGGATGCGCGCGGGCGGCGCCGGGATCCCGGGGTTCTACACCAAGACCGGCGTCGGCACGGTGGTGGCCGATGGCAAGGAACTCAAGGATTTCGACGGCGAGACCTATGTGCTGGAACGCGGGATCGTCGCCGATGTGTCCATCGTCAAGGCGTGGAAGGCCGACGAAACCGGCAATGCCGTCTTCCGCAAGACCGCGCGCAACTTCAACCCGCCCGCGGCGATGTGCGGCAGGATCTGCGTGATGGAGGTGGAGGAGATCGTCCCCACCGGCAGCCTCGACCCGGACCACATCCACCTGCCGGGGATCTATGTCCACCGGCTGATCCAGGGCACGCATGAAAAGCGGATCGAACAGCGCACGGTGCGCAAGCGCACGGAAGCCGCCACCGCCGCCGGACAAGGGGAGGAACTGTGATGGGCTGGGACCGCAACCAGATGGCGGCGCGCGCGGCGCAGGAGCTTGAGAACGGCACCTATGTGAACCTCGGGATCGGCATCCCGACGCTGGTGCCGAACTTCATTCCCGAGGGCGTGACGGTCACGCTGCAATCCGAAAACGGCATGCTCGGCATGGGCCCCTTCCCGTTCGAGGGCGAAGAGGATCCGGACCTGATCAACGCCGGCAAGCAGACCATCACCGAACTGCCGAACACCGCCTATTTCGACAGCGCGACCAGCTTCGGCATGATCCGGGGCGGCAAGATCGCGATGGCGATCCTCGGCGCGATGGAAGTGGCGGAGAACGGCGACCTCGCGAACTGGATGATCCCGGGGAAGCTGGTCAAGGGCATGGGCGGGGCGATGGACCTCGTGGCCGGGGTGAAGCGCGTGGTGGTGGTGATGGACCACACCAACAAGCATGGCGAATCGAAGGTGCTGAAGGGATGCACCCTGCCGTTGACCGGCAAGGGCGTGGTGGACCGGATCATCTCCAACCTCGGTGTGCTGGACGTGGTGCCGGGCGGGCTGAAGATCGTCGAACTCGCCGAGGGGGTGAGCGAGGCGGAGCTGCGCGCCGCGACCGAGGCGACGATCGTCGGCTAGATCCGCCCGGCGAAGACGCAGCCCTCGGTGACCTGTTCGGGCGGGCTTTCACAGAGCCCGCGCGCCACCTGCCAGGCGGCCAGAACCCGGGGCACATAGTCCCGGGTTTCCGTATAGGGCGGCACGCCGCCGTTGCGCTTCACCGCGCCCTCGCCCGCATTATAGGCCGCGAGCACCATCAGCGGATCGCGGTCGAATTCCTTCATCAGCCAGTCCAGATAGGCCACCCCGCCGCGGATGTTCTTCGCCGGATCGGTGCTGTCGTTCACGTTGAAGCGCGTCGCCGTCGCCGGGATCAGCTGCATCAACCCGACCGCCCCCGCGCGCGACACCGCATCCGCCCGCCCCGCCGAATTCGGTCGAGATCACCGCCAGCACCAGTGCAGGGGAGACCTCGGTCCCATTCGTCGCGGCTTGGATGTCGCGGCCATGGCGTAGCGCAATTTCCTGCATATGCGTCCGCTTCGGCCCGCGCACCGCCTGCCCGCGCGGCCCGGAGGCCAGCGCCTCGATCGCCTGCCGGAACCGCCCGTCGCGCTGCGCGAGCGCGGGCGACACCCGGTCCCAGAACCAGGCATAGGAGGCCGAAGGCGCCGCCCCGGGAATGGCCCTGCCACCCGCGCGCCGCACCGCGGGCGTCCTGACAAGCGCGGTCGTACGGATTTCGGGGCCGAGCTGGATCGTGCGCATGTTCGGCAATTCGGCCGACATAACCGGCAGGGGCCTGAAATACCGGACCGTCGGCGCGGGCTCCGCACAGACCGGCAAGGCCAGGATCGCCGCCGCCAGAAGCCCCTTCATCCACTGCACCATATCTCCCCCGGGTTTGCCGCACTGCCGGACCGAATAACGGGAAAACCCCCGCGCCACGGCCTCGTGATTCCGGTCCCTTGCGCCAAGATCCGCGCACCGGGTTAACACTTCGTCAAAAGGCCGGGAAGGCGCCCAAATCCCGCCACCTTCCAGCGGTCCTATGGCGCCAGGCCGCGCCGAACAGTGCCAGAGGAGATGCCCATGAACTTCTTCAAGCTCGTCCGCAGGATACGCGGCGAAGAAGGTGGCGTGGTGATCATCGACTGGGTGGTGCTGGCCGCTGTCCTCGTCGGACTGGGCGCGCTTGCCATGATCGTGTTCACCGGTGACACCTCCAGCCTGTCGGATAGATTCGGCGACGAACTCAAGACCGACATGAAGCCCGCTCCGGAAAGCTGAGCCAGCCTTTCGCGTGTCCACCCACGCGGAACGGCCGCCTCTCCGGGGCGGCCGCTTTCGTCAGGGGTCCGGTGGATCAGAGCGCAGCCTTCAGCGCGGCAACGAAATCGGACGGCATCAGCCCGGGCAGGAAATCGCGGATCGTGGCATGGACCTCGCGCCGGATCGGCGGCAGCCCAAGGTCGCGGTGCAGCGCATCCACCGCCGCTACGCCCTCGTCCAGCGGCGGATCGAACAGGATCAGCGCATGGGCCAGGGCCCGCCCCCCCGCGCGCCAGCGTTGCGCCGTGCCGACGATCTTGCGCCCGCCGACGCCCAGGTTGAAGCTGCCGTCGCAAAAGCTGTCGGGCGTCGCGCCGGGTTCCGCCCGGATCCCCCGCGCCGCCAGAACCCGCTGAATCGGCGCGCAAATCTCGCGATAGATGTCGCCGATGCTGTGCCCCTCCACGGCCAGGCACAGCGCGAGGTTGATCCCCCCCGGCCCCTGTGGCACCGCACCCCCACCCGACCCGCGCAGGATCAGCGGCCAGCCGCGCGCGGCGCTGGCGCTGGTGGCGGCCTCAAACCCCGCACGGTGGGACAGCGCCTGCGGCAGGACGATCGCCCGCGCCTGCGCCTCCCACAGCAGAACCCCGCCGACCGGCAACGCCAGTTCCGCCGCGATTCCCTCCGCCGCCGTTGGAAACCGGATCATCTAAAGCCGGATCGCCGAGATCAGCCGACCGTAATCCGCTTCGCCCAGATGGGTCGCGCGGCGGTAGGAATAGAATTTCGCCGGGTCGGAATAGGTGCAGCGACCGATCCATTCCGCCGCGCCTACACCCGCTTCGCGCAACCGGTGCAGGCCGAAGGATGGCAGGTCGAACATCGGCTTGCCTCCCGGCCCGCCCGCGAAGAACCGGCCATAGGCATCGTCTTCCATCAGGAAATTGTCCATGAACTCCTCGCCGACCTCATAGACCCGCTGCGAGATGCACGGCCCGATGATGGCGACGGTCTGCGCCCGCCGCGCACCCAACCCCTCCATCGCGTCAAGCGTCGCCTCCAGCACCCCGTTCAGCGCGCCCTTCCAACCGGCATGGGCGGCGCCGATCACCCCTGCTTCGCGGTCGGCGAACAGCACCGGCTGGCAATCCGCCGTCAGCACCGTCAGCAGCAACCCCGGCACCCTGGTAACCAGCGCATCGGCGGTGACGAGCGTTTCCGGCACGGATTCGATCACGGCGACATCGGCGGAATGGATCTGGTTCACCCCCACCATCGCCTCGGGCGCGACATCCATCGCCTCCGCCACGCGGGCGCGGTTCAGCGCCACCACCTCGCGCTGATCCTGCGATCCGAAACCGCAGTTCAGCCCCTGATAGATGCCGGAGGAGGCCCCACCGCGCCGGGTGAAGAAGCCGTGGGTCACCCCGGAGAGCAGTGGCGATTTCAGGATTTCAAGCGTGGTGGCCATTCTGGGACATATCTTCCGATGCGGGATCGAAGCCGGGCGGAAGCGGCGCCCGGCCCGGATAAATCGCGAGGGTCTGGAATAACTGACCCATTTCCTCGGGGTGGGTCAAGCGCCGATGCGCGGCAACATGCGTGGCAAGCCGCTCTCCGGCCAAACCGCGCGCAAGCGTCTGCGCCCGCGCGGTGATGCCGAGCCGTTCGAGCAGCACGCCCTGCGTGGTCATCGCGCTGACGGCGGCGCCTTCGGCACAGGCGGCGCGGGCCAGCGGCTCGAAGGCGACATGGGCGGTCAGATCGGCCTCTCCCGGCGCCGCGAAGGGGTCGCAGGGGGCATGCGCCTTCAGCGCCTGGAACGTATCGCCCAGCGAGCGCCAGTGGCCGTAATCGACAAACACCGCCGCGCCGCCATCCCGCGCGATCCGCCGCGCGACCTCGGCCACGATGCCGGGCGCGGTCGGACAGATTTCCACCACATCGCCGTCGCGGGTATCGCCCAGCCGGTCGTGCAGCACGGCCAGCGGCACTGGCGGCGCAAGGCCCGGGGTCAGGACGCCATCGGACAGGCCCACCTGCCGCTCGGCCCAGCCCGGCCCGCGCCGGACGAACTGCCGGATCGGCAGCGCGTCGAAGAATTCATTGGCGACCAGAAACAGCGGCCCCTCGGGCAGGTCGGCCACGGTGTCGAACCATTCCGCCCGGCCCACCGTCCGGCGCTGTTCGGCCCGCAGCACGGGCGAGGCCTCGACCAGACAGACCCGCGCGGCCTCGGCCATGCCGGGCACGGCCCTGATCGCGCGCAGCATGTCGGCCATCAGCGTGCCCCGCCCGGGGCCAAGCTCCGCCAGCACAAACGACGCCGGGCTGCCCTGATCGAGCCAGACCTGCCCCAGACACAGGCCCAGCATCTCGCCGAACATCTGGCTGATCTCCGGCGATGTCACGAAATCCCCGGCGCGGCCCAGCGGATCGCGGGTGGTGTAATAGCCATGGCCCGGATGCAGCAGGCATTCCATCATGTATTGGTCGAGCCGCATCGGCCCGTCGATGGCGATCCGCCGCGCGAGAATCTCGCCCAGGGCACTCATCGCCGCGCCGCCCAAAGCACAAGGGCCAGCCCCGCCAGAACCATCGGCACCGACAGGATCTGCCCCATCGTCAGGCCCCAATCACCGAATTGCAGCGCATAGCCCAGCGGATTGCCCGGCCCCTGAAACTGCGCGTCGGGCTGGCGGAACAGCTCGACAAAGGCCCGCGCGAGGCCGTAGCCCATCAGGAACACCCCGGTCAGCAGGCCCGGCCGCCGCAGCGCCCCCGCCGCCATCAGCGCCCATAGCAACACGCCCAGCACCAGCCCCTCCAGCCCCGCTTCGTAAAGCTGCGAGGGGTGGCGCGCGCAGATCCCATCCACCTGCCCCGCGATGCCGTGGCACATCTGCGCCATGTCACCCGGGAAGATCACCCCCCAAGGCACATCCGTCGGACGGCCCCAAAGCTCGGGCTTGATGAAATTCGCGATCCGCCCGAACAACAGGCCGATCGGCGCCACCAGCGCCACCGCATCCGCCACGCCAAGCGCGGACACGCCATGGCGGCGGCAGAACAGCAGCCCCGCCACCACAACGCCCAGAAAGCCGCCGTGGAAGGCCATGCCGCCCTCCCAGACCTTCACGATTTCAAGCGGATGGGACAGGTAATAGGCCGGTTCGTAGAACAGCACGAAGCCAAGCCGACCGCCCAGCACCACGCCCACCACCATCCAGGTCAGCAGATCCTCGACCAGTTTCGGCGCCATCGGCGCGGTGCCGCCCCATAGCGCAGGCCGCGCCATCAGCCGCATCACGATCTGCCAGCCAAGCACCAGCCCCGCGATATAGGCCAGCGCATACCAGCGGATCGGCAGGCCGATCCCCGGAATGACAAAGGCGTTCGGGCTGATCTCGGGAAAGGGAATGGCCAAGGGGGTCATCGGGGGCTCCGGCGCGGGATATGGGTGCAGGAAGCATTGCGCCCCGGTCAAGTCAACCTTGTCTGTATCGCGCCGCGCGGCCATATAGGGCAAAACCCCGTGACCGGAGAGGCAAACATGACCGCCCCCAACAAGTTCTTCGACGAAATGTCCAAGCTGATGACCAATGCCATGGGCGTCGCGCAGGGCGCCCGCACCGAGGCCGAGACCGCGATGAAGGGCTGGATGGACCGCTGGCTCGCCGAACGCGATTTTGTCACCCGCGAAGAATTCGACGCGGTGAAGGCGATGGCGCAGAAGGCGCGCGAGGAGAACGAGGCGCTGAAGGCGCGGCTCGACGCACTGGAGAAGACCGGGGCCTGAGATCCCGCGCGGCCGTTCCGTCTGCGGCCCGAGGGCATCCCAAGCCGTCTTCCCCCGTCGGCGCGAAAGCCGGATCACTCCACCGCGACGGTGCGCGCGAGCGTGCCGTCCGCGCGGTAGATCAGCACCTCGCCCGCCGTGGTCACCACCACCGTATGGCCGCGCGCAAAGGTCAGCGCCTCGACCCGCGCACCTTCGGGCAGGCGGATGACCTCGGGCAGCACGGGCAGCGGCGGCGCGGTGCGCAGCCGGGTGACAAGCAGCCCGACGATCGTTACAAGGCCAAGGATCATCGTGACGGCCAGCGCCGTGACGAGCATCTTGAGAAACCGCACCTCCGGCAGGGGGGCCGGATCGGAAGGCGTCATGTCGGGCATCGCGAACATCCTGCGTATCGAAATCGGGGAGCCCCCCGCCGACCGCCTTGATAAGGCCCTGGCGGCACTTGTGCCAGAGGAAGCGGCATTGTCGCGCTCGCGCCTTGCCCGGCTGATCTCCGAGGGCGCGGTGACCCGGGACGGGGTTGCGATCACGGATCAGAAGGCGCGCGTAACCGCCGGGGAAACCTACGAAATCGCGCTGGAGCCACCGCGCGCGGTGGAGACGGTGGCGCAGGACATCCCGCTGAGGGTAATCTGGGAAGATGCGGATCTGATCGTCATCGACAAACCGGCGGGGATGGTCGTCCACCCCGCGCCGGGGTCCGAGGACGGCACGCTGGTCAATGCGCTGCTGCATCATTTCGGCGGCAACCTGTCCGGCATCGGCGGCGAGGCCCGGCCCGGCATCGTCCACCGGATCGACAAGGACACCTCCGGCCTGCTGGTCGTCGCGAAATCCGACCGGGCGCATCACGGCCTGGCCGCGCAATTTGAACGGCATACTGTCCACCGGCATTATCTGGCGGTGGTCTATGGCGTGCCCTCCGCCGCCGATCCGCGCCTGCGGGGCGTGCGCGGGGTCAGCTTTGAACAGGGCGGCGTGCTGAAGATCACCTCGCAGCTTGCCCGCCACAAGACCGACCGCCAGCGACAGGCGGTGCTGTTCGACGGCGGGCGCCACGCTGTCACCCGCGCCCGGGTGGTCGAGGCGTTCGAGGCCGCCGCGCTGGTCGATTGCTGGCTGGAAACCGGCCGCACGCATCAGATCCGGGTCCATATGGCGCATGCCGGCCATGGGCTGATCGGCGATCCGGTCTATGGCGGCAAGCGCAAACTACCCGCGAAGATGCCGGGGACCGAGGCCGTCGCAGCCTTTTCCCGGCAGGCGCTGCATGCCGCCACGCTGGGCTTCCGCCATCCGGTGACGGGCGAGGATCTGAGCTTTTCCTCCCCCTTCCCGACGATCTTGATGCGCTTCTGGCGGCGCTGCGCGGTGGCGCGGAAAAGTAAACCGCGCCGTTCACTTTGGCGTCATCCCGGCTGGACAGGGAACGGAACCGGGGTCATGCTGCGTTGTATCGTCAAGCCCGACAACGGGCCTCTTGAACTCCGCCCCTGCCGCCCCCATCTGGGGCGGTCCGTCAGGGAGAAAGAAAGGGACATATGACCAGTTACGCCAACCTGCCAGCGCCGAGCCCCGAACAGGGCCTGAACCGCTACATGCAGGAAATCCGCAAGTTTCCGCTTCTGGAACCGGAAGAGGAATACATGCTGGCAAAACGCTGGGTCGATCATCAGGATCCGAAGGCGGCGCACAAGCTGGTGACCTCGCATCTGCGTCTGGCCGCGAAGATCGCGATGGGCTATCGCGGCTACGGCCTGCCGCAGGCCGAGGTGATCTCGGAGGCGAACGTCGGGCTGATGCAGGCGGTGAAGCGGTTCGACCCGGAAAAGGGCTTCCGTCTGGCCACCTATGCGATGTGGTGGATCCGCGCCGCGATTCAGGAATACATCCTGCGGTCGTGGTCGCTGGTGAAGCTGGGCACCACCTCGGCGCAGAAGAAGCTATTCTTCAACCTGCGCAAGGCCAAGGCCCGGATCGGCGCCTATGAGGACGGCGATCTGCGCCCCGATGCGGTGAAGCGGATCGCCCATGACCTCAACGTGACCGAGGACGAGGTTATCGCCATGAACCGGCGGTTGTCGGGGGGGATGCCTCGCTCAACGCGCAGGTCGGCTCCGCCGAGGGTGACAGCGCCACGCAATGGCAGGACTGGCTGGAGGACGAGGACGCCAATCAGGCCGAAGCCTATGCCGAGGCCGATGAGCTGGACGCCCGCCGCGCCATGCTGACCGCCGCGATGGATGTGCTGAACGAACGCGAGCGCGATATTCTGGTCGAACGCCGCCTGCGCGACGAGCCGGTGACGCTGGAGGAGCTCTCCAGCAAATACGACGTCTCGCGCGAGCGGATCCGGCAGATCGAGGTTCGTGCCTTCGAGAAACTGCAAAACCGGATGCGCGTTCTGGCAAAGGACAAGGGGATGGCGATCCCCGCCTGACCGATACAGCACGCGGTGGCCAACCACCGCGTGCTGTTGCGCCCAGGGGTGCAAGCCCCTGCCGATGACGCTGCGGCAAGTGGGTTCGCATCGCCCGCCGCCGGAGCCGTCGCGCGGAGGCTTATCCCCGATGACCCCGGTCGCTACATCGGTGCGCTCAGAAACACCGGGGTGCCATGGCCCCCAGCGGTAACACCCGCCCTTCGTGCGGACGAATGCCGTCAGTGCACGCCCCGCACAAAAGCGCGCGGGGAAACCCCCTCAATGATCCGCAGATTTCGCATGCCGGGGCGCGGTCATCAGCTTGCGCAGCCGTTCGGCATAGCGCCCCCGCTCCTCCGCGCTCATCGCGGAGAGGCGTTGCAGCATGACCTGCTCGCCCAGAAGCACGCGCCGATCCGCATTCGCGCGCATCTGCGCAAGCTGTCGGCGCACGGCGTCCTCGTCCCAGGGATCGGCCTCGACCGTGGCGATCAGGGCTTCCATATCCGCGCCGAAATCCTTCCGCATCTCCCGGATGTCCACCCCGGCCTTTGCTGCCTCCTGCCGCATCTGCGCCCGATCCTCGCGTGAGAAGGCCGCGCCAAGGGGGCCGAGCCGGAAGTCTACCGGCGGTTCGCGCCGCTCCATCCGCTCATGGCCCCAGAAGCCGCCCGCGACCACGCCCACAACCAGCAGGTTCACCGTCACCGAAGCCACCAGCGCCCATTTCTGCCACCCGCGTCCCATCATCCGTTCCTCACTCCCCCGCCAGGGCCAGAATGTCGCTTTCGTCCAGCACGGACACGGTTTCCTCGGCGGAGCCGACCGTGAGCCGCATCACCTGTTCGGACCCGACGAAGCCCAGCCACAGCCCCACCGCCGCGGCCGCCGCCATCCCGCCAAGCGCGCCCCACAACTCCCGGCCCCAAAGCACCCGAACCGTCCGGCGCGGCGCCGCCGCATCCAGGATCGCCCGCATCGCCGCCGGTGAGAGTTCGGGCGGCGCCTCGCGTGCCGCCGCGAAGAACGGTTCGAGCAGTGCATCCAGATCGCGTCCGTCAGTCATGACCATACCCCAGTTCTCCGCGCCGCCCCGACAGCAGCGCCGCCAGCCGCCGCTTGCCACGCGCCGTCAGGCTTTCCACGGCCTCGACCCCGGTTTCCATCGCCTCGGCGATCTCCGGGTTCGACATGCCCTCAAGATAACGCAGGACCACCGCCTGCCGCTGCCGCGCGGGCAGTTGCGCCAGCGCCAGCTCCAGTGCCCGCGCCCGATCCGTCTCGATCATCCGGTCGAGCGCCGAAAGGGCGTCATCCTCGACCTCCGGCGCCTCGTCCAGACCCACCCCCCGGCGGCGGCGCAGCCGGTCCGTCGCGAGATTGGTCACCACCCGGTAGAGCCAGGTCGAGACCTTCGCCTCGCCCGGGCGCCAGCCGGGCGCGATCTTCCACAGCCGCAGCATCGCCTCCTGCGCGACATCCTCGGCCTCGGCGCGGTCGTTCAGCATGCGCTGCGCCACACGGAAGGCCAGCGGCGCGAAACGCTCCGTCAGCAGGCGCGCCGCTCCCCGGTCCCCATTGCCATAGAGACCCAGCAGCGCTTCGTCCGAAACCGCATCGAATGCCAATGTCATGCCACCCGCACCAGCGTGAAAGACCTGCCCGTCCATCCGGCCCGCCGTGGCGGCGCCGGACTCCGGTCACTGCGCGGCGGCGTCGCCCGGCTTCGCGCGCCGGTCTCCCGGACGGTCGCCATGATGGGGACGATCCTGATGCTTCCGGTCGCGCGCGGCCTTGATCTCGTCGCCGGTCAGCACGCCGTCGGAATCCGCATCCAGCCGGTTGAACATCCGCACGCCCTTCGGCGGCACCGCGAGTTCGGCCGCCGAGAGCAGGCCGTCGCCATCGGTATCCTGCGCCGCGATCCGGGCCTTCACCCGCGCCTCGATACGGGGGCGGACGTCGCGCAGGCCACCGGCGACCAGTTCGTCATAGCTCAGCTTGCCGTCCTTGTCCGCGTCCAGCGCCTCGGCCTCGGCCTTGCGCTTTTGCGTGATTTCTTCGAGCGAGACCTTGCCATCGCCATCCGCATCGAACTGCTTCAGATCGAAGTGCGGGAAATCCTGTGCCAGCGCCGGGGCTCCGATCAGAACGCCCGCCAGAAGAATGCCCTTGAAACCGTTCATCTCTCGTCTCCTGCTGTCGTCACGCCCCATTTCGGGGCCAGATATTCGCCAAACGCGCCGCGCGCCGCAATCCGTCGCGGAATGTCGAAACCGTGATCGGGCTAGGCAGAACGGATTTTTCGTCGGATAGTGGCGGCGGAGGAGACCATGACCGATATCGACGACCGCCCCCTGGGGCCTGCGGTCCTGCGCGGGCTGATGTGCCGCTGCCCGAACTGCGGGCGCGGGCCGCTGCTTGACGGCTATCTGACCGTGCGCACCGCCTGCCCCGCCTGTAGCGAGGATTTCCGCCCGCAGCGCGCCGATGACGGCCCGGCCTATCTGACCATCCTGATCGTCGGGCATCTGATGGCACCGCTGATCCTGTGGGCCTTCGTCGCGTTCCGGCCCTCGCCGCTCACGCTGATCGCTGTCTTCGCGACGGGCTGCGTGGCGCTGTCGCTCTTTCTCTTGCCGCGGCTGAAGGGCATGATCGTGGCGATCCAGTGGTCGCGCCGGATGCACGGATTCGGCGCGGGGGAAGCAGCGAGCGATTGAGATGACACAGACAGACAAGACCCGGCTGCGCGATGCGGCGACCGTTCTGGTGGTGCGGCGGGGGGGTGACGGGCCTTCGGTGCTGATGGGGATGCGGGGCGCGCAGGCGGCGTTCATGCCGTCGAAATTCGTCTTTCCGGGCGGCGCGCTGGATGCGGCGGATGCCGATGTGCCGCTGCTCGCGCCGCTGACGCCCGACACCGCCCGGCGGCTGGAGGCGGAGTCCCCCGCGATCGGCCCGGCGCTGGCGGCGGCCGCGATCCGCGAGCTGTGGGAGGAAACCGGGTTGATCCTTGGCGCGGCGGGCGGCTGGCCCGGCATGGTGCCCGAGGATTGGCGGGGCTTTGCCGAGGCGGGCTTTCGCCCCACCGCCGATGCGCTGCGCTTCGTGTTCCGCGCGATCACCCCACCCGGGCGACCCCGGCGGTTCGATGCCCGGTTCTTCCTGATCGACGCGGACGACCTGGCCTCCGACCCCGACGATTTTTCCCGCGCCTGTGACGAGCTTTCGCATCTGCAATGGGTCCGGATGGCCGAGGCGCGCGACCTCAACCTGCCCTTCATCACCGAAGTGGTGCTGGCCGAGGTGCAGGCCTTCCTGAGCGAACGCCCCCGGGGCGCCGAACCCGCCCATGTGCCGTTCTTCGACAACCGGGGCGAACGCTCGGTGTTTCGCCGGATCGGCTAGCGCCCGCCCAGCACGACCAGCACCAGCGCCAGAACCACCAGCGCAATGCCGATCCCTTCGCGCCGGCTCAGCCGTTCATGGAAGACCAGCGCGGAGACCAGCAGCGTGAAGACCATCTCCACCTGCCCGAGCGCGCGGACATAGGCCGCGTTCTGGAGCGCGAAGGCCGTGAACCAGCCCGCCGACCCGGCAATGCCGGTGACGCCGACCCAGACGGTGCGGCGCCAACTGTGCAGCACGCGGCCAAGTTCGCCCGGCTCACGCAGCCGCAGATAGAGCGCCATCCCCACCGTCTGCGCCGCCGTGACACAGGCCAGCGTCACGATCGCCCGGGTGAAATAGCCCGCGGGCATCAGGTCGAGCGTCGCCCCCCGGTAGCAGATCGACGACAGGCCAAGCAGCCCTCCCGCCGCCACGCCATAAACCGTCGCCCGCGCCGAAAAGCCGCTGGGCGTGCGCGACAGTGCCAGTACCCCCGCCAGCCCGACCGCGATGCCGAGCCAGCCAAGGCCCGACACGGTTTCGCCAAGGATCAGCAGCAACATCAGCGCGACCTGCACCGTCTCGGTCTTGGTGAAGGCAATGCCGACGGCGAAATTGCGCAGCTTGAACAGCGAAACCGTCAGGAACGTCCCCGCCACCTGCGCCGCGCCGCCCAAGAGCGCAAAGGCCCAGAACCGGGCCGAGGGCATCGGCACCGGCCCGGCGAACACCAGCGCCACCGCCGCCGCGATCGGCGCGCCGAACAGGAAGCGCGAAAACGTCGCCCCGCCCACCGACAGGCCCGAGGACGACAGCTTCTTTTGCAGCATGAAGCGCAGCGTCTGCACCGCCGCCGCGCCGAGCGTGATCCAGATCCAGAGCATCAGCGCCCGATCCGGCGGATGTCATAGCCGTTGAAGTCCAGCACCCGCCGCGCCGCGACCATCAGATCGCCCCGGGGCGGCAGGTCGCGCGTGATCACCATGCCGAAGCGCCCCGAAGGCGTGCCCAGAACCGCCGTGCGATAATCCTGATCGACCCAGAGCACCCAGACCGGTGCGCCACCAAAGGCGCCCTGCGGCGTCATCCGCCCGCCCGGCCCGGTCAGATCCAGCCGCCCGCCCAGACGCGCGGGCCGCCCGCCCGAACAATCGACACCGGAGAGCACATAGCCGCGCCCATCCCATGCCCAGTCCTGCCGCGCCCCGGCACAGCCCGGCACGCCGCTTTCCGCGACATGCCAGCGCCCGGCGAACCGCTGCGGATCGAACAGCACCGCCGAGGAAATCCACCCCGACGGATTGCGCAGCACGACCGGCGCGGCGGGCCGTTCGGGCGCAGCGGCGCAGGCGGCCAGCGCCAGCACCCCGGCCCATATCAGGTGACGCATGGTCCTCTCCTCAGAACGGCATCGGGTTTTCGCGGTGCAGCCGCTCGATCCCGGTCAGCACCTCGGGCGGCAGAACCGTATCCGCCGCGTCGAGCGACCTGGCGAGTTGGTCGCAGGACGTCGCACCGATGATCGGGATCACCGGGAAGGGCCGCGTCAGGATCCAGGCGATCGCCATCGTCACCGGGTCGAGCCCCGCCCCACGCGCCAGCGCAACATAGCGATCCGCCACCTCGAAGGCACGCGGATTGACCCGCCCGCCCAGATCCGGCGTGCGCGCCATGCGCGACCCTTCGGGCACCACTCCGCCCGCGTATTTCCCGCTCAGCAGCCCCGCCGCCAACGGCGAATAGGCCAGGAGCGTGACCCGTTCGTGCTGCCCCAGCTCCGCCAGATCGGTATCATACAGCCGGCACATCAGCGAATATTCGTTCTGGATCGAGACCGCCCGCGGCCCCTCTCCGGCCAGCCGCAGCCATTCCGCCATGCCCCAGGCGGTTTCGTTCGACAGGCCGAACTGACGGATCTTGCCCTCCGCCACCAGCGCGCGCAGCGTGTCGAGACACTCCAGCATATTCGCCTCGACCTCGGCCTTCGGCGGCTGCTGCGCGGGGGCATAGCCCCAGTTCTGCCGGAAGGAATAGCTGCCCCGGTTCGGCCAGTGGAACTGATACAGGTCGACGTAATCGGTGCGCAGCCGCCGCAGCGAGGCTTCCAGCGCGCGGCGGATGGAATCGGGGGTGATGTCCTCGCCATCCCGGATCGCCTTGCGGCCATTGCCGGTGATCTTCGTCGCAATCACCACCTTGTCGCGCGCCCGCCCCGCAAGCCAGGAGCCGATGATCTCCTCGGTCCGGCCCACGGTTTCGGTCCGGACGGGGTTGGTGGGATACATCTCGGCGGTGTCGATGAAATCCACCCCGCGCTCGACCGCCATGTCGATCTGAGCATGGCCCTCGGCCTCGGTGTTCTGCGTGCCCCAGGTCATCGACCCCAGACACAGTTCCGACACCATGATCCCGGTGCCGCCCAGTTCGCGCTTGCGCATCATCCGTCTCCTTCGCAGGCGCAGAACCTGCCACAGCCCCCCGCCGGGGGAAAGCCCCTAGACCAGCCGCGCCGCAATCAGCCCGCGCAGGGAATTGCCCAGATGAAAGCCGCCGCGCAGATCGGCGGGCCGCAGCACTGCCTCGCGCGCCAGCCCCCGCGCCAGCAGATCGGCCCGCAGCACCCCGGGCAGGCAGCCGGACGTCAGGGACGGCGTGAGCCAGCCCGCGCCCTCGGCCACGAAGACATTGGTGATCGTGCCATCCGCCACCTCGCCGCGTTCGTTGAGCAAAACGGCCTCGTCCACGCCGGGCGGCAGCGCGGCGCGGGTCCGGTCGTAGATCGCGCGTTCGGTGGTCTTCAGCCCGCGCCACGGATCGGTGCTGTCGAGCCCCTCGGCCAGAACCGCCCGCCAGCCGCGCGTTTCGGGCACGAAGGGCGCCCGCGTGACCTCGACCCGCCCCGCCAGATCGACCGTCACCCGCACCCTGAGCCGCCCCGAACACCCCGCCAGCACCGCGACCAGATCCGGCACCGCGACCCCAAGCGCCGCGCAGCCCCGCGCCAGCCGCGCCTGATGCAGCGACAGCCGCACCGGCCCGCCGTCCCATAGCAGCGTTTCGATCAACCTCAGATCGCCGCAAAGCCCGCCTTGCACAGCGCCTCCTCCCATTCGTCCCCGGCCCGGCTGTCGGCGACGATGCCGCCGCCCACGTTCAGCGTGATCCGCCCCTCACGCAGCATCAGGGTCCGGATCGCCACGGAAAACTCCATCGCCCCCGTGGGTGCTACCCAGCCGATCGCGCCACAATAGGCGCCGCGCGGATGGGGCTCGACCTCGCGGATCACCTGCATCGCGCGGATCTTCGGCGCGCCGGTGATCGAGCCGCAGGGGAACAGCGCCGCCAGCAGTTCCGAAAGCCCCACTGGATGCAGTTCCGCCACCACCGTCGAGGTCATCTGATGCAGCGTCGCATAGGTCTCGATTTCATAGAGTTTCGGCACCCGCACCGTGCCCGGCTTCGCCACCCGCGACAGATCGTTGCGCAGCAGATCGACGATCATCAGGTTCTCGGCGCGGTTCTTCTCGGATCGGCGCAGGCCCTCGGCCAGCGCGGCATCTTCGGCCGGGGTCGCGCCGCGCGGCGCCGTGCCCTTCATCGGCCGCGCCACGGCCCGGCCCTGCGCATCCACCGCAAAGAACAGTTCGGGCGAGCGCGACAACACCGCGAAATCCCCCGCCTCGACCAGACAGCCATGCCCGACCGCCTGACCCGCCCGAAGCCCGGCATAAAGCGCGCGCGGATCCGCCCCGGTTTCGCCCATCAGCGGAAAGGTCAGGTTCACCTGATAAACGTCGCCCGCCGCAATATAATCCTTCACCCGGGCGAAGGCCGCCGCATAGTCCGCGCGCGTCACCACCGGAGACAGCACCGGCATCGGCACAGGCGCAGAGCCGGGGCGCGGCATCTGCGGCCCGTCATAAGCGCCAAACAGCAGCAGCGGCAATTCGCGGTCCTCGGGGATCAGATCGGCCAGCCGGTGCGAAAAGGCATAGCCCGCCTCGTAGCTGATCAGCCCGGCGAGCCAGAAGCCCCGCTCCCGCGCGCGCTCCATCGCCTCAAGACAGTCGGGCAGCTCATCCAGCGTATCGGCGCGGAACAGGAAGCGCGGCGCGGCGAACCGTGCCCCATGCCCCGATGGCCCCGCGTCGAACTCCAGCTCCAACATGCCCGCCCCCTTTTCGGCGGACTAGGGCATCATTCGTCCCGATGCGCAAGGATCAGCCCGGGGAAAACCGCCATTCGCCTTCGCCAAGCGCCGGGCTTGCCTTTTCCAGCGTCATCGGGCTGCGCGAAAACCGGATCGGCGTGCGCAGGCCCGCGATCCCCTCGGGTGCGATCTGCATGCCCCGGGCGGCGATCTGCGGCTCGGCCAGCGCCTCGGACACATCGTTGATCGGCCCGCCCGGCACACCCGCCGCCTCCATCGCCGCGATCAGATCGGTCTTCGGGCGCAGCGCCGTGCGCGCGGCGATCCGGGCGCAGATCTCGTCGCGGTGCATGACCCGGGCCGGGTTGGTGGCAAACTCCGGATCGTCGCATTCCGTCATCTGAAGAATGCCGCACAACGCCCTGAACTGTCTGTCATTTCCGCAGGCGATGATGAAATGCCCATCCGACGAGGGGAACACCGAATAGGGCACGATCGAAGGATGCGCATTGCCCAGCCGATGCGGCACCATCCCGCCCAGCAGGAAGTTCATCGCCTGATTGGCCAGCACGCCGACGCCGACATCCAGAAGCGCCAGATCGACATGCTGCCCCCGGCCAGAGCGCGCCCGCTCCGCCAACGCCGCCTGCACGCCGATCACGCCATAAAGCCCGGTGAAAATGTCAATCCAGGCGACGCCGACCTTCTGCGGCTCGCCGCCCTTCGGCCCGGTCAGGTCCATGATCCCGCACATCCCCTGCACCAGGAAATCATAGCCCGGCTGTTTCGCGCGCGGCCCGTCCTGCCCGAAACCCGTCACCGAAGCATAGACCAGCCCTGGGTTCAGCGCGGCGCAACTGTCGTAATCCAGCCCGAATTTCCTCAGCCCGCCGACCTTGAAATTCTCAAGCAGAACATCCGCTTCGGCAATCAACCCCTTGACCTTGTTCAGATCCTCCGGGTTTCCGAAATCGCAGATGACGGAGCGCTTGCCCCGGTTGGCGGCGTGGTAATAGGCGGCGACGGTCTCGGTCGTGCCATCGGCGCGCGGGCGCTCGACGAAGGGCGGGCCCCAGCGGCGGGTGTCGTCGCCCTCCGGCGCCTCGACCTTGATCACCTCGGCGCCCAGATCCGCCAGCACCTGCCCGATCCACGGCCCCGCCAGGATCCGCGCCAGTTCCACCACCTTCAGCCCCTTCAGGGGTGCGTCATGCGTCATCGCTGCCTCCCGCTCCATCGGCCCTGACTATCGCGATCCGCACCGGATCGCGACAGCTATTCAGGCATGGATCCATGCGCGGAACGCCCGGTAAGGCTAGCGCAGCGTGGCCAGCGCCCCGGCCCAGCGATACAGTTCCGCGATCAACGCATCGGCCGACTCTTCATGCAGCTTCTCGGCGTTGAACTTGCCCTCCGCCAGCAGGCCGAAGACCATCGGGATCACCACCTGCTCCGGGATCGGCATCATCTTCAGCGTGGTCAGGATCCCCTTCGCCACCTGCACCGAACGCAGCCCCCCCGACACGCCGCCATAGCTGACGAAGCTGCACGGCTTGTAGGCCCATTCCTGCGACAGGTAGTTCACCGCGTTCACGAATGCGGGCGGCGCCGAGAAATTATATTCCGGCAGCACAAAGACAAAGGCATCCGAACCCTCGACGATCGCCGACCATTTTTTGGTATGGTCATGGACGTATTTCTTCATCCGGGGATGGTTCGGCTCGTCGAACACCGGCAGGTTCAGATCCGCCAGATCGGTCAGCACGACCTCGAATTCCGCCGTCATGCGCCTTGGCATAGTCATAAAACCAGTCACCCACCGCCTTGCCATTGCGGCCCGGGCGGGTGCTGGTGATCACCACATTGAGTTTCATTGGGGAGTTCTCCTGCGTTGCGACCGGTCAGCCTGCGCCCAAATGGCCCAGCCAGACCCCGATCATGAAGACGATAACACCACCGATGACGACCTGCACGATGGTTCGCCCCAGCCTGCCGCTCATATAGTGGTGTCGGATCCAGACGATGGCGATCCGTTCCACGACAACACCGCATAGGCGAGGTTGAGCGCCGTGCTCCGGTCCGGGATTAGGAAGGGCAACGTGGACTGCCCCCGCCCACCGCGGTGACAAGGCCGGTGATGGCGCCGCGCCGGACCGGGCTTCCGCGCCCGCTGACCGAGCCGCCATCCGACAGCGCCTCGGACAGACCCATCGAGATCCCCGCCCCGAGCGAGGCCGCCAGCCCCACCAGAAAGGCCGAAAACGTCTTCGCCGCCAGCCCCGCCGCCGCGAAGATCCGCGCCAGCGTCAAAACCGCCCCATCCATCAAACCCAGAAGTGCCGGTTGCACCTTCTGCAACCCAAGCCTGCGGCGATCATCCCGGCTGCTGGCGGCTGGCATGGCTGGCTCCGAAGCAGGAACGCGCGATTGAACCCCGATCATCGCGGAGGGACAATAGCGACCGGCACCCTCCCGTTCCCCACTGTGTCACGGATGAGACAAAGCCGAAATGTCAGGTGGTCACTTGGAGCGTTCAATCAGCCTTTTCAGATGGTTGGCGCACGAGTCGAAGAACCGTAACACCTCGCCGACGCTCGGAAGCTCAACGGTGACAATGCGATTGGCAAGTTCCCTCTTCTTCGCGTCTCTGTCTTCGCGGCGGAGGTTATCCCACTCTTTGAGATAGCTGCTTGTGATTACAATTGGCGTCGGCTCACAATCGGAATACTTTTCCGACAGACACCTGTGCGCGAAGACGAAATCACTGGGATGCTTGATGAAACCCGCCCATCGCCTGATCACCTTGTCATCTTCAACTTCATTATAGAACCTGGTCGGAAATGCCGCCCGGATATATTCTCGAAGCACATCAAGAGACACCAGAAACATCTCCGAGAGCTCACGGCAGGAAACATTTGACCTTGGCAAAGCGAGAATACGTCCCAAAGAGTTTATCATACCGGCGATATTGCATGCCTCCGCGACGTGATACTCGACCACATTCCCGGCGCCATCAACAATCTGAACGTACCCAGCCGGATTGCAGCAATCAAACAACTGGCACGAGAGCGGCACCCCCGCTTCATCCTTCAACGCCTCCTGAAGGCGCTTACGCATCACCGAAAAGTCTTCAAGATTGTAGGCCATCTCGCCCTCTACTAAACTCAAACGTGTGTCCGGTAGATAGACGCACTTTTGAATGACTCCAACGCCCGGCTTTGACGCTGTACCCCCCGTCGGTATCGAATGTGCCAGGGTGGGCCTGCAACGATCCACAAAGGGGAGCGGTCACAGCATCAAGGCCGCAACACCCCCTGAAACAAGCCGCCGCAGGGGCCGGATGCAGCCAGTAGGGAGCAATTCCCGCTCGGATCCAAACTCCTTCCGTCGCCAAGGCCAAAGAAAGCGGCGCCCACAGAGGCGGGCGCCGCTTCATCATGTCTCGAACGGGAGTCTCCGCCCTTTGCTCAGCGCGTCTGCGACCACCAGCCGCGGCGTTTCACCGCCGGTTCCTGCGGCTCCTCGGAAGCGCCCGCTTCCTCCGCGCCTTCTTCCGGAAAATCCGAAGGGATCTCCATCGGCGCGGGCTCCGGAACCTCTACCGGCTCCGGGGTTTCCATGGGCATCTCGACCGGGGCGGGAGCCTCTTGCGGCACCTCGACCGGAGCCGCGGGTTCCGCGGGCGTCTCGACCGGGGCGGGAGCCTCTTGCGGCACCTCGACCGGCGCCGCGGGTTCCGCGGGTGCAGGTTCCGGCACATCCTCCGGAGTCGGCGCAACCGCCTCGGGCTCGACCGCCACCGCCTTGCGGCGCGTCCGGGTCCGCTTCGGCGCGGGGGCCTCCACGCCTTCGGCCGCGGCTTCCAGAGCCTTTTCCTCGGCCGTCTTGCGACGCCGACGCGGCTTCTTCGGCGCCTCTTCGACGACTTCGGCAACCACCTCAGCCGGAGGCGCAACAGGCTCGGCCAACGGCTCCACCGGCAGTTCCGGCAAGCTCACCTCGGCCAGAGAGGCCGCCGCAGCAACACGCGCGGCATCCTCTTCGTCCTCATCCTCAACCGGCGCTTCGTCCTCGTCGCCTTCGGACGCGGCATCCGCCTGATCGGCCCCGCCCTTCTTCTTCCGCCGACGCCGACGCTTCTTCTTGCGCGGCGCATCGCCATCCTCGGCACTGTCCGCACCCTCGGCCTCGACCTCATCGAGGTCTTCTTCCTCCTCGATCTCCGCCTCGTCGATCTCCGCCATCAACTCCGCCGTCGCATGGACGACCGGGCTCAGGACTTCGGGCACGACACGGGTCGCGGTCTTGAACTTCTCGATCGAATAATCGGGGCTGACCAGCGACGGATCCGCCTCGATCCGCACCGACATACCGTAACGCGCCTCGATCGAGGCGATATGCTCGCGCTTCGCATTCATCAGGAAGTTGACCACGGCCACCGGCGCCTTGACCAGCACCTCGCGCGAACGCTTGCGCGTGCCCTCTTCCTCGATCGCGCGCAGCACCTGCAACGCGAGGCTATCATCCGACCGGATCAGCCCGGTGCCATGGCAATGCGGGCAAGGCTGCGTGGTGGATTCCAGCATGCCGGGCCGCAGCCGCTGACGGCTCATCTCCATCAGGCCGAAGCCCGAAATCCGCCCGACCTGGATCCGCGCGCGGTCGGTCTTCAGCTTTTCCTTCAGGCGCTTCTCGACGGCGGCGTTGTTCTTGCGCTCTTCCATGTCGATGAAGTCGATGACGATCAGACCGGCGAGGTCGCGCAGACGCAGTTGCCGCGCCACTTCGTCGGCGGCCTCCAGGTTGGTCTTGAGCGCCGTATCCTCGATCGAGCCTTCCTTCGTCGCCCGCCCGGAGTTCACGTCGATCGCCACCAGCGCCTCGGTCACGCCGATCACCAGATAACCGCCCGATTTGAGCTGCACCACCGGGTTGAACATGCCGCCCAGATAGCTTTCCACCTGGAACCGCGCGAACAGCGGCAGTTGCTCGGTGTAATGCTTCACGTTCTTCGCATGCGTCGGCATGATCATGCGCATGAAGTCCTTGGCCACCTGATAGCCCCGGTCGCCCTCGACCAGAACCTCGTCGATGTCCTTGGAATAGAGGTCGCGGATCGACCGTTTGATCAGGTCGCCCTCTTCGTAGATCGGCGCCGGCGCGATGGATTTCAGCGTCAGTTCGCGGATCTGTTCCCACAGCCGCATCAGATATTCATAGTCGCGGCGGATTTCGGTGCGGGTGCGCTGGCTGCCCGCGGTGCGGATGATCAGCCCGGCGCCCTGCGGCACCTCCAGTTCCCCGGCGATTTCCTTCAGCTTCTTGCGGTCAGCGGCATTGGTGATCTTGCGGCTGATCCCGCCACCGCGCGCGGTGTTCGGCATCAGCACGCAGTAGCGACCCGCCAGCGACAGATAGGTCGTCAGCGCGGCGCCCTTGTTGCCGCGTTCTTCCTTCACCACCTGCACCAGCATGATCTGGCGCACCTTGATCACTTCCTGGATCTTGTAGCGGCGCGGGCGCGGCTTGCGCGGCGCACGGATCTCTTCCTGCACATCCTCTTCGGCGACGGATTCGATATCGTCATCGACGTGATCGTGTTCCTCGGCCTCTTCGGCGGCGCCAGTATCTTCCGGAGCGCTGTCTTCCGCCTCGGTGATTTCTTCGGCTTCGGGCGCGCTTTCCGCCACGACGCCTTCTTCCGAAGGCTCCGCGAGCGTCACGGCTTCGGGCGTTTCCACCACTTCCGGCTCGACGCCTTCGACAGCCGGAACTTCTTCCTGCGGATCGACGAGGCTCATGCCCGGAATGTCTTCCGAACGCAGCACCGCATCGGTATCCGCGGCCTTCTCGGCCTTGGCACCGCGCCGCGGACGGCGGCGGTTGCTGCTGCTGCGGGCGCGTTCCTCGGCCTCTTCGGCCTCGGCATAGGCGCGCTCTTCCTCAAGCAGCGCGCGGCGGTCGGCCACCGGAATCTGGTAATAATCCGGGTGGATTTCCGCGAAGGCCAGGAAGCCGTGCCGGTTCCCGCCGTAATCGACAAAAGCGGCCTGAAGCGAAGGCTCCACCCGCGTCACTTTCGCCAGATAGATGTTCCCGGCCAGTTGCCGTTTGTTGACCGTTTCAAAGTCGAATTCTTCAACCTTGTTTCCGTCCACCACCACGACGCGGGTTTCTTCCGCGTGGGTGGCATCTATGAGCATTTTCTTTGCCATGAATCCATGTTCCACATGCCCGCCGCCGTCCCTCCCCGGGGGGAGAGGCGGCATGGACATGATTTTTCGTTGAGGCGATGGCAGGCATGGGCGCGCAGGTGGCGGAGGCCAGCGGCCCGCCCGTCATCACCTGCCCGACATTTCCACGCACCATCGCGGTTCTTCCCAAGCGGCGGGGGGAGGCCCCGGCGCCCAACTGACACCCCGGGTCACCCCGCGGGCAAGAATGCGGCCTTGCGGCCAATCGTTTGATCCGGACCTGCCGATGCGCCATCGCGCGATCCTGCGGCCCCGAAATCAGCGAATTCCGTGGATGCAGGGGAAGTTGCGCCCCTGCATCGACATGTTCCCACAATAGACGGGCGACCGCCCCAAAGACAATCGCTTTTTCTCGGCCGCCCCGTTCGCGGAAACAAAACTGCTTAGGATCAGATGTAATCCTGCCGTTGCAGACTGTATTTCGCCATTTTCTCGTTCAGCGTCCGGCGCGGCAGGCACAGTTCCTCCATCACCGCGGCGATCGAGCCCTTGTGCCGGCGCATGGTGTTGTCGATCAGCATCTTCTCGAAGTTCTCGACATATTCCTTCAGCGGCTTGCCCTCGGTGGTCATCGCCGGGCCCGCTTCCTCGTTGTCGGCCATCAGCAGCGAGGCGATCGAGCCCGAACCGCGCCGGGCCTGCAACACCGCGCGTTCGGCCACGTTGATCAACTGCCGCACATTGCCCGGCCAGGGCGCCTGCAACAGCTGCGCCGCCTCCTGCGCAGAGACCTCGGGCACGTCGCAGCCGTATTCCTCGGCGAATTGCTCTGCCATCCGGGTGAACAGCGTCAGCGTGTCCTCGCCCCGCGTGCGCAGCGGCGGCAAGGTGATCTTGTGCGCGGCGAGCCGGAAATACAGGTCCGGGCGCAGCGCATCTTCGAGCGTCCGGCCCTCGCCATGCGCGTTGCAGATCGCGATGATCCGGGTTTCGGCGGGCGTGCCCTGCTCGTTGATGAAGGTCAGCAGCCGCGCCTGAAGGCTCTGGCTCAGCCCCTCGACATCCTCAAGCACCAGCGTGCCGCCCCGCGCCTCCTCGACCAGGGGCAGTGCGCCGCCCTCCTCGACCGGGCCGAACAGCTTCGCGCTCAGCGCATCCTCGGCATAGGCGGCGCAACTGACCACCACGAATTTCTTCCCCGCGCGCGGCCCCGTCGCATGCAGCGCCAGCGCCGTGAGCGACTTGCCCGTGCCGGTTTCGCCGTCGATCAGGACGTGGCCATCCACCTGCGACAGATCGAGAATATCCTCCCGCAGCCGCTCCATCGGCGCCGAGGTACCGATCAGCTTGCCCATCACCTGCGCCCCTTCGGCCAGGTCGCGCCGCAGCGCCCGGTTGTCAAGCGCCATCCGCCGCGCCTGTGTCGCGCGCTTGGCAAGTTCGGTCATCCGGTCCGGGTTGAACGGCTTCTCCATGAAGTCCATCGCGCCCAGACGCATCGCCTCCACCGCCATCGGCACGTCGCCATGCCCGGTGATCATGATCACCGGCAGCCCCGAATCCAGCCCCATCAGCCGCTTCAGAAACGCCATGCCGTCCATCCCCGGCATCCGGATGTCCGAAATCACCACCCCGGGCCAGTCCGGCCCGATCACCTTCAGCGCATCTTCGGCGCTGGCATAGGTTTCCGTGTCGAAGCCCGACAGCGCCAGCCACTGGCTGACCGATTGGCGCATGTCCTCTTCATCGTCGACGATCGCCACTTTCATCATGCGTGCCATGTTCTACTCCGCTGCCCGGGGCGTCCGGCGGTCATCCGAGATCAGCGGAAGCTGCATCTCGAAGACGGCGCCACCGCCCCCGGCGTTATGGGCGGTCAACCGACCGCCGAAATCACTGACGATGGAGGAGGAAATCGCGAGGCCCAGCCCCGTTCCCTCCCCCGGTTTCTTGGTGGTCCAGAACGGCTCGAACAGCTTTTCGAGATCCGATATCCCCGGGCCATTGTCGCGCACGCTCAGAACCGCCGTCTCGCCGGTGGCGAGGATCAATTCGATCTCGGGGGCCTTCTGGCCCTTGGTTGCATCCAATGCGTTGCGCAAAAGGTTGATGATCACCTGTTCCAGCCGGATCCGGTCGGCCATCACCATGACCTGGCCGCGCGGCAGGACGCGGGTGATCTTCACCGTCTTCGCCTTCAGTTGCGGCTCCATCATCGCCAGCGCCGAACTGATCGCCGCGCGCAGGTCGACGGGCTCGAACGCCTCGCCACCCTTGCGGGCATAGGATTTCAACTGCCGGGTGATCGCGCCCATCCGCTCGATCAGGTCGTCGATCCGCTGGAAGGAGGACAGCGCCTCCTCCACCCGCGCGCGCTGCAACAGCAGCCGCGCCCCCGCCAGATAGGTCTTCATCGCCGCCAGCGGCTGGTTCAGCTCATGGCTCACCGCCGCCGACATCTCGCCCAACGCGGCCAGCTTCGACGACTGCGCCAGCGTGGATTCCGCCACCGCAAGATCTTTCTGCACCCGCTCGCGCTCGGCGATTTCGCGGCTGAGCCGTGCGTTCAGCGCCCGCAGCTCCGCCGATTCCTTCCGGTAGGCCAGCGACTGCACCCGCGCCCGGCGCGACACCAGATAGAACCCCGCCGCCAGCAGGATCGCCAGCGCCATGATCTGCAAGGCCAGAACCGCGTTCACCTTCTCGCGCACCGATTCATAGCTGGTGAAGGCCACCATCCGCCAGCCGCGGAACGGGATCCGCGATTCCGTGCGCATCACCGCCTGCCCGGCCAGATAGGCATCGGGCGACTGGTTCGCCCAGTCGGTCGTAGCCTGAAGCGCGCGCTGGATCGCGGTGGGGGCAGAACGCGCCTCCAGCGCCTCGTCCATCGTCAGGCCGCGCCATTTCGGCTCCGTCGTCAGGATGATCTTGCCATCGCTGTCGATCACCGCCACCGCATCCGAAATCCCGGCCCAGCTTCGTTCGAACTTCGACAGTTCGGCCTCGACGACGATCACCCCGGTGACCTTGCCATCCGTCACCAGCGCCCGGGAATAGTCGAATTCGGTCCCCGTGCCCTGCCGCGTGCCGGTGGTGAAGATCGTCTCGCGCGAGCGCAGCGCCTCCACGAAGAACGGCTCGTCTGCGTGGGAGGTGCCGATCAGGTTGCGGTTCGTCGCCGCGACCACCCGCCCGTCCGTATCCAGAAGCCGGATCGAGGCCGCGGCAATATCCTCCCGCGCGGTGATCAGCGCGGCCGAGGTCTTCGAGAAATCCCGCGTCGCCAGCGCCGAGGTCAGTTCCGGATCGCGCGCAAGCAGCAGCGGCACGACCGATGTCCGCTGCAATTCCGATATGATATTGCCGGAATACAGCGCCAGCCGCAGTTCCGTCCGCACCCGCGTGGTTTCGGTGAACCGCTCGGTCAGCCAGGCGTTGGTGCCCCAGATGATCGCCACCGCGACGGCCAGCACCCCGGCAACACCGGCCTGCAACAGCTTGCGGCGCCGAAGGGCGGCCTTCGGCTCGGTCAGGATCGTTTCGGCTGTCGCGATGCTATCCGGCATGGCGCGAACTTAGGCCATGCCCCCGCCCGCAACAAGCACAAGCGCATCACGCCAGCGCCACCACACCCGTCAGCGCGCGGAAAAGCGCCGTCCCGTCGGTGCCGCCCTGCGCATCCTCGACGACGCGTTCGGGGTGCGGCATCAGGCCCAGCACGCGGCGGTTGTCGCTGAGCACGCCCGCGATGTCATCCGTCGCGCCGTTCGGATTGGCGGCATAGCGGAACGCCACGCGGTCCTCGCCTTGCAGCCGCTTCAGCCCCTCCGCGTCGATCTGATAGTTCCCCTCGGCATGGGCGATCGGGATCACGATCTCCTCGCCCTTGACATAGCCCGAGGTGAAGGCGCTGCCGGTGGTTTCCACCCGCAGCGCGACCGGCTTCGAGATGAACTTCAGCCCCGCATTGCGCATCAGCGCGCCGGGCAGCAGGCCCATCTCCGTCAGCACCTGAAAACCGTTGCACACGCCCAGCACATAGCCGCCCCGGCCCGCGAAATCGGCGATCGCCTGCCCGATCGGCGAGCGCGAGGCAATCGCGCCGCAACGCAGGTAATCGCCAAAGCTGAACCCGCCCGGCACGCCGATCACGTCGATCCCGTCGGGCAGCGCCGTTTCCTTGTGCCAGACCCGGACGACATCGGCCCCCGCCTTGGCAAAGGCATTCAGCAGGTCACGGTCGCAATTCGATCCGGGAAAGGTGATAACGGCGGCTTTCATGGCGGCTCCTCTGCTCTCGACGGTCCTGCCTCAGGCGATTTCGACGGTGTATTTCTCGATCACGGTATTGGCGAGCAGCTTCTCGCACATCGCCTTCACCTCCGCCTCGGCGGCGGCACGGTCGGTCGCCGTCAGGTCGAGGTCGATCACCTTGCCCTGCCGCACCGCATCGACCCCCTGGAACCCCAGATGCCCGAGCGCGTGGCGCACGGCCTCGCCCTGCGGATCGAGAACGCCATCCTTCAGCATGACATGGACGCGGGCTTTCATCGGCATATCTCCCCGGACTCCGGCGCGCGCGCGCCGCGTGAACGCTTGCGCCCATGTAACCCGAAGACCCCCGCCAGACAAGGCGCGAAACGGCCCGCTTCGCGAGGAAACCACACCCGCCGGAGCGCTGTCACCCGTAGAACAGCGCCAGCCGGTGGCCGTCTATCTCGCGCACCTGAATATCCATGTCGTAGATCTCGCGCAGCGCTTCGGAGGTGATGACAGTTTCGGGCGGCCCCTGATGCACGACCCGGCCCGCGCGCATGGCGACGATATGATCCGAATAGCGCGAGGCGAAGTTGATGTCGTGCATCACCATCACCACGGTCTTGCCCAGTTCCGACGACGCCCGGCGCAGCAGTTTCATCATCCCGGCAGCGTGCTTCATATCGAGGTTGTTCAGCGGCTCGTCCAGCAGCACATAATCCGTGTCCTGACACAGCACCATCGCGACAAAGGCCCGCTGCCGCTGCCCGCCCGACAGCTCGTCCAGAAAGCGGTCGCGCAGATCGGTGAGCGTGAGGTAGTCCATCGCCCGGTCGACATGGGCCTTGTCCTCGACCGTCAGCCGCCCCCGGCTGTGCGGATAGCGGCCGAAGGCCACCAGATCCGCCACCGTCAGCCGCGCGGTCATGTGGTTGTCCTGCCGCAGGATCGACAGCCGCCGCGCCAGCACCGCGCCCGGCGTGGTGGCAACGTCCAGCCCGTCCACCGTAACCTTGCCGCTGTCGGCCTGTGACAGGCGGCTGATGATCGACAGCAGGCTGGACTTCCCCGCCCCGTTCGGCCCGATGATCGAGGTCACCCCGCCCGCGGGCAGCGTCACCGTCACGTCATCGACGACCGGCACCACGCCGTAGCGCTTGTTGACATGGCTCGTGACGATCATCTGGCGGCCCCCCTTATGATCAGGAAGATGAAGGTGATCCCGCCGATGAATTCGATGATGATCGACAGGGCGGTGTCAAAGGCAAAGACCCGCTCCATCAGCGTCTGCCCGCCCACAAGGCAGATCACCGCCAAAAGCACCGCCGCCGGCAGGATGTAGCGATGCCGGCTGGTCCCCACCAGCCCATGCGCAAGGCTCGCGACCAGAAGGCCGAAGAAGGTCACCGGCCCGACCAGCGCGGTGGAGACCGCGACCAGCACGGAGATGATCAGCAGCAGAACGATCACCACGCGCCGGTAATCCACCCCGAGGCTGATCGCCTGCGCCCGGCCAAGGGCGAGAATGTCGAAGCAATGCCCCATCCGCCACAGCACCAGCCCCAGCACCGCCACGATGCCCCAGGACAGGCCAAGCAGCGTCGGGTCGATGGTGGAGAAGCTGGCGAAAAAGCTGTCCTGCAACACCTGAAAGGCGTTCGGGTCCAGCAGCCGCTGCATGAACCCCGACAGGCTGCGGAAGAACACGCCGAAGACGATGCCGATCAGCACCACCAGATGCAGGCTGCGTTCCTCGCCCAGAAACAGCCAGCGGAACAGCAGGCCCGCAAAGCCCACCATCAGCACGACCTCAAGCCCGAAGCGCAGATGCGGATCCATCAGCGCAAACACCCCGGTGCCGAGAAAGAACATGATCGAGGTCTGCACCAGGATGAACAGCGCATCGAACCCCATGATCGAGGGTGTCAGGATCCGGTTGTTCGTCACCGTCTGGAACAGCACCGTGGACACCGCGACCGAACAGGCGACGAGCAGCAGCCCCGCGAGCTTCTGCCCCCGGAAGTGCAGCACGAAGCCCCAGTTGCCGCGCACGCCGAGCGTCATGAAACAGATGACACTGGCCAGCGCCAGCACCGTAAGCACCAGCAGGACAAGACGCGGACGGTCAGGCATGCGACCGCCTCCGCAGCAGGAGCACGATGAACACGCCGCTGCCGATCACGCCGACGACCACGCTGATCGGGACTTCGTAGGGGTAGCGCACCAGCCGCCCGATGATGTCCCCCGCCAGAACAAAGGCCGCGCCGCCCACGGCGACCCATGGCACCGCGCGGCGCATGTTGTCGCCGATCATCAGGCTGACCACATTCGGCACCACCAGCCCGAGGAACGGGATCGAGCCGACGGACACCAGACAGACCGCCGCAATCACCGAAACGATGCCACGGCCCAGCACCATCAGCCGCTGGTAGTTCAGCCCGAGGTTGGTCGTGAACTCCCGCCCCATCCCCGCCACAGTGAAGCGGTCGGCGGCGAGCGCGGCGACCAGCGTGCAGGCGAGCCCGAGCCACAACAGCTCATACCGTCCGCGCAGCACACCCGAGAAATCCCCCATGCTCCAGGCCAGAACCGAGGGCAGCAGCCCGTAGCGATAGGCGATGAACGAGGTTACCGCCCCGATCACCCCGGCCAGCATGATACCGACCAGCGGCACCAGAACAACCTCGCGCAGCGGCACGAACCGCAACAGGCGCAGGAACAGCAGCGTGCCCAGAAAGGCGAACCCCGCCGCCACCCCCATCTTTGCCATCACCGGCCAGCCGGGCGCGAGCAGCGTGACGATCAGGAACCCCAGCATCGCGGATTCGGTCGTGCCGGTGGTCGAGGGTTCGACAAAGCGGTTGCGCACGATCATCTGCATCACCAGCCCGGCAATGCCCAGCGACGAGCCCGCCAGCATGATCGCCAGTGTCCGGGGAATGCGGCTGATCATCAGCACCTGCGCCGCCCTGTCCTCGCCCGCGAGGAGCGTGGCAAAGGACATGTCGGCGGCGCCGATGGTCAGGCTGATCCCCGCCAGAACGGCGGTCAGGACGATGCCGAAGGCAAGCGAATACACCGGCTCACTTCGTGCTGAAGGCGTCGGTCACCTGATCCAACAGCAGCATCAGCGCGCCATAGCCGTTCATCGTCACATAGGAAGCGGCCGGGTCCAGATAGACCACCCGGTCGTTCTTCCAGAAATTCGTCTGATGGATCAGGTCGTTGTCCAAGAGCTTCTGCGCGGATGCGCCGCCCGTGCCGACCCCCGCATCCCGGTCAACCACGAACAGCCAGTCCGGATTGGTCTTCAGCAGATATTCAAAGGTGATCGCATCGCCGCCATGGTCGCGGTCATCCACCGTATCGAAGACCGAAGGCACGTCCAGCGTGTTGTAAAGCCACGACACCCGCGATTTCGGGCCGTAGACGCCGATCTTGCCGCCATTCGTCACGATCACCAGCGCGGTGCCCTTGCCTGCCGCCGCGGCCTTCGCCTGCGCGACCTTGGCATCGAGCGACGCCTTCAGCGTCTCCGCCTGTTCCTCGCGGCCGAAGACCTTGCCCAGCATGGTGAGGTTGGCCTTCGCCCCGTCGATCACCGCGCCATTGTCCACCGACACGTCGATCACCGGCACCAGTTGCGACAGCGTGGCATAGGATTTGCGCGACCGCGCGCCGATGATCACCAGATCCGGGCCCGCCGCCGCGATCGCCTCGACATCCGGTTCCTGCAACGAGCCGATGCGCGTCATGTCATCCGTCACCTTCGCCGCCAGATAGCCCGGCGGGGCCGAACCCGGCACCCCGGCAACCGGCACGCCCAGCGAGGTCAGATCGTCGAACGCCGCCCAATCCGTCACCATGACGGTCTGCGGCACCGCCTTCAGAACCGTTTCACCCTGAGCATGGGTAACGGCAATGTCCGCCAGTGCGGCACTGCTCAGCAGATGCACGGCTGTGAGCGCGAAAACGAAGGGCTTTATCATCGGAAATCACCATCAATAGCTTGAGGGAACCTGTCATGGGCCGTTCTGTAATTCAGGCAGCACCAGCGGTCAATAAATCTTGACCAAATTTGTAAAAATACAGCCAGAATGAAGGCAATAAATTTTCCCGCATATTCAATGCCATAAACGCCAAGAAATCCCGCAGAACCGTTCTGCGGGATGGCTTTGTCCTGCCCGGGATCTGATCCACCGTTTTTCGGTGTCGCAACTTCCGGCGGCTGTAGCAACATGTAGTCGTGGCTGCATCCGACCGTGGAAAACCGGCGCCGTGGTGCCTTTCCTGCTCCGGCGAAGCGGCATAACCTTGCGCAAAAGGCATCGCGGAGCGGGAATGGCGTTGTTTAGAATCACGGCCCATCTGGACACCCCTCTGTGTCTGGGAAAGACCTATCTGACGCTCGATGCGGTGCTATATGGGATATTGTCCGAAATCCGGGATCTGTGGGGCATCGAAACGGATCCGCTCGGGGAAATCCCACTGGCGCGGGAGAACGGTCTGTTTCGCGCAAGCCGCGCCTATTTCAACAATCCGGTGCATTACGCCGCGATAAAGACCGGGGGGATCCGGCTTGCGAAGGATCTGGCGGAGGCGCCGCTGTTCCTGCACCCCGTGCGCGGGCGGTATCACAAGGTCAGCACGGTGAAAGGGCCGACGAAGGCCCATCTGACCCGGTATCAGTGCATCGCCGCGGAATCGGTGTCATGGATCGCCGAAGGGGATGCGTCGCGCGCCCGGCGCCTGCTGGAAACCGCCGGGAGCATCGGCGCCCGGCGCAGGGACGGGCATGGCGCCTTGGGCCGGATCGAGATCGAACCGGCCGAGGGGCTTTGCCCCCTGATCGACGAAACGGGCGAAGTCCGGCGCCCGATCCCGGTACGGCTGTCGACGCGGGCGCTGTCGCTGACTGCGGTGGAGACATGGCGCCCGCCCTATTGGGACATCTCCGGCGCCGAAGACTGCTACGTCCCCCGGCCCGCCTGAGCGGCAGAGGGAAGGCCGGGGGGACCGGCCTCCGTCGACCCCGGCCCGGAGGCGGGGCTGCTCTGCTTGGTGATGATATTCATCACGCCGCCGTTTTCGACCCCCACCCAAAGGCCGGGGCTGCTGCGTCCCGGCACCATCGCCTGTTCCGGATGCGATTGCAACCACCCTGCCCCGGCCTGAAAACGGGGCGCCGCGCTTGCCACCTTCCGGAACCGCCCGGGCACCGCGTTCAGCATCGCCCCCGACCAGGGCCGGGGCTGATCCAGCAAAAGCATGTCGGCCTCCTGCTGATTGAGCGGCCAGCGCGGATCCCCGATCCAGATCGTGACGCTATCGTCCTGTGCCCGGATGCCGCGCCCGATCCCCTGCCGCAGCCGCCGCCGCGCCTCGGCCAGCCGTCGGCCGAAAATCGTGGCGCGGCCCGCCCTTTCGCCGCCGGTCACCTGCGCCAGATAGCGTTGCAGAACGGTGTCCTCGAAGCTCTGCGGCCGGATCGGAAAGCGCGGGATGACCACATGGGCGATGGCATGGGGCAGGCTCACCCCCTCCCACGCCGAAGCGGACAGCCAGACCGCATCCGGCTTCGCCAGGAACCGGGCAATAGCCAGGTTCATCGGCAGGCCGGGAAGCTGTGCGACCAGCCGGGGATCGTCCGGGGTGAACAACCGCGACATGGCCAGAACGTCGCGCGTGGCAGGCAACAGGACAAGACAGCGCCCGCCCGCGCGGCTGGCGGCCTCGATCATCGCCTTCCAATAGCGCAGGGCGGCCTCCGCAACCTGCGCCGTGTCGGCATCGCCCCCCGGCGCAAAGGCCGCCGGAGCCGCAAGCGCGGGCCGCACGAACCGCAGGGTGCCGAACCGCTCCGGCGCGATCTGGGCGCAGCAGGCGGCATCGACCTTCTCCGCCGCGAAGCCGCATCCGGCAATGAACCCCGCCATCGCGCGGCGCGCATCGGTATCTTCGCCCTGCGCCAGCGTCGAAAGGGTGGCCGAGGTGAACAGCAGCCCGCCGACCGGCGCCGCCGGTTCCGACCACAGCCGCTTTGCGATGATCCGCGCCGCCCCCTCCGCAATGGTCGCAATCCCCGGATAGCGCCGGACCGGCGAATGACAGATCACGGTTCGGGCCAGATCGCCCTGTTCCGCCCGCCGCAGGATCCGCTCCAGCGCGATACCATAGGTGTCGAGGGCCGCAATATCGTCGCACAGCGCCGCCGGAGGATCCCGCGTCAGATGCGCGATCTGGCCCCGCAGATCCCGGATCACGCCCAGCACCACGCCCTGCTCCGGTTGGGTCAGGCTGTTGAGGGGAATGACCTCCCGGTTGCCCCAGCGGGGGGACAGAACGGCATCAAGGCGGGTGATCGCCTCCGCAATCGCCGTATCGGCCCGCCCACCCGCAAGGCTGTGCAGCCGGTGCAGCGGCACGGCGGAGCGGGTCATGTCCTCGACGATCTGCGGCAGGCGGTCGGCCTCGTCCACGACGACATGGGCCACCCGCTCCCCGTCCCAGAGGAACGGCCGGATCAGATGCCGCGCCAGAAGGTGATGGTTGACGACAAGGACATCCGCCTCGGCGCATTCGTCCATAAGCCGCTGAAACAGCGCCCCGGCGGCATCGCTTTCGGGCGTCAGGCCGATGAGGTCCGCCGAAAGCCAGGGATGCGGCGCGCTCAGCCGGTCCGAAAACGCCGACAGGAGTGCGGAGCGCATCGGCAGCTCACCCCGCGCCAGCGCCGTTTCACACCAGCCGATCATGTCATCGGCCAAGAGCCGGTCGCCCGCCGTGCCCAGGTCCGTGACCGCGGTCTCCAGCGCCTCCGGATCTATCACCTGCCGACGGCCAACGCGCATCGCCGCGCGCAGCCGCCTGCCGGTCGCGCGGGCAAAGGCGTCCAGCGCAACGGGCAGGTCGGCGTCCATGATCTGCCGCTGCAAGGCGACATTGGCGGTCGAAATCACCACGACGGGCCGCACCTGTGCCCCGCGCCAGGCATGGTTCAGCATCGGCACCAGATAGCCGAGCGTCTTGCCCACGCCGGTCTCAGTGTCAATGAACGCCGGGCGCCCGGCGGCAAGGCACTCCGTCAGATGGCGGGCATAGGCCTGTTGCGCGGGCCGGGGCGCCGGGTCCATCCCCCTTGCGCGCAGGGCATCGGCCAGCGGGCCTTCGGGGCCGAACCACAGCGAAGCCATCACCCGATTTCCGAAGCCAGACGGAAATCGAACGCGCCGCTCCGGAACGCCTCCCGGAATGCCGCCATGAACCCGGCAAGCCGTTCGGGCACGCCCGACAGACCGGCGATCGGTTCGGCGGTCATCGTGCCCAGCGGAAGGGCCTGCGCCTGCCCGACGGAAAAGGGATCGCCCGCCCCGGCGGGAGACAGCCAGAGGTCATATTCCCCACGCAGCAGCCCATAGCCGAGGCTTTCATGCTGCCCCAGGGCCGGTTTGCTCCGCATCCAGTGGTTCATGGCGGCAAGGAACAACCCCGCCTCCGCCTCGGTCACCGCCGTCAGCATCATCCGGTGCCGCATCCGGACGCCCACAGGCATCGCCTCATGCAGCAGCGGCATCGAGACCGGGTTCGTGCTCATGAGCCCCGCCGCTTCCTCGCACCGAACAAGGTCGGCAAGCTCGGCCTCAAGCCGGGCCACCTCCTCCGGGCCGCCCCCCTTGCGCGCGGCGCGCAGCGTGGCGTTCAGGTCGCGCATGGCCTTCTTGTATCGGGTCCGGGCCGCGTTCGCATCGGCCATCGCATGCCATTGTTCCGCCGCATCGGCATCCAGCCGTTCAAACAGCATCCCGTCGCGGCGCCCGTCATCGGATCTGGCGCCGCCGATCAGATCGGTCTCGACCGGCCCTTCGGGGATGGCGTCGCCGATCGCCGCCCGGCCCGTCATCCAGGGCGACCCCGCGCCGAACAACGCCAGAACCGGGTTCTTTTCGCGCAGGGTGATCCGGAGTTGCACGTCGAAGGCGGCTTCGGAGTCGCTGCCCTTGATGCCGCCGATCGCATTCTGGTGCCATTGCGCCAGCGGCATCCGCTCTCCGCTCAGGATCCGCACCACCTCGACCGCGGAGCGGCGCAGCCGGCCGCGCAGGGTCGATCCCGGAACGACCGGCCTGCTGTCGCGCAACCCGTCACGATAGAGCGTCCTGCGGCTGATCCGGCGGTATTTGCCGCCATTGGCGCGGGTCACCTCCTCCGCGCCGGGGGCGATCACGCAAAACGGCGACAGGGTTTCCAGACTGCCCTCCAGCCGAATATCCCAAAGCCCGCTCATACCCGGTCCTCGCTGTTGATGACGCCGATCAGACCGAACCCATAGGCCTTGGCCGCGCCGATGCCCGTGGTCAGGAGCCCCCGCAGCGCCGGTTCATCCGTCACCCTCCCCGACAGGGAAATCCGGCCATAAGCCCGGCCGAACCGCGCGCGCCCACGCTCCATATGCGCAATGCCGATATCGGGATCGACGGCATAGCCGCTCAGGTCGATAGCCGCGGCAAAGACATCGCGGTAGCGCGCCAACCCCGCCATAACCCGGTCGTGCAGATCGGTTTCCGCATGGAACACCCGCGCTTTCATCGCCACCCAGGCCGCCGCCTCGATCCGCTGTCCCACCCGAAGCACCGGCGCCGCCAGTTCCGCAACCAGCCCGCGCGCGGGCTCCGGCGCCGGGCCGGCGCAGCTTCGCACCCGGATCCACGGTCCCTCCGCGATCAGCGGATCCGGCGAAAACAGGTAGCGCGGATGACCCTCGGCGCATCTGTCCCCGAACAGCGCGGCAACGGCGTTTTTCAGCGCGGTGCGCTGCGACAGGTCGAGCCCCGCCGGAACGCGCAGGATATAATCCCTCATGCCGCGATCTTCCCGCGCGGCCGGGTCTGTGCCGTGAACGCCGCCAGCCGGGCGAGAAAGCCGCTCGCACTGCCCGGAAAGCCGCGCAGCAGCGCCGGATCGGTTTTCAGCCGCCCGAGGGCAAGCCGGGCCTCGGCGCCGCCGATCAATCCCATCCGGAACTGGCGCGCGATCTCATGGCTCCGCAGCAGGTCGGCGGCATTGGCGCCGGTCAGGGCGAACCAGTCGGCGGCCTCCAGAAAGCGGCGACGTTCGACCAGAACGACATGCTCGCCCTCGAACAGCGCCGCCGCCCCGCCGAAAACGATGAGATCTTGCGAAGTGGTCAGCTTCCAATGCGCCGCATCGCCGCCGGAAAGCCCGGCAGAAGCCGCCAGGAACGGGGGCCGGGGCGGGTTCACGATGACATCGACGATCCAGTCCCACCGCTTCCGGCTATGCGTGGGCTGAAGGGAAACCTGCGGCGGCAGATCGGCCTCCGGACGCACCGGCGCCCAGGCCCGGGCCCAGTCCTCACAGATCAGGAACCGCGCCGGTTCGGACCCGCCCATCCGGGCCGTGACCTTGCGCGCCGGATCGGCATGGGGATAGCGACGCATCAGCGCCCTGGACCAATCGGCGGCATCGGGCGCCAGAAACCGGCCGAAATGACGAAACCAGAAGCCGGTCGCGTCGTTCAATGCGTATCCCCGCGTTCGCGCGCCGGGCCTGTCTTCAATATCCGAAAGTCGTTCCATTCCGCGTCGGCGTCTTTGATCCGCTCACTCCGGCCCGGCATCGCCCCGGCCTCTCCGCCCGCAGCAGCAACATGGAAGAATGTAGCAGTAAAGCCGCCGCTTCGGATCTCATTCCTCGTCGGGGTCCGTCGGCATGAGCTGACGGCCCGACCGCAGCGCCTGCCGCAGATGCTCCAGCCGCGCCAGCGATGCGAGTGCACGATCCGACTCCCCCGCCGCCAGACCGAGAAGGAGCATCTCAAGACAGAAGACCGTCACGCCATGCAGCGCAAACCGATCGTTCTTGCCCCTCGGCACGGCAAGGACGACATCGGCCCGGCCCGCCAGTTCCCCCTGCGCGGTGTCGCTGATCAGGATCACGGGCAGCCGCAGCCGCCGCGCCTCGGCCAGGGTCACCCCGGCTTCCTTGTAAAGGGGACCGTAGGCCATCATGATGAGGGCATCGCCGGGCGCGAATTCAAGCAACTGATCCGCCAGTTCCGCCCCTGTCCGGTTGATCACCTGCTGCGGCTTCCCCTTGCGCCGGAGCCTCGCGGCGAAATATTCGGCGATATGCGCGGTCGGGCCGATTCCGAATACGAAGACCCTCTGCGCATCATGCAGGGCGGACAGTGCCTTCATCAGGTTTTCGCGGAAATCCGGCGCGCGCAGCGCCTCCAGCCCCGCCGCATAGACATCCAGCAGATCGTCAACCACCGCGTCGATCCGCGTCACCGCATCGTCGAGGGTGCGCTTGAGATTATCAGCCGGAGTGGTCCGCTGTCCGAGGCTCGCCGCCAGTTCGCGGCGCAACTCCTGCAACCCCGAAAAGCCCAATGCCTGCACCGCGCGCACGACCGTCGCGTCGGAGGTTCCCACCGCCCGCGCGATCTCGATCGCCGAGGAGGCCAGAACCGAGAGCCGGTTGGCGTCGATATAACCGGCCACGCGCTGAAACGCCGGGGACAGGCGGTCACGGCGGCGTTCATACCTGTCGGTGAACAGATCACGCGCCTTGCTGGCCGGTTTTCGTCTTGCGGGCTCCATGGGCGGGTAGAATATCCTGTTACCTTGGTAGCAATCACTACCCGACGGGCGCGCAAAAGTAAACGCTACATCGTCACGGCGAAGCGCTGCGCGATCCGCTGCAACCGGGGATCCGCCTGCCCCGCCAGCGCGGCGGCCAGCGCCCGCCAATAGCCCGGGAAGCCAGTGGCAAGCGACGCCTCGAACCACGCCGCCGCCGCATCCACCTGCCCCTCGGCCAGCGCCAGCCGCCCAAGGTTGAACTGCGCCCAGCAATCGCCGCCCTCGGCCCCGGCCACGAAAAACCGCCGCGCCTGAGCCGGATCGGCGGGGGTGCCGCGGCCTTCCTCGTGACACATCCCGATCATGTTCAGCGCTTTGACGACCCCGGCGGCGGCGGCCTGCGTGTAACAGGCATAGGCCGCGGCATCGTCCTGCGGCACGCCCGCGCCGCGCAGATAAAGGTCACCCAGGTTGAAATGCGCCCAACCGCTGCCCGCCGCCGCCGCGCGCCGATAAAAGCCCGCCGCCTGTTCCGGCGCGGGCGGCAGGCCGTTCCAGCCCTGCTCCGACATCCGCCCCAGCATGTTCAGTGCCCGCGCGTCATGGGCGCGGGCGGCTGCGGCGAAGGACTCCCAAGCCGCAGCCCCGTCCCCCGCATCAAGCAGCATCTGCCCAAGGGCAAGCTGCGCCTCGGCCCGGACGGTCACAGTTCCGCCCACATCCGGCACAGGTTATGGTAATGGCTGACCAGCCGCTGCACCGCCTCGCTGTCGTCGCCGTTCATCGCCCGCACCTGCCGGATCGCGGTGTCGAGGTTGTAGAGCATGGCGCGCTTCTCGTCCTCGCGCACCATCGACTGCGCCCAGAAGAACGAGGCCCAGCGGCTGCCGCGCGTCACCGGCGTCACGCTGTGCAGGCTGGACGACGGATAGACCACCATATGCCCGGCGGGCAGCTTCACCCGCTGCGTGCCGTAGGTGTCCTGCACCAGCAATTCGCCGCCGTCATATTCCTCCGGCCCGGTCAGGAAGATCGTTGTCGAGACATCGGCCCGCATCCGCATCCCCCCGGTGCCCGGAACGGTGCGGATCGCATTGTCGGTGTGCATGCCGAAGGTCATGCCCTCGTCATAGCGGTTGAACATCGGCGGCAGCACCCGGAACGGCAGCACGGCGGAATTGTAGATCTCGCTGCGTGCCAGCGCCCGCAGGACGATCTCGCCCAGGTCGCGGGCCTCGTCGCTGTCCACGGGGATTTGCAGGTTGCGCTTGGCCTGCACCGCCAGATCGCCCGCCGTCAGCCGCCCGTCCGCCCAGGGCGACGCCTCCAGCCGCCGGCGGCAATGGGCAACCTCCTCGGGGGTCAGGACATCGGGAACATGGATCAGCATGAGGGCCTCGTGATATGCAAAAACGCGCGCGGCGAACCGCGCGCGAGGCTGTCAGGATCCCGGCACCGGGATCAGAACTTCGCCGCCACGGTCAGCGCGAAGTTGCGTCCCGCCATCGGCACGGCACGCACCGCATTGAAGGCCGACGAATAGTTGTCGTGATCGGTCAGGTTGTTGGCGCTGAACGTCACACGATAGGCGTCGGTCTCATAACCAATCGAAGCATCGAGCGAGAGCGCGCTCGGGATCTGGGCTTCGTTCCCGGCGTCGGCGTAGTATTTCGACGCATAGGTCACGCCCGCCCCAACCGAAAGCTGCCCCGGCAGATTCGTCATCGCGCCCGGCAGATTGTAGTTGGTCCACAGCGAGATGTTGTTGCGCGACACGCCCGGCGCATCGTTGCCTTCATTCTCAGGCCGGGTGCCCTTGCCGCCCTGCACTTCGCCATCCAGCCAGGCATAGGCCGCCATCACCGTCCAGTCAGAGGTGATGTTGCCCGTCGCACCGAGTTCGACACCGCGCACGCGGATCGCCTGACCAGCGTCCAGACCGCCATTGGTCACCGTGCCATCGTCATTGACGGTGAACGAGTTCTTCTTGCGGGTCTGGAAGATCGCACCGTTCAGGCCCAGCGTGCCGCCGAACAGGTCCATCTTGCCGCCCAGTTCAACGTTATCCGACCGCTCCGGCTGATACTTGGCGTCCGAGGTCGGCGGCTCGAAGGAGTTCACCGCCGCCGCGATATCGGTGCCGAGCGGACGCCAGGTGCGCGAGACCGAGAAATAGGCCATGGTGTTGGCATCGGGCTCGAACATCAGGCTGACCGAGGGGCTCAGACGCTTGGTTTCCGACTTGCCGTGAACCGTTTCGCTCCCACCGATCACCGCGCCGTCGAAGGTGCTCTTGAAGTAATCCGCCCGCGCCGTGGCCTGAACCGACCATTGCTTATTGAACCACACCCGGTCACCGAACAGCACACCGATGCTGTGCGACTTCGCCCGGGTTTTGCCGGCGTAGTCATAGGTCACGCGGGCATCGGGGTAGCCATAACGAGGATGCAGGATCGTCTGATCGCTGGTGCGGCCTTCCCAGCTGCCCGAGGTACGGTCGTCGCCCTGATAAGTGATGTCGAGGCCGACCATCGCCTTGTGCCGCAGCGCGCCGGTTTCGAATTCGAGTTGCGCAGCGGTCAGGTTCTGGAAGCCCCAGCCCTTTTGCTTGTAGGTCATGCCGCCGCCCGCGCCATAGCGCAGCGGCTGGTCGATGCCCGCGCGCAGGCCTGCTATGCAGGCCGCATCGCAGGTTGCCGGGTTGGTGCCCGAGAAATCCCGCTCGAAACGCGAGAACCGGGTGTCGTTGGTGATGGTGAAGCCCGGCGCGACCTTATAGCTGAACGAGGAGGTTAGCATATGCGCCTCGGTATCGTCCTTGTCGGTCGAACGGACATAGGACACATCGCGGTCATAGCCCGGGATGCCGAATTCCTGAAGCGGGCGATACTTGCCGTCCGAATCTTCGCCCATCGGCTGGCCGTAGTCCGGCTTGCCCTTGCCCTTCAGGTATTGGTAGCCGACGTGCCATTCCATATCGGTGCCAAGGCCCATGCCGTAAGCCACCGCAAGACCCTGCCGCTTCACCGTGACATGATCGCGGTCGGCGGCATAGCCGTTCTGGTTCATCAGGTTGAAGCGGATCGCCGAGGTATCGGTGAGCTGCCTGTTCATGTCGAGCGTCTCGCGGGTGCGCAGGCCGCTCGCGATGGTGCCGCTGACCTCGTTCGCATCGCCCAGATGCGCGCGCTTCGAGACCTGGTTGATCACCCCGCCGAGGTTGCCCGAACCGAAAGCCTCGCCCGACGGGCCCTTGATCACCGAAACCGAATCGACGTTGAACGTGTCATGGGTATAGGCGCCGAAGTCGCGCAGGCCGCTGTTGTAGATGTCGCCCTTCGCGGTCAGGCCGCGCAGGCGGTATTGCTCGCCGTTCGAGCCGCCACGACCCTCGCCGGTCGACAGCGTGATCCCCGGCACATTGCGCAGCGCCTCTTCCAGCGTGGTGATGTTCTTCTGCCTGATCACCTCGGCGGGCACCACGGTAACGACCTGCGGCGTTTCCCGGACCGTGCCGCCCAGCATCCGCGCGCCGGTGCCGGTGGTGGCATCATTCGCATTGGCGGAGACAGCATCGAGCAGGATCGTATCAAGAACGACCTGTTCCCCCGTGTTTTCAGTCGTTTGCTGTGCAGCAGCAGGCAGGGCCGTCGCCGCGCCGAGCGATAGGGCAACCCCGACCTGTATCGAGTTCGGTTTCGTCAATGTCATGTCCTCTCGTTTGTGCCGCCTGTGCTGCGGCATCGTCGTTGAATTCGGGAAGGGGATCCGCTGCCTGTCGCGCTCCGGATGGTCTGCGGAAACCATCTCCCTCCGGCCTTCCACACCGCGGCTACCGGCCCGGGCACGCTGCGGATTGCGCCCGCTGGCCCGGGGTCACACAGGCCAACGCCCGCCGGGCGGCTGGCTTCCTGCACGGGAAAGGGGATGGCGAACGCCTGCTGCGCGTTCCGGGCAATCCTTGCATGACCATACTTCTGCGATGTGGAACAGAAACGGATGGCTATTCAGATTGGCTACCGCGCCTGCACCGACCACGATCCGATGTAGCAGTAAAATCGCCCCGCCATTCCGCGCGGGCATTTCCGGGCCGGAGCCGGTATCTCCGGGCCCCGAACACCGCGCAAACATGGCGCGAAACGGCCTGTTGCGCTTTTTTACAAAGATTTTCTGTCGTGGATGGGGGCACTGCTACATCGCAGAGGTTCCGGTTCGCCGTCCGGTGGCGCGGATCGTGGCGCCCTGCCCGGCCACGCCCTCAGGGCCGCGCGCGGGCCGAAAATGGACGGCCCCCGACAATGTTTCATCCGGTCCGCCCCGCGTCTGATCGCGGGGCGGAAGGTGCGTGGATCTCAGAACGTGTATTTCAGCGACGCGGTGATCCTCCGCGGTTCGCCGTAATACAGGTTCGTGTTGCTGTAGGTGTCCGCATAGGTCTTGTCGAACAGGTTGTCGACGCGCAGCGACAGGTTCAGGTTGTCGTCGAACTTGTACTTCGCCATCAGCCCCACCAGCGTATAGCCGCCCTGCGTCACGCGATAGGTATCCGCACCGGCCTTGTAGGTGTTGTAGGTGTCGCTCTGGCTGCGGATGCTGCCGCCGACGCTCCAACCGGTATCGGGGATGTCATAGGTCGCGAACAGGCGCAGCGCATGGGCCGGCATTGTGGTGCGGTAGGCGTCGCCCTTCTTGAAGCCCGGGGTGCCGTTGCCATATTCCGCATCGGTATAGGTGTAGCCCGCGCCGATGTGCAAGTTCGCCATCACCTCGCCGCTCGCGCTCAGATCGACGCCCTGGCTGATGATTTCGCCCGCCGCGCGGTAGCAGCTCCGCCCGCCGCAGCGTGCGATCAGCACCGGGTCGGTCACGCTGTCATCCACCACGGCGCGGTTGGTCTCCTCGGTCCGGAACAGCGCCAGCGCGGTGTTCAGGCCACCGTTGAACAATTCGCCCTTGAGCCCGATTTCATAGTTGCTGCCGGTGACCGGCTTCACGATGCTGCCATCGGCCTGAATCTGGGTCTGCGGCGCGAAGATCTCCGAATAGCTGGCATAGGCCGACCATTGCGAGGTCAGGTCATAGACCACCCCGGCATAGGGCGCGAAGACGCCGCTTTCCGAGGTCGAGGAACTGCCATAGGTGCTGTCTCGGCCGGTCTGGACATTCAGGGTGCGGTTGGTCTGGTCATACCAGCTCCACCGCGCGCCGAGCAGCACCTTCAGCCGGTCGCTGACATTCAGGTTCGCCGCGGCGAAGACGCCATATTCCTTGGTGTCGATCCAACGATAATCCTGCGGATCGCCCCATTGCGGGCGCGGATAGGCCTTCGGATCGAAATCATAGATGTTGAACGGCCCCATGAAATCGTAACGGAACGCGCCGTCCACCGAGGTCTTCGACCAGCTCGCCCCGAAGGCGAGGTCATGCGTGCGCCCGAACGCCTGCACCGGGCCGCTCGTCTGCACGCTGAGGATGTTCTGATGCGTCAGATAATCGAGGGGCTGCGTGCCATAGGATTTCCCTTCGCCGGTCACGGCATCCAGATTGCTTTCCGCGAAGTTGAAATAGGTCAGCCGCAGCCGCATATCCATCTTCTTGTGCATCGCGGTGGCGTTCAGCTTCCAGTCATTGGCGAACGTATGCTCAAGATAGGCGGTGTAATGCGTTTCGTCGTTGCGGTTGCCGTCGTTCGCGCCGCCGAAGAACGTGTCGCGGCCAAAGCCCAGCGACTTCCCGCGATACAGCGGCACGCCATAGCGATAGGCCGACCAGTCGCGCTGCGTATACATCACGCTGGCGCCCAGAACGGTGTTGGGGGCGATGTCGGCCTCGACGACGCCATAGACGCCCTCTTTCTCATCGCTGATATAGTCAACGAAGCTGTCGCGCTTGTCGGCCATGCCGACCAACCGGCCCCGGATGGAGCCGCTTTCGTTCAGCGGGCCGGAAACATCGGCGACGACGCGGCCCGCGCTCCAGGATCCGGCCTCGGCCTCGATCGAGGATTGGAACTCCTGCGTCGGGCGTTTGCGGATCAGGTTGATGGTACCGCCCGGCGCGCCCGCCCCGGTCGACAACCCCGCCGCGCCCTGAAGCACCTCAACCCGGTCGATGAAGGCCATGTCGCGGGTGGAGCCGATGTTGGCGTTGCCGCTCCACATGCCATCGCCCGGCACGCCGTCGATCTGGCCCTGCATGGCGAAGCCGCGGCTGATCGGGGCGGTGGTCTGGCCGTTGCTGGTTTCAAGGTAGATGCTGCTGTCGCTTTTCAGCGCGTCGTTCAGATCGCGCATCCCGAAATCGTCCATCTGCTGCCGGGTCACGACGGAAACCGACTTCGGCGTCTCCCGGATCGACAGCGGCAGGCCGGGCGTGGCGGAGGTGTCCGTCGTGGTCCAGGACCCCGTGCCCTCGGTCTTGCCGCCCGCCTGGATGGTGATGGTGTCGAGCTGCACCGATCCGTCGGCCGCCACCTCGCCGGGGCGCGACACGATCATCGTCGCGCCGCTCTGGCGCCAGCTCAGCCCGCTCCCCGCCAGAACCCGTTGCAGCGCCTGCCCGGGCGGCAGCGTCCCCGACACGCCGGGCGAGCGCAGCCCGCGCAGCAGCGCCGCATCGACCGAGACCATCATCCCCGCCTGCCGGCCATAAAGCATCAGCGCATCGTCCAAAGGCTGCGCCGGAATGCGAAAATCGCGCGCCGCCTCCTGTGCCATCGCCGCCGTCATCGGCAGGGTCGGCACCAGCGCCGTTCCCAACATGAGCGCAGCGACCAGTCTGCCCAGTCCGATAGATTTCCCCGGTTTCATCAATACGTCCCTCTGTTCTGGATCGGCCGCTTCTCGGCCCTTCAAGGAAAAGACGTATTCGGAGCGCCATTTTTCAGGAAAAATTGTTAATTATTTACAACCATATGATTAGTATGACGAAAATATGGTTATTCCACCGGGTATCCGGCGCAGCTTCCCGCCATGCGCCGCCCGCAATGCCTCCAGTGCGGCCTCGGGCCGGGCCAGATCGTAGACGCCTGTCACCCGCACCGCATCGAACCGCCCCCCGATCACCGTCAGCCCGCCGGGCAGGTAGCGCCCGAGCATGTCCGCAACCTCGGACACCGGGCGATCCTTGACGACCAGCATCCCCTCGCGCCAGCCGCCGATGGCCCCGGGGGCGGCCACGCCGGTCTCGACCCGGCCCGCCGCCTGATAGAGCCAGTCCCCCGCCTCCAACGGCGGTTCGTGCCCGCCGACCGCTACGCGCCCATGCCCGACCGCGACCGCCGCGCCGGTCCCGTTCAGCCGCAGATCAAACCCGGTGCCCAGCACCGTCACATGCAGATCCCCGGCCACGGCGGCGAACGGTCGGGCGGGATCCGGCGCGACCTCGAACCACGCCTCCCCGGCCAGAAGCCGCACCGCGCGCCGTTCGGGCGTGATCTCCACCGCGATCGCGCTGGCGCCGCCAAGGGTGACCGAACTGCCATCCGCCAGCCGGATCTGCCGCGTTTCGGCGACCCGCGTGACATGATCCGCCTCCAGCCGCAGCACCACGCCCGGCACATAGACCGCCGCCAGAACGGCCAGGGCCAGCGCGGCCACGCCACTCGCCACCGCACGGCGCATCTGCCGCCGCGCGACCGCCCGCGGCGCCATCCCCGCAACCCGCCACAGGCGGTTCGCCTCATCCCAGGCCGCCCGGTGCGCGTCCTCCGCATGCAGCCACAGCAGGAAGCGCGCCCGAGCATCCCCATCCCCGGGATCCTCCCGCAGCAGGATCAGCCAGTTCAACGCCTCCTCGGTCGCCTTTCGCTGCGCATTGCCCGCTGTCTTGTCCATGTCATCCGCTTCTTCAGGACCGCCCGCCCCATAACGGATGCGGTGGCTTTTTCCGTCGGCACTTCGCCTGCGCGGGGCTGTCGCCATCCAGACGATACCGGCAATAGGCCAGCCCTTCATAGACGAGACCATGCGCCGTCGCTGTCGAAACGCCAAGACGGTCGGCGATCTCGCGCAGTTTCAGACCTTCAAACCGGTGCATTTCCAGCGCATCGCGGGTGCGCTCCGGCAGTTCGGCGATCGCCGCCATCACGATCCGCAATTCATCGCGGCAGGCAAGCGCCTCCTCCGCCATCGGCTGGTCATGCAGCGCCCAGGAAGCATCGGCGTCCGGGTCGATATAGCGGCCCTCCGCCTTGCGGCTGCGCCGCCAGTCCAGCGCCAGGTTCCGGATGATGCGCCACAGATAGCCGAGCGGTTCGTCCAGCGGGCGCGACGCGGTTTCGGAGCTGAACCGCAGAAACGCGTCCTGCACGACATCCTCGCCCTGCGCGCGGTCGCCGGTGATGGCCGCGGCATAGTCGAGAAACTCGCGCCGATGCGCGAGATACAGGTCAAGTCTCCTGTCGTTGTCGTCCAAACCTGCCTGCCCTGCATACCGCAGCGGCGGTATCGCGAAACCCATGAAAAGATCCGAGGGCTCGCCTCGTGGCTGGCTGCATTAACGTTAAGAAATGCGGTGAATGAAGGCAAGTCCACGGCGGCTTCCCTGGTCCCGGGCCGGACATTTCCGCAACACCCCTTGGCCGAAGTGATTTCCCGGCCTACACGCCAGAACGCACCCCATCGCCCTTCCCGGCGGCGCTCTGGCCTTCCGTACAAAGGCCCAGTGCAATCCGGTGGTTCAGCACCCCGCCTGGCAGGGACGTTCAACCGACACGATTTGGTTCGAGGGACAGCCGGATTCGCACCCAAAGGCGAACTTCGAGCCTGCTCGATCACACCCGGCCATTGGGCCGACATCCCCGCAAGGATCGGTCTCGCTCTGCTGGATGATCGCGTCCGGACCAGATTGCGCATCACCTCATGGGCCGGGTCAGGCGCCCGGCGCAGCATGACAGTCCTCACACCATCGCAACGATCCGTCGCCCCTTTGACCGGGACCAGGGAGGGAGCCGTGATCGCGCCCCGTTTCGACAAGCTGACAGGAGCGTTTGTTAACCTCACAAGCGTGTTGACGGTGCGACCGGCCCGCCCCGGATCAGCGCGCAATCATGATCGGGGCGGCGCGGAACCGTCTCAAAATACCACACCACGCAGATCCGTTTACCCGGCGCAGCAGTCCCCGAAATCGTCGTCTTGTCGCGTGCCATCGCGCGGACCTATACCCAAAATTGATGCGCGGGCGGGGTCGTGGTTCAAGTTCCCTTCATGGGCGGGATTTTCTGGTTGACCGATACGCAGATGGAGCGGTTACGGTCGTTCTTTCCGTAACAACGAAACAGGCTGCGAAGTGCCGGTCTGCTGGTGCCGAAGGGCATAATTTTCATTCAGCGCAATGAATTTGCGTTGAGGAAAGCCCGGGCGCCGTTTCGGGTGAGTAAGCCAAACGCACCCAGGGAGTATGGCCGCCGACTGGAAGGGAACCGTGGCCCCGGTAGGGCCCCGCACCGTCGGAAGCGCTGGAGCCGGATGGGTGCGCCATGATAAACTCGACCCGGCATGCGACAGGGGAGCGAAACCATGAGCCTGATCCCTCTGGTGTAGTCAGGCTATCACCGCCCCTTGGTTGCTGTGATTTGGTGGCGGCGATGGTGTATTCCAGCCTCGGGGACGTTGAGAGAGGCGGGTTCAGGAAGGCCCGGGATACCAACCCTGTTTTGGGATATTCTGCCCTTTTTGGCCCCAAGGGCAGCTTGACGCTCGCCCCCGAAATGTCCGGGGTTCTGCACTGGAAAACGGCGATCCCGGACAGGTCGAGCCCCTTCCCTGAGTGAAATTTCTTCCCTGTCCGGCAGGCCCGGAACAGGCCGTCATAGCTGGCAAACCGCTTCCGCATCCTCAGCGCACCCGGCGCAATGTCGCCCGGATGCTGCGGTAGGTGGTTACGTCCGTCCCCAAACGGCACAGGCAGACCTGTCAGGCTCCGGGCGCGGCGGGAAGATCCATGCGGCGCAGTTCAGTGCGGCTACGATCTAATGCCCTCCCGGTCAGGCATCCCGAAGGGGAAGTGGCCCTATTCCCTGATCTCATTCGCGGCGCGTCGGCGCTTTTGAGCGGATGCCTTCAATCGGACACCAAATTCGGTTTCATCGCCCCAAGGTATTCTGCACCGTGGCCGTCAATTCGCTCAGCGAGAAAGGCTTCGGGAGGAAGGCGGAGCGTGGGATCGGCGGCAGACCGCCACGGAACACGTCCTCCGCATAGCCCGAGATGAAGACCACCGGCGTGTCGGGGCGGGTCTTGCGGGCCTCTCCCACCCAACTCGGACCATCCATCCCCGGCATGATCACATCGCTGACGAAAATGTCGAAAGCAAGCGAAGGGTCTTCCAGGATCCGCAGCGCATCCTCGGCGTTCTCAGCCTCGAAAACACTATAGCCGCGCAGTCGCAACGCACGCGAGGCGAAGGCGCGCACAGGCGCCTCATCCTCGACCAGCAGGACCGTCGCGCTGGCGTTTTCGGTCATGGCCTCCGCCGACGACACGGATTGCGGCGCAGGTTCTTCCAGCTCCAGCCGGTCATAGGTCGGCAACAGAAGGATGAAGGTCGAGCCATGGCCAAGCTCGGAATCGCAGAAGATATAGCCGCCGGTCTGCTTGACGATGCCATAAGCGGTGGACAGCCCGAGGCCAGTCCCCTCACCCGTGCGCTTGGTGGTGAAGAAGGGCTCGAAAATCTTCGCCAGCGTATCGGGCGCGATGCCGGTTCCCTCGTCCGTCACCCGCACGCATACATAGTCACCCTTTGGCACCGACACCCGGTCACGCTTGAGATCCTCGGTCAGCGTCAGGTTCTCTGTCTCGATCCGGATATCCCCGCCGCCCGGCATGGCGTCACGCGCATTCACGACGAGATTCATGATCACCTGCTCGATCTGGCGCTTGTCGGCGCGGATCGGGCGCAGATCGGGATCATGCAACAGCGTCAGCTTCACCTTCTCCCCCACCAGACGGTTCAGCAGATGGGTCAGGTCTGACAGCGTGTCGCGCATGTCGATCACCTGGGGATTCAGCGTCTGCTTGCGCGAGAAGGCCAGCAGTTGCCGCACCAGCGCCGCCGCGCGGTTGGCGTTCTGGCTGATCTGATCGAGGTCGGCGTAATCCGGATCACCCTTGTCATGACGCAGCATGAGCAGGTCGCAATGCCCCGAAATCGCCGTCAGCAGGTTGTTGAAATCATGCGCGACGCCGCCCGCAAGCTGCCCGATCGCCTGCATTTTCTGGCTCTGGACGAATTGCTCTTCAAGCTTCTTGAGCTGCGTCGCGTCCGACAGCACCGCGATAAGCCCGGCGCGGCCTTCCTCGACCACGCGATTGAGCGACACATGGACGAAGACCTCGCGCTCCAACCCGCGTGCGCGCAGCACTTCCGGGCGGCGGTCGGTGCGGCCCGCGCGCGCGTCGGTAACCCAGTCGGCAACCGGCCGGCCAAGCCCCTCGAACAGATCGGACAGGCTGGCGCCGCAAGCTATATCGCCCAGCAGCGCGCGCGCGGCATTGTTGGCCGCCATTACACGGCCATCCGCCGTCAGCCGGATCAGCGCCACCGGCAGGCTGTCGAACGCCGTCGGGTCGTGGGAGACGGCCTTGCCTGCGGCGATCGGCATCAGGAAAATCGAACGCCTGTCGCCCTGCCCCTCCGTTTCCGTCACGAAACAGCGGATCGGGCCGGAGACCGAGATCAGTTCGTGCTCCTCACCGGGCCGCAGCGGCAGATCGGTGACGATCTCTTCCAACGTGGTGGGCTTGTCGCCCACCAGCGCCCGCAGCGCGGGGTTCATCGACACCACCGCGCCGTTTTTCGACAGCGACAGCCGCGGCAGGCCCCCGGCATCGCCAACCTCGCCGGGTGCAAGATCCTCGATCCGCCAGGCAAACCGGCTCAACCTCCCCCTGTCCCCTCCGATACGGTGGACGGCGAGGCGTATTCCGCCGCGGCTGGTGGTGATATCCTCCTGCGCAGCCCCCTTCGCGGTGGCACGACCAGTCACGCGCGCCAGGACCGAATCCGGACTGGCAAGCGTGGTTGTCAGGATATCCGCGAGCGATCGGCCCTCAGCGGAACCGAAGCGGCTCCGGGAAATTCCGTTCTGATACCGGATCATACCCGCGGAATCGGTGCCGAAGGTCGCGGCGCCGTCATGGCCGAAGGCGGAGTCCATCCGGGCGCGAAACGCCGTTTCGGCAAGGCGGCGGAACTGCCGCGCCAGAAGGATCAGCACCGCCAGCACCATCAGGCTGCCGCCCACCGAGAGCAGCAGGACGAGTGTCTGCGCCTCCGTCATGGCGAACGCCAGCAGTGCAAGGCACGCCCCGACGCCGAAAAGCCATGCTTCGCGGACAGGCCAGGCGGTGCCGCCGGGCTTGCGGCTGCTCATTGGAATGTCCGAATTCGACACGGCTCTTTCCCCAGAATCAATCTCCCCGACTGTCTACGGAAAGGCATTAAGCGACAGTTAATTCCGATCCTGCCTTTGCCAGATTGCCACGAAAAAACCATCGCCGCCATCGTCGGGCAGGAATCTCCGGCGCGTCAGATCGCTCCAGCCCGTTTCGGCGGCAAAACGATCGGCCTGCTCCGCATCCTCGCAGGAAAGCAGCGAACAGGTCATGTAGCACAGCCGCCCACCCGGGGCGACGAACCCCGCCGCCTGCGCCAGAATATCGCGCTGAAGTGCAACCAGCCGCGCCAACCCCTCCTCCGTCAGGCGCCATTTCGCATCGGGCGTCCGCCGCCATGTCCCCGACCCGGAACAGGGCGCATCGACCAGCACCAGATCGAACTGCCCCTCGACGCCGCCGGGCCGCGCCCGCGCGATCCGCGCCCCGGCGCGCGCCGCGCGTTCGGGCAGGTCGCGCATCCGGCCCGCGTCGATGTCATGCGCGGTGATCCGCGCGCCCGGCGCCCGCGCGGCCAGCGCCAGCGCCTTGCCGCCGCCGCCCGCGCAATAGTCCAGCACGCGGTCGCCATCCGAAACCGGCACCATCTCCACCGCGGCCTGCGAGGCGGCGTCCTGCAACTCGACCAGCCCTTCGCGATAGGCCGCCGACTGCTGGATCCGGCGCGCGCCATCGGTGACCTCCAGCGCGGTCGTGGCCAGCGGATGCGGCATCGTGGCAATCCCCTCGGCCGCCAACACAGCCCGCGCCGCGTCCCGCGTCACACGCGCCAGATTGACCCGCAGGAACACCGGCGCGCGCGCCCGCATCGCCCGGCTGACCGAAGGGAAATCCGGCCCCAGATCGCGCTCCAGCCGGGGCCGCATCCATTCGGGCCAGTCCAGCGCGGCCAGATCATCCTCGGGCGGCAGCGGTTCGGCGAATCGGGCCTGTTCCCCGGGCGACAGCGCCTCGGGCGCATGCCCGCCCGCCCCGAACAGCGCCGGATCCAGCCCCTGCGCCCGGACCAGCCCCAGCATCAGCCCCCGGCCATCCGGCCCACCAAGCGTCGCGTAACTGCCCCGGCAGCGCAGCGCATCGAAGACGTGATCGCGCACCGCCCCCCGGTCGCCCGAACCGGCAAAACGGCTGGCCCGGCTCCAGTTCGTCAGCGCCTGTTCGGCGGGTGCTCCGGCCAGGATCCGGTCGAGGATGCCGATCGCGGCGGCAAGTCGGGCGGCTGGGGTCATGCGGGGGCTCCTTTGGCGCGGGTCTAGCGGCGCGGGCGACGAAAAGCCACCGGCAAACTCCCGCGAGCGGCGCGCTTTGCGCTTGACCTTCGCCCGGCAACGGCCAAGAACACCCGCATGGCTACTGCATCGCTCCGCATCGACCTCGATGCCATCCTTTCGAACTGGCGCGCGCTGGACGCGCTCACGGACACGGCGACCGAGTTGGGCGCCGTGGTCAAGGCCGACAGCTACGGGCTGGGCGCCGCGCGGGTCGCGCGGATGCTGGCGCGCGCGGGCTGCCGCACGTTCTTCGTCGCCTGCGCCGAAGAGGGCGCCGCGGTCCGGCAGGCGCTTGGCGAGGGGCCGCGGATCTTCATCTTCGCCGGCCATTGCGCGGGCGATACCGAGATGATCGGCGACCTCGGCCTGACGCCGGTGCTGAACTCTCCCGAACAGATGACCCGCCATTTCGAGGCGCTGCCGCGCCATGACTTCGGGATCCAGCTGGACACCGGGATGAACCGGCTGGGGTTCGAGGCCGAAGACTGGGCCACCGCCGCGCCCGCGCTGTTGCAGGCGGGGCCGAAGCTGATCATGAGCCACCTTTATTGCGCCGACGATCCGGCCCATCCCGCGAATGCCGCGCAACTGGCCGAATTCCGCCGGATGACCGAGGGCATGAACGTGCCGCGCTCGCTCGCGGCGACGGGCGGCATCGTGCTGGGCAAGGACTATCATTTCGACATCACCCGCCCCGGCATGGGGATGTATGGCGGCATGCCCTTCGCGGATGCGACGCCGGTCGTCACCCTCTCGCTGCCCGTCATTCAGGTGCGCGACGTGCGTCCGGGCGAAACCGTGGGCTATTCCGCCGCCTGGACGGCCGAACGTCCGAGCCGGGTCGCCACCCTCGCCGCCGGCTACGCCGACGGGATTTCGCGCCGCCTGGGCAATCTGGCGCAGGTCTGGTTCGGCGATACGCCCTGCCCCGTCATCGGCCGGATCTCGATGGACCTGATCACAGTGGACATCACCGATCTGGACGAAACGCCGAAGGAACTCGACCTGCTGAACCACCGGCAGGGGGTCGATGCCCTCGCCGATCTGATCGGCACCATCGGCTATGAAATCCTGACCTCTCTGGGCCACCGCTATGCGCGGCAGTATTGCGGAGGCAATCCGTGATCGCGCGGCTGCTGGCCGGGATCGGGCGGTCGGTGCTGAACGGGCTTGCGGGCGCGGGCAGCATTACGCTTTTCGCCATCCGCGTGGTGTCGCACATGCTGCGCCCGCCGTTCTACCTGCGCGAATTCGGTCAGGCGGTGATGCAGATCGGCTGGCTGTCGTTGCCGGTCGTCGGCATGACGGCGATCTTCACCGGCGCGGCGCTGGCGTTGCAGATCTATGCGGGCGGGGCGCGGTTCTCGGCCGAATCCGTGGTGCCCTCGATCGTTGCCATCGGCATGACGCGCGAACTCGGCCCCGTGCTGGGCGGGTTGATGGTCGCGGCGCGGGTGGCCTCCTCCATCGCCGCTGAAATCGGCACGATGAAGGTGACCGAGCAGATCGACGCGCTGACCACCCTTTCGACCGATCCGATGAAATACCTCGCCGCCCCGCGCGTGCTGGCGGCGACGCTCTCGGTGCCCTGCCTCGTTGCGGTGGGCGACATCATCGGGATCATGGGCGGCTGGCTGGTGGGGACGGAGCGGCTCGGCTTCAACTCCGCCACCTATATCCGCAACACCTTCAACTACCTCGAATTCTGGGATGTCGGCTCGGGGCTGGTCAAGGGCGCGGTCTTCGGCTTCGTCATCGCGCTGATGGGCTGCTATTACGGCATGAACTCGGGCCGCGGCGCGCAGGGCGTGGGCGCGGCGACGAAAACCGCCGTGGTCGCGGCCTCGGTGCTGATCCTCGCCACGAACTATGTGCTGACGGAGGTGTTCTTCTCCTCATGATCGAACTCCAGCACCTGCACAAAGCCTTCGGCAAGAAGGTCGTCCTCAAGGACGTCAACCTGACCCTTCCCGATGGGCAGAGCCTCGTCGTCATCGGCGGCTCCGGCACCGGGAAATCGGTCCTGCTGAAATGTATCCTCGGCCTTGTCAAACCCGACGGCGGCACGATCACCATCGACGGCAAGCCCGCCGGAGAGGAGCGCGAGGAATTCCTGTCGCATTTCGGCATGCTGTTTCAGGGCGCGGCGCTGTTCGACAGCCTCACCGTCTGGCAGAATGTCGCCTTCCGGCTGCTGCGCGGGCCGCAACGGCGCTCCCGCAAGGAGGCGCGCGACATCGCCATCGACAAGCTGAAGCGCGTCGGCATGGGGCCGGAGGTCGCCGATCTGTTTCCGGCGGAACTCTCCGGCGGGATGCAGAAGCGCGTGGGCCTTGCCCGCGCCATCGCTGCCGATCCGAAGGTGATCTTCTTCGACGAACCCACCGCCGGGCTCGACCCGATCATGTCGGGCGTGATCAACAAGCTGATCCGCTCCATCGTGACGGAGATGGGGGCGACCGCCATCACCATCACCCATGACATGACCTCGGTGCGCGAAATCGCCGATCAGGTCACGATGCTGCACGAAGGCGTCCTGCGCTGGCAAGGGTCGGTGGCGGATCTGAAAACCACCGACGACCCCTATGTGACGCAGTTCATCAACGGCCGCGCCGAAGGCCCGATCACCGCGCTGCGCTGATGGCGAAGGCCACGGCACACTTCACCTGCACCGCCTGCGGGGCGGTTCACCGCAAATGGTCGGGCAAATGCGATGCCTGCGGCGCCTGGAACACGATTGTGGAGGAGGCGCCGCTGTCGTCCGGCCCGGCGTCGCGCTCGCTGGGCGCGGCGAAGGGCAAGCGGATCGCGCTCTCCACCCTGTCGAGCCATGAGCCGCCGCCGCCCCGGACCTGTTCGGGGATGGTGGAATTCGACCGGGTTCTGGGCGGCGGGCTGGTCCCGGCCTCGGCGATTCTGGTGGGCGGCGATCCGGGCATCGGGAAGTCCACGCTGCTGTTGCAAGCTGTCGCGGCTTTCGCGCGCAAGGGTCTGAAATGCCTGTATATCTCGGGCGAAGAGGCGGCGGAGCAGGTGCGGATGCGCGCCGGGCGGCTGGGCCTTGCGGATGCGCCGGTGGGGCTTGGCGCGGAAACCAACCTGCGCGACATCCTGACCACGCTCGACGCCGAAAAGCCCGATCTGGTGGTGATCGACTCGATCCAGACCGTCTGGGCCGACATGGTGGAATCGGCGCCCGGCTCCGTCGCGCAGGTGCGGGCGGCGGCGCATGAGCTGGTGACCTTCGCGAAAACGCGCGGGGTGTCGGTGGTCATCGTCGGCCATGTCACCAAGGAGGGTCAGATCGCCGGTCCGCGCGTGGTCGAACACATGGTCGATACCGTGCTGTATTTCGAGGGCGAGCGCGGCCATCAGTTCCGCATCCTGCGCGCGGTGAAGAACCGCTTCGGCCCGGCCTCGGAGATCGGCGTGTTCGAGATGACCGGCGCGGGGCTGGCCGAGGTCGCGAATCCCTCCGCCCTGTTCCTCTCCGAACGCGGCGAACCCGCCCCCGGATCGGCGGTCTTCGCAGGGATCGAGGGCACGCGCCCGGTGCTGACGGAAATCCAGGCGCTGGTGGCGCCCTCCACCCTCGCCTCGCCGCGCCGGACGGTGGTGGGGCTCGACAGCGGGCGGATTTCCACCATCCTCGCTGTGCTCGAAAGCCGCTGCGGCATCCCCTTCACCGGGCTCGACGTGTTCCTGAACGTCGCCGGGGGGATGAAGGTCACCGAACCCGCCGCCGATCTGGCCGCCGCCGCGGCGCTGCTGAGCGCGCGCGAAGACGTCGCATTGCCCGCCGATATGGTGATTTTCGGAGAAATCTCACTATCTGCCGCGCTCCGGCCGGTGGGACAGGCGGAAAACAGGTTGAAAGAGGCCGAGAAACTTGGTTTCACACAGGCGATCGCCCCGCGGGGCACCAAGGTCGAGGGAAGCGACGGGATGCGGCTGCGCAAGCTGCCCGATCTCGTGACTTTCGTCGGAGACATGTTCGGCGCGGGATAGCGCCCTCAGGCAAGCGCAGGGATCATGGAAGGTTTCACCATCGTTGACGCCATCGTGGCCGTCGTCATCATCCTGTCGGCGATCCTCGCCTACAGCCGCGGCTTCGTGCGCGAGGGGCTGGCCATCGTCGGCTGGATCGCGGCGGCGGTCGTCGCCTTCCTGTTCGCGCCCGCTGCGCGGCCGATGATCGCGCAGCTGCCGTTCCTGAACAAGTTCCTGGGCGATAGCTGCGAACTGGCCACGATCGGCGCCTTTGCCGCGGTCTTCGCGCTGGCGCTCGTGGTGTTCTCGGTGATCACGCCGCTGTTTGCGACGGTGATCCAGCGCTCGGCGCTCGGCGGGCTGGATCAGGGGCTGGGCTTCCTGTTCGGCGTGGTGCGCGGGGTGGTGCTGATCGCGGTGGCCTTCGTGCTTTACGATCGGGTCGGCGGCGCGAATTCCGTGCCGATGATCGACCAGTCGCGCTCCGCCAGCATCTTCGCCGGGCTGAGCGACAAGCTGGAGCAGCAGGTGCCGACCGACGCGCCCGGCTGGGTCGTCGCGCGCTATGAACAACTGGTCGCGAACTGCCCCGCGCCCACCACGACGACAGTGGAATGAGCCTTCGGCGGTAAATTGTGACAGCAAACACAGCGGGAGGGGTTAACAGCCTTCCCGTTTCGCATTAAATGTCGCGCGCAAGCCCCCGGACAAGGACTCCCCCCCATGACCCAACCGGCCAGCCCCGTTCTGTTCTCGCATCCCTTCGATGACGACAAGCTGAAGGAAGAATGCGGGATCTTCGGCGTGATCGGCGTGAACGACGCGGCGAATTTCGTGGCGCTCGGGCTGCATGCGTTGCAGCACCGGGGACAGGAGGCGGGCGGTATCGTCGCCCATGATGCCGAACACGGCTTCAACTCAGCCCGTCGCTTCGGCTATGTGCGCGACAATTTCACCAAAGCCTCGCTGATGGAAACGCTGCCCGGTCCCCTTGCGATCGGGCATGTTCGTTATTCGACGGCGGGCAAGAAGGCGGCGGCGATCCGCGACGTGCAGCCCTTCTTCGGCGAATTCTCCATGGGCGGCGCGGCGATCGCGCATAACGGCAACCTGACCAATGCGGAATCGCTGCGGCGCGAGCTGATCGAACATGGCGCGATCTTCCAGTCGTCTTCGGATTCGGAATGTATCATCCACCTGATGGCGCGTTCGTTCCAGAAGACCCATGCCGACCGGATCGCCGATGCGCTGCGCCGCTGCGAAGGGGCGTTCTCGGTCGTGGCGATGACCCGTACGAAGCTGATCGGCGTGCGCGACCCGCTGGGCGTGCGGCCGCTGGTGCTGGGCCGGATTGGCGACAACGGCTATGTGCTGTCGTCCGAAACCTGCGGTCTCGACATCATCGGCGCGGATTTCGTGCGCGAAATTGATCCGGGCGAGATGGTGATCATTCAGGACGGGCGGATTGAAAGCTCCCGCCCCTTCCATCCGTCAAGCGCGCGGTTCTGCATCTTTGAGCACGTCTATTTCTCGCGCCCGGACAGCATCATCGGCGGGCGTTCGGTTTACGAGACGCGCCGCCAGATCGGCGTGGAACTCGCGCGCGAGGCACCGGTCGAGGCCGATCTGGTCTGCCCGGTGCCGGATTCGGGCACGCCCGCCGCCATCGGTTTCAGCCAGGAATCGGGCATTCCCTTCGCGCTTGGCATCACCCGCAACCAATACATGGGCCGGACCTTCATCGAGCCGACCGAGCAGATCCGCAACATGGGCGTGCGGCTGAAGCTGAACGTCAACCGCTCGCTGGTGAAGGGCAAGCGGGTGATCCTGGTCGATGATTCGGTCGTGCGCGGCACCACCTCGCGCAAGATCAAGGAGATGATCATCGAAGCCGGTGCGGCAGAGGTGCATTTCCGCATCGCCAGCCCGCCGACCGCCTGGCCCTGTTTCTACGGTGTCGACACGCCCGACCGGAACAAGCTGCTCGCCGCGCGGATGAGCGAGGACGAGATGCGCGACTGGATCGGCGTGGACAGCCTGAAATTCATCTCGCTCGACGGTCTCTATCGCGCGGCGGGCGAGGCAGGCGGGCGCAACGACGATTGCCCGCAATATTGCGACGCCTGCTTCTCGGGCGAATACCCGATCGCCCCGGCCGACCAACTGGCCAAGGGCTTCGAGATGAAGGCGGCAGAGTAATCACCCCGATGCGCAGGCGAACCGCCTGTGCAATCATTTCGGGCATCCGGGTCGTCAGCGCGCCCCGGATGCGGAGATGGGGCGCTCAGTCCGCCCCCTCGGCCTGATCCGCCAATTCCTCGGCACGCGCCGCGAGGTTTTCCAGCATCTGGAACAGATCTTCGGGAATCGCCGATGTCCCGGCTTCGGCCCGGATCTGCTCGGCCTGCGCCTGTGCTTCGGCGATGATCCGCTCGGCCTCGGCCCGGACGGCCTCTGCGCCCGGCTCGGCCTGAGGGGGGGCGATCCGGGATTCGGCATCCGCGATCCGGGCCTGCGCTTCGGCTTCGGCGGCGGCAACCCGCTCCTGCGCGTCGGCCTCCACCGCCGCAATGCGCGCCCGCGCATCGGCTTCCATCGCCGCAATCTGCGCCTGTGCTTCGGCCTCCGCTGCCGCGATGCCCGCATCCGTGGCGGTAGTCCGGCTTTCCATTTCGGCTTCCAGCGCGGCGATACGGTCCTGTGCTTCGGCTTGGGCGGCGGCGATGCGGTCCTCCACGGCGGCTTCCGCCGCCGCGATCCGGGCCTCCGCCTCGGCCTGCGCGGCATCGGCGCGCGCCTGCGCATCGGCCCGGGCGGCGTCGATCACGCGCTGCGCATCGGACATCTGCGCCGCAACCTCGTCCAGCCGGCCCTGAAGATCGCGCAACTGATCCTCCATCCCGGCCGCCTTGTCCGCCATCATCAGCCCGACCATCAGCAGCATCCGCGCTTCCGGCAGCCGCCCGATCTGGGACAGAAGGGCACTCGCCTCATTGTCCAGCATACCGGCGGCGGTGCGCAGGAAATGCTCCTCGCCCGCCTGGCAGGACACCTCGAAATCGCGCCCCCCGATCGAGATCGTCAAATCAGGCATTGCCCGTTACCCCCGCTTGCCATGTGTCTCGATCAGCGGTTCCAGCCCCGCAAGGATCGCATCGAGTTCCGCAACCTCCAGCGCCCGCTCCGCCCGCAGCGCATCCAGTTCCGCCTGCAACGCGGAGTTCACCAGATGCGGCGCGGGATCCGTCCCGGCCTCGACCAGCACCCGGTTGGCCTCCGCCAGATCGGCATTGGCGCGCTTGAGCCGGGTGTTTTCGGCCTGCGCAACCTCCATCACCTGCGTCGCCTGCACCAGCCGCTTCTCCATCGCGGAAAGCGTCGTCTCCTGCTTTTCGCGCAGCGCGCGGACCCGCTCGGCCAGTTGCGCCTTCTCCGCCCGCTCGGCGTCGAGCGCCTCGCGCAGACGCGCGATCTCGGCCTTGTCCTGCGCCGCGAATTCGGCCCAGACCGGATTATCGGGACCGGCTTCCCGACCCGGCAGAACCGCAGGGGCATGCGCCTTCAGCGCCACCACTCCACGCTCGATCCGTTCCAGCGCGAAGCCGATCCGCCGTCCGTATTCGTCGATCTCGTCCATCTGCCCTGTCGCGCCCTCTCGTCTTCTGTTTCCGGCGGCGAATCGCGTCCCCGGACCGGTCCCGGCCAGTTTACCGTGGCGATGCGGGGCATCCCACCCTTTTGCATCAAGCACTTGGGGCTTGCGCTTGATCTTGCCCCGATCCCTGCTATCAGAAGCGCGAGTTAACGCCAACAGAGCAAGACCGAAGGAGAGGCCCTTGGACATCGCCACGCTCCGCGCAACGCATCCCGACCACTGGAAGCTCGCCACCGCCATCCGCGCCTTGGCGATGGATGCGGTGCAGGCCGCCAACTCCGGCCATCCCGGCATGCCGATGGGCATGGCCGATGTGGCGACGGTGCTGTACCGCAACCACCTGAAATTCGACGCCAAGATGCCCCGCTGGGCCGACCGGGACCGGTTCGTGCTGTCGGCGGGCCATGGCTCGATGCTGCTTTACGCGCTGCTGCACCTGACCGGCTACGAACAAGCGACGCTGGATCAGATCAAATCGTTCCGGCAATGGGGCTCGCGCATGGCGGGGCATCCGGAATACGGCCATCTGGAGGGCGTCGAGACCACGACCGGCCCGCTCGGCCAGGGGATTTCGACCGCCGTCGGCATGGCGATCGCGGAAAAGTCGATGGCCGCGCGCTTCGGCCGGAAGATCGTCGATCACAAGATCTGGGTGATCGCGGGCGACGGCTGCCTGATGGAAGGCATCTCGCAAGAGGCGATCGGCCTTGCCGGGAAGCAGGATCTCGACAACCTGATCGTCCTTTGGGACAACAACAACATCACCATCGACGGCCGGGTGACGGTCGCCGACGTCACCGATCAGCACAAGCGCTTCGCCGCCTCCGGCTGGACGGTGCTGGCCTGCGACGGCCATGATCCGGCGGACATCGACCGCGCCCTGACCGAGGCGAAAAAGGCCAAGGGTCCGGTGCTGGTCGATTGCAAGACGATCATCGGCTTCGGTTCGCCCTCGAAAGCGGACAGCTATTCGGTGCACGGTTCGCCCCTGGGTGATGCCGAGATCACGGCGACGAAGGAGATTTACGGCTGGCCCTATGGTCCGTTCGAGATCCCCGGCGACATCAAGGCCGAATGGGAAGTGATCGGCACGAAGGGGTCTTCGCAGCGGATCGAATGGGAGGCCCGGCTCAACACGCTCTCCCCCGCGAAGAAGGCCGAGTTTGAACGCCAGATGGCGGGCGGCGTGTCGAAGAAGCTCGCCTCGGCGATCCGCGCCTTCAAGAAGGCGCAGTCCGAGGCCGCGCCGAAGGTCGCCACCCGCAAGGCATCGGAAATGGTGCTGGCGGCGGTGAACCCGGTGATCCCGGAAACCATCGGCGGCTCCGCCGACCTGACCGGCTCGAACCTGACGCTGACGCCGGGCCTTGGCGACTTCATGCCCGACAACCGCAAGGGCCGTTATGTCCGTTACGGCATCCGCGAACACGGCATGGCGGCTGCGATGAACGGGCTGTTCCTGCATGGCGGCGTGCGGCCCTACGGCGGGACGTTCTTCTGCTTCACCGATTACGCCCGCGGCGCGATGCGGCTTTCGGCGCTGATGGGGGTTCCGGCGGTTTATGTCATGACGCATGACAGCATCGGCCTTGGCGAAGACGGACCGACACACCAGCCGGTGGAGCATCTGGCGATCTGCCGCGCGACGCCGAACACCTGGACCTTCCGCCCGGCGGATGTGGTGGAAACGGCGGAGGCGTGGGAACTCGCGCTGTCGTCCGAGCGCACCCCTTCGGTTCTGGCGCTGAGCCGGCAGAACCTGCCGACGCTGCGCAAGACCCACACCAATGCGAACCTGTCGGCCAAGGGCGCCTATATCCTTGAGGAAGCGGCGGGCAAGCGGCAGGCGATCCTGCTGGCAACCGGTTCCGAGGTGGAGATTGCACTGAAGGCGCGTGACATCCTGCAAGGTCAGGCGATCGGCACGCGGGTCGTTTCCGTCCCCTGCATGGAGCTGTTCGCGGCGCAGGACGAAAGCTATCGCCGCCGGATCCTGCCCCCGGGCGCGGTGCGCGTGGCGGTCGAGGCAGCGGTGCGCCAACCCTGGGACCGCTGGCTCATGGGCGAGCGCGGCACCGAGAAGAAGGCGGGCTTCGTCGGGATGGAGAGCTTCGGCGCCTCGGCCCCGGCGGATGTGCTTTATGAAAAGTTCGGCATCACCCCCGAGGCGGTCGCCGAGAAGGTCAAGAGCCTGCTTTGATCCCTACCGGGGCCCCGGATCCCGATCAAACCCCCGCGGTTCTGCCGCGGGGGGCGAGTCTTGGCATCCTGCTGCTGATCGCCTCGCTGCTGGCCTTCACGCTGATGGATGCCTGCGCCAAGCTGCTGGCCGAGCGCTACCACCCGATGCAGATGATCTGGACCCGGTTCGCGATCAACCTGCTGGTGATGTGCCTGCTGTTCCGGGGGCGGCTGCTGCCGCTGTTCCGTTCGCGCCAGCCGGGGTTGCAGCTGTCGCGCGGGCTGTGCCAGATGGCGACGATCACGCTTTACTTCTTCGCGATCCAGTTCATGGGCCTGGCCGAGGCGGCGACGCTGTTCGACATCAACCCCGTGCTGATCACCCTTGGCGCCGCACTGTTTCTGGGCGAGCGGATCGGCCCGCGCCGGATCGCCGGGATCGCGGTGGCGTTTCTGGGGGCGCTGATCATCCTGCGGCCCGGGCTGCGCACATTCGACCCGATGGGGCTGGTGGTGCTGGCCTCCGCGCTGACCTATACGGCGGGCAATCTGCTGACGCGGCGGGTGCGCTCGGACGGGCTGGCGACCTCCATCCTGTGGTCGGCGACCGTGGGCACTCTGCTCAGTTCGCTCGCCCTGCCGTTCTTCTGGAAGGAGGTGGCGACCGTGGACCTGCCGCTGTTCCTCGCCATCGGCGTTCTGGGCACGATCGGGCAGGCGCTGGTGATCCGCGCCTTCAACCTGACCGAAGCCGGGGCGCTGGCGCCGATCGGCTATTTCGGGCTGATTTTTTCCGGGATGTGGGGCTGGGTGATCTTCGGCCAGTTGCCCGACCAGTGGACGGTGATCGGCGCGCTTGTGATCGTCGGAGCCGGGCTTTATGTCTGGCACCGAGAACGGATGACCAGTCGATGACCGAAGCCCCCCCCAAACCCAGCCTGACCGACCGCCTGACCGATGGCGCCTTCCGGGCGCTGATGGCGGTGGCGCGCGCCCTGCCCTATGAGCGGCGGATCCCGATGGTCGGCTGGGTGATGTCGCGGCTGGTCGCGCCGGTGGCGGGGTTCCGGCGGCGGATCCGGCGCAATCTGGCGCTGACCTTCCCCGACATGCCGCGCGAGCAGGTCGAGCATCTGGTCCGCGCCGTGCCCGACAACATGGGCCGCTCGATCGCCGAGACCTATTCCGGCAAGGAATTCATCGAACGGATGCGCGACCTGCCGCTCGAAGGCCCCGGGGTCGCCGCGCTACAGGCGGCGAAGGAGGCGCATCGGCCGGTGATCATCGCGCCGGGCCATTTCGGCAATTACGACGCTTGGCGCGCCGCGCTGACCAGCCGGGGCTATCCGGTGGGCGCGATCTACCGGCCGATGAACAACACCCTGTTCAACAGCCATTACGTCGAGGCGATCACCAGCATTTCCGAGCCGCTCTTCGCCCGGGACAAGGATCTGCGCGCCATGCTGCGCTTCCTGCGGTCGGGCGGCATGGTGGCCTTCGGCTTCGACCAGTATTTCCGCAGCGGCGCACCGCTGACCTTCTTCGGCCTGCCCGCGCGGACGCCGACCTCGGCGGCGGAAATGGCGCTGAAGCTCGATTGCGACCTGATCCAGATCTATGCGATCCGGCAGCCGGACGGGCTCTCCTTCCGCATCCTGATCGAGGCGCCGATCCCGCACAGCGACCCCCTGACCATGACCCAGACGCTCAACGACCGGCTGGAGGCACAGGTGCGCGCCCATATGGATCAATGGCTCTGGGTGCATCGGCGCTGGAAGGATGTGAAGGGCGGCTAGTTCAGATGCGCCGCGGCCAGGATCGGCCCCGGCAGCGCGGCGGCCTTGCCCGGAAGCGTGCCTTGAATGATCACGACGGCGGGTTCATCGCCGTCGATCCGGGTATTGAACCGGGTGGGTGTCACCCCGTCCCAATCCGCCACGGCATGCCAGGCGGTCACGACATTGGAATAATCGACGACCAGACCGGCGTTTTCCCCGCGCAGGATCTCGACCCGCGCCTGCGGCATGTAACGCACGATCTGCACCACCGCCCCGCGCGGCAGCGGCGGGTCCGCATGCAGTTCGATCGCATATTGCCCCTTGCCCCCCGATACCGTCAGCGACACCGCCGCGGGCAGCGCCTTTTGCTGTGCGACCAAGGCATCGAGCGCCGCCTCGTCGCCGCCGACCAGCGAAACCGCCCCTTCGACGATGATCTGCGGGGTGAAGATCGACCGGCTTCCGGCGGCGCGGGCATAGGCCTTCTGGCGGCCGGTGAAGGCGGGCTGGGCGAAGGGATCCTCCCATCCGAGATAATCCCAGTAATCGACATGCAGCGCCAGCGCGATCACATCCGGGCGCTGTGCAAAGCGGTTGAACATCTCATCCGCCGGAGGACAGGAGGAACAGCCCTGCGAGGTGAACATCTCCACCACCACCGGCCCCCGCGCCGCGCTGCCCTCCGCACGGGCCGCGAGCGGCATGGTGCCGGTCGTCTCCGCCGGGGCGCCGCCCCGCGAAATCGCATTGCGCAGGGCCCGTTCCAGATTGTCGACCAACGAGGGGCGGGACGCCTCGGCCGCCGGACCGGGCTCCACCGATTGCGCCATCGCCGAGGGCGCCGCACCCAGAACCAGGCCGAGTGCCAGCCATCCCCCCGCCGCGGAGCCGATGATCGCGCTTGCCCGTGTCATTGCGCCCCTTTCCATTGCGGCTCCTTCCTAAGGCCCGGGGGGGCCGTTTGCCAATCAAGGTTTTGCGATTTTTTCGGGCAACGTTACGTTCCGGAATGCCCCTGCCGCCGCAAATTCGGTATGCAACGGTATACAAATTTCACGCAGCCCCCTTGAACGACTCCCCCCGATGGGGCATCTAATCAGCAGCGACACCCTACAGCCAAGGGAGGCCACGATGTCCATCGTCACCGGCAAGGACACTGCCAAAACCCGCCGCAAGCTCAGCGTAGGCGGCAAGTCCTATTCCTACTTTTCCATCCCAGCAGCGCAGGAGGCCGGGCTCGGCGACTTCTCGAAGCTGCCCGCCTCGCTGAAGGTCGTGCTGGAGAACCTGCTGCGGTTCGAGGATGGCGGGTTTTCGGTCTCGGTCGATGACATCCGCGCCTTTGGCGAATGGGCGGCGCAGGGTGGCAAGAACCCGCGCGAGATCGCCTATCGCCCGGCCCGCGTGCTGATGCAGGACTTCACCGGCGTTCCGGCGGTGGTGGATCTTGCCGCGATGCGCGACGGGATCAAGGGGCTGGGCGGCGACGCGCAGAAGATCAACCCGCTGGTGCCGGTCGATCTGGTCATCGACCACTCGGTGATGATCGACGATTTCGGCAATCCGCGCGCCTTCCAGCGCAACGTGGATCTGGAATATGAACGGAACATGGAGCGCTATCAGTTCCTGAAATGGGGTCAGGGCGCGTTCCAGAACTTCCGCGTGGTGCCGCCGGGCACCGGCATCTGCCATCAGGTGAACCTCGAATATCTGTCGCAGACGGTCTGGACCGATACCGACCAGACCGGCGAAATGGTCGCCTATCCGGATACGCTGGTGGGCACGGACAGCCACACGACCATGGTCAACGGCCTCGCCGTTCTGGGCTGGGGCGTCGGTGGGATCGAGGCGGAGGCGGCGATGCTGGGCCAGCCGGTGTCGATGCTGATCCCCGAAGTCGTGGGCTTCAAGCTGACCGGGGAGCTGGTCGAGGGCACCACGGGGACCGATCTTGTGCTCAAGGTCGTGCAGATGCTGCGCAAGCATGGCGTGGTGAACAAATTCGTCGAATTCTACGGCCCGGGGCTGGACAAGCTGCCGCTGGCGCAGCGTGCCACCATCGCCAATATGGCGCCGGAATATGGCGCGACCTGCGGCTTCTTCCCGATCGACGCGGAAACCCTGCGCTATCTGCGCCAGACCGGGCGGGACGAAGACCGGATCGCGCTGGTCGAGGAATATGCCAAGGAGAACGGGTTCTGGCGCGGCCCGGATTACGCGCCGATCTATTCCTCGACGCTCGAACTCGACATGGGCACGATCGTTCCCGCGATCTCCGGGCCGAAGCGGCCGCAGGACTATCTGCCGCTGGTCAATGCCGCCGATACGTTCAAGAACGTCGTCGCCTCCTATCGCGGGATCGACATTTCCGCCGATGCCAAGGACATGGCGGACGAAGGCCCGGTCGCGACGAAGCAGATCGAGGTGATCAAGACTGTCCCCGTCGAGGGCAAGGATTACACGATCAACGACGGCTCGGTGGTGATCGCGGCGATCACGTCGTGCACCAACACATCGAACCCCTATGTGCTGATCGGTGCGGGGCTGGTGGCGCGCAAGGCGCGCGCGCTCGGCCTGACGCGGAAGCCCTGGGTGAAGACCTCGCTCGCGCCCGGCTCGCAGGTGGTCGAGGAATATCTGAAGGCCGCGGGGCTACAGGAAGACCTCGACGCGCTCGGCTTCAACATCGCGGGCTTCGGCTGCACCACCTGCATCGGCAACTCCGGCCCGCTGGGCGATCCGGCGATTTCCAAGGCGATCAACGACAACGATCTGGTCGCGACCGCCGTCCTGTCGGGGAACCGCAACTTCGAGGGCCGGATTTCCCCGGATGTCCGGGCGAACTTCCTCGCCTCGCCGCCCTTGGTGGTGGCCTATGCGATCGCGGGGGATCTGAACGTCGACATGGCGAACGCGCCGATCGCGACCACACCCGAGGGCAAGGAGGTCTACCTCAAGGACATCTGGCCGACCGACCACGAGATTGCCGAACTGGTGAACAGGGTGGTGACGCGCGAAGCCTTCCTTGAGAAATACGCCGATGTGTTCAAGGGCGACACCAACTGGCAGGGCGTGAAGGTCGCGGGGGGCGAGACCTACGACTGGCCGCCGACATCGACCTACATCCAGAACCCGCCCTATTTCAAAGGCATGTCGCCAGAGCCGGGGGTGATTTCAGACGTGCGCGATGCGCGCATCCTCGCCGTGCTTGGCGACATGATCACCACCGACCACATCTCCCCCGCCGGGTCGTTCAAGCCGACCACGCCGGCCGGGAAATACCTGACGGAACGGGGCGTCGCGCCAAAGGATTTCAACAGCTACGGCTCGCGCCGCGGCAACCATGAAATCATGATGCGCGGCACCTTCGCCAATATCCGGATCCGGAACGAGATGCTGGACGGTGTGGAAGGCGGCTTCACCAAGGGGCCGGATGGCGAACAGACGACGATCTTCGACGCGTCGATGGAGTATCAGGCGGCGGGCATCCCGCTGGTGATCTTCGGCGGCATCGAATACGGCGCCGGGTCGTCGCGCGACTGGGCGGCGAAGGGCACCTGCCTGCTGGGCGTGAAGGCGGTGATCGCCGAATCGTTTGAACGGATCCACCGGTCCAACCTGATCGGCATGGGCGTCATCCCGTTCGAGTTCACCGGCGGCGAAACCCGCAAGACGCTCGGCCTGAAGGGCGACGAGGTGGTGACGATCGAGGGGCTGGAAGGCGACATCAAACCGCTGTCGCTGGTGCCCTGCACGATCCGCTATGCCGACGGCACGGTGAAGACGATCCAGATCAAGAGCCGGATCGACACCGAGGTCGAGATCGAATACCTCAAGAACGGCGGCGTGCTGCACTACGTCCTGCGCAACCTTGCCAAGTCCTGACCCTGACATGGCGCCTGCGGGCGCCATGCCGGGCGGAGTTTCAAACGGCGCCCCGATCCGGGCGCCGTTTACATCCCGGACACCCGCAGCACGATCTTGCCGATATGGGCCGAGGTTTCCATCCGCGCATGGGCCTGTGCCGCTTCGGTCAGGGCGAATTCGCTGTCATGGATCACCCGCAGGTGCCCCGCCTCCAGCATTGGCCAGACCCGGGCGCGGATCTCCTGCGCGATCGCGGCCTTGGCGGCGTCGGATTGCGGGCGCAGCGTCGAGCCGGTGATCGTCAGGCGGCGCAGCATGATCTGGGCGAAGTTGATCTCGGCCTTCGGGCCTTCGAGGAAGGCGATGAAGACCATCCGCCCGTCATCCGCCAAAGCCCTGATATTGCGGGGGATATAGCTGCCACCCACCATGTCGAGGATCAGGTCCGCCCCGCCTTCGGCGCGCAGCACCTCGACGAAATCCTGTTCGCGGTAGTTGATCGCCGTGGCGCCCAGCCCGGCGATGGCGGCGCATTTGTCGGCATTGCCCGCCGTGGCAAAGACCCGCGCGCCAAGCGCCCGCGCGATCTGGATCGCCGTGGTGCCGATGCCCGACGAGCCGCCATGGACCAGGAACCGCTCTCCGGCCTTCAGCCCGCCGCGCATCACCACATTCGACCAGACGGTGAAGCAGGTTTCCGGCAGGCAGGCGGCATCCTTCAGCGCCAGCCATTTCGGCACCTTGATCACATGCGCCGCCGGACAGACCGCGAATTCGGCATAGCCGCCGCCGGGCAGCAGCGCGCAGACCGGATCGCCCACCATCCAGCCGCTGACCCCCGGCCCCACCGCCGCGATCCAGCCCGAGCATTCCAGCCCCGGCAGGTCCGACGCGCCCAAGGGCGCCTTGTAGGCCCCCGCGCGTTGCAGCGCATCGGGCCGGTTCACCCCGGCATAGGCCACGCGGATCAGCACCTCGCCCTGCGACGGCAGGGGCACGGCGCGCTCCGTCGCGCGCAGGACACCGGGGCCGCCGGGTTCGGAAATCTCGACGGCGGTCATCTGCACCGGCAGGGGCATCTTCATGATAAACGGTCCTTTCAGCGCGTGGTCCGGCCCGGCATCGGGCGCGGTTCGGGGGCATGGATGCGCGACAGCAGACCGGACAGGCCCGGCAGGCCGGTGACCTTGCCCTTGATCTTCTCGAACTGCATCACCTCGCCGATGCGGCGGTCGAGGAACTGCCAGCTGTCGGCGCGGCCCTCGCTCTCGTCCCCCATCCAGTAGAGCACGGTGCCCGAGATCACCCCCGCCAGCGTCAGCCGCTTGGAATACCAGTTGTAGTCGCGCGATGTGTCGCCAAGCGCGGTCCAGACCATATCGGCGCTTTCCCAGACCAGCTTCGCTCCCGTCGCCGCATGCTGCGGCAGCGCGAACAGCGCCGCCGCCCGCCGCACCAGTTCCGGATCGACCAGATCGAGCCGCATCCGCACCGCCGCCGCAACCTTGTCGCGGAATTTCATCTCCGGCCAGTCGGCATCGGCGATCAGCCGCGCCGCCTCCCCGTCCGCCGCGCGGTGATATTCCACCGCCAGATCCACCGCGCCGCGCGGACAGACCAGCCGCGCCACCCCCGGATCCACGCCCAGATCCGCCACCGCCTGCCGGAAGGCGGGCTCGGACCAACCGTCAAAGGGCACATGCGGCGTGATCGCGGCCAGCAGATCGCCCCGCATCCGCGCCACATCCAGATGATCGTTCTTCATGGAAACCCCCGATGGACAAATGTCCGTTGCCCTGCTATATGGCCGCTTCCTGCAAATTGATGCAACTCTAACTTAGGAAGGTGGTGACACCACATGCAGGTCAGCGTTCGCGACAACAACGTCGAACAGGCGCTTCGTGCTCTGAAGAAGAAACTTCAGCGCGAGGGGGTTTTCCGTGAAATGAAGCTCAAGCAACATTTCGAGAAGCCTTCCGTGAAAAAAGCGCGCGAGAAAGCGGAAGCCGTCCGTCGTGCCCGTAAACTGGCACGGAAGAAGGCTCAACGCGAAGGCGCGCTCTAAGCTCCTGGATCGCTGGCGGGGGTGACACCTCGCAACCCGGACCCCCGTGGCATTGCGCCCGGGGGTTTTTGGTTGACCGCGGCCCATCCGGCCCGGCATTCTTTCCGCAGCCCGTTCCCTAGCGCATGATGACCGACTTCGGCCCCGTCTTCCATCTTCTCGGCCTGATCCTGCTGGCGCTTGGCGCCACCATGCTGGCACCGGTCGGCCTGGACTGGGCCGATGGCGCGGAGAACGCGGCCCCGTTCTTTCAGGCCATGCTGGAGACGATGGTGTTCGGCGGCTTCCTGGCGATGGCGAGCCGCGCCGAGGCCCCGCGCCCGCTGACGCTGCGGCAGGCCTATTGCCTGACGGCGGGGATCTGGTTCGTGGTGCCGGCCTTCGCCGCCCTGCCCTTCATCCACGGCGCCCCGGCGGCGAGCTTCACGGACGCCTATTTCGAGGCGGTCTCCGGCATCACCACCACCGGCTATTCCGTCTTTGCCCATATTGACCAGTTGCCGCGCGGCGTGCTGCTGTGGCGGGGCATGCTGAACTGGATGGGGGGGCTCGGCATCGCCTTCGTCGCGATGATCTTCCTGCCGGTGATGCGGATCGGCGGCATGCGCTATTTCCAGACCGAAGGTTTCGACACGCTGGGCAAGGTTCTGCCGCGTGCGCGCGACATCGCGATTTCGCTGCTCGAAGTCTATTCGACCCTGACAGCGCTGTGTTTCCTGGCCTTCACCGCCTGCGGCATGCCGATGTTCGACGCGCTGGTCCATGCGATTTCGGCGATCGCCACCGGCGGTTTCGCCACCCATGACGCCAGTTTCGCGGTCTGGAACCCGGCCACCCAATATGCCGCCATCGTCTTCATGCTGCTGGGGGCGATGCCGTTCATCCGGTTCTTCCAGATGGTGCAGGGCCAGCCCCGCGTGCTGTGGCAGGACAATCAGGTCCGCGCCTTCCTGCGCTGGTATGGCTATGCCTGCGTGCTGGTGATGCTCTACCGGTTCTGGCGCAAATCGCTGCCGGTCGAGCGGATCGCCCGCGAGACGCTGTTCAACCTGGCCTCGGTGATGACCGGCACCGGCTTCGGCTCCGCCCCGATCGAGCAATGGGGCTCCTTCGTGCTGGTCGTCGCCTTCGTCATCGGCACGATCGGCGGTTGTACCAATTCCAGTTCCGCGGCGCTGTCGGTGTTCCGGGTGCAGGTCGTGCTGTCGGTGATGCGCGCGGCGATCCGGCAGTTGCACTCCCCCCACCGGGTGGTTCAGGCGATGTATGACGGCAAGCCGCTTGATGACACGACGCTCGGGCCGCTGATGCAATATGTCACGGCCTATATCCTGACGATGGGGGTGTTTGCCGTGCTGATGTCGATGGATACCGGCAATGACATGACCTCATCGCTGTTCGCGGTCTGGGGGGCGCTCGGCAATATCGGCTTTGCGGTGGGGCCGATGACGCGATCGGGCACGATGGCGGAGTTTTCGGATGCCTCGACCTGGCTGATGACGCTGGCGATGCTGCTCGGGCGGCTCGGCCTGCTGACGATCTTCGTGCTGTTCATGCCGCGGTTCTGGCGCGACTAGACCGGCAGCGCGGTGGTCTTGAACACCGTGCGCAGCGCGAAGGAGCTTTGCATCCCCTGCACACCGGGCAACCGGGCGAGCTTCGCGCGGTGGATGCGGGCGAAATCCTCGGTATCCTCCGCCACGACCTTCAGCAGGTAATCCGCCGACCCCGCCATCAGGTGGCATTCCAGCACATCGGGGATCTTCATCACCTCGCGCTCGAAGGCCTCCAGCACCTCATCCGCCTGCCCCGAGAGGGTGATTTCCACGAAAACCGTCGTCGGACAGCCCAGCTTGCGCGCATCGAGCAGCGCGACATAATCGCGGATATAGCCCTCCTCCTCCAGCCGCTGCACCCGCCGGTGGCAGGCCGAGGCCGAGAGGTTCACCCTTTCGGACAGTTCGGCATTGGAGATCCGCCCCTGTTTTTGCAGGACGGAGAGGATCCGTCGGTCCGTGGCGTCAATGGTCATCAGCGCGCAACATTCTTCGGTGGATGGGCCTTTCCGCCGAAGATACCCCCACGCCCGGCAAGTGCAAGCCGAGGCTTGCACTTCGCCCGCCGCCGGGCGACACAGGGCCAACCGTTCCCTTCCCCCGCGAGGCCGCATGACTACGCCCTGGGGCGCGATCTTCGCGCTATGGTTTGCCGGGCTTTGCGCCGCGGCGCAATTCTCGAAGATCGGCGTCATCTTTCAGGAGGTCGCGATGCTCTGGCCCGATGCCGGGGCGCGGCTCGGGCTGGTGGTGTCGGTCGTCGGCGCGGTCGGAATCGTGTTCGGCACCACGGCGGGGCTTCTGGTGGCGCGGATCGGGGCGCGGCGGCTGATCGTGGGGGCGCTGCTGGCCAGCGCGGCTGTCTCGGTGGTGCAATGCCTCGGCCTGCCGCTGGGCGTGATGATCGCCAGCCGGATCGTCGAAGGGTTCCTGCACCTCGCCATCGTCGTTTCCGGGCCGGTGCTGATCGCGGGGCTGGCGGCGCCAAAGGATCAGGCGGCGGCGATGACGCTGTGGTCCACCTTCTTCGCCATTGCTTTCGCCATCACCGCGCTGCTGGGCCTGCCGCTGGTTCATGCGACGGGCGCGCCCTGGGTTCTGTGGGCGGTCCATGCCGGGTTGATGCTGAGCGCGGCGGCACTGCTGCACCATGTCCTGCCCCGGGCCGAGCCCGGCCCCGTGCCGCCGTTCCGCCCGGGCAACCTGCTCTCCGATCACGTCCGGATCTATACCGATCCGCGCATCGGGGCGCCTTCCATCGGCTTCGTCTTCTACACGATGATCTTCATTGCGATCATGACGCTGGTGCCGGGGCTGGTCGCGCCGCAGTTCCGCGCGCTGACGGCGACGCTGATGCCGCTCGCCTCGATCGTGGCGTCGCTCGGGCTGGGGATGCGGCTGTCGCGGCGGCTGGGTGCGGTGCGCACGGTCGAGATCGGCTATAGCGTCGCCGCCTGTGCCGCGCTGCTCTGGGCGGTGACTTCGGGGATTGCGGAAATCGGCGCGGCCTTCCTGCTTTCGGCGGGGCTCGGCTTCGTGCAGGGCGCGAGCTTTGCCGCCATCCCCGAACTCAACCCCACCGCCGCGGGCCGGGCCGAGGCGGCGGGCGCCATGGCGCAGCTGGGCAATATCGGCACCACGCTCGGCACGCCGCTGCTGGCGCTTCTGGTGCAGACGATGGGGGCAACGGCGATCACGGCCTATGCGGCGCCGCTGTGCCTGTGCGGGATCGCGGTGCATCTGTGGCAGGCACGGCGGCGCGCATTCAACGAAAGCTGACATGCGTTCATGTTGCGTTCACTTATTTCGGTTGGAAACTCGGCCCCCTTCGCCTATCTAGGGAACGTTGTAACCGGGGGCATCCATGGCCGAGCAGAAGTTCATCGAGATCCGCGGCGCGCGGGAACATAACCTCAAGAACATCGACCTGGATATTCCACGCGATCAGTTCACGGTGATCACCGGGCTTTCGGGTTCGGGGAAATCCTCGCTCGCCTTCGACACGATCTATGCCGAGGGGCAGCGGCGCTATGTCGAAAGCCTGTCGGCCTATGCGCGGCAGTTCCTCGACATGATGGGCAAGCCGGATGTGGATCATATCTCCGGCCTCTCGCCCGCGATTTCCATCGAGCAGAAGACGACCTCGAAAAACCCTCGCTCGACCGTCGGCACGGTGACCGAGATCTACGACTATCTGCGGCTGCTGTTTGCCCGCGCGGGCACGCCCTACAGCCCGGCGACCGGCCTGCCGATCGAGGCGCAGCAGGTGCAGGACATGGTGGACCGCGTGATGGCGATGCCCGAGGGCACGCGCGGCTATCTGCTCGCCCCCGTGGTGCGCGACCGCAAGGGTGAATACCGCAAGGAGTTCCTCGAATGGCGCAAGGCCGGGTTCCAGCGGGTGAAGGTCAACGGCACCTTCTACGACCTTGAGGAACCGCCGACGCTCGACAAGAAGTTCCGCCACAACATCGACGTGGTGGTGGACCGGATCGTGGTGCGCGAGGGGCTGGAGACGCGCCTTGCCGACAGCTTCCGCACCGCGCTGGACCTGGCCGATGGCATCGCCTTCTTCGAGACCGCCGTGCCCGAGGGCGAGGAGCCCGAACGCACCACCTTCAGCGAGAAATTCGCCTGTCCGGTCAGTGGGTTTACGATCCCGGAAATCGAACCGCGGCTGTTTTCCTTCAACGCGCCCTTCGGCGCCTGCCCGGTCTGCGACGGGCTGGGGGTCGAGCTGTTCTTCGACGAGCGGCTGGTGGTGCCGGATCAGTCGCTGACGCTGATGACCGGGGCCATCGCGCCCTGGGGCAAATCGAAAAGCCCCTATTTCACCCAGACCGTCGAGGCGATGGCCAAGCACTACGGCTTTGACAAGCGCAAGCCGTGGAAGGATCTGCCCGAGGCGGTGCGCAAGGTGTTCCTCCATGGCTCCGGCACCGAGGAAATCCCGTTCCGGTTCGACGAGGGCGGCCGGGTCTATCAGGTCAGCCGCACCTTTGAGGGCGTGATCCCGAACATGGAGCGGCGCTACCGCGAGACCGAAAGCAACTGGTCGCGCGAGGAAATGGAGCGCTACCAGAACAACCGCCCCTGCGGCGCCTGCCACGGCTACCGGCTGCGGCCCGAAGCGCTGGCCGTGAAGATCGCGGGGCTGCATATCGGCCAGGTGGTGGAAATGTCGATCCGCGACGCCTTTGCCTGGGTCGAGACGGTGCCCGCCAGCCTGACCCATCAGAAGAACGAAATCGCCCGGGCGATTCTGAAGGAGATCCGCGAACGTCTTGGATTCCTTGTGAATGTCGGACTGGATTACCTGACGCTGAGCCGCGCGGCGGGGACGCTTTCGGGGGGCGAGAGCCAGCGGATCCGGTTGGCCTCACAGATCGGGTCGGGGCTGACCGGGGTGCTTTATGTGCTGGATGAACCCTCGATCGGGCTGCATCAGCGCGACAACGACCGATTGTTGCTGACGCTGAAAAACCTGCGCGATCAGGGCAATACCGTGCTGGTGGTCGAGCATGACGAAGATGCGATCCGGCATGCCGATTTCGTCGTGGACATCGGGCCGGGCGCCGGGGTCCATGGCGGGCGCATCATCGCCAAGGGCACGCCCGAGGAGGTCGCCGCCGACCCCGCCAGCCTGACTGGGCAATACCTCGCCGGCACGCGGCGGATCGAGGTTCCGGCCGAGCGGCGCAAGGGCAACGGCAAGAAGCTGACCGTGGTGAAAGCCAGCGGCAACAACCTGAAGAACGTGACGGTGGATTTCCCGCTGGGCAAGTTCGTCTGCGTGACGGGCGTGTCGGGAGGCGGGAAATCGACGCTGACCATCGAGACCCTGTTCAAGACCGCGGCGACGCGGCTGAACGGCGCGCATGAAACCCCCGCGCCCTGCGAAACGATCAAGGGATTCGAGCATCTGGACAAGGTGATCGACATCGACCAACGCCCGATCGGGCGGACACCACGCTCCAACCCCGCAACCTATACCGGGGCCTTCACGCCGATCCGCGACTGGTTCGCCGGTCTGCCTGAGGCGCAGGCGCGCGGCTACAAACCCGGGCGATTCAGCTTCAACGTCAAGGGCGGGCGCTGCGAGGCGTGCCAGGGCGATGGTGTGATCAAGATCGAGATGCACTTCCTGCCCGATGTCTATGTCGAATGCGAGACCTGCAAGGGCAAGCGCTACAACCGCGAGACACTGGAAATCAAGTTCAAGGACAAGAGCATATCCGACGTTCTTGATATGACGGTTGAAGATGCGCAGAGCTTCTTCAAGGCCGTTCCGCCGATCCGGGAAAAGATGGATGCGCTGGTCGAGGTGGGCTTGGGCTATATCAAGGTCGGCCAGCAGGCGACCACCCTTTCAGGCGGCGAGGCGCAGCGGGTGAAGCTGTCGAAGGAACTCAGCCGCCGGGCGACGGGGCGGACGCTGTATATTCTGGACGAACCGACGACGGGGCTGCATTTCGAGGATGTGCGCAAGCTGCTCGAAGTGCTGCATTCGCTGGTCGATCAGGGCAATACGGTGGTGGTGATCGAGCATAACCTCGACGTGATCAAGACGGCGGACTGGATCATCGACATCGGGCCGGAGGGCGGCGAAGGCGGCGGCGAGATCGTCGGCACCGGCACGCCCGAGGAAATCGCCCTGAACCCGCACAGCCACACCGGGCGCTATCTGGCGCCTCTGCTGGGGCTGAAGGCGGCGGCGGAGTAGGGTTACTCCGCCGGGTGATGCGGCTTCTTGCCGTCCCGGGTGGCCAGCCAATAGGCGGCGAGCCCGATGACCAGGCCGCCAACCGGGGTGATGAGCAGGGCGATCACGTCATTCGTCGTCATGGTTCCAGCCTCCTGAGGGCCATCCTCGCCCCATAATGTAGGGCAAAGGATACCAAAAAACAAACCACGCTGACGACGAGCAGGAAAACGGATGGTCCCGCGCCCGAATAGAGGCTTGAAAAGACCGGGGCGAGGCCACCCACGGCAAAGACCGCAATCGCAACCCCGTTCAGATAGGTCGCCGTCAGCTTGGTTTGTTCATTCCGAATCAGGCTCATGCCGCACCGTTCCCCTGCGGCAACCCCGGGGCGCCCGCCGTTCGCGGGGGTGCCGCCGACAGCCGGATTGCGCCTGTGCCGGACCCAAGCCGTTTGAAACGCGCTCCCAAGGGTCGTGCCAACCCACGCCCTGCTTTCCCCCGCGCGACTGATGTCTTCGGCACTGCCATTGCGCTGCCTATTCTCAACCCAGGGCATCGGAACACGCCTTGCGGCCTGACGCAATGCCAGGCGCATGCTGCCACCTGTCTTTGGTTTCGGGCTGGGGGCATGGCGCCCCCGAAAGCGTGATAGTATCACATACAGCAAATCAGCAGGGCCCGGCCATGGCGACCCCCTCCGCGAGGGGCACCCGGCCCGCCACGCACGACTGACAGACAGGACGATCCCATGCAGACCCCGGTCACGATCCTCAACGGCTTCCTTGGCGCCGGGAAGACCACCTTGCTGCAAAGCCTGCTGGTGCAGGCACGCACTCTGCCGCAGGTGCGGCTTGGCGTGATCGTCAACGAGATGAGCACGCTTGACGTCGATGGCGCGGTGCTCGACACATCAGAGGTGATCTCGCGCCGCGACCCGCGTTTCGCCGCAATCCCGGCGGGCAGCATCAGCGGCCCCCGCGGCCTCGCGGCCTTCGCCGCCGCCGTCGAGAAGGTGACCGCAGGCGGTGCCACGCATATCCTGATCGAAACCTCGGGCAGCACCCATCCCTGGCCCCTGCTGGAGGCGATCCGCACCCACGCGGCCCTGCGGCTGCACGGTTTCCTGTCGGTGGTGGATACGCTGGTGCTGGCTCAGGACCATGACCTTGGCCGCGCGATCCTGCCCGCCGCGTCGCAGGCCCTCGCCACAGGGCAACGCGGCATCGCGAACCTGCTTGCCGAACAGATCATGTTCGCAAGCCGCATCCTGCTGTCGAAAATGGACAAGGTGTCCCCCGAGACCCTGCGCGCCGTTGCGCAGGCGGTCCATCCGATCAACCCCTTCGCCGATGTGATGGGCATGCAATGGGGCAACGTGCGGCTGGCCGATGTGCTGGCCCTGCCGCCCTACGACCATGCCCGGGTGGCGATGCTCGGCGCCGAACTGATGGATTGGGACCGGCAGCACGGCACCCGCTCGATGGCCAGCGCCGGGGATTACCGCATCGACAGTCTCGTGATCGAAGACCCGCGCCCGTTCCATCCGCAACGGCTTTGGGACGTGTATACTCATTCCCTCGGCACCGGCATCCACCGCAGCAAGGGCTTCTTCTGGCTGCCGACGCGCGACCGGCTGCAACTGCTGTGGAACCAGACGGCGGGGAGCATCGGGCTTGAAATCGTCAACTACTGGAAGATCGCGCTGCTGGAGGACGACAGCCTGAACCTGCTGCCGGAGGAGCGCGCGGAGATGCGCAGCCGCCTCCGGGGCCTGTCCCCCGACTTCGGCGACCGCCGCTGCCGCCTGACCGTCATCGGCAATCGGGACGAGATCGGGGCCTTCGCCACCGCCCTGCGCGCCTGCTTCTGCACCCCCGGCGAGGTCGCCGCATGGAAGGCCGGAGAGGCTTTCGACGACCCCTGGCCCACGGCCACCGCAACGCTGGGCTGAGACTGGATCAGCCGAAGGGCCTGTCCGGCTTGAACGCCTGCACCACCATGGCCGGGAAGGGTTGCGCCGCCCCCGAAAGCGCGGCGAACCCGGCCCGGATCGCGCTCTCGTCCAGATTGGTGCCGATGATGACCAGCCGGGTGCCCGCCACGCCATTCGGCCAGCCGTCCAGCCGCACGATGGGATACAGCCGGTGACCAACGGCATGGACCAGGGCGGGCGTGGAGGGATCTTCGCGCAGCGCGACCAGCCCCTTGATCCGCAGGAGCCCATTGCCCGGCGTCGCGGTCAGCCGCACGAGGAACAACCGCAATTCGGTCCCGTCCACCGGATCGTCGCGCAGGAGCGGCACCGCCGTGACATTGCCGTGCCGGTTCAGGTCGTGGAAATGCCCGCCATGGTGCGCCCCGGTTTCGGCCGCAAGCCAATCCGCCACCCCCTCGCCCTTGCCGAAGGCGGTGTAGCTACCGGGCGTCAGCAGGCCCGCCGGATCAAAGCCCGGATCGGCCCCGTCATGGATCCGCAGGCCCGGATTGATCGCGCGCAGCCGTGCGGGCCAATCCCCCGCGGACGCGACATCGGTACGGCTCAGCACGACATGATCGGCAAAGGCGATCTGGCGCAGGCTCTCCGGATGGCTGTCGAGCACATCGCCGATCCCCTCGACATCCACCACCGTGATCACACCCGAAAGCCGGAACGCCCGCGCCACCGCATGATCGCGCAGTGACACCGCCGTCATCCCGCCGGGGATCAGGCTGTTGAGGATCGGCGCCGGATCGGCAAGGCCCGTGGTTTCCACGATCACCCGCGAAAACGGCGGCAGGCTGCCGTTCTTGCGCCCGATCAGCAGTTCGTCCAGCGACGAGCGCAGATCGCTGCCCGCCGTGCAGCAGATGCAGCCGGTGGTGGTGACCACGGGCCGCTCCGTCCCTTCGCGGACCAGATCGTGATCCACCGGCACCAGCCCGAATTCGTTGATGATCAGTGCCGTATCATGGAACGCCGGGTTTGCCAGGATCCGGTTCAGCAGCGTCGTCTTTCCCGCGCCCAGAAAGCCGGTGAGAACGAAGACGGGGATCTGGGGTGTCATGGGGAAACTCCTTTGCTACGCCAGTCATATCTGTTTGAGCGCGGTCGGGTGTGGGAAATCAACCCGCATCCCGATCGCCGCCAGCAACGCCCAAGGCGTCCATCTGGCTTGTCGCTCTCGGGATCGCGGATATGGGCGCCGTAATAGTCGAAATCATAGGCCGGGCTCGTCCTTATCACTGCCACCGGCGGCGATGGCGGCGGTCCAGGCGGCAGCGACTGCCGCCTGCGATGGCGCACGGAAGCTCGCCTGCACGCCGTTGCCCCGGGTGGCCGGGCGCCCGTCGAAAGGAAGCTGCACCCAGAACTGCGGCCAATCTTTGCCCGGCTCGGTCCAGAGCGAACCCGCAGGACCGCCGTCATCCTCCGCCGCGCGCCGGATCAGGCCGAGATGCGGCAGAACGGCATCGTAGAAGGCCGTTTGCCGGTCCAAATCGCGCGCGCCGAGGATGATGTGGCTGAACATGGCGTCGCCTCACGCAGGCTCGGTTTCAGGGACAGGCGCCGGCGCGGGCTTGCCTTCGCCTTCCAGCGGCGTTTCCGCCTCGGCGGCGAGCTGCCGGATCGCCTCGGCCAGCGGCACAGCCTGACTGCCTCTCTCGCCCAGACGACGCAACGAAACGGTGCCTTCCGCCGCCTCCTGCGCGCCGATGGCAAGGATCACCGGCACCTTGGCCATCGAATGCCCGCGCACCTTGTAGGCGATGGTTTCGTTGCGCAGATCGGCCTCGGCGCGCAGGCCCGCGGCCCGCAACGCGGCCAGAACCGCGCGCGCCCAAGGTTCCGCTTCCGAGGTGATCGTCGCCACCACCGCCTGCACCGGCGCGAGCCACAGCGGCAGATGCCCGGCGTGATGCTCGATCAGGATGCCGGTGAACCGTTCCAGCGATCCGAACATGGCGCGGTGCAGCAGAACCGGCACCTCGCGCTCGCCACTGGGCGCGACATAGGTGGCGCCGAACCGTTCCGGCAGGTTGAAATCCACCTGAAGCGTGCCGCATTGCCAGTCGCGCCCGATGGCATCGCGCAGCACATATTCGAGCTTCGGGCCATAGAACGCGCCCTCGCCCTCGAAGAGGGTGAAGGGCTGACCCGCGACCCGTAGCGCCTCGCGCAGTGCCTCCTCGGCGCGGTCCCAGGTCTCCTCGGCGCCGATGCGGTTCTCGGGCCGGGTGGAGAGCTTGATGCGGATGTCTTCGAACCCGTAATCGCGGTAGATCGACAGGATCAGGTCGTTGACCTTCACGCATTCCTCGGTCAGCTGATCCACGGTGCAGAAGATATGCGCGTCATCCTGTGTAAAGGAGCGCACCCGCATCAGCCCGTGCAGCGCGCCCGAGGGTTCGTATCGGTGGACCTTGCCGAATTCCGCGATCTTCATCGGCAGGTCGCGGTAGCTGCGGTTTTCGTGCCGATACAGCAGCATGTGGCCGGGGCAGTTCATCGGCTTCAGCGCGAATTCCCGTTCGCCCTCGGTTTTGGTGAGGAACATGTTCTGGCGGTAGTTCTGCCAGTGGCCCGAGGTCTCCCACAAGGCGCGGTCCATGATGTCGGGGGTGTTGACCTCCTCATAGCCGGCGCGGGCCTGTTTTTCGCGCATGTAGCCGATCAGGGTCTGGAACAGCCGCCAGCCCTTCGGGGGCCAGAAGACGGCGCCGGGGGCCTCCTCCTGAAAGTGATAAAAGTCCATCTCGCGGCCCAGGCGGCGGTGGTCGCGCTTTTCGGCCTCGGCCAGCATCTTCAGATGGGCGTCCAGATCGGCCTGCGTCGCGAAGGCCACGCCATAGATGCGCGACAGCATAGCGTTCTTCGCATCGCCCCGCCAATAGGCCCCCGCCACCCGGGTCAGCCGGAAGGCCCCGCCGATCTGGCCGGTGCTGGCCAGATGCGGCCCACGGCAGAGGTCGAGCCATGCGCCCTGCCGGTAGATGCCGATCGGCTGGCCCTCGGGAATCGCGTCGATCAACGCCTCCTTGTAGCCCGCTCTCCGCGCCGCGAAGAAGGTATGGGCCTGATCGCGTGTCCATTCCTCGCGGGTGATCGGGGTGTTGCGGGCGATGATCTCGCGCATCTTCGCCTCGATCCTCGGCAGATCCTCCGGGGTGAAGGGGCGCTCGGCCGCGAAATCGTAGAAAAAACCGTGCTCGATCACCGGGCCGATCGTGGCCTGCGTGCCGGGAAATAGTTCCTGCACTGCCTCCGCCAGAACATGCGCGGCGGAATGGCGGATCAGCTCCAGCGCGCGCGGATCCTCACGGGTCAGAATCTCCACCGACGCATCCCGCGCAATGCCTGCGGACAGGTCCGCAACGCGGCCATCCACAACCATCGCCACCGCCCTCTTGCGCAAAGACGGCGCGATCGACCCCGCCAGATCGGCCCCGCTGACCGGCCCCGCGAAATCCCTGGTGGCCCCGTCAGGCAAAGTAATGTGAACCATCGGCGTCCTCATCGGTTTGAACGGCCGGACCGAAATCCGCCGAACGGGTTACAAAAGGCCCGCGCGCGAAGGGGTCATGCCCCTGCCCCGCAAGCGGCGCATCCTCGACCGGGGCGTCAAGCGCCGCCATATCCGCGTGACAGGCCGCCGTGAAACGTTCAGTGATGGCCGAAATCGGCACACCCGCCGCTGCGTTGATCTTGTCACCCACACCCTAAGTCCGGGCATGGATCACCCGGCCAAAATGCCGCGCCAGCACATCGAAGACCACCGGTCGGGCATTGCCGATGTGGTTGCAGACGGTCGGGCAGGCATACATGCGGACCTTCCCCGGGTTCAGCGGGATGAAGGGCTGCTTCGCGCCGCCCATGCCGTTGGTGAGGGAGAGGCTCATCCGGGATCTTTCCGTGCTTCAGCAGCGGCATCGGGGCGCCGGGATCATGGCACGACTTCCTGCGACAGATAGCCCCCCGGCAGCTCATGCCCGGCAACCTCGACCGAGGTCAGCGCCGCGAACAGATCCTCCAACTCCGGATCGGTGAAGTCGCGCACGATCAGCACCAGCTTCGTGCGCCGGTCCGTGCCCTGCCAGTCGCGCAGCAGCACCGGCGGGTGGAAGATGTGCTGCACCCCGTGGACGACGAAGGGATGGGGCATATCCTCCAGATAAATCAATCCCTTGAACCGCAGGATGTCGCCGCCCCGCCGCGCCATCAGGATCTCCATCCACAGATCGAAGGCGGTGGCCGAGAGCGGCTTGTCGACCACCCAGGACACCGCGCGGATCGCATCGAGGTGCTTTTGCGCCGCAAGGCCGGTCAGATGCGGCTCCGGCACCACTTCCTGTCGCAGCCAGGCCTGCGCCTGCGCCGCCTTCATCGACGGGTCGAAATGGCCCAGGCCGGTCAGCCGCGCGGGATCCACCGCGCCGTTCACCACCGCCAAGACAGGTGCAGCGGTCAGCGCGGCGATCTCCTGCCGCACCGCGTCCTGCGCCTCGGGCAGATCTGTCTTGATCAAGAGGACCAGATCTGCCAGCGCCACCTGCCGCCGGGCCTCCTCATGCTCGCGCAGGCTGGCCAATCCGGTCGCCGCATCGACCGTGACCACCACGCCATCCACCGCGAAACGCTCGGACAGGTCGACGCTGGTCAGCAGCGTGTGCAGGATCGGCGCCGGATCGGCGAGGCCCGTCGTCTCGATCACCACCCGCCCGAACCCCAGTTCATCGCGGCGCGCGTCCAAGTCTATCAGCGTGTCCAGCAGGTCACCCCGCAGCGCGCAGCAGACGCAGCCCGATTGCAGCAGCACCATGGTTTCCGTGGTTGCCACCACCAGCTCATGATCCAGCCCGACCGCACCGAATTCATTCACGATCACCGCCGTGCGGGCAAAATCGGGATGCCGCAGCAGGGTGTTCAGAACCGTGGTCTTGCCGCTGCCCAGAAACCCGGTCAGCAGCGTGATGGGAATGGGCGCGCTCATCCACGCCCCCCTTTCGGCGGCGCGCTCTCCCCCTGACACTCCGCGCAGGTGCCTTGCAATTCGACCACGCGGCGCCCGACGCGGAACCCGAGCGCTTTCGCCCGGCGCGCAAACTCCGCATCCAGTTCGGGGAACTCCACCTCGACCGTGGCACCGCAATGATCGCACAGGCAGGAACGCCCCAAGGTTCCGGTCTTCGGGATGCGACGACGGCAGGAAGGCGTTGCGCGTCTCGATCCGGGTCACGAAACCCTGCTCCTGAAGAAACTCCAACGCGCGATAGGCCGTGGGCGGCGCAACATGTTTCCCGAGGCGGAGTTGCAGCGCCGGATCAGGTCATAGGCCCCGGCGGGCCCGTTGAAGGCCAGCAGCGCCTCGAACGCCACGCGCCGCAGGGGGGTGAAGCGGACACCCCGTTCAGCACAGATCTGCGCGACGCGATCCGCAGTCAGGGGCACTGGCGAAGGCTAATGCAGGTCCGGCATGGGTCAGGTCCAATTCAGGATATGTAATGTTATTACATAAAAACACCTGAACGCAAGCCACCCGGAACATCACAGTTCCGGCAAACGCACCTGACCAGCAAGCATGGCAAAACCCCCTTTCCCTTGCGGCAAAGGGGATTTCGGGTGATGTGAGGACGCCCCACTTTTCCGGATGAACCGGTCAGGTCACGGGCCACCTGTTTCCGGCGCGATCAGACCTTCTCGTAAGCCAGCATGTAAGTCGCCACCTTCACGAACTTCGCCATTTTCGCCATGCCTTCCTTCTGCGCCTCGGCGCCAATGCGTGGCTAATCCGCATCAAGCAGATTTCAGCCCCACATCGACAGAATGCAGAGTTTATGCGCCTCTTTCGGCAGGGTTCGTCATGAAAGGCCCGCGCGGTATCCGGATCCAGCAACGAGTAAACTGATCCTCCCAACGGAATTCAAACCGCGCACGCGACAGCGCATCGTCACGCACCCACACCGCCGGATGGCCCTTCGCCAGATCGGCAGCATGGGCGGCGATCTTGTAGGTGATCACCCGGTTGAGTTCGTCCCAGTCGGCAGCCAGATGTATTTCGGCGTGACATAGCACAGCATGGCAGTCCCGAACCAGCCGATCATCGCCGCGCCGATGCCCGAGGTGATATGGTCATAACCCGGCGCAATATCGGTGGTCAGCAGCCAAAGTATAAAACGGCGCCTCGCCACAGACATCAAGCTGCTTCTCCATATTCTCCTTGATCTTGTGCATCGGCACATGGCCCGGGCCTTCGATGATCACCTGACAGTCTTTCTTCCAGGCAATCTCAAGGTCGATTCACCAGCGTTTCCAGTTCCGCGAATTGCGCGGCATCATTGGCATCGGCGATGGAGCCAGAGTCAGCCCGTCACCCAGGCTGAAGGTCACATCATAGGCCCGCAT